>NZ_CP101323.1:0-2400000 GCF_024300825.1 Natronomonas gomsonensis | reverse complement strand
TTGGCGACGGCGTCGCCGGGGTCGGTCTCGCCTTGGACGACGCGTGCGACCTCGATGACGTCGACCTCGGTGAGCATCCCGCTGAGCGCGCCCGACTCGTCCAACACGACGGCGTAGGGCACGTCGGCGTAGGAGAGTTCCCGCTCTGCGACCGTCAGCGGCGTTCCCTCGTAGACGGTGTTTACTTCACGGGTCGCGAGGCCGCCAACGGTGGTGTCGCCGTCCTCCTCGCCCTCGGCGATGGCCCGGACGATGTCCGTGACGGTGACGATACCGACCAACTCGCCGTCGTCGACGACTGGGACGCGGCGCTCACCGGAGTCGACGACCAACTCGGCCACCTCGGTCAGCGTCGCCGACGACCCGATGGTCGGCACCTCTCGAACCAGAATCGCCAACTGGTCTTCGTCGGGCTGTTCGATGAGCGACTCCCGCGTGACGAGGCCCCGAAACACCTCGCCATCGTCGGTCGATTTGATAATCGGGACCGACGAGAACCCGCGGTCTTGGAGGTACTCCAGAACGTCCTCTCGGGTACCGGGGATTTCGACAGTCACGACCTCCGACCGGGGCGTCATCGCGTCTGCAACGTTCATACCCACGGAGTATCCGCGCCTTCGTACTAAGTCCACCGACACCGATTCGCGCACGTCGGCCGCTCGCGGAGGTGTCTTCTTTACTCTTCGAGTTGCTCCTTCGAGAGGAACTGCCCCCACAGCCCCCGCCGGTCGGCAACCTCGTGGTAGAGTCGCTCGCGGAACTGCTCGTAGTCCTCGAACTGCCGGAGGAAACCGAAAACGTCCCGAGAGCCGGGGGGAACGTCAGCCCGGGCCAGCGCCTGCTCGATGGCGGCACCACAGGAGTACACCGCATCGTCGGCGAGGAGATGCGAGCAGTCCTCGTAGTCGTCGGGGAGCCGCTCCAGTTGTGCGTCGGTGAGTTCCGCGAACCCGACGACCTCGAGCGTCGTCTTGTCGGCGAAGTAGTCGGCCCACCACGTACAGAAGCCGCAGTCGTCGTCGTAGACGAACGTGTCGCTCATGTCCGACCGGATGAACGCCGACGGTTTAGCTTCCTCGTCTTAGGAAAACCGTCCAGTCTCGGCGCCGCACTCGACACACAGCGTCACGAGGGCGGCGCCGTCGTCGACCGAGTCGATTTCTTGGTCGGTCCGTTCGCCACACTCCGGACACTCCCGGAGCAGGGTCAACTCGCCGGCGTCGGCCGGCGCGCCGATGCCGAGCGTTCGGACGCGGCCGTCGGTTTCGTTTCTGCTCCGCTGGAACTCTCCCGGAGCGAACCGAATCACCTCACCTTCCGCCACCGCCACGTCTCCGTCCTCGGTCTCGAAAGTCAACTCCCCCTCGACGACGTAGAACACCTCCTCTTGGTTCTCGTGGGCGTGATAGCCGAAGGCGGTGCTCTCGCCGGGGTCGAGTTCGTAAAACCGCATGCTCATGTGCTCGGTGCCGAGAGCCTTCCCGAGCGGCCGCTTGACTGCCGACGGTCCCATCCAGTTGTCGAGGTCGTCTATGGTGGCTTTCTCCATACGCCGCTCTGGGAGGGCGATTAGCAAAAAGGAACCGGGCAGTTGGGCTACGTCACTCCGGCTTCAGCCCTTCGCCCTGGACGCGCATCACCGATTCGCCGTCGGGGAGGTTCGGCGCGTCGACCAGTTTGACGATGCGTTTGTTGCCCTTCGACTTCCGGAGGTACATCCGGAACGTCGACTTGTGGCCGAGGATGTTGCCACCGATGGGCTTCGTCGGGTCTCCGAAGAAGGCGTCGGGGTTCGACTGCACCTGGTTCGTGACGACGACCGCGGAGTTATAGAGGTTGCCGACGCGGTCGATGTCGTGGAGGTGCTTGTTGAGTTTCTGCTGGCGGTCGGCCAACTCCCCGCGGCCGACGTACTCCGCACGGAAGTGGGCCGTCAGCGAGTCGACACACAGCAGACGGACCGGGTACTCGTCCTCTTCGTACTCGCTTGCGATTTCCTTCGCCTTCTCGGCGAGCAGAATCTGGTGGTTGGAGTTGAACGCCTTCGCGACGTGAATCTTGTCGAGGAACGACTGGATGAGTTCCGCCATCGTCTCCTCGTCGTCGATGCTGCCCTCGATTTCGCGGTCTTCCATCGTCGCTTCGAGAACGTCGTCCGGCAGGCCGCGAACCATCTCGTCGATTCGCTCCGGCCGGAACGTGTCCTCGCTGTCGACGAAGATACAGCGGCCGTGGAGTCCCCCCTTCTCTTTGGGGAGTTGGACGTTCACCGCGAGTTGGTGGGTCACCTGGGATTTCCCGGCGCCGAACTCGCCGTACACTTCGGTGATGGATTGGGTCTCGACGCCGCCGCCGAGCATCTCGTCGACCTCGGGGATGAGCCACTCGAGTTTGCCGATTTTCTCCCGGCGTTCCAGTACGTCCGAGCCGGTCTCGAAGCCGCCGATGTCGGCGGCCTCGCGTGCGGCCTGAATGATGTCGTTGGCGTTCGATTCGCCCACGTCGGCGGTGTTTGAGAGTTCGCCCGGGCTTGCGACGGCGATGCTCTGATACGATTCGAAGCCGTTGTCCTGAAGCTTCTCTGCGGTTGCGGGCCCGACGCCCGGGAGGTCCTCGAGGTCTTCGCCTGATGCTGCCATATCCGTCCCTGTGTCCGCCCGGTACATAAAGCCTCGTTAACAGCCAAGTGAAAGTGAAAATCCGGGCAAGGATCAGGGTGAGCGTCCGAACCATCCGAAGGATTAGAAACCGAGCCTCAGCCCCAGGGGTGGGCGTCGCCCTCGGGCCACATCGGATACCAGTAGGTCGTGTCGTCCTCGACCGACAACTCGCCGTCGAGGACGCTCTCCAGTTTGAACTCGACCTTGTTGTCGCGCTCGCGACCGCCCGTCGGAACGAACGGGTAGTACGACCCCCGGCGGAAGGAGTACACCCAGTAGGCGGTCTGTCCGTCGCGCTCGAAGGCGAAAAGCGCCGCCAGCAACCGCGAGCCGAACCCCTCCTCGACGAGGGTATCGGCCGCGAAGTGGATGCTCGTTACGAGGTCCTCGAACCCGGTGTCGTGGAGGACGACCCAGTGGTAGCCGTGGGCGTCCTCGACGAACTCGGCGGTCGTCCCCGTCTCGGCTTCGCCGGCCGCGAGGATGGCTTCGACCTCCTCGCGTGCCCGCTGAAACGCCGTGCTGTCGACGTTCGAGAAACACAGCGCCGCGTCGCCGGTCGGCGCGAAATCGAGGTCGGCCTCCATCGTCAGATACGCCGTCGACATCCCGAACAGGTCCTCGGGGTCGGCCTCACGGGCCGCGTCGGCCTCCGCGCTCAACCCCAGCACCTGCCGGATGGTGTCGAACACTCCCATTGGCGAATCCTCGGTCCCCCGCGGCTTATAGCCGGCGCGTCCGGCCGAGGGTTCATATACTGAAACGCGGCCACCAGCCGTGTGACCTGACGACCGACGGCGGTCCGCCGGGGCGGTAGCGAGGTGGTGGGACCACCTCGATGCGAGCGGCAGACGCCGCGAGCGCGGGACACGGGCCGTCGACGCGACCGTCCCGCCTGTTCGCTATACGTCGACGCCGCGGTCGGCCAACAGCGACTCGAACCTCTCTTGGTCGATTGTCTCTACGTCGTTGGCCTCCGCATCCTCCCGCTTGCTCTGTCCCGGATTCTCGCCCACCACGAGGTAGTCGGTGTTCCCCGAGACACTCGAGGTCGCCGACCCGCCGTTTTGCTCCACCAACTCCTGGGCTTCCTCGCGAGTCATCCCCGAAAGCGAGCCGGTGAAGACGAACGTCAATCCTTCGAGGGCGTCGCCCGCGGTCTCGGCCTCCTGCGGTTCGACGCCGTGAGCACGGAGGTCCGAGATGACCTCGCGGTTCCGCTCGCTGTCGAAGAACTCCTCGATTTCGGCGGCGACCGTCTCGCCGATACCCTCGACCGCCCGTAACTCCTCGGCGGAGGCGTCCATCACGGCGTCGAGCGTCCCGAACTGTCGGGCGATGTCGCCCGCCGTCGTCGGCCCGACCTCGGGAACGCCCAGCGCCGACAGGAAGTCCGAAAGCGGCGGCTCCGTGCTGGCTTCCAACTCCTCGATGAGGTTCTCGGCGCTCGTCTCTCCCCACCCTTCGAGTTCGGCTAACTCCTCGACGGTCAGCTCGTAGAGGTCCGGCAGCCGTTCGAGCAGTCCCTCGTCGACCAACTGGTTCACCGCCTTCTCGCCCAACCCCTCGATGTCGAGGCCGACACGCGAGGCGTAGTGCTCGACCGCTCGACGCAGTTGGGCGGGGCAGGCGACGCCGCCGGTACAGAACGCCATCGGCCCCTCCCGTTCGACGGCGCTGTCACAGACCGGACACCGCTCGGGAAACTCGAAGTGGTGTTCCCGTTCGTTCTCGACGACTTCCTCGATGTAGGGAATCACGTCCCCAGCGCGTTTGAGTCGCACTCGGTCGCCCAATCCCACGCCGAGTTCCGCGATTTGCTCGGGGTTGTGCAGTGTCGCCCGCGAGACCTCGACGCCACCCACCTCGACGGGGTCCAACAGCGCAACCGGCGTGAGACGGCCGGTACGGCCGACCTGCACGACGATGTCGCGGACGGTCGTCTCCTCGGTGCGTGCGGGGAACTTGTAGGCGTAGGCCCACCGCGGGGCGCGAGAGGTCGCACCCAACACGTCACAGGCCGCCTTGTCGTCGAGTTTGATGACTGTCCCGTCGATTTCGTAGTCGAGGTCGTCGCGGGCTTCGAGCATCTCATCGCGGAACGCGACCGCACCGTCGATGTCCTCGACCAGTCGGGTGTGGTCGTCGACGTGAAACCCCCACGAATCGACGGTTTCGTGCTCTTCGAGACGACTCTCGAAGCCGTAGCCGCCGTCGTCGAGTACGTCGAAGACGAAGCAATCCAGCGGCCGCTCGGCGGTCACCGAGGGGTCGAGTTGCCGAAGCGTCCCTGCAGCGGCGTTTCGGGGGTTCGCGAAGGGGTCATCGCCGCGCTCGATTCGCTCGCGGTTGTACGCCTGAAACGCTTCTTTCGGCATGAACACCTCGCCGCGGACGGCCAGAAAGTCGGGGTAGTCGCCGTCGAGTTCCAGCGGCACCGACCGGATGGTCCGGACGTTCTCGGTTACGTCGTCGCCGCGCTCGCCGTCGCCGCGGGTCGCCGCCCGCGTCAACTCGCCGTCCTCGTAAAGCAACTCGACGGAGAGGCCGTCGAACTTCGGCTCACAGAGGTACTCGATTGACCCCTCCCAGTCGGATTCGGTCAACCGGTCGTGGACCCGTTCGTCGAACTCCCGGAGGTCGGCCTCCTCGACGGAAGAATCGATAGAAAGCATCGTGACGACGTGGTCGACGGTTTCGAGTTCATCCAGCGGTTCGCCGCCGACCCGCTGTGTCGGACTCGTCTCCATCGGGAGGTCGAAGGCGTCTTCGAGGGCTTCGAGGCGTTCGAACAGCCGGTCGTAGGCGCGGTCGGAGATGACCGGGTCGGCCCGCTGGTAGTAGCGTCGGTCGTGGTATCGAATCGCCTCCCGGAGCAGTTCGGCCTGCTCGTAGGCCTCGCTGTCGTCGAGTTCCTCGACCGACTCGAAATCGAGCGGTGGGTCCCGAACGTAGGGGTTGTCCTGCGGCTCGTCCATTACCGAGGGGTTGGAAACCCGCCGTCAAAAATCGCGGTGTCCGCTCTCGGCCCCAGCGGCTACAGTCCGGCGACGTCCTCGATGGCGTCGGTCAACTCCTCGATGCTCTCGACGGTGTGTTCGCCCATGTGACCGATGCGGAACGACTCCTCGCCAATCGACCCGTAGCCGCTGGAGAACGCCATGTCGTACTCCTCGGAGACGGCCTCGACGGTTTCGGCCACGTCGATGCCGCGGGTGTTCTCGACGCAGGTCACCGTCTGGGACTCGTAGCCCTCCTCGGCGAACAGCCCGAAGTGCTCTTCGGCCCACTCGCGAGTGTACTCGGCCATCTCGCGGTGTCGCTGGTCGCGGGCGTCGTGTCCCTCCTCGAGCATGTGTTTCATCTGCTTGCGGTAGGCGAGCATGAGCGGAATCGCCGGCGTCGAGTGGGTCTGTCCCTTCCGGTCGTAGTAATCCAGCGTCCGCTGGAAGCCGCCGTACCACGAGGCCGACTCCTTGCCGACCTCACGCTCGTAGGCGTCCTCGCTGACGGTACAGACCGCCAACCCCGGCGGCATGGCGAAGGCCTTCTGGGTCGACGTGAAGATGGCGTCGATGTTGTGGCCCTCGATGTCGATGAAGTCGCCGCCGAGACAGGAGATGGCGTCGACGACGAAGTAGGTGTCCGGATAGTCGCCCAGCAGGTCGCCGATTTCCTCGATTGGGTTCCGGACGCCGGTCGACGTCTCGTTCATCACGACGCCGACGGCGTCGTAGCCCTCATCGCTCTCCTCGAGTGCGGCGCGGATGCCGTCGGGTTTGACCGCCTTCCCCCACTCGTACTCGATGCGGTCGACCTCCTTGCCGAGTCGCTCGGCGACGTTGGCCTGCCGTTCGCTGAACGCCCCGCTCGTCGGGACGAGCATCCGGTCGTCGACGAGGTTGAGCGTCGTCGCCTCCCAGAACTCCGTCCCGGAGGCCGTCAGGATTACCACGTCCTGTTCGGTGTCGAGGAACTCCTTGGTGTCCTCGACGATGGTCGTATAGAGGTCCGTCATCCGGTCCATGCGGTGGCCGAACATCGGTTCGCACATCGCCTCGATGACGTCCTCGCGCACTTCGGTCGGGCCGGGCAGATACAGCGTCTTGTCGGGATACTCCCCCGTGTATTCGCTTTTTTCGGTCATCGGAACACCTGGATATCAGTACCCTCTACGCGGGACGGCATGGTAGTTTTGATACCGCCGGGCGTCACGGGACCGTTTTCACTCGGGACTGCCGAACGTCGCCGTCGGGTCGGGCACGACCCGGAGCAACACCGGCAACGCGAGGATGACGATACCCATCTCCAGTGCGCCGGCGACGGCGAAGGCCGCGAAGAAGCCGTACGTCGAGGCGACGGTGCCGCCGCCGATGATACCGCCGAGGAACCCGAGGCTGCCGAAGATGTTGAACCCGCCCATCGCCGCGCCGCGTTCGTCGGCGGCGGCCATGTCGGTGACGAGCGCCATCGTCGCGGGCGCGACCAGCGCACCGAGGACGCCGACCAGCACCATCCCGGCGGCGGCGAGTTCGATGGTCGGCGCGAGGCCGACGCCGACGATGGCGGCACCGTATCCGACCGACCCCGCGACGATGGGGACGACGCGGCCAACGCGGTCCGACAGCACGCCGAGGGGGTACTGCAGGAGCGCAAAGGGTGCGAAGAAACACGCGAGGACGAGTCCCGTCGTCGCCGGGTCGAGGTCGAACGTCTGCCGGAAGTAAAACGTCCCGACCAGTCCGAAGAAGCCGGCGGTGAAGCGGTCGGCGAAGCCGAAGGCGTAGGGGACGAACAACTCGGGCGTCGCCCGGACGCCGTCGAGGACGCGACCGAGACCGCCGCGGGCGGCCGGCGCGCGGTCAGGAACCGTCGCCATCACGACCGCGACGGCCAACAGCAGGGCCGCCGAGACGACGATAGGGCCGAGCGGCCCGAAATTGTACAACTGTCCGCCAATCGGTGCGCCCAGCGCCGCCCCCGCGCCGATGGCGATGCCCGCCGCACCCATGTTCCGGCCGTGGCCGCCGTCCAAATCCATCAGCATCGTTATCGACAGCGAGAACGCGCCGATGGTGAACGACCCCTCGAGGAACCGGAGCGCGAGTGCAGTCCGGAAATCGCCGATTCCGGTGACGACGACGGCCAACAGGGCGAGATAGGCGGCGGCGCCGCCGAGTGCGCCCGCGACGATGAACGGGATTCGCCGGCCGGCACGGTCGGACAACGCTCCCCAAACCGCCGAAAACAGCACGAACGCGACCAACTGGACGGCGAGAAACGCGGTGCTGGCGTCGATGGTGGTGTCGCCGCCCAGCGCCGCGACGAGTTCGTCGACCCCAGGATACACCAACAGCTGGGTGAAGAGGACGACGAACACCACGCCGGCCAGTCGGGCGCGTTCGCTACGGCTCACGCCATCCCGTTGACTCTCGAAGTATTTGTCTCGCGTGGCTCACGTCGGCAGGCGGCTTTTTGACCGACCGGCCCCACCACCGTCCATGACGCTCTCGGTCACGGTGCTCGGCAGCGGGGGCAACTCCCCGATTCCGACGCCGACCTGCGGGTGTCGGGTGTGCGAACGTGCACGCGAGGTCGGCGTTCCCCACACCCGACACGGCAACTCGCTGTACGTCGATGAGCTGTCGGCGATGGTCGACGCCCCAGAATTCGTCTACGAGAACCTCGAACGCGAGACCGTCGACGACCTTGAGTACATCTTTCTCACTCACTGGCATCCCGACCACGCCGCCGGCCTCCGTGTCGTCCAGTCGCGCTCGATGGAGCGGATGTTCGAAGAGCCCGACCACGGCCTCATCGAGACGGCTCGAAGCGACCGACCGACGCTGGTGACGACCCGCCGCGTCTACGAGCGCACCTGTGAGTTGTACGACGGCCTCAGACACTTCGTCGAGGACATCGGCTTCGCCGACACTCACTTTCTCGACGACGACCCCCTGACCGTCGACGACGCCCGAATCGAGGCAGTTCCGTACTCGCTGTCGGGCGACGGTGACCTCGATGCGACCGCCTTCGTAATCGAACGCGGCGAGACGACGGCCGTACTCGCTGTCGACGACGCCCGCCATCTCGAAGAAGGGGCGCTGCCCGACGACATCGACCTCGCGGTCTTCGAGTGTGGGTACTTCCCCGAGACGCCCGACGGAACGCGGATTTTGACCGAGGTCGACGACGCCATCATGAGCGAGGAACTCACCCACGAGGAGGTCATGGCGCGAGTCGAACGAGTCGGCGCCGACCGGACGGTGCTGACCGAGATCGAACACCTCTACGGCCGCACGTACGACGACTTCTGCGCCCTCGAATCGACCGACGGCTACGAGGGCGTCGAGTTCGCCTACGACGGCCTCCATTTTAGCGTGTAATCCCGTCGCGCTCCACCGGCATTTAAGCCACCGCGCCGCAACGCCCGGCGTGTATGCCGAACGCCATCATCGTCGGCGCGTCCTCCGGTATCGGACGGGCGCTGGCGAAGGAACTCTCCCGGGAGTACGACCTCGGGCTCGCGGCCCGTCGGACCGACCGCCTCCGGGCAGTCGGTGAGGACATCGGCGGCGCCCACGTCGCCGAAATCGACGTGACGCAACCCGACGCCCGCGAGCGGTTCGACGACCTCGTCGACTCCCTCGGTGGCGTCGATTTGGTCGTTGTCTCCTCGGGCATCGGCCGACACAACCCGGACCTCGGGTGGGAGCCCGAACGCGACACCGTCGACGTGAACGTCCGTGGCTTCACCGCCATCGCCACCGCCGCGATGGAGCACTTCGAGGCGACCGACGGCGGTCACCTCGTCGGTATCTCCTCGGTGGCCGGCGAAATCGGCAGTCCCACGCTTCCGGCCTACAGCGCCTCGAAGGCCTACGTCTCCCGGTATCTGGAGGGACTCCGGTATCGTGCCGGCGACGAAATCACCGTCACCGACGTTCGCCCCGGATTCGTCGACACGCCGATGTCGCCCGAAACCGAGCGCTTCTGGGAGTGTTCGCCCGAAACCGCCGCCGGCCAGATTGCCCGCGCGATCTCGAAGGAGAAGTCCGTCGCCTACGTCACCCGCCGCTGGTGGCTCGTTTCGAAGGTACTCGGTCTCCTCCCCGACCGCTATCGGGCAGGCGTGATGTAGACCGGGGTGAATGTAGTCGACGATTCTCACGGAGGCGCGCTAGCGGGTCGTTCCGTGTCGCTATGTGCGGTATTCTATCGGTTCCAGTCGAACTGAGGGGGTTGCGGTTTGGGTGAAGACTCGTCGGTCGGGAGGGTTTTGTCGCTCGGCATCGGTGTCGGCGTATGGACGACCTACACGGAACCGTCGGAACGTGGGTGTCGCTGGCCGACCCATCCGTCGCGGAAATCGCCGCGGGCGAGGCGTTCGATTTCGTCGTTGTCGACACCGAACACACGCCGCTGGGGCTGGAAACGGTCGCCGACTGCCTGCGCGGTATCGACGCCGACAACGACACCGCCGGCGTCGTCCGCACCCCTTGGAACGACCCCGTCCGCATCAAGCGACTGCTCGATTTGGGGCCCGATGGCCTGCTGGTGCCGATGGTCGAAAGCGCCGCCGAAGCACGGGGCGCCGTCGGCGCGACCCGGTATCCGCCGGAAGGCGACCGCGGCGTCGCCGCCGCCCGCGCCGCCGACTACGGCCGAAACTTCGAGTCCTACGTCCGCGAGGACCACCGCGATGTGTCGGTCATCGTCCAGATAGAGAGCGAGACGGCCGTCGACAACGCCGCCGACATCGCCGCAGTCGACGGCGTCGACGCCCTGTTCGTCGGGCCGGCGGACCTCTCGGCGTCGCTGGGCGTCTTCGCGGAGTGGACCGACCCGGCGTTTCTCGGCGCTATCGAGACGGTCATCGACGCCGGCGAGTCGGCAGGCGTCCCCGTCGGAACGCTCGGGACGACCCCCGAACAGATTCAGGCTCTGGGGTCGCTCGGCTTCGACTACATGGTGGCCGGTGCCGACTTCACGCACCTCGTCGAGGGGCAGAAGCGGTCCCTCGAGGCCGCCGAGGACGTGCTGTAGGCGGATTAGAACTCGACTTCGACGGTGCCGTCTTCGTCGAGGTAGACGATGCCGTCGAACAGCTCTTTGAACGCGGCCACGTCGGCGTCGTCGTGGACCTCCTCGGAGAGGTGGAACAGCCCGACTGCATCGTGTTCTTTGAGGAGTTCGAGAATTTCCTCGACGGCTTCGAGGGCGCGCTCCTCGTCGGCGTAGTACGCCATCTCGGTGATGGAGTCGAGGCTGATGCGCCGTTTCCCCTCGTTTTCGGCGAGGAACTCCCGTGTCGTCTCGACGATGCCAGCGAGGTCGTCCGGCGAGGAGACGTAGTGGACGCGGTCCGAGGAGCGCCGGGAGTAGCCCCGCTCGACCGACAGCGTGTCGAGGATGTCCGCGCTCTTCTCGTCGACGCCGTAGTACTCCAGTTTCTGTTGGACCTCCCGGGCCGTCGTCCGCGTCGAGATGACGAGCAGTCGGTCGGTGTCGGTTTTCAGGAAGTCGGTGTCGATGCGGTCTGTCTCGCCGGTTGAGGGGTGGATGAGAAGGACGCCGGTGCCGCCCGGAATCGATTCCGGTGCGTTCTCGATGGCGAGTTCGTAGTCCATATCGACGTAGGCGGGCGGCGGCGTCTTAAATCCACAGCAGGCCCGACCTCTGTCGACGGGTCATCGCGTCTCGGGGTCGAACTCGGTGCGTTCCGAGGTGAGTTCTCGCGGCGAGTCGGCGTCGATGTGGACGTCCGAGTAGGCCGCGCGGTAGCGCTGGAGTTTGCGATAGAGGATGTAGAGGAACAGACCGTCGTAGACGACGACGAACCCGAGGAACAACACGAGGACGGGAACGCCGGGGACGACGAGGCTGACGAGGACGGGGACGACGCCGACGAGGCTGTTGTACGTCGCGTGGATGAACGCGGCGATGAGCAGTCCCTTGACGACGATGGGGCCGGCGTCGTCGGGGTTGAACTTCGCGAGGCCGAGATAGTAGCCCGCGAACGCCGAGTAGATGACGTGGCCCGGCCCGGCGAGGCCGCGAACGGCCGTAATCTGTCCGCCGGCGTCGATGGTTTCGAAGAACTGACTCGCGAAGTTGCTCCCACTCTGGGCGAGTATCATCGCCGGCGTCTCGATGTTCTGAGTGATGTAGAGGACGTTCTCGATGGTGGCGAAGCCGAGGCCGGCGACGGCGCCGTACACCGCGCCGTCGATGACCGAGTCGAAGCGGTCGTCCCTGTAGGCGTACAGTCGGACTGCGAGCAGTTTCACTGTCTCCTCGATGGGGCCGACGACGAGGAAGTAAAACAGGACGAACCCGACGAGCGGGAGCACCTGAATGAAACTCAAAGCGGTGTTGACGAAGGCGGCGAAGCCGGCGAACAGAATCGAGAGGACGAACGTCGCCGCCAAAAGCGTCGCCGGTTCGTCGGTCGTGATGTCGGTGCGGTAGACGTACAGCGCGAGCAGGCCGGCCGGGATGACCGAAAGCCCGATTAACCCGAGGATGAAGGGGTTGTCGATGATGAGCGCGCCGGCGCCGCCGCCTAGGATGAGCACCAAGACGAGCAGGCCGAGTCCGACGAGCGAGGCCCGAGCCGTCTGAATCGCGCCACGGTAGGCCAGTATCGCCAGCTGGTCCAGTTGGGTCCGCGGCTCCCACGACGCGATGTCGTAGAGGTCACGCGAGTCGTCCGCGCGCTCCTCGACCGGGTCGTTCATACCTCGTCCACTCGGGGAGCGCTCCTAACGTTTTGGCTCTCCGGCGGCGCCGAAGAAAAGCCGGGACGCTTTCAGTCCCCGCCCTCGAAGCCGGGGTATGCACTTCGACCAGCGGACACAGCAGGCGCTTCGGGAGTTCGGTCTCTCCGCCGACGATATCCGCGAGGTCTCCGAGGCAGTCGTCGAGGCGACCGCAGAGGAGGCCGCGGCGCTCGAGGCGTTCTTCGAGGGTCTCGACACCGTTTACTCGGATATGGACCAGGCCCACTCGACTGCCGAGTTTCCCGAACACGAATTGGAGTACGTCGACTGCTACACTCACGCCGCCGCACTCCGTGGGTACGTGAAGTTCGACGGCTGGGGCGCCCCCATCGAGGACGGCCGCGTGTTGAGCGACCAAGTCGTCGAGTTATCACTCGGGCCGACGGTCCACGACCGAGTGCGGTTCGCCGCTGACCGCGACGACCTATGAGAGTCCGAGTTCGGGGCATCTACACCACCGCGCTGACCGAACTGCTCCGCGGGGAGTGGTCGGTCGTACAGGCCTCTCCACCCATCCGCGAGCGCTTCGATGCGGAGTTCGAGACCGACCCCGCCGACGCCACGGTCCGAACGACCGACGACAGACAGGGCGTCGGGGTCAGCGGTGACGGCGACGCTGTCGCAGCACTCCGAGAGCGGTTGCTCGGCGTCGGGCGTGACGCCTTCGCATTCGACGACCCGGCGCCGAAAGGCGCCGTCTTCCGGGGCGTCGTCACGGAGACGCTCGGCTCCGGTGCGGTCGTCGAGTTGGGCGAAACGGAGGGGTTCCTCCCGTACGACCGAACCGACGGCTACGTCGAGGAGGGCGACAGTTACCGTCTGCAGGTGGCGCGTGCGGAACCGCCGTGGACCGATTCGCGGCCGTCGCTCGCGACGGACCTTCGGGTACCGGGAGGCCTCGTCGAGTTACGGCGCGGAAGCGGCGGGTCGCTGAGCGAGACGGCACGGATGGCCGACCTGCTTCCGGTCGACCCGCCGGAGGGATGGACGCCGCGGTGGTCCCGGGTCGCCGACGACGCCTCACTTGAGGCGATGGGCGAGGCGTTGGAGCGGGCGAGCGAGCGCGCCGAGGCGATGATGGAAGCGGTTGCCAACTACGACGGCGAGGAACCGGGGCGCATCGTCGCACCGCGGGACAGCGCGTGGGTGTGGTTCGGTCGAGAGTGTCGCTTCGCTCTCGACGACCGCCGGTCGGCGGTGGCGACGACGATGCCGGGACATCACCGCATCAAAGCCGGCGCAGACGACGCCAGCGCGGCGGTCGACTTCGCGGAAGCCGTCTGTGAGCCTTCGGGGGAGTTCCCCTTCGGCGTGACGACCCGACAGTTCGGCCCACGCGAGGGAGATACCATCGCCATCGGCCACGGCAAGCCGAGCGGCCGGACCATCGTGTTGGGTCGCGGCGAAGTGACCGACATCGACAGCGATGAGGGGTCGATTACCGTCGAACGCGAGATGAGCGCCGGCGGGACCTACGACGCTCTGGGCGTCGAGCGGCAGGCCGGCGACGTGGCGACGACGACGTTCGTCGAGGGGCGGTGGTGGTACGCGACGGTGTATCGCGGCGCCGATGGCGACCACCGCGGAACGTACGTCAACGTCTGTACGCCGGTCGAAGTCTTCCCCGAAACGGTTCGGTACGTCGATTTGCACGTCGACGTAGTGAAACATCCCGACGGCGAGGTGCGCCGCGTCGACGACGACGAACTCGACGAGGCGGTTGCGGCCGGAGAAGTGACCGAACCGCTCGCCGAGCGCGCCCGGCAGGTCGCTGGCTCCATCGAAAACGCGCTGTAGGCGTCACTCCCGACGCAAACGTCGTGCCACCGCCGCGGCGCCGACACCGACGACCCCTGCCAGCAGGCCAAGTCCCGACCCGTCGCCGGCCGTCTCGGGGGTGGGAGTGGCGTCTGAGGCCGCGGGGTCCGGGAACGTGTAGAGGGCCGCCGCGGATTCGGGGTCGTCGGCGGAGGGGTCGCGCCAACTGCTGGCGACGACACAATCCGGGCCGCGCTGGGCGGTCCAGAACTGCGTCGTCTCCGTCTCTCGCCAGTGGGCCAACTCGCGGGGGTCGGTGGGGTCGCTCACGTCGTGGACACGCACGCCGCCGCGGTACCACGAGGTGTACAGTCGGTCGCCGACGAACTCGAAGTTGTGGGCGGTGGTCCAGACACCGTTGAAAGTGGCGTCTTCGGTCGGCAGCGCCTCGATTCGGGACAGTCGCTCGCCGGCCTCGGCGTCCCACAGTTCGACGCCGCCGAGTTCGCTGGTCGACGCGTTGGCATCGGTTGCCCACGCTTCCTCGTTGACCGCAAAGAGGCGTCCGTCGCCGTCGCGCTGGGGCATGGCGAAGTGGTCGTTGCCCGGCAGTGTGAGCAGTGCCTCTCGGCGGTCGTCTCTCGTCTCGATTTCGGCCTGTTCGGTCGGGTCGAGGCCGCGAACGTTCGTAATCGGTGTCGGAGCGGCGGGGTCGGATACGTCGAGGAGCCACGTCCCGGCGTTCCACAGCGCGCAGTAGGCGATTCCCTCTTCGACCCACACGTCGTGAAACTCCCGGAGACGGTGGTCGACCTCGCCCCACCGGTCGTCGGCATCGACGACCGACCACCGCCCCAGTTCCGTACCCGAGTCGATGTCGACACAGACCAGTGGGTTTCCCGCACCGTCGTTGCCACAGAGGAACAGCGTCTCGCCGTCGGTGTCGAGGTTGTGGTGGTAGAACTCCGTCTCGTAGGTGAGTACTTCCTCGGGGGAAGCGGGGTCGGAGATGTCGAAGACGACGGCCGCGTAGGGAACGCCGTTTCGGGGGTGGGCCGGGCCGGCGAGGGCGTAGTAGTCGCCGCCCACCTTCCCGTCCTGAATCCCCTTCATCGGGCCGTCGGAGTGGTCGGCGAGGAGCCCGCGCCGTTCGGCCAGAACGACCGGGTCGGTGGGGTCGCTCACGTCGACGGTGGCGAAGCCGTCGGTCACCGCGGCGTAGGCGATACCGTCGTCGACGACGAGTTCCTTCGCACCCGGCAGTTCGAGACGCCCGAGCGGTTCGAATCCATCGGCGGCCGCGACCGACACGGAGAGTCCGCCGAACAGGCCCGTCGCTGTCAGCACGGACCCACCGAAACGAAGCGCCTCGCGACGTCGCATTGCACACCGTAGGACCGTCGGGAGCGTATGGGTTTCGACCGCCATCGAAGCTAAGTATTGGTAGTCAATAACACCCCACATGGACGAACCGAACCTCACGGAGACGGAACTGCACGCCATCCACAGCGTCGAGTTGGGGTTGGAGTGGCTCCACCGCGCCCACGGAGCGCTCGTGGCGTTTCACCACAAGACGGGCCACGCGATGGACCACCTCGCGGTCGCGGAGGAGGCCTTTCGGGAGGCTGGCCACGACGAACTCGCCGATACGCTCCGCGACGAGTTGCTGCCGCGCGGCGTCGTCCCCCGCGAGGACGGCGCCGGCCGGTGGACCTACGAGGTACTGGAGGCGTTCGAGACGGGGATGTACGCCGACGTGCGGGCGTTCGAACACGAGGCACGGGCGTCGGTGACCGATGGCGTGCGCCACGCCGCCGAGCGCCGCCAGCAGGAGCGGTGGCGCTCCCGCGCCGAGAAGTCCTGAGGCGCCATCCAAACGCCCGCTGAGAAGGCACGAAATACCCCATAGATTGATATGTTGCAGAGTGGAAGAAACGCCGGATGGACCCGTCGTCGGATGCCCGAGGCCAACTGCTCGTCGTGGCGGCGCTGCTCGTCGCGGCGATGTTCGTCGCGCTCGCGCTCGTTCTCAACTCCGCTATCTTCGCCGAGAACATCTCCTCGCGAGAGACGACTGATTCGGAGACCGCCACCGCCTACGTCGACGACGCGAATCGGACGATAGCGCAGGCTGCTACCCGGACCACCGATGCGAGGGTCGCCACCGCCGATGACGCCCACGCGGTGTTCGGCGGTATCGTCGACGAGTGGGCACGGAGTCGGTCGGCCACCGCAGCCGAACGGGGGCATCGGCCAACCTCCAGCGGACAGCCCACGTCGGGTGGCGACTCGAACAGGCCGCCGACCGCCAGTACATGCCGGAAAGCGAGACGACGACGGCCGACTGGACCGTCGCCGAGGATGCACCGAACGTCTCGACGATGCGGTTCGAGGCCGACACTTCGAGTCTGTACGACGCCACGCTGTCGTTCAACGACACCGACGAGCGGGCGTTCCGGGTCGTCGTCGACGACGGCACCGACACGTGGACGATGTACCTGTTCCGCGAAGGCGGAACCGACGACCGGTTCGTCGTCCACGTCGGCGACCCGACTGTCTTCGGCGACCTCACGGATTTGCTCGGCAGTTCTTCGAGTTGTGAGGTCGTCTCCGACCGCGGCATCGTCGACATCCGAGCGGAGACCCTCGACGGGACGGACTGCCCGGCGTTGGATTTCGCCGACGACCTCAACGGTTCGGTCTCGATTCGATACGAGAACGCCTACAACGCGACCCTCGACGAGAGTCGCATCGTCGGCAGTTACGACATCGTCGTCAACGGCTCTCTCGCGACGAACGCCACCGGCCACCCGGAGGACTTCAGCGCCCCGGGCGGAACCGACCCGACCGCACAGGCGGTCGTCTACAGCGTGAACTATCGGACCAGTTACGAACGCGAGACGGTTCGGAACGTCCGAGACGGTCGGTATGCACCGCGGGACGAAGCGTACCCCTAGCCGCAACCGACAGGGTTTCACGCCGCCAGTTCGTCCCTTTTCGCAATGACCGACGACATCGTCGTCCGTGGTGCCTCCGAGCACAACCTGAAGGACATCGACGTGTCCATCCCCCGCGAGGAGTTCACCGTCGTCACCGGTCTCTCCGGGTCGGGGAAGTCGTCGCTCGCCTTCGAGACGGTGTACGCCGAGGGGCAGCGCCGCTACATCGAATCGCTGTCGGCGTACGCCCGGAACTTCCTCGGCCAGATGGACAAACCGCAGGTCGAGAACGTCGAGGGACTGTCGCCCGCCATCTCTATCGACCAAAAGAACGCCGCCAACAACCCCCGTTCGACGGTCGGCACCGTCACCGAACTCCACGACTACCTCCGTCTCCTCTATGCACGCGTCGGCACGCCACACTGCCCCGAGTGTGGCCGTGAGGTCGGCGAACAGTCCGCCCAGCAGATGGTGCGGCGGCTACTGGAGTTGCCCGACAGCACGCGTGCAAAATTGTGTGCGCCGGTCGTCCGCGACCAGAAGGGCGCCTTCGAGGACCTCTTCGACGACCTCGTCGCCGAGGGGTACACCCGCATCGAGGTCGACGGCGAGGAGTACGACCTCTCGGTCGAGCGGCCGGAGCTCGATGAGAACTACGACCACACCGTCGACGTGGTCATCGACCGCGTGAAGCTGAGCGAGGACGCTCGTTCGCGTGTGACCGACTCCGTCGAGACGGCCTTAGAGGAGGCCGACGGCCTGCTGAAAGTCGTGCTTCCGGACCCGCCGGAGGGAATCGACGTGGGGTCGGAAACGCGGTCGACAGGCGACCTCGCCGGCGACGGCGACGACCGTCTCGTCGTCGAGTTCTCCGAGGAGTTGGCCTGCACTCACTGCGGCATCGACCTCCCGGAAATCGAGACGCGCTCGTTCTCGTTCAACTCCCCGCACGGCGCCTGCCCGGACTGTGAGGGCATCGGCGAGACGAAGGAGGTCGACGAGGACCTCGTCGTCAAAGACCCCAGCAAGCCAATCAAGAACGTCTTCGAGCCTTGGAGCTACAACCGCTCGTACTACCAAACGCGCCTCGATTCAGTGGCGGCGCACTTCGGCGTGAGCGTCGACACACCGTTCGAGGAACTCGACGAGAACGTACAGCGGCAGTTCCTCTACGGCACCGACGAGGAGGTCGTCTTCGAACGACAGACGAAGAACGGCACCCGACGGAAGGAGAAGCGATTCGAGGGCGTCATCCCGAACCTCGACCGCCGCTACATCGAGACGGATTCCGAGGGGACCCGCGAGCACATCGAGAAGTACATGGCGACGACGACGTGTCCGGTCTGCGACGGGACGCGTCTGAAACCCGAATCCCGGGCCGTCCTCGTCGACGGCACCTCGATTACGGATGTCAACCGACTGTCCATCGGCGACGCACTGGAACACTTCGAGAGCCTCAACGCGAATCTCGATTCACGTGAGCAGAAAATCGCCGAAGAGATTCTCAAGGAGATTCGCGAACGCCTCGGCTTCATGGACGAGGTCGGTCTCGAGTACCTGACGCTCGACCGGGAGGCCTCGACGCTGTCGGGTGGTGAGAGCCAGCGCATCCGACTCGCGACGCAGGTCGGGTCGGGACTCGTCGGCGTGTTGTACGTACTGGACGAACCCTCCATCGGCCTCCACCAGCGGGACAACGACAAACTGCTGGACACCCTCGAAGGCCTCCGCGATTTGGGCAACACGCTCGTCGTCGTGGAACACGACGAGGAGACGATGTGGCGCGCCGACAACGTCATCGACATGGGACCCGGCCCCGGCAAACGGGGCGGCGAGGTCGTCGCGAACGGCGCCGTCGAGGACGTGATGGACGCCGACCGCTCGGTCACCGGCGATTACCTCGCCGGCCGGCGGTCGATTCCGGTTCCCGAAGAGCGCCGGGAGGCCGACGGCTACCTCACCGTCCGGGGCGCTCGTCAGCACAACCTCAGAGACCTCGACGTATCCTTCCCGTTAGGCTGCTTTACGTCGATTACGGGCGTTTCGGGGTCGGGGAAATCGACGCTGCTCCACGAAATCCTCTACAAGGGGTTGGTCCGTCGGATGAACGACACCGACGTGAACCCCGGCGACCACGACGACATCGAGGGCATCGACGACATCGAGACGGTTCGGCTCATCGACCAATCGCCCATCGGTCGGACGCCTCGCTCGAATCCAGCGACGTACACCGGCGTCTTCGACCACATCCGAGAGTTGTTCGCGGAGACGAAACTGTCGAAACAGCGCGGCTACAAGAAGGGCCGGTTCTCGTTCAACGTCAAGGGCGGCCGCTGTGAGTCCTGTGGCGGGCAGGGTACCGTCAAGATAGACATGAACTTCCTCTCGGACGTGTACGTCCCCTGCGAGGAGTGCGACGGGGCCCGCTACAACGACGAGACGCTGGAGGTGACCTACAAGGACGCCACAATCTCCGACGTACTCGACATGGAGGTCGACGAGGCCTACGACTTCTTCGAGGGCCACCCCGGCATCCGTCGGCGCCTCCAGCTCCTGAAGGACGTTGGACTGGGCTACATGCGTCTCGGCCAACCGTCGACGACGCTGTCGGGCGGGGAGGCCCAGCGCGTGAAACTCGCCGAGGAACTCGGCAAGAAGGACTCCGGCGAGGCGCTGTACCTGCTGGACGAACCGACGACCGGACTCCACAGCGAGGACGAACGAAAACTCATCGAGGTGCTACACCGCCTCACCGACGACGGCAACACGGTCGTCGTCGTCGAACACGAACTCGACCTCGTGAAGAACGCCGACAACATCGTCGACTTGGGGCCAGAGGGTGGCGAGAAGGGCGGCGACCTCGTCGCCGAGGGAACCCCCGAATCGGTCGCCCGCGTCGAGGAATCCCACACCGGTCGATACCTCCGTGACCACCTGCCCGCAGTCGAGTTGGACGGGCCACGCGCCGGCCGCTCGCCCGCCGCCGGCGACGACTGATTGCGGGCACCTCCTCAGCCCTGCGTGGGTTCAAGTGTCGTCGCCCCCTACACCGAAGTATGTCAGACAGCGCCGCCCGCGAACTCGGTCGCAAGAGCGCCGGCCTCTCGACGTGGGCGACTGCTGTCCTTCTCGCCGTGCTCGCGGTCGGAGCGGCCGTTTGGCTCGATATCATCGATTTCGACCCGCTCGTCGTCGCCGGCCTCGCGCTGCTCGTCATCGCCATCGCCGCGGTCGCCAGTGCGGTCGAAATCGTCGAGGCCTACGAGAAGCAGGCGCTGACGGTGTTCGGCGAGTTCCGCGAACTACTCGAACCCGGCCTCCACGTCGTCCCGCCCTTTGTCTCCCGGACGTACCCCTTCGACATGCGAACCCAGACTATCGACGTGCCGCGACAGGAGGCCATCACGCAGGACAACTCGCCGGTGACCGCCGACGCCGTCGTCTACATTCGCGTGATGGACGCAAAGCGGGCGTTCCTCGAAGTCGAAGACTACGAGCGTGCGACCTCGAACCTCGCCCAGACGACGCTCCGGGCGGCGCTGGGGGATATGGAACTCGACGAGACGCTGTCGAACCGCGAGCGCATCAACACCCGCATCCGGCGGGAACTCGACGGCCCGACCGACGAGTGGGGTATCCGCGTCGAGGCCGTCGAGGTCCGGGAGGTCAACCCCTCGCCGAAGGTCCAAGGCGCGATGGAACAGCAGACCGCCGCCGAGCGCCGGCGGCGGGCGATGATTCTGGAAGCCCAGGGTAAGCGCCGCTCGGCCATCGAACGCGCCGAGGGTGACAAGACCGCGAACATCCTCGAAGCCCAGGGCGAAAAGCAGTCCCAGATTCTGGAGGCCCAAGGGGAGGCAATCTCGACGGTGCTGCGGGCGAAATCCGCCGAGTCGATGGGCGAACGTGCCATCGTCGAACGCGGGATGGAGACGCTGGAAGAAATCGGCACCGGCGAGTCGACGACGTTCGTCCTGCCACAGGAGATGACCTCGCTGCTCTCCCGGTACGGCAGACACCTCTCCGGGAGCGTCGACGACGGCGGGACGAACCTCCAATCGCTCGATTTCGACGCCGAGACCAGGGAGTTACTCGGCATCGACGACATCGAGGAACTCGCCGCCGGCGACGGCGACGTGGAGTACGACATCGAGAGCGCGGACGTCGAGAGCGCCGACATCGAAAGCGAAGACCTCGAACTCGACGAAAGCATCGAGTGAGAGCGGACTGATTTACAGCGCCGACTGAATCTTCTCTGCGACCTCCGTTGCCTCCGCTTCAGTCAGTTCCCCGGCCGGCCAACTGACTTCCACGTCGTCGTCCTCGTAGCGCGGCAGGACGTGGACGTGGGCATGGAACACCTCCTGTCCGGCCGCTTCGCCGTTGGCCTGCAGGAGGTTCAGGCCGTCGGGGTCGAAGACCGTCTCGATGGCCTTGGCGACCACTCGGGCGCTCCGGAACGTATCTGCGACGAGATCTTCGTCCATCTCGGTCAGCGTCTCGCGGTGGGGTTTCGGCATGACGAGCGCGTGACCGGGGTTCAGCGGCTCGATATCGAGGAAGGCGAGCGTACGGTCGGTCTCGTGAAGTCGATAGGCGGGCGCGTCGCCGGCGACGATGTCACAGAAGACGCAGTCAGCCATACCGCCGATTGCGTGGGGAACCCTCAAATGTGCTGTGTCGGAGGAACAACCCTACCAGCCCGAATGGAAAGTAGGATTTATCTAAAACAAGCATAATTGTTTTACCTGCGCCTGCAGTTGTAGTCCTATGGCACGCGTAGCGCTTCCACACGACGCGAAGGCGGGGCCGACGAAGCCGGAGGTCCGGTCGGTGACCCTCGGGAAACTGGAGTTGGGTCCGACCGACCACTTCATCGAAGTCGGCTCCTGTACGGGCGCGGTGACCGTCGAGGCTGCCCGTCAGGCCGGCCGAGTGACCGCAATCGAGCGGAAACCGAAACGGCTGGAGACGACCGAGAAGAACCTCACGGCCAACGACATCGAGGGCGTCGAACTACTCGAAGGGGAGGCCCCCGAGGGGTTGCCGGAGGACGCCGACGCCCTGTTTTTAGGTGGGTCGCGGAACTACGAGGAAGTCCTCGATTTCGCCGCCGAGACGGGTATCGACCGGGTCGTGATGAACGTCTCGCGGCTCGAAATCGCCGGCGACGCCGTCCGGGCGTTCCGCGAGCGGAACCTCTTCGAGGAGGTCGTCCAACTACAGGTGTCGACGGGCTACGAACTCGCCGGTGCGACGAGTTTCGACTCGAACAACCCGGTGTACGTCATCGTCGGAGGGGCGACATGACGCTGTACGGCATCGGGTTGGGACCCGGCGACGCCGGACTGATTACGGTCCGCGGTCGGGAACTGCTAGAGTCGGCCGACGTGGTGTACACGCCCGGTCGGCTCTCCCGCAACGTCGCATGCGAGTACGTCGCCGAATCCCAACTGGGCGACCTCGATTTCCCAATGACACGCGATGAGGACGAACTCCGGCGGGCCTGGAAGGCCGCCGCCGAGGAGGTCGCACCACGCGCCGAGGACGGGACCGCGGCGTTCGTCACGCTGGGCGACCCCAACGTCTACTCGACGTTCGGCCACCTGCGCCGAACCTTAGAGCGGTTCCACCCCGACGTCGACCTCGAAGTGGTCCCGGGCGTCTCGACGGTGACGGCGTTCGCGACCGCACTCGACATCGAAATCACGGCCGGGTCGGACCTCGTGTTGCGGGAGGCCGCAAACGGTGCCGCCCCCGTCGGTCCCGACCGACTCGTGTTGTTCAAGGTGACAGACGTGCCCGCGACCCACGAGAAACTCCGCGATTCCGGCTACGACGTGACCTACGGCCGGCGGCTGTTCATGGACGGCCACGAGTCGATAGTGACCGACGACCCCGACCAACTGGCCGAACGGGACTACTACACCGTCGCTTACGCCGAGAAGCCGGGCGTCGGCGAGGAGCCGGCGACCGCCGCGTTCGGTCGGGAAACGACGGCCGACGGCGGTGTCCACCGAGAAGAAATCGCGACTGCTGAGGCCGCAGGTGACGAGGTGTACGATGACTGAGAATACCGACCCCCAGAGCGCCATCGACGCCGAACGCGAGAAACACGCCCACGAACGCGACGAGCGCGTCTACGACCACACCGCGGGCGACGAACAGGAGGGCATCCCCTTCGTCGGCGCCGGACCGGGCGACCCTCGACTTTTGACCGTCGCCGGCAGGGAGGCGCTGGAAGCCGCCGACCTCGTCGTTCACGCCGGCTCGTTGGTCAACAGCGAACTGCTGGAAGCGTACTGCGACCACGCCGAGTTGGTCAACAGCGTCGGCAAGGACCTCGAAGAGCTGATTCCCCTCATGCGGGACGCCCACGAGGACGGACGCGAAGTCGTCCGTCTCCACTCGGGGGACCCCGCGATTTACGGCGCCGCCTTAGAGCAGATGGACGCACTCGAACACGAGGGCGTTCCCACCTACCTCGTTCCGGGCGTCACCTCGGCGTTCGCGGCGAGTGCAACCCTTCGGACGCAGTTGACGCTCAACGAGACGGCCAACCACGTCGCCTTCACCCGGCCGCAGGGGAAGACACTGGACCCCGAAGACGACCACATCGCGGATTTCGTCGAAATGGGCGACGTGACGACCTGTATCTACCTCGGAACCCACGCCGTCGGCGATACGATGGACCGCCTGCTGGCGGAAGGCGTCGACCCCGAAACGCCCGTCACGGTAGTGTATCACGCCTCCTGGCCCGACGAGGACGTAATCGAAGGCACTGTCGCCGACATCGGCGAGAAACTGGCCGAGGCGGGCTACCGCGCCTCGGCGATGGTGCTGGTCGGCGAGGCGGCCGCGGGTGCCGGCTACGAGCGGTCGTACCTGTACGGTGATTGGGCGAATCGGAGCGAAAACGACGCGAACGACACCGCGGAGAGTGACGACTGACATGAGCACTGACAACGACACCGACACGAGCGACGACAGCGGCGGTCACTGCGCGACGCCCGACTCGGATGGCGAAGTCGCAGAGGAAATCGCCATCGTCAGTTTCGAGCGGAAACTGCCGGTCGCGGAGGACATCAAGGCGGAACTGACAGACGACTACGACGCCATCGACATCATCGAGTACCACGGCGAGGTGTTCGAAGAGCACTGGGGCGAGTACGACTGCTTCGTCGGCCTGATGGCCTCCGGCATCGCGATGCGGAAGACGGCGCACCTGCTCGACGACAAGTGGGACGACCCCGCACTCGTCGTCGTCGACGAGGAGTTGACGTGGGCCATCCCGATAACGGGCGGCCACCACGGCGCGAATCAGGTCGCCCACGACCTCTCGAAGATGGGCGCCGTTCCGGCGATGACGACCGCCTCGGAAGCGGCGGGCAAGCAGGGCATCGAGTCGAAGGCCAAAGCCCTCGATGCACACGTCGTCAATGGCGATTCGACGGTGGCGACGAACCTCGCCGTGTTGAACGACGACATCGAATCCGTCGAACGCCTCGACGGCCCCCGGGCCGTCCTCGTGGGGGACGACGTGACCGTGATGAAACGCAACGACGACGGCGTCGTGTTGGGGACGGGAACCGTCGATGGCGTCGATAAATCACAGGTGCTGGACGCGTGGGAGGCCGCGCTGGCCGACCTCGACCTCGACTTCTCGGACGTGGAGTTCGTCGCCACCGCCACCCGAAAGGAGGGCGAGGAAGGGCTCTACGAAGCCGCCCAAGAGATAGGCGCCGGCGTCGTCCTCTTCGAGAAGGACACTTTGCTCGACCACGAGGGACCGACCCCCTCGCGGGCGAAGGAACTCATCGGCTGGCCCGGCATCGCCGAGGCGTCGGCGATTGCGGGCGGCCGCGAGCACGAACTGGCACGGAAAAAAGAGCGATTCGACGAGGCCGTGACCGTGGCGGTGGGGCGGTGATGTCGGGAGAAACGAACGCGGACACCGACGACTACGGCACGCTGTACGTCGTCGGCATCGGTCCGGGGCTGCCGCATGCGATGACACAGCGGGCCCGCGACGTGATTCGAACCGCCGACTGCGTCATCGCCTCGAACCTCTATCAGGAGTTCCTTCGACAGGACGGCACGATTCCGCCGGAGACCGCGACCGATGGCGGGGCCACGACAACTCCAACCGGCGACGAACAGGAAATCGTCCGGTCGTCGATGGGCCAACAGGTCGAGTTGACCCAAGAGGCCTTCGAACGCGTCCGAGACGGACAGGACGTAGCCCACGTCTCCGGCGGCGACCCGAACGTCTACGGGAAGTCCGATTTGGTCTTCCTGATGGCCGAAGAGGAGGAAGCGTACGACGTTCCAATCGAAATCGTCCCCGGCGTGACGGCGGCGCTCGGCGGTGCGGCGAACCTCGGTGCGCCCCTCTCCAACGATTTCTGCACCGTCTCGCTGTCCGATAAGTGGCGTGGCTGGGACGAAATCGCAGAGAAGTTGCGCGCGGCCGCGATTTCGGGGTTCGTCATCGTGCTGTACAACTGCTGGCGCGACTACGAGCGGGCCATCGAGGTCGTCCGCGAACAGCGGGCCGACGACGTGCCCGTCGCCATCTTCAACGACGCCGGCCGCGGCGAGGCCGGACGCAACCTCGACGACGAGACCCACACCATCACGACGCTCGGCGAGGCCACCCAATTCGACGAGAAGGTCGGCGGAATGGGCACCTCGATTCTCATCGGCACCCACGAATCCCACGAGTGGCGCAACGACCACGGCGAGTATCTCGTGACGCCGCGCGGCGGCCGCGAGGTGGAGGACTTCTGACAATGAGCACCGACGACACTACGGATACGGCAGCAGCATCGAGTACGGAATCGAAGTGCGGGACATCCAGCACTGACACGTCCAGCGAGAGTGACTGTGGCGCCGCCAGCGATTCTTCGTCAGCCTCGAACTGCGGTGCATCCGCCTCTGACGGCGAGAAGGAGGTCGGCGCCACCGTCGAGGACTTCGAGGGCGACCCCGGGCGCCTCCTCGCTGTCGGACTCGGCCCCGGCGAACCGGAGGGGATGACCGCCCGCGCGAAGGCAGCGCTGGCCGACGCTGAACACATCGTCGGCTACACGACCTACATCGACCTCCTGCCCGACGACATCACCGACGACGCCGACGACATCTACTCGACGCCAATGTGCGGGGAGGTCTCCCGAACCGAGGAGGCCATCGACCGCGCGCTGGCGGGCAACGACGTGGCCATCGTCGGGTCGGGCGACCCGAACGTGTACGCGCTCGCGGGGTTGGCACTGGAGATACTGGAATCGAAGGGCGGCACCGCCTCGGCGGTCGACTTCGAGGTGGTGCCGGGCGTCCCCGCCGCACAGTCCTGTGGGGCCCGCCTCGGCGCCCCGCTGGTCAACGACACCGTCTCGGTGTCGCTGTCGGACCACCTGACGCCGATGGAGGACATCGAATCGCGCCTGCACGCCGTCGCGGGCGAGGGCTTTACCATCGCCATCTACAACCCCTGGAGCCGCAAGCGCCGGGAGAACTTCCAGCGCTGCTGTGAAATCCTGCTGGAGCACCGCGACCCCGAGACGCCGGTCGGCATCGTCCACGGTGCCTCCCGAGAGGACGAGGCGACCCGAATCACGGACCTCGGAACACTCCCGGAGCTCGGCGAGGAGGACATCGTCGACATGACGACGACCATCGTCGTCGGCAACGAAGAAACGTACGTGTGGGACGGCCGGATGGTCACCCCGCGCGGTTACGAGACGAAGTACGACTACTGACGATGACCGAATACACCGTTTCAGTCGACCTGGAGGCGTGTGACGGCGTCTTCGCCTGTCTCGTCCGCGACGGACGCTTCGCTGAGGCTGAGGACGGCCTCGTGACGCTGCCCGGTGGCGACCGTGAGGAAGGTCGACTCACCGCAACGTTCGACGACGGCAACCGCGAGGACGCCGAGCAGGCCGCTGCCGCCTGCCCACTGGACGCGATTTCGGTGGAGGAGGTGGAGCCGTGAGCGTCGAGACCGGCGCCCCGCGGAACCTGCTGGATGCCCACCCCGAGACGGCGTACTTCTGGGGCCGCGTCATCGGCGACGGCGAGGTGACGAACGATGGCGTGACCGTCTGGACGAACGACGAGACGGCCGCCGAACGCCTCGCCGCCATCGCGGGCGCCGAGGGCGTCAACCACCGCATCGTCGACCGCGAGTACGCCCACGACACCTCGATTACCCGGTCGACGGACACCTACACGGTGCAGGCGCTCGGGGGCGTCGGCGACCGCGCGGCCGCCGCGCTCGGACTCCCCTTCGAGGGCGACTCGGGCGGCTATCGCCTCGACGCACTCGCAGAATTCGACCGCCAACTACTCCGCGGCCTGCTGGAAGGGTGTGGAACCGTCTGTTTCAAGTCCTCTGACGGAACCGTCGGCATCTCGTTCGTCCACGACGAGCAGAAACTGCTCGAACAGGTCGGGACGCTACTCGAAGACGCGAGCGTCGAGGCGCCACACGACGCCATCTCGGAAACGTCGTCGGGCGGCTACTGGTTCGGTCTCGATGACGCCGCCGCACCGGCGTTCGGCGAGTGGGTGTACGAAGGCAGCGAGAACTCCGGGCTGTTCGCGCCGAGTCGGCGACGGAAACTTCGCCGGAGCGTCGAGCAAGCGGAGGGGTACTGATGTTGGACGGTGAAGCCGTCGTGCTGGCGGGCCACGGGTCGCGCCGCGAGAAATCCAACGAGCAGGTCCGAACCCTCGCAGCGAACCTCGAAGGGAGGCTCGGGCTGCCGGTCGACGCCGGGTTCATCGAGTTGGCTGACCCGACCATCGCCGAGGCCGTCGGGTCGCTCGCACCCACGGCGACGGACGTGACCGTCATCCCGCTGTCGTTGTTCGCCGCGAGCCACGTCAAGGCCGACGTGCCGCTCGTCGTCAACGAAGCCCGAACGGAGTACGATGTCTCACTCCACAACGGAAGACACCTCGGCGTCCACCCGGCCATCGTGGAGTTGCTCGACGACCGCGCGGCCGCCGTCGAAGACGAATTGGGCGTCGCTCGCGAAGACGACGACGTCATCGTCGTGGTGTGTGCCCGAGGATCTTCCGACCCCGACTCCAACGCCGACGTACACAAACTCGCCCGCCTGCTGTACGAGGGCCGTGAGTTCGCCGGCGTCGAGGCGTCGTTCATCGGCGTCACCGAACCGCTGTTGGACGAGACGCTGCACACCGTCGCCAAGCGTCGCCCGGACGCCGTCGTCGTCCTGCCGTACATGCTCGGCGACGGCGTGCTCACGGAACGCATCCGCGAGGGTGCAGCCGAGTTCGACGCCGACTACCCCTACGTCGACGCCGGGTGTGGCGAACCTCTTGGCACCGACGACCGACTGCTGGAGGTGCTGGCCGACCGATTCGAGGAGGCCCGTGCCGGCGACGTGTCGATGTCGTGTGACACCTGCAAGTACAAAGTCGAGATGGACGGTTTCGAGGGCGATTCGGGTGGTGCGCGTGCGATGCTGCGAGCGATGACCCATCGGGCCGCCCACGCCGACCGCTCCCAAGTCGACGACGAGCCCCACGTCCACGACGCCCCCGAAAAACACGTCTCAGTCTGTACGAACCGAACCTGTGCGAGCGACGGTGCGGCGACGGTGCTGGAGCGACTCCGGCAGGCCGTCCGCGAGTGCGGCGTCGACGCCCGAATTACGCGTTCGTCGTGTCTCGGCCAGTGTGGCGACGGCCCGAACGTCGCCGTCTACCCCGACGGTGTCTGGTACGGCGAGGTGTCCCCGGACGACGCCGACCGCATCGCCTCCTCGCTCGACCGCGACCGCATCGTCTCCCAATTGGTCTCACAGACCCTCTAATCATGACCTGTCACGAAATCGAAGCGCTTCGACTCGGCCTGATGAACAGCCTCGGCGTCGACGACGACGCCGCACGAAAACACGCCCGTCAGGAGTTGGGCGAAGAGCCCGACCCCCACATCGCGGCGCTCGCCGACGCGGACACCCTCGCCGACTGCGCGCGGCACCTCGATACCGCGTTGGTCGAACTCGAAGAGGAGGTCGCCGCGACACAAAGCGATGACCCCTCATACGACTACCTCCGCGGCCGTCTCGTCGCGGTCCGGGACGCCGAAACCGCTCTCGACCGCGTCCGGAATCACGGCGAGAGCCTCCTCGAGGACCTCGGCGACAGCCACCACACGCTCCACGAGGCGTTCCCGGTCGATGAGTGAGACGGCGACCCGAATCCCGCTCGGCGACATCGATTCCTGTGGCTCCCGGCAGGCCGGGCGCCGTTCGGGCGTCACGCTGACCGGCTCGGGGCCGGTCGTCGGTCTCGCCGACGGCACCGTCCGTGCCTTCGACCGCGCCGGCGCCGAGCGTTGGTCGGTCGACGGCGAGGGCAGCGCCATCACGCTCGTCCCGTTCGGGGCGGGCGTGTTGGTCGGCGAGCGGTCGAAGCGAGGCGCCGTTCGACTGCTCGAAGACGGCACCGAGCGGTGGCGACACGACGCCGCCGACGCCATCGGCACTCCCACCAAGGAGACGCGGTTTTTCCTGCCGATGGTCGTCGACGCGGTCACGGACGCCGACACCGCCTACGTCGCCATACGGCGCTACGAACGGCGGGACGGAGGGCGTCACTTCGAGAGTTCGGTGTACGCCCTCGCCTCGGACGGAACCGTTCGCTGGCGCTACGACGCCGACGCCTCGCCGATTTCCCTCGCGGCGTTCAACGGTGGCGTCGCGGTGGCGTACAACCGCTGTCCCGGCGACCACGACGACGGACTCGTTGTGCTCGACAACGGCGGTTCCGAACGATGGGTTTGGGACACCGACCGGACGGCGACGCGCCGAATCGGAGACGTGGCGGCCGCCGACGGGAGCCTCTTCGTCACGAGCCACGCCGACTACCGCGGCTACCGAATCGTCGACGGCGACGCGGTGTGGAGCGCCGACCTCGGCACACAGCGGTCGAGTGGCGACGAGGTGTACACCTACCCCAACCATGTTCACGCGAGCGACGACGGCGCCGTCTTCCTGACCGGCAACACCTTCCCCGAAGAGGGCAGGGAGACCGACGAGCGTCACCCCAACGAACAGACCGCGTTCGGCTACTCGCTGTCGGGGACCGAACGGTGGCGCGAGGAAGTCGGCGGGTTCTCCCACGGCATCGCGGCGGACGGTAGCCGCCTGCTCGTGCCGGTCGCACAGCATTTCCGCGAGCGGGACCCCTCGGTACACGGCTGGCGGGTGTTCGACGTGAGGGACGGCCCCCGGGTCTCGGCGACGACCGACGGCGTCGTGACGGCCGCCGCCATCGCAGGTGACAGCCGTGCGCTCATCGAGGAGCCGGTTCGGTACCACGACGACGGGAAACGCCGGGGTCGCTACGCGCTCGAACTTCCGTAGTGTTGTCCCAAGCCACGCCGTTATAGTGGCCCCGCGTCCACGTCGCAGCATGAGCGAGATTACGCTTCGACTCTCCGGCGCCGACGGCACCAAAACGCGAACCCTGACGTCCGAGGAGGCATCGTTGGTCTGTCGACCGACGACCATCGAACTGCTTCGAACCATCGCCCGCGAGGAACCGTCGAGTATCCGCGAGACCGCTCGACTGGTCGACCGAGACGTTCGGCAGGTCCACGACAACCTCTGGACGCTCGGCGGCGAGGGACTCGTCGAGTTCGAGCGGGACGGACGCGCACACCGGCCGGTCGTCGACTACGACGAGATGGAACTGGAAATCGGCCTCTAGAGTCGTCACAACGGTGAAAATCGTATCCCGTTCGGGTGGCTGTCGTTTCGTGTCGATTCACATGGATTTAACACCCACTCGGCGGCAGAGGCGACGTAGTGAGCGAAACCCCTCCCGCGTGGAGTGACCCGCGACTCCTCGCGTTGACCGCCCTCGGTGCCGTCCTCAGAGTCTTCGAAGTCGGAGCCGAGTCGCTGTGGATAGACGAGATAACCACCCTCGACATCGTCTCGACGGTTCCGACCCACGAACTGTTCACCTTCGTCCCGCAGTATCAACCCCACTTCCCGACGTACTACGTCCTGTTGGACCTGTGGACGGAGTTCATCGGCACCCACCCAGCTGTCGTTCGGGCGCCGGCGGTGATTTTCGGCATCCTGTCGGTTCCGCTCCTCGTCAGACTCGGCAGTCGGCTGTTCGACCGGCCGACCGGCTTCCTTGCGGGTGGGCTGTTGGCCATCTCGTCGTTCCAACTCGCCCACGCCCAAGAAGCACGGATGTACACGTTGGTCGTGTTGTTGACCATCGTCTCGACGGAGTGGCTCGTCCGTGCCCTGAACGGTGCCGGGCGGCGGACCGCTCTCGGATACGTGGTCGCCGCGTCGGTGTTGACCTACACTCACCCGATGGCCGGGTTGGCGGTCCTCGCACAGGCCTTCGCGGTCGGGGTGTTGCACCGCGACCGCGTGGTCGAGTTGCTCGGCGGTCGAGCCGTCGGCATTCTCGTCGCCGGGGGCGTGGTCGCGCTGCCGCTGGCGGCGTTCGTGTTCGAGACGTTCCTCTCGGGTATCGAGTTGACGTTCACCGACTTCAGCGGGGTCGCCATCGGCGAGACGGTGCTCGCCTTCTTCGGCGAGTGGCCGTATCCGGCGGTGGCCGTGTCGGTCGCCTGTGCCGTCGTGCTGTTCGCCGCTATCGGCGGTCGAGACCTCCGTTCGAACTGGCGGACGGCCCTCACCGTTTCGCTCGCGGTGGTACCCCTCGGCGTGTTACTCGTCGCGTCGTATCTCGTGACCTCGTTTCTGTGGCCGCGGTACGCCATCGTCGCCGCGCCAGCGTGGTACGTCCTCGTCGGGCGAGGACTCAGGAACGTGGCGCTTCCCGCCGCCGGTTCGCTACGGTCGTCGGTAGTAGACGGCACCACGGGACTGACGGTCGCTCGACGCGCCGCCGTCGTTGCGTTGGCCGTCACACTCGTCGCCGGAACGGTCGGCGGTACCGTCGCGTATCACACGACGCCTGACCGCGAGCAGTGGGACGAGGCCGGTGACCTGCTTGACCGACGGGCCAGCGACGACGCCGTCGTGCTCGTCAGCGAGTGTATCACCCGCCGAGCAGTCGTCCGGTACACCGACCGGTCACACCGAATCGAGGGAATCGTCAGCCCGGAGACCGCTACAGGGTTACCCCAGACAGACTCCGAACGAATCAGCCGACTCGTCCGGTCGGCCGACGAGGTGTGGGTCGTTTACTCACACGTCGCCGACCGCGAGGTGAACCGAATCGGGCGAATCACCGGACGGACCCACGTCAAAACCCTCGACCGGTCGTTCGTCGGCGTCAGCGTCGTCCGCTACGAAGGGAACGCGAGCGTGTCGACGGCACCGTCGACACGGTGTCGGGACCGGAACGTCCCGATTGCTTCGAAAAACGGGGTGAAAGCGGTGGCGTAGCCAGTCAAGCCGACTACGGACTGACGGCGTTCGACGGCTCCGATTGGCCGTTAGCGCACCCGGGACTCGGATGGCGAGCGGTTCCACTCTCCCGGCGAATCGAACCCAGCGAGACTATCGTGAACTGCAGCGGTGACACCCCAGAGGCCGAGTTGCCCGACCACGACGGTGCCAATGTATGCGGCTTCGAGGGCGCCCGGGACGCCGCCCTCGTAGCCCGGCGCCGGTGCTGCGAGGACGGCGCCGCCGACGATTGCGGCGAAGACAGCGAGTGCTGCTGCCGTGCCGACCAGTCGGCCATACTCGGCGAGTCGGTGATACACCCACCCGGAAGCGAGGCAAGCGAGGGCACCGACGGCCATCAGACCGGCGTACAGATACAGCGCGAGGTCGGTCGATATCGCCGTCTCGACGCCCGGCGCCGCCGGGGGCAAGACGAGCCACGGGACGCCGGATACCGTAAGAAAGCCGCCGAGTCCGAGCAGGTAGCTCCCGCCGCTGTCGGGCAACGCCGGTTCGAGGAGATACCCAACGAGACCGAAGACGACGAGACCGAACAGCAGGCCGAGGGCGGCGCTGCCGCCGACGGAGACGACGCTCGTGATGCCGTCGGCGACGGCAGTCGCCTCGTGTCCGTGTTCGTGGCCGTGATTGGCCAGTTCCTCGGCGTGTGCGACGAGGGGGTTGCCGACCAGCGCCACGTACAGCCCGTAGGCGCCGCCGCCGACCGCACCGGCAATCGCCCCGCGTCGGAGCGCGTCGTACATCAGTGACAGACGACGCCCGCGACGTGGCGGCCGTTGTGCATCGCGTCGTGGACGAGCGGTTCCTGTGCGAACGCCAACAGGAACAGCGCGAGCGTCACAGCCAGGAGACCGACTGCGGCCTCCGTCGGCGAGAGCGTCGCACGGGCGGTGTCGATTCGGTTCCGAACGGAGTCGTTGGCTGCCGACATTGAAATTCTAATTGCGTAAAGAACAAGCAAGATTGTAAATCTATCGACGGGCGTCGGTGACGGCCCGCTCGACACGTTCGGGCGTCAGGGCGTCGAGCGGGACGCGCTCGCCGTCGGTCGCGACGAGGACTTCACCGAGTACACCCCGTCGTTCACCGGCGTCGACACAGACGACGCGGGCGCCCGTCTCAGCGAGGGATTCGGCCGCTCGCCGCGTCTCAGCGGTCGGTGATTCCGCGGCGTTGGCCCGACCGTCCGAGACGACGACGACCACGGCCGCTTCCGGGTCGGCGGCGTCGACGACCTCCTTCGCTGTCCGAAGCCCCGCCGGCAACGGCGTCCGGTTGCCGGTCGGTAGTTCCTTCAGGTGTCGCGCCGCGAGCGTCACCGAGTCCGTCGGCGGCAACAGCACCTGCGCGTCCTCGCCCGCGAAAGCGACGACGGCGACGCTGTCCCGTTCGGTGTATGCGTCTTCCAGCAGTTCGAGCGTGACGCCCTTCGCCGCCCGCATCGCCGGTCGCATCGAGGCGCTGGCGTCAACGGCGAAGACGACCAGCGCCTCGCCGTCGCCAGACCGCACCGACTGTCGAAGGTCGCGTTGGTCGATTCGCGAGGACCCCCGTTTGGCTGCGGTGCGGGCCGACGCGGCCGCGTCGATTCCGGCCGTGCCGTCCGTTCGTTCCGTTCGAACGCGAGTTCCGCGATTGCCCGCCGCGGGTGCGACACCGGCCCGTCCCGACCCCGTTTCTGCCTCGGCCTCTGGGGCGTCGATTTCGGGGGCGGCCGCCGCCTCCGGCCTCTCGGCGGGTTCCTCTCGGGGTTGGCCGGGGACGAGCGGCGTCGCGTCTTCTCCGTCGTCCGACTCCGAGTCCGGACACTCCCCACCGGAACCGTCGTTCGGCGCCCCGACACCGTCGTCAGCCGACCCCGACTGTGGGTTCGGAGCCGAGGAGTCGTCGGTGTCGCCGTCCGCGTCCGGGTCCGCTTCGGGGCCGTCCTCCGGCGTGGACTGGTCGTTCGAATCCTCGGATGGCTGTAGCTCCGTTTCGGCGTCCTCACCGTCGTCAGCGCCGTCCGGATGGACATCGGAGCCCGGTTCGGACTCGGAGCCGGCGTCCTCGTCGGCTGACTCCTCTGCGTCCTGTTCGCCCTCGCCGTCCTCGAAGTGGTCGTCTATGACCTCCTCAGCATCGGGTGCGTCCTCGAACGGCGCCGACTGCATCCGGTGGTTCAACGCGAGTTCGGCGGCCCGTCGGATGTCGCCGTCGGTGGCCGTGGGGCGTCCGGCGAGCGCCGCGAGCGCGCGGGCGGCGCGAGCGGTCGCTATGTCCGCACGGTGGCCGTCGACGCCGGCATCGACACACAACTCCGCAATATCCCGCTTCTGGTCGTCGGTCAGCGCGACCGAATCGAGCAGGTCACGCGCCCGGTCGAGTCGCCGGCGGTGGTCGTCGGTGTCGTCGTCGGCCGACGACGCGCCGTGGAGGTCGCCGTCGATGACGGCGACGCGGTCGTCTATGTCGCGTTCACCCTGCACCTCGACGGAGAGACCGAAGCGGTCCCGGAGTTGCGGCCGAAGGTCGCCCTCCTCTGGGTTCATCGTCCCGACGAGGGTGAACTCAGCGGGGTGGGCGACGCTGACACCGTCGCGTTCGACGCGGTTGACGCCCGAGGCAGCGGCGTCGAGCAATACGTCGACGAGGTGGTCCTCTAGGAGGTTGATTTCGTCGACGTACAGCAGGCCGCGATTGGCACGGGCGAGCAGGCCGGGGTCGAACTCGGCGTCGCCTGCGAGGGCGTCGGAGACCGACAGCGTCCCGACGACGCGGTCCCGTGTCGCCCCCAGTGGGAGGGTCACGAGCGGGACGGGCCGCGTCTCGACCGGCAGCGCCGCGCGCTCGCGGCAGGATTCACACTGCCGGGTGCGGTCGTCCGGCGGACAGCCGTAGGGACAGTCCGCGACGGCGCGTTGTGCCGGCAACAACTCCGCGAGGCCGCGGACGAGCGTCGACTTTGCGGTCCCCTTCTCGCCGGAGACGAGCAGGCCGTCGAGGCCGTCGTCGACCGCGACCGCCAAGAGCGCCTCCTTCAGTCGCCCTTGGCCGACCACCGCCCCGAACGGCGTGGAAACGCTTTTGGTTTCGCCCGAATCAAACACAATTGTATTAGCACAACCGGAGTTTATCAATATTATGCCACGGGTTGGACTCTACACCGCGACCGAAAACGAACTGGGCGCGTTACAACGCGCCGCCGGCGAGGTCGGTTCGGACCTCGTCGTCCGCTCGGAGAGCGACCTCGACGACCCCGAAGCCGTCGAGGCGTTCTGCGACGAACTGACCGACTGCGACGTGGCCGTGCTGTGGCTTCACGGCGGTGAGGACAGCATGCCCGGCTACGACCGCGCTATCGAAGCCTGCTACGAGGCAGGCGTCCCCGTCGTCGTGAAGGCGACCGGCGACGCCTTCGCCATCGAAGACACGTCCGTCCCCGGGAGCGTTCGGGACACCGTCTCGGCGTACCTCGAACGCGGCGGAAGCGCGAACCTCGCCAACGCCGTCCGGTATCTGGTCGACCGATTCACGCCCGAGGAACCGACCTACGACGACCCCGTCGACCTGCCGACCGAAGGGGTGTATCACCCCGAGTATCCCGGCACTTCCTACGAGGAGTTGCGGGCGACGCTGGACCCCGAGACGCCGACCGTCGCGGTGTGGTTCTACGAGTCCCACTGGACCCACGAGAACACCCGCTACGTCGACGCGCTCGTGGAAGCCATCGAAGCCGAGGGCGCCGACGCTCTGCCCGTGTTCTGTAATCCCGTCACCGACACCGACGAACAGGAAGACGCCGAATGGGTCGTCGACGAGTGGCTAACTGACGAGGCGGGCGAACCGCTCGTCGATGCGGTGTGCTCGTCGTTCATGTTCTCGCTGTCGATGGCCGAGCGCGGCCGCGATGCCGACGACGAGGGCGGCGACGCAGAGGAAGTGTTCCTCAAGCGTCTCGGCGTGCCCGTCCTCCAGACGGTGACAACGATGCGCTCGCGCTCCCGATACGAGTCGAGCGACACCGGCGTGATGGGGTTCGAACTCGCGCTGTCGGTTGCGCTGCCGGAGTTCGACGGCAACGTCATCACCCACCCCATCTCCGGGAAGGAACGCACCGACGACACCGCTGGCATCGGGTCGGCGCCGAAACAGCACTTCCCCATCGAGGACCGCATCGACCACGCCGCCTCGCTTTCGGTCAACTGGGCGACCCTCCGTCACACCCCCAACGACGAGAAGAACGTCGCTGTCGTCCTGCACAACTACCCGCCGAGCGACGATGGCATCGGCACCGCCTTCGGCCTCGACTCGCCGGAATCGACGGTAAATCTGCTGTCGGAACTCCGAGGCCGAGGCTACGAGTTAGGTGGACAGTTCCCCGAATCGGGCCAGAACCTCGTCGAGACGCTCACATCGCAGTTGACGCTCGACGACCGCTGGGTCGCGCCCGAAGACGTCCGGGAGCGTTCGGTCGACATCGTCTCCTCGGAGCAATACGAGTCGTGGTGGAGCGACGCCGACGAGGCCTTCCGCGAGAACGTTCTGGAGGAGTGGGGCGACCCGCCGGAGCGACCCTTCGCCATTCCCGGCGTCGAGTTCGGCAACGTCCTCGTGACCGTCCAGCCGCCGCGTGGGTTCGGGATGGACCCTTCGAAGGTGTATCACGATTCGGACCTCCAGCCGCCACACGACTACTACGCCTTCTACGCGTGGCTCCGCAACGACTTCGACGCCGACGCCGTCGTCCACCTCGGCACCCACGGCTCCCTGGAGTGGCTCCCCGGGAAGACCGTCGGCCTCGATTCCGGGAGCGCCCCCGACGCGCTCCTCGCCGATTTGCCGAACGTCTACCCCTACATCGTGAACAACCCCGGCGAGGGGACCCAAGCGAAGCGGCGCTCCTATGCCGCAATCATCGACTATCTCACGCCGCCGATGGCCTCGGCAGGGACCTACGACGACCTCGCGGAACTCGAAGAACTGGCCGACCAGTACCGCGAGGCCGGCAGCGCGGCCGGCGAGACGGTCGAACGGCTCCTCCGGGAGAAAGTCGAGGAACTCGATTTGGCCGTCGAGTTGGGTATCGCCGGCGAGATAGACGAACAGGCCGACGTTCGCGGTCCCGACGAAGCCGGCACGACGCTCGCGGAAGGTGCCGTAGACGGCGAGGATGTCGACATCGATGAACTCGTAGAGCGCATCCACGCCTACCTGACAGACGTGAAGACGACCCAGATTCGGATGGGGCTGCACACGATGGGTGAACCGCCCGAAGGCGACCGCCTCATCGAGTATCTCGTCGCGCTGACGCGACTCGAAAACGCCGGCGCACCCAGTCTCCGCGAGAGCGTTGCGGGGGTATTGGGCATCGACTACCAACGGATGCTCGATTCGCCGGGCGAGTACGACGAGGCGCTCGGAATGACCTACTCCCAAGCCGCCGACGCAGTCCACGAAACGAGCGTCGAGTTGGTCGAGACACTCGCCGAACAGGGCTTCGACGTACCCGAATCCGAAGTCGACGCCGACCCCGACGACGAGGTGAACATGAACTTACTCGTCGTCGACATCGACCCCCTCGGCGATGCACGCGTGGCCGGCGGCGCCCACGACGACTTACGGGAGGTGCTGGCGTTCATCTTCGAGGAGGCCGCCCCGCGTGTCTTCGGCGCCGAAGACGAGATTCCACAGACCGCCGACGCCCTGAACGGCGAGTACGTCCCGCCGGGTGGCTCCGGTGCGCCCACTCGCGGCGGCGTCGACCTGTTGCCGACGGGTCGGAACTTCTACACGCTGGACCCACGGAAGGTGCCCGCCAAGTCGGCGTGGGAGGTCGGACGGGAGGTCGCTGATGGGACGCTACAGCGCCACCACGGCGAACACGACGAGTACCCCGAAGAGGTCGGCGTCGTCGCCTGGGGGACGCCCACCGTCCGCACGCGCGGGGAGACCATCGCACAGGTGCTCGCGCTGATGGGCGTCGAACCCGTCTGGACCGACGCCGGCCGAATCGACGGCGTAGAGCCGATTCCGCTGGAGGAGTTGGGCCGTCCCCGCGTCGACGCGACGACGCGGGTGTCGGGGCTGTTCCGGGACGCCTTCCCGCAGGCCGCCGGCGTCATCCACGACGCCGTCGAGGCCGTCGTCGACCTCGATGAACCCCACGAGATGAACTACGTGAAGAAACACGTCGAGGAGGAAACCGAGGAACTGGAATCCGAAGGGGTAGACCCCGACGAGGCCCGCGACGCCGCGATGCCACGCGTCTTCACGACGCGACCGGGCGGCTACGGCGCCGGCACGAACAAGGCCGTCGACGAAGGGAACTGGGAGGACCGTTCGGATTTGGCCGAGGTGTACGTCCAGTGGGGCGGCTATGCGATGGGCTCTCGCGGCCGCGTCAGCGAGGACCACGACGCCTTCCGGCGCCGCCTCGGCAACGTCGAGGCGACGGTCAAAATCGAGGACACGATGGAACAGGACGAGTTCGACTCCTCCGATTGGTACGCCTTCCACGGCGGCTTCATCACCGCCGTCTCGGAAGTCTCGGGTGAGGAACCCGCCTCCTACGTCGGCGACTCCTCGGACCCCGACAACGTCTCCGTCTACACCAACGAGGAGAAAGTCCGCAAGGCGATGCGGGCCCGCGTGCTGAACCCGGAGTGGCTCGATTCGATGGAAGAACACGGCTACAAGGGCGCCGGCGACCTCTCTTCGACCGTCGACGTGACGCTGGGCTGGGACGCCACCACGGGCGTCGTCAGCGACACGCTGTGGAACGAAGTCGCCGAGGCCTACGCCTTCGATGCCGACAGACAGGAGTGGCTGCGCGAGGTGAACCCGTGGGCGCTGGAGTCCATCACCGACACGCTGTTGGAGGCCATCGAGCGGGGACTGTGGAACGCCGACGACGAGACTGAAGAGCGACTGAAAGATCTCAACCTGTCCGTCGACGGTGACCTCGAAGAGCGTGCATCGAATCCCGGTACTGTCGGGGAGGTGACGAGCGATGACGACTGACCCTGAATTCGAGGCCTACGCCGACCTCGGTGCGACCACTTCCGAGGCGATGGACATCGCCGAGACGAGCATGGACCGCGTCCACGAACTCGTTCCCCAAGAGACGCTGGCCGACCGGGTCCGGGCGAAGGCCGTCCACGCCACCGGCGACCCCGAGTTCCAGTATCTCGTGCGATTTACGGGGAGCGATGACTCCGAACCGCTCCGGACGGGCGCGCGGGCAGTCCTCGATGAACGCCCCATCGTCACCGACATCACGATGGTCAAATCCGGCATCACGGGACGGGGCCACGACTGCGAGGTGCGGAAGGCCATCGGCAACGGTGCCGACCTCGCCGCCGAGACGGGGATGACCCGGACGGCCGCCTCGGTGCTCGAACTCGACAAGCGGGGCGTCTACGAGGGCGCAATCGCCGTCGTCGGCAACGCCCCCACCGCGGCGCTGGCGCTGGCCGACTGCATCGAGCAGGGTACCCGACCGGCAGTCGTCGTCGCCACACCTGTGGGCTTCGTGAAAGCCGCAGAGAGCCGTAAGCGACTGCGTTCAGTGTGTTCCGAACACGGCGTCCCGGCGATTACGAACGTCGGCCGACGGGGCGGAAGCGGCCTCGCTGCGGGGCTGACGAACGAACTGGTCCACGTCGCGAGCGACGTGCGGTCCGGGGACCTCGAACTGGAGTCCGAACAGTGACCGACGAAATCGAGTTCCCCGACGAACCGGCCGAATACGCCGCCGACGCACCCGAAACGGAAGGCGTCGACGGGGGCGTGACACCGGTGTACGCCGTCGGTATCGGCCCCGGCAACTCCGAGTACCTCACCCGGCGTGGCGCCCGCGCCATCCGGGAGGCTGACGTTGTCGTCGGCTTCGAAACCGTCGTCGAGTTCGTCCGCGAGGAAATCACCGGCGAGGCGCTGACCTGCGGCTACCGCGACGAACCCGAGGTGCTGGCGACGTTCCGCGAACGCGTCGCCGACGGTGCCAGCGGGACGGCGGTGTTGATGGGCGACCCGAACCACTCCGGCTACCAGTTCGTCGGTAAGGTCGAATCGGCCGTCGAGGGGCTCGCCCCCGTCGAGGTGGTTCCGGGGATTTCCTCGCTACAGGTGGCGGCGAGTCGCGCCCGGACGCCGATGGAGGCGACGACGTTCGTCACCCTCCACAAGAGCGGACCAATCGAGGCCGGCCTCCGGCGACTGGAGCGCGATGTCGGTGACCGGCATCTGCTGGTCCTGCCGCGGCCCTACGACTGGATGCCGGAGCGAATCGCCCACCGCCTGCTGGAGGCGGGGGCACCGGACTGTGAGGCGCTCGTCTTCGAACGGCTGACTCACGCCGAGGAATCCGTGACACGAACGTCGCTGTCGGCGCTGGCCGACGACATCGATGCGAAGGAGGAGACGGCGTTTTCGGACCTCTCGGTGCTGGCAGTGCGGCGGTAGTGTCGGCGGTCAGCGGCCGCCGTCGGTTGCGACCGGGTCGACGGCGGCGGTACCGGACCCGAGCGAGCGGGCCTTCGCCACCTCGGCCTCGATGGCGTCGGTGACGGCCTCGTGGTCGCCGAGTGGGTCGGCGTAGGCGAGTCCGCCGCGGTCGAGTTCCAGTTTCGCCGGCAGGGCGCTGTCGGTCTCCTCACACGGGGCAATGAAGAACGGGACCGCGACGGCCCGGTCGCCGGTGAGGTTGTAGCGGACACACTCCGCAGCAGGGTTCTGCAACAGGTAGGCAGTCGTGACTTCGCCGTATCGGGTCGACTCCCGAAGGCGGGTCGCGTGGGCCTCGGTCGCCCGCCGGTGGCCCTCCCGGGAGGTGTCGCCAAAGGCCAAAAGCGCCAGCGATGCGTCGTCGCCGGGAGCGACGGCCTCCCGAGCGCGGTCGGCGAGTGTAAGACTCACCGCGGGACTGGTGCCGACCGGTTCGCAGTGGTGGGCAGTCGGCATTGCTCCCGGTATGCCGCGAGTCGTGTCTCGGTTGGGAGCGACGGCCATCGGGACGACGTACGTCTCCCCATCGGCGTCGGCGGATAATTCCGCCGGGTCGTAGTCGTAGGTGTCCACGGCGATGCGGTCGGCCACGCCGCGCTCTCGGAGTCGCATCGCGTGTGTCTCGGCTACCGCACGCGTGTGTTGGCGACCGACGAGCAGGAGTGTGTCCGTCATGGATGTTTAATCAAGTGCGCTTGTATTAGCGCAACCTTTCTTGTAGTACGCTGTGAGGGCATCCAGTAAATAGATTTCGGGCAACGAGCCGCGACCCGCAAACTCAAGTTCGGTTGCACTAACACCAATCATAATGACTCGACTCGTCTGCTGTGCCGGTTCGACCCGGACGGCCCGAATCGACGGCATCAGCGCCGCTGGCGCCGATTCTGACCTGATGGCCCACACGCCCAGCGCCGACGCCGAAATACTCGCCTACGGCCGCCCCGTCCGTTCGCCCGTCGTTCCGGTCTCCCCGAGCGGCTGTCCGACCCCCGCCGTCGTGACCCGAGCCGTTCTCGAACGGCTCGGGGTCGATTTTACCGTCGTCGATTCGGGCCTCGCCGAACCGACCGGCGCGCCGACCGTCACCGTCGGCGCCCGCACGGGAGAGGACATCCGCGAGCGCGACCCCGTCCCCTCCGCGCCCGGCGCCTTCGCCGCCGCCAGACAGTTCGGCCGGGCGTTGCCCGATGACGAACTGTTCCTCGCCGAAACCGTCCCCGGCGGCACGACGACCGCACTCGGCGTCCTCACCGCACTCGGCGAGGCCGACGTGCTGGGCGACCGCACGGTCTCCTCGTCGCTGTCGGAGAACCCACTGGAGTTGAAACGGCGCGTGGTCGACGAAGCGCTCTCGGCCTCGTCGCTGGCGGCCGGCGACGCCGCCGACGAACCGACGGTCGCACTCCGCCGGGCGGGCGACCCCGCCCTCGCCGTCCTCTGTGGCATCGCCGCCGGCGCTTTGGAGACCGACACCGCCGTCACGCTGGCGGGCGGCACCCAACTGGTCGCCGCTGCGGCCTGTCTTCGACACGACGGCTACGACGGACCCCTGACGCTCGCGACCACCTCCTTCGTCGACGACGACCCCGCTGTCGACCTCGGCCGTGCCGGCCGCGAACTCGACCTCGCGGTGACGACGACCGACCCTGGATTCACCGACGACCACCCCGCGATGGCCGCCTACAACCGCGGCGAAGCCAAGGAGGGCGTCGGGATGGGCGGCGCCCTCGCGCTGGCCGACCGCGCCGGCCTACCGATGGCCGACGTACGCGATGGGGTCCGCGAGGTGTACGACCGCCTCCTGGCCGATACCGACCGAGAGGTGCCCAAGGCGTGAACGGCATCGTCCTCGCGGGCACCTCCTCGGGCGTCGGCAAGACCGTCGCCACGCTCGCCGTCCTGCGGGCACTCCAGCGGACGGTGCGAGACCCCCAACCGGCGAAGGCGGGGCCGGACTTCATCGACCCAAGCCACCACGCCGCCGTCTGCGAGAAACCGTCCCGGACGCTGGACCCGTGGCTGGCCGGCGAGGAGGGCTGTCGGCGCAACTACCACCGCGGTTCGGGCGACATCTGTGTCGTCGAGGGGATGATGGGACTGTACGACGGGACGAACTCGACGGCCGCTGTCGCGGAGACACTCGAACTTCCAGTGGTGCTCGTCGTCGACGCGAAGGCCGGCATGGAGAGCGTCGCCGCCCAGGGGCTCGGCTTTCGCGAGTACGCCGCCGAAGCCGACCGCGACATCGACGTGGTCGGCGTCCTCGCCAACCGCGCCCACGGCGGCCGCCACGAGGCCGGCATCCGGGATGCGCTCCCCGATTCGTTATCGTACTTCGGCCGGGTGCCGCCACTCGGTGGGTTGGAGATTCCCGACCGCCACCTCGGCCTCCACATGGGTCGGGAGGCGCCCATCGACGCGGAGACGCTCGATGCGGCCAGCGAGGAAATCGCTGTCGAGGAACTGCTGGAGGTGGCGACGGAACCACCACGGCCGGAGCCCCGACCACACGGAACCGACACCGGAAAGACGGTCGCAGTCGCCGACGACGCCGCGTTCTGCTTTCGCTATCCGGCGAGTCTCGAACGGCTCCGGGAACGCGCCGAGGTGGTCACCTTCTCGCCGGTCGCCGGCGACTCGCTGCCCGACTGCGACGGGGTCTATCTCCCCGGCGGCTACCCCGAACTCCACGGCGCGGAACTGGCCGCAGGCGGGACGCTGGCTGAACTCGGAGCGCGGGCCGCCGAGGGGCTGCCCGTCCTCGGCGAATGCGGCGGCCTGATGGCGCTTTCGGAGACGCTGACCGACACCGACGGCGACACCCACGCGATGGCCGGCGTCCTCCCCGCCGACGTGACGATGTGCGAGCGGTATCAGGCACTGGACCACGTCGAGTTGGTCGCTCGCGGGGACACCCTCACCGCCAGCGGCGGCGAGCAGTTGCGCGGCCACGAATTCCACTACTCGACGGCCGAGGTGGCCGACGACGCCGACTTCGCCTTCGAGGTGAAACGGGGGGACGGCATCGCCGGCGCCAAGGACGGCCTCACCGAGTATCGGGCGCTCGGTACCTACGCCCACGTCCACGCCGATTCGGGTGCCTTCGACGCCTTCGTCGACTCCCTCTAGCGGTAGAACTCCCGGTCGCCGTCGTCGTCGACGTACGTCGCCGCCCGCCACGCCGAATCGATTGCGGCGGTGACGACACAGCCGAAAACCCCGACGGCGAGGGCCGCGACGAGCGGCCACGTGGTCCCGTCGATGGCAGCTCCGCCGCCGAAGGTCCCGACGGCGAGAACCGCCGTGAGACCGAGCGATGCAACGGCAACGCGCTCGCGGCCGCCCGTGGGCGTCACCCGGTTGGCCCGGCCGACGGCCTCGGGCAGCGTCGCCGAATCGAGGACCAACGCCGGAACGACGAACGGCGCACACCCCAACCCCACCTCGTTTTGCGCCACGTCGTCCTCGTCGAGCAGTCGGTCCGCGAGGTCGCCGACCGCAAGCCGGGTCTTCAGCCACCGGTACAGCGACCACCGGCGGTCGTAGACGGCAGCACCGGCCGCCGAAGCCGACGTACCGCCGCCGTACTCCGTCCGGCCGACCGCGTAGGCGACGGCGGCGCCGAAGGGGTACCAGACGAGGCCGAGGACCGCGACGACGACGACGGCGACGGCGACGGTCAACAGTTCGCCGAAGCCGACGAGAAAGCCCGGACCCGCCTCGGTGACCGTCCGACGGACGGCCGCGAGGACCTGCCAGCCCGCAGCGAAGCCGACACCGACGGCGAGTGCACCGAGCAGCGTCCAGACGACGGCGGCGGGCGAACGGAGCAGCGCACGGACGGCCATACCGGTTCCGTCGGGCGGCGAGGGGAAAAAGACGGCGTCGTGTTCAGAACTCGTCGTCGGGCGTCGGAACCCCTTCGTCGGGGTCGTCCAACTCCTCGAAGGTCTCCCGGAGTTCGCGGATGCGGTCGCGGATGTCCGCCGCGAGTTCGAATTCGAGGTTGTCGGCGGCCTCCTGCATCCGGCCTTCGAGGCGTTCGATGAGTTCTTCGGCCTCGTCGGCGGAGTCGGCTTCGACCCCGGAGACGCCGCCGGTGTCGGTCTTCGACCCCGGAAGGTTCGTCTCGCCGACTTCCTTCTCGATGGTTTTCGGTTCGTGGCCGTGGTCCGCGTTGAACTGCTGTTGAATCTCCCGGCGGCGGCGGGTCTCCTCGATTGCGGACTCCATGGCACCTGTCGTCTCGTCAGCATAGAGGACGACCCGGCCATCGACGTTCCGGGCGGCCCGGCCCATCGTCTGGACCAGCGTCGTCTCCGACCGCAGGAACCCCTCCTGGTCGGCGTCGAGGATGGCGACGAGGCTCACCTCGGGGATGTCGAGTCCTTCCCGAAGGAGGTTGATGCCGACCAGCACCTGAATCTCGCCGAGTCGCAGCGACCGGACGAGTTCGTGGCGTTCGAGCGTGTCCGTCTCGTCGTGCATGTACGCCACGTCGACGCCGGCGCCTTCGAGGTACTCGGTGAGGTCCTCGGCCATCCGCTTGGTCAGCGTCGTCACAAGCACGCGCTCGTCGTCGCCCGTCGCCTCGATGCGCTCCATCAGGTCCTCGATTTGCCCCTCGGCCGGCTGGACCTCGATTTCGGGGTCGACGAGGTACGTGGGCCGGACGATTTGCTCGACGACCTGGTCGCTTTCTTCGCGTTCGTACTCGCCGGGCGTCGCCGAGACGTACAGCGTCCGGTCGGTCTTCTCTTCGAACTCCTCGAAGGTCAGCGGGCGGTTGTCGTAGGCCGTCGGCAACCGAAAGCCGTTCTCGACCAGCGAATCCTTCCGGGATTTGTCGCCCTCGTACTGGCCTTTGATTTGCGGCAGCGTGACGTGGGACTCGTCGACGACGGTGAGGAAGTCGTCGGGGAAGTAATCCAGGAGGGTGTAGGGCGGTTCCCCCGACTCGCGGTCCGACATGTGCACCGAGTAGTTCTCGATGCCCGAGCAGTAGCCCGTCTCTTGAAGCATCTCGATGTCGAAGGTGGTGCGCTCCTCGATGCGCTGGGCGGCGACCAAATCGCCCTGCCGCTCGAAGTACGAGACGCGTTTCTCCTTCAGTTCCTCTATCTCGTCGATGGCTTCCTGAAGACGCTCCTCGGGAATGGAGTAGTGTTCCGCCGGGTGGACGAGTCCCGCCGGCTCCTCGGAGACCACCTCGCCGTTCAGCGTATCGACTTTCATCAGACGGTCGATTTCGTCGCCCCAGAACTCCACCCGGAGGGCGTACCGTCCGTACATCGGGAACACCTCGACGGTGTCGCCACGAACCCGGAAGGTGCCCTGCTGGAAGTCAACGTCGTTGCGCTCGTAGTTCAAATCGACCAGTTTCTTCAACAGCGTCTCGCGGCCGATTTCCTCGCCGCGTTCGAGTCGGAGCGCCATCGACTCGTAGTTGTTCGGGTCACCGAGGCCGTAGATGGCCGACACCGAAGCGACGACGATGACGTCGTCGCGGGTCAAAAGCGACCGCGTCGCGGAGTGCCGCAGGCGCTCGATTTCCTCGTTTATCGACATGTCCTTGTCGATGTAGGTGTCGGTCTGTTCGACGTAGGCCTCCGGCTGGTAGTAGTCGTAATAGGAGACGAAGTACTCGACGGCGTTGTCCGGGAAGAGGTTGCGGAACTCCTCGTACAGTTGGGCCGCCAGCGTCTTGTTGTGGGCGAGGACGAGCGTCGGTTGCTGGAGTTCCTCGACCACCCACGAGACGGTGTTGGTCTTTCCCGACCCGGTGACGCCCAAAAGCGTCTGTTTCTCGGCGCCGGACTCGTAGCCGTCGACGAGTTCGCGGATGGCCTCGGGTTGGTCGCCCGCCGGGTCGAACGGGGCCTCGACCTCGAACCGTCGGGCGGCGTCGGGACGGTCTGGCTGCAGCGGGCCGGTGTCGCTCATTACCGAGTGGTGGGCGTCGGGACACTTGAGACGAACGCTCGCGGCGACGGGCCGAGTCGCTTCGTGGGCGTTAACCCCTCCGACGACCAACGCCGCCCATGAGCGTTCGCGCGGAGTTCGACGACTGGGCCGCCGACGGCCGCGACAAGGGGATGGAGAAACGCCACTGGCACACCGCCAAGCACGTACTCGGACGGATGCCAATCGAGACGGGCGACACCGTCCTCGATTTGGGGTGTGGCAGCGGCTACGCCGCCCGCGCAATGTGTGAGGCCAAAGACGCCGGCCGGGCCTACGGACTCGACGGCGCCCCCGAGATGGTCCGAAACGCGCGCAGTTACACCGACGACGACAACGTCGGCTACGTCGTCGGGGACTTCCAGTCGCTGCCCTTCGCCGACGAGAGTATCGACCACGCCTTCTCGATGGAGGCGTTCTACTACGCACCTGACCCCGTCGGCGCACTCGAAGAACTGCGCCGCGTTCTCCGGCCCGGCGGGACGTTCTACTGTGCGGTGAACTACTTCGAGGAGAGCGAACACACCCACGCCTGGCAGGACAATATCGCCATCGAGATGACGCTGTGGGACTACGACCAGTACCGGGAGGCGTTCCGGGAAGCCGGCTTCCACGTCGCCGAACAGGACACCATCCCCGACAGAGAAACCGAGATTCCGCCCGCAAGCGAGTTCCCGACCGACGACTGGGAAACTCGGGAGGCGATGGTCGAACGCTACCGCGAATACGGGACGCTGCTGACCGTCGGCGTCGCTCCGTGACGGGTCAGTAACTCCGGGGCAGTCCCAGCACGTGCTCGCCGAGGTAGTTCAACGCGAGTTGCTGGGTGATGGGAACGAGCCGCGTCAGCCGTGCCTCCCGGAAGTACCGCTCGACATCGTACTCGCAGGCGACGCCGAAGCCACCGTGGGTCTGGACCGCGGCGTCGGCGGCGTCGAAGGCCGCCTCGGCGGCGAGGTACTTCGCGACGTTGGCCTCGGCGCCGGCGGCCTTCCGTGGGAGGCCGTCGAGGCGGTCGGCGGCGTCGTAGATGACCTTCTTCGCCGCCAACAGGTCTGCGTAGGCGGCCGCAAGCGGATGCTGGATAGCCTGATTGGCGCCGATTGGCCCGCCGAACACCTCCCGCTCGCCGGCGTACTCGATACCTCGTTCGAGTGCGACCTCGCCCAATCCGAGACACTCCGCGGCGATGACGAGGCGCTCCTCGTTGAGGCCGTCGAGCATCTGGTAGAACCCCTCGCCTTCCTCGCCGACGAGGTTCTCTGCGGGTACTCGGACCCCGTCGAACCACAGCTGGTAGGAGCCGACCGCCCGACTCGCGGTCTTGGGAATCGACTCGATTTCGAGGCCGTCGCCGTAGGCGTCTTCGAGGTCGAGTAGGAACATCGAGATGCCCTCGGTTCGTTTGTCGACCGCCTCTCGGGGCGTCGTCCGCGCCATCAGGAGGAGGTAATCGCTGGCCGCCACGCGGGAAATCCAGATTTTCGCCCCGTCGACGACGTACGCCTCACCCTCCTTCCGCGCCCGGGTCTCCATCGCCGTCGAGTCCGACCCGGCGTTGGGTTCCGTCAGGCCAAACGCCTGAATCCGAACGTCTCCCGAAGCGACCTTCGGCAGCAGGTCGGCTTTCAGCGACTCGTCGGCGTATTTCACAAGCGGCACCGAGTTGTACACGCCGCCGTGAATCGACTGAGCGGCGGCGAACCCGCCGCCGCTGGCCGCGATTTCCTCCATCATGACGACCGCCTCGGCCGTCGACATTCCCGCGCCGCCGTCGGCTTCGGGAATCAGGATTCCGAGCCAGCCCTCCTCGGCCAGCGTGTCGACGAACTCGTGGGGGTACTCGCCCGTCCGGTCCTTCTCGCGCCAGTAGGCGTCGTCGAAGTCCTCGCATATCTCCCGGATGTTCCGCCGAACCAGCCGCTGTGTCTCGGTGAGGTCGACGGAATCCCGCCAGTCGTGTGGCATAGAATGACGTGGTAGGCGACGGGCAAAAAGACGCGGCTCGGGGAACCTCTCAGCCCCCGTAGCGTTCGCCGGCGGCGATGGCGATTTCCAGCCAGTTCTCCTCGGGCGGCAACGGGCACTCGTAGGCCTCGCTGTAGGCACAGAAGGGGCTGTACGCGAGGTTGAAATCCAGCGGAACCGTATCACCGTCTTCGAGTTCGCCCTCCGCGTGCAGTTCCATGTACCGCCCGGCCGGGTAGGTCTGCTGACCGGTCGTCTTGTCGCGGAACGGAACGAAAAGCGAGTTGCCCTCGTGGTCGACGCGCTGGTAGGCGACGAGGGTGTGTTCGTCGACATCGCCGCTGGCGTCTGGCACCTCGAAGTGGAGGCGAGCGGCCCGTTCGTACAGTTGCTCGCCCTCGGCGGTCGTCTCCATCGCCACCGTCTCGTCGCTGTCGACCAACTCGACGGTCGCCTCGACGCGGTAGGCGGGGTCGGGGTCGAAGTACGCGAGGCCGTCGAAGTTCTCGCGCTCCTCGGGCGGGAGCGGCGACTGCCGCGAAGTGGCGAACTGCTCGTCCTTTTCGGCGCGGTAGGACTGTAACTCCTCGCGCCACGCCTCGGTGTCGAACTCCATACCCGAATCTCGGGAGTCGGACGGATAAGCCGCCCGGCACCGAGACGCTACCGTCGCTACCCGCCGCTGGCGAAGCGGTCCAGCAGTCGGACCCGGAGGCCGTTGGCGAGAAGCGCCGCAAGCGCCCCCTCGACGGCGTGAATCGGCACCGCGAGGACGAACAGCGCAATCGCGCGGAAGCCGTACTGGGCGGCGAACACCGAATCGAAGCCGAAGCCGAGCCGCCACGAGGCGTACGACCCGTAGGCGAACAGCACGACACAGGCCGCCGCGCCGCCGAGGGCGCCCGCCAACAGCCCGTTCGACATCGCGTTGCCGTAGCGGTCGGTCAGCCCGCCGGCGACGAGACCCGCCAGCAGGCCGCCGAGATACACCTCCCGACCGATTTCCAGCCGAAGCAACCCCGGCAGGAGGACGGCCAACAGCGTGGCGGCTCCGAGCAGCGTCGGCCGCCAGTTCACGTCGAAGGCGGGTCGAAGCGAGCGTTCGCGGGCCATCGGTCCGAGGTTGGTTCCCGATGGGAGATAAACCCACGGCCGCCCCGTTCGACACGTCTTTAGGCGAAGACGCGTCACTCCTCGGTGTGTCCCACGACGCCGAGGAGTCGAGCGGGAGCGACGACGGAAACGGGGCGAGCGCCGCCGCGGGAGGCGCCGACGGCCCCGATTGGCGGCCCATCTTCGGCCACGACGAGCCCTACGACGACCAAGTCGACGGCATCGAGACGGCCGTCGAGACGGCCCGCGAGGGCGGGTTTCTCGCTTTGGAGGGCGCCTGCGGCACCGGCAAGACGATGCTGGCGTTGACCGCCGGCATCCACCTCGTCCGCGATCCCGACTCGACGTACGAACGCGTCTTCGTCCTCACGAGCGTCAAACAGCAACTCCGGCAGTTCGAGGAGGACCTCCGAACCATCAACGGAAACCTGCCGGACGACTGGCACCCGATTTCGGCCATGACGCTCGTCGGGAAAGCGGACGTGTGTCCGTACAACCTCGCGGGCGCCGGCGGCATCGACGAGACGAACGTCTACGAACGGTGTGAGGGCCTCCGGGAGCGCACTCGTGGACTGACCGACGAGACGACCGCCGACTCGCTGGCCGCACAGGCACGGAGTCAACAGGTCGGGCTGGGCGACTCCGGAAACGGCGCCTCGTATCTGGAGGCGGCCGGCGAACCGACGCCCTACCCCCAAGAGATGCCCGAGGCCGGCGACAGCGGCGTCGAGTACTGTCCCTTCTACGCACAGTATTTGGCAGACCTCCCGGAGGACGGCGACCCCGTCGAGGCCGTCCCCTTCGACCCCACGGGGTTGGGCCTCATCGAGAGCGAGGACCTCGTGGAGTTGTCGGCCGGCCACGGAGCCTGCCCGCATTCGGTGATGGGCGCGCTGTTGCCCCACGTCGAGGTGCTGGTCGGCAACTACTACCACGCCTTCGACCCGACGACCGTCGAGTCGTTCACCGGCACGTTGATAGACGACGAGACGTTCGTCGTCTGCGACGAGGCCCACATGCTCGAACCGCGAGTCCGGGATTTGGTCGGCGACGGCGTCTCCGGGCGGTCGCTCCGGAGCGCCGAGAGCGAACTGTCTCGCGTCATCGAACCACTGGCGGCGATGGAGGAGGCCGGTGGCGGCACGGAAACGCGCTACGGCGGCGACGCCAAACAGCAAGCCGCCACGGTCCGGGACGAACTGAACGAGACCGACGTGACGCTGGGGGAGTTACGCGACACCAAGCGGTTTCTCGTCGCGCTTCAGGAGGAACTCGACCAACGGGTCACCGAGCACCTCGACGCCGAACGGCCGGACTGGCGGCGGAACCTCCCCGAATTGCGCGACGACGAAATACCGCTCAGGGACCCCGAACAGCCCGGCACGGACGAACTGACGCGATGGGCCGAACGCAACGGCTTCGACGCGAAGGTATGGACCCGCGCCGAGTCGGTGTGTGCCGTCGCCGGCCACATTCTCGATACGGTCGAAGAGGAGGACAAACGCCGCGCCGCACCCCCGGTCGGACGGACGCTCGGAACGTGGTATCGGGCCGACCACACCGACTTCTTCCGGGAAATCGAACTCGAACGGACGTGGGATGACACCCACCCCGCCGAGTCGTGGCGGCGGGCCTACACCGCCCGCTTTTCGCTACACAACTGTCTCCCCTCGGGTGCCATCGGCGAACAACTCGGCGAGTTCGGCGGCGGCATCCTGATGAGCGCGACGCTGGAGCCACTGGAGGCCTTCGCCGAGGTGACCGGCCTCCGACATCTTGAAGAGGAGGAGGACCGACCCGTCGTCGAGCGAACGTACGGACTGGAGTTCCCCGAGGAGAACCGGGGGTCCTACGCCGTCGCCGCGCCGAAATTCACCTACTCGAACCGCGGCGACCCCGACGAAGAGACCGACACCCGGCGCGCCCACGCACGGGCGATTCGGCAGGTCGCCGACTCGCCGGGGAACGTCCTCGTCGGGATGCCCTCCTACCGTGAGGCCGAGTGGGCCGCCTCCGTCCTCTCGGACCACGACAAGGAGGTGCTCGTCGACGAGGCGACCGACGACGTGGCGACCGAGCAACTGAAACGCGAGTTCTTCGAGGGCGACCCGAAGGTACTCGTAACGAGTCTGCGCGGAACGCTCACCGAAGGCGTCGACTACCGCGGCGACCGCCTGTCGGCAGCCATCGTCTGTGGCGTCCCCATCATCAACACCGCAAGTCCGCGAACGCGGGCGGTCCGGACCGCCTACGACCGCGCCTTCGGCGACGGCTTCAAATACGCCCTGGCGGTGCCCGCGGTCCGAAAGGCCAGACAGGCCGTCGGCCGCGTCATTCGCGGCCCCGAGGAACGCGGCGTTCGGGTGTTCTGTGACGAACGCTACGCTCGCGATTCCTGGGACAGCGTCCGCGGGTTGCTCGGCGAGGCCGACCGCGAGGAGTTCGGCGCCGTCAGCACCGACATGTTCGACTTCGCATTAGAGCGGTTCTGGTCGGCCTGATTACAGTATCCACGCGTCCTCGGGGTCGAACCCGACGGTCAGTTCGTCGGCCTCGGGCGGGACATCGAGTGCGACGACGACTCGCGTCCCCTCCCAGTCGAGGTGGACCCGCGTCGTCTCCCCAAGGAACTCACTGTCGACGACGGTGCCGGTGAGGCGGTTCCGTCCGGCGTCGACCTCGAAGGCAGCGGGTCGGACACAGAACGTCAGACGTTCGTCGGACGCGTTTTCCACCCGAGAGAGGACGAAATCGCACCCCTGCACCCGAACGGTCAACCCCTCCGTTTCACCTGCAGTTGTCGAGTTACCACGGGTCGTGTCAACCACCCGCGCGTCGAAGACGTTGTTCTCGCCGAGGAACTCCGCGACGAACCGCGAGGCCGGCCGGCGGTACAGTTCCTGTGGCCGGCCGACCTGTTCGACCCGGCCATCCGAGAGCACCGCCACGCGGTCGGAGACGGCGAGCGCCTCGGCTTGGTCGTGGGTGACGTAGACGGTCGTGACCCCGAGTTCCTGTTGAATCTCGCGAACGTCACGGCGGAGCCGCTCCCGGAGGCGGGCGTCGAGTGCGCTCATCGGCTCGTCGAGCAACAGGAGTTCCGGGCCGGGCGCGAGTGCCCGGGCAAGGGCGACGCGCTGCTGTTGGCCGCCGGAGAGTTCAGTCGGGTCGCGGTCCCCGAATCCCTCGAGTCCGACCAACTCCAGCAGGTCGGCGATTCGCTGCTCGGTCGTGACGCCGCCCGGCGGCTCGGCGAATCGGAGTCCGTAGCCGACGTTCTCGGCGACGGTCATGTGTGGAAACAGCGCGTAACTCTGGAAGACGAGGCCGACGCCGCGGGCCTCCGGCGGCACGCCAGCCATCGACTCGCCGTCGAAGCGAACCGAACCTCCGGTCGGTTCCTCGAAGCCCCCAAGCAGTCGCAGGGTCGTCGTCTTCCCACACCCGGAGGGGCCGACCAGCGTGAAGAACTCGCCGTCGGCGACCGACAGCGACACGTCCGCCAGTGCCGTCGTCGGGCCGTAGCGCTTACTCACACCGTCGAGGTCGACCCTCACGGCCACCACCTCGTCGCGCCGCCATCCCGTGCCATCACTCGATTCCTCCGTACGCCCCGAGACGCTCGATGACCACGAAACTGACGCTCGTGACGACCAAGAGTACCGATCCCATCGCGGTGGCGGGGCCGAGCGTCCTGTCGGAGAGATACCGCTGGACGGCGACGGGCATCGTGTAGGCGTCGCCGCCCTCGACGAGGACGACCGTGGAGTTGAACTCGCCGATGGAGATGGCGAAGGCGAAGGCGGCGCCGGCGGCGACGGCCGGCGTGACGAGCGGAAGTTCGATGTCGAGGAGCGCCCGGGTCCGGGAGGCACCGAGCGCGCGAGCCGATTCGACCAGTCTGTCGTCCATCGACGACAGCGCGGGCGTGACCGTCCGAACGACGAAGGGGTAGGCACCGACGGCGTGGGCGGCGACGATGGCGACGGCGCCGGTCACCTGCAGTTGGAGGCCGAACACCTCGACGCCGAAGACGACCGTCTGGAGCAATCCGAGTCCGACGACGACCCCCGAGACGGCGAACGGCAGCATCGCGAACGTCCCGACGACGCGGGCGGTGAGCGTGTCACGGGCGGTCGCCAGCGCAACGACGACGCCCATCGGCACTGCGAGGACGAGCGTCCCGACGGCGAAGGCCAGCGAGTTGCGGATGGCCACGTCCGGTTGGGTGCCGACGACGGCGTCCCGACGGTCGAGCAGGAACTCGTAGTACTGCAGGGTGAACCCCCCGCTTGCGTCGAGGACGCTCGCCAGCAGCATCGAGACGATGGGACCGACGAAGACGATGGCAATCACGACCCCGTAGCCGGCGATGGCGAGGCGTGCGAGGTCGAGGCGTGCGAACAGTCGCTGGCGGGACCGGGCAGTGACCCCGCGAGTAGCCGCTTGGGCGCGCTCGTAGTGGAGATACGCGTACGTCAATCCGAGCGTAATGGCGGCTTCGAGGACGGCCAACGCCGCGGCCTCCTCCAGTTGAAGCCGGGAGATGCGGTCGTAGAGGAACACCTCGACGGTCGCCAACTGGAACCCGCCCAACGCCAGCACGATGGGAAACGACATGAACGTGAAGATGAACACGAGCAGCGTGCTCGTGAGGACGGCGGGGGCGAGTTGCGGGACGACGACGTCGAGGAACGCCCGCCGTGGGGAGGCACCGAGGCTTCGGGCCGTCTCGACCATCCGGGTGTCGACGCCCTCCCAGGCCGCCGCGACGACCCGGACCACGAGCGGCGCGTTGTAGAAGGCGTGAGCCAGCAGGATGATTTCCAGCGTGAACATGAGTTCGACCGTCGGGAGGCCGACCGCGGCGAGCGCGCGGTTGAGCGGACCGTTGCTGCCGAACATCGCCGCGAACCCAGCGGCGACCATGATGGAGGGCAGGACGAACGGAACGAGCGTCAACGACCGGACCGTCCGGCGGCCGAGGAAGTCGTAGTTCGCGAGTACGTACGCCCCCGGCAGGCCGATTGCGAGACTCAAGAGCGTCGAGAGGACGGCCTGATACGCCGTGAATCCGAACCGACCGAAACTCGCCTCGCCGGCGAGCACCACACGGAGAAGGTCGGCTGGCGACTCGCCAGCGAACACGCCGGCGAGGTCCCCGAAGTACAGCGAGTCGGTGAGAACGTCACGAATCGGTGCGAGCGTGAGGCGACCATCGGCGAACACCGCCTCCACGAGGACGCTCCCCACCGGGTAGTACAGCATGACGACCAACAGCGCGGCCGTCGCGAGACCGGCGACGAGAAACGGGGTGTCGACGCGCCGGCGGGAGCGAGCCATCTACTCGACGATTTGGCGGGCCCACTCGTCGACCCAGCCGTCGAGGTTGCCGGCGAGTTCGTCGTAGCCGAACGTGACCGGTTCCGGGGGGACGTGGGCGAGACTGGCGAACTCCTCGTCGAGTTCGGCGTCGTCGACGGCCGGGAACTGGACGTTCCGCTCGGCGATGACGCCCTGTACCTCCGGTTGGAGCATGAACTCCATGAAGTCGGTCGCGGCGTCGGCGTCCGGCGCGTCGGCGAACCGGGCCATCCCCTCGGGTTGGGCGTACCCCTGGTCGTTGAGGAAGCCGACCTGGTGTCTCGGCGTGTCGCCGTTGTACACCTGGTCGGTCGAGTAGGAGACGACCATGTCGGCGGCCTCGTTCGTGTAGGCGTTGTAGGCGTCGCTCCAGGACCCGAGAATCCGAACCTCGTTGTCCTCCAGTTGCTGCCAGTAATCGAGATAACCGTCAGCGCCGAACTCGTGGATGGTCCACAGGAGGAAGGCGAGACCGGGGTCGGACTCTTGGGCGTTCTGTGTGATGAGTTCCCCGCGGTTGGCCTCGTCGGTGAGGTCCTCGAAGGTCGTCGGTTCGACCTCGCGTTCGTCGTAGACGAGGCTGATGTAGCCCGTGTCGTAGGGAATCGTACGGCCGTCGGGGTCGAACCGGAGGTCATCGATGACGCGGTCGGAGCGTTCGAGGTCGCCGGCGAGGGAGTCGAACAGCGGTTCGTCGAGTTCCTCGTCGATACGGATGAGTTCGTCGACGTTGAGACCGACGAAGAGGTCAGCGTCGATGTCGGCGCCCTCCTGTGCCCGGCGGATGTACTGGTTGATGCCGGAACTCGGGACGGTGAACTCGATTTCGGCGTCATGGTCGGCCTCGAAGTTCTCCTTCAACCACGGGCCGATGGAGTCCTCGCTGTCGACGAATGACTCGTAGGTAGCGACGGTGACGACGCCGTCGCCCTCGTTTCCGCCGGTGTAGCCGACACAGCCGGCCGTCGCCGCGACGGCGGTTCCCGCACCCGCGATGAACGTGCGTCGTCTCATTACCGAGTGGTACCCCTCCGTGTACTTAAAAAGCGCGTTCGACGGACGGCGAGGGGGGTCGGGAAACGGTTTTGCCAACCGGCGCGCAATCGAAGGTCGTGTCGTCTCTCCGTCGCCGCCGATACGTTCTCGCTGGGTTGCTCGTCGCGGTCGGACTGCTAGCGGCGGCGATACTCTGGGAGGTCGTCGAGGTCGTCTTCTTCGCCATCACCGTCGCCTACGTCCTCCATCCACTCCGGCAGCGACTCGTCAATCGTGGCATCTCTCGACGAATCGCCAGCGGCCTCGTGACCACCTTCGCGTTCGTCGTCGTGGTCGTGCTTCTATCACCAATCGCGTGGACGCTGTTTCGCCGGCGCAACACGATATTCGAGGTGCTCCGGGACCTCCCGCCGGAGATTCCGATAAAGGCCTTCGGTTTCATGACGACGCTCGATACCGCCGAGTTGGTCAGTACTGCGACCACGATTATTCGAGGTATTGCCAGTTCACTCGCCTTTTCATCGGTGTTCCTCCTGCTCGAACTCGGGATGTTCACCATCCTGCTGTACGGGCTTCTTTTGCGGCCGAACGCCGTCGGGCGGGCGGCCTTCGAGATTACGCCACCGCAGTACCACGACGTTCTCCGGGCACTCAACGACCGGGTCTCCGGGACGCTGTATGCGCTGTACGTCATTCAGGCAGCGACTGCCGTTGTTACGTTCCCCATCGCCCTCGTCGTCTTCTACCTCCTCGGCTACAGCGACGTTCTCCTCCTCTCGGTGCTCTCGGCTATCCTCCAGTTCGTCCCCATCGCCGGCCCCGGAATGTTAGCGGTCGGGCTCGCCGGCTACGACTTCGTTATCGGAATGCCCGACCGCGCTGTCGGAATCATCATCCTCGGTCCCTTGCTCATCGGCCTCGTTCCCGACCTGCTCGTCCGCCCGCGGTTAGCCTCGAGTCACGCACATCTCCCCGCGAGTCTCTACTTCGTCGGCTTCACCGGTGGCGTCCTCACCGTCGGCGTCATCGGCGTCATCGCCGGCCCACTGGCCGTCGCCGTTCTCGTCGAAGTGGTCGACCTCCTGAGCGATGGTGGGGCGCCCGCGGAGACCGACTAACTCTCCATCTCCCGTTCCATCTCCCGAAGCGCCTCGATGCGCTTTTCGGTTGGCGGGTGCGTCCGGGCGATTTTCCCGATGAACCCCTTGCTGATGGGAATGATGAAGAACGCGTTCATTTCGGCCTGTTCGCGGAGGTCCTCCTCGGGCACGCGGTCCATCCGGCCGGAAATCGTCATCAACGCCGAGGCCATCGCCGAGGGATTGCCCGTGATGGCGACCGCGCCACGGTCGGCGGAGTACTCACGATAGCGGCTGAGTGCACGGATGAGCAGGAACGAAATCACCCAGACGACGAGCGAGACGAGGATGGCGACGATAACGGGCGCCCCGTTTCGGTTCCGCCCGCCGAACAGCCACCCCCACCGGACGATGAGGAAGGCGATAGTCGAGAGGAACGACGCGATGGTCATCACCGCCACGTCGCGGTTCTTGATGTGGGCGAGTTCGTGGGCGATGACGCCCTCGAGTTCGTCGTCGTCGAGCGCCTCCAGTAGCCCGGTCGTCACGCAGACGACGCCGTGGGAGGGCGAGCGGCCGGTCGCGAAGGCGTTCGGCGTTCGGTTGTCGGCGACCGCTACGTCGGGTTTCGGGAGGTCGGCCTGCTGGGAGAGGCGGCCGACCTGTGCGTGTAATTGCGGATACTCCTCTTCGCTGACCGTTCGGGCCCCCATCGAGCGGAGCGCGAGTTTGTCGCTGAAGAAGTACTGCGCCAGCGAGAACGCCCCGAGCAGAATCGCTGGAATCAGCAGATTCCCGAAGTACAGCGTCAACACGCCGACGAAGACGAGATAGAGGGCGAAGAGCAGGAACATGGTGAACCCCATCCGAACGCGGAGCCCCCAGTCGGTTTGCCACTGCATACGCCCACGTTGGTCCCGGAGGGCTAAAAGTCCGCGCGTCGGCGACGCCGTCGGGCCGCAGTGTCACTTAGGCTCAGTACACGGAGGCGTTGCCGTCCTTCCGCGGTTCGGTCGCCGCCGACAGCGTTCCGTCCTCGTTGCGGACGACCTGTGCGCCGCCGAACATGGTTGGCGGGAGCACTTCGAGGTCGTGGCCGCGGCGGAGCAGACCGTTCTGGACCGCAGTCGGCATTCGCGCCTCGACGGCCAGACGGCCGTCCTCTCGGTAGCGCCATCTCGGGGTGTCGAGTGCCCCCTGTAGCGTCTTGCCGTCGTCAAGCATGCCGACGAGCGTCTGGAGGTGCCCCTGCGGTTGCATGAACCCGCCCATGACGCCGAAGGCCGACCAGTCGTTGTCGCCGCGCTTCAGCAACCCCGGAATGAGCGTGTGGAACGGCTTCTTGTTCGGTTCCAGCCGATTCGGATGGTCGTCGGAAAGCGAAAAGGAGGCCCCGCGGTTCTGGAGGGCGATACCGGTGTCGCCGGCGACGAGACCGCTCCCGAACCCGGCGAAGCGGGAGTTGATGTAGGAGACGACGTTGCCCTCGCTGTCGCCGACACACAGCAGCACGGTGTCGGCGTCCTCGGCGTTGGAATCGGGGATGCCGAAGGAGACATCGGAGGCTTCCGCGCCGACGTTCGCGGCGCGTTTCTCCGCCCACGATTTCGATTCCAGCGGCGGAATCTCCTCGAAGTCGGGGTCGGTGATGTAGCGGTGGCCGTCGTGGAAGGCCAACTTCATCGCTTCGGCGAGGTAGTGAATTCGGGCGGCCGAGTCCGCCGGATGCTCCCGAGCGCCCAGTTCCTCGGCGATGTTGAGCGCCTCCAAGGCGATGAGGCCCTGATTGTTCGGCGGCAGTTCGTACACTTCCGCGTCGCCGTAGGTGGTCGAGACTGGGTCGGGGTACTCGACCTCGAAGTCGGCGAGGTCCTCGACGGTCATGAAGCCGCCCTCGCGTTGGACTTCCTCGGCGATGGCCTCGGCGATGTACCCCTCGTACACCACGTCGGCGCCCGCTTCGGCGATGGCCCGCATCGACTCGCCGAGGTTTTCGAGCCGGACCGTCTCGCCCGGATTCGGCGCGCGCTCACCGTCGACGAGGAATGCCTCCCGTGCGTGGTCGGACTCGAACAGTTCCTCCCCGTGTTCCCACGCGCTGGCGATGACCTCGGTGACGGGGTACCCCTCGGTGGCGTACTCGATGGCCGGTTCCAGCGCATCGGCGAGCGTGAGGCGGCCGAACTCCTCGACGGTGGCCTCCCAGCCGCGGGCGGTACCGGGGACCGTCACGGCGTGCGCGCCGGTTTCGGGCATCGTCGCGTTCTCGAGAGCGACTCCCTCTTCGTCGGCGACGGCTTCCCGGACCTTCTCGCGGGTCGCACCCGCGGGGGCGCCGCCGCAGGCGCGCATCGCGCCGACCTCGCCGTCGGCACTTCGGTACAGCATGAACACGTCGCCGCCCAACCCCGTCGAGGTGGGTTCGGTGACGTTCAGCGCCGCGGCCGTGGCGACGGCGGCGTCGAAGGCGTTGCCCCCCACCTGTAGCGTCCGGAGGCCGGCTTCCGCTGCCAGCGGTTGGCTCGTCGCGACGGCGCCGTTCGGCCCGTACATCGTCGAGCGACGGGAGCCGAACCCGTCGACTGTTGGATTGTCCATATCGGGGGTGTGGGCGGCGAGAATATAGATGCGATGTCTCCCCGTTGCCGACCAAACACGCCGAAACCCACGGTATTTAGGCGGTGAGGCTCCAGAGACACCCACAAGGAGTCCGGACGCTTTCGCGGGCTACCGAGGAACCACCAAAATGGAGTCAGATACCCCGGTTTCGAACGTCGTTCTCGTGACGGTGGATTCGCTGCGAGCCGACGCCATTGGCCCGTACGACGACGAACGACACACGCCGGTTTTGGACTCGATGGCCGACCGCGGAACGGTGTTCGAAAACGCCTTCGCGACCGGCAACTGGACGCCGTTTTCGTTCCCGTCGATACTGTCGTCCAGACCCGTCTTCGCGGATACGGGCGACATCGGCGTCGAGCCGGCGAGCTCGCTTTCGGCCGTGCTCTCGGAAGCCGGCGTCTCCACCGCCGGCTTCAACGCCGCCAACGGCTTTCTCACCGCCCACTGGAACTACGATTCCGGGTTCGACGAGTTCGATGCCTTCGTCGCCGACATCGGTAGCAGCATCTACAGCCAGTATCTGGCGAGTCATCCGACGGTGGAAGCGTGGCTCCAACTGGCGAGTTCGCCATTCCGCCGGGCCGCCTCCTGGCTCCGCGGCGGCAGCGACGACAAGCCCTTCCTCAACACCTCCCGGATGGCCGACGTCGAGGGCGGCGCCGAGTCGTTCATCGAGCGGACGGAGTCGCCGTTCTTCCTGTGGGTGCACTACATGGACACCCACACGCCCTACGTGCCCGCACCGCGGTACATCCGGGAAGTCTCCGGCGACACCGTCGGCACCCACCGGATGCTGCTCGCCCACGCACAGACCGGGCTCGGACGCGAGGTCAGCGACCGAACCCTCGAGAGCCTTCGCATGCTGTATCAGGGCGCGACCCGGCAAGTCGACGCCAGCATCGGCCGACTGCTGGAGGCACTCGACACCGCCGGCGTCGCCGACGAGACGGCGTTCGTCGTCGCCGGCGACCACGGCGAGGAGTTCCAAGAACACGGCCACCTTGCGCACTACCCGAAACTGTACGACGAGTTGATTCGGGTCCCGCTGCTCGTCGACGTTCCGGGGGCGGAACCCCGCCGCGTCGAACGGCAGGTCGCCCTCGATGCGATTCCGCCGACGATTGCGGACCTCCTCGGCGCCGAGGCGCCCTCGGCGTGGACCGGCGAGACGCTCGTTCCGACCATCGCCTCGGGCGTCGACCCCGCCGACGAGCCGGTCGTCTCCGTGACCGTCCGCGGTGAGGAGGTGACCGACCAGCCGATTCCTCGTGGACTCGACGACGGCGACCTCCTGGTGAGCGTCCGCGACGAGGAGTGGACCTACATCGAGAACGTCGATGCCGGCGGGACCGAACTGTATCACAGGCCATCGGACCCGACACAACAGGAGGACCTCTCGGCTGAACCGACCGAGGAACAGCAATCCGTCATCGAGCGGTTCGAGCCGATTGCGTCGGCCCACGCCGCGACGCTTCGAGGCACAGAGGCCGAACGGCCGGAAGAGGTCGACGAGGACCTCCAGACACGGTTGGAGGCGCTCGGTTACCGCTAGATGGTTCGGGAGTTCCTCCGAAACCTCGTCGGCGGGCCGGCGGCGGCACAACTCCAGCGGTTCGTCGCCGTCGGGGCGACCGCGGCCGGCCTCCAGATGGTGTTGTTGTGGCTGTTCGTCGACTACGTCGGGTGGAACTATCTGGTGGGCGCGACGGTCGCCATCGAGACCACCATCATCTTCCAGTATATCCTGAACAACGCCTGGACGTTCCAGGCGAACCGGAATACCGGTCTCTCGGGATACCTATACGGCCTGCTGAAGACGAACCTCGTCCGCGGGTCGGCGATACCCATCCAACTCGGCGTGCTGTTCGCGCTGGTCGAGTGGGTGTCGGTGCAGTACCTGCTCGCGAACGCCGTCGCCATCGGCATCAGCGGCATCTACCGCTACGTCCTCGACACGAAGTGGACGTGGGGCGGCGACGTGCTCTAAAGGGCACAGAATCCCCGAGACGGTTCGATAACTCAAGCCGACGTTTGAGTCATCACAAAACCCACCCTGTGCTCTACCGGACAGTCGTGTATGGACCCCACACCGAATCGACGCGCCCTGCTCGTCGCCGCTGGTGCGACCGCGGCGACGCTCGCCGGCTGTACCGACGCCCTTCCCGGGGGTGACACCCGCGAACTGCCGGAGAGTTGTCCGACGAGTCAGGACCTCGACGTGGAGTGGCCACGTGAACTCGACAGCGAGACGGTGACATCGTTCCTCGAAGCGTACGAAGGCGTCTACTATCGCGACGAAGTCGTCGAGTACGAACCCGAATCCCGGGTCGACTCCTACGGGTTGTCCGTCGCCGTTTCGGAGACCCCCACCTCCGTCGACGGCGGCTACGAGGCCACGCTCTCCGGGAGTGGCGGGGTCTACCGGCCGACGCTCAACGTGGGCGCGAGGACGGCCGACGCGCCCGAAGGTGCCGACATCGTCCCCATCGACGAAGTCGACGACGAGACACTCCGCGAGGTGCTTCAGACGGCCGCCGAGTCGGGCGAGGCCGAAGACCACATCGAACCCCCGGGTGAGAAGGTCGACCGCCACATCGAGTTGGTTGCGTCGCTGTCTTCGGATTTCGAGCCGCCATCCGCACCCGGAGAGTCGGGGACGGCGTACTTCGACGTGGACGGCACGACGGTCGAACTCACTCTCCAAGCGAATCAGTTCCACGGCGACTACTGGTGGACGGCCCGATACTACGTCGACGAGAACGTCGTCTGGCGCGTCGAAATGTCGGGCGAGGAATCCCCCGACCCGAGAGCAGAGGGGAAACTGCTTGAGTGTCGGGGAGACGCCTAAACGGGACGTCCGCGTGCCGCGCCGCTTAAACGCCTCCGCCGATTACGACCGCCAATGAGTTCCGGTCCCCGCTCCGGTGAGTTCTGCCCGCGCTGTGGCGACGCCGTCGAGCGTCCGCCGGAAGCGGACCTCCCCGGGCCACACGGCGGCCACGCCGACCCCGATGCGGTGCTGTGTGACGACTGCTACTTCGAAGATTTCGAGTTGGTCGATGCCCCCGACCGCATCGAGGTTCGGGTATGTAGCCAGTGTGGTGCCCTCCACCGCGGGAAGCGCTGGGTCGACGTGGGCGCCCGCGACTACACCGACATCGCCGTCGAGGAGACGGCCGAACGGCTGTCGGTCCACGTCGACGCCGAGGAGGTCGACTGGGGAGTCGAACCCGAACAGGTCGACCAGAACACCATCCGGATGCACTGTCTGTTCACCGGCCGTATCCGCGAGACGCCGCTCTCGGAGGAAGTGACCGTCCCGGTCTACATCTCCCGGGAGACCTGCGACCGCTGTGGTCGCATCGCCGGCGACTACTACGCCGCCATCGTCCAGGTTCGGGGTACCGACCGCAACCCGACACCAGAGGAGAACGACCGTGCGAAGGAAATCGCCGAGGAGTACATCGCCGAACGGGAGGCGACGGGCGACCGCAACGCGTTCATCACCGAGACCAAGGAGACGAAAGACGGCCTGAATATGAAAATCTCCACCAACCAGATGGGCCAGGGTATCGCCCACCGCATCGTCCGGGAGTTGGGCGGGTCGGTCTCGGATGCGCCGACGCTCGTCACCGAGGACGGCGACGGCAACGAGGTGTACCGCGTCACCTTCGTCGCGCGCCTGCCGCCGTACACGCCAGGCGACGTCATCGACCTCGACGACGGCGATGGCCCCGTCGTCGTCACCAGCGCCCACGGGAACCTCAAGGGCAAGCGGGTGGAGACCGGCGAGCGCTACGAGGCCGACTTCAAGGAGGGCATCGCCCCCGACGCCCGGAAACTCGGGACCCGAGCGGACGCCGAACGGACGACCGTCGTCGCAATCGAAGACGAGCGTGCGGTGCAAGTGCTGGACCCCGAAACCTTCGAATCGAAGACCGTCCCACGGCCCGACTACATGAACGCCGACGCCGACGAGGTGCCGGTGTTGAAACACCGTGAGGGACTGCATGTCCTGCCCGACGGCGACGAGGAATGACCGGTGGCGGCGACGACAGCGACCTCGCCGCAGTCGTCGAGAAGTCGCGAACGCAGACGGCCATCGACGCGCTCCGCGAGGAGGGCGTTTACGACTCCGGTCGGAGCGTCGAACCCTATGGCGAGAGCCACATCGCCGTTCCCGTCATCAAACCGCCTCAGTCGACGGCTGTCACCGACGTTCGCTCCGTCGAGCTACCGCGTCGGGAGCGCGGCCTCGACGATTTGCTGGCCGACCGCGGCTTCTCGGCGGCCGAAATCGACGCCGCACCCGGTTCGTGGGCCGTCATCGGTAGCGTCGTCCTCGCCGATTTCGGCGACGTATCCGCCGAGGGGTCGCTGTCGACGGACCGACGCGAGGCCGTCGGCAAGGCACTACTCGACCTCCACGGCGAGGCCGACACGGTGCTCGCCCGCGGCGGCATCGACGGGACGCGCCGGGACCCCACCGCCGAGGTCGTCGCAGGGACCGGCGACACCGAAACCGTCCACGTCGAACACGGCACGAAGTACGCCGTGGACCTCTCGCGCGTCATGTTCTCGCCGGGGAACAAGGCCGAACGCGCCCGGATGGGCGAGGTCGTTGATTCGGGCGAACGGGTCTTCGACATGTTCGCCGGTATCGGCTACTTCGCGTTGCCGATGGCCCGCAGTGGCGCCGAGGTGACCGCCGCCGAAATCGACCCGGAGTCCTACCGCCTGCTCGTCGAGAACGTGATGTTGAACGGCGTCTCCGAGCGGTTTCGGGCCGTCTTGGGCGACTGCCGTGACGTGGAGACGACCGCCGACAGGGTCGTGATGGGCTACTACGAGACCGCTGAGTACCTCGATTCGGCGCTCGATGCCCTCGTTTCGGGTGGAACGCTCCATCTCCACGAAGCGACGCCCGAAAAGCGGTTTCCGGAGCGGCCGATCGAGCGATTGGAGGCCGCGGCGGACGGCCAGGCGGTCGACGTGCTCGACACACGCGTTGTGAAGAGCCACAGCGCCGGCGTCGTCCACGGCGTCGTCGACGCCCGCGTGGACTGACCGACCGTAGGGCGACCGGGGGTGCTATGTGGTTTGGACCCACACGCCGCGACATGTACGTCGATTGTGGCACGCTTCTCGGCGGTGACGGCCGGGTGTTGGAGGACGGACGGTTCACCGTCGAGGAAGGAACCGTAACCGAGGCCGGTCCACTGGAGGACGTCGACCCGGTGGGCGAACGGCTCGATTTGACCGACAACATCGTCGTCCCGGGATTCATCGACGCCCACGTCCACATGCAGGGATTGCGGACGATGGACCCGACCGACTGGGTGCTGGCGAGCGACGCCGTCTGTGCGGCGCGGGCGAGTGCGGATTGTCGACGATTGCTCGACGCCGGCTTCACCTCGGTCCGGGACCTCGGCAGTACGGTGGCTCTCGGCCTCCGGGAGGCCATCGAATCGGGCGACGTGGCGGGACCGCGCGTCTACACCAGCGGGCGCTCGATTTCTCAAACCGGCGGCCACGGCGACGCCCACTTCCTCCCGTACGAGTGGGCCAGCGAGGACGGTCTCGGAATCGCGACGCTGGCCGACGGCGAAGACGAGTGTCGCAAGACCGCCCGACAGCGGATTCGCGAGGGCGTCGACTGTCTGAAAATCATGACGACCGGCGGTGTCCTCTCCGAGAAAGACGCTCCCGACGAGCGGCAGTTCACCGACGCGGAAATCCGAGCGTTCACCGAGGAGGCCGAACGGGCGGGCCTGCAGGTCGCCAGCCACGCACAGGGGACGGCGGGCGTCATCGCGGCGCTGGAAAACGGCGTCGACACCATCGAACACGGCTTCTACCTCGACGAGGAAGCCATCGACCTCATGCTGGACACCGACGCGACGTTCGTCCCGACGCTCTCCATCATGTTCCGAATCGTCGAATCGGGCGCCGACCACGGCGTCCCCGAGTACGGCCTCCGGAAGGCCCGAGAGGCCTTCGACGCCCACGTCGAGTCGGTCCGCCGTGCCCACGAGGCTGGCGTCCCCATCGCCACCGGGACGGACTTCATGGGCCCCGACCTCGTCCCCCACGGCGAGAACGCCCTCGAACTCGAACTCCTCGTCGAGGAGGTCGGCCTCTCGCCGGTAGCGGCCATCGAGGCGGCGACGCGCGTCGCCGGACGGACGGTTCCCGACGATGTCGGAACGCTGACGCCGGGGGCACGCGCGGACTTCCTCGCGTTGGGGAGTGACCCCCGCGACGGCATCGAGGCGGTTCGGGACGTGGATGCGACGTACCGGGACGGGAGACGGGTCGACGCGACGGCGAGGGACTTATAAGACGGCGGGAGCAACTCCGCGTATGGACCGACAGAAAGTCTTCGCGCTGTTCTTCGCGCTGCTGATGGTGACATCGATGGTCGCCTACGCGGCGAGTCTCTTCTAACCGTCGCCCCACACGTCCGACAGCGGGTGGTCGTCGATGGACCCCGAGCGACGGGCGTTCGAGGTCTGTGACGTCGATTTCGAGCGCTGTCGGGACGGCGAGGAATCCGCTTCCGAGGCGTCGCCGACGGCCGATGTCGGGTCGAACGCCGGGAGTTCCGGACGGGTCATCCGGTCGACCTGTGCTTCGAACCACTCGGGCATGTCGTGGCGGGCACGCTCGAAGAGGTCGACGAGCGAGGAATCGGCGAGGTACGTCGCGCCGTGGTCGTCGGGCGCTCGAACCACCCGACCGCAGGCCTGAATCACCGTCCGGAGCGCCGTCCGGTAGTACCATCCCCACTGGCCGTCTTCGAGCCGCTGGGCGACCCGGGAGTCGTTGGTGTTCGGATACGGCGCCTTACACAGCACCTGCCACCGACAGAGGTCGCCGTTCAAATCCAGCGCCTCCTCCATCTTCACGGAGACGAACACGTCGGCGCCGGTGCTTCGTTTCCACCCCGACAGCGCCGCGTCTCGGTTCTCGCTGTCGTGGCCGCGAACCCGGTCTGCGACGCCGAAGTCGTCGAGTAACTCGTGGAGGCGGTCGGCGATGGCATACGAGTGGGCGTGTATCAACCCCTTCTCGTCGTCGTGTTTCGCCATGACTTGGACGATACTGCGGGCGACCTTCGGGAGGGTCTCGTCTCGGTGTTCGTAGGTCATCTTCCCCTGTGTCACGTCGTACAGCGGGCGGTTCTGGACGGGGAAGGTGTGGGGCACGTCGACCAGCGCGACGTTGTCGGGGTTCAGACCGGCACTTCGGCAGAAGGCGTCCTTGTTGAGGATGGTCGCCGACAGCAGGGCGAACCGGTTGCCCCGGTCCCAGACGGTGTGATGGAGATACCGTGCGGGGTCCAGCGGCTTGACGGTGATCGCGCGGTTCTCGCTTTGGTCTGCCACCCACGTCGTCGGGCTCTCGGGGTCACGCAAGTCCTCAAGGAACCACCCCAAATCGCGGACGAGTTCCGCGAGTTGGTCCCGTTCCTCGGCCTCCGCCGGCGAGAGTTCGAGTTTCCCCCGGAGTTCCTCCTGTCGGCGCGAGCAGACGCTCGTCAGTCGCTCGACGTAGTCCTCCACGTCGGAGAGACCGTCGATTTCCGGCGGTTCACAGGCGTCCCAGACGGGAACCTCGGCGGGCGAGAGTTCGATAGTGGCGTACATCTCGGCCCACTCGGCGAGACCGTGGGCTTCGTCGACGACGACCACGTCGCGCTTGCCGAAGACGTCGCTACCGGCGGTTTGCATGAAATACGCCAGCGTCATCGCCGCGATATTGCGGTTCGAGGCGATGGAGCGGTCCGAAAAGTACGGACACCGGTGTTTGACGGGGCAGTCGAACCCCCGCTCGCGGGCGCAGGGTGCCTGATTGACGGGTGTCGAAGTCTCGCCGGGGAGGATGCAGTCGTAGTTTGACTTTCCGCGGATAACGCTCAAATCTTCGAGCAGTTCGTCGCCGGCCACGTCGTCCAGTTGGGACACCTGCGGCGTGGTGTAGTAGGCGCCAGTAGCTTGGACGTGTTCGGCCTCGCCGGGGCGGCGGGCACAGCCGGCGATGGCACGGGCGAGGAGCGACTTGCCGCTGCCGGTCGGCGCACGTACGAGGACGACGTCGTTGCCGGCGGCGAAGGCGTCGCGGATGTCACTGAGGGCTTGCTCTTGAGCCCCGCGGAACGACGGCGCGGGGAACTCCTCGACGATTCGCGACGGGTCCACACCGAACCGAGCGGTGGCACCGCCCTAAAGTCATCGTTCCGGCAGCTACTCGATGGCCGCCACGTCCGCCCCGGTGGGGTCGTCGGGCAGCCGTTCGATACAGTCGAAACAGAGGAAATGTTCGGTGCCGTCGCGGAGTTCGAGCGTCATCCCACCCGTTCCTTGGGGGTCCGACGACCACAGCCCCGAGATACCGCCACCGATAGGTACGGCGTCGCCGCAGGCGTCGCAGGACTCCTTGGCCATAGGTGGGGTAGGCAATCCGCCAGCAAAAGACGTCCGGCCTACGACGGGGGGTTGACCGCGAGGCCGTCGACGACGAGGGGGACCGAGAGCAACCCACCCGCCGCCATCGCGGTCCACAGCGGCACACCCACAATCCGACCGAACAGCCACGCGAACAGCAAAACGAGCGGGATGAACGCGAGCAGGAAGTCGTATCTGGAGAGTCCGGACGGCACGAGCGTGTTCGCTCCCGTCCGTCGCCCCGGACCGGTGAGACCGAACCTGTCGCTACGGGGTGATTGCTCCGACATGGACATCACCTCACCCCATACTGACAACCGTGTTTCACTAAAATTTTACTTCGAAAACGACGGATTTCCGTATGGTTATATTCTCGAATTATAAGTCGATTATTTCCCCGCGTTCTCCGTGATGTCGGTCGCGGTTTTGTGGCGTGAAAACCGTTTTGTTGCACGATAACTAACCGCACGTATGCGCGTCGACTGTGAGGGCTGCGCCGGTTGCTGTATCGACTGGCGCGCGGCCGCCCCCGACACCGTCGACCTCGACCACGAGCGCCGTGGTGGGTTGGCCCCGCTGGACGACACGTACAACCTCGTACCGCTGTCCAGCGACGAGGTGCGGGCGTTCGTCCGAGCGGGGCTCGGCGACGCGATGACCCCGCGACTGTTCGACGCCCCGGAGGGACCGTCCGTCTCCGTCGACGGCCACGACATCGCCGCCGTCGGGGAGCGTCCCGCCTTCTTCGTCGGATTGCGGAAGTCGCCGAAACCGGTCGGCCCCTTCGGTCAGGACCCCGCGTGGCTCCCGAGTTGCGTCTTTCTGGACCCCGAGACGCTGCAGTGTCGCATCCACGGCGAGGACCGCTATCCCGACGCCTGCGGGACGTATCCGGCGGATAACCTCGCGTTGGACGCCGAAACCGAATGCGAGCGCGTCGAAACGGCCTTCGGCGGGGACCGACTTCTCGACGCCGACCCCGGCGACGCGACGCCACTCCTCGGGACCGGCGCCCTCGGCGCGACGGTGTTCGCCCACCCCGACGCCGACCGACTGTCGGGCCGGGTCGACCGCATCGCCGCCGGGAACCCGACCGCCGAAGACCGCGCGGAGTTCCTCGCCGTCGCCGCCGCCTCCCGACCCGGCAGCCTCGATATCGACACTGACCGCTACGAGACGGCCCGCGAAGCGGTTCTCGATGCCGATTCGTGGGTCGGGCGGGCCATCGCCGAGTGGAACCGGCAGGCCGAAACCGACGACCCCGACCCCGAACTCGGTCGGGGCGTCGAGGAACGTCTCGGCGCCCCCGAAACGCCCGGTTGGGATTAAGAGGTCGGCGCCCGTTCTATGGGTATGCGCGTACTCGTAACCGGGGCGAGTGGGTTCGTGGGAAGTCGCCTCGTTCCAGCCCTCCAACGACGGGGCCACGACGTGGTCGCTCTGGTCAGAGACATCGAGCGATACGACGCCCCCGACGGTGTCGAGGTGGTCGAGGGCGACCTCCTGAACCCACCACTCGAGTTGCCGCCGGTCGAGGCCGCCTACTATCTGGTCCACTCGATGGGGACCGGCGGCGACTTCCAGTCGCGGGACCGACTGGCCGCCCGCACCTTCGTCGATGCAGTCGAGGCCGCAGACGTCGAGCACGTCGTCTACCTCGGGGGGTTGGGCGACGACCGGGACGAACTGTCCGAACACCTCCGGTCGCGACGCGAGGTCGAACACATCCTCGCGTCGGGCGAGTTCGAACTGACGACGCTGCGGGCCGCCATCATCGTCGGCGAAGGGTCGGCGAGTTTCGAACTCATCACCCAACTGGCCGACCGCCTGCCGGTGATGGTGACGCCCCGGTGGGTCCGCACCGAGTGCCAACCCATCTTCGTCGACGACGTCATCGGCTATCTGGTCGGCGTCCTCGATTCTCCCGAAACCGCCGGCGAGACGTTCGAAATCGGCGGCCCGGACGTGCTGACGTATCAGGAGATACTCGAACACACCGCCCGGTTGCTGTCCGGCCGGGCGCCGGTCGTTCTCCCGGTTCCCATCCTCTCGCCGGGACTGTCTGCGGGGTGGCTGTGGCTGCTGACGGACGTGCCGTTGTCGGTGGCGAAGCCGCTCGTCGCCGGCCTGCGCAACACCGTCGTCGTCACCGACCGCCGCATCGACGAGTTCGTCGAGGTCGAACCGACGCCGTTCGACGAGGCCGTCCGGCAGGCGCTCGGCGACCGGGCCATCGTGAGCGAAACGCCGGCCACGGAGCCGGAGGCCTGAATGCGGCCGGAGTACGGGGAGGCGTGGGTCTACGAGAGCATCATCGGCGCGCTTCCGGGGGTCGACATCTCACGCGGAACGGCCATCGCTATCCAGTTGGCCGTCTTCGAAGCCGCCGTCCTCGCGCTGGCGTGGTACTACGACCTCTGGAACGCAGCGGTGGCGGGGACCGCCGCCGTCGTCGTCGCCGCCGTCGGGAGCGTCGAGATGCTTCGCATCAGCCGTTCGGCACGAACGCCACCCAGCCCGGAGCCGTATCGACGGCTGCTGTTCGGCTCCAGCGTCGAGGTCGTCCTCGCCGTGTTGGCGTTCGTCGCACTCGTCACGCACCTGTTCGTCTTCGACCCCGCGAGCGGCGGCTCGCTCGTCGGAACGCTGTTCGGCCCCGAGCCGCCGATACTGGTCGTCTACCTGACGCTGTTGGTTCTGTGGGACCTCTGTTATCGCATCGGCACCGGCTGGTGGACCGCCGTCGTCGCGCTGTGGCGGTCGGGCCGCTATCGGTTCGATTCCGACGACGCCGCCACGCTCCGCCGGAGCGACGCCGAAACCCTCGGCTTTGCCGTCGTCCAGTTGCTGTTGGTCCCGTTCGTCGTCGACTACCCCGTGTTGCTCGCTGCGCTCGTCGGCCACGTGCTGGCCGTGGCGGTGGTCATCGCGCTGTCGGTCGCTTTACTGACGCTCCGAGAACAGTGAGCCGTTACTGGGACTGCATCTGCTTGAACTGGTCGAGGAGTGCTTCCGCCGAGTCGCCGGAGTCGTACTCTATGGAGCCTTCGTAGTTCGTCCGCTCGTCATCGAAGGCGGCATCGACGGTCGAGGCCTTCTGCTCACGTCGCTCGTGTTCGTCCTCGTCATAGGCACCCATTGACATGGTAACTGTACGCACCTAACGAGTTCTTGGTAATCAATGTAACGGATAATATGAAGGGTTATTTATGTATTCGCTCCGGGACGGCTCCGGGGTTCCGTCGCCATCCGGTCGGATATGCGTAATCGGTAAACCCGCTGACGTGCTACGACGAGTGTGGCAGGTCCCCTCCGTTTCCGTCGGTCCGAGAAGACGTGGACGCGACAGCGCGTCCGCGAACAGTTACTACAGCCCCTGAATCAGTCATTCGGCGCACGCATCGAAGAGCCGTGGTTCACCATCGGCGACGATCGCTACGACGCCCTCCGGCTGGAGATGGACAACGGCGACTTCGCGCTGTTCTGTTTCCGACCCGGTCGGGCCTACTGGCTCGGCAACACCGAGACGCCCGAGGCGCTGTGGCGGACCGACAAGGAGACGTTCACCGAGGCGCCCTATGCCGTCTCTCGGTGGGCACAACGGGAACTCACCGCCCGCATCGAGGTGACCGACCCGTGGCTCGCCGACTACGAGTACGTGACGTGGTTCTTCCTCCCGGTCTTCGGCTCGAAGGACGGCCGGGACAGCACTCGACGGTTCTTTGCCGAAGACGCTGCCGGCTTCCCCGACGCCAGTTCCGAAGAGGGGCTGGCCTTCTACGAGTCGCTGCTCCGAACCGGGAGTCTCGACGCCCACCGGTACACGATGGCCTCGAAACTCGGCACCTCCCCGGGATACGACCTCACGCGGATGCGGGCGACGATGGCGGAGTTCAACGTCGCCAAACTGCTGACCGACGCCGGCCTCGACTTCGAACCCGAGGTCGAACAGGACAGCGGCCACGCGCTGGATTTCGCGGTCGACGACGACCTCATCGAGGTGACCCGTCCCGAACCGCCGGCGCGTCGGTCCCATGCGGACCACCCCGTCGCCGCCGTCAAGGAGACCGGCGGCGCAAAGCGGAGCGACCAGTTGGCGAAACACCCCGATTCGGCGCTGTTAATCGACTGTACTTCCTTCACCGAGACGGAGTGGAACGCCGTCGCCGGCGAGCAACCCGGTGTCGGCCACGAACCCACCGTCGTCTTCCGCGCCCGCCCGACCGGCCGAATCGAAGGCTACCGGTACGGGAAACTCCCGTTCGATCTCGACGGCAGCGTCGAGTGGGTGTAGCCGCATCCGGCGAAAGGGTGGGTATCTAAGTACCGCCATAGCAAATTTTGCCACATGGAGACGCTGCTGTTGAACCGAGACGACGTGGGCGAAAACGCCCGCATGGAGGAGGTCATCGTCGCCGTCGAGGAGGCCTTCGCCGCCTACCAGCACGGGAACGTACAGATGCCGGCGAAGTCCTACATCGACCTGCCGGAGTACAACGGCGACTTCCGGTCGATGCCGGCGTACATGGCCGCCGACGACTGGGACGCTGCGGGCATCAAGTGGGTGAACGTCCACACGGACAACCCCAAGAAGTACGACCTCCCCACCGTGTTGGGGACGATGATTTACTCCGACCCGCGGAACGCCTTCCCGCTCGCGCTCATGGACGGGACGACGCTCACCAGGAAGCGGACCGGCGCGGCGGCGGCCGTCGCCACCGACCACCTCGCGGTCGCCGACGCGACATCGCTGGGCATCGTCGGGGCTGGCGTCCAGTCGTACACCCAACTGGAGGCCATCAGCGTCGTCCGGGACATCGACACAGTCGTCGTCGCCGACAAGCGCGACGACGCCGTCGAGGCGTTCGTCGAGCGCTTCGGCGACGAGTTCGACGTTCGCGGCGGCTCTATCGCCGAGGCCGCACAGTGCGACGTGCTCTCGACGGTAACGCCCGTCGAGTCACCCATCGTCTCCGCCAGCGACGTTGGCGACCACACCCACATCAACGCGATGGGCGCCGACGCCCCCGGAAAGAACGAACTCGGCGAGGAAATCGTCGCCAACGCGACACTCGTCATCGACGACTACGAGCAGTGTACCCACTCCGGGGAAATCAACGTCCCGTGGAGTCGGGGACTGCTCTCCGACGAAGACCTCTACGGCGAGTTGGGCGAAATCGTCACCGGCGAGAAACCCGGACGGACCCCCGAGGACGGCGTGAGCGTCTTCGATTCGACCGGACTGGCGATTCAGGACGTCGCGGCCGCCCACGTCGTCTACGAACACGCAAACGAACGGAACAACGGCACGCCCTTCGAGTTGGTCGACACCCGACTGCGTTAATCCCAGGAGACCCGTTCCCTGACGCCGCGGAGGGTTCGCGACAGCACCCACGCGACGGCCAGGAATGGCAACAGGGGAACCAAAATAAGGAGCAACGTCGCCCCGACGGCGAGCCAACGTGACCGGCCATCATCGCTGTTCGTCTCGCGTTTTTCACCGGAGAAGAACCGTGTCACCCCGCTCGCTGTGGCCGTCTTGAACATACGGTTCAGTCGGTTTCGAGCGGTATGAGTGTTGTCCCCACACCGCCGTGACGTTCTTGGGATGGAAAGGTTAAGGGCCGGACCGACGGAAGATTCCACAACTACTCTCTCCATGCACGACGACGGCTACGACCACACCGAGGTCGAACGACGCTGGCAGGAGGCGTGGGACGACGCCTCCGTGTATCGGACCCCCGACGACGTTTCGGACCCGACGTACGTCCTCGGGATGTACCCCTACCCCTCCGGACAGTTGCACATGGGTCACGTCCGCAACTACACCATCACGGACGCCTACGCCCGATTCCGACGGATGCAGGACGACGACGTGCTCCACCCGATGGGATGGGACGCCTTCGGCCTCCCCGCAGAGAACGCCGCCAAGGAACGCGACACGAACCCCCGCGATTGGACCTTCGACTGCATCGAGACGATGAAGGGTCAGATGGAGTCGATGGGCTTCGGCTACGACTGGGAGCGGGAAGTGACGACGTGCGTTCCCGAGTACTACAAGTGGAATCAGTGGCTGTTCCGGCGGTTCCACGAGGAAGGGTTGGCCGAGCGACGCGACGCCGAAGTGAACTGGTGTCCCTCCTGTGAGACAGTGCTGGCTGACGAACAGGTCGAAGGCGACGACGAACTCTGCTGGCGCTGTGACACACCCGTCGAGTCCCGCGAACTCGACCAGTGGTTCCTGAAAATCACCGAATACGCCGACGAACTGGTCGACTACATCGACGAACTGGAGGGGTGGCCCGACTCCGTCCGGCAGATGCAGCGCAACTGGATTGGCCGGCAGTACGGAACGCGGCTGGAATTCGATGTGGAGGGTCACGGCCCCGTCGAGGCGTTCACGACGCGGGTCGACACCATCTTCGGCGCGACGTTCTTCGCGCTGGCGCCGGACCACCCCATCAGCGAGCAGTTGGTCGAGGAAGACGACGCCGTCCACGAGTTCGTCCACCACGAGGCCGACCCCGACGGCGACGAACCGAACGGCGTCGAGACGGACCTGACGGCGACGAACCCGATTACCGGCGAGGAAATTCCGGTCTTCGTCGCCGACTTCGTGTTGTCGGACGTGGGGACGGGTGCGCTGATGGGCGTTCCCGGCCACGACCACCGCGACCACGACTTCGCCGAGAAGATGGGCGTCGACATCGAACCGGTCATCGCACCCAGCGAGGACGAGGTACCCGACATCAGCGAGGAGGCCTTCACCGACGACGGCGTGTTGGTCAACTCCGGGGAGTACTCCGGATTAGACAGCGAGATGGCACGCGAGCGGTTGACCGAGGACATCGAAAGCGCCGAAACCGACACCCAGTACCGCCTGCGCGACTGGGGTATCTCCCGGCAGCGCTACTGGGGGACACCGATTCCGGTCGTCCACTGTGAGGACTGTGGCCCCGTGCTCGTCCCCGAGGAGGACCTGCCCGTCGAGTTGCCCGAGTTCGTCAACACGACCGGGAATCCGCTCGACGAAGCAGACGAGTGGAAGCAGACGAGTTGTCCGGACTGTGGCGGCGCGGCGACCCGCGAAACGGACACGATGGACACCTTCGTCGACTCCTCGTGGTACTTCCTGCGGTACGTCTCACCCGAACTCGCCGAGGCGCCCTTCGACGTAGAGCGGGCCAACGACTGGATGCCCGTCGACCAGTACGTCGGCGGCATCGAACACGCCGTGATGCACCTGCTGTACAGTCGGTTCGTCACGAAGATGCTGGCCGACCACGAGGGACTCGACCACCGCGAACCGTTCGAGAACCTCTTGGCACAGGGGATGGTCCAATTGGAAGGCGAGAAGATGTCGAAATCCGTCGGCAACGTCGTCTCCCCCCAGCGCATCGTCGAAGAGTACGGCGCCGACACCGCCCGCCTGTTCATGATGCAGGCCGCCCAACCCGAGCGGGACTTCGACTGGACCGAGGAGGGCGTCCAGTCGGCGTACGCCTTCCTGACTCGACTGAAGAACGTGACCGAGGCGTTCGCCGCTGGCGAAATCGACACCACCGACGACCCTGGTTCGGTCACCAGCTACGTCGAAAGCGAAATCGAGGCCGCCGTCACGATTGCCGGCGAGGAGTACGACGAGTTGACGTTCAACACCGCCCTGCGGGAAGCCCAGTCGCTGGTCGGCACCCTCCGGCAGTACCGCGACTACACGGCCGTCGACCCCACGGTCTTCGAGCGCGGACTGGAGACCGCCGTGAAACTGCTGGCGCCCGTCACGCCACACATCGCCGAGGAGTTGTGGGAGGAGTTGGGCTACGACGGCTTCGCCGTCGACGCCGACTGGCCCGACGCCGAGGGCGACCGCGAAACCGTCGAGAAGCGCCGCCGACTGGTCGAGAACACCCGCGAGGACGTTCGCGAAATCAGCGACGTGGCCGGCATCGACGACCCCGAGCGCATCGACATCGTCGTCACGCCCGACTGGAAGTACGAGGCGCTGAACGTCGCCATCGACAGCGACGCGCCGAACGTCATCGGCGAGTTGATGCAACACGACGACATCAAGCGCCACGGCGACGACGCCGCCTCCTACGGACAGGACCTCCAGGAGAACCGCGAGGCACTCCAGCGGACGCTCGCCCCCGACACCGAGTTCGAGGCGCTGGAGGCCGCTGCGTGGCTCGTCGAACGGGAGTTCGACGCTGACGTGCGGGTGTTGACCGTCGAGGACGCTGACGACGAGGTCGCGAACAGAGCCGAACCCGGCCGACCCGCAATCGACATCGTCGAGTAGCACGAGGGTTTTTTTGCCGGGCTGTGGGGGTCCAGCTCGTGGGCAGCGACGCCGAACGCGTGACTGCGGCGTTGGCCGAGAGCCTGTAGCAACAGTCGTTGATATATAGCTAGTGTACGAACCCGGGAGGGCTCCGAGTGACAGCACTGATTCGGAACGAACAGTCACCAAAGAGTCGTTTCTCGATAGACGGTAACACACCACTCAGATTCGTTCGTTGGTGAGTAATCGAAGGACTGCTGCCGGATGAGCCGGTTCGGCCGTGGGAGTCGACTCCCGAACGCGGGGAAAACGGGTTTCAATAGAGCACTGTATAAATCTATATAGAACACATAGCACCCTTCTTATTCGATTGTCCATTGGGTTCGAGTGATGACAGACGACCCGAACGGCGGTCGCAGTGGGTTCGAATCGAGTAGCCGACGACGATTCCTGCTCTCCGGAGCAGCGCTGGCCGCCGGGGGACTCGCGGGGTGTACCGAAACGCCCGGCAGCGGCGGGAACGGCAACGGAAACGGCAACGGTGGCGGTGATTCGATCTCGGGCGACATCGCCATCGCCGGCTCCAGTACCGTCTTCCCGCTGATGGAGGCCATCGCTGCGGCCTTCGAGGCCGAACACCCCGAGGTCAGCATGGACATCAGTTCAACCGGTTCCGGCGGCGGCTTCTCGAACTTCTTCTGTCCGGGACAGACCGACTTCAACAACGCGAGTCGACCCATCAAGGAGGAAGAACAGCAGCTCTGTTCCGACAACGGCGTCGAACCCGTCGAACTGCAGGCTGCGACCGACGCCCTCACCGTCGTCGTCAACAACGACAACGAGTTCATCGAGGACGACTGTATCACCATCGACGAACTGAACCAGATTTGGGGCGAGGACGCCGCCGAGACGTGGAGTGAGGTCCGCGACGACTGGCCCGACGAGGAAATCGAACGCTACGGCGCCGCCGAAACCTCCGGCACCTTCGATTACTTCACCGAGACGGTCAACGGCGAAAGCGGTGCCCACACCGACGACTACCAAGCAACCGAACGCGACAACACCATCGTCCAAGGGGTGAAGGGTAGCCAGTACGCCATCGGTTACTTCGGCTTCTCGTATTACTACAACAACCCCGACCAGGTGACGGCACTGAAGGTCGACAACGGTGACGGCTGTGTACTTCCGTCGCTGGATACGGCCTCCAACGGCGAGTATACGCCGCTGTCGCGGCCGCTTTTCACCTACGCCTCGAAGAGTTCGCTGGCCGAAGAACACGTCGCGGAGTTCGCCCGCTTCTTCGTCGAGCAGGCCGGCAACGAGGAACTCGTCGCCCAGCAGGTCGGCTACGTTCCCCTGACCGACGAACAGCAGAGCGAGGTCATGGACCGTCTCGAAACGGCTATACAGGAAGCGCAGAACTAGTCGATAGATACGATGGACCGGACCGCTGACGGGAGTGGCCGATTCCGGAGGGACGAACCGTGAGCGACGCCCCCGATGGACCGGAGTTGACGCGGTCCAACGGCTGGCAACGACTCCGCGAGGGAACCTACGGCGGGTTGTTCGCCGTCTGTGCGCTGCTGTCGGTGCTCACCACCGTCGGCATCGTCGTCACGCTGTTCGTCGACGCCTCCGCGTTCTTCGCCAACTACTCGGCCCTCGATTTCCTGGCCGGCTTCGAGTGGAGCCCGAGCAACGAGGTGTTCGGCATCGTCCCGTTGGTGTTCGGCACCATCGTCGTCACGATTACGGCGGCGCTCATCGCACTCCCAATCGGGACGCTCACCGCGATTTACCTCTCCGAGTATGCCGACGCACGCACGCGGTCGATACTGAAGCCGCTGTTGGAGATACTGGCCGGCGTGCCGACGGTCGTCTACGGCTACTTCGCGCTCGTCTACGTCACGCCCGCGCTCCGGGCGACGCTGTTCCCCGAAATCAGCACGTTCAACGCCTTGTCGGCGTCGCTGATGGTCGGCATCATGACGATTCCGATGGTCTCCTCGATTAGCGAGGACGCGATGAACGCCGTTCCCGACGAACTCCGACAGGCCGGCTACGGCCTCGGCGCGACGAAGTTCGAAGTCTCGACCGGCGTCGTCGTCCCGGCGGCCGTCTCCGGCATCGCCTCCTCGTACATTCTGGCGGTGTCGCGAGCCATCGGCGAGACGATGATTGTCGTCGTCGCCATGGGCGCACAGGCACGACTGCCGCCCGTCAAGTCGGGACTGTTCGGGATTCCGTTCATCCACCCCGCGGACGTGTTGCTCGAGCCGGGACAGACCATGACCGTCGCGATGGTCCAAATCGCCGGCAGCGACTTCACCGGCGGCACCATCGCCTTCGACAGCCTCTTCGCTATCGGACTGACGCTGTTCGCGATTACGCTACTCATGAACATCGTAAGCGACCGCATCGCGGCACGCTATCGGGAGGAGTACTGAGATGGCGACCGAAAGCCGAACCGCCGAGGGCTTCGGTGACGTGAGCAAAATCAAGGGGTTGGTGTTCGAGGCGCTGTCGCTGACCGCGTCGGTCATCGGCATCCTCGCGCTTGCTGTGTTGCTCGTCTACGTCACCATCGACGCCTTCGACCTCGCTTCGGCGAGCGAGGGGTGGTTCCTCTCGTATTTCCTCACGTTGGTCGTTCCCGTCTTCGCCTTCCTGCTGTACAGCGCCGACGACCGCCGCGTGACGAAACTGACGCTGGCCGGGTTGGGCGGCGGCATGGTCGCCGTCTTCGGGGCCTTCCAAGTGCTTTCGGCCGTGGGCGTGTCGGTGCCGCGGCTCTCGTGGCCGCTCGCGTACATGTTCATCGTCGCCGTCCCGATAGGGAGTTACACTGCTTACGCGGGCCTCCAGCGCCCGCTCGGCGCCGTCGGGATAGGCCTGCTCGGACGCATCGTCGGCGGGATGGGCGTCGCCGTCGCCATCACCGCGCTGTTCGTGCTGGTCGACGTCTATCAGTGGTTCCTCGCGTATTCCGTCGGTGTTCTCCCGGCGGTCGGCATCTACGCCACGGCCAAACTCAGGGGGTACGGACGACTGGTCTACCTGGCGCCCGTCGTCGGTATCGGCGGTATTCTCGCCTCCTGGCCCCTTCGAGGCGTGTTGGTCGTCTTCCCGAGTACGTGGCTCATCTACGTCTGGACGCTGGCCGTTCCGGTCGGCGTCGCCGCCGCAGTGCTCGTCGCCCGACGGCGAAGCACCACCGCCGCCGCTCTCGCCTTCGTCCTCTCCGTCGGGGGGGCCGCCGCGGCCGGCTTCGGTGCCGGAACGCTCGGTGTCGGTCCCAACGGAGTCGTCCTGCTGTTCGTCACCGCCGCGGTTCCGGCCGGACTGTACGCCGACCGCACCGTCCAACAGCGCCGTGGGCGGGGTGGACTCCTGTTGCCGGTGCTCATCGGCGGCGGCATCGTTGCGGGAACGCTCCTCGTCGATTCGTGGGGCGTCGCCGGCCCCGACCCGTGGCTCGACGCCTCCTTCGTGACGAGTGCCCCCTCGCCGATTGCGACCGAAGCGGGCCTCTATCCCGCCATCGTCGGGTCGATATTCGTCATCTCGATGGTCGCCATGCTGTCGTTCGCGCTGGGAGTCGGCACCGCCGTATTCCTCGAAGACTACACCTCGGATACGGGCGCCGTCGGCGCGGTTACACGACTGATTCAGGTTAACATCTCGAACCTCGCGGGCGTTCCCTCCGTCGTCTACGGCCTGCTCGGATTGGGACTGTTCGTCAACCTGCTGGGACTCGGCTTCGGTACCGTCGTCGTCGCCTCGATTACGCTGTCGCTTCTCATCCTCCCCATCGTCGTCATCTCCGCACAGGAAGCCATCCGGTCGGTCCCCGACGACATGCGACAGGCCTCCTATGGGATGGGTGCGACCCGCTGGCAGACGACCAAGAACGTCGTCCTCCCGGAGGCGATGCCCGGCATTCTCACCGGGACCATCCTCTCGTTGGGACGGGCCATCGGTGAGACGGCGCCGCTCATCATGATAGGTGCGCCGACGACGAACTTCAGCCCGCCGACGGCGCTGTTCGACCGCGTCAGCGCCATGCCGATGCAAATTTACGCGTGGTCCAGTTCCGCGAAACCCGAGTTCCAGTACGGCGTGATGGCCGCCGGCGTCGTCGTGTTGCTCGTCGTCCTCATCGGCATGAACGCGACGGCGATACTGATTCGGAACCGATTCGAGCGGAGCGACGGATAGCTACTCGCCGAAGACGAGTCGCTCCTTTTCGGCCCGCGAGAGTTGTTTTATCTCGTACTCCCGGGACATCGCTTCGGACTTCGAGTCGAAGGATTCGGTGTAGACGAGGGCGACCGGCGTGCGACCGCGGGTGTATTTCGCGCCCTCGCCGGCGTCGTGTTCTTCGACTCGCCGCTGTACGTCGGTCGTGTAGCCGGTGTACAGCGACCCATCGACGCACTCGATGACGTACACGTGGTGGTCGGCCGAGTCGCTGCTCACAGTCGGCGTCGGTAGAACGAGGGCACCCTGTGGTTGGAACACAGTGCTACGACCGCAGGAACGTTACTCGTGGGCACGGTCTCGCGAAACCTCGGCGATGCCGGCGTTCGCAGAGCAGTTCGGACAGGCGTGTACCCGTCCGCCTTCGTCCGCGAACACCCGGGCAAACCGGTCGGAGACGTGCGCATCACAGTGGTCACACCTGGGCATTCTGGCCGCCGACGCGGGTATCCCTCGTCGGCTACCTTTTAGTTGGACCTCTAGACACAAATACCCTCGCCAAACCGTACCATACAGCCGGTTTTCGGCCATGTTAGCACGGCCGAGTCACGACTCCGAGCGGGCCGAAGACACCGTCCGTGCGATGAGTCCCGCCTGCGACCCGGCGGTGAAGCCGGCATCGACGTTGACGACCGTAATCGGCGTACAGGACTGCAACATACCGGCGAGGGCGGCCTCGCCCCGTCCGCCGTGACCGTAGCCAGTCGAGACCGGCAACCCGATGAGCGGCACGTCGACGAGCCCCGCCGCAACCGTCGGGAGGGCACCCTCCCGGCCCGCCGCGACAATCAACACGTCCGCCGCTCGGAGTTCCTCGAGGCGGTCGAACAACCGGGCGATGCCCGCGACGCCCACGTCGTCGATGAACTCGACGGTCGCGCCCATCTCCTCGGCGACGACTGCGGCTTCTCCCGCAGCGGCGGCGTCAGAGGTCCCCGCCGTGACGACGGTGACGGTTGCATCGAGGTCCGGCGCCTCGTACTCCGGGGCGTGGACGACGAGCGTCCGAGCGCGAGCATTCCGTTCGATGTCGGCATCGGGGACCGCCTCGGCCAACCGAGTTTTGCAGGCGTCGACCGCGTCGTCGTCGGCACGCGTGACCAACGCGGCCCCGGTCGTCTCGACGGCCGCAGCCGCCATCGACGCCGTCTCGTCGTCGGTCTTGCCCGCCGCGAGTATCGCCTCCGGGATTCCGGTTCTGGACTCCCGTGCGGCGTCGAACCGCCCCGCCTCCGTCCGTGCGTACCCACTGAGCTCCGCCTGTGCCTCGGCAGGCGAAAGTTCGCCGTCGGCGACCGCATCGAGTATATCGCGCATGGGAGACGTTCGTGGTCCCGAACACGAAACTCTCGCGGTTCTGCTCGCGACCGAAGCCGCGAATCACCGTCAGCGCGCGCGAGACGGGACCTACCGACCGAACGACCCACGACGGGGGCGACCGGCCACAAAGGCTACCTAATCCCAGGAACTACCGCCGGGTTCATCCCGGTTCTTCACGGCTAAACCGGCAGTAGAAGCGGCGAGACCTCCCTCGATTGGGAACTTATATAAAGGACCCCGGACAAACCGCGGCTTGTATGGCAGACCTAATCGTCAAAGCCGCTGTGAAGGAAGCGCTGGATGACATGAACGTTGCCTCCGACTTCTACGACGCCCTCGACGAGGAAGTCGAGGAGCTCCTCGAGGACGCCGCCCGGCGTGCCGAGGCCAACGACCGGAAGACGGTCCAGCCGCGCGACCTGTAAGGTCGAGAACCTCCGTTCCGTTTTTTTGACGCAACCCTCCCAAGCGGTAGCGCCGTCGACGGGAATCGCTACCGACGAACGTCGACAGCATCTTCGCTACCGACGTGAATCTCGTCGGCCAACCCGACGAACAGCCCGTGTTCGACGACGCCCGGCAGCGCCGAGAGGTCGGCCGCGAGCGCCTCTGCGTCGGCGATGGCGCCGAACGCACAGTCGACGACGAGGTTGCCGTTGTCGGTGACGACGGGGCCGTCTTTCCGTTCGGCGGCCCGTAGTTCCGGCGTCCCGTCGAGGGCTTCCAGTTCCCGTTCGACGACGGGGACCGCATCGGGAAGTACCTCGACCGGAACGGCCGCGTCCAGCGGTTCGGTCAGTTTCGTCTCGTCGACGACGACGATGAACCGCTCGGCGGCGCTGTCGACGAGTTTCTCGCGAGCGTGGGCCGCACCGCCCCCCTTTATCAACTCGAAGTCGGCCACCTGGTCGGCGCCGTCGATGGCCACGTCTGGCGTCGCTTCCGCGAGCGTCGTCAGCGGGATGCCCACTTCACGGGCGAGACGGCGAGCGCCGTGTGAGGTCGGGATACCGCGGATGTCGAGGCCCGAATCCACCCGCCGGCCGAGTTCCCGGATGGCGTAGGCGGCCGTCGACCCCGTCCCGAGGCCGACGACAGCGCCGTCGGAGACGGCGTCGGCGGCGCTCTCGCCCGCACGGCGCTTGGCGTCGTCGGTTCCGCCCTGCTGTTTCATGTGCGCGAGTCGTGCCGACGCGGAAAAAGCCCTTGCGGTGACGACCCCGAATAGGGGTATGGAGTGTACCTACTGCGGCAGCGACCTCGCGAACTACGACCCGGTGTTCGTCGAAGCGACCGAAGACGACGAACGCGTTCCCGTCGGCGGTTTCTGCAACTACGCCTGTCTCTCCGCATACATCGACGAGGAGGCGTTGACGGACGGCGACGCCTGCGAGTGGTCCCCCGAGGAGTAAGCCGGACGGCTAGGGTTTTGGGGCCGGCCCGCGAGTTCGGAGTATGTTCGGAACGAGCGGTATCCGCGGACCCGTAGGGGAGGTCGTGACCGCCGAGTTGGCGCTGCAGGTGGGCCGAGCGGTCGGCGCCGAGACCGACCGGGTCGTCGTCGGCCGGGACGCCCGCGACAGCGGCGCCCTTCTCGTCGATTCGCTGACCGCCGGCCTCCGCGAGACGGGCACCGACGTCATCGATTTGGGCGTGGCGGCGACGCCGACGGTCGGTCGCGCCGTCGCGTGGCGGGACGCCGACGCCGGCATCGTCGTGACCGCGAGTCACAACCCACCGGAGGACAACGGGCTGAAGCTGTGGCAACCGACGGGCCAGGCCTACGGAAGCGCCGACCGCGAGCGAATCACCGAGCGAATCGAGGCCGACGACCCGGACCTCCAGCCGTGGGACCGACTGGGAACCCGGACCGCCGGCGAGGAGCGAACGCGACACGTCGAGGCGCTCGTCGACGCCGCAGGCGGTCCCGATGCACTCGACCTCTCGGTCGCCGTCGATCTCGGCAACGGCGCCGGTGGAGTCAGTGCCGACGCCCTCGTCGCGGCCGGCTGTGACGTGGAGACGCTGAACGCCCAACCGGACGGTCGGTTCCCGGGGCGACCCTCGGAACCGACCCCAGAAAACTGCACTGCGCTCTCGGGTCTCGTCTCCGGGAGTGATTACGACTTCGGAATCGCCCACGACGGCGACGCCGACCGGATGCGAGCGGTCGCCGGCGACGGAACCTTCCTCTCGGGGGATACCTTGCTCGCGCTGTTCGCCGCCGACGCCGCCGAGGCGGGCGATTCCGTCGCCGTTCCCGTCGACACCAGCCTCGCCGTCGAGGACTTCCTCGCCGAGCGCGACGTGGGCGTCGTCCGAACCCCGGTCGGCGACGTGTTCGTCTCGGAGGCCGCGGCCGAACCGGGCGTGGCCTTCGGCGGCGAGCCCTCGGGAGCGTGGATTTGGCCCGATGAGACGCTGTGTCCCGACGGCCCCCTGGCGGCCGTACGAATCGCCGCCCTGGCCGCCGACCGACCGCTCTCGGAGCGCATCGACGACATCCCGACGTACCCGATTCGGCGGGCGAACGTCGAATGCGGGGACAAACTCGCCGTCATGGACGGCGTCGAACGGCGCGTCCACGACACCTACGACGACGTGGAGACGATGGACGGCGTCCGTGTCGGAACCGACGAAGGGTGGTTCCTCGTGCGGGCCAGCGGGACGGAACCACTCGTCAGAGTGACCGCCGAGGCCCGCGACGCCGACCGCGCCGAGGAACTGCTGGAGCGGGCACTGGAACTGCTCGAAGCGAGTCGATAAGGCCGCCGCTGGGCGTTTCGAGAGACGAAGAGAACGGTCAGAAGCCGGTGTCGTTACGTGCGACGGGTCGAACGCGCCTCGCGAACGTCCGAGCCGTCACGAATCTTGTCTTCGCACTGGGGGCAGACGCGTGGATTCTCGACCCCGTTCGGCGTGAAAACCCGTGCGTACGCTGCCGTCACGAACGCGCCACAGTTCTGGCATTCCGGCATGTCAGGTAGGTTGGACCCGACACACATAATAATAGCGTGTGAACCAATGCCGAACCGCGGGGGAGAACCGCTCGAACGCCGGAAAACCGAGGTTTCGCCGTGAAGGACCGTGAACGTTACAGTCTCACAACAACTCCAACAGCGCGTCGACGTCGGCCGCCGTGTTGAAGACGTGGAGCGACGCGCGAACGTCGCCCGAGGGAACGTCGCGGACCGCGACGCCCCCCTCGCTGGCTTGGGCGACGAACCCCTCGGCGTCGTCGACCTCGAAGGCGACGAGACCGGATTCGTAGGCCTGCGGCGACACGAGTCGGTCGCCAAGCCCCGCCTTCAGCCGGTCGGTCAGCCGCTCGATGCGCGACTCGACGGTCGAGAACCCGATGTCTTCCAGCGTGTCGAGACCCGCGATGAGGCCGGCGTACGGCGCGACCGAACTCGTCGACACTTCGAAGCGGGCGGCCTCGGGTTTGTACTCGAGGTCCGGACCCGTCGGGTCGACCGCCCCGCTGTAGCCGATGTGGCGCGGCCGGAACTCCGCGATGGAGTCGGGGTCGACGTACAGAAAGCCCGCACCCCATGGTCCGAGCAGCCACTTGTGTCCCGAGGCGCACACCGCGTCGGCGCCCCACTCCGCCACGTCGATGGGGTGTTGGCCGACGGTCTGAACCGCATCAACGACGACGAGCGCCCCCGCGTCGTGGGCAATGTCGACCGCCTCCGAGACGTTCAGTCGCGTCCCATGGAGCCAACTCTCCGAGCTGAGACACACCACTCGTGCGTCGGCGACGGCCTCGCAGTAGGCATCCATCGGGAGTCGTCCGTCGGGGCAGGGGACGGTGACGACCTCGATGCCCTCTTCTTCGAGTCGACGCCACGGGAGGACGCCGGAGGGGTGTTCGAGGTCGGTCCGGACCACCCGGTCGCCGGCGCTCCACTCGATTGCGTTGGCGATTCGACTGATGCCGTCGCCCGTCGAGGCGACCAGCGCCACGTCGGCGGGGCGACAGCCGAGATACTCTGCGATGTGCTCCCGGGCGGCGTCCTTCGTCTCGGCGGCGGCCTCGTAGTGGTCGCTCCGGCAGGCGTCGAACTCGTGGCTCCGCTGGGCGTCGACCGTCGCCTCAACGACGTGGCGGGGACTCGGCCCGCTCGCGCCGGTGTTCAGGTACACGCAGTCGTCACACGCCGGAATGTCCGCACGGAGTTCTTCTGGGGTCATGTCACGGACCTCGTCCGCCGGCGGCAAGTGTGTGCCGACGGACGCGTTCGGACGGTCGGCGGCGAACACAACGCGCTTGAGGCTACCGCCCCTCGGAGCGCGTATGCCGACGGTTACGACCGACGGGACGACCCTGTACTACGAACTCGCCGGCGATGGCGACGACCAACCGACGGTGGTTTTCGTCCCCGACGCCGCGAGCGGCCCGTGGCTGTGGGGATGGCAGGCGCCATCGCTGACGGGGCCGTATCGGACGCTCGTCTACGCGCCGCGCGGCACCGACGGCTCCGATTCGGCGGCACCGTACACCGTCGACCGGTTCGCCGCCGACTTGGAGGCCGTCCTCGCCGCCGCCGACGTTCGGCGCGTCCACCTCGTCGGCGCCGGCCTCGGGGCGATGGTCGCACTCCGGTACGCACGGGAGTACGGCCGCGCCCGCTCGCTCGCGCTGTTCGGGGCGGCCGCTTCGGGCGACCGCGTCGACGGCGAGACACTGGCGACGCTGCATCCCGCCGACCCGACGCGGCTTCGGGAGTCGCTGTCGCTGGCGTTTTCCGACCGGTTCTTCGCCGAAACCGGACTCATCGACCGCATCGTCGAGTGGCGCCGCGAGGAAGACGCTACCGGCGAGGCCCGCACTGGACACCTCGAAGCAGTCCGCTCCTTCGAGGCCGGTCCCCCGTACGAACTGACCCTGCCGACGCTTGTGTGCCACGGCGTCGACGACCCCGTCGTCTCGCTCGACTCGGGGAAGGAACTCGCCGAGGACCTTCCGCGGGGGCGCTTCGAACCCGTCGAGGGGAAGCGGTTCTGCTTCGTCGAACACGCCACGGCTGTGACGGACGCGATAGCCGACTTTATCGACGAGACGGCCGCTGACGACGGTTGAACGACGGTTCGGGCGAACGGGCGGCGTCACAGGTCGGCGCGAACCTTCCCGACGGCAGGGTCCTTTTGTCCGTGCGAGCGGTACTGGCTGGTAATGCGACCACGTATCGCGCTGTTGGACGCCTCCCACGGTGACCCCAACACCCCACGGAACTTCCGACGGGAACTCGACGCCGACCTCTCGGTGTTCGGGGTTTCAGAGGGACGGTTCCCCGAGGGGTACGGCTTCGACGGCATCGTCGTCTCCGGGTCGCGGTCGTCGGTGTACGACGACGAACCGTGGATAGAGGCGACCAGAGAGTGGGTTCGCGGCGCAATCGAGCGAGACCTGCCGGCGCTCGGCATCTGTTGGGGCCACCAGTTGCTCGCCGACGCCCTCGGCGGCACCGTCGAACCGATGGGCGAGTACGAACTTGGCTACCGGACCGTCGAACACGCCGGCGACGATATCTTCGAGGGTGTCCCCGAGTCGTTTACCGTGTTCACGACCCACTCGGATGCGGTGACCGAACTCCCCGACGGGGCAGACCGAATCGCCGAAAACGACTACGGCATCCACGGCTTCCGTCACGACCGCGTGTGGGGACTGCAGTCCCACCCCGAGTACGACCCCGAAACCGCCGAGGATGTCGTCCGCGGAAAAGACCACCTTCCGGAAGAGAAAATCGAGTCCGTCTGTACCGACATCACCGAGGAGCGCTACGCCGAGGCGCTGGCGGCAAAGGATATCTTCGAAAACTTCCGACGTGCGGTAACTCACAGGCCCGAACCCGCTGCGGACGACTGATTTCTTTCGTGAGCGGCCGTCGACAACTCCGACTGCGTGGCCGAGCGTTTTTGGTGGTGCACTCCAAGGGGTTGGTATGCTGGATTACGTGAACCTCGAGGCGGACCTCACCGAAGAAGAGCGGATGGTCAGAGACACCGCTCGTGACTTCGTCGAGGACCGCGTCAAGCCCGACGTCGGCGAACACTGGATTGAGGGCACCTTCCCGAAGGAACTCATCACCGAGATGGGCGAGTTGGGCTTTTACGCGCCGAACCTCGAAGGCTACGGCCTGCCGAACCTCTCTGAGCGCGCCTACGGCATCTTGATGCAGGAACTCGAAGCCGGCGACTCCGGACTCCGCTCTATGGCCTCCGTCCAGGGCGCCCTCGTCATGTACCCGATTCACTCCTTCGGCAGCGAAGAGCAGAAAGAGGAGTACCTCTGGGACCTCGGGTCGGGCGAGAAGGTGGGCTGTTTCGGCCTCACCGAACCCGAACACGGCTCGAACCCCTCGGCGATGGAAACCCACGCCGAAGCCGACGGCGACGGCTACGTCCTCAACGGCGCGAAGACGTGGATTACGAACTCCCCCATCTCCGACGTGGCTCTCGTCTGGGCGAAGGACCGCTCCGACGACGACGACACCGTCCGCGGATTCCTCGTCGACACCGACAAAGCCGGCGTGACGACGAACAAAATCGACGAGAAACTCTCCCTTCGCGCCTCGATTACGGGAGAAATCCACCTCGACGACGTGCGCGTCGAGGAAAGCGACGTGCTCCCGGGCGTCGAAGGGATGAAGGGACCGCTGTCGTGTCTCACGCAGGCGCGGTTCGGTATCGCGTGGGGCGCCGTCGGCGCGGCACGGGACTGCTTCGAGACGGCACGGCAGTACGCCACCGACCGCGAGCAGTTCGGCGGTCCCATCGCACGGTTCCAACTCCAACAGGACAAACTCGCGGAGATGGCCACCCAGATTACGCTGGCACAACTTCTCATCTACCGGCTGACCGACCTCAAGGAGCGCGGCGAGTTGCGGCCCGAACACGTCTCGATGGCCAAACGCAACAACGTCCGCATGGCTCGCAATCAGTCACGCATCGCTCGTGAGATGATTGGCGGCAACGGCATCACCGCCGACTACTCGCCGATGCGGCACATGACGAACCTCGAAACCGTCTACACCTACGAGGGCACCCACGACATCCACACCCTCATTCTCGGCTCGGACCTCACCGGCTTCCAGGCGTTCCAATAACGCCGAGGAAAATCAGTCCCCGCCCAACGCCTCGAACGTCTTTTCGGCCCACTGTACTGCGAAATCGGCGCCGTGGTCGCGGTAGGCGCTCGTGTTCAGCGCCGAAAACGGCGTCGGAACCTCGACGTCGTGTTTGACCGCCGCACAGGCCAGTTCCGCGGCGTCGGCGAAGTCGGTGCGTCCATTCGCGACATCGCCGGAGAGGCCGGACAGTCGCGGTTCGAGGCGCTTCCCGGCGTCGACCCACTCCTCGTACAGACCCGGGTACTCCTCGTCCCACGTCTCGAAGACATCGCGGGTGTGTAGGCCGACGTAGGCGTCGAACAGCGCGGCGGCAAGTTGGTAGGTGTCGGCCGACGACAGCGGCACCGTCTCGTCGAAGGCGACGTATCGGTCCTCGAAGAATCCGAGGAACTGTTCCGGGAGGCCGATTTCGATTTCGACTACGGCGTTGGCGATGAGGAAATCGATGAACCCCTGGGGAGACCCCTCAAGTCGCGGTTTGACGAAGACGACCGGCGGGTCGGTCTGTCGCGTCCACGCGACGCCGCCGTCGCCCGGCGCGCCAATGGTGAACTCCCCGCCCGCGATTCGGTGCAGCGTTTCGGGTGCGTCGTCGGGGACCCACGCCTCGGGGTAGGCAAGCGGGTCCAGCGAATCGACTATCGGGAGAAGGCTCTCCGCGACTTCGGGTGGAAGCGTCTCGAAGTCCCCCTCGACATCGAGGACGATTGCTCCGGGAGCCTCTGCTTCCCGGAGCGCTTCGAGTTCTCCGTCGAGTTCACGTGGTTCGAACATCTCGCCTCACGCCATCGAGATGACGACGAGCAACACGAGGGCGACGACGACCGAGATGCCGACCGTCCCGAGGACGACTTTGGTGGCCTGACTCATATGCGAGCGTTCCGCGGGAACCCGTTTAAAGCCTTCAGTTCCGTCGCGTCGGAGTTATGCGGTCGGCGCCACGGAGAGGCGTATGGAACGCAACCGCATCTCGACGGGCACCGAGTGGGAACCGAAGGTCGGCTACTCGCGAGCAATGTGCGTCGGTGACCGAATCCTCGTGTCGGGGACGACGGCGACCGACGAAGACGGCGACCCCGTCGCACCCGGCGACCCGGAGCGACAAACCCGCAGAGCACTGGAAATCGTCGTCGACGCCATCGAGGACGCCGGCGGTCGTCGCGAGGACGTGGTTCGAACCCGGATGTACGTCGTCGACGCCGACGACTGGGAGACCATCGGCGAGGTTCACGGCGAGTTCTTCGGGGACGTACGGCCCGCCTCGACGATGGTCGAGGTGTCGAGTCTCATCGGTCCCGAGTACGTCGTCGAGGTGGAAGCCGAGGCCGTTGTCGGGGAGTAAGGATACGATTCTCCATACGAAACGAAGGGGTTCAATGGAGGACGAGCATCCGCGAGCGAACGGAGTGAGCAAGCGGTTTGCTGAAAAGAGCGCAAAGCGCTCTTTTCGCATGACGAAAGACGCCAACGGCGTCTTTCGAACCACACCGCGTCGAGCATCGCGAGACGCGGGACCAAGGGCCGACCATAGGGAGGCCCGCAGTGTCTTTTTCATCGACGTTTTTCCCGGCGTGCTCCGCGCGCCGTGGAAAAAGGTCGTTAGTTATCGAACCGCGCCTGCACGAACGGTTGGGCCTCTTCGACCTCGCCGACTCGGGAGTCCGACAGCAGGACGGCTTCGGTTTCGTCGAGTGGAACCGAGAGGCTGATTTCCTTCGTCCGACCGTAGCGACCCTTCGAGACGACGACGGCGTTGACGATGCCGAGCATGTCGAGTTCGCTGATGAGGTCGGTGACCCGCCGTTGGGTGAGCACGTCGGCGTCGATTTCCTGACAGAGTCGCTTGTAGATGTTGAACACCTCGCCGGTGTTGATGTTGTGAACGCCGTTTTCCTCGAGCAGGATGGTGGCATAGAGGACGAGTTTCGACTGGGTCGGGAGCGTCCGGACCACCTCGACGACCCGGTCGAGTTCGATTTTCTCCTGGGCGTGACGGACGTGTTTTTCCTCGACGGTTTCGGTACGGTCGCGTTCGGCGAGTTCGCCCGCGGTTCGAAGCAGGTCCAGCGCTCGACGGGCGTCGCCGTGTTCCTGTGCGGCGAAGGCCGCACACAGCGGAATCACGTCGTCGGAGAGCGTGTCGGGTTTAAACGAGATTTCCGAGCGGTGCTGGAGGATGTCCCGGAGTTGGGTCGCGTCGTACGGCGGGAAGACGATTTCCTCCTCGCCCAGACTGGATTTGACCCGCGGGTCGAGGAAGTCGGTGAACTTCAGATCGTTGGAGATGCCCATAATCGAGACGCGAGAGTTCTCCAACTCGGAGTTCATCCGCGAGAGATTGTAGAGCGTGTCATCGCCCGACTTCTCGACGAGTTTGTCGATTTCGTCGAGCATGATGACGACCACGCGCTCGTGGTAGTCAACCGCGTCGAAGAACGTCGAGTACACACGGTCCGTCGGCCATCCCGTCATCGGGACGGGTTCGAACTCTTCGAGGTCGTCTTCGAGGTCCCGTATCCTCGTTTCGACCGCTGCAACGCTGTCGAACTCGGTGTCATCGAGAACGGCGGGGTCCGCCGCGGCGTCGTCCCGAAGGTCGTCGAGTTCGTCGAGTCGGCGCTCGATGTACGCCTCGTTTTTCTCGATGAACTTGTTCGCGAGCTGTGCGAGCACGCGGTACTGGGTGTCGGTCACCTCGCAGTTGATGTACTCGACCTCACAGGGAACCTCGTACTTCTCGGAGGTCGTCTCCAACTCCTCGGAGACGAACTTCGCGCTGGCGGTCTTTCCGGTCCCCGTCTTGCCGTAGATGAGAATGTTCGACGGCGTCTCCCCGCGCAATGCAGTGACGAGGATGGTCGCCATGTTGTTAATCTGCTCCTCGCGGTGGGGAAGTTTCCGCGGGGTGTAGGAGGGACGGAGGACCTCCTTGTTCTCGAAGATGGGTTCCCCTTCAAGGAGATCGTCGAACAGCCCACGGGAGGCTTCGTCGGCCTCCTCGTCGTCGGCGTCGTCGAGGTCGAGGTCCTCCAAGTCGACACCCCCGGAGAACCCGTCGACGCTGCGTCCCTGTGTGTCTGTGTCGACGCCGGCGTCGACACCGCCGCTGAGTGACGACCCCTCCGCTTCCGGTGGAGAATCCCCATCGTCCGGGGCTGTTTTCTCGGATTCGGACGTCTGTACCTCTCCCTCGTCGGTCGCCGCATCGGTACTCTCGGACGCATCCGTCCCTGTCGAGGCCGAGTCGTCGGTGGAGACACGACTCTCCTCGGTGGTCGAGGTACCGACATCCGAATCGTCGGGTACCGCCGAACTATCACCTCCGTCAGTTGATGTGTTCGAGTCGTCGTCTGTCATCGTTCTGAACCCCCCTGTTTCAGGTGGAACGTCGCTGCGCGACGGCCGAGCAGGCCAAAGAGAGGCGATAGACGCCTGCTGTGTGGAATCAGGTCGAATCGGGCCGTCCAATTGATGCAGGGGAACCGATGGTGGAATGCGGTATTAAACGTTGCGGTGCGACTGCCTGAAATTACGATTGAGTCAGTCTCGGCGAGTTTGTACTCGGCTCGTCTTCACTAGACATTCGTGACGTATCAGGACTCGGTGGCCGGGTTTAGGACGAACCTACGAGCAGTTCATGGGTGAGTAAAGCGGTCTTAAGGACGATTCGAAGGCCTTGGTTACTGATACGGAGACGTTTTGGCGGACCTCGGAAGCCGGCTAAATGACGGTGAGTGAATGTTCCAGTTGATGCACGGGAAACGTAAGGGAGTACCCCCACACCCCTTCGTTTCGGGTGGAACGTGAGAAGTGAGGGTAGGGGTGAACACGTCAGGGTGCCTCCCTAGTCAGTAAGGTTTATATCTCCTACACTAAAACCAAAGCCGCACTAGAAAAGAAAGGAATTAGTCTAGTTGTTTTCTTTGTTGTGTTGCTAGGAATCTAGAGCCAGTAGCCGAAATTCTAGTCTAGCTCATCGAGTTCATCTAGATTCGCTAATATCTAACCCGACTCCTCGCCACCCCTGCCCCTCCCTTTTCTCGTTCCAGTTGAAACAAGGGGGTGGGGGTGTCTAGGAGGTCGACGGTATCCGAACCCAACGGGTGTAGAGTCGGACTGGTTAGAGTCGGACCGCCTTGACTGAGTTGCCAGAATTCAGCTGCAAGAACTGAGTCGCCCCCACCGGCTGGTCTCGGAGTGCGTGTGGCACCCATCGAGATATCAAAGCGGTTCTCCCTCCGAGGACGTCCCCCGATACGCCCGGATTCGGGGCTCACGCCGCTGGAAACGCCAGAGGTTCTGTCCGTTCCGTTACGTGTGTCTGACACACAGTTAAGTGAATGCGGTATGGTAGTACGTGCAGAGCGACTCCGATTTCGAGTCGAAATCGGGGCCGCGGGAGGATGAGATGGGACTGTTAACCGAACTCAAATCGAGTATTTCCCGGGCGACGTCGAGCCTGTTTGCGGGCAGCGAGCCGAAGCGAATCGGCATTTACGGCCCTCCGAACGCGGGCAAGACGACGCTCGCCAATCGTATCGCTCGCGACTGGACCGGCGACGCCATCGGTCCCGAGAGCCACGTTCCCCACGAAACGCGACGCGCACGGCGCAAGGAGAACGTGGAAATCAAGCGAAACGGCAAGTCCGTCACCATCGACGTGGTGGACACACCCGGCGTCACGACGAAAGTCGACTACAAGGAGTTCCTCGAACACGACATCGAGAAGGACGACGCCGTCCGTCGCTCCCGTGAGGCGACCGAAGGGGTCGCCGAGGCCATGCACTGGCTTCGGGAAGACGTCGACGGCGTCATCTACGTCCTCGACGCCACTGAGGACCCGTTCACGCAGGTGAACACGATGCTCATCGGCATCATCGAGAGCCAGGACCTGCCGGTGTTGATTTTCGCGAACAAAATCGACCTCGAAGAGGCAAGCGTTCAGCGAATCAGCAACGCGTTCCCCCAACACGAGACGGTTCCGCTGTCGGCGCTGGAGGGTGACAACATGGACGAAGTGTACGACAAAATAGCGGAGTACTTCGGGTGACACCATGCCCGAGATAACCACCGACGACGACGGCGAGGGACTGGGTGACGGCATCCAAATCGACATGATAAGCGCCGAGCGGATGCAGGACATGCGGACGATGGAGAAGATTCGCCTCATCCTCGACGGCGTCCACGACGGCAACATCGTCATCCTCGAGGAAGGGCTGGAACCCGAAGAGGAGTCGAAACTCATCGAGGTGACGATGTCGGAAATCAACCCCGACGGCTTCACCGGCATCGAAATCGAAACGTATCCGGGCGGTGACGGCGGCGACAGCGGATTTCTCGGCCGCCTCATGGGGAAAGACGAGCCGAACAAACTGACCGTCATCGGTCCGGCGAACCGCATCGAGACACTGCACAAAGACGAGACCCTCATCAGTACCCTCATCACGCGCACGTAACGCGCGAACCACCACCCTATGCCACACCAGTGTACCGGATGCGGCCACACGTTCGCCGACGGCTCCAAGGAGATGCTGTCGGGCTGTCCGGAGTGTGGCGGCAACAAGTTCCAGTTCCATCCGGAAGGTGAGCCGGTTCCGGAGCATCCCGAGGAGACGCCTTCGCGTGAAGAGCCGCCGGACCCACCGGAGACGCCGGACTCTTCGGTCGCCGAAACGGTCGGTCGCGCGACGACGAAAGTTCGGGATTTCGTCTCCACGACGCCTGAATCCCCAGCGGAATCCCCCGACCCGAACGCCAAGTGGCCGAGCGAAGCCGAGGCTTCGAGTTCGGGGACGGACGCCTCCTCGACGCCGGAGTCGAACGCTTCCTCGACGACCGAGTCGGACGGCGAAATCATCGACGCGGACGCCCGCCGCAAACAGCGGGAGACCGACGACGAGGACCTCGCACAGGCCAGCGCCCGGTCCGATGTCGTCTCCTCGACTGAACTCTCCGAATCGGAGCGCGACGACGACACCGACGACGGGGGGTTGGCGGACGTCGAACCCGAAGCCGAGGGCCGGGTCGTCAGCGAACCGTCCGGCGACGACCCCGACCTCACCGAACTTCGCGAGCAACTGAACGACCAGTTCGAATCAATCAAAATCGTCGAACCCGGCCAGTACGAACTCAATCTCATGGAACTGTACGACCGCGAGGAGTACATCATCGCCCTCCAGGAGAACGGCCGCTACGTCATTCAGGTGCCGGAGCAGTGGATGGGCGACGAACCGGGCGACCGCTGAACCGGAACGCTTCTCACTTTTGGAATTAGTCCCGCTTCCTACTCTTCCAGTCGGTCGAGAATCGCGTCGGAATCGTACGACAACGACAGCGCCCGCGAACGTCCTCGCCCCTCGACGTTCGTGTACTCGGCATCGATGAGGCCGAGTTGGTCGAGTTTGTTGATGATTTCGGAGTAGCGAGTGTAGCCGAGGTCGGTCGTCTCGCTGAACGCCTCGTAGACATCGCCGGCGCGTTGCCCGTCGTGTTCCGCGAGCACTCTGACGAGGGCGGCTTCGGATTCCGAGAGGCCGCGAAGATGCCGGGAAAGATGGACGTACTTGGCCTTCTCGTAGGCGTCGTCGACGTCGTCGACGCTCACTTCCGTCGACCCGCGCATCTCGGCGTTCAGGCCGGCCCGTCGGAGCAGGTCGATACCGACCCGGAGGTCACCGCCGCTGTCGGCGGTGTGTTCGGCGACTCGGTCCAAGACTCGCGTCCCCACGACGCCCTCTCGGAAGCCGCGTTCGACGCGCTCTCTGAGGATGTCGACGATTTCGCGCTCGCCGTACGCCGAGAAGTACACCTCCTCGGGGCGAAACACCGACTGTACCCGGCCGTCGAGTTCCTCGATGACGTCCAAATCGAGGTCCGATGAGACGACGATGACGCCGATTTTCGCCCCGGAGTGTGCCTCGTGGGCTCGCAGCAGCGAGTACAGCGTATCGGAGGCCTCGTCCTCGTAGAAGAGGTAGTTCACGTCGTCCAGCGCGACGATGAGGACCTCGTCTTCCTCGACGAGGTGGTCGGTAATCTGTCCGAACAGTTTCTTAAACGAGATGCCGGAGGTCGGCGGCTCGTAGTCGAACAGTCCCTCGAACAGCCGCGAAAACACGGCGTACCGCGTCGAGTCGACCTGACAGTTCACACGGACGACTTCGATGTCGCTGACGCTCGTGAGTTCGTCGAACAGTTTCTGGACGGCCGTCGTCTTGCCGGTTCCGGGCGGCCCGCGAGCCATCACGTTCAGCGGTCGAGAGCCGCGAACCGCCGGCCGGAGGGCGTACTTCAGCGTCTCCATCTGCTCGTCGCGGTGTAAGAACGCCTCCGGGAGGTAATCCAGTTCGAGGACGTGCTCGTCGCGGAACACCGACTCGTCCCACGACAGCATGTCGTCGTCCGCCATTTCACTTTCACCACGCTGCGGCAGGTGTTAAGCCTTCGGGGGAGCGGGTGGGCCTCGGCTGGGACTTCGCCCGCCTCAGTCGAACTTCTCCAGCAAATCGCGGTAGAACACGTCGTCGGTGCCCTCTTCGGCCAACTTCTCGACGATGAGCTCCGGCGTCGACCGGGCGAGGTGGTCTTTGACCGGCGAACGGTTCACCTGCAGTTCGCCGTCTTCGAGGCCGAGGGCCTCGATTCCGTCGACGGTCACGTCGACAGCGGCGGCCTCCCGTATCTCGCCTGCGAGGTGGGAGACGAACACCGCGGTGGAATCGCTCTCGGTCAGCGCCTCCAGGATGCCCGCGATGATGACGGCGCTCGCCCCGGGTTCGGTTATCGATTCCAACTCGTCGACCAACACGAGGCGGGTCCGCTCACCGGCGACCAGCGACCCGAACTCCCGGAGGGTCGACTCGAAGGCACCCGCATCCAGCGTTCCCTGTGTCTTCGCCTGATAGTGCAGCGCCTCGAAGCGCTCCAGTCGGACGTTCTCGGCGGGTACGGGCAGGCCCATCTGTCCCAAGACGACGACCAAGGCCACCAAATCCAGCGTCGACGTCTTCCCGCCGCTGTTGACGCCCGAGAGCAATGCGACGCCCCCGACGCCGTAATCGACCGGTTCGACCGCCTCGAAGCCCACGTCGAGCAGCGGTGACCGACCCCCTTCGATTTCGAATCCCCGGCCTTCGAACGTCGGAAACACACAGTCGAAGTCCTCGGCGAACCGGGCGATTGCGAGTTCGACGTCGAGTTCGAGCGCCGCGTCGACGAGTTCCTCGGCGGGGTCGCGCATCTCGCCGAGGTCGTCGGCGAGGTCCCGCTTCAACCGCGCGGCCCGTCGGTCGCGCTCGGCGGTCAACTCCTCGCGCAACCGCTCGACGACGCGTTCGTCGTGTTCGACGGGAAACGTCGGCTCCTCGCCGAAGGCCTGCCGCGCCAGCGATTCGTAGTCCTCGACCCCCAGCGTGTCGACGAAGCGGTCCCGCGCCGCCTCGACCGCTGCTGCGAACTCGTCGGCTAACTCCCGTTCGAGAAGCGAGTCGACGCCCGCGCCGCGCTCGACCAACGACAGCAAGTCTGTCCCCTCGATTGTCACGTCGCGTTCCTCGATGGCCTCCCGGAGGTGGTCGTTGGCGACGCCTTCGGCCATCGAAACGGCAGCGTCGAGGTCCGAAACCGCGTCTTCGAGGGCTTCGAGGTCGTCATCGCCGGCGACGGTTCCGTCCTCGTTGAGCCGCGACAGCGCCTCGTCCAGCGTCTCGATGTCACAGGGTGCGTCGATGCCCGCGGCTCGATGAACGGCGGCAGCGGCCCGCAGTCGGTCTCGATTGCGGGCGAAAAAGGCCAGCGTCCGCTCGGGGACGACGCTCACGGGGTCCTCCAATGCGTTCGGTTCGACTCGAACGTCGCCGTCGACCTCGACGCCGGTGAACCCCGCATCGAGAACGACGACCGTCGAGTACCCCCGCGCCAAATCGGCGATGCCGCGGGCGTCTTCGACCAACTCGACGCTCATCTCGGGGACGGCCTCCCGCGCTTCGGAGTAGGTTTCGGCGTCGTTCGTCGCCAGACACCGGTCCCGTACTCGAACGTCTCGTGGTGCTTCGAGCGGTTCGACGCCCTCCAACGCCTCGCGGACCTCCGGCGTCGGTTCGCGTTCGACGGCCTCGCTCGCGAATGCCCGAACCTCCTCGATGCGCGACTCCGAAGCGCTTGGATACAGCGTCTCCAACCGCTTCTCGGCGTAGTGGGTGACCGCACGCTCTTGGAGCAATCCGAGTGCGTCCTCGTAAATTTCGCGTGCACGCGCGGTCGCGAGGAAGTCGCCGTCGTCGCCGTGTCGGTCCCGAATCGCGGCGCGAGCGATGCGGGCCGCCCGCCCGTCGCTGATGCCGGGTGCCCTCGCCAGCGTCGCCACGTCGCCTGCCGCGAGCGCGGCTTCGGGGTCGTCGAGCTCGGTCAAGCGCTCGGCGGTTTTCGCGCCGACCCCCGGAATCGTCTCCAACTCCTCGCGTTCCATCTACCCCCTACTGTGCCGGCATGGGGCAAAAAGGTCGCGTCACATGAAATCCGCAATCCCGCTCTGTTTGTTGGTGTCGTCTTCGAAGATGGACTCCAGCGAGCGGTCGAGAATCTGCAACCGCTGTTTCGTGTACTCCCGACAGCCGTACTCCTCGGCGACCTGAATCGCGGTGTCGATGTACTTGTTCACCGACCCCTGATGGACGGTGAGGTTCACCCGGCCGCCACACTCCCGGCAGTCGCCGGTCAGCGGCATCCGACGGAACTTCTCCCCGCAGTCGAGACACCGCGTCTCCTGTCTGGAGAAGGCCCGCAGATTGCCGATGATGTCCGGAAGGAAGTGGTACTCGATGACCCGCTCGGCCACGTCGGTCTCGTCGACCGACCGGAGTTTTCGCGACAGTTCCAGTTGGGCGTTCATCTTCTCCATCATGTCGCCCAGCGTCTTGTACGCCGAGAGGTCCGGCCCGAGCGCGATGTCGGTCGTGTCGTGGGTGTGTTCGAACCCGCGGTACTGGTCGTCGGTTCCGAGCGTGTCCTCGCCGATTTGGACGAGGTCCTCGACCTCGCCGGGGTCGGCCATCTCACGCGTCGCCTCGTAGAACTCCCGCGGGTACGACGAGGCGATGTCCATGTTGTGGGCCTCGTCGTCGATTTCGGCGGGGTCGATGCGCGAGGACATGACCAGCGGCGCGTCCATCCGCCCTCCGCGCTGGTTCGGGAGAAAAGACTTCGAGAAGTTGAGAAGTCCGTCCATGAGGAGCATGACGCAGTCTTCGTCACCGTCACAGTTCCGACGCTTCGCGGCGTGAAAGTACGGATGAGCGTATCCGACCGCCGCCGAGGTGAAACCAATCACTCTTCCGACAACTGCGGCTGAGGTGTGGGGTGCCATCCCGAACACCAACTCGCCGACGAGGTCGTCGCGGTCCTCGAGTTCGTAGAAGCGGTCGAGGCCGTAGTACTGCTCCAGCAGGTCGTCGACGAAGTCGGCGGTCCGAATCATGTGTTCGGCGGCGCCATTGGAGAGCACCACGTCCTGAACCCGCAACTCGACCAGTTGGTCCTCGTGGGTCAGCGGTTGGCCGTGGATGTCCTCCTCGTAGCCCAGCGCCTGCAGTTGGCCGACGGTCACGTCGAGTTCCGACGCCCGGACCGACGTGACGGGGAGGTCGGTCATGTCGTAGCGGACGGTGCCGTCCTTGAACGACGAGACGCCGTTCTTCGCCCGAAGGACGCCCTTCTCGATGGGTTCGGGGACCTTGTGTTTGGAGGTGAGTCCCTTGACGCCTTTCAGCACGTCGAAGGCGTTTTCCCGTTCTTTGACGTTCGACAGCGCCGTTCGGTACTCGTCGTTGACGTCGATGGTCTTCGTCTGGACGGCGTCGGCCTCCCGCTCACAGCGCGGACAGATAGCCCGGCCGGCCTCGTCCGGTTCGACGTCGATATCGCAGTCGTAGCAGACGTAGTGGGGGTCGGTGACGGCGTTGCAGTCGGGACAGCGAGCGCGGTGAGTCTCGGTGCCACAATCGGGGCAGTTCCGCCGTCCGACCTGCACCTCGACCATCCCTGGGGTGTCCTGCATTGTCTCGGCGTGTTTGCCGGCGGCGGCGATGTCGCGCTGGGAACCGCCGGCCTCGCCGATGGGAAACAGGGTGTGAACCGCCGGCGAGAGGTCTCGCTTCTCGGATTTCTCGGGGCGACCCATCCGACAGCCGATGCGTGTCGGCGCTCGCTCCTGTATCTCGAAGGGTGCGACCTCGTTGACGGCCTTCACCGCGTTTTCGCCGCCGTCGTAGTTTCGAGCGGCTGACGACAGCTCGCCCGACTCCCACGTCCGTTCGAGGTCGTCGGTGAGGCCGAGCGAACGCACCAGCGGCACGGCGTCGGGGACCGTCAGCGTCTCCTCGCCTTGGGTGTGTTCGACGATGAGGACCTCCAGCGCCTCCCGGACGGGCTCGGTTCGCGGGAGGACGAGCGTGCGGTTGGCGGCCGTGGTCGATTCGCTCGGTGCGACGGCGGCGCCGTCGGATTCAGCCCAGTGGCCGTCGCTGGCCGCCTCGGCCAGCGCCTCGAACCGCTCGATATCGAGGTCGTGCCAGAGGGGTGTGTGTTCGGGGTGAAGCGGGGCGTCGTACTCGTCGACCCACTCGAGGACCCGTTCGGTTTCGGGATGTTCGAGGTCCACGCGCGGGGAGTCCTCCAGGGCCTGTACGTCGGCGCCGGCGGCCGCGAGGTCGTGTTTCCACCACTCCGGCGTGTAGGAAGCCGGGGCGAGTGGGTGGTTGTTCTCGACGAACTCGCCGTAGTTGACGAGGTACTCGCCCAAATCGAGGATGGCCTCGACGCCGTTGCGTATCTCCAAGGCCTCTGCTGGGTCGTCGATGCGGCGAACGTCGCCGTTGGCGAGTTTGACCGTCGGCCCCTCGATGCTGTCGACGGGGATGACGCCGGCGGCTTTCCCCGGGCGTTCGGTCTTGATTTGGGTGCCGGTCGCGAGGAAGTCGTCGACGAGATGCATCGTCGCCGGATGGACGCCTGCGGTCGCGAAGCCGTGGTTCCGCGAGCGACCGTAGCGGAGTCGGAAGCCACCCTCTTCGGAGGGGTGGCCGAAGACGGGCCGGCCGGCGATGAGGTCCCGGAGGAACTTCGTCGAGGGCTCCGGACGCGGCGGGCCGTCGTGGCCCTCGGATTCGGCGTCTTCCTCGGGTTCGGCGTCCTCGGACTCCTCTGTGGCCCCTTCGTCGCTGTCGTCGTCCGTCTCGGCGTCGCCGCTCTCCCCGTTGTCTTTCTTGTAGGTCCCGTCGATGAGGTCCTGAAGCCACGGCCAGTCGACCTCCTCCAGTTGGGAGGTGTATCGCTGAATCTTCGGTGCCTTCTGGGCGATACCCTCCCCCAAGACGAGACACATCCCACCGCGGGCGTTGTTGGTGTCGACCCGCTCCAAATCCCGGAAGCCCGAGACCTCCTCGTCGCCCGTCGCCTCCCCGTCGAGCATGATGGGCATGTTCCGGGCGATGAACTTCGTCTCGGCGTCCTTCGGACTGTACTGCAGGCCGGTTTCGTTGTCGTACAGCGCCAACTCCTCGGCGTAGCGTTCGACCTCCTCGTCGCGGGGTTTGAACTCCTCGATGCCGATGAGCGTCCGCGTGTAGTCCGCTACCAGCACCGACAGTGCCTGTGCGGTCCCGCCCGCGGAGCGAATCGGTCCGGCGTAGTAGACGTTGATGAACTCCGTGCCGTCGTCGTTGTCGAGGATTTCGACGCGGTCGATGCCCTCGATGGGTGCGGCGACGACGCCCTCGGTCAACAGCGCCACCGCGGTCCGGACGGCGCCTTCGACCTTCCCGGCACGGGAGTCGTAGTCACCGACTTTCCCATCGGCGAAGTCCTCGGCGAGTTCGAGGGCAGCCTCCTCCCGGGAGAGGTCGGGATCCTCTTCCATCTCTCGGACGCGTTCTGCGACGCCGTCGATGCCGAGGATGTTCTCGACGCGGTCGGCCATGTCCTTGGCGATGGGGATTTCGACGTCCTCGGTGGGGTCGCCGCCGCGCTGTCGGGCCTCCCGGGCGAGTGCCATCGCCTCGTCGAGGCCGGACTCCAACCGCTCGAAGTACGCTTCGTCGTCGTCTCGCATCTACAGCGGCCAGAGGTCGAGGTCGGTCACGTCGTCGTGTTCGCGTTCGAGGTGGGCGTCGAACTCCCGGAGGTACAACTCGCCGGCGAAAGTGGTCGCCGAATCGAGGTGGCCGCCGACCATCGAGCCGTCCTCCCGCGAGAGGGTGACGTGGGTGTGGGCGAAGCGCTCGCCGTCGAGATGCGAGACGTTTCCGAGCGCCGTCGTCACCTCGAACGGCTCGTCGAACTCGACGGGATAGTACTCCTGTTCGGTCTGGTCGTAGAAGTAGACGGTCGCGTCCTGCACCGCCCCGAGGCCGAAGAAGAACGCCGAATCGATTTCCTCCTCGTCGGCGAAGGCCTCGATTTGCTCGCGCCAGTCCCGTCCGTGTTCCAGTCGAGCGACGTACTCGCGGTCGCCCTCGACGCGCTGGTAATCCATATCCACGGCAACGACGGCGGGGAGCAAAAAGCTGTTCTCCCGCCGTCGACCACGTCATCTACCGAAGCGACCGCTGTGTAATTGGCCGCGATTCACCCAACCCCCCAGACCACCCGGTTACCGCCAGTCGTCTACGTCGACGGTGGCTTCCGTGGACATGGCGAGATACGCCTCCTCTCGGCAGAGTTCTGCGATGATGAGCCGCTCGCCGCTCGCATCGCCGTCGATGGACGCCATGACCTCGCATTCGGAAACCGTCTCCGGAGTGGCCGTGTCCTGTGCCATGCATGTGCATAGCTGACACTGAGTACATAAGGGTGACGATGTGACACCGTCACACACCGTTGTTTGCCGCGATATTTATTAACAATTTATAGAAATTGTAGATGTGCTAGCTTTTGTCACTATAGTCTCGATTCCCTCTATCGGGTGGTCGTGAGACGTAGCGGATGCTCCCAACAGTGGTTCAGGTGAACTTCCGCACCGTCATATCCAGCGTATCGAGGTCGAGAATCGGCGCGAACCCGGCGTCGGGGTCGATGTTGACGCTCTTCTGGAAGTCGGTCTGGGCCTGCCAACAGCCGGAGTTCACCGCCAGCACGTTCCGGTACTTCCCCCACCCGAGTTTGTGGACGTGGCCGGTGTGGAACACGTCTGGCACCTCGTCCATGACGAGGTAGTCCTTCTCCTCGGGAGCCAGTCGGGTGTGACCGCCGAACTGCGGGGCGACGTGGCGTTTCTTCAGCAGTTGGTACATCGCCTTGTGCGGTTCGTCGTAGTTGGCCTTCTCCTCGGGGAGTTCGGCGATGACCTCGTCTAAGGAGACGCCGTGATACATCAACACCGAGACACCCTCGACGGAGACCATCGCCGGGTTCGAGACGATGCGGGCGTCGTGGGCCGTCATGATGTCGCGCAACTCCTCGTCGAAGCCGGGTTGCGGCTCCGCGAGCCGGACCGCGTCGTGGTTGCCGGGTATCATGACGATTTCCATGTCGCCGGGAACTTCCTTGAGGTGCTCCGAGAACGCCTCGTACTGGTCGAAGATGTCGACGATGTCGAGTTCGTCGTCTTGGTCGGGGTAGACGCCGACGCCCTCGACCATATCACCGGCCAACAGCAGATACTCGATGTTCTCTGCCTCCTCGGTGTGGAGCCACGAGGTGAACCGCTGCCAGGCGTCGACCATGAACTCCTCGCTGCCGACGTGGACGTCGCTGATGAGCGCGGCCTGAACGTGGCGGTCCGCCGTCGATGGCTTGTACGTCCGGGGGACGTCCGGGAAGTGGAGGCTGTCGACGAACATGATGCTCCCGTCGTCAGAGAGCGTCCCGTCGACGGCGATGACCTCGTCGAACAGCAACTCCTCGACGAGGGCGGCGATGTCCTTGTCCTTCATCACGAGACAGGGGAACACGCCCGTCGTGTCCTCTAACTCGATAATCCAGTGGCCGTTTGCGGTCGAGCGGACGTCCGAGACCATCCCGACCATGCCGGCGTCGCCACCGCCGGGGCTTGCCTGCAGCGCCGTCGCGTTGCGGTGGTTGACCCGACCCTTCAGTTTCCCCGAAAGCCGGTCGTAGCGGTCCCGAAACGTCGCCACGAAGTCCTCGTACTCGCCGGTTCCGGTCGAGTGGCCGGTCATGTCGTTGCCGATTTCCAGCGAGCGCAGCGAAGGGTCGGTGTCTCGCCCGCTCGAAGACCCCTTCGTTTCAACTGGAGACGCACCTCCCGAACCGCTCGATTCGGACTGGCGAGTTCCAGTTGAAACAGAGGGGTCTTCCGCCGACCGCTCAGTTCCCGTTTTCGGCGTCGGCGACGCTTCGGAAGTCGCTGCGGTCCCCGATGTGGCCGCTTCACCCGGGTCGGTCGCTGTGGTGTCCGTCACGCCGTCGGCCGCCGTCGATTCGGCCGCCGTGTTCCCGTCGCTTCCCGAAATCGGGTCTCGGCGGGCGCGTGGCGTGCCGTCGAGGGCGTCACGAACGTCGGCCGCCGAGAGTTTCAGCGCGTTGTCGGGCGTAGCCTCGACAGCCACCAACAGCGCCTCCGCGGGGTTCTCCGCGCGGGCGAGCAGCGTAATCGCCTCGCGGTCGGCGGTGTAGCCGTGGCTGGCGAGTTCGGTGGCGAGACGCGCCGGTTCCTCGTTTGGCACAGACGGAGGTTGCTGTCGGCGGGCAAAAGCGTAGCGGACCCAGAACGTTCAAACGGACCGGGCCGCTACGGGGTTGCAATGACCGACCGAGAGGACGGTTCCGGTCCGCCGAACGAACCGTCCGACGCCGGCGACGCCCCGAGGGAGGAACGACCATCCGGCGTGGTCGGCTGGTTCAAGTGGTTCTGGACGACAGACAAGGAGGTCGTTCTGTACATGCGGGACGTGGTGACGAGCGTCGCGGCCGTGCTGGCCATCGGCCTGATTCTCTTCGCCATCAGCGGCATCTGGCCACCGATGGTCGCCATCGAATCGGGCAGCATGGTTCCCAACATGGAGAAAGGCGACCTCGTGTTCATCGTCGACAACGAGCGGTTCGTCCCCGAGGAAGCGCCCGTCCACGAGGGGAAGTCGACGGGGGTGATTCCGGCCGAGACCGCACGCGAGGTGGGACACACCGAGTTCAACGGATACGGCGACGTAATCGTGTTCATGCCGAACGGCGACCCGACGGAGACGCCGGTGATACACCGGTCGATGCTGTGGGTCGAAGCCGGCGAGAACTGGGTCCAACGGACTGACCCACAGGTCAGCGGCTCCGTCAGCTGCAATCAGGTCCGGACCTGTCCGGCCCCACACGCCGGATTCGTCACGCTGGGCGATGCCAACCCCAACTACGACCAGATAATGGGCGTCTCGACGGTCGTCAAACCCGAGTGGATAATCGGCACGGCCGAGGTCCGCATCCCGTATCTCGGTTATGTCCGTCTGCAGTTCTCGGGGATGACCGCGCCAGCGGACACCGCCGTTGCGGCGTCGAATCCGCCCACGCCACCGGAACCGACGGCCCCGCCGGCACGACCGGCCGGCGGCGGCCAACCGACCGCGGCGTAGCCCGTCGCTGACGAATCGGTTCGTTGCCGCCGAATCAGTTCGTCGCCTGCTGAATCCAGTCTTCTGCGCGTGCAGTCCCGACTTCCGCGGCCTCGGCGACGGCCTCGGCGTCGGCCTCGGCGAGTTCGGCGATGGTTCGGATGCCGGCCTCTCGCAGTCGCTCGGCGTACGTCGGGCCGATTCCTTCGAGCTCTTCGAGGTCCGAACCCTCGGTACCGGCGGGGTCGACCGCTTCGGCCTCGATTTCCTCGTCGGCCTCCTCGGCGACGGCCTCCTCGATGGCACCTGCTTCGGCTTCGACTGCCTCCTCGTCGGTTTCGACGTCCACGTCGATTTCCTCGATGCCGATTTGGTCGGTCGCCTCCTCGACGGCCGTCTCGACCTCATCGAGGTGTTCGGGGTCGTCGGTGGACTTCTCGATGTACCACTCGGCGACGCGGGGCCAGACGTCGCGGTGACTCGACCCCGACACCGCGAGTCCGATGTGACCGGTCGGATACTCGATGACCTCGGTGTCCGTGCTGCCGACGACCTCGTTGAACGGCTTGCTCGACTCCGAGGGGATGAGGTGGTCGTACTCGCCGGTTATCTGGAGGATGGGAACGTCGATGTCGGTGATGTCGACGTGTGTCCCGTTCAGGTACAGTTCGTTGTTGTACAGTTTGTTCTCCTGGTAGATGTCCTCGAGGAACTGGATGTACGCCTCGCCGGCGAGGTCGATGCCCTCGCCGAGCCACCGCTCCATCCGGGCGAAGTTCTCGACGAAGTCGTCGTTCTCGATGTTGTCGTACAGTCGGACGTACTTCGAGACGTAGTTGGCGACGGGGTCCATCAGCGCGAAGCCGACGTCGAGCATCTCCGCGGGGACGTTGCCGAAGACGTCGACGACATCACGTGGGTCGTAGTACTCGTCGTCGCCCCACAACTCGAGGACGCCGCCGGTGTCGTCGAAGCAGAGCCCGGCGGCCATCAGCCCCAGCGTCCGGACTTTCTCCCCGTGGAGGGCGGTGTACATCGCGGTCATCGTCCCGCCCATGCAGTAGCCGAGGATGTTGATGCTGTCCTGTCCGGAGCGCTCTCTGACCACGTCGACGCAGTTGTCGATGTAGCGGTTGACGTAGTCGTCCAGCGTGAGGTGCTGGTCGAGTTTCGAGGGCTCGTTCCAGTCGACGAGGTACACGTCGTGGCCCGCCTCCAGCAGTCGCCGGACGACGCTGCGGTCGGGCTGTAAATCGAGGATGAACGGCTTGTTGATGAGCGCGTAGACGATGAGGATGGGCGTCTTGTGTTGCTCGTCGGTCATCGACTCGTAGTGGAGCAACTCCAGTTTGTTCTCCGTGTAGACGACCTCACTCGGCGTCTGCCCCACGTCGACGTCCTCGATTTTCTCCATCTGGTCGGCCGCGACGGTCGATTTCTCGGCGGCCTCGACGGCCGAATCCAAGAACTCCCGTTGGGCGTTCAACGCAAAGGAGAAGGGGTCGTTCGAGCTCATTCGAGTGCCTCGATGACGCGGTCGAGTTTCTTTTCGACGCGGTGCTGTCGGCGTTCGAGTTCGACGAGTCGTTCGCCGACCTCCTCGATGTCCGAGCCGGTCGGCATGCCGAGTTGTTCGAGGGTATCCTCGCTAATCTCGTCGGTCTGCTCTTGGAGGTCCATCATCGCGCTGACGAGTTGGCCGTTGGCGGCGGCGTACGCCGACGTGCTCATCACTTGCTTGAACGCCTCGTTGGCGCTCTGCAGCCAGATGTCGCGGAACTCCGACATCGCGACGTCTTCGCCCTCGGCGGCGTCATTCGTCCGCTCAAACATCTGTTCGGCGGCGTCGAGCCACACCTCGTAGGCGTCGTTGTACCCCTCCATCGCCTCGGCCATCTCCCCCTGTTCGGGCATCGACTCCTCCATCGCGTCGCTCCACGATTCCATGAACGCCGAGGAGGCCTTCATGTTCTGCTCCATCGACTCCGCGACGGCGTCGTTCATGTTCTCGACGAGCTTCGTCCACTGCTGGTTCGGGTTCTCGCTACTGTCGCTCATAGCTCGATATACGAAGGCTACCGGTAAAAGACGGTCGCTTGAAATGCCTAGCTACTCGTCGTCGTCGCGGTTCCGCTTGACTGGGACGACGACTGTCTGGACGATGTCGCCCTCTTCGATATCGAGGGCTTCCCGTTCGGCGTCGGGAATCGAGATACGGCCGCCGCTCTGGACGCGGGTCTTGAACGTCCCCATCTGGGTCATCTTTCCGAGCTGCTCGGAGATGTCGCCGAGGTCGGGGGAGTCGGCGCCGCCGGCCGCACCGGGAGCAGCACCGGCCCGCGAGAGCAGTTGCTGGAGCGCTTCCTGCTGCTGTTTGGTGGCTTGCTCGGAGACCTCCTGAACCGCCTTCAGAAGGTTCGGTCCCCAGGTGACGGAGTTGTTGTCGTCGGACATCGGATACCCGACGCTACGGGTTTCTACCCGATAAATATTCCGAGAATTACCACTCGTAGTCAATCAGTACCATTTGTTGTCATTCACGGCCGATATGGTCAGTACCCTTTAGTACGACAATCCCCTAGAGGCCATAAGATGAGCAACAGCTCGTATCCGACGCTGTTCGACGTGTGGACCGAGACGTCTTCGAGGATGTTCGACAGCGTCATGGAGGCCAACCGGGCCGCGATGGATGCCTTCGCCGCTCCCGGCACCGACGGCGACCACGCCGAGAGTGCGACCGAACGTCGCGTCGAACCCGCGGGTGACCTCCCCGGCTGGGAGACACAACTCGATGTCGACGGTCAACTCTCCGTCGGGGACGCTGTCCGCTTCAGCAAGACCCTCTCGGAGGAGGACGTAGAGCGCTTCGCCCTCGCATCGGGCGACACGAACCCCCTCCACCTCGACGAGGAGTGGGCTGAAGACACCCGCTTCAGCGGCCGTATCGTCCACGGAACGCTCGCGGCGGGACTCATCAGCGCTGCACTCGCCCGTCTGCCGGGCGGCGTCGTCTACCTCTCACAGGACCTCGAATTCCGCGCGCCCGTTCGCATCGACGACCGCGTCACCGCCGAGGTCGAAATCGTCGAGGACCTCGGCGGCGGTCGTTACCGACTCCGCACCACCGTCGAAACCGACACTGACCTCGTCATCGACGGCGAAGCCGTCGTCCTCATCGAAGATTAGAGGAACGCACGGACCGTCTCGTTGAACCGCTCGGGGGCTTCCCGAGAGGGCCAGTGACCGCAGTTCTCCATCAACTCAAGCGACGCGCCGGTCCGCTCGGCCGCCCGTTCGGACCACGACGCCGGCAACAGGGGGTCCTCGGTGCCGTGAACCAACAGCGTCTCGGCGGTCAGTTCGTCGAGTCGGTCGAGATAACAGGTCTCCAACCCACCGTAGCGGAACTCGCTGCGCTGCCAACTCGAGACGGTTCGGCCGACAGCGGCGTCCTGTACCGCCCGATACACGTCCTCGACGTGGCTGTCGGTGGGTGAGCCGTCGGTCAACGTTTCCAGGTGACTCCGAACCGTCGCTCGATTGGATCCGATGGTCGCCCACCACCCGGAGTATGCACCGGGAACGCCCAACATCGCCGTCGCTGCCGGCCGCCACGGGGCATCCGTTCCCAGCCCGTAGCTGTCGACCAACACGAGCCGCTCGACTGGGTTGTCGAGGGCGTGACCCAGCGCGAGACAGCCGCCCATCGAGATGCCGACAAGCGGTGCTGTCTCCAATCCGAGCTTCTCGAGGAACGATTCGAGCACGCTCCGGAAGTAACCGGTCGTATAGCGGACGCTCGGCCGGCCGCTCTCGGCGTGGCCGGGCAAGTCGGGGGCGTACACCGTCCGCTCGGCCGCCAACTCGGGAATCAGGTGGCGCCAGGAAACCGTCGCCGAATCCAGACCGATGCCGTGGAGCAACACCACGGGCGGGCCCGTCCCGGAGACCAGATACCGCATGTCCGTCTCGTCGCGTCCGCCGCGTCCGTCGGTCGTCTCGACCCGGACCCGTCGTGAGGCGACGCTCGTCGACTCCATACCTATCCTGTCGCCCCCAAACGCATACCGTTGTCCATCGCGGCACTTCGTGGATAGAACGCTTATAACTGACAGTAAGACGGTCTTACCGCTCGACGACGAGCAGCGCGACCCGTTCGAGGACCAGCGCTTCCAGTCCGGCGTCGGTCGCGTCCAACTCGGCCGCGCCGATGTCGTAGAACTCCCGCACGCGGTCTTCTTCGTAGCGTCCGAGCGTCTCCGCCGGGTCGACGAAGGAGGCCACCGCGTCAGCGGCCGCCGCTTCCGCATCGGCGTCGCCGGATTCGTCGTCCACGAGGACGACGACTGGCGTCTCACCCTCGCCGATGCCGAGTTCCAGCGCCCGGTTAATCTGGCGGCGGCCGGCCGCATACAGCAGTATCTCGACGCTCCTGTCGCGGGCGATGGCTTCGCCGCGGTCGCGCTCGCGGTCGGCCAACTCGACGGCCCGTTCGAGGTGTCGTCGGGAGACGACGTACCGGGCGTCGAAGGCCTGGACGGTCACGCCGTTGTCATCGGAAACATCGCCAAGCGCATCGACGAACGCCCCGACATCCGAGAACCGCTCGGTGCCGACTTCGACGACCCCTTCGATTACCTCCATCAGAAATCACCGAGGCTCGACTGCCCCTCGCCGTCGTCGTTCCCTGCGGCATCGGTCGGTTCCGCTTCGGGGCGGGCCTCCTCGTCCGGCCGAACGCCGTCCATCGACGGCGACTGATGGCCCGCCGCTTCGAGGACGTTTTCCGCGGTTTTCTCCCGGCCGCGGAGCGCCCCGAGGACGACCGATTTCTCCGCCTCCCGGAGGTCCGCGCGGGTCTCGATGCCGGCGTCGAACAGACGGCGAGCGCGCTTCCGGCCGACACCGCGGACGCCCGCGAGGTCGATGAGTTCCTCGCCGACGCCGTGTTGGACGCGTTTTCTCGCTTCCCGAACCGCCGGCACCGTCGCGAGGTCGAGTTCGCTCGCCAGCGACTCCGCCGCGCCGAGCAGCCACTCGGCGGTATCGACTTTCCCGCGGATGTCGCCCGGCCCGACGCCGTAGCGCTCGGTTATCTCGTCTTCGTCGACCTCGCCGGCCCAGTCTTCGAGCATCCGGGCCGTCTTCAGCGCCGACAGCCAGTCGTCGAAGCGCTCCTCTTCGAACTCGCTCGGAAGGTTGCCACAGAACTCCGATTCGCGCTCGTAGGCCAACATCGTGTACTCCTCGCGGTCGCCCGAGCGGAGGTACAGTTCGTACATGTCGGGCGTCCGGGAGACGAGGTGGAACAGCCCCAACGCCGTGGGATTCGATGCCGCCTGTAGTCCATCGATGATTTCGGCGGCGCTCATCGGGTCGAGATACAGCCGCGAGACGGTGTGGCCGAGGTTCGTCGCCTGTAGCCGTTCGCCGTCGTCCTCGATGAAGTCGTTCGCTCGCAGGTACTCTAGCGTCGAATCGACGACCCGTTCGAGGTTGTCGGTGCCGTCGCTGCCCTGTCGGTACTGGGTCGCATACAGCGTCTGGTCGAGGAACTCCAAAAGCGCCTCCCGTGAGTCGGCGAACCCGGAGGCGACCGTCGCCAGCAGGTGGGTCCGCATCGACGGCTCGCGGGCCAGTTTCGACTCGACGGCCTCGGGGTCGGCCCACACGTACCGTTCGAACAGTTCGTCGAGTTCGTCGTGGCTGTTCGCGAGCAACAGCGCCTCGCCGTAGGGGTCCCTGCCGGGACGGCCGGCCCGGCCCATCATCTGGTGGACCTCCAGCACCGACAGCGGCTGCATCCCGCCGGCCTCCCCGGAGTAGCGTCGCCAGTCGCGGACCACCACGCGCCGGGAGGGGGTGTTCACGCCCGCCGCCAGCGTCGGCGTCGCCGAAACCACCTTGATGAGTCGCTCGCGGAAGGCGTCCTCGACGAGCGAGCGGTGTTCGCTCGCACAGCCAGCGTGGTGAAACGCCGCGCCCTTCTCGACGCAGTCGGCGAGGTCGTCGCTGGTTTCGGTATCCGAGACGCCGCGTAACTCCTCGGCTATCTCGGCGAGTTGCGCTTTCTCTTCGTCGTCGAGCCACCCCGTCGTCGTGTTCGCCAGCCGTTTGGCGGCGCCCTCGGCGTTCCGTCTGGAGTTGACGAAGACGAGCGTCGACCCCCCATCCGAGAGCGTATCGCGGACGATGGCTTCGGTCGGTTTCTCGGAGGATTTCACCCGGAGTTCCTGTTGGCTGCCGTCGTCGAAATGCAGCGCCTGCCCGTAGTGGACCCCCTTCCGAAGGTCGATGGGTCGCCACTCCGAGTCGACCAACGCGGCGTCGAGCCACTCGGCCATCGCCTCGGCGTTGCCGACCGTCGCCGACAGCGCGACGACCTGCAGGTTCGGGTTCACCCGCCGGAGTTTCGCAAGCGTCACTTCGAGCGTCGGCCCCCGGTTCGGGTCGTCGACGAGATGCACCTCGTCGGCGACGACGCAGTCGAGGTCGCCTATCCACGGCGCGCCGTTCCGGACCAGCGAGTCGACCTTCTCGCTTGTGGCGACGATGATGTCCTTCTCTGCGAGCCACTCGCCGTCGTCCTCGTAGTTCCCCGTCGAGACGCCGATGGAGACGCCGAACTGCTCGAAGGCGGCGAACTCCTCGCGCTTCTCGCTGGCCAGCGCCCGCAACGGCACGATGTACAGTGCCTTTCCGCCGCGGGAGACCGCAGACAGCATCGCCAACTGCGCGATGAGCGTCTTGCCGCTGGCCGTCGGCACGGAGGCGACGAGGCTCTCGCCGTCGGCGACGCCCGCCTCGACGGCCTCGGCCTGTGGCGGATACAGCGATTCGATGCCCTCCTCGCGGAGGTGGTCGGCGAACCACGGCGGCACGCCGGAGACCTCGGAAACGTCCATTACCCCTCGATTGTTCGTCACGGCTTTTAAACCCACTTTTCGTCGCCATCCCGGTGGCCTCCGTTCCCGTCACGCCTTTGATGCCCTCGGCCGAAGCGCAGGTATGAAAATCAGATACGACCGCGACACCTGCATCGGGATGTTCCAGTGTGTCGCCGAGTGGGACGCCTTCGAGAAGGACGAAGACGCGGGGAAAGCCGTACTGGCCGACGCCGAGGAGGTAGAGGCGGACGTCTTCGAGCGGGAAATCCCCGAGGACGCCGAACTCGACGCGAAGTTTGCGGCGCGGGCCTGCCCCGTCGACGCCATCGAGGTGTACGACGACGACGGCGAGCAGATAATCTGACCGAACACGTTCGCCCGAACGGTTCCGGTCCGAACACGTACGCCCGAACCATTAAGGCGGTCGATGAAGTCACTCCACGTGAGGGTGTACCATGACCGCACGTAGCGACCAGCGGGAGTCCGACCGACTGTGTGAGTGGGCGTCGCTCACCGGTGAGCGGCTACCCGAGGAATACGGGCCCTGTGGCCCTGAAGACGACCGTTAGGCGATTTTATCGTACTGTTCGGAGAGTTTTTCGGCGGCCTCGTCCATCAGTTCGGTTTCGTAGTCGTCGAGGTCCCACTCGACGACCTCCTCGATGCCGTTCGAACCGAGTTTGACCGGGACGCCGAAGGCGGTGTCGTCGTAGCCGAACTCGCCGTCCAACGCGAGCGACCCCGGCAGGACCTCGCCGGTGTCGTTGAGGACTGCCTCGACCATGTGAGCGACGCCCGTCGCCGGACCCCACTGGGTCGCGCCTTTCCGCTCGATGACGTCCATCGCCGACTGCTGGAGGTCTTCGAGAATCTCCTCCTTCTCGTCGCCGGAGAACTCGGGGTCCTCGCCGTCGACGCGGACCTTCGAGAAGACGGGCACCTGTGCGTCGCCGTGTTCGCCGAGGATGGTTGCCTCGACGTTCTGGACGGGCGCATCGAAGCGTTCGCTGAGGACGTAGCGGAACCGCGCCGAATCGAGTCGGCCGCCGAAGCCGATGACCTCGTGGCGGTCGCGGTCGCCCGTCTCGTAGAGGTGCCGGTTCAGCAGGTCAACCGGGTTCGACGTCGTAATCGAGACGTAGTCGTCGTTGTACTCGTCGAGCGACGACCCGATGTCCTCCATGATGGGGGCGTTGTCACCCGCGAGGTCGATCCGGGTCTGCCCCGGCTGGCGCGGGATGCCCGCCGTGATGACGACCACGTCCGAACCCGCGGTGTCCTCGTACTCGCCCTGTACGACGGTCGTGTTGGAGTCGTAGGCGATGCCGTGGTTCGTGTCGGCGGCCTGCCCGATGGTGGTCTCCCGCTGGTCCGGGATGTCGACGAAAACCAGTTCGTCCACGATGTCGCGCAGCGCGATGTTGTACCCCGCAGCGGCACCGACGGTCCCTGCCGCTCCGATAACGCTAACCTTTGTCATGCTCGTCTGTATACGGGCGCGGGGGCCGATTAACTCTTGTCTTTCCTGCTAGTTCTCGACAACTCCGCGATGAATCGGCTGCCGTCCCCGTCATCGTCGCGCTGCCATCGAGCCAGCGCCTCGATGAACCGGAATTCGAGGCCGACTGCGACCGCGCCGTCACAACCGACGGTACAGCGCCGCGAGCAGCAGCGGACCGGTCGACGGCAAACCCGCGGACGGTTCGACACGTCTTTGAACCGAACCCTCCGACTTCCGATAGTGACGGACGGACGCCTCCGACGGCTGTGGGCCGACCCCGAGCGGCGCCGCTGGCTGGCCTTCGGCGCGCTCGCGGCGACGTACGCCCTGGTGTCTGTCTATCGGCTCTCGACGGCCGTGTTGGCCGACGAGTTGACGCGAGCGTTCTCGGTGACCGGCACACAACTCGGGACGCTCCACGCGTCGTTCTTCTACGTGTACGCGGCGATGCAGTTGCCAGCGGGGGTTTTCGCCGACCGACTCGGTTCCCGCCGGACGGTGGCCGTCGGGGCGGTCGTGATGAGCCTCGGAGGGTTCGCCTTCGCCTTCGCCGACTCCTACGTCGCGGCCTTCGCCGGCCGGGCACTCATCGGATTCGGCGGTAGCGTCCTGTTCATCGCTATCTTGCGGTTCTGTGCGAACTGGTTCCGCCCATCCGAGTTCGCACGCATGAGCGGGCTGACGCTGGCCGTCGCCGGGTTCGGTGGGGTGTTGGCGACGACGCCGCTCGCGGTCGCGGTCGCGACCGCTGGCTGGCGTGAGACGCTCATCGGCCTCTCCGTGCTCGGTCTCGCGCTCGCGGCCACGGCGTATCTCCTCGCCCGTGACTCGCCATCGGATGCGGGGTTCGAGCCGATGGCCGGCGCCGAAACACCCGGAGCGCCGTCGCTCCGTGCCGTCCTCTCGAACGCCCGGCGCGTCCTCGCAGAGGCCGAAACGTGGCTTTGCGGAATCGTGCTGTTTGCCGGCACGGGCATCAACATCACCGTCTTCGGCCTGTGGGGCATTCCGTATCTCGTCCAGACCTACGGCGTGAGCGTGACGTTCGCCTCGACGTTCACGCTGCTCGGCAGCGCCGGGTTGCTCCTCGGTCCGCCGACCATCGGTGCGGTTTCGGACCGCCTCGGCTCCCGGACTGGACTCGTCGTCGTCGGGATGGGCCTCTACACCGCTTCCTTCGCCGTCCTCTCGGTCACCGGTCGGCCGCCGATGGCCGTCGTCGCCGTCGTCTTCTTCGCCGCGGGGGCGCTCGCGGGCGGTTACGCGCTCACCTACGCAGTCGTCAAGGAACGTCACGACGCCGCCGCCTCCGGTGTCTCGACGGGGACGGTCAACACGATGGCGTTCACCGGAGCGGCCGTCCTCCCGACGCTGATGGGGCTGGCGCTGGACACCTACTGGACCGGCGACACCATCGGCGGCGCCCGCGTCTACTCGGAGTTCGGCTATCGGATGGCGTTCGGGCTGGCGGCCGCCGTTTCGCTCGTCGCGTTCCTCGCGGCACTCGAACTCCACCGCCGCTCCTGACGGGCCGGCTATCGGTACCCCTCGGTCAGGCTCTCGACGTACTTCGCGACCACGTCGACTTCGAGGTGGACGGGGTCGCCGACGGACTTCTCGGCGAGCGTCGTCAACTCGTAGGTCGCCGGGATGATGGCGACGGTGAACTCGTCGTCCCGGAGGTCCGCGACCGTGAGCGAAATCCCGTCGACGGAGATAGAGCCCTTCTCGACGACGTACCGACCGAGGTGTTCGGGCAACGAGAACCCGAACGTCCAGTCATCTCCCAACTGCTCGATTTCGGTCACCTCGCCGACGCCGTCGACGTGGCCCTGGACGAAGTGGCCGTCGAAGCGCCCGTCGGCCGGCAGCGCACGTTCGAGATTGAGCGAATCGCCGACCTCGATTTCGTCTAGATACGTCCGGTCGAGCGTCTCCTCCGAGCAGAACAGCTCGAAGCTCTCGGTGTCGGCGTCTTCGACCGTGAGACACGCCCCGCTGACGGCGACGCTCTGTCCGTGTTCGAGGTCCGCAGGGAACGACGCCGACACGCGGATGCGACGCCCCTCGGGACCGTCCTCGATTGCGACGACTTCGCCCGTCTCCTCGACGATGCCGGTGAACATACCTCCGCTAGGGCTGGCGGGTGTGAAAGCGTCTCGGAATCCGGCCGCGAGGCGGCGGGCTTTTGGGCGTCTCCCGCCTACCGGCCGGTAATGAACCTCCTCGACACCATCGGGCTGTTCGGAACGGTGGCGCTGGCCGCGCCAATCGGCCTCCTCGGTGCCGAGTTCCTCGCTGGCGGCCGGACGGCTCTCGGTGTCGGCTTTCTCGCCGTCGCCGTCGGGCTCGTCGCCGGGATGTACTTCCGACCGAGTCTCTCGGGAACCGTCGCTGACAAACTGCTGGGTCGGGTCCCTGCCGACCCCGAGGAGGACACCGACTGATGGCGTTCGGCATCGTTCGCTCGTTGCAACTCATCGCGACGCTCGTCGTCGCCGGCCCCGTCGCGCTCGTCGGCGTTCTCAACGTCGTCGAGGGCCGATACGTGATTGGAGCGTTCTTCCTCGCGGCCGCCGTCGGTCTCGTGGTCGTCAGCGAGTACGTCTACCTCCGACTCGCGGACCGGACCGTCGGTCGGGTGAAACGGCTGAAAAACATCCGCAGCGGTGAGTGACGCCCTCGACTGAGCGTCAGTCGGCCGTTGCTTCGACGCCGGCTTCCTGTGCGTCCTCGATGAGTTCGGCCAGCGTCATCTCGACCGGCTCGTTGTGCAACAGCACATCGATGGGCAGCGTCGGCGCGCCGTCGACGAGGTTCTCTAGGAGGACAAGACGCTCGCGGGCGCGGGACATCCCGACGTAGAAGACGCGCCGTTCGTTGTCCGTCAGCGTCGGCACCGGGTCCGTCCGTTTGGTGAACTCGGTGACGCCGGGTACGTCCGTGGGGTCCTCGACGGAGGCCGCCATCTGCTCGACGACTTTCTCGGTGAGGTCCGTCGCGACGAAGACGTGGTCGGCCTCACGGCCCTTCGCGGAGTGGATGGTTCCGAGGCGGAGTCGGGTGGGGTCCATTCCGCGGTAGTCACCGTTGAAGTACGCCTTCACCGACCGCTCCTGGAAGTTCGACACCTTGGTGAGCATGTCGGCGGCGGAGGCCGGACCGGGGGCGAAGGGGGCGTGGTCGTCGACGAAGCCGGGGTCGACCGTCATCTCGGTGAGGTCGTCGACGCCAGCCTCCTCTTCGAGTGCGTCGAAGGCCTCGAAGTAGTCGTCGCGGTCGCCGGTGCCGAAGGCACTGTCGGCGAGCATCTCGCCGAGTCGCTGGGCCTGCAGACCGTTGATGGCCTCGCCCGAATCGAGCGATTCGATGGCGTCGACGTAATCGCGCAGGCGGTCGGTCCACATCCGCTGGTCGGTCAACGACGTAAACGGCATGCCATCGTCGATGAACTCGTCCATGAACTGGAACATCTGATAGCGCGCGCGGAACAGCACCATCACGGTGCCCTCGGTGTCCTGTTCGAGGGTGCCGCGGACGTTGCGGACGAGGTCCAGCATCGACGGCGACCGGACGGCCTCGACGGACCCGCCCTGCTTGCGCGGCTTGAGGTCCTTGTCCTGTCGCTTCTCGATGTGGCTAATCTGGGTGTTGACGACGTTGAGAATCTTCGAGGGGAGTCGATAGGAGTTCGGCAAGACGATGTCGTCGTCGACCTCCTCGTCCAACAGGAGGTTGGGGTCGGCGCCCTGCCACGCGTAGACGACTTGGTCGTCGTCACCGGCGATTAACACGCTCTCCATGTGCGGTTTCCACTCCTCGTAGACGCCGTACTGCAGCGTCGTGATGTCCTGAAACTCGTCGATGACGAGGTGCTCGACGTTCGGCAACAGCGAGCGCTGCTGGACGCGTTCGAGCATGTCGGCGAAGCCGACGACGCCCTCCTCGCCCTTGTAGGCGCGCCATCCCCGGATGGCCTCGGGAATGTCGATGCGGTCGTCGGAAGAGGGCCACGTCGGGGTGTACTTGTTGCCCGTCTGGGCGTTGTCGTCGACCTCCGGCGGGAGGCGGACCTCCTCCTCGTCCCACTGGAACGGGACGTCGTACCAGTCGGCCACGTCGCGTTCGGTTCGCTGGAGCCACTGGGAGGTGGCAATAATCTTGTTGCCGAGCGTCGTCGACCGCGCCGAGCGCCGACGCGAGGACTTGTACTCGTCTTCGAAATCCAGTCCATACTCCTCACAGAACGCTTCTTTGTGCTTCTCGCCGACCACGTCGCCCCGTGAGAGGTTCAGCAGCTCGTACGCCTTCGCGTGCATCGTACAGACGTTCCCCCGCAGGGACTTCGGCGTACAGTCGAGTCGTTCGGCGAGTCGTTCACGGACCTCTTGGGCGGCCGCACGGGTGTAGGAGACGACGAGAATGTCGTTGACCGCGACCCCCTCGTCGAGCATCTCGTCGACGCGGTCCAGCAGGGCCGTGGTCTTCCCACTCCCGGGACCACCGAAGAGTCGAGTCACGTGGGTGGAGTCAGCCATTACCCGTCTAACGCTACGCTCCGGTATAAGCGACGTGGCTTCAGACGAACACGGAAACGGCGAGAAGAGCCGTCAGGGCTGCCAGCCGCAGACGGTACACGAAGCGGCGTCGAGGCCGTGAAGCCCCCCGCAGTCGGGACAGCGTTTCTTGTTATAGTCCTGCTCCCAACTCCGGGCGTCGGTTTCGGTCTCGTGTCCACGGTCCGAGAGGAATTCGTCGAAAAGTTCGTCGTTCGAAGTGGCCATACGGGTTCGGATACGACCACATCAGCAATAAACTCTGTGGTAGTGCCTCTCACGGTTCGTGGTGTCGTGGAACGACCGTTACCGGTCGCTTTTGACCGACAGTGACGTACCCCGGGTATGGCCACCGACGACTCGACCGAGGACCTGCCGTTGGTCCACGTCAGCCGCCCGGGAACCGTCACGGAGAACGCCCCCGCTGTCGTGTTGATTCACGGCCGCGGGACGAACGAACGCGACCTGCTTCCCATTGCCGCACAACTGCCCGAGGAACTGCACGTCCTCAGCGTTCGCGCGCCACAGGAGATGGGCGGGCCGAACAGTTTCACCTGGTACGACCTCGACCTCTCCGGCGGTGGTCTCCACTCGAGTCAACCCGATCCCGAGGGGTTCCGTCGCAGTCTCGACGTAGTCCACGAGTTCGTCGAGTCGGCCGTCGACACCTACGACATCGACCCCGACCGGGTCGGCTTACTCGGCTTCAGTCAGGGCGCCATCACCAGCATCTCGGCGCTGCTCGAACGGCCCGAATCCTATCGGTGGGTCGTCGCGCTGAACGGCTATCTCGCCGACTCCCACGCCGAGGAGGTCGACAGCGCCGACGGCAAGCCGGTGTTCGTCGGCTGTGGCGCGATGGACCAAGTGATTCCGCCCGAGCGCGCCGAGCACGCCGCCGAACTGCTCGCGGAGGGCGGTGCCGACGTACGCTTCGAACAGTACGGCGTCGGCCACGGGACGACGCCACAGGAAATCAGCGACGTGGTCGAGTGGCTGGAAGAGCGGTACTAAAACGGAAAAACGGCGAAAAATTCAGGCGCCGGCTTTGCCGAGGGCGCTCTCGATGTCGTCACGCTGGGTGACGCCGACGAACCGCTCGACGATGCCGTCGTCGTTCTCGACGATGAGCGTCGGCAGCGAGCGCACTTGGTACTCGTTTGCCACGTCCTGCTCTTCGTCGACGTTGACCTTCTCGAAGGCCACGTCAGGGTAGTCCTCTTCGAGTTCGTCGAGAATCGGGTCCTGTGTTTTGCACGGGCCGCACCAGTCCGCGTAGAAGTCCTTGAGGGTGACGGGCATGACTATCGGACGTATTTCAGCCGCGCGCATAAGGGTTTCCCAACCGGCCCTCAGTGGGGCGACGCTGGGCCGAAACGCTTAGGGTCGCCGCCCCGAACTGACGGGTATGAGCAGCGGCCAGAACTCCGGCGGGCTGATGTCCAGTGCCGGACTCGTCCGGTACTTCGATAGCGAGGATTCCAGTACGCCCACGATGGACCCCCGAACGGTCGTCGCCTTCGGCGTCCTGTTGGGCGTCCTCGTGTTGATGTTGAACGCACTCGCCTAACTACCACTTTTTGCACGCTCGGCGCTGCGCGCCTCGCGGCAAAAACTTGGGGAAAAATAGCGAGGCGGCGAAGCCGCCTCGGACTGTTGAACGGCGCCTTTGGCGCCGTGAAACATAGCGACTCGTTCCCTATGGTCACTCGTCACTACCCGCGCTCCCTTCGGTCGCGCGGGAGAACCGCCTCGGGGGCGTTCGAAGAACGCCCCGCTCGGCGGATGCTGCCACAAATTCTTGCGTAGGTTGCTGTAGGAGAATTTTGCGTGGGTTAATTTGATAAAATAGTGGTTGAGTGTCCGCGAGCGTTTGAGGCGGGAGCGGTTTGCTGAAAAGAGCGCGAAGCGCTCTTTTCGCATAACGAAAGGCCTGTGGCGTCTTTCGAACCACACCGCGCGAGCGGAGCGAGCGCGGGACCGAGACTCGACCGAAGGGAGAGTCGAAGTGTCTTTTTATGAAAGTTTTTGCCGGCGAGCCTCTGGCTCGCCGTGCAAAAAGTTTCTATTCGAACAAGCCTGAGTAGTTGGTGTGTCAGAGTCGGCCGGCTACGAGCGGTTCTTCCCCTACGACGAGCCGTACGACCATCAGGATGACGCGATGGGTCGCATACGCGAGGCGCTCGTCGAACAGCGCGACGTGCTGTTCGAGGGCGCCTGCGGGACGGGCAAGACGCTCGCCTCGCTCGTGCCCGCCCTCGAATACGGCCGCGCCGCGGGGAAGACGGTCGTCATCACGACGAACGTCCACCAACAGACCCGGCAGTTCATCGAGGAGGCCCGCGCCATCAACGCCCAGGAGCCGATTCGCTCGGTCGTCTTCCGCGGGAAGGCGTCGATGTGCCACATCGACGTGGGCTACGAGGAGTGTCAGGCCCTGCGGGATACGACCCGGGAGTTGGTCGACAAACAGCAGGATATCGCGGAGCTAGAACAGCGTGAGAGCGAACTGCTCGATGCGAGCAAGGACGGCAACGGCGAGGCCGCAGAGGCCCGCGGTGCCGTGATGGAGGAACTCGACGACCTGGAGACGAGCATCGAAGCCCTCCAAGAGGAACGGAACATCTGTGACCGTTACTACAACAACCTCACCGGCGACACCGACGAGTTCTATTCGTGGCTCTACGAGGACGTTCGCACGCCCGACGACATCTACGAGTACGCCCACGAGGCGAACCTCTGTGGGTACGAACTCCTGAAAGACGGGATGGAGGGCGTCGATTTGGTCGTCTGCAACTACCACCACTTGCTCGATTCGATGATTCGCGAGCAGTTCTTCCGGTGGTTGGGTCGGGACCCCGAGGACATCATCGTCGTCTTCGACGAGGCCCACAACGTCGCCGATGCGGCGCGTGACCACGCCACGCGGACGCTCGCCGAGCGAACGCTCGATGGCGCACTGGACGAACTCGACGAGTGCGACGACGCCCGCGCCGAATCGGCGGCCAACGTCGTCGGCGCGTTCCGGACGGCGCTGGTCGACACCTACGAGGACTCCTTCGGCTTCGGGGAACGCGAGGCCGTCGACGAGGAGTGGGACGACGTCTCTATCGACCGCGAGGAGGGCCGCGACGAACTGTCGGTGGCGTTCCTGCAGGCCTACACCGGACAGGGGTTCGACACCGACCTCGAGGAGGCGCTGGCGCTGGGCGAGGAGTTGGACCGACGCTACGAGCAGGCCTACAAGGACGGTGAGACGACGACCAGAAAGGAGTGTCCGACCCTGACCGCCGCGGCGTTCATCGAGGAGTGGATGGAGTCGAGCGTCGCCCCCGGCCAGTATCCCGTGTTGGGCGTTCGCCGGACGGAGACGGGCGTCGTCGGCCGGGCGGAACTGTACACCTGTCTGCCGCGGCAGGTGACCGAACCGCTGTTCGAGGAACTGCATTCGACCATCCTGATGAGTGCGACGCTGCGGCCCTTCGACGTGACCGAGGACGTACTCGGCCTCGAGGAACCGCTGACGATGGCCTACGGCGAGCAGTTCCCGGAGGAGCGCCGCCGCACCTACGCCGTCGAGACGCCGGCGCTGTTCGCGAGCAAACGCGACGACCCAGCGGTTCAGGAGACGGTCGGGGAGACCATCGAGGACGCCGTCCGGTTTACGCCCGGTAACACGCTGGCTTTCTTCCCGAGTTACGCCGAGGCCGAACGCTACTACCACCGGTTTTCGGGCGATTCGACGCCGTATCTCGACGAACCCGGGAAACGGGCCGAAGAACTGCGACAGGAGTTCGTCGCCGACGACGACGCCGTGTTGTTCACTTCCCTGTGGGGGACCCTCGCCGAGGGCGTCAGCTTCGACGACGACGACGCCCGGTCCGTCGTCGTCGTCGGTGTCCCGTATCCACACCTCGACGACCGGATGGAGGCCGTCCAGCGCGCCTACGCTGGCGCCTTCGGGGAGGACGGAGACGACGATGCCGGGTGGCGCTACGCCGTCGAAATCCCGACGGTTCGGAAGACCCGGCAGGCGCTCGGCCGGGTCATCCGGTCGCCGGAGGATTTCGGCGCTCGGGTACTCATCGACGAGCGATACATGGGGTCGAACCACGCCGAGTTGGGCGATTACAGCGTCTACTCGTCGTTCCCGGCGGAGGAGCGCAGCGAACACATCGACATCGCACCGGAGAAACTGAAATTCGCCATGCTGAACTTCTACACCGACATGGACTCGTGGGGAGGTGACCCGCCGACGCCATGAGCGTCGACTGGGAACCACGCGCCGAGAAGCGCCGAACGCGGGACGGCGAGGGGCCCCGCTGGGACCTCCTCCGTGAGGAGACACTGGAGCGAGACGACTACACCTGCCAGCGGTGTGGCTATCGGCAGGCCGACCGCGGCCAACCGGAGCGACGACTGGAGGCCCACGTCGCAGCACACGGCTCGCCGTCGCTGGACGACCTCGACAACGCCGTGACGCTGTGTCGGCCCTGTCACGCGACGCTGCACTCCGACGACCCGGCCTACCGTGAGGTACGGAAGGATGCGCCGATGTTTCCCGTCCCCGAGGCGCCCGACTCGGTGGCGACGATGCGGAGCGACCGCCAGCACGTCTGTCAGCGGTGTCAACACCTCGCCGACTCGGCGATGAACCTCGCGGCGTACCAAGAGGACGGCAGCAACTACGTCCTGTGTAAACCGTGCGCTGGAGCGCTGTTGGCGGCGGGCTACGACCCCGAGAACTTCGAGGTGGCCGGCGAACTTGACGCCGAGTCATTGAAAAGGCGGTCCAGCGATGCGCCGGTGCGGCCGGCGCTGCTCGCCTCCCGTCCGGTTCGGGCGCTGCGGCCGCCGGAGACGGCCTTCGAGCGGTTCGTCTACGACACGCCGCTGCGCTATCTGTTCAACCCAATCGGACTGACGGTCCTGTTCATCGTCCTCGGCGTGTTCGCGTCGTTCTATTTCTTCTGAGTCAGGCGGGCAGCGAGACGCGTTCGACCGGCTCGCCGTAGTCGGCGGCCCAGACGACGAGCGAATCGACGGTCCACTCGGCGCTCACGTCGCTGCCGGCGACGCGGTCGGCATCGCCGCCGCGGGCGACCGTGACGTGGGGGATGTAGTCGTCGCCCTCGATGCCGTCGATGGGGGAAAAACGGTCACACAAAACGGCGTGAAGGCGTTCCAGTTGGGGCGATTCCACGCGGAGGTAAGCGACCGGCCCGCGGCCGGTCGGTGGATTTCGAAACACGCTGACTCCCGAGATTTCGACGGTGAACGGGTCGAGACCGGTCAACGCCTGCCGAACGTCGCGGCCGAGCGACGCGGGGTCGCTGTCGCCGAGCCGCTTCGCCACAAGCGTGTGACGGTCCCGCGGTGTCGCGGTGAGACACTCCGACGCGAGGCCGCGGGCGAGTTTCGACACCTCGCCGGGGACGGGAACGTTCAGGCTGTACACTGGCGGTACTCGGCGGGAAAACGGTATAGGCGCTGTGGAACGGTCGCGCCGTCAGATGTAGTCGAGGAAGTACGCGACGATGAGCACGACGATGAGAACCCCGACGACGGAGCTGAGGCCGCCGAAGGCGAACTGCAGGACGTCGAGGACGATGTCGACGGCAATCCAGACGATGATGAGCACGAGAATAATCTTCAACAGGTCCTCTACGTCCATGCCGGCTCTGTCGGGGAGCATACGTTCGACTGCGCGTGGTGCGTGCAAAAGCGCTGTGGCCGTTTTTCGACCACGAGGCGAAACCGATTTGCCACCGGGTCACAGACCAACGGTCGATGCGAGGAACGCTCGCGGTCGCCGTGGCTGTGTTCTGCTGTCTCGCCGTCGCGGTCGGCGCCGGCGTCGGCGCGGCCGCCCACGAGGAACCCGACCGGAACCTCATCGGCATCGAACTGCACGCCGACGGTGATGCGTCGGTACATCACGTCTCCTCCTACGACCTCGACGACGACGAGGAGCGGCAACTGTACGAGGGGTTCGCGGAGAACGAAACCGCGAGACAGCAGTGGCGAGACGAGATTGCGGCGCAGTTCCGGTCGATGGCCGAAAACGGCAGTGCGGCCTCGGGCCGTGACATGCGGGTTCACAACGTCAGCGTCGAGACCTACGAGATGGATGGCGAGGGGTACGGACGACTCGAAGTCCACGCGACGTGGGAGAACTTCTCCTACGCCGAGTCCAACCGGGTCATCGTCGCCGAACCGTTCCGAAGCAGTTACGACCCCTTCGACCAGGACCGTCGCCGGGTCGCGATGCACGGTCCCGAAGGGTACGTTCGCGGACAGTTAGCCCCCAGCCCGCTTCGCGTCCAGCGCAACAGCGCGCTGTGGAACCCCGGCACCTCGAACTTCTCGCGGTTCTACGCGGAGTTCACGAACCCGAGTACGGAGACGCCCACCGACGCAATGGTAGAGACGACTGCGGCCGGCCCAAGCGAACAGCCATCCGGGTTCGGAACCGCCGCCCGGGCACTCCTCGTCGCGCTCGTCCCCCTCGCCGTCGCGCTCTTGGCGATTCGACGACGCCGGGGATGACCCTGACTGACGGTCTCGGTGGCGTACGCCACGCTATTGCCTGCCATGGAACGGCCGTTCCACAAGCGTTTAATACCGCTCTGAGAATAGAACGAGATACATGACGCAGACCCACCGCTTCAGCGCGTCCGTGCTCACCGGTGGGTACTCCATTCTTCGGCGACCGCGACCGGGCCGTTAGGCCCGAATAGTACTCACTCCAGTCGCGCTCGCCTCGCTTTCAACGAAAACCGTCCGGTTGACGGTCCGTCATCCAAAACACCACACCAATGTCCGACAACGAACGCGTCGCGCTCGCCTTCTCCGGTGGGCTCGACACGACAGTCTGTGTCCCGCTGCTCAAGGAAGAATACGGCTACGACGAGGTCATCGGCGTCACCGTCGACGTCGGCCAACCCGAAGCCGAGTTCGCCGAGGCCGAAGAGACCGCCGAAGCGCTGAACCTCGAACACTACGTCGTCGACGCGAAAGACGAGTTCGCCGACCTCTGTTTCGACGCCGTCCGCGCCAACGCCTCCTACCAAGGCTACCCGCTCGGCACCGCACTCGCCCGTCCGGTCATCGCGACGGCGATTCTCGAAGTCGCCGAAGAGCAGGGCTGTACCGGCCTCGCACACGGCTGTACCGGGAAGGGCAACGACCAACTCCGCTTCGAGGCCGTCTGGCGTGACTCCGACATGGAGGTCATCGCGCCGGTCCGTGAACTCGGCCTGACACGGGAGTTCGAACAGGAGTACGCCGCCGAACGCGACCTGCCCGTCGAGGGCGGCGACGAGGGCAAATACAGCATCGACACGAACCTCTGGAGTCGCTCCATCGAGGGGTCGGAACTCGAAGAGCCGAGCTACGTCCCGCCGGAGGACATCTACGAGTGGACGACCGCGCCCACGGGCGAGACGCGCGAACTCGAAATCGGCTTCGAGAACGGCTATCCCGTCAGCCTCGACGGCGAGGCGATGGAACCGGTCGAACTCACCCAGACGCTCAACGACCTCGCAGGCGACTACGGCGTCGGCCGCTCCGACATCATGGAGGACCGCATGCTCGGCCTGAAGGTCCGCGAGAACTACGAACACCCTGCGGCGACGGTGCTGCTCAACGCCCACCAGGCGCTGGAGGACCTCGTCCTCACGAAGGAAGAACGCTCCTTCAAGAAGCAAATCGACCACGAGTGGTCCGAGAAGGGGTATCAGGGCCTCGTGAACGCGCCGCTGGTCGGTGCACTGGAGGGCTTCATCGAGGAGACCCAGACCCGCGTCACCGGCAGCGTGACGATTCGCCTCGAAGGCGGTCAGGCCCGTCCGGTCGGCCGGTCCTCGCAGTTCGCCGTCTACTCCGCGGAAGCGGCCTCGTTCAACACCGAGGACGTCATCGGCGGCATCGAACAGGACGACGCCACCGGCGTCGCGAAGTACCACGGCTTCCAGGAGCGTCTGGCAAACCGCGTCATCGACAGTCAAAAAGAGGAATAGCCACATGAGCGAAGAGGAAGGTAGCGACGATGTCGTTCGCCGCGAGCGTTTCAGCGGCGGCCCCGCCCGCGGGTTCCTCTCGAGTCTCGCGGCCGACGAACGCATCTTCGAGGCGGACCTCGCCGTCGACCGCGCCCACGTCGTGATGCTCGACGAACAGGGTATCATCGACGGCGACGACGCCGCGGCCATCCTCGAAGCGCTCGACGACGTGGAGGCGGCGGGCCACGACGCCCTCCCCGACGGCGAGGACGTCCACGCCGCAATCGAGACGGCCGTCATCGAGCACGTCGGCGAGCGCGGCGGCCGGATGCACACCGCCCGCTCGCGAAACGACGAAGTGGCGACCTGCATCCGCTATCGCCTGCGCGAGGACGTGCTGGCGACCGTCAAGACGGTCATCGAGACCCGCGAGGTGTTGACCGAACTCGCCACCGAACACACCGAGACGGTGATGCCCGGCTTTACGCATCTCCAACCGGCCCAACCGACGACGGTCGGTCACTACCTGCTGTCCTACGAATCGGCGCTGGCCCGCGACACCGAGCGACTGCTCGACGCCTACGACCGCATCGACCGCTCGCCGCTTGGGGCGGCTGCCTTCGCGGGGACGCCCTTCGATATCGACCGCGAGCGGGTCGCCGAGTTGCTCGGCTTCGAGTCGGTCCTCGAAAACTCGATGGACGCCGCTTCCGCGCGGGACTTCCTCGTGGAGACGACGGCGGCCGTCGCGGCGCTGTCGACGACGCTGTCCGGCCTCGCCGAGGACCTCGTCGTGTTCTCCAACAAGGGGTTCGTCGAGCTCTCGGACGACTACTCCTCGACGTCCTCGATTATGCCCCAAAAGAAGAACCCGGATACGATGGAGTTGGTTCGGGGAGCGTCCGGCGACGCCTCGGCGGGGCTGAACGCCCTGCTGACGATACTGAAGGGGTTGCCGCGTGCGTACAACCGAGACCTCCAGCGGGCGCACAACCACGCCTTCGATGCCGTCGACGCCGTTAGGGAGGCAACCGAGGTGGCCGCCGGCGCGGTTGCGACCGCCGAGTGGCCCGCAGAGACGCTGGCGACGGCCGCCGGGGAGGGATTTTCGACGGCCACCGGCGTCGCCGACCTGCTGGCGATGGCCGGCGTACCGTTCCGGACCGCCCACGAGATGGTGGCGCTCGCCGCCGAATCCGGGTCCGATTACGAGGCACTCGATGCTGCCGCACAGGAAGTGCTCGGCGAACCGCTTGAGGCGCGCGCCGACCGTGATGCGGTCGAGGCCGCACTCGACCCCGAGGAAAGCGTCGTCTCTCGTGACTCCTTCGGCGGCCCGGCACCCGAAGCGGTATCCGGCGCGCTTGACCGGGCGGTGACGGCCGTCGAGGTCGACGACGAGGCGCTGGAGGCCCGCCGGGAAGCGGTGGCCGAGGCAGCCGAATGGCGCCGCGAGGAGGTGAACCGCCGTGTCTGAACGACGGCGGTCCGTCCCTCCGCGTCGACCCCCGCCGTCCCCGGCCGGGGACATACTACCACAAAACTGACACGCAACGTCACTCGAACGCTTCAAACGCCTCATTTTCCCGCATAGCGGCCGGTATGCGTTGTTATACTATACTGACAAGTTCGAAGCCTTTAAGTGAATATAGCGACGAGTATCGGGCACAATGGCAGAATGTCCCGAGTGCGGGGCCGAACTGGACCTGCACGACGACCTCGAAGTCGGAGAAATCGTCGACTGTGCGACCTGCGGTGCCGAACTCGAAGTGGTCGGTGACGACCCCGTCGAGCTGGAGACGGCACCCGAACTGGAAGAGGACTGGGGGGAGTAAGGCGATGTACGTCGGCGTAGCCAGCCGCGCGAACACCGAGGGAACCCACAAATGAACGTAGGTATCCTCTACTCGCGTATCCGTCGCGACGAGAAGCTCCTGCTCAGCGAGCTTCGCGACCGTGGCCACGACGTGACGAAAATCGACGTCCGAAAGGAGCGTTTCAGCGTCCACGACGTTCCGGAGGTCTTCGACGATGTCGACATCGTGGTCGACCGCTGTCTCGCGACCAGCCGGTCGCGCTACATCACCCGATTCGTCGATTCCTACGGGATTCCGGTCGTCAACGAACCGGAGACGGCGGCTATCTGCGCCGACAAAGCACGGAACAGCCTCGTCCTCGCGAACGCGGACGTGCCGACGCCCGCCACCGAGGTGGCGTTCACCAAGGAGTCCGCAATGGAGTCAATCGAGCACTTCGGCTATCCCTGCGTGCTGAAACCCGTCGTCGGATCGTGGGGTCGGCTGATGGCGAAAATCGACTCCCGCGACGCCGCCGAGGCCATCCTCGAACACAAAGAGACACTCGGCCACTACGAGCACAAGGTGTTCTACATCCAGGAGTTCGTCGAGAAGCCGGGCCGTGACATCCGCGTCGTCGCCACCGACGGCGAACCCGTCGCGGCGATGGCTCGCTCCTCGGACCACTGGCTCACCAACGCCGCCCGCGGTGCCGAGACCGAACCCATCGAGGTCACCGAGGAGATGGCGGACCTCGTCGAACGCGCCTCGGATGCCGTCGGCGGCGGCTTGCTTGGCGTCGACCTCATGGAGACCGGTGACTCCTACACCGTCCACGAGGTCAACCACACCGTCGAGTTCAAGGCGCTCAACGAGGTCAGCGACGTGGACGTGCCCGGAACGGTCGTCGACTGGCTGGAGGCGAAGGTACAGGGCGTCGAGGTGACCGCATGAGCTACACCGCCTCGGTCGTTGGGGCCAGTGGCTTCACCGGCGGCGAACTCCTTCGACTCCTCGACGGCCACCCCGAATTCGAGGTGGCTCAAGCCACCTCTCGGAGTTACGAGAACAAGACCGTCGGTTCGGTCCACCCGAACCTCCGGGGGATGAGTCTCCGGTTTTCCAGCCCTGAGGACCTCGACTCTGTCGACGTGCTCTTCGCGTGTACGCCCCACGGCGTCACGATGGACCACATCGACGCCTTTCGTGAGGCCGCCGACACCGTCGTCGACTTGAGTGCGGACTTCCGACTGAACCGCGAGGAACAGTACGACGAGTGGTACGACGGCCACGACCGCCCAGAGTTGCTTTCGGAGTCCGAATACGCGCTGCCGGAACTCAACCGCGAGAACCTCGCCGGCGCGGACCTCATCGCCTCCGGTGGCTGTAACGCGACGGCCGCAATTCTCGGCCTCAAGCCGCTTTTCGACGCGGACATCCTTTCGGGTGACGAGCAGGTCGTCGTCGACGTGAAGGTCGGCTCCTCGGAAGGTGGTGCCGGCGGCGGGGAGGCATCCTCGCATGCCGAACGCTCCGGCGTCGTTCGGCCCTACGCTCCGACGGGCCACCGACACGAGGCCGAAATCGAGGAGTACCTCGGCACACAGGTCTCCTTTACCGCCCACGCGGTCGACATGACTCGCGGTGCCTCCGCGACCTGTCACGTCTACCCCAACGGGCCGGTCTCGAAAGGCGACCTTTGGCAAGCCTACCGAGGTAGTTACGAGGACGAACCGTTCGTCCGGCTGGTCGCCGGCGGCTCCGGAGTGTACCGATACCCCGAACCCAAGGCGGTTGCGGGCTCGAACTTCGCGGAGGTCGGCTTCGAGGTCGACCCCCGGAACAAACGCCTCGTCGTCTTCTCGGCCATCGACAACATGATGAAAGGCTCCGCGGGACAGGCGGTCCACGCGGCCAACATCGCCCTCGGACTCGATGAGACGGCCGGACTGGAGTTCACCGGGTTCCACCCCGTGGGAGCGCCATGACCGTCGTCGTCAAAATCGGGGGCGCCCGTGCCGTCGAACCGGAGGGTGCACTCGCCGACATCGCCGCCGTCCGCGAAGACGGCACTGACGTGGCGGTCGTCCACGGCGGGTCGACGGCCGTCGACGACGCCCTCGAAAAGATGGGCATCGACCCCGAGTACGTCGAAACCCCGTCGGGCGTCGTCGGCCGCTTCACCGACGAGGAGACGATGGACGTGTTCAAGATGGCGATGTCTGGTCTCGTCAACACCGACCTCGTCACCGGCCTGCAGAACCACGGCGTCGACGCGGTCGGCCTCTCCGGAGTCGACGGCAAACTGTTGTACGGTCCCCGGAAGTCAGCCGTCCGAGTCGTCGAGGACGGCAAGAAGAAGATTCGTCGCGGCGACCACTCCGGGAAAATCGAGGAAGTCAACGGTGACCTCTTGGAGACGCTTCTGTCGGACGGCTACACGCCGGTGGCTTCGCCGCCGATGTTAGCCGACGACGGCGTCGCGGTCAACACCGACGCCGACCGCGCCTCTGCTGCGGTCGCCGCTGACCTCGGCGGGACGCTCGTCTCGCTGACCGACGTGGAGGGCGTGTACCGCGATCCCGAGGACGCCTCGACGCTCATCGAGTCCGTCGAGACGCCCGACGAGTACGAGGAACTGAAAGCCGCCGCCGAGGGGTTCATGGGCCGGAAGGTCATGGCGGCGACGGAGGCGTTGGAGGGCGGCGCGAGCGAAGTCGTCGTCGCCAGCGCCAACGCCGACAACCCCATCCAGTCGGCGCTTTCGGGGGGCGGCACGCACGTCTATCCGAGCGCGCTGGAATGACACCTGATTAGAACTATGAGCGGATTCGTCTTCTCCGAGAAACCCATCGAAATCGACCGTGGCGAGGGGGTCCACCTCTACGACACGAACGGAACCGAGTACCTGGACTTCGGCGCGAGTTACGCCTGTACGCCGGTCGGCCACTGCCACCCGGACGTCGTCGAGGCCGCGACCGACCAGATAGAGCGGCTGATGTACGTACAGGCTTCCTATCCCAACGCCCCGCGAACGGCGCTATACGAACGGCTCGCGGAGATCGCGCCGGGCGACATCGACAACGTGTGGCTCTGTAACTCGGGGACCGAGGCCAACGAGGCCGCACTGAAGTTTTCCCGACACGCCACCGGTCGCTCGAAAATCATCGCGACGATGCAGGGCTTTCACGGCCGGACGATGGGCTCGCTCGCCGCGACGTGGAAAGACGAGTACAAAGACGGCTTCGGCCCGCTGGCCGGCGACTTCGAGTTCGTCCCCTACGGGGACGGCGAGGCAATGGCCGAGGCCATCGACGAGGAAACCGCGGCGGTCATCGTCGAACCGCTGCAGGGCGAAGGCGGAATCAACCCCGCCTCGACGACGTACTTGGAGACGATTCGAGCGGAAACCGAGGCGGCCGGCGCGGCGATGATTCTCGACGAGATTCAGACCGGTCTCGGCCGGACCGGGTCGCTGTGGGCCGCCGACGACCACGGCGTCGTCCCCGACGTGGTGACGACGGCGAAAGGCCTCGGCAGCGGTCTCCCCATCGGCGCGACGCTCGTCCGCGACTGGATTGCCGAGGACTGCGGCAACCACGGATCGACGTTCTCCGGCGGCCCGGTGGTGTCGGCGGCGGCGGGTGCCACCCTCGACGTCATCGAAGGCGAGGACATCCCCGCTCACGCCGCCGAAATCGGTTCGTACCTCACCGACGAACTCGACGCCGCAATCGGTGAGGAGGTTCGGGAGGTCCGCGGCAACGGCCTGATGGTCGGCGTCGAGGTGAAACGGGGGGCCAACCCCATCCTGCGCGACCTCGCGCTGGACCACAGCATCCTCGCGTTGCCGGCCGGCCGCAGCGTCGTCCGTCTCCTGCCGCCGCTGACCATCGAACGCGAACACGCCGACAGGGTGGTCGAGGCGCTGGAGGACATCATCGCATGAGCGACGCCACTCCCGACGAGGAGGCACGCGACCTCTTGGAGACGCTCGTCTCCATCCCCTCGCCGACGCCCGAGGAAGCGGAGTGTGCCGAGGCGCTCGCGGCGTTCTTCGAAGACCACGGCCGAGACGTGTTCATCGACGAGGTCGGCAACGTTCGCGCGCCGGCCGACGACAGCGTCCTCTATACGTCCCACATCGACACGGTACCGGGCGACATTCCCGTCCGTGTCGAGGACGGCGAGAACGGCCCCGAGTTGTGGGGTCGCGGCTCCGTCGACGCGAAGGGGCCGCTCGTCGCGCTCGCGGTTGCGGCGGTGCGGACCGGCGTCTCCTTCGTCGGCGTCGTCGGCGAGGAAGTCGACTCCCGCGGCGCCCGCCATCTCATCGCCGAGCGCGAGGCGCCCGAGGCGGTCGTCAACGGCGAACCCTCCGGTTGGGACGGCATCACGCTGGGGTATCGCGGCATCCTGCAGGGCACCTACGTCGCCACCTCCGAATCGGGCCACACCTCCCGCCCGGAGAACAACGCGATTCAGGACGCCATCGCGTGGTGGTCGGCCGTCGAGGACATCTTCGGCGGCGATGACGAGTACGACCCCGTCTTCGAGCGCGTGACGCCCAAGCCGGTGGAAATCGAAGGCGGCACCAGCCAGGACGGACTGGCCGTCGAGACGACGCTGGACGCCCAACTGCGCGTCCCGCCGTCGTACTCGACCGACGAGGTCCGGGAGTTGGCCGACGCCGAACTGTCGGGCGCCGGCACCGTCAACTGGAAGGACGCGGTCGAACCGACGATGCAGAGTCCCCGGACCGAAGTGGGTCGGGCCTTCCGCGTCGCCATCCGCGATGCCGGCGGCGACCCCCGCCTGCTCCGGAAGACCGGCACCGCCGACATGAACATCTTCGCCGGGGCGTGGGACTGCCCGATGGCGACGTACGGTCCCGGCGATTCGGACCTCGACCACGCGCCCGACGAACATCTCGAGTTACGCGAACTCGACCGTGCGACGGCGATACTGGAGGCCGTCGCGGAGGACCTGCAATGAACTTCCTGAACATCGACGACCTCACGCGCGAGGAGATAGACGACGTGTTGACGCGGGCGACCGACCTCAAAGAGCGGACCGCCCGCGGAAAGACCGCAGACGGCATGGACGGCCAAACGCTCGGCATGATATTCGAGAAGCCCTCGACCCGAACTCGGGTGTCCTTCGAGACGGGTGCGACACAACTCGGCGGCCACGCCATCTTCCTCGGTCCCGACGACATCCACCTGGGCCACGGCGAACCTGTCAAGGACACCGCACGTGCGCTGTCGCGGTACGTCGATGTCATCATGGCCCGGGTCTTCGACCACGCCGACGTGGTCGAGTTGGGCGAGTACGCCGAGGTACCCGTCGTCAACGGCCTCACGGACGACGCCCACCCCTGTCAGACGCTCGCCGACTTGCTGACGATTCGGGAGCGCTTCGACGGTTTCGACGCCCGAGTCGCGTGGGTCGGCGACGGCAACAACGTCTGTCAGTCGTTCGTGTTGGGCGCGGCCATCGTCGGCCTCGATTTGGTCGTCGCGACGCCGGAGGGATACGGTGTCGACGACGCCGTGTTGGAACGCGCCGAGGAACTCGGCAGCGCCCCCGAAATCGTCGCGGACCCACAAGCGGCCGTCGACGGTTCCGACATCGTCTACACCGACGTGTGGGTGAGCATGGGCGAGGAGTCCGAACGCGCCGAGAAACTCGAAGCGTTCTCGCGGGCGGGCTTTCAGGTCAACGAGGCGTTACTCGACGACCAGGAAGTGATGCACTGTCTGCCCGCCCACCGCGGCGAGGAGATTACCGACGCCGTCATGGAGAGCGACCGGGCCATCGTCTGGGACCAAGCCGAGAACCGACTGCACGCCCAGAAGGGGCTGTTGACGTACCTCTTGGACTGACTGGGCGATCGGAAATCGGGTTACCGTCCAGTATCGGGTGGCTTTATCGCCCAGCGTTCCCCATCCGTGGGCATGGACCCCGACCCGGACCCTTCGCGGTTCCGCGATTTGATGCTCGATTCCGAACCGGGCTTTCAGGAGGTGCTCCGGTGTGTCTTCGGCGTACAGGACCACGAGGCGAGACTGTATCTCGAACTGCTCGACGCCCCCGACAGCACAGTCGCCGAACTGGCCGATGCCGTCGACCGCGACCGCAGCAACGTCAATCGCGGGCTATCGACGCTCATGGAGAAGGACCTCGCCGACCGCCGCCGCCGACTGCTCGATTCGGGCGGCCACGTCTACCAGTACCGGGCGACGCCGCCCGACGAGGCCCGTGAGTTGATGCATCGGACGCTCGACGAGTGGGCCGCCTACGTCCACGACCGAATCGACGACTTCCCCAATGGCGGCTAGTCGATGAGGCCGTAGCCGCGTTTGAACAGGTACACGTCGAGGGCGACGACGCCCGCGGTCAGTCCGCTCAACACGCCGAGGGACAGTATCGGGTCGACCTCTTGGAAGCCGAGAAAGCCGTAACGAACGCCGTTGACCATATACACCATCGGATTGAGAAGGGACAGCGTCCGGTACAGCGGCGGGAGGATGTCCAGCGAGTAAAACACCGCCCCGAAGAACACCAGCGGCCGGAGGATGAACTGGTTCATCACCGTCAGGTGGTCGAAGTCCTCGGCCAGCAGGCCGCCGACGACGCCCAAGGCGGCGAACAGCGTCGGGATGACGAGCATGAACGCCACTAGGAACAGCGGCTCTTCGAGCGGTACGGGCGTGAACAACAGCCCGATAGCGACGATGATGGCGCCGACGACAAGCCCCCGAAGCGCGGCGGCGAGGATGTACGCCAACACCATCGACGAATACGACAGCGGCGAGGTGAGCGTCTCGTGGATGTAATCGTTCCATCTGCCGTGGAAGATGGAGAACGAGGAGTTCTCGAAGGCGTTGGAGATAGCCCCCAACACGACCAGTCCGGGCAGAATGAACACGATGTAGTCGAAGCCGGCGATGTCCTCGATGCGCTGGCCCAACACGACGCCGAAGACGGCGAAGTACAGCACGTTCGTAATCGCCGGCGGGAGGAACGTGTTCTTGGGCCGGCGGACGAACCGGAGGATTTCCCGCTTCAACAGCGCCCGGAAGCCGACGCCGAACGTCGAACTCACTGGTGAATCGCCCCCAGTTGTTCGGCCTCCTCGTCGGTTCTGGTCATGTCGACGAACACCTCCTCTAGGGAGGCTCGCCGGATGTCGAGGTTCGTCACCTCGTAGCCCTCGTACTCCAACTCCCGGAGCAGCGAGGGCGCGAGGCGACTGCCGCCCTGTGCGGTGACGACGAGCGAGTCGCCGTCGATTCGCGCCTCGACGATTCCGTCGAGGTCGATATCGGGAACGGCGTCGGGCGACTTCTCGAAGGTGAGATACAGTTGGTCGGTGCCGCGGGACCGGAGGTCGTCGGGCGTCGCCACCTCGACGACGCGTCCCGAATCGACTATTGCGACGCGGTCACACAGTCGTTCGGCCTCCTCGATGTAGTGGGTCGTCAACAGAATCGTCGTCCCCTCGGCGTTGAGTCGTTCGATGACGCCCCAGAGGTCACGCCGCAACTGCACGTCGACGCCCGCCGTTGGTTCGTCCAGAATGAGTAGGTCCGGGTTCGTCACGAGCGCCCGCGCCAACAGGAAGCGGCGCTTCATGCCGCCGGAGAGCCAATCGAAGCGCGTGTCGCGCTTGTCGTAAATACCGACCGTTTTCAACGCCTCCGCGGCACGGCGTTCGGCCTCGTCGCTCGGCACGCCGTGGTAGCCGGCCTTGTGCTCCAACACCTCGTGAATGGGGAAGAACCGGTCGACGTTGAACTCCTGTGGGGCGAGGCCGATGCGGTCCCGTGCCTCCTGATACTCGGTTTCGACGTCGAAACCGAACACCTCGGCGGTGCCGCCGTCCTTCCGAACGAGGCCGACGAGGACGTTGATGAACGTCGTCTTGCCGGCGCCGTTCGGCCCGAGCAAGCCGAAGAACTCCCCTTCATCGACCTCGAAGGTCAGTCCATCGAGGGCCACGACGTCCCCGTAGGACTTCCTGAGGTCGTCGGTGCGTATCGCGGGTTCCATATGGGGAAGGGACCGCTTCGGCCGGTTAAGGGTGCTGAAGCCGGACGCGGCGTGTCACCGACCGGCGCGGAATTTAAACCACCCTGCATTGTCGGCGACGAACCTATCCGACGAACTCGCAACGAACGCGTATGGATAGACGGGAGTTCGTGACGGCCGCCGGAAGTATCGGCCTCGCCTCGCTGCTCGGGACCGGAACGGCCGCTGCGGCGACGGAAGACGGCTACACCAGAGAACAACACCGCGTCGAATCGTTCGACGGCGTCGAGATACCCGCGACCCTGTTCGTCCCCGACGGTGGCGCCGACGCGGCCATTCTCGCGACTCACGGGTGGGGCGGTTCGAAATCCAGCGTCGAGGGGTACGGCCCGCTGGTGACCGACCACGGCTACGCGCTCGTCGCCTTCGACCAGCGCGGGTTCGGCGATTCGACGGCCGAAGTCGGCCTCTCGGGGCCGAAGGAGGTCGCCGACGTATCGGCACTCATCGACTTCCTCCGTGAGGACGCCCGCATCGACAACGCCGCCGACGGCGAGCCGAAAATCGGGATGCTCGGTGCTTCCTACGCCGGCGGCATCCAACTCAACGCCGCGGCGGTCGACGACCGCATCGACGCGCTCGTCCCCGTCGTCCCGTGGCACGACCTCTCGTTTTCGCTGGTGCCCAACGGCGTCCCGAAACTCGGCTGGACGACGCTTTTGTACGGCGCCGGCATCGCCGCCGCTCGCGGCGTCCAGAACCCCGACCAAGAGAACCTCCAGCGCGGCGTCTCCCCGCGACTCCACGAGGTGTACACGAAGACCGTCGCCCAGAACCGTCTGCCGCCGGAGGGCGAATCGTTCCTGAAAGTTCGTTCGACGGTCTCGAAAGCCGACCGCATCGACACGCCCGCACTCGTCGTACAGGGGTTGCCCGACACCCTCTTTACGCCGAACGAGGGCCACCGCATCGTCGAGACGCTCCGCGAGGATGGCGTCGATTCGCGGTTCGTGCTGTTCAACGGCGGCCACACCGGGACGGAGACGGTCGAACCCGACGAACAGGTGAACGAAATCGAGTCGATGGCGCTGTCGTGGTTCGACCAACATCTCCGTGACAGCGGCGACTCCGGTATCGCGCCGCTGACCTACTGGGACATCCAGAACGGCGAGTTCCGGGAGGCCGACGGCTTCCCGCCGAGCGACGCCGACGAACTCGAGGCGTCGCTTTCCGACATCGCCGGCGAGGGTCAGAGTCCGGTCATCAACAGCGTCGCACCCACGTCGACGAGTCACTTCAGCCCCGAAAACACCGACGCCGCGCCCGTCTCCGTCGCGGAGTTCGACCTCGCGGTCGGCGACGACATCGAACTGCTCGGCACGCCCGAGGTGTCGCTTTCGGTGACGCTCGTCGGCGCGCGGGCGTTCCTCTTCGGGAAACTGTATCACGTCTCCGACGGGGAGGCGACGCTACTCAACAATCAGGTCGCACCGGTCGCAATCGAGGGCACGCCCGGCGAATCGCAGACCGTCGAGTTCGAACTCGTCGGTACCCAACGGCACCTCGAAGCGGGCGACACGCTCCGACTCGCGCTGGCTTCGACGGACGCCGGCTTCACCTCTGCCCGCGCGGGAACTGGTGTCGTCGTCGACCACGCGGAATCGACGCTGACGCTCCCGATTCGAGGGAGCGACGGCGGCGACGGTGGCGACGACGACGGCGGCAGCGAGGTCGGCGTGACGCGCTCCAACGGCGGGTCGGTGTTCACCGGCGGGTCACACGACCGCCACGAACTGACCGTCGAGGGCGGGCCGGCCTTCGTTCGTGACCGAGTCCCCGACGGTTGGATCGTCGCGGAGGCCGACCACCCCTACACGCGGACTGCCCCACCCGAGACGAGCGAGAACTACATCGAGTTCAACGGAGCGGTGAAAAACGACGACCGCGGCTACATCGCCCGCGCGCCGTCGGGCGTCGACCAGACGAACGTCTACACGTTCGGCCCGGTCGAAGTCAGCGACGACGGCGAGGAGTGGCGGACGCTCTCGGGGACTGAAAAGACAGTACTACTCGTCGGCGCTGACGCCTGATTACCGGCCCAGTTTCGCCCGCGAGATACCGACGCCGCCCGGCGTGATGACGATTTGGTCGTCCTCCTTCTGGACGATGTCGCCGCCCACCTCGTGGGCGACCTGCTTCAGTTCGTCGGAGATGTGCTCCATCGTCCGGTCGGTCGTCGTGTGCCGGATGATGTCGGCGATGACGATGTCGCCGTCGTAGACGGCGTCTTTGATGTCGATGATGTCGTTTTTGTCGCTGATTTCAGCGAAATGTACTTTCACCGTCGCGTCGCCCGCGTCGGCGTCGAAGTCGTCGATGTCGAGTTCGACGTAGTCCTCGGCGTTGTGGGAGTTCCCGCCGAGAATCTTGCTCATGATGCCCATACGACCGACAGTGGTGGCTGGCGGCATAGGTTTTACCCTCCGAACTTTTTCCACGGCGGGCCGCAGGCCCGCCGGGAAAAACTTCGATGAAAAAGCGGCGGCGGGTTCCCGGTGGTCACCCGCCTTGCCGCCGCGCTCACTCCGTTCGCGCGGCGTGAACCGCTCGCGCCTTCCGGGCGCTCGCGGATGCTCATGAAACTCTCCCGGCAGCACCGCCCTCGTGGTCTCCATTTTTGTCGCTGTCGGCCGTTCGCCGACGTATGACTTTCAGCATCTGCGTCCACGAGAAATACGAAGGCGACGACGGCACCGAACAGCACCGCTTCGGCGTTGCGGTGACGACCCGACTCGCGGGCGTCGGCACGCTGTGTCCCTTCGCCAGCGAGAACGGCGCCGTCGCCACCCAGAGCCTCGTCAACGTCGAGTTGGGTGAGAAGGGAATCGAGTACATCGACGACGGACTGGCCGTCGAGGATGCCCTGCAGTCGCTTCTCAACGCCGACGACGGCGCCGAGAACCGCCAACTCCACGGCGTCGACCGAGAGGGGTCGTTCGTCTTCTCCGGCGAGGAGTGCAAGCCGTGGTTCGGACATCACGATGGAAACGAGTACACCGTCGCCGGAAACCTCCTGACTGGCGAGGCAGTCATCGATGCCGTCGCCGACACCTACGAAAACAGTGACCGAGGGGAACCGCTTGCCAAGCGACTCATTGACGCGCTGGAAGCGGGCCACGAGGAAGGCGGCGACAAACGCGAGGACCTGCCGGTCCAGAGCGCCGCGCTGCTCGTCGAAACCACCGAAGAACGGGCCATCGAACCGGCCTACGAGAACCTCCGGGTCGACGCGACGGAGACGCCAATCGAGGACCTGAAAGCGACCTACGAGACGGCCGTCCGGGGCCACGAAGACGCGATGGAGCGCTACGAGGAAGCCTACGAGGACGACGACCTCTAGAGGTACGTATCTCGGACCGTCTCGTCCAGCAACCCGTCGGGGTCGAGGACGATGTAGACGACGACGAACGGCTCCTCGGGGTCGATGACGAACACCGAAAACGGCGGGTCGACTTCCTCCGGTTGGGCCGCGCGGGCGATAAGCGGCTCCAGCGGCTTCAGGCCGTCACGGAACTCCTCGAAGAGGTCGCGACTGCCGGCCTGCTCGGCGAAGGTGTAGAGGACGCCGTTTGCCTCGTTGTCCGTGTTGTAGGTGACTCGCGAGTTCATCGCCTCGCCCTCGGCGCGGGCCGCCTCGAAACAGTTCTGGGCGGCCTCGAAGATGACCGCCTCCGTCCGGACGAACTCGACGGTCGTTGTCGTCTCGATTGTCGCCGACTCGACGACCGGGTCTTCGCCGTCCCAGGAGATGTCGGCGTCGATGCAGTTGCCGACGACGGCGTCGTCGGGCAGCGCCTCGCGAGGAACGTACGTCGGGTCCGCCGACTCGGCGTCGAGCAACAGCCACTCGTCGTCGGTTCGTCCCGGCAGCAGGCGGAACGGCCCCTCGGTCCGCGGGGAGGTGCCGTCGGTCGTGGTCATAGCCGTCGTAGGTCGTCGTCGGGGATTAGTTCCACGAAAGCAGCGCGCGGAGTTGTGCCTTCGAAAACAGCGATGTCGGTCGGTCCATGTGGACCCCGATTTCACCGGAGAACGCCTTCATCCCCGCTTTCTGCACCGGCTTCGGCATCGAGTAGCCCGCCCGAATCAGTTTCCCGAGACGTTGGTCGCCGGCCAACTCCTCGCGCCAGGCCGTCTCGTAGCTCTCCAGCGTCGCGGGCTGTTCGGGGTCGATTTCGCGGGCGGCGATGTCGGCGGCGCGCATTCCGTAGATGATGCCGCCGCCAGTGAACGGTTTCGTCTGGGCGGCGGCGTCGCCGACCAGGAAACTCCGCTTGCCGACCGTCCGCTCGGGCGGTCCGATTGGGATGGCGCCCGAACAGCGTTCGTCCAACTCGACGCCGTAGTCCTCAAGCAGTTCCTCGAAGCGTCCGGGGGCGTCGTCGCCCGGCGAGACGGCCAGTCCGTACTCGACGCCGGCCTCGCCGCGGGGAATCCGCCACGCGAAGAACCGCGGGACGGTGAGGTGGACGTCGACGTAGTCCGCGTCGTCGGGTTCGAAATCGAAGCCCAACACGCCGTGGAGCAGTTCCTCGGGTTCCGGCAGGCCGACCTCCTGACGGACTCGCGAGCGAGGGCCGTCGGCGCCGGCGACGATGCGACACTCGAAGGATTCGACGCCGTCCGGTCCTTTCGCGGTCACTTCGACACGCCCCGGTTGCTCCTCGACATCGGTGACGGTGTAGCCGTCCCGGACTTCGGCGCCTGCCTGCTCGGCGCATTCGGCGAGCGTCTTGTCCAGCCCGACTCGGTCGATGGCGTTCGACACCGGTTCGTCCTTGTAGAAGGTGTGGGCCTCGCTGTCGGCGCCGCCGAGATGAAACCGCGCCCCGTAGATGTCGTTCTGGAAGAGGTCATCGTGGGCGCTCGCGGCGCTCGCTTCGCTTCGCTCGTCGTTTACCGCTCGCGATTCCGAGGACTCCCGTCGGTCGTCCTCGCCGGGGAGAAAGTCCCAGATGTCGAGACTCACGTGGCCCGAACAGGCCAGCGGTCGCCCGATTTCGCCGGACTCGAGCACCAACACGTCGTGGCCGGACTCGGCGGCCGAGCGGGCGAACCGCGACCCTGCGGGGCCGGCACCGACGACGACGAAATCGTACATGTCTTCGAGAGGGGGTTCCGCGAGGAAATACCCTCCGGGACGGTGCTACTCGTCGTCGCCGACGACGCTCCCGACGCCCGGGAGGACCGTCGCTATCTTGGCGACCCACCCGAGTTGGAACAGTCCCACCTGCGAGAGGATGCCGAGGACGAACAGAACGCCGAACAGCGGCACCTCGAAGCCGACGAGGGGCGTCGTCGCCAGCGGGTCGAAGAGAATCGGCTCCGGCGAGAACGCATCGCGTGCCGCAGTCAGGTTCGCCACGGTCACCGCGCCGGAGGCCAGCGCCGCGCCGACGAAGGAGGTGATGAACACGAGCGCGAACTTCGTCAGCGTGAACCCGAGGACGGCGCCGGCGATGCCGGCGACGACGGCGACGAGATACCGAATCAGGCCGCCCTCGGTGAACACCGGCGTGATAACGTACAGACCGATGTAGGCGCCGACGACGAACGACGGGATGGCCGTCGCGAACGACAACGCGACGTAGGACAGCGCCGCACCGAGGAGGCCGCCGACGATGACCGCCACCGCGAAGCCGACGAGTCCCTGCGCGCCGAAGGCGCCGAGGACGGTGGGGGCGAGGACGTAGCCGCCGCCGGCCCCGATGAGGAAGCCGAGCAACGAGACGGCGTACACCGAAAGCGCCGCGCCGAAGAACACCAACACGAGACCGACGAGCAACAGGCCGATGTCTACGAGTGCCATGCGGGCCGTTCAGAACGCAAGGGAATAAGCTTTGGAGCCGTTCGGACCCAATCGCCGTCACAGTGCGCGGTCGATTGCCGCGGCGGTCGCCTCGCCGACGCCGTCGACGTTCGCCAGTTCGGTTCGGGAGGCCGCCCGGATGCCGCCGACGCTCCCGAAGCGTCGGAGCAGTCGCTTCCGCAACTCGGGGCCGACGCCGGGCACCTCGTCCAGCGGCGTCGATACCTCGTCGCGGACGGTCTGGTGGTATTGGACGGCGAACCGGTGGGCTTCGTCGCGGATGCGCTGGAGCAGGTGCAACGCGGGGTCATCGTCGTCCCAGTCTTCGACGCCGTCCGCCGTCACCACGAGTTCCTCCTCCTTGGCGAGGGCGACGGCGGGCACGTCCCAACCCGTCTCCGAGAGGGCGTCCCGTGCCGCACCGAGTTGCCCATCGCCGCCGTCGATGAGGAGCAACTCGGGGTCCGGGCGGTCGTCACGTCCCTCGACGGCCCGTTCGGCTCGCCACTGCACCAGTTCGCGCATGTTCGCGTAGTCGTCGTTGGTTTCCTCGAGTTTCTTCCGGCGGTAGTCGGCCTTCTCCGGCGACCCCTCGACGAACGTCACGTCGCTGCCGACGACGGCCTTTCCGTGGGCGTGGCTCACGTCGAACCCTTCGATGCGTTCCGGGCGGTCGATGCCGAGTCGGCGGGAGAGTGCGCTCGCGGCGTCGACTTCACCCGCCTTCCGGCGGGCGTTCTTCAGCGCCAACTCCACGAGCGTCGCCTCCCGGCCCGCCCCCGGAACCCGGACCGAGACGCCCTCCGCGTCCAGCCAGCGGTCGAGGTCCGAATCGCCGTGTCGTTCGGGCAACAACAGCACGTCGGGCAGCGGCCGGTCGGCGTAGAACTGCGGGACGAACGCCGAAAGCACCGCTGCAATGCGGTCTTCGTCCTCCGGGGCGTCGACGCGGTGGCGCGTTCGGTCGACTAGCTTGCCGTCTTCGCTGTGGAGGCGGGCGACGGTCGCCCGCTCGCCCTCGACTGCCACGCCGAGGACGTCGACGACACGTTCGTCGCGAGTCGTCACCGCGTCGCCGCCGCCCTCGTGGAACGCCTCGACGGCGTCGAGTTTGTCCCGGAGCGCCGCGGCCCGCTCGAAGGCTTCCGCTTCGGCGGCGGCCTCCATCTCACGACGAAGCGGTTCGGCGAGGACGCCCGTCTCGCCTTCGAGGAACCGGACGACTGATTCGGTGTCAGCGGCGTAGTCTTCCGCAGATATCTCGTCGGTACAGGGCGCCGTACACAGTCCCATCTCGTAGTCGAGACAGGGCCGCTCGCGGCCGGCGTACTTGTGGTCCGAACACCCCCGAAGGCCGTAGGTCTCCCGGAGGGCCTTCAGCACCGTCTCGACGCGGCCCTTGTTCGTGAACGGCCCGAAGACGGTCGCGCCGTCGTCGGGGTCGCGTGTCACTTCGATGCGCGGGAACGCGTGGTCGGTCAACTGCACCAGCGGATAGGATTTGTCGTCCTTCAGGCGGACGTTGTACCGCGGCTGGTGGCGCTTGATGAGGTTCGCCTCCAACAGCAGCGCCTGGGTCTCGGTGTCGGTGACCGCGAAGTCGACGCCTTCGGCGGCGTCGACCATCCGTCGGATACGTTCGCCGCGGGGGTCGGCGTAGGAACGAACTCGACTCCGCAAATCGACCGCCTTGCCGACGTACAGCACCGACTCGCCGGCTTCGAAGAGATACACCCCGGGCTCTCGGGGTAATTCACCGGCGCGCTCACGCACCGCGGCCGCGTCCATACCCGCCGTTGGGCACCGAGCGGTATCAGAATGACGTTAGGGAACTTCTCTCGACTACTTCCTGCTGCTCTCCAACTCGATGTCGAGGTCCGCCAGCAGTTCCTTTGCCTCCTCGCGTTTCTCTTGGTGGTCTTCGAGGAACGCCTCCATCAACTCGGCAGCCTGCTCCTTACAGCCGCCACAGAGCCGTTCGCCGCCGACGCACTCCTCGTACACCTCGGTGGCGAGTTCGTCGTCGTCGTTTGCGAGCAGGTAGGCGTACAACTCGTAGACGGGACACTCGTCGGCCTTCCCGCCCAACTCGCGCTGCTTTTCGGCGGTTTCGCGGCCGCCGGTCGTCGCCGCCTTCACCTTGTCGTAGCCGTCCTCGGGGTCGTCGAGTAGGCTGATGTGGGATGCGGGGTCCGACGAGGACATCTTTCCGCCCGTGAGGCCGGTCATGAAGCGGTGATAGATGGACGACGGCGGGACGAAGCCGTAGCCGCCGTTGTCGACTTCGATTTCGCGGGCGAGTTCCTCGGCCTCCTCGCGGTCGAGGTCGAAACTGTCGATGTGGCCCTCGTAGACGCGCTTTTCGCCGTCGATGGCCTCGATAAGCGCCTCGAAGGCGTCGTCGGTCGCGTTGCGGTCGAAGAACCGAACCCGGGGGCGGAGTGGCTCTTTCCCGCCGGCCTTCAGCGTCTCGACGGTGTCCCACAGCGCCGTCGAGTCGGGCGCCTCGGCTTCGAGCCACTCGGCGGCCTCGACACAGCGAACATCGGCGTCGGGGTCGTCGGCGTGGCCGCCGCCACGTTCGCCAGTCAGCGCCTCGTAGGCCTCCGCGACCAGCGCGCGCTCGTCGTCTTCCAACTCGAAACTGGCGTAGGCTTCGCTCACCTTGAAGAAGCGCATCCGGGTCGCGAGGTCACGCGCCAGTCGAACGTGGGGGTCCTGGTCGGGGCCGACGGGGATGACGGTCGGTTTCGGCTCCTCCAGTTGCGGATAGAGGATGTCGGCCATCTGGGTGACGACCGACTGCATGTGGGACACCGAGGTCTCGCCGTCGAAGCCGTAGATGCCTTCGAACTCCGCGAACCGGGCCTTCGAGCCGAGTTCGAAGGCGAGGTTGCGCAGTTCCTCGTTTTCCGATTGGCGGTACAGTTCGCCCTCCTCGGGGTCGAAGCCCAACGCGAGCAGCGACAGCAGGTAGCTCTCGGCGTGTTCGTCGATTTCGTCCCACGGAATCCCGCGGGCGGAGTGGGCTTCGAGGTCGGCGATGAGGCCGTAGGCGTCGCCGCCCTGCTGTTGGTGCCAGATTATCTCGTCGAAGACGAGTTTGTGGCCGATGTGGGGGTCGCCGGTCGGCATGAATCCCGACAGCGCGGCGAAGGGTTCGTCGTTGACCATCGCCTCGGCGACCGGTCGGTAGTCGCGGTGGCCGAAGATGACGCCCCGACGCATCAGGTAGTGGGGGTTCGGCACCTCCGGCAGCACGTCGTCGAACTCCTCGATGCCGAACTCCTCGAAGAGGTTCCGGTAGTCGTCGACGGTCGAGGACCCCCACGGGTCGAGGGCCGTCTCGTCGGCACCTGTCGCCCCGCCGTCCGTCCGTGGGGGCGTCGCTTCCTCGTGGGCGTCGTCGTCTGTCATGCAGTAGCGTCGGGTTGGTTCGCCCAAAAACCGTTCGCTTGGGTGTGAGCGCTTACGGGGCGAGCAATTCGAGCAGTTCCGCCTCGGTCGCGTTGCCACAGCGAACTGCTTCCCGCGGCGCTCGGCCGGCCTCGCGGACGGTTTCGACGGCTTCGTGGGGGTCGTAGCCGCACTCCTGAGTGAGCCACGCCGCGGCGACGACGCCGGTGCGTCCGAGACCGGCGTTGCAGTGAACGGCGACAGTCTCGCCGGCGTCGTCTGCGTCTCGAATCGCCCCCAGCGCCGACCGGAGCGTCGATTCATCCGGGAGGTGTCGTTCGCGAATCGGGACGTGGGCCGTCTCGAAGCGGTCGGCGTAGGCGTCGGGGAGGCCCCATCGGGTCGCCTCCGCCGAGGAGAGCAGGCAGAGCACACTGCTGACGCCAGCACTGTCCAGCGTGGCCGCCCAGTCGTCGAGTCCGCCGCCGAGATGGCCCGGTCGGCAGATGCCGTACACCGGCGTTTCGGGTGCGACGGGCGCGAAGTTGGGCATCGCTACCGTCCCAACTCGGCGAGCAATCGCCCGAGGTGGACCCTATCGGCGTTCCCCTCGGACATTTCGAGGTCGATTTCGCCCGCGAGTTCGTGGACGCGGGCCGACTGTCGGCCCTCGTAGCGACTCCGGGCGGCGGCGAGGAACTCCCTGAGGACCTCCTCGCCGTCGAACCCCTCGTCGTACAGCAGTTCGTCCAACCCCTTGCGGGCGTCCTCGAACTCCCCGGCATCGGCGTCGGCGAGGATGTCAGTCAACTCCTCGCGCATTCCCACGTCGCCCAACGCGTCGTAGGCAGCCTGCATCGTCACCTCGTCTTCGGCCTCGTAGGTCGTCTGAGCGCCGAGGATGGCCTTCCGGAGGTCGCCGTCGCCGTAGCCCGCGACGTACTCGATGCCGTCGGCGTCGTAGTCGACGCCCTCTCGGTCGACGATGCGTTCCAACACCTCGACCGTCTCGTCGTGGGTCGGCGAACGCATTGGAATCGGGAAACACCGCGACTCGATTGGCGGGATGAGTTTCGACGGTTGGCGGGTGGCGATGACGAACTGCGTCGCCTCGTAGTGCTGTTCCATTATCCGCCGCAGCGACTGCTGGAAGTCCTCGCGTATCGCCTCGGCGTTGTCCAGGAGGATGGTCCGGAACTCACCCGAAACCGGCTGATAGGCGGCCTGCTCCTTCAGTACGCGGCTTATCATGTCTCGTTTCGACAGCCGCGAGCGGCCGTCGAGGAAGTGGCCGAACCGGGGGTCGTTCTTGATTTCCTTTTTCGTCCGGCCGAAGAAGTCCGCGACGTTGATTTCGACGAAGTCGTTGTCGGGGTCTTCGTGGGTGTCCTCGGCGAGTGCGCGGACGGCGGCGGTCTTGCCGGCGCCGCGTGGACCGTAGACGACGAGGTTCATCGGTTCCTCGGTCACGCGTTCGAGGTGGTCCCGCACCTCGGCCTGCGGTAACTCGTCGACGGTGGGCGCGTGTTCGTCGGTCCACAGCGGCGCGTCCATACTTCTCGTTCGGACCCGCCCCGGCAAAAGCCCTCCTCTCTCGACGCCGCAGTCGCTCCCTCTCCGTCCCGCCGACGCCGGGGTTTTTGCGTTGGGGCGTCGACGCGACGACATGGACATCGAGTTCGGAACCGACGGCTGGCGGACGACCGTCGAGGAGTTCACGACGCCCCGCATCCGGGCCGTGGGCCAAGCCGTCGCCGACTACGTACGAGAGGGGTCGGCCGACCCCGCCGTCGCCGTCGGCTACGACCCGCGAGAAGGCTCTCGAGACGCCGCCGAGGAGTTGTGTCGCGTCCTCTGTGTCAACGGCGTCGACGCATATATCCCCGACCGCGACACGCCGACGCCGGTCGTCGCCTGGACCGTCCTCGACCGCCAGTTAGACGGCGCCCTGCAGGTCACCGCCAGCCACAACCCCCCAGAGTACAACGGCATCAAGTTCGTTCCCGACGATGGCGCGCCGGCCCTACCGGGAGTGACCGACTGGCTGGCCGACAACCTCCGGGTGCCCGACCCGCTTCCCGAATCCGAGTGGGGCCACATCGAAGAATCCGACTTCATCGACCCGTATCTCGACCACGCGCTGGCGTTCGCAGGCAAGAACGGCCGCTCGGCCGACTGCTCGGGGGTCACCGTCGCCCACGACGCCATGCACGGCAGCGGCCGGGGCGTCACCGACGAACTGCTGGAGCGGGCCGGCGCCGAGGTCCTCCGACTCCGAAACGACGCCGACCCAGAGTTCGGTGGGTCGCCGCCGGAGCCCTCTGCGGCCCGCCTCCGCGACCTCGAAACCCGGGTCACCGACGGCGAGGCCAACCTCGGGGTCGCCAACGACGGCGACTCCGACCGTATCGGCGTCGTCACGCCCGACCGCGGCTACGTCGACCCCAACTGGCTGTTCGTCGCGCTGTACGACTATTTGCTCGAAACCGACGATGGCGACGCCGTCCGAACCGTCTCGACGACGTTCCTCGTCGACCGGGTCGCCGAGGCCCACGGCCAATCGGTTCGGGAGACGCCGGTCGGGTTCAAGTGGGTCGCCGAGGCGATGGGCGAGTTCGACGCCCTGGTCGGCGGCGAGGAGTCGGGCGGCTTCGGCGTCCGTGGCCACCTCCGCAACAAAGACGGCGTCCTCGTCGCCCTGTTGGTGGCGGCCGCCCACGCCGAGGAGTCGCTAGACGACCGCCTCGACCGCCTCCGCGCCGAACACGGCGACATCGTTCAGGACCGCATCAGCGTCGACTGCCCCGACGAGCGCAAGACCGCCGTCCTCGACGAGTTGGACGGATCGATTCCCGACAGCGTGGCCGGGACGGCCGTCGAGTCGGTCGGCACCGCCGACGGCTTCAAACTCGTGCTCGAAGACGGGTCGTGGCTGCTCGTCCGCCCCAGCGGGACGGAGCCGAAACTCCGCGTCTACGCCGAGGCCGGCGACAGGGACCGCGTCGAGGAACTGCTCGAATCGGGCGCGGAACTGGTCCGGCCGCTCATCTGAGATACCCGCGACACCGCCCGCCGTCGCAGTCGATGTCGAAGCCAAGCGACTCGTAGAACGGGCGAACGCCGAGGTCGAATTCGGCGGTCAGTTCCGGTCGCTGGTCGGCCGCCGCTTCGACGAGCGCCGAGCCGATACCGCTGCCGCGGCGGCCGGGACGGACCGCGACCGCGTCGATTTCGGTTCCGTTGAGGACGAGCGCGCCGAGCACGCGGTCGTCTTCGCGGGCGACGAGCACCGCCGCCTCCGCCAGCACCGCCTCGTCGAGTTCCAGCATCGCGGCGTTGCAGATGGCTCGAACCGCGGTCTCGGCGCCGGGTGTCGCTTCCTCGACTCTCATCCGCCCTTTATTAGCCGCAGGACGCGAACGTGGTCGGAATCGACCGTCCGGTCTTCGGGAACCGGGCTGCCGTCGACCAGGACCGAAGCCTCGTGCGTCGAGAGGCCGACCGATTCCAGCACGTCGCCGTAGGTTGCATCGGCCGGGAGGTCGAGGTCGTGGCTCCCTTCGCCGACGACCTCACAGGTCACGCGCATGGGCCAAGGGACGCGCCGAGGCGGTTTCAGCGTGCCGCTATATCTCCGCGAGGCCGCCGCGGTTCCGCGAGACGAGTTCGTAGATTCGGCGCGCGCCGAGGGCGACGACGCCCGCTCCGAGCAGGAAGACGACCGCCCGGAGCAGCGCGCCGACGTACGGCAGCAGTCCGAGGACGGTAACTGCGACGACGCCGATTCCGACGGCGAGATAGCGGTTGTCGTAGTCGGTGTAGGACAGCGCCCACGCGCCGACGGCGTACTGTCCGTAGACGGCGGCGACCCATGCGACGACGAGCGCCATGGCGAGCAACGCGACGGCCAGCGGCAGGCCGACCAGCGTCACCGCAAGTACGACGACGGCGAGGGCGGTCCCGACGAGCGCCAGCAGTCCCGTTCCCGCCGTCCGGAATGGTTCGCTCCGGGCGGTCAGCGCGGCGGCGTCGGCGAACTTCGGCGCGGCGTACACGAGAAGGGCCCCCAACAGCAAATCGCCGACGAACATGAACACGCCGAAAATCGAAAACAGCGGGTCCAGCGGCGGCACCAGCGCGAGGTCGCTCGTTCCCTGTGTGATTCCCTCGACGGTTCCGCCCTCGTCGACGAGTTCGCCACCGTACGTCAGGCCGCCCTCGACGACGGCGGTTTCGGCGAGCGTAGTTCGACCGGCGAAGACGTTGGCGTCGCCGCCGACGGTGCCCGCGATGGTCACGTCGCCGGCGACGGCACCGAACGAGCGGTCGACGCTCCCCGTCTCGCCTAACGTGGCGCTGCCGGCGTAGGCGAGGGCGTTGCCACCGACGGTGCCGTTGACGTACACGTCGCCGCCGTAGACGCGGACGATACCCGTCACTTCGGCGCCCTCGGCGATACGAACGTCGCCGCCGTACGCTCGGAGGTCGCCGTCGACGGTGCCGGTGACGACGACCGTTCCACCGGCCGCCGACACATCGCCGGTCTGGTCGCCGTCGACGACGACCGACCCGCCGACGCGGGTGTCGGCTGCGGCGATTCCGGGGAGCAGGGCGACCGCGAGGACGAGCGCGAACAGGAGGGCGAACGAACGGCGCATGGCCGACCAATCAGCGGGTTCACCTAAACGCTTTCCGCCCGTCTCGGGGGGTTTATACTCGGCCGGAGTCTCTCATCTGCCATGAGCGAGGCTGCCGCCGAGGACCGCGGGCGGGAGATTTGGATTGAAAAGTACCGCCCCCAGACGCTGGAGGAGGTCGTCGGTCACGAGGGCATCACACAACGGTTGAAGCAGTACATCGCACAGGAGGAACTGCCGCATCTACTGTTTGCAGGCCCAGCGGGAACCGGGAAGTGCGTCACCGGCGAGACGCCCGTTTTGACGAATCGAGGCGTCGAGCAGATGGGAGCGGTGGTCGGGGACGAAGATGGATTCGAAGCACCGTCCGAGGACCTCGAAGTGGCGACGTACGACGAGAGCCGCGGCTTCGAGTTCGTCTCCCCGTCTCACGTCTTCGGCAAGGAGGCTGACGACCTCGTTCGAGTCGCCACGCGAGATGGCAATGAGGTGACCGTGACGCCGGAACATCGTCTCCTGACTGTCGGCTCCGATGGCCTCTCGTGGACACGAGCGGAACAATTGGAATCGGGCGACCGCATCGCACGCCCCGAAACGACGCCACTCCCCCACGGCGAGGGAGACATCGACTGGATTGACGAACTCGACGGTGACCGGATTTTCGTCCACGTGTCCGAGTCGTTCGCCTCCGAACACGGTATCTCGGTGGTCGAAGACCACGTCGGACTCAAACGAGAGGTGTTCGAGGGAATCCGTTCCGGGTTGACGGACGACGAAATCGCAGCAACGGTGAATACACCGAAAAAAACCGTCCAAGCATATCGTCGGCAGGCGGCCGATATTGACTTCGAGTCACTGTCGACGGTGTGTTCACTCTCTCATCTTCGTTCGCTCGATGTTTCCCGGTCGACGCTTCGGAACCACATCGAGGCGATTCAGTACGTCTCTCCGAACAACCGACGCTCCGAGCCGGCCAAACCGCCGTGGGAACTGACCACTAAACTGGCTCGTTTCGTCGGGCTAGCACTGGCGGAAGCCCGTATCGACGGTTCCCGAATCAAGTTCTACAACGACGACGCCGGTCTTCTTGATGCATTCACTGAAGCGTCCCGGTTGTCGTTCGGTATCGACCCGAAGACGGGCGAACAAAAAGGAGTCTCTTATCGAAGTGTCGATAACAAAACGGTCGTTCACTACTTGAGACAGTGCTTCTCGGTTTTCGACGATAGCGAGACAGTCGGCTCCCGACTCGTCCGCGCCCCGGCCGACAGCAGACGAGCATTCCTCCAGGCGATGTTCGACGCAGAAGGCCACGTGACCGAGAAGGGGATGGTGGAACTCACACAGAAGGACGGGGATATCATCACCTTACTGTCGTATCTGCTGAGTGGTGAAGGGGTTCCGACCCGGCGGAAGACCGAGCGAAAGGCGGCGACGAACGGTTCTGGAGAGAAGCGAGCGTATCATACCCTCTACGTTTCGAGCGCATCGGCACTGTCTCGATTCGAGGACCGTATCGGCTTCTCGATGTCGACGAAATCCGGGCGACTGTCGACGAATGCCAACCGAGAGCCGAATCCGAACCACGATACGATACCTGCTCAATCCGCGGTTGACGACCTTTGTTCGGCGTTGTATCTGCCGAAAGACGAACTGGTGACGGGGACGCTAAACCCGAATTCGCCCGGACGGGAAAATCACCTCGAAGACATTGGGCGCGTACTCGATGCAGCTGCTGAACGACTCGAAACGGCACAGGAAGCCCTCGAAAGCGTTCAGAGTCTCGAAGCAGACATCGAACGAATCGAGGCACTACCGGCGACGTGGGTCGCCTCACGGGACCGATTGGAGCCTATCGAAACCCGTCGGGAACTCAGTGCCGAAACCGGCGTCAGGTCCGACCGGTTGTTGGAGTATTCCGACGGTCGACGAACACCGGAACGACAGCGTACGACAGTGCTTCTCGAATCAACCGGCGAAGTCGAAGTAACGCCCGATACGTCTGCCGTTCAAACAGCCCTACAGGCGGCTATCGAAGGACTCGGCGTTCCCTACAACCACATCGCCGAGGGGACGGAACTCCGCGGAACTGACGTAATCAATCTCTTGGAGAACGACGACCATGCGCTGTCGACGACGCCCCGGTTCCGGACGGTCGCAGAACGAATCCGGGAAACCGCGGCGGAGATGCTCTCCGAGGAAGTCCTCGAAGCGCTTCGAACGCTCGATACGCTCGCCCGCGGTGACCTTTACTTCGACGAGGTCGACTCAATCGAAACCGTCGAAGAGCCACAGCGAGTGTACGACTTGACGGTCCCGGAGACGCGAAACTACATCGCCGGGGCCGTTCCGAGCGTGATGCACAACACCACCTCTGCCGTCGCTATCGCCAAGGAAATCTACGGCGACGACTGGCGGGAGAACTTCCTCGAGTTGAACGCCTCCGACCAGCGGGGTATCGACGTGGTTCGAGACCGAATCAAGTCCTTCGCCCGTGCCTCCTTCGGCGGCTACGACCACCGCATTATATTCCTCGATGAGGCAGACGCCCTCACCAGCGACGCCCAGTCGGCGCTCCGCCGGACGATGGAGCAGTTCTCCGACAACACGCGCTTTATCCTCTCGTGTAACTACTCCAGCCAAATCATCGACCCCATCCAATCGCGGTGTGCCGTCTTCCGGTTCTCGCCGCTCGGCGACGAGGCCGTCGAGGAGCAAATCCGAATCATCGCCGACGCCGAGGGCATCGAGTTGACCGACGACGGCGTCGATGCGTTGGTGTACTCGGCGGACGGCGACATGCGGAAGGCCATCAACGGCCTGCAGGCCGCCGCGGTGATGGGCGAAACCGTCGACGAGGAGGCCGTCTACGCAATCACCTCGACGGCCCGTCCCGAGGAGATTCGCGAGATGGTGACGAAAGCGTTGGACGGCGACTTTACGGCGGCCCGGGCGGACCTCGATTCGCTGCTCACCGAGGCTGGCATCGCCGGCGGCGACATCATCGACCAGATGCACCGCTCGGTGTGGGAGTTCGACCTCGAGGAGCGACAGGCGGTTCGGCTGATGGAGCGGGTCGGCGAGGCCGACTACCGAATCACGGCGGGCGCAAACGAGCAGATACAGCTAGAGGCGCTGTTGGCGTCGCTGTCGTTGAGCGAGGAGTAGACGGGCTTCACCTCGGTGCAGGTGAGGCGGACGCAGTTTCTCAGTGGCGGTCGACGATGGCGACGTCGGTTTCGAGGTCGTCTATCTGTTTGAACGTCGGCGGTGACACGAGTCGGGAAGCGACGCTTCGGTCACCGCTGGAGCCGATGACGATGAGGTCGTTTTCCGGTGCCGAGCGCAGGAGGAAGTCGTGAATCGAGGCGTTCGGAACGCGCGTTTCGACGGTTCCGTCGATGGTCTCCGCGAGGTTGGCGAGCATCTGGGTCGCGTTCCGGCGCTGCTTTTCGGAGTCGATGCAGTGGGCGATGCTCACGTGCCCTATCGGTCCCGCCAGCCTGAGTGCGAAGTCTATCATGTTGTGTGCGGTGTCTCCCGCCTGCCGAACCGGGACCATGATGCGTCGCCAGCGCTGTCTGCCGTCACAGGAGCGGTGTATCAACACGTCCCGGTTCGCTTCGAGGAGTCGCTTGATGAACGGCGTCACCTCGCTGTCGTCGGTTTCGTAGGGGGCGACGATGAGGTCACAACTGGCTTCGCTGGCGACCTGTCGGACGGTTTCGGCCCGAGAGGGGCCCGCTGCCGCGACGACGATTTGACAGGGCACCCCGAGATTGGTCTCGATTCGCGACGCCAGCGACTCGAGTTCGGACACCGCCGCTGCCGTCGTCGGGTCCATCCCGTCGTCGCCCTCGGTGTCGGCATCCGGTTGACCCTTCACTGCATCGCCGCCGTCGGCGACGACCCCGGGGGGTCGGCCGCCGTCCCGTGCGGTTTCCGGGCTCTCTTCGACGATATCCAGTAGCACGACTTTCCCGGCGTCGTGGTCGGCGGCGAGACGCGCGCCGAGCATGGCCGTCGCCTCGGCGAACTCACCCCGAATCGGGACGAGGACGTGGTCGTCGCCCTCGATGGATTCGTACAGATAGCGCGCCCGCTGCTCGTAGAACAGGTCCCGCCAGACGGCGAAGCCGACGGCGACGATGCCCGAGGAGACGAAGACGCTCACGACGAACGACAGCCGGCGCGTGGGGTCGACCAGCAATCCGAGAAGCGCCATCGAGAAGGCCGCAGCCTCCTCGATGTCGAGTACCCATGTGACGAGTCCCGCGAGGAACACTGCGAAGGCTGTCATGGCGGCGTCGACCTCGATTGCGTTCGGTGGCAATCCGGGATAGACGAACCGGATGGCGACTTCCATGGCAACCCACGAACAGATGGCGCCGACCGAAAGGCCGGCGACGAACCGGACCGGCGAGGCGTACTTGCTTTCGGGGTTGGCAAACAGCGCGTAGGTGCCCGCCGCCAGCGGCGGCAGGATGAAGAAGGAGACGTAACTCGAGCGGTTCGAGAGATACGTCATCAGCGCGATGAGCGCGGGAACGAAGAGGAGTATCGAGACGTGAATGAGCGTCGAGGTCTCTTCGAGACGCCGGCGGGCGACGCGAACCCGCTGGCGGAGACTCCCGATGAACATTCGCGTTCCGACGCCGAACCAATCGCGCATACCTGTGGTCGAGCGTCGCCGGCGGCTTGGCCGTTTCGCTCACGGACCGCTCGGCGTCGCCGAGGCCGAAGCCGTGGAAACGGGGTTTTCGATCCGGTTCGCGCCCGATTCGGGCGGTCAGAGCGCCTCGAAAACCCTTTAGCCGCCGACGGGCCAAACAGGAGTAATGAGTGACCTCGACGAGGAGTATCAGCTCGAGTATTTCCACGACGAGGGGTTCGTACGGAAGGAGTGCCCGTCGTGTGGGTCACACTTCTGGACCCGCGACGAGGACCGACAACTGTGTGGGGAGCCGCCGTGTGCCGACTACGAGTTCATCGACGCACCGGGATTCGACGAGGAGTACAGTTTAGAGGAGATGCGCGAGGCGTTCCTCTCGTTTTTCGAGGAGCACGGCCACGAGCGCATCGACCCCTACCCGGTCGCGGCGAACCGCTGGCGCGACGACGTGCTGTTGACGCAGGCCTCGATTTACGACTTCCAGCCGTTGGTCACCTCCGGGAAGACGCCGCCGCCGGCGAACCCGCTGACCGTGAGCCAGCCCTGCATCCGAATGCAGGACATCGACAACGTCGGCAAGACGGGCCGGCACACGATGGCCTTCGAAATGATGGCCCACCACGCGTTCAACGCCCGCGAGGACCTCGAGGACCCCGGCCAGTACGCCTACGAGGGCGAGGTGTACTGGAAGGACGAAACCGTCGAGTACTGTGATACGCTGTTGGAGGAGTTGGGCGCCGACATCGAGGACGTAACCTACATCGAGGACCCGTGGGTCGGCGGCGGCAACGCCGGCCCCGCTATCGAGGTCATCTACCGGGGGCTGGAACTCGCCACCCTCGTTTTCATGTGCATGGAGCAGGACCCCGACGGCGAGTACGAACTCAAAGACGGGAACACCTACTCGTATATGGACACCTACATCGTCGACACCGGCTACGGGTTAGAGCGGTGGACCTGGATGTCCCAGGGGACCCCGACGGTGTACGAAGCCGTCTACCCCGAGATGATTTCGTTCCTGAAGGACAACGCCGGCCTCGAATACACCGACGACGAGGAAGCACTTGTCAACCGCGCGGCCCGACTGTCGGGGCAACTCGACATCGACGACGTCGACGACGTGGAGGCGGCCCGCGACAACATCGCCGACAAACTCGACGTGTCGACGAGTCGGCTGCGTGAACTCGTCGAACCGCTTGAGGACATCTACGCCATCGCCGACCACTGCCGGACGCTCGCCTACATGTTCGGCGACGGCATCGTCCCCTCGAACGTCGGCACGGGGTATCTCGCCCGGATGGTGTTGCGCCGGACCAAGCGGCTGTGTGACACCGCCGGCGTCGACGCGCCGCTTGACGAACTCGTCGACATGCAGGCCGACCGACTCGGCTACGAGAACCGAGACACCGTCCGCGACATCGTCCGGACGGAGGTCGAGAAGTACCGCGAGACGCTCGAACGCGGCGGCCGACAGGTCGAACGCCTCGCCAGCGACTACGCGGCGAAGGGCGAGCCGATTCCTCTCGAAGAAGTGCTCGAGTTGTACGACTCCCACGGCATCCAGCCGGATATGGTCGAGGACATCGCCGCCGACCACGGCGCGGACGTGGAGATTCCCGACGACTTCTACTCGCTGGTCGCGGCACGCCACGGCGGCGAGGAGGCCTTCGAAGAAGAGGAGGGCGCCGAAACCGACGACGACCGCATCGCCGACCTTCCCGACACGGAGAAACTGTACTACGAGGACCCCGAACGGACCGACTTCGAGGCGGTCGTCCTCGATGTCATCGAACGGGAGGTCGATGGCGAGACTCGATACGACGTGGCCCTCGACCAGACGATGTTCTACCCCGAAGGCGGCGGCCAACCCGCGGACACGGGGACGCTCGCCACCGACGAGGTGACCGTCGAGGTCACCGATGTCCAGGAGGTCGACGGCGTCGTCCTCCATCGCACTGACGAGAGTCCGGGCAAAGGCGAGTTCGTCCGTGGACAAATCGATGCGACCCGGCGCAAGCGGCTGATGCAACACCACACCGCGACTCACATCGTCGGCTACGCGGCCCGGGAGGTCCTCGGCGAGCACGTCCGGCAGGCCGGCGCCCAGAAAGGCACCGAATCCTCGCGGTTCGACATCCGTCACTACGAGCGCATCAGCCGCGAGGAGGTCAAACGCATCGAGCGGGTCGCAAACGACCTCGTCACCGACAACGTCGCGGTGAAACAGGAGTGGCCCGACCGCCACGAAGCCGAGGAGGAACACGGCTTCGACCTGTATCAGGGCGGCATTCCGCCGGGACAGAATCTCCGGCTCATTCGAGTCGCAGAGGACGTACAGGCCTGTGCGGGCACCCACGTCACCCGAACCGGCGACATCGGCACCATCAAAATCCTCTCGACGGAGCGGGTTCAGGACGGCGTCGAGCGGCTGACGTTCGCGGCGGGCGACGCCGCCATCGAGGCCACACAGCGGACCGAAGACGCCCTCTACGAGGCGGCCGACACCTTCGACGTCTCGCCACAGGAGGTCCCCGACACCGCAACGCGGTTCTTCTCGGAGTGGAAGGAGCGGGGCAAACAAATCGAGGACCTCAAAGAGCAACTCGCCGAGGTCCGCGCACAGGGCGGCGGCGACGACGCCACCGAGGTCGACCTCGACGACGCGACGGCGGTCGTCCAGCGGGTCGACGCCGACATGGACGAACTCCGGGCGACGGCCAACGCCCTCGCCGACGAGGGCAAAGTCGCCGTCATCGGCAGCGGCCTCGACGGTGCGACGTTCGTCGTCGCGGTACCCGACGGCGTCGACCTCAACGCGGGGTCGGTCGTCGGTGAACTCGCCGCGAAGGTCGGCGGGGGCGGCGGCGGCCCGCCGGACTTCGCACAGGGCGGCGGCCCCGACGTCGAGGCGCTTGATGACGCCTTAGACGAGGCGCCCGACGTGTTACGGCAACTGCGGGAGGCCTGAGGACGGTTCGTTTTCGGCGCGGTCGCTGGTTCGGCCGAAAGAGGGAAAAACGGAACGTGGACGACGGACGGTCGCGTCGCTACGTTACTCGTCGTCTTCGTCGTCAGTGCCACCGACGTCTTCGAGGCGGTCCTCGAGTTCGTTGAATCGGTCGGCCTGCTCTTCGAACTGCTCGGAGAGTTGTTCGAGTTGGTCCTCGAAGCGGTCGGCGAGGTCGTCGGCCTGCTCGGAGACGCGCTCTTGGGCGTCGTCGGCCTGCTCGTCGAGTTGGTCCTGTAGCTCTTCGAGTTGGTCGGTGAACTCCTCGACGGCATCGACGAGTTGCCCTTCGAGGTCCTCGTTGAGTTCGATGAGGAAATCCAGCTGCGTGCTGAGATTTTCGAGGGCGTCCTCGCTGAACTCGTCGTAGCTCTCGCCGACGGAGTCGTACTCCTCGTCGAGGGTGTCGTAGGCCTCGTCGGACTGCTCTTCGAGGGTGTCGAACGTCTCGTCGACGGATTCACGGAGGTCCTCGAGCGTCGAGGAGCCGCCCGAGACGGACTCGGCGGCGTCCAGCGACGTGTGCACCGACTGCCGGGAGAGTCGGAGCGCCTGCCGTTGGATGTCGCGTTGGGTGTCGACGCCGCCGTAGACGGTGTCGCTCATCTCCCGTGGCAGGGTCATGACGTCCTCGATGACGTCTTCGGTCTGTCTAATCGTGTCGCGTTGTAGCTGGAACAGCGTGGCAATCGGTGAGTTGTCGTCAGTCATAGTTGGATTCCGGTATGGGACGAGCGGACGGTGCCGAGCGCGGCCGGCCGATGGGACGAGGCCGGCCGCCGATGGGGAACGACGGCCCGGTCGGAGACCGGGTTCGCCGCCGGCGAACCGTCCGTTCGTTGCACCACCCGTTCGCATGTTCGTGAACCAATAACTTAAAACTTGGCACTAGACTACATCTGTTACCATAGAATGGCACTAAGAACCTAATTGCCGCAGACGAGGGTCGCCGGCCGGCGTTCGACGGTGGCGACCCGAGACGTGTAGATTAAAGTTCCATTACGAAAATACAAAAACGTGACAGGAAGCGAGACGTCCCGAAACGCCGTCACTCGCTCGGACGCGTCGGTTCGTCGCTCCGCAGTGCGGTGCCGGAGCGTGGACGGTCTCGCTGTCAGTTTCACCACGGAGACCCAAGCGTGATATCCCTCGTCGATTTCCTCCCGGGACTTCCGTACGGCCTCCAGTGGCGATTGGTTCTTATCCCTTTCATCACCGGAATTATCGGCTACGGAACCAACTGGGTCGCCATCCGAATGCTGTTTCACCCCGTCGAGTTCGTGGGCTTTCGACTCCCTGGGCTGAAGAGTATCGCACCGAGTCTGCCGCGGAAACTCCAGCAGATTCCCGGCGTGATGGAGGGGCTGGTCGGTTGGCAGGGCATCATCCCCTCTCGGTCCGCCCGGATGGGCACCATCGCCGCCGAGAAGGGCATCGCTCGAATCGCGACTGAACGGGAGTTCTACGAGGAGTTCGACCCCGAGGAAATCGCCACCCACATCGTCACCAACTCCGAGGACGAAATCCGCCGACTCACCGACGAGACGCTCCGCGAGGAGCACCCGGCGCTGTGGAACGACACCCCACAGCCGGTTCGAGAACTGGTACACGCCCGCGTTCAGGCGCAACTACCCCGCATCGCCGACGAGATTACCGAACAAATCGGCGATAACATCGACGAACTGCTCGACATCAACCTCATGATAACGAACCACCTCGACGAGAACCCCGAGTTGCTCAACCGACTGTTCCTCGAAGTCGGCAACCGCGAACTGAAGTTCATCGTCAACTCCGGGTTCCTCCTCGGCACGTTCCTCGGCGTGTTCACCATCCCGCTTTTCCTCTACATCGACCGGTGGTGGGTGCTCCCGATGGCGGGCGTCGCCGTCGGTTACATGACCAACTGGATTGCCCTGAAAATCATCTTCCTCCCCATCGAGGAGCGCCGTCTCGGCCCGCTTCGACTGCAAGGACTGTTCATCAAACGCCAACCGGAAGCCGCCGAAAAGTACGCCGAAATCGTCGCCGACGAAATCGTCACGATTTCCAACGTCGCCGAAAACCTCATGTACGGAAGCCAATCGGACCGCACACGAAAGATGATTCGAGACGCAATCCGACCCGAAGTCGACCGCGCCGTCGGTCTCGCCGGCCCGCTCGTCCGCATGACGACTGGGAGCGACGAGTACGAGCGCGTCCGGGAGCGGTTCGCCGAAGAGAGCGTCGACCGGACGATATCGCCGCTGTCGGACCCCGAGTTCAACGCCGAGCGCAGCGAGTCGATTCGACGACTGATATGCGAGCGCATCCGAGGCCTCACGCCGGCGAACTTCGTCCAACTGCTCCGGCCTGCCTTCATCGAAGACGAGTGGATGCTCATCGTCCTCGGTGCGGTACTCGGGTTCGTCGCCGGCTGGTTCCAACTGCTGGTGGTGACCGCCGTATGAGCGACGACGCACCCGAGGACACGCCCAACGACGAGCCAACGGGCGACGAGGGCACAACCGACGCCGAGGACCCACTCGGCGGCACCGAGAACGTCGAGGTCGACGCTGTCGAGGAGGGCGACATGGCTCCCCGCGAGGTCGAACGCGTCTTCTCGCTTTTAGAGGAGGCCACCGCCGAAGACGCCCTCGAGGGCCGGCAACTCCGCCGACTCCTCTCGGTGCTGGAAAACGCCGTCGCCAGCCCCTCCGAGACGAACCCCGAGACGTTCGCGGAGTTGGTGTCGATTCTCGAAGAGACCATCGTCGCCCCCGACGACCTCGACGACGTGGATGTCGACGGGCTGTTGTCCGTCCTGGAGGAAGCCGTCGCGGGCACGACGACGGCCGACTCCGAGAGCCTCGAAGAGCTATTCGACGTGGTCGGCGAGGGACTCGCCGACCCGACGGCCATCGAACCCGAGGACGTCGAACGGTTCCGTGCGGGGCTTGAAGACGCCATCGTCGACCTCACCGACCCAACCTCGGGCGGCATCGGCGGGCTGTTCCCCATCCCCGGCATGGCTGGGACTCCGTCCGAGGATATCGCCGAGACCGACGACACATACGACATGTTCCGTATCGCGCGCATCGGTGCCGCGATGACACAACGAGCGACGGGGTACTCGGTTGAGTCCGGTGTCCGAACCGGCACGCGGATGGCGTATGCGGCGGCCAACGCCGAGTCGCCGGCCCGCCTCCTCACCGAGAGCCGCGCCATCGCGCTCGACGAACTCCAGCGGGCGGGCGTCGACATCGGCGACGAACAGGCCGACTGGCTCGAAGCCCACGAGGACGACCTCATCGACAGCCGACCGATAACGTCGGAGACGCTCCGGGAACGCGGCGACCGGCTCCTCTCGAAGTCCGCGGAAGTCGGCCGCGACGAGACGATTCACCCCGCCTTTCCCTCGGTCCTCGAACAACTGGCCGCCGACGAGGCTCGCATCCTGCGGCTGCTCGCAGAGGATGGGACGCAGGCGACGATGAACGTCCGCGACAAGAAGCTCATCCCGTTTAAATCGACACTCATCGCGGAGAACCTGACGATGATAGGCAGCGACGCCGGCTGTCGGTACCCGGACCGAACGCCGGTGTACCTCAAGAACCTCGAACGACTCGGCCTCATCGACTTCTCGGAGGAACCGATAGAGGACCTCAAACAGTATCAGGTACTCGAGGCCCAATCGCACATCGAAGCCGCACGCGAGGCCGCGGACCGTCCGAAAGCGGTGTACGGGAGCGTCACGCTGTCGGCGTTCGGTGTCGACTTCTGTGAGACGTGTCTTCCCGTCTCGGTGAACGTCGAACGGCGGGAACGGACCTTCCGCGAGGAGACCTAAAACGAGACCTGTTCGGGACCGTTCTCGCCGATGGAGGGCGCATCGCGGTCGGAGTAGTTCTCCCGGCCGATGGCATTCTTCGACACCGCCGAGTAGGCCGCCAGTCGGGCGTCGTCGGCGTCCTCGAAGGTCGTCTCGCCGAGACGCTCCAAGGCCTCACCGAACGTCTCCTCGCCGTTGGGGACCTCCAGTTCGAGCTCGCCGTACTCCTCGATGAGTTCCGTCGCGGTCGCGGGATACGTGTGGGCATCGATTCGGTCGTCGACGTTCGCGAGCAGTTGCATGTGTACCCCTCTCTCCCAATCCTTCATGAATGTTGGCTATAATATCCTCCCCCGGATATAAGGTCATCTAGCGAGCACCCGGGCGACGGAAGCGAGGGTGCTTTGACCGTCGCGTCCCGCCTTCAGGTATGGTCGTTGCGGACCTCCACGTACACACGACGAACTCCGACGGGACGCTGACGCTGTCGACGCTGCCCGACGCCGCAAAGCGAGCAGGTGTCGATGTCGTCGCCGTCACCGACCACGACCGGACCCACCCCGAGCTATCGACGCCCGTCGCACACCTCGACGGCGTCACGGTCGTCAGCGGCATCGAATTGCGAGTCGAAACCGACGCCGAACGGGTCGATTTGCTCGGTTACGGCGTCGAACGCACGGACGACCTCGACGCGCTCGTCGAGTCGCTCCAGACCGACCGCATCGAGCGCGGCCGACGGATAATCGACGCCATCGAAGAGCGCCTCGGCGTCGAGTTACCCGTGGAACCGCGAGAGGGACTCGGCCGACCCCACATCGCCCGCGCCGTCGCCGAGGTCACCGACTACGAGTACGGCGAGGTGTTCGAGGAACTCATCGGCGACGACGGCCCCTGTTATGTCGCCCGCGATATCCCCTCCTTCGAGAGGGGGCGGTCGGTCCTTGAGGACGCCTGCGGCGTCGTCGGCCTCGCACACCCCTATCGGTACGACGACCCCGAGGCCGCAATCGAACTCTGTTCGGAACTCGATGCAGTCGAACGGTTCTATCCCTACGGTCGTGAGGTCGACCCCCGCCCGCTGGACCGAGCCATCGGGACCTACGACCTCCTTTCTACCGGCGGCAGCGACGCTCACGAGGAGACGCTCGGGAAGGCGGGATTGGACCGTGAGGACTACCGCCGTTTCCGTGCGGCGCTGTGACGAGCGCTGGGTTCAAACCGCTCGGTCACGTACCCACGGGTATGCAGTGTCACTACTGTGATGAGGAGGCCGCCGTCGCTGTCGAGAAAGACCACATCAAGGTCGGCCTCTGTGAACGGCACCTCCGCGAGCGGATGGAGGAACTCTCCGACTCCGACGCGCTCGAGGATATCGAGGGGCAGATAGAGGACGCCCTCGAGTAACTCCCCGTCTCACACTTCCGTCCCTCCGCCGGTCACCGTCCGGACGGTCGGCAACTCTTTTAGCACGCCGTGCGTTCGTTAGCCCATGCTCGACGACCAGACCTGTCTCGTAACCGGTTCCTCCCGTGGTATCGGCCGCGCGGTCGCCGAAGAACTCGGACGGAACGGTGCCGATGTCGTGGTGAACTACCGCTCTTCGGTGGATGAAGCCGAGAGCGTCGTCGACGCCATCGAGGACGAAGGTGGTACCGCCATCGCGGTACAGGGAAACGTCGCCGATTACGACGAGGTCGAAGCGATGTGTTCGGAGGTTCACGACACCTTCGGCTCGGTCGATGTTCTCGTGAACAACGCCGGCATCACCGTCGACAAGAAGTTCGAAAACATGACGCGGGACGACTGGCAGCGGGTCCTCGACGTGAATTTAGGCGGGGTGTTCAACTGCACCCACTGTCTGTTTGATGACATCAAGTCGGCGGAGGACGGCCGGCTGATCAACATTTCGTCGGTGGTTGGCCAGCAGGGCAACTACGGGCAGGCGAACTACGCGACGACGAAATCGGGGCTGTTCGGCTTCACCCGGACGCTCGCGCTCGAATTGGCGTCCACCGGGTCGACGGCGAACTGCGTCGCCCCCGGATTCGTGAAGACGGACATGTTAGAGACGGTCCCCGAACGGGTCCAAGAGAAAATCCTCCAGCGGATTCCCCTCGACCGGTTTGCGACGCCGGAGGACGTGGCGGGCATCGTCCGCTTCGTCGCCAGTGAGGACGCCGGCTACATGACCGGCCAAATCCTCGCCGTCAACGGCGGCATGGAGTGGTAACAACACCCACTTTTTACGCGAGGGGGTTTCCTCGCTCGCTGCGCTCGCTGCGGGAACCCCCCCGCGCAAAAACTTGGGGAAAAATGACCCGGTGACTCGGCCTTCGGCCTCGTCACCGGTGAACCGCGCTCGCTTTGCTCGCGCGGATGCTCTGCGCTCGCCAACCGCCGGCCGTCGAAACTCTTCTGTCGCTCCCCGCCCCGTCTCCGGTGATGCGCGTCTCCGTCATCGGCGGCTCCAGCATCGATACCGAAACCTACGAACAAGCGCGGGAGGTCGGCCGCCTGCTCGGCGAGCGCGGTCACACCGTGGTCTGCGGGGGCCTCGGTGGTGTGATGGAAGCCGCCTGTCGCGGCGCACGGGAACACGACGCCGACACTATCGGCATCCTCCCCAGCGAGGACCGCGAGGCGGCCAACGAGTGGGTGACGACGCCCATCGCGACGGGGTTGGGTCACGCCCGAAATCCGCTGGTCGCCATGAACGGCGAGTCGGTCGTCGCCATCGACGGCGCCGCGGGGACGCTCTCGGAGTTGGGTCACGCCCTCGTCTTCGACCGCCCGATAGCGGGGCTGGATACGCACGCCATCGACCTCGTCGGGTTCGAGGCCGTCGAGAGCCCCGAAGCGGCCGTCGACTACGTCGAATCCGAGTCGGCCGCCCGCTTCCAGAAATAGATGGCGGCGAGTGCGTTCGGCACCGCCAGCCACCTGACCCGAGCGACGGTCGCATCGGTCGACTCGAAGTCGGCTTTCAGTCCTTCGTTGTACCACCACTCGACGCCCCCCAACAGCGCTCGCGGTGCGACAACGTGTGCGATTGCGCCGAGAAGCGACCCGACGGCCAGCAGGCGGTGTTTGGTGCGGTCGTCCATACCCCCTATAGGGGTCGGACCGTATCGAGTCTCGGCCTCGCGGCGGTCGTTACCGGAATCTGCGAAAACAGCGGCGTTACTCGCTTTGGATGCGCGGTGCGAGCATGAATGTGACGTGGCCGTCGCCCTCGGCGAAGTCGAAGTGCATCTTGACGGGGAACTCCTCGCCGAGTTCCATCGTCACCTCGGCGTCCTTCGGGATGGCCTTGTTCATGTCCTTCAGATAGTCAAGCGAGAACAGCGAGCGGGCCTCCCCGGCCGTGAGGTCGATGAGGTCCTCCCGGCCCAATTCGAGATGCACGTCGTCGGTGTCGCCCTCGGCTTCGACGAAGAACTCCTCGGCGTCGGCGTCGACGCCCAACGCGATGTGGTCGCTCACCATGTCGGCGGCCTTCACCGAACGGGCGATGTCCTTCCCCTCGATGACGATTTCGGCCGCCAAATCGAGGTCCGGTAGGTCCGGCTCCTGGCGGATGGAGTCGGGGTCGATAAGCGCCAGCGTGTACTCTAGGCCGTCCAACTGGATGTGGAGTTTCCGGGTCTCCTCGTCCAATTCGAGGTGGACGAGCTGGCCGGAGTCGGCCATCCCGACGATGTCCTCCAGTCGGTCGAGGTTGACGCCGATGACGCCGCCGTCGGTCTCGTAGGATTCGAACGCAGTCTCGGAGAGTTCGAGGTCGACCATCCCGACGTTCGCCGGGTCCACCGCGCGAATCGTGAGGCCCTCCTCGTCGAGGCGGATTTTGCACTCGTCGACAAGCACGCTCACGGAATCGAGCGCATCCCCGAGCGTGTCCGCGCTCACGATAGCCTTGAACATATACGCCCACGTTCTTCCCGACCCCTAAAAAACACTCTGCTCGCGCGCGAGCGCGAAACTCACTCTAACAGCAGCAACTCGGGCGTCTCGAGGTACTCCTTGACGGTGTTGACGAACTGGGCGGCCTCGGCGCCGTCGATGACCCGGTGGTCGATGGATAGAGACAGCGTCATCACCTTCCGGGGGACGACCTCACCATCGATTACGCGTGGCTTGTCCTTGATGGCGCCCAATCCGAGGATGGCCGACTCGGGGTAGTTGATGATTGGCGTGGCGTACTCCCCGCCGATGGCCCCGAAGTTCGTAATCGAGAACGTCCCGCCCTGCATCTCTTCGCGGGCGATGGAGCGCTCTCGGGCCTTCCCGACGAGTTCGTTCATCTCCTCGGCGATGTCCAACATCCCCTTGCGGTCGACGCCCTTGACGACCGGGACCATCAGGCCGGCGTCGGTCGCGGTGGCGATACCGATGTTGTAGTCGCCGCGGACGACGATTTCCTCGTTGTCCTCGTCCAGTTGGGCGTTCAACATCGGGTGTTGCTTGAGGCCGGCGACGACGGCCTTCATCACGAACGGCATGTACGACAGTTTCGTCCCGCGTTCCTCGGCTTCGGCCTTGAGGTTGCCGCGGGTCTCGACCAGCCGCGTCACGTCCACCTCGTCGTGGTGGGTGACGTGCGGCGCCGTGAACTTCGAGCGCTCCATCTGCTTGCCGATGGTCCGCCGGATGCCCCGGTAGGGGATGCGCTCGTCCTCGCCGGAGGGTGCCACGACCGTCTCGCCGTCGCCTCCGGCACCCGCCGACACCGCCTCGGCATCGGCCTGTTGGGCGGCCTGCTGGGCCTCGGCGTAGGCTTCGACCGCCTCGGGCGTGACGAACGCCTCGCCGTCACGTGTCTCCTCGGTCGGCACGCTGTCGAGGTCGACGCCCTTCTCCTCGGCGAGCTTTCGCGTCGCCGGCGCGGCCAGCGTTCGCTCGCGGTCGGCCGCCTCGGCGCTCGTCGTCGCCGGTTTGGCGGCTTCCCCACCGTCATCGTCGCTCACTCGGCGGGTCGCCGACTGCACGCCATCTGTGGACGCCGTCGACGACGGTTCGGGCTCGGACTCGGATTCGGCTTCCGCCCCGCCTTCGGCGGCCGCTCGAACGTCCGACTCGGTGACGCGGCCGCCCGGGCCGCTGCCGGCGACCGCAGCGATGTCGACATCGAGTTCCCGCGCCAACCGACGTGCGGATGGGGCGGCGAAGACGCGGCCACCCTTCGCGCTCGGTTCGGCCTCCGTCTCGGCTTGGGCCTCGCTTCCGTCCTCGTCGACGGGAGTGACCGCCGGCTCGGGTTCGTCCTCGGCGTCTGTCTCCGTTTCCGCCGGTTCCTCGACTGGCTCGCCCTCTACGTCGAAGGTGATGATGACCTCGCCGACGGGCACCATCTCGCCTTCCTCAGCCAGTATCTCTCGGACGGTGCCGTTGACTGGCGACGGAACCTCGACGACGGCTTTGTCCGTCTCGACTTCCGCGACCGGCTGGTCCTCTCGTACCGTGTCCCCGACTTCGACGAGCCAGTTGACGATTTCCGCTTCGGTCAGTCCCTCACCGACGTCGGGCAGTTTGAACTCGCGTACCATATCAGAACTCGTAGGTCTCTCGGATGGCGTCCTCGATGCGTGTGTCCTCGGGCATGTAGTAGTCCTCCAGCGCGTACAGGGGATAGGGAACGTCGAAGCCGGTGACGCGGTTGACCGGCGCCTCCTGATACAGCAGCGCTTCCTCCTGAATCGTCGCCGTGATTTCGCCAGCGAGGCCGCCGGTCTTCGGCGCCTCGTGGACGACGACTGCGCGGCCGGTCTTCTCGAAGGATTCGAGAATAGCGTCGGTGTCCATCGGCTTCAGCGTCCGCAGGTCGATGACCTCCACGTCGATGCCGTCCTCGGCGACGGATTCGGCCGCTTGAATCGACGGCCGGGTCATCGCACCCCACGTGAACAGCGAGATATCTGAACCCTCACGACGAACCGCGGCCTCGCCCAACTCGACGGTGTAGTCGTCGTCCGGCACTTCCTCGCGGAACGCTCGGTAGATGAGTTTCGGTTCGAGGAAGATGACCGGGTCGGGGTCCCGAATCGACGCCGCGAGCAGCCCCTTCGTGTCGTAGGGCGTCGACGGGATGACGACCTTCAGGCCGGCCTCGTGGGCGTAAAAGGCCTCCTTGGACTCGGAGTGGTGTTCCGGTGCGCGGATGCCGCCGCCGTAGGGCGCACGGACGACCAGCGGGCAGGTAAACCGTCCCCGAGAGCGCGTTCGCATGCGGGCGGCGTGAGAGATAATCTGGTCGAAGGCGGGGTACATGAACCCGGAGAACTGGATTTCCGGCACCGGCTTGAGGCCGTAGGCGGCCATGCCGATGGCGGTGCCGACGATGCCGGACTCCGCAAGCGGCGTGTCGATGACGCGGTCCTCGCCGAACTCGTCGTACAACCCCTCCGTCGCCCGGAAGACGCCGCCGTTCTTGCCCACGTCCTCACCCATCACGAGGACGTCGTCGTCGCGTTGCATCTCGCTTTTCAGGCCGTCCCGGACGGCCTGTACCAGTGTCAGGTTCTGTGTCGAACTCATTCGAGTAGTTCCTCGTCGCCGTGCCGTTCGCGCAACCGCTGGAGGTGTGCGCGCTGTTCATCGAGCCGTTCGGTTCGCTCCTCGAAGACGTAGTCGAACATGTCGGTCGCATCGGGCCGCTCGAAGTTTTCGGCTTCGGTGATGGCCTCGGCCACCTCGTCTTCGACCGACTGGGTGACCGCATCGACGGCCTCGTCGTCGAGGACGCCGTTGTTCCGCAGGTACGACTCCAACCGTGGAATCGGGTCCTTGGCTTTCCACTTCTCGACTTCCTCCTCGTCGCGGTACACCGAGGGGTCGTCGGCGGTCGTGTGGGCACCGAAGCGGTACTGCACTGCTTCGATGAGCGTCGGCCGCAGTCCGTCTGGGTCCCCGGCTTTCGCCTTCTCGATTGCCTCCCGTGTCACCTGATACACCGCGAGCGGGTCCATCCCGTCGACTTGGACGCCCTCGAAACCGTAGGCGTCGGCCTTTCCCGCCAGTGTCTCGCTTGCTGTCTGTCGCTCCCGCGGCACCGAGATGGCCCACTGATTGTTGTTACAGAAAAAGACGGCGGGCGCATCGAAGACGCCGGCGAAGTTCAGCCCCTCGTGGAAGTCGCCCTCGGAGGTCGCGCCGTCGCCGAAGTAACAGACGAATGCGTTTCGGTTCTCGCCGTCCTTCAGGTTCGACGCCCACGCCGCGCCGGTCGCGTGCAGAATCTGTGTGGCGATGGGCACCGCCACGGGGAAGATGTTCAGTCCTTCGAGGGCGTTGCCGCGCTCGTCGCCCATCCAGTAGCGGAGCGTCTGGGCGAGGTCGACGCCTCGGACGTAGGCGGCGCCGTGTTCGCGGTAACTCGGGAACATCCAGTCGTCGTCGTCCATCGCGGCGGCGCTACCGATCTGTGCGGCCTCTTGGCCGGACAGCGGTGGATACGTTCCCATCCGACCCTGCCGTTGGAGGCTAACCGCCCGCTGGTCGAAGTGTCGTGCCAACCGCATCTGTCGATACATCTCAACGAGACGCTCGTCGGAGAGGTCCGGTACCTCCGCGCCGTCGACGACTCGACCGTCTTCGTCGAGTACCCGGACCCGGTCGTCGGGGTCGCGTTGTAACGTACTCATAACTCCCTCCGTCGCATAGCCGAACTGTCAATGGCCGACGGCATAGTGTTTACGTAAATTTTGCCACGTCCTGCACACTCGGGATTTTTCGGACGAACGAACGATATAATATGGAAAAATAGCCGATTTCTATGAAAAATGATGCTGTATCGGTGTTCGGTGGACGCCCACCGAGTTCGACGCCGTTCGGTCAGTCGGCCGCCTCGGTGGCGGTCCGGCGCGCCTCCTCGACGCTTTTGCCCTCTCGCAACAGCGCCTCGACGAAGAACTCGCCGGCCTTGAACGACGACCGGACCATCGGGCCCGACGCACAGTAGAGGAAGCCGAACTCCCCTTCGGCGACGGTCTTCCAGACGTCGAACTTGTCGGGGTGGACGTAGTCGAACACCTCCAGATGCGACCGCGAGGGCTGGAGGTACTGGCCGAAGGTGACGATGTCTACGTCCCGTTCCCGCAAATCCGAGAGCGTCTGATACACCTCGTGGTCGTACTCGCCGACGCCGAGCATGAGGCTCGTTTTCGTGTAGATGTCGGACTCCGCGGCCACCTGCTGGAGCACCGAAAGCGACTGCTCGTAGCCGGCCCGGCGGTCCCGGACGGGCCACTGGAGCCGTTCGACCGTCTCAACGTTGTGGGCGATGACATCGGGTTCGGCGTCGATGATTCGCCGGACATCTTCGGGGTCGCCCCCGAAGTCCGGAATCAGCGTCTCGACGAGAATCGAGGGGTCACGCCGCTTTATCTCCCGAATGGTCTCGGCGAAGTGGGCGGCGCCACCGTCGTCTAAGTCGTCGCGGTCGACCGAGGTGAGAACGACGTAGTCGAGGCCGATTTCGGCGACCGCCTCGGCGACGTTTTCGGGTTCTTCGGGGTCGAGCGGTTCCATCCCGCCCGTCTCCACGTCACAGAAGTTACAGCCACGAGAGCAGCGGTCGCCCATCAGCATGAACGTCGCCGTTCCGGGGCCGTTGCGGCCGCTCCAGCAGTCCCCGAGGTTCGGACAGTTGGCCTCCTCACAGACGGTGTGGAGGTTCCGCTCGCGGAGCGTCGCCTTGATTTCGGCGAACCGCTGGCCGCTCGGCGGACGCGTCTTCAGCCACTCCGGCTTCCGGCGCCGACTGCTCATACCCCTAGATTCGGCGCCCGTGGCAAAAACGTGGGGTTGTTCGGCGTCCGTCGCTCGACAGTAAATTTCGTCCAGAAATAATATGTATAGAGGGGTCGATACCCCGTTCGATGGGGGGATTGGGCGTTTCAAGCGACGACATCACCGGTGGGCCGATTGCACCGACGCTTCTCGCGTTGGCGCTGCCGCTTTTGGCACAGAACCTCGTTCACGTCCTCAACCAGTTGGTGGATACGTTCTGGCTCGGACGCGTCGGCGAGAACGCGGTCGCCGCCGTCGGCCTGAACTTCCCGCTCATCGCGACCATGTTCGGCGTCACCGCGACGGCCGCCGTCGGGACACAGATTCTGGTCGCTCAGCGTGTCGGATCGGCCGACGAGACTGGCGCCCGCCGCCTCGTGTTCAACGGCGCCGTTCTGTCGTTCGTCCTCGGTGGCGCGTTGCTCGGCGTCGTCTTCGTCTTCGGCGCGTCGCTCGTCCGTCTGCTCGGTGCTGGCCCGGTCGTCGCCCCGCTTTCGGTCGCGTACCTCCTCGTGTTCACGGCGTTCTTCCCGCTGGCGGCCACCAGCGACGCCATCGAGCGCGGCTTCGTCGGATGGGGCGACACCCGCGCGACGCTGTACATCAACCTCGTGATGGTCGGGACGAACGTCGTCCTCGACCCGCTTTTGATTCTCGGCTACGGGTGGATTCCCGCGCTGGGCGTCGAGGGTGCGGCGCTCGCGACCGGCATCGGCTATACGGTCGGCCTCCTCGCTGCGCTCGCGCTTGTGGCCGGCCGCCGCGACAGTCTCTCGCTGTCCGTGGCTGACGCCCGCTTTTCGGTGGCCGACCTCCGGGAGTTGGCGGATATCGGAGCGCCCGTTTCGGGCCAACGACTCGCGGGTCAATCCGCTCGCGTCGCTATCGTCGCCGTCGTCGCGACGGTCGGCGGCGCCGCGGGACTGGCCGCCTACACGGTCGGTGCGCGCGTGGCGACGGTGGCGTTCGTTCCCGCCTCCGGGTTCGGCGGCGCGACCCAGTCGATGGTCGGCCAGAACGTCGGCGACGACCGACCCGACCGGGCCCACGGCACGGTCCGAACCGGGGTCGCCATCGCCGCCGGAACGCTCGGTGTCGTCGGTCTCCTCCAGTGGCTCTCCCCCGGCTTTCTCGCGACCCTTTTCGTGCCGACGCTCAGTCCCGCCGGTTTCGACCGCACCGTCGACTACCTCGCCATCCTCGCCTACGGCTACCCCGCGATGGGCGCTTCGGCGGTGCTGTTGGCGGCGTTCAACGGGGCCTCCCGGACCCGGACGAGTTTCGTCGTCGACCTCCTGAAGTACTGGGGCGTCCGCATCCCGGCGGCAATCGCCGCGTTGCCCGCCGCCTCGGTCGTCGTCGGTGGCGTCGCGGTTGGCGGACTCGACTGGGGCATCTACGCCGTCTTCTGGGCAGTGACGGTCTCGAACATCCTCGCGGCGGTCGGCCTCGGTGGGTACTACCTCTGGAAACGGGAACCGATGTTCACGAACGCCGCCTCGGAGGCGGCCGACGGAGCAGTCGGTGACGACGACTGACCCCACCGTTTAGGCTCCGCCGTGACGAATACCCGCCGATGAACCGTCGGACACTTGGGTGGAGCGCCCTCGCGGTGTTGTGTTTCGCCTTCTGGGGCGTAATCGTCATCGTCCAACGGAAGTGGGCCAACCCTCGTGCGTGGGGTGCGTTCGCCCTCGGGGTGTTGATTCCGTACTGGCTGTACGTCGGGAAACTCGGGGGTAGAGGGGACGGCGAGAGGTAGCCGGTCGAAACGACCTGAATCCACGGCCAGCATCCGCGAGCCGAGCGAGCGGTTCGCGCAAAACGCGAGCCCGACGACGAAAAAGGTCGGGTTTATTGACCCGGAACACCCCCATCCGGTAGTGTCTACCTCCGCCGGTGTCGCGGATATCGTCCCCGAATTCGCCGATGCGTTCCCCTTCGAGTCCTTCAACCGGATGCAGCGGGAGGCGCTGCCCGCAGTCCTCGATTCGGGGGAGAACGTCGTGGTGAGCGCGCCAACCGCCAGCGGCAAGACCGCACTCGCGGAGTTGGCCATCTGCCGGACGCTCCGCAACGACGGGACCGCGCTGTTTCTCGCGCCGCTGCGTGCGCTGACAAACGAGAAGGAAGACGAGTGGGAACGCTTCGAGTCGCTGGGGTATTCGGTGTACGTCGTCACCGGCGAGCGCGACCTCAATCCGCGCCGCGCAGAGCGCGCCGACATCCTCGTGATGACGCCGGAGAAGGCCGATTCGGCGACGCGGAAACACGACTCGCCTCGCTATTCGTTCATCACCGACGTTGACTGTGTCGTCATCGACGAGGTACATCTGCTGGATTCCGACCGCCGTGGGGCGGTGCTGGAAGTGACTATCTCGCGGTTGCGTCGGCTCTGTGGCCCGCGTATCGTCGCGCTGTCGGCGACCATGCAGAACGTCGAGGACGTGGCCGACTGGCTGGATGCGCCCGACGACTGTACCTTCCAGTTCGGCGACGACTACCGACCGGTACCGCTGTCGGCGAGCGTCGAGACGTACGCCCACGGCGACAACGCCTTCGCCGACAAGTACCGCCGACTGTACCGGGCGCTGGACCTCGCCCAACCCCACATCGAGGACGGGGGACAGGCGCTCGTCTTCGTCGCCTCCAGACAGGACACGGTTCGGGCCGCCGAGAAGGCCCGCGACGTAATCGCCGAACGCGATGTCGAAATCGGCGCCCGCGGCGACTACGATTTCCACACCGACGCCGAGGAACTGAACAACGACACCCTCCGGCAGTCGGTCATCGACGGGGTGGGATTCCACCACGCCGGCCTCTCGAAGGAGGACAAAGACCGCGTCGAGGCGTGGTTCAAGGAGGGGAAGATTCAACTGCTGTTTTCGACCTCGACGCTGGCGTGGGGGGTGAACCTCCCGGCGCGGTGTGTCGTCATCCGCGACACCAAACTCCACGACCCCCTGGAGGGCGAAGTCGACATGAGCCCGCTGGACATCCTCCAGATGCTTGGGCGGGCGGGGCGGCCGGGCTACGACGACGCCGGCTATGCCTACGTCGTCTGCGACGGGAGCGACGCCGAGAAGTACCGCCAACTGCTCCTCGATGGCAAACCAATCGAATCGCGGCTGGCGGGGGAACTCGACTCGCATCTCAACGCCGAAATCGCACTGGGCGTCGTCGACGACATCGAGGACGTGATGGAGTGGCTGGAGACGACGTTCTACTACACCCGTGCGAAGAGCGCTCCGGAACAGTACGATGCGGGCGAGTCGTTGCGGGACCGCGTTTCGGCGACCCTGGAGCGGTTGGTTTCGGGCGGGTTCGTCGACCAGTCGGGACTCGACATCGAACCGACTGCCCTCGGCAAACTCACCTCGCAGTTCTACCTGCGACTCGACACCGCCGAGGGGTTCCACCGGTTGTGCGAGCGTGCTGCCGCCGACGATACGCCCGACATCGACGAGTCGGCCGTCCTGCGGACGGTCGCCGACGCCGGGGAGTTCGACAGCGTCTCCGCCCGCCGAGACGAGCGAGAGGCGTTCAAGGCCGTCCTCGACGGCGAGGGCGACGACCTCGATGCGGGCAACCGGAAGGTGCTCGCCATCCTTCGGTCGGGTATGTCGGGGACGACGCCCGGCGAACTCAAAAGCGACGCGTGGGTCATCAGACAGAACGCCACACGGATGCTCGCGGCGCTGCGGGCGTTCTGTGAGCGATTTGCCGCGCCGCGGGACGCCAATCTCGTTTGCCGCATCGAAGCCCGTCTCGAACACGGCATCAGCGCCGAGGCCGTCGGCCTCACCGCCATCGAGGGCGTCGGCAAGGGTCGTGCCCAGAAACTCGCCCGCGAGGGGCTGGAGACACCCGCCGACGTACGCCAAGCGGGCGTCAGCGGGCTAGTCGACGCCGGTCTCTCGGAGGGACTGGCAGAGCGCGTCCTCGAACAGGCCGAGTCGCTCCCCGACCTCTCCTTCGAGTGGAGCGGCGTCCCCGACTCCATCCCCGCCGGCGAGAACATGATGGCCGAACTCACGGTCGAAAACGGCGGTGACGGCGCGCCCGCGGGCGTCCGCGTGACAGTCAACGGCGTCGGGATGTCGGAGACGACGCGGTATCTGGGCGAGACGACCGTTCCCGTCGGTGTCTTCGGCGGCGACGCCGAGGAACTGACCTACGAGGTCGAGGTCGCATTCTCGGAACTGCCGCTCGTACCCGTCACCGACAGCCGAACGGTTCGGGTGGAGTAGGCTCCGTCGCCGGGCAACCGATTTTATGTCCGACGCCGACGCAGAGCAGGTATGGGCAAAGAGACGATTCACACCGACGACGCACCGCCCGCGGCAGGGGCCTACAGCCAGGCGACGACCGACGGCGACCTCGTGTTCACCGCCGGACAGATTGCGCTGACGCCCGACGGTGAGTCCCTTGAGGACGAACCGGTCTCCGTCCAGACCGAACGGGCACTGGACAACCTCGAAGCAGTTCTGGAGGAAGCCGGGTCGAGTCTCGATAACGTACTCAAGACGACCGTCTTCCTCGCCGACATCGAGGATTTCGAGGAGATGAACGAGACGTACGCGAGTTACTTCGACGACGAGCCGCCGGCGCGGTCGGCGGTGCAAGCCGGTGCGTTGCCGCTGGGCATGGCCGTCGAAATCGAGGCGGTCGCCACGCGAGCGTGACGCCCCGCAGGTACTCGGCGCTCTTGTGGGGTGTCGTCGGCGCGCTGGCGTTTCTCGTCGCGCACCAGGGGTACCTACTCGCCGACGGGGCGTTCGTCGGCGTCGGTCCGCTCGCGGCGGTCACGGTCGTCGTCTTCGTGGCTGCCGCGCTGACAGCCTACTACGCCGAGGGCCGATTCGGTACGACGTTTCGGGCCCGTTCGGAGGGCGATGGAGAGTGACACGGTCCCATCGAACGCGAAGAGTTTAAACGGACCACTCCGGTAGATTGGGGTGAGCCGGGATGGCCGAGTGGTAAGGCGCACGCCTGGAAAGCGTGTTCCCTCAGGGATCCAGGGTTCAAATCCCTGTCCCGGCGCTTTTGCGACGACCCAACGTGAGGAGCAAAGCGGCTCCGCTGATTCGTCTCGGCGTGACCTCCACCGTTTCGGGTCGAATCGAAGCTGACCACTCACCTGTAATAAACCCCGTCAGTAGCGACACGAATCGGTTCGTCGCATCGTCGGAATGTAGGCCGAGACAATCGTTCACACAGCGCCGCAGTACGACGGTTCTTCCCGTTTACTGCCGAGTGCCATCTTCAATCGGCATCGGTCCGTATCAGATACATTTATATAGAACCGTGGACAATCATTCGGACGACTATGAGCCAACAGCAGCGAATGGGAGGTCAGCCGATGATTATTCTCGGCGAGGATTCCCAGCGGATGAAGGACCGCGACGCCCAGAGCCACAACATCTCGGCGGCGCGTGCGGTCGCAGAGGCCGTACGCTCGACACTCGGCCCGAAAGGGATGGACAAGATGCTCGTCTCCTCGATGGGTGACATCACCGTCACGAACGACGGCGTCACCATCCTCGAAGAGATGGACATCGACAACCCGACGGCCTCGATGATCGTCGAGGTCGCCGAGACACAGGAAGACGAGGCGGGCGACGGTACGACCACCGCCGTCTCCATCGCCGGCGAACTCCTGAAGAACGCCGAGGACCTCCTTGAGCAGGACATCCACCCGACGGCCATCATCAAGGGCTTCCACCTCGCCAGCGAGCAGGCCCGCGCCGAAATCGACAACGTGGCCCGTCAGGTCGACCCCGAGGACACCGAACTCATCAAGAAAGTCGCCGAGACATCGATGACCGGCAAGGGCGCCGAACTCAACAAGGACGTTCTCGCCCAACTCGTCGTCGACGCCGTCCAGGCCGTCACCGTCGAGGCCGACGACGGCGAGACCATCGTCGACCTCGAGTACGTCAACATCGAGACCCAGACCGGGCGCTCGGCCAGCGAGAGCGAACTGCTCGAAGGCGCGGTCATCGACAAGGACCCGGCCCACGCCGACATGCCGACGCAGTTCGACGACGCCGACGTGCTCCTCATCAACGAACCCATCGAGGTCGAGGAGACCGACGCCGACGCCAGCGTCCAACTCGACAGCCCCGACCAGCTCCAGCAGTTCCTCGACCAGGAGGAAGAACAGCTCCGGGAGAAGGTCGACAAAATCGCCGACTCCGGCGCCGACGTCGTCTTCTGTCAGAAAGGCATCGACGACCTCGCAGAGCACTTCCTCGCCAAGGAGGGCATCCTCGCGACCTCCCGCGTCAAGAAGACCGACCTCGGCTTCCTGCGTGAGGTGACCGAGGCGAACATCGTCTCGGACCTCGATACGCTCACCGCCGAGGACCTCGGCTCCGCCTCCGTCGAGTTCGACGAGGCCGACGAACTGTTCTACGTCGAAGGCACCGGCGACGAGAGCCACGGCGTGACGCTGTTGCTCCGCGGCTCGACCGAACACGTCGTCGATGAACTCGAACGCGGTATCGGCGACGCCCTCGACGTGGTCTCTCAGACCGTCTCCGACGGCCGCGTGCTGGCCGGCGGTGGCGCCGTCGAGGTCGAAGTCGCCCGCCGCGTCCGTGATTACGCCGACAGCGTCTCCGGCCGCGAACAGTTGGCCGTCGAGGCCTTCGCCGACGCGCTCGAACTCGTCCCGCGCGTGCTGGCCGAAAACGCCGGTCTCGACTCTATCGACACGCTCGTCGACCTGCGTTCGGCCCACGAGAGCGGCGACGAAACCGCCGGCCTCAACGTGTTCACCGGCGACGTGGTCGACACCTACGACGCCGGCGTCGTCGAACCGGCCCACGCGAAACAGCAAGCACTCTCGTCGGCCACCGAGGCCGCGAACCTCGTGCTCAAGATTGACGACATCATCGCTGCCGGCGACCTCTCCACGGAAGGTGAAGAGGAAGAAGGCGGCCCGGGCGGCGCCCCCGGCGGCATGGGCGGCATGGGTGGCGGCATGGGCGGCATGATGTAAACCCACTTTTTGCACTTCCCTCGCGGCCCTCCGGGCCGCTCGGTCAGCGTGGCGGCTTCGCCGCCACGTTATAAGGTCGCGGGCAGAGCCCGCGACCCAGGCAAAAACTTGGGGAAAAATAGCGAGGCGGCGAAGCCGCCTCGGACTGTTGAACGGCGCCTCCGGCGCCGTGAAACATAGCGACTCGTTCCCTCCGGTCACTCGTCGCTACCCGAACGAGGCCGAAGGCCGAGTTCGGGAGAACCGCTCGCTTCCCTCGCGGATATCCGTTTTTGTAGTGACACAGAACTGGTGTCGGAATGTACCAGTCAGCGGACGGGTCTTATTTCCACTCTTCGTTCGCAGGCCGTGACTGCAACTCACCCTTCGCCTTCCGTCTTCCCGGCCAGAGCGTCAGTACGATTCCACAGGCGTAGTACACCGCGATACCCCCGAGGACGACTACTCCCGGCACTCTGCCGACGGTCGCAGTCTCGATAAGTCCGGCCGACGTGGTTGCGAAGACGGTCAACCGAACGAGCCAGGCGACAACCAGCACCGAGATGAGCGCGAAATACACCCGTCGAAGTCGGCGGGATACTGCCTCGATTATCGGCGTTTTCACCGCCGGCGCTCGTAAATCGTCGCTGAGAAGTTCGCGCCAGTTCGATTGCTCTACGCCGTCCGAGTCGAGTGCGTTTGCGAACACGTTCTCTTCGAGAATCCGCACCCGAGAGCGCCAGATGTCGTACACGCGATAGCGACGGGTTTCGATTCCCAGAAACACCGTCAGCATGACGATACCGATAAGGAGGATGTAGTGTGGCCGTGATTCCGCCGAAAACGCCCACGTGAGCAACGTCGCTGTCAACACGACCGCCCAGTTCGTCGTCCGGTCGATTCGTGTGCGCCACGCCGTAGTGCGGCTCATCTCACCACGGTAGGCGTGGCCCATGAGTGATAGAAAATCAGACCGGTCAGTTGCCGCCTCACCAGCAATCTCGCGTTCCTCGTGTGACTCTGGGTCGAAGTCCCCCGGAGTATTCGACATACTGCACATACGGACAACGAACAAGTAAACGTACGCAACGGTCTACGGAACGCTCGCTCTATCTCTCCCGCGTCCGTCTCGAGAAACTGACCGACTGCTTCCGAACGAACGGGCGTCGAGTTCGGGAACTGGCCTTATAACACGTGCTCGGTGTCGTAGGAGCCGAGAACGCGAACCCAGCCGTTCGATGCGATATCGCGGAGTTCCTCGATGGCCTCCTGTGCCCGCTCCTCGTAGAGACCAGCGGCGAAGTCGAAGTGGAACATGTAGTCGCCGAGGCGTTCGCCGCTCGGGCGGGATTCGACGCGCGAGAGGTTGATATCGCGGTCGGCGAACGGTTCGAGCATCTCCAAGAGCAGTCCCGGATGGTTCGTGTTCGGGTAGACGATGACGGAGCTTTTGCCCCCGGCGTCGACGCGTTCGGTCTCCGGAGCGAGGACGACGAACCGGGTGGCGTTGGAGGTGCTGTCCTGAATGTCGCGGGCCAACACCTGCAGGTCGTCGCCGGCGGTGGCGGGGTGGCCGATGGCGGCGACGGAGGCGTCCTCCCGGGCTCGTTCGACACCTCGGGCTGTCGATGCGACGGCCTCGGTTTTCGCGCTCGGATACTCCTCGTTGAGGTACTCCCGACACTGCGCCAGCGCCTGGGGGTGGCTCGCGACGATGTCGAACTCGCCGGCCTGTGCCAACAGGGCGTGTTGGATGGGCGTGACGATTTCGCGGACCACGGCGACGTTGCGGTCGGCGAGTGCGTCCAGCGACTCGGTGACCGACCCTTCGATGCTGTTCTCGATTGGGATGACGCCGCGTTCGTACTCGCCGCTGGCGACGCCCTCGACGATGCCGGTCACCGATTCCACGAAGTCGATTTCGTCGGCGACCGCCTGCGTCGCGCGATGTGAGTACGTCCCTTCTGGACCGAGCGTGAGGGCTTTCATGGACTCCCGTAGCAGGGTTGGGGCTAAAAGCGCGTCGGGGGCGAGGCTTCGAGCGTCAGCGAGAAGCCTCGGATGGCGAGCGGGGAGCGAAGCGACCCGCGAGCGGCGGATGAGAGCGCCGGTGTGAAGGCTCTCGGAAGACGAACGGCGAACGTAGTGAGTCGTGAGCAACGACTGACACTACCGATTCAGCGTGTGTGTCGCTTCGCCGCGGGCGTTGGCGGCGGCCTCGGCGACGGCTTCCGACAGCGTCGGGTGGGTGTGGATGGTCGCAGCGATGTCTTCGAGTTGGGCGCCCATCTCGATGGCGAGGCCGACCTCGGCGATGAGTTCCGAGGCCTCGGGGGCGACGATTTGGGCACCGAGGACGAACTCGGTTTCGGCGTCGGCGATGATTCGGACGAACCCATCTGATTCGTCGAGCGTGAGCGCGCGTCCGGAGGCCCGAAGCGGCATCTCGCCGACGACGGGGTCGAAACCGGCGTCGGCGGCGTCGGCTTCGGTCATGCCGACGGTGCCGATTTCGGGGTCGGTGAAGACCGCTGCCGGGACAGCCTGATAATCCAGGGCCGCGGGTTCGCCGGCGATGACCTCGGCGGCGACGTGACCCTCCTTGTACGCCTTGTGGGCCAACATCGGCTCGCCGGCCACGTCGCCGACGGCGAAGACGTTCTCGACGCTGCTTCGGGCCTGGTCGTCGGTCTCGATGGTGCCGTCCTCGGCGGTTTCGAGCCCGATGGCGTCGAGTCCGACGGTGTCGGTGACGGGCTGGCGGCCGACGGCGACGAGCACCTTCTCGGCGGTGTACTCGTGGGTCTCGCCGTCCTCGTCCTCGGTCGTGACGAAAGCATCGGTGCCAGTGTCCTCCCACTGTTGGGCGGCCTCGCCGAAGTGGAACTGTATGCCCAACTCCTCGGCACGCTCGCGGACGACGCGGGTCACGTCGTCCTCGTAGCCCGGCAGGATGTCGTCGAGCATCTCGACGACGGTCACCTCACAGCCGAGTTTCGCCAGCACCGTCGACAGTTCCATGCCGATGTAGCCGCCGCCGACGACGAGCAGGGAATCCGGGAGTTCGGTCAGCGACAACAAGCCGCTGGAGTCGAGGATGCGGTCGTCGTCGAACTCGAAGCCCGGCAACTGGATGGGACGGCTCCCCGTCGCGACGATGGCGTGTTCGAACTCGATAGATTCGCTGCCCTGCCCCTCGCCGCCGTGGGCGACGCGGACCGTGTCGTCGCTGACGAACTCCGCGCGGCCGGGGACGAGGTTGACTCCGTTTGCCTTGCACAGTTTCTCGACGCCGCTCGTGAGTTGGTCGACGACGCCGTCCTTCCAGTCGACCATCCCCTGGAGGTCGACCGCCGGGTCGGCGTAGACGCCCATGTGTTCGGCGCCACGTGCCTCGTGGGCGACATCGGTCGCGTGGACGAGCGCCTTCGATGGGATACAGCCCGTGTTGAGACAGGTGCCGCCGTAGGCGTCCTTCTCAACGAGCGTCACGTCCAACCCGAGTTGCCCGGCGCGAATCGCGGCGACGTAGCCGCCCGGGCCGCCGCCGATGACCAGTACCTCCGTTCCGGTTGCGATGTCTCCTACGACCATCTGTTATCGGAGTACTCACTCGCCGGGGTTAAAAACTGGCAGGAATTGCCGAACGATGGCGGTAGCAGATATCTCCGCCGTTCGTTCTAGCGGGTTGCGGGCCTGTGGCCCGCAACCGCATGTCGTGGCGGCAGAGCAGCCACGCGGTGCGCCGGAGGCGCACCCGAGGCGTAAAAAGTTCGGAGCGAAGCGCGTATCAGTTCCGACCCGCTATTTCCGTCAACTAACCATGACTCGCAAGGACGACTACTACAACAGGGCCAAACAGGAGGGGTATCGCTCCCGGGCGGCCTACAAACTCAAGCAACTGAACGAGGAGGCGGGCCTCATCAGCGAGGGCAACACCGTCGTCGACCTCGGTGCGGCGCCGGGCGGGTGGCTCCAGGTCGCCAACGAACTGGCCGGCGACTCGGGGACCGTCGTCGGCGTCGACCTCCAGCGCATCAAGCCAATCGACGGCGTCGAGACCGTCCGCGGCGACATGACCGAAGACGACACCCGGGAGGAGGTCGTCGATATGGTCCGCGAGGCCGACCAACGGGAGGCATCGGAAAGCGGGAGCGGGGAGGAACGACCCGCGAGCGGTGAGGCCGATGCCGTGGTTTCGGACATGGCGCCGAACATGACTGGCGAGTACTCGCTGGACCACGCGCGGTCGGTGTATCTCGCGCGGATGGCCTTCGAGACCAGCCTCGAACTGCTGGCACCGGGCGGGGACTTCGTCGCGAAAGTGTTCGAGGGACCGGACACCGACGACCTGCGGGCCGACATCGACGAGGAGTTCGAGTACGTCCGCACCATTCACCCGAAGGCCTCCCGGGATTCCTCTTCGGAGTTGTTCATGGTCGCGAAAGGCCGACTCACCGCGCCGGTTCGAGAGGGTGACCAACTCGAAGTCGACATCGAGGACGTCGGCAGCGAGGGCGACGGCATCGCGAAGGTCGAGGGGTACACGCTGTTCGTCTCCGGAACCGAGGCGGGCGAGACCGTCGAGGTGCGGGTGACCGACGTGAAGCCACGCTTCGGCTTCGCCGAACGGGTCGACTAACGCGAGCGCTCCTCTTCGAGTTCGTTTTCGAGTTCCTCGACTCTGGCTTCGAGTTCCTCGACGCGGTCGCTGCCACCGCTTCTGCTCACGAGAAACAGGACGACGAGCAACACTGGCACTGCGAAGAGGAACAGTATCAGGAAGATGATGAGCAGTTCCGGGCCGCCGGGGATGCCGAATTGGAGGGGCAACATAACCGGTACGTTCGCACGCGACGTGAAAAGCGTTCCTGCGAATTAGACCGGTGCGACGCCCTCCTCGGAGCGGCGAATCGCCCCGGTGATGAGGTAGACGAACGGCGTATCGACGAGTGCGATGAGGAGTTTCAGGACGTACTGACCGACGATGAGCGAGAGGACGAAGCCGACCTCGTAGGTCGCGCCGAAGCCGAGTTGCGGGAGGACGTAGAAGCCCAATCCGACGAAAATCACGGTGTCGATGGCCTGACTCGTCCCCGTCGAGGCGACGTTGCGGAGCCACAGCATCTCGCCGTCGGTGAGTTCCTTCAGTTTGTGAAAGACGACGACGTCGTAATTCTGACTGACGAGGTACGCCGCGAGGCTGGCGACGACGAGCGGGCCGCTCTGACTGAGCACCGCAGCGAAGTTCGCGGGGTCGATTGGCTGGCCGGGAACCGCGGGTGCGGCGATGGTGCTGTAGACGAGCGCGAGCAACAGGAAGTTCATCAGGAAGCCGACGTTGACGAGCACCTGACCGGCGCGTTTACCGTACAACTCGGTGTAGCAGTCGGTCGCGAGGAAGGTCAGCGCGTACGCCAGCGCCGCGCCGGGCAACACGAGACTGGTCCCCGTCACCGGCAGTCCGACGGGGGATTCGAACAACAGGAGTTTCGAGGCGGTCACCTGTGCGGTGACGAGCGCGGTGACGAACATCGCCGCCAAGGCGACGGCGCCGGCCGGGAGCGCACGCCGCGGTTCGACGGCGTTACTCATCGTCCTCCAGTCGGTCGTGGCGGGCGTCGATTTCGTCTAAAATGTCGAGGTTCTTCCGGATGGACGAGCGGATGGCGTCGCTTCGGTTGACGAACTTCCCGCCGTCGCCGACGTGGTCGTCGAGGTCGTCGAGGAGTTCCTGTGGAATCTCGACGCTTATCTTGGGCATACTCGAAGATGACTGTGAGAATACTTAAGCCGTTCCCAACGCCTGTCGGCGGTTCGGAGCGTCAGTCGGCCGGTTCGACCCGCCGTCGCTCCCGGCGGCCACCCAGCGTGAGGAGCCACAGGATTCCCAATCCGACGCCGTAGGCGAAGATGATGGGGATGCCGAGGAGGAACATCGTGAAGACGCCGCGGGGGGACAGAAGCGCCCCGGCGGCGAGGACGCCGATGGTGACTTCCCGCCAGCGGGTTCGCATCGTCCGATAGGCGACGATGTTGCCGCGGTAGAACAGCACCATCGAGACGGGAATCATCGCGAGGATGCCGATGCCGACGGTGAGGAAGAAGATGAGCCAGCCGTAGTTGTTGATGCGGTAGGCGATTATCATGCCGGCGTCGAGGACGTCCGCAGCGAGCCACGAGATGACCGTCGGTGCGACGTAGACGAAGCCGACGATGCCCCCGACGACCATGCCGACGATGAGGCTGCCGCCCCACGCGAGCAGGACGCGGCGGTCACCGCGGGCCAGTCCGCGCTCTTTCAGCGAGGGCCAGGCGTAGTACAGCAACAGCGGCAACACGGCGGCGGCCCCGAAGATGGTCGCCACCTTGATTTGGAAGATGAGCGCCTCGACGGGGTGGAGCGTAACGATGGACACCTGCTCGGCGGCGTACTCCGAGGGCATTCGGCTGACGAACTGGTCGTTGAGTCGGCCGATGCCGCCCTGATACAGGACGAAGAACGTCCCGGCCAACACGACCATGAACAGGCCGACCAGTCGGAACGATTTCGCGGTGACGCTGTTGAGGACGAAGGCGGCGTCGTAGGCGTAGCCGCCGATGTCGTCCTCGTCGATGTCGTCCTCGCTGAAGGCGCTCAACATCCCGGCGCCGCGGCGGGCGAGGATGCCACCTTCCTCCTCGTCGTCATCTGCCTGGGTTTCGGTGGCCGCGGCGCTCCCGTCGCCGCCGTCCTCGAAGTCGTTCGGGGACACGTCGCCCTCCGGCGGGTTGATGTCGTCGTAGCGGTCGAGGATGGCCCGTGCGCGCTCGGGGTCGTCTTCCTCCATCGCCTGTCCGGCCAGAGCGACGGCCTCGTCCTCTTCGAGGCGGGCAAAGGCGGCGGCCGGCGCCGCTCGAATGCCCCCCTCGTCGAGTTTCGAGAGGTCAATGTCGGCGGGGTCAGCGGGGGACCCACTCGACACCGCGTACTGCTGGGCGCTCTCGTCGAGGCCCTCGTAGACGAAGTAGCCGAAGCCGACGAGTACGGTGAGGGCGCCGTAGAGGGCGCTGACGACGGCGGTGTACGTCGCTTCGGGAAGACCGTAGGCCTCACCCGCGGGGATGAACCGATAGCTGGACCCCAGAGAGTCGAGGACGCCGTTGACGCTTCCGGCGCCGCCGTAGGTGTAGAAGGCGTAGACGAGAGCGCCGCCGAGGAGGAACAGCCCCGCCAGCACGTTCCAGTGGGCGCGAGCGACCGACCGGAAGTCGGTCGATTCGGTCGAGCGCTTCGCCGTGACGACGATCTTCGCCAGATACAGCGACACCCCGTACAGCGTCACGAGCGGGACAGCCCACATAACCTGGGTGAAGGGGTCCGGCGGGGAGAACAGCGCGCCGAAGATGAAGATGGCGACGACGGCGTGTCGCCACTTGTCCCGGAACGTCTCGTAGGGGACGATTTCGGTGTACGACAGCGTGCTCATCACCAGCGGCAGTTGGGCGGCGAGTCCGAACGACAGCGACAGCAGGAAGATGAACTGCGCCCACATCGAAATCGAGTAGGTCGGCTGAAAGCCCGCGCCGACGGCGTTCGACGCGAGGAAGCCGAACATGAGCGGGAAGAAGAGGTTGTAGGCGTAGGCGACGCCGCCGGCGAACAGCGCGAGGCTGACCGAAATGAAGCCGGCTGATTTCCACCACGGAATCGAGTCGGGCCACCGCCCTCGCTGCTTCAGCGAATCGCGCGAGTAGTAGATGAGCATCGGCACCGACAGCAGAACCCCGACGACGAGTCCGATTTTCACCTGTAGGAGAATGACCTCGAAGGGCGTGATGGCGACGACGACGATGTCGGGGTTGGTGTTGAGGTCGGCCTTCAGGATGCTCCAGACGAACGCACGCAGGACGTAGATGGTTCCGATGAGGCCGATGACGAAGACGATGAACACCTTCTGCAGATGGGTCTGTGCGGTCGACAGCAGGGCACCGAGCTGTGCACGCCCCTCCGCGACCGTTCGCTTGACATCGTCATCGGCGGCACTAGACACGACGGGAAGGTCGGCTTTCGCAGTTATCAACCTTTTCCGTTCGGCCTGCCGGCGCCGACGAGAAGGCTTACAAACGGCCGGTACCGTTCGACGTACATGGGTGAGACGGCCGACGGGTCCTACGAGGTCGACGACGGCTTCGTCGGCGAGGGCCCCGAGAGCGACGAGGAGATGCCGCTTGCGGACCACATCGAGGAGATGGTGTACCGCCTCGGCATCGTCCTCGTCGTCATGGCAATCGTCTCCGGCGTCGTGTTCCCCTTCGGCGACTACATCATCAACTTCCTGTGGTACTCCGTGCTGCCGGGCGGCGACGTGGCTCGTCCCCGGGTGTATCACCCGCTCGCGCTCATCCTCGCGCGACTGAAAGTCGCCACGCTGGGCGGGTTCATCGTCGCGCTTCCCGTCTTCGTCTACCAGACGTACCTGTTCATGCGGCCCGGCCTCTACGAACACGAGCGTCGCTACTACCTCGCCTCGGTCCCTGCCAGCCTCGTCCTCGCGGGCATCGGCGTGCTGTTCGCGTACTTCCTCATCCTTCCCGCCATCTTCACGTACTTCCTGACGTACTCCCGGAGCGCCGCCGTCGTCGCGTTCGGCCTCTCCGATACGTTCGGCCTCATCGTCCTCATGATGGGGCTGTTCGCGGCGGTGTTCCAGATTCCGCTGTTCGTGATGTTGGCCATCATGATGGGGCTGACGACGCGGGCGTGGCTCGCCGAGAAACGGCTGTACTTCTGGGGGGCGTTCCTCGGTATCGCCTTCCTGTTCAGCCCCGACCCCACCGGGATGGCCCCCATCATGGTCGCCGGGACGATGATAGGACTGTTCGAGTCGACACTGCTCGTGTTGCGCTGGGTCGGCCGCTAAGGCCGCCCGAATTTCCAACGTTTCTCACCCGACAGCGACTGCTTCGGCCGCCGTCCGGCAAAGGTTGCCGTAACTCTTGGTTATAGATGCATTGGGATATATGCACGACACACATGAATAACGACGAGCGACGGGACACGGCGTCCGACCTGCCTGACGGTGGCCGGGCGTTGGGTTTCGGAACGCGCTGTCTCCACGTCGGACAGGGGCCGGACGCCGAGACCGGCGCCGCCGCCCCGCCGATTTATCAGACGACTTCCTTCGAGTTTCCCGACGCAGACACCGCGGCCGCTCGATACGCCTTAGAGGACGACGGCAACGTCTACTCTCGCATCGCCAACCCGACCGTCCGCGCACTCGAGAAGCGTCTCGCCTCGCTGGAGGGCGGCACCGACGCCCTCGCGACTGCCTCCGGAATGGGCGCCTTCGACGCCGCGACGCTCGTCCTCGCGGAGGCCGGCGACAACGTCGTCTCGGCCTCCTCGATTTACGGCGGCACCCACGCCTATCTCTCTCACACCGCCGCCCGCCGTGGCATCGAATCCCGATTCGTCGACACCCTCGACCCCCAAGCCTACGACGACGCCATCGACGAGGATACCGCCTTCGTCCACTGCGAAACCGTCGGCAATCCCTCGCTCGTGACGCCGCCGCTCGAGGAAATCGCGGAGGTGGCCCACGACAACGGCGTGCCGTTGTTCGTGGACAACACCTTCGCGACGCCGGCGCTGTGTCGACCGCTGGAACACGGTGCCGACATCGTCTGGAACTCCACGACGAAGTGGATTCACGGCTCCGGGACGACGCTCGGCGGGATTCTCGTCGATGATGGGTCGTTCCCCTTCGCGGAATACCCCGAGAAGTACCCCGAAATCGGCGCCCCGAATCCCGCCTTCGACGGTGTGAACTTCAGCGAGCGCTTCGGCGACCGCGCCTTCACGATGGCCGCCAGACACCGCGCGACCCGCAGTCTCGGCGACCAGCAGTCCCCCTTCGACGCGTGGGCGACGCTGCAAGGTGTCGAGACCCTCCCGTTGCGGGTGGAACGGCACTGCGAGAACGCCTTGGCCGTCGCGGAGTATCTCGACGACCACCCCGATGTCGCGTGGGTCACCTACCCCGGCCTCGACTCCCACGAGACCCACGACCTCGCTTCGACGTATCTGGAAGGCGGCTACGGCGGCATGGTCGCCTTCGGCCCCGAGGGCGGCTACGAGGCCGGCAAGCGAATCTGTGAGGGCACCGAGGTGGCGAAGTTCCTCGCCAACATCGGCGACGCCCGGACGCTCGTCATCCACCCCGCTTCGACGACCCACGCGCAGTTGAGCGAGGCCGAACAGCGCGAAAGCGGCGTCACCCCCGACCTCATTCGGCTGTCCGTCGGCATCGAAGACGTAGACGATATCATCGCTGACCTCGAGGCGGTACTATGAGCGAGGACCGCGGCGTCGAGTCGTTGGGCGAGTTCACCTTCGAGTGTGGGGAGTCGATTCCCGACCTCGAAATCGCCTACGAGACCTACGGGGAGTTCACCGGGGATAACGCTGTTCTCGTCTGTCACGCCCTGACCGGCAGCGCCCACGTCGCCGGCGGCCGACGGCGTTCGGATACGGCCGGGCAGGCCCACGCGTGGTGGGACGACATCGTCGGCCCCGGCAAGGCCATCGACACCACCGAGTACTACGTCATCTGTGCGAACGTCCCCGGGTCGTGTTACGGCTCCTCGGGACCGGCATCGACGAACCCCGAGACGGGCGAGCCGTGGGGTACCGACTTCCCCGCCGTCACCGTCGGCGACTGGACGCGCGCCCAGCGACTCCTGTTGGACGAACTCGGCGTCCCGAACCTTCATGCCGTCGTCGGCGGGTCCGTCGGCGGGATGAACGTCCTCGATTGGGCCAAACGTCACCCCGACCACGCCGACCGGGTCATCGTCGTCGCCGCCGCGGCACGACTGGACCCCCAGTGTCTCGCCTTGGACGCCATTGCCCGCCGCTCGATTACGACCGACCCCAACTGGAACGACGGCGACTACTACGGCCAAGACCCGCCCACCGAGGGACTGGCGCTGGCCCGCCAAATCGGCCACGTGATGTACCTCTCGAAGTCCTCGATGCAGGACAAGTTCGGCCGCCGGTCGGCGGGGATGGACATGGGTCGGGACACCTTCCCGTCCGACCCCGCCGCCGGGTTCTTCCCCTACCGCGAGGTCGAGTCGTATCTCGACTATCAGGGCGAGAAGTTCGCCGAGCGCTTCGACGCCAACTCGTATCTGTATCTCTCGCGAGCGATGGACAACTACGACCTCGCCTCGGGGTACGACTCCGACGCCGACGCGCTCGCGGCCTTCGACGGCGAGGCGCTTTTGCTTTCCTTCACCGGCGACTGGCACTTCACCGTCGAGCAATCGGAGGAACTCGCCGAGGCGTTCCGTGCGACCGACGCCGCGACGGCCCACCACGTCATCGACTCCGACCACGGCCACGACGCCTTCCTCGTCGAACCCGACCGCGTCGGCCCGCCGCTCGACGACTTCCTCGCCGACGGCGTCTACGGGAAAGCCGTCTCCGATACGGTCGAAGACCACGACGCTGGCGACGACTTCGCCCCCGTCCACACGAGTCTGTTCTCCGACTGATACGGAGTGTTGTAACAGAGTGCCGGCGAGCGCCAGTAGCTGGGTCGGCGCTCGCCGGTAAAAGACTACAACAGTCCGTATAGCGCTCCGTCATAGACTCCGGTGAGCGTTGCGAGGAAGGTCGGTCTTTATTTGTGCTCACCTCCCGGTGTCGGTATGTTCGACCGAGACGACCTGTACACCGATTCCCTCCACGCCGGACAGGAAGCCGACCCGACGACGGGCGCCCGCGCACCGCCGATTTATCAGACGACCTCCTACGAGTTCGAGGACGCCGAACACGCCGCGGACCTCTTCGCGCTCCAGGAGGCGGGCAACATCTACTCCCGCATCATGAACCCGACGAACGCCGTCCTCGAAGAGCGGATGGCGACGCTGGAGGGCGGCGTCGCCGCCATCGCCACGTCCTCCGGCATGGCGTCGTTCGACCTCGCGACGTTCATCCTCGCGTCGGCGGGCGACAACATCGTCTCGTCGTCGTCGCTGTACGGCGGCACCTACACCTACCTCACCCACACCGTCGAGCGCCGCGGCGTCGAGACGCGCTTCGTCGATACGCTCGATTACGAGGCCTACGAAGAGGCCATCGACGAGGATACCGCCTTCGTCCACTGTGAGACCATCGGCAATCCGGCGCTCGTGACGCCGGACCTCGAACGGTTGGCCGACATCGCCCACGACAACGGGGTGCCGCTGTTCGTGGACAACACCTTCGCGACGGCGGCGCTGTGTCGGCCGCTGGAACACGGCGCCGACCTCGTCTGGAACTCCACGACCAAGTGGCTCCACGGCTCGGGGACGACCATCGGCGGGATTCTCGTCGACGGCGGGTCGTTCCCGTGGGCCGACCACGCCGAGCGGTTCCCCGAAATCGCCCAGCCGAACCCCGCCTACCACGGCATCAACTTCGCGGAGACCTTCGGCGACGCCGCCTTCGCCTACGCCGCCCGTACCCGTGGCCTTCGGGACCTGGGCAACCAACAGGCCCCCTTCGACGCCTGGACGACCGTTCAGGGGCTCGAAACCCTGCCGATGCGGATGGAGCGACACTGCGAGAACGCCATGGCCGTCGCGGAGTACCTCGACGAGCACCCCGAGGTGTCGTGGGTCACCTACCCCGGACTCGACTCCCACGAGACTCACGCGGAGGCAAGCGAGTATCTCGACGGCGGTTACGGCGGCATGATTACCTTCGGCCTCGAAGCCGGCTACGAGGCGGCGAAGAAGACGGTCGAATCGACGGACCTCGCGAGTCTGCTGGCGAACGTCGGCGACGCGAAGACGCTCATCATCCATCCCGGTTCGACCACTCACCAGCAACTCACCGACGAAGAAAAGCAGGCCAGCGGCGTCACCGACGACCTCGTTCGCCTGTCGGTCGGCCTCGAAGACACCGACCGCATCATCGCCGACCTCGACGCCGCAATCGAGGAAGCGACCCAATAGAACCTCCCTATCCGTCGTAGAAGAGAAACACCGCGGCGCCGCCGACGACTGCGATGGCGTAGGCGGGTTGGGCGAGGACGGTCTCGGTCACACGGCCGAACGTGACGCCGTCGTAGGCCAGCGATGCCGTCGCGATGTCGACCGTAACGCCGACCGATGCCAAAAGCACCACCAGCGCCCCGAGGGCGACCAACGCCCCGACGGCACTCAACGGGTGGTCGTCTACCCAACTGCTCACCGAACTGACCGGCCGGAGGGCCGCGGCTTTCGCTCCCATGTCGTCTCGACGTAGGACCGAAGCGCGCAAAAACGCACCGCAGACGTACGGATGACGCGCGTCTGACGCCGCGGTGTCGACCGATTACAAGACCGCTTTGGCTTCCAGCAACTCCAGTAGGTCCGTCATCGACTCGACGATTACGTCGCAGTGGGGACCGACCGCCGGTTTCGGCTCGTAGCCGATAGCGAGTCCGGCCACTTCCAGCATCGGGAGGTCGTTGGCGCCGTCACCGATGGCGACGGTGTCGTCCATCTCGACGCCGACATCCTCGGCGAGTTCTTCGAGGGCGGTGTCCTTCGTCCCCTCGATGAGTGGTCCTTCGGCCTCGCCGGTGAGTTTCCCGTTCCGAATCGGAAGGGAGTTGGCGACGATGGTGTCGACGGAGACGCCCTCCCGTTCGAGTGCGGCCGCGACGCCGTCGTCGAAGCCGCCGGTGAGGATGGCGACGTGGTGGCCGGCCTCCGAGAGGGCGTCGATGACCTCGGCTGCGCCCGGGCGCAACTGCACGCGGTCGAAGGCCGCCTCGACTTGCTCCTCGGGGAGGCCGTCGAGCAACTCGGCGCGGGCGTAGAGGCTCTCGGCGTAGGAGAGTTCGTCGTTCATCGCCCGCTCGGTTATCTCGTCTATCTCGTCGGCGACGCCGGCTTCCTCGCCGAGCAGCACCGTCATCTCCGAATCCGAAAGGGTCCCGTCGAAGTCGAACGCGATGAGCATACCCTCTCTGGGTCGGGAGGGGTCACGAAACCGTCGGTTCCCGCGAACCCGCCCGTTAGGCCGCCGCGGGGTCGGCGTCGGCCCACTCCGTCCACAGCACCAACAGACTCGGCAAAACGACGACGCTGCCGAGGAAGGCGTAGACGATAGTGAGTGCGGTGATGATGCCGAACTGCTGGAGCGGGACGAGCAGCGCCAACCCGAGGATGGCGATGCCGCCGGCCGTCGAGGCGGTCGACCCCAACAGCGCGCCACCGGTGCCGAAGACGGCGTTTTCCAGCGCCGCCTCGGTGCCGATATCGCGGTTCAACTCGTAGACGTAGCGCTCGGAGACGTGGATGGAGTAGTCGATGCCCAGTCCGATGGTGAAACTGGTGATGAGGGCGGTCATCACGTTGAACGGGATGCCGAGCGCCGCCATCGACCCGGTAATCCACGCGACGGCGAGGGCGACCGGGGCGAGCGTGACGGCGCCCAGCGTGGCGTACCCCTCTAGTCGCCTGTAGACGGCCATCAACACGCCCAACACGACCACGAGCGTCACGAGGAGGCTGTCGACGACCGTCGACAGCAGGTTCTCGGCGACGGCCTGATTCATGATGGGCTGGCCGGTGGCGATTGCGGAGAGTCCGTCGCCGTCGACGGGGGCTGCTGCTGGCCGGATGTCCTCGGCGATGGCGGGTTCGCTCTCGGTGCCGTTTACGGGGACGACGAGTCGCAACGCGACGTACTCGCCGTCTTCGCGGTGAACCCACGTACCCGCACCGTCCGGTGCCGCCTCGTAGAAGGCGTCGTAGACGGCTTCGAGGTTCCGGTCGGGGACGCCGTCGCCGTCGGTGTCGGCGGCGGTGAACGTCTCGTTGAACGCCGCGTCGTCGTCGGCGAGGTCGGCCATCACCCGTATCGGACTCTGGGTGGCGTTGGTGTCGTCCGGCAGGATGAGCACCGAGCCGCTCCGGTTTGCGGTGTCGGAGGCCGCCTGTACCCGGTCGAGAGTGTCGTCGGCCGTTACGTCTCCCCTGACGAGAATCTGGGTCGTCGTCCCGCTGTAGATGTACGTCTCACGGTCGACGAACGCGATGTTCTCTTGGGCGGTGTAGTTCCCCGGTTCGAGCGGCCCGAGTCCGTCCATCCACTCGGGGGTCTCCTCGACGAGGAGGTCCTCCTGTTCGAACGTGGTATCGACGGTCGCGGCGCCGCCGCCGGCGATTAGCGTGACGACCAACGCGGCCGCGAGGACGCCTTTCGGCGAGCGACGGGCCGCCACGAGCGGCACCGCGAGCAACGCGGTGAGTCTGCCGCCTTCGGTGCCGACGGCGGGCGCCCGCCTGTCGGCGCCGCGGGCTTCGAGGCGCTCGTCCAACTCGACTTTCAGAATCGGGACGAGCAGTCCGAAGACGACGAAGGCGCCGGCGATGCCGACGGCGCTGACGAGACCGAACTGTCGGACGGGCGCGACCCCGCTGACGAGATTCGAGAGAAAGCCCGTCGCAGTCGTGATGGTGACGAGCGCCAGCGCCGCGCCGACGCCGCCAAGCGCCGTCGCCATCGCCTTCCGAACTGACGTCGACCGGGGTTCGTCGCCGAACTGGAACCCTCCCACGTCGTCGCCCCCGTCCGGCGGCCGTTCCTCGCGAGCGCGCATGAAGACGTGGATTGCGTAGTCGATTGACAGCCCCATCAACAGCACGGGGACGGCGACGAACAGTTGATTGAACGTGATTCCTGCCCAACCCATGAAGCCGAACGTCCAGACGAGCACCAAGGCGACGCCGAACAGCCCCAAAGCCACGTCATAGAGGTCCCTGTATGCGAGGACCAACACGACGAGGACGAACAGGAAGGCGAGCGGCCCGACGATGGCGAGGCTGTCGAACGACGACCGCCGGAGTTCGTCGTCGATGACGCCCTGTCCCAACACCATCGCGTCGCCCTCGACCTCGCTGTCGACGATGTCGGCCATCCGCGTTTGGGCGCGCGCGAGTTCCTCCGCCGGAACGCTTTCGCGGTGGGAGACGACGATGGCCGTCGACTCGGCCGTCTTGCCGTTGCCCTCGTAGCTCGTCGGGACGGTGGCGAACGACCCCCCTTCGGGCCACGTGTGTTCGACGTCGTCCATCACGATACCGACGGCATAGGAGGTGTACAGCTCCAACTCGAACTCGGAAAGTCCTTCGATGGCCTCGATTTGTTCGTCCAGTGGTGGTCGCGGTTCGACGGTAATCTCCTGTGCGTCGACGCCCTCCTCCCTGCGGATGGCGACGATGGCGACGACGTTCGAAATTCCGAGCGGCTGTTGGTCTTCGATGAGCGTCGCCCCGACGACGGGGTCGTTTCGGAGTTGCCGTTGGACGCGCAACTGCTGGAGGTACCGCTGTTTCGTGAGGACGTTCTCGTCGTCGGCGATGACGACGAACGACCCCGTCGAGTTCGCGGCTTGGCCGCTCATGTTGTCGGTGATGTAGCCGTCGGCGGCGTGTTCGGCGGTGCCGCCGCGAAACTCCTCTAGGGTCGTGTCGAGAACGACCCCCGGAAGGCCGAGTCCCAAGACGAACACGACTGCCAGCGTCACAGCGACGACTTTCCGGCGGTGTTCGTAGACGACGGACTCGGCGAGACTATTCGGCTTCATGCGGGCACGGGGGCGACAGCGGGGACACGATTCACCCGACGTGACAGCGGAGCTGATAAATACCCATCGCCGGTCGTTGACGGTCGTTGATTATCGCCGCCAGTCGACAGCACCAAGTTGTCCATTCACTGGATTGCGTGTCTGGATATATCCACATTTGTGCATACAAACGGGGTTTCGACCCCGGCAGCACGCGGCGATGAAGAAAGCGTTATCCCTCACGGCCGGGACCGTACGCCCATGAAGGTACTCGTTACGGACCCCATCGCTGACGCCGGTCTCGACGTGATACGCGACGCCGGCCACGAGGTCGTCACGGACTACGAATCGGAGGGTGAGGAACTGCTCGAGGCGGTCGCCGACGCCAACGCACTCATCGTCCGTTCGGGGACGGAGGTCACCCGCGAGGTGCTGGAGGCCGCACCCGACCTCGTCATCGTCGGTCGGGCCGGCATCGGCGTCGACAACATCGACATCGACGCCGCGACCGACCACGGCGTCATCGTCGCCAACGCCCCGGAGGGCAACGTCCGGGCGGCCGCCGAACACACCGTCGCGATGACGTTCGCCACGGCGCGGTCGATTCCGCAGGCCCACGTCCGCCTGAAGGACGGCGAGTGGGCGAAAGGCGCCTTCCTCGGGACCGAACTCAACGGCAAGACCCTCGGTATCGTCGGGTTGGGCCGGGTCGGCCAGGAAGTCGCGAAGAAACTCGACTCGCTGGGGATGGACCTCGTCGCGTTCGACCCCTACATCTCCGAGGAACGCGCCGAGCAGTTGGGCGCCGAACTCGCGGAACTCGACGAGGTGCTCGACACCGCCGACGTGCTCACCATCCACACGCCGCTGACGCCGGAGACCGAGGACATGATTGGTGAAGCCGAACTCGCCCAGATGGAGGGCGGCTACGTCGTCAACTGCGCCCGCGGCGGCATCATCGACGAGGCCGCTCTCGCAGACGCCGTCGAAGACGGCATTCTCGCCGGTGCGGCACTGGACGTCTTCGCCGAAGAGCCCCTGCCGGAGGACAGCCCGCTGCTCGACGTCGAGGACGTCATCGTCACGCCGCACCTCGGCGCCTCGACGGAGGCCGCCCAGGAGAACGTCGCCGTCTCCACCGCCGAACAGGTCGTCGCCGCGTTCAACGAGGAGCCGGTAATGAACGCACTGAACGCGCCGTCGATGGACGAATCCGCCTTCCCGCGGGTCGAACCGTACATCCACCTCGCCGAGACCGCTGGCAAAATCGCGGTCCAACTGCTCGACAGTCGCGTCGAGAGTGTCGAGGTCAACTACGAGGGTGACATCGCCGAGGAGGACATCGAAATCGTCACCGCCTCCGCGCTGAAGGGCGTGTTCAAGCCGCTGGAGTGGCAGGTCAACGCCGTCAACGCCCCGCGCATCGCCGAAGAGCGTGGCATCGACGTGACCGAGAGCAAACGTCGGCAGGCCGAGGACTTCCAGAGCCTCGTGACGGTCACCGTCAGCGACGGCGAAACCGAAATCGCCGTCTGCGGGACGCTGTTCGCCGGCGACGACCCGCGTATCGTCCGCGTCGACGGCTACCGCGTCGACGCCATCCCCGGCGGGAAGATGATGGTCGCACGCAACACCGACGAACCCGGCGTCATCGGCCACATCGGCTCGGTGATGGGTGAGTTCGGCGTCAACATCGCGGGGATGTTCAACGCCCGCGAAGTCCACGGTGGCGAGGCACTCACCGTCTACAACGTCGACCAAGAGGTGCCCGACGAAGCCCGTGAAAAGCTCGAATCCGACGAGCGCATCATCGAGACGAAGTACATCAGCCTGAACGGCTAATCGGACGGACAGAAGGCGGTTCCCAGCCGCGTTGATTCAAAGCCAGCCGGTCAGTTTCGCCCACAATCCTTCGTCGGTTTCGTGTTCGGTTTCCGCCTTCGCCTCCTCTAACAGCCGCTCGTAGCGCTCGATGACCTCCTCGAGTCGCTTGTCGCGCGCTTCGAGTTCTGCTTCGAGGAACTCGGCCCACTCCTCGGTGGCCTCTCGTCGCCGTTCGCTGCGCCGCAGTTTCGCTTCGAGTTCCGTCACTCGCTCGTGGTCCGTCCCGACCGTCGGGAGCGGTTCGGATGAGGCGGATGCCATAGCGAACGTGTGTCACGCACTACCAAAAACCTACGTCAGACGGGCGTCACAAACGCCCCGTGTGGGCCGTAAGCGTTCCGTTCCGCTCCTCCGATAAACCTTGAGACTCGGGAACACGGGTGTTACAGCGCCTCTACCTGCAGTTAAAAAGGGGTGCTGATTACCGGGGGAACGCCTTTCGCCCCTGAACGTCACTCTCCGATATGTCAGATGAGACGGCCGACGGCGGTGGCTCGGAGTCGCCGGGGGTACCCGACATCGGCCCGCCGGCGCTCCACGCCGACCAACCTACGCCGCCGCAGTTGGAGAACGGCGAGGGGTGGGCGGCCGACCCGCTTCTCGTCTCCGGTTGCGAGGCCTACGTCGAGGGAGAGTACCTGTATCAGGACTACGTCTACGACGACCACGGCGCCGACACGCGGTCGGTGCTGGAGCAACCGCCCGGTGGCGAGACGCTCGGTGGGTTCTACTGTCGCCCCACCGGTGACCTCCGATATCCGACGGCTCCCGACACCTACGCGTTCAACGGCGCGGACCTACTCGAACTCCGAGCGCGGCCGACGGCGGAGGGCGTCGCCTACCGCATCACGCTGAACACGATGCTGGAGCCGGATGCGGCGGCCATCGCAATCGGCATCGATACGAGTGCCGGTGAGGCTGATGACGGTCGAACCGACTGGGGGTACGGACTCGGTGAGTTGGGGGCGTCGGTCGACCACCGACTCGTCGTCTGGGGAACGGGCGCCGAACTCGACGGCAACCCGCTCGAAGACGACCACGTCACCGTCGACGTGCGCCGAAATCAAATCGAGGTGGAGGTACCGCTGGACCCCGAAGACGAGACGTGGCGACACTACTGTGTCACTGGTCTCTGGAACGCCGAGGACGGCCGGTTTCAGGAGGTTTCGGTCGACGCCGACCGCGAGGTACCGGGCGGCGGCAAGCGCGGCATGGATGTCCCACCTGTCTTCAACGTCGGTTTCCGGTTCGAGGAACCCCTCCGACGGAACATCGACATCGAGGAACTCCTTCCACGGTTGGCGATGGTCGTCGCCAACGCGCCGATGGAGGTACTCCAGCGACTCGACGAACCGTTGCAGTTGCTCGGATTGCTCGGGGACGCCCCGAAACTGTTCGACATCGAGGACCCGCTTGGACTGTTCAATCCGCTGGAGGACCCGCTCAGCGTCTCTGAGTTGGTCGGCGTCGCCAATCGCCTGTCGCCGTTCAGCGAGGCGGAGGCGGTCCCACGCTCCATCGGCATCGGCAACTGGCGGGAACACGGGCAGGCGACCGCGCTGGCCGCCCGCGACATCTCACAGTACCACGCCGACATCGACTTCGAGACGCTTCGCGCCGAGGAGACCGACCGCCGGGTTCCCGACTCGGGGTTCATCACCTACCTGTACCCCTCCGCCCACGAGTTCGGCGAAGGGGTCGACCCCTACGCCAACGTCCTGGAGGGCCGCATCCAGCCGTACGGCGTCTACGTGCCCGAGGACCTCGAGGAACCGGCGCCGATGGTGACGATGCTGCATTCGCTCGGCAACTGCTACACCCAGTATCCGGCGTACATGCCGACGCTGGTCGAAAACCTCGCCGAGGAGACCGGCGGCATCGTGTTCATGCCGCAGACGCGTGGCCCCGGTATCTGGTACAAGAAGAAGGCCGAACTCGATGTCTTCGAGGCGTGGCGGAACCTCGAAACCCGCTTCGACATCGACCGCGAGCGCGTCTCCGTGACGGGCTACTCGATGGGCGGGTTCGGCGCCATCATCATGGCGACGAAGAACCCCGACACCTTCGGTCGCTGTTTCGGCGTCGTCGGCCCGCCGGCCGAGGACCCGCTGCAAGCGCCGACGAACAACATGATTGCGACGCCGTCGCTGCTGATGAACGGCCTGTTCGGCGGCGAGGACGGCGGCGAACTGTTCTCGATTTTCACCGAGAAACCGGAGAACGCGCTCCGACTCACTGAGAACCTCAGACACGTCCCGATGCTTTTGTGGCACGGCGGCACCGACCCGCTCGTCCCACTCCTCGGGCCGACCAACTACGCGCGGGAACTCCGTGAACACGGCTACCGCCACCAAATCGACGTGTTCCCGAGCGTCGACCACTTCGCGCTCGCGATTCAGGACAGTTGGGACCGCGGGCCGTCGTATCTCTCGCCCACCGAGGTACCGAAACACCCCTCACGAGTCACCTACCGGCGCGTCCCCGAGTTCGACTACCCCGAACTCGGTATCGTCCACGACAGCGCCTACTGGGTCACCGACATCGACGTTCGGGAAGGCCACGGTAGCGGCCTCGTCGACGCCATCTCCCTTGCCGACGGCTACGGCGACCCGACCCCCGAGCGGTTCACGTCTTCGGGAACGAAACCGATGCCGTACACCGCCACCGGAATCGAGTGGGCGGACCCGGTGGACGTTCGTGGCCCCGAGAACACGCTCGAAGTCACGCTCGAAGGCGTCGAATCGGTGACGTTGTGGGTCGAAGCCGCGGGGTTGGACCCCGAAACCGAACTCACCGTCGAGGTCGATTCCGATGTCGATGCGACGCTGACGCTCCGGGGGTCCTTCGGCGCCCACGACGTCGAAATCGAGGCCGGCACGTCGACAGTCGAGGTTGACCCACTCGCCTGAACGACGGTCTCCTCGGCGCTCTACCGGGGTGCTGACTCCCGGCGATTCACTTAAATCAGCAAGTGCTAATAGGGCTAACACATTTCCCCATCGCCGTCGAAGGGACGGGATATGTCTCAGGAACGCCGTGATGGCGACCGTACCGAGGGGTCTCCCTCCTCTCCGCCTCGGCCCGGTCCCGACGCCCTGTACGGCACCAACCCCACGCCGCCGCAGTTGGAGAACGGCGAGGGGTGGGACGCCGACCCGCTTCTCGTCTCCGGTCACGACGCCTACCGCGACGGTGAGTACCTGTATCAGGACTACGTCTACGACGACCACGGCGCCGACACGCGCCACTTCACCGCTGGGTCGCCGGCGAACGCCGACTCGCTCGGCGGCATTCTCTCACAGCCGACCGGGGACTTCCACTACCCAAACGACGGCGAACGCTACAGCTACAACGGCGCGGACTTACTGGAGTTTCGGGCACGGCCGACGGCGGATGGCGTCACCTACCGCATCACGCTGAACACGATGCTGGAGCCGGATGCGGCGGCCGTCGCCATTGGCATCGATACAGGGGGCAGCGACGGTCGAACCGACTGGGGGTACGGACTCGGTGAGTTGGGGGCGTCGGTCGACCACCGACTCGTCGTCTGGGGAACGGGCGCCGAACTCGACGGCGACCCGCTCGAAGACGACCGCGTCACCGTCGACGTGCGCCGAAACCAAATCGAGGTGGAGGTACCGCTGGACCCCGAAGACGAGACGTGGCGACACTACTGTGTCACCGGTCTCTGGAACGCCGAGGAGGGCGGATTCAGACAAGTCGCGGTCAGTCCGGACGAGGATACGCCCGGCGGCCTGAAGAGCAACTCCCAAGACGTACCGCCGGTGTTCAACGTCGGCTTCCGATTCGAGGAACCGTACGACCGACACGTCGGCCCGCTCGATATCGGTCGCGGCCTCTTCGACGCACTCGACGTGACCGGCATCGGACACAACCTCCTGGACCTCGTCTGGGACCGCTCGGCGCGCGTTCTCGGGGAAGGGAACTGGCGTGAACACGCCCAATCGCTGGCACTCGCCGACCGCGACATCTCGCAGTTCCACGCCGACATCGACTTCGAGCGGCTCCGCGAGGGGACGACCGACGACGCGTCGTTCGAGGCCGGCTTTCACTCGCTTCTGTACCCCTCGCGGTACTACCTCGGTGAGGGCGTCGACCCCGACCACGACGTACTGGAGGGTCGCATCCAGCCCTACAACGTGTACGTCCCCGAGAACCTCGAAGAGCCGGCGCCGATGGTGTTGCTGTTGCACTCGCTGGGCGGTGCCTACACACAGTATGCGGTGTACATGCCGAACCTCGTCAAGCAGTTGGCGGAGGCCCAAGGCGCCGTCGTGTTGATGCCGCAGGCCCGCGGTCCCGGCCGCTGGTACAAACGCGAGGCGGAACTCGACATCTTCGAGGCGTGGCGCGACCTCGAAACCCGCGTCGACATCGACCGCAGTCGCGTCACCATCTCGGGATACTCGATGGGTGGGTTCGGGACCTGCATGCTCGCCGCGCAGTGTCCGGACCTATTCGGCCGCGGCTTCTCCGTCGTCGGGCCGCCCAGCGAAGACCCCATCGAGGGTCTCACCGGCGGCCTGCTGAAGGCGCCGTCGAAACTCACGAACGACCTCTTCGGCGGCGAGGGCGGCGGCGACGTACTCAACGTCTTCGCTCAAGACCCAGAGAGCGCCCTCGAAATCACCGACAACCTCCGGCACGTCCCGATGCTCATCTGGAACACCGTCGGCGACCCGCTCGTTCCGGTCCTCTCGCCGGAAAACTACGCCCGCAAACTCCGGCGCCACGGCTACCGCTATCAGTTCGACGTGTTCCCGGTCGCGACGCATCTCTCCCTCGGCATCCGCGACCAGTGGGACCGGGCGCCGGAGTTCATCGCCCGCGGGAAGGTCATCCGCAATCCCCGGCGGGTCACCTACCGACAGGTGCCGGAACTCGACCACCCCGAGGTCGGACTCGTCCACGACGGCGCCTACTGGGTTTCGGATATCGTCACGCAGGACGGCGAGGACGCCGGTCTCGTCGACGCGCTCTCGTTGGCCGACGGCTACGGCGACCCCAATCTCCGGCGGTTCCGGCGCGTCGGGCAGACGCCCCAGCGCCACCTCAGCCGCGGTCTCCAGTGGGAACAGCCCGACATTGACCAACGACGCGGCCCCGAAAACGCCCTCGAAGTCACGCTGGAGGGCGTCGCCGAGGCCACGCTGTGGGTCGAGGAAGCGGGTCTCGACACCGACACCGAACTCACGCTCCGCATCGACAGCGACAGCGAGGCGACGCTGACGCTCGCGACGCCGTTCGACACCCACGACATCGAGGTCTCGGCGGGCGAATCGACCGAGACGCTGGTTCTCGACGACGAGGCCGAAAAGAAAGCCGCGACTGCCTAGAACAGGCCGCGAAGTCGGCCGAGCAGTCCGCGCCCGCCCTCTCCCGTCCGCTCGCCGGCGAGATGTGCGAGCACCGCGTCCGTGCTGTTCGGGACGGGTTCGGGGTCGCTGCCCGCCGCCGCCGCGGCGTCGGGGTCTTTCAGCAGGTGGCCGGTCGTCAGACACACCACGTCCTCGCCCGACCCGACATCGCCGGACTCCCGCAGTTTCCGCAGGCCGGCGACCGATGCCGCGGAGGCGGGTTCGACGCCGATGCCCTCGCCAGCGAGGTCACGCTGGGCGGTCGTAATCTCCTCGTCGGAGACGGCGACGGCGGTGCCACCGGTTTCGCGGATGCCCGGCAGCGCCTTCGGCGCGTTGACGGGGTTGCCGATGCGGATGGCCGTCGCGATGGTCTCGACGTTCTCCCAGCGTTCGGTGTCCTCGGCGCCCGACTCGATGGCCTCGACCATCGGGGCGGCGCCCTCCGCCTGAACGCCGGTGAGTTTCGGCACGTCGCCGGGTGCCAGGTCCCCCGAAGCGACCAACTCGCGGAAGCACTTGTACAGCGCGGCGGTGTTGCCCGCGTTGCCGACCGGCAGAACGATGCGGTCGGGGAACCGCCCTTCGTCGTCGCGGAACTCCTCGAGGATTTCGAGGCCGATGGTCTTCTGGCCCTCCAGTCGGAACGGGTTCAGCGAGTTCAGCAGGTACGCCTCCCCGCGGTCGGCGAGGTCCTGGACGATGTCGAGACAGGAATCGAAGTTGCCGTCGACCTCCAGAATCCGGGCGCCGTGGAGACTCGCCTGTGCGATTTTCCCGGCGGCGACCTTGCCGGCGGGGAGAAGCACGAGCGTTTCGAGGTCGGCGCGGGCGCCGTAAGCCGCCAGCGCCGCCGAGGTGTTGCCGGTGGAGGCACACGCCAGTCGGTCGACGCCGAGTTCCTGTGCGACGCGGACGCCGACGGTCATCCCCCGGTCCTTGAACGACCCGGTGGGGTTCATCCCCTCGTGTTTCACCCGAAGGTTGCGGACGCCGAGGTCGGCTTCGAGGCGTGGCGCTTCGTGCAGCGGCGTCGCGCCTTCCGGCAGGGTGACGCCCTCCTCGAAAGGAAGGGCGGCGTTGTAGCGCCAGACGCCGCGGCCCTCGAAGTCGTCGAAGGTCGGGTAACTGTCGTAGCGGGCTTCCAGCAGGCTGCCACACTTCTCGCAGGTGTAGATGATGTCGTCGAAGGGGGCGTGGTCGTGGCCGCATCCGATGCAGTGGAGCCAGACGCCGTCGGTCGCCACGTCGGGCGCCTCGGGGTTCGCCGGGAGCGTGAGGTCTGCCATTGACGGGAATGCGTCGTGGAGTCGCAAAAAGGGGGTGGGTTGCGAGGCGCGAACGAAGTGAGCGCCTCGGGGATGCCGAGCGGGGAGCGCGAGGCTTCTCGCTTCGCTTGAAGCCTCGATGGGCGAGCGGCGACCGATGGGACCGCGAGCAGCGAAGACAGGAATCGGACGAAGCCGAGCGCTACACGTTAATTGGCGCCGGCTTCTTTCACGTACCCGTAGTGTCGCATACACTCCTCCATCTCGGCTTCGTCGTCGTGTTTGTGAAGGGTCGTCGGAGTATCACAGTAGTAGGTCGTGCCGTCGTAGCGCAGCGTCAACTCCTCCGGGCTGCCGAGAATCTCGGCTTTGACGACGAGGCGGTCGCCGTCGCGGAGACGCGCCAACAGCTCTTCGGCAGTGTACTTGCCTGCCTCAACGACGATTGGTTCGCTCATACGACTTCACATGGTGGCCTCCCACTTGATGACTTGCTCTGTCCGCCATGTGCATGACACTTGGTAACATTTATCACTTCTGCCGGCTAACGGATACCTGTAGGGCGATACCGCCCGCGAACGACAATGCCAGCACCAATCGAAAACAGCTCCGGCGGTGACAGCCTTCCGACTACCCACGACCGGTGTGCGGACCTCGAGCTCGAGGACGGAGCGGTCGTCATCTACGACACGAAGAACCACAACGCGTGGATTCAATCCGACGACGCCGTCGAGCTGTCTGTGCTGGCGTAGTTACTGGAACTTCACGCCGAGGTCGTGCAATCCGTCGTTTTCCATTGCGACGTTGATGAGAAGCGGCGTCACCGCCTCGACCTCGGCGGCGTTCGAGAGTCCGCCGACATCGAGCGCGCGCAATCCCTCGATTTCCTCGGCGAGGTCGACGACCATGTCCTTGGCATTGGCGTCATCGCCGAAGACGAGCGTGTCCCACTCGAAGGTGCGGTCGAGGTTCGAGAGACCGCCTGCGGGGAGGTTGTGGAACGCTCCGACCAGTGGCACGTCGTCGGGTTTCGCCTCCTCGACGAGTGCGGCGACGCTGCCAGCACCGGGACGGTTGTAATGGAACCCCTCGTCGTCGCGCTTCATGCCGACGGCGGGCGTGACGAGGATGGTTTCGTCGTCGAGTCGGTCGGCGATGTCGTCGACGGTGTCGACGAGGTGATACGCCGGGACGGCGAGGACGACCACGTCGGCGCGGTCGGCCGCCATCGCGTTCTCGAAGCCCTTGATGTCGGTGTCGACGCCGCGGCTATCGAGTTCCGTCTCGTACTCTTCGGCCTTCGTGCGTGCCTTCTCGGGGTCACGGGAGCCGACGAGCAGTTCGTGGTTGGTGTCGTAACTCCACCTGAGAACCAGTCCCTGCCCGATGTCGCCGGTACCGCCGAGGAGTGCGATTCGCATACGGGATAGTCGGCCGACTGTAGGGTAAGCGTTGTGTGACCGGCGACGGTTGCCTATCTCCGTACGGGTGTATCTTAAAAACACGAAGATATATGTAATACTTACCCATGGATGGCCGTATGTCGCGAGACATCGACCGACGAACGTTCCTCCAGTACAGCGGTGCCACCGCCGCAACCGCCGCCAGCGTAGGGTTGGCCGGGTGTGGTGGCAACGGAAACGGCAACGGAAACGGTGATGGAACGCCGTCCGGTGACGACACGCCATCCGACGGGGCCGACGCCGAACTCCGGACCTACGACGAGGAGTTGCCGGAGGACCCCTCCCGCGTCGAGGTCCTCCAGCACGCAAACGGCCTCGCGAACGCGCTCGCGCCGTGGGTGTACCTCCACCAGCAGTTCAGCATCTACGGCATCAACGACGACATCGAGTGGGATGCCCGCCCCGACGAGGACATCAACGTCAAGGAGTTCTCGACGGACAGAGACGAAATCACCATCTCGCAGGGACAACTCCTCGAGACGCTGGACCCGACCGGCGAAAACAGCACGCCACAGTACAACATCGTCGTCCAGGCTTACGAACCGTTCCTCTATCGAGACCGGGAGGGCCGGCCCATCGCACTTATCGTCTCCGACTGGGAGCGAACCGCCGAACAGGAGGTCAGACTCACGATTCGTGATGATGTGCAGTTCCACAACGGTGACGACATGACGGCCGAGGACGTCGCCTTCTCCATCAATCGGGCGAACAACCCGGACGTAAGCGAAGTCGCCGGCAACATCGGTGACATCGCCGAGGCGCGCGCCGAGGACGGCGATGTCGTCCTCGACCTCGATTCGGTTACGCCGACCATCTTCCGGAACCTGACCGTCTTCGGGCGCGTCCTCCAGCGGAGTTGGGTCGAAAACGAGGACAACGACATCGCCACGGAAATCAACGGCACCGGTCCCTACGAACTCGACGAATACGTCAACGACACGCGCGTCGCGTTCACGAAGTTCGACGGCTACTGGGGCGAAGCGGCAGACCCCAATTCGGTCACGTTCACCGCCATCCCCGAGAACGGCCCCCGCGTCGACGCGCTCATCGCCGGCGACTCCGACCTCGTCACCAACGTTCGACCGAGCGACATTCCCGACGTCGAGGGTGCCGAGGGCGTCGGCTACGACGACGTACCCTCGACGCGGAACATCTTCCTCGTCATGAACGATGTCGCCGAACCGTTCGATAGCCAGGAGTTCCGGCAGGCGATGAACTTCGCTGTCGACGTCCAGTCCATCATCGACAGCATCCTCAACGAGTTCGGCAACCAGACGAGCCAACCGACGTTGCCCGGCCACAACGGTCACAACCCCGACATCGACCCCTATCCGTACGACCCCGAGCGTGCCGAGGCACTCGTCGAGGAGAGCGGCCACGCGGGCATCGAAATCGAACTTCACACGCCCGTCGGTCGATACCTGCGAGATGCCGACGTCGCCGAGGCTGCGGCGAACCAGATTAACGAACTGGAGAACGTCACCTGCACCGCCAACCGGCGTGACTTCGGCGAACTCGTCAACGAACTCCTCGCCGAGCAGTCGGAATCGCCGGCGTTCTTCCTCATCGGCTGGGGGAACCCGACACTCGACGGCGACTACGCGATGTCGCCGTGGTTCACCGAGGGCGCCTTCCAGCACTTTAACAACGAGGAACTGGCCGAGTTGCTCCAGCAGGCACGGACCATCCCCGAGTAACGGCGGACGGCACCGTACCGTTCCCGGCCACCGAATCGTCGAATAACGGCGGTTTTTTGTAACCCGCCGGCAAGAATTGCGGTAGAAATGGGTCTCGCAAAGTTCCTCATAAAGCGCCTCCTTCAGGGAGTCGTCGTCACGTGGGGGGTCGTGACGGTCGTTTTCTTCCTGCGCTATCTCACCCCCGGGAACCCGACGGCGACGCTGTTGCCGCCCGATGCGGGTCCGGAGGTGCGTCGGCGCCTCCGTGAAAACCTCGGCCTCGACCAACCTCTGTACGTCCAGTACTACGACTACATCACCGACCTGGTGGTGCTGGACTTCGGCGAATCGATGTCCAGCGGTCGTGAAGTTGCTGGCCTCGTCGCGTCGCGACTGCCCGCGACCATCGAACTCGCCGTCGCCGCGACAGTCGTCGCGGTCGTTCTCGCCATCCCGCTCGGCGTCGTCAGCGCCCGCCGCCGCCGCGAACCCGTCGACTACGGCGCAACGCTGTTCTCGCTTGTCGGCATCTCGACGCCGAACTTCTGGCTCGGCGTCATGCTCATCATCTTCGTCGGCGTCCACGTCGATGTCATCCCGACGACGGGTCGACAGATGGGTCTCCAGACGGCGCTGTTCGCGCTGTCGAACGGCTCGGTTTCCGAACTCGGGCAGTGGGCCGCCCAACTGGTCCTGCCGGCCATCACGCTGGGGACGTACTTCACCGCGCTCATCACGCGACTCACTCGGAGCGGCATGCTGGAGGAACTCGGGCAGTCGTACGTGACGGCGTGTCGCGCCAAAGGCCTGCCCGAGACGCTCACCCTGTACAAACACGTCCTCCGGAACACGCTCATCCCCATCGTCACCGTCCTCGGTCTCCAACTGGGGACGCTCATCGGCGGCGCCGTCATCACCGAGACAGTGTTCGCCTGGCCCGGCCTCGGCCGCTTTCTCATCACCTCCATCAACAACCGCGATTGGACGTCGATTCAGGGGACCATCATCGTCATCGGCGTCGGATTCGTCCTCATAAACATCGTCGTCGACTCGCTGTACGCCTACCTCGACCCGAGGGTGACCGCAGAATGATATCCGAACGCGTCAAACGGAGCCTCCGACGGGAGTTCAAGCAGAACCGACTCGCACAACTCGGCGTCGTGCTCGTGTTACTGCTGTTCCTCGTGGCGACGTTCGCGCCGTTTCTCGCGCTTCACGACCCGACGACGACGCGAATCGGGACCGGCGGCACCGAGGACCTCTCGGAGTTGCCGCCATTGGGATTCTCCTACACCGAACAGCGCGTCACGCCGTCGGGCAGTGAGACCGTCGAGATAACCGCCAGACAAACCTTCCCGCTTGGGACGAACGCGCTCGGACAGGACATCTACTCGCGGTTGCTGTACGGTGCCCGCGTGTCGCTGCTCGTCGGATTGCTCGGCGCGTTGCTCGCGACGGTCATCGGCGTTCCGTACGGACTGGTCGCCGGCTACTTCGGCGACCGCATCGACGACGCGCTGATGCGGGGCGCCGACGTGATGTTGGCGTTCCCGTCGCTCGTCCTCGCCATCGCCCTCGTCGGCGTGTTCAGGGACTCCGACGTACACACCACGACGATTCCGGACCCCTTCGTCCACGCCGCCCGTTCGGACCTCGTTCCGAACGTGTTGATACCGCGTGCCGCACACGTCGCCGAGATGCCGGCTTCCTTTACCTTCCCGGTGACGGTGACGCTCGTCGTCGCCTTGGTCAACTGGGTGTGGTTCGCTCGGGTCGCCCGCGGCGAGGCGATGAGCGTCCGCGCCGAGGAGTTCATCAAGGCCGCACGGTCGGCCGGCGCCTCCGACTGGCGCATCCTCAGACAGCACGTCTTCCCGAACTCGCTGACGCCCATCATCGTGTTGGCGACGATTCAGGTGGCCGCTATCATCCTACTGGAGTCCGCGCTGTCGTTCCTCGGGTTCTCCGGCACCGACTTGACGTGGGGCGCCGACATCGCAGACGGCCGGAGCGACCAACGCTCCTACTGGTGGATAGCCACGATGCCGGGTCTCGCCATCGTCTTCGCAGTCATCGGCGTGAACCTTCTCGGCGACTGGCTTCGGGACGCACTCGACCCCTCCATCGAGGGGGAGGGGGGTGTCTGAGGTGGCGCCGAAACTCAGAATCGAAGGATTGACGACCCGATTCTTCACCGAGGAGGGCCAAATCAACGCCGTCGAGGACGTCTCCTTCAGCGTCGAGGAAGGGGAAGTGTTCGGCATCGTCGGCGAGTCCGGTTCCGGGAAGTCGGTGACGGCGCTGTCGCTCATCGACCTCGTCGAACGCCCCGGCGAAATCGTCGACGGGGCGGTGTGGTTCCGTTCGCCCGACCTCGCGGCGCGCATCGAGTCCGACGCGCCGGAGGCCGTCGACGGCGACTACGTCGACCTCCAGTCGCTGTCCGACGGCGAGCGTCGCGCGCTCCGTGGGACGGAGTTCTCGACGATATTCCAGGACCCGATGAGCAGTTTTAACCCATCGCTGACGGTCGGCGAGCAAATCGCCGAGGCCGTCGAGGTCCAGCGCCGGGCCCGGGCGAATCCGCGGTCGGTCCGCTCCCGGACACAGGGGTACGGACTGGCGAAGTTCGTCGGCGACAGCCTGCTTCCGACCCGGGACTTCGTCGACGACGCCTCCCACGACCGGGCGGTCGAACTGCTGGAGATGGTCGGTATCCCCGACCCCGCCGAGCGCGCCGAGGAGTACCCCCACCAGTTCTCCGGCGGCATGCTCCAGCGAGCGATGATTGCACAGGCGCTGGCCGGCGAACCCTCGATGCTGGTGGCCGACGAACCGACGACCGCACTCGACGTGACGATACAGGCGCAGGTACTCGACCTGCTTGCAGAGCTACAGGAAGACGTCGGCATGACGACGGTTCTCATCACGCACAACCTCGGCGTCATCGCCCGGATGGCCGACCGCGTCGGCGTGATGTACGCCGGCGAGTTGGTCGAGACAGGAACTCTCGAAGACGTGTTCGACGACCCTGTCCACCCCTACACGAAGGGTTTGTTGGGGTCGATTCCGGACCTCGATGGCACTGCCGACCGCCTGAAACCGATTACCGGAAACGTCCCCAGCCTCGTCGATTCGGAGATGGATGACCGGTGTTACTTCGCCGACCGGTGTCCGAGGGCGATGGAGGAGTGTCTGGAGAAACCGCCCGAGTTCGCCGTCGATGGCGAGCACACGGCGATGTGTTATCTGGCCGACCACGACTACGAGCAAGCCGACGCGCTCGAGGAGGGATACTTCGATGAGTGACGACCACGGACCGACGCCAGTGTCCGAGTGGGCGGATGCGACGGCGGCCGACCGCCCGCTCGTCCGGGTACGGAACCTTCAGAAGCACTTCGACACTGAGGACTCGATACTGGACCGACTGTTCGGCGATACGACGAATCCGGTGCGGGCCGTCGACGGCGTGAGTTTCGACATCCGAGAGGGCGAAACGCTCGGTCTCGTCGGTGAATCGGGCTGTGGGAAGTCGACGACCGGCGAGACGCTGTTGCGACTGCTCGACCCCACGGGCGGCACCGTCGAGTACGACGGCGAGGACCTCGCCGAACGCGGGGACCTCTTCTCGTTCCGGCGTCGGGCCGGCGTCGTCTTTCAGGACCCCTTCTCCAGTCTCGACCCCCGAATGACCGTCGGTGCCTCCATCCGACAACCGCTCGACATCCACGACTGGCCGTGGCCCGAATCCGACGTGGACACCGCCCGCCCGGATGACGAACTTCGCCGAGAGCGAGCGGCAGACCTCATGGAGCGGGTCGGTCTCTCGGCCGACCAACTCGACCGATACCCCAACGAGTTCTCCGGCGGGCAACGCCAGCGCGTCGGCATCGCCCGCGCGCTCGCGCTCGACCCCGAGTTCCTCGTGTTGGACGAACCCACCAGTGCGCTGGACGTGAGCGTTCAGGCACAGGTGCTCAATCTACTCGAGGACCTCCAGGACGATTTCGACCTCACGTATCTGTTCATCAGCCACGACCTCAGCGTCATCCGGCACATCTGCGACCGCGTGGCGGTGATGTATCTCGGCGAAATCGTCGAAATCGCACCGACCGAGGAACTGTTCGCGAACCCCCAACACCCCTACACGGAGGCGCTGTTGGAGAGCGTTCCACGGGCCTCGACCGACGAGCGCGACCGCGACATCGAACCGCTGACCGGCGACGTTCCGTCGCCACGGAACCCGCCCTCTGGCTGTCGGTTCCGGTCCCGGTGTCCGAAGGTGATTCCGCCGGCCGACCTCGACCTCACGCAATCGCAGTACCGCGCGGTCATGGACGTTCGCCGTCGCATCGAGAATCGCGACGTGAGCCTCGACGGGCTGGAACCGTCCGACGGCGACGCTGTCGAGGCGCTGTTCGACCGACTGCTCGAAGGGGTCGATTTGCCCACTTCGGAGCGAACACACCTTCGGGAGGCCTTCGAGGCCCTCGTCGAGGGAGACTTCGAGGCCGCCGCCGAAACGCTCCGCGAGCGCTACACCAGCGTCTGTGAGCGACGCCACCCGGACGGCGAGCGGGCGGCCTGCCATCTCGACGCCGACGATGTCCGACTGGACGCCGACGGCAACGGCGTCTGGGTCGGAGAGGAACTGGACGCCCCCGTCACCGACACCGATTCGTGACCGTCGGGCTTTTGCCGCCGGCCGACACGGGACCGGTATGAACGCAGACGGGCCCCCATCGGTAGTCACCGACCGCTGGCAGGAACTGCTTGAGGACGCCGACGCCATCGCCGCCGAGTACCGCGACGATGGCTGGGAGACGCTCGTCGTCCATCCCGGCGATGTGACGCCGGTCACCGGCGACCCGTTCGGACTGGACGTGCTCGCCCCCGGTGACGAGTTCGAGACGCTGGAAGCGCTCGTCGAGGCGGCCACCTTCGATACGTCTCACGTCTACCGCACGGAGGAGGGCGGCGTGCGGTTCTTCATCGTCGCAAGCGAGGCGACAGCCGAGGAAACCGCCGTCGTCGTGCCGGCGTTTCTCGCCGCCCGAGAGGAGACCGAACTCGCCGAACGAGCGACCGAAGCGGGCGTTATGTACACCCACATCCGTCCGCTGTCGGACGAAACGCGGGTGACGTTCTCCCACGATGACCCCGAGTTGTTCTTCTAGCTCCAACCGCGCTCGCCGCCGCGAACCGTCGAGAGCCACCCGACGAAAACGCCCGCAAGCGGTAGAGCCACGACGATGCCGAGCGCTGCGAGGGTGAGCCGTCCCCCGACCGTCGCGTCGGAGACGGAGACAAGCGAGGAACCGACTGTGGCGGCGACTGCCGCGCTCCACACGAGGAGTCGTTCGGCGCTCATTCGAGCAGGTCGGGGAGGTCGTTGACGCTGTCGAGGACCGCGCTCGCGCCGGCGCTTTCGTAGCGGCGGCGGCCCTCCTCGCCGGTGAGGCCCCCTGTGAGAACGCCGATGCCGTGATACTCCCGTGTCGAGTCGGTGTCGGCGGCGTTCGTCGCCGTGCGGATGTCGTCGAGCGTGTCGCCGACGAAGGCGATTCGGCTGGCATCGAACCGCTCGGCGAGGGTCACGAGCGCCTCCGGGTCGGGCTTTCCGGCGTCCCAGTCGTCCATCGTGAATCGGTGGTCCTCGGCCACTTCGAGGCCGACGCGGTCGAGTGCGATGTCGGCTTCGGCGCTCGGACGGCCGGTGAGGACCCCCACATCCCACGATTCCAGCGCCTCGCGCGTCGAGTCATCGAGCAACACCGGCTCGTCGTGGATGAACCCCTCGGTGTCGAGGTCGGGTTCCGAACCCTCCAGTTGCCGGTACAACTCGGAGCCGAGATACAGTTGCTGGAACACCTCCCGGAGCCGCTGTCGGTCCCAGTCGGCGAGTATCTGCTCGCGTGCGGCCGGTTCGAGTTCGTCGGCGATGGCCGTCCGGGCGGCGTCCAAGCCGCCACCGGAGGCGGCGATGAGACCGGTGTACGTCTCGATGCTCAGATACGGCTTCTCGCGGGTGGCGAGGACGTACAGCGCGGCGGCGTAGGTCAACTCCCAGTCGTTGTTGAAGCCGCCGGCGTTCTTGAACGCCTGAATGTCGGCTTTCTCGATGGTGTCGCCGTAGACGTGTTCGATGGATTCGACGATTGCACGGCGATAGGAGTCGGCCACGTCGACCAACACGCCGTCGATGTCGAGGATGATTGCGTCGACGTTCATGGGTGTACTCGGAACAGGGTCTCGTCTTCGAGTGTCTCCGTCGTTGCGTCGACGACGGCGGGGTCGCCCCCGAGGGTCGTGAAGAAACACGCTGCCTCGGCCGCTTCTGCCGCCTCGGCGAGCGGCCGCTGGAGTTCGGGCGGGCAGTTCAGCGCGTACACCGCCTCGGCGTCCCGATACAGCGTCACGTCGGGGTCGGTCACGTCGTCGCGGACGAACCGCACGCCCGAGGGGGTCGGGCGCTCGTGGATATCCGTCGCAGTAACCGTCCGTCCGCGCTCGGCGAGGCCGGCCGCGACGTCGGTTCGGTTCCCGACGCCGACCTCGACGAGGCGGTCGAACCCGGCGAGGCGGTCGACGAGCGTCGCCTTCGAGTCGGTGTGCACGTCGGGATGTTTATGAACAGCCGTATCTAATCTTTTCCCATGCACGTCGACATCGTGCCGGTCGGTGATGTCTCTGCCGCGGTCAAGCGGGAGGCCTCCAGCGGACTGCGATCCGTCTACGACTGTGAGGTGACGATTCACGACGGCCAACCCATCCCCGACGGCGCGTTCGACCCCGGTCGCGAACAGTATCGCGCCGAGGAGTTCATCGAACTCGCGGGCCGAATCGGCTCCGGAGAGAAGAACATCGCCATCACGCCGAAGGACCTCTACTACCGGCGCCGCAACTACGTCTTCGGGCTGGCGTACCTCTCCGGCAACGGCTCGGTCATCTCGACGTACCGGCTCCAGACCTCCTCGGACGGCGGCTTCTCGAACAAGTCCGCCGGCGACATCTTCTCCGACCGCGTCCGCAAGGAGGTCGTCCACGAAATCGGCCACACGCTCGGCCTCGAACACTGCGACAACTCTCGCTGTGTGATGAGTTTCTCCCCGACCGTCCGCGAGGTCGATGTCAAAGAGGAGAACCTCTGTGGGAGTTGTCAGCGGCTCGTGCTCTGATTCGACAGCCGGCTCTCACGGCCCGAAGCGACACGAAAACGTCCGTTTAGTCGTCGCAGCTGGCGGTGTCGGTGCCGCCGTCGGCGGCCGCCTCGACCGGCGCCTGAATCTCATAGAGGTTCTGTCTCGCGTCCGCGAAGTACACGTCCTCGGAGACGATGTCGATGTCTTCGAGTCGTTCGAGGGCGTAGCGGACGGTTCGGGCGGACAACATCGATTCCTCGACGATGCCTTTCTGGGTCATCGGTCCGTTGTACTCGAGGACCTTGTAGACGAGTTTCGCACTCGGTGGGAGGTCTTCTAGGTTTTCGCCGTCAGAATCAGCCATTTGTACCCTAAAAGAGGCGAGCCAGAGGTATAAACATTGACCCAAACAGGTCGGGTATCGACCTCGAAACTGCCGAAAACGGGCTTGATGAACCGTGAAACCTGTGTTTGTCATTCAGTCGATTGGTTTTCCGGTCGTCGGCTCCGATAGGCCCGGAGCGAACCGCTTTTGGCTACGGATGGCTGACGTGGGTGTATGGCAACCGATACGGCCGAACGCAGGGTCGCACACGTCCGTGGCGTCACCGTCACGGCGCTGGCGTGTCTCGCCGGCGTCGCCGCCGCGCTCGTCTCGGCGACCGTCGCGAGCGGGGCCGACGACCCCCTCGGCGTGTACGTCCTCGCGGGCGCCGTCATCGTGCAGTTCCCGCTCCTTCGCGTCTTCGAGATGGCGGGGATAGACCTCGATGTCGACGAGTTCGGCGTGAAGGACTACCTGTACGTGGCGTTCATGACCTTCGCGCTGTGGTTCGTTTGCTGGGCGATTCTCCTCCAAACGGGGACGAGCCTGTAATGACCGACGACAGCATCGCCGTCGTCGACCTCGACCGGTGTCAACCCGACCGGTGTAACTACGAGTGTGCGAACTTCTGCCCGCCGAACCGCACCGGAGAGGAGTGTATCGTCACCCGTGAGGAACGGCACGGCGAGGAGGGACTGTACGCCGGCGCCCCCGACCAAGTGTCTATCTCAGAAGAACTGTGTCTCGGCGAGACCTGCGGCATCTGCGTCGAGAAATGTCCCTTCGACGCGCTGGAAATCATCAACCTCCCGCAGGAACTCGACGAGGACCCCACCCATCGATACGGCGAGAACGCCTTCTCGCTGTACGGGCTCCCCGCCCCACAGGAGGGACGGGTCACCGGCATCCTCGGTCCGAACGGCATTGGGAAGACGACGGCCGTTCACGTGCTGGCCGCCGAAATCACGCCCAACCTCGGGGACTTCGAGGACGACCCCGACTGGGATACCGTCCTCGACGCCTACCGAGGCACCGAACTACAGGAGTACCTCGAAGACCTCCAGGAAGGTGACGTGACCGTCGCCCGCAAACCGCAGTACGTCGACAAGATTCCCGACACCTTCGACGGGAAGACGAGCGAACTGCTGGCCGGCGTCGACGAACGCGGCGTCGCCGACGAACTGGTCGAACGGCTCGGCATCGAACCGGTCGTCGACCAGCCCATCGACACGCTGTCCGGCGGCGAACTCCAGCGGGTCGCACTCGCCGCGACGCTTGTGCGGGACGCCGACTTCTACTTCCTCGACGAGATTACGCCGTATCTCGACATCGGCCAGCGCGTCACCGCGGCGCGACTGATTCAGGAACTCTCCGAGGACGACCGCTCGATGCTCGTCGTCGAACACGACCTCGCAGTGCTGGATTTGCTCGCAGACGCCCTCCACGTCGCCTACGGTGAACCGGGGGCATTCGGCGTCATCACGCCGCCGAAATCGACGAAGGGCGGCATCAACCAGTACCTTGAGGGATACCTCGAAAACGAGAACATGCGCATCCGCCCGGAGTCCATCGAGTTCGAGGAACACGCTCCCCGAACCGAGACCTACGGCGACACCCTCGTCGAGTACCCCGCGATGCGGAAGTCCTACGGCGACGGCGAGTTCTCACTGGACATCGACGCCGGCGAGATACGACAGAACGAGGTCCTCGGCATCGTCGGCCCCAACGGCATCGGGAAGTCGACGTTCGCGAAGATTCTCGCCGGCCGCCTCGAACCCGACGAAGGCGAGTTCGACGCCCGCCTCGACATCTCCTATAAGCCCCAGTACGTCGAAATCGACCAGCCGATGCGGGTGGATTCGTTCCTCCGCTCTATCACCGACGACTTCGGTTCGTCGTACTGGAACACCGAAATCGCCCAACCGCTGCAGTTAGAGCGCATCTTCGAGCAGAGCCTCACGGACCTCTCCGGCGGGGAACGCCAGCGCGTCGCCATCGCGGCGTGTCTCTCGAAGGAGGCCGACCTCTACCTACTCGACGAACCTTCCGCGCACCTCGACGTCGAACAGCGGGTGTTGGCGACGCGGGCCATCCGACGCTACACCGAGAACCACGGCGCCACGGCGATGGTCATCGACCACGACATCTACATGATTGACCTGCTGTCGGACCGCCTGCAGGTGTTCGAGGGGACGCCCGCCGACCACGGCCACGCCGGCCAACCGATGGGGATGCGCGAGGGGATGAACACGTTCCTCGCGAACCTCGACGTGACGTTCCGCCGTGACGAACGTACCGGCCGACCGCGCATCAACAAACCCGGCTCACAGAAGGACCGCGAACAGAAGAAGGCCGGCGAGTACTACTACGCCCCGACCGACGACGACGGGGAGTAAGCGGCTCGATTTTCTCCGGTTTCAGACGTACTCGGGAAGCCGCCGTGAGCGTGCCGACCCTTCGACGAACGGCAACTCCACGCGGTCGGCGAGGATGTCCTCGCCGTCGACGCGGACGGTGAGTTCCTCGGCGTCGAGGTCGAAATCGACGAATGCGAGCGCGATGGGCGCGTCGAGTGCGGGGCTGTGGTCGCCTCGGGTGACCTCGCCGACGTGGCTGTCGCCGGCGAACACCGCCGACCCGCTCGCCGGCACCGCTTCGGGTCGAAGCCCGACGAGTCGCCGCGAGGGACGACCCTGGTTCGCTATCTTCGAGACGACCTCTTGGCCGACGTAACAGCCCTTCTGGAAATCGATGGCGTTCCGCAGGCCGAGGACGTTCGGGACCGTCCCTTCGAGTTCGGCCTCGAAGGTTGGCGTCCCGGCCTCCAGCGTGAGGTAATCGAGCGTCCGGTAGCCGAACGGCGCGGCGTTGAGGCCGTGGTTGACCAGGGCGTCGAAGACGTCGTTCGCGTCCTCGGCCGTACAGATGACCTCATAGCCCTCTTCGCCAGTGAGGTCGTCGGTGCGGACGACGGTCACGCCCCAGTCGCCGACCGTCCCGCGGACGAAGGAGAGGGGTTCGTCCGGCGACCCCGGCCCCGTCAGCACCGAGGCGATTTTCTCGGTGGCTTTCGGGCCGTGGACGCCGAAGACGCCGAAGTCGTCGGTGGCGACCCGTACCTCGACATCTTGGATAAACGTCTTCTCGGCCCACTCCTCGGCGAGATCGTCGGCCCGCTGTGGCGGGGCGAAACACAGCAGTCGCTCCCCGGCGTTGAACACGTAGAGGTCCGTCTCGATACCGCCCTGGGAATCGAGCAATAGCGCGTAGACGCCCTGTCCGTCCTCGCTCGGGACGCGATTGGAGACGGCGTTGTCGACGAACTCGATTCGGTCGTCGCCGGTCACCTCGACGACGCCGTACCCCATCTCGATGACGCCGACGACGTTCCGAACCGCGCGGTGGACGCGCTCGGGGCGACCGTAGTGGTCGACGACCCGGCGGCCGCCGCGTTCGGTGAACGTCGCACCGTGGGATTCGTGGATGTCCGCGACGACTGTCATTGCCGCAACAAAGGCGATGCGGCGGTAAAACAGCGACGCATCGCGGCGGACGGACTCACAGCCCGAGTTTCTCGCGAATGCGACGGAACAGCGAGGGGCTGCTGTCGCTTTCGGTACCGTTGCGGTCGGGAACGACGCGCTCGTCGGGATAGATGCGCATCCGCTCGTCGTCGTTCTCGACGGTGATGAGGCCCTCTTCTTTGAGTTCGGCGAGTGCGTCCTCGATGGCGTCGATGTCGGTGCCGACTCCCGACCGCAACTCGAACACCGTCATTCCCTCCTCGGTCCGGTCGACGAGCGCATCGAGGACTGCGACTTCGGTGTCGTCGCGGTCGCGATACTCCCGCTTCGCCTGCATACACGAGCGTTCGCCCGGGGTGGTCTTAACCGTTCGCCGGCACACGCCGGGTGTGGCGCTCCGGAACCCCGGGGTCCGTGTCTCAAGTTTTATACCCTCTACACGGCCACACCTTCCCAATGGGACTGAAGTGTTCGCTACTCGGCCACGCCTTCGAGCCCGCCGACGTCGAGCGGGAGCGGGAAGAACAGGGCAGCGAGGTCGTGACCGTCGTGCGTGAACTCGAACGGTGTACGCGCTGTGGGGCCGAACGGGTCGTCTCCGAAAGCACCGAGGTGACCGCCGTCGTCGACCCCGAAGACGTGGGACTCGACGAGGAGGTGTCCCCGGCCGACGTCACGGCGGACGACGTGGAAGGGTCCGAAGGTGTGGGGACGTTCGACGGCGTCGTCGAGCGGAGCGGCGCGGCCGACGACGAAGACGCCGAGACCGCCTCCGACGCCTCGGAGGGGTGGTCATCGGCCGAGGAAACGCCCGATGCGCCCGACGAGGAGAGCGAGTTCGAGGCGCGTGACCCCGAAGAGGAGGACGCAGAGATTCTCACCGACGACGGCGAACCGGAGCGGGCGCCCGGTCAGTGGCCCGACGACCCTGACGATGGGCCGTGGGACCCCGAGAGCGATTCCGTGGTCGACGCCGACGCGGTCGACCCCGACCCTGAAGAGGATCTAGACCCCGACTCCGAGGAGGAACTGTCGGGCATCACGGTCCCTGAGGGCGTCCTCGTCTGTGAGGAGTGTGGGTTCCACGTCGATGCCGAATCCGCCTACCGCGACGGCGACCCGTGTCCGGAGTGTGGGTCGTGGTTGCAACTCGAACGTGAGTGAAGTACCTCGAAAACGGTAAACCACAGCGCGTCAATACTCGGCCCATGGAAGAGTACAAGATGCGTCGCGGCGAGTATCTCGAAGAGCGCGTACCGGACCTCGAAGGCACCATCGAGGAGTACTTCGGCCCGATTTCGGCCACCGAGGAGTTCAAAGGAAGTGACCTCTTCGTCGTGGAGGAACCGAAGAACCCCGTCTTCGAGCGCGTCGTCGCCGGCGCGGTCACGTACTCGGGTAAGAAGGACAAACTCGCCGTCGACTTCGTCGAGCGCGACCTCGAGGACCTGATGGAAACCGGCGATGTCGACGCTGCTGGCGACGCCAACAACGCCAAAAACGACTTCCTGCTGGAGTGCACGGGTCGCGACGCCAAGTCCCGGCGGGAATCGATGAAGCGGGCCGTCGAGGACGACGCCGAGACGCCCGACGACGTCTGACTGGCTCGCTGCCGACCACCACGGATTAGTATTCTCTGGTGATAACACACGCTCATGACCGACACGCGCAGGAGGAACCCCACCGAGAAGCCGGTCGTCCTCACGATTGCTGGCAGCGACTCCGGCGGCGGGGCGGGCGTCCAGGCCGACCTGAAAACCATCGAGGCGATGGGCGGGTTCGGCACCTCCGCCATTACCGCCGTCACCGCTCAGAACACCCTCGGCGTCGAGTCCACGCACGTCCTCCCGACCGAGGAATTGGCGGCGCAACTCGAGGCGGTGCTGTCGGATTTCGACGTTCGCGCCGTCAAGACCGGGATGTTGGCGACGGCCGAACTCGTCGAGACGGTCACCGACTACGCCGCCGAGTTCGACTGTCCGCTGGTCGTCGACCCGGTGATGGTCGCGGCCTCCGGCGACCGCCTGCTCACCGAAGCAGCCGAAGCGGCCTACGATGACCTCGTCGCCGAGGCGACGCTCGTGACGCCGAACGCCGACGAGGCGGCGGTGTTGACCGACGTGACGCCCGAAGACGAGGCCGGCGCTCGGCTGGCGGGTCAGCGCCTGCTGACGGCGGGCGCCGACGCCGCCCTCGTGAAAGGCGGACACGTCCCCGGCGAGGAGGTCCTCGACGTGCTCGTCACCGCCGAGAGCATCGAGACGGCTCGCCACCCCCGAATCGACACCGAGGCGACCCACGGCTCCGGCTGTACCCTGTCGTCGGCCATCGCCACGCGACTCGCCCACGGCGAACCCCTCGTCGACGCGGTCGGCCGGAGCGTCTCGTTCCTCCAGCGGGCCATCCGGTATCATCACGACGCAGGCGAAGGCCCCGGCGCGGTGCATCACCTCGTCGCGCTCCGCAACGAGGCAGCCAGAGAGCCGACGGCCGAAACCGTCCACGACGCCGTCTCGTGGCTCGTCGCCGAGAACGTCCGGCCGCTGGTGCCCGAGGTGGGCATGAACGTCGTCGGGGCGACGCCGTACGCCGAAGACGAACGCGAGACCGCGGCCGTCGAGGGCCGCATCACGAAGACGCTCGATGGCGTCGAACCGAACCGTGGGATCCGATTCGGCGCCTCCAGTCACGTCGCACGGTTCTTACTCGGCGGCCGGGAGTTCTTCCCCGAGTTGCGGTTCGCGGTCAACTGCCGGTTCGGCGACGACATCGAGGTCGCAATCGAGGACCTCGGGTGGGACGTAACCGAGTACGACCGCGCCGCCGAACCCGACGACGCTGCGGGAACGATGGACTGGGCGGCCAGAGACACGTTCGGTGGTCGGAGCGACCCACCGGTCGCCGTCGTCGACCGCGGTGCCGTGGGCAAAGAGCCGATGACGAAACTCGTCGGTCGCGAAGCCTCGACGGTCGCCGAGCGCGTCGTCGAACTACGGGACGCCGTCGCCCGAGGATCCGACGAGGAGACGTAGGCGAGTCTCCGCTAGGACCCTTCTCGCTCCATCATCTCGGCCGTTCAAGAGTCCGTACGACGTGCTTTCGACCCGGCGAACGAACCGCGCTCACGGAGTCACGGTTCGTCGTTCCATGTCGCCTTCTGCGTTGTACGTTCCACATTCTCATTCAATAGTGTAACATGTATTCGGAAACATCGGAAGATGTTGGAAGCGTTTATTACTGGACGTGAGTATATACTGGGGTATGCGCGACGAACCCACAAACGACGGAATCAACCGACGAAACCTCCTCGGTGCTCTCGGCGCCCTCGGCGTCGCCGGAATCGCCGGCTGTACCGGTAACGGTAACGGCAATGGTAACGGTAACGGTAACGGCAATGGCAACGGTAACGGCAACGGCGAGACGGAGGTCATCCGATGGCACGCCGGCGGCACCGGTGGGACGTACTTCCCGCTGTCCGGTGAGTTCGAGACCGTCGTCGAGAACAACACCGACTACGCGATGGAGGTTTCGGCGACGGGGGCGTCCGTCGAGAACGTCGGCAGTCTCAGCAGCGGCGACGCCGACTTCGCGCTCATCCAGAACGACATCGCGTACTTCGCGAAGAACGGCACCGGTATCGACGCCTTCGACGGCAACGCAATCGAGAACCTTCAGGGTGTCGCAACCCTGTACCCGGAGACGATTCACATCGTCCTCCGACCCGACGCCGGCATCGAATCCCTCGCCGATATGGAGGGCATGCGCATCAACACCGGCGACCTCGGCTCGGGGACGCAGGTCAACGCGCTGCAGATTCTCGAATCCGCGGCGGGTCTGACCCCCGACGACTTCGAGGAGCAGAACACCGACTTCACGCAGGCGTCCAACCAGATTCAGGACGGCGACATCGACGCGGCGTTCGTCGTCGGCGGTTGGCCCGTCGGTGCAATCGAGGAACTCGCGACGACGGCGGACATGGAACTCCTCTCGCTGTCCGACGACGAGCGACAGACCATCAAGGACGCCGCCTCGTGGTTCGCCGACGACACCGTCCCCGCCGGCACCTACGAGGGTATCGACGAGGCCGTCGACACCGTCTCGGTGCAGGCGATGATTGCCACCCGATCGGAGTACGACGCCGACGTCGTTGAGAACGTCACCGCAGCCATCTTCGACAACCTCGACGACCTCACCATCAAGACGGACTTCATCAGCGTCGACAGCGCACAGGACGGCATGTCCATCGAACTCCACGAAGGTGCGGCCGCCTACTTCGAGTAACGTGTCCCGCCGGGTGTGGCTGGCGGTCGCTCTCGCAGTCGCGGTCGCCTGCGTCGGCGGCGTCGCCGCAACGGGGGCCGCGACCCAATCCGTCCTCGTCGTCAGCGAGGACGGCGACGACCTCCTCGTCACGCCCGTCGACAACGGAACCGAAGTCACCGTCGAGTACACTCACAGCGTCGAGAAGACGCTCGTCAGTGACGTGTACGCCGTCGACGGCGACCGACTGACGATGACGCGGATGGAGTTCAGCTCCTACGGTGCTGGGCTTCCGTCGACCGTCCCGGTCACCGAAATCAACGATAGATACGTCTATTACCCACCGGAACGGCACTACGACCCACTTCGTATCACGACCGGCTACGTGGCCGACCACGACCTCGTCGTCGGGGACCGGCGATACGACCTCGTCGACATCGCCGACGGCGGCACCGTCGAAATCAGCGTCGAAACACGGCTCAGAATCCCACAATGGTAGATGACGACCACGAAACCACGACCGACGAGGCGGCAGCCGAGGACGCCGACCAAGTCCTCGAAGAAATCGAACGGAAGCGTTCCCTTCGGGGGGCGGCACTCGTCGCCGTCGCGGCCGTCGGCATCACGTTCTCGCTGTTCCAGTTGTGGATAGCCGCCCGCGGGTTCACCTTCGAGGCGACGATTCCCGGCATCGGAACCTACCGCCTCATTTCGTTGCAGCAACTGCAACTGCGGGCCATCCACGTCAACTTCGCGCTCATCCTCGCGTTCCTGCTGTATCCGATTTCGGACGGCACCGGCGCCCTCTCGCGCCGCTTCGGCCGAGTCGCGCCGTTCGTCCGTGACCGACTCGGGGACCACCCGATTACCCGGATAATCGAGGGCATCCGGGGGGTGCTTCGCTGGGCGTTCCTCGACTCCGAACGCGACCGCATTACGCCGGCCGACATCGTCCTCATCGTTCTCTCGCTGTTCCCGACGCTGTACTACCTGACGCGGTACTCGGAGGTAATCGACGTCATCCGGGTGTTCGGCCTCCGCGGCGGCGCCCCGTTGGGCGAGTTGTACCCCATGTTCGAACCGCTCGCCATCGGCCCGCTTGCGACGTGGCCGTTCGGGTATCTGATGGGCGTCCTCGCGATTCTGTTGGTGTTGGAGGCCACCCGTCGGGCGCTGGGCGTCATGCTGATGACGCTCGTGAGTCTGTTCATCCTCTACGGCCGCTACGGCTATCTCATCCCCCGCGACGCGCCGGGCGTCGGACTGCTCGCGACCAGCGAACTGCGCTGGGACCAGGTCGTCCAGAACCTCTGGTACACCGTCGAGGGCATCCTCGGCGTTCCGGTCAGCGTCAGCGTCCGGTTCATCTACATCTTCATCCTCTTCGGTGCGTTCCTCGAGATGTCCGGCGCCGGCAAGTGGTTCATCGACCTCGCGTACTCGATGACCGGCACCAAACAGGGCGGCCCGGCGAAAGCCAGCGTCGTCTCTTCGGGTTTCATGGGGATGATTTCGGGGTCCTCCGTCGCGAACACCGTCACGACCGGCGCGCTCACCATCCCGCTGATGAAGCGCTCGGGGTACTCCCCGGAGTTCTCCGGCGCCGTCGAATCGTCGGTGTCCTCGGGCGGGCAGATTCTCCCGCCGGTGATGGGGGCGGCCGCGTTCCTCATCGTCGAGTTCATCGGCGTCCCCTTCCGTGATGTCATCATCGCGGCGACGCTGCCGGCAATCGCCTTCTTCTTCGGGATGTGGATTATGGTCGACCTCGAAGCCGGCAAACACGGCATCGGCGGTCTCTCGCGGTCGGAACTGCTGGACATCGGCCCGCATATGCGACGCGGGTGGTTCTATCTGGTTCCGCTCGGTCTGCTGCTGTACTACATCGTTATCGCCCGCCTCTCTATCGGCCGAGCCGGTTGGTTCACCATCGTCGCGACGGTCGCGCTCATTTCGGTGGTAGCGGCCTACAACCGGGACGCTGGGCCGGTTCTCGTCGGTGGCATCTTCGCTCTGTTCGTCGCGAGCGCCGTCTCGCAGTTCCTCGCGGGGACGACGCTTATCGGCCTCCTGCTCGGGGACGCTGGGGCGGGACTCGGTCCCAGCGCCGCCGTCCGCGCCGCCTTGCCGCAACTGGCGGTGATTGCCATCGGTCTCAGCGTGCTCACGCTGTTGGCCCGGCCGCGGTCGGAGGCACCGCTCTTGGAGTTAGATGACACCGTCACCGATACCGCGGCGGCCATAGACGAGCGATTCGGCAGCGAGATGGCGACATCGCGTGCAGGTTCGTTCGCCACGTTCATCGTCAAATCGCTCGACAACGGCGCGCGGACGGCGACCGTCGTCGTCGTCGCCGTCGCCGCCGCCGGCGTCATCCCCGGCATCATCAACCTCACCGGACTCGGCGGGAGCCTCCGGGCGCTCATCCTCGGCGTCAGTGGTGGGTCGTTCGTCGTTCTCCTGGTTCTGACCGGCCTGGCGGCCATCATCGTCGGGATGGGCATGCCGACGACGGTCATGTACATCATCATCGTCGTGTTGCTCGGCCCGACCATGCAGGAGTTCGGTGTCGCGCTGCTCGCTGCACACCTGTTCGTCCTGTATCTCGGCCTGATGGCCGACGTGACGCCGCCGGTCGCCGTCGCAGCCTACGCGGCCGCAGGCGTGGCCAAAGCCGACGCCTTCGAGACCGGCCGGATGGCGTTCATGCTGTCTTTGAACAAGATTCTCGTCCCGTTCGCGTTCGTCTTCGCGCCCGGCATCCTGCTGATTCGGAGCGGTGACACCGGCGGCGAATGGTCGGTGATGTCCTTCGCCGACTTCGCCGACCTCGGGTTCGTCGTTCCGGAGGTGCTGATTCCGGTCGTCGGGATGTTCGCGGGTGTCTACGCCCTCGGTGCCGCCATCATCGGCTACTATCGGACCGACGTGGGCAGACTCGAACGCGTCGGCTTCGGCGTCGCGGCGCTGCTGCTTTCGGTTCCCGGGATGTTGCTCATGCCGGCCGAAAGCGTCGCCGCACTCGCCGGAACCGAGATAACGCTGTACACGACGACGTTCGACATCGCGCTCCGCGCTATCGGTGGCGTGATACTCGTCGCACTCGCCGGCAAGAACCGCAGGCAGGCCGCCGGAGAGGAGTCGACCACCGCGACGGCCTGACGGGTGGGACCCGTCACGTTTTAGCGGCCGGCCGTCACCCTTCCGATATGGCTTCCGGCATCGTCGGCGAGTTCTTCGCCCTCAAGGAGGAAAGCGAGGCCGACGTGCTCGCGATGCAGATGGGCGATTTTTACGAGTTCTTCGGCGAGGACGCCGAACTGGTCGGCGAGGAACTCGATTTGAAGGTCTCCGAGCGCTCCGCCGGCGGCGAGAACTACGCGATGGCCGGCGTCCCCGTCGACGACCTCACGCCGTATCTGAAGGCGCTCGTCGAACGGGGGTATCGCGTCGCCATCGCCGACCAACGCGAGGTCGACGACGACATCGTCCGCGAGGTTTCGCGGGTGGTCACGCCGGGGACGCTACTGGAGACCGACGACGGCGACGCCCAGTATCTCGCTACGGTCGTCTCGGCCGGCGACGAGTACGGCCTCGCCTTCTGTGACATCACGACCGGTGCGTTCCGGGCGACGGCCGTATCGGGTCCGGACGCCGCGAGTCGGGCGCTCACGGAACTGTACCGGTTCGCCCCCGTCGAGATACTCCCCGGTCCCGACGTGCGAAACGACGACGATTTCCTGGGTCGGCTTCGAGAACGCAGCGACGCCCGCCTGACGCTCCACGACACCGAGGCCTTCGCCCCCGGCCGCGCGAGACACACCCTCGGCAAGCAGTTCGGCGAGGCCGTTGAGTCGGTCGGTCTCGACAGCGACGCCGCGACGACCGCCGCCGGCGCCGCAATCGACTACGTCGCCGAAACTGGCGTCGGCGCTTTGGCGTCGGTCACTCGGCTGCAGTCGTACGCGCCCGACGACCACGTCGCCGTCGACGCGACGACCCAGCGCAACCTCGAACTCACCGAGACGATGACCGGCAACGGCCGGACGCTGTTCGAGACCCTCGACCACACCGAGACGAGTTCCGGCGGCCGTCTGCTCCGGGAGTGGCTCACCCGACCGTTACGACGGCAGGGCGAACTCCGCCGGCGGCAGTCGGCGGTGGCGGCGCTGGCCGACGACGCCCTCGTCAGAGAGGGATTGCGCGAGACGCTCGCCGACGCCTACGACCTCGAACGGGTCGCCTCGCGGGCGGTTTCCGGAAGCGCCGACGCCGACGCGCTGCTCCGGGCGCGGGCGACGCTCGAACTCCTCCCCGACCTGGCCTCGTCCATCGAGGAGTCGCCCCGACTGGCCGACTCACCGGTCGGCGACCTCCTTGCGGACATCGACCAGGAAGCCGTCGCCGACATCCGAGCGGAACTCGACGCGCTGGCCGACGACCCCCCGAAGACGCTCCACGAGGGCGGCCTCATCGAACGCGGCTACGACGATGACCTCGACGACTTGGTGGAACGCCACGAGCAGGCGGTCGAGTTCTTCGAGACGCTGGCGGACCGTGAAAAACAGCGCCACGGCCTCACGCATCTCACCGTCGGCCGCAACAAGACCGACGGCTACTACGTTCAGGTCGGCAAGAGCGAGGCCGATTCCGTGCCCGAACACTACGAGGGCATCAAGACGCTGAAGAACGCCGAGCGGTACGTCTTCGAGGAACTCCGCGAGAAGGAACGCGAAATCCTTCGCCTCGAAGAGGAACGCGGCGACCGCGAGTACGAGGCGTTCTGCCGACTCCGGGAGTCGGTCGCGAGCGAGGCCGACCTGCTCCAGCGAGTGGGACGGACGCTCGCGGAACTCGATGCCTTCTGCTCGCTCGCGACTCACGCCGCCAAACGGGGGTGGAGTCGCCCCGAGTTGACCGACGAGGGCGTTCTCTCCGTGGAGGCGGGCCGCCATCCGGTCGTCGAAACCGACGTGGAGTTCGTCCCCAACGACCTGTATCTCGACCGCGACCGTCGATTCCTGCTCGTGACCGGGCCGAACATGTCGGGCAAGTCGACGTACATGCGACAGGCGGCGCTCATCACGCTGCTCGCACAGGTGGGGTCGTTCGTCCCCGCCGACGCCGCGACGGTCGGTCTCGTCGACGGCATCTACACCCGCGTCGGCGCCTCCGACGAACTCGCACAGGGCCGTTCGACGTTCATGGTCGAGATGCAGGAACTGTCGAACATCCTCCACAGCGCGACCGAAGACTCGCTTGTCATCCTCGACGAGGTGGGCCGCGGCACCGCTACATACGACGGTATCTCCATCGCGTGGGCGGCCACCGAGTACCTCCACAACGAGGTCGGGGCGTTCACGCTGTTTGCGACCCACTACCACGAACTCACGACGCTGGCCGAGGAACTGCCACGCGTCGAGAACGTCCACGTCGCGGCGGCCGAACGCGACGGCGACGTAACCTTCCTGCGGACCATCGAAGAGGGGCCGACCGACCGCTCCTACGGCGTCCACGTCGCCGGCCTCGCGGGTGTCCCCGACCCCGTCGTCGACCGGGCGCGTGACGTACTCGACCGCCTGCGTTCGGAGCGCGCAATCGAGGCGAAAGGCGGTGGTGACGGTGGCGAACCGGTACAGGCCGTCTTCGATTTGGGCAGCGGCGACTTCAGAGGGGAGGCCACGTCGGACGGCGGCGACGAGCCCGAACTCCCACCGGGGACCGAATCGGTCCTTGAAGAGCTACGCGACACCGACGTAAACGAGGTGCCGCCAGTAGAACTGATGGCCCGAGTTCAGGAGTGGCAACAGCGATTGAACGACTGATGACCGAACCGGAACCGACCGGACGGCTTCGAGTACTCCACGACGGCGTCGAGGAGAACTGGTTCCGCAGTCTCGCGGTCGGGGCGGCCGTCGTCCTCGTCGTCGCGACGGTCGTGAAGTTCGCCGCCGACCCCTTCGAGGTGAACCGCGACTCGGCGCTGTTCCAACACGCCGGCTGGTACATCACGCAGGGCGCGACGCCGTACGTCGACTTCTGGGACCTCAAACCGCCGCTCATCTACGCGGTGACGACGCTGCTTGCCCTCCTTTCCGGCGGGAACATGGCAGTGTTGCACGTCCTGAGCGTATTCGTCGCCGTCGTCGCCGTCTGGTCCGGCGTGGTCGTGGTCGGCTTGCTCACCTACTGTCTCACCGACGACGGCTTCGCCGCCGTCGTCGCCGGGTTGACGATGTTCGTCATGCCGACGGTGTACGCCTTCCCCGCCTCCGGCATCCGGCCGAAGTACTTCGCGTTCTGCTTCGGCGCCGCGGCGCTGCTGTTCGCCGTCGAGGACCGCCCTGCTCTCGCCGGAGTCGCCGCGGCGACCAGCGCGGGTTTCTGGCAGTTGGGTGGGGGACTCGCGATACTGGTCGTCGCCATCGGCTTCCAGCGTGGCGGCTGGCAAGCAAGCGGCCGGACGGTCGCCGGCGGTCTCGCTGTCGCGGCCCTCGTCGTCGGACCGTTCGTCGCCGCCGGATTGGCCGTCCCGCTGTTCGTCGAAACCGTCATCGCGCCGGTGTACGGCGTCGAGGGATACACCGTTGCCGGCCGACTCCTCGCCGTCGTCGTCGAAATCGGTATCAGCGGTGTCGCCTTCGTCGCCGTCGGCGCCTCCGGGTGGCTCCGCGGACTCGCGGTCGACGGCCGACGGTACTGGTGGGTCGCGTTGGGCGGCGTCGGCTACACCGGACAAATCTTCCTCGAGATGCAGGGGGCAATCGAGTTGATACTGCTCTTCTCCTTCCTCTCGGTCGGCGTCGGGGTGCTCGTGGCTCACGCCGAGGTGCCGTCACGACGATGGCGAGTCGTCGCCGTCGTCGTCGTGTTGGCTTTCGCAGGCGGTTACTGGGCGGCCGCGCCGGTGACGCCGCTCAAGGACGACCTCGAAGAGACCCAAGCCGAACTGGACGGACCGAAATACGAAACGCTGCCGCCGATTCCGGAGGGTGCGCCGTCGATGCAGACGATTTACTGGGAGAAACAGCACCCAGAGATGTGTCACTACCGCTTCGGCGAGAAACAACGGGCGTTCGAGGCACAGATGGGCGGCGACCTAACGAAATCACAGTGTGGGCAGTGGCCCTTCGAGGACCCGCCGCGGGAGTGGTCGCTTGGAGGGTGGGTGTGAGCGGTTCCGGGTCGGAACTCACACCACGACGCTTTGAACGAAGCCGACGAACAGCACGCCGAAGCCCCCGATTTCGCCGACGACGAGCAGCCACATCGCGACGTTGACGACCCATGGCGGCAGTTCGCGCTCTCCGAGGCGGTGCGGTTCGCGGAACTGGTTGTCCGTATCCCGGAGCAGGCCGTGGACGACGTAACTGGCGACGGCGGCGGCGAAGAAGAACAGCGGGACACCCACCGCCGCGACCGTCACCGCCGCTCCGTAAGGGCTGAACGTCGCGAACTCGTAGATGACGAGCGCGGCGAAGGCGTACAGCAGCGACGCTCTGTGTGCGGTGTCGACGTAGAACGGGGCGTCGGCGTCCTCGGAGTGCCACATGTGTCGGTACTTCCAGACGCCTGTGAGAAGGCCGAAAAGCAGGAAGCCGCCGCTGCCGAGAAGTGCGAGCGTCGGGCCGGGCGCGAGCATACGCCGACTCCGGTCGCCTATCCTACATTAGTTGGGTCTTCGAATCCACGTCGTATCGGTACAACTCGGGTTCGCCGGCGAGGTGGGCGGCGATTTCCGCTTGGAACGATTCGAAGTGGTCGCTTCCCATGTGGGCGTCGACGGCGTCGCCGTCCTCGTACTGCTCGATGACGCGGACGGTGTTGGGCGCCTCGATGTCGGCCGTGACGCGGTAGTCGATGACGCCGTCCTCGGCGCGGGATTCGACGGCGAGTTCTTCGACGAGTTCGAGGGCGTCCTCGCGGCTATCCGGTGCGATGGGTAACCCCGCGTGCATCACTATCATACAGTCGGTCATCGGCGACCGTCGTGAAAAGCGTTCCCGGCCCGTGTGCGGTCGTGTTTAGTTAAGGATGAAGAGTGAGGCGTGGTGATTTTCTGAGTGTCTATGGCAGAAATCACACGCCTCAGCGGTTGTAGCGACTGGATCGAGTTAGATTTTGTGGAGCGAGAGCGGACACCGAGCGAGCTGATGAAGCTCGGTATTCGACTCCATCTGGCTGGTCTATCACTTTCGAATACCATTCGAGAACTTGAGAAGTTCGGTGTCGAACGGTCACGAAAAGCCGTTCACGATTGGGTGCAGAAAGCCGATCTACAGCCAGCCGACGATACCAGTCCGGATCACGTTGCGCTTGACGAAACGGTGATCCAAATCAACGGTCAGCAGTTTTGGCTGTACGCCGCTGTCGATCCAGAGACAAACAAATTCCTGCACGTACGGCTGTTTACGACCACTACAACTGCATTGACACAGCGATTTCTGCAGGAACTTCGTGAGAAACACGACGTCTCTGACGCCGTGTTTCTCGTCGATTACGCCAAACATTTAGCGGCAGCACTCCGCCGAGCAGGGCTCCGATTTCAGACGATCCGGCATGGAAATCGGAATGCTGTCGAACGTATCTTTAGAGAGATAAAACGACGAACTTCTTCGTTTAGTAATAGCTTTAGCCACGTGCAGCCGACGACGGCAGAAACATGGCTGCAAGCCTTCGCCGTCTGGTGGAATTCACTTAACTAAACACGATGCCGTGTGCGGAGCGCGGACATTTATGCCGCGGCGGCCGAAGGTGTCGATGAATCCGTTCGATGAGCCCCGACATCCGCGAACTCGACGACGACACGCGCGACAGAATCGCCGCCGGCGAGGTGGTCGAGCGCCCCGCCTCGGTCGTCAAGGAACTCCTCGAAAACGCCCTCGACGCCGGCGCCTCGCGAGTGACCGTCGGCGTCGAATCCGGCGGCAAAGAGCGCATCGTCGTCACCGACGACGGCGTCGGGATGTCGGAAGCCGAGGTGCGGAAGGCCGTCCGCGAACATACGACGAGCAAACTCCGCGACATCTCCGACCTCGATTCCATCGGAACGCTCGGCTTTCGGGGGGAGGCACTCCACGCCATCGGTTCGGTCGCTCGGCTGTGTATCCGGACGAAACCCCGCGGCGGGTCGCGGGGCACCGAACTCGTCGTCTCCGGCGGCGATGTCCAAGAGTGTGGCCCCGTCGGCTGTCCCGAAGGGACGACCGTCGAGGTGACCGACCTCTTCGGCAACGTTCCAGCCCGACGGAAGTACCTCAAGACCGACGCCACGGAGTTCGACCACGTCCAGTCGGTCGTTGCGGGCTACGGGCTGGCAAACCCCGCGGTGTCGGTGACGCTCGAACACGACGGCCGGGAATCGTTCTCGACGGCCGGCGACGGCGACCGACGGAGCGCGGTGATGGCGGTGTACGGCCGGGAGGTCGCCGCCTCGATGGTGCCGATAGCGGCCGACCACGACGACGGCGGCCCGCTGGCCGGCGTCGACGGACTAATCAGCCATCCCGAGACGAACCGCGCGGGCCGGGAGTACATGACCACGCTCGTCAACGGTCGGTACGTCACCGCGAGCACCGTCCGTGAGGCCGTCGTCGACGCCTACGGGACGCAGTTGGCGCCGGACCGCTATCCCTTCGCAGTCGTCGACATCGACGTGCCGCCGGGCGGCGTCGACGTGAACGTCCATCCGCGGAAACTCGAAGTATTGTTCGCCGACAGCGAGGGTGTCCGCCGGCAGGTCCGAGAGGCTGTCGAGGCGGCGCTGCTGGACGAGGGCCTGTTGCGCTCGTCGGCGCCGCGGGGCCGCTCGGCGCCCGAACAGACGGAGATTCCGGCGGGCGACGATGGCGACGGCGGCCGGGACGCCGACGCCGAATTGACCGACTCGGGACACCACACTCGACCGGAAGCGGGGGGTGGTTCCACACCCACCTCCGCTTCGCGTGGGAGCGATGTGGATGACGACAACGACAGTCGGCCGACACCCGCCTGGACCGGACCCGATTCGACAGATAGCGAGACGTCGACTGCGGACTCGGCGAACGACGGGAGCACCGCCGATACGGTCGACCGCCGGTTCCGCGACCGACCCACTCAGCGGACCTTCGACGGCGAGGAGACGCGGGGGGCCCCCGAGACGTTCGACCGACTCCCGTCGCTGTCGGTTTTGGGACAGTTCGACGACACCTACCTCGTCTGTGAGAGCGCCGACGGCCTGCTGTTGATCGACCAACACGCCGCCGACGAGCGGGTGAACTACGAGCGGTTGCGCGAGCGCTTCGCCGGCGACGTGACGACCCAGACGCTCGCCGACCCGGTCGAGTTGGCGGTCACCGCCCGGGAGGCGGCGCTTCTCGACGACCACAGCGAGGCGCTCGCCCGACTTGGGTTCCGGGTCCGTCGGGCCGACGACCGAACCGTCACGGTGACGACGGTGCCCGCGCTCCTCGCGGAGGAACTCGGCGCCGAGGCGGCCGAACTGGCCCGCGATTTGCTGGGCGAGTTCGTCGAGGGCGACCCGACGGGAACCGTCGAAGCCGTCGTCGACGACCTGCTGGGCGATTTGGCGTGTCACCCCTCCATCAAGGGCAACACCTCGCTGCGGGAGGGGACGGTCGCGGAGTTGCTCGCGGCCCTCGACGACTGTGAGAACCCCTACGCGTGCCCGCACGGCCGGCCGACGATTATCGAACTCCCGCGCGAGGAAATCGAGAACCGCTTCGAGCGGGACTACCCCGGCCACGGCGGCCGCCGGGACTGATTTGTATTCGGGCCGTGAGTCCCGACCATGGAACTCGTCACGCTGGGTGCGGCCGCGTTGGAACTCGCGCCGCCGGGGAGCGAACGGCTGGAAACGGCCCAAACGCTCGACGTGGGCGTCACCGGGCCGGAGTGCAACGCCGCGGCGGCGGCGGGCCGACTCGGCGCGGAACCGGTGTGGCTCTCGCGGCTTCCGGCGGGACCGCTCGGCGCCCGCGTCGAGGGCGAACTCCGGGGCCACGGCGTCGAAGTCGTCGCCGACACCGTCGCGGGTCGACAGGGGCTGACGTTCTTCGAGCGCGGCCGCACGCCGCGTCCGGACGCCCGCATCGACGACCTCGGGAACGCCGTCGTTGAGGGGTTGACGATGGACTCGATTCCGACCGACCGCGTGGAGGCCGCCGACACTGCCTACGTCACCGCCGCGACGCCACGGGCGTCGACGGGGTTGGCCGGTGCGACCGCGAAGTTCCTCAAGACTGCAAGCGATGCGGGCGCGAGGACGGCACTCGGCGTCTTGGACACCCGAGGGTGGCACGACCTCGACTCCGCACGGGAGACCCTCGAAGGGCTGTTGCCCGCCGTCGACGTGTTGGTCGGCACCGCAGACGCCGTCGAGGCCGTCTTCGACCGCGGCGGCGAACCCTCGAAAGTGACCCACGCCCTGGCGTCGTCTCACGACCTGGAGACGGTGGCGCTGTGTCGGGCATCCGACGCCACGGCGTGGCACGACTCGACGGTCCACGGCTTCGAGCGCCCCGATGTCGATTCGGTCGATTCGACCGGTGCCGTCGACGCCTTCGCCGGCGCTTTCCTCGCCGGTCTCGACGACGGCGTCAAGGCGGCGTTGCGCCGGGCCATCGCCGCCGACGCGCTGGTCAGGACGACGCCCGAGGCACTGCCGGCGTTTTCGAGCGACGAGGTCGGGGCCGTCGCGGAGACGCTCGACCGAACCTAACCGTCAGTCGTCGGCGACTTCCAGCCCGCCGGGGGCGTCCACGTCCTCGGGGTCGACGACGCTGCCGGTCCAGGTCCCGCGGAGGAACCACGCACCGGTCGTCAGCGCCGAGGCCACAAAGGAGATGGCGACGGCGTACCAGACGCCGACGACGCCCCACCCGAAGGCCGTCAGGAAGACGAAGGAAAGCGGGATGCGGAACAGCCACAACTCCTGGACGGAGAGCAACATCGCCGCCCTGGTCGACCCGGACCCCCGGAATCCGCCCAACACGACCTGAAACACCCCAAGGAAGACGTATGCGGGGCCGGCGATGCGGATGTAGGCTGCGCCGTACTCGATGACGGTTCCCGCGGCGTCGTCGCCGGGTGGGAGGAAGACGCCGGTGATGGACTCGGCGAAGGGGTAGGCGGCCGCGACGACGACGAAAAACGCCCCGGCGACGGTCGCGCTTGCGAGGAAGACGGCCCGCTTGGCACGGTCGGTGTGGCCGGCGCCGAGGTTCTGGCCGACGACGGTTTCGGTGCCGCGGGCGAAGCCGAGCGCCGGGAGGAACAGCAGCGACGCGAGGCGATTGACGATGCCGTAGGCGGCGACGGCGTCGTCGCCGGCCAGCGCGATGATGGCCGTCATCGCGGCGATGCCACCCGAGCGGAGCCCCTGTTCGGCGCCGATGGGGGCACCCACGTCGAGGATTTTCCCAACGGTTTCCCGCTGGAGCAGGAAGTCCGAAAGCTCCGGCGAGAGTCCCACGTCGCCGAACAGAAGCAGGTACAGCCCGATTACCGCCGGGAAGAAGCGCGCGATGACGGTGGCGATAGCCGCGCCCTTGACGCCGTAGCCCTCGAAGCCGGTCAGTGCGAACAGCGTCGTCTGGAGGGACTCGGTGCCCGTCCACGCGAACATCGGGTTGTCGACGAACCCCAAGACGAGAAACGGGTCCAAAGCGACGTTGAGCGCGACGCTGCCGGCCATGAGGTACAGCGGCGTCCTCGTGTCGCCCCACCCGCGCATGAGCGCATCGAAGATGAAGAACCAGAACATGAAGATGACCCCGAGGAAGACGACTCTGGTGTAGTCGGTGGCGTAGGTGTGGGCGGCGGTGCCGGGGGTCGCACCGACGATGGCGAGCAGATACGGCGCCGAGAGGTAGCCGGCGGCGGCGAAGACTATTGCGACGACGGAGACGAACGAGACGGTCTGTCCGGCGACGTGGTGTGACTGCCGGAAGTCGCCCGACCCCTTGTGTTGGGAGACAAGGACGGTTCCGGCGACGGTGAGGCCGCCGCCGACGCTCACCATCAGGAAGACGATGGCCCACGCGTACGACAGCGCGGCGACGGCGTCGGCGCCCAACTGGCCGACCCAGAAGGTGTCGGCGAGGTTGTAGCCGACCTGCAGGACCTGTGCGGCGACGATGGGGGCCGAGAGGACGACGAGCGGCTTGAACAGCTCGCCGTCCGTGACGTTGACTGACCGGTCTTTCACTCGACCACCAGCCAGCCGTCGATGAGGTCATCGACGAGCGCATCGTGGACGGCCTCGATGCTGTCGTCGTCGCCCAACGTGACCCACCGAATCCGGGCGCCCTGAATCGCCGCGAGAATGTGGGCGGCGGTCCGGCGGGCGTCGACCTCGCGGAACGCGCCGCTCTCGATGCCACGCTCGATGACCGCGGTCACGGTCGCGTGTACCTGTGCGTCGTTTTCGGCCAACTGCGCTCGGAAGGCGTCGTTGTGCGGCGCCTGCGCTCGGAGTTCCAACAGCGCGGTGTGGAACGCCCGGTGGTCGGCGCGCGCGCGGCCGTCGCCGAAGCAGAATATTTCGACCAAATCGACGAGTTGCTCGCGGGGGTCCTCGTCGGATGGCGAGACGCGCTCGTCGAACTTCTCGATGAGGTGTGCCAGCAGCGCGACCAGCAGGTCCTCCTTCGTGTCGAAGTGGTAGTGCAACAGCGATTTGCTGCAGTCGCACTCGTCGGCGATGTCCTGCATCGTCAGCGAGGCGTACCCGTGCTCACAGAGCGCCCGGTAGGTCGCCTCCATGATTCGGTCACGCGTCTCTTCAACCATTATTGACTGACTAGTCAGTCAGACACTTTAACGGTTGCGGCTCACGCCCGCAACGCCTCGCGTTCGGCCCGCAGCGGCCGTGGTAATATGACCCACGAATGGCCACGAAATTTATGCCACTGTCTCAACTCCCAACAAGTTGCCAATGAAATTCAGAGCAACACTACTGTCGGCGCTGTTGGTCGTCTCTCTCGTGGGGGCGGCCACCGCGCCCGCAGCAGCGACCCAGAGCGGCGAGGCCTACAGCGGGAGCCACGTTGAGTTCCAGACGCAGAACAGCGCAGTGACCGGCTATGCGGTCAACGACGCGGTCATCGTCGAGAACGTGAGCGTCCAGTCCTCGGAAGAGGCGCGCAGTCAGGCCGGCATCGGTGCCGACGCTGGACTGTCGACGGCGACGGAGTTCAGCGGTGCGGGGCTCCAACTCGCCTCCCAGACGAGTCTGAGCGCGACGGTCAGCGTCGAGAGCGGTGCGGCGATGCAGGCCCACGACAACTCCCGGGGTATCTTCCAGGTCCGCGCTGACGACGGCGCCCAGATGGTACACGCCAACCTCAGTAGCGACTCCGAAGCCGAATCCGAGAGCGACGAGCGCGTCGTCGTGACCAAGGAGGACGGCAGCCAGGGGACGTTCATCGTCGTCGGCGACGGTGAAGTCGTCGTCAACGAAGAGGGCAACGTCACCGCCGAAGTCGAGGAGGGCAGCCAACTCGTCTACCGGCAGTACGACGACGGCGAGCGCTCCGAGGACGACGAACAGAAAGAGCAGATGATTCAGAACGGCACCGCCACCGCCGAGGTGTACGTCGAGTCCGCCGCCGAGAGCGGACAGGACAGCGCCGAGGACGGTTCCGACGAGGGTGAAGAGGCCGCCGCGAGCGTCGTCGAGTACGGCCAGGACACCACCGTCGAGGTGACCAGTCGCAGCGAGAACACCATCAACATGACCGCCGAGCGCTCCCAAAGCGAGGGGAAGGTCGTCCTCGCGACGGTCTCCGACGAGGCCTTCTCCAGCGCCGAGGACGTCGAAGTCCTCGTCGACGGTGAAGCCGCCGCACAGGCAGACTCCTACAGCGAAGTCGAACAGGCCGCACAGGGCGGCGACAACTCGGCGTACTACGTCTCTCAGTCGTCGAGCGCCGAGGCGTCGACCGACGTCGCAATCGGTGTCAACCACTTCTCCGAGCGTGACGTGTCGATGCAGAGCGACGGCAGCGGCGACGACGGCGGCATGACCGGCGGCGACGGTGCCGGCTTCGGCGTCTTCGCGGCCGTGGCCGCCCTCGGTGTGGCCCTGCTGGCGACCCGCCGACTGTAACGCGGAGCCGAAACATTTCGTTCGGCCAAGAAGTTTATTTTCACGCGGTGATTTCCGCCTGATATGCGACATAGAGCAGTGGTGCTGTCGGCGCTGTTGGTCGTTTCCCTCGTGGGGGCGGCCGCCGCGCCTGCAGCGGCACAGTCTACCGATGCGGAAGGCGAAGCGTACGCTGGAAGCCACGTCCAGTTCACCACGACCGGCAGTGCCGTCTCGAACTACGCGGTCGGCGATGCGGTCATCGTCGAGAACATGAGCGTCCAGTCCTCGGAAGAGGCGCGCAGTCAGGCCGGTATCGGCCTCGACGTGGGTCTCTCGGCCGCGACTTCGATTGTCGGCTCGGCCGTCGAGACCCGAACCGAGGCCGACGCCAGCGTCCGTCTCGGCTTCGAGAGCGGCGCGGCGATGCAGGCCCACGACAACGCCCGGGGTATCTTTCAGGTGCGGGCCAACGACAGCGCCCAGATGGTGCAGGCGAACCTCTCGAACGACGCAGAGGCCGAAGCCGATGGTGAGGAGCGCGTCGTCGTGACGAAAGGTGACGGCAGCCAGGGGACGTTCATCGTCGTCGGTGACGGTGAGGTCGTCGTCAACGAGGAGGGCAACGTCACCGCCGAAGTCGAGGAGGGCAGCCAACTCGTCTACCGGCAGTACGACGACGGCGAGCGCTCCGAGGACGACGAACAACAAGAGCGGATGATTCAGAACGGCACCGCCACCGCCGAAGTGTACCTCCAGGAGTCGGCGGAGACGGGCGAAGAGGCCGGCGCGGCCACCGCCAGCGTCGTCGAGTACGGCCAAGACACCGCCGTCGAGGTCGAAAGCCAGAGCCGCGAGGAGGTCAACATGACCGTCGAGCGCACCCAGAGCCAAGGGAAAGTCGTGTTGACGAGCGTCTCCGAGTCCGTCTTCGACAACGCCGAGGACATCGAAGTGTTCGTCGACGGCGAGGCGGCCGCACAGGCCGACTCCTACAGCGCAGTCGAGCAGTCGGCGATGGAGGGCGACGAACCGCGCTACTACGTCTCTCAGTCCTCGAGCGCCGAAGCGACGGCGAACGTCGCCATCGGCATCGACCACTTCTCGGAACGCGCGGTGTCGATGCAGAGTGCCCAAGAGGACAGTTCCACGGCGACGGCGACGCCCGTCGAGGAGGAGGGAGACGGAACCGACACGCCGACGGAGCCGGAGGAAACCAGCGGTGATGGCGCCGGCTTCGGCGCGCTTGCGGCGCTTGCGGCGCTGGGGTCGGCACTCATCGCGGCCCGCCGGCTCTGACCTCTTAGTTCGTTTTCAACTCAGCCGGCGAAACTAAGTTCCAGCCCGCTGTTGTTATCGTATGCGAAATACGTTACGTGTTCTCATCGCACTGTCGATGGTAGGGTGGCTCCTCGCCGGCGCGGTCGGCGGAGCGGCCGCCCAATCGGGGTCACAGGTGACCCTGACCGTGTCGGTGGTCGACCAGGCCAACGACTCCGTCGGCGGTGCGACCATCACTGCGAGCTGGGAGGACGGCGAACGGACCGCGACGACGGCGAGCAACGGGCGAGCCTTCGTCGACGTTCCCGAAGACGAGACCGTCGAACTCGATGTCGAACACGAGGAGTACGTCCGGAACCACCCGCTCGTCATCGAGGAGGCGACCGAACGCGACGTGACGCTTCGCGTCTCCGAGAAGGGCAACGCGACGGTGACGGTGACCGACTCCCCCGACCGGGCCCTTCAGGACGCACGCGTCGAGTTCCGACGCGATGGCCGAACCGCCGCCGAGGGTTGGACCGACGAGGACGGCACGTTCTCGACGGACATCATCGAACAGGGCGAGTACAGCATCGCCGTCGTCAAGCCCGGTTACTTCCGGGAGACGAGCACCGAGGACGTCGGCGTCGACACGCCGGTGTCCTTCACTCTGGAGCGTGGCAGCGTCAACTTCGAAGTGAGCGTCGTCGACGACCACTTCGAAGACCCACAGTCCCTCGACGACGTCCGGGTCTCGGTCAACGCCGAGAACTTCGAGGCCAGCGTCAGCAGTTCCGGCGGCACCGCCTCGCTGTCGGTACCCGTCAACACCCGATACAACGTGACTGTGAGCAAGGACGGCTACGTCTCCTCTTCGCGCTCTCTCCGGGTGACCGAAGGCGCCCGCGAAATCGAGATGACGACCCAGCGGGTGCCGACGCTCACCGTCGAACCGCAGAACACCCGCGTCGTCGTCGGTGAGACGACCCGCGTCCGCGTCCTCAACGCCTACGGCGAACCCGTCGAGGGAGCGACCCTTCAGCGGAACAACGAGACTGTCGGCGAAACCGACGCCAACGGAGAACTCGTCGTGACAATCGACTCGGCAGGCGAACAGGAACTCGTCGCGACGAACGGCAGCGTCGCGTCGGCTCCAGCCGTCATCGAGGGGGTCGACCCCGACGCGACGGAGACGCCGGGGGACGCGACGGAGACGCCGACGGCCACTGAGGGCGCCGGTACGGGCTTCGGTGTCGGTGCCGGAATCGCCGCCCTGCTCGCGTTGGGCGTGCTGTTCCGCCGGCGCTGACCTGCCGTTTCACTTCGTCGACTCTGTAGAAGTTCTGTGTATTAGACACTATTTCCGGTGAACGGGCCGCTACATGGGACTGCTTATTGATTGATCGTCTTGGTCGTAATCGTTTTCAGGGTATAGGAGTCCTCCTCCTCGACAGTGTGCCGAACAATTACCTCCTTCGGTTGACGTGTGAACTCAACTTCTGCATTGTACGCTATTTTCCCCTCGCACTCGGGGACATCTGTGTTGGCTTGCGAGTCGGGTGGCCCAAAATCGATGCGAACCTCCATGTCCGCATTGTTTCGCTCCGGGTTCCCCTGGCCATTCTGGGCATCTACGTACAATTCTTCATCGATTCGAGGAACTGCGATGCTACCCGTCACTTCGAACTGTGTCCCATCGTCTGACTTGCTCGTTATCAGTGCCGATTCGTCCGGAGAATCGCTACACTCCCTGTCTTGGGCCTCAATATTGGTCGATGCAACTTCTGGTGTGATCAGCTGCGAGAAACCAGTTGAACAGCCTGCCAAACTTCCAATACCGGCTGTTCCGAGTAGTGAAAGGAGGGCTCTCCGACGCATATTTCAGCATTATTTCCACCTGATAAATACCTTCTCCCCTGCAATATCAGAGGCCTGTACTGACCTACCGGGAGTCTCAACCTATCACCTTTTGAGCATTTCAACAGAGCCATTTCGTCGGGGTTTCATAGGTCGGTATGGACGACGCCGACGGCGGCTTTCGGTCGCTTCTCAGGCAGTTCTTCGCGCTCGAACGCGACGTGCTCGTCCTCTCCGTTGCGATGTTCGCGTTCAGCCTCGGCTTTCAGATGACGAGTCGGTACGTTCCGCGGTACATGTCCGTTCTCGGGGCGGGTGCGGTCTCCATCGGCCTCTTCGGTACGTTCGGCAATCTCGTTTCGGCGGTGTATCCGTATCCCGGTGGGGCGCTGTCGGACCGCATCGGCTCTCGACTCGCCCTGACGCTGTTCGGGTTGGCCTCGACGGCCGGCTTCCTCGTGTGGCTGTTCGCCGAATCCTTCGGCACGCTCACCGTTCCGGCGGTCGGGACGACCGTCGAACTCGCCGGCTACCGAATCGTCGTCGGCTGGCTCGACCCCGCCGTGCTTCCGGTCGGCATCTTCCTCGGTCTCGTCTTCGCGCAGGCGTGGAAATCCCTCGGCTTGGGCGCGACGTTCGCCATCGTCAAGCAGGCTGTCGCCCCCGACCAGTTGGCGACGGGGTTTGCCAGCACCGAGACGTTCCGGCGGTCGGCGTTTCTGCTCGGGCCGCTTCTGGCGGCGGGCGTCCTCACCGTCTTCGCCTTCGAGACCGGCTTTCGCGTCGTTTTGGCCATCGTAGCGGCGTTCGGATTTGCCGCGACACTCCTCCAGTACATCCTCTATGATGCCTCCGAGGACACGCTGGGGAAGTCCTTCGGCGGCGTCTCGACGGTCATCGAGGACCTCCGGTCGATGCCGGCAGAACTCCGGCCGCTTCTGGTCGGCGACACCCTCGTCCGCTTCGCCAACGGGATGGTGTACGTGTTCTTCGTCATCGTCGTCACGGAGTTCCTCGAAGTCGGCGCCACGCTGCCCGTCGTCGGCCGCCTGTCGCCCGACGCCTACTTCGGCGTCCTGTTGGCCGTCGAGATGGCCGTCGCGTTGCTGGTGATGGTGTCCGTCTCGCGCCTCTCCCAGCGGGTCGGCCTCAAGCCCGTCGTCGCATTGGGCTTTGCCGTCTACGCCGTCTTCCCCGTCTTGCTCATCTACGCGCCGCCGAACGCCGCGGCCCTCGCGGCGTTGTTCGCGTTCTCGGGGCTCCGATTTGCGGGGTTGCCGGCGCACAAGGCGCTCGTCGTCGGACCGGCCGAGGCCGGAAGCGCCGGTCGCGTGACAGGCACGTACTACCTTCTCAGAAACGTCGTCGTCGTCCCTTCTGCGGCCATCGGCGGCGCTATCTACGCGTTCTCGCCGGAGACCGCCTTCGGGACGGCGACCGCAGTCGGTCTCTTCGGTCTCGCTCTCTTCGTCGCCTTCGGCGAGGAGTTCGAGGGGGCGGTGGCCTAAGCGGTTCGGAACTCACCGTGTTTGACGCCCAACCCGAACGCCAGCAGACCGAAGACGACCATCGACGGCGCGACCATCATCAGCGTCGTCCGAAGCGGCATCATGCCGCCGCCGACGAGGCCCGCGATGCCGACGACGATGACCGCGAGCAGTACGCCGAGACTGACCGGTAGGCTGAACTCCATGTTCGTCGATACGGGTCTGGGGCCGATAATACGCTCGGCTCCGGCGATTAACTCACCGAGAAGCCACCGTCGACGACGAGCCCGTGGCCGGTGACGAAGGAGGCCTCATCGGACAGCAGGAACCTGATGGCGTCGGCGACCTCCTCGGGTTCGCCAAGCCGTTTCAGGGGGTACTGCTGGGCGGCCTGCTGTTTGGCCGCCTCGGGGTCGTCCTTCGAGTCGAAGTACTGGTCACCCAGCGGCGTCTCGATGAATCCGGGGCAGACCGCGTTACACCGGACGCCGTCGGTGCCGGCCTCGGCGGCGACCGCTCGCGTGAAGTTCAACACTGCGCCTTTGGTCAGCGAGTACACCGCCTGCTTGGGTAGCCCGAGAAATGACGCCAACGAGCCGACGTTGACGATGGCGCCCGACTCCTGTTCTTTGAGATGCGGGAGCGCCGCCTGACAGCCGTTCCAGACGCCACGGAGGTTCACGTCGACGACGTAGTCGAACATCGTATCGGTGACGTCCTCGGTGTACGCCGGCGGGTGGCCGACGCCGGCGTTGTTGACGATGCAGTCGAGGCCGTACTCCTCGACCGCCGTTTCGACGACGGCGTCGAACTCATCGGCGTCGGTCACGTCGAGGTGATGGAAGACGGCCTCGCCGCCGGCTTCCTCGATGGCTGCGACGGTCTCTTCGCCGCCATCGTCGTTGATGTCCGTCGCGACGACGAACGCACCCTCCTCTGCGACCGCCAGTGCGGTCGCCCGACCGATTCCCGAACCGGCGCCGGTAATGAACACCGTATCGTTCTCGAAGCGCATACTCGTACGATGGTAGCACTCAACATAAACCCTTGCTAACGTCTGACTGTTCGACGCCAGCGTACCTTCTTGACGACGGCGGGCGACCACCGGGTATGTCACCCGACCCGCGCGTCATCGCCCACCGGGGATTCGGCGGGGCGTTTCCCGAAAACACCGTCGGCGCCGCCGTCGCGGCGGCGACACACCCCCGCTGTGACGGCGTCGAAATCGACCTCCACGCCACCGCCGACGGCGACCCCGTCGTCTTCCACGACACCCGCCTCGGCCAGCGAAACGACGGGTCGCCGGGACTGACCGACGCCGAGGGCGTCGTCTGGGAGACGCCCACCGAGACGGTCACGAGCGCCGAAGTCCTCGACAGCGGGTGGACCGTCCCGACCTTCGATGACATGCTGGCGGCGCTCCCCGACGGCACCTCCCTAACCGTCGAGTTGAAGAACCCCGGCACGCCCAACGTCCGGCCCGGCGCACACCTCACGCCGACGGAGCTAGAGGCTGCCCGAGAACACTGGGTCCCGTTCGTCGAGCGCGTCGCCGACTCGATTGCCGAGACGGACACCGACCTCGACGTGCGGTTGGCCTCCTTCTGTGAGGCCGCCGTCGCCGTCGCGTCCGAGTACGACCACGAGACGGCGCCCATCTGTGTCGCCGCCAACGCCGAGACGACGCTGGAGTTCGCGGTCGAACACGCCTGTGATGCCGTCCACGCCGACAGTGACGCCATCGTCGGCGAGTTCCGGGGGTCGCCGCCCGCCTTCGACCTCGTGGGAGCGGGTCACAACGCTGGCCTCGAAATCGCCGGCTGGACCGCGGAGACGTGGCACGACGCCCAGCGGTTCGCCGAGGCGGGCGTCGACGCCATCACGGCCGACTACCCCTCGTTGCTGCTCGCTGCCAGCACCGAGACGGCCTGACTACCGGCCGCGGTGTTCGACGGCCAGGGCTTCCGGGAGCGTGCCAGCGCGCTCGTAGGGGTCGACAGCGAACGTCCGGAGCGTCGCGACGAGGCGGCCCTCCGAGACGGTCGCCCGCAAGACGACGCCGACCGACGTGACGACGACGTACGGTGGGTTCGGAACCGGTCGCCCGGACGGTTCGTAGCCGGCGTGTGTGAAACTCTCCGCCCACGCGTCGACGAGCGCCTCCAGTGCGTTGGCTTCCCGCAGAACGGTTCGGAACGGCGGCACGACGCGCTGTCGGTCCGTCGTCGCCCCACCGTCCCACGCTGCCGCTACCACGTCGGCACAGTCGAACACCGTCCCGAGTGTCGGGCGGTGGGCGTCGAGCAACCGGCGTCGGAGTCGGTCTGTCACTGTGCGGACTCGGCGTCGGCGTCCCACGCCGGCACCGTCGCCGGCGGGTCATCGGCCGGCTCTCGCGTCGAGAGGACGAGCGTCGAGAAGTCCGTCTCGGAGATGTTGTCGTTGTCGAGCGCTCGGAGCCACCCCGCACGGAGCTCCCACTCGCCGTGGAAGCCGCCGTCGGTGTCGAAGGCCCAGAAGTGGCAGTTCCGCGGTTCCCATCCCTCGCCGTGGGCGTCGACCACCTCGACACAGACGTTGCCGATGTCGTTCTGTACGAGTCCGTCGGCGGCCGTCTCGTACTCGACGTGGACTGTGTCGTCCTCGCGGGCGCCCCGCTCGACGTAGACGCCGAGGCTCATCAGGTTCTCCGCCAATCGGTCGACGATGTCGGGGTCCCCTGGCATACCAGGTCCTTCGTGGCGAGCGAAAAGAAGGTGCCGCCTACACCGGGTCCGGCGGGTCCTCTTGAAACGCGACGACGGCATCGCGGAACTCCTCGGGAACCCGCGTCGGCGCGCCCGACTCGTCGACGGCGACGTGGACGACGCTGCCCTCCGCCAGCACCTCGCCGTCGCGACGACACTCGTAGTCGAACTCGATGCTCGATTCGGTGATGGCGTCGACCCGAATCGCGTTCTGGAGCGTGTCGGCGAACTCCGCGGGCTTGCGGTAATCGAGGTCGACGTGGACGACGTGAACGTCCCAGTCGGCCGCTTCGAGTTCCTCGTAGGGGTAGCCCACAGCCGAGAGATACGCCGTCACCGTCTCGTCCTGGAACGTGACGTAGTTGCCGTAGAAGACGATGCCCTGTGCGTCAGTCTCCTCGAACCGAACCGTGTTCTCGAACACCTCGTGCATGCGCCGAGAGGGGTGTGGTCCGGGCTTAAAACTGTCCCAGACGGGGACGACTGGCGCCGGCGCCGGCCGTTACTGCGGGACGACCGTGATTCGGTTGCCGCGGTCGATTGCCTCCTCCAGTTCCTCGGCGATGGCCGACCCGCGGGAGACCTGAATCTCCCCGCCACGGGAGACCGTCGCGGTGAAGAGGTACTCACCGTCGGCGCGGACCTCGACGGTTTCGCCCTGGTGGCTGCCGAGCGGGATGACGACGTGGCGGTTTGTCACCTCGGGGGTGACGACTTCGCCGGCGTGGCCGGCCCCGCCTCCGCCCGCACTGGCTGACTTCCCGCCGGGTTTGTCCTCGAAGGTGCGCACGTCGATGTCGATGCCGAGGCGGTCCTCGATTTGGGAGATGCGACCGCCACCCTTGCCGATGACGTACGAGATGTCGTCGTCTTCGACCCAGACGATAGCCCCGCTCGAGCCGGTCACCTCGACTTCGACGTGGCCGCGGGCGACCGACCGAATCTCGCGTTCGATTTCCTGTTTGGCGACACGTTCGATACCGGATTCGGCCTCACCTTCCCCCGAACCGTCGAGCGGGACGGTGACGACCTGTCGGTTGAACGTGTAAATCTCGTAGGCGGGTTCGCCTGTCTCCCAGTCCTTGATGACGATGACGGGCCGGGCGAGGTCCTCCTCGACGAGGCCGTGGGGGACCTTCACTTCGGTCTTCACGTCGTAGACGGTGTGGACCTGTCCGGCCTCGATGTAGACGACGGTGTCGACGACCTGCGGAATCATCCCCAACTCGACGCGGCCGACGAGTCGCTGGAGGGCGTCGATGGCCCGCGTCGCGTGGACGACGCCTATTATGCCGACGCCGGCGAGTCGCATGTCGGCGAACGTCTCGAAGTCCGACGTTTTCCGCACCTCGTCGTAGATGGTGTAGTCCGGCCGGACCATCAGCAGCGAGTCGGCGGTGTTGGCCATCGACCCGCCCAACTCGGTGTACTGGGTGATTTCGGGGCCGACCTGCAGGTCCCGCGGTTTCTCCATCGTTTTGACGGCGAAGCCGGAGTCGTTGAGGAACTCCGCGACGGCCTGGGCGAACGTCGATTTCCCGGCACCCGGTGCCCCGGAAATGAGTACGCCACGCTGGCGTTCGGTGAACCGCTCTCGGAGGTCGTCGGCCTTGTCGTAGTCGTCTAGGTCGGTCTTGACGATGGGGCGGACCGCCGTCACCTCGATAGCGTCGGCAAATGGCGGTTGGGCCACCGCGATACGCATATCCCGGAACTGGACGATGTCCATTCCCGGATGGGACAACTCGATGAATCCATCCGAGGAGGCGCGTGCGGACTCGATGACGTCGGCGGCGTACTCCCGCATCGTCGCCTCGTCCAACACGTCGTCGCCGATTTTCTCGTACACCATCTCGCCGATGGAGCCGCGTTTCGCCATCGGCCGCACGCCGGTCTTCAGGTGGACCGACATGGTCTTTTCGTCGAGGAACTCCTCGATAGCGAGGGTGTCGACGTCCCGTTCGCGCGGTTCGACGTACTCGACGGCCAGTCCTTTCGCCTTCGCAACCTCGCTTTGGACCACGTCGCTCGTCAACAGCGTCGCGTCGTGTTCGGCCGCCAAATCGCGGATGAGGGCGTCGATTTCGCCTTCGCCGGCCTCGCGCTTTTCGACGGCGTCGGGTCGGCGGCCGACGTACTCGACGGTAACCGTTCCCTCGTCGGCGAGGTCCGCGAGTCGCTGGAGCTCTTCGAGTCCCTCCCAGCCGCTGTCGCGGCCGTCGTTGGCCTGGGCCTCCAACTCGCCGACGACCGCCTCCGCAATGTAGACTGTGCCGTCGAAGCCGCCGTCGACGCGCTCCGACACGCGGCCGTCGATGACCGCGCTCGTGTCCGGCAGAATATCCATGCCGGAACTCCGTGACCGAGGCGTATAAACGCGGTGATGGCCGCTGAAACGGACGAAGCACTTACAATCGCCTCCACCAACAGGGGGCGTGGATGGGCATGGACGACGCAACGCAACGCGACCTGAAACGGCGGTGTCGGGAAACGTTCGGGAAGGAACTCCGTCTGGCGTTCTGGTACTCCCTCGGCGCGAGCGTCGACTACGGAATCGTCCGCTTCCGCCGGGACATCCGCCAGCGGTACGCCGACGCCGACGAGGCACGCGTCGTCGCCGCCAACGTCGTCACGGACATGCGGACGAGCGAACCGGAACTGTATCACGACCAACTCCGGGAGGTGGGCGCGTTACAGTCTATGGCCCACGTCTTCGAGGAAGCCGTCGTCCTCCACGTCGGCCACGAACACACCGGCATCGTCGTCAGTTACGACGCCGACCAATCCGTCGACCTCGTCGATTTCACCCGGTTTTGCAAACAGTTGCTTCGGGAGGCGGCCGGGGATACCACCCACCACTGAGAGATAGGTCTTCACTCCGGAGGCTCGCCCGGCGACCAGCAATAGCGTTGTGCTCCGAGACAACGCCTCCGATTCGACGACCCAGTAAATATAGGAAATTTAGATATAACAAATTTATTTATCTTTGAAATATCTGAAACTCTTCTATTTAGATATATGGTATAAAAAGGCTCAAATATCTCTTTTCACTACTAAAATCAAAAATAAAGACATTAACACGGAAAATAGGCAAATTTCTCGAAATACTTTCTGGACCCCGAACACTATAGTAAGTGGTATATATCTTAAATATACAAATTCTATCATTTCTATCATCCCTGCCCCGGTGTCGATTGCCGGTACCTCAACCTTGGTTACAATCAACATGGTCGGTTGGGTATGCGGTATGTCAGATTTCGGGACCCAGCCGGTGCCGTACGCCGCGGGACGTGGACCGACGCGGACGAGATTCGATTCGGCGGCGAACGCTACACGCCCGACGAGGTAGACGTGTTGGCGCCCTCCGAGCCATCGAAACTCGTCTGTGTCGGCCTCAACTACGCGGGCCACGCCGAGGAACTCGGTAAGGAGCCGCCGGACCGGCCGCGGCTGTTCTTCAAACCGCCGAACACGGTTTCGAGTCACGGCGCTACGGTCACGCTGCCGGACGACAAGGACCGAATCGAGTACGAGGCCGAACTCGCCGTCGTCATCGGCGAACAGTGCCGGAACGTCGACGAGAGCGAGGCGATGGAGATCGTCGAAGGGTACACCTGCATGAACGACCTCTCGAATCGCGACGACCAACACGTCGAACAGAACTACGTCCGCGGGAAGGGATTCGACGGCGCCGCCCCGCTCGGTCCGGTCGTCGTGGGTCCCGACGCAGTCCCAGACGACGCTTTCGTCCGAACGCGAGTCAACGGCGAGCGGAAACAGGACGGGTCGCTGTCGGAACTCATCTTCTCCGTACCGGAACTCATCGCCGAGATTACGGCCTACATCACCCTCGAAGCCGGCGACGTGGTCTCGACGGGGACGCCGAAGGGCGTTGGACCGCTCGCTGACGGTGACGAAATCGAAGTCGAAATCGAGGGCATCGGCACGCTCCAGCACTCCGTCCGGATTCCGTAGTCTACTCCTCGTTCGGCGTCCAGCCGACGAACTCTCCCTCCAGCGGAATGTCGAGCGCATCGAGAAACCGAGCGGTCGCGAGGTAGTGCGTCGCGAGCTGTGTCGCCCCGACGATAGTCGCGTCGTCGACGTGTTCGACCAGCTCGGCGTGGGTCGCGTCGTCGACCTCGCCTTCGGCGACGCCCCGAACGTACCGGATGAGTGCCGCCCGTCGGTCGTCGAAGTGGTCGAAGTCCTCCGCCGCAATCGCCTCGATGTCCTCGTCGGGAACGCCGAGGTCACGGGCGATGGGGACGTGTTGGTTCCACTCGTATTCGGCGTCGAGCGCGCGGGCGACCGAGAGGATACACCGTTCGAGGTCGTCGCCGTCGAGGCCGCCGTCCTGCCACAGCGTCGTCCCGTAGCGCATGTACGACTGGAGCACGTCGGGGTTGTTCGCCATCGCACAGAGGAGGTTGATTTCCCCCATCGCGTCCTCGCTGAGGAGGTACTGATAGTCGTCCGGCAACTCCGCCTGTTCGAGCAGTGGCACGCGAGCCATACCGAACCGAGACGCCCATACCTAAAGAAGCCCCCGACGACGGCAGTCTACGCCAACGCTTATCACGACTCACCCGAACGACGGCGTATGGTCACTGTCGGCGAGCAGGCACCCCAGTTTACGGCTCCGAAAGCCGGTGGGGCGGCGTACGACGATATCGAACCGCTGTCGCTCTCGGAGGCGCTCGGAAACGGCCCCGTCGTGTTGGCGTTCTACCCCGCGGCGTTCACGAGCGGCTGTACCGAGGAGATGTGCACCTTCCGGGACTACTACGACGACTTTGCGGCGCTCGACGCGACGGTGTACGGCGTCAGCGTCGACCTCCCCTTTGCCCAGAACGTCTGGATTCGCGAACACGACCTCGGCTTTCCGATGCTGTCGGATTGGAACCACGACCTCGTCGACCGCTACGACGTGGCCCTCGAGAGCGGCCACGGGATGGAACTCGCCGAGCGGAGCGTGTTCGTCATCGACGGCTCTGGCGAAGTCGTCTACCGGTGGGTCCGCGACGGCGAGAACCCCGACTTCGAGACCCTCGTCGCCGACGTTCGGGCCGCGATAGACGCCGAAACGTAGCCTGCCTCCAGTAGAACTAAGCCCGAGTGCGGTCCACTCTCGGGGTAATGACGCAACGAGAAGCGTTACCGCTCTCCGATGTCTCGGTCGTCGAGTTGGGGAACATCGTCTCCGCGCCGTTCGCCAGCCTGCTGCTCGCCGATTTGGGCGCCGACGTGGTGAAAGTCGAACGCCCCGGCTCCGGCGACATCATGCGCAACGCGGGCGAAAGCGGCGAAGCCGTCGTCAACGCCTTCAACCGGAACAAACGCTCGATTGCGCTCGATTTACAGACCGACCGCGGCCGGGCGGCCTACCACGACCTCGCGGAGGCGGCCGACGTGGTCATCGAGAACCTCGGCCCCGGCGTCGCCGACCGCCTCGGCATCGGCTACGACGACCTCAGCGAGCGCAACGCCGGCCTCGTCTACCTCTCCATCAAGGGATTCCAGCCCGGCCCCTACGGCGACCGCCCCGGGATGGACATGGTCGCCGAAGCGATGTCCGGCCTCGCCGCCATGACCGGCCGCCCCGGCGACGGCCCCGTCCGCGTCGGCACCTCCATCGCCGACATCGGGTCGGCGCTGTACGGCGTCATCGGCGTCCTCACTGCCCTCCGCGAACGGGAGCGGACCGGAGAGGGCCAGTTCGTCGACGCCACCCTGTTCGAGTCGGCCGCCCAGTGGATGGGCTACTGGGCGACGTTCGCGGATATGACCGGCGACGACCACCCGCCGCTCGGCTCTTCACATCCCGCCTTCTCGCTGTACGACGTCTTCGAGACCGACGAGCAGGACCGCTGGGTCTTCGTCGGCGTCACCACCGACCGCCACTGGCCGGCGTTCTGTGAGGCCGTCGACCGACCGGACCTGCTGGCCGACGAGCGCTTCGAGACGCCCGCCTCCCGACTGGACCACAAATCGGAACTCACCGCGGCGGCCGCCGAGGAACTCGCCGACTGGAACCGCGAGGACCTCGTCGACGCGTTGCTGGAGGCGGGGATTCCGGCCGCGCCCGTCAACAAACCCTCCGAGTTGCTGGAGGACGACCACCTCCGGGAAACCGGCCTGCTCGTCGACTTCGAGGGCGACCACGGCGGCGAGCGGAAACGCCTCCGGACGGTGAAGACGCCCATTTCGGGCGACCGTATCGAAACCGAACAGCGCCTCGACGCGCCCCGACTCGGCGAACACAGCCGCGACGTGCTGGCCGAATACGGCTACGACGACGCCGACATCGATTCGCTCCTCGAAGACGGCGTCATCGAACTGCCCGAGGAGAGCTGACGCGGCACCCATCTTCAAGTAGGTGTCTCACCGCCTATCCGTATATGGACGTCCTCGTCGTCGGTGGCGGAGGGACCATCGGGTCCACCGTCGCCTACACGCTGTCCGTACGGGACCCCGAAACGACCGTCACGCTCGTCGATTCGGACGCCGACGCCGCCGAAGGCCACGCAATCGACGTTCGCCACTCGACGCGTCACGTCGCTCACGGCCTCGGCCGCCCCGACTTCGGCCCCGAGGGACCCGGCACCGTCCGCGCCGCCGCGGCGTCGCCGTCGCTCGTCGAGGCGGCCGACTGCGTCGTCGTCACCGCCAGCGCGCCGCGACCCGAGGGCGGCGATGCCCGCGGCGGCCGACTGACCTTCCTCGAACGGAACCTCGAAATCGCCGACGAAATCGCGGGATGGCTTGGAGAGGCTGCTCCGACGCCCGTCGTGGTCGTCTCCAATCCCGTCGACCGCATCACCCACCGCCTGTACCGTCGGACGGGGTGGCCCCGGCGGCACTTCCTCGGCTACTCGCTGTCTGAGACGGCCCGCATCGCCGACGAAATCGCCCGCCGAACAGACGTGCCGCCGCGAGAGGTGTACTGCCCCATCCTCGGCGAACACGGCGAACACGTCGTTCCCCTGTTCTCGCGGGCGACCGTCGGCGGCGACCCCGTCGAGTTCTCGGAAGCCGAACGCGAGGCCATCGTCGAGTACGTCCGCGACGTGCCCTACGACGTGTTGAAACTCCGCGGCGCCAGGGACTCCTCGCGGTGGGTCACCGCTCGCGGCGTCGCGACCATCGTCCGCCGACTCGACGACGGCCGCAGCGAGGCGCCGGCGTGTCTCTCGACGCCGCTGGACGGCGAGTACGGCTTCGAAGACGTCTCGCTGAGTGTGCCGGTCGAACTCGGCGACGACGGCGTCGGCGAGATACTCGAGTGGGACCTCGCTGACGAGGAGCGGGCGGCCTTCGAGGCGGCGTACCGGGCGGTCAAGACCGACCGTTAGGGCGTCACGACCAGTTTACCGACGAAACTGTCTTCGAGAATCGCGCGGTGCATCTCGTCGGCTTCGTCGAGTTCGTAGCGGTGGTGAATTCGCGGGGAGAGGTCGCCGCGGGCGACGAGCTTCAGCACCGACGACAGCGGCTCGGCAATCCGCGGCGTATCGGGCCGCGAAGCGAGGTTCGACATGTTCATCATGTGCAGCGAGAGGTTCTTTCCGCGACCCTCCCGCGTTCCCTCGAAGGGGCCGTCATCGCCGGCGTACTGGACGATGCGGCCGCCGAAGGCGGCGATGTCGATGTCGAAGCCGAGGTACTCGCCGATGCGGTGGTCGACGATTACGTCGGCCGGCCGGTCGACCGCTTCCCGGAGGTCGGGGTCGTCGTATCTGAGGACGGTGTCGGCGCCGAACTCCGTGGCGGCGGCGTCGGCCTCTTCGGAGCCGACCGTCGTTATCGTGTCGGCGCCGAGCGCCGCCGACAACTGCACCGCGAGGTGGCCGACGCCGCCGGTCCCGCCGTGGACGAAGCAGGTCTCGGCCGGCTCTAACCCGGCGTGGTCGACCAGCGCCCGCCACGCCGTCACGCCGGCGAGTGCGGCCGCGGCGCCGGCTTCGAAAGATACCTCTTCGGGCAGCGTCGCGACGATGTCGGTCGGCACTGCGACGTACTCGGCGAAGGAGCCCTGCTGGAAGCGGTCGGTGTGGAGGCCCGTACCGCACACTCGGTCGCCGACCTCGAAGGCGGTCACATCGTCGCCGACCGCTTCGACGACGCCCGCGAAGTCCGACCCCGTCGTCTTCGGGAGATGTTTCGGCCCCCACTTCCGCCGTTTGGCGTCGGTCGGGTTGATGCTGGCCGCCCGGACGGCGACCAGAACCTCGTCGGCTTTCGGCGTCGGTCGGTCGATGTCTTCGAGTTGGAGCACCGATGGCTCGCCCGCTTCGTGGTATCGAACTGCTCGCATATCTCTTGAGGCGGCCGCCGGACGCATAGGTGTTGCTCCCGTCATCTACCGGTTCGGGATGCGGAGGCTGACAAGCGAGACAACCGCCGCGACGACGGCCAACACGAGGAACCCTTCATCGAAGTACCCACGGTCGGCAAAGGCGCCGAACAGGAGGGGACTCGCCGCACCCAACCCCATGTAGACGGTTCGAATCGCGCCCAGTCCCGTCCCGCGGATGTCCCGCGGCAGCGCCGCCGTGATGTACGACAGCGTCACCGTCGCCTGCCCGAGCAGGCTGCTCAACACGGCCGTTGCAGCGACGACGGCCCAAAACGATTCGACGAACGACACGGCGACCATGCCGACGGCGGTCAGGCCCATGAGAATCGGGAGAACCCGGTTGAGGCCGATACGGTCGTAGGCGTTACCCGAAAGCGGCTGGACGAGGATGCCGACGGCGAAAAACAGCGCGAACAGCCCCGCGGCGGTCGACGGGGAGAACTCCTTGACCTCTATGAGATACGTCGGATAGAAACCGGTGAACGCCTGCCAGATGCTGTAGCCGAGGATTTGCAGGAGGCCGACCAACAGAATCGCCGGCCGGGAAATTTCCTCGGCGATGTAGCGTGCGGCGTCGACGGAGATGCTGTCGATGGCGCTTTCGTCGTCGGCCGTCCGCTCGGGGACGAACAGCCAGAGACTGACGCCCACAAGCGCGAACAGGGGGACGGCGATGCCGAAGCCGAGTTGCCACGCGACGGCGGCGGCGACGACGCCCGCGATGGCCGGCATGACGACGTTGCCAGCCTCGCCGGCCGCCATCGTCACGCCGATGGCCGACCCGTCCTTGTCGGGATATATCTCCGACAGCGCGGTGAACCGCGAGACGCCGTACAGCGCCGTCCCGAGGCCGAACAGCGTCGTCGCGCCGAACAGTATCGGCGCCGAGGTGGCCGCCGCGACGAAGGCGATGGTGACCGCCGAGATGACCGTACTGATGACGAGGATGCGCCGCTCGCCGAACTTGTCGGCGAGGATGCCGCCCGGCAGCTGTCCGACGGCGTAGGCCATCCACAGCAGGCTCAACAGGAACCCCGCGGCCGTGAGGCTCAGGCCGTAGGCGTCCCGCAGGTTCGGCAACAACACGGGGTAGGTGAGCCGGACGCCCATCGAGAGGAACCACCCGCCGGCGATGGCGACGAGCGTCCAACTCCGGCCGTCGTTCCAGACGTCCCGCACTCTCCTCTCGACCGTTTCTGTGTCTACCACGCCAGATGACTCCGTCCTACATGTTTCCGGAGTCGGGTGATTATAACTCCTGAGGGGGAGTATTTTGCCGATACTTTCTCGGGCGCCCGAGGGTTTATCGCCCTCTGTGTCGGTTGCTACCGCATGGACGCCGAGCAACGCCTCGAAACGCTCATCGACGAGTTCGGTCTCTCGGCCGACGAGGAGACGAAAGCCGCGGTGCTGCGCTACGCCGAGGAGTTGGTGTCGTACACGGACCGATGGGACCGCTCGCGGGCGGTCGAACCACGGGGCCACTGGGCCGACGACGAGTACAACGCTCTCCTCGACGTCTACGACGAACCGCGGCGACGACGCGCCGACGGCCCCCTGTCGGGGCTGTCGTTCGTCCTCAAGGACAACATCGCCGCCGAGGGACTGCGAATGACCTGTGGCTCGGAGGCCTTCGAGCCCGTTTCGACCGTCGACGCGACCGTCGTCGACCGCCTACTCGAAGCCGGGGGGACGCTCCTCGGGAAGGCCAACATGGACGCCTTCGCCTTCGGCCCCGGCGGCCTGTGGAGCGAGCGCGGCCGGGTACGGAACCCGATCGACACAGAGCGGATTCCGGGCGGTACCTCCAGCGGTTGTGGCGTCGCTGTCGCCGCCGGGTTTGCCGACGCCGCACTCGGCTCGGATACGGGCGGGAGCATCCGGTCGCCGGCGGCCTGCTGTGGCGTCGTCGGCATCAAGCCGACTCACGGACTCGTTTCCCGGTACGGCTTCGTCGAGAATGTCCCCTCAGCCGACACTATCGGCCCGCTGGCCCGCGACGTGGAAACTGCTGCCCGCGTCCTCGAAGCGATTCGCGGACCCGACGTTCGGGACCCGACAACGAGCGCCGTCGAACTGCCGCCGCTGGACCGCGACATCGAGGAGTTCGATGCGCTCCGAATTGGCGTTCTCGACCCCGCTCCGCACGGCGTCTCCGAGGCCATCGTCGACGCCATCGACGACCTCGCGGCCGACCTCGGCGCCGAACCCGACGTGTCCGTCGGGTCGGTCGACCTCGCAATGGAGGACATCGAGGAGGCGTACTCGGTCATCTCCGGGGCGGAGTTCGCGTGGCTGCTCCGGCAGTCCTTCGCCCAGCGCGGCGGCGTGCCGACCGCCCCGGAGATGGCCGGCCGCATCGACGGCTCACTGTTCACCGACCACGTCGCCGAACGCCTGCTCCCGGGGGCCTATCTGGACGCCGCAACCGACGGGCGGGCCTACGCGCTCGCCCAACAGCAGGTCGTCGCGTTCAAGCGCACCCTCGCCGAGCGCTTCGAGCGCTTCGACGCCCTGCTCACGCCGACGCTGCGGACGCTGCCGCCGAAACCGGACCAACTGCGGAACTCCGAAGGCGGCTTCAAATACACCATCGCAAAGCAGTTCAGCCTCGCGGGGATTCCGGCGGTGTCGGTCCCCTTTGCCGAACGAGAGGGGCTGCCGGTGAGCGCCCAACTGCTCGCCCCGCAGTTCGAAGACCGGACGGCTATCGTGGCCGCACGACTCGTCGAGCGCCTCGGCGAGTGGTCTCACGACTCGTGAGGGCGACACCTTTCAGTCGCCGTCGGGCGCCGCCGCGCCCATATCCTCGGGCAGGCCGTACCTGAACGGCATCCCCTCGGGCGCGTCCTCCTCGGCCAACCGCGAGGCGTCGAGTTTCCGGTTGTCCCACGTGACGGTGTGGACCGGCTCGATGTCGAACCATATCCAGCCGTCGCGTTTGGCGTACACCTTCTTGACCACGTCGGGAATCTCGCCGTCGTAGAAGCGCTCGACCCACGCGCCTTCCAGTTTCGACCGCTTCTTGGCGTCGGTGACGACCGTCGCGTAACCGTGGACGAAGACGCCCCGAAGCGAGGTGTAGGTCTCGCCGTCGTCAAGCGTGAGGCCGACCCGGTTGTCGTGGAAGACGTTCTTGCTCTTGCGTTGGCTCGGGTGGGTGAGCACGTAGAAGTGGCCGTCGTCCAGTCGGGCAAAGCCCACCGGCGCGACGTGTGGCCAGCCGTTTTCGGAAACCGTCGCCAGATACAGCGTTCGCTGGTCGTCGAGAAACGCCTCCAACTCCTCGTCGCCCATGTTCATCCCTCGCATACCAAATCCTGTGTAGCGGTCGTACAAAGAGGTATCCGTAAGTAGCGGGGCCTACTTGCTGACGAACTCGGCCGCGTTCTCGCCGGCGATTTTCCCGAACACCGCGGCGTTCGTCAGCCCCGTTCCGCCGGGGTAGTTGTTGTAGAAGAGGCCGCCGGTGGCGTTGCCCGCGGCGAACAGCCCCGGAATGACCGTATCCGTCGTGTCGAGCACCTCCGCTTCCGGCGTGATGCCGACGCCGCCGAAGGCGAAGGTCATCCCGCCGGTGACGGGGTAGCCGGTGTACGGCGGATCGTCCAAGGGGAGCGCCCAGTTGGACTTCGGCGGCGTCACGTCGGTCGCCTCGTTGCCGTCGAGGCTGTTCGCTTCGTATCGCTCGAAGGCGTCGTCTTCGCAGGCTTCGTTGTACGCCTCGACGGTCTCGACGGCGCGGTCGACGTCCTCGATGCCGAGGCGGTTCGCGAGCACCTCGATGGAGTCGGCGGTCATCGACCGCGAGGGGCCCATATGCGCCACGTCGTCGACGACTTTCGAGTCGACGATGATGAATGCCTCGTGGTAGGGCTGTTCGAAGATGCGGCGGCCGAACTTCGCGTAGGTGTGGGCGCGGGCGTCCTCGCCCTCGTCGACGAACCGCTCGCCGTCGTGGTTGACGATGAGGCCGTACTGGTAGCCGTCGATGCGGGTGATGCCGCCCTCAACGTCCGGCGACCCGGCGTCGATGAGCGCCATGTGGGCGTCGCCCCACTCGCCGTCGGATTTCGCGCCGACGTCCATCGCGGCCTCGATGGCCTCGCCGGTGTTGTACCGGCTGCCGCGGACCTTCATGTTGCCGTAGCCGGGGCCGTAATACCGGGTCCGTTTCTCCTTGCTGGAGCCGTAATCGCCCGCAGCGAGGACGACGGCGTCGCCCTCGAAGCGGACGCGGGAACCCTCGAGGAACCCTTCGACGCCGGTGACGGTGCCATCGTCCTCGCGGACGAGGTCCTGTGCTTCCGCGCGATAGTAGATGTCGGCTCCCTCCGATTCGAGGATGTCGACCAGTTCCGTCACCATGTCGGCACCGTGGAGCCAGACGCGCCCGGCGGTGTACCCCGAGTGTGGCGCCTGATACTCCCACTCGAGTCCCTTGTGGGTCAGCCACTCGAAGGTCTCTGCGGCCTCCCGAGTCACCGTCTTCGCGAGGTCCTCGTCGGCGCGGTAGTTGGTGACCTTCATGATATCGGAGTAGAAGTCCGAGGCCGTGTAATCGGGAACGTTGAACTCGACGTCGAGGTCGATGTCGGCCGTCGGGATGCGGAACGATTCGGTGAACTGCGTGTGTCCGCCGCGGTGCTCTTTCGGTGCCTTCTCCAGTATCGCCACGTCGGTGTCTTCCTCGGCGAGACGGAGGCCGGCGGCGAGACCGGCGATACCACAGCCGACCACGACCACGTCGTACTCTTTGTGCTGCATGGGCTAGTGACTCTACTTCCAACTCCACGAGATACCATAAGGAGATTACTATCGCGGTCGGTGTCTCCCCTACTCGCCGGCGGGCGGACCGTACGTTAAAGACGTGTGGTTGCCAAGGAACCACACATGATTTCCCACGACGTGGTCGTCGTCGGCGGCGGCGGCGCCGGTCTTCGTGCGGCCATCGCGGCCCACGAGGCCGGCGCGGACGTCGCAATCGTCTCGAAGTTACACCCCGTACGTTCTCATACTGGCGCGGCAGAGGGTGGTATCAACGTCTCGCTACACGACGACGACTCGGACGAACTGCACGCCTACGACACGATGAAGGGGTCGGACTATCTCGGTGACGCCCCCGCAATCGAGACGCTGGCCCGCGACACGCCCGAGGAGGTCATCCAACTCGAACACTGGGGGATGACCTTCTCGCGGGACGACGACGGCGGCATCGCCCAGCGGTATCTCGCCGGCCACTCCGCGCCACGAACCACCTACGCCGGCGCCGAGACCGGCCACCACCTCCTGCATACGATGTACGAGCAGGTCGTCAAACGCGGCATCGAGGTGTACGAGGAGCACTACGTCTTGGAGTTGGCCGTCAGCGGCGAGGCCGACCCCGACGACCGCGAGTGTCACGGCGCCGTCGCCTACGACATCAAATCCGGCGACATCGAGGGATTTCACGCCCGAAACGGCGTCATCCTCGCGACGGGCGGCCTCGGGCAGGTGTACAACCACACGACGAACGCCGTCGCCAACACCGGCGACGGCCCCGCGATGGCCTACCGCGCCGGCGTGCCGCTGGAAGACATGGAGTTCATCCAGTTCCATCCGACGACGCTGCCCTCGACCGGCGTCCTCATCTCCGAGGGCGTCCGCGGGGAGGGGGGAATCCTCTACAACAGCGAGGGCGAGCGGTTCATGTTCGAGTACGGCTACGCGAGCAATGCCGGCGAACTCGCCTCCCGTGACGTGGTTTCGCGGGCCGAACTCCTCGAAGTACAGGGCGGTCGCGGTATCGACGACGAGTACGTCCACCTCGATATGCGCCATCTCGGCGAGGAGCGCATCAACGACCGCCTCGAGAACATCGTCCACCTCGCGAAGGACTTCGAGGGCGTCGACCCCATCGAGGAACCGATGCCGGTCAAACCCGGCCAGCACTTCGCGATGGGCGGCATCGAAACCGACGAGAACGGCCAGACGTGTATCGACGGCCTCTACGCCGCCGGCGAGTGCGCCTGCGTCTCCGTCCACGGCTCGAACCGACTGGGTGGCAACGCCCTCCCCGAACTCATCGTCTTCGGTGCCCGTGCGGGCCGCCACGCCGCCTCGGGTGACCGCAGCCCGGCGGAGATTCCCACTGGTGCCGACGCCCGGACGGAAAGCGGCACCATCGACGCCGCGGTCCCGCTCGGTCAACCGGAGGGCGCAAGCGTCGCGACCGACGGCAGCGCCGACGCCGCCGAGTCGCCCGAGGTGGTTCTTGAACGCGCCGTCTCGACCGCCCGAAGCCGCGTCGAGGAGTTACTCGAACGCGACGGCACCAACCACGCCGAAATCCGAGCGGACCTACAGGACGCGATGGAGGAACACGTCAACGTCTTCCGGAACCGCGAGGGGCTCCTCGAGACGCTGGAGACGATTCGGGAGTGTCGCGAGCGATACGAGAACGTCGCCGTCGCCGACCCCTCGCGGACGTTCAACACCGACCTCATCCACACCATCGAGACGCGCAACCTCATCGACGTTGCCGAGACGATTACGCTCGGCGCGCTCGTCCGCGAGGAGTTCCGCGGCGCCCACTGGCGACAGGAACATCAGGCACGCGACGACGAGGCGTGGCTCAAACACACGCTGATTTCTTGGAACGACGGCTCTCCTGAGTTGTACTTCAGCGACGTGCTGTTGGACGGGGACATCCAGACGTACGAACCGAAAGTTCGGAGTTATTGAGAAACGCGCCCGGTTATCAGTTCGGCCACTCGACGGCGCGCTTGAGGTCATGCGGAATGTGACCCCCCTGTTCTTTCGCCGCCTCGAAGTACTCCCACAGCGCCGGCTTGAACGAGGGGTGTGCGCAGTTCTCGATGATTTCCTCGGCGCGTTCGACCGGCGAGGTGCCCCGGAGGTCGGCGACGCCCTGTTCGGTGACGATGACGTCGAGGTCGTGTTCGGTGTGGTCGACGTGGAAGGCCATCGGGACGATTCGGGATATCTCGCCGCCCTTCAGCGTCGACGGGAGCGCACACACCGACACCAGCGAGTTGCGGTTGAAGTCGCCCGACCCGCCGACGCCGTTGATGGCTTTCGACCCGCGGACGTGCGTCGAGTTGGCGTGGCCGTAGATGTCGACCTCGATGGCGCTGTTGACGCCGACGACGCCGAACTGGTTGATGAGGCGAGCGTCGTTGGACACGTCGGTCGGCCGCAACACGATGTCTTCAGCGTAGCCCTCGACATCCTCGAACAGTCGCTGTTGGCCCTCCTCGGTGAGCGCGAGCGTCGTCGCGCTGGCACACTCCAACCGACCCGCATCGAGCATATCGAGGAGGCCGTCCTGAATCACCTCACCGAAGTAAACCACGTCCCGGCCGGCAAAATCGAGGTCGATGAGTTCGCCCATCAGCGCATTGCCGAGGCTGCCGACGCCGAACTGGAGGTACAGTTCTTCCTCGAAGACGGGCGTTCGCTCCATCTCCTCGGCGAGGAACGACCCGAAGTTCCGGGCGATGGCCCGGTCGTCGTCGGTGGGGTCACGGAACGTGTACGTCGAATCCGGTCGGTCGGTCTCGACGACGGCGAGGAGTTTCTCGGGGTCGAAGCGGACCTTTGCGTCGCCGATGCGGCCGTCCGGCTCCGACAGCGGAATCGGCTCCCGGTTCGGCGGCGCGTCGGGGCGGTACACGTCGTGAACCGCCTGCAGTTCCAGCGGTTGGTTGTGGTTGACTTCGACGATGAGTTTCTCGGCCGCATCGACGAAGGCGGGCGTCTGGCCGATGGAGGTGGAGGGAATCAGCCAGTCCTCGCCGACGGCGACGGCCTCGACGATGGCCACGTCGGGGTCGACCAACCCGCCGTACTGCACTTCGTCGCCCAGCGAGGAGACGTTGCGGTCGCTGAATGCGATTTCGTTGTTGTTGACTTTCTCTCGTGCTTCCGGCGTCGATTGATACGGATACCGGCGAGCGATGGCGTCGGCTTCCACCAGAGCAGTGTCGATTTCCTCGCCGACGCTGCCGCCGCTGACGACGGTGAGTTCGAGGTCACGTCCGGAGTCGGCCAGCGCCAGTGGCAGGGCTTTCGGGTAGCCGACGCTCCCGAACCCGCTGACGAGGACGACCGCGTCGTCGGCGACGCGGTCGGCGGCGTCGTCGGCCTCGGCCATCGGTAACTCGCCCGCGTAGCGCTCGGTGACTCGGTCGCTCATTCGAGGTCCTCCGGTTGGGTGCCGATGCCCTCCGGCCAGCCGGTCGGTTGGGCCGCCGTTGGCTGGGCGTGCTCGCGTTTCAGTACCATCGGCGTCCGCTCTAAGGACAACACCAACTCGTCGTCCTGATTGTACGCACGGAGTTCGGTCGTGACGATGCCGACGTGGTCCCGTGAGGACGACTCGCGTTTCTCGGTCACCTCGCTTTCGACGAAGATGGTGTCGCCGTGGAAGACGGGGCCGTGGTGTCGCACCGCATCGTAGCCGAGGTTGGCGGTGGCGTTTGCGCTCACGTCGATGACGCTCATCCCGACGGCGAGGGCGATGACGAACGTCCCGTTGACGAGGCGCTCGCCGAACTCCGTCTCGGCGGCGTAGGCCTCGTTGAAATGCATCGGGTTGGTGTTCATCGTCACGTTCGTAAACCACACGTCATCGGTTTCGGTGACCGTCCGTCCGTAGGGATGTTTGTAGATGTCGCCGACCGAGAAGTCCTCGTAGTAGCGTCCTTCCCAGCCCTGTACCAGTCGTCGTTGTGTCTCTTGTTCAGCCATGGGTTGTCGTGTGCGTCTCCGTCGCCGCGTGCCGCATCGCGGTCGTCGCGTGTTCCGTCACGGTTGTCGGTGTGTGCTTCCGCCGAATCGTAAATAAACGTGCGGGTCAGTACGGGGGGAATCCCGGCCGCGACACTTCGGGAATCGTCCGTGCGTCGAGTACCAGTGGCACCTCCGGGTCGGAGTCGAGGAACTCCTCGACGACATCGAGGTCCTCCGGTGAGCGGACGACCGCGCCTTCGGCGCCGAACCCCTCGGCGATTTGCACGAAGTCGGCGCTGTCGTACGTACTCGCGGTCTCTCGTTCGTAAATCATGTTCTGGCGGTGTCGGATGATGCCGTAACTCCGGTCGTTGAGTATCGCGACGATGACCGGCAGACCCAGTCGGACGCCGGTCTCTATCTCCTGTATCACCTGCAGCAGCGCGCCGTCGCCGGTGTAACAGACGACCGTCTTCTCGGGGGCGGTCGCCTGTGCGCCCAGGGCGGCCGGCAGGGAGTAGCCCATCGTCCCGAAGTTGCCGTTGACGAGCATCGTCCCGTCCTCGCCGATGTCGTGGAAGACCGCGGGGAAGCCGGTGTTGTTGCCCGAATCGACGGTCACGATGGCGTCATCGGGGACGCGCTCGGAGAGTTCGACGGTGAACTCGCCGGGGTCGATCTCGTCGGGGCGCTGCTCGAAGCCGTCGTCCCACGGGAACGGCGCCTCGGCGATGGTCTCTTCGACCGCCGTCGCCCGGTCGGGGTTCGCCTTGATGCGGTCGGTCAGCGCCTCGACCGCTCGGCGGGCGTCGGCAACCATCCCGACGGCCGGAAGCTGGTGGGTCGCTATCGACTCCTCGTTCGTGTCGATTTGAATCACGTCGGCGTCGGCGTACAACTCGCCGTAGCGGGTCGTCTTCCCCGAGAGTCGTGCGCCGACGACGACTGCCACGTCGGCGTCCCACAGGAGTTCGTCGTTGGCCGGCGACATGAACGTCCCCGAGATGCCCGACACGAAGGGGTGAGACTCCGACAGGACGCCGCGGCCGAAGTACGTCGTCGCGATTGGCGCGCCGACTTTCTCGGCGAACCCCGCCAGCGCGTCGCCGGCGTTCGAGCGCATCGCGCCGCCGCCCGCCAACACGACGGGGTGGTCGGCCTCGGCGAGCAGTTCGACGGCCTCGTCCAGTCGGTCTGCGTCGGGTGCGATACGCTGGCGTGGGCGGGGGACTGGCGTGTACGTCGCTTCGGGGGCGGGCGCTTCCTGTACGTCGGTCGGCACCTCGACGATGACGGGCCCGCTTCGAGTCCGGGCGCGGTCGAAGGCTCTCGAAAGCACCTCCGGAATCGTCTCGGCGGTCTCGATGCGCGTCTGATACGTCGAAATCGGCTTCGAGAACGCGGGGTGGTCGAGATACTGCAGCGAGGTCTCCCGGCCGGCGATACCGGTGTCTCCCACGAGGACGACGATGGGAACGTTGTCACGGTCGGCGGCGGCGATGCCCGTCGCGCCGTTCGTGAGGCCGGGGCCGTGAGTGAGCGTACACACCGCGACGCCGTGGCGGGTTCGGGCGTGACCGTCGGCCATCGAGACGGCGGCCTGCTCGTGGCGGGCCTGCTTGAACGTGAGGTCGCTCTCGTTGAGGCTGTCGATGAGGTGGGCGTTACCCTCGCCGATGATGCCGAACACCGAATCGACGCCCTCCGCCGAAACGGCGTCGAGGACGTAGCTACTGCCGGTGGCTTCCGGGCCGGATTCTACCATACCACCCCCGAAGTGACGTGTCCCCGTTATCGTTTCGGTCGGTTAGCCGAGTTTGAAGGGGTCGTCGACGGAGCCGGATTCGTCGACCCAGACGGTCTTCGTCCGGCGGTACTCGTCGATGCCCTCTTTGCCGTTCTCCCGGCCGAGGCCGCTGTCCTTGTAACCGCCGAAGGGCGCGTTGTACGACAGCGTCCGGTACTCGTTTATCCAGACGGTGCCAGCCTCGACTCGGTTGGCGAACCGACGCGCCTGCCGCATGTCCTCGGTCCAGACGCCCGCCGCAAGCCCGAAGTCGGTGTCGTTGGCGAGTTCGATGACCTCTTCCTCCTCGGAGAAGGTGATGACGCTGGCGACGGGGCCGAAAATCTCCTCGCGAGCGACGGTCATGTCGTTGTCCACATCGGTCAGAATCGTTGGCTGGAGGAAGCACTCTCCCGGTAGGTCCTCGGGTTGCTCGCCGCCGAAGGCCAGCGTCGCCCCCTCCTCGACGCCGGTCTCGATGTAGGACACGTCGGTCTCCCACTGGTCGCGGAAGGCGACCGGCCCCATCTCGGTGTCGGGGTCCAGCGGGTCGCCCAACTCGATGTCCTCGGTCCGACTCGTAAAGCGGTCGACGAACTCGTCGTGGACGTCCTCGTGGACGAACACGCGCGAGCCGGCGAGGCAGGTCTGTCCCGTTGCCGCGAAGATGCCCTTGATGACGCCGTTGATGGCGTTGTCGAGGTCCGCACTCGGGAAGACGACGTTGGGACTCTTCCCGCCCAACTCCAGGGAGGCGGGAATCAGCGCCTCGCCGGCGGCCTTGCCGATGTGGCGGCCGATGCCGGTCGAGCCGGTGAATGCGAGTTTGTCCACGTCGTCGTGGGTGATGAGCGCCTCGCCGGCCGTCGACCCACCGCCGGTGACGACGTTGTAGACGCCCGCCGGCAGGCCGGCCTCCTCGTGGAGTATCTCGGCGAACCGCAACGCGCTCACTGGCGTGTAGGAACTCGGCTTGTGGACGAAGGTACACCCCGCCGCGAGCGCCGGGGCGAGTTTGAACACGGTCAGCAGAAGCGGGGAGTTCCACGGCGTAATCGCACCGACGACGCCGCGTGGCTCCTCGCGGACGTAGGTGAACATCTCCCCGCCTTTGCTCTCGACGGGAATCGTCCGGCCCTCGTGGGTCCGACACTGGCTGGCGTAGTAGCGGAACCACTCGCCGAGGCCGCCCATCTGGGAACTCATCTCCCGAATCAGTTTACCGTTCTGTCGGGTCTCCAGTTCCGCGAGTTCCTCGGCGTGGTCGTCGATTGTGTCGGCGATGTCGTGGAGTATCGATGCCCGCTCGCTCGGCAACAACCCGCGCCACTCGTCGGATTCGAAGGCCGACCGTGCCGAGTCAACCGCCCGCTCGACGTCGGCTTCGGTGCCGTCCGGAACCGTCGCCCACACCGACCCGTCGTAGGGAAACGACACCTCGATGCGCTCGTCGCTCTCGGAAGGCGTGTACTCGCCATCGATGAACTGGTCGTACTCTGTGGGTTGTGCTGCCATACCGTCCGTTCCGGTCGAGCGATGATAGGTGTTTTCACCGTCCCGTCGCCGGCCAAGACGGCCAAGCGACGAGGGATACCTATAAGCCGCCGCACGCAACAGACGACTACATGGCATCGAGTATCACGGACGTGTACAGCATGTTCGACACCAGCGTCGTCTCCGACGCCTTGGACAAACACGACATCGACGGCGTCATCACTGGCCTGCCGCCGGCGGCGCCCGACCAGACGACGGTCGGACGCGCCCACACGATGCGCTTCGAGTTGGTCGACGACCCCGGCGAGCGGACGAACTTCCCCTACGCGATGTTGAACGAACTCCGCGAGGACCGCGTGCTCGTCATCGACGGCGTCGGCCCCGACATCTCCTGTTGGGGTGGCAACGCCTCGCGACTGGCCGACAACGCCGGCGTCGCCGGCATGGTCATCGACGGTGGCCACCGCGACATCCCCGAGATTCGGGAGGGGTCGTTCCCGGTGTTCGCCCGTCAGGCGACGCCGAAATCCGGCCAGCGCCGCCTCGCCGTCGAAGAAGTCGGCGAACCGCTCGACATCGACGGCGTGACGGTGAACCCCGATGACCTCATCGTTGCCGACGCGACGGGCGTCGTCGTCGTGCCCGCCGAGAAAGCCGCCGAAGTCGCCGAGACGGCCGAGGCGACGCTCCGGGAGGAGTTACTCGTCGAGCGGAAAATCGAACATGGCGCGACGGTTGCCGACCTCCAGGGCGACGACCACGAGTTTTAGAAGACGTCCTTCTCTTTCAGCTCCTCGTACTCCGCCTCGGAGTAGCCGAGGCGTTCACACATCACCTTCCGGGTGTCTCGCCCCTTCGTCGGCGACGGTTCGATGTCGGGCAGTTCCGACCTTGAGAACCGAATCGGGATGCCGGGGACCGATATCTCGCCGTAGTCGGGGTGTTCGATTTCGTTTATCATCTCGCGCTCCTTGAGGTGGGGGTCGTCGGCGACCTCGTCGAGTTCCTTGACCGGGCCACAGGGGACGCCCGCATCGAGCAGGATTTCCTCGATGTCGTCGCGCTCGCGCTCGATGGTCCACTCCTCGACCAGTTCGTCGACCTCGTCGAGGTGGTTCGACCGTTTGACGTTGCTCTCGAATCGGGGGTCGCCCTTCAAATCCTCCCGGCCGATGACCTCCAAAAGCGAGTGCCAGTGCTGGTCGGTGACGCCGAAGATGGCGATGTAGCCGTCGGATGTCTCGTAGACGTTGTAGGGACTCTGTGCGAGGCCGCTGTGTCGGTTGCCGGTCCGGGGTGGCACGTCGTCATCGTTGAAGTGCGCCGCCATCGGCGACATCAGCGTCGGAAACACCGAATCGTGCATGCTCACCTCGACGAACTGGCCCTCGCCGGTCAACTCCCGTTCGTACAGGGCACCGAGGATGCCAGCGAGCAGGTGGATGCCACCCATGAAGTCGCCGACGGCGATGCCGGCTTTCGTCGGCGGTCCGTCCGGAAAGCCCGTCACGTCCATCACGCCGCTGATGGCCTGAATCGTGAGGTCCATCGCGGGGTACTCGTTGTAGGGGCCCTCCTCGCCGAAGCCGCTGCTGTGGGCGTAGATGAGTTCCGGGTTTATTTCTGAGAGTTCCTCGTAGCCGAGGCCGAGGCGCTCCATCGCTCCGACCGAGAAGTTCTCGACGAGGATGTCGGCGTCCTCGATGAGTTCCTCGAAGATTTCCTTTCCCTCCTCGGTTTTGAGGTTGAGTGTCATGCCCTCCTTGTTGGAGTTGAGCATCACGAACTCCGGGGCCTCGCCGTCGTCGACGCGGGCCCGAAGCGGTTCGCCGTGTGGCGGTTCGATTTTCGTGACGTCCGCACCCATATAGGAGAGCAGCAGAGAGCAGTAGGGGCCGTTGTATATCTGCCCGAGGTCGACTACGTCGATGCCGTCCAGTAACTGGTCGCTCATACGTTCGAAGGGGGCAGTGAATCTATTAAGCTTTTGCCGTGGCTTCGCTCGCCGAGGGGTCGGCGGAACAGGTATGTGCCGCCGGGTGTACGGTGTGTGTATGGCTACCGTTTCCTCTCCGGACGGACTGCCGGTCGTCGATCCCACGCGGGAGCGAGTCGACCGGTTCCTCGAGGCCGCCGATGTCGCCGGCGAGGACCGTCTCGGCCCCTTCCCGTTGAGCGAGCGGTCGGCGACGATGGAAACCCTCGCGGCGAACGCGGTGATGGCCGGCTGTGAGGCGTCGTTCTTTCCGGTGGTGTTGGCCGCCCTCGAAGCGACGCTGGACCCCGAGTTCAACCTCTACGGGACGCTCGCGACGACGGAGCCACACTGGCCGATGGTGGTCGTCAACGGACCGATAGTCGAGGAACTCGACATCAACGGCGGTGCCAACGCCTTCGGTCAGGGGTCGAAGCCAAACGCGACCATCGGGCGGGCGCTCACCTTCGTCTACATGAACGTCGCCGGCGCGACACCGGGGCCGACCGATAAGGCGACCCACGGCGGACCGCACAAGTTCGGACTGTGTGTCGCCGAGAACGAAGCCGAGAGTCCGTGGGACCCGCTGCACGTCGAGCGCGGCTTCGAGGAAGACGACAGCACCGTCACGGTGTTGACGACCGAAGCGCCGCACAACGTCAACGACCACGTCGCCGACAGCGCCGCGGGCGTCCTCACGACGGCCGCCGACACCATGTCGGTTCTCGGGGCGAACACGACGTATCTCTCCGAACGGGCCGAACCCTGTCTCGCGCTGTCGCCGGAACACGCGGCGACCATCGCTCGTGACGGCTACTCGAAAGACGATGTCAAGCGGTTCGTCTACGACCACGCGCGGGTTTCACACGAGGAACTCCGCGACCAGGGAATGTACGACACCCGCGACGGAAGCCGCCCGAGCCACGTCCCGGCATCGGAACTCGACGACGACGCCGGCGTCAACGCCATCGCCTTCACCGGGTCGGTTCCGACCGGCAAGGAGGTCGCCGCGACCGCCGCGCGCCAACTGAAACACGTCCACATCGAGGCCGGCGGGAAGAACCCCAACGTCGTCTTCCCCGACGCCGACCTCGAAGACGCCATCGAGGGGACGCTGATTTCGATTTTCACTCGGAACGCGGGACAGGTGTGCTCGGCGGGCGACCGCCTGCTCGTCCACGAGGACATCCACGAGGAGTTCCTCGACCGACTCGTCGAGGCCGTCGAGGACCTGACGATGGGACCGGGCTTGGAGGACCCCGACGTGGGGGCGTTGGTCTCCGAAGCACAGTACGAGAAGGTCCGGGAGTACGTCGAAGTCGGCAAACAGGAGTTGGGAGAGCCGGTCGTCGACGGCGTGCCCGACGACGCCGAGGAATCGACCGGCTACTTCGTCGGCCCGACGATTTTCGACGACGCGACCAACGACCTCCGCATCGCTCGCGAGGAGATCTTCGGGCCGGTGCTCGCGGTGATTCCGTTCGCGACGGAGGAGGAAGCCCTCGAAATCGCCAACGACAGCGACTACGGGCTGTCGGCCGGCATCTTCACGAACGACCTCGAACGCGCCCACCGCTTCGCACGTGATGTCGTCGCCGGACAGGTGTACGTCAACGAGTGGTTCGCCGGCGTCGTCGAGACGCCCTTTGGTGGCCACCGCGACAGCGGCTTCGGCCGCGAAAAGGGGCTGGAGCCCCTCGACCAGTTCACCACGACGAAGAACGTCTGTCTCAGTATCGGCGAGTAACGCGGCTTATCGGTTTTTGTACTCCGGTTCTCTGTCTTCGAGGAAGGCGTTCGCTCCCTCTTTCTGGTCGTCGGTGCCGAACAGGAACGCACCGGCGAGTCGCTCGTACTCCAGACCCGCGTCGATGTCGAGGCTGCGTCGGATGGACTCCTTGGCGAGGCGCTGGGCGACCGGCGCCTTCGAGGCGAGGTCCTCTGCCATCGAACGAACCTCGTCGTCGAACTCCTCGTCGGTGTAGACGTGGTTCGCGAGGCCGATTTCCTTCGCTTCCGCGGCGTCGATGACGCGGCCGGTGAGGATGAGTTCGCTGGCGATGCCCGCTCCGACGACCTGGACGAGTCGCTGGGTGCCGCCGCCGGCGGGGATGACGCCGATGCCGACCTCCGGGAGGCCGAACTTCGCGTCCTCGGTCGCCAGTCGGATATCGCAGGCCAGCGCGATTTCGGTGCCGCCGCCGAGGGCGTAGCCGTCGACCGCCGCGACGGTCGGTTTGTGGAGGTCCGCAACGTAGTTGTACAGGCCCTGGGCGTACTTCTCGGCGTACTCCATGCCGTCCATGTGGTCGAACTCGGCGAAGGAGTCGATGTCGCCGCCGGCGATGAACGAGCCGTCGCCGGCGCCCCGAAGCACGATTGCGCGCACCTCGTCGTCCTCGCCGACTTCCTCGAAGGCCTCGTACAGTGCTTTCCGGGTCGGAATATCCATCGCGTTGCGCTTCTCCGGCCGGTTGACGGTCACGGTCGCGATGCTGTCGTCTCGGTCGATGAGTACTCTGTCTGCCATCGTTCGATAATTGCCGTACGGCCATATAATTCTTCGTTAGCACTCCTCATGCGAAGGGGAATGTATTTGCCCTCACGCTCGCCTTCTCTCAGTACTCGATGAAACCCCGCTGGCAGACGCTGTGGATCATGTTCGCCATCCAAGTCGTCGGCAGCCTCACCTTCCTCACGCTCACCGTCCTCACGCCGTTCGTCAAGGGCGACTTCGGCGTCTCGACGACCGAAATCGGCCTCCTCGTGACGCTGCTGTACGCCGGTTACTTCTCGTCGGTCACCACCGGCGGCATCGTTACCGACTACGCGGGCGAGCGGTTCGCTCTCGGCGTTGGGCTTGCGCTCATCGGCTCGATTTCGTTCCTTTTGAGCGTCCTCCCGACGTTCTGGACGGTCGCGACGGGTGCCTACGTCGTCGGATTGGGGTACGGAACCGTTCCCTCGGGGACCAACAAGGGTATCTTCGATTGGTTCCCGGCCGACCAGCGCACCATCGGCATCAGCATCAAACAGACCGGCGTGATGCTCGGTGGCGCCGCGGGTGCGGCGTTCCTGCCCGCCATCGCGTCGGTGTTCGGGTGGCGAACTGCCGTCCGGGTCGTCGCGGCGACGACGATACTGATGCTCGGAACCATCTATCTCTACTCGCCGAAGACGGAACCGTCCGGGAGACGCGTCCCCTCGGCGACGCGCGTCCTCGACCAGCATCGACGAATACTCCGCCTCGCGGCGACCCGGGACGTCTTCCCGTTTTTGATCAGTGGCGTGCTGTTCGGTGCCACGCAGTTCACGCTGATGGCCTACATCGTGTTGTACCTCACCGAGAGCCTGCTTTTCGCGCCGGCTATCGCGGGACTGGTGTACACGGGGATGCAACTGATGGGGATGGGGTCGCGAATCGGCTTCGGATTCCTGACGGACTCCTATTTCGCGGGGAGCAAACACCTCGTCCTCGCCGGTATCGGCATCGTCGGGTTCGTGTTTTATCTCCCGCTGTTGGTTCTCTCGCCGGAGACGGAGTTTTCCGTGGCGCTCGTCGTGTTGCTCTGTGTCGGCGCCGTCTCGCTGGGGTACAACGGCGTGTATCTCACGATGGCGAGTGAGGTCATGGACGGCGACGAAGCCGGAACGGGAACGGCCATCGGCGTCGCAGCCATCATGATTGGGGCGGTCGTCTCACCGCCCATCGTCGGCGTGGTCATCGACGCGACGGACGGGTACGGCGTCCCGCTGGCGACGCTCGGTTTCGTGACGCTGTTGGCAGGTATCGCGGCGTTCTTCGGCGTCGAGGGCGGCGAGAAAGCGGCCTAAAACAAGGGCGGTCAGTTCAGCGGGAGCGGGTCGGGGTCTTCGTATCCTTTCAGCAGGTTCCGGGCGATGGTCTTCAGTTGGACCTCGGAGGGGCCTTCACCGATGCGGCGCACCCGGGACTCCCGGAGCCACCGTTCCAGCGGGAGGTCGCCGTCGACGCCGGCGCCGCCGTGAATCTGGACCATCCGGTCCAGCACCGTCCACAGCGTCTCCGTCGTCTGGTACTTCGTGATGGAGGCCGCATGCCGGATATCCTCGCCGTCGTCGAAGCGCTGGGCGGCGTGGTACACGGAGTACTTCGCGGCTTGGTAATCGACGGCGGATTTCGCGATTTTCCACTGGATGGCCTGCTTGTCTGCGAGTTTCTCCTCGCCGACGACGCGGTCGTTGGCCCACTCGATGCCCATCCGGATGGACTGGTCGATGGGGCCAAGCGAGTTCGCGGCGTACAGCACGCGCGATTCGCCGAGACACTGCTTTGCGATGCCGAGGCCGCCGCCGACCTCACCGAGGACGTTCTCGTCGGGCACGCGCACGTCGTTGAGTCGCACCTCGAAGGGGTACTCCGGTCGGATGACCGGCATCGACCGCATCGAGACGCCGTCGCTGTCGGAGGGGACGAGGAACGACGTGATACCGTGGTCGTTGATGTCGTCGTCTTTCGGCTCGGTGCGGGCAAAGAGGATGATGAAATCGGAGTCTCCCGCCCACGAGATGTAGTGTTTCGTGCCGTTGATGACCCACTCGCCGCCGTCCTTTTCGGCGCGCGTCTCCATCCCCCGGGGGTCAGAGCCGGCGGCCGGTTCGGTGAGGCCGAAACAACTCTGTTTCTCGCCGTCGATACACGGCTGGAAGAACTCCTCGATTTGGTACTCGTCCGCGTTTTCGAGGTACGCGGACGGTTCGCCGACGGTCAGTCCCGGTCCGAGTTCGATGACGCCGAGACCGGCCTGATACAGCCCCATCCGGTGTTTCGACAGTTCTTCGAGGACGACACACCGCTCGACGAGATTGAGGCCGCCGCCGCCGTACTCCTCGGGCACACCCATCGCCCAGAAGCCGGCCTCCTTGGCCTTCTCTCGAAGGCGCTGTCGGTCATCCTCGGGAATCTTGATGGGGTGGGGCCGAACGTTGTCCGTGAGTTCGGGGTTCTCGGGGTCGAGGTCATGGTATCGCTCGATTTCGTCCGGCAGGTCGTTGAGGATTGGACGGAACTCCTCGTCGACGAACCGCCGGACCTCCTGACGAAGCATCTTCGTTGCGTTAGAGAATTCTAGCTCCATGCGTCTGCTACCGGAAGAGTGTAGGCGGAAATCCAATGTAAGTGTTTGGGTACCAAATCCCAGCAGGAGAGGACCCGACTGAGGTGCTGGCCCCCGATGTTCGGCTACTGGTAGACGATGTCGAGTTCGATTTCGTTGCAGACGCCGAGGATGTTCTCGGGTAACTCCTTGGTGAACTGTTCGCCGTGCATCCGGTGGGCCGGCCCGGAGACGCTTATCGCGCCGACGACGCTACCATCGGGCTCCTGTACGGGAGCGGCCGCGGCGCGGAGTCCCTCGATGTGTTCCTCATAGTTGAACGCGTAGCCGCGCTCTCTGACCTCCGCCAACTCCTCGAAGAGGGTGTCCTCGTCGGTAATGGTGTTCTCTGCCAGTTCCGGGAGCCCCTTCTCCTCGATGATTCGTTTGACCTCCTCGCGGTCGGTGAACGCCAGAATGGACTTCCCGGCGGCCGTGGCGTGGAGCATGTGCCGGCGGCGTCCGAGCCTGCTACCGGTGCTGACGGCGTGTTCGCCCTCGGCGATGCGGGCGTAGACGCAGTCGCCGTGTTCACTGATGACGAACTGAACGCGCTCACCGGTGCTGTTGGCAAGGGCCTCGATGCGGGGTTCGACCATTCCGTACACCTCGTTGCGGTACTTGACGTGCTCGCCGAGGTCGAGAAACCGGAAGCCGAGCTGGTACGTTTCGTCCTCTTTGACGATGTAGCCGGCGTTTTCGAGGGTTTCGAGGTGGCTGTGGACGGTGCTTTTCGGCCAGTCGAGTTCGTTTGCGAGCTGTGTCACCCGGGCGCCCTCGAAGTCCTTCAGCAACTCGAGGATGCGAAGCGTCTTCCGGACCGACCCGACCTCGTTTCCGCGTGTGCGGTGGTTTGCCATGTTCGGCCCTTTCGCCCCGAGGGAAATAAAGTTCACCACTGCTGAACGGCTAACGTGATATTTGCCTGTACTGTCGGCATCCGTTCCGGTCTCGACCCGGCCTTCGAATAACAAAACTATGCTTGTTATGGCCTCTGCAATAACAAACATAATATTGTTATGGATATGCGGCCGAATCGTCGATTCGGCAATGCGCGGGTGAGCGGAATTCATTCAGCGATGCTGAACAGATGTGTGGGCAGTTCACATCTCCCTGCGAAGTCGTCCCGACCGGAACGCTTATTCAGCCCTGTGTGTCACTCTACCTCATGAGGACGTTCGACAAAGCGATAGTGACGTGTGCCGTGACGGGTGCCATCCACGTGCCGACCATGTCGCCGCATCTGCCGATAACGCCCGACGAAATCGTCGAGGAGGCGGTGGGGGCCGCCGAGGCAGGCGCCAGCATCCTCCACCTCCACGTCCGGGACCCAGAGACCGGCGAACCGACCTCGGACCTCGAGTTGTTCCGTGAGGTGGCCGAGCGCGTTAAGGACCGCTGTGACGCCATCGTTCAGCCGACGACCGGCGGCGCACCGACGATGACCGTCGAGGAGCGAACCGCCGTCGTCCCCGAACTGGAACCCGAGATGGCCTCCTGTAACATGGGGTCGATAAACTTCGGGCTCTACCCCATCCTCGACGCCTTCGAGGAGTTCAAATACGAATGGGAGACGGAGTATCTGGAGGGAACTCGGGACCTCATCTTCCCGAACTCCTTCGAGTCCCTCGAAACGATTCTGCCGATGTTCGAATCTCACGGCACGAAGCCGGAACTGGAGTGTTACGACGTGGGACATCTCTACAACGCCAAGCACTTCGTCGACCGCGGCATCCTCGAGACGCCCATCCACATCCAGTTCGTGATGGGGATTCACGGCGGCATCAGCGCCGACCACGACCACCTGCTGCACCTGGTCGACACCGCCGAGAAACTGTTCGGCGACGAGTTCTCGTTTTCGGTCATCGGCGCCGGCCGCATGCAGATGGCCCTCGGCACCACGGCGGTCAGCATGGGTGGACACGCCCGCGTCGGCCTCGAAGACAGCCTCTACATCCGGAAGGGCGAACTCGCCGAGAGCAACGTCCAGCAGGTCGAGAAGATGGTCGATTTGACGACGGAGGTGACCGGCCGCGAAATCGCCTCCCCCGACGAAGTCCGGTCCTTCCTCGATTTGAAGGGCCAGGAGAACGTCGCGTTCTGACCCCTACAGTTAAGCACACACCGAATCTATCCACGCTTCAGCATGTCCGACAACAAGTTCACCGTCGATGGTTCGAGTGCCATCGTCACCGGTGCGTCAAGCGGTATCGGCCGACGAATCGCCGAGGGCTTCGCCGCCCAAGGCGTCGATACGACTATCTGTTCTCGCGAGCAGGACAACGTCGACCCCGTCGCCGAGGAAATCAACGACGGCGACACGCCGGGACGGGTCCTCCCATCGAGTGTGACGTTCGTGACCGCGATTCCGTCGAGGCGATGGTCGAGACCACCGTCGAGGAGTTCGGCGGCCTCGATGTGCTCGTGAACAACGCCGGCGCCGTCTTCAAATGCGACTTCGACGACCTCAGCGAGAACGGCTGGAAGACCATCGTCGACATCAACCTCCACGGCGTGTTCAACTGCACCCACGCCGCCCGCGAGGCGCTCCAAGACGGCGGCGGCTCGGTCGTCAACATCTCCAGCCTTCGGAGCCAGGAGGCCGCCCCCCACGAAACCCACTACGGCGCGGCGAAAGCCGGCGTCAACAACCTCACGAAATCGCTTGCGAGCGAGTGGGCGTCGGAGGGCGTCCGCGTCAACTGCGTCGCGCCGGGCTTTATCGCCACGCCCGGTGCGGTCACCGCCGGTGACACCGACCCCGCCGACATCGACCGTTCGGAGGTGGACCGAAAGACCGGGACGACGGCCGAAATCGCCGACGTCGTCGAGTTCCTCGCCAGTCCCGCCGCCTCCTTCATCGACGGCGAAATCCTGACCGTCCGGGGCGTCCCACCGCACTCCGAGGACCCGAAGTAAGCCATGACGAACGCACCCGAGACGGCCTCCGAACGCGTCGTCGCCGAGACCGGGCTGCTGTCGTGGCTCGGCGTCTTCATCGAGTCCGAGTCGGAGGGTCGGGCCGTACTCGGTCTCCCTCACCGCGCGGAACTCACGAACCCCAACGGCGATACGCTCCACGGCGGCGTCCTCGCGACGCTGCTGGACAACGCCGCGGGCACCGCGCTCCGGACGGTGCTCGAGGACCCCGAGACGGCGCTCTATGCCACGACGGAGATGAACCTCTCGTATCTTCGTCCGGCGACCGGAGACCTGCGCGCGGAGGCCCAGGTTCGCCGCCACGGGCGCTCGCTCGTCGTCATCGAGGTCGACATCGATTCCGAGCGCGCCCCCGGCGAGTGGACCACCGTCGCCGTCGGCCGCGCCTCCTACTACGTCGACGAAAGCGAGAACTGAACCGTCTCAGTCGAGGTAACTCTTCTCTAGGGCTCGAACGAGGTTCGTCGCGAGTTCGTTCACCGGCACGTCGATGCCCTCCTCGTCGGCGATGTCGACGATAGCGCCGTTTACGTCGTCGATTTCGGTCTTCCGTTCGGCCCGGACGTCCTGCAGCATACTGGAGTAGTGGGAGTGGGACTCCTCGCAGGTGGTGACGACCTCTTCCATCGGGTCGTCCATCGGGATGTCGATACCGCGGCTTTCGGCGACGGTTTCGGCCTCGGCGACGATTTGCTCCATCAACCCTCGCGTCTCCGGCGTCGCGACGAGTTCGCCGTTCGAGAGGTGCGTCAGCGCCGCCAGCGGCTTGATGGGGAGGCTCATCAGTTGTTTGGCCCAGATGTACGCTCGCGGGTCCTCGACCACTTCGACGGGGAAGCCGGCCTCTTCGAGGGCGGACTCGATTCGGCGTGCGCCCGCGTCGTTCGTCCCGCCGAACGTCGAGGGGCCGCTCGACGTCACGCGAACGTATCCCGGCTCCTCGGCGACGGCGCCCTGATACGTCACGCCCGCGAAGGCGCGGTCTTCTCCGACGACGTCGAGCAGTCGGTCGTAGTGTCTGAGACCGTTCTGCAACGACAGCAGGTCGGTTTCGGGGCCGATACAGGCGGCGTGTTCGGCCAGCGCCGCCTCGGTCTGGTGGGATTTGACGAAGACGATTGCGAAGTCGACGGGACCGACCTCGCTGGCGTCGGTCGTCGCTTCGACGGCGATGTCGGTCGTCTCGCCGTCCTCGCTCTCGATTGTCAAGCCCTCTTCGTTCAACCGGTCGACGTACGACTGCCGGTAGTGCAGGAGGTGGACGTCGTGGCCGGCCTCGGTGAGTCGGCCGCCGAACAGACAGCCGAGGGCGCCGGCGCCGATGACCGCGATGTTCACGGATATCGCCCCCAGCGGACGGTCGTACGTTGGTTCATACGGGTCCGTCGCGTCCTGTGCATAAATAAGTTGAGCGCCGCGTGCCCGTCGTGAAACGGAACTGACCTGTCCCAGAGGGCTTAATACTCGTGGCAAGAATACACACACCCCGAGGACAACAGATGGACACTCAGCATCCCGTCGCCGGCGCGTGGGACACACACGTCCACGCGGGACCGGACGTAACCGACAGAAAGCACGACATCGTGGAACTCGCTCGGCGCGCCGCCGCCGCCGGCATGGGTGGGTTAGTTCTCAAGAACCACCACGCGCCGACGACGATGGCCGCGGCGCTCGTCGAGCAGGCCTGTGACTCCGATATCCGACTCGCTTCGACGGTCGTTTTGAACCGCTCGGTCGGCGGCATCAACATCGACGCCGTCGTCGCCGCCGCGAAGATGGGTGCCAGTCGCGTCGAACTCCCGACGATGACCGCCAAACGGAACATGCTCGAACAGGGCGAACCGAAAACCATCGACCTGCTGAACGGGAACGACGAACTGAAAGACGGCGTCTGGTCGGTGCTTACCGAGGCGATAAACGACGGGATGGTTGTCGGAACCGGCCACATCGGCGTCGAGGAAGTCGAGGCCGTCGTCGACGCCGTCACGGAGGTCGACGGCGAGGTCATCGTCACGCATCCGGAGTTCCACGCCGCCCGTGACGGCGTCGGCCTCACGCCCGAACGGCAGGCCCGATTGGCCCGCGATGGGGTATACTTCGAACGCTGCTCCATCGTGACCGACGAGACCGTCCGTGAGTTGTTCCTCCCAGATGCCCCCGAGGCGGCTCACGACGCCTTCGCCGACGGCGCGATGTTCGATAAAATCGTCGCCGGTATCGAGGCGACCGGCCCAGAACACAACTTGCTGTCGACGGATTACGGCCAACCGGGGCGGATGTCGCCGCCGGACGCGCTGGCGGCGTTTCACGCCGACCTCGAATCCGCCGGCATCCCGCGTGCCGACATCGAGCGGATGGCCCGTGACAACCCAGAAACCATCTTCGGAGGTGCCTGACTGTGGACGTTAGCCTGATGGGGCTGACCCAACACCCGGGCGATCGCGACCCCGAGGGCTGTCTCGCGGAGTTGCTCGAACAGGCTCGAATTGCCGAGGAAAGCGGCTTCGAGGGGCTGTTCGTCGGCGAACACCACTTCACCGACGACATCTACTTCGACAACTTCCAGACGCTCGCCCGTCTCGCGGCGGAGTTCGACGGCGACGTCCGCGTCGGGACGAGCGTCTGTCTGTTGCCGCTGCACAATCCCGCCTTGGTCGCCGAGCGAGTCGCCACCCTCGACGTGATTTCGGGCGGCAACGTCGTCTTCGGTGCCGCCGCCGGCTACCGCGACGCCGAGTTCGACACCGTCGGCGTCGACAAGGCCGAACGCGCCGGCCGCGTCACCGAAGGCGTCGAAATCCTCCGGGCACTGTGGTCCGAGGACGGCGTCTCCTACGACGGTGACCACTACGCCTTCGAGGACGTGACGCTCCGCCCTCGTCCAGTACAGGAATCCGGGCCGCCGATATGGCTCGGCGGGTCGGCACCCTCGGCCGTCCGGCGGGCCGCCGCACTCGGCGACGCGTGGCTCATCGACCCCGTCTCGCCCGTCTCGAAACTGAAGAAGGCCGTCGGCCTCTACGAGCGCGAACTCACCGAGGAGCCGTCCTGTCGGCCGATTCGACGCGACGTGTACGTCGCCGAGACGACCGAGAAAGCCATCGACACCGCCGCGCCGTACATCCTCGACAAGTTCGACTCGCTGTCGGAGTGGGGCGTCATCGACGACGACGGCGAGGATTTGAGCAGACGGGAGCGCTTCGAGCGGGTCAGCGAGGGCCGGTATCTCATCGGCACGCCCGATGAGGTTGTCGCCGACCTCGAATCGCTCAACGAGACGCTCGGCGTCGACCACCTCGTCGCCCGCGTCCAGTGGCCCGGAATGGACCACGAACGCGCCGTCGATGCCATCGAACTGCTCGGAGAGGAGGTAATCCCACGCGTCGCCGACCTGTGATTCGGGACAAGGTATAAGGACTCCTCCGTAGATTTCAATACATGGAACCCGCTCGCTCAGTGCTGTTCATTCCCGGGAATCGTGAGGGCTGGGTCGAAAGCGCCCACGAGAACGATGCCGACGTCATCATCCTCGATTTGGAGGATTCGGTCCCGCCCGAAGAGAAGGAGGCCGCCCGCGACATCGTCGCCGAACACCTCCCGAAACTCCACGCCGAGGGCCAGCGCGTCCACGTCCGCGTCAACGCCCACCCCAACGCAAGCGAGGGATTCGCCGAACACGACTTCGAGGCCATCGCCTGCGAGGAACTGGAGGCGATAACCGTCCCGAAGGTCCGGGAACCGAACGACATCGAACGGCTCGATACGGTGTTGACTCACATCGAGCGCCGGGAGGGGCTGGAGGTCGGCGGCATCGAGTTGACCGTCAGCGTCGAAACCGCACAAGCGATGCGACAGGTGTACGAACTCTGTGAGGCCGCCGACCGGGTCGGCACCATCGGCTGTGGCGCGGTGAAGGGTACCGACACGAACCGCGCACTCGGCTTTGAGTGGACCGGCCCCGGACGGGAAGGACTGGAGACGCTGCACCTCCGCGAACAGGCGCTGATGGACGCTCGCGCCGCCGAAATCGAGTTCCCGCTCGCCGGCACGTACGTCGACGTCGGCGACATCGAGGGACTCCGGAAGGACATGCAGTTCTCCCGGGAGATGGGCTACACCGGCTACCTCGTCATCCACCCCTCCCACGTCGAACACGCCAACGAAATCTTCCTGCCCGACGCCGACACCGTCGAGTACTGGGTCGGCGCGATGGAGACGCTGTTGGAAGCCGAAAACGAGGGCAAAAGCGCCGTCCGCTACGAGGGTGACATGATAGATATTGCCAACATCGAGACAGCCCGCCGCTACATCGAATACGCCGAAGCCTTCGCCGATGACCTCGACGTCGACTTCGCCGATGTCGACTTCTCGGAACTGCGCCCCGAATGAGACGACGACGGAACGACCAACCATGACAGACCACTTCGCAGACTCGACGACTGCCCACGACCAGAAGCGACGGTCGCTCAGCCCGTATCTCAAGTTCGTCCGGAACCTCGACCCCGAGACGAGCCTCGAGACGCGCATCGAACACATCGCCTACGACGTCTTCGAGGACGGCATCGACTGGCTCGTCGACGCCCTGGGAGACGCCGACGTCTCCGCCGGCGTCTCCGTACCGGCGATACACCTCCAAGACGAGGCCGTCCGCGACGGCGTCGGCCGACTCCTCAAGTCAGGCGCCGAGGCCGTCGTCCACGGCTACCGGCACACCTCCTACATGGAGACGCCCTACGAGACGGTCGACGAGGAACTGACGGCCATCATCGACCGTTTCGAGGCGGACCTCGATGCCCGCTCGACCGGCTTTCACATCCCGTTCATGCGATGCAGTTCGGGAACCGTTCGGGCCGCCGAAGAACACGGCATCGAGTGGATAGTCGGCGCCGAACCATCCGGCGTCGACACCTCGATTACGTTCCTCCAACCCGAATCGCCCTACGACCTCCAGTTGTTCGAGCGGGGCCACGACGGGCCGGCGGTCACAGACCGGATGTCGGCGGCCGCCGAGGATGGGTCGCTGCTGCTGTGTCACCCGAACATCCACGCCGTCCACGGCGCCCGCGAGTCGTTCGCGTCGTTCCTCGAAGCGGAGTCGTTCGCCAAACCGAGCGCCGTCGCGGCCGGGGAGGCTGACCGACCGGGGCTGCTCCTCGATTGCTTCCCGCCGTTTCAGGTCCGATGACGATGCGAATCGCCTTCGTCGTCTACGACGGCCTCACGGCGCTGGATTTCGTCGGCGCCTACGACCCCATCACGCGGGTCGGGACGATGGGCTTTCGCGAGGACGTCGAGTGGGAGGTTTGCGGCCTCTCGCCGACGGTGACGGCGACGGGTGGGCTCACCTTCGAGACGACGGCGACCGACGAACCGCTGGACGGCTACGACGCCGTCGTCGTCCCCGGTGGCATCGGCACGACGCTTCCCGACGACGATGGCCCGGTCGTATCGTGGCTCCGAACCGCCGAGGACTGTCGGTACAAACTCTCGGTGTGTACGGGGTCGCTGCTGTTGGCCGCCGCCGGCCTCCTCGACGATTGCCGTGCGACGACTCACCCGAACGCCTACGAGGCGCTCGCCGAACGCGCCGCCGTGACCGAACGGCGCGTCGTCCGCGACGGCGACGTGATAACTGGTGGCGGCGTGAGTTCGGCGCTCGACGTGGGACTGTACTTCGCGGAACTGCTCACCGACGCTGGCACGCGTGACCGCATCGCCGACCAGATGGACTACCCACACTACCGCGACGACACCGGCGTCTCGTAGACGCGACTACGCCTCATCGAGGAACCGCTGGGTGACGTACCGCTGGAGGTACATGCCGGCAGCGCCGGTCACGAACAACACCGCGCTGACGAGATACGCCGTCGAAGTCGAGTCGAGTCCTCGCTCGACGAGTCGCTCCGGGAAGACGAAGCCGTAGAGGCCGGCCATGAGCAGGAAGCCGGCGACGAAGCCGGCGATGACGACCGCCACTCGCGCGCCGCGACGGAGCGTTTCGGAACTGACCATACGACGAATCGGGCGCCGAAGCGGTTAATTATACCGCCCGCGCCGTTTCGTAACTATCCGCGTTATCAACATATTTATGTGTTCGTGCAGGATGCATCGGTAGTAATGCAGGAGTTTCCAGTCCGAGACATCGACACGCGAGTGAGCAGTCGCATCGTCAAATCCGCCGTCACGCCCCGTCCAATCGGGTGGATTTCCACGACCAGCGCCGACGGCGTCGACAACCTCGCACCGTTCAGTTGCTACAACTACATCAGTTCGGAGTACCCGACCGTGATGTTCAGCTCGAAGGCACACGACGACGGCGAACAGAAGGACACCGCCCAAAACGTCGCCGCGACCGGCGAGTTCGTCGTCAACGTGGTGACCGAGGACCTTGCCGAGCGCATGGACCGGACGTCGGCGGAGTTGCCGCCGGAGGAAAGCGAGTTCGACTTCGCCGCACTCGACCGCGCGGAGTCGACCCACGTCACGCCCCCGCGGGTCGCCGACGCCCTCATCAGCATGGAGTGTACGGCCATCGAGTCGCTGGACATCCACGACCGCGGGGTGTTCTTCGGCGAAGTCGAGACGTTCCACATCGCCGACGAGGTACTCGTCGACGGAAAGGTCGAGATGGACCACCTCGACACCGTCGGCCGCCTCGGCGGTCCCTACTACACCAGCGTCAACCGGATGGAGATGACCCGGGAGTTCTGACGCCTATCGTCCCTCGAAGGAGGGTTCGCGAGATTCGAGGAACGCCGCCATGGCTTCGGTCTGGTCGTACGTATCGAAACAGGCGGCGATTGTTTCGAGGCTGGCGTCGACGCCCGACTCGACGCCGTTGGAGCGCAATCCGCGGAACACCCGCGTCTGCATCTGGACGACGAGCGGGCTCTTCTCGGCGAGTTGCTCGACGAGCGCATCGACGTGTGCCTCGTACTCCCCGGGCGCGACGGCGTCGTTGACCAGTCCGATGTCTTCGGCCTCGGTCCCGGATATCACCTCGCCGGTGTAGACGAGTTCCTTCGCCTTCTGGAGACCGACGAGTCGGACGAGGAGGCCACCCTGAATCCCGGTGACAAGGCCGATATCGATTTCCGGCAACCCGAGGTTTGCCTCCTCGGTCGCCAGTCGGAAGTCACACGACATCGCCAACTCCAGTCCGGCGCCGAGGGCGTACTCGCCACAGCAACACACCGTGACCGCGTCGAGGTTCCGCACGGCGTCCATCATCCCGTGGAGGTCCGTCATGACTCGTCGGGCCTCGGTCGTCGAGAGGTCCTTCACCTCGTCGAGGTGGATGCCCGCCGTCAGCCCTCCCTCGCCGCCGTCGTCCGTGCCCCGAATCACCAGCACCGACACGTCCGTGGGAACGTCTTCGACCGTCTCCCGAATCGCCCCGATGGTGTCGGTTCCGAAGAGGTTCAGTTCGCCGCCGTCGATTCGGAGCGTCGCCGCGTGCTCGTAGTCGTCTCTGCGAGTGAGCGTGACTGCCATACCGCACGAACGACGCCTCGGAAAATGAAGCTTCGGGCGGTCACTCGGGGTCGAAATCCGGCGAGAACGGCACCAGCGAGTGGTGGTCGTTGACCATCACGAGGTCGTCACCCTGATTCCGCAGTTCTTCGTTGATGGTGATGAGTCCCCGACGCCGCCCCGCTTCGCGGTCCTTCTCACGTATTCGCTTGTCGACGACCTCGACCTCCAGGTGGAGCGTATCGCCCGGGTAGGCGGGGTTGACGAAGCGCATCCCGTCGCGGCCGTAGGCCACCGGCGTCTCGTAGTCCCACCCCGGCACGTCTCCCCACAGCGCACTGGTGATGACGATGAGCACCGTGTTCTGGACGAGCAGGTCGTCGAACTCCGTCGTCTCGACGTGTTCGCGGTCGACGTGCATCCGTTCGCCGGCGCCGTAGCCGACTGCCCGGAAAATATCCGTCTCGGTCACCGTGCGCCCGCCGCTCGAACGCCCCGAGTCACCGATTTCGAAGTCGTCGAAGTATCGCTTCAGTTCCATCGCAGAACAATCGCCAGTTCGGATGATAAACCCAGCGCCGTCTCAGACGAGCGCGTCGGCGAGTTTCTCGACTGGGTGGGCGGGCGATTCCTCGTCGAGTTGAGTCCGACAGGAGGTGCCGGGCGCGACGACCGATTCGCCGTCGCTCGATTCGAGTTGGTCACGGAGGAGGTCCGCGATTGCCTGACTCATCGAGTAGTGTTCGGCCTCGTAGCCGAACGACCCGGCCATCCCACAGCAGGTCGAATCGACGGGGTCGACGGCGTACCCAGCGCGCCGAAGTACGCCGACGGCGTGGTGGTCCTTCTTCGTCGCCTTCTGGTGGCAGTGGCCGTGATAAGCGAGGGCGTCCTCGACGCCCTCGAAATCGAGGCGTTCGTCCAGTCGGAACCGGTCGAGGTACTCACAGACGCCGTAGGCGTTGGCCGCGAGGCGCTCGACATCGTCGCCGGACAGCAAATCCAGGTAATCCGACTGGAACATGACGGCGTCGGAGGGTTCGACCACGACCACGTCCCACCCGTCTTCGACCATCTGCGCGAGGGCATCGACGTTCGCTCGGGCGTCCTCGCGGGCCTTCTCGACGAACCCCTTCGACAGCGGCGGCCGGCCGCTTCCCGGCAGGCCGTCGGGGACGACGACGTGGACGCCGGCAGCCTCCAACACCTCGATTGCGGCCTTCCCCACGGCGGGGTCGTTGTAGTTCGTGTAGGTGTCTGGGAAGACGACGACGCGGCGGTCGGCGTCGGCCTCTGGAACCGTGGCACCGCCACGGGCCTCGAACCACTCGACGAGGGACTCACTCGCAAAGGTCGGCACGTCGCGTTCGCTCGCGATGCCGAGAGTCTTCTCGGCGAGGAAGCCCGCGCCGGGAAGCGAGGTGGCGGCGTTGGCAACCGGAGCAAAGCGACTGCCCAGTGCCGACAGCCGGTCGATGTTGGCGAAAAGGCGGTCCCGGAGGCTCGTGCCGTCGCGCTGGTGTTTCTCGTGGAGGACTTCGGTGCGGAGTTTGGCCATATCGACCTCGCTGGGGCAGTCGCGAGCACACCCCTTACAACCGACACAGAGGTCGAGCACCTCCTCGGTGAAATCCTCGGAGAACAGTTCCTCTTCGGGAAGGCCGCCGCTCATCGCCTGCCGGAGCATGTTCGCCCGGCCGCGAGTCGACTGTATCTCCTCGTGGGCCGCGCGGTAGGTGGGACACATCACGCCGCCGGTGGTCGATTGCTCGCCGCGACAACCGCCACAGCCGTGACACAGCTCGACCATCCCCTGAAAGCCGTTGTCGTTGTCCCAGCTCAACTCGGGGCTGAAGCCGGATTCGAACCCGTAGTCGGGGTCGAACCGGAGGTTCTCGGTCAAGTCGTGGTCGCCACAGACGTTGCCCGGGTTCAGCGTCCAGTTGGGGTCGTAGGCGGTCTTGAGGTCACGGAACGCCGCCCAGAGGTCGTCGCCGTACAGTTTCCGATTCCACTGGGTTCGGGCGCGGCCGTCGCCGTGTTCCCCCGAGACGCTCCCGCCGTACTTGACGACCAAATCGGTCACTCGCTCGGCGATGGCCTCGAAGGCCTCCAGCCCCTCGACGCTCTTGGTGTTCACGAGCGGCCGGATGTGCAACACGCCGGGGCCGGCGTGGGCGTAGTAACTGGCGTAGGTGTCGTAGTCGTCGAGGATCTCCTGTACGTCGGCGACGTACTCCGGGAGGTTTCGCGCCGGGACGGCGGTGTCCTCGATGTAGGCGATGTGTTTCTCGTCCGTCGTCCGGCCGAGTAAAATCGGCAAGCCGGACTTCCGCATCTTCCAGAACTTCGCCCGGGTGTCGGCGTCGTGGGCCTCCATCGCCGCGGCGGCGCGGTGGTCGGCGTTCGTCCGGACCCGTTCATCGGTCGGGTCGGCCTCGCTGTCGGCGGCGGGTACTCGGTCGGCCAGCAGGTCTGCGACGAGTCGTCGCCCCTCGGCGTCGTCGTCGGCGTAGAACTCCACGAGCAACACCGAATCGGTGCCCTCCGGAAGCATGCCAACCACGTCGGCGAACTCGGCGGTGTCCCGAGCCAACCCGAGCAACACGTCGTCCATCACCTCGACGGCGGCGGGGTCGTGTTCGAGGATGGGTTCGACATCGGCCAGCGCATCGAGGAGGTCGTCGTAGGTGAGCAGGGCGACGGCTTTCGTGTTCGGAATCGACTCTAACGAGACGGTCGCCTCGGTGACGATGGCGAGGGTGCCCTCGCTGCCGGCGAGCAGGCGTGCGAGGTTGACGGTCGCGTCGTCGGTGATTTCGCCGTCGTCCCGGGCCTCTTCGAGCAGTCGGTCGAAGTTGTACCCCGAGACGTTGCGTTTCAGTTCCGGGTAGCGGCTGTCGACTTCCTCGGCGTGGTCGTCGAGGACGGCGAGGACGCCGGCGTAGATTCGCGGCAGGAGGGCCTCGCTGTCGGCGTCGGCGGAGTCGCGCAGTTCACCGATGGTCACGTCGCCGAAGCGAGTCACGGTGCCGTCGGCCAACACCGCCTCGACCGACTCGACGTAGGCGTCGGTCTTGCCGTAGACGAGCGAGTGTGCGCCCGTCGAGTTGTTGCCGATGGCGCCGCCGAGGACGGATTTGTCGCCCCACGCCGGGTCGGGCGCGAACTTCAGGCCCTCGGATTCCAGCGTCTCGTTGAGTTTTCCGAGTGTGATGCCGGGTTGTGCCGTCATGCATCGGCGGTCCGAATCGACATCGAGCAGCGCGTCCATGTGTTTGCTACAGTCGAGGACGACGGCGTCGTTGACGCTCTGGCCCGCGAGGCTGGTGCCGCCGCCGCGTGGCAACACCGCGATGTCGTTTCGGTCGCAGTAGGCGACGACCGCCGCCACGTCGTCTGTCGAGGTGGGGTAGACGACGCCGACCGGTTGCACTTCGTAGGCGCTGGCGTCGGTGGCGTACAGCGTCCGCGTGTAGTCGTCGAGGCGAACCTCGCCGTCGACGAGCGACGACAGCGTCGCCGCCAGTTCGGGGCGTTCGACGCTGTCGGACCGATAGTCGTAGGTCGAACTCCGAGTCGAGGGGTCCGAATTCGTGTGCTGAGAAGACATTATCTGGGTTCGGATTGCTGCGTCCGTTGCTCGACCCTGCCGGAGTGGGTCCGACGCGTTCGCGTCCTGTCTACCGTTTCCTTCGGTGTCGAGCGCATCGCTATCGGGTTCTCCCTCGAAGCAATTATAGGTTTACCCCGGCCGAAGCGCTCGGTAGCCGACCACCCGAACGGGCGTCGCGGGAAAGATTTATATTCAAATACGAACGATTTTATCGTGTAATACGATACCACGCTTCCTCCGGGTCGACCCGGCGGAATCGGTTTCCCGTCGACGGAGGAGGCCGTGGTCGCACGCTGGGGAGCCGAACGACGGGCGAGGAGACCACGGCACGACGCACTCGACAGTCCCACACCATGGACCGCACGACCACTCCGGAAGCGCCGTTCGAGGCGATGCAGCGATGGCTCCGTATCGAGCGCCGACAGACCGCCGCCGAACTGTCGGCGTTCGACACGTTCATCGACCGGCTTCGGGAGGTTCCGACGGGCCACGTGGCGTCGCCGTCGGGTCCGTCGGCGTTGACCGAACGGCCCTCGGGCGGCGGTCTCGCGTCCGTCCGAAAGGCGTATCGCTCGACGGTGATGGACGTGCCACACTACGACGAGGAGTACGGCAACGACTTCTCCGAGGACGTGACCGAGGAGTTCGGGTCGACCATCGCGACGATACTCGAACGGGGTGGCACCCTCGACGCACAGACGAAGCGAACGCTCCTCGCGCTCGCGGTCGACTCGCGGTCGCGTCGGGTGACCCTCCTCGATATCATCGACGCCGAGCGTGAATCCATCGAGACGGTCGCCGAGCGCCTCCGGCCGGTCGCCGAGGAACTGGACACCATCGCTGACGTGGAGTTCATGGCTGAATCTTTCGGGTCGCTCGACGCCCATCGCGCCCGACTCGATACGCTAGTCGAGCGGTGCGACGCCGCCGCCGAGAGCCGACAGAGGGACCTCCGTGAACACCGAACGACGGCCGCGCTGTCGGAGGGGGTTGCCGCCGTTCCGCTATACCTGTATCAGGGGTTCGATTCGACGTTCCCGATTCTCTCCTTTATCGCTGCTCTCGGCGACCGAATCGAGGGGATTCGGTCGGACATCAGCCACGCGGCGAGCCATTACGAGGCCGACCGGGACTCCTATTTCGCGGGCGACACCGACACCCGCGGACGAACCGAATCCTAACTCGACATCATACCTTACTGAAAATTTATATGTATGTAAATATGGTACTTATCGATAGATTTGATTTCCCGTATCATCGCAAGCCGAAATAAACGGACTATTCGGGGCACAGAGATGTAATAATCGATGCAGGGATTTATACCTCTAAAAATCTCAAATTTAATAATAAAATAGCAAAATAAAGAAAATTCAATCAAATATAGCGTAAAATATGAGATATAGTGGCTATTGGGACTACTAATAAAAAATTTGTTAGATTTGCTATTCCTATATATTTTATTACCATATCTATAAAATAACAAGGAAATTATGGTTCGGCTGACTCTCCCAGAAACTCAAGCCCCCGCCGCTCCTCGGAGAGGGTATGGATGCCACGGGACTGACCCGGCGACTCGTCGAGACGCCGAGTCACGAAGACGAATCCGCACTCGGTGACCTCCTCGCGGCGTGGCTTCGTGACCACACCGACGCGGTAGTCGAACGCGACGACTCCGGGAACGTCATCGCCAGACGCAACGCCGGTTCGGGGCCGTCGCTCGCGCTCGTCGGCCACCACGACGTGGTGCCGCCGGACGAGAGCCAACTCGCTGACGGCGAGTACGTCGTCGAGGAACGCGACGGTCGGCTCTACGGACGCGGCAGCGCCGACATGAAAGGGAGCCTCGCGGCCGCGATGGTCGCCTTCGCCGAGGCCGACCCCGCGGGCGAACTCGTCTTCGCCTCCTTCGTCGGGGAGGAGGCGGGCGGCGTCGGCTGTCGGGCGGCCATCGAGGAGGGGTTCGCCCCCGACTACGCCGTCGTCGGCGAGGGGTCGACCGGCTACTCCGCCGCCGGAGTAACGGACGTGGCCGTCGCCCACAAGGGTCGTCGCGGGTCGACGATTACCGCGGCGGGAGTCGCCGCCCACGCCAGCGAACCCGAGGCAGGCGAGAACGCCATCTACCGCGCCACCGACGCCGTCGACGTGGTTCGAAGCCTCCACGTACCCGAAACCGAGGTGTTGGGCCACCGTCTGGAGGGCAGCGTCGTCGTCACCGAAATCGACGGTGGCAGCGCGTGGAACGTCGTCCCCGAGCGCTGTGCCGTCACCGTCGACGAGCGAACCGTTCCCGGCAAGCGCGCTTCCCTCGGTGACGTGGAATCAATCGACGGCGTCTCCTGGGCCGTCGAGCAGGACCTCCCGCCGATGGCCTGCGACGACGCCGACTTCGCGGAGGCGGTTCTCGATGCCGCCGATGCCGCCCAATCGGGGTCGCCCGAGCAGGTGGTCAAACCCCACGCCACCGACGCTGGCTGGCTCGCCGGGGCGGGCACCACCTGCGTCGTCTGTGGAGCGGCCGAACCCGGAGAGGCCCACACCGCCGACGAGAGCGTCTCGCTGGCCGCAGTCAAGCGATGCGCCGAGGTGTATCGACGCGTCGCGGAGACGCCGCTCGAATAGTCGCTCCCGCCGCGTGAGAATTCGCGATAGGCTCTTTTCGGTGTGTGTCGTATCCTCACGTATGGCATTCCGATTGCTCCTCGCACTCCTCGGGTTGCTCGAAGTGGCGTTTCCGAAACCGCTCGTCGACTTCTGGATGAACCTCGCGACCGAAGACGACGACGTAGAACTCCGGCCGTGGGTGTACACCGCGGCGCGGATCGAAGGCGCCCTCATCCTCCTGTACGTGCTGTGGCGCCGAAAAGCCGGCGAGTGACCGGCTGACCGACTCGTCCGGTATCCGTGGGTTCTTGGCTCCGGGCCTCGCAGTATTTGCCATGGCGACGGACCAATCGAGCGTCCCCGAGGCCTACGCCGACCTGCTGGCGGAGTACCAGCGGGCGACGTATCTCGGCGACGCGAACATGGTGCTGAGCTGGGACCAGGAAGTGATGATGCCCGAAGGTGGGACGCCCGCCCGCTCGAAACAGCGCGGTGCGATTTCGGCGGTCGCCCACGACATCCTCGTCGACGACGACGTGGCCGAAAACCTCGATGCCCTCGATGATGCCGACCTCCCCGCCGAGGAAGCCGCCGTCGTCCGCGAGATTCGACGACAACACGAGCGGAAGGCCCGCGTTCCGACCGACCTCGTCACCGAAATCAGCGAGGCGACGAGCGACGCCCACCCCGTCTGGCAGGAGGCCAAAGCCGACGACGATTGGGACGCCTTCGCGCCGACCGTCGAGCGCCTGCTCGACCTCAAACGCGAGTACGCCGAACACATCGACGCCTCGGCCGACCCCTACGAGGTGCTGTTCGCGGACTACGAACCGTACATCGACCTCGACACCGCCGAACGCGTCCTCGAGAACCTCCGGGAGCGCCTCGTCCCCCTCATCGACGAGATTCGCGACTCCGATGCCGACCTCTACAGCGTCGACGGCACCTTCCCCGAAGACCAACAGATGGACCTCGCTCGTGAGGCCCTTGACACGCTCGGCTACGACTTCGAACACGGCCGCATCGACACCGCACCGCACCCCTTCTCCTCGGGGACGCAGTTCGACGCCCGCGTCACCACCCGATTCGACGAGTCCGACCCGCTGGACTCCCTTGGCTCGACCATCCACGAGTTCGGCCACGCCACCTACACCCAGGGGCTCCGACAGGACGCCTACGGCTCTCCGCTCGGCGAACACCGCGGGCTGACCGTCCACGAGTCCCAATCGCGGCTCTGGGAGAACCACGTCGGCCGCACCCAACCGTTCTGGGAGTTGTTCGTCACACAGTTCAACGAGCAGTACGGCACCGACCTCACCGCCCGGCAGGCCTACGAGGCCGCAAACCAGGTGTACGAGGACAACCTCATCCGCGTCGAGGCCGACGAACTCACCTACCACCTCCACATCATCCTGCGGTTCGAAATCGAACGCGACCTGCTGGCCGGCGACCTCGACGTCGAGGAGGTCCCCGCCGTCTGGAACGACAAGATGGAAGAGTACCTCGGCGTCCGCCCCGACGCCGACGGCGAGGGCTGTCTGCAGGACATCCACTGGAGTCACGGCTCCTTCGGCTACTTCCCGACCTACTCGCTGGGGAGCGTGCTGGCGGCCCAACTGTACGACGCCGCCGCCTCCGACATCGGCGACCTCGACTCGCAGGTCCGCTCCGGCGAATTCGACGCGCTCCACGAGTGGCTCACCGACAACGTCCACAGCCACGGTCAGCGCTACACCACCGACGACCTCATCGAGGAGGCCACCGGCGAATCCTTCACCGCCGACTACTTCCTCGAATACGCGGAATCGAAGTTCGGCGACCTCTACGAACTGTAATCACTCCCTAGAAACGACGACCGTTCCCGAGAGGAGGTCGCCGACCCGTTGATTCTTGTTTGTGAACAGGATTACGAGCAGTCCAAACAGGTATCCTCCCGCTCCGTCGATGATTCGCAACAGGTTACGCAGCACGGCCTGTTCGAGCGACGGAACTCGACCGTCCGAACGAATGACGATTATTCCGAGTAGTTGCTTTCCCAGCGTCCGACCGTACAGCCACTCCGGAACGATGTAGTACGAAAAATATCCGACGAGAACTGCCGAGACGAAGACGGCCTCGGATTGGGTTCCGACGCCCAAAATTGCTGCAATCGTTGCGACCAGAGGAATCATCACCAGTAGGTCGATTACTGCGGCAATGATACGTTCGAAGAGTACCCCCGAATCACGTTCTTTTGTCTCCTCCATATATAATGTAATTTAATCCAATGTATTAGATTTTCACCACTTCCTCGTTCACTGCTCCCGGGCTGTCGATACAGGCTGTAGGTCAGTCCGTTCCGTCCAGCGCCCGCCCTTCCCACCTCGTTCCGGCCCGCCGATACAGGCCGAGTCCCGCGAGTCCGGACAGCGACGCGTAGCCGACGCTCCCGAGCGCGAGACCGGTCGGATACAGCGTGAAGGCGATGGCGGCGACCACCAGCGGGATAAGGACGACCATCATCGCTACCGTGAACCCGGCGAAGACGGGCGTGTCGAAGAGCAACTCTGTCGGTTCGAGGCCGGCCACGTACGCCGTCACGCCGAAGACGTACAGACACAGCGGCGCGAAGACGGCGATGCCGACGGCCATCGTCCCGGTGCCGAAGACGACCGCGCCCAGCACGAGGAAAGCCAACCCCGAGGGCAACGCGAGCAGACAGAACCCGAGCAGCTTCGCCCGGAACACCGCCGACAGCGAGACGGGATGCCGGAGGTAAAAGGCCGTATCGTCGAACTGACAGAGCCAGTTGTAGGTGGTAAACGAACCCAGCGCGAGGACGGCGGCGATGGTGAGGCCCGGTTCCGGCCGGACCGGAACCACGTCGGGCAGGAACGCCAAGAGGACCGCGAGGACGGCGAAGACCAACCCCTGCGAGAAGACGACCTTCCAGAGGCCACCGGAGGAACGCACCACGTCGAGCAGCGATTTGGCAAGCAGTCCCTGTTCGTCCGCGGCCCCCAGCTTCCGGTGGAGCCACCCGAAGCGGTTGGCGGCCGTCCGGGAGGGCGTCCGGCGGTCGAACCGGAAGGCGACGACGCCGACGACGCCGAGGAAGACGGGCAAAAGCAGACTCCCGGCGACGGTCAGCGGCCGAATTTCCGACAGCAGGCCGTACGGGGTCACCGCGAGCGCTCGGGAGCCATCGAGGAGGAGCGCGGCGACGACGGCGACGACCACGGCGATGGAGGCCGTCCGCGAGCGCGTGTGGACGCCGACGAGCGCGAAACTCGCGGCCACGCCGAGGGCGAACATCCCGACACTCGTGAGGAACAAAAGTGGCAGGCGAGCGGCGGGAACGTCGGCCATGACGACTAGCGGCACCAAGCCGACGGTCAGCGGCAACAGGAAGAGGACGGCGTAGTAGCCCACGTCCTTCACGAGGAAGGCGACGAGCAGTTTCTTCGGCTCAACGGGCAGGGTACGCGCAGAAAACAGCAGCAGCGTCGTCTCCCCCAGCAGGTCTTCGAGAGCGTCCCGCCCCACCAATCCGACGGTGCCGACCTGCAGGCCGAGGGTGGCGACGACCAGATGAAGGCCGGCGATGAGCAGGCCGGTGTCGGCGTTGGCGAGCGCGAAAAACGCGGCCGTGCCGCCGGCGACCGTGGCGACGAAGACGGGAAACATCGCGAAGCGCTTCCCGCCGAACATTCGGCCGTGGAGGCGGAACTCCTCTCTGGCCATCACTCGGAGCAGATAGGTGGTCGACAGCGTCATGGCGTGCGTTGCAGTTCCGCCTCTTGTACGTCCTCTTCGACCGACGCGAAGAACTGGTCGAGCAGTGCGTCGCCGTCCATTCCACCGGGCCGGAGTTCCTCAAGCAGGCGACCGCGGTTCAGGATGCCCACCTGCGTACACACCTCGGCGGCCGTCTCGACGAAGTGCGTCGACAGAAACAGCGTGTTGCCGGCGTCGCGGTAGGTCTCGAAGAACTTCTTGACCCGTTCCTGCATAATCGGGTCGAGGTTCGTCAGCGGTTCGTCGATGAAGACGACCTTCGGTTCGTGGAGGAACGCCTGCGTGATGAGCACCTTCTGTCGCTCCCCCTGCGAGAGGTCAGTACACAGCGTGTCGAGTTTGTGGACGAACTCCAGTCGCTCCGCCCAGCGGTCGACCCGTTCGGTCAGCGTCGCCTCCTCGATGTCGCGAGTGGCCGCGGCGAACTCGAAGTACTCACGAACCGTCAGAAACGACGGTGGCCGGCCGCTCTCCGGTAAGATGCCGACATGTCGCCGCGCCTCGACGGGCGTCTCGACGGGGTCGACGCCCGCGACGCGGGCCTCGCCGCTATCGGGGACGAGTTGGCCCGTCAGGATGTTGATGGTCGTGGACTTGCCGGCGCCGTTGGGGCCGAGAAACCCGTAGCACTCGCCGTCGTCGACGGTCAGCGACAGCGAGTCCAGCGCCACCACGTCGCCGTATCGTTTCGACAACTCGCGCGTCCGAATGGCAGCCATTCGTGGCGGCTTCGACGCGAGGGGGCCTATACCCTGCGGCGGTTCAGTTCGGTGAGTCGGCCGATGCGTTACTGCGGGCCGTTTGCGTGTTCGGGTGCGTTTCCGTCACCTTCGCCGTTCTCGCTTGGGTGGGATTCGTCGTTGCTCGGCTCGTCGCCGTCTTCGGTGGTGTCACCTTGGGAAGCCTCGACCGGACAGGGGTTCTCCGCGGACGGTTCGAGGCCGAGTTCACAGGTGAAGCCGACTGTCGCCGACTCGTTGCCGGCCGTCACGACGAAGGTGTCGCCGAAGGCAGAGGACCGCTCGTCGAGGCTGTCGTCGTTGAAGCCGTCGTACTCGACGCTCGTCGGGCCGGCGTCGAGTTCGCCGCTTTTGTCGCAGTCGTGGTCGGTCACCGCACCGGTACAGACGACGCTCCCGTCGCCGCCCTCGCCGTCTGCGTCAACGTCGATGTTCACGTCGATTGTCGTTCCATCGGTCGGGTCCTCTGCGGCGGCGCCGACGCCGACGAAGGCGACGGCTGCGAGACACAACACCGCGGTCACAAGCAGCACTCGTGTACTGTTCGGTCGCATGGACGGTCATCCCGTCGCCCCACAAATCTGCGTTCTGCCGACGATGTACGGTTGTATAAATATTCAACTAAATTTTCGTTGGACGATGACCGAACACGTATGTCGCTCCCGCCGGTTCTACCAGTATGCCGAACTGGACGCTCGAAGACATGCCGGAGTTGTCGGGTCGAACCGTCGTCGTAACAGGGGCAAACAGTGGCCTCGGTCTCGAAGCGACCCGCGCATTCGCCAGGGAGGGCGCCCACGTCGTGATGGCCTGCCGGGACGTTGACGCAGCAGCGGACGCACGCGAGGAGATTCGCGAGGAGGCCCCTGGTGCGTCGCTGACCGTCGAGGCACTCGACCTCGCGGACCTCGACTCGATTCGAGCCTTCGCCGATTCGGTCGCCGACCTCGGTCGTATCGATGTTCTGTGCAACAACGCCGGCGTGATGGCGATTCCACGCAGCGAAACGGCCGACGGATTCGAGACGCAGTTCGGCGTCAACCACCTCGGCCACTTCGCGCTGACGGGTCTGTTGCTCGATTCCCTCCGGGCGGCGCCCGACCCACGGGTCGTCACCCAGTCCAGCGGCATCCACGCGAACGGGGAAATCGACTTCGAGGACCTACAGAGTACCGACGACTACGACAAGTGGGGCGCCTACGCCCAGAGCAAACTCGCGAATCTGCTCTTCGCCTACGAACTCGACCGCCGCTACGGCGACGAACTGACGAGCGTCGGCTGTCACCCCGGCTACGCGGCGACGAACCTCCAGCGTCGCGGCCCCGAACAGGAGGGGTCGCGGCTCAAACTCGCGGCGATGGCACTCGCAAACCGCATCTTCGCCCAGTCGGCCGAGGCGGGCGCGCTGCCGATGCTGTACGCCGCGACCGCCGAGGATGTCGAGGGCGGCGACTACGTCGGCCCCGGCGGTTTCAAGAACATGCGCGGCGCGCCCGAGACCCAACGCTCCAGCAAGCGTTCCTACGACGAGGACACCGCCGAACGGCTGTGGTCGGTCTCCGAGGAACTGACGGGTGTCAGTTACGACTGACCCGGGGCGTTTCGCTCCCGAAGCGCCTCGATGACGCCGCCCAGCGAATCGGCGTCGAACTCGAGTCCCTCCGGCGGCCAAGCCTCCAGCGCCGCCAGGTAGAACAGGCTCTGCTCCCAGACGTGGGGCTGTGAGACGGCGGAGACGATTTCCCGTTCGCCGTCGTCGTTCTCCTCGGCCATCCACACCTCCCCGAGGACGTGTGTTCCTTCGGTGGCGTGTTCGGTCGCGACCCACCGAAGTCCATTCCGAACGTCGTCGATACTGCCCGGTTCCTCGGTCCGTCGGGCCTTCGCCAACGCGAGCAGCCCCTTCGACTCGTAGAGTCCCCCGTCGCGTTCGCCCGCTTCGGGCTCGGCGAAGGTGGTCTCCAGTTCCGCCCATTCCCGGTCGAGGGTGTTCTCGATACGCGGATGGTCGAGCGTTCCGTCTCCCGACCCGACCTCCGGACGGTAGCCGACGGGCCACACCGTCTCGGCGAAGGTGAATCCGGCTTTCGCGCCGTAGCCGGTGGCCTCGTCGTAACATTCCGCCTCGATGCCCTCGGCGAGTTCGTTCCGGCGGACCGTCCATCGGGTCCGGTCTTCGCTTCGACCGAGCGCGTCGGCGGCCTTCCGCGCGCTGTCGAGGCCCAGCCAGACGGTGAGGGCGCCGACGGCGGTCTGTTGTGGCATCGGCCGGTCGTCCTCCCAGGCCGGACAGTGGAGGCCGGTTTCGGGGTCCGCACAGTCGACGAGGTAGTCGGCCGCCCGCTTGATGGCCGGATACACCTCCCGGAGGTACGCCTCGTCGCCGGTGGCGTCGTAGTGGTCCCACAGCGTCCAGATGCCGTAACCCGTCTCGTCGATTTCGTACGGTATCGGCCCGCCGGGGACGCCGTCGGCGTAGTAGTTCATCGCCCAGTTGCCCGGCGGCACGAGGTCGGGTAGTTGCGGGTTCTCGACGGATTGTTGATTCTCGACGTAGAAGCGGTTGTGCTTCTCGACCCAATCGTGGCGGCCGATGGCCTCCAGGAGGTGATTGAAGTACGCCCCGTCGCGAGGCCAGTCCTCGCCGTAGGGCGACTGCGTGGCGATGGAAGCGACGATGGTGCCCGAGTCGGGGTCGTACGTCGTCGCCAGCGTCACCAGCGCACGCCGACACAGCGCGAGGATATCCTCGTCGTCGGTGTCGGGCATCGGTGCGTCCGACAGAACCCCTTCGAGCCACGCCCGCTTCTCGGCTCGAATCGCGGCCGGGTCTCGCTCTCGCGCCGACCCGAGACGTTCGCCGACGACGGCGGCGTTGGCTCCGGCGGCGAAGTACACCGTCGCAGTCGCCGTATCGCCCTCGAAGGACAGCACCCGGGAGAGGACGCCCGTCGTCTGCCCGAGGTAACTGTCGTTGCCGGCCAACTCGACGGACTCGGTGGCATCGAGATAGGCGTCCCGAGCAAGGGCGTTCCCGTACGTCGCCTCCCGGAGGCCACCGACGGCGCCGGTCAGCGGGCCGCTTTCGGGCACCTCCTCCACCCCCTCGAATACCGCACTCCCGGCATCGAGGGCGACCTCGTCGGGCGTCGAGGCCGACTCGAAGGCGTCGCCACCGACCTGGTGGTCGGTGCTCGGTTCCCGAAAGCCCATGCCGACGGCGACGCTTGCTTGCTCGCCCGTCGAGACGTCGACACCCTGTCTGGCGTGGACGATGGCGTCAACAGCGCGGTCGTAGGTGGCGAAATCCGCATTACCCTCCTCCAGACAGGCGTCGGTCACCGGCAGGAAGGGGAGTTTCGAGACGTTCAACGAGAGGTTCTCGAAGGCGAGGAGGCGTGCTTTCTCGACCGGCGAATCGTCGTCCCGTTCGACGGTCACGTCCCTGACCAACACGTCCTCGTCAGCGTCGACGACGTCCTCGACGGTGACGGTCAGTCCGAAGTGGTCCGAACGGTGTTCGGTCACCACCACGTCGGTCAGTCCCTCGGGGTGATGTTGGGTCGTCTCCCACTCCCGAAGCCACGCCGTCTCCGTTCCCTCCGTTGTCTCGACCGCGAGGCCGAGAAACGCGCCCTCGTTTGGGGCCGCGCCGTAATGGTCGGCGCTTCGGTCCTCCGCGAAGTACTTCACGTGGTCGTAGTACGACGGGTTTGGCCACTTACACACCGTCATCGTCCCGCGGTCGTTGAACGCCACGGCCAATCCGCCGTTTGCGGTCTGGGCGTTCACGTCCGTCGGGCCGTAGATTTCGCGGTCGGCGTTCGGGTAGACACACTGCTCGATTCCGGGGAACGTCTCGATGGTCCGTCGGAGGGTCTCGCTGAACTCGTCCTGATAATCGAGGACGTACCGCGGCCCCCGTGCTGCTTGTGTGTTCGCCCGCCGTAGCGCGTCGTTCGTCGGCCCGTCCGTCCCTACCACGGTGCCGGCGCCAGTCAGCCCCACACCGGCCCCCGCTGCCGCCGCCCGTAGAAGCGTCCGTCGGTGGATGCTCGTTCGTTCGTCGTCTACCATACCGTCCCACGCGTACTGTTCGACCAATGTGTTACGCCGTCTATGTGTGGAGAGTTATACGTGGGAACTCGAACCAAGTTCATGGTTTCTTCTCTGGCGGGACGAGATGCCGCGTCCGCGACCCGAACGCGTTTACCGACGGCTCTCGAACGGCCGCTATGCTCGAACCCGGCGATTCGGCACCGGCAGTCAGCGCACCGAACCAACGCGGCGAGTCGGTCTCTCCCGACTTCGAGGAGCCGACGGTGGTGTACTTCTACCCGAAGGACTTCACCGGCGGCTGTACCATCGAAGCCAACGACTTTCAGGACGCCCTCCCGGAGTTCCGCGACTCCGGCATCACCGTCTACGGCGTCTCGATGGACGACGTCGATACCCACGCCGACTTCGCCGACGAGGAAGGCATCGACTTCGAGTTGCTCGCCGACACCGACGGCGCGGTCGCCGAGGCGTTCGGCCTCGACACCTCCGAGGGCTATACGGACCGACTGACGTTCGTCCTCGCCGGCGGCGAGGTCGTCGCCGTCTACGACCCCGAGATGGCCGACCCCTCCGGGCACGCCCGCGAAGTGTTGACCGAGACGCGCGAAAAATACGTCAGTTAGACGCCTTCGACGAGTCGCTTCAGTTGCTCCGGCGGAACCGCACCGCGGGCCGCGTGGTCGTCGGAGACGAACGTCGGCACGCCCGTGATGCCGCGCTGTTGGGCGGCCTCGAAGGCGGATTCCAGTTCTTCGGCGCTGGCCTCGTCGTCGAGGACCGATTCGACGTAGCCGGCCGGCAGTCCCGCTTCGGTAGCGATGTCTTCGAGCACATCACCATCGCCGATGTCACGGCCCTCTTCCCACAGTGCATCGAAGACGCCGCGGTGGAACGCCTCGAAGGCCTCGGGGTGGTCCTCGCGGGCGCGGAACGCGACTCGCTGGGCGTCGTAGGAATCGACCTCCCGGCTGAGGTCCAACTCCATCTCGACGCCGTAGCGGTCGGCGAGTCGGCGGACGTTCTTTTTCGCCTCCTCGAAGTAGGATTCGTCCTTCCCGTCGTCGACGGAGTGGTCGATGGTTCCGTCGGCGCGGCGCTTGCTGGCGCGCAAATCGAAGGGGTGCCAGTCGGTGTCCAGCGACTCGTCGCGGGCCTCTCGGTACTGGTCGAAGGAGGCGTAGCCGAGATAGCAGAACGGGCAGACGTAGTCGGCGTACACCGTGACGGCTTCCGTGGACTGGGTTTCGCTCATACGGCGACTCGGCGCTCAACGGACAAAAGCACAGGCCTCGCGGCGGGAGCGGCCGCGGCCTACAGCACCGCTTGTCCGACGAGGACGAACAGCGCGGTCGCGATGACCGCGAACACGAAGGCGACGAAGCGTTTCAGCGTGTCCGTATCGAGGGCGGCGGCGACGTAAGGTGCTATCTGGCCGCCGATTACCGTCGCCGGGACGGTGAAGATGACCATGTTCCACGGCGTCAATGCGAGGTTCATGCTGTGGCCGCCGACCAGGCCGCCGCCGAAGACGTGGGTCAGCGACGCGACGATGGCCGTCGTCGCGACGACGATGTGGTTGGTGCCGATGGCGACGCGGACCGGAATCGACGACCGGAGCATCGAGACGATGCCGATTTCGCCGATGCCGAAGCCGGCCAGCCCCTGAAAGACACCGCCGAAGCCGTAGACGGCGAACCGTTCGAGGTAGCCACCGCGGTCGTAGCGGTAGTCGTTGCCGTCGCGGTCGACGCGGGTGACGTTGCCCTCGTCGCTGGTGACGACGCCGGCGGGGCCGAGTTTCGCCGCGTCGTCGGGAAGTGCGCCGGTGGTCCCACCGTCGGTCGCTGCCTGCGGTTCGGCATCAGCGCCGGGTTCCTCGTGGCCGATGTCGGCTCTGAACAGGATGTACGACGACAGTATCAGAAGCACCGCCAGAAGGAACTGGAACAGCGCTTCGGGGATGAAAAACGACAGGAAGGCGCCGCCGATGACGAACGGCAGCGCGCCGGCGACGAGCGAGGCGGCCAGTCGGCGGTCGACCAGTCCGTACGAAATGAACGCCAGGGCGGAACTGGAGAGGCCGAACGACTCGCTGATGAGGCCGACCTTGACGATGGTTTCGGCGTCCAGCGAGTGGCCAGCCAACACCGGGAAGATGAAGATGAGGAACGGTACGAACAGCGCCGCACCGCTGATGCCGACGGTGTTGACGATGGTGGCTCCCAGAAGGAAGAAGGGGAACAGCCACCAGTATTCGAGCCAGTAATCGGCCCCCGGATTCGCGGTTTCGGTCGGCGCCATCGTGAAGACGAACGCGACGAACACGACCGGCGCGAGGAACACGAGGACGTGCTGATACTTCAGAAACCTCTTGACGACTGAATCTTGGGACAACGAGCGGGTCACTGGAGTTGCCGAGGGTGGGGGACATGAGTATAAAAAAGCGGCGTTATAATTCGACTCCCGTGTTGCGGTTTGACGCACGAAACCTCCTGAAAAATCAGGAGGGATTCGTTTTGCTCGAACTCAGACATAGCCGCGCTCGCGGAACGCCCACACCATCACGAGGCCGACCAGCGCCATGCCGAGCATCACCGCGGGATAGCCGAACGTCCAGCCCAACTCCGGCATGTTGTAGGGGCCGCCACTGAAGTTCATCCCGTAGACGCCGGCGATGAACGTCAGCGGGAGGAAGACCGTCGCGATGACCGTCAGCACCTTCATGACCTCGTTGCTGGACTGTGAGAGGGTGTTGAGGTAGATGTCGCGGGCGCCGGAGACGAGGTCACGGTAGGTTTCGACGAGGTCGACGACGTGGACGAGGTGGTCGTACACGTCCCGGAAGTACTTCTCGGTCGCCTCACCGACGTAGCCGGAGTCGCCGCGGGCCAGCACCGACAGCGCCTCCCGGGTCGGCCACGCCAGTTTCCGAAACGACAGCAGGTCCCGGCGAACGGTGTTGATGGCCTCCAGTACCTCGATATCTGTCGTCGTGAGCACCTCCTCCTCGATGGCTTCGATGCCGTCGCCGATACGGTCGAGTAAGGTGAAGTACTCGTCGACGATTACGTCGATGATTCGGTAGGCGGTGAAGTCGGGGCCGCGCTGGAGGAGTCGTTCGTCCCCCCGGACGACCGCGTTCCACACCCGACCGATGGGGTCGTCCGCACGCGGCGCAAGCGTGAGTACCCAGTCGGTGCCGAAGAACACCCCGACGGGGTCCTCGCGAATCTCCTCATCGAAGGTCGTCTCCCCGCGGGTCAACTCCGCGGTTTTGACGAGGACGAACGTGTACGCCGCGAACTCTTCGGTTTTCGGCCGCACCTCGTTGACCACGTCGTCTACAGCGAGGCGGTGGATGTCGAAGGTGTCGGCGACGGCCGAAATTTCGTCGTCGTCGGCCTCGTGGACTCGCACCCACGTCGTCCCCTCGGCGGCCTTCGCGGCCGCGAGGTCGTCGTACTCCTCGATACCTGCCTCGCTGTAGACGACGGCGCTGACGGTCACGGCGCCCCTCCCGCTGCCGAGGGGGGTCGGACCACCAGCAGCGTAACTCCAACCATCAGCGCCGTCAGCGCGAACGACCGACCCGGATAGGGGGTGGCGATACCGACGACGTACCCCGCCACCCCGACGACCACGAGCAGCGGTCCGAGGGTCGCGAGTGAATCCATATCACGCCCCTCTCGGCGGCCGACCAAAAGCGTTCCTCAGCCTCTCACAGGAAGGGAATCGCGGTCGTCACGGCCCACTGTGCGCCGTTGGAACTCTTCTTGGCCGCCGTCTTGGCGCCCCACGCGGTTTTCCGCCCGGCCGCCTTGGCGTAGTGGCCGGTAGAGCGTTTCAGCGACGCTCGTTGCCCTTGGATGGCGGTGTCGCCCGAACGGATGGCCGCGACCACGTCGTCGCTCTCGATGTCGGGGATGGGCTGGTCGACGCGGATTTCGGTGTAGGCGCGCCCGACGGTCAAAAGCGAGTGGGCGTCGCTGCCGCCGACGGATGGGTAGCCGTAGCGACGGGCGTAGCGCCGCGCACGGCGGTTCCGGTAGCCGGTGAACAGCCACGCGTTGAACGTCTCGATTGCGTCTGGGTCGAGCCGTTTCAGTCGGCGCTTGCGGATGCCGTGGCGGGTGCGCTGGAAGGGGTGTGGAACGACGGCGACGCCGCCCAACTCGCGGACCTCCTCGATGGTTTCGCCCATCGGCCGGCCACGTTCGGGGAGTTCCTCGATGCCGATGCCCAGCAGATGGCCGTGGGCCGTCGATATTTCGGCGCCGGGAATGCCGATGAGCCCGTACTCGCGGGCGCGTTCGGCGGCTTCGAGTGAGGCACCGATGACATCGTGGTCGGTGATGACCACGGCGTCGAGGTCGATGTCGGCGGCGTGTTCCAGTATCAACTCCACCGGCTCGTGGCCGTCGTATGAGGCCTCGCTGTGGACGTGGAGGTCCACCTCGAGGTTCGTTGGCCCACTCATCACCGTTCGTTCGTGCTCGACGGATAAAAACGCGCTGACGGCGCAACAACCCTTTTGTCGGCCCGTCCGTATAAGCGCCGTATGGCAGGTTTCGAGGGGTCGCAACCGAAGACCGTCGCGTACGAGCCGGTCAGCGTCAAGGAGCTGTTGGTCGAGATGAAAGACACCTCGGAACTCCTCATCGACCTCGCGTACTCGGCGGTGTTACACGGCAGCGAGGACATCGCTCGCGAGGTGTTGGCCCTCGAAGAGAAGATGGACGTACTGCAGTTGCGTGCCCGGATGAGCCTCATGATGGCGGCCCGCAACCCCGACGAAGTGGAGGCACTCGCGCCGGTTCTGGGCCTCGCCGCGGGCGCCGACCGAATCAGCGACGCCGCCGGCGACATCGCCAAAATCGTCCTCGAAGACATCGGCCTGCCGGAGGCGATGCGGGCGGCGCTTCCGGAGGCCATCGAGACGCTCGTTCGCGGCACCCTCGTCGCGGACTCGCCGTACGCCGACCGGACGCTTCTGGACATCAACCTCGAAAGCGAGACGGGCGTCCGCGTCATCGCCATCCACCGCGGCGACGACTGGATACTCAACCCCGGCCCGGAGACGACCATCACCGCCGAGGACCGCCTCATCCTGCGCGGGCCGGAACGAACCGTCGGCGAGGTGTACGAGGCAGTGACCGGCGAGGAGTACGACGCCCCCGCACCGCCCGACTCGGAGGTCGACGACCTCGAACGCGCCGTCGACTCCATCGTCCTGATGAAGAACCTCTCGGAGTTGGCAGTCGACCTCGCCTACGGCAGCATCCTCTTCGACAACGAGGACCTCGCAGCCGAAGTTCGCAACCTCGAAGTCGAGGTCGACGCCCTCCGCTCGCGGTTCGAGGCGTGGCTGTTGCGTGCGGCGGCCGACGCCGACGACCCCGTCGTGTTGCGAGGCCTCATTCACCTCGGCGTCTCGACGGAGGTGATAAGCGACGCCGCCCTCGACATCAGCGAGGGCGTCCTCAGGGGGCTGTCGGTCCACCCCGTCGTCGAACTCGCAGTCCAGGAATCCGACGAGATACTCACCCGCGTCGTCGTCGGCGAAGGCAGCGCCCTCGATGGCGAACGTGTCGCGGATGGCGTCCCGGCGGCGGAACTCGGGATGAACGTCCTCGCCATCCGACGCGGGGAGGACTGGATGCTCGCTCCTGACGCCGACGCGACGCTCCGGGCGGGTGACGTCATCATCGCGAAAGGGACGCGAACGTCGTCGGGCGAATTCGAGGAACTGGCGGCCTGAGGGCAGTCAGGCGCGGACGCCCGTCACTTCGAACCGAGCGCCGCCCTTGGCGGACTCCTCGACCGTTATCTCCCAGCCGTGACCCTTGACGATGGTCTCGACGATGGCGAGGCCGAGGCCGGACCCGCCTTCTCCGGAGACGCCCCACTCGAAGGCCTGTTCGCGGAGGTACGGGGGGATCCCGGGCCCGTCGTCTTCGACGTAGAATCCCGTCTCGTCGTCGAGACCGCCCACCGTGGCCACCACGTCCGGACCGGCGTGTTCCACGCTGTTTCGAAAGAGGTTCTCCAGTGCCTGCCGGAGTCGCTCGGGGTCGGCTTCGACCGTCACGTCGCTCTCGATTCGGAGGTCGCCGCCATCGGCGTCGACGGTCTCCCACGCCCGCTCGGCTATCGACGACAGCGATACGGGCTGGCGGTCGTCGATGTCGTCGCCGGCCTGCGCCAGCGTCAATACGTCCTCGATGAGCCGTCCCATTCGGTCGAGCGCGTCGGCGGCCGCGGTCAGGTTCTCGTTTTCCGTGGCCTGTCTTTCCTGCTCCAACTCGATGCGGCCATGGGCGACGGACAGCGGATTCCGGAGGTCGTGGGAGACGACGCTCGCGAACCGCCCGAGGCGTTCGTTCTGCCGTTCGATTTCCTGGCGGTACCGCTCGGTCTGGGTCACGTCGGTGAACAACAGCATCCGACCGACGCGGGTGTTGCCGAACGTAAAGGGGTTCGTCGCGACCATGTAGTACCGCGACTCGCCGTCTCGTGACAACTCGAGAACGTTATCGTCGGACGCCAACCGCTCGGCGACGGCGGGAAGCGCCTCCTCTAGTGGTTCGCCCACCGCGTCGTCGAGATTCGGAAACAGTTGGCGCGCCGGAGCGTTGCTGTCGCGTATCTCGTCGTCCTCGTCGAGGAAGACGACCGGGCTGTCGACGTTGCCGGCCAACCGGACGGTCTGGAACCGCTCGAAGAACAGAAACAGCGTCCCGACCGAAAACAGGGCGACGCCAATCGGTTCGTACGTCATATCGATGAACCGCGGGCTGGCGGTGCCGACGATATCGAAGACGAGCGGCAGCCCCGTGAGACTCACGAGCACCGCCAGCGGCCGCGTGTCGTGACCGACCTGCGTGAACAACTCGAACAGCATGAAGAAGCCGACGGCGCTGAGCGCGTAGGCCAGCCCCATCGACGCCCAGTGCAGAAGCGAGTGTTCGACGGCCAGATGGGGAAACGGCGTCGCCGTCGGCGTGGCGGTGAAGTAGAGTCCGTGAAGCGGGTTCGTGAGTTTCAGTCCGACGACGAAGACGAAGACGACGACGGCGGCCCGCCTGTAGGTCGCGTCCTCGTGGAGGCTCCGGCCGGTGTAGGCCGAACAGAAGTACAGCCACGCGCCGACGGCGGCGAAGCCGACCGTGAGGCCGACGAGATACGCCGTGAGGCTGAGGCGTGTCGAAGGCGCCAGCAGGTAGGCGACGTGTGCGGCCGCCCACCCGCCGCTCAACAGGAGGAACCACTCCAGCCCCCGTCGGGTGTCGGCGTCGTCGATGCGCCTCGCTCGGCGGAGACTGGCGACACACGCAACCGCGGCGAGACCGAAGACGACGACGTAGATGGCCCGTGACGGGCTACCGGAGAGGAGTGATTCCATCATCGGTTGAGGCGCTGCGTTCGGGTACGGCTCTTGCAGACTGGATTGTCAGTTCTTTCGACGGCCGAATGTTGCCTCTTTCGGTTCACTCGAACGGTGTGGCGGCTTCCGAGGGGCCTACAGCACCGCGATGGCGACCGCCGAGAGGACGACCACACCGAGGATGTCACAGACGTTCGTGACGACCGGAATCGTCGTGTCGTCGGGGTCCAGTCCCTGCTGGTAGGAGACGTACGTCGCGGCCACCGAGAGGATGACCGCGAGGCACGCCAACAGCATTCCGCTCCCGACGGAGATGACGAGCAGGTCGACCAGCGCCATCGGTTCGGCAATCACCCGCCCGAGCACCCACGCAGCCACGCCGAGGGCACCGAACACCGTCGCAGCCAACAGCATGATTGCGGCGATGCTCGTCCACAACTGCTCGTCGCGTGGGGAGAACTCCAGTGTCCCGAGGTGAAGTCGCGTCGAGAGCCGCGAGGAGAGAATCGCGCCGAGATTGCCGCCCATCCCTATCATCACGGGCACGAGAATCAAAAGCGTCGGGTTGTCGAGATACGTCGCTTCGAGCGATTCCAGCACGTACCCCGACCCCATCTCCAGTACCGACAGCGCAATCAAAATCGGGAACATCGTGACGATGATGGTTCGGAACCGCCACGTCCCGAGGTCGTCGGTCACAGCACCACCCCGACGACGACGATTGCGACGTAGAGGAACACGACGCCGAAGACGTCACCGAGCATCGTCACGATGGGGCCGATGAGGTTGTCTGGGTCGTAGCCGGACTCGTAGCTCCCGAAGACCAACACGAGCAGGCCGAAGACGAGGACGATGGAGGTGAGCACGCCGGCGAGGAAGGTGATGCCGACCAACTCCGCGAGACGGGCGGATTCGCGTCCAAGGGCTTGGAGAATCCCCCACGAGAGGAAGCCGATGAACACCGAGACGCCGATGCCGTTGGCGAAAGAGGCGACGACGGCGTTCAACAGGCGCTCGTCGAACTCGAATTCGGGGTCGATGAGTCCCTGGTGGAGTCCCGAGGAGATGCGGGCGCCGAAGGCGCCGTAGACGTTGCCGCGGGTGGCGAGAAACGCGGGCAACAGCAACAGCAATCCCGGAAAATCGGCGAACGCGGCCCGCATCGCGTCGCTACCCAACACTAATCCGGCGAAGAGGCCGCCGAGGAGGCTGACGCCGAGAATGCCGATGGACTCTCGGTAGATGCGCCAAACCTCTCGGCGGGCGTCCATACCGTGGCTGTGTGGCGGTTCGGGGATAAAAGCTACTTTCGGGGCGTGTTCGCGGCTATCGCCCCAGCAGTCGGAAGAGGAGGTCAACGACCAACACGACGCCGAGCGCGCCGGCCACCTGTACCGTCGGACCGACCGCCGTCTGCGTGCCGAGACCGACGACCAGGACGGCGAAGGCGAGGACGCCCAACTCGATGCGTCGGATGGGGAGGTCGAGGTCGATGTCGTGTTCGACGCCGATGGTGGTGTTGCCCGTCACGTCGACGTTGTGGTCCATGTCCTCTCCGATGAACTCGCTGGGGGCGAACAGTTTAGGGTCGATGAGCGGTCGCTGGTCGTCGTCGTCGGCCATGCGTGGTCGTTCCGTGGCGGGGGTAAATAACTCGTGGCTGTCGAGTCTCCGTGGCTCTCCGGGCCTCCCTTGAGGTGTAGGGCCAACGAATAAGCCCGTGGGGCGTCGTCGTCTACTGGACGGTCGTGGCGATGGTGACACCCCATGGTACAACTGAACGACTCCAACGAGGACGTCGGCGAACCCCACGAAGAGGTGACGTACGACCCGGATACGGGAACGTACAGCAGACGCTCGAACTGGACGGACGGTGAGACGCCGTCTCTCAGCGTCGCCGCGACCGTCGCGGCAGCGACGGAGACGCCAGTAGAACAACTCCGACCGCTCGCCGAGGTAATCGACACCGATGCGCTCGACCGAACCTTCGCCCCGAGTTCCGGGGCGGCCAGCCGATACCCCTCGACCAGCGTCTCGTTTCGGTACGAGGGGTGTCACGTGACCGTCTACGCCGACGGCCGGACAGTCGTCTTTCGGCGGTGAGGCGGCCATCGGGACCCACCTCCCTGTCCCCTCCGAATCCCGTTTCGGCGGTCAGCGTACCCCATCCAGCAGGGCGGTGAGAAGGTTGCGCTCGGCGGCGTGGATGTGTTCGGAGAACGTCGCCGACGTGATACCGAGGGCCTCGGCGACCTCTTTGCCCGTACTCTCCCGCGGCCACTCGTAGTAGCCCGCCTCGAAGGCGGCCTGAAGCACTTCGCGCTGTCTGTCCGTGAGGTGTGTCTCGAGCAGTTGCGGTGCCGCCGAGCGAGTGAACATCGGCGTGACGCCGTCGACTTCCCGCTTTGCGGCGAGTTCCGCGTCGGGGTTCTCCTTGAGGAACGTGCCGACGACCGCCGCCGGGTCGTGCTGTGGCGGGATTTCGGCGACGATTCGGCCCGCCCCGTCGACGCCGACGACCTCCCGGGGAAGTGCGCCGCGTTCGGCGAGGCTGAAGGCCGGACAGTCGCCGGAGACGAGGAACTCCAGCAGGCCGCCGCGCTCCGACTCCCGGAGGACGGACACCTCGACGGTGTCGTAGTCGGCGCCGAGACCGGCTATCCGGTCGGGAGCGACCCCAACGACGTTGAAGAACTCCGCGTACCGCCCGTCGGGTCGAGGGACCATATCTGCGAGTTCGACCCTGCAGGCCTCGCTCTCGGAGGCGCCGACGAACGGGTACTTCGAATCGTGTAGCGTGAACTCGACCTCGACGACGCTCTCCGCCTGTCCGGGGCGACCGTCCTCCCGTGTCGATTTCGGCTCTTTGCTACTTTTTGTCACGGTTCGTGATGTCTATTTACACGCACCGTTCGTATTGCTTTTTTGCCCGCCCTTCGGCCCGCCTCGGGGCCGTCGGTCGCCCCGGAGGTCGGTGAGTATTTGACCGACGAGGCGCTTGCCCGCTACATGGACGAGGCGCTGGGGCCGCCGCCCGCGATGGCCGAGAAGGCCGAGGAGTTGACGCCGATGCTGTCGCAGTACTTCGAGTTGTGTGAGCGCTACGACGACGCGCTCGTGCTCTTTCAGGTCGGGGACTTCTACGAGACGTTCTGTGAGGCCGCCGAGGCGACCGCCCGAATCCTCGAAATCACGCTCACACAGCGGGAGGACTCGACGGGTACCTACCCGATGGCCGGCATCCCCATCGACTCGGCGGAGTCCTACATCGAGACGCTGCTGGAGGCCGGCTATCGCGTCGCCGTCGCCGACCAGGTGCAGGAACCCGAGGAGACGTCGGGACTCGTCGACCGCGCCGTGACCCGGGTGGTGACGCCCGGGACGCTGACGGAGACCGAACTGCTCGCCGACGCCGACAACAACTTCGTCGCCTGCCTGACCGAGGGGTACGGACTGGCCTTACTCGACGTGTCGACGGGCGATTTCTTCGCGACGCAACTCGACCGTCTCGAGGCCGTCGAGGACGAACTCGAGCGGTTCGACCCCGCCGAGGCAGTCGTCGGTCCCGAGGCGCCGACCGACCCCTTTGACTCGGGGTGTATGGTGACGCCATACGAGCGCTCGGCGTTCGACCTCGCGACTGCCCGCGAGAAAGTCGAGTCGTACTTCGGGTCGACCTCGCTGGCCGCCGAGGCCGAAGTTCGGGCCTGCGGTGCGCTGTTGGCCTACGCCGAGTACGCCCGCGGCGTGAGTACTGACGGCGACCTCGAAGAACTCGACTACATCAACCACCTCACGCGCTACGACCCACGGGAGTACATGCTGTTGGACGCCGTCGCGTTGCGTTCGCTGGAGGTGTTCGAACCGCGCCACGTCCACGGACTGGAGGGGGCGGCGCTGGTGGAGACTCTCGACGAGACGGCGAGCGCGCTGGGCGGTCGGAAACTTCGCGATTGGCTCCGCCGACCGCTGTTGGACGAAGACCGCATCGACGACCGCCTCGACGCCGTCGAGGCGCTTCTCGCCCGCGTCGGCGAGCGCGAACGCGCGAGCGAGTTGCTTGCCGACGTTTACGACCTCGAACGACTGGTCGCCCGTGTCTCTCGGGGTCGGGCGGACGCCCGCGACTTGCGGGCGCTGGCGGCGACGCTGTCGGTGGTCCCCGACCTCCGAGACTGCATTTCGGAGGCGACCGATGACAGCGCGAAACTCGCCGACATCGAGGCGCGTCTCGACGACTGCCCCGACGTTCGGAACCTCATCGACCGCGCCATCGCGGAGTCGCCGCCCATCGAAATCACCGAAGGCGGCGTCATCCGCGACGGATACGACGAGACGCTGGACGGCCTCCGGGAAACCGAACGCGAGGGGAAAGCGTGGATAGACGACCTCGAAGCCGACGAGCGCGAGCGGACGGGTATCGACTCGCTGAAGGTCGGCCACAACTCCGTCCACGGCTACTACATCGAGGTGACGAACCCGAACCTCGATAGGGTGCCCGACGACTACCAGCGTCGACAGACGCTGAAGAACTCCGAGCGGTTCGTCACACCCGAGTTGAAACAGCGGGAGGACGAAATCGTCCACGCCGAAGCCCGCGCCGACGAACGGGAGTACGACCTCTTTCGGGAGGTCCGAAGCGAGGTGGCCGAAGCGACCGAACGGATACAGGAGACTGCGAGCGCCGTCGCGGAACTCGACGCGCTGTGTTCGCTGTCGACCGTCGCCGCCCAGTACGACTACGCGCGGCCGACGGTCGGTGCCGACGGAATCTTCGTCGATGGCGGCCGCCACCCCGTCGTCGAGCGCACCGAGGAGGCGTTCGTCCCCAACCCGACCGAACTGCCACGAGAGCGGCCGATGGCCGTCATCACTGGGCCGAACATGTCGGGCAAATCGACGTACATGCGGCAGGTGGCGCTCCTCTGTGTGATGGCACAGGTCGGCAGTTTCGTCCCCGTACGCAGCGCCGAGGTGCCGATAGTCGACCGGGTGTTCACCCGCGTCGGCGCCTCCGACGACATCGCCGGCGGCCGCTCGACGTTCATGGTCGAGATGACCGAGTTGGCGGCCATCCTCGAAGAGGCCGAGGAGGATTCGCTGGTCGTGTTGGACGAGGTCGGTCGCGGCACCTCGACGACCGACGGCTACGCCATCGCTCAGGCGGCCACCGAGTACCTCCACGACGAGGTGGGCGCCTACACCCTGTTCGCGACGCATCACCACGAACTGACCGAGGTTGCCGCCGACCTCCCGCGGGCGCGGAACTACCACTTCTCGGCCGACCGGACGCCCGACGGCGTCGCCTTCGAACACGACCTCCGTGCGGGTGCGGCGACGGCCTCCTACGGCGTCGAGGTCGCCGAAACCGCGGGCGTCCCCGACCCCGTCGTCGAGCGGGCCGCGGCGCTGTTGGCCGAGGAAACGGGGGCCGTCGCCGCGCCGGAAGACACCCCCGTTTCGGGTCGAACGCCCCCCACCGCGGACGCCTCGACCGACGGCGGCGAACTCCCCGAAGAGCTACTGGCGGAACTCCGGGCGGTCGACCTCGCGGATACGACGCCGCTGGAGGCGCTCAACCTGCTGTCGCGGTTGCAGAAGCGGGTGGAGTAAGCGCCGCGCTACTCGCCCTGCGGCGTCAGCGAGACGAACTCCAGTCCCTTTTCGGCCAACAGTGCCTCGGCGCGTTCGGTGACGGAGGGGGCGACGAGGATGCCCCGAACGTCGGCGTCGGCGTGGAGGTCCCGCTGCAGCGCCTCGACGTAGCGGGAGAGTTGTCCCACCGCGTCGGGGCCGACACGCCGCCGTTTCAACTCCAAGACGACGGTTCGACCGTCGCGGTCCTCGCCGTAGATGTCGACGGCGCCGGCCGGCGTCTCGCGTTCGGTCACCAGCGGTCTGAACCCCGACTCGACCAGTTCCGGCGAGGCGAGAATTCGCTCTTTGAGGTCGGCCTCGGTACCCACCACGTCGAGCGATTCGGGGTCGTCGGCGGCGAAGGCGGCGGCGTGGGCGACCGACGAAAAGCGGACGACGAGGGATTCCTCGGGCGAACTGCGGTGGCTCTCGACGACGAGGTGTTGGTCGTCGATTCGACAGTCGTGCTCACACCCCGGGGGTTGCCAATTGACTGGCTGTTGGCCCTCGTCTGTGTGGACCAAGGCGGCGCCGTCGGGCTTCAGCATGACGTGGCGGTCGCCCAACCCCAACTCCGAGGCGGCACGGCCCTCGTAATCGACGGTACAGCGCCCGAACAGCGTGACGAGTGCGCCGCTGTCGATGCCGTCGCTGGCGAGTTCGGCGGCCTCCGCGGCCGTCGGGTTCACGCGGGTTCGAACGCCGTCGGTCGGGTGGGTCGCTTCGACGGCCTCGTCGTCTCTCACGCCACGGGGTAGCGCCCTCTCGCGCTTAAACGCCGCGCTCGTCGTCGAGATACACCACCGTCCCGCGCTCGGGGTCGAGCCACCGGAGCGCGCCGACGACGGTGCCGTCCGTATCCCGGGCGGCGCGGGCGCCGGCGAGCCACCCGCGGAGATAGGTGGCGTCGCTCTCGCCGTCGTAGCCGACGAGGGCGGCGCTCGTCCGACACCCCTCGTCGTCCGGCCGTCGGAGCGCGAAGACGAGGTAGGTTCGAACCGAGAAATCGCTCGATACGACGTACAGCGCCTCGTGTTCGAGTGGGTCGATGCGGTTACACACGTCCGCAAAGGACAGTCCCGTAGCGATGGGGTCGGAGTCGACGGCGGTCCGGCGGCGCTCGGTCAACTCCCCGCCTTCGATTCGACCGGGGTCGATGAGGTCCGTCGCGGCGGCTTGCGCCCAGTCGTCGTCTGGCGGCCCGCCGAAGGGTGTCTCCGGGGTGATTCGATCGGGGTCGACACCCCAGTGTGCCTCGTGGAGGTCGTAGCCGTCGCGGTCGTAGGCGACGAGCGTTCGATGGCCCATGGGCGTCGTGGCCGCGGCATCCGATTTGAACCGTCGGGTCCGGTCGCGTCAGGCCGGCCGGAGGCCGAAGACGACCGCGATAGCCGCGGCGGTGACGACCGACAGCAACAACTGCAGCGGCGCGCCGACCCGGAGGAAGTCGGTGAAGCGGTAGCCGCCGGGCCCGTACACCATCAGGTTCGTCTGGTAGCCGACGGGCGTCATGAAGGCCGTCGAGGCGGCGAACATCGTCGCAAGCAGGAAGGCGTAGCGACTCGCGCCGATGCGGGCGGCAGCGTCGACGGCGACGGGCAACAATAGGACGATGCTCGCCACCGGCGTGATGAGGTTCGCCAACAGCCCCGTCAGCAGGTAGACGACGACCACGACGGCGAAAAGCGGCAGTAGCGTCGCGCTCTCGACGATGGCGCTGGCGACGAGTGCATCGCCACCGGTGTTCCGCAGCGCCGCCCCCAGCGGGATGACGCCCGCCAACAGGAACACGACGTTCCAGGAGACGGCGTCGTAGGCCTCCGAGGGCCGGAGACACCCCGTCGCGACCAACGCGACGATGCCCGCCAGTGCCGTGATGACGATTGGGTAGTAGCCGAGCGCGGCGACGGCGACGACGGCGGCCAGCGTCGCCACGACGACGGGCGTCTTCGGGGACAGCGGCGGGAGTTCCAGCGGCTTCGCCCCTGGTTCGGCGTCGTCGACATCGGTCGCGAGCAGTCCCTCGGCGTCTTCGAGGTGCTCCAGTCCCGCCTCGGTCGTCCGGACGAAGAGGGTATCCCCGGCCGACAGCGTCACGTCGTCGAGTCCCGACCGGAACGTCTCGCTTCCGTGACGGACCGCCAGCACCGTCGCGGCGTAGCGCTCGCCCAACCGGAGTTCCGCGAGGGATTTCCCCCGAGCGCGGGCCTCGGCGGGGACGACGAGTTCGGCGATAATCGTTTCGGTCGGCGCCGAGAGGTCCGCGCCGGTCACTGTCTCGCGGTGGAGTTGCCGGAGTTCGAGACGCTCGGCGACGGCGTTGGTCGCCTGCAGCGTCCCCCGGACGACGAGTTCGTCGTCGGCTTCGATTGTTCGGTCGTTGCCTGCAGTTTCGCCGTCCCGAATCAACTGGACGACGGTCACGTCGGACTCGGCGTTAGCGAACGCCTCGGTGACCGGTCGGCCGACCAGCGGCGACGCCGACCGCACCCGGAGCCGCGAGAGGTGGTCTTCGAGGTCGTACGTTTCCGTGAGGTCCCCGCTGACGGGTATCCGTGCGGGCGTCAGGCGATAGCCGACCGTCAGCAGATACGCTGCACCGACGAGGAAGACGATGATGCCGACGGGCGTGAACTCGAACATCGAAAGCGGTTCGCCGAGGCGTCGTCGGGCCACGTCGCTGGCCAACAGGTTCGTCGCGGTTCCGACGAGCGTCAGCGTCCCGCCCAACATCGCGGCGTACGACAGCGGCAACAGCAATTTCGACGGCGAGACGCCCGCGCGCTCGGCCAGTCCCGACACCATCGGGATGAACACCGCGACGACGGGCGTGTTGTTGATGAACCCGGCGGTGAGGCCGGTCGTGCCGATGGTCGCACCGAGCAACTGCCGTTCGTCGCCGTGGGTGAGCCGTCCCAACGCGACGCCGAGGCGGTCGACCAGTCCCGTCTTTTCGACGCCGGCGCTGAGGACGTACATCGCGACGATGGTAATTGTCGCGGGGCTGGCGAATCCCTGAAGTGCGGCGGCCGTGTCGACGCCGGTGTACGGTTCGAGGACGACCAGCGAGACGAGGACGCCAATGGCGGTGATGTCAGTCGGGAGCGTTTCGGTGACGAAGAAGGCGAGTGCGACCGCTATCAGCCCGAAGACGACGAGCGTGTCGACGCTGACCATTCGGGTTTACTGTGGCTTCTCGGCGGTCCCGTCGATTTCGGAGGGTGCGTTGCTCATCGGTTCACTTCCGCTCGATGTCCGCATCCGGTGCGTTCTGCTTGACGCTCTCGATGCCCTGTTTGGCTTTCTGTGGGCTGGCGTACCCCTCGCCGGAGTCGGCGATGATGTTCCCGTTGTCGTGGACGAGACGCCAGCGGTACTGGTTCGCCTCGTCCTCGTACAGTTCGAACGTCGCGCCGCTCACTGTTCTCCGACCTCCGTGCTGCCGGTCAGTTGCTCCCGTGCCATGAATTGCCATCCGCCGGCTGGAATGATAAAACCTCACCAGTAGTGTTTCGCCCTCCGAAGAGTACTGTGGGTTGACGTGTGTGGTGGCTATCGACGAGCGGCGCGGAGAGAGTGTACTCGAAGGCGTCGCTCGATGGGTGAGTACGTTCGAAAGAACGGAACCGGGTCGTTACTTGCCGCGCTTGTCGTTGGCGCGGATGCTCGGGCGGACCTTCTCGGCGCCGGTGCCGCGGTTCTGCTGGCCGCGGCCGCGCTGGCCGGCGGAGGTGCGGCCACGGTAGGCCCGGCCCTTGTGGCTGTCGTCGCAAATCCAGTTCAGGTCGTCGTCGTTCTGAATCGCGCCGTGTTCGGGGTCAAGCAGGATGACTTCGAACCACTTCTGGGAGCCGTCTTCCCCGACCCAGTAGGAGTTCAGCACGCGCAGGTTGCGGTAGCGACGACTCGAGCGCTCCTCGGCGATGCGCTGGAGGTTCTTCCGGCGGGTAATCTTGTTGACACCCTGTCGCTTCGAGCGACGGCCGGCCTTGAAGCGCTGTTTGCGGGCGCTGCCCTTCCGGACCGACACCCGGGCGACGACGACGCCCTGTTTGGCCTTGTAGCCGAGCGAGCGGGCTCGGTCGAGGCGGGTCGGTCGTTCGACGCGTTCGATTGCGCCCTGGTCGCGCCAGTCCTGTTGGCGCTGCCACTGTAGTTCCGCGAGCTTTCCTTCCTTCGGCGTTTTCCACGCCTCCCGAATGTGGGAGTAGAAGCTTCGTGCCATATGTGTTCACCACGGGCGTTGCGTGGTTCAATTCCCATCGCGGCCACCCGCGAGGGGAATCACATCCCGACCTGCGTAGACAGGTGCCCGCTGGTGCCCGTCGTCCAGCGAGTTAGCGGAAATTCGACAGGGCCGTGGTTAAGGGCTTCGAAACCGCTCGCGTCAGTCGTCGCTCGGTGCCGGTCCGCCGCTGTCGACGATGCCACTCGTGGTCGCTTCCTCGGCGACGTGGGGTTGGAACACCCACGCCGCCAACAGCACGATGGGGACCATCGAGACGGCGACGACCGAGTAGCCGGTGTGGAGGTCCGGCAGCAGCGGCGCGGCGTAGACGAGCGGGTAGACGATACCGCCGACGGTGCCGACCCCGCCGACGACGCCCGCGACGGCGCCGGAACTGTTCGGGAACATTGCGGGCACCTGTGCGAAGATGGCACCCTCGGTGAACGCACACGCCATCCCGACGACGAAGCCCGCACCGACGGCCACGAGAACCTGCCCGCTCAGGCCCGCGAGCGTCATCCCGAACATTGCCACAACGATGAAACACAGAGAGAGGAACGTCCACTGCTCACGGTAGCGTCCCTCGAAGAACGGGAGGATGTTCGTCTCGTTGCGGGCCAGACGGTCGCTCATGTAGCCGCCGAAGGGACGAAGCAGTCCCGCCGCAACCGAGAACGTCGCCGCGAACGTACTCGCCAACACGAGGTTGTTCGTGTTGAACCCCTCGCGGTAGTACGTCGCGAGCCACCCGTTCATCGACAGTTCGAGGCCGAAGCTCATCACGTACGCCAGCGCCAACACGACGGTCCCGTAGCGGGTCGCGGTGTGAACCCACTGTTTCAGCGTCGCGCCGTCCTTCGTCGCCTGCCGTTTCTCGTCGCTCTTTGCAGCCTCGCCGAGCGCGTAGTAGGTCACGCCCAACAGAATCGAGACGATGCCGGTGTAGAAGAAGGCGGCCCGCCAGTTCGTCGAGAAGATGGGACCGTTCCAGCCCGTACCGAAGATTCGTGGTAAAACGAGTGCGCCGCCGGCGGCACCAGCGTTGCCGATGCCGGCGTAGATGCCTTCGGCGGTACCGAGTTGTCCCTCTTCGAACCACTCGGAGACGTGCTGGATGCCGATGACGAACGTGATGCCTGCCGTCGCGACGATGAGTCGCGTGACGAAGAACACGCCGTAGCTCTCCGCGAAGGCACTCGCGATAGAGAACACCCCGACGTAGCCCAACACGATGGCGAACACCGCAGGCGCGCCGAACTTATCGGAGAGCCAGCCGGTCAGGATGCGACCGAACGGTGCCAGCCAGATGGCCGCGCTCGCGAGGATGCCGATTTCCGCCAGCGACAGTCCGAACTCCTCGGCCATCGGCCCAGTGAACGGCGCAAACGAGAACCAGATGAGAAACGAGAAGTTGAACCCGACGGTGGCGAGGACGAGCGTCCGCCACTTCGTCATCCGTATCACTCCCATCCTGATACCTCCGGAAGACTGATTGGGCGGTCACTGTCCGCACACCACCATACAGTATCCTCAACCTCTTTTGCATTTTCTTGGATGCTTGGAAACATCTATTCGGATAAGTCGGATGATTCGAATTTCCTAAACAATACCCGTTGACAAACACGGGGTTATCTCGCTTTCGAGATTGACGGAACGGCAATCTGGAATCGAATATCCTGTGTTTAAGGGCTTCGAACGGTCGGGAATACGCCGAGAATCTGGATTTTTGTTGTGTTATATGGGATTATCCGTCCGCTCCCGATGCAGTTCGTTGCTCTGGTCGTTCGATGCCCCCCCCTGCTGCGGTATGCCCCACGCACCCGATTTGGTATCGCCAATAGTGATTTATCGAGGTGGTGTGGCGATGTTTCACCCGAACACACGAAATCGCTTAAAACGTCCCGTACCGCCCGTTTCAGGCGAAGTTGCGCACCGTCTCGAAGGTGTCTTCGGTGAGCGCCGCCGTCAGCGACGACCGGTCGACATCGGGCGTCTCGTTGGGGTACTTTCGTTCGAAATACCCCAGCAGATTCTCCACGTCCCGTTCCAGTAGTTCCTCGCTGTTCTCGTGTTCCGTCGGAACCGCCTGCGGCCAATCGAAAATCGTCACGCCCTCGCTGGAGACGAAAACGTTGTACTCGCTCATGTCGGCGTGGACGTAGCCGGCATCGTAGGCCGCCGCCATCTCCTCGCAAATCAAATCGACGACCCCGACGACCTGCTCGGAGTCGAGTTTCGCACGGGAGAGTTCGACGCCGTCGAGTTTCTCCATGACGATAGCGTGGCGGTTCTGGTCGACCGGCCGAGGAACGCGAACCTCCGGATACAGCGACTCTAAGGCTTCGTATTCACGCTCTGCGGCCTTGCGCGCGGTGTAGAGCCACGAGCGGTGTTCGTTGTCGGCGGTGTACTCCCGTTCCTTCTGGACTTCCCGGAAGTTCGTGTACCCTTCACGGTGGTACTTCAGCGCCAACGGCTGGAACGACCGTGCCTCGTAGACGTCGCTTTCCTTGCCGACGCCGAGGGGGGCGCCGACGCCGTCGATGGTGTCTCGCTCCGAGAAGGTTCGCAACGCCAGCGCGTCGTACCCCTCGAAGGTGAGTCGGTAGCCGGTGTACTGGATGGTCTTCCGCTCGACCAGCCCCCGGTCCATACAGCGGTCGACGCGGTAGGTGACCTCCTCTTCGTCGAGCCGTGAGAACTCGGGGAGCTTCTCGACTGCGACCCACCGCGAAAAGCGCATCCCGTGTTCGAGCCCCGACAGCAGGTGGAAGTCCTCGGGCTCCAACTCGGCCATCTGCGCGGCGACGTTCTGGACCATCTCGCTTCCTGTAGCGGCCGGACACCCAAAAGCGCCTCGCGTGCGACCGACGAGTACAATAAACCAATTATCGCGATATAGAAATCTGTTTCCGAGGGCTGCTTCGACCCCGATGTACCGCCGACAACCGAACGGATTAGATGTGTGTATAAAATCACTTTCTACGAACTACTGTAGCGATAGAAATCACAAATAAAGAATATCCTCTACCTTGTCAAGTGCTGCACAACGTGGAAATGAGTTGGGTAATAACATGACTTATGCTCTCCTAAGCAGTAGGTAGTATTGTGAAAAATAAGCAAAATAACTCGACAGGTCAGAGAGATTCACTTACCCAACTCCAGTGGCTGGCGGTCGTATTGGCCGTCATCACTGGTGTGCTCCACGTGTATGCAGGCGTCGTCGAGGGTCGAGTCCCGGTTGCACTCGCAGGTGTTGGCTACGCCGGTGTACTCGTGTTGTTCTTCCTCGATTACCGACGGCGACTCCTCTACCTCGTCGGGATTCCATACACGGCTATCCAAATCCCCCTCTGGCTCGTGGTCAAGTCGGAGTACGGAGTGGTCGATTACGTCGACAAGGCGGTTCAGGTCGTGCTGATACTCGTGTTGCTCTACCTCTATCTGAACACGCCGTCGGGGTCGGCCGAAAACACGCCACCGGGTGCGGACTGAACGGGTAATCTCGTCTCGGTTATTCGAAGTACTCTGATTCTCACTTGGTTCACTCCACCGAGGTCACGAAGTCGGTGGTTCTGTCCCCGAACGCGTTCGCCAGTCTCTTGGCGGAATACGGATTCGGGACTCTCCCCGGTGACTCCGTGGCATTCTCTGAGCACTCGCGATGGCGGTCGTCGAAGCGGCGGGTGATACCGTTTCGCTGATGCCGTCGAGTCGTGAAGGGAATTCGTCTACACCGCGCTGGACTAGCGACCGGCTGTCGAAGCATTCCTCCTGCCGACCGCATCGGAGAAGCCGAAGTTCGTTCGTACACCGTTCAGTCCACGCGCTGGAAGGATGCACGGAGGTCATGTCAGCTATGACGACAATCGGCAGTACCCGGTGTCTTCGTCCGTTCTACACGTCCCAAACGCTCTAAACCCCACGCTGTCTCAACCGTTACCGAACGATTTGATATAGTGGCATATGATTTATACGGGACTCACGACCCACCCGTACGCTCATGCCTCCACGCTGCGAAACCGACGTATGACGGTCAAAATTCTGGTTTTCGAGGGATTCGACGAACTGGATGCGGTCGGTCCCTACGAGGTGTTCCAGTTGGCGGGGCGATACGGCTGTGATATGTCGGCGGAGTTGGTGACGCTGACCCCGACGGACCGCGTCGTCGCCCGCAGTGGCATGCGAATCGAGCCGCACGGGACGCTCGAAGATTCCGTGGCCGACCTCGTCGTCGTCCCCGGTGGTGGCTGGAACGACGACGGACCGGGTGTCCGCGTCGAGTACGACCGCGGCGAAATCCCCGAGAGCCTCGCCAGATTACACGCCGAGGGGATGACCGTCGCGTCGGTCTGTACCGGCGCGTTGCTACTCGCGAAGGCCGGCCTACTTGACGGTCGCCCGGCGACGACTCACCACACCGCAGTTGCGGACCTCCGTGAGTTGGGTGTGAACGTCGTTGAGGAACGTGTCGTCGACGACGGCGACGTGCTCACGGCCGGCGGCATCACCTCGGGATTCGACCTCGCACTCCACATCGTCGCCAGAGAGTGCGGCGAGTCGGTCGCCGAGTCGGTCGCCCGCGAGTTGGAGTACGAGCGAGCGATTTAGGAACCCTGACGACGGAGGGACTGCCGTGCGACTGGAGAATACATACATCGCCGTCGACGGGGTGGGAGAGACGACCGAGCGAAACCTCTGGGAGCGCGGCGCCCGGACCTGGTCGGAGTTCGACCCCTCGCTGTGTGGGTCGACGACTGCCGACCGCATCGAATCGTTCATCGACACCGCCCGCCCGCGCCTCGATTCGGGCGATTCGGACTTTTTCGCCCGTCAGTTGCCCTCCAGCGAGCGGTGGCGACTGTACGAGAACTTCCGCGATGAGGCGTGTTTCTTCGACATCGAGACGACGGGACTGGACCACTCCCAAAACGAAGTGACCTGCGTCAGTTTCCATCAGGGCGGCGACACCGAGACGCTCGTCTCCGGCGACGACCTCACTCGCGAGAACCTTCAGGCGCTGCTCGACTCGCCGCTGCTCGTCACGTTCAACGGCGCGCGCTTCGACGTGCCGTTCCTCGAGGAGTCCTTCGACCTCTCTATCGACATCCCACATCTCGACCTGATGTACCCCTGCAAGCGCGTGGGGCTGTCGGGCGGGCTGAAGGCCATCGAACCAGAGGTCGGCGTCGAGCGGGACCGCCCCGACATCTCCGGAAAGGACGCGGTTCGGCTGTGGCGGGAACACGAACGCGGCGTCGACGGCTCGCTGGAGACGCTCGTCTCGTATAATCGGGAAGACGCGGTGAACCTCAGGACGGTCGCCGACCGGACCGTCGAGCGACTCGACCGGAAGACGCTGCCCTGATTCTGTCAGCCGAACTGACCGGCTTCGCCGACTCCCACAACTCTTTGCAGATGGGAGATAACCGCCCTACTATGTCCGAGCAGTTCGGTAATCGGAAAGTCAACCGCGTGTACCGCGAGGGAATGCACGAGGGGAAATCGTCGGAATTCCCCGTCAGCTACGAAGATTTACGCGAGACCGCCCACGAGGCGATGGACGACACCGCGCGGGCGTACATCCACGGCGGCGCCGGCGCCGAGGAGACGTTCCGCAAAGAGCAGGACTTCTCGGAGTGGCGCATCGTCCCGCGGATGCTGCAGGGCGTCGCCGACCGGGATTTGACGACCGAGGTGATGGGCCAAGAAATCGACTACCCCGCGATGGTGACGCCGCTTGGCGTCCAGTCGCTCGTCCACGACGACGCCGAACTTGCGACGGCGGCGGCTTGCGACGAACTGAACGTCCCCTTCATCCTCTCGTCGTTGTCCTCGACGCCGATGGAGGAAGTCGCCGAGGAGTTGGGTGATACGCCGAAGTGGTTCCAGTTCTACTGGTCCTCGGACGAGGACATCGCTCGCTCGTTCCTCAATCGCGCCGAGGACGCCGGCTACGACGCCATCGTCGTCACCGTCGACGCGCCGACGCTCGGCTGGCGGGAACGCCTCATCGAGCGCGGCTACTACCCCTTCCTCGACGGCGAGGGCGTCGCGAACTACTTCTCGGACCCCGAGTTCCGCAGCCAACTCGACGATCCGCCGGAGGAGGACCCACAGGCCGCCGTCGACCACTTCCTCGACATCTTCGGTGACTCCTCGCTGACGTGGGACGACCTCGAGTTCGTCTTCGAGAACACCGACCTGCCGGTGCTCATCAAGGGCGTTCTCCACCCCGAGGACGCCCGACTGGCGGTTGAACACGGCGCCGACGGCGTCGGCGTCTCCACTCACGGCGGCCGACAGGTCGACGGTTCCATCACCGCCATCGAGGCGCTGCCGGACATCGTCGACGAGGTCGGTGACGAGGCCACCATCACCTTCGACTCGGGCATCCGCCGCGGGTCGGACATGTACAAGGCACTGGCGCTCGGCGCCGATGCCTGTCTCATCGGCCGGCCGTTCATCTACGGACTGGCGCTCGGCGGCCAGGCGGGCGTCCACCACGTCTTAGAGAACCTCATCGCGGACTTCGACCTCACGATGGGGCTGGCCGGCCGGGATTCGGTGTCGAAAGTCAACCGCGACTCCCTGCGCCACGAAGACGACCTCTGAGGCGTCGGGAGCCGATGCCGCTTCAATACGTCTGTTACGACTGTGGCTCTCGGGGTAGCGACGGCAGCGGTCGGTGTGGTTGTGGCGAACCGTTGTGGCTCGACACATCGCCCGGCGCGTTCGACTGGGATGACACCGTCGACGCGCCGGGGCTGTGGCGCTACGAACCGCTATTGCCGGCCCCGCTTCCGAATCCACCGAGCCTCGCTGCAGCCGCCGGCGGGACGCCGCTGCTCCGCGACGACGCCCTCGATTCGTTCGTCGGCGCGTCGGTCCACCTGAAACTTGAGGGGCAACAGCCGACGGGGAGTTTCAAGGACCGCGGCAGTGCCCTCGCGTTGGCGGCGATGGAGGCCGGACTGGTCGGCGGCGATGGCGAAACCGCCATCGGGACGGTCTCTCACGGCAACATGGCGATGAGCACCGCCGCCTTCGCCGCCACCTTCGACCGCCTGTGTGTCGTTCTCGTCCCCGACGATATCCCCCCCGAACGGCTCGGTGTCATCGGGCAGTTCGACCCGACGATACTCCGGGTTCGCGGCGACTACGGCCGCCTGTACGAGCGGTCGCTGGAACTCGGCGCGGAGTACGGCATCCGCTTCGTCAACTCCGACTCGCCGCTCCGCGTCGAGGGACAGAAGACGACGGCACTGGAGCTGTGTGAGGCCTTTGTGCCGTCGGTTCCCGACGGAATCGTCCTGCCGGTCAGCAGCGGCGGCCACGCCAGCGGCGTCTGGAAGGCCCTCCGAGAACTTCGGGCGGCGGGCGCAATCGATGACCTGCCGGCGCTGTATCTCGTTCAAGCCGCCGCCTGTGCGCCCATCGCCGAGGCCTTCGCCGCGGGCGCGAAGACGGTGTCGTCCGTCGAGGGCGGCGAGACAATCGCCTACTCCATCGCCAACGCCGACCCGCCGAGCGGAAATCGGGCGTTGCGGGCGGTCCGGGACACCGGCGGAGCCGCCATCGCCGTCGCCGACGACGCCATCCGGGCCGCCCAGCGGGAACTGGCGACCGAAGCCGGCGTGAGCGTCGAGACCGCCGGCGCCGTCGCCCTCGCTGGCGCGAAGCAGTTGGTCGCCGACGGCGTCATCACGGAAGACGACGACGTTGCGGTCGTCGCCACCGGCACCGGCCTCACCGAGGCGTCGGCAGACGTATCGGCTCCGGCCGTCGACCTCGCTGCCCTCGACGGCCGACTCGCGGAGTTCGCCGACCGCTGACCCGCCGGCGGTTCACACCGTCCCGACGACGACGTAGAACGGGACGGTTTCACGGCGGCGATACTCCTCGTTTTGGACCTGCCGGACGGCCTCCCGACCCATCTCGCGCCACTCGGCTCTGAGCGCGTCGAGTTCGGCGTCGGTGCCGGCCATCGTCTCCCGACGCTCGCGGAGACCGGCGCCGCTTGCCTTCCGGCCGACTTCGCGCACGTCGCGGTCGCTGTACGGCGGTTCGACCACGAGCGTCTGGTCGTATCGCCTCGTCGTAATCCCCGAAAGGCCGACCGATTCGAAGAGGTCGGCGGTGTCGGCGCCCAACGCCACGTCGGTGTCGACACCGCTGAGGTACCGCCGTCGCGCCCGCCGGGCCAACTCGCCTTCGGCGTCGACCGTCGAGACGACCGAGACGGCGTTGTTGTCGGGTTCGATGGCCGCTACCCGTCCGCTGGAGACCCGAGTGAACTCCCGAAGCGCCCGATCGGGGTCGGGAAGGTTGATGAGCAGCGCCTGACAGACGACGAGGTCGAAGGTGTCGTCGGGGAACGGCAGGTGGTAGGCGTCGCCCCGGACCGTCGGCCCTTCGAGTTCGGCCAGCAGGTCGGCGTCGCGGTCACAGCCGACCACCTCGGCATCGGACTCCTCTCGGAGGACGCGGGTCAGCGCGCCCTCACCACAGCCGACATCGAGGATGCGCTTACGGGAACCGAGTTCCAGCGGGTCGAGTGCCTCCCGGCTCTCTGCCCACATCCCTCGCCGCGTCTCGCGCAGGTACTCCGCGGAGAACTGCCGCATTGGTCGCGATAAATCGGTGGCCGGTTAAAACGTGGTCGGTCCGTGCTACTCCTCGCGCAGTTCCCGGACGCGCTGGATGTTCCAGGCGAAGGACTTGCCGTTCTCCGTCGGGGTCTCCAGGACGAACGGCACGTCCGCGACTGCCTCGTGGTTGACGAACGCGCGCATGCCCTCCTCGCCGATGAGTCCCTCGCCGATGTGGGCGTGTTCGTCCTTGTTCGTCCCGCACTCGTGTTTCGAGTCGTTGAGGTGGACGTATTCGAGGTGTTCGAGACCGACCTGTGCGTCGAACTCGTCGAAGGTTTCGGCGACGCCTTCGGGCGTCGAGAGGTCGTAGCCGGCCGCGAACATGTGGGCGGTGTCCAGACAGATGTCGAGGTCCTGTTCGCTGCGGTCTAAGACGCCGGCGAGTTCCTCGAAGGTGCCGCCGAGTTTCGTTCCGCTGCCGGCGTCGGATTCGATGAGAATCGTCACGCCGTCGGGCACGTCGAGTTCGTCGAGTACGGAGGCGGCGTTGTCCAGGCCCCCATCGACCCCGGCGCCGGTGTGGGCGCCCAAGTGGACGTTGACGTAGGGAACGTCGAGTTTCGCGGCGGCGTCACACTCCTTCTGCATCGAGTCCAGGGACTTCTCGCGGAGGTCGTCTTTCGGCGTACAGAGGTTGACGAGATAGGATGTGTGAATCATCCACGGTGCGACGCCGTTGTCTTGGGTGAGGTCGCGGAACCGCTCGGCCTCTTCGTCGCCGATGTTCGGGTCCTGCCACACCTGCGGGGAGTGGGTGAAAATCTGCCCGCAGTTGCCCTCGTATTCGAGTTGTTCCTCGACCGCGTTGTAGACGCCCCCCGCGATGGAGGTGTGTGCGCCGACTCTAACCATACGCGTACTCCGAGAAGCGGGAAAATAGGGGCTTCGGAATCGGCGGTCGGGGTCGGCGTGGATTGGTCGCGTCGGGCTACTCCAGGGGGTCGGTCCGGTCGCGAACCCACGCGTCGGCAGCGTACTTCTCGTTTGTTACCGTTGCAGCGCGTTCCCGCTCGGCGTCGGTCCACTCGCCTTCCTCGGCGTCGGCCCACTCGGCGAGGGACTCCTCGACGGCGGCGACGAACTGCGAGCGATGGAGGTCGTAGCCGCCGAAGGCGCCGAGGCCGGTTTCGACGGTGTCGTCGTAGCCGATGAACTCCTCGATGCCGCAGACCCGCTCTTCGAACTCCTCGGCCGTCACCGGCGGGTCGGCGAAGCATTCGAGGTGGCGTTCGGCGTTCACGTCGAAGGTCAACGAGCCGTGTTGGACGACCGCATCGCGGGTGCGGTACTGGGCGTTGCCGGCGATTTTCCGGCCATCGGGACCGACGAGATCGTGGGCGGGGTCAAGCGCCCGGAGGTAGCAGGCGGGGTCGTACAGCGCCTCGCGCTCCTCGTCGGCGAAGGTCACGTCGACGCCGACTTCGTGGAAGGCGTCGATGATTGGTTCGAGGAATTCTCTGTAACACTCGGTCACGTCGCTGGGGTACGCCTCTGCGGGGGCGATGATGGAGTAGGCCACGTCGCCGGCGGTGTCGTGATAGATCGCGCCCCCGCCGGTCGGTCGGCGCGTCACGTCGATGTTCCACTCCTCGCAGAACTCCCAGTCGATGGCGTCGGGGTCGGTCGCATACCCCAGCGACAGCGTACTCGGGAGCCACCGATACAGCCGGACGGTCGCGGGGCCACCCGAAGCGACGGTTTCGGCGGCAACCTCGTCGTAGGCCATCGCCTTCGCTCCGGGCAGCATCTCCTCTTTGATGAGCCGCCAGTCCATACCGGGTCGTGTTCGCCGCCGGTGAAAGCGGTTGCGCCGTCTCTGTCGCAATCCTCAGCAGTTACCTCTCAACCGGTTGCGGTCGATACAGGGCTCCTAAAGTGTGCGTTCACTGAACACGCCAAACAGCGCCGCGATAATCGCGATGATAGCAAGGACGATACCAGTCATCGTCTCGCCGTACGCACCGGCTAGCACCGCAAGGCCGACCAGTATTGCCGCGCCACCGTAGCCGACCTGCGTAACGAATGTCGTGAGCGGCATACGTGTCGGTGAGCAACTGGCGGGCAAAAAGTTGCTCACTCCGAAGAATGGCATCTCGACGGCCCTGTCGTGCCGTCCTTCGCCCTTTTTCGGACGCTACACGGCGACTACTACGCCCTTTCAGTCCGTCAGGTCGTCGGGTGGACGGCGAATGCCGATTCACTCGATTCAGAGTCCGACCGGGTCGAGGTCCAACTCGGCGACCAACGCGGCGGCGCGGTCGTACGGCGACCCGCCGTCGTCCCCCGTTCCGGGTCGAACGCGACCCGCCGACTCGTAGACGCGGTCGACGAACGCCTCGCGAGCGGGGGGATTCTCGAAGAGGCCGTGGAGGTAGGTTCCGAGAACGTCGCCTCGGGCAGCACCGTCGCCGTCGAAGGGGCGGTCGGCGTCGGCGGTGAGGCGGCTGTCGCCCATGTGTATCTCGTAGCCGGAGACGGTACCGGCGGCGCCGGCCAGCGGTCCACAACCGGCGAGGTGACGCTCGACCGCTTCGACGGTTTTCTCGTGTGAAAAGCGCGTCTCGACGGGAAGCAGGCCGGCGCCTCCGACGGTCGCCGTCTCGCCGGTCGATTCCACGTCGGCGTCGAGGAGGCGTTCGCCGAGCAGTTGATAGCCGCCGCACAGTCCGACCACCGGCCCATCGAAGGACCGGAGTTCCTCGTAGAGGCCGGCGTCGCGGGCGGCGACGGCGTCGTCGGCGGTGTTCTTCGTGCCGGTGAGGACGACGGCGTCGGCGTCCAATCCGGCGTCGAGCGGCTGGAAACGGACGCGGACGCCCCGAACGCCGGCCAGCGGCGCCACATCGGTGACGTTCGAGGCCCGCGGCAGCCGTGGGACAGCGACGGTGACCGTCCGGTCTGTGGGCGCGTCGTCGTCACCGACGACGGCCGTCTCGCCGTCTGCGGGGAGCGCGAGACTGTCCTCCTCGGGCAGTCCGGGGTCGTCGTAGGGGAGGACGCCGACCACGGGGACGCCGGTTCGCTCCTCGAAGGCGTCCAGTCCGTCTTCGAGAATCGAGCGGTCGCCGCGGAACTTCGTGATGACCGCGCCTGCGACGCGGTCGCGGACATCCTCGGGGAGCAGTTCGAGCGTGCCGACGAGCGACGCGAAGACGCCGCCGCGTTCGATGTCGGCGACGAGCAGCACGTCGGCACCGGCGAACCGGGCGGTTTCGAGGTTCGCCAAATCGCGGTGATGGAGGTTGATTTCGGCGATGGAGCCGGCACCCTCGGCGACGACGACCTCGTGGTCCTCGGCGAGGCGCGCGTGGGCGGCTTCGGCGGCCTCACGTGCGGTCTCCCAATGGCGTTCGTAGTACTCGCCGGCGGCGAAGTGACCGACGGCCTCGCCGTCGACGACGAGCTGTGACTCGCCGCCACCGCGTGGCTTCAGAAGCACGGGGTTGTGGTCGGTCGTCGCCGGCGTTCGGGCGGCCCGCGCCTGAACGTACTGTGAGACGCCGATTTCGCCGAAGCCGCTACCCGTCGCCGTCGGGACCGCCCGGGCGTTGTTCGACATGTTCTGGGCCTTGAACGGGGCGACATCGACGCCGCGGTCGGCGAGCAGTCGACAGAGCCCGGCGGCGACGGTCGATTTGCCGACGTGGCTCGCAGTGCCGGCGACGAGGACGGTGCGGGCGGAACTCACGGCTCACGTTGGTAGTCGCGGGGGCAAACCGTTTTCGCGTCGGCGGTGCGGGCGTCGAAACCCCACAGAGGAGGAACGTTTATCCGAACGTCTCCCGGACACACGACCGATGGACGACGGGGTCGACGTGGAGTTGGAGGCGTGGCTCGAAAGCCGTGAGACGTTCGAGCCGCCAGAGGCGTTCGTCGAGCAGGCGAACGTCTCCGACCCCGATATTTACGAGGCGTTCGAGGAGAACTGGCCTGCCTGTTGGGAGCGGGCCGCCGACTTACTCGATTGGGACCGCCGCTGGGATGCGGTGTTGGACGAGGGCGATGCGCCGCGGTACCGCTGGTTCGTCGACGGGAAACTCAACGCCGCCTACAACTGCGTCGACCGTCACGTCGAGGCGGGCCGGAAGAACCGCGCCGCAATCCGATGGGTGGGCAAACGCGGGGAGACGGAGACCTACACCTACGGCGACCTCAAACGGGAGACCGAGGCGTTCGCCGCGGCACTGCGGGAGTTGGGCGTCGGCGAGGACGACGTGGTGACGCTGTATCTGCCGATGATACCCGAACTCCCCGTGGCGATGTTGGCGTGTGCGCGTCTCGGCGCCCCACACTCCGTCGTCTTCGCGGGTTTTTCGGCGGACGCCCTCGCCACCCGGATGGACAACGCCGACTCGGAGTATCTGGTGACGTGTGACGGCTACTACCGCCGCGGCGACGCCCTGAACCACAAGGGGAAGGCCGACCGGGCGGTCCGCCGACTGGACCAAGATGTGGAGACGGTCATCGTCGACCGCCTCGGTGGGGGGCTGCCGCACTCGCTGGGGGAGAGCCAACACGACTACGACGAGTTGACCGAACGGCATCTGAACGCCGAGGTCGACCCGGTCGTCCGCGACAGCGAGGACGACCTCTTCGTGATGTACACCTCGGGGACGACGGGCGAACCGAAGGCCGTCCGACACACCACAGGAGGGTATCTCTCCCACGTCGCCTGGAGTTCCCACGCCGTGTTGGACCTCGAACCCGACGACACCCACTGGTGTTCGGCTGACATCGGCTGGATTACGGGCCACTCCTACATCGTCTACGGACCGCTCGCGTTGGGTGCGACGACGATGATGTACGAGGGGACGCCCGACTACCCCGAGAAGGACCGCATCTGGGAGGTGGTCGAACGCTACGACGTGGACACCTTCTACACCGCGCCGACGGCGGTTCGAGCGTTCATGAAGTGGGGTCCGGAACACCCCGAATCGCACGACCTCTCCAGTTTGCGTCTGCTGGGGACGGTCGGGGAACCCATCAACCCGCGGGCTTGGAAGTGGTACTACAAACACATCGGCGGCGGGGAGTGTCCGGTCGTCGACACGTGGTGGCAGGCCGAAACGGGCGGGATGATGGTGACGACACTGCCGGGCGTTTCGACCATGAAGCCGGGGACGGCGGGGCCGCCGCTGCCCGGCATCGACGCCGAAGTCGTCGACCCCGACGGCGAGGCGGTCGCCCCGGGCGAGGCGGGGTATCTCGTCGTCGAGAGGCCGTGGCCCGGGATGTTGCGCGGACTGGCCGGCGACGACGACCGCTTCGTCGAGGAGTACTGGCGGGAGTACTCCGACCCCGATGCCGGAGAGTGGACCTACTCCGCCGGCGACGGCGCGAAAATCGACGAGGACGGCTACATCACGCTGTTGGGCCGAGTCGACGACGTCATCAGTATCGGCGACCACCGAATCGGGACGATGGAACTGGAGTCGGCAATCGTCGGATGCGAGGGCGTCGCCGAGGCCGCCATCGTCGGCGCGGGCGGTGAGGTACTCGCCTACGTCAGCACCGAACAGGGCCACACCGGCGACGCCGCCCTCCGGTCGGCCGTCGTCTCGGGCATCGAGGCCGACATCGGCGAGGTGGCGGTTCCCGACCACATCGTGTTCACGCCGGAACTCCCGAAGACGCGGTCGGGGAAAATCATGCGTCGACTGCTGGAGGACATCGCCACCGGCGAGGAGTTGGGCGACATCAGCGCGCTTCGGAACCCCGAAATCGTCGGCGAACTCCGTGCCAGACTCGCCGGCGAAACGCGGTCGTACCTCGAACCGGAGGAGTAGCGTTTCGCTTTTGTTTTTGAACTCGAAATAGGCTGGAATGGTCGCTTGATTTGGTAACTCTGGCGTAGCGGGTCTCTCAAGGGATGACTCGCGGGTACGTGCTCAGTTTCGCTCTCGGGGGCGTTCCCCGAAAACACTATGATTTCGGAGTTCTTCGGTTTCGCGAAATGCCGGCACAACTGCACCGCGAGGACTACCGGCGGCTTCGGGACGCCGCGACGACGGTCAGAAAGCGACTGGTGGTGCGGTTGGCCGCCGAGGTGGGCGTCCGACCCGCCGAAGTGGTCCGAATCCGGCCCTCAGATGTCGACCGTCGGCACTTCGACGGCCGGACGCATCACTTCCTGTCGGTTCGCGACGCCGACGGCGACCCCGACAGACGGGCCTACCTCCCCGAGGATGTCGCCAGCGCCATCGACGAGTACGCTGCGACGACGGGCACCGACCCCGACGAACCGCTCGTGGACCTCTCGCCGCGGCGAGTCCAGATGCTCGTCGCCGAGGTGGCCGAGGCCGCCGCCGACCGCACCGGCGACGACCACCTGGCGGGCGTCTCCAGCGGCGACCTCCGGCGGTACTTCGCTCGGCGACTGCTCGCCGAGGAGAGCGTCGATCCTCGGGTCGTCCAGTCGGTCGGTGGCTGGGACGGACTGGCGGCGCTGGACGCCTACGTCGATTCGGTCGACGACGCGACGGTCGCGGCGGCGTTCTCACGGGACGAGCGGTCACCGCCGGGGGAGTCGTCGCCCTTCCGGAACGCCGTCGGTGCGGCCGCGCTCGAACTCGACGCCGACGGCCGAATCGTCGGACGTTCGGGCGCCGTCGGCGCGCTGTTGGACCGACCCGCCGACGCGCTCCGCGGCGAGCCGTTCGCGACGCTGTTCACCGACCCGGCCCGTGAGCGTGGCCGCCCGAAGGAACTGCTCGCCAACGCGGGGCGGGACGACGTGGCCGTCGCGGAGTGTTGGTTCCGGTGCGGCGACGGCACCCGAACACGGCTGCCGGCGCTCGTCTGTGCGCGCCGCACCGACGGCGACCTCTCGGGGTTTACGGCCGTCATCCGGTCGGCCGAGGCCGACGGCGGACTCGCCGCCGGCGCGTTCCAGCGAGCCATCCAGGCCGCCGGCCAGCCGATGTGTCTCGCCTCGCTGACCGGCGAAATCGAGTACGCCAACGCCGCCTTCGAGGAGTTGACCGGATACACCCAGGGGGAGGCCGTCGGCCGCACCGCCGAGGAACTGCTCAGTTCCGGCGAGAACGCCGACGCCTTCTACGAGGAGTTACGCGAGACGGTGCTGGACGGCGAGACGTGGCGGGGACAGTTGACGACCCGCCGGAAGAGCGGCGAGCGGGTTCACGTCAGACAGACCGTCGCTCCCGTCACCGGCGGCGACGGCGAGGTATCATTCGTCGTCGGCGTCTCGACGGACATCACCGAGCGCGTCCGTCGCGAGCGCGCGCTCGCGCGACGGTGTGAGACGCTGGAGGGCCTCGAAGCCCTCGTCGCCGACATCAACGCCGCCGGTCGGGAACTCATCGACGCCTCGACGCGGGAGGAAATCGAGGCCGCCGTCTGCGAATCGCTGGCCGACAGCGACGCCTACGTCGGCGCGTGGGTGGGCGCGACCGACCCCGGCGACCCGCGGATTCGCCCCAACGAGTGGGCTGGCCTCTCGGGAGAGGGCGGGGCCGTCACCGTCGAAACCGCCGCCATCGAGGCGGCGATGGACGGCGAGACGCCTCGCGTCGTCGGCGGGGAGTTTTCCGACGACGTGCTCGGGCCGTTCGACCGGAGCGCCCTCGCCGACGTTCGGTCGGCGGGTATCGTCCCGCTGGCCTACGGGGAGACGACCTACGGGGTGTTGGTCGTCTTCACCGACCGGGCGACCGCCTTCGGCGACCGCGAGCGGACCCTCCTCGCTGACCTCGGCGCCCGCATCGGCCACGCGGTGACGGCCATCGAGCGCCGAACGCTGCTTTTGGCCGACACGGTCGTCGAGTTGGAGTTCAGTTGCACCGACGACAGCGCCTTCCTCGTTGCGGCGACCCGCCAACACGACTGTGCGTGTACGCTGGAGGCTGTCGTCCCCGTCTCCGAGACGGCGCTTCTGTTCTACGTGACGCTGACCGACGCGCCGCCGGACCCGTTCCTCGACGCCGCGATGACCGCCGACGGCGTCGTCGACGCCCGCTACATCCGCGAGTACGACGACCGCTCGCTTCTGGAGTTCACCGTCGAGGGGAACTCTCCCGCACTCACGCTCACCGAACGCGGCGCGACGATTCGCTCGGCGGTCGTCGAGTCGGGCGAGGCGACGCTGGGTGCCGAAATCGCCCGCGAGACCGACGTTCGAAGCGTCGTCGAGGGGTTACAGGCCGAGTTCCCCGACACCGACCTCAGGGCGAAACAGGCCGTCGACCAACCGGTCGAGACCGTCGCGGAGTTCCAGGACTCGCTGGCCGAGAAACTCACCGACAAACAGCGGGCGGCCCTGCGAGCGGCGTACTTCGCGGGCTATTTCGACTGGCCGCGGGGGTCGACCGCGGAGGAAGTCGCCGACTCGATGGGGGTCTCCTCGCCGACGCTGCACAACCACCTCCGGAAGGCCGAGCGCAAACTGCTGTCGTCGTTCTTCGAGCACACCCGCGACCACATCGGCGCCGAGGCCCCCCACCCGGGCTAAACAGTTCGACTCGGGGGTCGAACTCCGCGGTGCCCCCCGCTTCAGAGTGTCAATCGAATGATTACTTTTTGCGACTATTGATAATTCGGGTCGGTCTGACGGGGGTTCTCGGCGCGTCTGTGGCCCGAATCCGGTTCGGACTGGTGTCGAAGTTTAGCATGCTTAGAATCCCCGCTTATTAGTACCGGAGATATTTCATCGAATGGAATGTCCGACCCCGAGGATACACAACTGGAGTCACGGCTTGCCGAACAGGAGGCCTTCGAGCCACCGGAGTCCTTCGTCGAGCAAGCGAACGTCTCGGACTCCTCCATCTACGAGGAGTTCGAGGAGAACTGGCCGGAGTGTTGGGAGCGCGCCGCCGAGTTGCTGGATTGGGAGACGGAGTACGACGAGGTACTCGTCGACGACGAGGAGCCGTTTTACGAGTGGTTCACCGGCGGCGAACTCAACGCGTCGGCGAACTGTCTTGACCGGCATCTCGACGACCGCGGCGACGAACTCGCCATCCAGTGGGAAGGTGAGTTGGGCGAGACACGCGAGTACACCTACGAGGAACTCCACCGGGAGGTAAACGAGTTCGCGGCCACACTGCGCGACCTCGGCGTCGAGGAAGACGACGTGGTGACGATGTACATGCCGATGATTCCGGAACTGCCGGTCGCGATGTTGGCGTGTGCCCGCATCGGCGCGCCGCACTCGGTGGTGTTCGCCGGCTTCTCGGCGGACGCACTCGCCACGCGGATGAACTCCGCCGAGTCGGAGTATCTGGTCACCTGCGATGGCTACTATCGCCGCGGCGACGCACTCGACCACATCTCGAAAGCCAACGAGGGACTGGGTGGCGTCGACCACGAGACGACGACGGTCGTCGTCGACCGCCTCGGCGACGACCTCGACCACGACCTCACGGACGACCAACTCGACTACGACGACCTCGTTGCCGACCACGAAGGCGCCACAGTCGACCCGGTCACCCGCGACGCCGAGGACATGCTGTTCCTCATGTACACGTCGGGGACGACCGGCCAGCCGAAGGGCGTCAAACACACCACGGGTGGGTATCTCTCCTACGTGTCGTGGACCTCGCATGCGGTCCTCGACGTGAAACCGGAGGACACCTACTGGTGTTCGGCGGACATCGGCTGGATTACGGGACACTCCTACATCGTCTACGGGCCGCTCGCGCTGGGGACGACAAGCGTCATGTACGAGGGCACGCCCGACTACCCCGACAAAGACCGGATGTGGGACATCGTCGAGTCCTACGGCGTCAACCAACTGTACACCGCGCCCACGGCCATCCGCGCGTTCATGAAATGGGGCAGTCAGTACCCCGAACAGCACGACCTCTCCAGCCTGCGATTGCTCGGGACGGTCGGGGAACCCATCAACCCGAAGGCCTGGAAGTGGTACTACAAACACATCGGTGACGAATCCTGCCCGGTCGTCGACACGTGGTGGCAGACCGAAACCGGCGGGATGATGATTACGACCCTGCCCGCCATCGGGACGATGAAGCCGGGGACGGCGGGGCCGCCGCTGCCCGGCATCGACGCACGGGTCGTCGACACCGAGGGCAACGAAATCAGCCCCGGCGAGGCCGGCTACGTGACGGTCAACAAGCCCTGGCCCGGCATGCTCCGGACGCTGTACAAAAACGACGAGCGGTTCCTCAACGAGTACTGGCAGGAGTACTCCGACGGCGACGAAGACGAGTGGGTGTACTTCCCCGAGGACGGCGCGAAAATCGACGAGGACGGCTACATCACCATCCTCGGCCGCGTCGACGACGTCATCAACGTCTCCGGCCACCGGCTGGGGACGATGGAGGTCGAATCCGCCATCGTCGGCGTCGAGGGCGTCGCGGAAGCCGCCGTCGTCGGCGGCGACCACGACCTGAAAGGCGAGGCCGTCTACGCCTACGTCATCCTCGAGGACGGCTACGAGGAAAGCGAGGAGATGTCCGAGCGCATCATCGAGGGTGTCGAAGACGCCATCGGACCCATCGCCCGGCCCGAGGAGGTAATCTTCACACCCGAGTTGCCGAAGACTCGGTCCGGGAAAATCATGCGGCGGCTGCTGGAGGACATCGCGAACGGTGACGAGTTGGGGAACACGAGCACGCTCCGAAACCCCGAAATCGTCGACGACATCGAGCGAAAGGTCAGCGGGGACTGAGCGACTCCCGTTTTCGAAACGAACGCTATCCACGACACTACAGACAGGAGACTATGACAGAAAAAGACACGCACACTGACGGCTCTGCGGTAGAGACCGACGGTGGTACGGTAACGAACGCACAGAAGCACCGGGAGACGGACTACCTCGACAGGGAAGTGAACCTGTTGAAGCCGAGTACGCCGTTCATGCGGGACCATCTGAAACTCGTCTGGGGGACGTTCATCGCCTGGACGCTCATCGTGTGGGGGCCGGTGACGCTGACCCGACTCGCCCCCGAGACGATGACTTCCCTCACCGTGTTGGGGTTCCCGCTGCACTACTTCCTCGTCGCCCTCGGCGGGCCGACCGGCGCGCTCGTGTTGGCGGCGGTGTACGCCCGCTCGCGGGACCGACTCGACGACAAGTACGGCATCGAGCACGGAACCGTCGAAAGTGAACCCAGCGGCGAAGCGACCGCCGCCGACGGAGGTGTTGAGGAGTAATGTTCCCGCTTCAGGCGGAAGCGCTCGACATCTCGTTCAAACTGCTGCCCGCCATCATCGTCTTCCTGATGATGGCGTCGTTCCTCGTCATCGGCTACGTGTTCAAGGTCGCCGACACCGAGGGCATGTGGGTCGCCGGCCGTGGCATCGGGAACATCGAAAACGGGATGGCCATCGGCGCCAACTGGATGTCGGCCGCGTCGTATCTCGGATTGGCCGGTCTGGTCGCCCTCGCGGGCTTCTACGGACTGGCGTTCATCGTCGGCTGGACGACGGGGTACTTCATCCTGCTCATCTTCCTGGCGGCACAGATGCGCCGCTTCGGGAAGTACACCGCACCCGACTTCGTCGGTGACCGGTTCAACTCCTCGACGGCACGCGCGTTGGGCGCGTTCACGACGCTGCTCATCGCTTACGTCTACTCGGTCGGACAGGCCCGCGGGATGGGACTGGTCGGCCAGTACGTCTTCGGACTCGACATCATCCCGATGATTGTGGTGATGATGACGATTACCGTCGGCTACCTCGCGCTGTCGGGCATGTTGGGCGCGACGAAGAACATGGCCGTCCAGTACGTCATCCTCATCGTGGCGTTCCTCGCCGGCGTCTACGTCGTCGGCTTCACGCAGGGGTACTCGACGATTCTACCGCAGGTCGAATACGGCGCGCTGTTCAGCGAGCTGGGCCGACAGTTCTCCGAGCCGTTCATCGGGGGCAACGGCTACTACCTGTGGGTTGCGACGGCGTTCTCGCTCATCGTCGGCACCTGCGGGCTCCCGCACGTGCTCGTGCGGTTCTACACGGTCGAAAACGAGCGGACCGCCCGCTGGTCGACCGTCTCGGGGCTGTTCTTCATCTGTCTGCTGTACTGGGCCGCTCCCGCGATGGCGGCCTTCGGCGTCGACCTCTTCGCGCAGGTCAACGGCATCTCTCCCGAAGCGGTGTTCAGCGGCGAGGCCGCCATGACCGGCGCGGAGGGTGACGTCATCGTCGTCCTCGCTGCCCAGTTCGCGGACCTGCCGGCGTGGTTCGTCGGACTGGTCGCCGCCGGCGGGATGGCCGCCGCGATTGCGACGACGGCGGGCCTCTTCATCACGGCATCGTCGGCCGTCGCCCACGACATCTACACGGAACTCATCAACCCCGATGCGACCCAGCGTCAACAGGTCCTCATCGGCCGTGCGACCATCGTCGGTATCGGTGCGCTGGTGACCGTCACCGCGTTCAACCCGCCGGCGCTCATCGGCGAGTTGGTCGCCTACGCGTTCTCACTTGCGGGCATCGTGCTGTTCCCGATGTTCTTCCTCGGGCTGTGGTGGGAGAACACCAACCGACAGGGTGCGCTGGCCGGCATGACCGTCGGGCTGCTCATCTGGATTACGTCGATTATCAACAGCGTGCTGCCGAGCTACATCGACTCGCTGGCGGCCATCGCCGGTGAAGGCGGCGCCATCGTGCCCATCTACGCACAGTACGTCCCGCCAATCGGGGCGGCGCTCATCGGCACGCCGGTGGTGTTCATCGTGACCATCGCCGTCTCGCTTGCGACGCCGGAACCGCCGCTGGAGACAAAGCGGTTGGTCCGGCAGTGTCACAGTCCCGAACCGATGCGACAGCAACAGACCGCAGAAGACGTCGTCAGCACCGACGGGGGCGAGACCCCCGCGGACGACTGAACAATGTACGAAAAAATACTCGTTCCGACGGACGGTAGCGATACGGCCGAAAACGCCGTCGAGCACGCTCTCGACCTCGCCGAGAAGTACGGCGCCGAAGTGCACGCGCTGTACGTCGTCGACGTGGACTCGATGAGCCTGAGTCTCGGCGCCGAACAGGTCGACCGACTCCAGCAGGGGCAGTTCGACGAGATGGAAGAGGTGAAGGCCAAAGCCGAGGAGGCGACCGGCTACGTCGCCGATCGCGCCCGCGCACACGGCCTCAAAACGGTCGAACACATCGCAGGGGGCCAACCCCACGGCGTGGTCGCCGAGTACGCCGAGGACCACGACATCGACCTCGTGGTGATGGGCTCACACGGTCGCTCGGGCGTCAAGCGCGCGCTGCTCGGGAGCGTCACCGAGCGCACCCTGCGCTCGACGCACGTCCCCGTGTTGGTCGTTGACGTGCGAGAAGAGGAGTAACGCTCGGCCCGAACACGGCTGACTGACCTCGGGTTCGGCTCTTTTCTCCGCAACTCGCGGGGGCATTTTTATTCGCTCGCGTCGCCCAGTGGCGCGTATGGCCGAAGGAGACACTCTCATCAACGCACTCGTCGGCGGCGTCGCCGCGATAGTTCTCTCGTTTATCCCGCTGTCGCCGGTGCTGGGCGGTGCGATAGCGGGGTATCTGCAGGGCGGCTCTCGAAACGACGGCCTGCGCGTCGGCGCGTACTCGGGCGTCGTCGCGGCGATCCCGCTGGCGCTGTTCTTTGTGTTCGCCGTCTTCGTCTTCGGTGTGTTCGGAATCTTCGCCGCCGGTCCGGGCGGCGGTGGCAGCGGTGCCGTCGGTGGGACCGTCTTACTGCTGTTCGTCGTCGTGTTCGGACTCATCGTCGCGGCCGTCTACACCGTCGGATTGGGTGCCGTCGGCGGCTGGCTCGGCAACTACGTCAAGTACGACACCGACCTGCTGGAGTGACAGGGCAGTCGCTCGGGGCGTGACGAAAGGGGAGAGCGCAAAGGGGAAGGAGCGTGCGCCCACCCATCCTCCAAGCGTCGATGGGGGTGGCCCCGTAATGGGCTTTGTGCTCCTGTCGGTCGCGTGTCTGACGGCTGTCTGTCGCGCCGTCTTGCGGTTTTGGCGCTTCGAAGGGGTCAGTATTCGGTGCCCTTTCGGGCCCGCTGGCCGGCGTCGATGGGGTGTTTCTCCTTGCGGACGTTCGTCACGAGGTCGACCGAATCGAGGAGGTACTCGGGTCGCTCGTGGCTTCCCGACAGCACCAACTCCAGTCGGTCGGGTTTCGTCTCGACGAACTCGATGACGGACTCGGGGTCGACGAGGCCGCGGTCGGCGGCGTACAGCAGTTCGTCGAGGACGAGCATGTGGACCCCCTCGTCGGGGTCCGAGTCGGGCGAAAACGGCGTCGTGAGGTCGGCGGCCGCGGCGCCTTCGAGGAGTTCCTGGGCGCGCTCGAACCCGGCTTGGGCCTCGGCAGCGTGGTCGCGTTCCTCGGTGCCGTCGTTCATCGCGTGCCAGCCGTAGTGGCCCAGATTCTCGTAGGTGAGGCCGGGCATGGCGGCCATCGCGTTGTACTCCCCGCGGACGTCCTCAACGCTGTCGGCGCCGCCCTTCATGAATTGCAGGACGTGGACGCGGAAGCCGTGGCCGGCAGCGCGAAACGCCATCCCTAGCGTCGCGGTCGTCTTTCCCTTGCCGTCGCCCCACCACACCTGCGTGAGGCCGAACTCCTCGGGTGCGGCGGGTTCGATGTCGCGGGCCTCCGGAGGCCGTCCCTTGCCGGGCGTGTTCCGGTCGGTCATGGCCGAGTGTTGTCGCGGCCGCACAAGGTCCTGTCGTCGTCGGGTGGTTCGGAGACGCTCCGGAGTTACCCGGTCAGCGCCATCTCGAAGTCGTCGACGGGGATGACGGAGTAATCGACCGACAGCACGTCGTTGGTCGCGCGAATCTTCCCGACGAACGTCGAGATTTCGTCGAGTTCGCCTTCGAGGACGAACAGTTCCATGCAGTAGTGGTCGCCGACGTGGTTGTGGACATTCGAGACGACGGTGTGTTCGTGTTCGTGGCGAATCTCCATCATCCGCTGTTCGGCGCTGGAGGTCTCGTGGTCGAAGACGACGGTGACGACGCCCATCAGGTCCCGTCCCTCCAGTTTCTGGTCTTCGAACTCCCCCAGCAGGTTCCGGGAAGCCTCTCGGACGACTTCGCTGCGGCCGGTGTAGCCGTGCTCGTCGGCGAACTCGTCGAGGCGGTCCAGCAACGACTCCGGCATCGAGACGCTTACGACGGTCATATATTAAAATAGTGGGTATATTCTGTTAAAGATTACGTAACATCTGGGTCGAGTGGTCGCTCACTCGCTTCGTTTTTCGATGACGACGGCGCCGGTCGTCGTTAGTACCCGGTGCCGCGGCCGCCGTCGCCTCGGTTCCCGTGTCACTCCTCCGGTTCGACGCGGCCGAGTCGGAGGGCGTTGCCCGTCACCGCGAGGCTCATCCCCATGTCGCCGACGACGACGGCGACGATGACGGTGACGTAGCCGAGCGGTGCGCCGGCGGCGAGGACGGCTTTCACCGCGAGGCTGGCGAGGATGTTCTGCTTGATGACGCCGTTGGCCTGCCGGGCCAATCGGAGACAGTAGGGGACGCCGTCGAGGTCGTCGGCCATCAGCGCGATGTCGGCGGTTTCGAGGGCGGTGTCGGTGCCGGCGGCGCCCATCGCGATGCCCACGTCGGCGCGAGCGAGGGCGGGGGCGTCGTTGACGCCGTCGCCGACCATCGCGACGGTGTCCGTCTCGGTCAACCGCTCGATGCGGTCGAGTTTCTCCTCCGGCAGCAGGTCGGCGTGGACCTCGTCGATACCGACCGATTCGCCGACGGCGCGGGCGGTCCGCTCGTTGTCGCCGGTGAGCATGACCGTCCGGACGCCGGCGGTCTCCAGGGTCGCGACGACGCCCTCGGCTTCCGGTCGAATCGTGTCCGCGACGGCGACGACGCCGAGTAGTTCCTCGTCGGTTCCGACGATGACGACCGTCTTACCGTCGGACTGGAGGTCGGCGATGGTGTCCCCACGGAGGTCGACACAGCCCGGCCGGTCGCAGTCGGGGTCGGCCCGTTCGGCGACCGAGGCGCCGCCGTCGGTTCGGACGTGGGCGTGGCCGAGGTCGTGGCCCAACTCCTCGAACAGCGCGGGCTTGCCGACGTAGTAGGTGGTTTCGATGTCGCCGCGGACCCCGCGGCCGGTGAGGTTCTCGAAGCCCGTGGCCTCCGGCACTTCGACGCCGTCGTCCTCTGCGCGGTCGACGATGGCCTTCCCGATGGGGTGTTCGCTGTACCGTTCGAGGGCGGCGGCGATTCGGAGCACCTCGTCGGCGTCCCTGTCGGCCGCCGGCACCACGTCGGTCACCGAGAGTTCGCCGGTCGTCAGCGTTCCCGTCTTGTCGAAGGCGACCGTGTCGACCTCGCCCATCCGTTCGAGGTGGTCGCCGCCCTTCACGAGGACGCCGTTGCGGGCGGCGCTCGTCAGCCCCGAGACGACGGTCACCGGCGTCGAGATGACGAACGCACAGGGGCAGGCAACGACCAGCAGCGTCAGTCCGCGGACGAACCACGTTCCCCAGTCGCCGGCGAAGAACAGCGGCGGGATGAACACGGTCGCCAGCGCACCGGCGACGATGACCGGTGTGTAGTACCCCGAGAAGCGGTCGACGAACCGCTCGGCGTCGGTCTGTCTGGATTCGGCCTCCTCGACGAGGTCGATGACGCGTGCGAGCGTCGTCTCGTCGCCGGCGGCGGTCGCAAGCACTTCGAGGTACCCCCCCTCGACGACCGACCCGGCGTACACCTCGTCGCCCTCGCCCTTGTCGACGGGGACGGACTCGCCAGTGATTGGTGACTCGTCGACGGCCGATTCCCCGGAAACGACTTCGCCGTCGACCGGGACGCGCTCGCCGGGGCGGACGACGACTACGTCGCCTACCTCGACGTTGGCGGCCGGAATCGTCTCCTCGCTGTCGCCGCGTTTCACCGTCGCCGTGTCGGGTGACAGCGCCAGCAACTCTCGCATCGACTCCCGCGTGCGGTCCATCGCGTGGGCCTCCAGCAGTTCGGCGAGGCTGAAAAGCACCGCCAGCGTCGCCGCCTCGACGTAGTAGCCGACGCCGAGCGCCGCGAGGATGGCGACGCCCATCAGCAGGTCGATGTCGAGTTCCCTGAGTTTCGCGGAGCGATAGCCCGCCCGGACGACCGGCACCCCGGCGACGGCCGCGGCGAGGACGTACAGCACGTCCGACAGCGTCGTCTCCCGGAGGACGTCGACGACGAGCGGGTCCGGAACCGGGCCGACGCTGACGATTGCGCCGACGAGGAGCGCCACGGCGCCGGCGTAAGTCGCGTAGGCGCGGTCGCTCCGCCAGACGGCGGTGCCTTCGGTCAGTCGTCCCTCGGTGTCGGTCACTTCGTAGCCAGCTGCTTCGATGCTCGAGACGAGCGCCCCGACGTCGACGGCGTCGCCGTCGTACTCGACGACGACCACGCCGGCGGTCGGGCGGGTCTCTACGTTGACGACGCCGTCGATACCCTCTATCGCCGAGTGCACCTTCCCGGCACAGGACGAACAGTCCATCTCGGGGGCCGACAGCTCGACGCGTTCCGTACTCATTGATTCGTCCTACGCGTCCGGCCCGGATAGCGTCTCGGTTGGTGTGTACCAACTCTCGGGCTACTCGACGTACCGCTTTGCCAGCCACGCCTCCGCCCGACGGAGGCGATACGACAGCGTCGACCCCGGAATCCCCAACTGCTCGGCGAGTTCGTAGGTCTCTATCTCTCTCGGTGTCTCGTAGTAGCCGGCCTCGACGGCGGCGGCCAGCGCGTCGGCCTGCTTCGGGGACAACTCGGCGTCGGGGTCCGGGTCGGGGTCGGAGACGCGTTCGAACTCGATGTCGGCGTCGGCGACCGCTCGAACGTCCTCGACGAAGGCGCCGACGGGGCCGTCGGGTGCCAGCGCCCGCCAGCGCTGGCGGCGGCCGCGCCACGTTTCGTCCAAGACGATGCCGTCGCCGAAGTGCTCGCGGGCAAGATGGGGCACGGAGTCACAACTCGCCGTCCGCTCCCAGTAGGAGTACAACACGAGCGAACTCTCCGAGCGGTCCAGAACCGTGGTCTCCCAGTCGCCGTCACAGCCGTCGCGAACGAGACAGTCGGTGAAGTACCGCGCCCCGGCGAGGTCTTCGAGTTCGTCCAGCGCCGCTCCGGGGCCGGTGGCGCGGTCGACCCGCCACAGCGCCGATTCGGTGACGTGACACGCCAGCGAGCGAATGCGGGCGCTCGGGTACTCGGCGAGCAGGTCCGCGACCGGGTTCATCCCGGGTTCGTGGACCACGGTGAAGACGATTTCGCGCATTGGCCGGGATTGTGGTTCGTTGGCCAAGACGGCGTCGGTGACCCGAGCCCCCGGCGTCCGCTGACGACTCAACCGAGGTCGAACACGTTCGCCCGCTCCTCTGTCGAGACGCCGTAGCGGGCTTCCGCGGCGGTGGGTGGGTCCTCGTCGTCGTATCGGGACTCGAGGCTCGCGCGGACGGCCTCGCGGACGCAGGCACGGGCGGCCGCCCCGACCTCGGTCGCGCTGCCGGCGAACTCCGAGGAGTCGCCCGTCGGGTCCGCCCCGACGACGACGGCGTCGCTCGTGGTCCCCGGAACGTCGACGGCATCCAGGAGCGTCGCGGCCTTCGCCTCGACGGCGGTGGCGAGCAACCCAGCGAGGGCGCCGTCGTCGAGCGCTCGCGTCGTCCCGACGAAGACGTTGACGGTGCCGGGACGCCACGCCCCTGCGGAGTCGCCCCCTGTTTCGGGTCGAACGCCCTCCGGCCCCATCGGCAGTTCGGCGGGATTGGAGACGCCGGCGGTGACGACGGCTTCGACGGGGCCGCGGCGGGCGCCGCGGGCGTGGCGCTGTGAGACGCCGGTCAGAAGCGTGGGGCCGTCGGGTCGGCCGCCGAGGCGTTCGGCGGCGTAGGCCGCGAGGTCGGTGCGGTCGAACCCCTCCTTGACGGTGAGGTTGTGGGCGGCGTCGGCGTCGTGATATCCGCCGTCGAAACCGTTCGAGAGCCAGCGGGTTTCCGGCCGACGGAGCGTGAGTCGGTCGTCGGTGCGGTCGAACTCGAACACGCTATCGCACCTCGTCGAGGACCGAAAGCAGGCGGTCGGTCGCTTCTCGGTCCCGAACGGCGATGCGGACGTGAGAGGCGAGGCCCCGGAACGTCGTCGCATCGCGGAGGACGACGCCGCGGTCCCGGCAGGCGTCCAGCAGGTCGGTGGGGTCCTCGCCGACCTCGACGAGGACGAACGGCGCGTCGGAGTGCCGAACGTCGAAGCCGCGGTCGGTCAGTTCCGCCCGGAGGTACGCGCGCTCGCGCTTGACGCGACGACGGGTCTCGACGACGAACGCCGTATCGCGCATGGCGTGGGCACCGACGGCGGCGGCGGGACCGCCCAGCGACCACGCCGGCCGGGCGGTTTCGAGTCGGTCGCGCAGTTCGCCGCCGGCGACGGCAAACCCGGCGCGGAGGCCGGGCAAGCCGAACAGTTTGGTGAGCGAGCGAGCGACGATACATCGCTCGCGACCGGCCAGTGAGTCGCGGTCGGTGAAGCCGAGAAACGCCTCGTCGGCCAACAGGACGGTGCCGGCCGCCGCACAGCGGTCGGCGAACTCGGCAAGGGCGTCCTCCCCGTAGAGGTCGCCCGTGGGGTTGTTCGGCGTACAGACGACTGCCATCGCGTACTCCGAGGGGTCACGGTCGAGCAGTTCGTCGTGGGCGACGAACTGCGGGTGGCCGCCGGCCAACTCGACCTCGCGGGCGTACTCGCCGAAGGAAGGGTACGGAACGAGTACGTCCTCCCCGGGAGAGACGGTGACGCCGATTGCGAGACGGATGGCCGCCAGACCGCCAGCTGTCGGGACGACCGATTCGGGCGAACAGCCGACGTAGTCGGCGGCGGCCGCCCGGAACTCCGGGTAGTCGTCGTTCGGATACGAGCGGGCCGCCTCGAAGGCGTCGTCGTAGACTGCGCCTGTCCCGTCGGGGACGCGGGGGTTGATATTCGCGCTCAAATCGAGCACGTCGGGGTCGTCGCTGGAGCCGTGGGGTACCCGTTCGGCGTCGGCGACGCTGTCAGGGTCCATCTGCGAGCACCTCCGCGAGTTCGGCATCGCCGGGGCGGTTGACGTTGACCGCAAGTCGGGCGTCGTAGCTGACGCGGATGGTCTCCGCGTCGCCACCGACGACGTTCAGTCCGGTCGGGGAGCACTCGCGACCGCCGTGGGCGCGTGTGGTGTCCGAACTGACGCCGAGGGCCTCCTTCAGCGCGGTTGGGACACACACCGTCAGCGACCCGGAGTCGTGGGCGTCGAGGGTTCGGTCGACGACCTCGCCGGCCAGAAGCGGGAGGTCGGAAACGACCGTGAGAACGGGCTCTTCGACGGTCTCCAGCGCCGTGCCGAGGTCCTCGACGTACCCGTCGCCGGGGGCCTCTATCAGTGGGACACGTCCCCCGAGGTGGGCGGTCGTCTCGGGGACGTGCGGGGAGGTGACGGCATGGACGGTGTCGATTCGGCTCTCCGTGAGGGCTCCGAGAACGCGGTCGACCATCGGTTCGCCGGCGATTTCGAACAGCGGTTTCTCGCCGCGGTCGAGGCGGGTTCCGCGGCCGCCACACATCAGAACTGCGTCCACGCTATCACCCCCACGAGGAGCGCGACGACCCGGGCGAGTTCGTTGGCGGCACCGAAGACGTCGCCGTTGACGCCGCCCAGCGCGGCCTCGGCCCAGCGGACGAGGCCGTAGGCGACGAGCGGCCCGGCCGCGACGGCGAGGACGGTCGGGACGCCGCCGAAAAGCGCGGCGGGGACCGAAACGACGGCCGGCCCGAGCAACAGCGCGGGGTCGGCGTTGCGCGTGAACTGCGACCCCAGGCCCTCGTGGGCGGCGGTGCCGAGACAGGCGACGGTCGCCATCGCGAGTTTCGCGCTCACCTCCGCGGCGAGGACCACCGCGAGAAGGAAGACGGCGCCGACCGGCAGGCCCGCCACGGCCACGGCGCCGAGTGCGAGGGCGGCGACGACGACGGCGACCGCCCCGACGGCGCCGACGCCGGTCGTCGTGTCCTTCAGGGCCTCGCGGCGGTCGTCGCCGTCGTGTATCGCGGCGGCATCGCCGAGGTCGGCGACGCCGTCGAGGTGGTTGACGCCCGTCAGGAGGTAGACGGCGAACAGATAGACGGCGGCGACTGCGGCCGCCGGGCCATCGAGGACGACGAAGGGAACCGCCAGCAACAGGCCGACGAGGTAGCCGACCGCGGGGAAGGCCGCGGGAATCTCCTGGAACCGCAGCCAGTCGCGTTCGGACCCCGAAAGCGGGAGTCGGGTGCAGAAGGCGACGCCGCCGCGGACGGCGCCGGGGAGGTCGCTCAGAGCCACAGTATCACCCCGAGGAGTGCGACGATAACGTAGGTTGCGATGCCGGCTCTCGTGACCGTCCGGATGGCGTTGTGTCCCTCGGCGACCGTCGGGAAATCAGCCACCTCGTTGAGGACGTACGTCTCAGGCTTCTCCAGTCGGAGGTTGTGGGCGGCGGCGACCGACCCCATCGGCCATCCGGCGTTCGGCGAATCCGGAACTGAGGCGTACCGGCGTGCCCGTCCCGGGGCGTCGGGGTCGCCTGCAGCCAGGCCGAGGACGACCGAACTGAGTCGGGCCGGAACGAACATCACGAAGTCGTCGAGGCGGGCGCTGGCCCAACCGAACGGCCCGGGGTAGCCGAGCATCGAATCCAGCGTGTTGACGCATTTGACGTACGTCGCGGCGGCCGCGGCGGCGGGCAGCGAGACGAGCGCGAACAGCGCGAACGCCAGAATCGGCGCGAGAAAGCCGTCGGAGAAGTTCTCCGCGGCGCTTTCGACGGCCGCACTCCGGAGGAGTTCCGGCGGAAGGTCGGCGGTGTCGCGGCCGACCAGCGCCGGCAGTACCTCGCGGGCGGCCTCGGGGTCGGTCTCGCTTTCTTCGATGGCTTGCTCGGCGGCATCAATGAGTAGTCGGAGACTCGACGTCGACCACAGGACGAGGCCGGCGAGGACGGCCGTCACGATGCCCGGGAGCGGGGTCGTCAGCCACAGGGCCGCATAGACGGCCACGGCGGCGGCAATCGGGAGGATAGCGGCGACGGCGACGCCAGCGCGTTTCGGGTCGTCGTACTCGGCATCGACCGAATCGACGAGGCGGCCGAACAGCGTCACCGGGTGGTACTCCGCGGGCGGTTCCCGTAGCGTCCAGTCCAGTCCCGCCGCCAGCAGGACGGCGACGGTGACGCCGAGCGGAACGTCCGTCACCGTCGGGCCTCCAGCCGCGATTCGAGCGCCGACAGCGGCACCTCGTCGACATCCACGAACCGGCCCCCCAACTCCTCGATGCCGCCGTCGGTCGCGGGGTCGTCGCCGACGTGGACGAGGCTCTCGGCGGTGGTGTCGAGGCGGCGGGCGACCGTCTCGAAGGCTCTTGGGTCGGGCTTTCGCCAGCCACAACCGACGCTCGTGACGACGGCGTCGAAGGCCTCGTGGAGGTCTGCACGAATCAGGGTCCGACGGGCCAACTCCGGGACGCTGCAGTTCGAGCAGACGCCGACCGGGCCGAACTCGCGTGCGGCGGCGATGGCCTCGCGAGCGCCATCGCGTCGCGTCACGTCGGGGTCGAAGGCGGCGACGACCGACCGCCTGGCGGCGTTGTTCGGCGCGTCGACGCCGCGGGAGGCAAGCGCCGCCGAGACGTGTGCCGGCAGCGGTACCTCCGCGCCGTCCGGGGCGTCGATGTGGACCTCTCGGTAGGCGTCGCCGAAGTCCTCGGGAACCGAAACCCCGCGTTCGCGGAGTTCTGCGGCGACGGCCGCCGCCGGGTCGGCGGGCGTATCGCAGTCGACGAGCGTCCCGAAGAGGTCGAAAGAGACTGTCACTGGGCGGTGCTATCGTGGCAGACGACTTCAAGCGTTTGGCTCCGGCGGCCGGTCGGCCCTTGGGGCCGGCCGTCAGCGAATCACGTTCGCCTCCAGTTCCCGCGGGTAGTAGGTGAGCCACTCGATACCGTCGTCGGTGATGGCGATGGTGTCGGAGTGGCGGTACCCATCCGTGTCGGTGTAGATGCCGGGTTCGATGGTGTAGACGTGCCCCGGCTCCATCGACGCGTCAGCGGCGTCGTAGTTCGTGTGGTCGGCCTCGCAGTGGTCGCTCCACCCGCGGTCGATGTAGGGTGGTTCGTGGGCGCCCAAGCCGATGTTGTGGCCGACGTGGTGTTGGGCGAGGTCGGCGACGCCCTGCTCTTCGAAGTAGGCTATGACCTCGCTATCGACGTACTCCAGCGCGACGCCGGGACCGAGCGATTCGATGGCTATCGTCTGGGCTTCGAGCATGATTTCGAAGCACTCGCGCTGTCGGTCGCTGGGTTCGCCGACGAACATCGTCCGTTCGAGTTCCGAAAAGTAGCCGTCGACGTTGGCGGTCGCACCCGTAATCAGTACGTCGCCCTCGCGGAGTCGCTGATTCGGCGTGTGGCCGTGCGGGAGGGCGGTCTCCTCGGCGGAGATGTAGCCGGCGTGGACGGGGCCGTCCCCGCGGGCGCGCTCGACGTAGCGGTCACCCAACGTGTCGAGCATCGCCCGGGAGGCGTCCGTCGAGGCCCGCTGGCTAACCGTCGCCGGGTGGGCGCCGACCTCGGTGTAGTCGGCGAGATACCGGTGGCCGAGGTTCGCCCACTCCGCGGACTCCCGTATCAACTCGATTTCGGCGTCGCTTTTCGCCCACCGCATCCGACTCACCCAGTCTTGGGTGTCGACGGCGAGGAACTCGCTCAGCGGCGGCCCCTGATACCCCATCACGCCGGGGGCGCCGTCGCCGTCGGCGGCGACCGACTCGACGCCGAGGTCCGACAGGGTTTCGGCGGCCGTCTCGATGGGATTGCCACCGGGGTAGTCGAAGTACGAGTCGACGCGGTCGATTGAGTCGACGGCCTCGGCGCGTTCGACTTCCAGTCGGGGGACGGTCAGCGCGACCGTGTCGTCGGTCACAGCGAGGACGACCGGCCGCTCGGTTTGGATGTGTGCGAAGCCGGTGAGGTACTCTATCGAAGTCGCGCCGAACCAGACGCCGGCGTCGGCATCCGAGGTGTCGATTCGTTCCCTGGCGGCGGCGAGGCGGTCGTCGAATTCCGACTCTGGGAGCCGTGTGGTCATGCGTCAGTCTGGGTCGCTCTCGGTCAAAAGGGTTCGTCAGAGCGGGGGGTCAGCGAGTTCCACGAAACTACCTTGGTTGCCGCGTGTGTGGCACCCCCATGTCCGACGCGACGGCCATCGACGTCCCCGAGGCGTCCCGCCCCTTCCGGTACGACGGGAAAGTCCCGCCCGGCGAGAAGCGACACTTCCGGTACGAAATCAGCGAGACGTACCTCGGCGACCCGGTCGAGGTGCCGGTCACCGTCATCAACGGGTCCGAACCGGGGCCACGACTCTGTCTGACCGCGGCGATTCACGGCGACGAACTCAACGGCGTGAAGGTGTGTCAGGAGGTCGCCGGACGTTACTCCCCGGCCGACATCCACGGAACGGTCGTCGTCGTCCACGTCGTCAACGTGCCGGGGTATCAGGCCCAACAGCGCTACATCCCGATTTACGACCAGGACCTCAATCGCTCGTTCCCGGGCCAAGAGAGCGGTAACACGGCCTCACGGATGGCCCACGAGGTGTTCGAGCGGTTCGTGAAGCCGTGTGACCTCTGTCTCGATTTCCACACCTCGACTCGCAACCGGACGACGATGTATCACGCCCGCGCGAACGTCTCGGATCCGGCCGTCGAGCGGTTGACGCGGGCCTTCGGCGCGAACCTCGTCCTCTCGGGGACCGGCGACAACGGGTCGCTCCGGGCCGTCGCGACGGCGTCGGGGACGCCAACGGTCGCCGTCGAGATGGGGAAGGCCCACCGGTTTCAACCGGCGCTCATCGAGAAGGCGGTTGCGGGCGTCGAGTCGGTGCTCGCGGAGTACGACATGTTGCCCGGACACTCGGTGTTGCATCCGGGGTGGCGTCGGGTCATCGGCGACGACACCGAGAAGTCGTGGCTCCGGGCGGACACCGGCGGCCTCGTCGACATGCAGTGGGGCCCCTACCCCCTGGTCCGGGCCGGCGAGACCATCTGCACCATCACGGACCACTTCGGCGAGGAAGAACACGCCGTCGAGGCGCCGTTCACCGGTCTGCTCGTCGGCGTCCTCGAGAACCCGGTCGCACTGCCGGGGCACCCGCTGTGTCACCTCGCGGCGGTCGACGACGCGACCTGTGAGGAAATCCAGGCGGAAATCGAGCGCGGCGAATTCGACGGCTACCGCGCCAACGGCGGCCGCTGGCGGGCGGGCGAGGTGGACTGATTACTCCGCTGTGGCGCCGTGGAACTCGAAGCGGGCACCGCCGGAATCGCTTTCGGTGACCGACACCTCCCAGCCGTGGGCCTCGGCGATGGTGTCGACGATTGCGAGACCGAAGCCGGTGCCGCCGGCGGTGGAGTAGCCGGATTCGAGCACCGACTCACGCTCGTCGTCCGGGATGCCGACGCCGTCGTCTTCGACGTAGAAGCCATCGGGTAGGCTGCCGACGACGAGCGTCGAGACCTCCTCGCCGTGTTCCACCGCGTTCCGAAAGAGGTTCTCGAGCAGTTGTCGGAGTCGCTCGGGGTCGGCCTCGAGGGTCGTTGTTTCGTCGAGTTCGAGCGTGAGGTCGTCCGTGTCAGTGGTCTCCCACGCCGCCTCGGCGGCGCTCTCCAACTCGACGGCGACGGGGTCGCCGGTCAACTCCCCCTGTCGTGCCAGCGCGAGCAACCCTTCGATGAGTTCCTCCATGCGGTCGTGGGCGCGCTCCAACGCCTCGAAGTGTTTCTCATCGCCGGTCATTCGCGCGAGTTCGACGCGCCCGCGGGCGACCGACAGGGGGTTCCGGAGGTCGTGGGAGACGACGCTCGCGAACTGGTCGAGGCGTTCGTTCTGCCGGGCGAGTTCCCGCTCGCGTTGCTTCTGTTCGGTGATGTCGGTGTAGATGGCGTAGCCACGGGTCGACTCGCCGGTGACGTCGTGTGGGACGACGTGGAGGATGAAATCCCGGAGGCCGTCGTCGGTGAGTCGACGGACCTCGCCGTGGAACCCCTCGCCTTCGCGTATCCGTTCGTTGTACTGGACGGCTTCGTTTCTGGACTCCGTGGGAACGATGAACTCATCGAGGTTCCCGCCGGTCACCGCGGCTTCGTCGTAGCCGAACACGTCCTCGAAGGCCGGATTCGCTCGCTCGACGACCGCCTCGCCACGGCGAATGACCGTCTCGACCGTCGGGTCGGGGATGTTCTCGAACAGCGCCTGGAGGTCGTCGCGCTCCTGTCGGAGCGCCTCCTCCTTTGCGGCACGGTCCAGTGCGGCCTCGGCGTTGGCGGCGAGTATCGTCGCCAACTGGATGTCCCGTGCGTCGAAGGCGTCGGATTGGATGGCGCCGATTATCAACACGCCGTGGTCGCCGAGCGGGAAGTACGCGGCCGAGCTGACGCTGCCACGGTCGAAGTCGTCGTACTCCGAGAGGTCGTCCTCGACGCGTGGTTCCCCCTCGCGGAACGCCGCTCCGGCCGGGGTGTCCCCGGAGACGTCTCGCGGTCGTTCGGGCAGTGTCTCCTCGGCTTCTTCGGTCGTCGACGCCACCAGAAGCGCGCCGTCGGCTTCGAGACGGACCGTCGTAATCGGCTGGCCGAGTATCTCCTTTGCCGCGTCGGTGGTCAACGACGCGATGCGGTCGCGGTCGCCTTCGCTCATCAACTCGCGAGCGGACTCGTGGAGTCGGCGGAGTCGGTTGTCGGTTCGGTCTTCGCTGCTCCGGAGGACGCCGACGGTGCCGCGGAACTCGCTGCCGTCCGCGAGCAGGGCGACGTGATTTTCCAATTCGAGGTGCTCGCCGTCGGCCGCTCGAATCGTGATGTCGTAGGTCGCGGTGTCGGCCCCTTCGGAGTCGAGTAACTCGCGGACGACGGCCCGACCACGTTCGATGTCCTCGGGTGTGAGCAGCATCTCGACGTGCTCGCCGACGATGTCGTCGGCCTCGTAGCCGGTCAGCGCCGTCGCTCGCTTGTTGAACGTCGTGACGTAGCCGTCGGCGTCGGTGGTGTACACCGGGTCTCCCATCGCGTCGACCAACCGCTCGTACTTGGCGAGTTCCTGCTCGTGGCGTTTCCGCTCGGTCACCTCGGTGATGAACCCCTCCAAGGCGACCAACTCACCGTCCTCGAAGACGCCGCGACCCTGCTCCCACATCCACCGCGTCTCCCCGTCGGCGTCGGCGATGCGGTAGGTCGTCTCGAACGGCTCGCGGTCGTCGAGGGCCGATTGGACGGTGTTCCAGAGCCGCTCTTCGTCGTCTCTGATGATATCGGCCCACTTCAGGTCGCCCTTGAGGAACGTCTCGGCGTCGTAGCCGGTCAACTCGGCGACGTTGCCGCTCATGTACTCCATCGGCCACTCCGGCTCGTTGCGGCAGCGATACACGATGCCGGGGAGGTTCGAGACGAGCGTCGACAGCATCCGCTCGCTCTCTTCGAGTGCGGCTTTGGTCCGGCGCTTGGTCACGGCGTGTTCGATGCGGTTCGACAGGACGGTAAACTGCTCGGCGCTGGCGTCCTTCTGGAGGTAATCCGTCACGCCCGCGCTGATGGCGTCGCTCGCGATTTCCTCGCTTCCCTTCCCAGTAAAGAGGATGTACGGGAGGTCGGAGTCGCGCTCGCGAACCGATTCGAGCAACTCCAACCCGTCGGTGTTCGGCATGTCGTAGTCGGAGACGACGCAGTCGACCGATTCGTCGAGCCGGTCGAGTGCGTCGGCGGCCCTCTCTGCGTCGACGACATCTATCCCTTCCCGTTCGAGATATCGCTGTGTCAAATCGCGGAAGGCGTCGTCGTCGTCCACGTGAAGGACCCGAATCCCCGACGTCACAACCGTACACTGCGATAGCGTTGATGTTAAGCGTATTGGGCAATTCAACTGTGTGACCGATTCGAATCCAAACCGTATCTCAGCCGGCCGAAATCGGCGGATTCGGCGATTCGCCACCCGGCCAAGACGGCGAGCAGCACCGCCGCCCAGAGTCCGGGCTGTAACATCGGTGCGGCGTCGAGCAGCGTCTCCCCGAACGGGAGTCTGTCGGGGAGCACCTCCACGAGGAGATAGAGGCCGTAGGCGTGGACGGCGGCCAGTCCCACGGCGAGGACCGGCACGGTCGGGTAGCCGCCGTCGCGTCGGAGTTCGGTCGCCAGGACGACGACGGCGGCCGGTAACACGAGCGTGAGGTCCTGTGTGTAGAGTCGCGGTGCGAGAAGCGGCGTCGCGCCGACACCGAGGCCGAACACCGTGTCGTCGACTCCCTCGCCGGCCGCCAGCCACGCGAGCGCGGCGACGACGGCCGACAGTCCGAGTTTGACGACAAGCGAAAGCGTCCCGCCGAGGACGTACAGCGGCCGGAAGTACGCCGGCAGCCACAGGCTCGGCGGGCGGCCGCCGCCCCACCCCTTCCCCCACGCGAGCACATCGAGGTACGCGCGGTGGGTATCGACGCCGAAGACGCCAAGCGAGACGGCCAAAAGCGCCACCCCCGTGAGGACGGCGGCGGCGAATCGGCGGCGATTCGCGAGGAGGTGTGCGCCGGTGGGAGCGTAGACGAGTTTCACCGTTCCGGCGACCGCCGTCGCGGCGCCAGCGAGGTACTGGAGCCGTTGGTCCCCGTCGTCGCGGTCGGCGTAGATGAGTGCCGCAAGCGCGACCGACAGGACGCCGGCGAGGAACACCGACACCTGTGCGAGTCGCATCGAGAGGATGACGGGATGAAAGCCGAGGATGGCCCACAGGAGCAGACCGCGTTCGTACCACGCCAACCGGCAGCCGTAGGCGGCGACGACGGCCTGCAAGCCACCCCACAGCAGCGCCACCGAGAGGGCGTTCCAGGCGACGCCGGCCTGCCGGAACGGCAGTTCCGACAGCGGCGCGAACAGCAGGACGTACACTGGCGGGTAGAGGTAACTGCCGTGGTAGCCGCCGTCGTCGTTCGGCACGTACAGGGGGTCTCCGGCGTGCCACGCGCTGACGGCGCTGCGGTAGGCGCCGAGGTCATAGAAGCGAAACTCGCCGGCGATACCGGCCGACTGGAGCCACCACTGTATCGCCGGATACGCGAGCAGGACGGCGAGCACGGCCAGCGACGCGGCGACGAACCGTGGCTGTCGCTGGCGGCGTGCCCACAACCGATGGAGGGCGGGCATCGAACTTGTCGTGTTCGACCGACAGAATATGTCTTGTGGTGGCTCCGACGCTCGAACGACCGTCTCTCATCCGATGTCGTAGCGGGCGATGTCGTCGGAGTCGCAGTTCGAACAGGTGTCGAACTCGCCGTCGAGTTTCGTTCCACAGCGTCGACACTCGTGGATGACGTGTGACGTTCCGAACATCTGTCGGACGCGCGTTAGCAGTGGCATATCTGGTTCCTCCCGAGACCGAGCGGTACGGCGTCCCACGTTCCCCGACGTGGCTTCCGGTCGTGGCCTCACACGACGGTTCCAACGGCCTGCATATAATATCCTACGACGTTTCAAATCGGCCGATTGCGACGGCTTTGTACACGTTCGTGAACAGGATTACCGCTCGGAGAGCCACGCGAACAGTCGGTCCAACAGTCGCCGTTCGGCCGCCGCCGAAAAGCGGTGGCCCTCCCCGTCGAACTTCGAGACCATCACGTCGGTGTCGAGCGTCGCCGCCGCCTCGAAGGTGTCCGCTATCGGGACCGAGGTGTCCGACGCGCCGTGAAACATCGCCACGGGCACGTCGATGGCGTCGGAGACGTCGGCGAAGGGATACTGCTCGAAGTCATCGAAGAACCGGCCGTCGATAGCGTGGCCGTCGTCGATGCGGAGTTCGCCCGCATCGGCGACGGCGGCGCGGTAGTCGTCGAAGGCGCGGTTGTAGGTTACGGGCGCCCGCTTGGCGACGGCCTCGACGCGGTCGTCGGTCGCGGCATGGAGTGCGACCTTCCCGCCGAAACTGGAGCCGAACAGCGCATAGGAGGTGGGTTCGAAGTAGTCGACGACCGCTCGAAGGTCGGCCAGTCGCGTACTCAACGTCGACTCGACGAACGGTCGGTCGGAGTCGCCGCTGCCCCGGAAGTCGAACCGGACCGCGTCGTATCCCTCCTCGACGGCCCGCTCACAGCGGGCTTCGTAGCTGCCGCTTTTATCGCTCAGAAAGCCGTGACAGAAGACGAGCCAGCGGTCGCCGGCGGCGGGGTGGTGTTCGGCGGCGACGGACTCGCCGTCGACGGGTATCGAGTGGCTGTCGGACATACTCGCGAGTCGCGGCGGTCGACCGTAGGCGTTCTGCCACGATTCGACTGGAAAACGCTCGCGGCTTCGTCGCTCGCGAAAACGAGCCTCTCACTCCGTTCGCAGGAAAAGTCCGCCCTCCCCGAACCCGGTTTCGCGGATGTCGGGACCGGTCGCTGGGCGTTCGCGTCATAGGTCGAAGAACCTCCGGCGTTGCTCCGCCTTCCCGCGCTCGCTCCGGCGGTCGTAGTGTTTGTCCAGAATCTCCTCGCTCGCGTCGAGTCGTTCGGAGACCAACGCCCGGTCAACGTCCTGTCGCCGGAACGCCGTCACCCGACCACTCCGCACGTCGTGCGGAGATCGGGCCGACGGGCACGTACTCATCTGGGCGTACTCGGTCGCCTCACACGTCTCCGGGTCGCGGTCGTGCGGACACGTCGCCCCGCGCCAGCAGGGACGAGTCACCCGGTACAACTCAGAGCGAACCGTCGAGGTCGCAATCCGGCCGTGTTCCGTCGTCACCAGCGGCGGGCGGCCGTACTCGTCGGTCACCTCCACGCGGGGGCCGTCGATGTAGTCCTTCACCGCTTGGGCGACACCGCCGCCGATGGAGTTCCACCGTTCACCTCCCTCGGCGTTCTTCAGCGGGGTGTCCTTCTCGGGTCGATGGACGAACCGAACCGCGGGACCGTTCGCTCGGGGACGGTCGCCGTCGAGGTCGAGGTCACCGAGGTCGAGCGCCCTGAGCGCACCGACCCGACAGCCGGTGTGCCACAGAAGCAGCACCACGATGTGCCGCCGGCTCGCGTACTCGTAGGTTTCGAGGTGTTTCAGAATCTCCAGCGCGCGGTCGGCGTCGAGCGTCGAATCGCTCACGTCGTTCGCGCCCGATGTCGTCGGCAGTGGGACCTGTTCGTACAGGTCGCCCGGAACGGCGTCGATGTCAGCACAGAAGCGCAGGAACGCCCGGAGCGTACTCAGGTCGCCGCGCAACGTGACCGTCTTGAGTTCCTGCCCGGAGTAGCCGCCTTCTCGCCGCCACACTCGATAGCGGTACAGGTCCCGACCAGACACGTCGTTGAGGTCCGTGATGCCCTCTTCTTCGCACCACGCGACGAACGCCCGCAGGCGGTACTTCTGGCCTTCCATCGTCCCGTCGGACACGTCGTCCCGGCCCTCTCGGTAGAGGTCGACAGCCTCAGCCGGGTATAGTGATTCGAGGTCGTCGCTCACTCCGAATCACCTTCCGTGACGCGCCGTCCGAGTCGGTGATTCGACCCGATGCCGTGCGAGACGTAGTATTCGCGGAGTGATTCGACCGCCTCGAAATCGTCGCACCAGTCGGTCCGGTGTGACACGCCATTGAGTTCGAACCGCAGTCGCCACGAGGCCCTGCGGCCGCGAAGCCGACAGTCCATACAGCGACGGTCGTACGGTTGTTCCGGCGGGAGCGAATCGACCGCCACTCCGCAGACCATACACAGGCACTCCGGTTCCGTCGCGCTCATACGCCCACCTCGGGGGCGACGCGGTATCGGCAGACGAAGCAGTACCGTTCGGGGCCACCGAGCAGGTCCGTCCCGTGCGGGCCGACCGCCATCGGCTCCGGCTCCTCGCAAGTACAGCGGGTCATCGCTGAATCACCAGCCGTCCGCAGGCGTCGCAGTAGAACGACGGGGAGCCGAGCGCACCGCCGGAATCGGGGCGCTTCCGACTGTCGCGCGGGTGGGCGCAGTCGGGTATCGGTCCCATCGCCGGGTCCGAACGGCGAGCGGTCGGACCGAGGTCAGCGAATCGACTCATCGGCCCACCTCACGGTTCACTTCGAGTCGGGGGTCGTGTTCGAGTCGGGTCAGCAGACTGCCAGCCTCCCGACCCGCAGGGGGCCGGTCGGCGGGCGTCGCTTCCCGACACCCACCGCTCAACACGAGGTTGGTGGGTCGGCGGGTTGTCTGTACCGCAGTCAGAACAGGGGCCGTCTCGGGGTGGTCGAGGAGATCGTGCCGAACAGCACAGCCGCGACAGCGGAGACCGTCGACGGTCGCACACACTGCCGGGTCGCCGCAGGCACAGCGGTCGTCGGGTTCTTGTACAGCCGATTCCTTCTGGTCGATGGGGCTGAAACGCCCCAAGTTGGTTCCGTGCATGGCTTTCACCACGGGGCCTTCTGGGCCGTGTTCCAGCACGGCCCGCCTTCGTGACGACCAGCAGCGCCGCCAGCGGACTCGGCCCCGCATTCCACTAAACAGGGCTGTATCAGATAAATCTGATGCAGGTGCTACCAGCGGGAACTATCCTATATATCTCGAAACACATGATATTAGATGCGAAAGGAGAGATATCACAAACAGTGAGACGAAGCGGTTCGTGGCAAAGCGTCTGGGACGACCGAATTCTCGAAGCCATCGAGGTCGACGAAGATGGTGTGATGAGCGTTGGCGATTTGACTGAAAACGACTACATCAGAATCTCTAACTCCCAAATCTCAGACCGGTGTAAGAAGCTCGCAGAGCATGGACTTCTAAAGAAAGTCGGCCACGGAGTCTACATGATAACCGAGGAGGGAAGCGCCTACCTTCGAGAGGAGTACGACGTTCAGCAGGGGCGTTTCATCAACCAAGACCAAGTAGAAGACGATTCGACAGGCGTGAGCGAGCGAAGCGATACGTAAACTTTGGGCAGCATTCCGGTCAGTACAGACTAAGTAGACAACAAGCCAGCAGAAAATTAGCTTGTTTGTTTATCGCAGTTCGTTTGTGATTTTGGATACATCCAAACCCAGATGGTCACCAGAAACACACAGCTGAATAGCCAGACAGGGTCAGTAAATTTGTCACGGAGAAACACAGAGGGCGTTTCTCCGAGTATAAATGCCCCAAGAGCGCCGACAGCTACGAGGCCTGCCACAGATACACTAATAAAAATAATCGTGTCACGTCTAAATGACGGCTTCATACTTGCCGAATGGTCTCTGCGGGTATACACTTTCGGTACATTCGCAGTCCTATGTAACGGCTATTTCACGGATAATGGTGTCTAACAAATAAGAATCCAACAGAGTCGGCAGAACTGCGGACTACTGGCGGGACGCACCGCAGGCGCGGGCCGGGCGGGGAGATCGGGCACGTTCCGCGCCCTCGAGCATTCCGGTTCCGCCCGCCTCCGCGAGCTCACCGGGCGCGAGACTCAATCGGGCCGCTCCGCTTTCCGTTCCCGTTTCTCGTCGATGATTGCTTCCGGTCCTCGCTCCGCTGCGGGCCGGCTTAATCGACGAGAATTGCGAACTCCACCCTCACTCGGTTCGTGCCGGGCGAGTTCGCGCCTCCGGGGGGGCCTTCCTCATGCTTGAGGGCTTACGGGTCACCCATCTCCCTGCCGGGCCTCTTGCGCGTGTGTTCCGGCGGCTTCGCCGCCGTCACGACCGCACCGCTCAGTAGTGACTCAGGTCTGTATCAGCCGTCCGGCGTCTGGGGCGGTCGGGCGGCTGCGGGTTCGGCGGGTCCAGGTGTTCGGCACCGTCGATTTGGACGTACGACACCCCGACGTTCTCCACGTCGTGGCGGCTCTCGCCGCGCTCATCGACGACACCAACGCCGTCGAGCGACCAGCCGTCAGGGCCACCTTGCAGGTGTTTCGAGACGCTTCGGTCGGGGTCCGTCGCCGCCTTCTCGATGTCCTCGGCGGTCGTTCCCGGCGCGAAGTGCGACGGTTCAACCGGGCCGTCATCGCTGGTTTCGTCGTCGGGTAACTCGGCGTCTATCAACTCTCGGGAGCCTGTCGAGAACGTCACGCGCTGGGTGCCGGTCGCCCAGCACACCGACCGGAAGGCGAGTTCCGCCAGCGAGCGGTCGAACAACTCCTCACCGTAGGAACCGATGTACTCCGCGATGTAGGACCCGAGGTTACTCACCGCCGCCACGTCGTCGGCGTTCGGGTCCACATCCGGGTCGACTCGGTTCACCGAAATCGGTCGCCGGTCCTCCTCCGGGTGGTGGTAGTCGTGGGCGTCTCGGTGGGCGATGTCGCAGTGTTTCAGGTGGGCGTCTATCGCCGGTCGGAAGTCCGCTTCGGAGACTTCGCCGTCGACGAACACCGCGACGTGCATGTGACCGTAGCCGCTGTTGTGGTGTTCGATGACTTTAGCGTACTCCCAGCGGTCAACGTCAAGCGAGCGATGGAGCGCCGGCCGCACGTTGTTCTCGAAGGGGTCTACCACGTCCCGCAGGTGGTCGGCCGGACAGCGGGGACCGCCAGCGCCGTTTTTCGTCGAGCCGGTCAGCGTCAGCATCACAACGTGTGGGTTTTCGAACTTCTGAAGCACCTGCCGTTCGAGCGCCTTCAACTTCGCGTAGTAGATGTCGCCGTACGCAGGCGTGTGGGAGTTCAGCATCGGGGCACGCACGAGGTCGCCGTCGGGGTCCCGAAACCGCAGGTGCATCCATCGGTAATCGTTGTACCAGCCGAGGAACTCCCGTAATACGGCCGACCACGACTTGGAGCGGTGGCCGTCATCAGCACCGAGGGACGCATCTTCGCGGAGCGTCGTCGACTCCACGACCGACACCGGGCGGTGGGAGCCGTCGTGGTCCGCGATGAAGTCGTCCACGATGGCGTTCTTCCGCTTCCACCAGCGGGTGCGCTGGTCCAGACGGTCAGCCGTATCGCCCGTCTCAGCCGGGCTGTGTTGGGCTGACGGGTTAGTCTTGGAAGGCCGAGACTGGGACTCCCAGTCCGGTGCGTGCGCACCCGAAACGGAGGCCTGACGCTCGCCGGTCATGGCGACTGACGAACCGGCTGGTCGTGCAGGTGATGACGGGAGTGTTCTTCAGGTTCGACGGCGACGAGATTCGCGGGCGTGTTCAGCCACGGAATCGGCGTTCGGTGGTGAACATGGTACTCGGCAGGAAGCGCGTCGAGGCCGTTCTCAGCGACGTACAGAAGCCGGTGGATGTAGACCGTATCATCAGCACCGTCGGCACGACAGCGAACGTACTCGTAGCCTTCGCCGGTGGACTGAAGCGACGGGGCGTCACTCACGCTGACCACCGTCCGTACGCGCTCTGGAATCGCTCAGACGCCGCTGTGGCTTCGCCGTCGTTGGGTCCGTCCCTTCGGTCGGACCCTGCGCGCCGGCTTCCGGGTCGACCCGCAAGGGGTCGCTTCCGGCCGCTCCGCTTGGGGGTGCCCGGCGCTCCGCTGTTCCGCCGCTTGCGACGGCTGGCCGACCGTCGAGGTCGAGGTCGGCCGCCCAGTGGAGCGACGGCAGAAGGTGGTCGACCAGCTCACGCTGGAGATCGGGAAGCCGAACGCAGTCGCGGCATTCCCGATACCGGGCGGCTTCGGTGTCCCGAGCAATCAGACACCGCTCTCTGCAGGACCGGCACTTGTAGCGGATGAATTCCGAGAGGAAGTTCGTATCTCGGACTGGAGGGAGGTCGACATCGACGCGGTGACGTTCGACCGCCGTCGTCGGCGGCTGTTCGTAGTCCTCGCCTCGGGGCGTCTTCGAGCGGTCCCAAATCGTCTCTTGGTGGGCCGAATCCCAGAAGGAGAGCGGCCGGTCGATGGGGTCCGTCTTGTGAACATCGTCCGGGTGAGGGTCGAGGCTGTCCGGGGGGCCGTTCATCGCCGCACCCCCGGTTCAACTACGAAAACCGCGAGACGGCGAAGGGCGGCGACTTGCTTCCAGTTCTGCTCCAGTTTTGAGGCCCGTCTGACGAAATCGGAAACGACGCGTTCAGCACCGCTGGCGGCGAGGAACAGCAGAAGCTCTGTCTGCCACGATTCGACTGAAAATGTAGTCCGCCCTCCCCGATTTGAACGGGGGGCAAGTCGATCTACAGTCGACTGCTCTACCAGTCTGAGCTAAGGGCGGGCGTACTCGAACCGAATGCCCTGTCGGACTTAACGGTTATCATCCGCCGTCGTCTGCCGCCGGACGGACGCGTGTCTGACATCGCGGGAAGATTAAAATACTGTCACACACAATCGTCAGACGAGCAATGAGCAAGATTACGTTCCGGGCGGACGACGACCTCGTTCGTCAGCTCGAAGCGTACGACGCTTCGAAGAGCGAGGTCATGCGGGAGGCGCTCCGGGCGTATCTCGACGAGGGCGAAACGTCCGTAAACACGACTCAAGGGGGTGCAAACGCCGACTCTACCGATTCCATCGCGGAGGAATCCCTCGACGACCTCATCGCGGAGCGCGTCGACGCCCTCATCGCCGACCGACTCGACCGGTCGTTTACGCCACGAGAACCCCAAGACGTGAACGTAAACATCACGCTTGATGGCGATTCTGCGGGCGTGTCACACGAGACGGGGGAAGCCCGTAAGACAGACGAGGCGGACCCCGAAAACGCGTCCGACGCGGCACACGACGCGTGTAAACAGTGCGGGGAAGAGCTCACGCAATCCGACGTGTACTGCCCGAATTGTGGGGAGAAGGCGTCTCACAGGGTGTTCTGTGAATGTGGCGACGAGGTCCGCTCGGACTGGGCGTTCTGCCCCAGCTGTGGTCGGCGGACCACCGCAGCGGACGTTCTCGGAGATACGTAAACGCTGAATATGTGTGGTAGGTGGCTGTAAACGCCGTTTTTACGAATCTGTCTTACGCCCACCCTAAGGTTTAAGTATTCTGGTTATGTGCATACATCTGCGTAAGACGGCACGTCTTACACCGGGTCGGCCGACGTACGCAGATGGCCGCTACGGTTCGGATTCCCGGTGTAAACGCGGTAACGGTCGCGTGTGCAATGTCGTCTTACCCACAGACTAAGGGGAATACAACAATGGAGCGTGTGACACTACGGATTCCGAAGCAGCAGATCGAAGAGGTCGAACGCATGGTCGATACGGGGGAGTACCCCAACCGGAGCGAGGCGATTCGCTCGGCCGTGCGCGAGATGTTGAATGAACAAGACGGCGAGCCTCGGGACAGCAACCGCCCGTGGGCGAAGGTGTAGACGATGCAGGACATCGTCAACTCCGCGTTGGAGAACGCCGAGAAGGAGTCGCGGGACATGGACGCCGACCTGGACGGGGACGGCGACGAGTTCGGCGACCCGCGCATCGTCATCGTCGGTGCCGGTGGTGCCGGTAACAACACCGTCAACCGACTGTACAACATCGGCGTCGACGGCGCCGACACCATCGCCATCAACACGGACAAACAGCACCTGCAGATGGTGGAAGCCGACACGAAAATCCTCGTCGGCAAGTCCTTGACCAACGGGCTCGGTGCCGGTGGCGACCCATCGATGGGCGAACGCGCCACGGAGATGGCCCAAGGCACCATCAAGGAAGTCCTCGGCGAGGCGGACCTCGTGTTCGTCACCGCCGGCATGGGTGGCGGGACGGGTACCGGTGCGGCGCCGGTCGTCTCGAAAATCGCCAAAGAGCAGGGCGCAATCGTCGTGGGCATGGTCTCGACGCCGTTCAACGTCGAGCGCGCCCGGACGGTGAAAGCCGAGGAAGGGCTGGAGAAACTCCGCAACGAAGCGGACTCCATTATCGTCCTCGACAACAACCGCCTGCTCGACTACGTCCCCAATCTCCCGATTGGCAAGGCGTTCTCGGTGATGGACCAGATTATCGCCGAGACGGTGAAGGGCATCAGCGAGACCATCACCCAGCCGAGCCTCATCAATCTCGACTACGCCGACATGACCTCGATAATGGGTCAGGGCGGCGTCGCGGTCATGTTGGTCGGCGAGACTCAGGACAAAAACAAGACGAAAGAGGTGGTCAACGACGCGATGAACCACCCACTGCTGGACGTGGACTACCGTGGTGCGACCGGCGGGTTGGTCCACATCACTGGCGGCCCCGACCTCACGCTGAAAGAGGCCGAGGGTATCGCCCAGAACATCACCGAGCGACTCGAAGCCGACGCGAACGTCATCTGGGGCGCGCGCATTCAGGACGAGTACAAGGGCAAGGTCCGCGTCATGGCCATCATGACGGGCGTCCAGTCGGCCCAGATTCTCGGCCCGACGACCCAGAAGCAGGCCGACGCCTCCCGGCAAGCCATCGAGGGCGTCGAAGAGGACGGCGAGTTCGCCTCCTCGCCGCCCGAGCAGTCGGCCAACACCGGCAGCTCCAGCGACTTCGGCGTGGGCGAAACCGACGGCGGCCGCTCGGAAGTCGAGAAGAACAACGGACTTGACGTAATCCGATAAGTCTGAAATCTTAAACGTTATTTTTCGCCGCAGTACGGTGGTTCGAGTAGCAACTATCGAGATGTTTCATCTGACTATTCCTGCGTAAAACACGATGTATGACGCTCGGCTGACGGCGTTCTGAAGCGTCTCGAACGGTACCCGAAATCAGTCGTCGCTCGCCAACTCGCCGCCGACGGCATCGACCAGTTCACACTTCCGACAGACCGCGTTGTTCGTCGGCGCGCCGCAGCGGTCACACTCCCCACGCGGTTCGTCGTCGCCGCCGCGGTAGGATTCGGCAGCGAGTCGAGCCAGTTCCTCGTAGCCGGACATGATGGAGTGTCGCGTGCCGGGGTGGTCGGCTTCGAGGTCGTAGAGGTACTGCTGGATTTCGCCGCGGTAGGCCTCGCTGGCGTGGGGACACTCCGCCATGTGACTCGGGAGGTCCGCGAGGTGGGCGTACAGCGCGACTTCCTTCTCGGGGATGTCCCGCAGCGGTTTGGCGCGAGGGACGAAGGGGTCGTCGTCGACCTCCCGGTCGTCGAAACTCCCCAGCGAGGCGTCGAAGTGTTGGGCCATCTGTGCCACGTCGCCGGAGAGCCAGTTCATCATCGCCGTCTGGGCCTCGTCGTCGAGGTTGTGGCCCGTCAGGAGTTTGTCGGCGCCGTAGGACTCGGCGTACTGCGAGAGGGCGTCCCGACGGAACACCCCACAGTACGCACAGGGTGCCATGTTCAGGGGGTCGTCATCGGCCACGTCGTCCATCTCAAGGCCGTATTCGTCGGCATACGAGACGACTTCGTGTTCGATGTCGAGGTCCTCGGTGAGTTCCAGACAGGCGTCGAGTGAGGCGTCCCGATACCCCTCGATGCCTTCGTGGATGGTGAGCGCGACCAACTCGACGCGGGGGTCCGCCGCGAAGGTGTCGTGGAGAATGTGGGTGAGCACGACGCTGTCCTTGCCGCCGGAGAGGCCGATGAGCCACGTCTCGGGGTCGTCGGGCGTGGCGTCGTCGGACAGCAGGCTGTCCTCCCGAATCCGCTTGCGGACGCGGGAGTCGACGGACCGCCGAAAGTGGGCTTCACACATGTGTAGCCCCGAGTAGGCGGCGTGCATCACCGCGTCGTCGCCGCACTTGTCGCACTCCATTACTGGTGGCTTGCCGGTTCGGCGGGATACCGGTTTCGCCTCGGCGCGACAACCGAACGGGCTTAGTCGGACGCGGGTCACCGCCGCGTATGACCGAATCCCTCCGGACGCGGTTGGCCCGTCTGAAGTTCAACCTGTTTCCAGCCTACCGATTCGGCGGCGGCCGGGTGACGTACGTCCGGCACGACTGGCAGGAAATCCACGTCGAAGTGCCGCTGTCGTGGCGGACGCGCAACTACGTCGGTACGATTTTCGGCGGGAGTCTCTACGCTGCCGTCGACCCGATTTACATGATGATGCTGATTCAGACGCTCGGCGAGGAGTTCACCGTCTGGGACACCGAGGCCGAAATCGACTTCCAGAAACCGGGGGAGTCGACGCTGTCGGCGGAGATGGAGATTCCCGATTCGGAACTCGAAGCGCTCCGGGACCTTGACGTCGGTGAGTCGACCAACCGAACCTACGAGGCCAATCTCGTCGACGAGGACGGAACGGTCCATGCAACCGTCGAGAAGACCCTGTACGTTCGTCGTGACGACCAGTAACCGTTTTCGGCGCAGAGGGCCTACGGCCGACCGATGAGTCTCAGCCGCGAGGCCGCCGTCGCCCGCCTGCGCGACATCGTCGAGACGGTCCAGTCCGAACCCATGCCCGTCCCCGTCAGAGAGGTGTGGGTCTTCGGCGACATCGTGTTGGGGATGGACCCCGTCGAGCGCCTCGACGTGTATCTGACGAAGGATTTGCTGTTCAAGGACGCGCCCGATCGGGAGGAAGAGTTCGAAAAACGCCTCGGCGTCTCCGGCGTCGGCAAGACGGTGGCGGCGGTGTGGGCCGACGAACACCCCGAGTACGTCCGGGCGAACGCCAACGGTCACGTCGCCCCCGAGAAGTGTCTCGCGGCACACCTACTCGAGGACGAACCGGTCCACCTTGAGGTCTGCAACACCGGCTTCGAGCGCAACGTCACCCAGCGGCTCAAGGGCGCTCGCGCGCGTGAGGACTACACCCAACTGCTCGACCCACGGGCGGCGTGTCTGTGGGTCGACGACGACGAGGGCGGGCAGGTCAGCGAGGAGGCGTTCCGCAAATTGGAAGCAGGGGAGTTCGTCTTCCCGACGCTGTCGGCGTCGCTTGAAATGCTCGGGCTCGAGGAGTCGGAAGCCGAGGCGGCGGCCGAGGAACTCCGGGCCTATCAGGCGTCCCAGGAGGGCGTCACCGTTCGCGGCGACGTGGTTTGAGGGCCGAAGCCGTCGCTCGGCGACGAAGCGTAACTGAAGAAGACGAGACCGTTACCGGAGGTCCGGAACGAGGGGTGCGTCTACCTCACCAGCGTCGTAGCGCTTTTTGCGGCCGCCGTCGGCGACGACGGTGTCGGTAGTCTCCTCGGTGGGCATAACGGGAACGACTGGCTCGATCTCGTCTCGGGTCATCTACTACCACCCACATCCTACATGGTCTTAAACGTTAATGATTGTTAGTCAAATTCGCGGCAAGTACTGCCGCGCCGCCATCCCAACCCTTATATTCGAAACCGAAGCAGTCGAACCTAAATGGTCGAGGCGTTCGCGGTGGCCTCCGGAAAGGGCGGCACGGGCAAGACGACGAGCACGCTCGCACTCGGGATGGCGCTGGCCGACTCCTACGACGTGACCGTCGTCGACGCCGACACTGGGATGGCGAACCTGCTGTTTCACGCCGGCCTCGCAGACGTGGAGACGACACTTCACGACGTACTCGTCGAGGGCGGTGCTCCCGTCGAGGCGGCCACCTACGAGCGCTTCGGGATGTCCGTCGTTCCATGCGGGACTTCGCTCGCGGCGTTCGAGGCAGCCGACCCCGAACGACTCCGGGACGCCGTCGCCGACCTCGCGTCCGACACCGACGTACTGCTACTGGACTCGCCGGCGACGCTGGCTTCGAAGAGCGCCGTCTTGCCAATCGTGTTGGCCGACCGGGTCGTCGTCGTCCTCAACCCGACCATCCCGGCGGTGTCGGACGGCCTGAAGGTCCAGGAGTACGCGCTGTCCTACGGGTCGGACATCGCGGGCACGCTGTTCAATCGCGTCGAGGGCGACATCGGCGACGTGGCCGCGAAGGCCGACCGCTACTTCGAGGGACCCCTTCTCGCGTCGGTTCCCGAGACCGACGCCGCCGGAGAGGCCCGTGCCGCCGGCGAGCCGCTGTTGGCTCACGCCCCCGACTCGGCGGCCGCCGCGGCCTTCCGGAAGGCCGCGGCGTCGCTTGACCCCGCCGACGGCGACTCCGATGCCGTCGCCGACCGGTTTCGGACCGCAGTCATCCCCGACCCGCCATGATTCCGGACGGCGAGTTGCTCCGCTCGCGGGTCGTCACCGACCTCGCCGCCGTCCTCGAGGACGCTCTCGACCGCCGACTCGACGGCTACGCGGTGGTCGAACCCCGTGACGCGCTCCTCGGCGACACCGACGACAGCGGCGTCGTCACCTTCGAGGACGGCGTTCCCCACCTTGCCTACCACGTCGGCTCGGACCGCGGCGGACCGCCCGCGCTGGCCGCCATCGGCCCCGGTCCCTACCGGCTGGAACTGTACGCCCTCGACGCCACCGACCTCGCAATTGCCCACGAGAGCGACGACCTCCGAGTCCCACCGGGGATGGCCGCCGAGCGCCTGGCCGGCGCTCCCGACCTCGCCGAGCGAACGCGACGCGTCGCCGGGACCGACCACGAGGACGGCCGGGACGCTCTCGATGCCTTCCTCGATGACGAGGCAGCCATCGCGGAACTCCGCGAGAACGCCCGCACGGAAGCCAAGGCCCGTGCCGAGCAGTGGGGATTCGAGGACGCGGTCCCCGAGTGACGGCACTTTTCGCGTCCCCTTCGGCTTCCACGGATAGTTCGTGCCCCGAGGGAGACGCTCCCGGAGACGGTCGAACGTCGCCCACACGCTTTACCTCGTGGCCATCGTCGGGTAGCCCATGGACAGCAAACGCTTCCTCTTCGTCTCGCTGGACGCGGCCCTCATCGGGGACGTGGCGTGGCAGGCCTCCAAGGAGGGTCACGACGTGAAGTACTACATCGAGGCGGCGTCGGACAAGGAGATAGCCGACGGGTTCGTCCCGAAGACCGACGACTGGGAGGCGGAAATCGAGTGGGCCGACGTAATCGTCTTCGACGACATCTGGGTCGGGTCGGAGGTGGGAACGGGGCAACTCGCGGCGGACCTCCGTGCGGAGGGCCACGCCGTCGTCGGTGGAACGCCGAACACCGACCGACTGGAGGAAGACCGCGGCTACGCGATGGAGGTGCTCGAAGACCACGGCGTCACCACCCTCGACCACCGGGAGTTTTCGGATTTCGACGCCGCCATCGACTACGTCAACGCCAATCCCGCCCCTTACGTCATCAAACCGCTCGGGGAGGTCCAGAACGTCAAGCGACTGGTGTACGTCGGCCGCGAGGACGACGGCAGCGACGTCGTCGACGTGCTCCGGGCCTACAAAAAGGCGTGGGGCCACCGGATGAAGGGATTTCAACTCCAGCGCCGCGTCGGGGGCGTCGAGGTCGCTGTCTGTGGGTTCTTCAACGGCAGCGAGTTCGTCGAACCAATCAACTTCAATTTCGAGCACAAGAAACTGTTCCCGGGCAACATCGGCCCCTCGACCGGCGAGATGGGGACCTCGATGTTCTGGGCGGACCCGAACGACCTCTTCGAGCGGACGCTCGGGAAACTCGCCGACTTCCTCGCCGAGGAGGGATACGTCGGCAGCATCGACCTCAACTGCATCGTCAACGACAAGGGCGTCTACCCGCTGGAGTTCACGCCCCGATTCGGCTATCCGACCATCACGCTACAGGAGGAGTCCTTCGAATCCCCCACCGGGGGGTTCTTCTACGACCTCGCACACGGCGAGGACCCGAACCTGCAGGTCCACCAAGGGTATCAGGTCGGCGTCCGGGTCGTCCTCCCGCCGTTTCCGTTCGATGACGAGGAGACCTACGACGAGAACTCACGGAACGCGGCGGTCGTCTTCGACACCGACAGCCGCGAGGGGATTCACATCGAAGACGCGAAGAACGTCGACGGCCAGTGGCGCGCCGCCGGTGAGTCCGGGATGCCGCTGGTCGTCACCGGGAAGGGCGAGACGATGGGTGTCGCCCGCGAACAGGCCTACGACCGCATCGACGACATCGTCATCCCGAACCTCTACTACCGCGACGACATCGGTGAGCGCTGGATAGACGGCGACGGAGACCGACTGTTGTCGTGGGGGTATCTCGGCTCGCCGTAACGCCCCGGCAGTCGCTCTCGGCCGGTGGGATTCGGCGGGCCGCTTTTCCGCCCGCGCCCGCTACTTTCACGTGATGCTCGACCGCTACGAGTGGGTTCTCGTCGGTATCCCAGTTGCGCTCCTCGCCGGTGCCGTCGTGAGTCTCCACCCCAGCGTTGCGCTCCCGCACGGCCTCGCTGGCGGCAGTCTCCTCGCGTCGGCGCTGCTGTACGACGCGCTGTTCAGGAACCCACCGATCGACCCCGGTGCCGCCGAGGTCGCCGTGACGGCGGGCGTCGGCGTCGGGTGGGCGCTGACGCTTCTGTCGTTGCTGTGAGGTCGGCTACTCCTCGACTGGCGTCTTGACGATGGTGACCGGTCGCTCGGCCATGTTCGCGACGCGGTCGGCGACGCTGCCGAGCAGTCGGCGGTACTCTCCGGAGCGGTTCTTCGACCCGATGACGGTCAGGTCGATGTCGGCGTCGTCCATGTACGCGAGGATTTCCTCGTGGGGCACGCCGTGACGGACGACCGGATGCGTTTCGACGCCCGCCTCCTCGGCGGCGGCGACGATGTCTTCGACCGCGTCCTCGCCTGCCTGTTCGAGTGCGCTCTCTAATCCCTCGAACTCGTGGACGTACTCGTCACCGGGGTAGGAGCTGTAGGCGTCGGCGTCGACGACATAGAGGACGTGGAGTTCCGCATCGTACCGCTCTGCGGCGTCGATAGCGTGCTCGATTGCGTAGTCGACACCCGCGCTCATGTCCGTCGGAAGCAACAATCGGTCGTACATATCTTATGAATCGTGGCGGTGGTTGAAATAACTCTGGTCGAATCTCGATTTTCGGGATTCGAGTACTGTCCGCCGTTTCGTTTCGGCTGCTCAACCGACCCGCTCACGGAGTTCTCGCTGTTCGGGATTCGACCCGGTGTATTAGTCGATGGAAGACGAATTTCCAGTAAGGGGTGACTGATGTGGTCGGTTCGACCGCGTCCTCCCCATGATACACCATGTACGACCGAATACTGTTTCCGACGGACGGAAGCGACGGAGCGAGTGCCGCGCTTGACCACGCCATCGACCACGCAGAGCGGTACGATGCGGAACTCCACGTCCTCTACGTCGTAGAGGAGAACTTACCGGTGATGGAGGCCGGACAGGTGGAACTCCTCGATGCGCTCGAAGCCGAAGGCGAACGCGCAATCGACGACGCCCGTGCCCGGGCGAAAGCCGAGGGCGTCGACTCGATTCGTGGCACCGTCGCCGGCGGCTCCCCGTATCGCGGCATCCTCGAATACGTCGACGACTACGACATCGACTTCGTCGTGATGGGAACCCACGGGCGGCGTGGCGTCGACCGGTTCCTCCTCGGCAGCGTCGCCGAGAAAGTCGTTCGCAGCGCCGATTGCCCCGTGCTGACGGTTCGAGCCGGCGAGGCCGACGACGAAGAGTAGCCCGCGATGTCGAACCTCGCGGTCACGGCCCGAGCGACCGCGAGGAGTTGACGACGACCAACAGACTGCTCGAAGCCATCGCGACGGCGGCGAAAAGCGGGTTCAAAAGCCCGAAAACGGCCAGCGGAATCGCGACGGCGTTGTAGCCGAACGCCCACGCGAGGTTGCTCTTGATGCGTCGGTTCGTCGCCGCCGCAATGTCGAAGGTGTCGGGAACCGACCGGAGGTCGTCGTCGACGACGACGGCGTCCGCGGCCTCCGTCGCCAACTGCGTCCCGCCGGCCAGGGCGATACCCACGTCGGCGGCCGCGAGTGCGGGGGCGTCGTTGCTCCCGTCGCCGACCATCGCGACGGTGCCGTCCGCCCGGAGTCGTCGGACCGTCTCGGCTTTCGCCGCCGGCTTGACACCCGAAAACACGCGGTCGACGTTCGGGTCCGCCCGGAGTCGGTCCGCGGAGGCGCCCTCGTCACCGGTGAGGACGACCACCTCGCGGTCGGCGAAGGTCTCCGCGACCGCCTCCCACTCGGCTCGCGTCTCGTCCCCGACGGCGACGACCCCTCGGGCGCGTTCGTCCCAGCCGACGACGACCGGGACCGACCCCTCCGAGCGCACCGATTCGGTGCTGTCGGCGACCGACTCCGGGATAGTCCACCCGCGGTCGGCGAACAGCGACGGGTGGCCGACGAGAGTCGCCGTGCCGTCGACGCTCCCCGAGACGCCGCGTTCGTGGGTTTCGACGTCGGCTGCCTCGGGTGTCTCCTCGACCGCGTCGGTGATGGCCGTCGCAATCGGGTGCGCCGAGAAGTGCTCCAGCGCCGCCGCCCGAGCGAGTAGGGAGTCGCGGTCGGTGTCGACGGGACGCACCTCACGGAGCGTCATCGCACCCGTTGTCAGCGTCCCGGTTTTGTCGAAGACGACGGTGTCGGCCTCCGGTGCGGCCTCGAACAGCGCGGGCGTGGCGACGACGACGTTCCGGGCCGCCGCCGCGCGGGTCCCGCTTGCCACCGCAAGCGGCGTCGCCAGTCCGAGCGCACACGGACAGGAGACGATGAGGACGGTCAGGCCGGTCAGAAGCGCTTCGGCGGGCGCCGCTCCGCTTGCCAGTAGCCACCCGGTCGTCGCCATCGCGAGGACGACCACGAGCGGAACGAACACCGTCGCCAGTCGGTCGGCAAGCCGCTGGGCGCCCGGCCGGGAACTCTGAATCCGCCACAGCAACTCCACGAGTCGGTCGAGCGTGCTCGTCACTTCCTCGCCGGCCCGGACCACGAGCGGGGCGTTCGTGACGACGGTTCCGCCCCGAACGTCGTCGCCCGGTGTCTTGCTCCGCGGGAGGGACTCGCCGGTCACGAGCGCCTCGTCGACGGCGGCCGACCCCTCGGCGACGGTGCCGTCGACCGGAATCCTGTCGCCGGGTTTCACGAGCAGGTCGTCGCCGGGTTCGACCGTCGAGACGGCGACGACCTCGCCGCTGGGGTGGCGGGTCGCCTCCTCGACGCGGAGTTCCGTCAACTCCGATAGGAGGTCGCTGGCCCGGCGCTTGATGCGGGATTCGTACTGCGTTCCGGCGGTCACCACGAGGACGATGGCGATGGTCACGTCGAAGTACAATTCGGTGCGGCCGAGGGCCAACGCGAGGGTGCTGTAGACGTAGGCGCCGACGGCCGCAAGCGACACCAGGAGGTCGGTGTTCGGGCGGCCGGCCCGGAGACTGACGTAGGCGCCACGCAACAGCGGGTAGCCGGTGTAGAACAGCACGACCGAGGTGAACACCCAGATGTTGGCGGCGATGTAGGCGAAGGCGAAGCCGCCCAAATCGACCAGCGGCGGGTAACCGAAGTACGTCGGATACAGGAAGAGGACGTACCACAGCATCGCCATCATGCCGAAGAAGCCGCCGCCGATGAGGAACCGAACCACGTCGCTGCCGTCATCCTCGGCGCTTTCCTCGGGCAGTCGCGCCTCGTAGCCGTACCCCGAGAGCCGTTCGGGGAGGGACTCGCTGTCGACGCGGTCGGGGTCGTAGACGACCCGGAGCAACTCGCTGGCGTAACTCGCCTCGGCGGCGTCGACGCCGTCGATGTCGCTGCCGAGGGATTCGACGAACACCTCACACGTCGAGCAATGCATCCCGTCAACCGCGAGAAACGCCTGCTCACAGCCCTCCGGAACTGGTTCGGTCCCGAGGTCGTCGTCGTTGTCTTCGAGGGCGGCTTCGGCGTCCTCGCCGAGGCGACGCTGGACCTCCAGACAGCCCCGACAGCAGAACTCGCCGTCGGTGTCCGGGGCGGTTATCGGCGGGTCCGGCGTCGGCAGGTCACAGAGTTTACACGACATTGGTGAGGGAGCGGTGTGGCAGCGGCGGGTGCGGGAGGTGGATACCGAACAGCATCAGACCGTGGGCCAACAGGACGTACCCCAACGCGACGAAGGCGGCGCCGAGCGCGCGGTGGAGCCACCGGCGTCGGGTCGCACTGACGGCGTCTAGGACGGTGCCGTAGAGGAACAGCGTCGGAATCGTCCCGAGGCCCAAGACGAGCAGCGAGAGGCCGCCCCGAAGCGGGTCCCCCAGCGCGAACGCATAGAGGTAGGCGGGATAGATGATGGGGCACGGAAACAGGCCGTGGAGCGCGCCGAGGGCGACGATTCCGGGGCCGGCGGCGAGTCGGTCGACGCGGTCGGTCGCGGTGGCGACGAGTCGGCCCAGCGGCGCACCGTCCGGAACGAACCGATGGAGGCCGCCCGCGCCGCCGAGCAGATACGAGACGCCGACGCTGACGATGAGCAGGCCGACGAAGACGCCGACGCCGCCGCGGAGGCCGTCGCCGACCCCTTCGATTGCGGCTGCCGACCCGAACGTCACCGAACCGAGCAGGCCGGCGAGGGCACCGATGAGGGCGTAACTACTGGCTCGTCCGAGGTTGAACAGGCCGTGTTGCCGGACGGCTCTGGGGGTGAGTTGGTCCGCCCGTCGGCCGCCGTCGGCCGCCGTCGCGTCGATGCGGTCGGCGTACAGCGTCACCAGCGGCCCACACATTCCGAGACAGTGAGCGCCGGCGAGTACCCCGACGACACCGAAGACGGCGAGGTCGAGCCCGGCGGCGCTTTCGACCGCCATTCCTCTCAGGCGGCGTGGCCGTGGTCGTGGTCGTGGTTCTCGACCGGCGTGAACGCGAGATACAGGCTCGCGAAGATGAGAACCACGTTCACGAGCGCGATGGCGACGAGCGGGTTGCCGATGTAGACGGTGAACACGGCCACCGGCACGAGTGCCAACAGCGTGACGACGGCACCGAGGCGTGGCGTCAATTCCATACCACAGGTTACGGCGGCGAGTGGTTAAAAACCCACCCACGGGTTCCCGATGAGTAGGATTCCGGGGGTAGTGTTTTGTGGATTCGCGCAACACGGACAATGCGTATGTCTGCAGACAACGACACGAAAGAACTCGGACACGAGGAGTTCGACCCGATAGGGACGCTCGTCCTCATCGGGATTTACTTCCTCATCCTCGTGGGGATGTGGATATTCACGTACTTCATCGAATTCCTCGGCAACGGGCCGACGGTGATAGGATGAACATCCACACCTACGAGAAAATCTGGCTCATCGGGGCACTGGCACTCATCGTCGGGTTCATCGCGACGGTGACCTACGGGGCGGCCGGTGCGGGGGTTGCGATGGTCGATGCCTCCGGCGGCACCATCGACGCCAACGCCGTCACCGATGACGAAGACTTCGGCGAACCGCGCGTCGAGCAGGTGGGCGAAAACGAGTACGATGTGTACGTCATCGCCCAGCAGTTCATCTTCCGTCCCGACACGATTGTCGTGCCGGCCAACAGCACGGTGACGTTCCACGTCACCTCAATCGACGTGATTCACGGCTTCCAGGTCGTCGGGACGAACGTCAACACGATGGTCGTTCCCGGACAGGTCGCCGAGATAACCGTCGAGTTCGACGAACCGAAGGAGTACGGTATCCTGTGCAACGAGTACTGCGGACAGGGTCACCACGACATGGAGGGCAAACTCAACGTGGTGCCCGAAGACGAATACGGAGGTGAAAGCGAATGAGTGCGGAACTGGAGGGTGAGGAGCTGTTCCTCGACCGCTTCCCCAAGGAAGCCCGTATCGTTCGGGCTTCGCTGTGGAGTGCCTTCATCGCCCTCGGTATCGGCGGATTGGGCGGCCTGATTCAGGCGCTCCACCGGACGAACTACCTCCGCTTCATCGAATCGGCGGACTACTACACCGTCCTCACGCTTCACGGCGTGTTGCTCGCCATCTCCTTTACCATCTTCTTCCTCGTCGGCCTGTTCACGTGGGCGGTGACGAGGAGCCTCGACAGGCCAGTCGAGGACATCAGGTTCACGTGGGCGTGGTATCTGACGATGGTCGCCGGGACGGCGCTTGCGGGCATCGCTATCCTCGGCGGCTTCGTCGACTCGATCCCGATTAGCGCCGACGTGCTGTTCACGTTCTACGCGCCGCTGCAGGCCCATCCGATGTTCTATGCGGGGCTTGCGGTGTTCATCATCGGGACGTGGATGGCTGGCCTCGACTGGTTCCGCTCGTGGTGGAACTGGCGGGCCGAAAACCCGAACGAACGCATCCCGCTGCAGACGTTCATGGTGTTGATGACGATGCTGATGTGGTACATCTCCACCATCGGCGTCGCCATCTCCGTGCTCGTGTTCCTGTTGCCGTGGTCGCTGGGTCTCATCGAGCAGGTGAACCCGCTTTTGACGCGGACGCTGTTCTGGTACTTCGGCCACCCGGTCGTGTACTTCTGGTTGATGCCGGCGTACCTGCTTTGGTACACGGTCATGCCGTCGATATCCGGCGGCCGACTGTTCAGCGACCCGCTGGCACGCGTCGTGTTCGTGTTGTTCCTGCTGTTGTCGACGCCGGTCGGCATCCACCACCAGTATCTCGACCCCGGCATAGCAGAGGGCTTCAAGTTCATAGCGATGACTAACACGATGTTCCTGCTGTTGCCAAGTCTGTTGACCGCCTTCACCGTCGTCGCGAGCATGGAACACGGCGCTCGTCAGAACGGCGGGGAGGGGTATCTCTCGTGGCTCGGCGCGCTGCCGTGGCGTGACCCCGCGTTCACCGGGATGGCACTCGCCGGCCTGATGTTCGCCGCCGGCGGCTTCTCCGGGATGGTCAACGCCGGAATGAACATCAACTACCTCATCCACAACTCGCTGTGGGTGCCGGGGCACTTCCACCTCACCGTCGGGACGGCCGTCGCCCTGACGTTCATGGCGGGGACCTACTGGATTCTCCCGCAGTTGACCCGAAGACGGGTGTACAGCCGCACCATCGCGCTGTTCCAGGTCATCCTGTGGTTCGTCGGGATGACGCTGATGTCGAACGCGATGCACCGTGCGGGACTCATCGGCATGCCGCGTCGGACCGCCGAACCACAGTACGACGGCTTCGCCTTCGATGCGGGCTTCAGCACCGTCGCTGAACTCGACTTCCAGATCGCCATCGGCGGGACGCTGTTGTTCATCTCGCTGGTGTTGTTCCTCGGCAACGTCATCGTCTCGCTGTTCGAGGGCCCGATGGAGACGTCCGTTGACGCCTCCCTCAGTGACCCCCTGTCCGGACCGGAAGACTCCCCGAAGGTCCTCGACAACCTCTGGCTGTGGACGGCCATCGCCGTCGTCCTCGTCGTGTTGGCGTACTCGCTGCCGATAGCGGCCATCATCTCCGACGGCGGCCTGTTCGGCCCCGGAACGGGCACGTATCCGGCGTGGCTGTTGGGGGTGATACCGTGAGCAAAAAAATCTCACGGGTCGGCCTGCTCGTCATCCTGGCGTTCCTGACGCCGCTCATCGTCGAGTTGCGAACGGTCGCGGGGTTCATGGGCATCTCGCTGTCCCCGGCTGCGTACGTCGGCCTTGCGGCGGCGCTCGTCGTCGTCGTCCTGCTCGCGGTGGCGCTGTGGAACCTCCACGTCGAGGGAGCGCTGCTGAACCGGACGGAGGGGGCCTAACGTGGCGACATCGACTCGACGCCTCGACCGGTCGACGCTCCCGGTGGGTCGGTCGACGGCAGTCCGAGCAGTCGGGACGCTGCTGGCGCTCGAACTGCTCGCGGTGTTCGTCTACCTCCGGGTGACGGGGACGAGCATCCTTGCTCCCCGGTACACGCTGTACCCGTTCGTGTGGATAAACGTCGGCGCGTGGGTGGTGTTGCGTCGGCCGACCGTCGCGGCGTCACAGCGTCGACGCGTCGCTGCCGGAGCGGTCGCAGTCGGCTACTTCGCGGTCTTGGCGGTCGCCGGCGGGCTCGTCGGACTGGGCGGGATGGACATGCCTGCCCGCATCGCGTGGCTCTCCCCCGGTTGGGGCCCGGCGGTCATGTACACCAACACCGTCGTCGATATCTCGATTATTCCCTTCGAGGTAATCGGCTACGCCGCACTCGCCGTGTTGGTGTACACGGTCGTCCTCGCGGGGGCTCGCTCGGCGCTCGCCGGCGTCCTCGGGGTCGCCACCTGCGTCGGCTGTCTGTGGCCGTTCGGGGCCGCACTGGCCGCCGCACTGGGCGGCATCGGGTCGCCGCTCGCGAGTACCGTCCCCAGCATCGCCTACGACCTCTCGACCGTGGTGTTTCTCGCGACTGCCGGCGTGCTGTACTGGTCGGCACGGCGGACGGCGTAGCCACTTCAGGGCGTATTTTTTCGCAGAAAAGTCGGTCGGTCAGCTATCGCGTCCGCCGCGGGGTGAACCGCCGGGTCGCCGCCGCGACGACGAGGAGCAACGCCCCGAAGAGGAGCGTGCTTGCGACCATCGCGGTGGCGGAGACAGGCAGGGCGCCGGTGATGACCGGCCACAGCGTCAGCAGGCCGACACCGACGAGTCCGACGACGAGGATGCCCAACACGACCGCGATGAACGGCATCACGCGTTCCGGTTGCACGGGCGGTTCGTCCGCCGACCGCCGAGTTGGTAACTGGCTCATACCTCTATGTAGGCTCCGAATCCGCATAAAAAGCGAACCTGTTTCCCGTCTCGTGGGAATCGGCCCGAAGCGGGCTGATTCGGCGGGGAGTCGGAACGTTTGTCGTCGTCGGGGCGGTAGCGTCGCCTATGCTCGAAATCGACGGCTCGGCGGGCGGGGGACAAATCGTCCGGACGGCGCTGTCGCTGTCGGCGCTGTCGGGGACGGCGGTTCGAATCGAGAACGTTCGCGGCGACCGCCCGACGCCGGGGCTGCGACCGCAGCACCTCGCGGCCGTCGAGGCGACGGCGGCGCTGTGTTCGGCGACCGTCGAGGGCGGCGAGGTGGAGTCGGAAACGCTCGTGTTTCGGCCCGAGGAGGTGGCCTCCGACGACGTGTCGGTCGACGTCGGCACCGCCGGCAGCGTCGCGTTAGTGTTCGATACCCTGCTGCCGCTGGCCGTCGCCCTCGACGACCCCGCGACGGTGACCGTCACGGGCGGCACCGACACGAAGTGGGCACCCCTCGTGTCGTATCTCGAGCGTGTCAAACTCCCACTTCTGGCCGAAATCGGCCTCGATGCGGAGGTCACGGTCGGTTCCCGTGGGTTCTATCCGGCCGGCGGCGGCCGAGCGACGCTGACGTTGCGCCCCTCGTCGCTGTCGCCGCTGTCGCTGACCGACCGCGGTGCGCTCCGGCGCGTCGAGGTGTACTCGACGGCCACCGAGGAGTTGGCCGACGCCGAGGTGGCCGAACGACAGGCCGGTGCCGTCGCCGAGGAACTCGACGCCGACGCCTCGGTCGGGACGGAGGCCGTCTCCGTCGAAGCCGACTCGACCGGGTCGTCGATACTCCTCGTCGCCGTCTACGAGAACAGTCGTGCTGGCTTTTCGGCGCTCGGGGAGGCCGGCAAGCCCTCCGAAGAGGTCGCCGCCGAGGCCGTCGAGGCGTTCCATCGGTTCCACGAGGGTGCTGCCGTCGTCGACCAGCACCTCGCCGACCAGTCGATGGTCTTTCTCGCCTTGGGTGGCGGACAGGTACTGGCACCCGAGGTGACCGACCACGTCGAGACCAATCGGGCGGTCATCGAGGCGTTCGGCTACGACCTTGCGGTGTCAGACGGCGACGGTGGCGTTCTTCTGGAAGCCTGAGCGGTTCCGACCGACCGTCCACTCGTGGTGCGTTCCGTGTGCGCTTTTGGCAATAGTTGCGCACATATGCCTCCCGTTCGGAGGACCGGTATGGGACTGGACGAGGACGCACTCGAATACCACCGCACCGACCCGCCCGGCAAACTGGAGATATCGACGACGAAGCCGACGAACACCCAGCGGGACCTCTCGCTTGCGTACTCGCCGGGCGTCGCCGCGCCGTGTCGTGCCATCGCCGACAACCCCGGAGATGCCTACACCTACACGACGAAGGGGAACATGGTCGGCGTCGTCTCGAACGGCACCGCGGTTCTCGGGTTGGGCGACATCGGTGCGCAGGCGTCGAAGCCGGTGATGGAGGGCAAGGGCGTGCTGTTCAAGCGCTTCGCCGACATCGACGTCTTCGACATCGAGTTAGACGAGGACGACCCGGCGGCGTTCGCCGAGGCGGTCGCGATGATGGAACCGACGTTCGGCGGCATCAACATCGAGGACATCTCCGCGCCCGCGTGTTTCGAAATCGAATCGTTCCTCCGCGAGGAGATGTCGATTCCCGTCTTCCACGACGATCAACACGGGACGGCAATCATCTCCGGGGCCGCACTGTTGAACGCCTGCGACATCGCCGACAAATCGCTCGACGACCTCGAAGTCGTCTTCGCGGGCGCGGGCGCGGCGGCCACCGCGACCGCCCGCTTCTACGAGTCGCTGGGCGTCGCCGCCGACAACATCACGATGTGTGACATCGACGGCATCATCACCGAAGACCGCGTCGCGGCCGACGACCCCCACTCCTACGTCGCACAGTTCGCAAGCGAGGAAGGCGGTAGTCTCGCCGACGCGATGGCGGGTGCGGACGCCTTCGTCGGCCTCTCGGTCGGCGGCATCGTCAGCGAGGAGATGGTCCGGTCGATGGCGGCGGACCCAATCATCTTCGCGATGGCGAATCCGGACCCCGAAATCGGCTACGAGGCGGCCAAAAGCGCCCGCGATGACACGGTTATCATGGCGACCGGCCGGTCAGACTATCCGAATCAGGTCAACAACGTTCTCGGGTTCCCTTTCATTTTCCGAGGAGCGCTGGACGCCCGCGCGACCGAAATCAACGAGGCGATGAAAGTCGCTGCCGCCGAGGCGCTCGCCGAATTGGCCCGACAGGACGTTCCCGACGCCGTCGTCAAAGCCTACGGCGACCAACCGCTGCAGTTCGGCCCCGACTACATCATTCCCAAACCACTCGACCCACGCGTCCTCTTCGAGGTTTCGGGGGCGGTCGCCGAGGCCGCGATGGAATCCGGTGTCGCCCGCGAACCCCTCGACCTCGGGGAGTATCGGGAGACGCTCGAAGCCCGACTCGGGAAGTCCCGCGAGATGATGCGCGTGGTGCTGAACAAGGCGAAAAGCGACCCCAAACGGCTGGTGCTCGCCGAAGGCGACGACCCGAAGATGATTCGGGCGGCCTACCAACTCATCGAACAGGACATCGCCGACCCCGTCCTCGTCGGCGACAAGCGCACCATCTGGGAGGTGTCGGCGGAACTCGGCCTCGACTTCGACCCCGAAATCGTCGACCCGACGACGGACGAACTCGACCCCTACGCCGACCGCCTGTACGACCTCCGGAAGCGCAACGGCGTCACCCGCAGGGAGGCCGACGCGTTGGTCCACGACGGCGACTACCTCGCCAGCGTGATGGTGGAGATGGGCGACGCCGACGCAATGTTGACGGGATTGACGAACCACTACCCGACGGCGCTGCGCCCGCCGCTGCAGGTCGTCGGAACGGCCGACGACGCCGACTATGCCGCGGGGGTGTACATGCTGACGTTCAAAAATCGCGTCGTTTTCGTCGCCGACGCCACCGTCAATCAGGCCCCCGATGCCGACGTGCTCGCGGAAGTCGCTCGCCACACCGCCGACCTCGCGAGACAGTTCAACGTCGACCCACGGGTCGCCCTGTTGTCGTACTCCGATTTCGGAACGGTCGACAACGAAGGCACCCGCAAGCCGCGGGCGGCCGCCGCCGCCCTCCGAGCGGCTCCCGACGTGGACTTCCCGGTCGACGGTGAGATGCAGGCGGACACGGCGGTCGTCGAGGAGATGCTGACGGGCGATTACTCCTTCTCGGAGTTGGAGGAACCGGCGAACGTCTTGGTCTTTCCGAACCTCGAAGCCGGCAACATCGCCTACAAACTGCTCCAACGGTTGGGCGGCGCGGAAGCCATCGGTCCGATGCTCGTCGGCATGGACAAACCAGTCCACGTCCTCCAGCGCGGCGATGAGGTCAAAGACATCGTGAACCTTGCGAGCGTCGCTGTGGTGGACGCACAGTAGCGGCTTCGGACCAACCGCTCCCGGTGGTCGCGGTCGGTCTTTATATGTTTTTGCGCCGAGTGCGCCGCACGGAGCAGAGACTGGAGGCGCTCTCCCTCCTCGCGCCCCGATACCGACGGCCCGCCAACGGCCAGTGGCGTTATAATGAGGACCCGAGTTCCGTCGATTCGAGGGCCCGTATCGCTGTCGGCCGTTTCGTTTAAACTGTTTAAAACGCCCGGAAACGGGCAGTTCAGGCGTAAACGGTTCGAACTGCTTCGAACTGACTCACCCCTACTTATCTCTCCACCGGAAAGGCCGGGATGCAATGCGCACCAAACACATCGTACTCGCAGTCCTCGCGGCGAGCTTCCTGCTCGTCGGGGCTGCGGGTGCTGCCGCTGCACAGCCCGCCGAGAACGCGACGGCCACACCCGCCGAGAACGCGAGCGAAGAGCGGCCGGGTGATGCGGGCCCGCCCGAAGACATGCCCGAACAGGTGCCGTCGTTCGTGAGTGATATCCACAGCACCATCAACGAGTTCCTGTCGGGTGACATCGACAACCTCGGTGCTGCCGTCTCGGATATCGCCTCCGAGGAGGCGCCTGACGACGCTGATGGCGCTGACGAGGCCGAAGACGAAGATGCGGAGACCAACGCGGATGACGCGGCCGAGGAGAGCGATGACAATGCCGAAAATGCGGACAACGGTGCGGACAACGCCGAGAACGCTGACGAGTCCGAAGAAGACGTGGACGATACCGACGCTGGGGACGCAGACGACGGCGAGGACACAGAGGACACCGACGACACTGAGGACTCTGACGACACGGACGACACCGACGACGCGTAATCCGACTCGTTTTTGTTCCCGCTGACGACCCTTCGACGGTTCTTTTCGACGATTCCTCGCTCGATGTGACGGGTAAGCGCTGAACTGCCACCGGTGCTTATGCCGTTGCCGTCGCATCGACCGAACATGCCTCCGACCGTCGCGGCGTGTCAGATGGCCGTCGACGACCTCGATGTCGAGTCGAACCTCGAAACCGTCGAATCGCGCCTCAGCGGCCTCCCCGAGCGTGTCGACCTCGCGTGTTTCCCCGAGCAGGCGCTGACGGGGTTCGTCGCCGACGACCGCATCACCGAAGCGGCAATTCCGCGGGATGGCGAGGCAATCGAGCGCCTCGTCGAGAGTGCCGACGACGCCGACTGTGGTGTGGTCGTCGGGTTCGTCGAGGCCGACGACGGGGCGTACAACGCCGCGGCGTATCTCGACGGCGACGGCGTCGTCGCGGTCTACCGGAAACAGCATCTCTGGGGCGGCGAGCGAGAGGTGCTGGACCCCGGCGACTCGCGAGTCACCGTCAAGACGCCGCTGGGGAAGACCGGCCTGTTGACCTGCTATGATTTGAACTTCGTCGAGGAGAGCGCCGCGATGACCGACAAGCGGGTTGACGCGCTACTCGTTCCGGGGGCGTGGCCGGCGACGCACAGCGACAACTGGCGGCTGCTGTTGCGGTCGCGGGCGCTCGACGGCGTTCGGTGGGTCCTCGGGGCGGGCCGAACCGGCCGCCGAGACGTCGAGGATGCCCCTGTCACCGATTACGCGGGCCGGTCGCTCTGTGTCCGTCCAGATGGGGGAATTCGGGCGGAACTCGACCGCGCCGAGCGGGATCTCGTCGTCGATATCGAACCGTCGGTTCTCGAATCACACCGGGAGTCGGTCGGGATTTTCGAGTAGCCGGCCGGTCAATCGTCGTCTCGCCGTCGTCGCCGTTGTGTGTCGTCGCGGTCCGCGGGGACGTACGTTCGGCCGACGCTTCCGCCGCCGAGCCACTCCGAAATCGACAACTGGCGTTCGACGCCGTCCTCGCGGGCGCTCTCCAAGCGGCGTTCGGTCGTCTGGAAGTAGTTGACGACGGTGACGAGCAACACGCCGCCGATGGTGTTTCCGAGCAACACCGGCAGGACGAAGCCCAACAGTCCGGACAGAAGCGCCGCCTCCCCGAGGTAGACGAGGTACATCAACTCGGTGAAGGAGACGACGACGTGGAAGAGGTCCGCAAGCGGGATGACGAGGAAGGCGATGTAGACGAGGACGAGTCTCGAGATGGTGTCTCGAGAGGCGTAATCGAGCCAGACGACGCCGGCGACGACGAGGCCGGCGAAGCCGGCTTTGAAGAACAGGTCCCACCACGGTGTTTCGATGCCTTTCTGGGAGATATCGATGGCGACGGCCGTGGTCTCGGGGGAGAACACGCCGGTGTAGGCGAGTACGAGCGCGCCGATGGCACCGCCGGCGAAGTTCCCGAACAGAACCACGCCCCACGTCCGAAGTAGTGTCGGGATGCTGGCCAGTCGTTCGAGGACCAGCGCCACGGGCGGGAGCGTGTTCTCGGTGTACAGTTGGTAGCCGCCCAAGATGATGTAGACGAACCCCAGCGGATACAGGATGACGCTCAAAAGCGGGTCGCCGCCGGTTTTGGCGGTCATCGACGCCAGCGCCAGGAACGTGATGGTGATAGAAAAGCCGGCCGCGAGCGCGCTGAAGAACAGTTCACGGGTGCCGGTGTCGATTTCCTCGTCGGCGGCGACGACGATCCGCTGGAACACCTCGTCGGTCTCGAAGCGGTCGCGGACGACTGCTCCAACCGCCGGTGCGCCGCTTCGGGACCGTTCGACTGCCTCTCGAACCGATTCCTCCGGGTCGGATTCCTCGTCGGCCATTCGTTCAGCCAGCAGTTCAGGCGGAGAACGCAAAACTCCCCCGGTCACGTCTCCGGAACCCGGCCGAATTTTATCGGTGCCGGTCTAAGGGGTCGATATGTCACTGGAAGTACTCACCTTAGCTGTCGGCCCGGACGAAGACACTCGAATCAAGGAGATGGCGAGTCTCGTCTGTGACATCGCGGGCGCCACGGGAGCGACAGTGCTTCTGCTGCACGTGTTCTCTCAGTCAGCGTACGACGAAGGGGTCGCCGAGGCGGGGTACGACCCCGATGACCCGCCGCCGGCGCACACGCTGGCCTCGCGGCTCGAGAACATCGACCGACTGTCGTTCGCGTTCGAGGAGGCGGACATCGAGTACCGCATTCGCGGCGAAATCGGTGACGTGACCGACCGCATCGTCTCCGTCGCAAAGGAGACGAACACCGACATGCTGTTCGTCGGGGGTCGGAAGCGCTCGCCGACCGGAAAGGCGGTGTTCGGAAGCACCTCCCATCGCGTGTTGATGAACGCGCCGTGTCCGGTGACGTTCGTCCGGCAGGACGTCACCGACGCCGAGTAGTTAGCCGAAGCGGTCCCGCAACGTGATGCGGTCGAGTTTCCCGGTCGCGGTTCGCGGGAACGCCTCGACGAACTCGATGCGGTCGGGCACCTCGTGGCTCTCCAGTTCGTCCTTGCAGGCCCCTCGGATGTCGGTCTCCGACACCGACTCGCCGCTCCGCGGCTTCACGATGGCCGTCACCGTCGCCCCCCGGACCTCGTCGCGGGTGTCGATGATGGCGACTTTCTCGACGGGGTCGACCGCGTAGATTACTTCCTCGATTTCGCGGGGGTAGATGTCGCCACACCCCGTCGTGAACATGTCCTCCAGTCGGTCGACCACGAAGAGGAAGCCGTCGCCGTCCATCCAGCCGATGTCGCCGGACTTGAGCCACTGCTTGCCGTCCCGCTCGACGAATTTTTGGTCGGTGATCTTCGGGCTGTTGTACCGCGGCGTAACCGTGTCGCCACACCACAGGAACTCCCCGCGCTCGCCACGCTCGACGGCCTCGCCGGTCGAGGGGTCCTCGATGCGGATGTCGACGACTTCCGTCGCCGGCCGGCCGATGCTTCCGGGTTTGCTCCCGCCGGGGACCGGCCGGTTGAACGTCGCGAGCGGCGTCGTCTCGGTCATGCCGTACCCCTCCAGTAGCCGACAGCCGAACGTCGCTTCGACCTCCCGAATCCGCCGTTTCGGCATCGGCGACCCGCCGACACCTATCATCTCCAGACTGGACACGTCGTAGTCGTCGACAGCGTCGTACTCGAGGAGGTCCATCAGCATCGTCGGAATCAGGAAGGTGTAGGTGATCTCGTGGCGCTCGATTTCGGTGAGGGCGGTCTCGGCGTCCCACTCCGAGAGTAGGTGGTTTTCGGCGCCCAGCGCGAGAAACGGCGTCGTCGTGACGTTGAGACCGGTGACGTGAAAACACTGACACGCGGTCAGCGCGACGGCGTCTCGGGTCCACTCCTTGTACCGGATGAAGCCGCGGGCGTTGGCAGCGAGGTTGCCGTGGGTGTGGTAGACGCCCTTCGGCGCGCCGGTGGTTCCGCTCGTGTACAGCAGTTCGGCCAACTCATCGGAGCGACGTGGTTCCACATCACAAGTGGGGTCGCCGTCTTCGAGGAGGTCGAGATACGCGACCGTTTGCGTCCCGGCGGCGTCGATGTCGCTTCGTCCCTCGGTCACGACGGCGCTCGCACCGCTGTCTCGGAGGACGTAGCGGATTTGCTCGTCGGTGAATCTGTGGTTGACCGGCAACGGGATGGCGCCGCGTTTCAGCACGCCGAGGTAGGTGGCGACGAACGGGACGCCGTTCGGCATGTGGATGGCGACGTGGTCGTCGACGCCGACCCCGAGTGCATCGAGGCCGCCGGCGATGCGGTCGGCGTCTTTGGCCAACCCCTCGAAGGTCCGCGAGCGCGTCCGGTCGGCGACGGCCGTCGCCTCCGGCGTGTTCCGCGCGGCGATGTCGACGTGGTTGGCGAAGTTCACTGACTTCGGATTCACCGTCGGACTCCAAGTCGTTTCCGCCCTGCGTACGAGGTTCGTATTTGTGTGGTGACCTGTACGAATTCTATCTAGTTTTCGCGTGGCGACCGGTCGCGTCACTACCGGGTCGACGCAGGATTCTGTCCGGCATTACCGGACAGCTGTCACTCCGGCGTGAAGATGAGGTTCGCCTCGATGGTCCGGGCCGACTGACGGACGGTTTCGGCCAGCCCCGACGACTCGGGGTCGGCATCGAAGGCGCCGCTTGGGCCGTACACCGCGATGGCGCCGCGGACTCGCTCGTCTGCGACGACGGGTGCGGCGATGCCGGTCATCCCCGCGATGAGTTCGCCCTCGTCGACGGCGTAACCGTCGTCTCGAATCGTCTCCAACTCCGCCAGCAACCGCTCTTCGTCGATTATCGTGTTCGCCGTCCGCGGGGGTAACTCCGTCTCGTCGATGAGTCGTTCGACCGTTTCGGCGTCCTTGTGCGCCAGTATCGCCTTTCCGGGGGCGTTCGTGTGGAGATGCAGGTCCGAGGGGTACGCTCCCGGCGTCCCGGTGGTGTGGCTGCCCTTCCGCCACCCGGCCGCCAACAGCACGCCACAGCGGTCGTTCTCCTCGGTCACCAACTGGACGTACTTCCCCTCGGTGTCTTCGAACAGCGCGTGGGCCTCCTCGCGGCCGTTGACGAACAGTTCGTGGCCGTTTCGGGCGGTTTCACCCAGATGGAGGAACTTCGTTCCCAGTCGGTAGGTTCCGGACTCGTTGACGACGTAGCCGACCGCTTCGAGGGTCCGAAGGTGGTCGTGGGCGGTGCTCTTCGGAACGTCCAGCGCCTCGGCGACGGCCGTCACGCCGGTCGGTCCCCGCTTGACCAGCGTCTCGACGATGTCGTGGGAGAGTTTGACTGCTGCGACTGGATACCTCGTCATCGGTCCCGCTTCGTCCTCGGCCGACTTATGTGTCCGGTACTGCCGGACGAAAGCGTTCGATAGAATACAACAATCAAAATGAACTAACTAGAAAATTATAAATCAAACATATTATTAAAAGCGCTCAATTTGGGTGTAATTTGGGTGTGATGGGGTGGTTATATCTGAGACTAAAATAGGGTAATAATGTCTCAAAACCGCTAATATGGCGAATTTGTCTGAAATCGCTGCGGTGGCACAGAACGTGGCTAAATTCATCTATGAAATTTTATCTTTTAACATAAAGGACCCCATATTTCCCGCAGCAGGGTTAACCACTATGACCGGTAGTAACAGGTACGGTTGGCAGATACTATCATGACAGAAGATTCCAACGCATCGATGACGCGGCGAGGCGTGATGAAGGGCGTGGGGGGTCTTGCGGCCGTCTCGATGTCCGGTGTGAGCATCGCGGAAGCACAGGAAGTTCTGGGACAGGAGATTCCGGCGGACCCCCACACGCGGGACACGTATCGGGCAATCGTCGACGCGATTGTTCCCCGGACGCCCGAACTCGAAGAGGAACTCGGCGGGGAACACGTTCCCGGCGGGCTCGATGTGGAACTGGAGAAGTTCCTCATCTGGGACTTCAACCACTTTCAAGAGATTCGACTGGAGACGCTACAGACTCCGGTTAAAACCGCCCGGTCGGGTGGCGGCCCGCTCGGCGACCTCGGCGGAGACAATCCGCTCGGTGACGCCCTCGGGGGACTGACGGAGACCGGCGACCTCGGTGGCGGCACGCCACTCGATTCCGTCACCGAACTCGTCGACGGCCTGATGGCTCCCGAGTTGTTCCAACTCGACCTCGACACCATCTCCTCGGGTTCGGAACTCGGCGCCTTGACCGACCTCGTCGGTCTGGACGCGGTCGACGAACTCACCGGACTCCTCGAGGTTGAGGACCTCGACGAGTTCGGCGAACTGCTGGACTTCGGCGCGGTGGACCGACTCGCCATCGACTTCGCGGACGCACCCATCCCGGACGACGCCGAGGGAATCGCGGAGTTCGACCTCCTCGTCGAAGGTGCCAACGAGGGCACCCACCAGGTCATCCAGAACTACCCCTACGCGAACGTCTTCCCGCTCGTCTTCGACATCGTCGCCGCGGAGTTCCTCCTGCGTGGCGAAAACGAGGACACGCCGTCACCGAACCCCGAGTTCGCGGGTGGCGGGACGTTCGTTCGCCTCTCCCGGGAGGACCGCCTCCGCTGTCTGTGGACCATCGTCGATGGCGGCGCCATCGACCGCCTCGACGAGATTCTCTCGCCGATGCTTCCCACCCTCGGTATCCTGAAGTACGTCGTCATGGCCGTCAACGGACTGCACGGCTTCGGCTACTACACGGAGTGGTCGGGCCTCGGCGACACCAAAACGAACACCCCCAACGAACGGGAGATGCAGGTCGACCCGAGCAACGTCCAGAGCCGCAATCAGACCGACTATCCCGGTCCCTCGGACGGCTACGCCGCCGACTGGCGCCACGCCGTCGACGGCGGATTCGACGACGACTGGGAGACCGCAGAGACGCCCGGGCCGGCCGACCCGGAACTCCCCGACGAGGCCGCGGATGAGGCCGAGGAGGCCACCGGAGGTGACCTGCTATGAAGGACCCGGATGTCGTCGTCGTCGGTGCCGGCGCGGACGGTCCGGTCGCGGCGTGGAAACTCGCACGGGACCACGGCGTTGACGTACTCCTGTTGGAGGCCGGCCCCTTCTACGGCAACGAGCAGTGGCCCGAACCGCACGTCGATTCGGGCGGGACGGTCAGCACCGACCCCGACGACCTCGACGGAAAACTGCTCGACGAGCAGTTCACCCACCGCGAGGCGGAGGCCAACGACCCGACCTACGGTTACCTCCGGGTCGGTCCCTCCAACAGCGCGCGTGCGCCGTGGTTCCGGAACCTCCACCAGAACGCGTTCATCTGGCAGGTGTCGGCCGTCGGCGGCACCTCGACGCACTACTTCTCGAACCATCCGCGTGGCTACCCGACGGCCTTCGACGACCAGCCACACTGGCCCGACGAGGTCAGTTACGCCGACATGGTGCCGTACCACCGGCTCAACGAGGAGATAACCTCCACCCAGCAGGCGCCGATGACCGCCCGCGAAGAGGTGTTCATCGAGGGCGCAAGCCAGGAGAAAAGCGGCGAGTACCCGCTGCTCGAGGACCTCAACGTCACCGAAACCGGCTGGCGGCCCCAGCCCAACGCCGTCGAGGTCCCCGGCAAGGAGACCTCCAACGGCCAACCGCTCGACTCGGACTACGAGGGGTCGTTCAGCTACGACGACGGCTTCCGCGGCGACACGCTGGTCGGCGACCACTTCCAGGGCTCTTCGACGCCCGTCGATGCCCCCGTCCGCGAGAAGGCACGCAAATCCAGTAACATCGGCTACGTGCCGCGCGCGCTGGACACCAACGATAACCCCAATCAGGGCAACGTCGCAATCCGGCCGAACACCTACGTCACCGACATCCACACCGCGGAAGGCGCCGGCAACCTCGAAGCGACTGGCGTCGAAATCCGTGACACGTGGTCCGGTGCGACACAGACCGTCGAGGCCGACACGGTCGTCCTCGCTGGTGGCTGTATCGAGACGCCGCGACTGTGGCTCAATTCGGGTCTGCCGGACGACGGCTGGGTCGGCAAGGGGCTGACCACCCACTGGTTCGACTGGGTCGTCGGCGTCTACGACGACGACACGGTCGCCGACATCAACCCCGACCGCCAGCACATGGACCCCTACGTCGGACAGAACTCCGCGGTCCGCTTCGACAAGCCCGGCGTCGGCGGTCTCGAAGACATTGGGATGTCGCCCGGATTGGTCTCCTTTGCCGACTACCTCTTCAGCGAGGCGGGGTACTCCTTCGATACGCCGACCGACCCCGACGAACCGTGGGACACCCGCGGCTACATCGTCGGTAAGGAACTCAAACGTCGGATGGCCAACTATCGACAGACGAAGGCCATCCTCGTGTTGACCGACGACATGCCGCGGCAGGAAAACGGCGTCTCGTTGGACGACACCTTCTCCGACGAGCACGGTCCGGTGCCGAAGGTCCGCTACGAACCGGGAGAGGAGGACGACGAACGGCGGGACGAACTCGCCCGCATCGCGGCGAACATCCACAAGAACGCCGGCGCCTCCCACGTCCACCGCGCGGAGTGGCCGCCGCTGCTGCTCCACATGCAGTCGTCGATGCGAATCGGCAAGGTGCTTGATTTCGCCGGCGAGGCCAAGAACGTCAACCGTCTGTTCGTCGCCGACCACTCGGCGCTGGCCAACGGCGTCGGCGGCCCCAACCCGACGAACTCCGGGCAGGCCAACGCGCTCCGCATCGCAGACCACATCGGCGACCGCTACTTCTGAGGCGGCCGTCCGTTGCATACCGTTTTTTCGCTCGGTTCCGTCGAGAGGCGTCCGAAGTTACGCTGACTGCTCAGTTCCACGGCGCCTCCTCGAAGTCGACGTAGCGTTTCTCGCGGTCGATGTCGTCGATTCGGGATACGTCTTCGTCGTCCAGCGTCACTTCGAGCGCCCCGAAGTTCTCCCGGATGTGTTCGGGCGTCGCGGACTTCGGGATGGCCGAGACGCTCTCCTTCGACAGCAGCCACGACAGCGCCACCTGTGCCGGCGTGGCGTCGTGTTTCTCGGCGATATCGACCAACTCGGGAACGTCGGTCACGTCGCCTTTCGCAAGCGGCGTGTAGGCGACCAGGTGGTGGCCGTGTTCGCGGGCCATCGCTCGCAGTTCCGCCTGTTGGAACAGCGGATGACACTCGACTTGGTGGGCGAAAAGCGGCGCCTCAAGCGTCTCGATGGCCGCCTCAAGCAGGGCGGGGGTGAAGTTCGAAAGCCCGACGTTGCGGATGAGACTGTCGTCGTACAACTCGTCGAACGCCGCGAGCGTCGCCTCGCGGTCGTAGGCCCGAATCGGCCAATGGACGTACAGCAAATCGAGCGTCTCGACGCCCAACCGGTCGATACTCGCCCGAGCGTGGTCGAGTACGTCGTCGTATGCGAGGTTGTCGGGACTCACCTTCGTCGCGAGGAACACGTCCTCGCGGTCGGCGTCGGCGGCCGCGATGCCCTCGCCGACGGCGGCCTCGTTGTCGTAGCCCTCTGCGGTGTCGACGTGCCGATAGCCGACGTTCAACGCCGTCTCGACGCTGTTTGCACACACCTCGTGGTCGGTGTTCTCGTAGGTGCCGATGCCGAGTGCGGGGAGGTCTTCGACTGCCATGTGTCGCATTCGAGCGCTGGCGTCAAGTGTGTTCCCGGAACCTATCACGACCGCTACAGCAATCGGCTTCAGCGAGCGCTTTTGTGGCACTCGCCCTCACCTCCGAACATGGACCCCGACCGCTATCTCGCCCGCCTCGGCGCCGACCCCGCCGAGGCGTGGCCGCCGACGTTCGAGACGGTCGAACGGCTCCAGTCGGCCCACGTCCGGACGGTGCCCTTCGAGACGCTGTCGATAACCGGAGACCCCTATGGCGACCGTTCCGGCGAAGGCATCACGCTCGAACTCGAAGCGCTCTACGAGAAACTCGTCGAGCGCGAACGCGGCGGCTTCTGCTTCGAGTTGAACGGCCTCTTCGGGTGGCTGCTCGCGGAACTCGGGTTCGACACCGACCGCATCGCCGCCTGCGTCCTCGACGACGACGGCGACCCTCGACCGCCGGCGAACCACCACGCGCTTCTCGTCGACTTCGACCGCCCGCACGTCGTCGACGTGGGGTTGGGTCTGCCGAAACTCCGAGAGCCGCTTCCGGTCGGCGGCCGCGTCGGCCCCGACGGCGCCGGCATCGAGTGGCGAACCGTCGAGAGCGACCGCCCCGACGCGGAGTACGTCGTTCAAACGCGCTCCGAGGGGGCGTGGGACGACCGCTACATCTTCACCACTGACCCCCGACAGCTGTCGTACTTCGCGGCGACGTGTGACCACCTCGCGACCGCCCCCGAGTCGACGTTTACGGGCGACCCGACCGTCAACGTCGGCACCGAACGCGGTTACAAGCGGCTGACGCCCGAGACGTTTACCGAAGTCGTCGACGGTGAAACACGCGAGCGAGCGGTCGCTCCTGAGACGTATCGCGACACGCTCGAAGCCGAGTTCGGCCTTCGGCTCCACTGACTCCCCCGACGACTGGCGTCGGGTGCATCCCCACCGTTTTTCTCGATGGACCGGGTGGTATTCACGCTACTGTCTGCACGATGTGCACGGCGTGCACAGTTCAGGTATCGAGGGGTTCCGATTCCTCGCGGTACCGTTCGAAGGTCGACTCGGCCCACTCGTACACCGTCTCGGAGTCGCTTTCGATGAGCGCAAGCGGCGTGCCGCGCTCGTCGACGACGCCGAACAGGACTCGGTCGTCGAGCAGCGCGAGCATGTACGGGAGATCCTCGTGGACGTAGTACTCCGCGCCGTCGGTGTTCGCCGCTGCGTCGAGGTAGTCGTCGTACGACGGGTCCTCACGCATCGCCTCGACAACCGCGGCGTCGACGACGAACTCGACGGTGTCGTTGCCGGTCGCGCTTTCGATGCGCTCGTGTGCCAGGTCTGCGCTGTCCCGCATCACGACAGTCGCGAACTCACGGATGCTATCGGAGTTCTGCCGGGCGGCCATCGTCCGTTCGACCGGCGCCAGCGGCTGTTCGGCCGTCGCCTTGACGACGTCGGCGTCGGCCAGTGCCGCCGGGTCGAGGTCGAATTCGTCGGCGCTCACGCGCCCCAAAAGCGGTGCGAGGTCGTCTCCGAGTTCGAAGGCATCTAAGAGGTCGGAGAACTCCCGCTGGACGTAAGCGCCGAGTGCGGTGAGTCGGTACGGCCCGCCGTTGTTCTCTTCTGTGACCCACTGCCGTTCGATGAATCCATCGAGGGTCCGCGAGACGGTGGTCCGCGACGCGTCGAGTTCCTCACGGAGGTCCCGACTGTCCGCCGGCCCCTCCGCCAACACCGACAACAGTTCGATACGTGTCTCCGACCGAGCCAGATACGCCACCGCCCCGTTCATTACCGGGATTTGATGACTCCGCCGTATGAAGCTACCTTCTCGAAGCGGTCACCTCGATTTACTGCTTCCGGCCCACCGCCCCGTCGTCGGTGATGTCGTGTCTCTCGATGTGGGCTCGTGGACGCGCTTTGCGGTGCCGTCGGGTTGGTATGATGAGCTGTCCTCGTCGGGTACGTGGACGGCGATGACGCGGTAGTCACCGAGTCAGTCGCCCGTTTCGGGTGCTTTCTCACCACTTTCACGGCTCCGATACCACCGATACAGCAAGAACAGACCGACGACGAGGAGGACGATGGAGAGGCCATCGAAGGCGAGATTCAGCGGTCCGGTGGACGGCAACGGCCCGCCGTCGGTCAACTGGAGTAGGCCGTAGGCCAGCCACGTACAGCAGAGGCCGACGAGCATCGTCAATCGGCGTCGCGGAATCGCACCGCGATAGTGCTGGACAGCCACCGCGGCGAGGAGGACGAGGTAGGCGCCGAACAGTGCGATGTCGGCCGCATCGGAGACCATACTGACCGGTCGACTCGCCACCGACAAAGTTCCCGGCGGTCGCTTACAGCGCGCCGGTATCGATGCCGACGACAGTTTCCTCGCTGGTCGTCCCCGGGACGGTCAGCCACTCCTCGGCGGTCGGGTCGTACGCCTGAAACGGGCCGAAGGTGTAGCGGTCGCTCGAACCGATGCCGTCGGGCGCCTCTGCGAAGTAGGTGACCGACCCGGATTCCGTCGCGTCCATCTCGAAGTACACCCACTTCGTGTCGCCGGGGGCGGGTTCGGTTCGTTCGGCGTCGCCGGCGATGGCGTCCCACGCCGCCGGAATGCGGTCCCGAACCCGGACGGCCTCCGTCGCGTCGAAGGTGAGGTCGATTTGGTTGGGTTGGCCGGCGGTGAACACCGACCCGTCGTCGGTTCGGGTGCCCTCGACGACGAGTGCCTCGGTCACCGGGCCGTCATAGCGGTCGATTTGCTCGGGCTTGGGGACGCCCGATTCGGTGGATTCGTCGGATTTCCGTATCTCGAAGGCGTCGGCGACGACCGGGTCGCCGTCGTCGGTCTCGCTGGTGACGTACTCGACGCGGATGCGTTCGTCGTCGATGTCGAGTTCGGTGACGCCGAAGTGGCGGTTGCTCCGCCGTGCGAGGTAGTCGCTGGGGGCGGTGTTGCCGAACCCGTAGTGGGAGGTGCCGCCGGTGCCGTTGGTGACGAACGTCGTCCCGTAGGGCGACTCCCAGTTCCACGCCGAATCGGGACCGTAGTCCTCGCGGTCCGGGCGGGCCTCGATTGGTTTCGTCCGCTCGTAGACGTGGTTGTCGCCGCACAACACGAGGTCGACGCCGTACTCGTCGAACAGCCTCCCCCAGCGGTCCCGGAGGAGACTGCGCGGTGCGTGGTCCGGTGAGTCCGTCCACAGCGGGCCGTGGAAGTAGACGACCGTCCACGTCAGGTCGTCGTCCTCGGCGGCGTCTTCCAGTGTCGCTTCGAGGAACCGTTCCTGTACGTCGCCGTAGGTGAGTCCGCCGAACTCACAGCGGGGGTCGTAGATGGGGACGAACTCCTCGCCGCGGCCCACGTCGCCACAGCCGTCGGTGGTCGTCGAGAGGCCGATAAAGCGGGTGTTGTCGTAGTCGAAGTGATACCACCGCTGTTCGTGCTGGAGGTCATCGAGGCCGAGGGTGTCGTCGACGGGCATCAGGTCGTTGAGTCGGCGGTCGTACTGGAGCAGTCCCGTCCCGGGTTCGGCCTCGTGGTTGCCGGGGACGGTCATGAACGGCGTCTCGGCGTAAAACGATTCGAAGGTCTCGAAGTACAGCTCCCACGTCGAGGGCTTGCCGTTGGCGTAGGCCACGTCGCCGGGGAGCAACTGTACGTCGGGGTCGCGTTCGGCGGCGGTCGCCATCACGCGCTGGGGGTCGTCGGTGTTGGCCCGCTGGAAGGGGTTGTTCGGGTCGGCGACGCCGTGGTCGCCGACGGCGGTGACCGAAAACCCGGATTCGGGGTCGGCCGTCGAGACGGTAAAGGACTCCGAGCGGCGGTCGTCGAGGGCGGCCGCGTACTCGTAAGTCGTCGCCGGGTCCAGTCCCGTCACGGTCGCGCTGTAGGCGACCGCTTCCTTCCCCGGAACCGGCCGTGGGGTGGCGCTGACGGTCGTCGCCGGCGCGTCCTGCTCGCCGATTTCGAGGCGGGCGTCGGCCGCCGGCGCGCCCGTCCATCCCACGCGGAGCGTCGTCGCGGGGTCGCGGCCGTAGGCGACGTGGACGCCCGCCGGCCCGTCGGGGACCTCGACTTGACCGGCGGCCGAGGAAACGAGAAACGGCGTCGTGGAGGCGGCGGCGACGCCCTTCAGGACCCCACGCCGCGAGAGGTCGTCGCTCATCGGTCGACACCTCCAGACAGGTCGCCGGCGCCGGGCAGCGTCTCCGGAAGCGTCGGCAGCGGTCCGCCGCGGAGTTCCTCCAGTTGGACCTCGCCTTCGGGGACGCGATAGCTTCGCAGGAGGCGCTTGGGCGCGTCGGCGCCGTCGACGGTCCGGTCGACGCCGTAGGCGGTGTAGACGGCCGCGTCGTCGGTGAACTCGACGGTGGTGTAGCCGTACCGCGACCAGTTGAACCACTCGATGTGAGGGTTCTGGGATTCGACGAGCAGTTCGGCGGCGTCCTCTTCGAGGTCCGGAGGCGTCGGTGTCTGTGCGCCGAGGTTGTCGCTCGTGATGCCGGGCGACATGAATTCGACGCCGACGCGGTCGGCCTCGGCGCCCGGAAGCGGCTGTTGATGCTCGGGGTCGCGGTAGTCGGTCTTCGCGTAGGCGGCGACGTAGGCGTGCATGTCGCCGGTCAGCGTGATGAGGTTGAGCGCGCCGTCGCGGCCGCGGGCGGCCCGCTGGAACTCGCCCATGATGAGTTGCCGTTCGTGTTCGTAGCCGTCCCACGCGTCGTAGTTCACGAAGAAACTCCCCTGCTCGCCGGCGTTGGTGGCCTTCAACGCGGCGTTCAACACGGAGTTGCCCCACACCTTCCACGTCGCCGCCGACTCCGTGACGCCGTCGAGGAACCACTCCCGTTGGTCGCCGCCGAGCATCGTCCGGTCGGGGTCGTCGACGTTGCGAGCGGGTGGGGCGGCGATGTCGCGTTGGCCGAACTCGTCTTCGGGCGGCGGCGAACGATACAGGCGCTCGTCGGTCATGAACAGCTCCGCGAGTTGGCCGAATTCGAGCGAGCGGTACAGGCGGAACCGCTCGTGGAGGTCCTCGGCTGTGCGGTCGTACTCGACGCGGAACGGGACGTATTCGGCCAGCGCCTCGATGCCCTCGACGTACAGCCGTCGCATCTTCTCGGGGTCGTCGCCGTAGGGGTGGGAGGCGGTGTTCGGCGCACCCGTCTCGTAGTTCCACCAGCGGTTGTTGACGATTTCGTGGTCGTCCCAGGTCATCACGAGGGTGTGGCGGGCCAGCGCCGCCTGCATGTGCTCGTCGGCGCGGTAGGTGCGGTGGATGGTCCGGAAGTCAGCGAGGGTGTGGGCCACGTCGTTGCCCGAGGGCAACTGGATGTCCCGGTCAGGTTGGTTGCCCGCGCCGCCGTACTCGTAGACGAAGTCGCCGAGGTGAAGCAGGTAGTCGGCGTCCTCGCGGGCAATGTGTGCGAACCCGCCGAAGTAGCCGTGGAGGTAGTTGTTACAGGACGCACACGCGAGTTTCAGTCGGTCGGGGTCGGCCTCGGGGTCCGGTAGGGTCCGCAGGCGGCCGACCGGCGAGGCGTCGCCGTCGTAGACGAACCGGTAGAAGTAGAAGGTGTCAGCGTCGAGTTCGCCGTCCAAATCGACGTTCAGCGTGTAATCGGAGTCGGGGCCGAACGCCGACGACGGTACCCGGAAGTGTCGCGTCTCGGCCGTCGAGAAGTCGGCGTCGGTGTTTGCCGTCTCGCGGTCCGGGGCGGGCGTCACCTGCAGGCCGACCGGCTGGTCACCCTCGTAGGCGGCCGGGTCGATTCGCGTCCAGACGATGGCGCCGCTCGGTGTGGGCCCGCCGCTCGCGACCGATTGGGGATACACCGCTTCGCTCGTTCGGTCGACATCGAAGATGTCGTCGGCCGCCGCCGCTCCGTGTGGGTCGGCGTTGTTGGCCGCCGCGCTGCTCGAAAACAGCATCGCCAGTGCACCCATCGCCGACCCGGCGCCGGCGGCCTGTAGGACCGCCCGCCGCGTCGATGTCGTCGGTTCGGTTCGCTTCTGCCGTCCGCTCTGTCCCGCAGTCATCACCGCTCACTGACAGGAGGATGGGTAAAAATCCACTAGCAGAAGCGTCCAAATAATTACGTTAAACGCTCTCTTCGTGCCGCTATCAGGGGATACGGGGTGTTCCGCTGTCCTCTCTGTGTGTCCGTATCTCAGGGGACGGGTTGCGGGCGGACCCCAGCCGGTCAGGTTGACGACTCGATTTCGTCGAACAGCGCGGCCACCTTCCGTTCGATTTCGTCTCGAATCTCACGGACGTCCTCGAGTTCCTTCCCGTCGGGGTCGGTCAGCGCCCAGTCGTGAACGTCGACGCCGTCGTCGACGTCGCCGACATCTAACGTCGAACACCCCATCGTCGCGACGTACTCACACGAGTTCAGTTCCTCGACGGTGATTTCTCGTGGCTTGCGCTCCGAGAGGTCCAAGCCCACCTCGTCCATCACCTCGATGACTTCCTCGTGGACGGCGTCGGCGGGGTCGGTGCCGCCGGTGAGGATTTCGATACGATCTTCGAGGCCGCGCCGCCGTCGTTCGCGTTCGGCGAAAGCCGTCGACATCTGGGAGCGTCCGGCGTTCTGGACGCACATGAAGGCGATGCGAACCGGGTCGGTGGTGTCGTTGGTGGACATGTTAATCGTCGTTCGTCGTGGGTTCGGTCGTCGAGTCGTCGAGACTGCCGGTTTCGAAGCCGCTCCAGTCGAACCGGCGCTGGAAGTACAGCGCGACGTTGACCAAGGCGAGTAAGACAGGCACCTCGATGAGCGGGCCGACGACGGTGGCGAAGGCGACGCCGGAGCCGACGCCGAAGACGGCGACGGCGACGGCGATGGCCAACTCGAAGTTGTTCGATGCGGCGGTGAAGCCGATGGCGGTCGTCGTCGAGTAGTTGGCGCCGATGCCACGTCCCATCGCGAAACTGACGAGGAACATCACGACGAAGTAAATCGTCAGCGGAACGGCGAGCAACAGCACGTCGGTCGGCTGGTCGACGATGGCGCCGCCCTGGGTGGCGAACATCACGACGACGGTAAAGAGCAAGGCGACGAGCGTGAGCGGGTCGATTTTCGGGACGAGCGATTCGTCGTACCACTGCTCGCTCTTGACTCGGGTGCCGACCGTGCGGGTCAGGAAGCCCCCGGCGAAGGGGATGCCGAGGAAGACGGCGATGGCCCAGAAGACCTGTCCGATGGTGATGTCGAAGGTCGTGATGCCCGCGACGAGCGTCTCCATGCCCAACAGCGGCGGCAACACGAGCGCGAAGAACCAGACGTAGACGCCGTAGGTGAGTATCTGAAAGAGGCTGTTGAACGCGACGAGTCCGGTGACGTACTCGGTGGAGCCTTCGGCGAGTTCGTTCCAGACAAGCACCATCGCGATACAGCGGGCCATCCCGATGAACACCAATCCGAGGAAGTACTCGGGGCGGGCCGGCAGGCCGGGAACGAGACCGCTGAAAAAGAAGACGGCCAACCCGAACATCAGCGTCGGGCCGATGAGCCAGTTCTGGACGAGACTGAGGCTCAACACCCGCCAGTTCGAGAACACCGTCGGGAGCTTCGAGTAGTCGGCTTTCGCCAGTGGCGGGTACATCATCAAGATGAGGCCGATTTCGACGAGGTGGAACTCCTGAATCGGCTCGGTGACGCCGGGGGCGAGAAAGCCCAACCCGACGCCGAGGGCCATCGCGCCGAAAATCCAGACGGTGAGGTACTTATCGAGGAAGTCCATCGACCGCGGGTCCCCACAGCTCTCACAGTCACAATCCGGGCCGTGCTCGTGGGCGTTACTCATCGATGCTGCCCTCGAGGACGGTGACGAGCGCGACGGCGCGGTTGGTCGCTCGGTACTTCTTCCAGCGGCCCTCCTTTCGACCCTCGACGAGGCCCGAGTCGACGAGGTTCGACAGCGCGTGGCTGAGACCGCTCTCGCTCACGTCGACGAGCGGCGTCAGTTCACAGACGCACAACTCCTCGCCCGCGGCGACGAGCACGCGGACGAGCGTGTAGCGCGTCTCGTTTGCCAGCGCCGAGAGCACGCCGAGTTCCGCCTCGACGCGGGCCTCCCCAAGCGCGCGTTCGAGGGCCCCGAGTTCCTCGAGGCGACGCTCGACGTCCTCGCTGCGACACTCCCCGAGTTCGTCTTCGAGGTACCGCTGGAGTCGTTCCGTGGCTTGTGCCATCGGAAAACAGTTGAACAGACTCTCAAGTAATTGTTTCGATAAGGCGTTAAAAGCATGTCTATAGGGCAGAGTATAAGAAAAGCTTGAGCAGCAGCTAAATTGACTCTACACACCAAAGCTCGCTTCCCCCACCCCGTGCAATCGACGCCACGCTATGTGCGGTATATAGCACTCGATAGCACTCGGAGTCGTACGTTGTCCTCTGTGCAGGACGTGAGCCGTACCCGACGAACAGTATCCGGTGATAGGGCTATTATAAACCGGTTTAGTACCAGTTCCGTTCTCATCAGGTGATGACGCAGGACTCAGAGCGTCCGAGCGTGGCTGTATCGCGGCGGAAAATGATTCTCGCGACCGGCGCCGCCGGGGTAGCATCGCTTGCTGGCTGTCTGGGCGGCGACGAGGGGACCGGGTCGGCCGACGATTCGGGTACCGCCCCGCTGACCGCCGACGGCTCTTCGACGGTGTACCCGATAACGAGTCGCGGTGGGTCGCTGTGGAACGGCAACGCGCCGGCTTCCGACGAGGAGTACTGGGGTCCCAGCCAGTACGGCATCGAGACGGACAAGAACATGGCCGACTACTGGGCCGGCCTCTACGGCTTCGAACCCAGCGGCGAGGAGGGCACCCCGCCGTTCTTCGTCAGCGTCGGTCTGAACCACACGGGTGTCGGTCTCGAAAAGCTCGAAAAGGGACAGGTCGACATCGGTGACGCGAGCGCCCCCGTCAGCGCGGAGTTCCCCGACCGACCGGAGTCCGAACTCGAACCGTTTACGGACCACGTCGTCGCCATCGACGCCCAACCCATCATCGTCAGTTCCGAACTGTACGAGGCGGGCATCACGCAGTTGACGCTCTCGGACATCCAGGACATCTACCGCGGCAACGTCACGAACTGGTCGGAGTTCGGCGGCCCCGACAAGGAAATTCAGGCCGTCGGTCGTGCGGTCGGCTCCGGGACCGACACCTCGTTCCGCGCGAACGTCCTCGGCGACCCCGACGCCGAGATGCCCGGTGTCGACACCCGAAAGGGCCAAAACCAGCAGGTCAAGACGCTCGTCGACAACTCCGACAACGCGATTGCGTACATCGCCCTCGCCTTCGTCGACGACGCGACGCCGGCCATCGACCTCGAAATCGAAGGGACGCTGTACGAGTACCCCGACGACTTCGGAACCCTCGATTACCCGCTGTCGCGGGCGCTGCACTGCTACACGTGGGACGGCACCTCCGACAAGGAGGCCGCCTTCCTTCGGATGATTCTCAGCGACTACGGCCAGCAGATGTTCGTCGAGACCAACGACTACCTGCCGCTGAACGACGACCGCAGGCAGGCAGAGATTGACAAACTCCCGGAGCCGTCGAACTGAGCCGTTCGGAACCGAATCACTCACGAAACTTCTCACTCCATGCTCGGCTCGACCCTGTTCGGACGGCTTCCGCGACTCGAACGGGCGAGCGGACTCTCGACGAAGGCGGCTGCGATGCTCGCCGTGCTGTCGTTCAGTCTGTTCGCGACGTTCGCGTTGTTCCTGTTGAATAGCCCGCTCGCTGCGGTTCCGTTGGTGGCGTTCGTGGGAGCGGTCGCCTACGGCTGGGTCGCCCACCAAGACGTAACCGCACGAGTCGTCACGCTCATCGCCACTACCTCGACGATTGCGATTCTCGGCCTCATCACGGTGTTCATCTTCTATCGGGCGATTCCCGCCTTCCGGGTAATGGGCACCGGCCTGTTCGGCTTCACCGACCCCGTGACCGTCTTCGGCGTCTCGCTGCCGGCCGTCGAGACGTTCTGGAGCACCGGTTCGAACACCTACTCGCTGGTGCCGATGATTTGGGGGACGCTCGTGACCACCGCCATCGCGATGGTCATCGCGGGACCACTCGGCATCGCGGGGGCGCTGTTCCTCGCGGAAATCGCGCCGCCGATGGTCCGCGACGCGGTGAAGCCGGGCGTGGAGATTCTGGCCGGCATCCCCTCTATCGTCTACGGCTATCTCGGCTTCGTGACGCTGAACACGTTCCTCTTCGAGAACCTTCGGATGTCGAACCTCGGGAGCCTCTTTCTGGTCGGACTCGTCATCGGCTTGATGGCGCTGCCGACGGTCGTCTCCGTCGCCGACGACGCGCTCACGAGTGTGCCTGCGAGCATGCGCGACGGCTCCGTCGCGATGGGGGCCACGGAGTGGCAGACTACCAAGAGCATCACGCTCCCGGCGGCGCTGTCGGGCGTTTCGGCGGCCGTCCTGCTTGGCATCGGTCGGGCCATCGGCGAGACGATGGCTGCGACGGTCATCATCGGCCACAGCCAACAGCTCCCGCAACCGCTGGCCGATGTCTTCGCCAGTACCGAGACGTTGACGAGCCTCATCGCCAGTCAGTACGGAAACGCCGACGGTACGCATCTGAGCGCGCTGTTCGCGGCGGGAGTCGTGCTATTCGTCACCGTGTTGGTGTTGTCCGTCGGGGCGCGCCGCGTCGAACTTCGGATGGAGAAGAAACTCGGGGGTGACCCATGAGCGACGAGTACGCCTCGACGCTGGTCACCGACGAGACGACGCTCGGCGAACGCGTCGCTTCGACGGTCATCGGCATCGGTCTCCTCGTGTTCATGCTGTCGGTGCTGGCGGTCGCCCGTGTGGTGACCGAGGAAGCGTCCGTCCTCGGCATCGGTCTGTACGACTTCCTCGCCGTCGGCCTACTGACGATGGGTCTCGGTGTCGGCGTCGTCGGCGTCGGGTCGGCACTCGGGGCGTTCGATACGACGCCCGACCAAACCCCTGGCACGGTCACGGCTGGGGTCTTCGGCGTCATCGCCGCCGCTGCCGTCTGGCTTGCGACCCTCCAACTCGGCGTGCTCGGTCCGCTTGGTGGCTTCCCTGTCGGCCTGCTCGCGGGCGCGGTCACGTTCGTCGGCCTCGGCCTGTTGTCCGAGGACATCGGGTCGACGCTGCCGGCGGTCGTCGTCGCCGTCGCCGTCTCGGGGGCCGTCCTGACGAACCTGCTGACGCCGGCGTGGCTGTGGGACCCCGAGTGGCTCTCGGCGGCGTTCAGCGGGTCGATGACGATTCCGACGCTGACGGCTGCTGCCGCGCTCCTGACGGCGTGGGCTGGCGCGAAAGCCTACGGCGGCTACGGCAGCGAGGGCCGACAGGCCGGCGCGTACCTCCTGGTCGCGTTGAACGCCCTCGGGATGTTGGCCGTCCTGTTGGCGGTCATCCTCTTTATCGTCACGAAGGGAATCGGTCCCGCCTTCGAGGGGTTCTCGCTGTATCCCTTCGATTGGCCGTTCGTACTGAACGGCTACTCGTTCCGCCCGGACGTGGTCAATGGGGTGTTCCCGGCCATCGTCGGGACGCTGTATCTCGTCGTCGGCGCGACGGTAACGGGCGTGCCCGTCGCCGTCGCCGCCGCCGTCTTCCTCACCGAGTACGCCGAACAGGGACCGTTCGTCGGCGCGGTCGAAATCGCCACGAACGGGCTGTGGTCGACGCCTTCGGTCGTCTACGGCCTGTTCGGCTACGCGTTCCTCGTGCCGCGACTCGGCGGCACCACCTCGCTGCTGTCGGGCATCCTCGTGTTGGGATTCATGCTGATGCCGCTGTGTCTCATCACCTCTCGGGAGGCCATCAAGTCCGTTCCCGACGAGTACCGCGACGCAAGCGCCGCCCTCGGTGTCTCCCAGTGGGAGACCATCAAGAGCGTCGTCGTTCCGGCGGCGATGCCCGGCATCGTCACCGGCGTCATCTTGGGTGTGGGTCGCATCGCCGGCGAGACGGCACCCATTCTCTTGGTGATGTCCGGTGGTTTGCGGGACGACGCGCCGAACGTTCTCGGGTCCTTCGAGTTCACGTCGGCACCGCCGTTCGTCGCCAACGACGCGCTACTGCAGAGCGCGCCGGCGCTGCCGTATCAACTGTACGCGACCATCACCTCGGGCGTTTCCGCGGATAACGCCGTCGAGTACGGCTGGGGAACCGCCTTCGTGCTGTTGGTGGTCGTGTTGTCGTTCTATGCGGTCGGTATCGCCACGCGGATGTACTTCAGACGGAGACTCAACTATGAGTAACACGACACTAAACGAGACGGAACGGACCGACGAACCCCAGACTCCACGGACGACGACGGTCGGTGAGTCCGAGGAGACGATTCGGCCATCGTGGCGCCAGTACGACTTCGAGGGCGACCCGAAGATTTCGGTGAGTGGCCTCAACGTCCACTACGGCGACGACCACGCGCTGAAGGACATCGGCATGGAGATTCCCGAGGAGAGCGTCACCGCGCTCATCGGACCGTCCGGATGCGGGAAATCGACGTTCCTCCGGTGTCTCAACCGGATGAACGACCGGATTCGAGCAGCCGAAATCGACGGCAACGTATCCTACGACGGCGAGAACATCTATCGGGACGGCGTCAACCTCGTCGAACTTCGCAAGCGCGTCGGGATGGTGTTTCAGGCGCCGAACCCGTTCCCGAAGTCGATTCGGGAGAACGTCTCCTACGGGCCGCGCAAACACGGCGACATTCGAACCGGGTTCTTCGACCGCCTCACCGGCCGCGACGACCGCCAACAGCGGGACCGAATCGTCGAGGAGTCCCTCCGGAAGGCGGCGCTGTGGGACGAGGTCAAAGACCGCCTCGACGAGAACGCTCTCAGCCTCTCGGGGGGTCAACAGCAACGGCTCTGTATCGCCCGCTGTCTGGCGGTCGATCCCGACGTCATCCTGATGGACGAACCGGCCTCGGCGCTGGACCCGATTGCGACGGCCAAAATCGAGGACCTCATCGAGCAGTTGGCCGAGGAGTACACCGTCGTCGTCGTCACCCACAACATGCAGCAGGCCGCCCGCATCTCCGACCAGACGGCCGTCTTCCTCACTGGCGGCGAGTTGGTCGAGTACGGCGACACCGACCGGATTTTCGAGAACCCCAACAGCGACCGCGTCGAGGACTACATCACCGGCAAGTTCGGATAACCATGGCACGAACGGATTATCAGCGCCAACTGCGGACGCTTCGGGCCGATGTCGTCGAGATGGGCGAGGTCGTCCTCGGCCGCTACGACGGCGCGCTGACGGCGTTAGAGACGAAAGACGAGGAACTCGCCCGGGGGGTCATCGAGGGCGACGACGAAATCAACGAGACGTATCTCGACCTCGAATCCGACTGCATCGGCCTCTTCGCGCTCCAACAGCCGGTCGCGAGCGACCTCCGGTTCGTCGCCGCCTCGTTCAAGATACTCACCGACCTCGAACGCATCGCCGACCTGGCGAGCAACCTCGCGGGTTACGCGCTCGACGCCGAACGCCAACGGTACCCGGAGGTCGATATCCGACACATCGGCGAGCGGGCGCGGGCGATGGTGGCCGACGCCATCGATGCCTACGACCGCGGCGACGCCGGGATTGCACGTGAGGTCGCGCTGCGCGACGACGACATCGACCACCTCTGTGAGACGGCCAGCGGGACAGTCGTCGAGGATTTACTCCGGACGAACTACGGCGACGAGTCGGCGGCGATACTCGAAGACACCTCGCGGTTGCTGTTGACGATTCGGGACCTCGAACGCGTCGCCGACCACGCGGTCAACGTCTGTGCACGCATCGTCTACATGGTCGAACACGATGACGAGTTGATTTACTGATATGAAACGAACTGCAACCGACGGCGGGCCGGCCGAACGGAAGGTCCAACTCGCTGGCGGGTCGACGTTCACCGTCTCGATTCCGAAAGGCTGGGCACAGGAACGCGACATCGCGCCGGGAACCGGGCTGTTCATCTACCCGTTCGAGGATCGATTGGTGGTCGCGCCGACCGAACACGCCAGCGCCGACCGGAGAGCCACGATCGATGCCGATACCTTCGAGACGGAGATGCTGGTCCGGCGGATTCAGGCGGCCTACGCCGCCGGCGCCGACACGATCGAGATTGAGGCGACGACAGGGTTCTCGCCCGAACAACGGCGGGCCGCGACCGGAACCATCACCGGGCTGGTCGGCATGGAGGTCGCAGAGGAGACGACCCGGTCGCTCGTGGTTCGGAGCCTGCTCGACCCGGCTGAAATATCGCTCCAACAGACGATTAGCCAACTCCGACAGCTGGCGCTGCCGATGCATCGCGACGCCGTCGAGGCAGTGGTCGAGGGCGACGCCGAGTTCGCCCGTCGGGTCGCGTTGCGCGACGACGACGTCGATCGCCTGTTCGCGCTCGTCAGCCGACAGTTCTACCGCGTCCTCGTCGACGTGCGCGAGATGGACCAACTGGAGACCGACCGACTGACCGCATTCACGCAGTTCCGCATCGCCAGACAGCTGGAACGGGTCGCCGACCACGCCGAGGGTATCGCGGAAATCGTCGGCCGTCAGCCAGCCCCACCGAACGGAGAGATCGCCGACGGAATCGAATCCCTCGCGGCCGACGCTCGCGGCGTCGTCACGACCGCCCTCGACGGCCAGCCGGTCGAAGCTCTCGACCGTCGGACCGCGGTCGTCGACGCACTTGAGGAGTTCGACCGAACTCTCTACGACGACGGTGGCGACGGGGCGTACCTCTACGGGCGTCTCCTCGAGCGCATCCGCCGGACCGCCAAAAACGGTGGCAACATCGCGGAGGTCGTCTCGCTGGTCGACGCCGTCGACGGCGGGCCGTGACCCGCTCCGAGACGAAATAACGAAACCGGCGTATCTGGCCCCTCAAACGGCTGTTTCTCCACCCTCGGGAATCAGCTACGCGCTATATACTGCTTCTTAGCGTTTGCATAAACGAGGAGACCACTAATGGCAACTAACACCACTCAAACCGGACCGAACGTCTTCCAGAGCAGAATCGGTAGCTTCACCGTCACCGGGAAAGCCCACAGCCTCAGCGCGTGGTTCGTCCTCGCGCTTCGGCTCATGATGGGTTACGCGTTCCTCTACTCGGGGATTACCAAGGTCCTCGCCGCGGAGCCGTTCAGCGCGGGTGGCTACCTGAACAACGTCGCCGCGACGAACGGCAACCCCCTCGCTGGTGTCTTCGCGTGGATGGGTTCGACGCCGTGGTTCGTCGAGTTCGCGAACGTGGCCGTCCCGTGGGGTGAGGTCCTCATCGGCCTCGGCCTCATCGTCGGTGCCGTCGTCCGCCTCGCGGCGTTCTTCGGCGCGCTCATGATGCTCATGTTCTACTTCGGGAACTGGAGCGTCGAACACGGCGTCATCAACGGCGACTTCGCGTACATGCTCGTGTTCCTGGCCGTCGCGGCCTTCGGCGCAGGGCGCATCCTCGGACTGGACGCCTACATCGAGCAGTACAAAATCGACGGGCAGGCGCTCATCGAGAAGTACCCGAAACTCGACTACGTCCTCGGGTAAACCACGTGGCCCCGGTTCAGCGGCCACCTAACTAACCGTCTTCAGAACGGATTTTTCGCACTGTCGACCTCCGACTTCAAGTCGACATCACACCCATGAAACTCAAAACACTCACCATCGCCCTCGCGGCCGCCATCGCCGCCTTCGTCATCGTCGGCGTCGCAGTCACCGAACTCGCCGGCCAGAGCATGGAGTTCTCGCTGTTCGTCGGTATCCCTGCCGGTCTCTTCGCCGGTGCGACCGCCGGCGCCGCGGTCGCTTTCGGTCTCGGCTCCGAGGGGGCGGGCAATCGGCGTATCGCCTTCGGCTTTGGCGCCTTCGGCGTCGCGTTCCTCGTGGCGTTCCTCGTCGGGGCGTTCCTGCTCAGCGTCGGCGTCGTCCTCTCGATACTCGTCGGCGTCGTCGTCGGGTTGGTCGCCGCTCCAATCGGCTACCTCCGTGGTCCGAAAGCGCCGCCGACCGCGACGGCTTGATTACTCGTACAAAGAGTAGGTGATGACGCCGAAGCCGACGGCGACGAGCGCACTCTCGATGAGCAACACCGCGTTGACCGGCAGCCCGAACGCCTGATGGGCGGCGCCGGCCAGAAGCGACCCGAGCGTGACGAAGCCGAAGCCGACGGCGAGAAAGCCGATGGGCCGGGAGCCGGTTCGGCGGTAGGCGTTCGCCGCGAAGTACGTGATGAGACCGCCGAGAACGAGGGTGACGGCCTTCAGCGCGACGACGAAGGTGACGTAGTCGGTCACGTTTCGCTCCGCACCTCGGACCACATCTCGACGAGTTTGCCTTCGGGTTCGGGTGGCCGGACGATGTCGATGCCCAGCGGCGGCCCGCCGACCAAATCGAGGACGACGCGGTCGACATCGAGGGCGTACGTGGTGCGGTGGTGGCCGCCGGCCCGAATCTCCGTCCGCTCTTCGACCAGTGAGGCACCTTCGAGTTTGCTGATTTTCCGATACGTCGTCGACAGCGGCACGTCCGCCGCCTCCGAGAGTGCCTTCACGCTCCGCGGTTCGTCCAGGGCGTACAGTAACTTGAGACACTGGTCGTCGTCCAGCGCCTCGATTACGTCCTCGGGGTTTGGCCGCTCCGAGGCCGCAGTATCGAACACCATGCGGCCCCGTTTGCCGCTATCCTAGTTACGTCTTGTGCCGAACGGCACGAGACGGGTCGGACGCTCAGTCGTCGTTCTCGGCGGCCATGCGGTTGAACGCCGCCTTTTCCTCCTCGGACATCTTCGACCCTCGCGAGCGTTCGCTGAGGTGGTCGTAGTTGCCGCCGTCCCCGTTGCCTCGGCCGTTTCCGTTTCCGTTCCCTCGGTTACTCCGTCCGGGGTCATCCTCGGGTTCGTAGACGTACAGGCAGTCGTTGCTGTACGAACGGCCGAACTGGTCGGCGTCCTCACAGCAGAGCACGCGGCCGTCGTCCATCACGTAGACGTTGTCGACGTTGATGAGCGCGTCGTCGGCCACGTCGGCGGGGTCGGAGCCGTCGGGGCCGGTGATGACGGGCTCCAGCGTCGAGACGTTGTAATCGGGTTCCAACTCCGCCCGATAGACGACGCCGCCGTCGACCCGTTCCATGCCGATGTCGCCGGTGTCGTTCGAGAGGTCGTCGTTGAACTCCGAGATGCCGAAGTAGACGTAGTTGCCGGGGGTGGCCTTCTCGATGCTGTCGACGCCCTCGGCTTTGTTGAACTCGATGGAGGCCCCGATTTCCTTTGCAGCGGCCCGCGTTTCGAGGAACGGGACGCGGCGGAGTTCGTCGTCGACGCCGTCGGCACCGTTGGCCTCGTACTGGTCGGCCCACTCCAGAATCTCCGCGTCGGTGATGTAGTCCTGATTGCCGTTTGCGACGACTTCGCGGTCGGCTTCCTCCACGACGTCGGCGGTCACGTCGTCGCCCTCGCTCCAGTCGGCGTGGGTTTCGAGGTAGTCGACCTGCGTCACGTCGTCGTAGTCGGCAATCCACGATTCGACCTCGCGGTTCGACGCCGACCCGAGTTCCAGCCACTCGATTTCGAGGTTCGTCTCGGCCGGGGAGTTCTTCGCTGCGGCCTCGGGATTGGTCACCTTCGGCGCGTACAGCGTCCCCGCGATGTCCATCGGGTCGTCGTAACTCTGGATTGGCCGGTCGGCGACGAACTTGTAGATGCCCTTACTGTCGCCGTCCGAACAGCCGTAGACGGTCTTTTTGTCGTGTTGGATGTCCGGCGCTTCCCATGCGGCCCGACCCATCACGTAGTATTTCACCGGCTGTGGCGTCTCCGCGGTCGGCTCTCGGATATCCACGTGGTAACCGTAGCGATAGGGGTTGGGATACGTATCGCCGATTGGGTCGACGGTGTTTTCACCGTCGCCTTGATCGATGGGGTCGGCGCCGAGGTAGTACGCGAGGAACTCGACGCCGGTCATCGCCCAGTAGCCTTGAACGTACCACGAGTCGTCGCCGTAGTAGGAGTCGATTGCCTCCTGAATCCCGTTGGGGTTCGGCCGGTTCCAGAACTCGTGGGCGCCCCGGATACCTTTGCCGGTGCCGGCGTCGGCGACGTCGCTCACCGTTGCGGTCAGCGAGACGCGCGGGTGGGCGTAGTTCTCCTCGGAGGAGACCATCGTTCCCCACGGGCTCAAATCGCCGTAGCAGTTGATTCGCGTTCCGCCGATGTCGCGGAAGGCGTCGGTGTTGGCGACGTTCATCGCGTTGTCGAGGTCGGCGCTCCACTCGCCGTCTTCCTTGCTGAGGGGGATGCGTGAGACGTTCCCGGGACTGTTCTCCCAGTTGGTAAAGAGATAGCCGTCGCCGTCGCCGGTGGCGACGAACTCGTTGCAGTCGGGGTTGAACGCGGCATCCCCGTACTGGGTGCCTTCGAAGTCCTCTTGGGTGATGTCCTCCCCGTCGGGGGTCTGGGCGACGCCGAGTCGTTCCGTCCCGCCGTTGATGGGGTCGGCCTCACGGGCGAGCAACTCGAAGTCGCCGTCAGCCCCGCGGACGCGTCCCTGTTCGTCGTTGGTCTGAGGCGTCGACAGCTCCTCGAAGTCGTCGTTGGAACCGTCGAACTCGAAAGAGAACCCCTTGAAGTAGCCGATGCCGCTCTTGTCGAACGGCGCGGGATTGTCCCGGCTTGGGTGTTGGAGACTGTACAGTAGTGACCCGTCCTCGAAGACGTAGGGACCGGTCACCTCGGCTCCGAGCGCCGTCGTCGAGAATCGCTTGAGGTCTCCCTTGACGCTCGGCGCGCCGGGTGTGTCGGAATCGTCGGTCTGTGCCACGGCGACGCCGGAAACGCTCGCCCCGAGGGCGGCGGCCACCGATGTCGACATCAGTTTCCGTCGAGTAAACTCGACCATACGTGAGGAGAGCGGCGAGGTTCGTACAAAGCCGCTTATAATAGGGGTACGTCGCCGTTGGGTCGCCACCGAGGCGTCTGGACGATTACGTACGGCTCTGTTCGGCTTCGGACGGGTGGCCCCTCTCGTCGGATAGGTCGGCGACCCCGTCGCGTATCTCCTCGGCGCGGGTCCGGACCGCGGCGACGTAGCGTTCGACCTTGGCGGGTTTCTTGCCGTAGAAGGAAGCAACCCAGTTCACGTCCGCGTAGGGTTGTGTGAGGAAGTACGCCGCGAGCGTATCGCGGCCGGCCTGAATCACCTCCGGTGGAATGCCTCGCTCGCCCGTGCCGGCCTCCTGAAAGCCGTTAGTGTCGAAGTACACGTCGGCGTACAGTTCGGCGAGGTCGGGGTCGGCGAAGGTGACGCCTCGATGTTCGGGCACCTCGAAGCGATAGCGTGTCCCCTCGTCGCTCGGTGTCTCACATTCGACGATTCGGACGTCGAGGACGTACTCTCGGTAGGTCGATTCACCACTATCACTGCCGAAGGAGTCGGTCGTCGCCATATGCGAGGATTCGTCGAGCGGCGATAGTACGTTTATAATTCCGGTACGTAGCGGTACCGAGACGAGGGGAGCATTCGGAAGCCGCTCAGTTGACGTAAACCGTCTCCTTGACGACCGTCTGAAAACTGGCCTCGGTGTCCGTGAACGTCGGGCGGTTGCCCCGTCTGCTCGACGGCTTCGAAGGCGAGGATGGTTTCCAGTGCCACCTCATCTTCGACGTACAACTGTGGGAAGCCGTCGTAGCGGCGCTTACTCGGCGAGCGATACCGTCGTCGTCTCCTCCCACGAGCGCTCGTCGACGACGGTCAGCGAGGAATCGCCGAAGACGTAGAGATGGTCACCGACGTAGGCGGCCCGGCGTGCGCTGCCGTCGGTGTCGACGGTCGTCTCGACATCCAAGCCGTCGGTGTAGTTGAACACGTAGCCGGTGTCCCCGGCGGGCAGGAAGAACACGCCGTGGCGGCGGTCCAAGAGGAAGGCGTGGTGGCTCTCGCCGACCGCCGACCACCGCTGGTCGAGGATGCGGTCGGTTTCGACGGTGGGGTTCGAGGGCTCGGACACGTCGAAGACGACGAGTTTCACCTTGCCGCCTTCCTCGCCGATGCCGAGGATGCGGTCCTCCGAAAGCGGATGGAGGTACGACGAGAAGCCGGGGAGTTTCAACTCGCCTTCGACGGTGGGGTTTTCGGCGTCGGAGAGGTCGACGACGTGGAAGGGGTCGATTCGTCGGAACGTGACGACGTAGGCCTCGTCGTCGGTGTAGCGAACCGAGTAGATGCGCTCGGTGATGCCCATCCCCTGTACCGAACCGGTCACATCGAGGTCCTCGTCGAGAACGTAGAGGTCGTTTTCGCTGTCGGTGCCGAAGGCGCCGTCGACGGTCGTCGCGATGCGGAACTCGCCGTTGCGTTCGTCCAAGGAGAACTGATTCAGCGGCCGGCCGGGGACCGACCCGGTCGCGCCCGCTTCGACGCTCGGGGCGTCGGTGTCGTCGCCCTCGACGTCGAAGGCGACGATGCCGGTTCGCTGGAATCGGCGTTTGTTGTCCGCGGCCCACGCTTGCAGGTCATCCTCCAGGGCCTGTTCGGCTTCGCGGCGTTCGGAGTCGTTCAACCCGGCCAGCCACGAATCGATGGTCCGCTGTATCTCGAATCGCTTCGAGCGCTGGCTCAATTCGTAGCCCCGAATCTCCTCGATTCGGTCGACGGTGTCCTCGTCGAGGCGGTCGGACTGATTGGTTACGAGGAACTCCGCGACCATATCCGCTCGATTGAGCGGTTTCTGGTAGGTGACGTACACCGAGTCCGCGGAGACGTAGACGACGCTGTCGCCGCCGGACCCGACGAAGGAGGCGCTGTCGCTCGCCTCGCCGTCGGTCGGGTCCAACGTCGTCACGGTGTAGGTGGCGTCGGCCGGCGCCGGTTCGGTGGGGTGGTGAATCGAGGAACACGGCACCACCACGTCGTCCATCGGCCGAATCGGACAGGGACTCCGGCGGTCGACGCCGTCGACGGTGACGAGATAGACGGTGCCGGCGTGGAGTCGCGCGGTGACCACGCGGTCAGAGAGGGATTTCGACCACGTCCGTTCGGGGTTCTCGCGGTCGGCCACGTCGTAGCCGACGAGTCGGTCGCCCTCGAAGACGACGAGGCTGTCGTTGGCCAACAGTAGTCGCCCGGAGACGTTCAGCCGACTCGCAACCTCCGGAGCGGCGGGGTCGGAGGCGTTGATGAGGTGGACGCCGCTTCGGTCCTCCGTCGGCGCTTCGACTGGCTCGCTCTCGACGGTCCGGCCTTCGGGGGTGGGTTCGGGAATCGGCGTCGGGTGGACGTAGCGCTGTCGCGTCGCGTAGTACAGCGTGTCGCTCGTCGTCTTCAGCCGGTCGGGTTCGTCGATGCCCTCGATTTGGACGTTCGTATCGGAGGCCCGGCGCTGTTCGCCGACGCTCGCTCCGCTCCCGCCGTCGTCACCGCCGGCTTCCGCCTGCGGTTCGGCGGCGGGCGCGTCCGCCGAGGTGGTCCGTGCGGTCGACGCTTGCACCTGGTCGCCGAGGCCAGCCGTTCCCGACGTGGCCTCGGCTTCTCGGAGATACGACCGGAACTCCTCCGGCGAGTCGAACGTCGAGACGGCGTCGTCTTCGGGTGATTCACTCGGGTTGTCGGGGACGGTGTCGAGTACGACCGCGCCGACGGTCCCACCGACGAGCAGGACCCCGACGACGATGGCCAGTTGCGCCATCGATAGCGAACCGATGCGTGTCATACCACCCCTGTTTCCCGTCGAACGGATAATGTGTTACCGTAGAACAAAGAGCGGTTTTACCTACTCGCCGTAATGCTCGCAACCGACAGACGCGCCGTGCAATTCATCGGGGTCGGAAACTCCTAATGGATACAAATTGATGAGACAAACCGGAATGGACACCGCTACAGATATTCGAGTTGTTCGACGGTCGTCTTCGTCAGTTCTCGACCTTGGGAGATAACGCGCTGCCATCCGGTCATCTCCCGTATTCCTTCGGCTGTTCCCTTCGGGTGACGATGGACGCCCGCTGCGACGACGTGGTCGCCGTCGGTGATTCTCGCCACGTGGATGCCGACGAGCCAGGGGCCGTCACGCCCGCTGACGACGCCTTCGAAGCTTTCGAGCGAGGTTTCAATACCCAGCAACACACTGCTCCCCGATTCCGAGCCCCCACGTGCTGGTCGCGGGCCGGTAAGCCATTCGACGGACTCGGCGTCGGTAACGCCGGCCCGTCTGAGGATCTCTCGGGCGATGTCGTGCTGCAGCAGCTCCGGAGTATCCATTCTGACAACCGGATTGGCAGAGCGTCCCGCGACCGACGCATCCGGCGTTGAAAGAGTTGTCAGGCCGTACGATACGCCAGCCAAGGGGGCGGGCTGCCCAGCATCCAAGAGGGCGCCTGCGGAGCCGACACCAGTGCCGTCCACCTGTATTCCGCTTGCGTCGTCTGTGGGTATGGGACGCCCGACGACGACTACCGTCGATGTGAGTGACACCTCTTCCCCTGGGGCGGCCGGTTCGAACTGAATCGTTCGTTCGTCGGTATCCTCCACCAATCCAAACCGCTCCTCGGGGCTGTTCCCATCGGTGATGACGAGCACTCGATTGTTCCCGCTACGGGCCGACCGCCAGCCGGGAACCGACCGTTCGGTCGATTCGTCACGGTCGATCGTCAAACCGGCCATCCAGCCCCGTTTGTGGAAGAATTCCTCGCCAGCAACCCAGTACATCTCTCCCTCGGTGTCGTCGGGAACCCGGAGCGGTTCCTCTTGACCCGTTTCGAGTCCCGACAGGAACCAGAGAGCGGTCCTGCCTTCCTCGGCGTCCGACCGGACGGCTTCCGGAACCAGCAGGGTGGCCCCGTCGCTATTGATGGTCGGTGTGGGATCGAACTGGGTCAACTGCACTGACTCGATACCGATATCGCCGGACGGAACGACCGTTGCGCCGTTGCTGATGCGGCCGTCGTTAGCCGTCTCGACGAACCCAAAAACACCCGAATGAAGCGGATTCGACCGTCTGGGGGAGCTTTCGACGGTTCGTACCATCTCGTCGAAGGCGACGGTGACGGACTCGGTTGCGATGTCGCCGTCGGCACTCGCATCGAGTTCCGGCGGGTCGTACGCCTTGACCCAGGCATCCGAGAACATCCACTGGGTCCGTGCTCCCGACGAGTCCTCAACCGTCACGGTGAGTTCCTTGCGGCCTTCGTCGAGTTTGCCTTCCTCGATGGCGAGGCGCCAATCTGTCAGCTGGGTTTCACCGGGCGTAATCCCGCGTTCGAGCTCCAAGTCGCCGTAGGCCGGTTGTCCCCAGCGTTGTCCGCCCTGTCCATCCGTCTCGGAGTACCGCCTCGGGAGAGCGAGCGCCCGAACACCGACGATATCGACACCGTTGAGTGAGACTGTAACGCGAGCTGCCCCGCCCTGGCCGTTTTGCTCGCTGTCGGGCCGTGGCATCGTGGATGCTGCCTCGGCGTCCGAACCGACGCCGACGAACGCTGCCGTGCCACTGGCTCGCATCACTCGTCGATGTTCGTCGCCGGAATCCATACTCACGTCACCCCATCGATGTTCGTCAACTGAAATGGAGACCGAATACTCGGTGTTCCCATCGCGGCCTCAAACCTCCTCTCGCTCCATCCTATCGAAGGCGATAGTGGCCGACTCGGTTGCGATATCGCCGTCGGCACTCGCGTCGAGTTCCGGCGGTTCGTACTCCTTGACCCAAGCATCCGAGAACGTCCACTGAAATTGTGGGGTACCTTCCTCATCTTGGAGAACCACCGCAATCTCCTTTCGTCCCTCGTCGGCTTTGCCTTCCTCGATGGCGACGCGCCAGTCAACCAAGTGAGTTGCGCCGGGTTTGATTCCACGCTCCATGGTCAGGTCGTCAAAACTGGTCTGTCCGATTCGCTTCCGACCCTCTGGCCCCGTATCGACCTCAGAGTAACGCCTGGGAAGATCGATTCGACGAAACCCGGCGACTTCGACACCGTCGATTTGAACTTCAAATCGGCCCGCTCTCATGGGTCCGTGTCTATCCGGCATTCTACGCCCCTCCGTATCCCGCCGCTCGGTTGTAGACGGCCATGTGATTGGTCACCTCGGCTTCGGTGATGGACGGCCCATCGACGTCGATTGTGGCCGAATCCCGAACCGTCTCCGAGAGCCACAGGTTCTCTTGGTCCTCGTCTGGTAACACGACGGGGTCAGCCTCAAACGACGGTGTAACCACATCCGAACACCCGGCCGTGCTTGATGCTACAATAACTGTTGCTGTGATGAATCCCCGCCTCGAAATCGGTGTGGTCCTTGTTCCCTCACCACTCATGAGTTTTATAATACAATTAATATATAATAATCTTTCCCACCATTTTGCAAAATACACACGTCCCGCTGTGGACCTGAGTGAGCGATTCACCAGCACCTGCGGTATCGCTTCTCGCTGCATAAACCCTGAAGACCCAGTGCTGCATGCGTTAGCCGTGTTTGAAGACCGTCTGCAGAACGCCATCCACGTTTATACTGCCGGCGGCCCTACCCAAACCAGTGAGGTATCCATGACCGGAACACAGGGAGCGCGGGTGCTCACCGTGTCGTGTTCCGCCGACGGTCCGACGGCCGCTATCGAAGGCGAGGGGTCGTTTGCCGTGCTCACGGCGACGGATGCGGCCGGGGCGCTGACTCGACTCGACGAGGCCGACTGTGTAGTGGTGGTCGACGATGCGGACCTCGACGCGGTCGGGGTGCTGGAGGCGGTTCGGGAACGCGACACCGAAATTCCCGTCGTCGTCGTGGCGGACGACGAGACGGTCGCCAGCCGAGCGGTCGCCGCCGGCGTCGACGAGTTCGTACCGAAGACGACATCCGACGCCGAGCGCCGACTGCTCGAGCGACTCCGTGCGGCACTGGAGGGGGCGCCGCCGCTCCGGACCGACGGCGCCGCTCGCATGCCCATCGAGAACCTCGGCGTGCGCGAGGAACTCCGACTGAAGGAGCGGGCCATCGACGAGGCGCCGGTCGGCGTCACCATCGCCGACGCCGACCGCCCAGACGAGCCGATGGTGTACATCAACGACGCCTTCGAGCGGCTGACGGGCTACCCCAAAGAGCGCGTCGTCGGCCGCAACTGTCGGTTCCTGCAGGGTGATGACTCCGACCCCGAGGCCGTCGCCGCGATGCGGGAGGCGGTCGATTCGGGCTCTTCGGTGTCCGTCGAGTTGCTCAACTATCGGAAGGACGGCGAGCCGTTCTGGAACCGTGTCGACATCGCACCGGTCCACGGCGCCGACGGCGAGGTGTCGCACTTCGTCGGGTTCCAGACTGACATCACCGAGCGCAAGGAAGCCGAGATGGAGTTGAAGCGCGAACGGCGGAACCTCGAACACCTACTGGCTCGCATCAACGGCCTTCTCAAGGACGTGACGCGGGAACTCGTCGGGTCGGAGCGACGCGCCGAGGTCGAACGGGGCGTCTGTGACAGCGTCGCGGCCGTCGACACTTACGAATTCGCGTGGATCGGTGTCCCCGACCGCTCCAGCGACACCCTCGCGGCGACGGCGTCGGCCGGCGAGTGGGCGGTCCGAACCGACGACCTCGGCGTCGACCTCGCGGCGTCGGACCTCCTTCCGGCAGCCATCGCCTACGAGACCGGCGAGTTGCAGGTCGTCACCGACCGGGCGGAACTGACGGCCATCGCCGAGCAGTCGCCGTGGATGGACGCCGAGGTGGTCCGTGGCATCGCCGCCGTCCCGCTCGTCTACGGCGAGACGACCTACGGCGTCCTGTCGCTGTACACGACGGAGGAGGCGGCGCTGAACGAACACGAACGGGTCGTCCTCGAAGCCATCGGTCGGGCGGCGGCGACGGCGCTGAACGCCTTGGAGCGCGGCCGCATGCTCGCGACCGACAGCGTCCGACAACTCGACGTCGAAACCACCGACGAGGGGCTGTTCTTCGTCGACCTCTCGGAACGGACCGGCTGTTCGCTCACCTACAACGGTTCGGTGTACCGCGAGGACGGCTCCGTGCTGATGTTCTTCCGGTCGGACGGCGACGCGGCGGCCATCCTCGATACCGTCGAGCGATACCCACACATCGCGTCGGCGGAGGTGATACACGAACACGGCGGGGAGACGCTGTTCGAGTTCGCCGTCACCAACGACTCCCTGCCGGCGACGCTGGCCGAACGTGGCGTGCGAATCTGCGAAATCGGCGTCGTCGACGGCGTCGCCACCATCGAACTCGAACTGCCGAGCGAGGGCGACGTCCGGGCCATCGCCGACCTCCTCTCGGAGCGGTACCCGGAGACTGACATCGTCGCCCAACGCGAGCGGGAGCGGCCGCCGTCGACGCGACAGGCGTTCGTCGCCGACGTGGAGGACCGACTGACCGAACGGCAGTTGACGGCGCTGCAGAAAGCCCACGTCAGCGGCTTCTACGAGTGGGACCGTCCGGTCACGGGAGATACGCTCGCGGAATCGATGGGTATCGGACGGGCGACGTACCACCAGCACCTCCGGGCGGCCGAGCGGAAACTCATCGAGGCCTTTTTCGAGCGGTAGTTCTACGTCCACCAGACGCCTTCCCGGCGGTCCATCCACGTCACGACGGCGACGTGCGGAAGGGTGAGAACGGCGATGAAGACGAGATACACTGCGGCGACCGACGCCGGCGAGGTGGGCGTGACGGGGACGAATACCGCGAAGCCGACGAGGAAGACGAGCGCCAGCGCGGTCAGCGGGGTGGCCTCCCGGGCGAACCGCCCGAGGAGTTTTCGGGTGTCGACAGCCGAGTCGCCGTCGACAGCGACAACTCTGATGACGTGTCGGAGGGCATGCCAGACGCAAAAGTAGACGCCGATGGCGACCAGCGGCGGCACCGTCAGGAAGAACAGCCACAGCAGCGCCGTCTCGCCGGCGTCGACCCGCCAACTGCGGCCGCTTCCGCGACGGTAGCCGACGAGCAACACGCCGACGGTGACCGCGAGGAAGACGCTTCCGCCGACGAGGCGTGTCGTCTCGGCGAACAGCCACGCCGTCGAGAGGTCGGAGCCGAACAGTCCGACCCACGCGTCGACGACGGTTCGGTATCTGTCGGGAAACGCCAACAGCGGAACGAACATCGGGAGGCCGCCGCGGACGAACCCGGTCGCCGCCCGAAGCCCCGTCGAGTCGAGGTGGTCGGCGTCGACGAAGACGACCAGCGCGTGCACGTCGCCCTGCCCCCAGTGGAACCACGTTATCGCGATGAACGACGCCGCGGCGACCAGCGGTTCGAGGAGCCACAGCACCGCGTAGGCGCCGCCGACAACCGCATAGAGAACACCGACGACGACCATCGATGACGGCAGCGAGCGGTCGTCGTCGATTCGCGCCGGAACGAGGTAGTCGACCGCGCCGTGGGGGAGTCCGAAGAGGACGACGCTCGCCGCCAGCGGGAGGTATCTGAGGGTGGGGCCGACCGTGACGCCGAGCAGCCGTCCGACCGTCGCGCCCACGACGAACAGGGCACAAATCGTCCACGCCGGGCGAGTGGCGAGGCGGTCGTACATCGCACGAAACGCTGGCGTCGGTTGGTCGACGGTCACGCCCATCGGTCGACCACCCACCGGAACAGGACCAGCCCTTGGACGACGAAGAGGTTCGTCACGAGGAAGAACAGCGCCTCCTCGATTGGCAGGCCGAAGAGCGCGATGCCGGTCGTATAGGTCGGCGAGATGTGCCAGATGCCGGTCGCCAGCGCGATGCGGTCGATTATCCAGAGATACACCGTCGGCACGGCGACGCCGAGGGCGACGGTGCGGCGCTGATACAGCAACTGCGGGAGGCCGACGACCCACTGGATGAACAGGACGGGCGCCGCCCACGCGAGGATGGCGCCGAGATAGAACGTCCCGGCGGTCGTGAGCAACACGGCTCCCACGAGGCCGACGGCGACGGCAGCGACGCCACCGAGCACTCGCGGTGTACGCTCGAAACGGCTGAGAGTAAGCCACCGCTCCCCGTCTTCGCGTCCGAGTGCGTCGGCTTCGGGCCAGCCGCGACGGAGCGTCAACTGGCCGAGCCACAGCGCGGTGAGAATCGGCTGGAGGAGGAAGAACGCGTACTCTCCGAGCGGCGCGAGGCCGAGGTGGACGAACGTCTGGCCCTCGCCGTAGCCCCAGACGCCGCGGGCGATGAGGTAGTTGTCCCACGGCGTCGTGTAGATGACGGCGACGAGGGTGACGACGGCGACGCCGCTCCAGTAGACCGGTCGGCCGACCGACCACACCGTCGGCCGGGTCGTCCGCGTGCGGGTCACCGTCGCCGCGGCCAACAGCACCGCCACGACCGGCAGGAGGAACGCGAAGTGGAACTGCGCGTAGGTGGGGGCGCTCATGGTCGCACCGCTCCGTATGCTCGCCTGTCGGTCGCGTCGGTTCGTCGGTTGGTCCTCGTCATCGAATCGGTGGTGATGCCGGGCCGGTCCCGGGATTCGTCGTCGCTACCGTTCCGTGTCAGTCGTCGGCGGGTTGGGCCGTCGAACCGGCGAGGTCGCCCGCGGCGTCGAGCACCTCACGGCTCGACAGCAGGATGATACCGAAGCCGACCTTCGCGACGAGGTCCAACACCATGAAGCCGGCCGTCTCGCTGTAGAGGCCGATGGTGCCGAGGCCTTCGGTGCCGAGTATCCACCACACCGGATACACCAGCCAGACGACGACGATGAGGTTCCGGAGGATGTTGAACGTCGATTGGGCGTCCTCCGAGAGGCGGTTTGCCTCCTCGGTCAGCGTTCCGAACAGGAAGTACAGCAACACCAACAGGAAGCCGGTGGAGACGCCCCACCAGATGAGGCGGTCACCGACGGGGCTGAGCAACACGCCGGTCGTCGACAGCGTCGCCACCGCGCCCGTGCCGATCATCAGCGCGTCGAGACCCACGAGCGTGGCAATCTGGTTGCGGTTCGCCCCGGCAAGCAGTCCGAGGTCGATGAGGAGCAACGGCGTCGTGAACAGCCAGTCGGTGTATCGCGCCCAGTAGATGGGCAACTCCTCGCCGGCGACGGTCACTGTCGTCAACCCGAAGCCCAGCGCCATCATCAGGTAGTTGACGAAGGCGATGGCGGTGATGAATATCGTCACGATGTAGAACTCCTGTCGGCGTCTGTTCTCCTCACCCCAGCCGCGGGCGATGAAGTACAGCATGCCGAGGAACATTCCTGCCGTGCCTATCCACAGCCATAGTGCTTCGCTGCCTGGGTCTGCCATAATCCGTGTTTAACTACGCATCGGTGGGTGTTGAAGAGTGTACCAAACAAGTATGGTTAATTTGGCAACTATTTCCAAAAAGTCGGGCCGGGTGCCCCCGGCGGGCGCTATCGCCGGTAGCGTCGGAGCCGTTCGGGAATCGTCTCGGCGAGGGGGCCGCCGAGGCGGTCACGTAGCGAGCCGAGGATGCCACGGGGGACGAACAGGACGAACGCGACGAAGACGACGCCGAGATACAGCTCCGCGCGGCCGTCGATGAAGACGTTGATGAACTCCAGAACGGTGAAGTCGCCGACGCCGGCCGACAGGATACCCTCCGAGAGCGTATCCCGGAGGAACCGGGCCAGTCCGCTCGACTCCGTCGTGAAGATGCCCTGCAGGAACTCGTGGAACAGGTGGCCGTACAGCGCCCCGGCGAGGGTGCCGAAGCCGCCGATGATGGCCGCAAGCAAGGCGTCGGCGGTGACGAAGAGGTCGAAGGTGTTCTCGGGGGCGACCGAGCGCCGGTAGCCGGCGAACAGCGCGCCGCCGATGGCGGCGAAGAAGCCGCTGATGCCGAAGGCGCCGAGTTTGTACCAGAAGGTGTTGTAGCCGACGGCCTCGGCGCGTTCCTCGTTCTCGCGGATGGCGACCATCACCCGGCCGAACGGCGAGTGGATGATACGCTGCATCGCGAAGTAACAGACAAGAACGACCGCGCCGACGGCGTAGAAGGACACCTCGGCGGCTCCGAGGTCGATGCCGGTCCCGAGGACGTTCTCGAAGCTATCGCCGGCGAGGCGGCCGAGACGGAACTGCAGCGCGTCGATGCCGGGGATGCCGACCGCGAAGCCGTCGCGGCCGACGACGCCGACGCCGTCCCGGGGGTTCGAGCCGACGTAACTCCAGTTGCGGATGAACACGTGGGCGACCTCCGCGAAGCCGAGCGTCACCATCGCGAAGTAGACGCCGGTGAGTCGGAACGACACCGCGCCGACGGCGAGCGCCGCGAGGAACGCCAACAGGCCCGCGAGGACGATGATGAGCATAAACGGCGTCTCGGCCGGCAAGCCGGGTATCTTCCCCGTCCCGACGAGGACGACGAAGTACGCGCCGATGCCGTAGAACATCGCGTGGCCGAAGGAGAGATAGCCGGTGTAGCCGCTGACGAAGTCGAAGCTCATCGCGAAGAGGCCGACGTAGAGGACGACGACCATCGTCCGAACGCGCGGCAGGAAGACGGTGAACAACTCGCCCAGCGACACGCCGAGAAGCGACAGCGAGATGCTCGTCAGGAAGCCGTAGATGAACGGGTACAGCACCAACACGCCGACGACGGCGATGTGGGCGGTGTGGGTCGCGAGGTACTGCCGCAGCAGTTCGCCGTAGCCGACCTCCGTGTCGGCGCTCTCGACGGGGCCGTCGCCGCCGTCGGCAGGAGCGGGGTCGCTAATGGCCCCCCACCTCCGAGACGCCGAACAGTCCCTGTGGACGGGCGACCAACACGGTCACCAACACGAGGAACATCACCAACTCCGGCAGGCCGGGGAAGTCGATGTAGTTGATGAACAGCCACGACATCACCGCGTCGACGAAGCCGACGAGGACGCCGGCGACGACGGTGCCCTTGAACGAGCCGAGGCCGCCGATGATGACGACGATGAAGCCGACGAGCAGCGTCTCGACACCGAGGGGGACGCTCGCACCGAAACGGGGGTCCCACATGAGCATCACGCCGGCCAATCCGGCGAGTCCCGACCCGACGCCGAAGACGACGGTGAAGGCCTGCCGGATGTCGATGCCGAGCGCCTGTGTCATTTCGGGGTCCTCGCTGCCGGCGCGGATGTACAGCCCATAGCGCGTCCGGGTAAGAAACAGGAATATCGCCGTGACGACGAGCAGGCCGACGAGCGCCTCGAAGAGGTACAGCCCGCGGGTGCTCGCTCCGATGATGTCGTAGCGAGCAGCGAGGAACTCCGGGGCGGTCCCGATGGCGTCCTGCCACTCGGTTTGGGGTTGTAAGCCGGCCAACTGGACGACGATGGTGGCCGCCTCGTCGAGGACCAACACCAGCCCGAACGTCAACAGAATCTGGAACAGCGGCTCGCGGTCGTAAATGGGCCGGATGAGAACTCGTTCGACGCCGGCGCCGAAGGCCGTCAGCGCCGCGAAGACGACCGCGACCGCGACGAAGAACAACAGTAGGCGCATCCCCTGCCCCGTCGCACTCGACACCAGAGCGACCATCACGGCGCCGCCGAGATACGCCCCGAGCATCGTCAGCGACCCGTGGGCGAAGTTGAGCACACCCATCAGCCCGAAGATGAGGCTGAGGCCGCTGGCGATGACGATGTAGAGGGCGGCCTTCGACAGCGCGTCGAGCGTGATTTCGACGGGGGCAAACAGCGGAAGCGCCGTTGCGGTGAGTTCGAAGCCGGTCATGCCGAGAGGTACCTCCGTATCATCTCGTCGTCGCGCGTGACGTTCTCGGTCGACCCCGACTCGACGACCGTGCCGTGGTCGAGCAGGTAGAAGCGGTCGGCGACGTCCATCGCCAGCGGGAAGTTCTGCTCGACGAGCAGTACCGTCGACTCCTCGGCGACGGTCTTCAGCGCCTCGGCGACCGCCGCGACGATTTGCGGGGCGAGTCCCTCGCTCGGTTCGTCGACGAGCAGCAGGTCGTTGTCGCCGACCAGTCCGCGGGCGATGGCGACCATCTGCTGTTGGCCGCCCGAGAGGTCCCCCGCCTCCCGTCCGCGATGCGATTCGAGTTCCGGAAACGCGGAGTAGGCCCGCTCGAAGGCCGCTTCGACGGAGTTTCCGGGCGGCGTCGCGATGCGGATGTTCTCGTCGACGGTCAGATGCGAGAACATCCGGCGCTCCTCGGGGACCCACCCGACGCCCATGCGGGCGACTTCGTGGGTCGGCCGGCCGGTCACGTCCTCGCCACGATAGTGGACCGTCCCTTCTCGTGGCGGCGTCAACTGCAGAATCGACCGAAGCGTCGTCGTCTTGCCGACGCCGTTGCGACCGATTAACGCCACACACTCCCCGGGTTCGACCTCCAGCGAGATGCCCTGTAGGATGTGGCTCTCGCCGTAGTAGCTGTGGATGTCGTCGACTTCGAGCAGGCTCACGCGAGGCCACCTCCCGTGGCGTCGTCGGCGTCGTCGCTCGCGGCCGCGGAATCCGGTTCGTAGCCGCCGAGGTAGGCGTCCTGGACGCGTTGGCTGTCTCGGATGGCCTCGGGGTCGTCGTCGGCGATGAGCGACCCCTGATTGAGTACGGCGATGCGGTCGGAGACCTCCATCACCACGTCCATGTTGTGTTCGACGAGCAACACCGCGTGGTCGGCGGCGATGTCGTCGATGAGGTCGGTGAGTTCGTCGATGCCGTCGCTGGAGACGCCCGCGGTCGGTTCGTCGAGCAGCAACACGTCCGGGTCGCCCGCCAGGGCGATGGCGAGTTCGAGGTTACGCTTCTCGCCGTGGCTCAGCGTCTCGGCGACCGTCTCACGCTCGTCGGCGAGCCCGACGCGTTCGAGGATGTGGTCGGCCTCCCGTTCGTACTCGGGGAAGGCGTCGACGTTGCGCCACGCCCGGAAGGAGTCGGTGCCACCGGCTGCCTGGGCGGCGATGCGGACGTTCTCCAGCACCGTCGAGGTGGCGAAGATATTCGTTATCTGGTAGGAGCGGTGGATACCCGACAGCGCCGTCTCGTGTGGCGCGTGGTCGGTGATGTCGGTCCACCCGTCGCCGTCGCCGCCGCGGTACTCGACGGTGCCTTCCGTCGGCTCCAACACGCCGGTCAGGAGGTTGAAGAACGTCGTCTTCCCGGCGCCGTTGGGGCCGATGAGCGAGCAGCACTCCGCGCCGAGTTCGAACTCGACGCCGTCGACGGCGGTGACGCCGCCGAAGCGCTTGGTGAGGTCGGTCGTTCGCAGCACCATCGATTACAGCGAGCACCCCATGTCGGGGTCGTCGGGCTTCAGCGTCGTCTCGGAGGCCGGAATGCGTGCCAGCGGTTCGCCGGGCATGATGGGCGCGTCCCAGTTGTCCTCGGTGTTCGGCACCGGGTAGGCGACGGTCATCTCCGAACGGGCCTGGTTGTTGTACTCCTGGTAGGTGTAGCCGCCCTCGCCTTTCGGCGTGTCGGTGACGGTCATCCCGCGCATCGCCTCGGCGATGTCCGCACCGTTGGTCGACCCGCTTTCCTCGACGGCCTGGACGATTGAGGACGCCGCGGTGAACGTGCCGGCGGTGAAGAGGTCCGGAACGACGCCGTACGCCGAGGTGTAGCTGTCGACGAAGGCGTCGTTGATGGGGTTGTCGTACTGGTTCCAGTGGTACCGTGTCGTGAACGGCCCGAGTTGGGCGTCCCGAATCTTCTCTTCGGTCAGCGGTTCGCCGAGGACGCGCTGGGCGACGCCGCCGATGGCGTTCGTCGAAATCTGGGTCGCGAAGCCGCCGAACATCCGGAGGCCGTAGTCGCCCGAGAGCCCCTCGTCGAGGAAGTTCGGCAGCGTGACGACGGTGAACCCGCCGACGACGGCGTCGGCGCCGGCGTCGACGGCGTTCTGATAGAGGCCGGCGAACTCGTCGTGGCCGCGGGGGACGAACCGCTGATCGACGACCTCGACGCCCTCGTTTTCGAGGACATTCGCGTAGTTGCGTGCGACCGCACGGCCGAAGGAGTAGTCGGCGGCCATGATGAACACCCGCTCGACGTCGGTCTCCTGGGCGACGTAGCGGCCGCCGGAGAGGGCGTCCATCGCGGTGTTCTCGCTGGCGCGGAACACGAGTTCGCTACACAGTTCGCTGTCGCTCGTCACGTCGGCCGCGGCGGCCGGTCCGGCCACGAAGGGGACGTTCGCCTGCAGGACGACGGTCTCGATGACCCGCCGGGCGGCGTCGGAGGAGGCGGTCCCGAACAGGAGGTCGACCTCCTCGTCCTGGACGAGGAGGTCGCGACCGTCTGGGCCTGGTCGGGGCTGAACTCCGAGTTCTCGATTATCAACTCGTAGGTCACGTCGCCGGCTTCGATGGTCTGGGTACCCGCCGAGGAGACGTCGAGTGGGTCCTGGTCGTGTTTGTACGCCAGCCCCGAGAGAAATCCCCACAGCGACTGCTGGCCGTAGTACTGTACGTCGCCCGTCAGCGGTTGCATGACGCCGATTTTGACCGTTCCGCCGCCTCCGGCGTTGCCGTTTCCATTGCCGTTGCCGTTACCATCACCGTTGCCGGTACACCCCGCCAGCGCAGCTGTTCCGAGCGTTCCGGCCGCCGCAGCGCTCTTGAGCCACTCCCGCCGTGTCTGGTCACGTGCCATAGTAGCAATGTACAGGTATATATCGGCAAAAGGTGGGAGGTTAACATGTCAACCGTCGCCCCGCTGAACGGACTCGGGGGCTCTCAGCCCTCGAAAGCGGTTTCGAGCGCTGCCGTCACGTCGTCGATGGCCTGCCGTCCCTCGTCGATGTGTTCATACAGGCTGAGAAAGCCGTGAATCTGGGCGGGGTAGTGGTGGTGTTCGACAGGGACGTCGGCGGTTTCCAGTCGGGTGGCGTAGGCGGTCCCCTCGTCGCGCAGCACGTCGAATCCGGCGGTGACGACCGTCGCCGGCGGCAGCCCCGAGAGGTCACGCGCACGGAGCGGGAAGGCGTAGTCGTTGCCGACATCCGCCTCGCGGGTGAGGTACTGTTCGAGATACGCCTCGACGCCACTCATTTCGAGGAAGTAGCCCGACGCGTTCTCGTCGTAGGAGTCGAACCAGCGGACCGACGGGGGGTTGACGGCGGGGTAGACGAGCAGTTGGTGGGTGAGGTCGGGGCCGTCGCGGTCCCGGGCGGCCAGCGTCACCGCCGCAGTGAGGTTGCCGCCGGCGCTGTCGCCACCGACGGCCACCCGGTCGGGGTCGCCACCGAGGGATTCGGCGTGTTCTGCAGCCCACTCCGTGGCGGCATAACAGTCCTCGAACCCTGCTGGGAAGGGGTGTTCCGGCGCCCGGCGGTAGTCGACGGAAACGACGATACAGTCAGCGCGGTTGGCGAACAGCCGGCACAGACCGTCGTAGGCGTCCAGCGACCCGCGACTCCAGCCGCCGCCGTGGAAGAACACCAACACCGGCCTCGCTCCCGAGGTGTCGGGTTTCGGTTCGTAGATGCGGACCGGAACCGGCTCCTCGGGCCCTCGGAGTTCGAGGTCGGTGACGGCGTCGACCGGTTCGGTCTCCTCGACGGTGAACAGTTCGTCCAGCAACGCCCGCCCGGTCGCCACCGACAGCGTCTCTGTCGGCGGCGAGACGCCCGCCTCGAACCCGGCGAGCAGTTCGGCTACCTGCGGGTCCAACTCCGCCGCTCGGTCGGTCATCGCGACACCCCTGTAACCGTGCTACCGTCGTAGCGGGCGGGCGAGAGACCTGTCAGCGTGTCCTGAAGCTGTGACATACCCACCCATAGGAGACGGGAGTATCAAAAACGGGGGGTTGGCATGTGAACTGCCGTTCGCTCAGGGTTTTCCGTCGATGTGTTCCATCGCCTCGACGAGGCTGCGGACGAGTTTCTTCTCGCCGCGGCGCATGTTCTTCGAGACCGCGGTCGTCGAGACGTCGAACTCATCGGCCAGCGTCGACAGCGTGGCATCCCTTGGCGTCTCGAAGTAGCCCGACTCGGCGGCCCGCTGGATGGTTTCGGCTTCGACGTCCGAAAGCGACCGGCAGGCGTCGAGCAGTTCGCCGGCCGGTTCGATGTTGCCCAGCACGTCGAACAGTCGGTCGAGTTCGAGGTCCCGTCGCTGTTCGACCTCGAAGTCGTTGTTGGTGTCGAGTGCGTACAGCGTCTCGTCGGCGGTGCCGCCGTCGTCGAAGCCGACCTGCCACAGTTCGTGGCCGTCGCGGATGCGGAACGGCCCCGTGATGTAGCCGCCGCGGTCGTGGATGACCGACATCGCGTCGGTCTGTTCGATGACCGTCCGGATGACTGCGCTGTCGCCCTTCCGGGTGAACAGTTGGTACTCGTTCATGTTGTCGTGCTCCCGCAGCGCCGCCAGGCCGTTGTCGAGTGCGCCGCGGTCGGCCCCGTCGACGAGCAGCCGGGTCTCTAACTCCTCTTGGGCCGCGTCGAGTTGCCAGTGCATCGTCGAGAACGCCACCTCGTGGTCCGCGGTCGTGTCGATGAAGGGGCAGTCGTACTGCTCCATCTCCATGGTGACGTCTATCATCGGCCCGGAGTTTCTCCTCCAGTGGCATAACTGTTTGTCACGGTTTTTGACTCTCGACCGCGTGTCACGGGGGCTTTAGCCGTGGAACACCTCGTGCCGCTATGGACCCGGACGACAACCACCGAAACTGGGCCGAGCGCTCCGGGGAATTCTCACCCGAGTACTACGCACAAATCGGCCCCAACGAGGTCAGCGAAACGCTCCGTGAGGTGTTCGAGCACTACGTTTCCGAGAACGCCGCCGTCTTGGAAATCGGCTGCAGTTCCGGCCGCCACCTTGAACACCTCCGGCAGGCCGGCTACGAGAACCTCACCGGCATCGACCTCAACGACGAATCGTTCGACATCATGGTCGAGCACTACCCGGCCCTCGCCGAGAGTGGCACCTTCCACACCGGCGCAATCGAGGATATCGTCCCAGAGATGGCCGACGGCGCCTTCGACGTGATTTACTCGGTGGAGACCCTCCAGCACGTCCACCCGGACGATGAGTGGGTGTTCGAGGAACTCATGCGGGTCACCGACGACCTGCTCATCACGGCCGAAAACGAGGGGAACAGTCCGAAACGCGGCCGGGACGGTTCGACGGTGAGTTACGTCAACGACGACTTTCCGCTGTATCACCGCGACTGGAAGGCGGTGTTCTCGGAGTTGGGCCTCGCACAGTTACTGCGCGAGGGTGGGAAACGGGATACGGTTCGGGTGTTCCGGGTCGTCTGAGAGCGGTCACAGCAAGGAGGATGCTCACGGTTTTAGTCGCGGGGGGACCCCGACTGGGTCTCCGTTTCTCCCATCACGTCGCCGTCGTAGACGACGCCGCGTTCGCCGTCGACGGTGACGGTTCTGCCTCCCTTCAGTCGCTCCGATGCCGAATCGATTGCCACCATCGGAACGCCGAGTTCGCGGGCGACGATGGCCGGATAGCCGGTCATCTCGGGGTCGGTGGCGACGATGGCGGCGACCCGGTCTACGTCGCCGGTGAACTCGGCGTCGAAGCCGGCCGGTAAGACGAGGACGCCGTCGGCCGGAATCCCCGCGAGGTCGCCGTCGGAGAGTCGGACGACGGGGCCGGCCGCCCGGCCGCTAACGATTGACTTCCCCGTCGCCACCGGCTCAGTGACGGTGTGGACCTTCAGGGTGTTCGTCGCGTTCGTCCCGCGCATCTCCGACATCATCCCCGAGAGGACGACGATGGTGTCGCCGCTCTCGGCGAGGCCGGAGTCGAGGGCGGTGTCGACGGCGCGTTCGAGCACTTCGTCGATATCGGCGGCGGGTGGGGCCGAGTGTGGGTCGACACCGCAGGAGACCGCGAGCTGTCGGCGGACGCGCTCGTTGGGCGTCGTCGCGATGATGGGGACGCCGGGTCGGAACTTGGCGATGCGACGGACGGTGTAGCCGGATTCGGAGACGGCGACGATGGCCGAGGCGTCGACGTCGGCGGCGAGATACCGCGCCGACCGCGCCAGCGCCTCGGTCCGAGAGCCGGCTCTGGCCGTCGGAATCCGCTGCTCGCGGCTCTCGTCGTACTCCTCGCTGGCCTCGATTTCCGGGACGATGCGTGCCATCGTCTCCACGACCTCGACGGGGTGGTCACCGATTGCGGTCTCCGCCGACAGCATCACGGCGTCGGTGCCGTCCAACACCGCGTTGGCGACGTCGGAGGCCTCCGCTCGCGTTGGCCGCGAGGCGTGAACCATCGAATCGAGCATCTCGGTGGCGGTGATGACCGGAACGCCCGCCTCCATACACCGGCGGACGATTCGCTTCTGGATGAGGGGGACGGCTTCCAGTGGACACTCCACGCCGAGGTCACCGCGGGCGACCATCACGCCGTCGGCGGCGTCGACGACCTCCTCGACGTTCTCGACGGTGACCGCCCGTTCGATTTTCGCGACGACGTCGATGTCACCGCATCCGGCGTCGTCTACGGCGTCGACGACGGTGTACACGTCGTCGGCGTCGCGGACGAAGGAGGCGGCGACGAAGTCGACCTCGTGTTCGGCGGCCACCTCGATTTCCCTGCGGTCGGCCTTCCGGACGATGTCGAGCCCGAAGTCGACGCCCGGCGCGATGACGCTCTTGTTCGCGCCGAGTCGCCCGCCCGAATCGACGGTCGTGACGACGGTTTCGCCGTCGATTCCGGTCACCGTCGCCTCGATGCGGCCGTCGTCGAGGAGTACTGTATCACCCAAACCGACGGCGGCGATGGAGTGGTTGAGACCGACGGTCTCCGTCGTGGCCGTCGTCCCCTCGGCGAACCGGAGTTCCGACCCCGTCGCTATTTCGATGGGGTCGTCGATGCCGGCGGTCCGGACTTCCGGGCCGCGGAGGTCGAGCATCGTCGCAAGCGGGTCCTCGCGGTCGGCGGCCACCGATTGCACCCGCTCGATTCGCGTGGCGCGCTCGGCGGTGGTGCCGTGGCTGGCGTTCAACCGCGCGACCGACATTCCGGCGTCAGCGAGGTCCCGAATCGTCGCCCGGTCGCTCGACGCCGGGCCGAGCGTACAGACGATTTTGGCGTTCCGCATGCCTCACTCGTCGGTTCGAGGGGAGAAAAAGTGCGGCGCCGGTTTAGGCGTATGATTCGATGAGCGAGCGGAGTTGGTCTTCGCCCTGGACGCCGACGATTTCCTCGACCTGCTCGCCGTCGGCAAAGAGGACGAGCGTGGGGACGCCACGGACGCCGTAGGCGGCCGCCAACTGCTGGTTCGCGTCAACGTCGACTTTCGCGACCGCGGCGTCGGTCTCGGCGGCGAGCGTTTCGACGACGGGTTCGAGCATCTGACAGGGACCACACCAGTCGGCGTAGAAGTCCGTCAGGACCACGTCCTGCTCGGCTACGAGGTCGTTCAGCTCGTTCGTGTTTCCGATGTGGACGGGGTCCGTCGGCGCGGCCGACCCGGCGTCGGACGTCGTTTCGGTTGTCATCACTCCCCTGTATGAGTCGGCAGTAATTAAGAGTTTTGGACAAAGCAGACAATACTGTTTTCGCGAGGCTCATTTCCCTTCCGAGCGTGGCCCAGGGTAGATGTCGACGGAAAAGCAATGCCCGGACTGTGCGGAACCGCTCGAACAGATGGAACTACAGGGAACGGACGCACTCGGGGACCTATCTATTGTCTCGGAAGGGTCAGACGAGGGCTTTCTCGGGAGTTTTCGCGCCGACGAGATTCTGACGCCCGTTCCGTACGTCTGCCCGGAGTGTGGACGGACACTGCTGTATGCGGAGTAGGGTGAGTTCTCCCCGCCCCCTCGCGTTCCACGGCTCCGACGACGCCTTCGGCGTTAGCTTTCGGCCGACGGCACGGCCATCTCGCCTTCCTCGTATTTGTTCTCGAACTCCTGGATGAGTTGGCCCATCTTCGCGTACCAGTCGTTCAACATTCGCTGCATGTCGTCGGTAATCTTCTCGGAGTCCGTCGGGAAGTAGACGTGGTAGTAGCCGCCCTGGTCGTAGTTGACTTGCTCTTTCTGGATGAAACCGGTCTGGAGCAGTCGCTGAACCGAGCGGTAGGCGGTCGAACGTTCGCGGTCGACCGCTTCGGCGATTTCGTCCACTGTGAGCGGTTCCGCGGCGTCGACGAGTGCCTGAAAGCACTCCCTGTCGAGCTGTTTGAGACCGTGGAAACACTCGAGGAGTCCTTCACACTCCATGTCCTGCTGGAGTTGTTCGGACATCGAATCTGGCATTTGTATCGTCAGTCGGTAGGCACTACGTAGTTAAAAGACTTGTGTAGATATTACACAATCCTGTGCTCGATGGGTCGCAAGCGGGCGTTTTCCGAAGTGGGTCACCCCAGAAGCGCTATCGCGGCCATCGCCCCGTAGCCTGCGACGAAGGCGATACCGAAGGAGGCGACCCACGCGCCGACCGTCAGGAGGATTTTCCGAGCGCTGACGCTGCCCCACCCGCCGACCGCCGCGCCGCTGCCGATTATCGCGCTCACGACGATTTCGTTGAACGAGATGGGGACGCCCAACAGCACGGCGAGTTGGGCGATAAGAAACGACGGGACGAGCGCGGCGATGGAGCGTCGCGGCCCCAGCGAGGAGTAGTCCTGTGCGAGCGATTTAATCATCCGCGGCGCACCGGTCCACGAGCCGACGAGGATGCCGGCGCCGCCGCCGACCAACACGACGAACGGCGAAATCATCCCCACGTCGTCGAGCAGCGGCAACAGGGGACCGACCGCGAGGCCGACCTGACTGCCACCCGCCGAGAAGGCCACGAGCGACCCGAACGCCAACAGCACACGTCTGAGTCCGCCCGCCTCGTCCCGCCGGATGTCGGCGTAAACGAGCGTGGCGACGGCGACTGCGACGGCAACCGACAACACGATTGGTGCGGTCCAGTGGTCGATTCCCGAGAGTCGCTGTCCGGCACCGACCAACGACCCGGGCGTTCCGTCGGGGCCGAGCAGCACGAACTCGACGTTGGCGAGGACGGCACCGACACCGCCCGCGAGCATCGCGACGCTCAGGCGCTCGGGCACGTCCGACCTAGGGAGTACGCTCGCGATACCGTAGGCCATCCCGCCGCCGACGAAGGGTGTCAGCAGCCAGACGGCGCCGATTTGCTGGTATTTCGGCCACACCGGCGTCCCGCCAAGGGCGAAGCCGACGCCGATGACCGACCCCGTGACGGTAAAGGCCGTCGCGATGGGGTAGCCAGTCTTGATACCGATGGCCATCAGTCCGGCACCGATGAACAACACGACGATGACGGCCGTCGCGGGCAGGGTGATGCCGCCGATGAGGCCGCGACCGACGGCCTCGGAGACGTTCGCTCCCTGTGTCACGGCGCCGGCGAAGCCGAAGATGCCGACGACGAACGCGGCTCGCATCGTCGTGATGACGTTCGCGCCGACCGCCGGCGCGAAGGGGGTCGCACCGCTGGAGCCGGCGCCGATGACCCACGCCATGAACAGACTCGCGAAGCCGGCGACGACGAAGAGGATAATGATGGAGGATTCCATGTAGTGTAGAAACGAATCCGAAACGGGGTGTCAGTCGTCGGCCGGGGCCGTAGCGGCGGCGTCAGTCGTTCGACTCCGCCAGACGCCCTGTGCGTACGCGCCGACGAACATGCCGGCCAGCGCCCACAGAATGGTCACGTTGCCGACGCCGAGGCTGGCGTAGGCGGCACCGGGACAGATACCTGACAGCCCCCAGCCGACGCCGAAGATGGCGCCGCCGATGACGACGTTCTTGTCGAAGGGCTTCAGGCGTCGCTCGTAGCGGTCACCGGTCAGCGGTGCAGTGTCCCGGATTCGTGGCATCACCGCGAAGGCGATGCCGCTGACGATGGCCGCGCCGAACATGACGAACACCAGTCCGAGGTCCTCGAACTGGAGGAAGTTCAACACGACCTCCGGTCGCGCCATGTGGCTGAAGCCGAGCCCGAACCCGAATATCAGGCCGCCGACGAGTATCAGCGGCTTGAACAGCGGATGTCGGTCCGCCATTACGGGCTCACCCCCAGCGCCGCGACGAGTTGTGCCGTCCCGATGGCGACTAAGATGAACGTCACCACGCCGACGATGGACGTCTTCGACGCCGAACCGACGCCGCAGACGCCGTGGCCGGACGTACACCCTTTGCCGACTCGGGTACCGATGCCGACCAGGATGCCACCGAAGAACAGCCGCCAGGGCTGTACGTCGGTCAACCACAGTGTCACGCCGGCGACTTCATACAGTTGGCCGGTGGTACCGGGCTCGTACAGCGACGTCGTGATGACGCCGGATTGGACCGTCGCCGCGAACAGCGCCGCTCCGAGGATGATACCGACCGTGAACACGACGCGCCAATCCCGGGAGGCGACGTACTGCTGGAACCGCGATTGGTCCGAGACGTACGAGAGCGTCGATTCGAGGAACGTGCTCGCACCGGCTGGAATGCCCGTCCCGAGATAAATTACGACCGCTCCGAGACCGACCAGCAGCCCACCGACGGCGTAGCGACTGACCCCGTTGGGGAACAGCTCGGCGGCCGATTGGAGTACGAGTAGGTCAGTCACCATCGGCGGTGTTAGTCACCCGCGAGGGATTCCTGGCTCGCGGCGCAGTTGTTCGGCCCGAGTTCGAGGGTGAACGCTTCCTCGTCGTCGACGGTGTTCTGTCCGAGGTTCGTCGCGATGATGTCCTCGTAGTTGGCCGGACGCGGCGGCATATCCGAGAGGATGAGTTCGACGAAGTCGTCTTCGTCCATGGTGAGCGCATCCATCTCCTCGACGAGGTCGCCGACGGGGGCAGTGTAGGTGCCGTCGTCGGCCGGTTCGGCGGCGTCGCTGAAGTGAGCGCCACCGATTAGCGTGTCGTCGGGCAGGGTGAGGACGCGCTCTTGAAGCGACTCGTACAGCATGCGTGCGGCTTCGGGCGCGCCGTCGTCGCCCTCTTCGAGGTCGGGGCGGGCGACGCTCTCGATGAAGAGGCCGTCGCCGGTGGCCAGAAGCGAGTCGTCGACGAGATACGAGGTCATGCCCGTCGTGTGGCCGGGTGTGAAGACGGTCTCGATGGTGGCGTCGCCGACTTCGAAGGTGTCGCCGTCTTCGGTGGTCGTCAGTTCGTCGGCGTAGGTGACGCCCCGTGCGACCGCGGCCTCCGGGATGACGCCTTCGACGCCCTCGGCGTCGAGGTCGCGCAGTCCGGAGATGTGGTCGGCGTGGATGTGGGTGTCGAAGGCGTACTGCAGGTCGACGCCCAGTTCGTCGGCGTCTTCGAGGTAGCGGTCGGTGAAGGCACGCAGCGGGTCGATGACGGCGGCTTCGCCGTCGTCGTAGAGGAAGTACCCGAGACAGCCCGAGGAGGGCCGCTGGTACTGCAGGAGCGTGCCGGCGCCGTCGTAGTCGGTGACTTCGACGGCCTCGTAGATGCGAGCCCAGCCGTTCATGCCGTCTTCGAGGTGGTTGACCTCGTAGCCGCGTTCGGCGAGAGTGCCCGCGACGAACTCGCTTGCGCCGCCCTTCGCACAGAGGACGGTCACTTCGCGGTCATCGGGAATCGCTTCGAGGATGTCCTCGTCGATTTCCTCATCGAGGAACTCGAAGTAGGGGACGTTGATGGTGGTGACGTTGTCGTCGTCGATGTGCCATTCGTCGTAATCGGCTTCCATGCGAGCGTCGAGGATAGTGATGTCCTCGCCGGAGTCGATTCGCCCCTTCAGCGTTTCGGGGGTAATCGAGTCGACCGGTTCGTCCGGGGTCGGGAAGTCTTCGGCGTTCATGTCGTACATGCTTCCTTACTGGGTGGACGTACTAAAGAGTTTGCATAGTAGTTCATATATGGCACAATACAGTAGCTGGGTGGACTCCGAAATCACATCGGAAATAGGTGCGTAAGCGCGCATATGCGATGATTAATCGAGTAGCTGTGTGGCGGACGGTTGTTTGAGGATAGTGCAAGAAACGATATTCTTTTATCCCTGGCTCCTATATTGTGCGATAGCTCCAATACAGAACACGGAGTGAAGAAACAACAATGAGTGCAGAATTCGACATCTCACAGACGCTCGACGTGAAAGGTGCATCGTGTCCCATGCCGGTCGTGAAGACGAAGCAAGCTATCGACGACCTCGCCGAGGGCGAGGTGCTGGAAGTGCTGGCGACCGACTCCGGCAGCATGAGCGACCTCGATGGCTGGGCAACAGGAACCGACGGCGTCGAACTCCTCGAACAGGTCGAGGACGGCGACGTGTACAAACACTACGTCGAGAAGACCGCGTAAAATGAGTACTGACACGCCCGCGTCGTCGGCCGACAGCGAGCCGTTGACCGAAGCGGAGCTCCAGGCCCGCATCGAGGAACTGGAGGACAAAGTCGCCACGCTGGAAACCGACACCGCAGACGACACCAAGAAGATGACCATCGTCGCCACGCAGGGGACCTTCGACATGGCGTACCCGCCGCTCATCCTCGCGTCGACGGCCGCCGCCTTCGGCTGGGACGTCGTCGTCTTCCACACGTTCTGGGGACTGGACATCCTCCACGAGGAGAAGTCCAAGGACCTGAAACTCTCCGCTGTCGGCAACCCGAGCATGCCGATGCCGAACGCCCTCGCGGCGCTCCCGGGGATGGACAGCATGGCGACGAAGATGATGGAAAAGCGCATCTCCGACAACGGCACCGCCACCATCGAAGAGCTCATCGAGCTCTCGATAGACCAGGGCGTCGAACTGCAGGCCTGTCAGATGACCATCGAACTGATGGAGTACGACGAGGACGACTTCTACGACGACGTGACCGTCGGCGTCGGCGCCGCCACCGCTCTCCAGCACATGGCGGAGTCGGACATCCAACTGCTGGTCTAACGACGTCCCCGGTATCTGAACGAGTTCTACCCTAGACAGCGAATCAGTTTAGGAAGTCGAACGAGAGACTCACGCGAGAGTAATCGTACCGGTCTCATCTTCGATACGAATGGTCGTACCGAACGCCGCAGAGCGCTCAGCGACGGTTCTGAGAATATCGCGTGCCGCTTGGCCGGTGGCGAGAGTCGGCGTTCCGCGCTGTGGAACGGGCGCACGTGGCTGTAGGGTACACGGATAGAGCGTTACGTCAGTAAGGGTCCCATTCGCTGCAAACTCACACCGTGGGACGAACGACATCCAGTTGTCCGCGTCGTGGGCGACCGTCGAAGCCGTCTCTTGGCCAGCAGACGACCCACGAACATTTGGTACGGTGGATTCGACGGGTTGGTCGATGGATTCCGGGATCCGATGGATCGCCTCCTCTTGAAAGAAGAAGTTCCCGAGCGAATAGAAAATCGGCCGCTCTTGGTGGAGTTCGACTCCACGGAGGGCGTGTGGTCCCGTCACGACGACTGCATCGGCACCTGTCTCGACACACTCGTGGGCGACTCGCTGGAGGAATTTGGGCGTTTCACTCGTGTTGCGGTTCCCATCTCTAGCCTGGTGGACGTGCAGAGCTACAATTACCCAATCGGCGGCGGCATCCGCATCACCGATTCCACCGAGGAGTGCCTCACGGTCTCGCTCGTGAACGGAGTGATATATGCCGGGTGGCTGTTGCTCCGTTGCCGGAGCACACCGCATCTGCATGAAGTAGTACGCGTCGTCCGTTCGCCAGTCGGGGTTTTCGCGCCGAAGCCACTCTCCTTTGATTTGGTCGATTCCGGTCCGGTCAGCAATCGTCTGAAGTTGGTCAAGATGCTCGGGCAGCATCCGATACGTCCACTCCACGTGGAGCGGATTGACTCCACACTCGCCATCGAACCTAGACGTGGAAACGCCCGCCTCTCCACCAGGGGGAACACTTGTCGTCGCATTGAGGAGCCCCACGCGCCCCGCTTCCGTGTCCAAATACGCTGGAGACCGTGCCTCTGTCAAGTCTCGCCCGATACCTGCGAAGGGTACGTCTCGCGTATGCATCGCAGAGAGCGTGCTCCGAACCCCCGTCGCTCCGAAATCGAGGGCGTGATTCGAGGCTGCCGTGAATAGGTTCACTCCCATGTTGACCAGTTCGTCGAGAATAGAGGGGTCGGAACCCATGATGGCTCCCGGAAACGGTGCGAGATACTGGTACTGGTCGGTTTCCTGTCGGAGCGAGGCGTGGGGTGTACCTTCGGTCACCAAGACTGGTTCGACCTGCGTCACCGCAGCATCGGCGGCACGGAGAACGTCGAGAAGGGCGCCAAATCCATCTCTCTCACTTTCGAGAGTAGATACTGAGTTAGCGAGAATTGCGTCTCCCGTAGCAGCAAACGTAAACGAGTCAGACGCCATGGCTGGTAATCTCCCAGGTTTCACTTGAGTTCTGCTGACTCAGAGCTCATCTACTCGTGTGGTTGCTCCGCGGTCCGGTGACGGTTCGAATGTAAACCTTGGAATCCATACCGCTTCGTTGACGATGTCGTGGTATGGCTTCAGAATCGTCTCCCGACGACGACCAGCTCTCGCCCCCACCGATTACCGAAGACCGGGTACTCAAACTCGACGACGACCGCTTTTCGAGCGACACCGTCGCCCTCGTGACCGGCGCCGCATCGGGCATCGGCCGGGCGACAGCCATCGCACTCGCGGTCAACGGCCTGACGGTCGTCGGCCTCGACGTCGACGAAGACGGCCTCGACGGAACCATCGAGACGGTCGAATCCCTCGACGCCGACGGCCGGATGGTCGCCACTCAGTGCGATTTGACCGATAGCGACGATATCGAGGCTGCCGTCGACGCCGCGAGCGAGGAGGGAACCATCAGGTATCTCGCCAACATCGCCGGGATGCAACACATCGCCTCCATCCCCGAGTTCCCGACCGAGGAGTACGACCGCATGATGGACGTGATGTTGCGGGCGCCGTTCCTGCTGTCGAAACACGTCATGCCGCACATCAGAGAAACCGACGACGGCGTCGGCGCAATCGCCAACATGTCGTCGGTCCACGGCCAGTATGCGACTCGCGATAAGGCGACCTACATCACCGCGAAACACGGGCTCAACGGGCTCACGCGCTCCATCGCCGCCGAGGGCGAGGGCACGCTGCGGGGCTTTTCGGTTAGCGTCGGCTACGTGTTGACGCCGCTGATGGCCAACCAGATAGCCGACACTGCCGAGGAACGGGGCATCTCCGAGGAGGAAGTCATCGAGGACGTGATGCTCGGGCAGGCCCGGACGAAGGAGTTGATGATGCCCATCGAGGTGGCGAACCTCTTCGTGTTCGGCTTCTCCTCGCACGCCAGACACCTCAACGGCGGCGACCTGCTGCTCGACGGCGGCTACACCACCACCTACGAGTGAACGGCGTCGGCGAGTCGGCCGACCCCCTCGTTGACCGTCGATTAACGGGAGTACACTTTTCACCGCCGGCCGTAACGGTCTTTCCGACTCTTTCGGGTCGGGAGGACGATGACAGGCACAACAGACGAAATCGTGGAATTGTTCGAAGCGGGCGGCGTCGACACGGTGTTCGGCTTCCCCTGCGAGCAGATGGACCCCTACTATTCGAGTCTCGCGGACTCCTCGCTGCGACACGTCTTGGGCCGTAGCGAGGCGAGCGCGGCGCTGATGGCCGACGGGTACGCCCGGGCCAACCGGACGGTCGGCGTCGTCGACGGCGTCGGCGGCCCTGGCGCCGCCTACATGAGCGCGGGCCTCTGTGAGGCCGACGGCGCCTCCAGTCCCGTCCTCGCACTCACCGGCGACAACGAACGCGACATCCGCGGCCGCGAGGTGATACAGGACGGCGACAACGAGGCGATACTCGGCCCGCACGCCGAGGTGACCTTCGACGCCGAATCCGGCGACCGCGCCGTCGAAGCCGTCGAGTCGTCGCTCCGGCAGATGACCACCGGCGTGCCGAAACCCGCCCACGTCAACCTCCCCGGTGACGTGTTCGAGGAAGAAATCGACTACTCGCCGGCCGCAGTCGACGCGTCGTATCCGGCCGACCGTCCCGCGCCGAACCCCGAACGGGTCGCGGCGACGCTGGACCGTCTCGAAGCCGCCGAGGCGCCGGTCGTCCTCGCCGGGGAGGGCGTGGTCCGTGCCGACGCCAGCGAGGCGCTGGCCGAGTTCGCCGAACGGACGAACACGCCCGTCGTCACGTCGATAAACGGCAAGGGCGCCGTCGACGAGACCGAACCCTATGCGCTCGGTGTGGTGGGACGGTGGGGGTTCTGTGCGACCGCAAACGACGCCCTCGAAGCCGCCGACCTCGTCGTCGGATTGGGGACGCGGTTCAGCGACCTCACCACCGTCGGGTGGTCGCTGATTTCCGACGAGGCCGAAATCGTCCACGTCGATTTGGACCGGGCGTGGCTGGGGAAGAACTACGCCGCAGACGTGGCGATACAGGCCGACGTTCGGACGACGCTTCGGGCGCTGAACGACTGTGTCGCTCCCGACGACTACGCCGACCGCGCCGACCGCATCGAGTCGCTGGACGCCGACCGCACCGAGTGGCGGGCCTCCCACGAGAGCGACCTCCGGAGCGACGCCGAACCGGTCGCACCCGCCCGCGTCGTCGACGAACTGAACGAGTCGATTCCGGCCGAGGGAATCCTCGTCAGCGCCACCAGCTACTCGGGGTTCTTCTCGGGGGCGTTCTACGAGGTCGAACAGCACGGCCTCGGATACCTACAGGCCCGCGGCAGCGACGGTATCAACGTCTGTCTCCCGCAGGCAATCGGCGTCCAACTCGCCCGTCCCGACACACCCGTCGTCGCCCTCTCCGGCGACGGTGGCATCGGCTACCACATCGCTGACCTCGAGACGGCCGCTCGCGAGGACCTGCCACTGACCGTTGTCATCTTGAACAACGACGGGCTCGGCTCCTCGAAGGCCAGCCAAATCGGCACCGACAACTTCCAGCTCTCGACGGACTTCCACGAGGGCGTCGACTACGCCGCCATCGCCCGCGGCTTCGGCTGCCGCGGCGAAACCGTCGAGACGCCCGACGAACTCACCGAAACGCTCCCCGACGCCATCGAGAGCGACGAACCGACGCTACTTGACGTGCAGGTAGATCCCTTTGCGGTTCCGCCGATACTGGTGTAGCGAGGCTGTGGGTATATTTTCCGTCACACCGAATCCCCCACATGACCTCCCTCCGCTCGGTGTTCCGAGAACTGGCCGTCGAACGCCCCCTCCTCGCGCTCGTCGTGGCCGTCGTGGCCGTCGAGGTGGTCGGTGCCTCCGGTGCCGTCTTCACCGCACAGGGCCTCGGCGCGTGGTACGACTCGCTCCAACAGCCAGCGTTGGCCCCGCCGAACTGGGTGTTCGGCCCCGTCTGGACCGCCCTGTTCGCACTCATCGGCGCCGCCCTGTGGCTGGTGTGGCGGCAGGCGGATTCGGCGCCGAGAGATGTCCGGCTGGCCGTCGGCGTCTTCGTCGTCCACTTCGCGTTCAACCTCGGGTGGTCGGCCGTCTTCTTCGGAATGCGCGAAATCGGCCTCGGGCTTGCCGTCATCGTCGCGCTGTGGGCGCTCATCGTGGCGATGATGTGGGCCTTCGCCCGCGTCGACCGCCGGGCGGCGCTGCTGCTCGTTCCGTACCTCGCGTGGGTCTCGTTTGCGACGTACCTGAACTACGAGTTCTGGACGCTGAACTGACCGCCGAGACGCCCCGATGACCCCTCAGAAGACGGCGTCGTAGACGGCCGCGCCCGTCTCCTCGTGGCGTTCTTCGAGCGTTTCCCGAAGCGCATCGGTACCGAACATCTCCTCGAGGTCGAAGGGGCCGATTTCGCTGTCGCCGCCGCGTTTGAGAATCTCGTCGACCGTCGCCTCGTCGGCGATGCCGTCGTCGACGAGGCGGTGGCCTTCGTTGACCAACGCGGCCAGAATCGGCTGGATGTCGTGTGGCTCTTCGGGGTCGGCCATCAGACACGCCTCGCCGTCCCACTCGAAGAAGCCCGCGCCGGATTTCTTTCCGAGGCGGTCGGAGGCGACCAACTCCTCCATCCGGTCGCGGACCTCCGGCGGCGGGGCGTAGCGGTCGCCGTACACCTCCGAGAGATTGTCGACGGTCGCGAGGTGGACGTCGAGACCGATGAGGTCGATGAGTTCCAGTGGCCCGCGGTCGAAGCCGACGTTTCTCGCGGCGGTGTCGATGGCCGCGGGGTCGGCCTCCAGCAGTTCCCACGTCGCGGCGCATTTGATGCTCGCAGACAGCCGCGAGAGGCCGTTGGCGCGGTACTCCCGGCCGAGTCGAATCGGCTCGCGGTCGATGGCTCCGGCGGCCTCGTGGGCGATGTCGAGGGCGCGGTCGGTCGCCTCGTCGCCGGATATCTCGACGATGTCGCGGCGAAGTGCGGGGTTCGCGAAGTGAAACAGAACGACCCGTTCTGGGTGGGCCATCTCGGCGGCGATGTCGCCGGGCGTCAGCGAGGAAGTGTTCGTTCCGATAATCGCCTCGCCGTCGAGGACGCTTTCGAGGTCGGCGACGATGCCGCGTTTGAGGCCGAGCCGCTCGGGGACGGCTTCGACGACGAACTCGGCGTCCGACAGCGCCTCGATATCCGTGTCGTAGGCGATTCGCTCGGCCGGCCGGTCCGACACCTCGATGCCGCCGGCGCGGAGTTCGGCCTCCAGCGTCTCCTCGTGATACGCTCGTGCCTCGGCCAACACGTCGGCGTCGACGTCGACCAGCGTGACCGCATAGCCGGCGTTCGCCAGCAGTCCGGCGATGTCGCGGCCCATCAGTCCCGCACCGACGACGCCCGTTCGCTCGATTGTCATTGTCTGTGTTGCTCCGTCGGTGATGTGTCAGCCATCTCCTAATAGATGTAGCGGTCACGTCGGACGGCTCCCCACGGGAACATGTTCGGCATAATCGATAGTCCCGAGGGCGGCGACCGCCCGGATATGTCGAAACGCGACGGACTCTTCGACCGCGAGGTGTTCCTCGACGTACTGGTTAACGCGATTCCGCTCGGGATTCTCCTGTTTTTCGTGGCCCTGTTCGTTACCTACGGGTCGTATCCGAGCGACGTGCTCGTGGTCTTCGTCCAGATGTCGCTCATCGTCGTTCCCGCGGTCGTGTTGCTCGTGTTGACCTACTACGCGGCGCGGGCCGTCACGAGAGCCGAACGGGAGGGCGACTCGGCGACGCCGCCGGGGTACTCCAGAGCCGACGCGGAGGTCGTCCCGGCGGACGACGACTGAGTGCTGACGGGCCGGGCGTCACTCGACGGCTTCGGCATTCGGTTCGATGCCGTCGGTTCGGAGGTGATAGAACAGCACCCCCAGCGCGACCAGTCCCGCCCACGCGAGAAACAGCGTCGTCGATTGGGTCGCCAACAGGGCAATGAGAAGCAGGTTCAACGGCACCGCAAGCACCGCCATCGCGTAGACGACCCGCGTCGAGACCGGGAACGCCCCGGGGTCGAACTCCGAGGGTGGGTCCCGGAGGACGCTGATGGCCGCAAGCATGACGACCGTCACGACGAGCGCGCCGCCGAAGGCCAGCATCGTCCCCAACTGTTCGAATGGGAGCGGCGCCAGCAAGATGGCCGCACTGAGGAGGTACGTTCCAAGCAGCGTCCAGTGGGCCGTCCCGAAGCGGTCGTTGGTGGCCCCGAGTGCGGCCGGGAACACGCCGTCGTCGGCGAGGGCTCCGGCGTACTTCGGAATCAGGATGAACGTCGCGTTCAGGCTGGTCGCGACGGCGAACAGCGCCCCACAGATGATGAACACCGTCTGGAACGCCGGCGAGAGGAACCGCTCGGCGGCGATTTCGAGGGTCTGTCCCGCCATCGCTTCGACGCCCAGCGACCCGACGGCGACGGCGGCGACGGAGACGTACAGCAGGAAGACCAGCGGAATCGAGAGGAGGAACGACCGCGGAATCGTCACCGTCGCATCCCGGAGGTCGCCACCGATGTCGATGACGAAGTTCGCGCCCAGACAGGTGAAGTACAGCACGCCCGCGGCGGCGAGAATCCCGACCGGCCCACTGGCGAACGGCGAGGTGAGGTTCGCCGCCTCGACGGTCGGCGCGCCGAAGGCAACGAACGCACCCAACGCGACGACCAACCCCACGAACATCAGCAGTTGGACTTTCGCTGCGAGTCGAATCCCGAAGAGGTTCAACACGAAAAACAGCGTCAACAGCCCGATGCCGCTCGCAGTCGCCGAAAACGGAATCAGCGCCGTCAGGTACTCGCCGGCGGTCAGCGCGTACAGCGGCAACCCACCGGCGAACATGCTGATGCCGAGGCCCCACGCCGCCAGAAACGCCAGCGCCGGCGAGACGAACCGGGCGGGATACCGATAGTGTCCACACGTCGTCGGAAACGACGCACCGAGCATTGCCGTCGGAACTAACCCGAGGACGGCGATGGTTATCGCGACGCCGAACGACACCACGACGCCCGTTCCGGCGATGTCGACGCCGACGCCGACCAGCGCGAACAGCGCGCCGCCGATGATGAGGCCGACCTCGATGGCGACGGCGTCCAACAGGCCGATATCGGCGTCCGACTGCGGAGTGTTGCTTGCTGCCACGACCCTCGTTCCAGAGGGGTGACAATAAATCTTGACCGGCAAGGCGTGCATTCGGTCGGTTACGAGCGACCGCTCATCCCGGCAAAAACACGTTGATTATCGCGACGACCAACCCGGCAAGCGCCATCCGGGCCGCGGCGACGTACCAGCGCTGGCCGGACATAGAGCCCATGTACGCACCGAAGATGCCCAAGATGCCGATTCCGAGGGCGACTGCGATGAGCGCGGCTTCGACCATCGTGAAAAGCGTTCCCTCGAAGAGAAACGGGGTGAGGGGGATGAGGATGCCGATGAGCGGTCCGAGGCCGCTCATCGTTGCGTGCAACAGGCGGGCACCGCGCTGTTCGCGCTCGATTTGGGTGTCGTCGAGGTCGACGAGCATCGCCCGCTCGATGCGTCTGAGTTCGGCCTTGGTTTCGGCGCGTTCGATTTCCCAGACGCTCCACACTGCCGACGTTCCGAGGCCGACTGCCGCCCCAAGCCCGATTTTGATGACCGTTGCACCGCTGGGGACGCCCGAGAGGACGGCGCCGACGATGACGCCGATGCTGGTGAGCGTCCCGTCGAACCCGTTGGAGACGAAGTACCGCCGGGCGATGGAGAGAACGCCCTCCCGTCCGAGGAGTCGCCGGAGGCGTCGACGAATCGGAGTCACGTCAGTCCTGTAACGTCCGGCGGTCCGTGACGATGTACTCCCCGCAGGCAACCTGGTCGATGGAGTGGACCGTCCCACCGAGAGTTTCGATGTGCTCTTCGATTGTCTCGAAGGACACGTCCTCGCCCTCGAAGGTCAGTTTGATGTTCTGGACCTCCTGGTCGAGTTCGATGAGCGACGATGTGACGCCCTCGACGCTCTCGATGTCGGCGAGTTGGGTCGTGAATTCCAGAAGCGATGGCTCGTGGGGTTTCAACACGTCGATGACGAGCCGGCGAACTGCGGGCATACTTCGAGGACAACCTCGCCGTCCAAAAGCGTATCCCGGAATCCGGGTTTCCTGCGTCGCGCCTCAAGCCGGCGTCGTGCGCTTGAGCAGTACGACCACCGCTAGGTAGGCGGGCAGGGCGGCCGCGAGGACGACACCGATGACGCCCCAATCGGCGACGCCGAGCGGGACGGTCCCGAAGTATTGGTTGAGCGGCGTGTACAGCACCGCCAACTGGAGCACCAGCGACGAGACGACGGCGACCGCGAGCCACGGGTTCGAGAACGTCGGCGTCTCCCGCAGCCATCGGATGACGTACAGTTTCTCGAATTCGAGGGCGACGAACCCGGTGAACACCATCGTCATCGCATACGGCGTGATAGCGGCGGCTCCGCCGAGGGTGTAGAACAGCAATCCGAGCATGACGGCGGTCGACACCGCGCCGGTGCCGCCTATCAGGCCGAGCATCCGGTGGTCGACGATGCCGCGGTCGGACTCCCGCGGCGGGCGCTCCATCACGTCGCCGCTTTGGGGGTCGGCGCCGAGTGCCAGCGCCGGCAACCCGTCGGTGAGGAGGTTAATCCACAGCAACTGCACCGCAGGCAAGACGAGATAGCCGAACAGCGAGGCGAGAAAGACGAGCGCGACTTCGGCGACGTTCGCGCTGAGCAGGTAGGCGACGAACTTCCAGACGTTGTCGAAGATGGCTCGCCCGCGCTCGACGGCCCGCTCGATGGTCGCGTAGTTGTCGTCGAGCAACACCACGTCGCTTGCGTGTTTGGCGACGTCGGTGCCGCGAACCCCCATCGCGATGCCGATGTCGGCGCTTTTCAGCGCCGGGGCGTCGTTGACGCCGTCGCCCGTCATCGCGACGACGTGGCCGTTGTCCTTGAGCGCACGCAGGATGCGGACCTTGTGTTCCGGCGAGGTGCGGGCGAACACGTCGGCGGTCTCGACGCGCTCGCGGAGTTCGTCGTCGCTCATCGCCTCGATTTCCTTGCCCTCGGTGACCGTCCGTCCCATCCCGAGGGAGCCCGCGATGGCGGCTGCCGTCCGGACGTTATCGCCGGTTATCATCTTCACGCCGATGCCGGCGCGTTCGGTCGCCGCAATCGCCTCGGCGACCTCCTCGCGCGGCGGGTCGATGAGGCCGACCAAGCCGACGAACACCAGCTCCGAGTCCATGTCGTCGGGGTCTTCGGCGTAGGCGACCGCCAGAACCCGGAGGGCGTCGTCGGCGAACGTTTTCACCTGCTCGCGGACGTCCTCGGCGGCCTCGTCGGTGAGTTCGGCCGGGCCGTCGGCCGTGTGGATGCGGGTCGACTTCGAGAGGACGACCTCCGGGGCACCCTTGACGTAGCCGCAGTCGCCGTGGACGGTTCCCATCCACTTGCGCTCCGAGGAGAACGGAATCTCGTCGGTTCGGGGGTTTTCTTCCCGAAGCGTCTCGACGCCGAAGCCGTACTCCTCGGCGGCGACGACAAGCGCCTTCTCGGTGGGGTCGCCGTCCTCCGTGGTGGCGTCGTTACAGAGCGCGCCGGCCCGCAACAGCAGTTCGACTTGGTCGGACGAGCAGTCACGTCCCGTCTCGTCGTCGAGTTCGACGACCGAGTCGTTCGTCCACACTCGACTCGCGGTCATTCGCCCCTCGGTGAGCGTTCCGGTTTTGTCGGTACAGATGACGTCGACGGAACCGAGGGCTTCGACCGCCGGGAGGCTCCGGACCAGCGCGTTCTCGTCGGCCATCTTCCGGACGCCGAGGGCGAGCGTCAGGGTCACGACGGCCGGCAATCCCTCGGGGACGGCGGCGACGGCCAGCGAAATCGCCGTCAGCCCGGCTTGCACTGGCTCGGTTCCCCGGAACAACAACAGCGGAACGACCAACAGGGCCAACACGACCACGCCGATGCCGAGGTACCGCCCCAGTTCGTCGAGTTCCTTCTGTAGGGGGGTTTCGGTCTCTTCGGTCGCCGCCAACTCGCGAGCGATGGCACCCACCTCGGTGTCCATTCCGGTCCCGGTGAGCACCGCGACGCCGCTGCCGCGGGTGACGTTCGTGCCCTTGTACACCATCCCTGTCCGGTCGGCCAGCGACGCGTCGGCCGCGACGGGGTCGGGGTCCTTCGAGACAGGGGCGCTTTCGCCCGTCAGCGCCGCCTCGTCGATTTCGAGGTCCGTCTCCTCGAGGAGCCGACCGTCCGCCGGCACCACGTCGCCACTGGACAACTCCACGACGTCACCGGGGACGAGCTCCGTCGCGGTGACCTCGATTGTTTCGCTGCCCCGTCGGACGTTCGCCGTCGGTGCGGTCAACTCACGGAGCGCGTCGAGGCTCTGTTCGGCACGGTAGTCTTGGACGAACCCGAAGAGTCCGTTTGCGACGACGATAACGGCGATGAGGACGGCGTCGACGGCGTGACCGGCGACGATAGACAGCGCGGCGGCGGCCAGGAGCACCCAGATGAGAACGCTGTCGAACTGTTCGAGGAGGATTTTCAGCCACGTACGAGCGCTCGCCTCGACCACGTCGTTGGGGCCGTGCGTTTCGAGTCGCTCCGTCGCCGCCGCCTCCGAGAGTCCCTCGGCGCTGGTGTCGTGGGCGGAGAGAACCTCCTCGGCCGGCTGGCTGTGAGGGCTATCGGACACGGGTGTACCGTTTGACGGCGTGGGTAATGGTATTGTGCCTCTTGGCGGGCGTCCACGGACGACCGACCGCGGTCAGTACGGGGGTTGCTCGCCGAGTTCGACGCCCAATCGAGGGCAACGAGTTTTGGGTCCGAACGTTGGATACCCAATATGGAGCTCTCGGCTCGGGGTGTTCGGGATGTCGTTGCACTCCTCAGAGTGGCGTACGAACACGACGTGAAGTATCCGGCTGCCGCGCTGGCGTACTACACCTTCGTCTCGCTCGTTCCCCTGCTGTTGTTGGGGCTTGCGGCGTTCGGCCCCCGGTTCACTGCGGGCGTCGAGGAGTCGATGACGCTGTATCTGACCCCTGCGGCGCGGGAGTTGTTCGCCGACGCACTCGCGTCGGTGTCGGGTCGGACCGGTGCGTCGGTGCTTTCGGTCACCGTACTCGGTTGGACGAGTGCCAACGCCGCAGTGGCGTTCTTGACGGTACTGGGGCGAATCGAGAGGTCGGCCTCCAGCGGCCGACGCCGACCGACTCGACTCCGCGACGGCGTGGTCGTCATCGGGTCGCTCGCCGCTTCGGGACTCGTCCTCGTGACGACGAGCGCCATTTCGCTTGCGTTCGCCGACAGCGTCCTCTTCGACGGTGTCGCCGCTGGCGTGTTGCTCGGCGCGCTCACGGTGGTGTTCCTGCCGATGTACTACGTCCCTTCGGATGTGGTGTCGGGACTGCAGTCGGCGCTCCCGGGTGCCGTCTTCGCCGCGTCGGGGTGGACCGTCCTCCACGTCATCGTTCAGGTGTACGTCCGACAGGCGTCTCAGTATGCGATTTACGGCACGCTGAGCGGGGTTCTCCTGTTGTTGACCAGCCTCTACATCGCTTCGCTGCTGCTCATGCTCGGGGTCGCCGTCAACTGTCGATACGTCGACGGAGCCCAAATCGGTGTCCCCGCCGAGTAGTCGCGGCGTACTGCCTCACTCGCCCGACGACGCGTCCCGATATTCCGCAGCGCAGTCGGTACACAGCCCCGTTTCCACGTCCTGACATCCTCCCACGGCTAACGCCGTGGGGTTCCCCTACCGGGGGTTGAACCCACGGAAACGGAGAGGTTCGCAGGTTCGTCGTCGCGTGGGACGATGACCTGCGTTTCGGGCTGTGCCAGTCCAGCCCCCGCCTCGGACAGCGGTTTCGAGAACTTGCCCAAGGCTCGTTTGCCGATGTTCAGCGCACCGTTCTTGTCGGCGTTGTCGTCCAGCCCACACTCGGGACACTCAAAGCGCCCCTGCGTCTCTCGGACGCCCTCGCAGGCACAACGGTTGCACGTTTTCGACGTGTCGTATTCTTCGACCAACTGCACGTCGATACCCGCGTCGTGGGCCTTGTACTCGATGTAGTTCAGCAGGCGGGCAAACGGCATCTTGTGGGTCTTGTCGTTAACGTACCGCCCTTTGTCGTTGTCCTTGCGAATCCCGCCGAGATCGCCCACGACGATGATAGAGTTACGAGCGCATACCTCCGTCTTTAGGCGGGGGTCAAGCGGACAATAGCGTACATTCCCATCGACGACGCTACGGCTGGGTTTCCCACAGGTTCACCACCAGTATTAATACATCTTGATCCATAGTGTGTGACACGGATGAAGACCACACGGCACGCGACCTACAACCTCAACTACCACATAGTGTGGTTGCCGAAGTACCGTAACTCGGTGCTCAAAGGCGAGGTCGCAGACCGTGTGCGAACCATTCTCCACGAAATTGCCGACGACAAGGGCCTCGAAATACTCGACCTGACCGTACAACCCGACCACATCCACCTGTTCGTCAGTAGCCCACCGAAGCACGCGCCGTCGCTACTCGCCAACTGGTTCAAGGGGATCTCCTCGCGGAAGTACAACCACCGATACGCCAACCACAACGGCGAGAAAATCGGATGGGCGAGAGGCTACTACGCAGGAACGGCGGGCCACGTATCCAGCGAAACGGTCATGAACTACATTCAGCGCCACGAGGAGGACAATTCGTGACCGAACTCACGAAGACGCTGGAACTGAAACTGGTCGCCCCGAACGCGCACAAACGGCGGAAACTCCGAGAGACGCGAGAGGCGTACCAGCATGCTCTTCACGACGCCTTCGACGCCCGATGTACCACGCAAGCCGAAGCGAACGATGTGGTGGTCAACTACGACCTGAGCGGGTACGCGAAAAACGCGCTCAAGCAGTACGTCCCACAACTTACGACGACGTACAACGCGGGCGAACTTCACGACGACCACCCGGTACGCTTCACCAACGAGGGGCTACGGCTCGACCATAAGCCCGAGAACGCAATCGAGTGGTACGTCAAAATCCCGCACCACGAGGACTACCACCTCTGGATACCAGCACAGCCAAACCCCGAACAACGGGACTGGTTGGAAGCGTTGAACGCTGGTGACGCAGAAATGGGCGAAAGTCGGCTGTTCGAGCAGGACGGAACGTGGTTCCTCCACATCACTGCCACCCGCGACGTGGAGAGGGCTTCTAAGGTGTCCAGAGAAGAACGGACGCCCATCGGTGTCGATATTGGGGAAGCGTCGCTCGTCACGGTGTGTCACCGCGACGGCCACGGTTCCCCTACCCGCCCCGAACTGTGGGCCGACGAGGGGAAGACCATCCGTCGGCTCCGCAAGACCTACTTCACCACCACGAGGCGACTTCAGACACGCGGAAGTGAGCGTATCGCTGAGTCGTTCGGGGACGACGTGTGGAGCCAGATAGACGACGTGTTCCATAGTGTCACCCGCGAAGTCGTGGAGTACGCCGAGTCCATCGAGAATCCCGTGCTGGTTCTGGAAGACCTGACGTACATCCGTGAGTCGATGGACTACGGCGAGTATATGAATCGGCGTCTGCACGGATGGGGGTTCGCCAAACTCCATGCACAGATACGCTACAAAGCCGTCGAGAAGGGCATCCCCGTCAAGACGGTGAACCCACGTAACACGTCGAAACAATGCCACGCGTGCGGTGAGGTAGGATACCGCCCGCGACAGGCGACGTTCACGTGTACGAACGACGCTTGCTGGATTGGCGAGTACCAAGCGGACGTGAACGGCGCGATAAACATCGCAGACCGCTACCTCAGTGGAGAGAGCCATTCAAGAGAACACACGGATGGCGATGACTCGGCTGAGGATGGGGGGCGTTTGACCGCCCCACAAGACAGCCAAGCCGATGCTGAAGTCCAGCAAGAGACGCTTGGAACGTATGCGTCTTGAAACCAGAGGGCCACGCCCGGCCTGAAATCCCGTGGCGGGATTCCCGCGTCTTCAGGCGCGGGAGGAGGTCAAGGTTCTGGTGACCGTGCTCTACTTCTTCATCACGCAGGACCGAGAAATAACGCGGTCGGAGGGAACGATACTGCTGCTCCTCTACGTGCTCTTCATCATGAACCTCGGAACCTTGCTGTGAGGCAGGCTTCGAGGTTCACGGCCGCCCCGTCGCTCAGGGTTCGGCTTCGAGCATCCAGCCGAAGCGTTTCTCCCAGAACGCCTCGTCCGGGTGCTTCTTGCTTTTGCCCTTCGTCTTCCGGTCGCGAATCTGGCGTTCGAGGGCGTCACGCGCCTCGTTGAGCGCGTGGCTCGCACCGTAGCCCTCACCGGAGGCGATGTAGAGGCCCCTGTCGGTGTGCAGGCGAATCCGGGCCAACAGCAGCGGCGTCCCGCGGAGTTTCTCGTCGTGTTCGTGGAGGTGGACCTTCGCGTCCAACACGCGCATCCCGCCGTCCTTCTCGTCGAAGTTCTCGACCATCGCGACGATGTCGTCGTAACTCGTGTCGCCGACTAGGTCGACGCCGTACACCTGCACCGCTCGGTTGCCGCCGGCCTCCCACGTGAGTGAATCGAGCACGTCGGTCTTCGTGACGATGCCGTGCGGGGCGCCGTCGTCGGTGACGACGAGCGACGACCCGCCGATGTCGAACATCCGCTCGACGGCCACGTCGAGGGTTTCCTCGGGCGAAATCGTCCGCACCGGCGACACCATCATATCCCGGACCGGCAGGTCCAACACCCGCTCGAGTTCCCCCTCGCGGGCGCCGAAGCCGCCGTGGGTGCGGCCGGAACTGGCGGAGATGTCGCCACCGAAGGAGTCGGTACCGCCGCCGTCGCCGCCCTGGCTCTGGTCTCCGGACCGGACCGTGAGGTCGGTCACGTCGTAGAGACTCAGGATGCCGACCGCGGTGTCGTCTTCGACGACCGGGAGGTGGGCGATGCGGTGCTCCCGGAAGACGTGGAGCGCCTCGCCGAAACTCGACGCAGGGTCGACGGTGACGAGGTCGGTACTCGCGGCCTCGGCGACGGTCGCCGCATCGAGGTACGGCAGGACCGCTTCGAGTACGTCGTCGGCGGTGACGACGCCGACCAACTCCTCGCCCTCGAAGACGGGGAGGAACTGCGAGTCGGCGTCTATCATGAGTTGGGCGACTTTCCGGACGTCCTCGTCGGGGGTGAGCCGCGGGACGTGCCAGACCAGCGAGGCGAGCTTCTCGTTTGGCTGGTGGTGTGACCCCGCGAGTTGGCGCCGCGTCACGACCCCCTCGAAGGTGTCGCCGTAGACGACGACCCCCGTGACCGAGGGGTCCTCGAACGCCCCAGCGAGCTTCGAGACGGGTGTTTCCGGGGGGAACTGCACGTACTCTTCCGATACGATAGTAGTGATATCCATGGGTGTCGGTGTCCGTCCGCTTCTGTTCTGTCGCGCTGTACCGCTGGCCGGAACTGTACTGTCGGCACTTCGTACTTCACTGCCGAAGCAGAAGTAACCGCCGACGGTTCTCGAAATCTGGCACTCACCGTCGGGGTTTTTTATGTGTCTCCGTCGTCGGAGAGGTACGCCATCGCCTCTTCGTCGGTGACTTGGTCGAACCGATCGTAGAACTGGCCGACGCCGCCGAACTGACTCGGCGTCTCCAGACAGACGACTTCGTCGGCCATCTCGGACAACTCGCGAACGGTGTCCGGGGGGCCGACCGGCACCGCCAACACGATACGGTCGACGCCGGCCTCGCGGAGCATCGCGAGAGTGGCTCTGACGGTCGCTCCCGTCGCCACGCCGTCGTCGACGACGGCGACGGTCTTGCCGGCCGGGTCGTGTGCCGGCCGGCCACGCCGGTAGCGGTTGGCCTTCTCGCGGGCGTTTGCGGCCTCACGTTCGCGCTCCCGCTCGAAATACGCCTCGTCGGCGCGGGTGTCGCCGATGGCCCCCTCGTTGCGCCAGACTGTCCCGTCGCTCGCGACGGCGCCAATGGCGTACTCGGGGTTGCCGGGCGCACCGATTTTCGATGCGACGGCGATGTCGAGCGGGACGCCGAGCGCATCGGTGACCGCCCGCCCGAGCGGCAGGCCACCTCGCGGGATGGCGAGAACCAACTCCACGTCGATGTCTCGCTCTTGGAGCGCCTCCCCGAGCTGCTCGCCCGCGTCGGTGCGGTCTCTGAATCGGCGATGGTCTGACATTGTCATTTCATGGGGGCCGTATCGACCTCCCTTCTGTGGTGATTCCCACCGAGTAGGAACAGCACCGCCGAGTTCGAGTGGCTACTACTCGGTGCCGTCGGCGTCGCGTGTGGGCGACTCCGACTCGATGACTGCAGCGAGGTTTTCCAGTTCCTGGCTCTCCAACTCGTCGGCGAGGTGAACGATGATGTCGTCGAGGGTCACGATGCCCAGTAGCTCGCCGTCTTCCATGACCGGCACTCGCCGGACGCCCGCCTCGCGCATCCGTTCGGTCAACTCCAGTACGCTCACCGTGGGTTCGACCGAAAACACCGACATCGCCAGGACCTCGTTCACTGCCGTTCGGTCGAGTTCCTCGATGAAGTTCTGTCCGTAGATGACCAGGTCTCGGTCGGTGACGATGCCGATGACTTCGTCGCTTGCGTCTACGACGACGGCACTCCCGACTTGCTCTTCGAGAAACACTTCGGCGACATCGATGAGGCTGTCGTCGAGATTGACTGTCACGATGTCCTCTTGGATGAGGTCGGTAATCTCCATACGTGTATCGTCGTAGAGAGCCACGATTAACCCACCGACCAGTGTGAGGGCACTCGGGGGCCGCCGCACGGCGACGACCGGTCAATCGGGACGCTCGAAGCGCCGAACAGCAGGTCCGTTCTCATCTCATGGGATGTGTTACCCAGTTTGATATGGTCGCGTGATGATATCCAAACGTATGAATTTCGACGAATTCACCGGCGAGATACAGCACCGACTCGAACTACCCGGCACCGGCGAGGCGGTTCGGGCGACTCGGGCGACGCTGATGACGCTGGGCCAGCGACTTCCCGAGGGCAACGCCGCCGACCTCGCGGCGTCGCTTCCGATGGAAGTGAAGTGGTACATGACCGGCGCGGTGCAGGACCACGGCCAGCGATTCGACTGGTCGGAGTTTCTGGACCGCGTCAGCGACATCGAGAAGACCGACCGGGCGGATGCCGCCCACCACGCTCGGGTCGTCATCGACCTCGTCCACTCGCAGGTCCCGGAATCAGACTTCCGACAACTGCGAGATGCACTGCCAGAAGCCCAGGACGACGAGAACTGGCGCAAACTCTTCGAAGTCGTCGATTCGGGCGGCTGGCAGGAGACCGGTGGCGCACGGACCGACGGCAACGGCGACTAGCAGTATCTAGAGATGGCGTATTTCGGGTATCGGGTAAATCACTCGGTATGGAGGTAACCATCGAATGTGGCTGTGGCAATCGGGCGTCGGAGTATGCCGATGGGAACGTATCGAGAGCCACGTCCGTCGAATGTGGCGGCTGCGACGCCGTGTGGGCGGTCACCATCACGCCGATTCGAGACGGCGATTCGGCCGCATAACTTTCCGGCGCGATATCGTTCCCAACCGTCCGCAGTCACGGACTTCGAGAGATATAAACGCTGCACACGTCAAGAAACGTTGAATGACAGAGAAGATGAACCGGTCGGCTATCGACGAGTTGCTCAGAGCCGAGGGCGCCGGGGTGCTCTCGCTGACCGACGGTGCCGAGACCTATGCGATTCCGGAGTCGTTCGGATACGACGGGACGTATCTGTACTTCCAGTTCGCCCACGAGGACGACAGTCGGAAGATGGCGTTTCTCGATACGACCGACGTTGCGACGTTCACGGTGTTCACCACCGACCCCGCCGAAAGCGTCCAGGCACGCGGGCGAATCGAAGCCGTCCCGGCGTCAGAACACGACGCCGCGGCGGCCGCACTTGCCGAGAACGCGACCGTCCCGACGATGAACGTAATTCCCGACACGCCGGTCGATGACCTCTCGATGGCGTTCTACCGGTTCGTCGTCGATTCCCTCTCGGGGCGGGTGTTCGAGGACCCGATGAAAAATCCGACCGAGGCCTGAGTGCCGAGTCAGGCGTCGTCTGCTGGCCGTCTGTTCTGTCCGATGGCTCGGGCAATCGAAAGTACGTAGCCGAGGCCGTACTGGACGTCGGGGTCCCGTGCGGCTTTCACCAGCCCGAGCGCACCGATGCGTTCGTCCGGTTGCCGTTCGGCGTCGCCGACGCTCTGAAGGACCGTCTCCAGTCCGTCGTGGGTCTCTTCGTCGGCGGCCGTCTGGGCGAGCTCCCCGAGCGAGGAGCCGGTCGCGGCCAGCGACCGAACCATCTCGTCGTCGAGCGCCGCCGTCAAAAGCGACGCCACGCTCGCGAGTTCGACCAACTCGTCTAGGGCGCCCGTCTCCTGAAGGCTCACGAGGGTTTCGAGCGTTTCCTGCAGTTCCGCGCCGTTCTGGCCGACGCTTTCGGCCAACCCGACCGTCTCGTCGGTCGCGAGGCCGTCTGCCGACTCCGCGAGCGTCGACGTCGTGTCGGCGAGGTCGCGAGCCATCTCGTCGGTGAGCGCGCTTTCGCCGAGTGCGACCACGTCCAGCAGTTCGTTGACGGCGTCCAGTCGGCGGACGAACTCCGCGACCGCTTCCGGGTTTTCCTCGATAGCCGCTTCCAGTTCCGTCTGACTCTCGGGTGCTTCGCCGGACATCCTCAGAGTAACCCCCGTGCGGTGAGCCAGTAGGACTCGTTGTACGCCAACTTCGCCCAGTGGATTTTCTCCGAGGGCGGCACCGGCGACGGCGGGTTTTCGTAGTCGAACTCCACGAACGACGCCGAATCCATGCCCGTCTCGACGAAACACAGCGTCTTCCCTTCGTAGGTCGCCGTCGCCGGGCGGCCGCGAACCGCACTGGCGAGTCGGCGGCCGACGACGCCGGCCTGATAGTGGGCCACGCTGCCGGCGTTCGGGGCACCCGTGTCGGCGGTGTCACCGATTGCGTAGACGTTCTCGGCGTTCTCGGCTTCGAGGGTGTGTTGGTCGACCTCGACCCAGCCGTCGTCGCCGAGGCCCGCGTCCTCGACGAGGTCGACGCCGCGGTGCGGCGGGATACCGACCAGCAGGTCGTAGTCGATGTCGGTTCCCTCCATCGAGGTAAGCCGGTTGGCCTCGGCGTCGACTGACTCGGCGTTGAAGAACGTCTCGACGTTGATGTCGCGGTCGTCCATGAGCGGCCGGGCCCATTCGGCGATGTGGGGATTGCCGTGGACGCGCTGAATCGGGTAGGTGTAGGTGATCTCGACGTCCTCCCGGAGGCCGCGCTTTCGGAACCAGTCGTCGGCCATGAACACGAACTCGAGCGGTGCCGCCGGACACATGTGCGGCGTCCCGATGACGCTCAACACGAGGTGGCCCTCGGTGAACGAGAGCAACTCCTCGCGCAGCGTCTCCGCCCCGGATTCGCTGTAGTAGTCGTGGCCGCCCTCGTCCAAGCCGGGTATCTCCTCGGGTGCGAGCGTCGACCCGGTCGCGAGCACGAGATGATCGTAACTGAGCGAGGTTTTATCGCGCATCCGGAGCCGCTGGCTGTCCGTGTCGATGTCCGTAACGCGGTCGATGCGGAGGTCGATTCGGTCGTCGACGAGTTCGTCCAGCGGCCGACGGCCGTCGGCTGGCTCGCGCTCACCGAACGGGACGTACAGCCACACTGGCTTGTAGACGTGGTCGGGGCCGTCGTTGACGAGTGTGACTCTGACCTCGTCGGCTTCGAGTTCGGCGTCCAGCCGGTCGGCGAGGTCGTTCGCCAACACGGCCCCACCGGTCCCGCCACCGAGGATGACGATATGGTCGGTCATGCTTTCTCCACGTAGAACGCGTAGTGGTCGTCTTCCTCCTCGACCGCTAGCAGCTCGTTTCCGGCCTCGTTCGTCCACTCTTCGACATCGGTCAGCGACTGCTCGTTATCGCTTAAAAGGCGCACGACCTCGCCCGATTCGACCGCTCTAATCTTGCCGATAAGGTCCATCAACGGACCGGGGCAGGCCGACCCCCGAGCGTCGACCGTCTCCGTCGGCTGAATATCTGTCTCTGTCATGAGTACAGGTGAACGTTCGTGGAGAACTCATATTAATATTGTGTGGAAGTCCCAATACATGGGAATTGTGTATGGTTGGGTAATGGTGGGCACCACAATGAAACTGGACGCGACCGACCTGCAAACGAACGAGACTGACGACTGAGGGCGGATTTATCTCGGCACCGAGTACGCGAACAAGCGCGTCACGGTCGCCATCGTCGAGGTCGAGTCTGAAGCCCCCGACGACGATGAACTGGCCGCTGCGTACCGCGATGCATCCAACAGCGCGAGCTCCCTTGCCGACGAGTGGGACGATGCGTCGGCAGAGGCGTGGGACGACCTCGAGCGATGAGTGACGAGGTCTCGATTCGCCGTGGAGACGTTGTCATCGTCCATCTCGACCCTACCGAAGGACATGAAATGAAGAAGACGCGGCCTGCGGTGGTCGTCCAAAACGGCATCGGTAACAAGAACGCGAGTACCACCATCGTAGCCCCGGCAACAGGGACATACAGCGGCTATCCATTCGAGGTCTAGGTCGAAGCGGCAGATTCACCCTTCGAGAAGGACTCTTCAGTCCGCCTCGACCAGCTACGTGTCGTTTCGATAGAAAGACGCATTCTCTCCGTTGTCGGCCGTCTCGATACCTCAACGATGGCGGCCATCGATGAGGCGCTCAAAGTGAACCTCGGGCTTGACTGACGCCTATCCGGAATTACTCGACAATACTGCTCTCGACGGCTCAGCGGTCACCCCATGTCCGCATCCGAGGCCGTCTCGACCGGGTCGACCCGGAACACGTACCCCGAGTAGGCGTTTTCGAGGTTCGTCGGGCCCTCTTCTTCGGTGTGGTCACGACAGAGATACGCCGTCGCCACGACGGCACCGTGACCAGTATCCTCCTGGTAGCGCTCCCGGACGACGAACGACGGTGATTCCTCACAGCCGCGGCGGTGACACTCACGAGGTGGTTCCTCGCCTTCCCTCGGCGGCTCCAACTCCTCGCTTCGCGTTTGTGCTTCCTCGATTTCACGCTCCCGCTGTCGCCGTTCTTCGTCTGCGGCCTGTTTCTCCCGACCCTCTTTGGTGTCTGCCATTTGAGATATTTGGGGCGCAAGCGACATAATGGTGTGGTGGTCTCGACGACGAAACCGTCCGCTCAGTCCGCCGCGACGCCGGCGTTGGCCTGGGCCTGCCACTCCCGGACCCGGTCGGCTGAGACGCCCTGTACCTCTCCCGCGACGGCCTCGGCGTCGGCATCCCGGAGGTCGTCAAGTGATTCGATGCCGGCTTCGGCGAGTTTTGCGGCGGTCTTCTCGCCGATTCCGTCGAGGTCCTCGACGGCCGACACCGCCTGTCGCTGTTGGTACTCCTCGTAATTGCAGATGGGACAGCCCAACTCCCAGGGGTCGTCGTCGTCCTCGCCGTCGACGATGTGGAGATGCGGCAGGCCGTGTTCCTCACACTGTTCGTCGGTGACGACGATGTCGCCACGCCGGGGCAGCGGCAACGAGTACTCACACTCCGGATATCGGGTGCAACCGACGAGTCGCGACCCCGAGCGGAGTTGCTTGATGGCGAGTTCGCCGCCGTGTTCCTCGCCACACTCGGGACACGGACCGATTATCTCGTCGTCGGCTTCGTCGGCTTCCTCGGCCTTACACCGCGGACAGCCGTGGACGAACGTGTTGCGACCGGCGAGCATCTTCACGTGACGGAGGTCGTGTTCCTCACAGCGTTCGTCGAGGACGGTCGGTTCGCCCTGGCTCGGCAGCGGGAGGGTGTAGCGACACTCCGGGAAGCCGTCACAGCCGACGAAGTACGACCCCCGACGGGACCGCCGAACCAGGAGGTCTTCACCGCACTCCGGACACGGCCCGAGCGTCCGGTCGGCCTTCATCGACTCCCGGAGGTGTTCGCCGATTTCCTCCCGGGAGTCGTGGAGTTCCTCGAAAATCGTCGCCAGCATCTCGCGGGATTCGGCGGTCACCTCGTCGTAATCCTTCTCGCCCTCGGCGATGGCCCGCATGTCGGCTTCGAGTTGGGCGGTCATCTCCTCGTCGACGATGCGGTCGGCGAACTCCTCGGCGGCCTCGACGACGGCCATCGCAAGTTTGGTCGGCCGCGGCGGGTCGCCTTCGATGTACCCGCGGTCGTACAGTTTCTGGAGGGTGTTGTGGCGGGTGGCTTTCGTCCCCAAGCCGAGGTCCTCCATCGTCTCGATGAGCCGCGACTGGCCGCGACGGCGGGGCGGTTGGGTCTGTTTGGCCTCGATGCGAGCGTCTTCGATGTCGAGGACTTCGCCCTCCTCTACGTCTGGGACGTAGTTCTCGCTCGTCGAGCCGTAGGGGTACACCTCGTGGTAGCCGGCCTCGACGAGGCGCTTGCCGTTGGCCTTCAGCAGACAGCCGTTGGCGTCGGCGACGACCTTGAGGTGTTCCCACTCGGCGGCGTCGGCAACGGTGGCGAAGAACCGCCGGACGACGAGTTCGTACACGTCCCACTCGTCGTCGGAGAGGTCCTGCTTCCCGGGAATCTCTCCGGTCGGATGGATTGGTGGGTGGTCGGTGGTCTCCTCGTCGCCCGCCGTCGGTTCGATGTCGCCGGCATCGAGCAGCGACTGGGCGTCCTCCGAGAAGGGATGGTGGCCGACGAACGACTCTAGGAGGTCAGAGGGGTCGAGGTCGTCGGGGTAGACGGTGTTGTCCGTTCGGGGATAGGTGATGTAGCCGGCGGTGTACAGTTCTTCGGCGACGCTCATCGCTTTCTGTGCCGACAGCCCGATAGAGCCGGCGGCACGGATGTACTGAGTGGTGTTGAACGGCTCCGGCGGGTCGTCGCTGCGGCGGCGGCGGTTGACCGACTCGACGATGGCTTCCCGCGCCCCCTGCAGTTGCTCGAAGGCCGCCTCGGCGTCGCTTTCGTCCCAGACGCGCTCGTTTTCGGTGCCGTCCTCCTTGTAGAAGTACTGGGCCTCGAAGCGCTCCTCGCTCTTCAGGAGGTCGGCGAACAGTTCCCAGTAGTCGTCGGGGTCGAACGCCTGAATCTCGCGTTCGCGGTCGACGATGAGTTTCAGCGTCGGCGACTGCACCCGGCCCACCGAGATGAAGTCCTCGCCCAACTGCTTGGCCGAAAGCGAGAGGAATCGAGTGAGTGCGGCCCCCCACAGCAGGTCGACGACCTGTCGGGCCTCCCCCGCGGCCGCGAGGTCGAAATCGAGGTCGTCGGGGTCGGCGAAGGCGCTTTTCACCTCGTTTTCGGTAATCGAGGAGAACCGGACCCGGGAGATGGGCACGTCGGCGACCTCCTCGATGAGTTCGTAGGCCTCCTTGCCGATGAGTTCGCCCTCGCGGTCGTAGTCGGTGGCGATGACCGCTTCGTCGCACTCGGCGGCCAGCGACTGTAGCGTCCGGACGATGTTCTCCTGTGTCGGCGTCTTGACCACGTCGGCGTCGACCAACTCCGCGGGTTGGACGTCCCGCCAGTCGGCGTACTCGGCGGGGAAGTCGACCCCGACGACGTGTCCCGAGAGGCCGACACAGCGCTTGTCCCCCCAGCGGTAGACGTTGACGCCGTTTCGGCGCTCGGCGGACGCACCGCCGTCGGAGAGAATGTCGGCGATACGCCGTGCGGCGTTGTCCTTTTCGGTGACGATGAGTTCCACGAGTACGTCGGGGTACGCCGACTCGGGGTTTCAACCTTTCGTCGTAACAGCCATAAAACCGCGTTAGGAGGCGCCTGCGGTCGTATGAGCGCGTACGTGTCGCGTGCCTCACGCACGCGGGTGGAGTCAACGAAGTGGGTCGCTTTCCGGACCGGCACCCTCTTGCTCCCGTAGTCCCGACGGCCCCACATGGAGGAGTCCACCGCGCGAAAACTCCGCTTCGGGACGCTGCAGGTCGTCGGCGCCGTCGCGGTCATCCACCTCGTTGTCGGCATCGCCGAGTTGGCACGCCTCGGACGGGCCGGCCTGCTGGGACAGTACTTCGCGGGCGAGCAGGCGCTGTCCCAACCCGAACCGTGGCTGTTCACGCTTGCCGGGGTGGCCATGCTCGCCGGCATCCTCGCGACGGCCGCCGGCGCCATCGACTACCGCCGGGCGTACGTCCTCGGTATCGGCGTGATGGTCGTCTTCGTCGTCGGGTGGCTGGCGTGGCACTCCGTCCTCGAACACGGCCTCTCCGGCGCCGGCGAGGTGACGGCGACCGACCACAGCCACGAGGGCCTCGGCGAAGTCGTCGCGACCCATTACGTCGACCCGCTCGTCGGTATTTTCACGGGCACAGACCAACCCGGACAGGTGACGCTTGCCGTCGTCTCGAAGACGCTCGAAATCGTCGCCACGGTGCTGTTGGGTGTGCTGTTGGCACTCGACCCGCGTGTCGAGGACCCCGACAACCCCATCGCAGGAATGACCGAAAGCGTCGACAGCGCCGAAAGCGCCGAAAGCGACTGAGCGTCCACCCGACGCCGAAGCGTCGTCAGTCGTCGGCCGGAGTTTCCGCTCTCACCGCACCGGTGTTTGCCCGCTCGACAGTGTCTTGATTATCGAGGACCCACCGCAGGAGGATGTACGCGAAGACGTACTTCGCGAGCACGTCGAGCGCCGAGTATCCCCACGACGTGACGCCGACGGATTGTACGAGTGCGAACCCTTCGACGCCGACGGCCCAGATTATCGGATAGCCCAGCCAGAGGACGACCGTCAGCGTCCGGAGCGTACCGAACACCTCGGCGGTGCCCGCGCGTTCGGCGTCCACCGGCCACTCCGCCAGCAGGGCATAGAGGACGACGACGAAGAAGCTACAGCTGATGAGATAGAACGCCCACCGGAAGGCGTACGACGACGTGGTCAGCGCTGCCGCGAGACCGGTTAGACACATCGCGATATCGGCGGCGATGACGACGAACAGGTCGCCGATGTCCACGTCGGCGAGCAACCCCAACGCGAGCAGAATCAACGGCGTCGACAGCGCCCACGTCAGATACCGACCCCACTGACTGAGGACAGCCTCCCCTTCGAGGGCGTGCCCGGGTGGCATCTCGATGAGTCCGACCGTGAGCCCCGAGAGCAGCCCCAGATAGCTCGAAATCGATACCAGCGGTATCAAAAGCGTCGCACCCCAGATGAGTTTCGCTCGCGGAGAGCGGACGTTCCGACCCATGTACACGAACAACAGGACGGACAGCCCGGCCAACGCGACGTTCACCCACAGCGACGCACTCAGCAACGTGTCGTTCCGTATCCGGCCGAGCAGTTCGGCCTGGGAGCTCTGAAGCGGCGCGAGCGCCTCCGCCAGTACGACCCCCTCGGTGAGCATTGTCTCGAACATCGACATAACACTACGTCACGAGGTGTGTTCAAGCCAGTACCCAACCAGTAGGGGCGGAGCCGTCTTCCAACCGGTGTCCGAGCCAGCAACACCGCTCGACCCCCTCGTCAGTAGTGGTGGTACTCGACGGAGTACCACGACCACGACCCGTCGGTGTAATCGCCGACGTAGCCGGCATCCGACAGCGCCGAGAGGTCGCCGATGTAGGACCCCATCGCGGTGTCGGCGGGGTACCACACCATCCCACTGGAATCCGTCTCATAGTTGAACCAACCCGTCGAATAGCCCTGACTGCCGTAGAAGTCCCCGAGGTCGTCGGCGATTATCGAGGTGTCTTCGCCCTCGTCGGCGAGGTACACCTCCGGGAGCATGTGTCGGCTCCCGTCGGGCGCTTCGACGGTCGCCAGCCGCGTCGTCGCGCCGATGGCTTCCAAAAGCGAGGCGACGAGGACGGCCTGACAGTCGCAGTCGCCGGCGCCCGTCTCAAGCGTCTCATCGGGCGGGGCGATGTAGTTCCGCGAACGCGGGTCGGGGACGTAACTGATGGTCTCGTTGACGTGGTGGTGAATCGCCGCCGCCTGGTGATACGAGAAGTCGCTGCCAGCCGAGGCGTAGTCGCTGGCCACCGAGACAGCCGTCGAGCGAACCGCAACCGGGTCGACGCGTTGACCGGGGTTCATCAGCTTTCAGCGAGTGCCTCCCGAAGCAGTTCGTTGACGGTCCCGGGGTCGGCGCTGCCGCCCGTCTCCTGCATCACCTGCCCGACGAGGAAGTTGAGCGCGCCGTCCTCGCCGGCGTGGTAGTCCTCGACGGCGTCGGGGTTGTCCTCGATGGCCGACTCGACAGCGGACTCGACGGCGCCTTCGTCGGTCTTTCCGAGGCCTTCCTCCTCGACGATGTCGTCCGGCGTGAGTTCGTCGTCGAGCATCCGGCGGAGGACGATTTCCTCGGCGTTTTTCGTCGTGATTTCGTCGTCGCCGACCAACTCGACGAGACGCGCGAACTCGTCGAGACGCCCCTCGATGTCGGTAATCGACATGTCGCGGTAGTTCAACTCGCCGAGGAGGTTGTCGGCGACCCACGTCGCCGCCAGTCCGGCGTCGAACGTCTCGGCGATGCGCTCATAGAAGTCCGCGACCTGTTTCGTGGAGGTGAGTTTCGAGGCCGACTCCGAATCGAGGCCGTACTCCGTTTGGAACCGCTCGCGGCGAGCGTCCGGGAGTTCAGGAATGTCGATTTTCGCCTTCCAGTCGGAGACGCGGAGCGGCGGCAAATCAGCCTCCTGGAAGTAGCGGTAATCCTTCTCCTCTTCCTTCGAGCGCATCGAGACGGTGATGCCTCGGGATTCGTCCCAGTGACGCGTCTCCTGTTGAATTTCGCGGCCGCGCTGGATGGCGTTCTTCTGGCGGGTCTCCTCGTAGGCGAGTGCCTTCTCGGCGCCCTTGTGACTGGAGATGTTCTTGACTTCGGTGCGGTTGGCCGATTCGAGTACGTCGGTCGAAATCGCGCCGTCGTCGTCCACCTCACTCGCGTCGACGATAGAGAGGTTGGCGTCGACGCGGAGACTGCCGTCCCGGGTGGCGTCGAAGACGCCGAGATACTCCAGTACCTCGGTGAGTTTCGCGAGGAACGCCCGGGCCTCCTCGGCACCGCGGAAGTCGGGAGCGGTGACGATTTCCATCAGCGGCGTCCCGGCGCGGTTGTAGTCGACGAGCGTGTACTCGGCGGTGTCGATGGACCCGCCGGCGTGTTGGAGACTTCCGGGGTCCTCCTCGAGGTGGGCGCGTTCGATGCGGACGCTCCGGCGCTCGCCTTCGACGGAGAATTCGAGTTCGCCGCCGTCACACACCGGCGCGTCGTACTGCGTTATCTGGAAGTTCTTGGGCAAGTCGGGGTAGTAGTAGTTCTTCCGGTGGAACCGGGTCTCCTCGGGGATGTCCGAATCGAGTGCTTTCCCCACCTTCACGGCGGCCTCGACGGCCCCCTCGTTGAGCACCGGTAGCGTCCCCGGCAGTCCCAGACAGACGGGACAGGTCCGGGTGTTCGGCTCCTCGTCGGCGGCGGCGTCGGTCGAACAGCCACAGAAAATCTTCGTGTCCGTCTCGAGTTGGACGTGAACCTCAAGGCCGATGACGGCCGTGAGTTGGCGTTGCTCGGCGGTCTGTGCGGTCATTGGGTGTACGTACTCGCGGGGATGCATTAGGCTAACGAACGGATGCGGGAAGCAGACTACCGAGCGGAGGTGGGCCGCCCGCGCGACGTATCAGAACTGTTGTCAATGTCTGACGCACCTTTATACGTCCGGGGGCGCCCAATGGAGGTATGTCCGGGAACCGAGTGGAGGAACTCGAGGCCAAGGTGCGTGATTTGGAAGCGACCATCGACGGGCTAACCGACGAGTTGGTCGAAACCAAAGAGCGACTCCACGCCGTCGAGAGCGAAGTCAACATCGAAAACGACGTGCTCGAGGGTCGGATGACCCGTGCCGAAGCACAGGAGCAGACGCCCGAGCAGGAGACCGAGGAATCGGCTGACGACGGGGAAGCGTCGGCCGACGAGGTTACAAGCGAGGAGGCCGAGGAGGAGGACAACGCGGACTCCGAGTCCGGCGACGACATCATCGTCGCCTGATTCGGGGACGCCACGAGCGCCCCCATGCACATCAAAGAGCTCGTCCTTGACAACTTCAAGAGCTTCGGCCGTAAGACGCGAATCCCGTTTTACGAGGACTTCACCACGATTAGCGGTCCGAACGGCTCCGGAAAGTCCAACATCATCGACTCGATTCTGTTCGCGCTCGGATTGGCCCGCACGTCGGGCATCCGCGCGGACAAACTCACAGACCTCATCTACAATCCGGGTCACGATGACGCCGACGACGGCTTCGCCGGGGAGCGCGAGGCCGCCGTCGAGGTCATCCTCGACAACGCCGACGGCACGCTCTCCCGAGACCAGGTCGTCTCCGCCGCCGGCTCGGAGAAGGTCGGCGATGTCGAGGAGATTTCGATTCGCCGACGGGTCAAACAGACCGACGAGGACACCTACTACTCCTATTACTACCTCAACGGTCGGTCGGTGAACCTCTCCGACATCCGCGATTTGCTCGCACAGGCGGGCGTGACCCCCGAAGGGTACAACGTCGTGATGCAGGGGGACGTGACCGAAATCATCACGATGACGGCCGGCAACCGTCGGGAAATCATCGACGAAATCGCCGGCGTCGCGGAGTTCGACGCCAAGAAGGCCGACGCCTTCGAGGAACTGGAGACGGTCCAAGAGCGCGTCGACGAGGCGGAACTCCGCATCGAGGAAAAGGAGACGCGGCTGGACCAACTCGAAGACGAACGGGAGACGGCGCTCGAATACAAGGACCTCAAAGACGAGAAAGCCGAGTACGAAGGGTATCAGAAGGCCGCGGAACTCGAGGACAAACGCGAGGAGTTCGAAGCCGCGACCGAGAAACGCGAGGAGAAAGCGGCCGAACTGGAAGACCTCCAGCGCGAACTCGACGAACGGCAGGGGAAAGTCACTCGCCTCGAGGAGGACCTCGCGGACCTCAACGCCGAAATCGAACGGAAAGGCGAGGACGAACAGCTCGCCATCAAGCGAGAAATCGAGGAGATAAAGGGCGAGGTTGCGCGACTCGAAGACAAAGTCGAGGCCGCAGAAGAGCGTATCGAGGACAGCGAAGCCAAGCGGCGACAGGCGTTCGTCCAAGTCGACCGCAAACAGGAGAAAATCGAGGACCTCGAAGCCGACATCCGAAACAAGAAGGTCGAGAAGTCCTCGCTGAAGGCCGACGTACAGGAGAAGGAGTCCGAACTCGAAGCCGTCGAGGCCGAAATCGAGGCCGTCGACACCGAGTACGAGGAGGTTCGCGACGCCTTGGAGGCCAAACGCGAGGCGATACAGGAGGCCAAAGACGAGCGCAACGACCTCCAGCGAGAACAGGACCGCCTTCTCGACGAATCCAGACGGCGCTCGAAGGAGGAACGCGAGAAGCGCGAGGAAATCGAGGCCGCCGAGGACCGACTCCCGGAGCTGGACGCCGAACTCTCGGACCTCGAAAACGAACTGGAGAAAGCCGAAGCCAACCGCGGAACCATCACGGAAGTCGTCGAGGACCTCCGCGAGGAGAAGCGCGGCTTACAGGAAGACCTCGAATCCGTCGAGGACGACCTTTCGGCGAAACAGCAGGAGTACGCCGAACTGGAGGCTCGCGCCGGCGAGAGCGGCGACACCTCGTATGGACGGGCGGTGACGACGATTCTGAACGCCGAGATGAACGGCGTCCACGGCACCGTCGGGCAGTTGGGCGGCGTCTCCGCCGAGTACGCGACGGCGTGTGAGACCGCTGCTGGCGGGCGGTTGGCGAACGTCGTCGTCGACGACGACGGCATCGGCCAGCGCTGTATCGAACATCTCAAATCCAGAAACGCCGGCCGAGCGACGTTCCTGCCGATGACGGAGATGCACAGTCGGTCGCTGCCGTCGGCGCCCGACCTGCCGGGCGTCATCGACTTCGCGTACAACCTCATCGACTTCGATTCGGCGTATTCGGAGGTGTTCTCCTACGTCGTCGGCGACACCCTCGTCGTCGAGGACATGGAGACCGCCCGCGATTTGATGGGCGATTTCCGACTCGTCACGCTGGACGGCGACCTCGTCGAGAAGTCGGGTGCGATGACCGGTGGGTCGAAATCCGGCTCCCGGTACTCCTTTACGAAGAGCGGAAAGGGCCAACTCGAACGGGTCGCCGAACGTATCACCCAACTGGAGGACGAAAAGCAGTCGATTCGTGAAGACATTCGCGACGTGGAGGAACGACTCGACGGCGCCCGCGACCGCCAATCCGACGCCGCGGAGACGGTCCGTGACATCGAAAACGACATCGAGTCAGTCGAAAGCGAACGGCAGTCAGTCGAGTCGAAAATCGAGCGGCTCGAAGACGAACTCGCCGACATCGAGGACGAACGCGAGGACGTGAAATCCGAGATGGCGGCCGTCGAGGACGACATCGAGGCGAAAAACGAGGAAATCGAAGGGTTGGAGGCCGAAATAGAGGAGTTAGAGCAGGAACTCGCCGACTCCGACATCCCGGAGTTGACGAGCAAAGCGGAGGAAATCCGCGAGGAGATTTCCGACCTCGAAGACCGGATGGACGATCTCGACGGCGACCTCAACGAACTCGAACTCGAAAAGCAGTACGCCGAGGAGGCAATCGAGGAACTCCACGACGACATCGAGACGTCCCAGAATCGGAAGGCAGAGGCCGAAGACCGCGTCGTCGAGTTGGAGGAGGCTATCGCCGACGAGGAGGAGAAACTCGAAGCAAAGGAGGAGGCCGTCGCGGAACTGGAAGACGAACTCTCGGAGTTGAAGGGCGAACGCGAGGAACTGAAGGGCGAACTCGCCGACGCGAAGGCTGCCCGTGACGAACAGAAAGAGCGGGTCTCCCGCGTCGAGTCGAAACTGGCGGACATAGAGGAGAAACTCGAGCGCCTCGAGTGGGAAATCGACGAGTTGAGTTCGCAAGTCGGCGAGTACGACCCCGAAGAGATTCCGGACCACGAGACGGTTACCTCCGAAATCGCACGTCTCGAAGCCGAGATGACGGCGTTAGAGCCGGTGAACATGAAGGCCATCGACGAGTACGACCGCGTGGCCGAGGAACTCGACGATTTGGAGGAGAAACGCGACACCCTCGTCGAGGAGGCCGACGGCATCCGCGAGCGCATCGACGCCTACGAAGCGCGCAAGAAAGAGACGTTCATGGAGGCCTACGAGGGCATCAACGAGCAGTTCGAGGACATCTTCGCCCGACTCTCCAGCGGGTCCGGGGAACTCGTCTTGAAGGACCCCGAGGACCCCTTCGAGGGCGGACTGACGATGAAGGCCCAACCGGGCGACAAGCCGGTCCAACGGCTCGATGCGATGTCGGGCGGCGAGAAATCGCTGACTGCGCTGGCGTTCATCTTCGCCATCCAGCGGTACAATCCCGCGCCGTTCTACGCGCTCGACGAGGTCGACGCGTTCCTCGATGCCGCCAACGCCGAAATGGTCGGCGAGATGGTCGAGGAGTTGGCGGGCGACGCCCAGTTCGTCGTCGTCTCTCACAGGTCTGCGCTTCTGGAGCGCTCGGAGCGCGCAATCGGCGTGATGATGCAAGACGAGAACGTCTCGGCGGTGACGGGTATCGACCTGTCGTCGGGGGAGGTGCCGGCGGATGACTAGCGAGGACGACCGCAGGGAGTCCTCGGAGAAATCGAGCGGCGACGAACGGAGTCGCAAGCGAAGCGACCCGCGAGATAGCGAGAATCGACCAGAGAGAGATTCTCGGGAAACGCGAACCGACGGCGGCGCGGCCGAGGAGATTCCGCTGAACATCGCGGGCCACGACGAGGAGAAGCGAAAGCGGGAGGCAGACGGCGTCGAAGCGAACGGTGACGCGGAAGCCACCGACGAACCCGAAGACGACGAATCGGTGCTCTCGGAGTTCGACGTCTCGGACCCGCGGGAAGCCGACGACGACGAGGTCGAACCCGTCGAGTTGCTCGTCCAGTTGGCCGACGACGGCGAAATCGACCCGTGGGACATCGACGTGGTGACGGTGACCGACAAGTTCCTCGACCGCCTCGACGAGGCGGATTTACGAACCGGCGGGCGGGCGCTGTTCTACGCGTCGGTGCTGTTGCGGATGAAAAGCGACGCGATGTGGACCGACGACGAACCCGAAGACGAGTGGGACGAAGAGCCCTGGGAGACGGCCCCTCCGGAGGAGGGCGGACCCGCCGTCGACCCCTTCGAGCAGTTGGAAGCCGAGATGGACCGCCGCATCGAGCGGAAGCGGGCCCGAGGGATGCCCCAAACGCTCGACGAGTTGGTGCGTGACCTCCGGGAGCACGAACGGGAGACGTGGTGGAAGGAGTCGAGAACGTACGACACCTCCGAGTCGCCGTCGGGCTTTTCGCGCGGGACTCAGACGCTGGATTACCACGGCGCTGACGACCTTCGGATGGACGACGAACCGACGGCCGACGACGTGACCGGGACGGCCCACGACGAACACATGGAGGACATCATCAACGATGTGTACGTCGAACTACAGGGCCACTACGACCAGGGACGCGAGGAGGTGCTGTTCGCGGAAGTCCGGGAGGCCGGCGGCTCCCAGGTCAACACGTTCCTCGGATTGCTGTTTCTCGCCCACCGCGGGCAGGTTCGTCTCCAGCAGGACGAACTGTTCGGCGATTTGTGGGTGCAGGACCCCGCCGCCGTTCCCGCCGAAGAGGCCGCTCCCGCCGACGACTGACAACCGAACCCCTTTCGAAAAACCCCTGCAACGTTTGCCGGTACGTTTATGTGTTGGAATGTGGTAGAGAATATCACACATGACACCAACCCGAATCAGAGAACGACTGGAGGAGACTCGCGGTCGGGTCGACCCCGACGACGTCGTGACGGCGCTGACGTACGTCCGTGAGGATGGCCGTCAGCGATAATCGCCGAGAAGGAGTTTCAGTTGCTCGCGGTTTTCGTGGCCGATAGCCTCGGCCGGGGTGTTGATAGCGCCGTCCAGCGCCGACCGACAGTCGCAGTCACAGTCGCTGTCGACCGCCCCGACGACGGCGTCCAAGAGGTCGCTCATCGACTCCTCGTTGGCCGCAGCGTGACCGAGTACCGTCTCCAGTGAGACCTCCTCTTCGTCGTGCCACACGTCGTAGTCGGTGATGCCGGTGACGGCGGCGTAACACAGTTCGGCTTCGCGTGCGAGGTGGGCCTCCGGCACGGTCGTCATTCCGATGAGGTCGAAGCCGCGTTCGCGGTAGAACTCGCTTTCGGCCCGCGTGGAGAACTGCGGTCCCTCGATACAGACGTAGGTGCCGCCGTCTTCGACCTCCGCGTCGGTGGCGTCCGACGCCTCGACTAGCGCTTCGGAGAGGTGCGGACAGTACGGATCGGCCATCGAGACGTGGGCGACGACGCCGTCGCCGAAGAACGACCGCGGTCGGTCGCGGGTCCGGTCGAACAGTTGATCGGGGACGACGAGCGTCCGCGGGGAAAGCGACTCCCGGAGGCTGCCGACGGCGTTCGTGGCGACGACGTGGTCGACGCCGGCCTGCTTCAGCGCGTGGATGTTCGCCCGATACGGGACGTTCGTCGGGTCGTACTGGTGGTTCCGGCCGTGTCGCGGGAGGAAGGCGACCTCCTGCCCGTCGACCTCGCCCACCTCCAGCGGCGCGCTGGGTGGCCCGAACGGCGTCTTGGCGCGCTCTTCGTAGGTGTTCTCGAAGCCGAGCGACTCGTAGATGCCGCTGCCACCGATGATGCCGAGCATGGACGGCGTTTCGAGCGGGTGGTACTTCGGTGTATGTCCCGCCGCTGGCTTCCGACCGGGGGACGCCTCCGAGCGATACTCACGTGCCGGTATCTCGTCGAGGGCGCATCCACGCTCATCGGTTCCGCTTTGTGGTCTCGTAGCGCTCGCGAACCGACTCGAACAGTTCACGGCCGCGAGCCGTCGACAGCCGTGGTTCGCCGGTGGCGAAGAACTCGTCGAGGTCGTCGAACTCCTCGAAGTGAGGATTGTCGGCGTCGGGGTCGTAACGCTGGTTTCGTTCGTAAACGAGTGCCTGCAGACAGGTGTCGAGGATGTCCATGTCCTTGACGAACCGGGCTTCGGCGGTGTCCCGGGCCTCGTACTCCTCCCAGGTTTCGTGTATCTCCTCGCCGAGCGCCGCGAGCGGGCCGGCCATCGCCTCGCGTTCACGGCGCTCCTTCTCCTCGGCGTCGACGGATTGGGCACCGGCCTCGGCGCGGGTGGCGATGTCGCCGGTTTCGGCTTCGGCCACGTCGTGGACGGCGGCCATTGTCAGCGCCCGCTCGCGGTCCACCTCGGGCGGACAGAAGCGGGCGACGAGCAGCGCGACGCCCCACGTGTGGGCCGCGACCGACTCGGGGGCCTCGATGCCGCGGAGTTGCCAGCCGGTTCGGGTCTCGTCTTTCAGGGCGTAGGCCTCGACGAGGGCTTCCAGCGAGTCGGACACGTCAGGCCAGTCGCCAGCGGTCCTCGCCGACCCGTTCGGCGGCGTCCCGGCGGACCATCTCTTCGAGAACCTCGTCGAGGCGGTTCGGTTGGGCGATTTCCATGCCGATGCGCTCGACGCGGTGATACTCCGCGAGGTAGTGTCGGATGTCTCCCCGGGTGAACGTGTCGGCGTCGGCTTTCTCCATGACGCCGCCGATGAGGTCTATCATGTCCTCGATGAAGTTCCACGGATAGACGACCCACGTCCACTCCTCTAGGCGCTCGCCGACGAACTGGGGTTCGAACTCGCTGGTCTGGAGCAACTGCAGCGTCGCGGTTCGGACTTCCGAGGCACCGCGGTCGGTGACGTACTCGTGGGCCCGCTCGATTGAGCCGCCGGTGTCGGCGATGTCGTCGATGACGAGGACGTTCTTGCCCTCGACGCTGCCCTCCGGCATCGGGTAGCGAACGGTCGGTTCCTCCGCCTTCTCGCCGGTGCCGACGTAGTGTTCCATCTTCAGGCTCGTCAAGTCGTCCATGCCGAGGAAGTCACAGATACAGCGGCCGGCGAACCAGCCGCCCCGCGCGAGTGCGACGACGACGTCCGGTTCGAACTCGGCGTCTTTCACCTGATTCGAGACACCGCGGCACAGCCCGTAGATGTACTCCCAGTTGGTAATCGTACACTTGAACTCGTCCGGGAGGTCACTCATACCGGGTGGGAGGTACGCCGGTGTCGTTAATCTGTCCGTCCGCCGCGGGGCGAACGTCTATGTCCCGGCCGACCGAGACCCCGGCCATGCCCGACTTCGAGCGCTTCGACCACGAGAACCACATGGCCGAGGCCATCGACCTCGCCCACGAGGCGGTCGACCGCGGCGACCGACCCTTCGGTTCGGTGCTCGTCGTCGACGACGACATCGTCATGCGCGAGTCCAACCGCGTCCTCACCGAAGACGACGTTCGCCGGCACCCGGAACTCCACCTCGCCTACCGGGCGCTTCGAGAACTCGACGCCGACACTCGGGCCGAGGCAGTCATGTACACGAGCACCGAACCCTGCCCGATGTGTAGCGGCGGGATGCGGTACGCCGGGTTCGGCCGGGTCGTCTACAGCGTCGGCGCCGACGAAGTCGTCGAATTCGCCGGCGGCGAACCCGCGACACGCGCCTCGGAGATACTCGACTGCCCGGTCGTCGGTGGCGTCGCAAACGAGGCCGGCCGCGCCGTTCACGAGTCGTTCTGGTAGGTATGTGTGCGGATGACACTCTGCCACTTCACTTAACAAACCCGCGCTCCGTGGCGGGTGTATGGACACGCGACGTGCGCTCTTGGTCGACGCCTTCACCAGCGAACCGCTTTCGGGCAACGCCGCCGGCGTCGTTCCCGATGCCGAGGGACTCGACGGCGAGCAGATGCAGGCGATGGCGAACGAACTCGGGGCCTCCGAGACCGCCTTCCTGCTGCCGAGCGACGATGCCGACCGCAAGGTCAGATACTTCACGCCGACACAGGAGGTCGACCTCTGTGGCCACGCGACGATAGCGAGTCACGGCTTTCTCGCCGAGGAGGGCGAACTCGGCGACGAGGCCACGCTGGAGACGAACGTCGGCGTCCTCGACATCGACATCGAGGACGGAACGGTGTGGATGACACAGGACACCGCCGACGTGGAACGGGTCGACCTCGACTACCAGCGAGTCGCCGATGCCCTCGGTGCCGACCCCGCGACGCTCGAAGACATCGGCGCCGACTTACCGTTGGCGACGGCCACAACGGGTCTTCCGTTCCTCGTCGTGCCCGTGAACTTCCTCGAGGGGGTCTCGAACCTCGACCCCGATATGAGTGCCGTCGCCGAGTTGACCGACGAGTTGGGCGTGACCGGCGTCTACGCGTTCACGTTCGACGCTCTCGACGCCGATTCGACGCTCCACGGACGGATGTTCGCGCCCGCGGCGGGCGTCGACGAAGACCCCGTCACTGGAACCGCCTCGGGCGCTGTCGGCGCGTACCTCCGTGAGGTTCGCGCCTTCGACGGCGAGTTACCCGAGGAGATGACCTTCGAACAGGGACATTTCATTGACCGACCCGGCACTGTTCGGGTGCGGGCGAGAGCCGATCCCGTCTCGGTCGGCGGACGAGCGGTGACGGCACTCGATGGGTCGGTCGTCGTACCGGAGTTCGAGGCCGACGACATCATCGAGGCGTGAGAGCTGCCGACACGGCTTGAAAAGAGTTTTATCGACGCCGTGGCACGTGTCGATAGCTTCGGTCCCCGAAGCACGAACCGCCCGCCAACCGACCCTCCCGACCCTCCAATGGACGAGACACCACCACACGACGGTATCGACAGACGAACGTATCTCGGCGGCGCAGCACTGGTCGCGACGACGGCGCTCGCGGGCTGTTCCGCCCCCTTCGGCAACGGCGACGACGGCAACGAAAGCGACGGCAACGGCGACGACGGCATCGACCCCGAGGAAGTCGGTAACTCGCCGACGGTGAGTTTCGCGATGGCACAGGACGAAAGCCGGGTCGTGACCGCGACCAGCGACGGCCCCGACGAACTCACCCGCGAGAACGTCGAGTTGCGCATCGACGGCGAGGCCATCGCCGACGGGTCGGCGTTCTCCGGCGACGGCGACACCATCGTCGAGGGCGACAGCGCGGCCGTCTACACCGCCGACGGCGAGGTGGCGGCCGCGGCATCGGCGCCCGAAGACGCCGGCGGAATCGAGGTTGGCCGCCGCGTGCAGGTCGTCTGGACCGGCGGCGCAAACCTCGTCGTCGGCGACCACGAACTCGAAGAGAGCGACTGACCGAAACGGCCCGATTGCGGCGGTTCGGCGGTCGAATGCCGGCATCTCTCGGCTATCGGTCCCGACAATCCTTGTCGCCGAGATTCGCTTCGGAACCTTCTTTAGCGACTCGGCGGTTCTCTCGGATACAAGATGGCTGTACTCTGGCTGGACGAAATCGGGTCCGACGACCTCGGGTCGGTCGGCGGCAAGGGCGCCTCGCTCGGCGAGATGACCGCCGCGGGGCTGCCCGTTCCGCCCGGTTTCGTAGTTACCGCAGGGACATACCGAACGTTCATCGAGGAGACCGGCATCGACGAGGAGCTGTTTGAGGCCGTCGACGTCGATTCCGAGGACTCGACCGCACTCGCCGAAGCGGAGGCGAAAGCCAAGGAACTCATCCTCGAGACGAAACTCCCCGACGAAGTCCGTGACGGCATCCTCGCGGCCTACGACGACCTCGAGGAGGGCGAATCCTTCGTCGCGGTCCGGTCGTCGGCGACCGCCGAGGACCTCCCGGACGCCTCCTTCGCCGGGCAACAAGAGACGTTCCTCAACATCACCCGCGAGGACCTCGTCGACCGCGTGAAGCGCTGTTGGGCCTCGCTTTTCACCCAGCGTGCGATTTACTACCGCAACGAACAGGGGTTCGACCACGATGTCGTCGACATCGCGGTCGTCGTCCAGCAGATGGTCGACGCCGAGAAGTCCGGCGTGCTGTTCACCTCCCACCCCTCGACCGGCGAGCCGAAAATCATCATCGAGGCGGCGTGGGGCCTCGGCGAGGCTGTCGTCTCGGGGTCGGTTTCCCCCGACAACTACGTCGTCGACCGCGACACCGGCGAGGTTCTGGAGACGACCGTCGCCGACAAGAAAATCGAGATGGTCAAAGACCCCGAGACCGGCAAGACCATCGAGCAGGACGTCGAAGACGACCGTCGCAAAGCGCAGGTGCTCGATAAGTCGGAAATCGAGAAACTCGTCGACATCGGCGAACGTGCCGAAGACCACTACGACGAACCACAGGACATCGAGTGGGCGATTATCGACGGCGAAGTGTACATGTTGCAGTCCCGCCCCATCACGACCATCTCCGAGGGCGCCGCAGAGAGTGCGGCCGCCGACGGCAACGGCGGCGACGTGCTCGTGAAGGGCCTCGGTGCCTCACCGGGCATCGCCTCCGGCCCGGTTCGCATCGTTCGCAAACTCGACCAACTCGACAAGGTCGGCGAGGGTGACATCATCGTCACAGAGATGACGACGCCCGACATGGTGCCGGCGATGAAACGCGCAAGCGGCATCATCACCGACGAGGGCGGCATGACCAGCCACGCCGCCATCGTCGCTCGCGAACTCGGCGCACCTGCGGTCGTCGGGAGCGGCGACGCCACCGAACTCCTCGGCGACGGACAGGTCGTCACGTTGGACGGCGACAAGGGAACCGTCACCGAGGGCGCAACCGAACCCGAAGAGGAGACGGATGCCCTCGACGATGTCAGACCCCAGAACCCGGTCAAGCCGATGACGGCGACGGAAGTGAAGGTCAACGTCTCGATTCCGGAAGCCGCCGAACGCGCCGCCGCGACCGGCGCCGACGGCGTCGGCCTGCTCCGCATGGAGCACATGATTCTCTCGACGAACAAGACGCCCGAACGCTACATCGACGACCACGGCGTCGACGCCTACGTCGAGGAAATCGTCGAGGGCGTCCGCGGCGTCGCCGACGAGTTCTACCCCCGACCCGTCCGCGTTCGGACGCTGGACGCCCCGACCGACGAGTTCCGCCAACTCGAAGGCGGCGACGACGAACCCCACGAACACAACCCGATGTTGGGCTATCGGGGCATCCGCCGGAGTCTCGACCGCCCCGACGTCTTCGCCCACGAACTCGAAGCGTTCCGCCGACTCTTCGACATGGGCTACGACAACGTCGAAATCATGTTCCCGCTCGTCAACGACGCCGAGGACGTCATTCGGGCCCGGAACCTCATGGGAGAGGCCGGCATCGACCCCGAAAAGCGAAACTGGGGCGTGATGATAGAGACGCCGGCCTCGGCGCTGGGCGTCGAAGCGATGGCCGAGGCGGGCATCGACTTCGCCTCCTTCGGGACGAACGACCTCACCCAGTACACGCTTGCTGTGGACCGCAACAACGAACACGTCGCCGACCGCTTCGACGAACTCCATCCCGCCGTGTTGAAACTCATCGGCACCACCATCGAGACCTGCCGCGAACACGACGTCAACACGTCCATCTGCGGACAGGCCGGGTCGAAACCCGAGATGGCGCGGTTCCTCGTCAACGAAGGCGTCTCCTCGATTTCGGCGAACATCGACGCCGTCCGCGATGTCCAACACGAAGTCAAACGCGTCGAACAGAAACTGCTGTTGGACTCGGTTCGCTGACCGCGCCTGCGGTTCTGCGAACTCCTTTCGTCCCGTTTTCGTCTCGTCATCACGCACTTTTTACGCGGCGGGTACAGACTGATTGTCATGAAACGGGCCTACGCGGCGATTGCGCTGTGTCTCCTCCTGTCGCTCGCCGGCTGTTCGGCGCTTCCGGGAGCCTCCCCCTCTGCCTCGGAAGCGCCACCGGGCGTCGAGGACGAACAGTTGACCAACTCGACGATGCTTCTGGACGCCCACGTCGAAGCGGTCACCGCGTCGGGCTACAGCCACGAGGTGAACCTCACCCAGAGTGGAACCGTCGACGGTGAGACGTTCACCAGCGAACGGCGTCAGCGAACGACTGTCGAGGCCAACGTCACGGAGTACCGGTATCAACTCGTCAACAACGGTCGTGCGAACTCCCGGTTCATCGTCTGGGGCAACGAAACGGTCGAGTACCAGCGCATCGAAGCCGGCGGCCGAGACCCACAGTATCGCCGCGGTGAACCGACTGCCTCCGAATCGCTGGCGGGGCAGCCGCTACTCGAACCGCACCTCTCGGCGCCGTACGAGGTCGTCGACACCACGGCGTCCAACGGCACGACGCTGACGACCCTTTCGGCGACCGACCAGCCCGAATCCGAGGCCGCGTTCCCGCCCAACGCCACGAACGTCCGGAACTACGAGTCGGAACTCGTCGTCGACGGCGACGGCCGGATTCGCTCGCTGTCGGTCGACGTGACTTACGACCTCGACGGTGAATCCGCCGACTACCAGTTCACCTTCGAGTTGACCGCCAGCGAGGGCCCCGATGTCGAGCGACCGGCGTGGGTCGAATCCCTCGAAGGCTCCTCATAAACGCCCACGTAAGCACAACACAATCGATAAAGGCACAGCACGACTGAACGTAGATATGCAGCGGGCCGAACCGCAGGATTTCAGCCGTGTGCTGTCGTCGATGTGTACCGAGCCCCACCCGACAGCGCGCGATGCCGCCGAGCGGTTCCTCGCGACGAATCCGGGCGACCCCGGCACCTACGAGACGGTCGCCAAGATGGAGCGGGAGGCAGTCGACCTGCTGGGGCAGGTCGCCGGATTGGATGACGCCGCCGGCTACATCGCCTCAGGCGGCACCGAGGCCAACATTCAGGCAGTCCGCATCGCACGCAACCGGGCGGACACTCGTGACCCGAACTTCGTCGCGCCCGCCTCCGCACACTTCTCGTTCCGGAAAGCGGCCGACATCCTCGGCGTCGAGTTGCGGACGGCGCCACTGGAGGACTACCGCGCCAACCTCGACGGCGTCGCCGAGTTGATAGACGACGACACTGCCCTCGTGGTCGGCGTCGCCGGCACCACAGAGTACGGCCGCGTCGACCCGATTCCGGCGCTGTCCGATATGGCCAACGACGCTGACGCGCTGTGTCACGTCGACGCCGCCTGGGGCGGGTTCGTCCTGCCGTTTACCGCCCACGCCTGGGACTTCTCCGACGCCGACATCGACACGATGACCATCGACCCCCACAAGATGGGGCAGGCGGCCGTCCCAGCCGGCGGGCTGTTGGCTCGCGGGCCCGAACTGTTGGACGAACTCGCCATCGACACGCCGTATCTCGAATCCACCTCGCAGGTGACGCTGACGGGCACCCGAAGCGGTGCGGGCGTCGCAAGCGCCGTCGCCGTCATGGAGGAGTTGTGGCGTGAGGGCTACGAGCGACAGTACCGACAGTCCCAGACGAACGCCGACTGGCTGGCGGCCGAAGTCCGGTCCCGGGGCTTCGATGTCGTCTCGCCCGTGTTGCCCATCGTCGCGATGGACCTACCACACGACCTCGTCGCCGACCTCCGGGAGCGTGGCTGGCGAATCTCCCGAACCGAAGCCGACGAGGCCCGCGTCGTCTGTATGCCTCACGTCACCCGACCGATGTTACAGGAGTTCCTCGCCGACCTCGACCGACTCGCCTGAGACGGGCCGAGTAGGTACGTCCGACAGTTTGGTGCGGGAGAACGGTCAAGACCCTCCACGTACAGGAGCCACGCATGAACCTGCTTTTCGGGACACGGACGGGGGTCTTCCGTGGAACGGTTGAGGCCCTCGAAGAGGCGGTTCGCGTACTCGACTGCGACCGGGTGCTCCGGGTTCGTCGTTTCGGTCCCCGAACCTACGCCGCGACGCGGGGCGGGTTGTACCGCTCGCTCGACGCCGGACGGTCGTGGACGCGAATCGAGACGCCTCGGCCGGAGGTGTACTCGGTGCTGGAACACCCCGTTGGCGAGCGTCTCTTCGTCGGAACGCACCCCGCCCACCTCTATCGCTCTACTGACGCCGGCGAGACGTGGACCGAATGCGAGGGGCTCCAAGCGCTCCCTTCCCGGGAATCGTGGCATACCCCGCGGCACCGAAACGAGGCCCATGTCCGGGCGCTCCGTGCCGCCGGCGAGGACCGCCTCGTCGCCGGCATCGAAGTCGGCGGCATCCACTGCAGCGAGGATGGCGGCGAGACGTGGAGCGAGCGCCGTGAGGGCGTCCACGAGGATGTCCACCACGTCCTCGTCGTCGACGACCAGTGGGTCGCCTCGACCGGCGACGGCCTCTATCGCACCGACGACGCGGGTCGGACGTGGATGCGACTGGATTCGGGCCTCGACCGTCGGTACTTCCGGGAGGCGTTCGCCCACGATGGGCGACTGTACGCCGCGGCGACTGGTGGACCACCGAACACGTGGGACGGCCCCCGCGGCACCGATGCGGCGTTGTTCGAGGCGGCTGACGGCGGCACCCTCAAGCCGGTGGAGTACGCCGGCGGTCCCGGCGAGTTCGTCCTCTCGTTTACCGCCGTGGACGGGCGGGTCTACGCCGGAACGACGGCGGGGTCGATACTCCGACGGGACCCCGAGGGGTGGTTCGGCGTGGGGAGCGTCTCCTCGGGAATCGCCTCGATGACGGCCGTCGCCGACCCCGACGGCGAAGCCGAATAACGGGACTGTTTTACCCCTGACGGACGGGAACTCCTGTATGCACGAGGAGTTCCCCACCGAGACCCCCGCGGTGGTCACCTGCGGGTTGCCGTACGCCAACGGCGACCTCCACGTCGGCCACCTGCGGACGTACGTCAGCGGCGACGCGCTCTCGCGGGCGCTGGAGTCGGTCGGACAGGACGTGGCGTTCGTCTGCGGGTCGGACATGCACGGCACGCCCATCGCCGTCAACGCCGCAAAGGAGGGCGTCTCACCCGAAGAGTTCGCCTTGGAGTACCACGAGCAGTACGAGGCGACGTTCCCGAAGTTCAACGTCGAGTTCGACAACTACGGCCACACTCACGACGAGACGAACACGGAGACGACACGGGAGTTCGTTCGGTCGTGGATAGACGACGACCACGTCGTCGAGAAGGAAATCGAGGTGGCCTGGGACAGCGAGGCCGACCAACCGCTCCCGGACCGCTTCGTCGAGGGAACCTGCCCATACTGTGGCGAACACGCCCGCGGCGACGAGTGCGACGAGGGCTGTCAACGCCACCTCGAACCCGGCGAAATCGAAGACCCCGTCTCGACGATTACGGGCAACCCCGCCGAGTACCGCACACGGCCCCACAAGTTCCTCCGACTCTCCGATTTCCAGGAGTACCTCAAGGGCTTCCTCGACCGACTGGAGGGCACCGAAAACGCCCAAAATCAGCCGCGGGAGTGGATAGAGGGCGAACTGCAGGACCTCTGTATCACACGGGACATGGAGTGGGGGATAGATTATCCCGGCGAGGACGGCGAGGAAGAGTTGGTGTTGTACGTCTGGGTCGACGCGCCCATCGAATACGTCTCCTCGACGAAGCAGTACACAGAGCGGGTCGGCGCCGACGAGTACGACTGGGAGGCCGTCTGGAAGAACCACGGCACCGACGACGTTCCCGACGGTGGCGAAATCGTCCACATCATCGGCCACGACATCATCCAACACCACACCGTCTTCTGGCCGGCGATGCTGCGTGGCGCGGGCTACAACGAACCGCGGGCCGTGATGGCCTGTGGGTTCGTCAACCTCGACGGCAAGGGCTTTTCGACCTCCCGGAACCGCGCGGTGTGGGCCGACGACTACATCGAGGCGGGACTGCACCCCGATTTGTACCGGTACCACATCATCACGGGCAGCGAGTTCGTCGCCGACGTGGACTTCTCGTGGGACGGCCTCGCAGAACGCGTCAACAGCGAACTCGTCGGGACCCTCGGGAACTTCGCCTACCGGTCGCTGTTGTTCGCCGAGCGGAACTACGACGGCACCCCCGACACCGAGGTCAGCGGGGAGGTCGAAGACCGCATCGAGGAGGCAATGGCCGACTTCCGGGCGGCCATCAACGACTACCGCGTCCGTGGACTCGGCCGCGTCCCCGTCGAGTTGGCGAAGTTCGGCAACGAGTACATCCAACAGCACGAACCGTGGAAACTCACCGACGACGACCCCGAGCAGGCGGCGCAGGTCATCCGCGATTGCGTCCAGTTGTCGAAGGCCATCGCCGTCCTCATGGAGCCGGTGTTGCCGGGGAAGGCCGAGGCGCTGTGGGGTCAACTCGGCGAGTCGGGCAGCGTCCACGACGCCGAGTTGGGCGAGGCACTCGCGGCGCCGCCTGCCGAGTTCGGCGAACCCGAGGAACTGTTTGAGGGACTCGAAGACGACCGCGTCGAGGAACTCAACGAGCAGTTACGGGAGAGCATCGAGGCCGCCGAAGACGAATCAGAGACCGAAAGCGACGAGTCCGAGGACGACGACACCACCGGTATGGAACTGGAACCAGTCAACGAAGAGCGCATTAGCTTCGAGGGGTTCAAAGACCTCGACATCCGCGTCGCCGAAATCCTCGATGTCGAACCCATCGAGGGCGCCGACGACCTCGTGAAACTGGAGGTCGACATTGGCGTCGAGACCCGACAGATAGTCGCCGGCATCAAGCAACTCCACGACCTCGACGAACTTCCGGGGACGAAAATCGTCGTTCTCGCGAACCTGGAGAAGGCCGAACTGTTCGGCGTCGAGTCCAACGGGATGTTGCTCGCCGCGGGCGAGGAGGCCGACCTGCTGACGACGCTGGAAGACGCCGAACCCGGGACGAAGGTACAGTAGCGGAGAACCGAACGGGGACGCTCAGAACAGGCCGAGCGCGCTACCGGCGCTGACCGCGAACTTCGTGGCCTCGACTTTCACCGTGTTCGTGATGCCGACGCCTTCGATGTCGACGGTGCCGTCGTTGTAGGCCGCACGGAACTCCGTGCCCGGTTGGTCGCTCGTGAGTATCTCCTCGAGCGTGTTTTCGCTCGTCAACACCCGGACGGTGGGGTCGTCGGCGGGACCCGCTCCGTGGTCGGCGATTCGGCCGTCGTCGGCGAGTTCGAAGTGGTACACCGACCCGGAGTTCGCGGAGGCCACGTCGTTGCCGCTCCCGACACGGAGTTCGACCCGTTCGCCCGCCAGTCGGTTCGTGACGAGACCGGGCGCCTCGTCGACGTTGGCGTTGTACTGGGTGACGAGTCGGTCCATGTCGGCCTCGCCGTGGCTGTCCGCCACCGCGATGCCAGCGAACAGCGAGGCGACGAGCAGACCCGCGAGCACCAATATTTCAATTCGAGTGATACGTTTCATGACTACCACACGGAGGCGCCGTTCCGATATAGGCGTTTCGTGGGTCTCGACAGCCATTTATTAGCGGGTCCGCTACGACCGATATGAACGACCGGAACGCCGACGACGCCGACGACGAGTCGTGGGAGTTCTCGCTGTCCGACATCGAACAGCGGGAGGCCGAGGTGACCGACGGAAGCGTCAGAGAGTCGGAACCCATCGAGGCCGGTGACCCGACGCTGGAGGGGACACTCTTCTTTTTGCTCGGCATCGCCTTCGCGCTGTTCATCATTTCGCGGCTGTTCGTGTAGGGGCGAAGCGTTAACCACCGGGAACCCCTACCGCGGGGTATGGCGGAACTGTTCGGGTACTCGGTGCCGTTCCTGCTCATCCTCGCCGGCGCGGGACTGATGGTGATGGAGGCGTTCGCCCCCGGCGCACACTTCATCGTCATCGGTATCGCGCTGCTCGCTGCGGGCCTCGTCGGCCTCCTCGTCAGCGGACTCCTGCCGAGTGCGGCGCTGCCGCTCGTGCTCGCTGCCGTCGTCTTGGCCGCCGGTGGGGCCGCACTCTACGTCTATCGGACCTTCGATTTCTACGGCGGCAAGGGAACCGGTCGGACCAGCGACTCGGCGTCGCTGCAGGGGAAGACGGGTCGAGTGACCGAACGCGTCACGAAAAGCGGCGGTGAGGTAAAACTCGACAGCGGCGGGTTCAACCCCTACTACCAGGCCCGCGCGCTCGACGGCGACATCGAGGAGGGCGAGGAGGTGATGGTCGTCGACCCTGGCGGTGGCAACGTCCTTACCGTCGAATCGATGTCGGGGTTGGACGACGACATCGACCGCGAACTCGCCCGGGAGGCGCGCCGGAACCGGGAGCGCGAGAGCGACGACGAACGCGACGGCGAGAGCGAAGCGGTGTAGGGACAGGAGCGTCCGTGAGGCCGCTTCCGGGCGAACCCTTATGCACCGTTCGTCCGAACATGGGCTATGTTCGTTCCCCTCCAGTTGGGCGGCGTGGTGTTGCCGGTCGTCGCGCTACTGCTGCTTGCAGTGGCGGTGGCGGCGGTGTATCAGGCCGTCGAAATCGTCAACGCCTACGAGAAGCGCGCCCTGACGGTGTTCGGCGAGTACCGCAAACTGCTCGAACCGGGCATCAACTTCGTCCCGCCGTTCGTCTCGCGGACGTACACCTTCGACATGCGGACCCAGACGCTCGACGTGCCGCGACAGGAGGCCATCACGCGTGACAACTCGCCGGTGACCGCCGACGCCGTCGTCTACATCAAGGTGATGGACGCAAAGAAGGCGTTTCTGGAGGTCGACAACTACAAGAAGGCCGTCTCGAACCTCGCCCAGACGACGCTCCGGGCGGTGTTGGGCGACATGGAGTTAGACGACACGCTGAACAAGCGACAGGAAATCAACGCCAAGATTCGAAAGGAACTGGACGAACCCACCGACGAGTGGGGTATCCGCGTCGAGAGCGTCGAGGTCCGGGAGGTCAACCCCTCGAAGGACGTCCAGCAGGCGATGGAACAGCAGACCTCCGCCGAGCGGAAGCGGCGGGCGATGATTCTGGAAGCTCAGGGTGAACGGCGCTCCGCCATCGAGAAGGCCGAGGGTGACAAGTCCTCGAACATCATCCGCGCCCAGGGTGAAAAACAGAGCCAGATTCTGGAAGCCCAGGGTGACGCCATCTCGACGGTGCTGCGCGCGAAATCCGCCGATTCGATGGGCGAACGCGCCATCATCGAACGCGGGATGGAGACGCTGGAGGAAATCGGCACCAGCGACTCGACGACGTTCGTCCTCCCGCAGGAACTCACCTCGCTGCTGTCCCGATACGGCAAACACCTCACCGGCAGCGACGTAGAGAGCCAATCCGAGCTGTTGGAGGGACTCGAATTCGATTCGGAGACCCGCGAGTTGCTCGGCCTCGACGACATCGAGGAGATTCTCGGGCAAATCGAACAGGAGACCGAAATGGACGTCGAGAAGATGGAACAGGAGGCCCAAGCCATCAAGGAGGGGGCCGACACCGCCGACATCAAAGACCCCGACGAGGTCATCGCGGAGATGGACGAAGAGGTGCCGGCCGATGCCGACGAGGAGCTAGAGTCCGAGAAGAACTGACCCCTTTAAAATCCGGAAATCGGGGGCGAAGCTGTTTTAGCGTCCAATGGCCAAAGGTGGCGTAATGACCGAGGAGGTCGACGAGAGCAAGCGGGCGACGCTGAAGCGCTTCGCGGCGCTGGGAGCGACGACACCGCTGGTCCGTCTCTCCGACGACACGAGTGACGTTCGCGACGCCATCGTCGGCTACCTCGCCGCCACGCCGGGGGCGCACTTCTCGAAGCTCCGTGACGACCTCCAGCTCGGAACCGGCGAAACACAACACCACCTCCGGCGACTCGACGGCGACGGAACCGTCGAACATCGCAAGGACGGCGACTACAAGCGGTACTTCCCCGCCGACCGGTTCTCGGAGTTCGAACAGCGAGCGCTCGGCTATCTCCGCCGGGAGACGCCGCGCCGAATGCTCATCGCGTTGCTCCGCGAACCCGACGCCAGCGGAAGCGACATCGCCGACTCCGTCGGCGTCTCGCGGTCGACGGTGTCGAAGTACGCCGCAGAACTGGAGTCCGCGGGGCTCCTGACCCGCGATGACGGCTACGAAATCGAGCGCCCGGAGACGCTGTTGACGCTCGTCGTTCGGTACGCCGACTCGTTTGGAGCTGACGCCGTCGCCTTCGCCGACGAGGCCGACGACTTCGTCCGGTACACGCCCTGAATCTCGATTAAACCGTCACCTTCCACGTCGTCCCCGAGGAGTACCCCCACTTCTCGACGTCGACATCGAAGTTGCCCTCACAGATAGCGGTCATGTTCGAGCCGACCTCTTTGGCCGACAGCCCGAGCGCTTCACCGATGAGTCGCGATTTGAAGTACGTCTTCATCTGTCCCTTCTCCCGGAGGTACGCGAGGATTTGCCGTTGCTTGTCGGTGAGGTCGGAGGTCGGTGCCGCTGCGGTCGCGCTCATACATGGATACTGTACGGACACCACAAAAGGCGGTTTGGTACGGTCGGTGAACACGCCGCAGTCATGTGGTTTTGAGTTCATATACGACGGTGGAGCACGGCCAATGTGTGTGGGTTGGTACGAGGGGGAAACGCCGTGAGCGTCGGAGCGACGACCACCCGCCGTTCACGGCGGGCTATCTCACAGCGAAGACGACGCCAACGCCGCCTGGACGGCCGACGCCACCGACAGCAGGAGTGCGGCTACCAGTACGGGATACCGAACGAACCACGGGGCTCCGTCCAGAGCAACGATTCCGACGGTGAGGAGGGCCATACCCGATACCAAGGTGGTGGTCCATTCGTTCCGGTCGCCTGTCATACGATAGCTTGACGCCGGGGGAGGGATGTGTTTTCAGGTTCGGGCCCCGTACTCGACGCGGCCAGCGCCGAGGACTCCCTCTCGGGAACGTTCGAAGTGGGGTGAGAGATCGGTTCGAGAAGGTTTCAGTCCAGAATCTCGCCGACCGCGAAGTTGGATTTCACTTCCGAGACCTCGATTTTGACGCGCTCGCCGACCTCGCCACCGGGGACGATGATGACGTAGCCGCGCTCGACGCGGGCGATGCCGTCGCCCTGCTTGCCGAGGTCCTCGATTTCGACGTAGCGGATTTCGCCCGGTTCGACGGGCGGTTGGGGTTCGTCGCTCGGCGTTTCCTCGGGGGCATCCTCGGCGTCGGCCGTACTGCCGCCCTCGCCGGCAATCAATGCGACCCGGTAGGTGTCGCCGGGACCGACGGCACCGGTTTCGATTTCGCGGCGAGGAACCTCGACGACGAACCGGTCCTCGGTCTCCTCGACCTCGGCACTGAACAGACACAGGAGTTTATCGGAGATTTCCATAGACCTTCGGTCACGACATGTGTGTGACGCGTATAGAAGGTACCGACTGTCGAGGGAGTTACCGCTCCTCAAGAGATGTGCCGTCGGGGCGCTTGGCGCCCTCCGAGTCGTGAACGACGACGCCGTTTACGTCGGAACGGGGTTCATAACGGTCCCGAAGCGAGATGGCCTCCTCGAGTTCCCTGACGGCGCGTTCCTTCAGCGCCGCAGCGAGGTCTTCGGCCTCGTTTCGGGAGATGTCCCGACCGAGTCCCTCACACTCGTGGGCGCGGACGAGGCCCTCACGGTCGACGGCCTCGCCCATCGGTTCGCTCGTCCCGCCCAACGCGACGCTGAACGGGTACGTACGACACACGAGCGGCCTGCTGTCGTGGACGGTACAGGCGCCGGTGCCGTCCTCGGCTTCCTCGTAGAAGGTGCAGTCGCCACAGGCGTCGGTCTGGATGGCCCACTCGAAGGTCTCGCCTTCGGGGCCGTCGTCACCCTCCGAGAGGCCGTAGGGCATCGGGCGAGCAACGTCTCGCCAGTCGTAGGCCTCCTCGAATTCCTCGGCGGGGGCGTCCTGCAGTTCACGGGCCTCCTCGGGGAACAGCGTCGCAGTGTGAGGCTCCGTCTCGCCGTCGCCGTCCGCGGGTTCGTTCGCCTTACAGCAGGCGCCACAGCGGGTACACTCGAAGCCGATGGACTCGATGGCGTCGGCCAACTCGGCCACCGAGAGGTCACGCGCCCGGTCGAGTTCGGTTTCGAGGCTCTCCATGCCCCGCCTTTCGGGTCGACGCTGATAAGGGGCGTGTTCGACCGGTTCAGGCCGGGACGGCCCGAGCGCCGTCCCATTCAACACGTCCCTCGTGGTGGAGTTTCCAGAGGTGGGCACGCACCGTCGCGCCGGCGAGGTCCTCGACGCCGGTGAGGTCCTTCTCGTAGGCGAAATCGAGGATGTCGGCGACGGTTCGGTTGTCCGCCTCGACGGCGTCGAGGACGCGCCGTTCGCGGTCGAGGCGGTGGGTGATGAGTCGCTCGCAGGTCCCGCGAACGTCCTCGATGACGGGCCCGTGGCTGGGGTATAGCCGGGCGGGGTCCATCGCCCACACGCGGCGGAGACTGGTGAGATAGGCGCGTACGTCACCCTCGGGGTCGCCGACGACGACGCTCCCGGCGGCGACGGCGAGGTCTCCGGAGAGGAGGTCGTCGCCGGCCCCGAAGGCGACGTGTTCGGGGGCGTGACCGGGCGTCTCCCGGACGGTCACGTCGCCGTCATCGGTCGGTATCGTCGTGCCCTCGCGGAAGGTGTGGTCGGGAATCGCGCCGGTCGCGTCTTGGAACTGACTCTCGCGGCCGTACCGACACCAGACGGCCGCGTCGGCGGCCTCGGCGTAGTCGGCGACTGCGCCGACGTGGTCCGGGTGATGGTGGGTGACGGCGACGTGTTCGACGTCGGCAAGGTGGCGTTCGATGCGCTCGTCGAGCACCGGTGGGTCGACGAGCAAGGCCGCGTTGTCGCCGACGACGTAACAGGCGGTCCGTCCGGTCGGTGCCCGAGTGGGAACGTCGACGGGCACGCGCTCTACGTGCATACCGTTCCCGTGGGGCGGCGGTGGCTTAGTTGTGGGCTTCGCTGCGGGCGCTGACGACGCGAAAACCCCTCCGAGAAAGGAAAGAGCGGGTTAGTCGATGAGGAAGTACACTTGCTTGCGCGCGTCGTGGAAGGAGTACCGGGAGTCGACGAGGTCCTCCTCTTCGAGTCGGTTGAGCGCATAGCGGACGGTGCGGTCGGGGAGCAGCGACTCCTCGGCGAGTTGTCCCTGCGAGAGCGGCGAGGCGTCCTCCAGGACCTTCGCGACGAGTTTGGCGCTCGGGGGGAGTTCCCGGAGCCGCTCGCGGAACTCTGGGTCTGACAGCGGCGAGTCGGTCTGGCGTGAGCGTTCCTCCGTGGTCGTGCTCATACAGGTCCGTGAGTGGAACCCACTGGTAAACCTTCGCTATATGGGTAACAAAACAATAGGTACACTCAAGTGTGTATTATGGCCCCTTATACTCTGTATTCCGTCATGTAGTACCGTCCTGAAATACGCCCCAAAAATTGCCGCCGGATGGACGTTCATTCACATTCTTTGGAACAACTCCGCCGTGGTGTTTCGTCGAACAGAGAGGTTCGGCCCCAAAAGTACCAAATATCCAACTATAGTTCGGAGGGCCGGATCTCCCACCCATCGGTCACAACGGCACTCGTCAGCGCGGCCGCCGAACGCGACGTGGGTCGCGCGCAGTCGGAAGCAGGGTGCCTCCGTGGCCGTTGTATCCAGCATTCTTTTATGCTCCGGGTGGGTCGGTTCGAGTAGCGTGAAGGGACAGGAGTGGTATCAGGCCGACGACATCGCGGAGGCGTACGACGACAAACGCTTCTCGCAGGGAGGCCGCTTCATCGACCGGCGTGAGAAGGAAGCAGTGTTGGACGCGTTGGCGCCGCTGGACGGCAAACGCGTCCTCGAAGTCGCCTGCGGGACGGGGCGGTTCACCGTCATGCTCGCCGACCGTGGCGCCGACATCGTCGGCGTCGACATCTCCGAAGCGATGCTCGAACAGGGTCGGGCGAAGGCCCGCGCAGCCGGCGTCACCGACAGCCTCGATTTCATGCAGGCCGACGCGAGTCGACTGCCGTTCCCCGACGACTACTTCGATTCCGTCTTCGCGATGCGGTTTTTCCACCTCGCGCCTGACCCGGAGGCGTTCATGGCCGAACTCCGCCGCGTCTCGAAGAATCAGGTGTTCTTCGATACGTTCAACCGCTACTCCACGCGCTCGATTTACAACTGGGCGCTGCCGATGGGGTCGCGACTCTACTCCGAGCGGGAGGTACGGGAGTTGCTCGTCGGTGCCGACCTCGAGTTGGCCGACGCTGCCCACGATTTCGTCGTCCCGTACGGTTTCTATCGGGCGGTTCCCGGGTGGGTCGCCCGTCCGTTCCGGGCGCTCGACACCGCAGTGGGACGGACGCCGGTCGGCGACCGTCTTGCGTCGGTTTCCTACTGGGACGCCCGCACCGACGAGTGAGGCGAACCCGCGGAACTTTTAGGCATCGGGCGCGCTACGGCGGAGTATGGACCTCTCGGTGGTGGTACCGACGCTGAACGACCGCGACGAGCTCGGCGGCTGTCTCGACGCGCTCACAGCCGAGGACCCCGCCGAGGTCGTCGTCGTCAACGGCCCCTCCACGGACGGAACCAGCGGGATGGTCAGGGAGCGCGAGGACGTGTCGGTGCTCGTCGAAATCGACGACCGAAACGTCAACGTCGCCCGGAACGCCGGCCTCGACCGCGCCCGTGGCGGTGCCGTCGCGTTCGTCAACCCCACTCTGGCCGTCGAGGAGGGATGGCTCGATGCGGCCACCGTCGCACTCGAAAGCGCCGACGCGGTCACCGGCCCGACCCACGAACAGCTCCGCGCCGGCGTCGCCACCGACACGAGCGAGTCACGCACCATCCGCGGACGGAAGGTTACGTACTTCAACGGCGGCAACGCCGCCTTCGCTCGGGAGGTGTTAGAAGAGTTGGACGGCTTCGACGAGTACCTCGAAACCGGCGGCGCCCGCGATGCGGCCCACCGGCTGGCCGGCCTCGACTACGAGGTAGCGTGGGACGCCGACATGTGCGTCGCCCGCGAGGCTGCCACCGACGGCGGAATGACCGAACGGAACTGGCGCACCCGGTATCGCTCGCTGGCCTATCGGATGGCGAAGAACTACGGCGTCCATCCGACGGTGTCACTCCGGACGGTTCGACACGCGTTCACCGACGCAGCTTCGACGTTGCGGGACGTCGCCCGCGGCGATGCGAAACCGACCAGTTGGTTCGCCAATGGCCGAGACGTCGTCGTCGGGAGCGTCGCCGGCTACAAACACGGACTGTTCGCCCGCTATGCCGACCGCAGTCCACGACGGAACCCCAACGGTTGGTCGACCCGCGCCGACCGTGCCGTGGCGGTGTACGACCGCAGATAAAACCACCGGACTGAGCGGCCGTCCGGCGGTCCCGTCTGCGGGGCGTTGCGGAACATTTATATAGAACCGCTGACGACATACGTGATGACTATGTCACAGCAGATGCGCCAGCGGCGCGGACAGCCGCTTTTCATTCTCAACGAGGACACGGAGCGGACCCGCGGCAAGGACGCTCAATCGTCGAACATCACAGCTGGCAAGGCCGTAAGCGAGTCTGTACGGACCACGCTCGGCCCCCGCGGGATGGACAAGATGCTCGTCTCCGACTCCGGCGACGTCGTCATCACCAACGACGGCGCGACCATTCTTCAGGAGATGGACATCGAACACCCGGCGGCCCAGATGATTGTCGAGGTCGCCCAGACCCAAGAGGAGGAGGTCGGCGACGGAACGACCACCGCCTCCGTGCTGGCCGGCCAACTGCTCGCCCAAGCCGAGGACCTCCTCGAAGACGACGTCCACCCGACGACCATCGTCGAGGGGTATCAGCAAGCCTCGCAGTTGGCGCTCGAAGCCATCGAAGAACAGACGCTGGAGGACGAACTCGACGAGGAACTCCTCCGTGCCGTCGCCGAGTCGTCGATGACCGGCAAGGGAACCGGTGACATCGACGCCGCGGCACTGGCCGAAACCGTCGTCGCCGCGGTCCAGCAGGTTAGTACCGATGCCGGCGTCGACCGCGACGCCATCACCATCCGCACCCAGACCGGCGCGGGTGCCTCCGCGACCGAACTCGTCCAGGGCGTCATCAGCGAAGAAGAGCCCCTCAACGAGGACATGCCCCGAACCGTCGAGGACGCGACCATCGGCGTCCTCGATTTGGACCTCGAAGTCCGAGAGGCCGAAATCGACGCCGAGTACGACATCTCCAGCGTCGACCAACTCAATGCGGCCATCGAGGCCGAGGAGGGCGAACTCCGTGGCTACGCCGAGACCGTCGCCGACGCCGGCATCGACGTGGCGTTCGTCACCGGCGACGTCGACGACCTCGTCGCCTCCTATCTCGCCAACGAGGGCGTCCTCGCCTTCGACGGCGTCGACGACGACGAAGCCCGCTCCATCGCTCGCGCGACCGGCGCCAAGACCGTCGGCACGCTGAACGACATCGAGGAGTCGGACCTCGGCCGCGCAGACACCGTTCGCGTCGAGACGTTCGGTTCCGACGAACTCGCCTTCATCGAGGGCGGGGCCGCCGCCGAAACGGTCACCGTCTTCGCCCGTGGTGGCACCGAACACGTCGCCGACGAACTCGAGCGTGCGCTCCGTGACGCTCTCGACGTGGTCACCGCGGCGCTGGACTCCGGCGGCGTCGTCCCCGGCGCCGGCGCGACCGAAATCGCCATTGCCGACCACATCCGTTCGAGCGCCGCCAGCATCGAGGGGCGCAAACAGCTCGCCATCGAGGCGTTCGCCGACGCCGTCGACGTGCTGCCGCGCACCCTCGCCGAGAACACCGGCATGGACCCCATCGACGCGCTCGTGGAACTCCGTTCGACCCACGACGCCGAGGGACGGGCCGGCCTCATCACCGAAGGCCAGTCCGGCGATGTCGGCGACCCCGTCGAGTACGGCATCCTCGACCCCGCCGCCGTCAAGCGTGAAGCCGTCGAGTCCGCCACCGAGGCGGCGACGATGATTGCGCGCATCGACGACGTCATCTCCGCGAAATAAGACGGCCCCGGTCCACTTTTATTTTCGAGACGAGAACCTCTGCGCGATGAGCCACCGCCTCGGTCTCGTCGAGTGTGTCTCCATCGCATTGGGCGGCATGATAGGCGGTGGCATCTTCGCCGTCCTCGGCGTCGTTGCAGGCATCACCGGCCCGGCGACGTGGCTGGCGTTCGTCCTCGCTGGCGTCGTCGCACTGTGTGCCGGCCACTCCTATACGGCCCTGAACCGACTGTCCGACGAACGCGGTGGGTCGGTCTCGTTCGTCCAACATTTCACCGGCAACACGACCGCTGCCGGCATGCTCGGCTGGACGCTACTGTTCGGATACGTCGGTTCGATGGCGATGTACGCCTTCGCCTTCGGGCAGTTTGCGCTCCGTCTCGGCCTCCCGGAGGCAGCCTTCGGCGTCCCCCTCCGTCCCCTCCTGTCGGTAACCGTCGTCGGGACCTTCGTCGGCCTCAACCTCCTCGGCAGTCGGGCGACCGGCACCATCGAGAACCTGCTCGTCGGTGGGAAAGTCGGCATCCTGCTGGCGCTCGGGGTGGGCGGCGTCGTCTACGCGACGGCCATCGAACCACGGCCGATATCGTTCGGCGATGGGAGCCTGTTGACCACCGGACCCGTCGTCGCTGCGGCCATCTCTTTCGTCGCCTTCCAGGGGTGGCAGTTGCTGTTCTACGACCAGCCGTCAATCGAGGACCCCGCCGAGACGATACGGAGAGCCGTCTATGTCGCCATTCCCGCCGCCGTCGGCGTCTACGTCCTCGTTGCCGTGACTACGACGAACCTCGCGAGTGAGGCGTTGCAAAGCCACCCACACACCGCATTGGCGAGCGCCGCCGAACCGATGTTGGGCGCCGTCGGCTACGCCAGCGTCGGCGTTACCGCCGTCGCCGTCGCCGCGCTGTTCTCGACGGGGTCGGCCATCAACGCCACCCTGTTTTCCTCGGCGCACTTCGCGAGCGGGATGGTGTCGTCGAATCTGCTCCCCGACCGTGTCGCCGACGACAGCGTCGAGGGGGTGTCGGCCCGGAGCCTCCTCGTCCTCGGCGGCGTGACAGCGGTGTTGACCGGGTTCGGGAGTCTCGATGCGATTACCTCCTTCGCGTCGCTGTCGTTCATCGTCGTCTTCGGTGTGATGAGTTCGATTGCATTTCGGCACCGCGACAGCGACCCGGTCGTCGGGAGCGTCGCGTTGGGCGGCGTCGTCGGAACGGCCGCGTTCTTCCCGCTGATGTTCAGCCATCTCTACCGGAACGAACCGGAGACGTTCCTCGCCGTCGTCGCACTCGCAGTCTGTGCGCTGGTCGCCGAACTCCTGTACTTCGAACGCGAGTCGCTTCAGGCGGAAATCGAAGCGTTCGAGGCGGACCTCGAAGCCGCGTTCACCGACGACTGAAACCGACTGCCCGAGTCCGTTCCCGGCCGACGCGACGACTTTTGTAGCCACACGACGACGCATCGGTATGGGACGACTCGACGGAGAGACGGTCATCGTCACCGGCGCGAGCCGCGGGCTCGGCGCGTCGATGGCGAAGCGATTCGCACGCGAAGGAGCCAACACCGTACTGACGGCGCGAAGCGAAGACGAACTCCGGTCGGTCGCCGAGAGCGCCGACGGCGAAACGCTCGCCGTGCCGGCCGACGTGACCGACGAACCGTCGATCGAAGCGCTCGTCGAGACGACCGTCGCGGAGTATGGCGAACTCACCGGCATCGTCAACAACGCCGCCGTCGGGATGTTGAGCCTCTACGACGAGTTGCGGGAGGTGACAGAGATAGCCGTCGAGGACTGGCGACACGTCTTGGACGTGAACGTCACCGGGCCGTTCCTCTGTTCGAAACACGCGATTCCGGCGATGGAGACGGGCAACGTCGTCAACATCTCCTCCGGCTTGGGTCGGCGGGGGTCCGCCGGGTGGGGCCCCTACGTCGCTTCGAAGTGGGCACTCGAAGGGTTCTCGAAGACGCTGGCCGAGGAGGTCGAACCCGACATCAACGTCAACTGTCTGGACCCCGGTGGCCGCGTCGAAACCGACTTCTGGGACCACCTGCCGGACGAGGAGCGAGCGTCGATTCTCGACCCCGACGTGATGGACGAGGCTGCCGTCCTGCTGTTGGAGCAGTCACCGGGCGGCGTCACCGGCGAGTCGATGCCGGCCGGCGACTGGGAGAGCGAACTGTCGGGATGACGCTCACCACTCGATTCGGACGCTGTCGCCGGCCGACAACCCGAAGGTCTCGTCGCCGCGGCCCTGATTGACGGCGAACTCGACGTTGTCGTGACTCCCGACGGTGGCGACGGCCTCGCCGATTCCGGCGTGGGCATACGACCGGACGACCGGAACCTCGATGTCGTCGACCGTCACTCGCTTGCGGCCGTCGAGGACTTCGCCAGGGACGTTCGTGACGACGTTGCCAAAGTCGTCGACGACGAGTACCTCACCGCTCGCGCCGTCGTCACCGACATCGGGGTCCGGGAACGTGAGGTCGACCACGTCGTCGGCCGGCGAGACGCCGTCGAGTTCCGGCAGTCTGTCGATGCCGGCCTCGTGGACCGCCGCGGCGCCGGGGGCGAAGACGTCCCGACCGTGGAACGTCGAACTGCGCGGGTTCTCGATTTCGAGTTCGTAGGCGTCGATGTCGGTGTCGTAGTCGCCGTCGCCGCCGCTTGCGAGTCGGCGGGCGGCGGGCAACAGGACGCCGTTGTCGGGGCCGACCAGCGCGTGGTCGCCTGCGCGGACGACGAGCGCGTTGCGGTCGGTGCCGACACCGGGGTCGACGACGACGAGGTGGACCGCAGGCGGGAACTCCGGGAGGACCTCCGAGAGCCAGAAGGCGCTCGCGCGAACGTCCTGTCGGGGGAAGTCGTGGCCGACATCGACCAGGCGGGTGTCACACTCCGAGAGGATGACCCCTTTCATCGCTGCCGGATACGGCGTCCCGAAGTCGGAGGCGAGCGTTATCATCGACTATTCGGAGGGATTTCCCTCGCCGTTGGCGTCGCTTGCGGTAATCTGCTGGATGCGGTCGACGCCGTCGATTTCTTCGAGTACCTCGACGACGGCGTCGGGGACGAGCGACTCCCAGTCGCCGCCCGTGGCGATGCGCTCCCGAACTTCGGTTCCCTCGAACTCCTCGCGGCGGTACATCGGTGACTGTCGGACTTCGATGCCCGCCTCTTCGAACAGTCGACAAACGAGTGGGTTGTTCGAGTAAGCCACGTCGAAGCGCGGACTCATCGACTGGACGTGGCTCACCCACACGGAGTTGCGGTTGAGGTCCTCGATGGGCACCGCGTAGGTGACGACATCCATGTCGACGAGCGCCTTCGTTATCATCATGATGCGCTCGCCGGCGGTGAACGGATTGCGGACCGTATGTGACTGGTCTGCGCTGCCGATGCCGACGACGAGTTCGTCGATTTCCTCGCCGATGCGCTCGACCATCGCGTGGTGGCCCTCGTGGAACGGCTGGAACCGGCCGATATAGAACCCCCGCGTCATACCGGGAGGGTCGTGAGCCGATTTTATAAACCCGACGAGACGCGTTCCTGACGCTCCGTTTCGCGAGCAATCTACCCGTCTTCCGTCGGTTTTGACCGTCGGCAGGGTGTGACGTGGGGAGAAAGTATATGAATTGACCGGGCCCTAATATGAACAACAGCAACGGTTCTATGAGCAACGAAAAGGATACGGACGAGGCTTCCGAGCCCGAGGAACGACCGCCCACCGACGAGGAGCGGCAAGGCTCCGAGGAGCCGGAGTCGATGGACCGACCGGCCCAGCCGCAAGACGAGGCCAGCAACCAACTCGACGACGACGAAGAGCTTCTGGATGGCTCGGACCTCGGCAGCGACGTCCACGTCGACGCCGAAGTCGAAATCGACGAAAGCGAGGAGGACAACCTCCTCGGCGGACTGCAGGTCGAATCCAGCGACGACATCGAAGTGCCGGACCGACTCGTCGATCAGGTCATCGGACAGGACCACGCCCGCGACATCATCCTGAAGGCGGCCAAGCAGCGACGGCACGTCATGATGATCGGCTCCCCGGGGACCGGGAAGTCGATGCTCGCGAAGGCGATGAGCCAACTCCTCCCGAAGGAGGAACTGCAGGACGTTCTCGTCTATCACAACCCCGACGACGGCAACGAGCCGAAAGTGCGAACGGTGCCCGCGGGCAAGGGCGAACAGATAGTCGAGGCCCACAAGGAGGAAGCCCGCAAGCGCAACCAGATGCGGAGCTTCCTGATGTGGATTATCATCGCCGTGGTGTTCGGCTACGCCATCCTCATCGCCGAGCAACTCCTGCTCGGCATCATCGCCGGCGGTATCATCTACCTCGCGTTCCGCTACATGGGACGTGGCAGCGACGCGATGGTGCCGAACCTGCTTGTCAACAACGCCGACCAGCAGGTCGCGCCGTTCGAGGACGCCACCGGCGCCCACGCCGGCGCACTGCTCGGCGACGTTCGCCACGACCCCTTCCAGTCCGGCGGCATGGAGACGCCCAGCCACGACCGCGTCGAGGCGGGTGCCATCCACAAAGCCAACAAGGGCGTGCTGTTCATCGACGAGATGAACACCCTCGACATCCGCTCCCAGCAGAAACTGATGACCGCGATTCAGGAGCGGGCGTTCTCCATCACCGGACAGAGCGAACGCTCCTCGGGGGCGATGGTTCAGACCGAACCCGTCCCGACGGACTTCGTGATGGTCGCCGCCGGGAACCTCGACGCCATGGAGAACATGCACCCTGCGCTGCGGAGCCGTATCAAAGGGTACGGCTACGAGGTGTACATGGACGACACCATCGAGGACTCCCCGGAGATGCGCCGGAAGTACGCCCGGTTCGTCTCCCAGGAGGTCGCAAACGACGGTCGCCTGCCGCCGTTTACCGCCGAGGCAATCGAGGAGGTCATCCTCGAAGCCCGTCGCCGCGCCGGCCGGAAAGGGCACCTGACGCTCGAGTTCCGGAATCTCGGTGGGCTCGTCCGCGTCGCCGGTGACATCGCCCGGGCGGAGAACAAAGACCACACCACCCGCGACGACGTGTTGCAGGCGAAGGCACGCTCGCGGTCCATCGAACAGCAACTGGCCGACGACTACATCGAACGCCGGAAGGACTACGAGCTCACGGTCAACCAAGGCGACGTGGTCGGCCGCGTCAACGGCCTCGCGGTGATGGGCGAGGACAGCGGCATCGTCCTCCCCGTCATGGCCGAAGTGACGCCCAGTCAGGGTCCGGGAGAAGTCATCGCCACGGGGCAACTGAAGGAGATGGCACAGGAGGCCGTTCAGAACGTCTCCGCCATCATCAAGAAGTTCTCCGACGAGGACATCTCCCAGAAGGACGTTCACATCCAGTTCGTTCAGGCGGGCGAGGGTGGCGTCGACGGCGACTCCGCCTCGATTACCGTCGCTACGGCCGTCATCTCGGCGCTGGAGAACGTGCCGGTTCGACAGAACATGGCGATGACCGGGTCGCTGTCCGTCCGCGGCGACGTGCTGCCGGTCGGCGGTGTGACCCACAAAATCGAGGCTGCCGCGAAGGCCGGCCTCGAGACGGTCATCATCCCGAAGGCCAACGAGCAGGACGTGATGATTGAAGACGAGTACAAAGAGCAAATCGAAATCATCCCCGTCTCGCACATCTCGGAGGTCCTGGAGGTCGCCCTCGAGGGCGAACCCGAGAAGGACTCGCTCGTCGACCGCCTGAAGAACATCACCGGTTCGGCGCTCGAACAGCGCTCCGTCGGCGGTTCGACCGGCAACCCCAGCCCACAGTAACGTGACGCGGTGGGCGGCCTTTGCGGGCGTCACGCTGGCCGTCCTCTTTCTGCTGCTCGTTCTCGCGCGACTCTCACAGTCGGTCGTCAGCGCCCCCTACGTCACCCGCGAGGAGCGACGCTGGCTCGACCGACTTCCCGATGGCGCCGACCACCTCGATTCGCAGTCGGCGCCCACACCGCGGAAATCGCCCGCGGAATCGACGCTGGAACCCGACCGAGAGCCGTCGACGGTGGCGCTTCTGGCGAACGTCTCGGTCTCACAGGGGTTTTTCGCCCTGTTGTTGCTCGGCGGCGCGTGGCTGGCGGCGGTGCCGGCCTCGGCGCTTGGCGTCGCCGACGACCCCCTCAGTACGGGCTTGCCGGCGCTTGCAGTCGGGGTCGCTGCAGGCGTCGGCCTCTCGCTTGCGAACGCACTCGCGGGCGGCCTCGCCGACCGCTTCGACGGCGACCCGAGCGAGGAGTTGCGCGAACTGTTGTCTCCCGAGACCCTCGCCGGATGGGCCGTCTTGCTCGGAGGCGTCCTCCCGATTATCGCCGGCTTCGAGGAGTTGCTCTTCCGGGCGGCACTGGTCGGCGCGTTCTCGGTCGGCTTCGGCGTCTCGCCGTGGGCGCTGGTCGCCTTCTCCTCTGTCGCTTTCGCCGTCGGTCACGGCGCACAGGGCACGTTGGGCGTCGTCGTCACCGGGCTGTTGGGCGCGGCGCTCGGGGCGCTGTTCGTCGTGACGAATAGCCTGCTCGCGGTCGTCGTCGCCCACTACCTCGTGAATGCGGTCGAGTTCGTCGTCGGGGAGGGACTGGAGTGGCGGCCGTTCAGGTGAGTCTTCGGTTCACTCGTAGCCCGCTTCGTCGAACAGTCGCTCCATCTCCTCGATTGCGGCGTTGATTTCGGCGGCGTCCTCGAGTACCTCGTCGGTCGGTGCGTCGCATTCACAGCCTTCCACGACGGCGTCGGCATCGCTTTCGAGGCCGCGGCCGGCCGCCTTTAGTCGCGGGCCGATTTCGGTCGCTATCGCCTCCAGAAGCTCGTTTTTCGTCTCGAGTTCGGCCTCCTGCTTTTTGAGGTCGGTGATGTCCCGGAAGTACACCGAGAGGCCGTCCTCGGCGGGGAACGCCCGGACCTCGAACCACGTCTCGAAGGGGTCGTAGTGGGCCTCGAAGTCGACGGAGTCGCCCGACTCGAGGGCGCGTTCGAACTCCGTCTGGAAGGGGGTGCCGGTGGCCTGCGGCAGCACCTCCCAGAAGTCCTTGCCGTGGAGTTCCTCCGTGGTGCCCTTCAGTAGCCCCGCACCCTGTTCGTCGACGTAGGTGATTGTCCACTCGGAATCGAGGCCGAGGAAGGCATCGGAGATGCGGTCGTGGATGCGGCGGACGTGCTGGTAGGTGTCGCGAGCCTCCTGTTGGGCCCGATACTGGATGACGGCGTTCTCGATGCGGTTCGCCAGTAGGGCGAGTTGTTCCTCGCCGAGGTTCTTCTGGAGGTAGTCGGTCACGTCGGCGTTGATGGCCTCGGTGGCGATGTCCTCCGAGCCCTGTGAGGTAAAGAGGATGAAGGGGAGACCGGGGGAGCGTTCCCGAACCGCTTCGAGCAACTCCAGGCCGTCACGGCCGGGCATCTTGTAGTCGCTGACGACGCAGTCGACATCGAGCTGTTCGAGCAGCTCTAGCGCCTCGGTGGCGTGGCTGGCGGTGACGACTTCGAGGTCGTCGATTTCCTCTTTGAGTTTGGAGGCGAGTATCGACAGCAACTGGCGTTCGTCGTCGACGAACAGAATCGAGATGTCCTCGAGGTCGTCGGACCCGACGTGGGCGGCGTCTTGCCGGAAGGGCTCGGCTGCCGGGCGGAGGCCATCGGCGGCCGATTCGTTGCCGTCATCCTGTGGCATACCACACACCTGAACTCCCGCGCACAAAAGCGGTGCTGGTAGTTCACCCCGCGAGTCGGTGTCGAAGCGCCCAAGCCACTCCCGACGCTGGTCTGTGTATGGATACGGGGAAGGTCTCGCGTGCGTTCTTCCGGCAGCGAATCGCGCCTCGGTTGGGCGCCGACCGCGACGACGTGGCGTTGGGACCGAAACACGGCGTCGACTTCGGCGTCGTTTCGGTCGGCGACCACGCCGTCGTGACGGCAACGGACCCGGTCTCGATACTGCCGGAGTTGGGTTTCGAGCGGGCCGGCCGATTCGCGGTCGGCATCGTCCTCTCGGACGTAGCCGTCTCGGGACTCGACCCGACGCATCTCACCGTTTCGTTTTCGCTGCCGCCGGAGATGACCGACGAGCAGTTCGGCCGTGTCTGGGACGCCATCGATTCGGAGTGTCGCGATTTGGGTGTCTCCATCGTCTCGGGACACACCGCCCGCTACGAGGGGTGTTCGTTCCCGTGGGTCGGCGCGGCGACGGCGATGGCCATCGGCGACCCCGAAGACATCGTCCGCCCGGACGGCGCCCGCCCCGGCGACGATTTGCTCGTGACGAAAGGCCCCGCAGTCGAAGTGACGGGGCTGTTCGCGACGCTGTTCGGCGACCGAATCGACCTGCCAGAGGACACCCTCGAAACGGCCCGACAGCGGCTCGACGAGACGGGGACGGTTCGTGACGCCCGCGCCGCCGTCGGCGCCGGCCGCGTCACCGCGATGCACGACGCCACCGAAGGGGGCCTCCTCGGCGCGCTCCACGAGATGGCCGACAGCGCCGGCGTCCGTTTGACCGTTGACGCCGATTCGGTGCCGATGCGTCCCGGCGTCGAGGCGCTGAGCGAAGCGGTGTCGATGGACCCCTGGCGGGCCTCGACGGCAGGGACGCTTCTCGTCGCCGTCGACCCCGCCGATACCGATTCAGTGCTGTCGGCGCTGGAAGCCCGCGGGACGCCCGTCGGCCACGTCGGGTCGGTTAAAGAGGGGTCCGGCGTCGTCGTCGACGGCGAGGCGACCGACCCGCCGGTGGGCGATTCGGGATGGCCGGTGTACGAGCGACTGCTCGACGAGTAGCCCGACACGCCACACGCGAACGTCCCACACGCTTTTCTCGCGTTCGTCCCTCGCTGGAGGCATGGCCGACGATTCACGACTTGTCGATGCCGACGCCTCGGACGCCGAGGAGCGCCGTCTCGTCGCCGGGTGGCAGGGTCGCTACTACGAGGACTTCGCCGTCGGCGACGTGTACAAACACCCCTACGGTCGGACCGTCACCGAGACAGATAACGTCTGGCTGACGAACCTCACGATGAACGTCAACCCGATGCACTTCAACGAGGCCTACGCCGCCGAGACGGAGTTCGGCGAGCGCCTCGTCGACGGCACGTTCGTCCTCGCCCTCGCCGTCGGGATGAGCGTCATCGACGTGAGCGCAAACGCCACTGCCAACCTCGGCTACGACCGCGTTCGACACCACGCCCCAGTCTTCCACGGCGACACCATCTTCGCCGAAAGCGAGGTGCTGAAGAAACGCCAATCCGAATCGCGAGACCACGTCGGTCTCGTCACCACCGAACTCCGGGCGTACAACGCCGACGACGAACTCGTGTTGTCCCTGGAGCGAACGCCGATGGTGTTGAAACGCGAGTACGCCCAGCCAACGGCGGCCCAACCGACCGGCTGGCCCGAGGGCGTCGGCACGCAACCGGATGACGTAGAGGGACGGGAGATCGGACGTCGCACCCGAGAGGAAAAGAACGGCGAGGAGTGACTACGAGGGACCTACAGTCCCTCAAGCGACCGGAGCCGCTGTTCGACATCGGGCGGGGCGGCGCTGGGGCCATCCCGGACCCGGTGGTCGGGAATCACCAGCGGCGCCGGGTTCTCCGCGAGCGCCGTCCGGACGAGTTGGATGTCGCCGTCGTCGTCGGAGTCGAGCGTCGAGACCAGACTCGCGAGTTTCGACACCGTCACCTGACTGCCGTACGGAATCCCGCGAACCGCCTCCACCACCTCACGTTGGTCGGTCGGCATCGTCAACGCCACGTCCACGTCGGTGAAGTCGTCCTCGGCTCCTTCCAGATACGCCCGGATTCGGTCGAGCAGCGGAAGATCGTCCGCGGCGTCCTCGTCGGGAACGTCGGGAAAGGAGACGGAGAGTACGCGACCGCTGGCGACGCCGACCTGTACGCAGCGGTCGAGATACGCCGATTCGAGCGCGTAGATTCCCGCATCCGCCTCGGTGTCCATGTCATCGCCTTCGGGTGAGGTTGTCATGAAAGTTGAGGTGTGCCCGAGGCGACAGGCCGTCGGTCACTCGGGAATCGAGACCCGCGTGACGTGGCCACCACAGCCACACTGTTCGACGTACTCCCACTCGACGTCCTCGCCGAAGGCGCTCTCCAGCGCCGAGAACAGATACGTCGAGGGGTGGCCGTGGTCGCCGTGGGTGACGAGGTTGACGTGATAGCCGTCGGCGGTGTGTTCGACCGCCTCGACGGCCTGTTCGAGGAGCATCGCGCGGTCCTCGGCGTGTTCGGGCTTTTCGAGGTTCGCCGACCACGAGTTCTCGTGGACGTGGTCGGTTACCGGGTCGGGGTCGGCGTGGCCGTGGTCAGTGCTCATACCCAACGGTTGGGGTCCGCCACTGAAGCCAAGTGGTACGAACATGTTCGGGGAGCATCCGCGAGCGCCCGGAGGGCGCGAGCGGTTCTCTGCGCGCCGCAGGCGCGCAGGACCGAGGGCCGACTGTAAGGAGGCCCGACGTGTCTTTTTCATGAACGTTTTTGCCGGCGGGCCGCAGGCCCGCCGTGGAAAAAGGTTCAGAAGTACCGCTCGACGATTGTGTCGGCCGTCCGGGCCGCGAGCGCCTGACCGGTGTTCGTGGGGTTGGGACCGCCGAGGCCGTTGGCGAGTGCGGAGTGGTCGGCGACGAACAGTCGGTCGACATCGTAGGCCTCACAGCCGGTGTCGACGACTTTCCCCATCGCCATCGTCGAGTGGATGTGCAGCGCCGTCGGCGGCGAATCCGAGCGGTGGACGTGGTCGGCGCCGGCCTCCCGGAGGATGTCGGTGGCGATTTCCGCGAGTTCGTCGCGGCGTTTCACGTCACCCTCGCTGGGGACGTAGTTAATCTGGGGGATGGGACCGTGTTCGTCCTCGACGCCGGGCGTGACGGTGATGCCGTTGCGCTTGTGCGGGCGGTCGTCGGTGACGACGAGGATGGGCAGCGCCTGTCGGTAGCGTGCGAGCAGGCGCTTCAGTTCGGTCCCCGCGAGTCGGCCCTGTGTGTCCCACGGCGCGTCGCTGAGGTCGTTGCTGAACGTAAAGCCCGAGGCCGAGGCGCCGAAGCCGAGAATAGCGGCGATGCCGGGGCCGGAGCCAGTCGTCTGGAGCATCCCGACGCCGGGGTAATCGAAGCGGGCGGCGATGTTCTGACCCTCCTGTGGGTCGATGGAGGGCTTGCCGACGGTGTCTTCGAGGACCGACTCCTCGAAGAAGCCCATCACGTTGTCGCCGAAGTGAAGCGTCATTCCCTTGCCGACCCACTCGTTTCGGGGCAGCGAGGAGTTGAGCCACAGTCGCGGCGTCTCGATGGCGCCGGCCGCCAACACGACGGTGTCGGCGGCGATGGTTTCGGTGCCCCCGTTCCACGTATCGCGGAACTCGACGCCGGTCGCCTCGGGGTCGCCGCCGATGGAGTCGTCGGTGAGGATGTCGGTGACGAAGGCGTTCGGTCGGATTGAGACGTTGCCGGTGTCGAGTGCGCGAGGGACGAAACCGATGGCCGATGTCTTCTTGGCTTTCTCCTCGTAGGGGGCGCCGCGCGGGTGTGGATTACCGGCGATTTCGGCAGCAGCGAGGGTGTGGCCCTCCACGGGGTCGACCGCGTCGGGGTCGTCGGGGTGGCGGAAATTCCCCTCGTAATCGTTGTCGTGGCGGAGTTTCTCGTCGGGTGAGGCGATAGCGTTCGGCTGTGGTCGATAGCCCGTTTCGGTGACATTCGCCTCGTCGATGAGGTCGTAGCCGGCGGCCTCGGCGCCGCGGAAGAACATCTCCTCTTTGGCGGTGACCGGTGCCGGCGAGACGCCGAGGACGTCCTCCAGTTCCCGGTAGTACGGCAGGAGGTCGTCGTAGGAGAAGGCGTCGGGCCAGTGGTCCTGTTCGTCGATAGCCGCGGGGTACGCGCGTGGGTGGTTGCCGGTGTAGATGAGCGTCGTGCCGCCGACGCCGGAGGCCTGCAGGGCCGCCCCCGACCCCGGGAACTTTCGGAACCACAGTCCACGCTCGTGGTCGGCGGGGCCGAAGAGGAGTTTCTGTGCCATCTCCAACTCCCGGGTCGTGAACTGCTCGTCGAGCAGGTCCCCCGAGAGGTCCTCGACGCTGTCGGAGAGTTCGCCGCCCGGGCTCTCGGAGGGGTTGGGCCACTGCTCGTTGCCGTAGAATGGTCCGGCTTCGAGGACGAGCACGTCGAGTCCGGCCGCGCCGAGTTTCCACGCGGCGACGGGGCCGTCGCCGCCCGCGCCGACGATGACCACGTCGTAGCTGTCTTTCACCATCAGTTGCCCACCCCCAGCAGGCCACCGAGGATGCCGTCGACGGTGGTGTCGACGGGGTCGGTGACGCCGCCGTCGGTGACGTTGTCGACGTCGGTCAGGTCACCGTCGGCCACGTCGCTGTCGGTCACGTCGCCGTTCAACGACGACACCACGTCTCCGAGCGGGCCGTCGGCCGCGGGCGTGCCGTCGGTCGAAAACGGCTCCTCGTAGTCCGAGGTGTCGTAGTCGTCGCTGTCCTCGAAGGATCCGGGGTCGGCGTAGAGCTTTTTCGGTGGGCCGCCACCGGTGACGGCGGTGTCCCAAGTGCCCCCACCACCAAGCGAGGAGTTCGGCGCCCCCCAGTAGCCGCGCAGGGCGGCCGCGCCGTCGATGATGCCGGGGAACTTGGTTTGGTCCCAACTGTCCACGTCGGGGGCAAACGTCCGTTCGCTCGGCGGGGCGGTGATGTCGGCGTAGCCCTGCCACTCGCTGTAGTAGACGACTTCGGTGAAGCCGACGACGAGTTGGCCGACGAGCGCCGCATCGACCTCGGTGAGCGGGCCGGGGAATTCGGCCGTGTCGAACTCGATGCTGTCGAGTCCCGCGATGGCCCGCAGTCGGTCCTCACGCGAGAGCGCGGCAAAGAGGCTCTTTTGCGATGGCCCGCAGTCGGTCCTCACGCGAGAGCGCGGCAAAGAGGCTCTTTTCGAGAACCGACTCGGGGTCGTCGGTGAGGCGGTCGAGTTCGAGCAGGTCCGTCGGTTCCAGCAGTTCGACGACGCGGTCGGCGCTCGGCGGTTCGTCGTTCTCGCCCGCGGCGACGAGTTTCGCCGCGCCGACATCGAGGACGAGCGCGACGGCTTCGGCGAGCCGGAGGTTCCCCACGTCGCCGGCTCCCCGAACACCGAAGGAAAACAGGTTGTTGATGAACGTGACGAGGTACTCGTCGAGCCCCACCGATAGGCCGACGGGAACGTGTTCGGGGCCGAGTTCCGACTCCAACTCGGGCGTCCGGGGAACGACCGAATCGACGACCGCCCGGTAGGTCGCGCGCGTGTTCGGCGTCGTCTCCGGTGGCTGTAGTTGCCCCGACGCTGGCGATGCCAGCATCGACCCCACACCCAACGCTCCCAGACCGCGAATCAGGGTTCGACGGTCGGTTGAAAACTCTACCATAGTTAACAGTTCATATCGATACGGATTCATATATCTTCGGCAGTAGCATAACGGCTATTCAAGTGAAACGCCGGCGTAGCGGACGGGTACGACCCGATTCGCTGGGTGGCGACGATGGCTGGAATACACGTCCCGAGCCGCGAGTAATCCGGGGAACGCTGCGACCGAGACGCAACCCTTATGTCCAAATGAGTTCGTTAGTGTACAGTAATGAACACCAGCGACGAGTTGGCACCCGCCGTCCGGTCCATCCTTGAGGCGGCCGAGGCCCGTCCGGGGGGCGAGAAGCGACTCTCCGTCGACCCGCGGTCGCTGCCGGCGGCCGTCGACGAGGCGGGGTCCGACGGACGGACGCCGATAATCGCGGAGGTGAAGCCGACGAGTCCGACGACCGACGGCGAGCGCGAGGACGACCCCGTCGAGTTGGCCGAGGCGATGGTCGACGGCGGGGCGGCGGCGCTGTCGGTACTGACCGAACCCGAACACTTCGGCGGGTCCCCGGAGACGCTGCGGGCCGTCAGGGAAGCCGTCGACGTACCCATCCTCCGGAAGGACTTCATCGTCCGGGAGGCCCAACTCGACACCGTCGAAGCGGACGTGGTTCTCCTCATCGTCCGGTTCGTCGACGACCTCGAAGGACTGTTGGCCGCCGCCCGCGAGCGAGGGTTTCAGGCCCTCGTCGAGGTCCACACCGAAGCGGAACTCGAAGAAGCACTCGATGCGGGCGCGGAGTTAATCGGCATCAACAACCGCGATTTGGGGAAACTCGAAGTCGACTTGGGAACGTTCGAGCGCGTCGCCGAGGCGATTCCGGCAGACGACCGCGAGAGCGTCACCCTGATTGCGGAAAGCGGCGTAGCGACGCGAGAGGACGTGACACGAATGCGCAAAGCCGGCGCCGACGCGTTGCTCGTCGGGTCGGCCATCATGGACGGCCCCGTTCGGGAGAACACGGAGCGACTCACCAATGTCTGAATCACAGCACACGTTCGGCGACTACGGCGGCCAGTACGTTCCCGAGGCGTTGATGCCCGCCATCGAGGAGTTGACCGACGCCTACGAGCGGTACGTACTCGACAACGAGGAGGGGTTCATGGACGAGTTCCGCCAGCGGATTCGGGACTTCGGCGGCCGTCCGACCCCGCTGCAACGGGCCGACCAACTCTCTGAACGCTACGGTACCGAGGTGTATCTCAAACGCGAGGACCTGCTGCACGGCGGCGCACACAAACTCAACAACGCCCTCGGCCAGGTGTTGCTCGCGAAGTACATGGGCAAAGAGCGCATCATCGCCGAGACCGGCGCGGGCCAACACGGCACCGCGACGGCGATGGCGGCGGCCCACCTCGATATGCCGTGTGAGATATACATGGGCCGCCGGGACATCAACCGCCAGCGACCCAACGTCTTCCGGATGCGCATCAACGACGCCGAGGTCAACCCCGTCGACATCGGTCGTGGAACGCTGAAGGAAGCCATCAGCGAGACGATGCGCGATTGGGCGACGACCGTCGAGACGACTCACTACGTCATCGGGTCGGTCGTCGGTCCGGCTCCCTTCCCCGCGATGGTCCGAGATTTCCAGTCGGTCATCTCGAAGGAGGCCCGCAAACAGTTCGACGAACAGGTCGGCGGTCTCCCGGGCGCAGTCGTCGCCTGCGCCGGCGGCGGGTCCAACACCATGGGCACCTTCGCGAACTTCACCGATGACGAGGATGTCGACCTCTATGCCGTCGAGGCCGGCGGGTCGACGCTGTCGGTCGACGAGGAGGAGGGCGTCGCGCCCAACTCGGCGTCGCTATCAATCGGCGAGGAGGGCGTCCTCCACGGCGCCCGGACGAAACTGCTGCAGGACAGCCACGGCCAAATCATGGAGTCCCACAGCGTCTCCTCGGGGCTGGACTACTCCGGTGTCGGGCCGGAACTCGCCCACCTCGTCGACGAGGGCCGCGTGACGCCGGTCACCGTCGACGACGACGAGGCACTGGAGGCGTTCCACCGCCTCTCTCAGGACGAAGGCATCATCCCGGCGCTGGAGACGGCCCACGCCTTCGGCTTCCTCGAATCGGTCGCCGGCCCCGACGGCGACGACTCCGTCGAGTTGCCCGAGACGGTGGTCGTCAACGTCTCCGGTCGCGGCGACAAGGACCTCGAAGCCGTCATCGAGGAGACCGACAAGCGGGACCTCGATAACGCGCCGACGATGGAGGTGTTCACGGATGGGGCTTGAGGACGCCTTCGAGGAACCCGCCTTCGTTCCGTATCTCGCCGCGGGCGACCCCGACTTCGAGTCCTCGCTTGAGTACGTCGAGGCGTTGGCCCGCGGCGGCGCCGACATCATCGAACTCGGCCTCCCCTTTTCGGAACCCATCGCCGAGGGGCCGACCATCCAGCAGGCCGTCGTCCGGTCGCTGGAAGGTGGAATGACCCCCGAACGGTTCTTCGAGTTCGTCGAGAAACTGGACGTTGACGTGCCGCTGGTGTGTATGACCTACTACAACCTCATCTACCAGTACGGCACGGAGGGCGAACCACCCGTCCGACCGTTCGTCGAACGCGCCGCCGAAGTCGGCATCGATGGGTTCGTCGTCCCCGACCTCCCCGCCGAGGAGGCCGGACCCCTGCGAGAGGCCTGCGACGAGTTCGGCCTCGATTTGGTGTTCATCGTCGCACCGACGACCCGAGGCGAGCGACTCCAGCGCATGATGGAACAGGTCTCGGGGTACGTCTACGTCCAGGCGCGACTCGGCGTCACGGGCGCCCGCGCCGACGTGAGCGACCAGACCGAAGAGAGCCTCGCCCGCCTCGCCGAGTACGACGTGCCGAAGGCGGTCGGTTTCGGTATCTCCAGCGGCGAGCAGGCCGCCGACGTGGTTGCGGCGGGTGCCGACGGCGTCATCGTCGGGTCGGCGCTCGTCGACATCGTCGCCGACGGCGCCGAGAACGACCTGCCGACCGCCGAAGTGGCCGACCGACTCGAATCGCTGGCACGGGAGTTGAAACAGGGGGCAGTCGACGGCGCGCAACGTCGGCCGCGACCGGAAGGAACATGACCGAACCTACCACACCATCACGTAACATGACTGCAGGGACCGCCGCACGCCTCGACCGCATCGGAACAGACGGCCGCTACGTCGTCGTTCCGATGGACCACGGCATCACACTCGGCCCGGTAAAGGGACTCAAGGATATCGAATCGACCATCGACGCCGTCACCCGCGGCGGCGCCGACAGCGTCCTCACCCAGAAGGGGGTCGCCCCCCGCGTCCACGGCAACAAAAACGGCGCGGGCTACATCGCCCACCTCAACGGTTCGACAGTCATCGGCCCCGACGCCAACGACAAGCGCACGACGGGGTCGGTGAAAGCCGCCATCCGCGCCGGCGCCGACGCCGTCTCCTTCCACATCAACGTCGGGTCGACTCACGAGCGCGAACAAATCGAGGGCCTCGCAGAACTGACCGACGAGGCCGCCGAGTACGGCATGCCGGTGTTGGCGATGACGTACGCCCGCGGTCCCGACATCGAGGGCGACGACCCCGAGGCGCTCGGCCACGCCGTCCGCCTCGGAGAGGAGTTGGGTGCCGACGTCATCAAGACGGGGTACAGCGGCGACGCCGAGAGCTTCGAACACGTCTGTGAGTCGACGCGACTGCCGGTGCTCATCGCCGGCGGCTCGCCGGATGGCGACCTCGCGGCGCTGGAAGACGTTCGCGGCGCGATGGACGCCGGCGGGGCGGGCGTCTCGATGGGTCGAACCATCTTCCAACACGACGAACCCGAGAAGATGGCGCGGGCGGTGTCACTGGTAGTCCACGACGACTACGGCGCCGAGGAGGCGCTCGAAGACTCCGGCCTCAAGTACCAGTTCTGAGTCGGTCGCGTCCCTTTCTCACCGCCGAGCCACCGCAAGGTTTCAAATGCGTTCGCTCGCAGGTCGGCGTATGGACGTAGCCGAAGCATCGGCGGTGTGTGACGACGTCATCGACGCAGTCGCGTCGGCCGTCGTCGCGGACCGGCAGGTGCTCGAAACCGTTTTGACTGGCGTCCTCTCGCGGGGTCACGTCCTCTTGGAGGACGTTCCGGGGACGGGGAAGACGCTGACCGCACAGAGTTTCGCGACGGCACTGGGGCTGTCGTTCAAACGCATCCAGTTCACGCCGGACCTCCTGCCCGGCGACATCACCGGTTCGCACATCTATCGGGAGGACGAGGGCACCTTCGAGTTCACCGAGGGGCCAGTGTTCTCGAACGTCGTCTTGGCGGACGAAATCAACCGCGCACCGCCGAAGACACAGGCCGCCCTGCTCGAGGCGATGTCGGAGAGTCAGGTGTCGGCCGACGGGACGACCTACCAACTGCCGGAGCCGTTCTTCGTCATCGCGACGCAGAACCCCGTCGAACAGGAGGGGACCTTCGCACTCCCGGAGGCCCAACGCGACCGCTTCATCCTGAAAACGGAACTCGGCTACCCCGACGAAGCGGGCGCCCGAGAGATAATCGACCGCCGGGCGGACCGAACGAGTCGGACGCCGGACCCCGAGACGGTCATCGACGGCGAGCGCGTCACCGAACTGCAGGCCGTCCCCGAGACGGTCCGTGTCGACGGGAAGTTGCGCGACTACGTCATCGAGTTGGGGCGGGCGACACGCGAGGACGACCGCGTCGACGTTGGTGTCTCACCGCGCGGCATCCAGCGCCTGTTCGAGGCGAGTCGCTCCCGTGCGGTCATCGAGGGCCGCGACTACGTCGCCCCCGACGACGTGCGTGCGGTCGTCCACGAGGCGTTCGAACACCGCCTCGTGCTCACCTCGGAGGCGACGGTTCGCGGCGTGACGAACGAGGAAATCGTCGCCGACGTACTCGACGGAATCGAGGTGCCGGCGGTCGCGACGGCCAACGACTGAGACGCCTCGTTGCAGCGATTTATCGGTCACCGAGCGAGTACGAACAGCAACAGCGTTCCGGCGACCGCGGTCACCGTCGCTGCGACCGCACTCGCCGTCGCCGTCGGCGGGACGGCCTCGACCGCCCGGACGGTGCCGACGGCGACGACCGACGCGGCAGCAGCCAACAGCACGGCGCCACCGGCGTGGACCAACTCGCCCCTCCGGGTCGACCCTTGCCGGCCGAGTTCCGACCCGAGCGTGGCCGCGAACTCACCGAGGTCCCAGACGAGCAGACTCGCCGCCACGCCACCGACGACGAAGAGTATCGAGAGGTCGGCGATGGCCGCGGCGATGGCCGCGGTGAGCGTCCCAGCCGCCGCCAGTTGTGCGCCCGTCGTCTCCCCGAGCAGACGCAGGCCGCCGGCGATACTGAGAGCCAACAGCGGGAGGACGGCGACCGCCAGTCCGACACAGACGACCCCGAGTATGACGGCGAAGGAGCTGACCGTCTCGAAGAGGTTGGTGAGGAGTCGCCGACCGGTGTCGCTGCTCGCGGCCCCAATCGCTCGCCTCGCCACGGTCGGATGGGTCATCCAGACGGCGACGACGAGCAGGCCACCGACCGACAGCGACGCGACCGGCAGGAAGTCCGGGCGGAACCGCTCGGAGGCTGCAGACCGGAGCAGGCGAACCCCGAGGAACGTGGCGACACCGCCGACCGCGAGCGCGACGAGCAGCCACCGGAGCGCCGTCGAGGCGCCGAACCACGCGAAAATCGAACGGGCAACCGGCGGGAGTCGGGAGTACAGTTCGGTGGTCGCGAGTCCGAAAGCGACGCCGAGCGCCGAGAGTCCGGCGACGATGCCGACCCACGCGAGTAGTCGTCGCGTCGTCGCGACAGCGGCGGCGAGTTCCGTCTCGGTGTCCTCGCCGGCCAACTCCGAAATCGGGAGCGCCCCGATTCCCGACCGAACGGCGACGACTGCGACGGCGGTCACGACGAAAGAGACGACGAGTTGCATCCGCGGGAGGCCCACCGGGGCCGCCGCACCGCGGACGAACAGCACGTCGGTGGCGAGGCCGAAGAGCCGAAACACCGGCTCGAACATCGGCGCGAGCAGGTCGGCCGACAGCACCGCCACCGGAACGACCGCGGCGACGAGAACGCGGCCAGCGGCGGTTCCCGCGTCCGCGCCGGGGGAGACGCCCCAGAACGCGGCGAGACCGCCGAACCCCGCGAGCGACCCGCCGACGAACAGCGCAAACGGCGCGAATTCGAGGAACGGAAGCGGCGGCGTCGGCGGCCACCCCACCTGCATGACGACGGCGACGGCGGCGCCGCCGAGGGCGGCGAGGCCAGCGACGACGGCGAGGACCCCTGCGAGAATCGTCGCGACGCGGCGTTCGGCGAGTGCTGTCGCTCGAACCGTGCCGGCGAGACACAGGCCGGCGAAAAAGCCCAGCGCCGCGGGCGTGGTGGCGCCGGCTATCGCCGCAAGGCCGAGTGTGACGACGGCCGCGACGGCCGCGGAGACGACCGTCGAACTCCGCGTCGGCCGCCAGTTCGACTCCGAGAGCCGCCGGTCGTCGATGCTCACGTCGACCCCTCCAGTGCAGTCGACAGCGGGCGGTCGGTGTCCCAGTCGACGACCGTCGCCAGCGATTCTCTGAGCCGTTCGATGCGGAGTCGACGCTCGATGCTCGCGGCTCTCCCGCCGGGCGTCCCACCGCCGGTCACGTCGGGACTGACGACGACCACGTCATGGCCGGCCGCGACGAGTTCCGTCGCGAGACCGACTGGGTCGTCGTCGAGCAGCGGCGTCGTGAGCACCACGTCGGCGGCCCCGGGGAGGCGTTCACGGAGCGCGAGCGCGTCCTCCCGAGTTCCGCCGTCGGTTGTCGCCGGCGTCGCTTCGCGTTCGGCCTGTCCGGCGGCGACGACCGCATCGAGGACCGCCCCGACACGCGTTTTGGTTGCCGAATCGTTACCCACCGGCACCCACGGCCGCCCCGAGCGGTCGCTCGGCAGCGTCGGTTCGATGTCGTTTTCGTCGATGCCCAGCGCCGTGAGTCCGACGTGATTGCCGGCGGCGACGAGGCGGCCGAAGGCACGGTCGGCGGCGTACGCCGACAGTTCGGCCCCGGTGGGGTGGCCGTGGTCGCGGGACTGCCGCGTCGGCACCCGTCCGTCGGCGACGACGACCGTCTTCGTCGCCCTCGTCTCACGGAAGTTGACCGTCGACAGTTCGCCGGTTTTCGCCAGTCCGCGCCAGTCGATGCGGCCGATGTCGTCGCCGGGTCGGTACTCCCGGACCGAGTGGAACTCCAGTCCCGACCCGCCGCTGTCCGTCGGTTGAGTCCCGACCCGTCGGAGCGACCCGTCCGTCTGGGGCACGTCGCTGACGCCGCGTCGACACCGTAGAATCGACGTGCCGTCGACGGCCGGTTCGCCGGTGGCCGACCCGGCGGCCGGGAGCGACCGGAGCCGAACCAGCGGCGAGTCGAACTCGTGGTCCCCCTGCGAGGCGACGATTTCGTAGGAGATTTGCCCGGACTCCCCGGGTCGCAGCGACAGACAACCGCGCGGCGACCCTTCGACGACGGGGACGTGGTCCGGCAGTCGGTCGACGACGCGGACGTCCGGCTGCGCTCGGTCGCTTTCGTTTCGGACCGTAAGCGTCACCGTCGTCGTCTCGCCGGGGGCCGGGACCTCGGGATCGAAGGAGCGCTCGACGGCCAGCGACGACGGCGACGGCGACCGAGCCAGCGCGTCGGCCACGAGATAGACGACGGGGACGGCCGCGGCGACGAATAGCGCGGTCTCCCCGAGTATCGTGCCGACGGTGAGAAGTGCCACGGCCGCGAGGACAGCGGCGTCGAATCGGGAACTCGTTCGAATCCCCATCAGTTCCACCCCTCCTCGAGCCGGTTCTCGATGGCCGACAGCGACCGTTCGATTCGGTCGATTCTGGTCCGCGACGGCCGGAGCCACGCCCGGAGTCGCTGTCGGAACGGCAGCGCCGACTCTCGGTCTGCGACGTACGCCGCCGCAATCGCATCGTCGGTCCACTCTTCGCCTCTGACCGTATCCTCGGCGGCCGCCTCGTCGCATCCCTCGACGTGAGCGACGGCCGAGACGGCGAGCCGTCGAATCTCGCGTCTGACAGCGTCGTAGTCGTCGCCGCTGGCGGCCGCGGCCGCCGACCGAACGACGCGCTCGTCGAAGGACTCGCCGACGACGGGGCCGGCGGTGGCGTGTTCCGGCGGCGCCTCTCGGAGCGTCGAGAAGTCGGTCGTCGGCTCCGATAGCGGGCCCTCGGGGAGGTCGTCTTCGCCGGACGGCCCGGCCGTCCAGACGACCCACGCCGCACAAATCGCTCCGACGACGGCAATCGCCAGCGCCCGCAGCGCCGCCTCCGACAGCGGCGTCGTCCGGACGAGGATGTCGATGTCGACCACCTGCTCGACGGCGCCGGGGGCAAACGCCAGCGCCCCTGCGAGTCCGACTGCGGCGATGCCGACTGCGCCGACGATGGCGCGCAGAAGACGGCTCACTGCTCGCCCTCCTCGGCATCGCGCTTGCTCGACCGTATCTCTTCGAGGGCCGCCTCCACATCGGGAAGGCGGTCCTCCGGCGACCGAGCACCGTACTCGACGTCCCGGAAGGCGTCCCGCAGGGTGGCGACGGCGTCGGCGGGCAGACCATCCTTCGAGACCGCCCAGCGGCCGATTTCGCCCGGCGTCGAGGTTTGCCACGAACGAATCGACACGTGGCGTCTGAACTCCCGCCACGCCGCTCGAATCGTCATCGCCTGTTCGTCCTCGGTCGGCGAATCGGTCGGTGAATCCCCCCGTGCGGCGGCTATCGACCGGGCCGCAGAGCGGCCGGCCCCCCGAAGCCACGCGAGGACGACCGCCGGATGCAGTCGCCGGGGCAGCGAACGGACGAACGCCGCCGTTCGACGTACGGCGTCGGCCGTCCCGGTGCTGATAGCGACGAGGAGCGCCCGTGCCCCCTCGACGCCATCGCCGAGGCGGTGAATGCCGTACCGAACCGCGTCGGTCACCGTCGAGAGCCCCTCGTCGAGGATGCCGGCGAGGCCGACGAGTCCCGCGACGATGCGCCGGGCGGTTCCCACCACCGTCCGGCGGGTGAGTCGCGCGAGCACGCGCGGCGTGAGACCGTACCGCGCTGCCGCACCCAGCACGCCGAGGACGACGGCCAGTAAACCCCCCCCGACGATTGCGAGGTTCCGGTACATCCCCTCGATGGTCGTCGCCGTCGTCGGGCCGTCGGGTGAGGCGCTGGCGGTCACCGTCGCAGAAGCGGCGAACGGGAGCGTGACCGCGAGCGTCCCGTTCCGGTCCGTCGTGCCGACCGTCTCGCCGTCGACCGCGATGGTCGCGTTCGGAACCGGCTTCCCGTCGTATTCGAGGGCGACCGAGGCCGACGACGCTGGCAGGGCGAGGAGCCACGACGGCTCAACCGAGAGGTTCGGCGAGTCGGTCGTCGGCGTCTGCGTGGATGTCGCCGTGCCCTCGGGCGTCGCTCGCGTGAGATTGACGGTGCGGTTGCCGCTTGCATCGCCACGCTCGACGACTATTTCGACCGCCTCGGCGTCGGGCAGCGGCACCGTCGCCCGACCGCCGTCGTCCGTTCGGGCGACCTCGCTGCCGTCGAGACGGACTGTCCCGTTGCGGACCGGCTCGCTGGAGACGTTGGCGACGATGTCGACCGACCCGCCGGCGACCGGTTCGCCGAGCAGTTCGATGTCGATTTCCGTCGGCACGTCGAAGGAAACCGTCGTCCCCTCCTGAAGCAGCGTCGGCGCGCCCAGCGACGCCCGCCTGTGGGACCCGCCGACGTTGCCGAGTCGGGGTTGGCTACCGTCGAGACGCACCTCGATGTTCAACGACCGGTTGTACGGCACCTCCCCGGTGACGTTGCCGTCGGCATCGGTTTCACCGATGGAGTCGCCGTTGAACAGCACCGTCGCCCCCGAGATGGGGTCGCCGCCGCGGGTGACCGTCGCGGTCACCTCCCGTCCGGGCACCGGGTCCGGCGTCAGCGTGACGTTCACCGAGCCGGCTGACTCCGGCGTCGGTTCGGGCGTCGGTGTCGACTCGGGGGTCGGCGTGTCGTCGGCCTCCGGTGTCGGTGTCGACTCGTCCGCCGATGGGGTCGGCGTCGACGGCGACTGCTCTCCGGGTTCCTCAAGCGGTTCGGAGTCGCGTCCAGCCTCGGCACGCCCGCCGCCGGGCGTCGGGTCGAACGCCACCCACCCCACGTCCTCGAAGTACACTTCGACCCACGCGTGGGCGTTCTTCCCTCGGACGAGGTACTCGTCGTTTCCGACCGACTCGCCCGTCCCGTAGCCGGTGACGTACCGCGCCGGGATGTCCTGGGTTCGGAGCATCGCCGTCATCGTCGTCGCGAAGTACTGACAGTAGCCCGCGTCCATCTCGAAGACGAACTCGGTGGCCACGTCGTTGTCCCGGTCGTGGCTCGCGTTCAGCGAGTACTCCTTGTTCGATTCGAGCCACGCCTCGATTTCACTCGCCGTCTCGTAGGGCGTCTCGGCACCGTCGGTTATCTCTGCGGTGCGTTCGGAGAGTTTCCCTGGCGTGTCCTCGGGCAGTTGCGTGTACCGCGATTCGATTTCGGCGGGATAGTCATCGCCGTCGGCGGCCACGGCCGCCTCCCGTGACGGCGGGCCGTAGGTGAACGTCCGGTAGGTCTCGCCGGCCTCGACGGACCCCTCGACGGTGAAGCCGCGCTGTGCGTCGACGAACACCGTTCCGTCGACCTCGGCGAAGGCCGGCCGCCACACCGACGCGAGGCTGTTCATCGAACGCTGTGGCGTCACGGTAATCGCGTACTGCACGTCCGGTCGACCGTCGGCGGTTCCGAGCGGCCTTTCGAGGGGCCGCTGCTCGCTCGCTCGGTCCCATCCGCTTCCTGTGTAGCGCTGGTACGCTCCCAACCGCCACCGTGACGGACGGGGGCTCCGAACGACCAACTCCTCGTGATTCGACAGCGACAGTTGGCCCCCGACGGTCGTCTGTTCGGGGTAACCGCCGGCGGAGGTGCCGCCGTAACTGCTCGTTGCGGACTCGCTTTCCGGCGGCTGGTCGTCGCTACCACTGTTGTTTCCGCTGGTTCCGTCCTCGCCACCGTCGCTGCCACCGTCACCGCCGCCGTCGGTTCCGTTCTGCGTTCCGAGTCCGCCACCGATGTCGGGACCGCCCTCGCCATCGACGCCGAGGTCCGGAACGGGCGTCTGGATACCGACTGCGGGGGCGAAAGCGCCACCGAGAACGATACCGGCGAGACAGCAGACCGCGAGCAGTGCTCGCATCATCGTATCGCGTTCCCCCGACCCATTCTCACCGGGAACTTCGGCGCCATCTACATTAGTGTGTGGTTGATTCGACACGCGAAAGCGGCCGCTCCCGCCACGTTCAATAGCCGGCCCCGCAACCGACGAGATATGACACGCTCCGTCTGGCTGAAAGCCGACGACGCCGTCGGCGACTGGGAGGCGCGCAAGCGCCGCATCACCGCCGGTCTCGAAGCCGGCGTCGACTGGGTGCTCGTCGACCAGCGCGACGTCGACCGCGTGCGGGAACTCGGCTCCGTCAACGTCGCCGCCTTCGCGGGCGACGATGTCCACGTCATGGACGCCGAACAGGAGGAAGAAACCGAACCCGACGCCGTCGTCGTTGGCAAGGGCGGCGAGGGCGACGGCACCGTCGACCTCCCGTCGGACTTCTCGGGGTCGGCCGATTTGACGACCCTCCGTCGTACCGAAGGGACCTCCGGCTCGTACGTCCGCATCCTCGATTCCGACTACGAGACCTTCGCCGAGGAAGCCGCCAAGGACGCCGACTTCACCATCGTCGTCGGCGAGGACTGGCAAATCATCCCCCTCGAAAACCTCATCGCCCGCATCGGCGAGGAGACCGACCTCGTCGCGGGCGTCCAGACCGCCGAGGAGGCCAAGACCGCCTTCGAGACGCTCGAACTCGGCGCCGACGCCGTCCTGTTGGACACCGACAGCCCCGACGAGATTCGCGCCACCGTCGAGGTTCGTGATGCCACCGCCCGCGAACAACTCGACCTCCAGTACGCGACGGTGACGGCCGTCGAGGAGACCGGTTCGGCCGACCGGGTCTGCGTCGACACCGCCTCGATGCTCGACCACGACGAGGGGATGCTCGTGGGGTCGATGTCCCGCGGACTGTTCTTCGTCCACGCAGAAACCGCCGACTCGCCGTACGTCGCCTCCCGCCCGTTCCGCGTCAACGCCGGCGCCGTCCACGCCTACGTCCGGACGCCTGGCGGCGAGACGAAGTACCTCGCGGAGTTGAAATCCGGCGACGACGTACAGGTCGTCGACACCAGCGGCGAGACCCGCGAGACAATCGTCGGTCGCGCGAAAATCGAACAGCGACCGATGTTCCGCGTCGAAGCCGAACTGGAGAACGGCGACCGAATCGAGACGCTACTGCAGAACGCCGAAACCATCAAGGTCGCCACCGAATCGGGGCGGAAGGCTGTCACCGACCTCGAAGCCGGAGACGAGGTGTTGGTCTACTACGAGGACGTGGCGAGACACTTCGGCGAAGAAGTCGAAGAGAGCATCATCGAACAGTAATCGCGTCGCCGACCCGTCGTCCACGTAATTGGAATTGGTTCCTAAACCGCCACTTTTTCGGTACAGCGTAACCGATAGCTGTTGATGTCTAACGTTACCAAGACAGAAGGTGGCGCACCCGACCTTGACGTCGAGAGCGACTGGAACCGCCTGTTCGTCGGCGGCGAGTGGCTCGGACCTGGCGACCGCGAGACGATTACCGTCGAGGACCCCTCGACGCGAGAGCCGTGGGGAGAAGTACCGGCGGGAACCGTCGACGACGTGGACGCAGCCTACGAGGCCGCCGTGAGCGCCCAGTCGACGTGGGCCGACCGCGACCCCAGCGAACGGGCGGCGCTGGTCGACCGCGTCCACGAGCTGATGGAGGACCACGAAGACGCCATCGCCGAGTTACTGCAGGTCGAATCCGGCAGCGCACAACTGAAAAGCACCGTCGAGTTCCAGACGGCGGTCGCGGACGTGGCGGAGGCGACGACGATGCCCTCGCGGGCGGGCGGCGACATCCGCGATTCCACCATCGCCGGCAAGGAAAACCTCGTCAAGCGGGAGCCGGCGGGCGTCGTTGCGGTGATTCCGCCGTGGAACTTCCCGCTGCATCTCGCCATTCGGGCCGTCGCTCCGGCCGTCGCGTTGGGCAACGCCGTCGTCATCAAACCGGCCTCCGAGACGCCGGTGACGAGCGGTCTCGTCATCGCCAAACTGTTCGAGATGGCAGGTGCGCCCTCGGGCCTCGTCAACGTCGTGACGGGCCGTGGCTCCAGCATCGGCGACCGCGTCGCCGGCCACCCCGACGTGGACGTTGTGGCGTTCACGGGGTCGACCGAAGTCGGCCGACACGTCGCAAAGCAGGCCGTCGACTCGCTTGCCTTCCCCGCCATGGAGTTGGGTGGCAACGGCCCCAGCGTCGTCCTCGAAGACGCCGACATCGACAACGCCGTCTCCGGCAGCGCCTTCGGGAGTTTCTCCCATCAGGGGCAGGTGTGTATCTCCATCAACCGGCATCTCGTCCACGAGTCAGTGTACGACGAGTTCGTGGAGGGACTCGCAGCGAAAGCCGAGATGCTGCCGGCCGGGAGCGTCCACAGTCCCGCGACGTTCGTCGGTCCAATCATCAACGAGAGCCAACGGGACCAAATCCTCAACTACATCGAGGAGACCGTCGACGCGGGTGCGACGCTCGAAACCGGCGGCGGCACTGTCGATGTCGACGGTGTCGAAGACTCGCTGGTCGTCGAACCAACGGTCCTGTCGGACGTGACAAACGACATGACGGCAGCGTGTAACGAACACTTCGGCCCCGTCGCGCCCGTCATCCCCTTCTCCGACGACGAGGAAGCTATCGAGTTGGCCAACGCGACGGAGTACGGACTGGCCGCGTCGGTGTGGTCCGGCGACCGCAACCGCGCCGAGGACGTCGCCGACGAAATCGACGCCGGAATGGTCCACATCAATGACCAACCCATCAACGAGGAACCGGACGTGCCGTTCGGCGGGATGAAGGCCTCCGGTATCGGTCGGTTCCACGGCGACGCCATCGTCGAGGAGTTGACCGAGACGAAGTGGATTTCCGTCCAGCGCGAACAGCGGTCGTTCCCGTTCTAAGCTCACGAGACGCTTTTTGTCCGCGGCCGCCGAGACACGACTATGAGAGACGACGGCTTCGACCCACTGGTACCCTTCTTCCTTGCGGAGTTACTCACGCTCGTCGTCGCCTTCGCCGTCGTCGCCGCCAGCCTACTGGACCGAACGGCTCTCCTCGCATCGTTTTCCCGAACCATCCGCCTCCTCGCGCTCGGCTTTCTGACCGTCGAGTTGCTTGTCCCGGCGTGGCTGTACTACGACATCCGAAAGCGGGGCGGCGATAGGGTGTGGCTCCACGCCTCGGTGATGCCGGTGGTCAATCTACTCGCCGTCGCGGCCTACGTCTCCGAGCGGAACGCCCGTGAGGACTAGACGAGCGAATCGACGAGCGACCGCAGCGTTTCGAGGTCGTACTGCCCCGGTGCAGTCGCCTTCGCGGGGTCGACCGGCGCGTAGCCGATTTTCGACCCGTAGACGGGCGCGACTGCGCGGGTGTGGCTGCCGGCCTCGCCCATCGCCATCGTCGCCACCCGCTGGCCACGTTCGGTCAGTTCGTGGGTCGCAGACAGCACGGCGAGGGCATCCGACCGGTCCTCGGCGGTGACCGCGAGCTTCGCAACGTCGCCGTAGGTGCCGGCGCGGGTGAGAAGCGACTGGAGTCGCCCCTTCGAGGGCGTTCCCTCGAAGTCGTGGGTGGAGACGACGACCGAGGCGTCTTCGTCGTCGGCGCGGTCCAGCAGGTCGCCACCGTCGCCGTCCTCCAGCGCGGCGAGTTCGATATCGACGGCTTCGACCGATGGGTGGGCGAGGGCACCCGCGAGGGCGTCGAGGCGGCCCTCGTCGCTCGCCTCGCCCCCTTCCCAGTCGGCGCGGTTGGTGACCAAAAGCGGGAGGTCGCCATCGTAGTCGGCCAACTGCTCGTTCGGGTCGTCGGCGAGGTCTATTCGGAACTCCACGCAGTCGGCGTGGGCGCGGGCGGCTGGCTCCTCACCGAGGTCCGCAGTCGAGGCCGCGAGCGTGAACGAATCGAAATCGAGGGGCATGCCCGGAGCGTCGAGCGGAACGCTAAAAGGGTTCGTGGGTCGCCCGGAACCGCGTCGGGTCCGCGTTCGCCCGCTCGACGGCGGCGACCGTCGACAGTTCGATGTTGCGCTCCTTTTTCGTCACGACGCGGGTATCGTAGTGTTCGGCCTCGTACTTCGGTCGGTCGTTTCGGTCGGCGACGAACTCGCGGTGTCGCTGGAGGCGCTCTTCGGCGAGACGCTTCGAGAGGGCGGGCGCATTACTCGCCCGCGTCTCGAAGGCCTCAGCGAGGTCAGGAGCGCGCTCGATGCCGACGGAGTTGCGGCCCGCTACGAGCGCCGCAAGCGAGGTGGTTCCGGTGCCGACGAAGGGGTCCAGAACCGTGTCGCCCCGAATCGAGTACATCCTGACGAGCCGGAGCGGGATTTCCAGCGGGAAGGCTCCGGAGCGCTCGCGAGCGTCGTCGTCGCTGTCGCGGGTCTGTCGCGTGCCCCGAACTTTCCAGCAGTCGGAGAACCACTCGTTTCGCTCCTCGTAGAAGAACGCCGAGGCGTAGCGGTCGGCGTCCTTCGGCGGGAACTGTCGTGTGTCACCCTTCCGGAACAGCAGAACGTGTTCGTGTTCCAGCGTCGCGTAGGCGTTGGTCGGCAGCGTCCCCGACCCCATGAACTTGTTCGTGCTGTTGGTCGGCTTCCGCCAGACGATGCCCGGCAACTGCTGGAGGCCCGCCGCCGACAGCCCCTCGATAATCCGGGCGTGGTTGGGAAACAGCCGAAACCGGCCGTCCATTCGACGGGTGGCGTCACCGACGTTGACCGCAGCGATGCCGCCGTCGACGAGCGCGTCGGCGACGCCCTGCCACACCTCGTCCAGAAGGGCATGCATCGCCTCGAAAGCCGCCTCGCCGTCGTCCGCTTCGAGGGCGTCGGCGACGGCGTCGTCTTGGGCCGCAAAGGAGTCGTCCCACATCTCCACCATCGGGTACGGCGGCGACGTGACGGCCAACTCGACGCTCTCGGAGGCGAGGTCAAGTTCGCGGGCGTCGCCGATGCGCACCTCGTGGGTCGTCTGCACGTGGGGGAGAAACGGGGGACGGGTAACGTGCTTTGCGGTCCGATTCAGGCACGCCCGAGGAACGTCGCCTGTGCGGTCGTCCCCTGGGTGCCGTAGTCGGTCACGCGGACGCTGATGGTGTCACCCTCGCCGAGTGCATCCGAACCCGAGGGGTCCGGCACGTCGCGGACGAACGTCTGGAGGCCGTTTATCGTGCCTCGGACCTCCGCCGGCGTCCGGTCGTACTGGGTCTCCTTGACGACGAGTTCGTAGGTTTCGCCCTTCTGGGCCGCCTCTTCGGGCGGGCGCTGTTGGGCTTGCTCGTGGGCGCGGTCACGCTCCCGCTGGCCCTTCGAGGGGCCGCCGAGAACCGAGCGACCGACGAGCAACACGACCACGACCCCGGCGACGGCGGCAGCACCGAGTACGTACGTCTCGACCATTGCCGGCAGTTCTCGGTCGATTGACAAAGCGATTGTGACCGAGGGCGGCCACGGCGGCCGCCGACGAGGAGACAGAAGGTTGATACGCGGCGCTACCGCAGGATTTCCCGATGACAAACCGGGAGGTGAGCGTCGTCTTGCCCGCCTACAACGAGGCGGACACCCTAGAGCGCACCGTCGAGGTGACGCTGTCGACGCTTTCGGATTTCCTCCCCGCCGGCAGTTTCGAGGTCATCGTCGCCGAGGACGGCTGTGATGACGCCACGCCCGAACTCGCCGACCGGATGGCCGCCGAGGACGACCGGGTTCGACACTTCCACAGCGACGAGCGCCTCGGCCGCGGCGGCGCGCTGGAACGGGCCTTCCGCGCCAGCGACGGCGACGTGTTGGTGTACTTCGACACCGACCTCGCGACGGACATGCGACACCTCGAAGAACTCGTCGAGTCGGTCCGCTCCGGCGACTACGACGTGGCGACCGGGTCGCGCCGCATCCCCGGCGACAAACAGAACCGCCAACCCGAACGTGGCGTCGCCTCGACGGGGTACAACAGCCTCGTCCGGCTGTTCCTCCGCTCGCCGCTGTACGACCACCAGTGTGGGTTCAAAGCGTTCGACCGCGAAGCGCTGTTGGTGCTGCTCGATGACGTCGAGGACGACCACTGGTTTTGGGACACCGAGGTGTTGGTGCGTGCCCAGCGGGCCGGCTACCGCGTGAGGGAGTTCCCCGTCGACTGGGAACCGAAGGGCGACACCAAAGTCGACCTCGTCCGGGACGTCTTCGGGATGGGCAGTCAAATCCTGCGGCTATGGTGGCAACTCGGCGTCAAACCCCGCATCGACCGCCGGGTGACGATGGCCGCCGGCACCGCGCTCATCGTCGTCGCCCTCGCGTTGATGACCGTTTATCTCGACCCGACCGAGGTGTTGACGGCCCTGCAGTCCGCCGACACGCGTTTGTTGGGTATTGCCACCGTCGTCTACCTGCTGTCGTGGCCGCTTCGTGGGCTTCGATACCGCGACATCCTCGGCGAGTTGGGGTATCGGGAACGCGTCGGCTTTCTCACTGGGGCCGTCTTCATCAGTCAGACCGGGAACCTCGTCTTCCCGGCCCGTGCCGGCGACGCCCTCCGAGCCTACATCGTGAAGGCGCGACGCGGCATCCCCTACCCCTCCGGGTTCGCCTCGCTGGCAATCGAACGAGTGTTCGATTTGCTCACGATTACGGTGCTCGCGGGGGCGACGTTCCTCGGACTTGCGGCCGCCGGCGTCGACGTGACGGCCATCGGTGCGACGCAGGCGCCCGGGGAGGGCGAAAGCAGCGGTCGGACGGCGGTGTTCGTCGCGGCGGGCGTCGGTGCCGCCGCCATCGCCGCCGTCGCCGTCATCGTCGCGACCGCTCGCTCCGACCGAAACCTCGTTCGGGCGACGCTGGGTCGGGTCAGCAGCGACTCCTACGTCGACTACGTCGCGGGCGTCGTCGAACGCTTCACCGGCGACATCCAGACCGTCGCACAGGACCGCCGATCCTTCGCCCTCATCGGTGCCTCCAGCCTGCTCATCTGGGCCATCGACGTGGTGACGGCGTTGGTCGTCTTCGCCGCCTTCGGCGTCGACCTCGCGCTGTGGGAACTCGTGGCCGTCGGGTTCTTCGCCGTCAGCGTCGGCAACCTCGCGAAGGTGTTGCCGCTGTCGCCCGGCGGCATCGGGCTCTACGAGGGCGCGTTCTCGCTCATCGTGTTGGCGCTGACGCCCGTCGGCTGGGGCGTCGCACTGGCGGCGGCCATCGCCGACCACGCCATCAAGAACCTCGTCACCGTCGCCGGGGGCGTCGCCTCGACGCTCGTGTTCAACGTCTCGCTGACGACGGCCGTCGAGGAGGCACGGGACGCCGAAAGCGAAGGATCGGTCCGGGAGTAACCGCATATAAGACCGTCAGACACCACGTGAGACGGCCGCGAAAACGCCGTCGTTGCGGTCCGTCGCTCGTAATTACCAGAACTTTTAAAACCTTTTCGCACCACTGTAGGTGTAGCGACTGCTGACCGGGTTTTTCGGGGTGTATCCCTACCTGGTAGCACCCGCCTCGTAGCATGAGCGAGCACACACGAACACGAACGACCGAGAACGAGACGGAACGGGAAGCCGAACGAGACGAGAAAGCGGGCTGTCCCGAATGCGGCGGGAAGCTCAGCGCGGATACGGAACACGGCGAGACGGTCTGCCGCGATTGCGGCCTCGTCGTCGAGGAAGACGAAATCGACCGCGGACCGGAGTGGCGCGCCTTCGACAGCGCCGAAAAGGACGAGAAATCCCGCGTCGGCGCCCCGACGACCAACATGATGCACGACAAGGGGCTGTCGACGAACATCGACTGGCGCGACCAGGACGCCTACGGCAACTCGCTGGGCGCCCGCCAACGTCAGAAGATGCAGCGACTCCGCAAGTGGAACGAACGGTTCCGCACGCGGGACTCCAAGGAACGCAACCTCAAGCAGGCGCTCGGCGAAATCGACCGCATGGCGAGCGCACTCGGCCTGCCGGACAACGTCCGAGAGACCGCCTCCGTCATCTATCGGCGGGCACTCGACGAGAACCTCCTGCCCGGCCGCTCCATCGAGGGCGTTTCGACGGCGTCGGTGTACGCCGCCGCCCGACAGGCTGGCGTCCCCCGTAGCCTCGACGAAGTCGCGGGCGTCTCCCGCGTCGAGAAGAGCGAAATCGCCCGCACCTACCGCTACGTGGTCCGGGAGTTGGGCCTGGAAATCCAGCCGGCGGACCCCGAGAGCTACGTCCCGCGGTTCGCAAGCGACCTTGACCTCTCGGATGAGGCCGAGAACCGCGCCCGCGAGTTGCTTCGGAACGCCAAAGAGCAGGGCGTCCACTCCGGGAAATCGCCGGTCGGACTCGCGGCGGCGGCCGTCTACGCCGCCTCGCTTCTGACCAACGAGAAGACGACACAGGCAGCGGTCAGCGAGGTGGCCGACATCTCGGAAGTCACCATCCGCAATCGGTATCACGAACTGCTCGAAGCCGAACAGGACCTCGCGGTCGTCTGAGGCGGTCACTTCTCCGCGTCTACTCGGTCGGTAGCCGCCGGTCCGACCGCGGTGCCGGCGAGGTTCGTCCGTAGCGATACGCCTATCCGTTCGAGTACCGAGAATCAGCCACAACCACGGCGACCGGACGGTCGCCCACACCATCCATGTTGACCGGAACAACGCTGGCTCGCGCCGGCATCGATGCCGTCGCGCTGAAACCCGCCGAACACGACCTCGACGCGGCGCTGGACCTCGACGTCGACACCGTCGTCGTCGACTACGAGGGCCGAGAACACCTGCCGGATGCCGAGACGCTGTCGGCGCTTTCCGACGCCTACGACTGCTACGTAACGACACCGGTTCGGGCCGACGGCTTCGACCCCCTCGGCGACGACGGCCTGCTCGCGGGAATGCCGGAAGCGGCCACACGAGTCCTCGTCGCCGGCAACGGCGCGTATCTGACCGACGAGGAATCCAGCCGCGCCATCGCCCCACGGCTGAACGCCGCCCGCGAGGACGCCCCCGAGGCGTGGGTCGGAACGGAGGGCATCGAACGCGTCGCCCTCGCCGCTGGCGGCACGCAGTTCGAACTCCTCTCTCGGGGAACCGACCGCGAACTGCGGGCGCTGCGCGCCGCCGGCTTCGACGGCGAGGTCGCGCTGTACGCCCCGACCGTGTTGAGCGACGACGACGACGCGATTCTCGATGCCGTCGGCGGCTACGTCGCCCGCCGCGGCCCCGTCCGGAGGGCACTGCCCGACGGCGCCGCCACCGACGCCGACGCGGCAGGACGGGCCCGCGAAATCCTGCTGGACGCCGCGAGTGACTTCGCGCTCGTCGGGGAAACAGACACCGTCGCCGAGCGGGTCACCGACCTCGAAGCCGCGGGCGTCGACCGCATCGTCGCGTACCCGGCCCGCGGCCTCGCGGCGTTCCGCTGATGGCTACCGGAGGCCAACCGCCCGCCGAAGCGCCGCCGAGCGTCGCCGTCGTCGGCTGTGGCGTCGTCGGGGCGACCGTCGCCGTCGAATTAGCCCGACGGGACGCCGACGTGACGGTTTTCGAAGCCGGCGACGTGGCCGCCGAATCCAGCGGCCGAGCGGCTGGCATCTGTTACGACGCCTTCGCCGACGCCGTCGACGCCCGTATTGCCGACCGTGCGCTGGAACGGTTCCGAGAGCGTGGTGCACTCATCGACCACCCCTACGTCTGGCTGGCGCGGGCCGGCGACGACCGCAGTGCCGAGGCGATGGCCGAAGACGTCCCCCGCATGCAACAGCAGGGCCGGGACGTGTCGGTTCTCGACGCCGCCGACCTCGAATCCCGGTGGCCGACGCTGGAGACCGACGACGTAGCGCGGGCCGCCATCGCCCGCAACGCCGGCTACGCCGAACCCGCAGCGTACACCCGCGAGACAGCCGAACTTGCCGTCACCGAGGGCGCCGACCTCCGGACGGAAACGCCGGTCGAACTCGATGATTCAGGTCGGGTCGACGGCGAGGACTACGACGCCGTCGTCGTCGCAGCGGGCGCTCACACTGCCCGGCTACTCGACGACGCCGGCTACCCAATCCCCGTGAAAGCCTATCGTGTGCAGGCACTCCTGACCGAACCGACACCGCTTGCCGGCGACGTTCCGATGTTGTACGATGCCACCGGTGACTACTACCTCCGCCCCCGCGACGGCCGGCTGTTCGTCGGCGACGGGACGATTCCGGAGGAACACGACCCGACCGACTGGGAAGAATCAGCCGACGGTTGGTTCCGCGAGAACTGTGGAGAGTACCTAAACACCGCCGTCGGCAACTCGGTCCCGGAGTGGCAGTCGTGGGCGGGTCTCTGTACCGCCACGCCCGACGGCGACCCGCTGGTGGGTGAGCGTGCGCCCGGCCTCTACGTCGCGTCGGGCTTCCAGGGCCACGGCTTCATGCGCGCGCCGGCCATCGGCGAGGCACTCGCAGGCGAGGTGCTGGGCGAGGCAGGAATCGGCGCGTTCGACCCGACGCGGTTCGAGGGCGACGAGTCGTTCGAAATCGTCGAAGGGATGACGCTCGAAGATTAGGCGTCGGCGTCCAGTTCGCCGTCGTCGACTGTTTTCGGGATGTGGATTTCGAGCGTCCCGTTTTGGGTCACCGTCGCCTCGGCGTCGCCAGCCTCGACGGACGCATCCTCCGGCAGTTCGGCCGACCCTTTCAGGCCGAGTCCCCGACCCGGAAAGCGCATCTCGTAGCCGTCGTGGAACTCCCGGAACCGGTCGAGGCGAACCGTGACTGTGTGGTTCTCGAAACTCACGTCGACATCGTCGGCCGTCGCGCTGGGTGCATCGAAGACGACGAGAACGGCGTCGTCGCTCTCCAGTACGTCCGCCGCCAGCGGCTTGCGCTCTTGGACGCGACTCGACGCCCGGCCGATACCGTCGAGGACGGCCCGACCCAGCGACTCCCCCACCTCCCGAATCATGCGTGAATTGCCTCCAGCCCGTCGCTTTCGCCGCAGTACGGACAGGAAAACGCCTCGACGCCGGTCCCGTCTGGCATCGAGTACTGGTAGTGAAGTTCGAACATATCCAAATCACAGTCGTTGCGCGTACAGACGACTTCGAGCGTCTTGGGCATACAGCGGTGTAGGGGCGAGACGCTAATCAATGCCCCGGCGTTTTGAGCCGTGGGTGCCTAACCGACGCATGGAGATTCGCGGCGTCGACTTCAGCGGGGCGGCCGAACCCGGCGACGACATCTGGATTGCCGAAGGGGCGTGGAACGGCGACCTGCTGACGGTTCGGCGGTGTCGTTCCGCCACCGAGGCCTTCGGTGTGACGGAGAGAACTGCCGTGCTGAACCGACTCCGAACGTCCCTCGAAACGGCACCGAGGACGACGGGACTGGATTTCTCGTTCGGACTGCCCGACGCGTTGCTCCCCGATTGTGAGACGTGGTGCGAAACCATCGAGTGGTTCGAAGCGACGTTCGCCGCAGCCAGCGCCGACGAGATGCGCGAAGAACTGAAGCGCAAAGCGAGAGTCAGCGACGCCGACGGCGTGGAGTTGAAACGACGGACCGACGACGCCGTCGGCGCGAACTCCCCGTACAGTTTCATCACCTACTACCAGACGCTGTACGGCATCCGCGAGGTCGTGGCGCCGCTCGTGGCCGACGGCCGCGTCGCCGTTCCGCCGATGCAGCCCGCCGGCGAGCGAAACCTCGTGGAGATTTACCCGGCCGGTACGTTGCGCCGTCTCGGAACCGTCGACGAGACGTACAAAGACGGTGCCGCCGACGCTCGCCAGCGACGTGAGACGATATTGAACGCGCTCGTCGAGTCGACGCCACTCGAATTGGCCGACGGGATTCGAGCGCGTGCCGTCGACGAGACCGGCGGTGACGCCCTCGACAGCATCGTCGCCGCGGTCGCGACCGCCCGCGCGGTCCGGCGGGACTTCGACCCGGACGGCGGTTACGGCGAGCGCGAGGGCTGTATCTTCGTCTGAGTCGACGCCATCCGCATCCGTTTTACCGCTCGACCGCCACGTTCGGGGTATGAAAGAGCCGGCGACGCTGGACGTGACCATCGTGGACGGCTACGTCGACGAGCCGGCGCACTTCGGCGTGCCGCCCTACATCTCGACGTATCCGCGCTTCGCCGCCGGCGCCGCCGTTGACGCTGGCGTCCCACCGGAACAGGTGACGTATCACACCATCGACGAACTTCGCGAGGAGCGTTCGAAGTGGCGCGACGTGGCCGAAGCGGACCTCTTCGTCTATGTCGGCGGCATGACCGTCCCCGGGAAGTACGTCGGCGGCACGCCCGCCGAACCCGACGAGGTGAAGGAGTTGGCGTGGACCGCCGAGGGGACGAGCGTGATGGGCGGCCCCGTCCGCTTCGGCGTCGGCGAGGCCAACGAAGGGGCGACCGAGACCGAACGGCAGAACCTCGATTACGACTTCCTCGCCGGCGCCGACATCGAGGCGGCAGTGTACGACCTCGTCCACGGCGGCCTGGAGGGGTTCGAGGACCGCTACCGCGACAACGCCGAGTTGGACCGCTGGGCCGCGAAGGGTGCCTTCATCATCGGACAACACCCCGACCACCCCGACTACCTCATCTGTGAGATGGAGACCTCTCGGGGCTGTCCCTACCGGTGTTCGTTCTGCACCGAACCGATGTACGGCGACCCCGACTTCCGGACGCCCGATTCGGTCGTCGCGGAGGTCGATTCGCTTGCGACCCATGGCGCACGCCACTTCCGACTCGGCCGGCAGGCCGACATCCTCGCCTACGGCGGCGACGGTGAGGCGCCCAACCCCGAGGCGCTCCGAGAGTTGTACGGCGGCATCCGCAACGCCGTGCCGAACCTCGGGACGCTGCACCTCGACAACATGAACCCCGTGACCATCACGGAGTACCCCGAGAAGTCCCGAGAGGGCATCCGCATCATCGCCGAACACAACACGCCCGGCGACACGGCCGCCTTCGGCCTCGAATCGGCTGACCCGCTCGTTCAGGAGGAGAACAACCTCCTTGTCACCGCCGAGGAGTGTCTGGAGGCGGTTCGGGTCGTCAACGAGGAGGGCGGCTGGCGCCCCGGCGAAGAGCCGGGAAGCGGCCCCTCCGTCGACCCCAACGCCGACCGCCTGCCGAAACTCCTTCCGGGTATCAACCTCGTCCACGGCCTGATGGGCGAACGCCGGGAGACGTTCGAGCACAACAAGCAGTTCCTGCAGGACGTCTACGACGAGGGGCTGATGCTTCGACGCATCAACATCCGGCAGGTGATGGCCTTCGAGGGTACCGAGATGGCCGAAACCGGCGCCGACATCGCACACGACCACAAGAAACTGTTCAAGCAGTACAAACGCGAGGTCCGGGAGGAAATCGACAACCCGATGCTCCAGCGGGTCGCCCCGCCAGGGACCGTCCTGCCGAACGTCTACCTCGAGTACCACCAGGACGGCAAGACCTTCGGCCGCCAACTCGGCACCTACGCGCTGTTGGTCGGGATTCCGGGCGAACGGGAACTCGGCCGCACCGTCGACGTGGCGGTCACCGACCACGGCTTCCGGTCGGTATCGGGCGTCCCCTACCCGCTCGACGTGAACAGCGCCTCGATGGACGAACTCCGGATGTTGCCGGGCGTCGGCAAACAGCGCGCCGGCAACATCGTCGTCGACCGACCGTACGACTCCGTCGCGGAGTTCGACGACGGCGGCGGCGGTATCGACCTCGAGAAGTTCTGTGATGCCGACTCGACGGGGCGGGCCGACTGAAATCGGCCACGGCGGTCCGATTAGTCGTCGGCCGGCGCCGCGGCGAACTGTTCGGGCTCCGCTCGGCCGAAGCGGGCGATAGCCTCGAACGCCTCCAGCGGCAGTCGGTTATCGTCGGTGATGCCGCGCGCATCGGTGGCCTCCAGCCGCGTCCGGACGAACCACTTCGCGACGAGTAACTCGCGGGCGTCGTCGGCTTCCGCCAGCCGCCACGCGGCGCGTTCGAGCAGTATCACACCAGCAGTCACGTCGAAGACGTAATCCGCCAGTTCCTTCGCTTCCAGTTGTGCGGCCTCGGGGTCGGTCGTGGCCACGGCGTCGAAGGCATCCGAAAGCCCCGCCAGTTCTGCTTCGACCGTCTCGGCGACATCGGCGAGTGCCGGATTTTCGAGTGCGTCAAGCCGTCCTTCGAGTTCCGACAGCAGCGCCTCGTGGGAGCGCTCCGAAAGCATCGACCGGAGCACGTCCAGCGCCATGATGTTGGACGGCCCCTCCCAGATTGGCAACACCTGTGCGTTCCGCAGGAGTCGGGGGTTGACGAACTCCTCGACGTAGCCGTCGCCGCCGCGTATCTCCATCGCATAGGAGGCGGTGTCGACGGCCATCCGCGCGGTTCGGTACTTGACCACGGGAACGAGCATCCGCATGAGCCGGTTGGCGCGCTCGGCGACCTCGCCGTCGCGTTCGCGGGCACCGTACTGTTCGGCCGCCTCGAAGGTCACCGCCAGTCCGGCCTCGTGGGCGACCGTCATATCCACGAGGTCCCGGCGCATCAACGGCTGGTCCTCCAGCGCCTCGCCGAAGGCCTCACGGTTGGCGGCGTGGACTTTCGCCTCCAGCAGCGACCGGGCGACCGCACCGACGCTCCCGATGGCGTTGTACAGCCGTTCGGCGTTCAGCATCTCGGACATGTACTTGAAGCCGCGTTCGGGTTCGCCGACGAGTGTCGCCGTCGCGCCCTCGAAGACCACCTCGCCGGTCGGGACGCTCTTCGTGCCGAGTTTGTCCTTCAGTCGCCGGAACAGGTACGTCTCGCGGTCGTTGTCATCGGGGTCGAAGAGGAACAGCGACAGCCCCTCCGTGCCCTCGGATGCGTCGGGCCGACGCGCCAACACCAGCGCCGCCCCGGAGTCGATGTTCGAACAGAACCACTTCTCGCCGTGGAGTTCGTAGATTCCCCCGTCTTCGGTCGGTTCGGCCCGCACCTCGTTTGCGCCCACGTCGGACCCGCCCTGCTTCTCAGTGAGGAACATCGCGCCGGTCCGGAGGTCGTCGTACTCGCGGGCGGTCAGCGCGTCGTAGTACGCATCGAGCGTTCCGTCGTCGAACTTCTCCAAGACGGCGGCGGCGCCGCCGGTCATCGCCGCCGGACAACTCAATCCGACACTCGAGGTCTGGTCCATCAGACAGAACTGTGCGAGATGCTCGACGGCCGAGAGCGGTTCCTCGCGGCCGGCCGGCGCCGAAAAGCGGTTGGCGATGACGCCGTTTTCGTACACCAGTCGCTCGTTTTCGAGGTGTTTCGGGTGGTAGGTCACCTCGTTGACTCGCTCGCCGTTCCGGTCGTAGGTATCGAGTTCAGGTGGGTTGTCTTCGACCACATCGGCGTTGTTCGTCACCGTCGTTCCCATCGTCTCGCCGAACGACGAGAGGATGGCTTCGGGTGGGTCCGCGCTCCGCCGTCGGACCGTCCGCTGGAGGGCGCGGTCGTAGGTCCAGTAGTTGCAGTCCCGGCCGCGGTCGAGGGCCGCGTAGTCGAGTGGGTCGGTCATACCCCTCGAATGGGCGTGTGGTGTGAAAACGGTTCTCCCGGTTCAGACGGGGAACTCGGCGTCGGGATCGACCACGCGGTCGGGGTCCTCGGGCATCTCCCAGTCGGTGGCGAGTTCGAGGAACTGTGCGAGCATCCGACCCGTCGCCCCCCAGACGGTGTAGCCGTCGACGCGGAAGTAGTGGACGCGAATCTCGCCGTAGTGGGGGTGGTCCCGCGATTCGGAGTCGTAGTTGTCGAGGTCGGTCAGGTCGTCGATAGCGAGGACGGCAATTTCGGCGACCTCGCTCTCGTCGGGGGTGTACTCGCGGTCGGGAATCTTCGCGACGAACGGGCGGACCGCGTAGTCGGTGACCGTCGGGATGTCGTCGAGGCGACCGATGACCTCGACCTCCTCGGGTCTGAGACCGATTTCCTCGTTGCCCTCACGTTTCGCCGTCGCTTCGAGGTCGGCGTCTTCGGGTTCCCGACCCCCGCCGGGAAAGCTCATCTGGCCGGGGTGTTCCCCGAGGTGGTCGGCACGCTTCGTAAACAGGAGGTACTCGCCGTCCGAGCGGGAGACGATGGGCGCGAGAACGGCCGCCTCACGCTCCGCACCGGTTATTTCGCCCGGGGCGTACGCGATGAGCCGCTCCCAGTTCATACCCGTCGTACGCCCCGGACGCTCTTAGTTCGTCTCATCGCGAGCGGCGTCGAGACGGTCACGGATGTCGTCCAGTTCGACGCCGCCCCACGCTTCGAGGTCGTAACTCACGTCGAGTAACTCGGCCGCGCGGGCCGGCTCGTCGTTTGCGACCGCGCGGGCGGCGTCGGCGCGCAGTCGGCGCTCGGCGGCGCGACCGACGACGCTCCGGTCGACGCTCCGAGCCTCGACATCGAGGATGTGCGGAAGGTCCTCGGCGCCCTCCGGAAGCGTCGGAAACGCCGACGGGCCGGGCGCGAGCAGGTCCTCGTCGTCGTCGCGTTCGACGGTAACGAGGGCGAACGCGTCGATAGCCTCGTCGACGGCGTCGTCGGGGACGGTTTCACCCTGTCGGTAGGCCAACTCCGAGAGCGCTTCGGCCAACTCCGCGCGGGTGAGCGCGCCGAAGAGGTCGACGACGCCGGCCAACTCGTCGGGCGTGAACATCGGTGGAAACGTACTCGCCGCGGTACCTCAACGTTCCGGCACGGCGTCGACGGATTCGGAGACGCAATCGAGGTCCGCCGCGGCGGCCTCGGCGACCTCGGCGGGCGTAATCGCCGCCTCCTCCCACGCCGGCAGTCGCGTATCCTCGGGTGGCGGCGCGATTGCGTCGGCGTACGTTTCGACCTGTCGTCGTTCGTCGGAGCGGTCGTATTCGAGGTCGTTGAACGCCGAATCGAGCGCGTAGGCGTCGACAAGTCGCTCGGCGGCCTGCCGGTAGCGCGCCGGGAGCGTCTCGTAGTCGGGCGTGCCGCCGTTGTCCTCGACGGCACGCAGAAGCGCCGCGGCGACCTGCTCGGACATGTCCGAGAGTCCGCTCGGACCTGACACCGCCCGGTGGTCGTGTTCGTGGACGCCCAAATCGACCTGTGCGCTGCCCGCGGCCCCGACCAGTCTGAACGCCTCGCCGAGCGTCCCGACCTCCAGTCCCCACCCCCGCTGGACGCGCATCTCGCGGGCGAGCGCGCCGGTCGTCGCGAACTCTCCGGCGAGTGCGTACCGGAACGAATCGAGGTACTCGACGACTGCGGCGTCGGTGCCGGCGTCCAGCGCCTCGACGAGCGGCCGGTAGAACAGTCGGAACAGCCGCCCGTACAGCCGGTCGTTCTCGACGCGGGCGTAGTACCCCTTCGAGAACTCGTGGCCGTGCGCCAGCGGAAACAACAGTTTCGGGACGTGGAAGGCGTCGTAGTTCTTCGCGTCGGCGTCGTGGACGACGACGTAGTCGCTGTCGGCGGCGACGCCCAAGGCGAGCCAGACGTCCCGGCCCTTCCCGCGGGTGCCGTTGAGACCGTTCGAAGAGAGCAACGCGCCGAGTTCGGGGCCGTCACACCACAGCAACTCCAGCGGGAGGTCGAACCCCTCGAGCCACGAGGCGACCGACCCGACCCGCTCCTCAGAGGCCCGCAACGGCACGACCACTCGCTCGGGGGCGACCGTCTCCAGCGCCGAGAGGACGCGCTCGGCGGCGAGACCGGCGTGTTCCCGTTCGGTCATGGGAACGACGACGGCGGCGTCGTCGGCCGGCGCCTCGGGGGCGGCGTCGCCGAAGTCGTGGAGCGTCGTCACGCGCTCCTGTACGTACTCCATCTACTGGATGGAGGGGCTACGCATCGAAAAAGGCCGGCGTTCCGGCATCGTGTGTGGGCGGTTATCGAGTCGTCTTCTCGACTGTGTCGCCGGGGACGCCCCCGGCCGGCAGTCGCCCGGCGAGATACAGCCCGAACAGCACGACGACGACCGCGCCGACGACACCCGCGATGGCCCTGAACGCGACCGTGTAGCTGACGCCGCTTGCGACGACGACGCCGATGGTGCCGGACCCCATCGCCTGCACCACCATCATCGACGCCGAGTACAGCGCGTAGGCGCTGGCGCGGTGGTGGTCGGGAAGCGACGCAAGCAGGTACGTATCGGCCGCCGGGAACAGCGAGTGGACGACGTAGCCGAGGACGACGCTGACCGCGCCGACGGCGAGAAGCCCCTCGGCGAACGTCAGCGCCACGACGGAGACGACGAAGCCGCCGACGATACCCAACAAAAGCGGGACGTTCGGCAGTCGGTCCGCGAGACGGCCGGTCACGAGAAAGGCGGGGACACCGGCGGCGAACATCAGGCTCAGAAGCGTCCGCCCCGTCGCGGGGTCGATGCCCTTGGCGACCTCCAGATAGTCGCCGTAGAGGTTGAACAGGCCGTTCCAGAGGAAGCCCGCAGAGCCGAGGAAGGCAATGCCGGTGAGGACGATGGGCCACTGTGCCCGGGCGGCCGCGAGGATGCTCCTGTCCTCTGTACCCGCCTCGGGGAGGTCGGTCCGGCGGGCCGCCCACAGGAAGAAGACGGTCGCGAGTGCGGCGACGACGGCGATGCCGCGGAACGTCGTCCGCCAGTCGCCGACCAGCAACACCACACTCACCGCCAGCGGCGCGCTGACGGCAGCCAACTGACTCGACATGCCGTGGACGCCGATTGCGCGACCGACGGTTTCGGGGTACAGTTCGCTGACCAGCGGGTTGGCCGCGATGAAGTAGATGCCGCTCGAAAGCCCCATCAGGAACGCGCCGACGGCCAGATGTGTCACCGATCCCGATAGCGATGTGAAAAGCGACGTGCCGACCAACAGCGCCCCCGTCGCGGCGACGACGCGATGACGTGGCACCCGCGTCAGGAGGTAGCCGGTCGGCAGCCGCGGGGCCGCACTGCCGAGCCACGCGGCACTCGTGACGATGCCCAACGAGGCCGCCGTCACGTCGAAGTCGGCGGCGGCGGGTTGGACCAGCGGCGCGAAGACGACCCGTGCGAGGTTGACGAGGAACACCGATGCACACAGCGAGCCGAACAGTTCGCGGCGGGACACGGCGGCGATTCGAGACGGCGCGGTTTGAACGAATCGAAGCCGACTCACCCGCTCGTCGACGGGTATCGGAGGTCCGACCAGTAGTCGGTGCCCTCGTAGCGGGCGAGCCAGTAGCCGCCGCCAGTCTCGGGACGGACGGCCTCATGAGAACGGAACCGCTCGGCCACGGAGCGGAAGGCGTCGTTGGCCGACCCCTCGTAGTAGCCCTCGTCGATGGCCTCGGTGACGATGTCGCGTTCGGCCTCGGAGAGTCCCGAAAGCGTAAAACGGTACTCGGAGCGAATCTGTTCGGCAAACTCGGCGGCGTCGGCGGCCACTCGCTCGGCCTCGTAGCGGTAGTCGTAAACGGTGACTTCCCGGCCGTCGTCGACCTGAATCGGGTATCGTGTCCCCTCGTAGACGACCGCGTCGTACTCCTGTTCGGGGACGAGCACCGACGCCTCGGCGGCCTCGTCGTCGTACTCCTGGCCCACGCCGATGTCGTAGCCGTCGGTGGTCGGAGGGTCCTCCGGCGGCGGTAACAGCGAGTCCAGCGCCTCGCGGTCGACTTCGGGGAGGTCCTCGTAGTCGATAGCCGACCCACCGGGCGTGTCGGTCCCGGGATTGTAGTCGATGGCGATGTCGTATTGGGTGAGTTCGCCACGGTAGGATTCCGTGAACGAGAGGGTGTAGTACGCGCCCTCGTGGGCGATTGGTCGGTCGGTTTCCAGCGGCGGCGACCGGCCCGAGGCGGTCGCGTTGCCGCTGTCGACGGTTTCGGAGACGATTCGGCTGCCCTCGGGGTCGTTGGAAACGTCGCGACTCGCCCGCTCGGCGAGTTCGTCGTCGCCGACCTCGTCCATCACGAGGACGGCGTTGGGGTGGGCACAGCCGGCCAACGGGCCGGCAAGGAGGGCGGAGGCGGTCGCAAGCAGGGTTCGGCGGCGCATCGGACGAAATCGACGGCTCCTCCGGAATAGGTCTTGTGTACGACGGCGCTATCGGAAAATCGAATCGAAGGCGTCGGCACCCATCGGCGCGAACGTCCCCGCGGCGACGTTTTCGGCGGCGTGGTCTGGCGAGCCGGTCCCGACCAGCGCCGAGGTGACGCCGGGGGCGCTGCGGGCGAAGTTGATGGCCCGTTGGGCCGGCGTCTCCCCCGAGAGTTTCGCGTCGACGGCGTCGGGGATTTCACCCTCGGCGGCGAGGTCGCCCTGCAGAATCGATGCCGAGGTGAACACGTCGATGCCGGCGTCGTTGGCGAACCACAGCGCACTCCGGGTGCCGTCGGCACCCTCGTGGGCCGACAGCGAGAACGCGTCGGCCATGTGGACGTTGAACGGGAGTTGAATCGCCCGGAAGTGCGTCCCGCCGGTTCCGGCGCGGTCGGAAGCAGTTCGGGCACGAGAGACAACTTCCGGCAGCGAGAGGTACTTCTCGTGGTCCGGTTGGACCCGAAACGCCTCCCACGTCGCGACGCCGTAGTGGCGGATGTCGCCCGCCGCCGCCCGCTTTTCGAGTCGGGTGAAGGCGTCTTCGAGGTTTTCGTACACCGTCTCGCGGTCGAACTGTGCCAGTTGGGCCTCGGGGTTGTGGATGTAGTAGAGGTCTATCGTTTCGAGGTCGAGGTTCGAAAGCGAGCGGTCGAGGCTCCAGTTGAGGAAGTCGGGCGCGAGGGAGTTGCCCATCACGAGGTCCTCGCGGTCGAGGACGCCGGTGTCGAGGAACTCCGATTCGATGTACGCCGAGGCGTCGTTCGGCCGCTCGCCGTCGAAAGGGACGAAGCCGCCTTTCGTCGACACCATGACCGCCTCGCGGTCGACGGCGGCATCGCGGATGGCCTCGCCGACGACGCGTTCGGAGCGCTGATTCCGGTAGTTGATGGCTGTGTCGACGACGTTGACGCCGCTTTCCAGCGACTCGACGATGGCATCGTGGTACCGCTCGTCGGCGGCGTCGGTCGACTCCCCGAGATACGTCCCGACGCCGACCGAGGAGACGAGACAGTCCGCGAACCGCCGGAAGTACGTTCGTGCGAACGACTCGTGGAAGCGGTCGCGATACGCCCACGTCGCCGATTTCGTCGCCATACCCCCGTTAGGAGGGAGGGGGACAAAAACGCCGCGTCGGTGGCCATCCACCAACGGTGTCGGGAGACGCGAGGGAAGCGACGGCCACCCACAGCCATCGGCAACCACTTCGAAAGGACCCCACAACCATGCGGAAAATAGCTTCATGACTCCCACCGGGTAAGCATTGCTTACCACACGAATGAAGCTTCTTACCGCACAAACGAACCTCGAAACCTTCCCGGAGCGATGGTAGCGTCGGACAGGGACGGCCTCGACCAACTGGCCGGAATCACCGGTCTCGGGTGGACCGCCTCGATAATCGGCTATCTCGGGACCGCAATCGGCATCGGAAACACGCTCGTCGCTCGCGTCGCCGACCCCCCGTCGCTTTTCTACCTCGGGGTAGTCCTCTTTGCGACGACGTTCGGTCTCGATAGGCTCCACGATAAACGCTCCAGCGACGAGCGCTGACGGCTTCGAGACCACCCAGCCGTCAAATCGTCCCGTTCATCGCGTCGAACAGTCGTGTTTCGATGTCCTCAGGGGTCCCGCCGTCGGTCGCCGCCGGCAGCGACGCCTGTCCCCCGCCCATCCGGGCGTGCCCGCCAGCGCTGGCCTCCGAAATCGGGTCCAACGCCGTCTCTAAGGCTTTCCCCATGTGGACGCGGTCGTCTCGGGAGCGCCCCGAGAAGTGGAGCGTCTCCTCGTGTTCCCCGAGGACGACGGCCGCGGAGACGCCTTCGAGACGCACCAGTTCCTCGGCCGCGGTCGCCAGCGCGTCGAGGTTCGACAGTTCGCCGACCCGACTGACCAGAAACGAACCGTCGATTCGGCGGTGGTTGATTGCCCGTGCCTTCACTTCGAGCGTCTCGCTGTCGACTTGTGGGTTGGCGATTCGGTCGAGCGAATCGGCGTCCGCTGCCGGGAACAGGTACGCTGCAGCGTCGAACTCCGCGGGGGTACACCCTCTGGTGAACGCCGTCGTATCGGACTGGATGCCGTACAGGAGACCGGTCGCGAGTCTCGGGGTCACCGTCTTCCCGTCGTCGTCGTGGTGGACGGACCACCCGCGGTCCTGGAGGTACTCGGCGACGATGCTCGCACACGACCCACGTTCGGGCCTGATGTCCGTGAACATCAACCCCTCACCGTTTCCGGGGTGGTGGTCGACGACGGCGTAGGGATGGACGTACTCGGCGCCCTCGAAGCCGCGCGGCTCGTTGTGGTCGACCAACACGACGGCTTCGGTTTCCAGTTCCGCCATCCGCTCTATGCGTTCGAAATCACACTCCAGTACCGTCTCGAAGGCGCGATTCTCCGAATGTCGTATCCGCCCTGGGTGTTGGATAACCGCAGACGTGTCGACGGTTTCGGCGATGGCGGCGACGCCCATCGCCGACGCCATCGCGTCGGGGTCGGGATTCGGATGCATCAACACGACAACCCGGTCGCGGTCGGCGAGGGCGGCCGCGAGTCGGTCGCCCGGAGTCCGTCTGACGTAGCGGCTGAACACCCGGCCGACGAGGAACGCAGCGGCGACGAGAAACACGACGATGACGACCAGTTCGGGTTGCTGGACGAGGGCGTCGAGTGCCCGCTGGCTAACCGCCGCCGCCTCCCCGACGGCCTGACGCTCCATACCCCCGTGTACCCCGTCTCGGGGTAAGTAGCTTCGGCCGGAACTGTCATCGAGGGGAAATCCGACCACCGATACGTCCCGAGGGCTCCACTTACTTGCGTCGCTCGCGGTAGGCCTCGATTGCGTCGCGGTACCCCTCGCGGTAGGTCGGATACCGAAACTCGTAGCCGAGTTCCCGCACCCGGTCGTTCGAACAGCGCTTGCTCGTCAGGATGCGGCGCCGCGCCGGCTCCGACAGCGAATCGTCGTCCAGCCGTTCGGCTTTCGTCCGCTTGGGTGGGCGCTCGACGCCGCACTCGTCGGCCAGCCAGTCGGCGAAGGTCCACTTGTCTACGGGTTCGTCGTCGACCGCGACGAGCAGTTCTTCGTCGGTCGATTCCAGCATGAACCGGACGATTCCCGCGGCGTCGTCACGGTGAACCATGTTCAGATACCCCTCCGTGACGGGGCCCTCGAGGTACCGTTCGAGTCGATAGCGGTCCGGCCCGTACAGTCCGGCGAACCGAGCGACTCCACCATCGATGCCGTATTCGGGGGCGAGTTCGCGGGCGATGCGTTCGGCCTCGACGAGGACGGCCGTCTTCTCCGTGGTCGGCTCCAGCGGCGTCGATTCGTCGACCCACCCGCCCTCGTGGTCGCCGTAGACGCCCGTACTGGAGGTGTAGACGAGGCGGTCGGGGGCGTTTTCGCGTTCGCCGAACGTCTCGATGGCCGCCCGAAGGCCCTCGACGTACACCTCGCGGGCGGCGCCGGCGCCTCGGCCGCCCGACGACGCCGCGAAGACCATAGCGTCGACATCCGGCACCGCCCCGAGGGCGTCAGCGTCGGTCACGTCGGCTTGGACTGCTTCGGCACCGGTCGCTTCGACCGCCTCGATACCCGCCTCGGAGCGCCGAACGCCGACGACGGCGTGGTCGTCGACGAGCTGTCGGGCGAGTTCGAGCCCGACGTAGCCACAGCCGAGAATCGCGACCCTCATTTCTTGCTCTCGATGAACTGATGTAGCAGCGCGAACTCCCGGAGCGTCATCGGGAACCGCCCCTCGACTTTCGACTGAATCTCGCGTGCTTCCAGCTGTCCGCCGACGCCGGATTCGACCGCCTCGACGTCGAGAACGGCCGTTGTCATCCCCATCAACAGCGCATCGCGCGACAGCGTCGCGATGGTTTCGGCATCCGGCGTGTCCGCAAGCACCGCGAGAATCGACGCCCCCTCTTCGAGCGTCAGTTCCGGTTCCTCGCCGTCCAAAAGCGCCCTGAGCGTCCCCATCTCGACGCCAGCACGTTCGGCGATTTCCTCGACACCGTGAGATTCGATGGCCGCAACCAACTCCGCGACGTACAGTTCGTACAGCTCCTCCGGCGTGTACTCGCCGGGGGCGTCGACGACCTCGTGGAACATGGCCCGACTTCGGCCTCCTCTCTGAAGTAGCGTTCGGGATTCCCTACAGGAAGGGGCGGTAGTAGTAGGGGCTGACGAACCCCTCGATGAGGCCGGCGACCGCGAGCAGGATGCCCACGCCGACACAGACCCAAAACGCCCGTTCGAGTTCGTCGGCCAGCGGCGACTGCGTACCGAACCGAGTGCGCCAGCCGACGGCGCCGAGATGCAACCCAAGCGCTCCGGTGATGACGAGCGCCGGGAGTTCGATGACGCCGTGGGGGACGACGAACGCAAGCAGTTCCAGCGGCGCCTCCTCGGTTCGGGCGAGCGCACCGATGATGGCCCCGTTGAAGAACATCGACACCGCGGCCGGAACCGCCAGGGCAAGCCCCGCAAAGCCGGTGCTCACCGCGACGGTCCAGTTGTTCGCGCCGAACTCGACGGTCGCAGCGACCGGATTGTGTCCGGCGAGTCGGGCGGAGATGGACGACGGAACCGACGCCGCCAGCGGCGCCGCGAGCGTCCATCCGACGGCACCACCGACGAGTGCGAACCCCGCCGAAGCGACGTGCAACAGCGGCGCCGAGCGGACGAACGTCATCGTCTCTCGCCAGCCCCGTCGAAGCCCCGCCCGGAGCCGGTCACCGAGCGCCGCCGTCGGCGGGTCCGGCGGCGCTACCGACCCGCGAGCGTCGCCGTACAGCGCGGTTTTCGTCACGTCCAGAAACGGTGAGACGACCGTGAACCCGACGACGCCGACCAGCGGCGCACCGCCGAGAAACGCAAGTGCCCCGGCGAGCGAACCGAGGACGAACAACGAAGCGACCGAGACGCCGTAGTACACAAGCGCCGAGATCGGATTCGAGCGGACGAACCCCCATCCGCCGCGAATCGCATCGAGGGGACCGATGTCGTCGACGACGACCGCGACCGGCGCGAACGCGAAGACGGCTCGGACGGCGACGAGCGCCAACAGCGCCACTGGAGCGACGACCAACGCGAGCAATCCGCCGAGCAGTGTCGACACCGAAACCGCCGCCGCGAGGGCGCCCGCGACGGTGCCAACGATTACGACCCAGAGAACTGCCTCGATGAGTCGAACACCGAATACCGACAGCCAGTGTCGCTTGGCACCACGAATCGCCGCGACCGACCCCCGCTCGTCTCGGAGTCGGGCGTAACTGGCCGACAGCTGTGCCGCGGTGGCGACGACGCTGAGGACGACCGCGGCGACCACCGCGAGGAGTAGCGAGACGCCGAGGATGGCGAGCGTCGTCGGCGTCATCGCGATTTCGAGAATCGACTGAACGTCGGCCATCCACGCCTCGACTGCGGCCGGGTCGCCGTTCTGTGGCGGTGGGCCGAGGTCGGTGTTCGATAGTGCGGCACGGAGGTCTGCGAGACGCCCCGCCGTCGAGAGATACAGGTACGTCACCGCGAGTCCGACCACTGGAAACACCCGAACGACGACCGGTATCGCCGGGGCGAGGAAGTACGCGGGCAACAGCTCCGACGGGCGCTGCAGCGCGACGTCGCCGCCCGAATCGCCGTGGAGGGCTTCATACTCGCCGTTCGACCGCCCAGCGGATAAATCTCGGCCGTCACGGCGGCCACCCCGGTGACCGCTCGTCGACCACGCCGTCGGTGTCCCCGACGCCGCGTTTCCCCGGTGGCACGACGACCACCACGACCGTCTCGGTTCTGAACGATATTCGTTCGGCGGTTCCGAGGCGGCGGGACTCGCCGTCGTGACGAAGCCGCACCGTCCGGCCGTCGCGGAGGTACGTGACCGGTGCCCTCGCATCACCGCGGTTCGCCCGGACGGTAAAGCGCTCGTAGGTTCCGCCGACGGAGACGGTCCAGACGTTCCCGGTGGCGTACCAGTAGCCGGGGACGGGGGCGATGGGAAGACCCGCCGGGAGCGCGCCGAGACGCTTGCCGAGCGCGCGTTTTCGGGCCTGCTCGGTTGCGCCTTGGGTGCCGTTCGCGACGACATCGGTGAGCGCCTTCCGGTAGGCCTTGCGAGCCGCCTCCCCTGCCTCGCTCGCGGGCGCTCGCCTCGGTCGGGCCCGTTCGTCGCGGAGGGCCACCGCAAGCCGGCGGTTCAGTCGAACACGGAGTCGGTCACGATTTGCGGTGTCGACCGCCTTGACTGCTCGGTCGATTGCCGACCTGTTTGCCAACAGCAGGGCTTCGGTCGCCGTCGGGGCATCGCTTCGAAGCGCTGATTCCGCCTCGCCCTCGGGGACGCCTTCCTTGACCATAGCCGCGACGAGTTCGCCGCGGACGTACGCCGACGCCGCCTCGACTTCGGCGTCGAGTGCTCGCCGCTCTGCCGGCGCCGTGTCGTTGCCCATCGCGGCGAGCGTTCCCGCAGCCGTCGAGAGGGCGACGCGGTCGGTCCCGAGAAACGGGATTCGGTCGACGACGGATTCCGCGACCGTGTCGTGCGGTGAGGCGAAGACGTTGACGTTTCTGGTCTTGAGCGGGTACACCGAGCCGCCGCCGCGTACGTCGATTCGGTCCCGAGACACCTCGCTCGTGGGAAGATACGACGGCGCCGCGTCGACCGATATCGAGAGGTTCCCCGCCGGGTCGACGAGGCGCTCGGAGGCCGGCCGATTCCGTTCCCGATGGGCCGCGAGCGCCCCGTCGAGTCTACGGGGATCGATTCCGCGGCTGATGGCGTCCGTGATGCCCTCGTTCGTTCGGTCGTGGGTGTCGGCGCGCGAATCGAGATGGGTGTCGAGACGTTCGAGATACGCGGCTCTGACCGCGAGACGGGTTCGCCCCCGAGCGTCCGTCGCGTTCGGACCGCGTAGGCTCGGCCGTCGCTGTCGGAGTGCCGACCGGAGCTTCGACGGCGGGTTCGCCCGCCCCGCGCCCACCGCCCGTGCTGGGACCGAGACGGTGACGTTTCGGGTGCGCTCACGGAGCGGCCGGAGGTCTTCGACGAGCGTCGACCGCTCTACCGTCGCAGGCGCTGTCGCCGCCGTTTTCACCGAAGGCGGCGCTCCGACTGCGGCGTCCCTGGCGGCGGTGCGGAGGCCGTCGGCCGCTTGCAGTGCGTCGGCACTCGCCCGACGGGTCGCATCTTCCAAGACGCCGTCGAGGTTGCCGGTCGGGACTCCCTCGATTGGCATGGTACGGGCTTGAACCGCGACACCGACGCGGGTCGACCACTCGGAGACAGTTCGTGTCGTGGTCGTCTCGTTGTCCCGCCGCCACGTTCGCGTCGTCGTCGCCGTTACCTGGGCGTCGAACACCGAGCCGTTTCGCGTCGACCACCCATCAGAGCGGGGCGGACGGCCGCCGATTTCTTCGAGCGCGACGCGGTGGTCCGTCGACGTGGCGACGCGCTGCCATCCGCTGCCGGGCGGGGTTGGTTCGTGCCGACCGCTCCGAGACTCCACTTCCGTCGCGACTCTCGCCTCCACCGTGTGGGCACGCTCGATGAGGCCCGAAACGTTTCCGGACGTGCCGATGCCGACGACGTCGGCGTAGGCGTGGTCCGCGGAGCCGTTGACGCCGACTTCGACCGTCGGGTTCGCGGGCGGCGACCCACGCCACGTGCCGACTGGTCGCTCCGCAGGTGGGTTCGGCCCGAGGTCGTCGGCGCCCTCCAACACCGCGTCCGTCCACGCGTTCTCGCCACCGGCGGCGGAAAGCAGGTCGGTAGTCGCGACGCGTCGGCCGGCCGCGGCGATACCGTGCTCGCCCCCGGGGTCCGTCGTGCCGAAGGCGGCCTGCTGTTCGGCGAGCAATGCGTCGTTGGTCGCGAGTTCCACGTGTCGTGTGCCGAGAACCGACGAAATCGGCGCGCCGCCGTACTGTGCGTACCCGCGAGTCCACGCGATAGGGTAGAGCCGTGCCGTCAATCGGCGGCCGAGTCCCGGTTCGGTGACGGCGGCGTTCGCCCGGCGCTCGAAGCGCTCGGTCCGGTCGTGGAGCGACAGCGCGGGATTGGCGACGACGAACGACGGTGACCGCTCCACCGTCGATACCGGGTCATCGTTTCGGGTCGCCGTGAATGTGAGGCCATCTACTTCGACGCGAATCGCAGCGTTATCCGTCCCCGTTGAGGAGAGCCGAACTCGCTCGATTGCCTCACGGTAGCCGTCAGTGGTCGCGTTCACCGGCGGGAGTGACGCGGTCGCCACGACGTCGCCGCGGCGGAACGAGACGGTTTCGAGGCGGGCCGCCGCACGCAGATACAACCGCAAGCGAAGCCCATCCCGGAACGGGTGGCTGTCGTTCAACGCCCGACCGGCCGTCGTGTTCGCCGGTCGCGTTACCGGTCCGGCCGCGGCGGCGGTCGCCGCATCGTCGGCGGCAGCGCGGAGTTCGGTCACCGATTCAGCAGTTGCGCCCTCCATCGCCCGGTCGACCGCGGGGGTCGAGACGGGTCGGTGGTGTCCGACCGTCGCCGTCAGCGTGACGCTTGAGACGACGAGCAGGACGCCAACGAGCGCGAACGGGACTCGTGCTCTGTCGTTCACGGTTCCCACCGCCTGACGGTGATGTCGACGGATCCAGTCGTGACGTTTCCGCGAGCGGCCGCGGGCGAGTCGTACCGCTCACGGAGGTCCCGGCGTAATCGCGCCGCGAGAGCCTCTGTAAGCACATTGTTCCCACGCCGGACCCGAGCGTCGGTTACGGCCGGACGAACGTCGACAGCGAGGCCGTCGCCTGCTCGACGATACCGGGTCGAAACCGCGGGTGCGGTTCGGGCATCGACGAGCAGTGCTCGCGTCCGCTCGGGCGGAAACAGCCACGAAACGTACGCCGAAGCGAGTTCACGAGACAGGTCTTCGAACGTCGTAGCGTCGGTCGGCTGGCGAACGCCGCTGTCGGTGGTTAGTCTCGTGACGGCGACGGACGCGTCGCGAGGGGGCCGGTCGCCGACCGAGACGCCGCCGGAAAGCGGGGCACCGGGGTACGGTTCCCACCGCGCCGTGACGAACACCCGCCGGCTGGTCGAGGAGGCGACCGCTTCCCGAACCGAACCGGGATACTTCGAGTCTGTCATCCAGTCCCCATCGATGCTGCTGTCGAGTACAGCGGCGGCCCCGAGATGACCCGCGAGGGTGTCGTGGGTCGCATGGCCGAGGCCGCTCGGAACCGTCGCGGTGGCCGTCGCGACGGTCCGGGCGGTCGAATCGGCGCGCACAGCGGGCTCTTCGTCCTCGACTGGGACGCCGACGAACAGCGTCGTGACGGCGACACCGACGAGCAGGAGACAGAGCGAAACGTCGAGGACGGTGCTCACGCCACGGGCCACACGCACACCTCCAGAGTACCGGGATGGATGGTCGCAGGGTCGGTACGGACGCTGACTCGTCTCCGGGCGCACTCGCTTTCGTCCGGCGGGGTCGGGCCGGCAGTCCATGCGGACCCATCGGCGGCCACGGTCGCGTTCAGCTCGTAGCCGGCCGGCCGAGCGTTCGACGCGTTTTGACCGAGCGGAACCACCACCGAACCGAACGACGACGCCGTCGTGACGAGTCGGTCGGCAGCCGTCGGCGCGACCGCTCGGTCCGGCGACAGCGACGCCAACGCCGCCTCGACGGTACCGGCGTACAGCGTCAAACCGATACAGACGGCCAACACCGCGGCCAGCGCCGCCAGCGGTTCGACCTGTGCTCTACCCGACCAGAACGACATCGACACCCTCCCAGGAGACTCGCCGAACGCTGATTCGGTCGACGTTTCGCCACGTCGGGGCGTCGCTCCGGGCCGCGTTTGTGGCGCGCTTGAAGGCCGTCGGCGAGTCGAAGTGCGATTCCGGAGGCGCTCCCTCCAACACGTCGTGAAGGCGCTCGGACCCTCGGGCCGGCGTTATGGGTCCGTACCGGAACCGGGCGTGTGTCGTCCCACCCGAACCGCGGAGCGACAGCGATTGGGCGCCGATACGGGCGGCGTCGGCGTTCGGAACCGGGTGGTCGCCGACGGCGGCGTAGTCGCTCGCCGCGACGCTGTCTACCGTCTCCGCTGCTTCGGTCGCTTCGGGGGGCGCCGCGGCCGGAATCGCGCTGGCGACACCGAACACCGAGCCACTGGCGACGGCGAGGCCGACCCAGACGTACCACGCATCGAGGGGAACGTCAAACATACGCGCGGTGGCCGCGTTCTCGGTTATAAACCTCCGGTGACGGTCGCGGCGGCACGGAACGCCGCGAGGTACGTCACCGTCGCTGCACACAGCGCGGCCCCGACCCGATAGCCGATGGTTGCCCGGTCGAGGCCACGAACGAGACCGGTCGACAGCGCTGTGAGAACGGCCGCGAGCAGGAGGACGTAGACACCGACAGCGACGGCAAGCGGCGCGGTTTCGGGCACCGAACCGTCGAGCGTCGGAGCCGTCCCGACGCTGTCGGCGAGAGCGACGGTCGTCCCCCCGACGAGCGGGCCGAAAAACGCGGCCGTGTTGCCGAGCGTCGACGTGACCCGAGCGAGGTCGCGGCGAGCAGTCGCTTCGACGCGTCGGAGGTCGGTGAGGTGGTCGGCGGTTTCGACCAGCGCCCGACCGGCCGGTCGCCCCTCCCGTGCTGCGATTCCGAGCAACTCGGCTGCACCCGCCGTGCGCTCACTCGGGACCGAACCCAACGCGCCGTGGTCGCCGTTGAACGCGGCTTCGACGCCGACACGGAGTTGCCGTTGGCGTCGGGCGGCGGCCGCGAACGTCTCGCGGGCGACGCCGTCGAGTTCGTCCGCGGCGTCGGCGACCGCTCGCTCGACGGAGACGCCATCGACCACTCGGCGGCCGACGAAGTACATCGCATCCGGGAGTGCCGCTTCGAGTTCGTCGGTGCGTTCGCGGACGGCGACCACGGGACGGTACGCGACGACGAGAGCGACGCCGACGCCGAGGCCGACGCCGGCGAACGGGACGCTCCACGTCGGGAGAACGACCGACACAGCGAGTGCCGAGCAGACGGCGACGACTCCGCCGGCGACGACCGGTCGCCAGCGCCGGTTCGGCACGTCCGGGTGGTCCGGTCCGACGCGGGCGGGCGGAAAGGCGACCGGGCGGTTGGCGAGCAGCCAGCCGCCGGCACAGCACAGTCCGAGTGGCAACAGCAAGTCGTAAATCACGACTATGGCGGGTATCGTGGCTTCGAGTCCGGCCGCACCAGCGGCGGGGAGTACACCGACGAGTGCGAGCGGCAGGAGGACGCCGAAGGCGTACAGCGCCGTCGCGGGGCCGCGGAGCGAGTCGGCGGCGTCGGCCGCCCGCTCCCGCGTTCCGTCAAGGGCGGCGTCCATCGCCCGGTCGAGGGCCCGCGTGCGCTCACCCTCGGGAGAATCGGCGGCGGCGTCGACGAGCGTCACTGCCCGATGAAGCGCCGGGAACGTATCACGCCACATCGCGGCGAACGCTCCAAGCCCCGAGTGCGGCGTCCCGCGCGCTCGTCGAACGTGCTCTTCGAGGTGGTCGCCGAGGCGGCCGTCGGTCTCGGCGGCGAAGGCGGCGGCGCCTTCGACCGTCGGTGCGACGCGAATACGCAGTACGGCACGGCTGACGAGCGCCGGTGCCGCGCCGAGTGCGCGACTTCGGCGGGCACTCCCAATCATTCGAACGGCCGTCCGGCATCCGGCAGTCGTTCCGATGCCGACACCGACTGCGACGACGAACAGCGCCGGCGACATCGTAACGACGGCGAGGACGGCGACCACTGAACCGGCGACGATGCCCGCACCGTCGGCGGCGGCGGCCAGCAGATGCGGGTCCTCGTCGAGCAGCGGCGCGATGTCGAGGAACGCCTTCGGTGCCGCCGTCCGCGGCGACAGACGGGCGAGTCGGGCTATCAGAGACATCGACCGGAGAGGGCGTCCGCACGTGCTTCGATGTCGTTTCGAACGTCTTCGGGCGTTTCTGTCGGTCCGGCCAGCGTGGAGAGCGTCGACGCCTCGCCAGGAGCGAACCGACCGCTTCCGTCCGTGAGCGACTCGAAGGTGACGCCAGCAGGACTGCGTTGGACCGCCTCGATGTCACGGAGTCGGCGGGTTCGGCCGTCGCCGTCGTCGAAGGCTTCGAGCGTGACGACGAGGTCCGTGTCGGCGAACGCCGTCTCGGGGACGCCGAGGTCGGTCACGACCCGCTCGCGGACCGACTCACCACCGCCGCCGTGAATCGTTCCGAGGACGGCGCCGTCGGCCGCGCCCACGCGCATCGCCTCGTACAGTACCGTCGCCTCCTCGCCACGAACCTCGCCGACGACGAGGGCGCCATCGCCCAATCGGAGCGCTGTCCGGAGCGCTTGGGTTGGGTCGATGGACGTGCCATCACCAGTTTCCACCCTGAGAGCCTGCACGTCGCGTCCGCCCGACTGTAACTCCTCGATGGGGAGTTCGGGCGTATCCTCGATGGCAACGGTACGAACGCTTTCGGGGATTTCCCACAGTAGCGCGCCGAGCAGGGTCGTCTTGCCGGCCCCGCGAGCGCCGGCCAACAGGACGGCAGCCCCGCGTTCGACGGCCACCGAGAGAAAGGCCGCGGTCCTCGGAGCGAGCGTCCCGTTCTCGACGAGGTCCGGGAGGCGGAAGGCGGATTCGTCGTGGGCACGGAAGGTGAACCCGACGCCCTCGCTGACTGGCCGGGTGACGCCCGCGACGCGAATCCTGCGGCCGTCGGCGTCGGTGGTCGCTGCGAGCGTCGGGCTCGCACGCGAAAAGGCGCGGCCGCTGGAGCGCCGAAACCGGGAAGCGAGTGACTCGACGCCGTCCTCGGTCAGTCTGACGTTCGTCTGCAGCGTTTCGCCGTCACGACGCACGCGGAGCGGGTTGTCCGCGACCGGCGCGGTCGCGAACACGTCGGTGACCGCCGCGTCCGCGAAACAGTCCTCGAGAACGCCGAGTCCTCGGGTGTGCTTCTCCAACACCGACGCGAGCGTCTCGGCCGGTTGGCCGTCCTCGGCGACCGACCGGACCGCCCGCGACGGCGCTCGCTCGCCGCCGGAGACCGCACCGCTCGCGAGGCGTTCGTGGGCTTTCGCGAGCGTCGCCGTCGCCGCCGCATCGAGACGGTGTTCGACTGGAGTGAGGTGATACGTCGCCAACCCAGCAGTCTCGTAGCGGCGGACGACGGCACCGGTGTCGAGTTCGTACCGGTCCTGCAGGGTCGCCTCGGCGGGCGGACGCGTCGCGATTCGCGAGCGCGCGAGCGCCGGCCCGATGTGTGGCCGGAGCGCCGTCTCGTAGTCACAACCCACGAACGCTTCGAGACCGGTTTCGGCGGCGAGGCGGGCGAGTGGGTCGCCCCGGCCAGTTGCGACGCGTGCGGCACCGAGGGGGTCACTGCGTGTGCGTTCGGCGAGTGCGTCGTCGTGAAACGCCGCCGCGTCGCTAAATCGGCCTGCGGCGACCAACAGTCCCGCGGCACCGTCCTCGTAGGTCCGCTCGAAGCCGGCCGACCGCGTTCGAACCGACTCGACATCTCGGTCACGGAGGGCCTCGATTGCCGTGGCTCGGCAGGCCGGAGCCGAAGCGAGACGCCCCTCGCCGGAGCAGGCCGAACTATCGAGGAGGAGTCGGTCACCCTCGAAGGTCGCTTCACACCGACAGTCGGCGTCGGTCGACAGGAGTTCCTCGAACACGGGGTGTCTGGTCTCGGCTTCGCTTTTGAACCCTCGCCCGCCGAACTCGGATGACCACCATCCGGCTGGCCGAAACCAGCGACAGTCTGAGCCGCGTCCGGTCCGTAAGGACGAGCGGCGTTTCGACCCGAATCGGCACCGCGCTTTCGACCGTCCGGTTCCGGCCACTCCGTGGTGCCCACAGGAGACGGTCGTTTTCGACGACGAGTCGGCCGCCGTCGGTGAGCGTCGGGTCGGGTGGGTCGACGACGACGGTGGTACCGGCAGGTGTTCGACCGGCTTCGAGAGCGGCGTTGCCGGCGGCGAGAGACTCCGCCTCGTGGGCCAGCGACGACAACTCGTCCGTTGCGAGTTCGGCGTTGCGGTCGCGTTCGACCCGCTCGGCGACGGGGAGGCTCACGCCGAAGAGTGCGGTCGCCACCGCTACCGCCAACACGACACGAATCACGGCCAGTTCCGGAGCCGGTCGAACGGGCCATCCGGGGCGTCGGCGTCGGTGTTTCCGGAGTTCTCGGAGCCGCCCGGTGGGTTCTCGCCGACGGCATCGCCGCCGACGTGACGCTCAAGCGCCGTGGCTTTCCGCAACGCGAGGTCCGCACGCTGTTCGATGTCGTCGTTGACCGCTCGGACGGAGCCGACGTAGCCACGCAACGCCTGGACGGCCGCTTCGAGTTCGACGACTCTGCCCTCGAGGTCGTCGAGTCGGTCTGCGTACTCGAAGGGTTCGTCCGTGGCGAGAGCGCGCTCGACCGCCGCGAGTCGGCGCTCGACGGATTCGCGGTCGTGGTCGGTGTCGTTCGGGTCCATGCCGACGGATTGCCGCGTGTTGTGGTTTGAACGTTCGGACGAAACGCATCGACAAGCGAGCGGCGACGGCTGTGTTGTTTTCCATATCCAATACCACCGAGCGCGGACGCCGGTCGTCGACACGAGTGGAAATAGAGCGCTCGTTCGGGCGCACTCGCGCGCGGTAGAAGCGTTCAGCGCAGTCGGATACGGCGAACGTGTGCGCAAGCGAATCAGCCCCAAAACACACTCATAAGTTATGGATGGTTGCGGGGGAGTTACCCGAATATAGTATTGTACTATCATCCCAAAACCGTTATTACCCTCAAGAGATTACGCTCAACCGAGCAGAAATGTACCAGGTGCGAACTACCACGAAACGGATAGGAGAACGATGGCAGGATTAGAAGTTCCGACGTGGGACCCTCAGGCAGCGATACTCATCGGTGCCGTGCTGTTTGAGGCGTTCCTCCTGTACGTCGGGTACGGTGGACTCGAGAAACTGATTGGCCCGCGTCTGATGGAGGCCCTCGTCGGGGGTGAGAACAGTGCTTGAGTTGATTTCCGACACCCTTGGCGGGACGCTCGGTGCCTCACCCGAACTGCTGGCGCTGTTCGTCGGTTTCGGGTTAGTCGTTGGTATCCTGTTCGGCTTCTTCGGCATGGGCGGGTCGTTCCTCGTCACGCCGGCGCTGTTGATGATGGGTTATCCGGCCCGCGTCGCCGTCGGGAGCGGGATGGCGTTCGTCTTCGGGACGGCCGTCATCGCGACGCTGAAACACCACGACCTCGGACAGGTCGACTACAAGCTCGGCGGTATCATGATTGCCGGGACGACTATCGGCATCGAGGTCGGCCGCGCGAGCGTGTTCTATCTGGAGGAGATGGGACTCGCCGGCGGTATCATTAGCGTCGTCTACGTCCTCCTGTTGGGCGGAGTCGGACTGATGGTCACCCGCGACGCACTGAACAGCGACGGCGGCAGTGGTGGCGGCCACCACGACGAGGCCGACAAGGACCTCAGCGAGTACGAGATTCCCGACATCGCAAAGACGATTCAGCAGACCGTTCGGATTCCCCCGATGGTGAACCTGCGCGGTGACGTCACCGTCTCCCTGTGGGTCATCATGGCCGTCGCCTTCGCGACCGGTCTACTGTCGGGCTTCCTCGGCGTCGGCGGTGGCTTCATCCGGATGCCCGCGATGATTTACGCCATCGGCGCGCCGGTGCCCGTCGCCGTCGGGACCGACCTCTTCGAAATCGTCTTCTCGGGCGGTATCGGCAGTTACCTGTACGGACAGGGCGGCGGCGTCGACCTCGGTATCGTCGTCCCGCTGCTGTTCGGTAGCGCCCTCGGCGCTCGAATCGGGTCGGCGGCCACCAGCGTCGTCGACGCCGACGGCATCAAGATTTACTTCGGCGGAATGTTGCTCGCCGGTGCCGTCGCCGTCGGTGTCGGCGAGGTCGGCTCCTACCTCGACATCGAAATCCTCGAAACTATCGGCCTGGTGTTGGTCCTCGGCGCGGCCGTCGTCGTCGCCGCCGCGGTCGTCTACACCAGCCTCCGGTCGCTTCGGGCGACCCGCAGTCAGCAGACGCCAGCGGCCGACTGACGCCGACCGCTCGTATTCACGCTGTTTTCGCGTTTTTCACCGACTACAACCTCGTCTCCGAACCGCTTCAGCGAGCCGTCGCCGCGAGACCGACGAACGACCCCTCGCCGCGACCCGACTCGACGCGGTCCGGTTCGGTCATCTCCTCTGGCATTCGGAACACCGTCTGGGCGGACTCGAACTCGTCGAAGCCGGCCGATTCCATCGCTTCGAGGAGTTCCGCCGTCGAGACGAACGTCGCGTCCCGATAGAAGGGGTTGTCCGCTTTCTTGGCCTCGTAGCGTTCGCCAAGCGGACTCTCGCGGTCGACGTACCCGACGACGAGTCGGCCGCCGGGAGCGAGCACGCGGCGTGCCTCCCGTAGCGTCTCGGCGATGTCGTCAACGAAGCAAATCGTCGTCACGACGAGTGCGGTGTCGAACAGTCCCGAACGGAACGGGAGCGCCTCCGCGACACCCCCGACGACCTCGATGCCGCGCTCGGCGGCGCGTTCGAGCATCTCCGTCGAGGGGTCGACGCCCACCTCGATTCCGAGCGGCGCCGCAAAGCGGCCGGTTCCGACGCCGATTTCGACTCCACGACCCGGGTCGCCGACGAGTCGCTCTAGGGCCGCCAGTTCGGAACGGTAGGCGTGTTCGTACTCCTGAAACCACTCGTCGTACCGGTCGGTGTGCTCCTCGAACGGGTCGGTCACGGGCATGGTCGGAGTTCGGCCCGTCTCCTCTTACCAGTACGGGAGAATCCCACGAGAGAAGAACCGTCCGGATAGCGAACGAGGAAGCGACGAGTCGAAAAGCGTGTTCAGAAGTCCAACGTCTCGACCAGCCGGTCGATTTCGTCGGCAGTGTTGAACGCGTGGACGGAGACGCGAATCGCCTCCTCGCCCGGCAGCGCCCGGACGACGATGGACCGGTCGGCGAGCCGTTCGACCGTCGCCTCGGCGTCGTCGACGGCGATGGGGACGAGTCCCGACTCGTAGGACCGCGGCCCGAGCAGACGGTCCTCCGGGATGTTCGCTTTCAGGTGGTCGGTGAGCCGTTCGATGCGCGAGGACACCGTCGAGAGACCGATGTCCTCGAAGACGCCGATAGCCTCCTGTAAGGCGATGTGAGCAGCGGGGTTCGTCGTCCCGATTTCGAACCGGCGTGCGCCCGCTTCGTACTCGAAGGGCGTGGCACCCGAGTCTGTCACGCTCCGGTAGCCGATTGCGGTCGGCTCCAGACGTTCCGCGAGGTCCGAGCGGACGTAGAGGAAGCCGGCGCCCCAGAGGCCGAGCAGCCACTTGTGGCCGGCCGCCGCCACGGCGTCGGCGCCCCACTCGCGGACATCCACGGGCATCTGTCCGGGTGCCTGTACGGCGTCGACCAACACGAGCGCGTCGTGTCGGTGGGCGATGTCGGTCAACTCCGCGACGGGCAGTTTCGTGCCCCGTGTCCAGGAGACGGCGCTGAGACACACCAGTTTCGCGTCCTCGACGGCCGCCTCGAACGCCGCTCGGTCGAGGCGTCCGCCCTCGCTCTCGACGACGCGGACCTCCACGCCGTCGCGTTCGCGTCGCTCCCACGGCAGAACGCCGGCGGGGTGTTCCAAGTCCGTCCGGACGACCACGTCGCCGGGGGTCCAATCGAGGGCGCCGGCGAAGCGGTTGATGCCGTCGGTCGTGCTCTCGGTGAGCGCGATTTCGTCGGGGTGGGCGCCGAGAAACGAGGCGACCGTCTCGCGGACCTCGTCGTAGGTGTCGAACGCCAGCGGGTAGGGGTCGCCGGACGCGTGGGCGTCGTACTCGTGGCGCTCGGTGTAGGATTCCGCGGCCTCGACGACGTAGCGCGGACTCGGCCCGCTGGCGCCGGTGTTGAAGTAGGCGGTCGATTCGAGCGCGGGGATGTCCGCACGGAGTTCCAGCGGGGTCAACCGGCCGTCCAGACGGGAACTCACGCGAGGACGCCTCCTCGGTGGACCCGGCACTCGCGGTCGATTCGCTCGGTCGCTGAATCGGTCATAGTTTCGAATAGGCCGCCTCGCGGCTAAAGTCTTGTGTGTATTGTGAAATACAAGCAATTTTGATTTTGCGTCCACGTCCACGCACCCGGGACGACGACGGCAGGCCTCAGCGACGACCTACGGCCGTCAGGAGTCCCGTTGGAGATTCTCGCGTCGCGTTTCGTACTCTTCCTCGGTGAGGTCGCCGCGTGCGTACGCGAGTCGGAGTTCCTCGAGCGCCGCGTCACCGTCGCCGCCCGACCCCGTCATCGCCCGGTAGAGGAAGTAACCCCCGGCGACGATGGCCGCGAGGAACAGGAGTCGGAAGAGGAGTCCCGCGAGAACGACCCAACCGGAGACCGTTCCGTCGCCCCACATTCCGTGACCCCACGTCCCGCCCATCATCGAGCCGTACCCCATCATTCCGAACCCCATGAACAGGGCGGGGAGTACGACGAGTGCGCCGACCACGACGAGCAGTATCGCGAGGAGTCGACTGTCGTCGGTGTTGGTTGTCATAACGTTTTGGTATACGTCCCCTGCATTCAACACAGTTCCTGCTCAGAAACCATCGAATATCGTGGTGTTAGTCTCGAATAAGAAAGCGATATGGAGAAACACACCGTGTATCAAAACCAACCCATCTCGGTTCGGTCGCTGCCCAGTGAATCTGCGACCGCCGCTCGGGGAGTACGGTCCGTCCACACGTTTACTGTAACCCCCGTCGTAGTGGTGGGCATCGATGTATGGGGGTCATTTCCCGGAGTTGGGTACCGAGGCGGGGACCCAGCCGCCGCCGCTGTCGTTTCGGGACGCGAAGGGCCGCGACATCGAGGTCCGGGCCTACGGTGACGGCCCGGTCGACTCGGAGTACGACGCCCTCCTTGCGATGTACCACGACTTCGATTCGGCACACCGCTCGCTCGGGATTCCGCCGGTTCGCGAGACGCGACTGCAGGAGTGGCTGGACGTGATGGTCTCGGATTACTGCGTGCTGGCGTGGCACGACGACCGCGCCGTCGGACAGGCCGTCCTCATCGAGGAAGAGCCCGGACGCTGTGAGTTGGCCATCTTCCTCCATCAGGACTACCACAGCGCGGGCATCGGCACTCGGCTACTGGAAGCCACGCTGAGTTACGGGCGGGAACACGGCGTCGAGTACGTCTGGCTTCTCGTCGAGCGGGAGAATCGCCGTGCGGTCAACCTCTACAACGACGTGGGGTTCTCGGTCGTCGAGACGACCAACTACGACATCACGATGGCGCTGACGCTGGCCGATTTCGGTCGGTGACCCCCGGACCCGCGGCGGTGTGTTGAAACGTCCGGGCCGTCTACCGGCGAGCAATGCCGACTGCGACGCTCCGTTCGACCCGAGTCCTGCTCGTCGGGGAGACAGACTGGGTCGAGACGGTCGCCGACGCGTTGACCGCCCACACCGACGCGGTCGTCGAGCGGGCCGCCACGGCCGCGGCGGCGCTCGAAACCGTTCGAAACGAATCGGTCGAGTGTCTCCTCAGCGAGTACGTACTGCCGGAGTCGACCGGCGTGGAGTTGCTCCGCTCGGTTCGGGCCGAAACCGGGACGCTCCCGGTGATACTCGCCACGGCTTCGGGGAGCGAAGCCGTCGCCGCGGACGCAATCGCCGCCGGCGCCACCGACTACATCGCCCTCGACGGACAGCACGTCGACGTCGACGACGTACTCGACCGCATCGAACGGAGCGTCGACGCCGCCCGAGAAACGAGGACCCGACGGGACCGTGCGAGGCAGTTCGACGCCATCTTCGAAGACAGCCGGACGGCCACGTGGGTGCTCGACCCGGACGGCACTCTCAGTCGGATGAACGAAACCGCCCGCGAGATGGTCGAAACAGGCGTCGAAGACGCCATCGGCGAGCCGTTCTGGACGCTCCCGTGGGGGCCGGCGTCGGCGGAGACGCGGGCCGACGTGCGCCGAATCGTCGAGACGGCGATGGACGGCACCTTCGGCAACGCGGTCGTCACCGGTGCCGCGGACGAAACCGAGCGCGTCGTCGACCTCTCGGCCCGTCCCGTTCGCGACGAACGCGGACGTATCGTCTCCATCCTCGTCGAAGCCGTCGACATCACCGAACGGGTCGACCTCGAACGCGACCTCCGGCAGTCGGAGGAACTCCACCGGGTGACGCTGAACAACATGACGGATACGGTGTTGATAACCGACGAATCCGGCGAGTACACCTACGTCTGTCCGAACGTTCACTTCATCTTCGGCTACACCGTCGAGGAAATCCGGGAGTTGGGGACGATAGAGGAGTTGCTCGGCCCGGACCTCTTCGACCGCGAGGAACTCGCCGAGGAGGGCGTGTTGAAGAACATCGAGTGTACCGCCACCGACAAGGCCGGACGGGAACACACCCTGTTGGTCAACGTCAGGGAGGTGTCGATTCAGGACGGAACGCTCCTCTACAGCTGTCGGGACATCACGAAACGGAAGCAACGCGAGGAGGCGCTGGCGACGCTTCAGGGGACGGCGAGGGATTTCCTGTACGCCGAAACCCACCAGGAAATCGCCCAGCACGTCGTCGACGACACCGCGAGCGTCCTCGACGTCGACGCCAGCGCCGTCTACCTGTTCGACGCCGACGACAACGACCTCGACCCGGTGGTCCACTCCGCCGAGATGGAGCGGCTGAACGGGCCGCTGCGAGCGGTCCACGCCAACGACGGCGGGCTGACGAGTTACAGTTTCGTCGAGAACGAACCGCTGTTTTTCGACGACGTCCACGAATCCGACCGGCTCGAAAACCGCGCGACCGACCTCCGGAGCGCGGCGTTCATCCCGCTCGGCAACCACGGCGTATTCGTCGCGGGGTCGGAAACCGTCGGCGCCTTCGACGACGTGACGCGCGAACTCGCCGATTTGCTCGCGGCGACGGCCGAGGCCGCACTCGACCGCGTGACCCGTGAGAGTCGACTCCGCGAGCAGGACCGTGAACTCCAACACCGCAACGACCAACTGACGGCGCTGAACCGAATCAACGAGACGATTCGCGAAATCGACCAAGCGCTCGTCGAGGCCGAGACGCGCGAGGAAATCGACCACACGGTGTGTGAACTGCTCACCGACGACGACCGCTTTGCCTTCGCGTGGGTCGGCGCCGTCGACCCTCGAACCGACACGATAGAACCGCAGGCATGGGCGGGCGACGAACAGGGGTATCTGGACAGTCGTACGTTCCACGTCGACGAGACGACGGCCGAACCGGTGGGACGGGCGGCAGCCACACGGGAGGTGACATTGGTGTCGAACGTCGCCGCGCGACTCCGGGAGGAGGAGTGGCGAAAGGACGCGCTGTCGCGGGATTACCTCTCGGTGTTGAGCATCCCGCTTTCGTACAACGAACTCACTTACGGCGTCCTGACGGTGTACGCGCGGACCCAGAACGCCTTCGAGGACACCTTGCGGACGGTCATCGCCGAACTCGGCGAGACGATTGCGGCGGCGATAAGCGCAATCGAGCGGAAGAACGCCTTGCTCACCACCTCGATGACGCGAGTCGAGTTGTCCATCGACGACCAGCGGTTCGTTCTCTCCAGACTCGCCGCGGCGGCCGACTGTACGCTCTCTTATCAAGGTGGCATCCAACAGACCACCGAGGGGAGTTACGTCTTCGTCACCGTCGAGGACACCTCTATCGACGCCGTCGAGGCGGCTGCACGGGAACTGCACTCCATCGAGACGGTCCACCGAATCAGTGCCGACAGCACCGGTGGCGTCCTCAGACTCGGCCTGTCGAGTCCGTTCCTCGCAATCGAGTTGGCCGACCACGGCGCGGTGTTGCGGAGCGTCTCGGCGAACCCGACGACGACGACGCTCGTCGTCGACATCCCCGAGAGCATCGACGTGCGACACATCACGGGACTCGTCCGCGAGTTGTTCGACGACGTTCGACTGCAGTCGAAACAGACGTTCGACCGCTCGACGGACCGGGACCTGTACTCGCGGGTCTTCGACCGCCTGACCGACCGGCAACTCGAAGTGGTTCAGACGGCCTACTACAGCGGCTTCTTCGATACCCCCCGCGAGAGCACCGGCGAAGACGTCGCGGCGACGCTCGGCATCTCCTCGACGGCGTTCTACAACCACATCCGGGCCGTCCAACGGACGCTGTTCGAATCGCTGTTCGACGACATCGGCGTCCCGGCGGCGCAGTCGGCGGCAGGGGGTTGACCATCCAACCCTCACCGACCAGCGAGGTTCGATAGCCAACCGCCGAATATTCCCTTATACACCTATTACCCACATCCAGAGCGCAATCGATTCGCGCGACAGTGCTCCCGACACCATGCGAGACAAAACCCAAACCCCGAACGCCGAACGCCGGTACGAATGCTTCGAATGTGGAACCGTCGTGGTCACCGCCGAGAGTCCCGGTTCCTGCCCCGAGTGTGGTGGGGATCTCCGGAACCGTGGTACACCCATCGAGTGAGAATGGCTTCTAGTACGACCCCGAGTGACGACGCCGAGGAGACGATAGCGGAGTCGTCCGAACCCGAAAGCGCACTGGAGACCGCTCGCCGGCAACTCGAATACGCCGCCGAGTACGTCGACATCGACCCGAGCATCGTCGAACGGCTCAGACACCCCAAGAAGGTCCACGAGGTTACGGTCCCCATCGAACGGGACGACGGCTCCGTGGAGGTGTTCACGGGGTATCGAGCCCAACACGACAGCGTCAGAGGCCCGTACAAGGGCGGTCTCAGGTATCACCCCGACGTGACCAGAGACGAGTGTGTCGGTCTCGGGATGTGGATGACCTGGAAGTGCGCCGTCATGGACCTCCCGTTCGGCGGTGCGAAGGGCGGCATCGCCGTCGACCCCAAAGCGCTGAGCGACGACGAGAAGGAACGGCTCACCCGCCGGTTCGCCCAGGAGATGCGACCGGCCATCGGCCCGACGCTCGACATTCCCGCCCCCGACATGGGGACGGACCCCCAGACGATGGCGTGGCTGATGGACGCCTATTCGATGCAGGAAGGCGAGACGATTCCCGGCGTGGTGACCGGCAAGCCGCCGATAGTCGGCGGCAGCGAAGGTCGCGACGAGGCGCCCGGCCGGAGCGTCGCCATCATCGCCCGAGAGGTAATCGACTACTACGACAAGGACATCAAGGAGACCTCCGTCGCCGTCCAGGGGTACGGAAGCGTCGGCGCCAACGCCGCGCGACTCCTCGACGACTGGGGGGCGAACGTCGTCGCCGTCAGCGATGTTAACGGCGGCGTCTACGACACGAACGGTCTGGACACGCGGTCGATTCCCTCCCACCACGAGGAACACGAGGGCGTGCTTCGACACGACGCCCCCGAGACGGTCACGAACGACGAACTACTGGAGTTGGACGTGGACGTGTTGATTCCGGCGGCTATCGGAAACGTCCTCACCGAATCCAACGCCGACGACATCCAGGCGGACATCATCGTCGAGGGCGCAAACGGCCCGACGACCATCGCCGCCGATGCGATTTTCGCCGAACGCGACATTCCCGTCATCCCGGACATCATCGCGAACGCCGGCGGCGTCACCGTGAGCTACTTCGAGTGGCTCCAGGACATCAACCGCCGGTCGTGGTCGCTCGAACGCGTCAACGAGGAACTCGAAACGGAGATGGTCGAAGCCTGGAACACCATCCGCGAAACGTTCGAGTCCCGCGACGTGACCTGGCGCGAGGCGACCTACATCGTCGCCCTCACGCGTATCGCGGCCGCCCACGAGGCGCGCGGCCTCTGGCCGTAGCGGCGGGCAATCATCCAGAGCCTTCATTTACCGACCGAGAGATTGTCCCGACGAGATGGTACTCGGCGGCTTCCTCCCGAACACGCCGGCCGTGAGCGTCGGCCTGATACTTTTCGGGACCAGTCTGCTGTGGGTTGGCACCGGCTGGCTCGAGGGCGCCGCCGAGCAACTGTCGGCGTACTACGGCCTGCCGGCGGTCGTCCAGGGCTCTATCGTCGTCGCAATCGGGTCGAGTTTCCCCGAGTTCACCACCGTCGTCTTCTCGGCGTTCGCCGGCGTCGTCGACATCGGCGTCGGCGGCATCGTCGGGTCGGCAATCTTCAACATCCTCGTGATACCCGGCCTGGCGGGGCTTGCCGCCGACGAACCGCTCGAAGCGAGTCGCGCCATCGTCTACAAGGAAGCCCAGTTCTACATGATAGCGGTCTCGGCGCTCGTCATCACCTTGGCGCTCGCAGTCATTTACTACCCCGTTCCGGACGCCGGGGCGCTCGCTGGAGAGATTACGCGACCACTGGCGGTGATTCCGCTCCTGTTGTACGGGCTGTACCTGTTCATCCAGTGGCAGGACGTCAGCGACCACGACGCCGAAGACCTCCGGGACGGCATTTCGGTCGGTCGAGAGTGGGCGAAACTCCTCGCCGGACTCGTCGTCATCGTCGTCGGCGTCGAGGAACTCGTCGTCGGCGTCGAATCCATCGGGGCGGCGTTCGGCATCCCCGAGTTCATCGCGGGACTCACCATCGTCGCGGCCGCGACGAGTCTCCCGGACCTGCTCGTGAGCGTGCGGTCGGCGCAGGCGGGGAACGGACTGACCAGCCTCGGGAACGTCCTCGGGTCGAACACGTTCGATTTGCTCGTTGCGATTCCGGTCGGCGTCCTCATCGTTGACGGCATCACCATCGACTTCGCGGTGGCAGTCCCGATGATGGGCGTGTTGACGCTCGCGACGGTGCTCCTGTTCGGGATGCTCCGGACGGAACTCTCGTTGACCGATTTCGAGTCGTACACGCTGTTGGCCGCCTACGCGCTGTTCATCGCGTGGGTCGTCGCCGAAACCGTTGGCGCGACTGCGTTCCTCAAGAGCATCTGAACACCCCGCTGTCGGTGAAAGCAAGCGAGTCGATAGCCTCAACACCCGACACAACACACGTCCTATCATGGTCGACTGGGCCGCCTACACGCTCGTCTTCATCGCCGGACTCATCACCGCCCTGGCGACTGGCATCGGCGCGCTCCCGTTCTTTTTCGTCCCCGACATCTCCGAGAAGTTCAACGTGGCGCTCTGGGGAGTCGCCTCGGGAATCATGATGGCCGCCTCGATATTCGGGCTCATCCCCGAGGGACTGAACGCGGGGCCGTGGACGACCGTCGCAGTCGGACTCGTCGCCGGCGGCCTGCTCGTGTTGGTCGCAAACGACCTGCTGATGGACGCCGACATCGACTCCCGGACCTACGAGGAAGCCGACTTCAAGAAGCTCGTCCTCATCTTGGGCGTCCTGACGGTCCACTCCTTTCCGGAAGGCATCGCCATCGGCGTCTCCTTCGCCGAACTCAATCTCGGGTCGGGCATCCCGCTTTTCGGCTTCACCGTCCCCGCCCTCGCAATCGCGATGACCATCGCCATCTCGATTCACAACATCCCGGAGGGCGTCGCCATCTCGATTCCGCTACGGACGATGGGCGTCGCCGAGTGGAAGATGGTGTGGTGGTCGATTTTCTCCTCGCTGCCCCAACCACTCGGCGCGGTCATCGCCTTCGGGTTCGTCCAGTTGGCAGAGCCGCTGTTGCCCGCCGGGTTCGGCTTCGCCGCCGGTGCGATGATTTATCTCGTGTTGAGCGAGTTCATCCCCGACGCGCTGGAGGCGGGGGAAGAACTCGACGGGAAGGGGTATCGGGAACTGGTCGCCGGGTTCGTCGCCGGTGGCGGCGGCATGATTCTACTGCTCGTGGTGGTGTGAACTCGTTTACCGCCGACGGACCCACCAGTAGCCACCGGCGACGGCGACCGCGATGCCGAGAACGACGAGGATAGCGAGCGAGGAGGTGTCGACGGCGGATTCCTCTTGTCCCACCTCGACGGGGACCCGGTAGGCATCGGTGGCGGCGGCGTCGCCGTCGGCCGGGTCGGAGGTGACGTTCATCCGCAGCGCGTGAGAACTCGGAACGGTGTCTTCGTTGACCGACACCTCGAAGGCGACCTCGGCCGATTCGCCCGGTTCGAGCCGAGAGACGTACGCCTCCGGCGAGACGCTGCTGAACGGCGGCGTCGCCGCCACCCGTGCCGTCACGTCCGTCCGCGTCGTCTCGCCGACGTTCGTCAGTCGGACCACGAGTCGGTTGCTTGTGTCGGCGGCGAACGTCGCGTTCACCGCTTCGACGGTGAAGAACTCGCGGTCGGCGCCGACCGACCGCTGGAGCCGAATCGGGTCGCTCGCCTTCGTGTCGCCGTCGGCGGTTTCGTAGTTGACGATTGCCGTGAACGGCCGCGGACCGTCGCTCGCGTCGGGGCCGACGTCGACGGCGAACTCGAAGGGCGCCGACGACCCGGGGGCGAGGTCGCCGACGGCGACCGTCCGTTCGGACACTGCGACGTTCGGCGACGACGACTCGATGACGACCACGGCGTTCCGCGCCGTCCGCTCGCCCTCGTTTCTGAGTTGCCCTGATAGGGTTCCCTGCTCGCCGACGTACAGCTCGGAGTCGACGGCTTCGGTGCTGAATCGGAGGCCCGACCCGACCGTCACGGCCACCGGAAGCGAGTCGTCGCGTCGCATCTCGCCGTCGGCGTTCCGGTATCTCGCCGACGCCTCGAAGACGTACGGTTGGGCCCGAATCCCCTCCCTCACGTCGACGGCGTAGGTCACCGTTCGCTGCTCGCCGGGGGCCACTCGACCGATTCGACGGCTGTTGGTGGGCGCGCCGCCGAGGTCGAACCCCTCGTTGGGGGAGCTGAGGGTCACGACCGTGTCCCGGGCGGGTTCGGTCCCTCGGTTCTCGACCGTCACCGAGACACTGCCGCCGTCGTCGGCGCGAACGTCGGCGGTCGCCCCCACGACGCGGAACCGACTCTCCGAATCCGCCTCGATTCGAACTCGGACGTGAAGCGTCTGCGAGCGCGTTCGCTGCTGTGTCACGCCCGACAGCTCGGCGATTTGTCGCGTGTAGGTGTACTCCACCTCGACGGGGACCCGGTAGGTGCCGGCCGTCGCGTTGTCGTCGACGGAGACAGAGAACGGTATCGTGGCGCTCGCGCCGTCGGGAATGCCCCCGACGACTCGCCGCGGCGAGTCGACCGAGAAGGGCAGGGTTCCGTCGTCGATGCGGATTTCGACCCCCCGGGCGGTCGTGACGCGTTCGTTGAACGCGGGGTTCGACAGCGACGCCACCTCGAGGTCGGCGCTGTTGGCGACCGTCAACTCCAGGGTACCGTCTTCTCCGGCGGTGAGCGTGGTGTCCCCGACGCTCGCGTCGAGGTCCGGTTCGCCCCGGACGACTGCCGTCGCCGTTCCGGGGACGACGAGCAGGACCACCACGGCCACGACGACCACCTGCAGACGGTTCATCGAGCCACCTCGATAGGTTCGATGCGGGGAGTTGTCTGTCGATGCGAACCGACCGGCCGTGGTGGGTGTGTCGTGTTCATCAGATGTCCCTCCGCTGGAAGACCAGCAGGCTCGCGACGACCAGCAGCGCCGACGCTTCGAGGAGGATGACCGCGCCGACGAGGTCGTAGGTGCCGTGGACGAGGATGTCGTTCGTGTCGAAGTACCGCGATGGGCTGACCACGCCCAGCCAGCCGAAATCCGTCTCCGTCACCAGCGCCTCTATCATGTACAGCGAGAAGATGACGCCCATGCTCGCACGCTGAGCCGACCCCTCCCGCTCCATCGCGGCCGACGCCAGCAGGCCGATGGCCGCACAGCACAGCAGATACGGAACCGACAGGGCGTGAACCGCGATTACGTCGAACAGCGGAATCGGGTCGTCGACGACCTGCGCGCCGACGTAGATGACTGCCCCGACGACGACGTTGACGACGACGATTGGGACGAGAAGCGAGAGGTACTTTTCGAGGACGACGCTCGACCGAGAGACGGGATTCGACAGCAGCATGTCCATCCGGTCGCGTTCGACGTCGCCCGCAATCGTCGACCCGGCGCTGTAGGCCATGTACAGCCCCATCAACAGAATCCACCCGAGCGTGTAGAACTCCCCAGCGAGGATGCCCGCGAGGCTGTCGAAGGACTCCAGTCCGAACGCCGAGGAGAACGCCGGTGGGAGGTCTTCGAGCATCGCCTCGTAGTCCACCTCCCCGATGATTTCGGGGGTGATGGCGATGAAAAGCGCCGCGAACGCCGCGAGACCGACCGCGATGATGACTGACCCCGAAATCCGACGTTCGGCCTCGTATCGTGCGATTTCGAGCATCACGAGGCTCCGCGGTTCACGGTGTCTTTGGAGGACTCCTCGCCGTCGGTGCCGTCGTCCGGTTCGGGTCCAGCCGACCCGTCGTAGAACCGCCTGAACACCTCGTCGAGCGGCGCGTCCTCGATGGTGAAATCGAGTACGTCGAAGTCGGTCAGGTGCTCGATGAGCGCGTTGTAGCGCCCGGTGAATGTAAACGAGAACGCGGTCGCCTCGGCCGAGTCGGTGCCGTCACGCCGTGGCGGGTCCTCACCGGACCCAACGGTGAGATTGGCGACGCCATCGATGTCGAAAGCCGACGGGGGAACCGCCTCGGCCACCCGAAGGTGGACCGATTTCCCGCCGCGACTCCGTAGCGTCTCGATGTTTTCGAGTTCGACGAGTTGGCCGTTCCGGATGATGCCGACGCGGTCGCAGATTTTCTGGACTTCGCTGAGGATGTGCGAAGACATGAAAAAGGTGACTCCGTTTTCCCGTTCGGTGCGGACGAACTCGTCGAACCGCTCCTGTTTGATGGGGTCGAGTCCGCTCGTCGGTTCGTCCATGAACACGAGTTCGGGGTCGTGCATGAACGCGAGAACGATGGCGAGCATCTGCTTGTTGCCACGGGAGTACTCGCCGATGGGGCGTTCCAGTGGTGGACTGAACAACTCCAGTAGCTCCCCCTTTCGCTCCTCGCCGCGCAACGACCCGTAATACTCGAGCAATCGCTCTCCAGTCACTGTTCCGTCGAGACCCGGGTCGCTCGGCAGGTAACCGATGTTCCGTCGAGCCTCGACCATCGCCTGCTCGTCAGCGATGTCGTTGCCGAGAACCGTCGCCGACCCCGCAGTCGGCGATTGGAACCCAAGCAAGGTTCGAATCGCCGTCGTCTTGCCCGCACCGTTCGGCCCGAGAAAGCCGAACACCTCGCCCCGCTCGACGGAGAGGCTGAGGTCCTCGATACCCCGAGTGTCGCCGTAGTACTTGCTCAACCCCGCGGCGTCGATAACAGGCATTGGTTTCCCCGACCCACGTTTCGTTTAAAAGTTCATAAACCTACCCTCGGTCGGACAACGCTGCAACGACACGACGCTCGACTGGGAGGACAGTAATAAATACCGCGGCGATGCGAGGCCCGGTGGTTATTGTGCCGGCCACACACGTAGTACGTATGAGTGAAGATGCCAAGCACGGCTCGTCGGTTCCCGGCGACCCCGACGGCCCCGCCGAGAGTGGTCCCGGCGACCCCGCCCAGCGACCCCTCCCGCCGTATCCGCCGAACCTCACCCATCCGTCGCTGCACTTCATCCATCAGATGCGGGACGTCATCGACTTCGGGGAGAAAGCGCTCGCGACCCGCGACGTGGTTCGCAGTCGCCTGCCCGGCGAGGGCGACGTGTTCTCGCTGGCCCACCCCGACCACACCAAACGCGTTCTGCTGACCGAACGCGAGAAGTTCCGCAAGAGCGACGATTTCAACATCGCCTTCGGGGAGGGGCTGTTGACCGTCGAGGGCGAGGAGTGGCGAAAACAGCGCGACGTGCTGCAACCGCTTTTCACCCGCGACAGCGTGATGGACTACGCCGACGGCATGGTCGAGCAGATTCAACGCCGGAGCGACCGCTGGAGCGACGGCGACCGCTTCGACTTACAGGCGCAGCTCACCGACATGACCCTAGATGTGCTGTTCGCGACGGTTTTGGGTCGGGAACTCGAACTCGACGGCGACCGTCGCATCCGGGAGGCCGCCGAGGCACTCCACGACTGGTTCGTCCCCACGTCGTATCTGCTCCCGAAGTGGGTTCCGACGCCCGCACGTCGGCGGTTTCGGGAGGGGAAGGCGACGCTTCAAGAGGAGGCCCAGCGACTGCTCGATGAGAAATCAGGGGAGGCGCCGACGAACCCCTCGGAGGCCGACGACCTGCTGTCGCTTCTGGTCGGACTGCGAGAGGCCGGTGTCGCGGAGTCGGGAATGTTGACCGACGAGCGCCTCCGCGACCAGATGGTGACCATCATCTTCGCCGGCCACGACACGACGACGACCTCCCTGACGTTTGCCTTCTGGGCGCTGGCGAACAACCCCGAAGTGCGCGAGCGGTTCCACGCGGAGGTCGACGAACTCGACGGCCCGCCGACGATGGACGACGTAGACGACTTGGAGGTGACAGACCGCGTGCTGACCGAGACGCTGCGACTGTTCCCGCCGGTGTACTCGCTGCCGCGGGAGAGCAAGGAAGAGACGGTGTTCGACGGCTACCGAATCCCCGCCGACAGCCGTATTCTGCTGCCGATTCGACACATCCAGCGGGACCCACGATTCTTCGATGACCCCGAGACGTTCCGACCCTCGCGGTGGGACGGTGAGTTGCGTCGCGAACTGCACGACTTCGCCTACGCCCCCTTCGGCGGCGGGCCCCGAATCTGCATCGGCCGAGAGTTCGCGCTGTTGGAGGCGAAACTGGCGCTTGCGACCATCGGCCGGAACTACGAACTGTACTGGCTCGGAGAGAACCAGCCGGACGGCGAGCCGCCGGTCTCCCCCGAGATGACGATGCGGATGGAGCCCGGACAGGAGTTCCTCGTCTCCGAGCGCTCCTGAATCGTCGCGTCCGGTTCCACACCCTTGGACGCCCGTCGGTCCCACTCAGTAGGACCCACCGTCTACGCTTATGTCGGTTCGAACCTGTGTGTGAGACACAATCATGACCGAACTTCGGCTCACGAGTCCGGTGTTCGCCGACGGCGACGCGATACCACGGCAGTACGGCTACACGGAGGCGAACGTGAACCCACCACTGGATGTAGACGGCGTTCCCGACGACGCCGAGGCGTTGGCGCTGGTGGTGGACGACCCCGACGCCGTCGAACCGGCCGGGAAGGTGTGGGACCACTGGGTGGTGTACAACGTCGACCCTACCACGACGCACATCCCCGAAGACTGGGACGGCGGCGACGCCCTCGAAGGAACGAACGATTACGGCGAGTCGGGCTACGGTGGCCCGAACCCGCCGGACCGCGAACACACCTACCGGTTCCGCCTGTACGCCATCGATACGCCGGTTTCCCTAGATGCCGGTGCGTCGAAGGCCGAACTCGAAGCCGCGATAGACGGTCACATCCTCGCCAGCGCCACGCTCGAAGGCACCTACGAACCGTAGACGGCCGAGCGTTCGGTCCCGGCTCGGCGAGAGCCACGATGAGAGGTGTCTCGGTGAAGAGTTCGACACCGAAACCGCGTCGGGACGCCGATAGTATATAAATGCCCGTCTATAGCTCGCGTTATGCTGATTGTTATATTGGGTTAGGAACCACTATGCGGCGCAAGAGCCTCCAAGCACTCTCGGTGTTCGTTGCGGTTGCTGTCGTCGTCGGTACCGGTATCGCACCGGTAGCGGCGGCCGGTGACGGCGTTGACCTCGGCGGCGAGGACGGTATCGGTGTCGGAACAGACGGCGTTAGCGTCGGCGGCGACGACGGCGTCAGCGTCGGCGCTGGAACGGACGGTCTCAACGCGAGCGTCGGCGGTGGTGACGTGGCCTCGGTCGATGTCGGCAGCGACGACGGTGTCGAAGTCGGCGCGGGCGGCGACCGTGGCGTTGACGTGGAAGCCGGTGCCGACGGTGCCAACGTCGGTGCCGGTGGCGAAGACGGCGTCAACGTCGGCACTGACGGCGTCAGTGTCGGCGACTCGACTGTCACGACCGACGGATTCGATTCGGTCGAACCGAGCGACGACGGCGTCGGCACTTCGCAGGTCGATTTGGGATCGGGTGACACCCCCGAACTGACCGACGTGGAGTTCGACTCCAAGGAGGACATTCCCAAGAATGCGCAGGTGCTTCGGCTGTTGCTCCAGAGCATTCCCGAGAACAACCAGACCGGTCCGGAGGACTTCCCCATCGGCGACGAGCGGGCGGCGCTCAACGTCTGTGACCCACTCAACGTCGAGCCCGGCGACCTCCCGCTGGAGCTATTCCCGAGCCTACAGGACGTTCCGGAACCGCTACAACTTCCGGGGATCCCCTCGACGCTACTCTCGAACGAGGCGCTTTTCGGTATCCTACTCGGATTGATTCCGGCCCCCTGTGAGGTGTTCAACCCGAACGACCCACAGATAGACCCGACTGATGTTCCCGACGAACCTCGCGGGCAGTTCGATATCCAGCGGGCTGGAGCCTACGAGTACAACGGGAGTCAAGGCGGCGTCATCCTCGTTGATGGGTCGGGCACGCTCAACGAGTCCGCCGACGGCCCCCGTACTGACGTGAAAATCGGCGCGCTCGCCACGCAAGACTTCGGCGATTTTGATACCGAACTGTCGGTCAACGACGGGAAGAACGACTACGGAATCGAGACGCTCCGAGCACAGTACGACGAGGACGGCGTCGACCTTCGGGTCGTCCTCTCAGTCGTCGACAAGCAGGCCGGCATCGACCTCTCGTGTAAAGGTGATGCCGACGAATCCGTATTAGAGGAAGCCTTCGCCAAGGACCTCGAACAACTACAGCAGAACCCGCTGGCACCCTGTAAAATCGAATTCGTCGGCCTGCCACAGACGTTGCTTGACCCTGGACTCCTATTCCAGATACTCGGTGGGTTGGCCGATAGGTTGAGTAATCCCGCCGGTTGAGACACCACGCTGTTCTCGAACCGCAGCGACACAGCCTTCGGAACCAAACGCACCTATAAAAACCACCGGATAAAAGTGACTCAAAACCCCACATGAAGTCCCCTCCGCTACCCTCCGTGAGACTCGTCGGTGACCAACGCGGTGCCTCGGAAGTCGTCGGCGCGATACTGGTGTTCGGCCTGTTGGTCATGTTGCTCTCTATCATCCAACTGCAGGCGGTGCCGAACGCCAACGCCGGCGTCGAATACGAACACAGCCAAACGGCCCAAGGAGACCTCGACCGGCTCGATGAATCGATAGACCGAACCGTCGAAACCGGTAACAGCGAGGGCGTCGGGGTACAACTCGGCACGCAGTATCCGACCCGGTTGGTGACGTTCAACCCACCGCCACCGGAGGGTTCGTTGCGGACCGAGAACCGGGGGGAAATCCAAATCGATAACGCGAGCGCCTCCGGACCTGCCGGTGTGATTTTCAACGGGGGAGAGCGGGACTTCTATCACTCCCACTCGCTCGTCTATGAGGCCGACTACAACGAGTACGACAACGCCGCCCGACGCGTCAGGGAGGTCGGCATCGGATACGACGAGTTTCGCGACGGCACCGTGGTCCGGACCCAGCCGTTCATCGACGGGGCGACCATCGAGTTGGTGACCTTCAACCGCTCCTTCGAGGCGCAGTCGAGCGGGTCGGAACTCATCGAACCGACCGACGTGAGCGGACCGGCGACGACCGTGCCGGTCAACAACGCCGCACCCAACGAATCGATTCGCATCGAAGTGCCGACGTCGCTTGACAACGAGACGTGGAGCGAGGCCCTCAAGGGCGAACTCGTCGAGAACGGCGGCCACGTCGAATCCTTCAGCGTCAACAACACGACCGACCGCCTCGTCGTCCACCTCGAACCCGGTATCACCTACGACCTCCGGATGGCCGATATCGGATTCGGCGAGGCTGACTCCGAGGAGCCACTGTACATGGTCCCCTCACCGGGGTCAGAAGGACCGGCCAGCGTCGATGTCGGCCGGGAGGGATCGGTCAGCGTCGAGGTGCGCGACAAGTACAACAACCCCGTCGGCGGCGTCGACCTCACCGCGGAGTTCATTGACGGTAGCGGAACGCCAATCGACGGTAACGGTGTGTTGAAAACGGGCGAGCAGAGCGGTAACCGGGTCAACGTATCGACGAACGCTTCCGGGGTAGCGACGGTCACTTACGAGGCGCCCAGCAGCTTTGATTCGGAGTTGGTTCGGTTTTCGCCTACGAGAAACAACTCAACGCTCAACCCGACTGCAGCGCAGGTGTTGACCGGATTCGCCGGCGACCAATCCGTCGTGATGCGGGGTGCAGCAGGTGTTCCGGATGAGGGAACGGTTACTCTCCGAGTCCAGAACCTCGGAGAACAACGAGAGGTGCTTGGCGTTGAACTGAACTCCGCAAAAGAGGTCACAGCAACCGAGGTGGCAAGTCGCTCCGGATTATCCGGAACCCTTGGAGGAATCGTCGACGACCTGGGCGATCTCGCCGGAATATTGAGCGGTGGCGAGATTGACTTTGGCCTCGTTGGGACCGATGTAAGCAAAGTCTCGTACACACCTGGGAACATCACGACGATAACGGTTGACAATGGGAGTGACGACCCGGCCACGTATGACGAATTTGTGGCACCTCAGGGTGCAGGACCGTCGTTTGTTACGGGTGGGGAGTTGCAGTCCCTCGGCGTCGGCGAAGTCGCGGACCTAAAGCTCGGTCTGGGCGACAGCTACGAGGTCGGCGGGGGGAAGGTGTTCGTCGCCGAAATCACCGTCTACTACACCGGCGGGCAGTCGGAAACCTACCAGGTGCAGTTCGCCGGCGCCGGCTCCTGACCGACGACATCGCGGTTGGCCGTTATGTATAACACTGGGCCGACAGAAACAGGCGCCCGATGGACGAAGCACTCGAAGTCGTCGAGGTACTGGCGGATTCGGGTCTCGAAGAAGCCCTCGTGTGGATACTGCGTATCCTTGGCGTGGTGGCGATACTAGCCGGGCTCGGGATGTGGCTGTTCACCGACGCCGGCCTGCTCGTGTTGCCGGCGGCACTGATACTGCTCGGTGTCGTCCTGCTGGCAGTTCCGCAGGTACTGCTCGCACTCACCGAACTCGCCTGAGGCGACCGCTCCAGGGAAGGGGGGCGGTACATCGGATTCCGGAAATATATAGCGCTCAATTGTGCGACCGAGGGCCCCGTACCCCAATTATAACGGGCTATACCCACCGCTGGAGAGGCTGCTCGTATGGACGGCACCGACGAGGTGGGAGTCGGAACCGACGGTCGACTGCGGCGAGCGATGATGGCCGTCAGGCGGGAGCGACGGCGAACGGCCGACGAACTCGAAGCGTTCCGGGCGTTCGAAGACCGGGTTCGAGCTATCGACGCCAAGACGACGACCGCGAGGGGCAGGTCGACGGTAAGCGTCGCCGCCGTGCGGTCCCAGCCGACGAGTGGGCTCCGGCGCGTCCGGCAGGCCTACGAGACGACGGTGATGGGCGTTCCGCACTACGCCGAGGAGTACGACGACACCTACGTCGAGAGCCTTCAGGGAGAGTTCAGCCCCGATATCGCCTCAGCGCTGACCGAGGGGACGAACTTCAACGAGCGCTGCAGGCAAGCGACGCTGTCGGCGGCGTCCGAGGCACAGTCGACACGGGAGTTGCTCGTCGGCGCCCTCGATTCCGAACGCGAGTCTCTCCAGGAGGTGACCGAGGAGCTACGCCCGGTCGCGGAGGAGGTGGCCGACCTCACGGCACGGTCCTACGCGGAGGAATCATTCGGCTCCCTCGACGCGTACCGTGCCCGACTCCACGTCCTCGAGGAGCACTGTGACGATATCGCCGCCGACCGACAGGCGAGCCTGTTCGAACAGCGCCGTGCGAGGTGGCTGCCGTCGAGCGCACCGGACATCGCTTGCTACGTGTACCAAGCGGAGGCCTTCGACTACCCTGTCATGTCGACGGTCGCCGAGTTGACCGAGCGCATCCGAACCGTCCGGGCGACCGTCGAGCGATCGATGGCTCGCTGCCGGCCCTAAGTCGTCTCTATACATGTATATACCACTCTTAGTACCGCTTAACAGACGGCAGGGAGTAGTCACCGTCGAGAATGCTGGATTTCCACCCCGATGTCGCCGAACAGTACCTTCGTCTCGACCTCGATGCCTGGGATGACGTCTACGTCGTCGGAGACGTTCACGGCTGCCGGGAGTCACTCGACCGACTGCTGGGGACGCTCGACATCGGCGAGGAGGACCTCGTCGTCTTCGTCGGCGACCTGATTCGAAAGGGGCCGGACAGCGCCGGCGTCGTCGAGTTGCTCCGCGACTCACCGAACATGTACAGCGTCCGCGGCAACAACGAGGAGAAGGTTCTGCGCGGTGAGACGGTGGTCGAGGGTTTGGACGAGGACCACCGCGAGTGGCTTCGGTCGCTGCCGGTCGCCATCGGGTTCGACGGCGGCCTAGTCGTCCACGCCGGGGTCGACCCACGGAAGGCGCTGGCCGAACACACGGTCGATGACCTCCAGAACGTCCGGTCGCTGTCGCCTGCCGGCGGCTACGAAGGCCCCTTCTGGTACGACGACTACGAGGGTCCGCCGCGCGTGTTCTTCGGCCACACGGTTCTTGAACGACCGCTCAAGCGAGAGTGGGCGGTCGGCCTCGATACCGGATGTGTCTACGGCGGGTCACTGACAGCCTACGACGTGCGCAACGGTCGCTACCGTGACGTGCCGTCGAAACGGGGCGGCGTCAGTCGCAGCGACTCGAAAATCATCTCACCCGACACCTCCGCCGACTGAGATGGCTGGCGAGCAGTCTTCCGAAGAGCGCGAGAACGCCACACCATCAGGAGCGGAAACGCCGGATGACGAGACCGCCTCGGAGGATGCCACCGACGACGACACTGGAGATGAGCCGACGACGACCCCCGTGGAGTTGTCGCCGGAAACGTGGGCTATCGACGCGCCGGCTCAGACCCTGCCGACCGGACCCGAGGTACCCAACTCGGAGCGACCACGGACTGACCCGGCGTGGTACCTCAACCGCGAACTGTCGGAGTTGAACTTCCAGTGGCGCGTCCTGTATGAGGCCCTCGACGAGCGCAACCCACCGCTGGAGCGCCTCCGGTTTCTGAGCATCCTCACCCGGAACCTCGATGAATTCTTCATGAAGCGAATCGGCGGGCTGAAACAGCAACTCGCCGCCGACGTGACCGAACCGACCGTCGACGGGTTGACGCCGCGCGAACAGTGGACTGCGGCGCTCGATGTCACCGCAGACCTCTTCGAGACCCAATCGCGGTGCTTCCACGAGGCGGTACGGCCGCTACTCGCCGACAGCGGCATCGAACTCCTCACCTACGGCGACCTCACCGACGCCGAACGCCGACGCCTGCGGTCGTATTTCGAGTCCTCGGTGCTGCCGACGCTGACCCCGCTGACGTTCGACCCGGCCCATCCGTTCCCCTTCATCTCGAACCTCTCGTTGTCCGTCGCGGTGCTCACCCGCGATTCTCACGGCGAGGAACGGTTTTCACGAATCAAGGTGCCGGCCAACCGACCGCGACTCGTCTCGGTGTCCGACCCCGGAGCATCCGTCACCGAGGCCGACGGCGACGACCGGTTCGTCCCGCTGGAGGGCGTCATCGAGGGGAACCTCGATTTGCTCTTTCCGAACGTCGACGTGTGTCACTCCTCGACGTTCCGTGTCACGCGCAACGCCGAGGTCAGACGCAACGAGGACGTCGCGGAGGGCCTCATCGAGCGCATCGAGGACGTGCTCCGCCAGCGTCGCTTTGCGACGGTCGTCCGTCTCGAAATCGCTGAGAACACGCCCGACCCGGTTCGAGAGCTACTGGTTGAACACCTCGATGTCGGAACCGAGGAGGTGTTCTCGCGGCCGGAGCCGCTGGCGCTGACGGACTTCGAGGCGCTCGTCGACCTCGAGTACCCGGCGTTGAAACTCGATTCGTGGACGCCGCAACCGCACCCTCGGTTCGCGGGGCTGAACCCCGACCGACCCGAGGCCGTCTTCGACATGATACGCGAAGGTGACGCCCTCGTCCACCACCCGTATCACAGTTTCGCCGACACCGTCCAGTCGTTTCTCGACACCGCCGCCCACGACCCCGACACCCTCGCTATCAAGGCCGCCATCTACCGGACAGCCCCCGACTCGAAGGTGATTCGGAGCCTCATCGACGCCGCGAAGAACGGCAAGCAGGTGGCCGTGATGGTCGAGTTGAAGGCCCGCTTCGACGAGGAGAACAACCTCCGGTGGGTCAAGCGCCTCGAAGAGGAGGGCATCCACGTCGCCTACGGCTCTATCGGCCTCAAAACCCACAGCAAGGTCGCCCTCGCCGTCCGCGAGGAAGACGACGACGTGCGCATTTACTCCCACGTCGCAAGCGGTAACTACCACTCCGGCACCGCCAAGGGGTACGTCGATTTGGGGCTGTTCACCGCCGACCCGGACGTCGGACAGGACATCGTCCGACTGTTCAACTCCTTTACCGGCCACTCCCGACAGCAGACCTATCGGAAACTGCTCGTCGCCCCCGAGACGCTCCGAGAGCGGCTACACGAACTCATCGACCGCGAGCGCGAACGTGCCGAGCGCGGCGGAGAGGGCCGCATCGTCGCGAAGATGAACTCACTGGAGGACCCCGACGTGGTCCGGAAACTGTACGACGCTGCCGAGGCGGGCGTCGAAATCGACCTCATCGTCCGCGGTATCTGTCGGCTCCGACCCGGCATCGAGGGCGTCACCGACACCGTTCGTGTCCACAGCGTCGTGGGGCGGTTCCTCGAACACTCCCGCATCTTCCGGTTCGGCACCGGCGACGACGCCGACTACTTCATCGGGTCCGCCGACTGGATGACCCGAAACCTCGACCGCCGAGTCGAGGCCGTCACCCCCGTCGAGGACCCCACCTTACGGGACCAACTCGACGAGATACTCCAGATAATGCTTGACGACAACCGCAAGCGCTGGACGATGCGCCCCGACGGCAGTTACGTCCAACAGCGACCGGCCGACGCCGAAGCCGCCCGGAGTACCCACGAGGTGTTGATGTGTCGGACCCGCGAAGCCACCCCCGAGGAGTCGACGGTGCCCGACTCGAAGCCCCAGCGGGAGCCGAACATCGACCTCGACGAAGTGTACACCGACCCCGAACTGTAGCCGACCGCGCCGCGGTCGCGCCCTCCCGGCGTTACAGTTACGTCCCCTGCGTGTCAACGACCCGCATGGCAACCACCTACTCCTGTGATTGCGGTGCGACGCTCGGTGCCGTCGACGATTTGATTCGGGAGTCGACGCCGACCGGCCGGTCGTGGTACTGTCGGTACTGTCGGAGTCCAGTCCCGGGGTCGGTTGGCGAGCGACTGGGGCACGTCCGGGACGGGTCACCGACCGACCGGTGCTGAAAGCGGTCACCGTCGGAGCCACGCGAGTGCGCCGACACCGACGAGCGACAACGTACCGCCGAACAACGACGGAACGAGCGAGGAGACGTGGCCGTTACAGCCATCCGACCACACCACCTGCAGGTCGCTCCAGACGACATCGACGGTGTAGCCGGGCGGATAGATGCCGACCGCGTCGTACACCGCGCCGTAGAAGCCACCGAACTCACAGGCCCCGAGCGTACTCGTGCCGGTCAAGAACGGAACCGGAATCAACACGAGACCGACAAGTATCGAGAGCCACGCGAGATATCGGGCCCGTCGGGAGCGGAGCGTCTCGTCCATGACAGCGCCTGTCCAGCGCCAGCCAAAAAATGTCGACCGTCTCACACTGCGGTGACGACGAGTAGTTGAACCCAGCCGGCGACGAAGCCGAGCGCCGCGCCGACGCCGATGAGGAGCCATTCGTCTTCTTTGAACGCCGCCCGGAGCATGCGGGCGAACTCCTCCGGCGGGAGGTCTTTCATCCGACCGGCCATCAACCGCTGGATGGCCTCGCTCCGTTCGGCGTTGAACTCGGGGTCGGACATCGGTTCGATGGCGTACTCGACGCCGCGGTCGGCGATGCCCTCGCGGATGGCGTCGTACTGTCTGGGGCCGGTCGTAAACCGCAACAGCGGTGCGGCCAGTCCCATCGACGAGTCGACCGCCTCCCGGAGTTCCTCGGCTATCATTTTGCGTGTCCGGTCGGCGTTCGGGCCGTTGAGGAGGTTCCGGGCGACGTTTTCGAGATTGATGACTTCCTCGGCGACGATGGATGCATACGTCTCGGAGGCCTCGTTCTGCCGGCGGATGAACAGCCCCTGAATCGTGAACGGGCCGACCTCGTGGGGCTTCATCGGCTGGAAAATCATCTTCAGCGCGAGCCAGTTGGTGAAGTAGCCGACGAACACGCCAGCGACGGGCAACACCCACCAGCGGTCGATGAAGACGAACAGCGGAATCGAGAAACAGCCGAGCAGCGTCCCGAAAATGAACCCCGACTTGACGAGGAAATCGAACTCCCGTTCCCCGGTTTCGAGGAAAATGCGGTTGACGAGTTCGGGGTTCTCGCCGAGATGGTTCATCACCATCAGCTTGATATCGAGCAGTTCGTCGATGTTCTCGCCGATTCGCTCGGTAATGCGATAGGTGACCTCCGGGAGTTGTTGGGAGACGCGTGCGTGAACCAGTCGACGGGTCGCCTCGGGGGAATCCCGCCACAGTTGCGGCTGTTTCTCGCGGATTATCTCCTCGACCATCCGGTGGATGTCCTCGCTCCCCTCCGCGAGCATGTGTTCAGCGATGCGTTCGGCGTCGAACTCCTCGTAGAACTCCCGCTGGCTCGCGATTTTGCTGATGCCGGTGTCGACGGAGATGCTCCCCATCTTGCGTGCGCGTGAGGGGATGATGCCCTGCCAGCCGATTCGCCCCTGCATCATGCCGGGAATCTGTCTGACGCGCTGGGGAAGCGCCGTCGTTACCACCTCCAGTCCGGGCACGTCGATGCCCCGGAACTCGACCGGTTTGAACAGCATCCTGATAGCGACCCAGTTCGTGATGTAACCGATGACGCCCGTAATCGGCGGAATGAGGAGCAACCGGAGGTTCACGGCGGCGAGCAGTCCGCGGATGTCGACGCCGAACTGGAGTAGCGACTCGGCGAGAAAGAACGGGCCGAGCGCGACGCCGAGAGACGGAAACATCGGGTAGGCGTCACGTCGGGGGCCGGCCTCTTGACCCCACCGCATACTGTGTGTCGGCCCTGCCGTTGCACACCCGGCGGAGACGTTCGGTGGGCGTGGCCGCTACCCCGTTCGGAGCCGACGCCCTCACTCGAAAATCGTCTCTAAATCCTCGTCGTCGTAGTTGACGAGCAGTCGGTCCTCGTCTTTGAACGTCCGAAGCACGACGTTGGTGTTCGAGTTCTCGACGCCCTCAGTCTGGATAATCGACTCCATCAGCGTCTGAAGGTGTTCGTGGTCGCGAACCCGTGAGATGACGTAAAACGACATCTCGCCGAGCATGAAGAACACCCGCTGGACACCGGAGAGCGCCGAGAGCCGCTCCGCGATTTCCTCGTAGCCGGGACCGTCGTAGTTGGCGTCGATTTCGGTAATCGCTGTCAGTCCGAGGCCGAGTTTCTGTGGGTCGAGTTTCGAAATCTGTCCCTCGACGATTCCCTGTTCGCGATACCCTTCGAGGCGGTAGTAAATCGTCGACGCGCTCACGTCCAGTTCGTCGCTCAGTTCGTCAACGCTAACCTCGCCGTCCTCGTCGAGACGTCGGAGTATCTCGAAGTCGGTCTCGTCGAGCGTGACCTCTGGCATCGTTTCGCTCATCGATGTGCGTTCGTTAATAACTTGTCTTGGCCTCGGTCGGGTTCCGAGGCGTGTGGGGTTCGTTCCATGGCGTTGTTAGCTCGTTTCGGCGTCGATGCGGTCGTCGTGGCGGTCGACTCGCATGGGATTGCGTCGTCGTTCCGCGGCGACGATGTCCGGTTCCAGCGTCGCCGTCAGTCGGCCGGCGTCGTTGCCCAACTCCGCGATTGTCGTTCCATCGGGTTCGACGACCATGCTGCTCCCACAGAAACTGTCGCCGGCTTCCGTCCCCGCTCGATTACACCCGATGACGTAGGCACCCTGTTCGACGGCACGGGCCGGCAGCAGCGTCTGCCAGTCCCGCTCCATCTGCACCGTCCACGCCGAGAGGTTCACCAAGAGGTCACACTCCGCGCGGGCCAGCGCGGCGCTGGCTTCGGGGAAGGCGAGGTCGTAACATATCTGGACGCCGACGCGGCCGAACGGCGCCTCGACGACGAGATAGCGCTCGCCCGCATCGAAGGCGTCCCGTTCGGCACCCCAGAGGTGGCGTTTGTCGTAGCGGCCCCGAACGTCGCCGTCGGCGTCGAGCCAGACGGCGGCGTTGTACACCGCATCACCGTCGGCCAGCGGCATCCCGAACAGCACCTCGCTGTCGGCGGCGTCGGCGGCCGCGCCGAGCGTTTCCGTCGTCTCTCCGCCGACCGGTTCCGCGAGGTCATCGAGTCGGTCGAAGACGTGATACCCCGTCGTCGCGAGTTCGGGAAACACCACTAAATCGGCGTCGGTGGCCTCGATTGCCGCCACCATTCTCGAAAGCGTCTCCGATTTCGGCTCTTCGGGGGGCGCGTCGAACTGGACGACGGTACAGTTGAAGGGGTTCATCGCCCCTCGAACTCCGGTTCGCGGTCCTCCTGGAAGGCCGCGACGGCCTCCTCGTGGTCGCGGGTTTGCGAGCAGATGCGCTGGGCGCGGGTCGCATCCGCGAGGGCGTCGTCGAGTTCGGTGTCGAAACTCTCGTTGACCAGCCGTTTGCTCTCCGCGAGTGCGACGGGCGGTCGGTCGGCGAGTTCGCTGCCGAAGGCCACAGCGGCGTCAAGCAGTTCGTCGGCGGCGACTTGCTCTCTGGCGAGGTCCCACTCGACGATTTCCTCGCCGGAAAGCTTCCGGCCGGTGAAGATGAGTTCCTTGGCGCGGGCCTCGCCGATGAGCCGGGGCAGGAGGAACGCGCCACCGTCGCCGGGGACGAACCCGACGTCGATGAACGTCTCACCGATGACGCCCTCGTCGCTCGTGATGCGGAAGTCACAGGCGAGGGCGGTGTCACAACCGGCGCCCAAGGCGTAGCCGTTGACGGCCGCGATGACCGGCGTCGAGATGCCGCGAAGCGTCCGAACGACGTTCTGGAACAGGCCGAGGCCGGCCTCGTACTCCGCGAAGTCCATCTCGGGCGTCAACGGCATGTCCGTGAGGTCGACGCCCGCACAGAAGGCGTCGCCGGCACCGGTGAGGACAATGGCCCGGACGTCCTCGCGGTCGTCCAGCGTCTCGAAAGCCTCGACGGCGCCGCGGAGCAGCGCCTCGTTGTAGGCGTTCATCGCGTCGGGGCGGTCGTATCTCACGCAGGCGACGTACTCGGTGAGCCACTCGGTTTCGATGGGGGCGTCGACTTCAATCATCGCTCTCACCTACAGGGGCCGGGGCCGTTTCAGTGTCGGTCCCTGGAGTGCGGAGCGTCACCGCAGCGTCGACGATTTCGACGCCGTCGTCGTCGGCGAACACCGGGTTCAAATCCAGTTCCTCGACCGCGGGGTTGGCCTCGACGAACGCCGACACCTCCAACAGGAAGTCGACGACGGCATCGCGGTCGACTGGCGGGTTCCCGCGGGCGCCGTCCAGCAGTTCTTGGGCCTCGATGTCGTCGAGCATGTCGCGGGCGTCGGCCTCCGAAAGCGGGAGCGCACGGAACGCCACGTCTTCGAGGACTTCCACGAAGACGCCGCCGAGACCGACCATCATCACGCGACCGAACTGTTCGTCGTCGACGACGCCGACGATGAGTTCGACGCTGCCCTCCCGCATCGGCGAGACGAGGACGCCTTCGATATCGGCGTCGGGAGCGTACGATTCGGCGGCCGCGAGGAGTTCCTCGTAGGTCGCCTCGACGTCGTCGTCGTCGACGCCCAACGCCACGCCGCCGGCGTCGGATTTGTGGACGATGTCCGGCGACACCACCTTCATCGCGACCGGGCCGTCGGCGTCGGTCGCCGCATCGAGCGCCTCGCTGGGTGATTCGGCCAACTCGAACGGAACGACGGGCAAGCCCCGCTCGCGGAGCGCCCGCTTTGCGGTGTACTCAGAGAGCTGTCGGCGCCCCGCCTCGATTGCGTGGCGGATTTCGGCGGCATCGTTGTCCGCGCCGTCGAATCGGAAGTCGCTCTTCTCGTCGGCGGTGGCGAGGTGCTCGCCGTAGGCGGCCAGCGATTCGAGGCTGCTGGCGGCGACGTCTATCGACTCGACGACCGGAATGCCCGATTCCCGGAGTATCTCGTGGGGTTCGGTGTCGAACTCCGCGTAGGCGCTCTGGACGACGATGGGGGTGTCGTGGCGCTCGGCCAGCGTCACCAACTCCTCGGCGACCCCACATTCTACGTCGGTGTACTGCTCGGCAAAGCGGATGCCGTAGCCGCCGAAGAGGCCGGCGAGCAACAGCGCGTCGACGTTCGGGTCGGATACGATAGCCTCCGCACAATCGTAGAAGACGCGCTGGTCGTCGTCGGTGCCGCCGGCCACGTCGACGGGATTGACGACGCTCGCGGCGTCCGGCAACACCTCATCGAGGCGCTGTTGGGTCTCGTCGGTCACTTCCGGGACCGAGAGGCCGCGTTCGGCGAGGGCGTCGGCGGCGAGCGTCGCGTGGCCGCCGCCGTCGGCGAGGATGCCGACGTTCGGGCCGTCTGCGGCCGGCAGCGACGACAGCGAGTTCGCGACGGCGAGCAGTTCGTCGGAGCGTTCGACGCTGACGACGCCGGCCTGTTCGAGGACGGCGTGGGCCACCGTGCTGTCGCCCGCCAGCGCGCCGGTGTGCGAGGATGCCGACTGCTTGCCGACGGCCGACCGGCCGCTCTTGAGCGCGATGATTGGCGTCTCCGGCGTGACCTCGCGTGCGGCCTGCAGGAACGCTCGCCCCTCGCTCATCCCCTCGACGTACAGCACGATGGCGTCGGTTTCGGGGTCGTCGTTCAGATACGGGAGGTACTCGTGGAACTTGAGGTCCGCCTCGTTGCCGACGCCGACGTAGTGGCTGTAGCCGACGCCTTCCCGCGTCGCAGCCTCCGTAAACAGCGAAATCGCCATGTTGCCACTCTGACAGAGCAAGCCGAGGCCCCCTTCGGGAACGCCGTCGGCGCCGACGAGGTTCAGCCCTGCGTGGACGTTAATCATCCCGGAGGTGTTCGGCCCGATGAGTCTGATGCCGTGTCGTTCGGCCAGCGAGACGATTTCGCGTTCCAGGGCCTCGCCGTCGGTGCCGGCTTCCCCGAAGCCGACCGCGATGACGACGGCGCCAGCGAGGTCAGTCCCGCCGCAGTCTTCGAGTACGTCCGGGACGACGTGGGCAGGCGTGACGATGAGTGCGAGGTCGACCCGGCTGGGAATCGCGGAGACCGTTGGATACACTTCGAGGCCGCGAATCTCCTCAGCACCGGGGTTGACCGGATAGATGTCGCCCTCGTAGCCGCCTTCCTGGAGCGTCTCGATGGCCTGATAGCCGCGTTTGGTCTCGTCGGTCGAGGCGCCAACGATGGCGACCGCATCGGGGTCCATGATGCGGTCGATGTCGGTTGTGTCCGACACGGTCACTCACCCACGAACGTCGGTTCTCGGTCGTCGGCGAAGGCGTCGACGCCCTCCTGCCAGTCCTCCGTTCCCATGCAGGCCAACAGCGCCTCCGCCTCGGCAGTCAGCATGTCGTCTCGGGTCGCCGAGCCGACGCGGCCGAACTGCGATTTCGCGAACTCCATCGGTATCGGTGCGTTGCCGGCGAGGTCGGCCGCCAACTCGTCGACGGCGTCGTCGAGTTCGGATTCCTCGACCGCTCTCGTGACGACGCCCTCCTCGGCGGCTTCGGTGCCGGTCAGCGTCGCCGCCGACAGGACGAGTTCCTTCGCGCGGGCGGCGCCGACGCGCTGGGCGAGGGTGTAGGTGAGACCGCCGCCGATGTAGGTCCCGATGCTCACCTCGGGGAAGCGCAACTCCGCGTCGGCGCCCATGAGGATGAAGTCCGCACTCATCGCGAGTTCGGCGCCGCCACCGATGGCGTAGCCGTGGACCTTCGAGATGACCGGTGCCGGATGTGTCTGGACGGCCTTACACGCGTCTTGGGCCGTCCAAGCGTAGTCGCGCCGTTCCTTCGCCGACCGCTGTTGTTCATCGTGATTCTGCATGTCGGCGCCGACGCAGAACGCTCGACCTTCGCCTTCGAGGACGACGACGCGCGCGTCGTCGTCCTCGGCGCGTTCGAGCCCCGACTGGACCCCTTCGTAGAGTTCGCCGGTCACGGCGTTGAGTCGGTCGGGTCGGTTGAGTCGGATGCGGGCGATGTCGCCATCGACCTCGTAGACGGTCGGGGAGTCCGCCTTGGAATCTGTCGTCGTCATGTCTGCCACTGGCTTACTCCTCGTGACTCACCCACATAAACTTTGGCTGATTTTCAAAATAGTCTCTTGAGTTCGGAAAATCTCCGAATGGAGGGCAATATCTTGGGATAGTTTATTATAGGAGTGTGTGTAACAGACTCATAGCCATGTCGAAGGGCTCGAACTACAGACGGCGTGACGTATTGACAACCGTTGGGGCAGGAACACTCGCCGGACTGGCGGGCTGTCTCGGCGGTAACGGTGGCGGAAACGGCAACGGAAATGGAAACGGCAACGGTGGCGGAAACGGCGGAGGCGGCGGAGGCGGCGAACTCCGCTTCCTCGGCTTCGGTGGGAACACCCAGGAGGCACAGATGACCGTCTTCGAACCGTGGGCCGAAGAGACCGGGACGGAAGTCTCCGGCACCGAAGCCGGCGGGACCACGGAGATGATTTCGCTCATCAAGCAGAACCCCGGTTCGTTCGACATCGTCGCGCTCAACGACACGGGGATGGCGCGCGCCCAACAGGAGGATGTCATCGAACCCATCGACCTCTCGATGGTGCCGAACTACGAGAAGAACATCAAGGAGTCGGCCCGCTCGCTGTCGTTCAACGTCGACGGCGACGACACCATGGGCCTCATCCGGGAGAACGGCGCGACCGGCTACGCCTACAACACCGAGAAGGTCGACGGCGAACTCTCCTCCTGGGAGGACATCAAAGACCCTGCCTACGAGGGGAAGGTGTCGCTCATCGACCGAACCATCGACCGACTGTCGAACTGCGCCGCCGCCGCCGACCTCAACGTCAACGAGGTGCCCGGCGACGAGGCGAAGACCGACCAGATGTTCACCGAGGCCGAGGAACAGGACCAGAACGTCTTCAACTACTGGGGCGACGGCGCCACGTCCATCCGGTACCTGCGACAGGAGAACGCCTGGATTTGTGAGGCGTGGGGCGGCCGCGTGCTCGCACTGCAGGAGGAGGGGTACGACCACATCGAGTACGTCATCCCCGAGGAGGGTGCGATGGGGTGGACCGACAACCTCGCCATCGTCAAGGGCACCGAGAGCCGCGAGTTGGCCCACGAACTGCTGAACCACACCTACCAGCGGGAGCACCTGCTGACGCTGTCGGACATGATGAACTACACGGTGCAGGTGAAGAACCCACCCGAGAAGATGACCCAACTGCCGGACTACGCTCCGGCCGAGGACCTCGCGTTCCGCGATTGGGACGTTGTCCTCCCGAAGGAAGACGCCTGGACCGACCGATTGAACGAAATCAAGCAGGGGTAATACTGCAGCATGCTCGAAGTTCGCGATTTCACGAAGTATTACGGTGACCTGTGTGCGGTAGAGAACCTCTCGTTCGACATCGACGAAGGGGAGTTCGTCACGCTACTCGGCCCCTCGGGGTGTGGGAAATCGACGACGCTCCACGCCATCGCCGGCCTCGTCGAACCGACCGACGGGCAGATTCTGCTCCGCGGCGAGGACGTGACCGACCTCCCGCCGGAGAAACGCAACATCGGGATGGCGTTTCAGTCCACCGCGCTGTTTCCGCACATGACGGTCCGGGAGAACATCGCCTTCGGGCTCAAGATGCACGGTCACGACTCGACAGCCGTCGAAGAGCGCGTCGAGGAGTCCCTGGAACTCGTCGACATGCCCGACCACGGTGAGCACAAGCCGGGGGAACTCTCCGGCGGCCAACAGCAGCGCGTCTCGCTGGCGCGGGCGCTGGCGTACGAACCCGACATCCTCCTGTTGGACGAACCGCTGACCGGCCTCGACAGGGTCCTCCGCGAGGAGATGCGCGGCTGGCTCAACCGCATTCAAAAGGAGGTCGGCGTGACGACGCTGTACGTCACCCACGACCAAGAGGACGCGCTGTCGATGTCCGACACCGTCATCGTGTTGAACGACGGCCACTCCGAGCAGATAGACTCCCCCGAGCGCATCTACGAGTCGCCCGCCAGCCCCTTCGTCGCCGAGTTCGTCGGGAAATCAACCCGATTCAGCGGCCCCGTCTCTCGGGAGGGCGACCGCGCGGTCGTCAACAACCACAACAAGGCCATCACGGTCGAGGGAACCGGCGTCGAGGACGGCGACGACGCCACGCTGTACGTCCGCCCGGAGGACATCGAAGTAAGTCGGACGGCCGAAGGCACGGAAAACGAGATAACGGGTCGCGTCGTCAACGTCGCCAACCTCGGCAACCGCGCGGAGGTGACAGTCGAGTTGACCGACGGGAACGAAGCGCTCGCCCACACGAACCGGTTCCCGGACATCGACGTCGGTGACGACGTCCACCTCCGATTCGACCCCGAGCGGGTGATTGCGCTATGAGCACCTCCCGACCGACCGTAGACGGTGTCGCCGGCTCTATCGGCGAGTTGCTCGAGGGGCGAATCACGAACAGCCACCTCGCCCTGTTCGGACTCGGGTTCGTCGGGGTGTTTTTCATCCTCCCGATACTGCTGCTCGTCCCGGAGAGCCTCGCGTTCGGTACCGGCGAACCGTTGCAGGCGTACCGACGGGCCACGAGGGGCATCTACGTCGACGCCTTCGTTCGCTCGTTCCTCTACGGCATCGTCACCACGGCCGTGACGCTCGCGTTGGCGTACCTGATTAGTTACTTCATGGCCTTCGGGACCAATCGCGTCCGCCTGACGATGACGCTCGTCATCGTTCCGCTGTGGATCGCCTACATCGTCCGGTACTTCGGTATCCTGCTGTTCCTCTCGCCGGCAGGCCCCTTCGCCGACCTGACGGGCATCGAGCCGTCGCTGCTGTTCACGACGCCGGCGGTCATCATCGGGCTGTCGAACGTGTATCTTCCGTTCGCAGTCCTGCCGATTTACAACTCCCTGAACGCCATCGATGGGGAACTCATCAGCGCCTCACGGGTGCTCGGCGCCAGCCAGTGGCGAACCCTCGTCTCCGTCGTGTTCCCGTTGAGCCTCCCCGGGCTCGTCGCTGCGGGACTCATCGTGTTCATCCTCGCGGCCGGGTCGTTCCTCGGCCCCGCCGTCCTCGGCGGCCCCAATCAGACGATGATTGCCAACGAAATCGCCGGCGCGTTCCTGAATAACTTCAATATTCGGTTCGCCTCGGCGCTGGCGGTCATCTACTCGATACTGCTCGTCGGCACGCTGCTCGTGTTCAACACGGTGTTCGACCTCCGGGAGGTGCTCGGAAACATATGAGCGAGCGTTCGCTCCCGAGTCCCCGACCGGTCGGACTCCTCGCGGCCGTCGTCGCGGTGTTCGCGTTCCTGTTGGTGCCGGTCATCATCGTCGTTATCACCTCCTTTACGCCCCAGTCGTTCCCGGGCATCCCACAGGAGGGGCTGTCGCTGCGGTGGTACGGCGAACTCCTGGCCGACGAGAGCCTCCTCAACGCGCTGAAGGTGAGCCTCGTCGTCGCCACGAGTTCGTCGATTCTCTCGGCCATTATCGGGACGATTGCCGCCTTCGGCTTCGTCCGCGGTGAGTTCCCCTACAAAGAGCAGATATCGACGATTATGCTGTTGCCGATGATTATCTCGCCGGTCATCACGGGTATCGCGCTCGTCCGGTACTTCGGGAGTTTGAGCCTCCCCTCGGGATACCCGGCGCTCATCCTCGGACACACGGTGTTGTCGCTGCCGTACGTCTTCCTGCTGGTCCGCTCCGAGTTGGTCACGTACGACAAGGACCTCGAACGCGCCTCGCGCGTCCTCGGTGCGGGCCCGATGGCGACGTTCCGCCACGTGACGGGGCCCATCATCTCACCGGCGATTATCGCTGGCTCGTTCATCGCCTTCGTCGTCTCCTTCGGCGAGTTCACCGCGACCCAGTTCCTGATTTCACCGGGGACGAGCACCGTTCCGGTCGTCATCTACACGATGTTGCGAACCGGCCTGACGCCGACGATTAACGCGCTGTCGGTCGTCCTCATCGTCGTCATGCTCGTGGTGGCGCTGAGCAGTCGACGGCTCAGTTCCGCCTGAGCAAGGCGCCCGTTTTTTCAGTCGGTTCCGCGTCCTTCGCTCCCAATCGGTGACCCTCGCGTTTATCCCGTCGCCGACGGAATCCCCGCCACATGTCGGGACACGACATCAGCCCGGACCAGCAAATCGACAGCAACCTGTTCATCACCGTGTCGGGGCCGCCGGGAAGCGGCGTGACGACCCTGTGTGAGGGACTCGCCGAGGCGATGGACTGTGGGTTCATCTCCGGCGGCGAAGTGTTCCGCGAACTCGCCGACGAACGCGACATGAGCCTCTCGCAGTTCATCGCGAAAGCCAGCGAGAACGAAGACATCGACCGCGCCGTCGACCGCCGTCTGCGTACCATCGCCGAGAAGTGGGGCGCGGCGAACAAGGCCTTCGTCCTCGAATCGCGGCTGGCGGGCTGGCTCGCCGGCAACCGCGCGGACCTCCGGTTTTGGCTCGACGCACCCGAGGAAATCCGTGTCGACCGCACCGCCGACCGCGAAGAGATCGGCGCCGAGATGCGCGTCCGCGACGTCATCGACGTGAAGCGCTACGAATCCTACTACGGCATCGACCTCTCGGACCGCTCCATCTACGACCTCTGTATCAACACGGCACGCTGGACGCCCGAAAACACCCTCGACCTCGCGCTCACGGCCATCGAATCGTACGACTCCGAGATCGACGAGGGCGCCTTCCCGACCGCGGACCTCGACATCTAAAAGCTCAGGTGTGAGGTCGAACTCGGCGCGCCGCCGTCGTCGATGCCGCCCTCGTGGCTGAACGACACCTCGTCGTCGGTGAGATACACCTGCCCGTGACGGACGGACACGTCGACTTCGACGAGCGTCGACCCCGCGGCCTTCCCGTTTTCGCAGTAGCCCGTCTCCGCGTCGAACATCGACCCGTGTTTCGGACAGATTATCTGCCCCTCCCGCATCGCCGCACCGCGCCCGCGGTCGAGACGTTGGTCGGTTTCGTGCTGACAGAAGTTCTTCCACGCCGAGACGCCATCAGAAAGTCGGACGAGAATCACCTCCTCGAGGCCGCCGTCGGCCTCCTCGACGGTGAAGAGATACGAGCCGTGTTCGGGGATGTCATCGACGGCGGTGAGCAGCGTCGCCATGCCTCGCCGTACCGATAGCAGTCTAAAAATTCCACCGCCGACGGCCCCCGAGATTACAACAGGCCGTCGTCGCCGACGAGTGAGTCGGTCGTGTCGTCGATGGCGCCAGTGAGGGAGCCATCCGGCGTCGGAGTCGCCGTCGGTTCCGGCGTAGAGTCCGGCGTTGCGGTCGCCGTTGGCTCCGGCGTCGCGGTCGTGTCACCGCCGTCGGTTCCGTCGGTGGAGTCGCCGGTCGAACCGCCGGAGCTGGTCGGGGTTGGGGTCGCCGTTGGCTCCGGCGTGGCCGTCGCCGTCGGTGTTGCGGTGGGCTCCGGCGTCACAGTCGTCGTCGGACTCGGCGTCGCCTGCGCTTGGGTCCCGTTCGCTCCTGTTCCGGTTGCCGGTACCGGGGTCGGCGTTCCCTCGGGTTCGGCGTCGCTTATCGGCGTACCCGCAGGCATCGGGACGGCCGCAGTAAGAAAGCTCACCAGCGCGACCATCACGACGACGCCGATGACCGTCGCCGTCGTCCGGGAGAACACCGCCGACTTGTACTCCGAGTCGTCCTCGGGGGGTTCCGTCGGCCGCTGTACTTGCGGTCGTTCTATCGGGTCCCGCTTCGAACGCCGCTTCTGCCGGCCGAAGTTCGCAGTCGTCGGTGCCTCTCCACCGGTGTCATCAGCCGTCGTGTCTTCGGTGTCTGTCCCGTTGGCCTCGTCTTCGGCGTCCGCTCCCTGGACCTCGGTGTCGTCGTTCCCCGCGTCCGAATCGCCGCCCGTCGTCTCGGCAGGGAAATCGAACGGGGAGGCGTCGCTCTCGTCGGAGTCCGGGGGCGTGGTGTCCGAGGCGGAGGCCTCGCTGTCTGTGACCGTCTCGTCGGTCGACACCGCATCGGAATCGGCGAGGTCATCGGCCCCCTCCGAGTCGACGGGGCCGTCAGCAACTTCGGAATCGGAAGGGTCGTTACCGGACTCGGAGCCGGCCGACTCGCTTGTCTCGGTGGCCGGCGTCTCCGGGTCGGTCGTTGGAGCCGTCTCAGCCCCGTCTTCGGGGGCGTCGGCGTCGCTTTCGGCATCGGCGCCGGCGAAAACGAACCCCGTCTTCTCGTCGGCGTCGTCGGGGTCCGTCTCCGGCGCCCCGGAATCCTCCGGGGTCGATTCGGGTTCGTCGTCGGCCGCCTCGGTCGAGGCGTCGTCGACGGCAGCACCCGTCGTGGCCGCCGTCGTCCCGCCGGTGGATTCCTCTTCGGGGACGTGTCCGAGGTCCCTAGCGGTGACGCGGTCGTCGAAAAGTGAGGTGAGAACGCTCAGCACCTGCCCCTCGTGGGCCGCCGGCGTGATGTGGAAGTGCGCCCGGGCGCCCGACTGCTCGAACTTCGAGGTGATTTCGTTGAGGAACTGGAACACGCGGTTGGCCTCGACGTACTGCAACAGCGCCGTCACCGACTCGAAACACACCACGGTTCGGTTGCCGTTGCCGTGCCACGCCGAGAGGAACTCCGAGATGGCGATGCCGACGCCGGTGAGGTCGCTGGGGTCGGAGATGCGACGAACCATGGGGCCGGACTCGCCACCGAGCCGTGCGCTGCCGTCGGAGCCGCCCACGTCGACGGTGACGATGCCGACGTTGGACGGCGGGGCGTCGGCGTGGCGTTTCAGCGTCTCGATGCGCTCCCGCCCCGATTTCGTGACGGTGACGAACAGCACGTCGACGTTGGTGGGGTCGTCGACACCGAGGAGGTCCATACACGCGGCTTCGTCGCAGTCGCCGTGCTCGCCGGTTTCGAAGAGGACGTTCGTCGGACCCGTTCGTGACATCTCGAATTACTCACCAGTTCCTCGTGAGTCGTTCTCACGACACTGCGATTGTTTCGTGTTGATACGGCGACCTATAGTCGGTTTCGTTCGTATCGAGTCTCGATACGGCCGCCCGGCGGTATCCGCAGTGTTGCCACCTCGAAGTACCCTGAAACCGCCTCAGACGGACCCGATGGGGTCGTCGACGCCGCCGAAGTAGCGTTCGGCGACTGCTTCGGCGGTCCGCAGCGCCAGCGCCTGCCCCGAGTGGGTGGGATTGGCGCCGCCGACGCCGTTGGAAAGCGCCGAGTGGTCGGCGACGAACAGCCGACTCACGTCCTTCGCCTCACAGCCCGTATCGAGCACCTTCCCCATCGCCATCGAGGACTGCATGTGCAACAGAATCGGCGCGGCGTCGGTTCGGTGGACGTGCTCGGCGCCGGCTTCGTCGAGGATTTCCGCGGCCCGTCGGGCGAGGTCGTCGCGTCGGGCGTCGTCTTCGGGGTGGGCCTCCCACTCGACGAGCGGGACGGGACCGTGTTCGTCCTCGGTCGTCTCGTCGATGGAGACGCCGTTTTCCTGTCGGGGCCGGTCGTCGGTGTGACAGATGAGCGTCAGCGTCCGGCGGTAGTCGGCCATCTGTTCTTTGAGTTGCCGGCCGGCGAGTCGACCGGCGGTGTCCCACGGCTCGCCCGCGGTGTCGCGGTCGAAGGCCCACTCGCCCTGTGCGGCGGCGTACATCGCCATCGCGGTGATGCCGGGCGCGAACGTGTTGACGGCGATGCCGCCTTTGCCGGGAACGTCGACCCGCGAACCGGCGGCCTGCCCCTGATGGGGTTCGACCGCACGCTGGCCGATGAGCGCTTCGAGGGTATCTGGGTCGAAGGTGCCCGCGACGAAATCGAAGTGGTGGGTGGTCAGCCCCCGGCCGACCCAGCCGTTATCCGGTAACCCGGAGTTGAGCCACAGCCGCGGCGTCTCGATACAGCCCGCCGCGAGGACGACCACGTCGGCGTGGATGCGCTCGGTCGTCCCCGCCCACGTGTCGCGGAACTCGACGCCGGTGGCCTCCTCGGCCGCACCGCCCTCGGTGAGAATGCCCGTCGCGAACGCGTTCGGTCGTATCTCGACGTTACCGGTGTCGAGCGCCCGCGGCACCAGCGAGACGTTCGAGGAGCGACGCGCCCGCTCCCGCATCGGCGCGCCTCGGGGATGGGGGCCACCCTGATGTTCGTGCATCGCCAGCGTGTCGCCCTCGTAGTCTGGGTAGCGGTACTGGCCGTTCTCGCCGCCCGGGACGTTGTCTTCCTCCACATCGCCCCCGCCGTCGCGCATCAGTCGCTCGTCCGGTTGCGGGATGGCGTTGGGGAAGGGACGATACCCCGCTTCGGTGACGTTGTATCCGTCGTTGAGGTCGTAGCCCGACCGACGCGCGCCCTCGAAGAACACCTCGGCTTTCGGCGTCGTCGGCGCCGGTTCGACGGGATGGGTCTCCTCCAGCAGTTGGTAGTACGGTACCAGTTCCTCGTAGTCGATTGGCCAGTGCGGTTGGTCGTCGACGCTCGTGACGAACGCCCGTGGGTGGTTTGCGTAGTAGTGTTGGGTCGTTCCGCCGACGCCCGACAGTTGGGAGATGAGCGCCTGCTGGGGAACCGTCCGTTGCCACGGCGGCCGGTCGGAGTCGGCCGGCCCCCACCGCAGTTTCCCGGTGACGGGGTCGTTCATGTCGGCCTCCTTCGAGGTGAACTGCTCGTCGTACAGTTTGCCCGAGAGGTCCGAGGGGTTCCCGGAGTGTTCGCCGCCCGGGGCGTCGTTGGGCGCCTCCCACTTCTCGTTGCCGTAGAAGGGGCCGGCCTCAAGTATCGTCACGTCGATGCCGAGTTGGCCGAGTCGCCACGCCAGCGCCGGGCCGTCACCGCCCGCACCGACGACGACGACATCGGTGTCGCGTTCGTACATCAGTAATCGTTCTCCTCGAAGTCCTCTATTTCGTAGCCCATTCCGACCGGATACCCGTCCGCCGGCCCGGGGTAGTCGGCCTGCTGCCAGCCGAGCGAGCGCTCCTCGCCGTCGTCGGCCGTCGCCTCGGAGTAGTAGACGAACTCGACGAGAATCGGCAGGGAACTGGCGAGGAACTGGATGGTGCCGAGGGCGGCGGAGTCGAACCGGTCGGCCAACCGTGGGAAGACACCCTCGTCTTCGAGCAAGCGAAGCGCACGCAGGCGGTCCTCACGGGAGAGTCGCGAGAACGGCCCGCCGGCGAACGCCTCGGCCGGCGAGTTGAAACCGTCCTCACTGCGACGGCGGACGAGCAGTTCCGCGGCCGCAGTGTCGAGCAGGACGGCGACGGCGGGTGCCATCGGCGTCGCGTCGTAGCCGGCGGCGCCGAGGACGCCGCCGTCGACCTCCTGAAAGTTGTTCACGCGGTCGATAATCGCCTCTTCCAGTCCGACTGCGAGGCCGCCGGGAACGTGTTCCTCGCCTCGGTCGGCGAGTTCGGGCGTCTCCGGGACGAGTGCGTCGACGAGCGCGGCGAACGTTCCGCGGGTGTGGCTCACGAACGGCCCACCCCCTCTCGTGTGGCTGCCATACCCTCACGTGCGGTCGGCCTCACCTCAACGTTCCGCCGTCAATGTGCGGAACAACGACCCCCGACTCACTCTCGGTCCAGATGCAGCGAGACGCGACCGACCGCGACGGTCTTTTCGCCCTCGTCGGTGGCCATCGTCACCTCGACCTCGACGACGCCCATGCTCCGACCGGAACGAACGACGGTCGCCTCGGCGGTCAAATCGGCGGCGGCCGGTCGGACGTAACTGACGTTCAACTCCGTCGTCGCGTGCGGTGTCGACATTGGCTCCTCAAGTGTCGTCCGGATGGCCGCGCCGCCGGCGTGGTCGATGAGCGTCGCGACGACGCCGCCCTGAATGGCTTCCGAACCCGGATTGGTGAGCGATGCCTCGTGGGGCAGCGTGAGGCGGAGAAACCCCTCCCGCTGGTCGTCGATTTCGATGCCGAGGTCCCGGAGGTGGTCGTGGTTTTCGAGGAACCACTCGTTGGTGTCGGTCATACCCCCGATTCGATGAGGGCTAACTAGAAACTGTCGCGTGGCTTCGGAGCGTGGCGTGTCAGTCGTCGAGACTCGACATCGCCGCGCCCCCGGCGGCGGCGACGAGCGTGCCGACCGCGGCCGCGGCTATCCCCGGCGTGAACGTTCCCGTCGCGTCCCGCAGCGCGCCGATGACGACCGGGCCGAGAAAGCCACCGATTTCCCCGACCGCGAAGACGACGCCGACCGCGGTGCCGGTCAGTTTCGGGCCGATGCCCTCCAACTCGACCGGCACCGCACGGATGAGCGGCGAGAGCCCACCCATCCCGAGTCCGATGGCGACGACCGGCACGACGAGCAACAGGACGGCCGCGGGTTCGGCCAGCAACCCCACAACCCCGAGACAGGCGACGGCAGCGCAGGCGACCAACGTCGCCCGCCTGCGACCGAAGCGCTCTGCGAGAGCGGGAATCGCCAACACGCCGACGACCTGTCCGACGACGAGAGTGCTGGCGATGGTTCCCGCGAGGTCCGCCGAGACCCCCCGCGTTTCGAGTATCGTCACCAGCCACCCCTGTATTCCGTGGAGGACGAACAGGTACATCGTCCCCAACAGGACGAGCAGTCGGAGGTCGCGGTGGCCGAGGACGGCCCGAACGTCATCGGCCAGCGAGGCAAGCGTGAGGGCGTCGTCCTCATCGGTCTCGTGGCGTCCGGCCGGGACGTACCACACGGCGGCGGCCCAGAGGACGGCGACGACGAGCGTCCCGACGCCGCTGTACAGAAACAGCGGCCGCCACCCGCCCAGCGCCGGGCCGATGACGGGGCGGCCGAACGCGAAGACGGTCGCGCTGCCGACGTAGGAGCCGACGAGATACACCGACGCCGCCCGCCCCACGCGGTCGGCGGGGTACAACTCCGAGGCGAGTTTGGGCAACCCGAAGGTGAGCCCCGTCGCGCCGACGCCGAGCAACAGCGTCAGCGCCAGCATCGACGGGAATTCGGGAGCAAACGACCGGCTCAACTGCCCGACGCCGGCGAGTGCGATACCCAAACCGACGCCCACTCGCGCGCCGAGTCGGTCGACGAGCAGACCGCTCGCGAGCCCCAGCGGGATGTAGGTCAGCGGCACCGCCCCCGCCAGCACGCCCGCCTGGGTCCCGGTCAATCCGAGGTCCTCGATGACGGGTTGGAGGTAGGCGGGCAGCGAAAACCAGACGAACAGCAGCGCCCCGTAGCCGAGGCCACCGAGTACCAACAGCGCGGCGTTCTCGACGCGAGTCGGTGGCCGTGTCATCGTCGGGGGTACAGGACCGACGCGGTAGAACCCACCGAATCACGCCTCGTTCGTGAGTTCCCACTCGCCGGCACTATGCCGTCCGACGGTCCGTGCTTCGAGTTCGGATTCCACCTCCCGCATCAGCGGTGCGACGGTGTTGGCCATGAAGACGACCGGGTGGCCCCCACCGAGGGCGGTGTCGAGTACCTCGATTGCCGTCCGTTCGGTCTCGTCGTGAACGATGACCGGCAGGTCGGCGCGACGGCGGAACAGGCTACGGTGAGGACCGACGACGTGGACCCGATCGATGAGGTCGTGGTCGTAGAGCCACTCGGCGTAGCGGATGTAGGAAGCCGTCCGGCCCGCTCGGTCCCGGCGGAGATAACAGACCGGTTCGATGGTGGAATCGTCCAGCGCCTCGACGAGATGTCGGCGGAGGTGTTCGGTGCTCTCGATGTCGTTGAGGCTGGCGGCGTTACACGCGAGGCCGCCACCCTCTAGTCGTCGCCACGTCCACGACGACCGCAACGACGACAGCAACTCGACGGCGTGGTCCCGACCCATCGGCTCACAGCCGAGTTCTCGGAGAATAGGGTCGATAGCGAAGGCGGTCCGGGCGCCCAATACGTCGTACTCCGCCGGCGGGTCGACGTGGGTGAACTCGACGCCGCGGGGTTCGAGGCGGTCCCGAAGATACTCGACGATGGCCTCGTTTCGGTCGCCACAGACGACGTGTCGTCCGTCGGGGACCGTTCGTGCGAACGCTCGTGCGATGTCCTCAAGGTCCTCGCCGAGCGTCCCGAGGTGGTCGCGTCGGACGTTGAGCAATACGACGACCTCCGGGTCCCACCGCTCGCTTGCGAGTCGGGTTGTGTATTCGCGAATGCCCTGATTCTCGGCGATGACGGCCTCTGTCGGGCCGTGTTCGGCGTACAGTCGTTCGTTCTCGTACAGTCGGGTGATGCCGTCGCGGTCGGCGGCGTGGCGCTCGCCGTTGACCAACACGTAGGGGTGGTCGCCGGTCACTTTGGCGAAGGTGTCGATGCCCTGTGCCGTGAGTGCATCGTGGAGCCACCGCACCAGCGTCGATTTCCCGCGAACACCGGAGACGACGACCCGGCGGTCGGCTTCGTGGACGCGCTGGAAGTGCTTTCGGCCGCGGGTGAGGGCGTCCCGGGCGCGACCGAAGGCCCCTCGGAGGGTCATCCCGACACCTCCGAGAACACCGACGCCGCCTCGATTGCGTCCCCGTCGGCGCGCTCCCGTTCGAGTCGATACAGGTCCCGAGCAGCGACGGCGAGCGCTGCCGCACCGATGGCGACGTGGTACCACCGCAACGGCGACGCGAGGCCGCTGGCTTCGGGCGAGATGACGACCAACAGCGCACCGTACATGAGAACGAACAGTCCCGCACTGAGCGAGATGCTGGCACTGCGGACCGGCGGTGCGGTCCGATGGAGGTTGTACGAGCCGACACCCGCAAACAGCCCGACGAACAGCAACAACAGCCCCGGAATGTTGGGGTTCGACAGCGCGGCGCCGATGGCAAGCCCCGTCCCGACCACGAGAGCGACCGCCAGTAAGTTTCGCCCGTACAGCAGCATCGACCAGTACGCCCCCGTCGTGACGAGGAACGTCGCCGTCGCGAACAGCGCATAGAGGAAAAACGCCACGCCGAGTCGCGCCGAAAACACCGCCAACAGCGGCACCAACACGACGCCAGCCAGCGAGATGTCGTACCGTCGGCGGACGCCCTCGTAAACGACGAGGTCGGCGAGAACGAGCGAGACGACGACCGCCTGCGGGACGGCACGCGGGAACCGACCTCGTGGCGCGTCGAGTCCGAGCAACTCCACCGCGGGGACACCCTCGGCGAAGACGACCGGCGGTATCCCGGGTTCGACGACGGCCGAAACGACCAATCCGACGACACCGACGGCGACGACCGCGAGGTACGTCCCGACCGCAACGAGGAGGTCGACGCGTCGGCGGTCGGCGTCGATGCGCATCAGGTTGTAGGCGGCGATACCGGGGAAGATGCTCCCGACGATTTCGGCATCGCGGAAGACCAGTGTTGTCGTCGTGAGTCGGTCCACTGCGAGGACGGCGGCGATGCTGGCGAGTGCGCCGGTCGCGATTGCTACCAACAGCGGTTCGCGCCCGTACCACAGCGTGAACTCCCGGACGGCGTACAGCGCGGTGAAGGCAGCGACCGCACCCCCAAGAAAGACGACCGGCGTCCACAGCTCTCGGAACGTGTACACCGCTACCAACGGGACGACCATCACGCCGCCGACCCGGAGGCCCGTCGTTTGTGAGATGGCTGCCACGAGAGCCACGCCGAACACCATCATCCCCGCCGCCACCAGCATGGAGGTGACTTACGAAAGGGCCCGTGAAAACGTTACCGAGACGATATATTTCTCGCCTCAGAACTCGACCGTCTCACCATCTTCAGGTATCGTCACGCCCTCGACGGCCGCTCGCAGGTCGGCCCGCGTGACCAAGCAGTGGTTGATAGCGTCCATGTGGTCGGCGATAACGGGCACGTCGTCGTCGACGGCCGCCCGGACCGACGCAACGTCGTCTTCGTCCATCGTGATGGGTTCGCCCTCGACGAACCGGGCCCCGCCGGCGTTGACGACGACGGCGTCGAAGTCGTAGGCATCGATGGTTTCGGCGACGGCGTCGTACCAGACTGTGTCGCCGGCGAGATACAGCGACTCCGCGCCCTCGAAGACGACGCCGAGGACGGGCGCCATCTTCTCTGCCAACTCGCCGTGGCCGTGGCGGGCCGGCGTCGGTTCGAGTATCACGTCGCCGAACGAGTGGTGGATATCGAGCGGTCGGACGTCCTCGAAGCCCTCCTCGAGGAACTCGTCGGCCTCCTCGGGATGACAGAACAGCGGTACCTCGCGGTCGAGGAACTCCCGGGCGGCGTCGTCGAAGTGGTCGCGGTGACGGTGGGTGACGACGACCGCGTCGTGTGTGAGGTCGACGTCCGGGCGTTCGACGAGCGGGTTCTCGCGGTCGTTGGGCGTGTTCGGAATCGGCGGGATGTCGCCCGGTTCGCCGAGCATCGGGTCGACGAGGAACGTCGTCTCCCCCAACGTGACGAGCAGCGTGGCGTGACGAACGAGTTGAACGGTGGGCATACCTCCACCAGTATCGAGAGCATCCTAACTATTGGTGTGCCGGCAGCCATCGACTGGCGCCGCTGGAGACCGGAAAACCACGTTGAACCCACCGTCACTCACAGTGAAACATTTATTTTATGGCCGAAAACATTAACATTTGATAACATGTATTTATAAGACATGGACAGCGATGACCGGCGTGTCCCGTCAGGTACACCGGGCTTGGACGAGGTGCTGCAGGGTGGCTTTCTCAGTGGCCAGACGGGAATAATAAACGGCGGTCCGGGGACGGGCAAGACGGTTCTCGCCTTGCAGTTTCTCACCGCGGCCGACGGGGCGAGTCTCTATATCGGCTTCGAGGAACGGGAGGCCGACATCAGACGGAACGCCGAACTGCTCGGCATCGACCTCTCGGACGTGACGATACTCGACCTCAGCGCCGGCGGCGAGCGGTTCTTCTCGGAGGACTCCTATACGGTGTTCCCGGCCGACGAGGTCGAGGGAGAGGACTTACTGGAGCGCATCGCGACGGCCATCGACGAGGAATCACCGGAGCGGCTCGTCATCGACCCGCTGTCGGAACTCCGGTCGCTGCTGCCCGACGAGTACCAGTTCCGCCGCAACATCTCCTCGCTCATCAACGAACTCAAAGAGCGCGGGACGACGACGCTGTGTACGACCCAACCGACGAGTGGTCGGGTCGAACAGGACCTCAAGTTCCTCGGCGATTTGACGATTGAAATCCAGCGGACGACCGACCACCGCTCGCTCGAAGTGACGAAGTTCCGCGGTTCGGGCTCCGCCGACGGCCGACACACCTACCGCATCCGGTCCGACGATGGCGGTCGCGTGTATCCGAAACTCGCCCCCGGGAATTTCCATCGCGAACACACCCGGGACCAACTCTCCTCGGGGCTTCCGGAACTCGACCGGCTTCTCGGCGGCGGTATCGAACGAGGGTCGGTCACCGTCCTCTCCGGACCGTCGGGTGCCGGCAAGACGACACTCGGGTCGCTGTTTCTGGAAGCCGCCGGCAACCGCGGCGAACAGGCGTTCGGCTACCTCTTCGAGGAACTAGAGTCCGATTATCTGCACCGGTCCGGTGAAATCAATATCGACATCGAATCGCTCGTCGAGACGGGTGCCGTTCGAATCGAGGAAATCGAGTCACTCGCACAGAGTCCCGACGAGTTCGCCCATCACGTCCGGACGGCCGTCGAAGAGGAGGATGCCCAAATCGTCATGATTGACGGCATCACCGGCTACCGACTCGGCCTTCGTGGCGATGATTCCCAGGCCGAACTCACCCGGGAACTCCACGCGCTGTGTCGCTACCTCAAGCGGATGGGCGTCACCGTCCTCCTCCTCGAGGAGGTCGAGAACATCACCGGCGACCTCTCGGCGACCGACGAGCAGATTAGCTACCTCGCCGACAACATCGTCTTCCTCCGATATATGGAAATCGACGGCGGGATTCGGAAGACCGTCGGCGTGTTGAAGAAGCGCTTCGGTGACTTCGAGCAGTCGCTTCGTGAAATGTCGATATCCGAAGATGGCGTCGAGGTCGGGCCGAAACTGACCGGGATGCGCGGCATTCTCACCGGCATCCCCGAGCGAACCGACGAGTCGGGCTGATGGCACCCTTGGATGGCTCGTCGCCGCGGACGCATCGGCGCTCCGACAGCGGCGAGTGGTTCGCCGAGCGGACGCCGCGAATCGCCCTCGGCGTCGCCCAACCACGGGACAGAGAACTGTTGGAATCGCTCCTCTCGACGTTCGAGGTGACGGACGTAGCCGACCCGATTCCGGAGCGGACCGACCTCTGTATCGTCGATGCCGACGGCCTCGCGGCGTTTCGCGAGGCGCTGTCGGCGTGGAAAGAACGCGAACGCCCGGCCACGGCGCCGGTGTTGCTGCTGACGACCGACTCCGTCGACGAGGCGTGGCGACGCCACGGCGATTCTGTCGGTGAGTTGCTCGACGGCATTCAGCCCATTCCGGCGCCGAGGCAAGCGATTCGCTCCCGAATCGATGGGCTGTTGGCGACGCGAGAACACTCGGTGGAGTCACGGCAGCGCCAGCGGGAACTCGAACTGTACGAGCGCGCGATAGACGGCGCCGGTATCGGCATCAGCATCGCCGACGCGAGCGAAGACGACCTACCGCTCGTCTACGTCAACGAGGGGTTCCTCGAAACCACCGGGTACGACCGCGAGGAAGTCATCGGCCGGAACTGTCGGTTCCTGCAGGGCGAGAACACCGAGGAGGCGACCGTCGATAAGATGCGGTCGGCGCTGGCTGACGAGCGGCCGGTGTCGGTCGAAATCCGCAACTACCGGCGCTCCGGCGAGCAGTTCTGGAACGACCTCGATATCATGCCCGTGCGTGGTGAGGACGGCAAGGTGACGCACTTCCTCGGCTTCCAACGTGACGTTACCGAGCGTAAGCAACGGGAGCGGTTGCTAGAACAGCATCTACGAATATTCGAGGCCACCGAGGACCCGGTTTTGGTGCTCGACGTAAACGGTCGTATCGTGGAGACGAACGCGGCAGCCAAAGCCGCCTTCGGCGTCGATGGGGAGATTCCGGTGAAAATGCCCGCTCCGAACCTATTCGAGGGCAAACAGGCCGCGAAGTTGCGAACGGCGATAGCCGCGGTTCGGGGCGGCGGGAACTCCCAAACGGCGGAGCTCACGACGGCCGGCCCCGACGGGAACTCGACCGTCTTCCAGTTCCGATTTCAACGGCTGGAGGCGACCGACGACTACGGCGAGCGAATCATCGCTGTCAGTCGTGACATCACGCGAATCCAGGAGTACCAAAACCGCCTGTCGGTTCTCGACCGAATCTTCCGACACAACATCCGTAATAAACTGAACATCGTCACGGGACTGGCGGAACTCCTCGAAGACGACGGCGACGAGGAGGTGGCGGCGATAGCCGACGACATCGATACCGCGGCGTCGGACCTGCTGGCGATTGCCGACGCGGCCCGCGCGTTCAACCGAAGCATCGACCCCACCAAACCACAGACACAGGAACTCGACCTTTCGGCGTTCGTCCGCGAGGTGGGCGAGGAACTCCGCGAGAGTTACCCCGACGCCGACATCGACATCTCGGCGCCCGGAGCCTCCCCGGCAGTCTGCCCCGCGACGATTCGGCTCTGTCTGGAACATCTCGTCGAGAACGCGGTCAAACACACGGACGTACCCACCCCCCGAGTGGACATCGAGGTCGATGACACGGACGACCGGGAGTGGGTCGAACTCCGTGTCAACGACGACGGGCCCGGGTTCTCCGAACGCGAACGGCGGGCGCTGGCCAGCGGCGCGGAACGCCCGCTAGAGCACCTTCAGGGCGTCACGCTGTGGCTGATTCGGTGGGCAGTGATGAACGCTGGCGGGCAACTCGACATCCGAAACCCCGCCGACCGCGGCGCGACGGTGGTTCTTCGACTTCCGGCGGCCGAGGGGTCATCGCCGACGTAGGGTAAACTCCCGTTCTGTGAAGCAAGATTTACCCCGTGGTGACCGATACGGGAGAGTGATGACGAATCTGCTTGCCGACATCGAACAGCGCGCCGCGGAGATGCCCGAGGCCACGGCAATCGGCTTCCGGGGCCAAGAACTCAGTTACGCCGAGTTCTGGGCACAGACCGGTCGATTCGCCAAAGCTCTCGCGGATTCGGGTGTCGAACCCGGCGACCGCGTCGGCGTCTATCTCCCGAACCTCCCGCAGTACGTAATCGCCTTCCACGGGATTCTCCGGGCCGGCGGCATCGTCGTCCCGATGAATCCCCAGTACAAGTCCCGCGAAATCAGCCACCTGCTCGGCGACAGCGGCGCGACGGCCGTCGTCGCCCTCGCAGACCTCGTCCCGCAGGTCCAGGAGGTACAGGACGACACCGACGTTCACACCATCGTCAGCGTCGGCGGCGACGCCGACGGCGCCGTCGAATTCGATGCGTTCCTCGCCGACGAGGAACTCGATGTCGTCGACCGCGACGACGACGACGTGGCGTGTCAGCCGTACACCTCCGGGACGACCGGCACCCCGAAGGGCGTCCTTCTGACCCACCGGAACCTCGCCTTCGAGGCGCGTGCCTCCCCGAAGATTCACGACGGCATCTACGACGACGACAAGATGCTCGGCGTTCTCCCGCTGTTCCACATCTACGGGATGACGGTGACGATGCTGGCGACGCTGTACGAGGGCGGCAGCTACTGGCCGATGGCCGAGTGGGACGCCGAGGCCGCGCTGGAACTCGTCGAGTCGGAAGGTATCACACTGTTCCACGGCGTTCCCGCGATGTTCAACGACCTCGTGAACCACCCCGCGGCCGAAGAGTACGACCTCGCCTCGGTTCGGTTCGCCAACGCCGGCGGCTCCAGCCTCCCGCTCGAGGTCATGCGACAGTTCGAGGAGACGTTCGAACCCGACCTCATGGAAGGGTACGGCCTGACCGAGACGGCACCGGTCACCCACGCCAACCGGCCGGACGACCGCCGTCCCGGTTCCATCGGCAAGCCGCTGCCCGGCGTCGAGTCGAAGGTCGTCGACCACAACTTCGAGGAGGTCGACCCCGTCGAGCGCGGCCCCGTCGACGACGAGACGGCACTCGACGACGTGGTCGGCGAAATCGTCGTCTCCGGGCCGAACGTGATGAAGGAGTACTACAACCGCCCGGGCGCGAACGAGGAGGCGTTCACCCATGAAAACGGCACCCGCTGGTTCCACACCGGCGACCTCGGCTACTACGACGAGGACGGCTTCTTCTTCATTGTCGACCGCGAAAAGCACATGATAGTCACGGGCGGCTACAACGTCTATCCCCGTGAAGTCGAGGAGTTGCTGTTCGAACACCCCGATATCGCCGACGCCGCCGTCGTCGGCGTCCCCGACGAGCGCCGCGGGGAGACGGTCACCGCCTTCGTCGTCAAGCGACCCGACGCCGAGGTGACCGCGGAGGAAATCAAGGAGTACGCCCTCGAGAACCTCGCGGCGTACAAACACCCACGGGAGGTCAACTTCGTCGACGAACTCCCGCGGACGACGACCGGGAAGGTCCAGAAGTTCGAGTTGGAGGACTTCGAATAGGCAGTTCAGGCCCCGTCCGGACGGTAGAGTCGCGCTTCGAGACACGCGATGACCTCCTCGCGGACGGCTTCGAGCCACTCGTCGTCGTTGGAGGTCGTAGTCCGGACGAGCGCACCGGCCAAGACGGTCTGTATCGTCGCGGCGACGGCCTCGGGGTCGACATCACGGAACGCTCCGGCGTCGACGCCGGCCTCGACGAGTTCGGTCAGACGGGCCTGGAACAGGCGGTCGCTTCGGGTGAAGTACTCCCGGTACCGTTCGTCGTGGGCCGCCTGGGCGCGGAGTTCGACGAGTGCGCGCATGAATCTGAACTGTTCGTCGGGCAGTTCGCTGACGAGAAACACCGCAAGCGGCTCTTCGAGTCTTGCCCGCGGCTCGCCCGACTCCGCCTCGGCGAACGTCTCGTCGTAGCGGTCCAAGACGAACTCCAGACACGCCAACAGCAGTTCGTCCTTCCCGTCGTAGTGGTGATACACCAGCGACGTGCTCTTCTCGAAGTGGTCGCCGATTTTCTCGACGGTCAGGTCGCTGTAGCCGTGCCGACACAGCGCCTCGTAGGCCGCAGCCAGAATCTCCTCACGCGTCGTTGAGGCGTCCTCGAAGAACTCCATCACTGCAACCTCGTAGCGTCCGCCCCGACAAGTATCGAGTGGCCGTCGGGGGAGCGGCCGACGGTCGTCGCCGACGGGCGAGGCGAGCCGAATTGATTGAACATTCAATCAAAACGGCTATTGTCCCGGCGCATAACCGTGCCGGTAATGCCAGCGAGTGCCGTCCGCCCCCGCCGACGCCCCTCCACGTGTCGCACTGCCGACGAACCGACCGCCGACAGAGGTCCGAACCGTGGTTCGTAGGTCCCTGGTGGCGGTCGCCGTCGCCGTCCTGTTCGTCTGTCTGACCGTCTCGGCCGGTGCAGTCGTCGGCCAACAGACCCAGCGCGATTTCACGCGCGGTGAACCGGACATCTCGGTGTACGCGCCCGACGCCGATGTCACGCCGGGCAGCGACACGCGAATCGACATCCAACTCCAGAACAGCGGCGACCTCGACACCGGGTCCCGTAGCGAGGAAGTGCTCGCCGCGAGGGCGGTGTCCGTCGCGGCCGACGGCGAGGGTCCGCTCGACGTTCGGACCGGACGAACCGCGGTCGGCACCATCGCGGATGGTTCCCTCGCGACGACGCCGTTCCAGGTCGTCGTTCCCGAAGGGACCGAGCCGGGAACCTACGAGCTAGACGTGAAGGTGCGGTACTCCTACGTCGAGCAAACCTCCTCGGTGTCCGGCCAGCAGCGAGAAACCGAGACGGAGCGACACACCGTCGATATCCGTGTCGTCTCCGAACCGCGGTTCGCCATCACGGACGTCGACACCGACGTCCAGCCCGGTACCTCCGGCGACGCGGATGTCACCATCGAAAACGTCGGCTCTGAGCGAGCCAACGCGACGCGGGTGACGCTCCGCGGAAGCGGCGGCGTGACGCTCGGCACCGGCGAAGCCCGCTCGTTCGTCGGCGACCTCGCACCCGACGAGTCAGTGACCGTGACGGTCGAGGCGGCCGTCGCCGAGGGCGTCGCGACCGGCGCCAAACCCATCGAAGCGACCGTCGACTACACGAACACCGACGGCGCCGAGGCCCAATCGGACCCGGTCGTCGGCCACCTCGACCCGCTTTCCGAGCAGTCCTTCGACATCGAGGGGCTCGAAGAGACGCTGTCGGTCGGCTACGCCGGCAACATCACCGGGACGCTCCGCAACGAGGGTCCGCGGCCGGTCTCCGACGGCGTGTTGGTCATCGAACCGGCGAGCGATTCGCTGTTCGTCGAGGAGGGCCGATACGCCCTGCCCGAACTCGACAGCGGCGAGGCAGCCGAGTTCGCCTTCCCGACCGAGGTGAGCGGGCAGGCGTTGGCCGGCCCGAGACAGGTCCGGTTCAGCGTCGAGTACGCAAACGAGGGCGAGTCGACGGTCACCGCCGGGCCCATCTCCGAGCGGGTCGTCGTCGACGAACGCCGTGGAGAGTTCTCGGTCACGGCCGAGAACGCCACCGTCGAGGCAGGCGGGTCGAGTGACCTCGTCGTCACGATAACGAACGAGCGCCCGGAGACGCTCTCGAACATCGACGCCCGACTGTACGCCAACAGCCCGCTGTCGACGTCGAGCGACGAGGCGTTCATCTCCGAGTTGGAGCCCGGCGAGTCCGGCGAGTTGCGGTTTTCGCTGTCGGCGGCCGGCGGCGCGATGGCCAAGACCTACCCCGTCGAACTCGACTTCCAGTACGACAACCGCCGCGGCGAGAGCACGCTCTCGGACACATACCAGCAGGCAGTCTCCGTCGAGGAACCCGAGACGACCGACGAGGGGCCGCCCGTCGTCCCCATCGCCGTCGGCGTCGTCGCCGTTCTCGTCGTCGGTGCGGGACTCTGGTGGCGGCGCCGGAACTGACCGATGGTCGACGGCCCTGAATCCCACGACACGGAGCGAATCGACCCGCTGAGCCGTCGCATCACCACCATCGTCTCCGAGCGACCGCTGCGGGTCGTCCTCGCCTTCATCGTCCTGACGGGCGTCTTCGCCGCCGGGTTGGGCGGCGGCGGCGAACAGCAAGCCGGCACCGACCAGTTCACCGAGAACCTCGAAGAGGCCGAAGCCCTCGAAGACATGCAGGAGAACTTCGACGGCGGGGCACGGGCCTCAGGCGGCAGCAACGCCAACGTGTTCATCGAAGACGACCGGAACGTCCTCTCGAAGCCGAGCCTGCTTCGGATGTTGAAGACCCAACAGCGACTCGAAACCCACGACCGACTCCGGGTCACCTCGACGATGAGTCCGGCCTCGAACATCGCCCGGCAGCTCGACCCCGAGGCGTCGACGCCCGAGGAGTGGTACCGGGCGGTCGAACGCGCCTCGCAACGACAACTGGACGGCGCCATCCGGTCGGCCGCGGACGCGAACTCGCTCGGACCCGTGAGCACGGACTTCTCTTCGGGGTCGGCATCGGCGTCGGTCGCACAGATTCTCGTCACCTACGACACGCCGCCGATGGCCGACGATGCCGACAACGCGCGCCTCCAGCAGCGAACCATCGACGTCGTCGACGGCGTCGAGGGGTACGACCACGGCGAGAACGCCATCGTCTTCGGCAACGCCATCATCAACGAGGAGGTCACGCAACTGCTGAACGACACGGCAATCGTCGTGTTCCCGGCGGCGATACTGCTCATCACGTTCTTCCTCGTCGTCGCCTACCGGGACCCGATAGACCTGTTTCTCGGCTTCGTCGCGCTCGTGATGACGCTCGTCTGGACGTTCGGATTCATGGGATACGCCGGTATCCCGTTCTCGGACTCGCTGGTGACGGTCTTCCCGCTGCTGTTGGCCGTCGGCATCGACTTCGGAATCCACATCATCAACCGGTATCGGGAGGAGCGCGGCCGCGGAACCGGGATACGTGAGTCTATGGGCATCACGACGACGCAGTTGTCGGCGGCGTTTCTCATCGTCACCGGGACGACGGTCATCGGCTTCGCGGCGAACCTCACCAGTTCGCTGAGCCAACTGCGGGACTTCGGCATCGTCGCCTCAGTCGGGATGGTGTTCACCTTCGCCATCTTCGGTGTGTTCCTTCCGGCGGCGAAGGTCGGCCTCGACGGGCTTCGCGAGGGGACGCGCTTCCCGGAGTTCGGCAGTAGCCCACTCGGACGGGAGGGGTCGATACTCGGAGCCATCCTCCCGGCCGGCGTGACCGCCGCCCGAATCGCCCCGGCGGTCGTCCTCGTCGCCGCGCTCGTCCTCGGTGGGGTCGGCGGTGCCTACGGCACCGGCGTCGACACCGAGTTCTCACAGGAGGCGTTCTTCCCCGACGAGGACCGAATCGAGCAGTACCAGACCCTCCCCGAACCGTTCGCACCGTCGCAGTACACGTTCATGACAGTCCTCGACTACCTCGAAGAGGACTTCGAGCAGGGGTTCATCGGCAGCGTCACGATATACGTCGAAGACAGGGCCGTCCGCTCGGACATGGCTCTCGAAGACATCGACCGCGCGGTGACCGACCCTCCCGAGGCGTTCGTCCAGTCCGACCGCCGAGCCGACGCGACGAGCATCCTCGGCGTCATCGACTCCCGCGCCGAGGCCGACCCCGAGTTCGCCGCGCTGGTCAGACAGCACGACGCCGACGGCGACGGGGTTCCGGACCGCGACGTCGACCGCGTGTACGCGGCGTTGCTCGACTCGCCGGCCGGCGACCAGGCACGGAACTCCATCACCGAGGACCGAAGCGCCACGCGCATCGTCTATCAGGTCGACGTCGACGCCGACCAAACCGAGGCGACGCAGGCCGCCCAACAGGTCGCCGAGGAGATGCGGATGGACGCCGTTCCGACCGGACAGTTGGTCGTCAATCAGGTCGTCATCGACCGCATCACCGAATCCGCACTCCGGAGTCTCATCGTCGCCTTCCTGCTCACCGCCGGCTTTTTGATGCTGTTCTACCGGTGGCTGGAGGGGCGGGCCGTCTACGGCCTCATCAATCTCGTCCCGGTGTTGGTCACCGTCGGATTGCTCGCGGGGTCGATGCGGTACTTCGACGTACCGTTGACGCCGTTCAACGCCCCCATCCTCTCGGTGTCCATCGGATTGGGCGTCGACTACACCGTCCACTTCATGCACCGCTTCGTCGACGAGTTCGAGAACGGCCGGGACATCCACGCCGCGCTTCGGACCACCGCCCAGGGCACCGGCGGCGCGCTCACCGGGAGCATGCTGACGACGGTGTGTGGGCTCGGCGTGCTGTATCTCGCGCTCATCCCGCTCATCGCGGAGTTCGGCCTGCTGTTGGCACTCGGCGTGTTCTACGCGTATCTGGCGTCGCTTCTGGTGTTGCCGTCGACCATCGTCGTCTGGCACGCCCTCGAGACGCGGGTCGTTCCGCGCTTGCGCGATACCGCCGCGTAATCAGTTTACAGGGCCGGTCTCCGGGCGATACTCCCGGCTGACGGCTTTCCACTTCCCCGTCGCAAAGCGATAGTAGTTCAACACCGCGGGGACCGTCGTCTCCGCGAGGAAGGCGAGATACAGCCCGTAGATGCCCAGCGACGTGGTCGCGCCGAGGTAAACGAGCGGAATCGAACAGCCGAACATCCCCAGCGCCTGACTGAAGAAGGCCCAGCGGGTGTCGCCGGCCGCATCGAGCGGGCCGGCGGCACCCCCGGAGACCCCCTGCATGACGACGGCGACGCAGGCCACCCGAACGAGGTCGACGGCAATCGGGACCGAGGGGGCGCTCGGGTCGGCAACGAACAGCGTGACGATGGGTTCGGTGGCGACGAAGACGACCGCCGCGAAGACGATGTAGACGGCCACCGAGTAGCGGATGATTTCACGGCCGTAGGCCTCGGCGGTCTCTTCGGCGCCGGTGCCGAGTTCCTGGCCGACGAGACTGGAGGATGCGAGCCCGAAGCCCCAGCCGGGCGTGTTCATCAACCCCCAGATGCGCCGGGCGATGACGAACGCCGACACCACGTCCTGACCGAAGACGTCGAGGATGGCGAACATCGGGAACTCGGCGACGGTCCAGACGAGGTTCCGGCCCATCACCGGCAGGCCGATGGACACCAAATCGGCGACCGTCGAGGGGTCGACGTAGGTTCCGACGGGGTTGACGGTAACCGGGAACTCTCCCGCTCCGGGGAAGCGTCCGGCCGTGAGGCCGATGGCGAAGGCGGCGGTGACGCCGACGTTCGAGAGGACGGTCCCGACTGCGGCGCCGACGACGCCCCACCCGAGGCCGAAGATGAGGGCGGCGTTGATGGCGACGTTTGCGACGGCGCCGCCACCGCGGAGTACCATCGCAGTGTAGGCGTCGTCGGAGCCGACGAGGACGCGACTGCCGACCAGATTGAGACCGGCAAAGGGGACGCCCAACGCGACGACACGGAGGTACTCGCCGCCGAGGCGGACGGTCTCGGCGTCGCTGCTGAGCAGGCCGATGAGTTCCGCAGAGAACGTCCAGAAGACGGCGACGACGGGCAGCGAGACGGCGACGACGAGGAAGACGCTGGAGCGAACTGCGAGTCCGAGTTCCTCGTGAGCGTCGGCGCCGAACCGCTGGCTCACGAGGGCGATGGTGCCGCCGGCGACGCCCCCGCCGATGGAGAACGCCAGCCCCCAGAACGGCCCGGCGATACCGACGCCGGCGATGGCGCCGCCGCCGACGGCGACGCCGACCATCGCCACGTCGACGGCGTTTTTCGACATCCGCGCCAGCCCCGTGACGATACGCGGCCAGGCGAGTTCGGCCGTCCGGCGTGCACGCTCCTCGCCAATGAGGCCGAAGCGGGCCAACAGCAACCCGACGGCCAGTATCGCCAATCGGAAGGGGTTCGGAACGCGGGCCAACGTGTTTGTACTGACTGGTCAGTCAGCCAAATGTCTTCGGAATCGAGACGGGAGGCAGGAACCGTTGGAGAACACTTTCGCGGGCGGCTACCGACCGGAAAACCGGTCGGTCAGCCCCGAGAGCCGTTCCTCGATGGCGCTGATTTCCCCGCGACGACGGCGGTACTCCATCGTCAGGCGGTAGGCGGCAAGGTATGCGATGACGGTGAAAATCACCGCGAGGATGACGTTCCCCGTCACCAGTCTGACGACCACCTCGGGGGCCGCCGACAGCGACACCTCTTGGACGGTCATGGATTCGACGGGGCCGAGCAGTTTCGAGCCGAGCCAGAAACTCGACCCGTAGACGCCCCACTTCGCGACGGGGTTGAGAACGAGGACGGAGGCGAACAGCGCGATACGGGAGACGTTCGCGAAGAGATACGCGATGATGAAGAACATGATGACGCCGGTTCCGAGCGTCGGCAAGGCGGTGATGAACACGCCGATGGCGAAACTGTAGGCGACCTGATTGGGGGTGTGTTCCTCCGTAAGCGCGTCGTGGAGTTCCTCACGGACGCGCTGGACGTATCGCTGGAGTCGGCGCCGCAGTCCTCCCATTGCCATCTCCTTTCGGCTATATGGAAAAGAAGCTATCGACTACTTCGACCCTCGCGACCCCCGTCAGCCCTGCTCGATGTCGAGGCGCAGGCGATAGGTCTCGCCGTCGCGGCGGGCGTCGGCCGCGACCGGCTCGGTCCGCCCGTCGAGGTCGACGCCGGTGTGGGATTCGAGGCGCTCGCCGACCGCACGGAGGCCATCCGACGGCCCCGTCTCGTCGGGTTGCGGCGTCCACGCGACGCAGCGTTCGACGTACTCGCCGTCGATGGCGGCGTCGAGTACCGCGTTCGCGGCCGTCGAGAGTCCCTCCGAGTCGAGGACGAGCGGCTCCGCGGCAGGTTCCGCCGGCGGCAGCGACAGCCGAAACGTCGCCCCCGAACAGCTCCGGCCGGGGGCGTCCAGACAGCCCGCGACGCCGAACACCGTTCCGAGTGCCGCCGTTTTGAGGAGCCCTCGGCGCGTCGGTGCCGTCGGTGCCATGTCCGATATCGTGGGGTCGTCTCGAAGTGCCTTGCGGTCGAGAGAACCAACATCTATGCACTCGGGGGTCGGACCGACGCGTATGGACCCAGTGTACACCTTCGTCGGCGGCGGTGACCCGGCGACGACCGTCCACGTCGCTCGGCTGTTGGCCTACGGCTCTATCGGGGTTGCGGCCGCGATACTGCTCGGTTACCTCGTCACGTACGTCCGGGACGTACTCGCCGAGGGGTTCGATTACGAATGGGGGTATCTCGCGGTCGGCATCGGCGCCGCCGTCGTCTACGGCGTCTCCGGTATCGCCGCCGAACTAACCGACCTCCCGTGGCTCGATGCCTTCACCGAGGGGGCCGTGCTGTTTTTCATCCTCTTCGTCGCGTTGGGCATCCGCGCGATGTACCTCGCCGAGCGGACGGCGGACGGAGCGTCGCGACTACTCCCGACGTGGGTCGACTTCCTCGTCGTCGGCGTCTTCGTCGTCGCGTGGTGGGCCGGCTTCCTCCTCGACGGCGAGTGGACGCGCCCGGTCGTCGCCGTCGGCTGGGTCGGCGCGTCGGTCTGGGCGATGCTGTACGCCGTCCAGACCGTCCGCCGATACGAGGGGACGACGCTGTCGGCGCTGACGCGACACCTGCTCCCGTCCATCGTCTGTGTCGTCGCCATCGTGATGACGGACCTCCTGTCCAGCGTCGCGCCGCTTGATGCGGGCACCGTCGACGCGCTGTGGCTCGTCGGTACCGTCCTCGTCGCGGCGTTCCTCTTCGACACCGCGGTCACCATTCGCCAGCAGGAAGGCGAAGTCGAGCGGATGTACGACCGGACGACGTGGCGGCAACAGTCCGTCGAATAGCGCCCGCCGTACCGGAGCCGAAGGCACTTTTCGGACCCGTCCCCAACGGACCGTATGACCAACCAGACGCGTCGCCGGTTCCTCGCCGGAGCCGCCGGCGTGGCCGCGGGGCTTGCGGGCTGTTCGAGCGGGCGGCGGTCGCCGCCCGACCCGGTCACCCCTTGGGGAGCCGAATCGGACCGCGACTCGCCGTACACCGCCGTCTACGACGCCACCATCGAGTCGGTCGCCTTCGTCGGGACCGCCGGCGGTGGCGGGGGTTCGGGCTTCGTCTACGACGACTACGTCGTCACGAACCAACACGTCGTCGGCGATGCCGACACCGTCGACGTTCGCTTCGAACGCGGCGAGTGGCGGGAGGCCGGCGTCACCGCCACCGACGTGTACGCCGACCTCGCCGTCCTGTCGACGGATATCCCCGACTACGCGCGGCCGCTGTCGCTCGTCGACAGCGTGCCGCCGGTCGGCACGGAGGTGCTCGCGTTGGGCAGTCCCTTTGGCCTCGAATCCTCCGTCTCGACGGGCATCATCAGCGGCAAGAACCGCTCGCTTTCGAGCCCCTCCGAGTTTGCGATTCCGAACACCGTCCAAACGGACGCCGGACTGGACCCCGGCAACAGCGGCGGCCCGCTGGTCACGATGGACAACGAGGTGACCGGCATCGCCGTCGCCGGCGCGGGCACGAGCGTCGGCTTTGCGGTGTCGCCGCTGCTCGCCCGCCGGGTCCTCCCCGAGTTGATACAGACGGGCACGTACAGCCACCCGTTCCTCGGCATCTCGCTTCTGCCCGTCATGCCCGCCATCGCCGAAGCGAACGACCTCCCCGAAACCCGCGGCATCTACGTCGTCGAGGTGCTCGACTCCGGGCCCGCAGACCAGACGCTTCGCGGCGCCGACGGCGAGACGACCGTCGACGGCCGAACCGTCCCAACCGGCGGCGACACGCTCGTCGAACTCGCCGGCAACGCCATCGACTCCGATGCCGACCTCGGGACGACGCTGGCACTGGAGTTGTCGCCGGGTGACCGCGTCGACGCGACCGTCATCCGCGACGGCGAACCCACCGATATTCGCGTCCCAATCGGCTCGCGACCGCCGCCGGAGCAGTGAACGACATCGCCGGTACACCGATACGCTTGGCGACCGAGTGAACCGATATGGATCGACGCCAGACGCAGTTCGAAAGCGCCGGCAAGCGCTGTAGTGCCGAGTTGTATCTGCCCGACGCCGAGAACCCGCCGGTCGTCGTGATGGCCCACGGCTTCGGCGCCGAGCGCTCCTTTCGGTTGCCAGCCTTCGCCGAGCAGTTCACCGAACACGGCCTCGCCGCCTTCGTCTTCGATTACCGCGGGTTCGGCGACTCGGAGGGGACCGAGCAACTCGTCGACCCGTTCCGGCATCGCACCGATTGGATGGCGGCCGTCGACCACGTCCGCGACCTCGATTCCGTCGACGGCGACCGCATCGCGCTGTGGGGGTCGTCGTTCAGCGGCGGCCACGTCATCGAGACGGCCGCCCGACGTGAGGTCGACGCCGTCGCCGCACAGGTGCCGTTCGTCGACGGCCTCGCGACCCTCCTCCATCTCGCGCGGAACTCGGGAATCGGCTACCCGCTCGAAGCGACGAAACACGGCCTCAAAGACGCCGTTCGTGGACTGTTCCGCCGGAGTACCCACACAGTCCCAATCGTCGGCGATCCCGACGAGTTCGCGATGCTGAACACCCCCGGTGCGAAATCGGGGTACCTCGACATCGTCCCGGAAGACACCGACTGGAAGAACGCCTGTCCGGCGCGAATCGCGCTTCAAGTGCCGATGTACCGGCCGATTTCGCGAGCCAGCGAGGTCGACTGTCCCGTCCTCCTCACCATCGCCCGAGAGGACAACATCGTCCCGCCGTCGGCCGCCGAGCGATTGGCCGACCGCCTCGACCACGTGGAAGTACTGCGCCTCGACTGTGGGCACTTCGGCCCCTACGACGGCCGCCCCTTCGAGCGCGCCGTCGAGACGCAGGGGGGCTTCCTCGACCGCCACCTCTCGTAGACTGGTCGGTCGACGCATCCGGACAGCACCGGGCGTATCGACAACTGAGTCGAAGGATGCCATCAAGTACCACACGCACATCTACGTCGGTACTGGCCGGAAGGCCAGCGTGCCCCCACACGGGTATCCCCACCCGGTCGGGGTCGAGTCTGCCCGGCCCGACCCCACCCCCACCTTGGTTTTACGCCGTCAGCCACTGCTTAGGCCTGTTCGGCCGCCATCGCCGCGATGTCGTCAGCAGTTCCGGTCGTTCCGGTGGCGACGTAGTAACTCGCACAGCAGTTCCCGAGCGCCACCGCGGGGCCGATGTCCCCGCCGACGGCCAACCCGTGGGCGAGGCCGGCGCTGAAGCGGTCGCCGCCGCCGGTTCGGCGGACGGGGCCGTTCGGGTCGAAGTTCTCGACGGCGGCGTCGTCGGTTCGGGTCGCGGCCGCGGCGGCGTCGGCTTCGTGTCTGACCACCGCGAACACCCCTGCTTCGTCTCGAACCGCCCCAACGTCGTCCGCGACGGCGAGGGCGTCGGCAATCGCCGCCAGTTCCTGACCGTTGACGCTGACGGCCACGTCGATGGCGTCGTCGAGCGTCGCGAGCGCCGCGAGACAGTCGCGTATCTCGGCGGCCGGTGCGGTCGTCACATCGCCGGGGTCGAAGACGAACACGCCGCCGTCGAGGCTATCGGCGAGTGCGGCCAGCGAGTCGGTCATCCCGTCGACGGAGGCCCAGTTCCCACAGACGTAAGCGTCGGCGTCGGGGACGGTCTCGAAGGCCTCGTGGCTCCATCCGATCACGTCGTCGCTGACGTCGGCGTAGGTGAGGTCGCCGTCGGAGAACTCGTGGATGGTGACCGCGGAGGGAGTACCGAAGGAGTGTGTTTCGAAGGGGAAGGCGAATCGGTCGTCGTCGAGACAGCCGTCGAGTCGCACGTCGTCGCCGAGGGCGTGGGCCTGTTGGGCGGCGTTGACGGCTTGCCCACCGGCCTCGACGGCGTGTGTGTCGATGTGAAACCCCTGTGAGCGGCCCCCGACGATGGCCTCACGGAAGGCTGCCTTCGAAAGCCTCTGGCCGTCTTTCGCGTGAACTCGCTGGAAGGTGTCGACGCTCCCGTCGGGAAACGCCGCCACACGGACGGTGGATTCGACCAGCGAGGGAACGGCGTCGTACATACCGAGTCACTCGGGGGCGCCGTTGAAAGGCCTCCTGGGTTTATGTATGTCGACGAGATAGCACAGCACATGGACATACTCGTTCCCACGGACGGTTCCGAACCGGCCGAGGCCGCTCTCGACCACGCCTTCGAGCGGTTCGCCGCCGACGACATCACCGCGTTGTACGTCATGGACCCGGTGGAGGGGGCCACCGCGTGGGGACCGGCGACGGGCGAAGACTGGCTCGGCTCCGCCGAGAAGCGCGCCGAGAGCGTCCTCGAGGACGCCGTCGAACGCGGGGAAGAGATGGGCGTCGAAATCGAAACCGACTCGGTCGTCGGCCGGCCCTCGCGGGCGATTATCGACTACGCCGAGGAACACGACCTCGACCAGATAGTCATCGGTAGCCACGGCCGCGACGGCATCACACGCGTCCTGTTGGGGAGCGTCGCCGAGACGGTTATCCGACGGTCGCCGGTGCCGGTCACCGTCGTCCGCCCCCGGTAGTGATTGCCGAACGACGAACGCGTCGAGGGATAGGCCGGTCGCGGATTTATCACCCGGGTCGCCGTACCGTGCGGCATGTACGATGACATTCTGCTCGCCGCCGACGGCAGCGAGGACTCACAGGCAGCGACCGAACACGCGTTGACGTTGGCGTCCGGGACGGGCGCGACGGTCCACGCCATCTCGGTCGTCGAAACCCGAACCGCCTACGACAACGCCATCGTCGACCCCGACGAGGTCAGGGAGAACCTCCGTTCAGACGCCCGCGAGGCGCTTGCGGCGGTCGAACGGGCCGCAGAGGAAGCCGGCATCGACTGCGAGACGACCATCGAGGAGGGGCCGCCGCCGGAGCGCTTGCTGGAGGCCATCGCCCGAACCGGCGCCGACGTGGTCGTTCTCGGGGCGACAGGACGGTCGGCGTTCAAACGGCTCGTGTTGGGGAGTACGACCGAGCGACTGCTCTCGGAGGCGCCGGTGCCGGTCGTCGTCGTCAGCGATTGAGCGGGCGACAGACGGCGACGGCGTACTGCCCCGCCGTCTCGGACCGAAACCGATAAAACCGACACACGCCCACGTCCAATCGAGCCGAGGTAGCCTAGCCCGGCCAAGGCGGTTGCTTCGAGAGCAACTGTCCGTCAGGACACGTGAGTTCAAATCTCACCCTCGGCGCCTCTCGTCGTTTTCAGTTCACGAGCAGCGCGTGAGATTTGAATCAGGGAGGTCGCGCGCAGCGAGCGAGCACGTCCGACCGTGGTTCAAATCTCACCCTCGGCGCCTCTCGTTTCCCACTTCCCGACAGTGATTGCTCCGTCCTCGACATCGGCCAACACAAGAAAAATACGACTGCGCGGTGTGTAGTCGGCAATGGCCCTCTCGGATGTCCTCCTCTTCCCGCTGGGATTAGCCGCCCTCCTCGTCGCCGTCCCCATCGTCGTGTTGTACCTCATCCGCCCGGACCCCGAACGGGTGGAACTCCCCACCTTCCGGTTTCTGGTCTCCGAGGAGCGCCAGCAGGCGACCACCCCGCTTTTCGAACGGCTTTCGCGAAGCGTCCTGCTTCTGATACAACTGCTTGCGATACTGCTGTTGGCGACGGCGCTGGCGACGCCGTACGTGCCCGTTTCGGAGCGCGAAACCGTCGAGGAGACGGTACTCGTCGTCGACACGAGCGCGAGCATGGCGACGACCGACGGCGGGGCGAGTCGGTTCGACCGCGCGGTCGCCGCCGCTCGCGAGGAGGCCACGAGCGCCACGTCGGTGATAACGACCGAGGGCGGCGGCCGCGTTCGCCTCCAGCGCGGGACGCCGAGCGACGCCCGGGGACTCCTCGCGGAGTTCTCGCCGACGGATGCCCCGGGAGACCTCCGTGGCGCCATCTCGCAGGCGTCGTCGTTGGCCGGCGAGAACGCCCGCATCGTCGTCGTGAGCGACTTTGCCGGCGACTCTTGGGGCGATGCGGTGACGACCGCCCGCGCTCGTGACATCTCGGTCGACCTCCGGCAGTTCGACCGCGGCGGCGAGGACAACGTCGGCTTCGTCAACCGCCGGCTTTCGGGCACGGAGGTGACCCTGTCGGTCCGGAACTTCGGCGACGACAGCGTCAGTCGGACGGTCACGCTGGGGGACCGCCGAACCGAACTCGAACTCGACGGTGGCGACACCGAAACGGTAACCTTCCCGGTCCCGGCCGGCCGGAGTCGCGCCGAGTTGTCCCCCGGCGACGACTTCGCGGTCGACGACAGCGTCTCGCTGGCCGCCCCCGAGGACCCGACCGTCGACGTGTTGGTGTTGACGAACGACGAGAACCGATACCTGACGACGGCGCTGTCGGTCGTCGACTCGGTGAACGTGACCGTCGAACGCCCGCCGACGACCATCGACGACGGCTACGACGTCATCGTCTACAGCAACGTCAATCGGGAGTCGCTGTTGCCGGGGAACGTCGAGAGCGGGCGGGAACTCCTCGCCGACGGCGGCGGTGTCGCGGTTCAGGCACAGCGGGAGATGCCCGAACGGTACGGCGACCTCCAGTTGGTCGAATCCTCGGGACCGCAGGCGGGGACGACGGTCCGGCGAAGTGCCGATTCGGAGTTGACCCGCGGCATCGACTTCCAGCCGCCCGACGAGTACCTCGCCGGCGAACTCCGAGAGGGCGAGTCGCTGGTCGAACTCCGCGACGGGTCGCCGCTCGTCGCCACCGCCGACCGCGGCCCCGGGCGAGTGCTGTACTACGGCTACATCGAGGACGCATCGAGTTTCAAGTTCAACTACCAGTATCCGGTGTTCTGGAAGCGCTCCGCGTTCCACCTCGCCGGCCGGGAGACGCTGCCGGCGCTGAACTACGCGACCGGCGAGACGGCGCGCTTCCAGGTCGACACCGTCTCGGGGCCTGACGGCCCGGTTTCGGGGCCGACCGTCAGTCTGCAGCGTGCCGGCTTCTACGGGACGGCCGACCGGCAGGTGAGCGCGTCGCTGCTCGACGAAGCCGAATCCGACACCGCCGTCGACCCGCTCGAAGACCGCTCGGGGTCCGTCGGCGAGTTGACGCGCGAAGAGCAGCGAACCGTTCCGCGCCCGCTCACCGAGTTCGTGGCGCTTGGCGCTCTCGCCGTGCTGTTGCTCGAAATCGGCTATCTCTACCGACGGGGGGACCTCTGATGTCGGTGTCCTACACCATCGGCGAGGAACTGACCGTCGGCCTCCAACAGCTGTGGCCGCTCGTGGCGCTGCCGATAGCCGTCGCCGTGTTGGCGTATCTCGTCTTCCGGCGGACGCCTGATTCGCGGTCGGCATCGGCCCGGAGCCGAAGACTCCTCTTTGCCAGTCGCGTGCTCGTCGTCGTGTTGCTCGTCGGCGCAGCGATGGGGCCGTTCACCGTCCAGACACAGGAGACGCCCGGTGAACCGAGCGTGACGCTTCTGACCGACGAATCGGACAGCATGGCGGTGTACGGCAACGTGACCGACGACCTCGTCGCCGACATCGAAGCGGCTGGCGTCCCGGTGACGAGAGCGACGGTCGGAAGCGGGACGGATTCACGAATCGGCGACGGCATCGCGGCGAACCTCAGGGAGAACGGCACGGTGGTCGTCCTCTCGGATGGACAGGTGACGGAGGGGCGACCGCTGTCGGTCGCCGCCGAGGAGGCCCGTCGGTTGAACGCGACGATTAACGCCGTCGAACTGCCGCCGCGTCGCACCGAGCGGGCGGTCTCGATGACCGGTCCCTCGACGACCAGCGTCGGCATCCCCGCCGAGTTCACCGCTACCGTCGACGGCGTCGGTGCCGAATCACCCGTCGAGGTCGAGATGCGAATCGACGGCGAAGTCGTCGAGACGCAGACGGTCGCCCCGGGCGAGTCGCTGTCGGTTTCTCACACCTTCGAGGAAATCGGCTCCCACCGCGTGACGGCGACCATCTCCGGCAACGACATCTACGCCGAAAACGACGTCTTCTATCGGAGCGTTCGCGTCGTCGAGAAACCGGACGTGCTGTACGTCTCCGGCGGCGGCTACCCGCTGGAGGGGTATCTGAACTCGCTGTACGACGTGACCAACGCCTCCGCCGTGCCCGATGACCTCGACGACTACGCGGCGGTCGTCGTCCAGGACACGCCGGCGAACCGCCTCGGCAACGTCAGTTCGCTCCAGGAGTTCGTCATCAACGGTGGCGGCCTCGCCGTCGTCGGCGGCGAAAACGCCTACGAGAACGGCGGCTACGACGAATCGCCCATCGCCTCGACGCTGCCCGTCCGCGTCGGAAATGCCACGGGTGGCACCGCCGACATCGTCCTGTTGGTGGACATCTCCGGCAGTGCTCGCGAGGGTCAATCCATCCAGAAGGCGGTCGCCCTGGACGTCCTCGACCAACTCGACGATGAGAACCGCGTCGGCGTCGTCGCGTTCAGCCACGTCGTCTATCGCATCGCCGACCTCCAGCCGTTGAGTACCTCCCGCGAGCGAACCGCCGACCGCATCCGTCGACTGCAGAGCGTCGGCGGAACCGACATCGCGAACGGGCTTCGGGGTGCCGACGAACTGCTCGGCAATCGCGAAGGGACCATCATCCTCCTGAGCGACGGCCAGACGGAGTTCGGCCCCCCGACGGCGGTCGCAACCCAACTCGGCCGGGAGGGGACACGGGTCATCTCCGTCGGGGCAGGTGAACGGGTCAACGAGCAGACGATGCGCCGCATCGCGGAGGCCTCCGGGGGGTCGTACTTCGCGGCCGACGAGACGAACCGCCTGCGACTGCTGTTCGGCGGCACCTCCCGACGGTTCGACGGCGAGAACCTCACCATCGTCACCCAGAACACGTTCATCACCTCGGGCGTGGAGTTGACGGCGAACCCCGGCCGGGCGAACGCGGTCGCGGTCAAACCCGGCGCCGATTATCAGGTCGCGACCGCCGACGGAACGCCCGCAATCGCCTCCTGGCGGTTCGGACTCGGCCGCGTCGTCTCGCTCACCGCCTACGACGAGGACGGCACCCTCGGCGGCCTGCTTGAACCGCCCGACTCGCTTGTCGTAACGAAGTCGGTCAACTACGCCATCGGCGACCCGGCGCGGACACGGACCGGCGTCACGGCGGTCGGCGACGCCCGGGTCGGCCGACCGACCGAGTTCACCTACCGCGGACGCTCTCGACCCGATGCCGAGGGCGTCACCCTCCGGCAGGTGAGCGAGGAGCGCTACCGGGGCGAGTTCACGCCCCAACAGCAGGGCTTCGGCGAACTACTCGACGCCGAGTACGCCGCCAACTACCCCGTCGAGTACGGCAGTTTCGGCCGGAGTCCCGAACTCCCCGCCGCAGTCGACACGACGGACGGGCGGACCTTCGAACTCGATGAGGGTTCACGAATCGCCGCACAGGCCAGACAGCAGTCCACCCGAGTCCGGACCGTCGAGGAGACGTGGGACTGGCTTGCGGTACTCGCGGCGCTGCTCGTCTTTGTCACGGAGGTCGTTGCCCGACGTGTTCAAGTGTATCGCGGACGCAGTTCACTGGAGAGTGGTCTCCCGTGAGTTCGCTGGGCCGTAGCATCAATCTCGGATTGGTCCTCCTCATCGTGTTGGCGCTGGCCGGCACCGCCGGAGCGACGGTGCTGTATCAGAACGCCACCGGCGACCTGCAGGACAAAAACGAAAACCTCCAGGAAGAAAACGAAGCGCTCCGAACGGAACTGAACGAGACCGAAACCGAATACCGACAGACGCAGGCGCGCGTCGACGAACTCGAATCACAACTGAACACCCGGAATCAGGACGTCGACCAGGTGGCCGACCAACTCGAGGCGACCCAACAGCAACTGAACGCGACCGAAGACGAACTCGCCCGGACCAGACAGTCCCTCCGGGAGTCCCAAGACCAAGTCGTAGAGTTGCGGACCGAGTTGGGCGACGTTCGAGCGGAGTTGGAAGACGTTCGGGATACCGTCGCGGACCTGGAAGACAGAAACGACGAGCTAGAAACCAGAAACCAGGAACTTGAGGACGATGTCCAAAATCTGGAAAATGATATCCAAGACCTAGAAGACAGAAACGACGACCTCGAAACCAGAAACCAAGAGCTCGAGAGTGACATTCAAGAACTCTGTAATAAGGAGAAAAACGCCAACGAAACCGTCTGTGAGGGGTACTGATGACGGACGAAGAAAGCGAAACGGAAACCGGCGCAGAAGTGGCCGACGACCGGCCCCGCGAACGGATGGCGGCGGCACTCAACGAGATACGCCGTGAGGGATTGAAGGCCGCGACCATCTATGCGGCCGTCGACGCGACGCTCGTCTTTCTCGCTGTGAACCTGCTCGTAATCGTCGTCGAGCCAGCAGCGATACCGGAGGTCCTCACCGTGCCGTCGTCGGTGACCGACGCCGTCGGGGACCTTCTCGGCCAATCGCTCGAGACGGTCGACGTTCCGGTATCGGCACTCCTCGCGACGGCCCTCGCGGTGGCCGTTTTCGGCGCGGAGTTGTGGCTTCGAAGCCGGCGGCCGCTCGTCGAGCGGTTCGAAGCCGCAAACCCCGCCGTCGCCGAGGCGCTGCGAACCGCCCGCGACACGGTCGCACGCGACAGCGACTCTCGGATGGCCGTTCGGCTGTACGAGGACGTCCTCGAACGACTGCGTGACACCTCGGGTGTCGCGTTGCTCGACGTGCGGCGCATCGCTGTCACCGTCGTCGTCGTCGTGGCGTTGAGTCTCGTGACCGTCCAGTTGGCCGCCGTCGACCTCGGTGGCGGGGACAGCGTCGGACCGGACGGCGACACCGACGCAGGCGAGGACACGCCGAACCCCTACACCGGACTGAAAGACGGTGATTCGGTCCTCGGCGACCCCGAAGACATCGACGCGGGCGACGACGACCTGGATGCCCAAATCGACTCCAGCGGCGGCAGCGAGGACGTAGACGACACCCAGCAGTTCCCGTCCGACAGCATCGACCGCGGGTCGTCGGGTGGGTCGAACAGCGCCGACGGACAACAGGCCGGCTACGCCGAGCCGGAGCAACTGGAGGACGCGGAGCTCATCCGCGAGTACAACCTCCGCATTCGCGACGAGGAGAACACATGAGTACGGACCACGACATCGACCGACTACAGGAGAAGATAGCGACCGCACGCGAGGAAATCGGCAAGCGAATCGTCGGCCAACACGAGGTGCTTGAGGGGTTACTCGTCTGCATTCTCGCCGACGGGAACGCGCTGCTCGAATCCAATCCCGGACTCGGGAAGACGACGATGGTGCGGACCATCGCCGAGGTGACCGACCTCCAGTTCTCACGGGTGCAGAACACGCCCGATTTGATGCCCTCCGACATCACGGGAACCGAAATCATCCGCGAGACGGAGACGGGCCGGGAGTTCGTCTTCGAGAAGGGCCCCATCTTCGCCAACGTCGTGTTGGCCGACGAAATCAACCGCGCGACGCCGAAGACCCAGGCCGCGCTGCTCGAAGCGATGCAGGAAAAACAGGTGACTGCGGCGGGGGAGACCTACCAACTCCCACAGCCGTTCTTCGTCCTCGCGACGCAGAACCCCATCGACCAGTCCGGGACCTACCCGCTTCCGGAGGCCCAGACCGACCGCTTCATGCTGAAACTGTTGCTCGATTACCCCGAGTACGACGAGGAGCAGGAAATCGTCGACATGTTCACCGGCGACCGTCCGCAGGTGCCGGTCGAGCAGGCGCTCACGCGGGCGGAGATTCAGGAGATTCAGCAACTCGTCAGGGAAGTCCCCATCGCCGACGACCTCCGCGACCGGGCGATTCAGTTGGTCCGTCGGACCCGCGAGGCCGACGAAATCGAGTTCGGCGCCAGCCCGCGAGCGAGCATGGCGCTCGTGTTGACCGCGAAGGCGCGGGCGTTCCTGCAGGGCCGGACACACGTCGCAAGCGAGGACATCGACGCGCTGGCACCGGCCGTCCTCCGGCACCGAATCATCCTCGATTTCCGAACCGAGCGCGAGGGGCGGACGGCCGACGACGTCATCGAGTCGCTGTTGGAGTGACGATGTCCGAGAACACGTCAACGAGTGGAGGCCGGCCGTGACTATCGACCCGTCGTTTCTCGACGGTCTCGGCCGGTTCCGTGCGGCGCTGAACCGCGAGACCACCGAACTCCGGCAGGGCGACCAGCAGTCCCCGCGGGTCGGAGAGGGGTTGACGTTCAGCGACTACCGCCGCTACTCGCCGGGTGACGACACGCGACTCATCGACTGGAAACTGTTCGCCAGAACGGACGAATACTTCATCAAGCAGTTCGAAGAGGAGCGTAGTCTCACGGTCCACCTGCTGGTCGACACGAGCGGGTCGATGGACTACGGCGACGGCGACGCCCACAAGTTCGAGTACGCCGCCAAACTCGGCTTGGGCTTTGGGTACCTCACCGCCGAGGAGAACAACGAGTTCCAGTTTTCGACGTTCCGGGAGTCGGTCGACCGACTCGACACCGGCCGGTCGAACCGAGGGGAGGTGCTCGCGCTCATCGAGCAGTTGAACGGCATCACCCCGTCGGGCGAGGTGGATTTCGAGGCCGCTCTCCTCGAATACGCTGAGCGAATCCGGTCGCGGTCGCTCGTCGTCGTCCTCAGCGACTGTCTCGCCGACCCCGAACCCATCGAATCCGGCATCGCCTCGCTCGTCCGCAACGACATCGAGGTGTTGCTCGTTCGTGTCGTCGCCCCCGAAGAGCGCGACCCCGGCGTCGTCGGGGACGTGCTGTTCGCCGACCCGGAGGGCGAGGAGACCCGACGGTCGTACTTCAGCGGGTCGCTCGCCGACACCTATCGGAGCCGACTCGACGCACACGTCGACAGCGTCTCCAACCGCGTGACTGCACTCGGTGCCGACCACGTCCTCGTCGACACCGGCGCCGACTACTTCGACGCCTTCGCGAGTGTCTGGCTCGGCTGACACACCGGCCCACTCGTGGCAAATATCGCCACGTTCATGCGCGGGTCACACGGCCATCCGGTATGGACATCGTCGAGAACACCCTCGGTGTCGACATCGGGGCTTTCCTCGCGCGACCGCTGTTCGGCCACCTCGCGACACAGGCCACCGGAGGCCCCCGTGAATCACCCGTCTGGTACCTCTGGGAGGACGACGCGGCGTGGATTCTCGGTGACGCCGCGACCGACACCTTCCCGGCCCGCATCGAGGAGACGCCCGCCTGTTCACTCGGCGTCGTCGATTTCGACGCCGAACGCGGCCTCGTCCAACACGTCGGCCTGCGGGGACGGGGGACCGTCGAGCCGTTCGACCGGGAGTTGGCCGAACGACTGCTTGCGCGGTACCTCGGCCCGGATTCGACGGATTGGGACCCCCGGTTTTCGGGGTACGTCGCCGACCCGACGGAGACGGCGCTGTTGGTGCGCATCGAACCGAAAACCGTCGTCGCCCGCGACCAGTCGTACGCGCCCGCTCCGGTGCGGTAGCCCTACACTCCGCCGCCGTAGTCGCTCTCGCCGGTGCGGTCCTCGGCGAACCCGCCGCGGATGGCTATCCAGCCGATGACGGAGACGAACAGAATCGGCGGCATCAGCAGGAATCCCCACAGGGGGTCCAACCCCCACTGGAGGAGGAGTGCCAGATTACCGACCCCCAACGCGACGAACGGGATGGTGATGAGTGCGGCGACCTTCCGACCCTTCTTGAACCCGCCGCCGTCGGTCCCCTCGTCGTCCATATCTGCCGTTGGGTCTCCGCCGAGAAAAGCGCCTCGCTCTGCCGGCCAACCAGATATAATTTCCGGTATAATAACAGTAAATAAGATTCGAAGTCAACGAAAGAACGGTGCCGGCCATCGTTACTCCCCCACCCACCCCACCGGCACCGCCCTGTCGCCGAACCGCTTACAGGAGACCGAGCGCCGACCCGACCTCGTAGCCGAGTTTCGCCGTCTCGACGGTGACGGTGTTCGTGATACCGACACCCTCGACGGTCACGTCGTCGGACTCGTAGGCGTCGACGGCCGCCGCACCCGTGTCCTCGGCCTCGGCGATGTCACTGATGGTCCCCTCGTCGGTCCTGACCCGAATCGTCGGGTCGTCTTCGCCCTCCTCGAAGGAGACGACTTCGGCGTTCTCGTTGGTGACCGCGGTGTAGGTCACCGTGCCGTTGTCCCCTTCGACGGTCATCGCAACCCGCTCGTCGGCGAAGCGGTCCGTGATGACATCCGGCGCGTCGCCGATGTTGTCGTTGTACGCCTGAGCGACCGATTGGGCGTCACCGTCGGCGGACTGGGCGGCGACCGCCGCGGGTGCCGCGACCAACCCGAAGAGCAGGACGACCGCGAGTACGACCGCTTTCGGTGCGATTCGCATACCCGCTAGAAACGGTGTCCGATGCAAGTGTTTTCTGGCCGTTATGTTTCTCGATTTGGGCGATTCCACCGCTTACTCGCCGCGGAACTCCGGTTCTCGTTCCTCGATTCGGGCTTCGAACCCCTCGCGGTAGTCGCGGGTGTCGTCGAGTTCACGGCCGAGCGCGCGCTCCAGTTCCAGTCCCTGCTGCAGCGGGGTTTCGAGCGCCGCGTTGAGCGCTTCCTTGGCGTTCCGAAGCCCCAGCGGTGCGTTCTCACAGAGGTCGTCCGCGAAGGCTTTCGCGCGTTCGTCGACGGACTCGTCGTCACACACCTCGTGGACCAATCCACACTCCAGCGCCTCTTCGGGGTCGATGAACTCCCCGGTCAAGACGAGTTCCTTCGCTTTCGAGAGTCCGACGAGTCGGGGGAGTCGTTGGGTCGCCCCGCCGTGGGGGAACGTCCCCAGTTTCACCTCGATGACGCCGTAGGTGGCACCAGAGCCGAGGATTCGGAAATCGCAGGGAAGTGTCAGCTCGAAGGCACCGGCGGGCGCGGCGCGTTTGATGCCCGCGACGACCGGCTGTCGCGCCGTCTCGATGGCGTCGAGCAGTTCGGGGAACACCTCTCGGTTGATATTCGAGTCCTCCTCGACGCGGTCCCGCATCATGTGGAGGTCCATCCCCGCACAGAACACCGGCCCCTCACCGAGCAGGGTGATGGCACGTACGCCCTCGCGGGCGCTGGCCTGCTCGAAGGCGCTCGTCAAATCACCCATCAGGGCCTCGTTCATCGCGTTTCGTTTCTCGGGGCGGGCCAGTCGGATGTCCGCGCGGTGGCCGTCGGTGTCGAGCGTCGCCAATCCGGTGCCGATGGATTCCATACCCGCGACACCGCGGGAACGGGGTTAAAACTGAGGGGGAACGCTAAACGGGTGCGTCACTCGCCGGATGCGATACCCGACACCGCCTCACCGAGGTCGGAAATACCGCCGGTCAGGAAGTCGTTCACCGACCCGAGGATATCACCGACGAAGTCGGGAACCGGTCCGGGCAGGTCGCTCGGCGGGCCACGCTCGCCCGCGTCGCTGTCGTTGCTGTCGGGCTGTGCCGCCGCAGCACCCACGGCACCGACGAGAAGCGCACTCGCCGCAAGCACCGCGAGCAGTATCGATTTGGCTCTCATTGCATGCTTTCGTACCTGCCGTCGGTACTTGTACCGTCACGACCGTTTCGAGCCGTTCAGTCCGTTCAGGCCTCAAGCGACCGATTTTCGTCGGAATAAACGGTCTAAACGGTTGGCTCTATCTCACAACTCCGAGAGCGCTCGCTGTTCGCCCGGCAGTTCCGTCTCGTTGCCCCGCAGGTGGCTGGCGCGGGCCAGCAGGTAGCCGTCCGCAGGGCCGATGTCGCGCGGATGGGCGTCCTGTACCCACAGCGTCCGCCCCTGCGGACTCACCTCCCGGGCCCACTCACGAGCAAGCGCCTTCGAGTCGAAGGCGCGAAAGCGGCCCTCTTCGGCGACCCACTTCCCCACCGCCGAACTCACCCGGCGTGCGGAGGGCTTCAGCGCGACGGTGTAGGGGTCGCTCATACAACTCCGTCGTCGTTGGGACGCGAAAAGTTTTGGTCCTGCTTGCGAGACTGTTATACGATGACACACGAGGCGACCGTCGACGGCCTCGGCATCAGCGTCGACGACGGCGGCGAGGAGGGTGCACCGGTGGTTCTCCTGCGCGCCCGCGAGGAGACGCTGCCCATCTTCATCAGTGCCGACCAGGCTAAATCCATCTCTCACGCGCTCGAAGGCCGGCCGTTCGAGCGACCGCTCACCCACGACCTCTTCGTCGAGATGCTCACGGAGTTCGGCGGCGCCATCGACCGCGTCCGCATCGACGGCCTCGCCGAACACACCTTCCTCGCGAAAATCGACGCCGAACGCTACGTCAACGGCGAACGGACAGACGTGACCTTCGACGCCCGGCCGAGTGACGCCATCGCCATCGCGCTACGCGTCGACTGTCCCGTGTTCGTCTCCGAGGACGTCCTCGACGAGGCTGGGCGGCCACCCGAGGAGTTCGAAGTCGAGTGAGTTAGTGAGCGAAGATGCCGGCGAGGCTGTCGAAATAGAGGGCCCATCGATATCATCGGTTGATGGCGTTCTCGATGATGAGTGCACCAACGACGTATATCGGCAAAAGGAAGAGAATCAAGAGGACAGGAATCACGACGAACTCCGGCGTGTTTCCGTCCCCGGTCTCGTAAACGAGCGCCGCCAGAAGGAACACGACCAAAGCGAGGAACAGTTCCGTCCGATTCATACGGACAGCACGTCTCTGGTCGTGTTACGGTTTTTGATTGACTGAGCGTTCGTCGCGAGAGACGGTACTACAGCGCAGTCGGGTCGAAGCGCTCGTTGACGCCCGCCCACTCGCCCCCGTGGTCGTCGCGCGTGTCGATGTACGCCTCGACGCCGTTGCCGGAGGGGTCGTCGAAGTACAGCGCCTTGGAGATGCCGTGGTCGACCGGCGACACCGCGACGCCGCGCTCTTGGAGGGACTCATAGAGTGTCCGCAGCGCCGCCTCGTCGTCGAGTTCGAAGGCGGCGTGATACAGCCCGACGCCCGAGAGTGGGTCGGGGGCGTCGTCGCTGATGCCCTGCAGCGCGAGGTCGTGGTGGTGCTCGCCGAAGGTGAGGAAGGCGTATCGCCCGACGCGCTCCTCGACGGCGAGGTCGAAACAGTCGGTGTAGAAACCGACGGCTCGCTCGACATCGCGAACCTTCAGGTGGATGTGGCCGAGATGGGTCATACCGAACGTTGGTCACGGCCGCCGATAAGCCCCTTGCGCTATTCGCCGTCGCCGTCGTAGCGCTCGGCGGCGGATTCGAAGCCGAACTCCGCCTGCTCTTTCGAGCGTCGGCCCTCCGCTTCCGCGATGGCTTCGGGGTCCGGCGAGGCATCGTCGTCGATTCGCGCCCACGAGTCGTGGACCTTCGCGTGACACCACCGGCAGAGATACACCGTGATTTCGTGGGCCGTCTCCCGCCGGTCGTCGTCGCGGTATTCGAGGTGGTGTTCCTCCAACAGCGGCCGCTCGTCGTCGTGGGCGAGTCGGCGCTCTTCGAGGCCACACCGGAGACACTCCCGCGAGCGCTGCCGGGCCCGGAAATGGGGACAGTCGCCCCACGTCCACTCACCATCCGGGTCGGCCGCGGGGCACCGAAGGTCGTCTTCGTGGCGCTTCCGGGCGAATTCGGGGTCGTTGTGGCCGTGTTCGGCGGCGTACCGACACCGACCGTCGTCGGTGAGGAAATCACAGCGCTCGACGACGGCGTAGGGGTCCTCGACGCCGACCGAGGTGCCCTTCGGCGTCTTCTCCATGACCGGAGTGAGGCGTCGTCGGAGTTCAACCTTGGGTCGGCAAAGGCCTAACACGACCGCCACCGAACCCAGCAGGCATGAAACAGTCCTCCTTCCGCTATCTCGGGGCCTTCGACCTCGTGCTAGTCGCCGCCTTCCTCGCGGCGTTCGGCGTCGGCGCACTGGGGTCGACGCCAATCGCCCTGATGGTACTCGCGGGCGTCGCCGCCCTGCTCGCGGGAAGCCTCGCAGAACTGTCCGTCGGTCCCCTTTCCGTCCCGTGGCGAGGGTTTGCTGCCGCGACCTACCTGCTGTTCGCGGTACTTCTGCCAGCCACCTACCTCCCACACGTCATTGCCGGCACCGCGACGGCGAGCGAAACCGCGCTGTTCGCCGTCTCCTGTGTCACCGCCCTGCTGTTCGTCTTCATGGGCTTCGACATCGCTCGCGGCGGGAAGCACTTCCGAATCGAACCGAACGTCGAACGCGTCGTCGGTCGCTGACCGGCGTCGGGACGCGAAACCGGGCGTGACTTTTTATCGCATGGCGACTCACCCGAGGGCGTGCGCGTCGTCCACGAAACCGACGGAATCGAACGGGTCCTCGCCAGCGATGTCGACGTAGCCGACGGCCTCATCTCGCAGGGACTCGGGTTGATGTTCCGGCGGTCGATACCCGACGACTACGCGCTCGTGTTTCCGTTCGGCCGCCCGACGAAACGCGGCCTGCATATGCTGTGTGTCCCCTTCGACATCGACGCCGTCTGGGTCGTTGACGGGGAAGTTCAGGCGGTAAAGCGGCTCTCGGCGTGGACGGGCCGCGGTCGGGCGAGGGGAGATACGGTCCTCGAGTTGCCGGCCGGTGCCGCCGAGGGTGTCGAAGCGGGCGATAGCGTCCGCATAGAGGGGCTGTGACGGACTCGCCCGAAATCGTGCGCGAACCCGCAACTTAATCAACCCCGACGCCAATGTGTCTCCTGTACCCATGCCGAACACCAATACGGCAGAGGATAGAGTAAGTCGCCACGCGGCGGCTGGTCGAGAAATTCGACCGCTCATCTAACACAGAGGATTCTACCGTGACAACGCTATTCGGGGACCACCCAGCGACTGCTCCCCTCGAAGACTGCGAGGTACAGTTCCTAGACACCACGCTACGCGACGGCGAACAGGCACCGGGCATCTCGCTGTCGCCCGACGAGAAGGCCGACATCGCACTGGCGCTCGACGACGCCAACGTGGCCGTCATCGAGGCCGGCAGCGCCTGCACCGGCGCGGGCGAACGCGAAACCATCTCGCGGGTCACCGACCTCGGACTCGACGCCCGCGTGACGAGTTTCGCCCGCGGCGTCAAAAACGACATCGACCTCGCGCTCGATTGCGATGTCGACGGCGTCAACCTCGTGGTGCCGGCCAGCGACCGCCACGTCGAGGAGAAACTCGACACCACCCACGAGGCTGTCGTCGAGAAGACCGTCGACCTCGTGGAGTACGCCAAGGACCACGGCCTGTGGGTCGAGGTCCTCGGCGAGGACGGCTCACGCGCCGACCTCGAGTTCCTCGAGGAGTTGATGGGCGCGTCGATGGACGCCGGCGCCGACCGCATCTGTGCGCCCGACACCGTCGGCCACGCCACGCCCGACCGGATGTTGGACATTTACAGCCGACTCTCCGAACTCGGCCCCACGTCGACACACACCCACGACGACCTCGGGTTGGCGGTGACGAACACCCTCGTCGCCGTCGCCGCGGGGGCGGACCTCGTCCACGGCACCATCAACGGCATCGGCGAGCGCGCCGGCAACGTCGCCATCGAGGAGGTCGCCATCGCCTTGGACCACGGCTACGGCGTCGAGACGCTCGACACCGAGAAACTGTACGACCTCGGGCAACTCGTCTCCTCGTCGACCGGCGTGCCGCTGGCGCCGAACAAGGCCGTCGTCGGAGAGAACGCCTTCACCCACGAGTCCGGCATCCACACCGACGGCACGCTGAAAGACGACGCGATGTACGAGCCGTACCCACCCGAAAAGGTGGGCCGTGAGCGCCGTCTCGTCCTCGGAAAACACGCCGGTCGCGCCGGCGTCGAGGCCGCCCTCTCCGAACACGACATCGAGGTCAGCGACGACGAACTCGCCGAAGTCGTCTCCCGCGTGAAGGCGCTCGGCGACCGCGGCAAGCGCATCACCGACGCCGACCTCCTGACTATCGCCGAGGAGGTCCAGGGCCGGGAGTACGACCGCCGCGTCGAGTTGGTCGACCTCACCGCCGCCTCCGGCAGCGGGACCCCGACCGCTTCGGTTCGACTGACCGTCGACGGTGAGGAACGGGTCGCCTCGGGGACCGGTTCCGGGCCCGTCGATGCGGCCATTGCCGCCGTCCGCTCGGCGCTGGGTGCGGCCGCAAACGCCCAACTGGAATCATACCACGTCGACGCCATCACCGGCGGCACCGACGCCGTCGTCACCGTCGAGGTGGAAATGTCCCGCGGCGACCGGACAGTCACCGTCGCCGCTTCGGATTCCGACATCACAACTGCCTCGGTTCGAGCAATGGTCGACGCCCTCGACCGCCTGCTCGCCGACGAGGAGACGCCGGTGTTGGCTGACGACTAACACCCACTTTTTACTCCCTCGGGTTCCGCGCCGCAGGCGCGGAACCACTCAGTCGCAAAAACTTGGGGAAAAACAACCCGGACGCGACCGGAGGGAGCGTCCGGTGAACCGCTCGCGCCAGCGGCGCTCGCGGATACTGGTCGCACCGCCTCAGCAACGAGCGACGATAGCACGCCTTTCAGACCCTTTTTACGCGCCGACGCGATACGCACACTCAATGACGCGAATCGTCGTGGTCGACAACCACGGGCAGTTCACGCATCTTGAACACCGCGCGCTCCGCGATTTGGGCATCGACACCGAGATAGTCGACAACGAGACGCCACCCGAAGACGTCGACGCCGACGGCATCGTCCTCTCCGGTGGCCCCTCGATGGACCGCATCGGCCACTCGACGGACTACCTTGACGCCGACGTACCGGTTCTCGGCATCTGTCTCGGAATGCAGTTGATAGCCGACGAGTTGGGCGGCCGCGTCGACTCCGGCGAGTACGGCGGCTACGCCGACGTGACCGTCGAGATAACCGACGACGACGACCCGCTCGTCGGGTCGCTCGCACCCGAAACGCGCGTGTGGGCCAGCCACGCCGACGAGGTCACGGAGGTTCCCGAGGGCTTCGCCCGCACTGCGAAAAGCGACGTTTGCGGCGTCGAAGCGATGAGCGACACCGACCGGAACCTCTACGGCGTCCAGTGGCACCCCGAAGTCGCCCACACCGAACGCGGCGAAGAGGTGTTCGAGAACTTCCTCGCGGTTTGCGAGTCGGTCTGAACCACCTCCGAGCCTTTTAACCGCGCTCCGACCCCCTGTCGAGACAATGACACGGACGCAGGGCGATTTGGCCTCGCTGTCGCGGTTCGTCTTCCGCGCGCCCGACTGGTCGGCCAGTCTCTTTCTGTCCCTGCTCGTCGCGGCCGTCGCCGGATTGGCCGCCTTCGATTCGCAGTTCGTCCTCGAAAACGCCTATCAGGGGATGGTGTACATCGGCGTGCCGACGGTCGTCGCCGCCTTCACGACCCCGTGGGTCGACCGCCGACTCGGCGGGCGGTTGACCTACAACCGCTCGGCGCTGCTCGCACTCGCCTGTGAGGTGCTCGTCGTCGTCATCGTGGTCATCGCGGCACTCATGGCGGTTCTCATGGGATTCGGACAGGCGTTCATCATCGATGCGCTCATCATGGCACTCGGCGTCGTCTTCGGCGTCCGGTTGTTCGTCGTCATGGCCGTCTCACGGCGGTCGCTCCTCGTCGCCACCATTCCCGCGAGCATCCAGACGCTCGTCGCCGCCGTCCTCGTGTTCGTCTACAGCGGCGCCGCGCGCTATCTCGACGTTGGCGGCCCGCTCGTCGACACCTACCTCGCCCGCTCGGCGGTCGCGCCGCCGGAACTGCTCGTCGTTCGACCGGCCGACTTCGCCGTCCTCGGTGCTATTTGCGTGGTGTACGCCCTCGCGGTACAGCTCTTTTTGGTCACCATCGACCGGCCGTGGCGGCGCAACCTCGGCGTGTCAGTGCTGGATTTCGTCGGCGGCTTCATCGGCCACATCGCGGAGGGCTCTCGCGAGTTGGAGGAGTTCTTCGGCCAGTTGGGCGAGGATGCCGTCGTCCCCGTCACCGTCCTCGGGATTCGACGCGCCGACGGCACCGAGAAGGCCCGGTTCGTCCTGCCGATGATACATCCGGGACCGATGGGCGAAATCGGTGGCGGCAACCTCCCCGAGCGCGTCGCCCGCTCGACCGATGGCCTCGCCTTCCCGCCGCATGCCACCGCCGGCCACGACTTCAACCTCGTCACCGAACGGGAAGTCGACACTATCCTCGAGGCCGCCGAGACGGCCCACGACCGCATCGACTACGCCAGCGAGGCCACACCCGGACTCCGCGAGCAGGAAGGGGACTCGAAACTGCTCGGACAGGCAATCGGCGAGGACGCCCTCGTCGTCGGCACCCACGCCCCGGCGTTCGCCGACGACATCGACTTCTCCGTCGGCCTCTCGACGGCCGCGGAGGCACGCGTTTCCGGGGTTCGAAACGTCATGCTCGTCGACGCCCACAACAGCAACGACGGCCTCGCGGGCGATGACCTCGGCCACGTCGTCCCCGGGTCGCGACGCTCCTTCGACATGATGGCGGCGGCGGGCCGGCTCGGCGAGCGTCTCTCGGATGCCGAACGCCGCCCCCTCAGCGTCGGCGTCGCGTGGGACGAAACCGACTGGGAGCCGAAAGACGGCATCGGGCCCCTCGGCGTCCGCGTGGCCGTCTTCGAGGTCGGAAACGGCGACGGCCGAACGCGCACCGCCTACGTCCTCGTCGACGGCAACAACATGGAACCAGGACTGCGCGAGGAACTGCTCGCGGCGGTCGACGCCGACACGGCCGAGGTGATGACGACGGACACACACATCGTCAACACGATGGAGGCGGACAATCAGGTCGGCGGCGCCATCGACACCGACGAACTCGTCGCCCTCGTCGAGGACCTCGTATCGGAGGCCGTCGCGGACTGTGAACCCGTCGAGGCCGGGATGGCCGTCGAACACGTCGAAGTGACGGTGTTCGGCAACGACCGCACCGAGACGCTCGCCTCGACGGCCAACGCGATGATACAGATGGGCGGTGCGCTGCTGCTCGCGGTGCTCGGCGGGTCGATGGCGGTGAGCCTCCTGGTGTTCCTGCTGGCCGGATAGCGCCACCGCTACGTACGTAGCGACCGCGAAAAGCGAGAGGTTAGGCGTCCTCGAACAGTTCGTCGACGGCCGCCTCGGCGGCCTCGATGGCCTCCTGAACCACGTCCTCGGGGTCGGGTTCCTCGGGCGCGTTGAGGTACACGTCGACTTCGAGGACGCCCTCCTCGAACCGCACGGTCACGTCGAGGTCGGTTACTGCCGATTGTTTGTACCGCGAGAGGACGACCCCCTCGGCGGCATCGGAGGCGGCCTCGACGACCGCTTCGTCGCTCGGCTCGCCGCTCGATTCGTCGGTCACGTCGTTACGCGCCGCCGGCGCCCGGGCCGCCGGGACCCATCGGGCCGCCGCCTGCGCCGCCCTGCAGCATCTGCTGGAGTTCCTCTTGGAGGGACTCGAACTGCTCTTGGACGCGGTCCTCCTGCTTCTGGAGGGTCTGGGTGCGGACTTCGAGGCTGTCGACCTTCTCTTCGAGGTCCTCGTAGGCCTCGTCGTAGCCAGTCTCGACGAGCAGTTCGCCGACCTCTCGGTACATCTTCGTGTCACCCTCGATGTCGTCGAGGGTCTCCAGGGCCGTCTTCGACTCCTGCAGTTGCGTTTCGGCCTGCTGTTTCTGTTGTGCGACCTGCTGTGCGGTCTCCTGAAGGTCTTGGAGCTCCTCGATTTTCTCCTGTGCCTCAGGCGGTAGATTACCCTGCATACACCGACCGTCGGGATGAATACTGAAAAAGCCACGCTTTCGGCTTTCGCGCGTTCAACGACCGGCCTTCATACTCCGTTCGGCGACTTCGACGAGCGTTTCCCACGTGTTCAACCCGGCTCGCAGCGCGACGAGGTCGTCGGCGTCGATGTCGATTTGCAGTCGGCTGCCGTTCCGACTGATGGCGGCGGTCGTGCGGTCGCCCTCGATTTCGCCGATTTCCTGACCGATGCTGTCGGCGATTAGCGCGGCCGCTTCGGGCGTGTCGTAGTCGAAAACCAGTTCCGCCTCGTGCACGGCCGCTTACTGTACGTCGACTTCTTTGATGTCGCGGCTCCGCTCCTTCAGCAGGACGCGGTGGCCACAGTACGGACAGCGGACGCCACCGTACTCGTCGAGTTCGACGTCGCGTTTACAGCGGGAGCACTTGTAACTCATGAGCCTACTCCTCGTCTTCGCCGAGCGCCGCGCGGATGGAGCGGCGGACGGTCTTGCCGGCGGGGGTCTGCGGCTTGTAGGCGCCGCCAGTGAACTTCTCGCCGGTCTCCTCGTTCACCCAGATGCCCGTCCCGACGCGTTTGACGTCGTCACCGTCGACCTGTGAGTTCTCCATCTCGCCTTCGATGTCGGCGACGCGGCGCCGTGCGACGCGCCCGTAGCGGGCGCCGAAGCGGCCGGCGCTCCCGGTCGTACCCTTCTTGGCCATAGTACCATACTCTCCATCCAGCGGACGGATAAGTCTCACGTTTCCCGGTAGCCGGCGACAGCGATTTTGACGCTCGTCTCCGAAACCGAGTATGGGTAAAACCGAGACGGCCGACCGACTCGTGGTGTCGTATCCGGCCGACCTCAGCGAGTGGGGCCGATTTCAGGTCGAGAAGCCGTCGTTCCGCGCGTACCTGCGGAAGACCAACGACCGCGTCGCGTTGGGCGACGTTCTCGAGGAGTTCGTCGGCGTCGGCTGCTGTGGCAGCAACCTCGACGTGCCGCTCCGCATCGAGGCCGTCGAGGGCGGCTCGGTGGTCGGCGAGGAAACCACCATCGAATACGAAGTCCGTGAGGCCTGCGACATCGAGGGGGGCTGGCTCGTCCAAAGCGAGGCCGGACCGAGTTAATCCTTCAGTTCGGCTTCGACGAGGGCGTCGTTGAGGTCCGCTCGGACGTGTTCGCCCAATTCACGGTCGCTCGCGGTCGTGACGACGCGGTTCTCCTGGACGCTTGAGCCATCGCGGATGAGCAGTCGGACGTTGCCGGTGTCGTCGGCGCGAGTGGCCTTCGCCCGGACGCCGGTCCGCGATCCCGACCCGCCCGCATCGATGGGGCCGGGGATGATTTTCTTGACGTGAGGATGGCCAGCGACGGTGTCGATTACCTTCCGTCCGTCGCGGCCGCCGATGAGCGTCGAGTGGCTGCCGCCGAGTTTCTCCTCGGTGGAGGCTTCGACGACCTCCAGACTCGGTTCGCCGCGCTTGCGCCGGACGGCCTCGATGGGGTCGTCGTCGGCGACGCGATAGAAGGGATAGTGAACTTCGCTTCGAACCGCCCGGACGACTTCGCGGTCACCGGTAGCGTACACCTCTTCGGGACGTTTGCGCCGTATCTCGTCAGCGATGCGACCCGCGTAGTTGCGGAGTTCCGTCGGCGCCCAGCGCTGGTCGTTTTCGGGGCGCGTCGTGACGGTTCGCTGGGAGACGATGTCGTCGTCCAACAGCGCGGTGACGGTCGCACGCTCGCGTTCGCAGTCGATGACGACGGTGTCGGCGTTCTCGCTCCGGCAGACCAGACAGTAGTCACCGGGGCGCTCAAGCGACGTTCCACAGCACCGACACTCCATGTGGGACGGAAGGCAACGAACGCCGATAAGCGGGGCGGTTCGGTACTCGCTCAGGCCCGCGGCAGTTCGACCGTGACGACGGTCCCGCGGGGGTCGTTGTCGGCGATTCGAACCTCGCCACCGTAGTTCGTCACGAGCGTGTGGACGAGATACAGGCCGAGGCCGTCGCCGGCGACGCCGGTCGCCATGTCGTCTTTCTCGGTGAACGACTGCCGAATCTCGTCGGGGATTCCCGGGCCGTCGTCTTCGACCTGCAGGACCGTCGGGTCGCCAGCCTCGACGGTGACGTGGACCGACGGTTCGCCGTCGTGGTGTTCGACGGCGTTGGCGATGAGGTTGTCGAGCACCGACCGGAGGAAGTCGTCGGCCCGGACGGTCGCGGAATCGGCTTCGAGTTCGACCGTCGCGTTCGGGTACGTCTCGCGGGCGTCGGCGACGGCGCGGTCGGCCACGTCGGCGATGTCGACCGGTTTCGCCTCCGGTTCACCGGACAGCGACTGGACGAGCGTCTGGACGTTCTCGACGAGCGTGACGATGCGCTCGCTTTGCCGCTCGATGACCTCGATGTGTTCCGGCGAGACGTCCTCCTCGCGGAGTTCGTCCGTGTAACCGTTGATGATGGTCATCCCGTTGAGGACGTGGTGACGCAACAGGTGATTGAGGAACGCCATCCCCTCCCGCTGGGCGCGCTCGCGTTCGGCGAGTTCGGCGTTCTGTTTCGCCCGAGCGCGGTTGACACCGGTGACGACGCCGAAGAGAATGTCGAGGTTCGCACCCAACAACAGCGTCCCCCGGGCGGCCATGAACTCTCCAGCGATGAGGGATTCGGCGCTGGCCCACGCCGCGAGCGCTCCGAGCGCGAGGATGCTACCGAACATCCACCGAGCGACCGTCCACTCTCGAGTGGGGGCCTTTCGCACCGCATACAGCATGACGCCGACCGCCACCACCGGCAGGCCGACGTTGATGAAGAGCGTCGAGCCGGACTCGAGGACGCTTCCCGGCATCCCGGATGCGAGGACGTGCCACCCCCCGAAGAGCGACAGACACAGCCCGATGGCGACGACGACCCACGACCCATCGATACCACGCACGGGGACGTTCGGTCGGTTGATGGGCTGATTCGACATACCGTTCACATAATTCCCCTCCCACTTGACTCCCTCGCTCGGCCCAACGTTCGTTTCGGACCGCTGGACGAGAATTCGCGCCTCAGGAGAAGTCTTCGGGGTCGGTCTTCAGGAACTCCCGAGCCACCGCCGTCGCGTAGCTCCCCTTCGGTAGCGAGAACCGAAGCGTCAGCGGGTCGGTATCGATGTCCAGCGTCGTCTCGACGCGAATCGCCCGACGGGTGCCCGAGGAATCGAACTCCCCCGGCAGGGAGAAGTCGGCGGGTTCGATGCCGATGTCCTCGAACACCGACCGGGCGATTGCCGCCGGTTCGCCGCTTCCGAACTCCGTTTCGGTGCCAAGAAGCGGCGCGGTGACGAACGCACGGCCGCGCTCGCAGTGTCGCCGCACCGTCTCGACGCGACCCTCGTCGACGAGTTGCGTCCGACCGGGGTCCGGCAGTCCGTCGTCGTCGGAGAAACACACCACGTCGCCGGCGACCGGGCGTCCGAACGGCAGCCCGCGACGCAGGCGCTCCGAACAGATGCGGTTGAACGCATAGGACTGGGCCGCATTGACGAACATCCGCTGGAGGTTCGTCGGCAGGCGTTCGAGGGCTTCCCGGTAGTCCGCTGGCGCGTCGGCGCCTTCGGCCAGCCGTGCGGCGATGGCGCGTTCGAAGCGGAGTCGCCTCGGAAGTCTGTCCAGCGCCGCCTCCCAATCGCGTGTCTCGCCGACGTACTCCCGTGCCTCCTGTGTCGATTCGGGTTCGCGGTCGCCGGCCTCACAGACGTACCGGACCGCGGCGGACTCCCAGTCGCCGCGGACGATGTCGAGGCCGACCCGGTGGGTGATGGGGCGTTTCGACCCGAAGCGCTGTTGGCCGAAAACGTTCGGGACGGCGACCGATTCGGCTTCGCCCTCGCCGTCGGCTGCAAAGGCTCGCAGTTCCGCAGCGATTGCCTCGGCGTTGTCCGGTCGCTCGGCGCCTCGCACGACGAGTTCGAACTCGTTGCCCACGAGGTCCCCGAACAGCACGGGCCGGCCGGCCCGTCCCAGCACCTCGATGTCGACGCCGTCGAACGTCGGCAAGTCATTCCCCTCGGGGCGTTTCACCGAAAACAGTTGGGTCGTGACCGCGTGTTTGTCCTTCGTGCCGGCCCACGACACCCGCTCGCGGCTGATTCCGAGTTCGTTCGACAGCGCCGAGGCGAAGTCGTTGGTGTCCCAGCCCCGAAGCGTCGCCCGGAAGACGAGATGCGGGTACGACCCCGTCTCGGCGTCGAGAGAGTGTACGTCCGCGCCGAAGGCCTCCCGCTCTCGCACGCGGAAATCCTCGGGGCGGTCCCGAAGGTGGCCGCCGACGCCGTCGGCCTCGGAGACGTAGTATGCGATGCCGACGGCGGCCTCTATCGGATGGGACTCGCGCATACTCGGGCCTGCGGCCGGGGCGTCAAAGCGTCTTGCTTTCCGCGGCGACCGAAGAGCGGTCGGCGTCGACCGTCCCGTTGAGCAACTCCGAGGGCGAGAACTCCACGGGGATGCCGAAGCCTGCGTCCTCGGCGCTGAGTTCCGGTGGGCCGAACGGGAGGCTCATGGATTCTGCTGCGTCGTCTTCGAGCAAAAGGGTTCGCGTCGAGTTACTCTTCGGAGAACTCGAAGCCGCCGTCCTCGTCGTCGGGTTCCGCATTGGCGTCGGCGTCCGTCTCCGTCCCGGCGTCGCTGCCGCCGTCGGCGGTCGGAACCGGACCCGACCCGATGACGTCGCGGACGGCCGTCTCGAAGGACTGTCGGGTGTCGAAGTACACCTCGTCGCTCTCTTCGAGTATCTCGCCCAACTCCCGGGGACCGTCGGGCGTCCGGATGGTCGTTTCCCCCTCGCGTCGGTCGACTTCGCTCTTCTCGATGGCGTAGTGTAGCCGGGAGGCGACCCGCGCCAGCGGTGCACCCTCAACGGCCTCGCCGTCACCGAGCGGAACTGCCGGTTCGGCTTCCTCGGCCTCCTCGTCGCCGTTGTCGCTCATGACAGGGCCTTCGCGGGTTCCCGTCGTAATCCTTACGAAGCGCTCCCGGAAGGGATTCGTTCCCTCGGTGCTGGAGTCCAAGCATGTACCGCTGGGGACATCTCGGCGCGGCCCTGTTGGCGTACGCTCCCGTGGGGGCGACGCTGACGGCACGCGACGACCCCACACTCGCCGCCGTCGGCTTCGCCGTCGCCATCGCCACCGCGACGCTGCCCGACGCCGACGAACGGCTCCCCATCGACCACCGCGGACCGACCCACACGGTCTGGTTTCTCCTCGCGTGTTCGGCAGTCGCCGTCGGCGTCGGCGTCGCTGTCGGTGGCGTCTTCGGCAGCCCGGTCGTCCTCGGAGCCGCGGTCGGCGTCTCGCTTGCCTCGCATCTGCTGGCCGACAGCGTCACCCCGATGGGCATTCGTCCGTTCGCTCCGCTGTCGGGGTGGCACCACAGTTTCGACCTCACGCCGGCGGCGAACCCCCGGGCGAACGTGGCGCTGCTGTCTGCGGGCAGCGCCGTCGCGCTTCTCTCCCAAGCCCTCATCGTCCTGTGAGCGCCCTGCTACCGAGAGCGTCGCCGACCACAACGGCTTAGTATTACCAGAGAATACTACTCAGTTGTATGAGCGAGTTCGGCAAGTTTTCCGACGTGGGAGAGGCAGAGGTAACGCGCGCAATCGGTCAGGAGTGGACCGAGGAGTTCATGGACTTCTCGGATTCGGACGTCATCATCGTCGGGGGCGGCCCCTCCGGGTTGATGGCGGCGAAGGAACTCTCCGAGCGCGGCGTCCAGACGATGGTCGTCGAGAAGAACAACTACCTCGGCGGCGGCTTCTGGCTGGGTGGCTTCCTGATGAACAAAGTTACCGTCCGGGACCCCGCCCAGAACGTTCTCGAGGACCTCGACGTGGATTTCAAGCGCTCCCAGGACAGCGAAGGGTTGTACGTCGCCAACGGCCCCGAGGCGTGTTCGGGACTCATCAAAGCCGCCTGCGACGCGGGCGCGAAGATGCAGAACATGACGGAGTTCACCGACATCGTCATCCGGGAGGACCACCGCGTCGGCGGCATCGTGATGAACTGGACGCCCGTGCATGCCCTGCCGCGGGAAATCACCTGCGTCGACCCCATCGCCGTCGAGGCGGATTTGGTCATCGACGCGACGGGCCACGACGCCGTCGCGGTCTCGAAACTGCAGGAACGCGGCGTCCTCAACGCCCCCGGCATCGAACACGCCGAGGAACACAACACCGGCATGGACAACACGGGCGACGACTCCTACGGCGCCCCCGGCCACGACTCACCCGGCCACGACTCGATGTGGGTCGGCGAGAGCGAAGACGCCGTCGTCGAACACACCGGTCTCGCCCACGACGGCCTCGTCGTCACCGGGATGGCGACGGCGACGACGTACGGCCTCCCGCGGATGGGCCCGACGTTCGGCGCCATGCTGCTCTCCGGCAAACGCGCCGCACAGGTCGCCCTCGACGAACTCGAAGTCGACGCCCCCGAGGTCGAGTTGACGAGTCGGTCGCCGGAACCCGCCGACGACTGACCGACGAATGGTCGACCGCGTTACGCTGTATCGCGCCCCGACGACGGAAGCCGACGCCGACGCCATCGCGGCGTGGCTCGACGAGCGAATCGACGCCGAGGTGACCGTCGACGACCGCCTGCTCGGCGACGTGGCCGGGGAGGAACTGGCCCGCGAGTTCGCGGCCGCGCGAGTGCTGTCGCCGTACGACCGAGAGACGGGCACCGACATGCTCGGCATCGTCCGGTACGAACAGCGCGCCCTCGAACACCCCGAACGCGCCGGCGGCGTCATCTACGACGGACTGGCGATACAGGACGCCCTCCGGAAGCGACTGCCCGACGAGAGCGGTCTCGGCCACCTCCACGTTCCCCTCCTCGATCGCGTCCTCGGGACGTGGGGCGACCACGACGGCCGCTGGCACAAGCGCGTTGCCGTCCTCGGACAGCCGGCCATGCTGTCGGTACCGGGGCTGTACGAGGCGCCCGCGAAACCCGAGGCCTACTACGAGGCCAAACAGAAACACGCCCTCGTTTCCGGGGACGCACCGCCGCGGGAGGTACTCGAAAACGAGGTCGACGGCGAGTTCCTCGTCGCCGACGACCCTCGGACGACCGACGCGCTGAAGGGGTACGTGCTCGCAGCATCTCACTACCTCGAAACCGGCGAGGCGTTCTGTGCCGACCCCGACTGCCGGCTGTACGACGCTCATCGTCAACCCGCGCTCCTGAACGCTCAACTGGGTTCTCCCGCCTTCTGTGAACTCCACGCCGACCGGTACGGCTGAGTCGTTCGTCGTTCGAACCAAAACCCGCTTTGGCACCGGGTCACTAAATCGACCAATGACCCAGCGCTACGCACCGACGCGCCGGCACTTCCTGAAGGCCGCCGTCGCCGTCGGCGGCACCGCAGGCCTCTCGGCGTGTCTGGATTTCGCCGGCGAGGAGCCGGTTCCGACCGGCGTCGAGGACCCCTCGACGCTGCCGCGTCGCCAACACGCCTGGAACGACGTTTTGGAGACGGACGAACACGGCAACCACGCCCTCCCCAAACACCACATCTTTCTGTACGTGAACCTCGATTCCGAGGGCGAACCGACCGACTCGGACCGCCAGCAGGTCGAAGACGCCCTCTCAGTCCTCGACCGCGCCTACGAGCGCTCGCCCGCGGGGCTGATTTTCTCCGTCGGCTACTCGCCGTCGTACTTCGAGCGCTACGGGGCCGTCCCCGAGGGCGTCGACCTTCCCCAACCGCGGGCGCTGTCGGACTTCGAACAGCCCGAATTCGACACCCAAGACCTCCACATCCACCTCGCCTCCGACCGCGCCGACGTGGTGATGGAGGCCGACGAGGCGCTGTTCGGCGACCGCGAGACGGCAAACGGCGTCGACGCCGTGTCATTCCCGGGAACCGTCGACTCCCGGCGGACGGGCTTTATTGCCCCCGGCATGCCTGCCGAGAAACAGGACGAAGTTGACGGGATTCCCGAGGGGACGCAGGTGCCGGAGGCGTCGAAACTGTTCATGGGGTTCAACGCCGGCTTCACCGGCAATCAGGCCTCCGAGGCGTTCATCACCATCGACGACGGTCCCTTCGAGGGTGGCACGACGAAACACGTCTCCCGGCTCCACCAGCGACTCGACCGCTGGTACGGCGACAACGACCACGACAGCATGGTGAAGAAACTGTTCGGAACTCACCAAATCGGCGACGTCGAGGGCGTCGGCAACAACGTCGGCGACCACAGCGGCGTCGTCGCCGAGAACCTCGAAGCGCTCGTCGAGCAGGCGCGGGAACACGGTGCCGTCGGCCACGCCCAGAAGATGGCCCGCGCCAACCGCGACGAGGAAGGCAACGTCCTGACGCTCCGGCGTCACGTCGAATCGACCGACGACGGCGTCGCCAGCCTCCACTTTCCCAGTCTTCAAGAGGGCATCTCGACGTTTGAGTCCGTCCGTGAGGCGATGAACGGCGCGGACATCACCAAGGAGACGCCGGCGATTCGCCAGCGCGTCAACAACGGCATCCTCCGGTACATCTTCGTGAAGCGTCGCGGGAACTTCCTCGTCCCGCCGCGGGAGTTGCGAGCGCTGCCGACGCCGGACGGGAAGGCGCTGTAACGTCTACAGCGCCGTCTCCAGTCCCATCGCGTTCCGTATTCTGACGCCGACGACGGCGCCGACTGCTCCAATAGCGGCGTGAATCGGCACCACCAGCAGGGCGACCAATACCGTCTGCACCCCGAGGAACAGAATCGAGAAGTCACCGCCGAGAACCGTCTGAACCGCCCCGACGATGACGAACCCGAGAAAGGCCACAATCCCGCCGTAGGCACCCGCCCGGGCACCCGACCCGACGTGGCCGGACTCACGGGAGCACAGTCCGGCGACGACACCGCCCGGCAGCGCCGCGAACAACACGGCCGCGACGAGGTCTCGCCCGAGGAGGAAACTGCCGAGAACCACCCCGACCACCGCGAGCGCCGTCGTGAACCCACCCACCAAGACCCGTCGCTCCATACCGACCAGTCGGCCGATTGGGGGAAAACGATGCCGACTCGACGCGCTAGTGGACTCGTCCCGACAGCAGTCCGACGAACCCGGCCGCGAACGTCTCGTAGCGGCGGTCCTCGGTGCGTGCGGCAAGCGCCGTCCGAGAGGCCTCGACGCGGCGTGATAGCGGCGCGTCGAACCGGGCGAACGGCGCACGGAGTACCTCTCTCGGCGTCGACCCCGGAGCGCCCGCCGCGACGAACGCTCTGAAAAGAGGGTTCAGCGGCCGGCCGAGGGGTTCCTCGGTCGCCGTCGCGTCCATCAACGCGACCCGGCCGCCCGACCCGACGAGGTCACACCAGTCGTCGATGACGGCGGCCGGGTCCTCGAAGAGTCCACAGACGAAGGTCCCGAGAACGCCATCCGAGTCTGAAAGCGGCGGGCGGGTCGCGTCGCCGCGGACGACCGAGGCGTTGTCTAGCTCCACAACGCGTTCGCGAGCGCGGTCCAACAGCGGTCCGGTGATGTCGACGCCAACGACGGTTCCCTCCGGGCCGACCTGCTCCGAGAGATACGGGAGGTTCACACCGGTTCCACAGCCCATCTCGACGACGAAATCGCCGCGGTCGGCGACGTGGGCGGCCGCGGCACGCCGCCAGCGGGCGACGCCGGGGGCGGTCGCGACCCGGTCGTACAGCGCCGCCCAGCGGCCGTAGAACTCGGCGACGCCCATCAGGCGAGGTCCCGGACCATTCCGACGACGACGCCGGCGTCGGCACCGAGGAGGTAGACGACGGGTTCGATACCGAAGCCGCCGGTCTGATACAGCACGTCGGGTTGGGGGTTGGATTCCAGCGCCTCGACGATAGCCGACTCGACGTCTGCTTCGGCGTCGAATGCGACCGTCTCGTAGCCCGCAGCGTCGAGTTTCGCGACGACGTCCTCGTCGTAGCGGACGTTCAGCGCCGCACGGGCGTCGCTGCCGGCCGCTCTGGCCGCAAGCAGGACCGACGCCACGTGTTCGGAGACGCCGAATTCCGGGTCGCCGGGGACCGTCGCCTGTCCCTTGATGTCGAGGATGCGACCGGGGATGGCGGCCACGTCGTCGATGCCGTCGGCCTCCGGGAGCGCCTCGACGAGGTTCGACCCGACCGCCGGGATGAGCGCGGCGAACCCGCTCGTGTTCTCCAGCGTTCGGACGCCCCGTCGGACCGACGAGAGTACCCGCTCGGTCGTCCGCAGGTCGCCTTCGGGGTCGTGGATGTCGAGGGGGCCCTCGTGTTCCGAAAGCGGTGGGAACGCCGCCTCATGGAGGTTCGCCAGCAAGTCGCCGCGTTCGAGCTTTCGAATCAGGATTTCGGCCTCGACGAGTGCCTGCACGCGGCTCATGTCGCCGGTTTCGAGGCCGTCGGCCAGCCGTTCGACCGTCTCTCGGACCCGCTCGTCGTCGGCGACGCTGTCGTTGATGTCCACGTCGCCGTGGGCGTACTTCGAGACGGCGCTTTGGCTGATGCCGAGCAGTTCCGCGACTTCGCTTTGGGTGAGGCCGCGCTCGCGGAGTTCCCCCGCCAGCATCGAGCGGAACGTCGGGAGGAAATCCTCGACGACGACCTCTTCGATGAACTTCATCGCTTCTGGTCGCCCCCGAACTCCTCGTCGGATTGGATTCGGGAGGCCTGCGGTCCTTTCTGTCCCTGATACTTCGACCCGCGTTCGGCGCCGTAGGGGCGTTCGGCCGGGTTCTTCAGTTCGGTGAACGTCAACTGCGAGATGCGCATCTCCGGCGTGAGCGCGACGGGTGCGGTGCCGAGATTCGACAACTCCAGCGTGATTTGGCCCTCGTAGCCGGGGTCACAGAGGCCGGCCGTGGCGTGCACCACGACCGCCAGACGGCCGAGCGACGACCGGCCCTCGACGTGGGCGATGAGGTCCGGCGGAATCTCGACGCGCTCCTTGGTCGTCCCGAGGACGAAATCGCCGGGGTGGAGGATGAAATCATCGCCCTCCTCGACGTAGGTCTCGTCGACGTACTCGTCGACCTCCTGTTCGCTGTTCGGGTGGATACACGGGATGTTGGTACGCCGGAATTCGAGGAATTCGCGGCCGAGACGGAGGTCGATACTGGCGGGCTGAATCTGCAGTTCGGGGTCGTCGAGGGGTTGGACGACCAACTCGCCGTCGGTGAGGCGGCGACGGATGTCGCCGTCGGAAAGTATCATGCCCGGAGACGGGAGCCTCAGGGGCTTAAAGGTCAACGATGCTGGCTAGCCGAACAAGACCATGAGAAGCGAGAAGCCGACGGCTACGCCTGCCGCGAGCGTCGCGCGGTCGCTCGGCAGGTCGTAGGCGCCGAGCAGTCCCTCACGCCAGACGTAGCCCTTCCATAGCGTTACGCCAATCCAGACGAGCAACACGAGCGGGTCCTCGCCGCTTGCCGCCGCCTCCAGTTGCCGCTGGGCAGTCTCGGGGTCCGAAAACGACACCGACGCGAACAACATGTAGGCCCGCACGAAGCCGATGATAGTCGCGGGAATCTCGAGAAGCGCCGCGAGGCCGACCACCCCGAAGGTTCCGCTGTAGGTCGCCTCGGTGGCGTCCCCACGGACGAGGAGGTAGACGACGCCCGCGAGGATGGCCCAACTGACGAGCATGACGAATGGAAGGACGACGAGAACCGTCCCGAACACCCGCCGGAACGCGCGCCGTCCCTCGGGCGGGAGGTCGACGACCGCGAGTTGCATCACCGCCCACAGGCCACCAGCGGTGATGACTGCCACCAACACGATGGCGCCGAGGGCGGGAAACGTGAGCGATTCCGGGCGGCGCGATTCGAAGAACTCTCTGGGGGACACGAGCAAGTCCCGGAGGGCATAGAGAGCCATCGGAGTCGGGTTTCCGACGAACGAACATAAAATCAGCCACCGCCACGCTCGCCAACCACCCGGTTTTTGTCCCTCTCCGCCCGAGCGACAGTATGAAACAGGCCATCGTCGCCCGCACCGACCTCGGGATGGGCAAGGGGAAACTCGCCGCACAGGTCGCCCACGCCTCGCTGAAAGCCTACGAGTCCGCGGGACCGGACGCCCGACGGGAGTGGAAATCCGGCGGCCAGAAGAAAGTCGTCCTGAAGGGGTCTGGCGAATCGCAACTGCAGGAACTCGCCGAGGCCGCCCGCCGGGAGGGCTTGCCCTACGCGCTGATTCGTGACGCCGGACACACCCAACTGGAACCGGGGACGCTGACGGCGCTCGCGGTCGGTCCCGGTTCGGAGAACATCGTCGACAAAGTGACCGGCGACCTCTCGCTGTACTAGAATCCCCGCGTGTACTGCCGCGGAACCGGCGCGTCGTAGCCCAGTTTCTCGGCGGCGTGGACCGCGAAGTAGGGGTCTTTGAGATGTTCACGCCCGACGACGGCGAGGTCGGCACGGCCGTTGCGGATGAGGGCGTCGGCGCCCTCCGGCGTAGTGATTTTCCCGACGGCACCGACCGGGACGCCGCCCTCGGCGACACGTTCGGCGTAGGGTACCTGATAATGCGCGCCGGTATCGGGGACCTGCTGGTCGGGGTGGATGCCGCCCGCGCTCACGTCGATGAGGTCGACGCCGAGACGTTCGAGGTCCCGCGCCAGTCGTGCGGAATCGCCGACGCTCCACGAATCACGGTCCGGCAGCCAGTCGGTCGCCGAGATGCGGACGAAGACGGGCATCCCCTCGGGGACGGTGTTGCGGACGGCGGTGACGACTTCTCTGAGCAGTCGGGTTCGGTCCTCGAAGTCCCCGCCGTAGGCGTCATCGCGGGTGTTCGTCACCGGCGAGAGGAACTCGTGGAGCAGGTAACCGTGGGCGGCGTGGACTTCGACGATGTCGAAGCCGGCTTCGACAGAGCGGGCGGCGGCGTCGGCGAAGGCGTCGACGATGCGAGCGATGCCGTCGGTGTCGAGGCGTTCGGTCGCAAGCGGTTCGTCGTCGGCGTAGGGCCAGGGGTCGGCAGTCGGACCGACCGGCGTCCACCCGCGGTCGCCGTGGACGGGGCCGTGGCCGTCGCTCGGGCGGTTCGTCGAGGCCTTCCGGCCGGCGTGGGCCAACTGGATGGCCGACACCGCGCCCTGTGATTCGATGAACTCCGTCACCGGTTTCAGCGCCTCGGCGTGGTTGTCCGACCAGATACCGAGGTCCTTCGGCGAGATGCGGCCCCGTGGCGTGACGGCCGTCGCCTCGCTCATCACGATGCCTGCGCCGCCGGAGGCGCGACTGCCGAGGTGGACGAGATGCCAGTCGGTCGCCAGTCCATCCTCCTCCTCACAGGAGTACTGACACATCGGCGACACCATCACCCGATTGCGAGCCGTCACGTCGCGGCTCTCGAAGGGAGTAAACAGGTTCATAGACGGCGTTCGTGGCCGCGCGAAAAGACGCTTTGCGTAGCGGTACGAACGGTTGGGAGTCCCGTCAATCACCGAGTATGCGCTGCAAGACGCCCCGCTCTTTCAGCGCCATGTAGAGGTACGCACACGGGAAGGCGAGAAAGACCACCGACAGCAGGACGACGAACAGCACCGGGCCGGCCAGGAGGTCGCTCATGGTCGGGTGACGGGTACGGCGGGTATTCAGTCCGTCGCTCCGCCGCCGAACGCCGAGAGGTCCGCCTGGATGCCGGCGGCCATCGTCGACTTCCGGCGGAGGTCCGTAAGCGAGACGGGGAGTTGGGGAACGAGGTGGCGGACCGCGCTGTGGAACGTCTCGGCGACGGCCGGTTCGGAATCGAATGCGTTGCGAACCGATTCGCGAATCTGCCAGACGCCGACCGGTGCCCAGTACTCGTTTGTGGCGTGGCGGACGACGAACACCTTCGCCTGTCGGTCGCGTTCGGCCAACTCCTCGAGGACACCCAGTCGGGACGCGTAGTACGCTCCCGACGTTTCGTCGACGTAGTCGGTACGGCCCTCGTAGCCCTCGCGGTCGGCGGCCATGTACAGTTGGCCCTCGGGGTCGGGGTTCCAGATGGAGCCCGGTGCCTTCAGTTCGAGCAACTCGAACTCCCACTCGCCGGGGGTGGCGATAATCCAGTAGTCGTTGCCGACGTAGCTATTGTGCCAGACGAGCGTTTCGTCGATGCTGGAGGCGTTGCGGATGGTGCCGCGGAGGTACTTCCCGACGGTATCGTCGACGGCCGTAATCGACCACCGCGTCGGGACGAGGCGCCTGTTTTCGCCTTGGCCGAGCGCGCCGACCGATAGCACGTTGTTGATGTCGTAGACGTCGAAGCCGCGCCGGTAGAGGTAGGTCATCGCGCCCTCCGCCCGCCAGTCGTCGTCCGAGAGCGTCTTCTCGACGGCACGGGGGACGTGGGGGTTCTCCGTCAGCGTCGCCGAATCCGCCGACGCTCGCGGGCCGCGTGGCGCGGCGATGTCCTCCAGCGAGCCGTCGAGGTCGAATCCCGGCGACTCGTCGAGTCCCAACTCCACGTCGACCGGGCGGTCGGCGATGGCGACCTCGCGTTGGGTGCCGACGAAGCCGTCCCACACGTCGGTCACGTCGACGTTCGAGCGCCGCGTGGAGTTGAGCAGGCCCGTCCGCTTCTGGAAGACGTCCTCGATTGAGTACCCCTGTCGGTACCACTCGCCGGTGGTGACGTAGGATTCGGCGTCGGACTCGTCTCCGACGGGCGCGAGAAGTCCGGCCGAAACGCGGGGGTACGACGACCGGCCGACGAAGACGGAGGGCGCGGTCGACCCGACCATCGTATCGCCCGACAGCGTCTCGTCGAAGCGCGTCCGGGCGTCGTCGAGGTGGTCGGTGATGGCGTAGGACTTCTCCTCGGCGAGTTTCCGCAACTCGACGGACTCCTCGCGGTCGAGTCCGTCCACGTACTCGTCGAGGCGCATACTCGGCGTTGGGTCGGCGAGGGTAAAGACCGTTCGGGCGCGGCGGCCGGCGACCCGTCAGTCGGCGTAGGCCGAACAGGGCTGGCCGGCGACAGTGACGTTGCCCGCGTCGCAGTCGATGTCACTGGCCGTCACGTCACCAGTCACGACGATGTCGTCGGCGTCGAAGTCGACGGTGCCGCTGGCCGAACGCACGTCACCGGTGACGCGCAGGCCGGGCGTGTCCAGACTCACGTCGCCAGCGGCGTCGATGCCGTCAACGCTCGATAGCGAACTGCTGTCGATGTCGACATCGCCGCCGGCGGCGATGGAACCGTCGACCGTTGCGTCGCTCGCCACGTCCACGTCGCCGGTGGCGTCGATGCCGCCGACGCTGGCGGTGCCGCCGACCGAAACGTCTTCGCCTTCGATTCGACCACCGACCGTCGCGTCCCCGTCGGCGTCTACGTCGCCCGACCCGACGACTGCGCCGCCCACCGCCGCGTTTCCGGAGAGATCCACGTCGCCCCCGGCGACGCCACCGCCGACGGAGGCATCGGTGCCGAGGCTCACGTCCGACCCGATGAGACCGCCGCCGACGGTCGCGGAGTCGCTGAGCGACACGTCGCCACCGGCCCGCAAGTCGCCAGCGATGTCGGCGTCACCCGAGGCGTCGACGTCGCCGGCAATGGCGGATACGTCGCCTGCAACCGAGTCATCACTCCCGAAGTCCCGGTCGCCGGGTTCCAGTATCTCGGGGTCCGGTTCCGGTTGCCCGCCGGAGAGCAACCGCCGGATGACGACCGTCTGGCCGGTGTCGAAGGCGACGGTTATCTCGACGGTTTCCCCGGTCATGTTCGCGGCGTCGTCGGCGCTGGCATCCGAGCCAGTTTGGAATCGATACACCGACAGCGAGGCCGTCTCGCCGGGTCCGAGCGTCGGCTCGACCCATCCGGCGTCGTCGGTCGAATCGCCCGGCACGGACCCGACGGTGTAGGGAAGCGACCCGGCACTCGCCCCCGCGACGTAGCCGTGTGTCGCCCCCGTTGGGTTCGTCACCTGCACCAGCGAGCAAAACCGGGTGGGGTCGTCGGCACCGTCACACTGGTCTGGGCGAGTGTCGTCGGTGTTGTGGGCGTGGCTGACGGTGTCGTTTTCGGGCACCTCGAGGGTGACGCCGGTGATGGCCGACCGTTCGCCCGCGGGGTTTTCGATGCGGAACAGTAAACCGCGGGACCCGCCGGTGGGGGCGGCCTGTTCGGAGCGTTCAGAGAGCAACCGATAGGCGCCGCGGGCGGTGAACGGCACCGAGACGGCCGTGTCCAGACGCGCGACGACGGCGGAGTTGTCGCGTTCTTCGCTGGCCCAGACGAGTTCGATGTCGTCGTCGGTCGGCGCCACCGTCGCCGTCGTCCCCGTGGCGACGCGGTCGCCAGCGAATGCGTCGGTGTCGGAGTCGGCGACGCCGGCGATGCGGAGACGGTCGCCGTCGATGGTGTCGCCGCCGGCGTGTCGAATCACCACCTCGCCGGCGGCGTCGGCGCTCTCGATATCGAACGTCGCCGTCGGGGCAGGGTCGTTCGGTTCGGCCAATCCGAGGATGAGGCCGGCAGAGACGGCGGCGACGGCCACGACGATGGCTATCAGCAACGCGACGCCGACGACCGGTGAGAGCCCACGGTCGTCACTCTGGAGGGCGGAGTCGACCACGCCGGCCGTTGGGCCGCGACGGATAAGACACCCTCACGCGGCTTCAGTGTGTGAAAACGGCGGACGCTCTCAGCTGTGAATCCCCATCGCCTCTATCTGCTCCTGATACCGGTTCCGGATGGTGACTTCCGTCACCTGTGCCACGTCGGCGACTTCGCGTTGAGTCTTCTTTTCGTTGCACAGCAGCGAGGCGGCGTAGATGGCCGCGGCCGCATACCCCGTCGGGGATTTTCCCGACAGCAGGCCCTTTTCGGCGGTCGTCTCGATGATGTCGTGGGCCTTGTTCTGGACCTCCTCGCTCAACTCCAACTCCGAGCAGAAGCGGGGAACGTACTTCTTGGGGTCGACGGGTTCCATCTCGAGGCCGAGTTCCTGGGAAATATAGCGGTAGGTGCGGCCGATTTCCTTGCGCTCGACGCGGGAAACCTCGCTGATTTCTTCGAGCGACCGTGGAATGCCCTCCTTGCGGCAGGCGGCGTACAGCGCGGCCGTCGAGACGCCTTCGATGGAGCGGCCGCGGATGAGGTCGTCGTCGAGGGCGCGCCGATAGATGACCGAAGCGACCTCCCGGACGGAACGGGGGACGCCCAACGCCGACGCCATGCGGTCGATTTCCGACAGCGCGAACTGGAGGTTTCGCTCGCCGGCGTCTTTGGTCCGAATCCGCTCCTGCCACTTCCGGAGGCGATGCATCTGGGAGCGCTTCTTCGAGGAAATCGAGCGCCCGTAGGCGTCTTTGTCCTTCCAGTCGATGGTGGTCGTCAGCCCCTTGTCGTGCATCGTCTGAGTTGTCGGCGCGCCGACCCGGGACTTCTCTTGTCGCTCGGAGTGGTTGAACGCCCGCCACTCCGGGCCGGGGTCGATGTGGTCTTCCTCGACGACGAGCCCACAGTCGTCACAGACCATCTCACCCCTGTCGGCGTCTTTGACGATGTTGTCCGAGGAACACTCCGGGCACACCGTCCCCGTTTCGGTGTCAGTCGTCTCCCCCTCACGCTCGCTGCCGCGTTCCCGTTGACGCGTGGGCCGTGTCATCGCATTTTTATAGTCAAACGAGCTTCCCACTTAAACTCTCGCCAAAACCTTGGAATATCGAACACGAATCCGAGACCGCCCCGCCGCAGTCCGTTGGTTCCGTTCTCGGTGGCGTCCGAATATCGGAAGGGATAAATTCCGAGTCGGGTTGGGTCCAACGGATGCCGGTCATCGACTGCGACCCCGCAACTGCCCGCGAGCGCCTCGAATCCGCGGGCGTCCGGGTCGAGGCGGGAAACACCGACCACGAACTGTGGCGGGCCAGCCACGGCGGCGCGACCGCCGTCGCCTACGACGAAAAGGTCGTCGTCCAGGGCAACGAATCCGCCCGGTTGGTCGGACTCATCGAGGGCGGTGGGGGACGCGCACACGTGTACTTCGACGGCGCCAGTCGCGGCAATCCGGGGCCCGCCGCCGCCGGCTGGGTAATCGTCACCAGCGACGGTATCGCCACCGAGGGCAGCGAGCGAATGGGGAAGATGACCAACAATCAGGCCGAATACGGGGCGTTGATTCGTGCCCTGGAGGTCGCCGCCGACTTCGGGTTCGACGAGGTTGTCGTCCGGGGTGACTCCCAACTCATCGTCAAGCAGGTCCGTGGGGAGTGGGACACCAACGACCCGATGCTTCGGGAAAAGCGGGTCCGGGTCCGGGAGTTGTTGGAGCGCTTCGAGGAGTGGTCCATCGACCACGTTCCGCGGGAGATAAACAGTCGCGCCGACGAACTAGCAAACGAGGCACTCGATGGCTGACAGCGACGCGGACACCGACACCGAGGAACCGACGACGGAACTACCCGAGGGCGTCGTCGACCGCGCCGAGCGACTGACGCGACTGCTGCGGAGTGCGGTCGACCCCGCCGAACGGGAGGCCTACCGGAGCGACCGCCGGGCGTTGCTCGCCGAGTACGGCTACACCGCTCGCGTCCGCGAGGACGACGACGGCGAGACGCTCGTCTGTCATCCCGAGGAGTGGACCGAAGACGGGGTGATTCAAATCGACCGCATCGACGACACCGACCGCGCAGTCGAAATTACCCTCTCGGGGACCGGCGACGGCGGCGACTACGATGCCGTCGACGCCCACAACCGGGCGGTCGCCGAGGCGGTCCGGGACGAATACGGCGACGTCCACGGCGAAACCGCCGAGGCGTTCGCCGATTTCATGAGCAACCATTACGCCAAGCGAATCGAGGCCGCAACCGAGGGCGAACGCGAGGAGTTCCGGACGGAGTACTTCCCGCGGAACGCGTGGCCGAGCGACGAACAGAGAAGGCGTCTCGAGCAGTCGCTCGAAGTGATTTTCGACGTGGCCCGCTCGCGGTGAAAAGTCGACGTTTTTCCTACTCGAACTGTGCGATGAGGTCGCGGACGCGGTCTGCGCGGTCGCCGTCGGTGACGGTCTTCGAGAACGTCCACGCGAGCTGGTCGAAGACGGCGTCGAGGCCTTCGTCGGTGAGGGCGTACTCGTTGGTTCGTTTGTCCAGTTCGCTCTTCTCGACGAGTCCCATCTCGACGAGGTCATCGAGGTTGGGGTACAGTCGGCCGTGGTTCACTTCGCTGCCGTAGTACGTCTCCAGTTCCCGCTTGATAGCGAGCCCGTAGCGGGGCTCCTCGGCGAGAATCGTGAGGATGTTCTGCTGGAAGGCGGTCAGGTCGGGGGCCACGCCTGGGTCGGTCGCGGCTGTTTGGGCCTCTGACATATCTACGGGTACATTGTCAACCCACTTAACAGTTATCAAACATCTTTGAGAGCCGTGCATAACTCACTTTTTAAATATAACCGACCGATTTCGGGTCAACGAGACTGACAGTCTCTGACTGGCCGGCCGCTGCAGCGAGGCTCCACGGACGCGTGTCGAAAGCTCTTTGCGGGGCAGGTGAGGAGCCACGGGTATGGCAAACCTGTGGGAAGACCTCGAAACGGGACCGAACGCACCCGAGGAGATATACGCCGTCGTGGAGTGTCTGAAGGGCGAGCGCAACAAATACGAGTACGACAAGGATATCCCCGGCGTCGTGTTGGACCGGGTGCTGCACTCGAACGTCCACTACCCCTCCGACTACGGGTTCATTCCGCAGTCGTACTACGACGACGAGGACCCCTTCGACGTGCTCGTGTTGGTCGAAGACCAGACGTTCCCGGGCTGTGTCATCGAGGCTCGCCCCGTCGCCCTCATGAAGATGGACGACGACGGCGAACAGGACGACAAGGTCATCGCCGTCCCCAGCGAGGACCCCCGATACGACCACATCGAGGACCTCGAGGACATCCCCCAACAGCAACTCGACGAGATTGACGAGTTCTTCGCGACGTACAAGAACCTCGAAGAGGGCAAGGAAGTCGAGACGCTGGGCTGGGAGGACAAGCAAGCGGCCTACGACGCCATCGAGCACGCTCAAGACCTCTACGAAGAGCACTTCGGCTAAGGCGTCTGCACATCGTTTTTCGCGTAGCGCGTCCGTTAGCCGTCGGCTCGCGCCAGGGAGTCGACACCTGTGAACTCGAACCGCGCACCGCCATCGGACCCCTCGACGACGCGGACGTTCCACCCGTGTTCGTTGGCGATTTGCTTGACGATGGAGAGCCCATAGCCCGACCCACCGTCGCGTGTCGTGTACCCGTACTCGAACACCGTCTCCCGGTCGGCCGCCGGGATTCCGGGGCCGTCGTCTTCGACGTAGAAGCCGTCCGGGAGCGGACCGACCCGAACGGTCACCCCCGGGCCACCGTGGGTCACGGCGTTTCGGAACAGATTGTCCAGGAGTTCCCGGACCCGACTCTCGTTTGCCTCGATTCGGCCGATATCCTCGACACGGAGGTCGGCATCCTCGGCGGCCGTGAGGCTCCACTCCGCCCGGACGGCGTCGTCGAGTCGGAACGGCTCGGCCTCGTCGACGAAGCCGCCTTCTCGCGAGTATTCTAGAATGTCGTCGATGAGGGCATCGATGCGGTCCAGCGCCTCCAGGGCCTGTTCGAGTTCGGGGGCGTCGGACTCCTCGTGGGCCAACTCCGTGTACCCGCGGGCGACCGAAAGCGGACTCCTGATGTCGTGAGAGAGCACGTCGGCGAACTCGTCGAGACGTTCGTTCTGCTCTCTGAGCGACTCCTCGCGGCTGCGTCGTTCGCTTATGTCCCGGACGATGCCCGTGAAGTACCGCTCGCCGTCGTGTTCGTGTTCATGGAGGCTAATCAGCGTCGGCACCTCGTGGCCGTCCTTGTGGAGTGCCGGCAGCTCGATGCCGTTCCAGTCGATGTTCTCCTCGCCGCTCTCGATGTAGGACTGCAGCGCGGCGGCGTGGACCGGGCGAAGCCGCTCGGGGATGAGTTGCATCTTCGAGCTGCCGACGAGTTCCTCCGGCGTATAGCCGAGAATCCGCTCGATAGCCGGGTTTACATACACGATGCGGCTGTCGGTGTCGATAGTCAACATCCCCTCGGAGGCATTCTCAACGAGCGTTCGATAGAACGCTTCCGAGCCAATCGAGTCGTCGGGAGGATTCACCGTCTCCGGGCTACGTACTCGATGTGATAGAACCTGTCGTTTCCGCGTGGCTGCATGTAACAGGGGCCACACATATCCCGCCCGCTCGAAACCCATCGGAGATTCGTAATGTGCATGCACAGACGCACAAAATGCGATTCAGTAATTCGGATCTATCAGGGTCCAGTACCTCGGTTTACACCCACTTTATTCCTACCGTGCATACGCCAAATCGGGGCGATACGGTATGCTTATAGAATGACACTTGTGCGTTCGAACGATAGTTTCGAGTATGAGCGCCGAACCCCGTGAACCGATGGGCATCCGTCACATGACGGTCGTACCGGAGAACTTCGAGCCGCCCGCCGAGGACGGCGACCGCGACGACGACGAATAGCGGGAGCGATTCTTGCCGCTTTTCGGGAGCGCCGCCGCTTTTGCCCGTCGAAACGAAAGTTCTTGTAGGCGCCTGCCCCAGACGCCTCTATGGGACTGTTCGACCGGCTTCGCGGTGGCGAGGGTCCGCGAGTCGCTTTCTTCGGTATCGACGGCGTGCCGTACAGTCTAATCGCCGACAACGAGGAGACGTTTCCGAACCTCACGGCGATGGCAAACGAGGGCGCCGGCGGCGCAATCGACTCCATCGTCCCACCGGAGTCCAGCGCCTGCTGGCCCGCGTTGACCACCGGCGTCAACCCGGGGGAAACCGGCGTCTACGGCTTCCAAGACCGCGAGGTCGGCAGTTACGACACCTACGTCCCCATGGGTCGGGACGTTCAGGCCACGCGGCTGTGGTCCCGTGTCACTGACGCCGGCCGCGAGGCGACGGTGATGAACGTGCCCGTGACGTTCCCGCCGGACCGGGACGTCCAGCGGATGGTCAGCGGCTTCCTCTCACCCGGCGTCGAGAAGGCCGCCTACCCCGACGAACTCCGTGAGACGCTCGAAGGGCTGGACTACAAAATCGACGTGAACGCCAAACTCGGCCACGACGAGGACAAATCCGAGTTCGTCGAGGATGCCCACGAGACGCTCGACGCCCGCTTCGAGGCGTTCAAACACTACATCCAGCAGGACGACTGGAACCTCTTTTTCGGCGTCTTCATGACCACCGACCGGGTGAACCACTTCCTGTTCAAACACTACGCCGAGGACGGCGAGTACAAAGAGGAGTTCCTCGAGTTCTACGAGAAAGTCGACCGCTATCTCGGCGAACTGCGTGACATGCTCAGCGACGGAACGACGATGGTCGTCGCCTCCGACCACGGATTCACCAAACTCGACCACGAAGTCAAGTGCAACGTCTGGCTGGAGGAGAACGGCTGGCTCTCCTACGAAGACGACGACCACGACAGCCTCGACGACATCGCCGACGACACGAAGGCGTACTCGCTCATCCCCGGTCGCTTCTACATCAACCTCGAGGGGCGGGAGCCCCGCGGGAGCGTCCCCAAAGAGTATTACGAGGAAGTCCGCGCCGAGCTGAAAGCGGAGCTCGAAGCCCTCGAAGGCCCGAACGGCCGGAAGGTCGCAGACCGCGTCGTCACCAAGGAGAAAGCCTTCCGCGGCGACCACGCCGACATCGCGCCGGACCTCGTAGTCATCCCGAACCACGGCTTCGACCTCAAGTCCGGCTTCCGAAGCGGCGATAAGGTGTTCGACATCGGCCCCCGAAACGGCATGCACAGTTTCGACAACGCCTGTCTGTTCGTCGACGACGACGGCGCGACGATTCAGGATGCCGACCTCTACGACATCGCGCCGACGATTCTCGAACTGCTCGACATGGACGTCGACCGCAGCGAGTTCGACGGCGCGAGTTTGGTGTAAGGCGGTACCGACCACATCGGTTTTCTATCGGCCACCGAAAGCAGCGGTCAATGAACCAACGACTAGCGCGTTCGAAACAGGTCACTCGGGCCATCGTCCGCGAGATTCGGGCGGAGAACATCACGTTCATGGCTGGCTCGATTGCCTACCACGCCTTCGTCTCCCTGTTGCCGTTCCTGTTGTTGGTGCTGTTCGTCCTCTCACAGGTCGGCGGACCCGAACTCGCCCAGCGGTTCATCGAGGCAATAGCGGAGAACATCACGCCGACGGGGAGCACCGCATCGGGGGACTTCGCGACGTTGCTCGTCGAGGCGGCGACCAACGCAACACGGAATCGCGGACTGTCGCTTCTGAGCCTCGCCATCCTCGTGTGGGGGACGCTCCGCATCTTTCGCGGCCTCGACCAGGCGTTCTCCGACATTTACGAGTCCCACGCCGCAAACACGTTCCTCGACCAGGTTCTCGACGCCGTCGTCGTCTTCGTCGCCATCGGGACCGCGCTGTTTCTCGTCACCGCCGCCGAACAGCTGGTGGGGACGCCTTCCGTCGGCGTCCTCGACGCCGTCGTCCGACCAGTCGTCTCCGCGCTCACGCTTGCCATTGCCTTCTATCCGATGTACTACGTCTTTCCCGACGAGGATGTCAGTCTCCGTGAGGTCGTCCCGGGAAGTCTTATCGCCGGCACCGGCTGGACCGCGCTCAGGTACGGGTTCGGGCTGTACACCAGCCTCTCGAGCACCAGCGAGTACGGCCTCGTCGGCGTCATCATCCTGCTCATTACGTGGCTGTACTTCGGCGGATTGGTGTTGCTTCTCGGTGCCGCAGTCAACGCCGTCCTCGCCGGCCGGTCGGAGGACGTCGACAGCATCGCGTGGGGACAACCCATCGACGCCGACCCGACACACGACGACGCCGCCTTCGTCACTCCGCTCCGGGAGCTGGAAACCGTCGCCTTCGACGGTGATGTTCGAATCGTCGTCGACGGCGCCGACGTGACGGTTCCGGCGCCGAACGACGCGACCGTGACCGTCCGGACCGTCGACCGCCCGTGGCTGTTGGGCGGCGACAAAGAAACAGCCGAGGTGTATCTGCGGTGGGATAACAGCGACTGACACTCACGCCCACCTGAAAACGAGGTCGAATACACCCACACGGTAGCGACGATGAAGTGACATTCATCCGACTATTCTATACATAGAGATATATACACAGTGGTTGTACTTGCGTTGATATACACGGATTATACTCCTACAAAGACGGTTCGGTGGGGTGTGATTTCATGTTAGGCCTATGATAGTAATACAGCAACCCCACAGAAACAGTTCTCCCGACTGCAGACCGATTCGTTCTGGCGGTGTCACCCAGGTCCGACACCGTACGGCGCACGCAAATCCGCGGAGCGAAGCTCCCCGACCCCTCGACAGCGGCAGATTCCTGTCTGAGCAATCGAGGCTCCGATGACCGACGACGAGTCAATCAGTCGACGGCGTATCCTCCAAGTGGTCACTGCGGGTGGTGCGGCCTCGATAGCCGGGTGTTCCTGGGGCGGCCCTTCGGGCAACCCGTGTGACCTGTCGGTCACCAAGGAGAGCGTCGGCGACTCCGTCTCGTACGGCGGCGCTACGGAGTTCGAGATTACAGTCTGCAACGACGGCGACGGTACGTGTGAGGACGCCGTGACCGTTACGGACGACCTGCCGAACGGCGTGACGTTCGCCGCGCATACGGGGACCGACTGGAGCGCCACCGAAAGCGGCGGGGTCGTGACCTTCGAGCACCCCAACGCGGCCGGCCTGGGTTCCGGTGAGTGTCTGCCGACACTGACCATGGCGGTCGATGTCGGCTCGCAGGACGAGGTCGGCGACGCAATCCGCAACTGTGTCACCGTCGAACAGGGCGATGCGGACCTGGCCTACAAGACCGACTGTGCCACCATCCCGGTTACGGGAACCGGCGAGGGTGCGTGTGACCTCTCGATAACGAAAGAACACATCGGAGACTTGGCCACGCCCGGTAGTACGAGCGAGTTCGAAATCACCGTCTGTAACGAAGGGCGCCAGCGCTGTCGGGGCCCGATTCCGGTCGTCGACGCCCTGCCGAGCGGCCTGACGTTCCTCGGCGGCACCGGTAGTGGCTGGTCGGTCAGCGAGACGGGCGGCACCGTCACCGCCGAACACCAGAACAGCGGCGGATTGGCGCCCGGCGACTGTCTCCCGACGCTCACCCTCGAGGTCGAAGTCGGCACGATAGACGAGACCGGCGACGCGGTTCGCAACTGTGCGAGTCTCGACTACCGTGATGCCGACTCGACCAACAACCGTAGCTGCATCAGCGTCCCGGTCGATACCGAAACCGTCGGGGGCGTCTGTGACCTCTCGATACGGAAAGGACACGACGGTGAGGCGGTCGCACCCGGCAGTACGACCGAGTTCGAAATCACCGTCTGTAACGTCGGCGACGAACTCTGCCGGGGCGAGGTTCCGGTCGTCGACGCGCTGCCGAACGGCGTGACGTTCCTCGCCAGCACTGGCAGCGGCTGGTCGGTTACCGAGACGGGCGGTGTCGTCACGGCCACCCACCAGAACAGCGGCGGGCTGGCGCCCGGCGACTGTCTCCCCACGCTCACTCTGGAAGTGGAGTTCGGCTCGATAGACGAGGTCGGCGACGCGGTCCGCAACTGTGCGAGCATCAAATCCGACGATGCCGACTCGACCAACAACCAGAGCTGCGTCAGCGTCCCGGTCGATACCGAAGCCATCGAGGGTAAGTGCGATTTGACTATCGAGAAGACCCACGATGGGACCCACGTCGAGCCGGGCGACACCACCGAGTTCGACATTACCGTCTGCAACAGGGGTGACGGACGCTGTCGCGGCGGAGTCACGGTCGTCGACGCGCTGCCGAACGGCGTGACGTTCCTCAACAACAGCGGCAGCGGCTGGTCGCTCTCCGTGAGCGGTGGCGTCGTCACCGCCGAACACCAGAACAGCGGCGGGCTGGCGCCCGGCGACTGCCTCCCCACGCTCACCCTCGAGGTCGAAATCGGCTCGATAGACGAGACCGGCGATGCGATTCGCAACTGTGCGAGCATCGAAACCGACGACGCGAACGCCAGGAACAACCGTAGCTGCGTCAGCGTCCCGGTCCACCCCCCACAGAGCTCCTGTGACGGCCTCAACATCGAGAAAACGACCGGTGGCCAGTTCAAGTACGGCCAGCAGTCGACCTACGAAATCGACGTGTGTATGCTTCAAGAGCAAACCTGCGACGGCCAGATTACCGTCACTGACGACCTGCCGGACGGTATCTCGTTCGTCTCGGCGTCCGGAAGCGGCTGGAGCGCCTCGGCAAGCGGTGGAACGGTCACCGCCACGCACCCGAACAGTGGCGGACTCGGCGCGGGTCAGTGTCTCCCGACGCTCGTGTTGACCGTCGAGGTCGTGCCGGCCAACCAGTTCCCCGGTGGCTCCGACGGCGTCCAGAACTGTGCCCGACTATCCGCCGATGGGACCTTCGTGGACGAGGACTGCGTCTCCCACGTAATCACCAACTAGGCGGCAGCTCTACCCACCGTAGAGTAGACGTCCCGACGCGACCGGACGACCGTCACGGGAACTCGGTTCTCCTTCGCCGGTCACTGCGCTGAACGAACTCACTTTTTACGACCCATTCGAGGTTGGGTCGGATCGACGTTCGTCCACCGTGAGTTCCCCGGAGAGCGACTGTGCGGACGGCGGAGCCAGCGTAATGCCTTCCTCGTCGAAGCGACGTTTCACGAGTCGCCGGAAGTCGGAGCGAACCGTCGGAACGTCGCTTTTCATCGGGTCTTCGACCCAAAATTCGGCTTGTACGGTGACTTCGTTCTTGCCCAAGTCGACGATGCGCGCGTTCGGCGCCGGGTCGTCGTGAATCGGGTCGTGGTCGCTGGCGATTTGCTGGAGTTCCATCAGGGCCCGTTCGGTGTCCTCATCGTAGGCGACGTACACCTCCTCGGTGATAGAGATACGAGCGCATACCCCCGCCTTCCCGTGAGTGACGAGTGTTCCGACGCTCTGTCGGAACCGAGGAGCGAACAGGCGGGGGTCGAGCGGACAGCATAGTGTGACAGTCCACCGTTCTATTGCAGGGCTGGATTTCCCACCGCTTCCACAAAATATTTGCTATGATATAACCATAGTGTGTAGCACGGATGAAGACCACACGGCACGCAACCTACAACCTCAACTACCACATAGTGTGGCTCCCGAAGTACCGCAACGCGGTACTGACGGGAGAAGTTGCCGACCGTGTGGAATCCATCCTCCACGAAATTGCCGACGAGAAAGGCTTGGACATTCAAAACCTGACTGTTCAGCCCGACCACGTTCACCTGTTCGTCAGTAGCCCGCCCAAACACAGACCATCACTGCTCGCCAACTGGTTCAAGGGCATTTCCTCACGGAAATACAACCACCGCCACGCCGACCACGACGACGAGAAAATCCGGTGGGAACGCGGCTACTACGCCGGAACAGCCGGCCACGTCTCCAGCGAAACTGTCGAGAACTACATCAACCGACACAAGGAGGCCGAAGCGTGACCGAACTCACAAAAACGCTCGAACTGAAGCTTGTGGACCCGAACGTCTACAAGCGGCAGAAGCTTCGTGAGACGCGGGACGCCTACCAGCAGGCGCTTCAGGCCGCCTTCGCCGCTGGCTGTGACACACAGTCAGCGGCCAACGACGTGGTTGTTGAGTACGACCTGAGTGGCTACGCGAAAAATGCCCTCAAGAAGTACGTCCCACAACTCTGTGGGAACAGCTACAACGCCGACGAACTGCACGATGACCACCCGGTACGGTTCACCAACGAGGGACTGCAACTTGACCACCAGCCACAGAACGCTATCGAGTGGTACGTCAAAGTCCCGCACCACGAGGATTACCACCTCTGGATTCCGGCGCGCGCCAATCCCGACCAGCGGGAGTGGCTCGAAGCGTTGTACGCAGACGACGCCGAGATGGGTGAAAGTCGGCTGTTCGAGCGGGACGGAACATGGTATCTCCACATCACCGCTACCCGCGACGTGGAGGACCAATCTGCGGCGTCCGCCGACGAGCGGACGCCCATCGGCGTGGACATTGGAGAAGCGAGTCTCGTCACGGTGTGTCACCGCGACGAGCACGGTTCTCCGGTTCGCCCCCGCCTGTGGGCCGACGACGGCAAGGCCGTTCGTCGGCTCCGCAAAACCTACTTCACCGCCAAGCGACGGCTTCAGCAGCGCGGCAGTGAGCGAATCGCGGAGTCCTACGGCGACTCGCTGTGGGACCAGATTGACGATGTGTTCCACCGTGTAACCCGCGAGGTCGTGGAGTACGCCGAGTCCGTCGAGAATCCAGTATTGGTGCTGGAAGACCTGACGTACATCCGCGAGAATATGGACTACGGCGCGTATATGAATCGGCGGTTGCACGGGTGGGGCTTTGCCAAGCTCCACGCACAGATTCGCTACAAAGCCGCCGAGACGGGGATTCCCGTCGAGACGGTGAATCCCCGGAACACGTCGAAGGCGTGCCACGCCTGCGGTGAACACGGCTATCGACCACGACAGGCGACGTTCAGATGCTCGAACGGCGGCTGTTGGGTCGGTGAGTATCAAGCCGACGTGAACGGGGCGATAAACATTGCAGACCGCTACCGTAGTGGAGAGAGTCACCGCCGAAGCGACCGGACTTCCCGGCAGAAGGCCGGTGACGATGACTCGGCTACGGATGGGGCCTCTTTGACCGGGCCACAAGACAGCCAAGCCGATGCTGAAAACCAGCAGACGACGCGTGGAACGTATGCGTCTTGAAACCAACAGGCCGATACACTCGGCCTGAAATCCCGTGGTGGGATTCCTCCGCGTGAGCGCGGAGGAGGAGGTCAATGTAGGCCGAGAAGATGTCGGTCACCCATCTCGGGGCGGTGAGTTGGCTAATCATGCTGCATGGTTGCTTCGTGTGAACAAAAATCCCAACCGCCGGCCGCGGACAAATCTGATGTCTCTCTATTTGCTAGGAGCCCCCTCGTTAGCGCCGCTCTCGAACCCACTCCTCGAGGGTGAACTCGTCGTAGGGAGTGCGGTCGACGACGGTCCACTCGTCGGTATTCCACTCCGGGAAGTACGCGTCGCCGTCGTAGTCGCCTGGAATCCGACTGAGTATCATCCGGTCGACGACCGGTTGGAATAGGGCGTAGATGCCCGCCCCGCCGATGACGTAGGCTCGGTCGTCCCCGAGTGATTCGACCGTTTCGATTGCATCGTCGACGCCCGACGCGTGGTGTGCCGACTCGATGCCGTAGTCGGACGCCGACCGGCTCAACACGACCTGCACTCTCCCCGGAAGGTCATCGCGCATCGAGTCGAACGTTCGCCGGCCGAGGATGACGGGCCAGTCCGCGATTCGATTTCGGTACTGTCGTTTGTCGGCCGGGATGCTCGGCCACGGTAACTCGCCGTTCCGGCCGATGACGCCGTTGTCCGCGACCGCCGCGACTGAGATGAGTTCCATGTGTTCGCCTTCGTTTGGCTCCGTTGAAAACCCTCTTATGACATATACCTCGTCGTGAGACGGTCGTCCGGCAGAGTGACCGACAGAACCCATTTATCGGCGGAGGACCTACTAATAGCGAATGGAAGATTCCGCTTCGCAGACCCACTCAGGTATCTAGTCTACCGCCAGATAACGACGCCTGTCCGTCGAATTCGTCGGCTGGACTCCCGACGAGGGGACGATTTCGGACCTGTTCGAGTCGCCCACTGAACGGCTACAGCTGGAGTTCGGTTGCCGATTCGATTTCGAATCGTCGTCAACGGCGCCAATGTGACGGTAGCGGCACCGAACGCCCTGACTGTGATTGTCCGAGCCATCGACAGTCCGTGGCTGTTGGGTAGCAACAAAGAGACCGCCGAGGTGTCCCGTCGGTGGGGCGACACCGAGCGGTGAGGGCCGGACGGTTCACTGCCACCCTGATTCCGATTCCTCCCGCAGTAGGCCCTCACTCACGGAAATTTTCTCATTATTTAAATACCGCCACTCCATACTGTGAGAGAACTGCGTATGAAAAGAACATTTCAGGGGGGTCTTCGGGGGGCATCGACGGTGACGGGGACGATTCTGATGGTCGCTGTCGTCGTCATTCTCTCATCCGTCGTCGGTGCGTTCGTCTTCGGTCTCGGTCCCTCGCCATCACCGCCGGCGCCACAGGCATCGATATCACACGCGATTCTTGACGACGCTGGCCCCGACGACGACGATATCATCGCCGTCACGCTCGAATCCGGAACCGCCATCGAGACGGAGAACCTCTACGTCATCGGGTCGAAGAAACTCGACATCGGCGGCGCACCTGACAGTTCCAAGCCCGCAAACGACGACCACGCCAGCGAACGGGAGAAGTTCACGGAAGCCGCAAGCGGCGATCCACAGGTCGGCATCGGCGAGACGTGGGACTCCGGTGAGACGGTGTATCTCGACCCGGAAGGACACAGTGCCGACGGTGTCACGGTCAAGATTTACTGGACCACTCGCCCCGTCGAGGGGTACAACCCCGGTACTGTCGAGGGCGAAGACTCCTACAAAATCGCCGAGTTCACGGTCTGAGGCGGGGGCGTGACCACGGGGATCTAAATCCGAACGCGGTCACGCTGGAGGGTTCCAACCGTAGATGACGAGGTAGCGAGGCGAAAGCCCACTCCTTCAGGGGTGGGTGTAAGCGACAACATAGCTCAGCAGTCCACGCGCTACGGCCCGTCTGGATGTTCCACCGCTTCCAACCCCGCTTCGATAATCTCCTGATAGGCTTCTTCGAGGCTCTTGTCCTGCTGTTCGGCGTAGTCTTTCACGCGCCCGTTAAGCGTGTGCGAAATATCGATGTTCGGTCGCATCGTTTGTGTCCAAAAGGCATTTAGACATAGGGTCACTAATGTCTGTTGTCGTGAGGCGAACCAACACGTTCGCGGTACGTCCGCTCTCCGCGCAGGACAAGCAACTGCTCCGAGAGTTGTTGGACGCCTCCGCCAGCCTCTGGAACGAGCTCACCTACGAACGTCGCCAGCAGTTCTTCGAGGGCGAATCGGTGTGGGATACTGCCGACTACCGCAAGCAGTACGTCGGCGTCCTCGGCTCTGCCACCGCCCAACAACTCATCCGCAAGAACAGCGAAGCGTGGCGCTCGTTCTTCGCTGCCCGAGAGGACGGCGAGGACACCGCCCCGCCCGGCTATTGGGGCAACGAGGATGAGGGGCGGGAGTTGCGGACGTATATCCGCAACGACCAGTACACCCTCGAAACCGGCGAGCGGTCGCGAGTGGAAATCCCGGTCGGCCAAGACCTCAAAGACGAGTACGGCCTTGGCTATCACGACCGGCTGCGCCTCGAAGTCGCTGGCGACCCAAAGTGTGAGGGCGAACAGGGCCGGTTGGAACTGTCCTACGACGAGGTCGACGACACGTTCAGGGCCTTTCAGCCCGTCACCGTGCCTGATTCTCGACGGGATTCACCAGTAGCCGAGGAATCGGCTGCCTTGGACGTGGGCGCGAACAACCTCGTCGCCTGTACCACCACAACCGGCCAACAGTACTGCTACGAGGGTCGCGACCTGTTCGCCCGCTTCCGCGAAACCACCGAGGAGATTGCCCGCTTGCAGTCGAAACTCCGCGATGGCCGGTACAGTAGCCACCGGATTCGACGCCTCTATCGAACCCGGACACGACGGCGCGACCACGCACAGGAGGCGCTCGTGCGGGACCTGATGGGACGACTGTACGACGAGGGGGTTGCCACTGTGTACGTAGGCGACCTCACCGATGTGCTGTCGACACACTGGTCGGCAGAGGTGAACGAGAAGACGCACCAGTTTTGGGCGTATCGCTCGTTCATCGACCGTCTGGCGATGACCGCCGAGGAATACGGCATCACGGTCGAAGTCCGGTCGGAAGCATACACGACAGCGGAATGCCCGGAGTGTGGCGAACGCGACGATACAGAGCGGGCGGGCGACGTGTTTCGCTGTCCGTGTGGCTACGAAGGTCACGCCGACCTCGACGCTTCGCGGACGTTCCTCGAAGGACAGGTTGGCAAACCTGAGGTCGGGTCGATGGCACGGCCCGTGCGCCTCACGTGGGACGACCATACTTGGTCGGAGATACCACACTCTCCCGTGAGGGCAAGTCCCAACGAGGAGCGCACAAACCGGAGTACCGACGACGGGAAACTTACCTCCGTGGGGACGGCATAGCCAACATCCCTACTGGAGGAATCCCACGGCTGAAGCCGTGGGAGGATGTCAAGTACGAAAACGGCGAGCACGCCCGCGGGGACTACGACCTCACCGTTCTCACGTCGAATCGAGTCGATAACGGGCAGTATCACGCCGAGACGGGGTCGCCCCGAGCGACATACGCCATCGGCACCGCGACCGTTGCCTACACCTACCAGACGGGTGATGTAAAACACACCGCAACCGTGGTCGTCTCACCGGACGAGTAAGCATCTCTGTATCCCGATTTTCGCTTACTGCCACCGTTCGCTGTATAGGGCCATCAGGATACGGATACGTTTCATATAGGCATCATCAGTTTGCGCGAACCGACCCTACAGAAGCGTAGCGAACGAGATATTCCGAGGAATGAACCCCGATTATCGGGCTCGGGTCGACGCCGCGGAAAGTGAGACGCGGATTCAGAGGACCAACAGCGACGCCAGCAACCCGAGCACGAGCATCGCAACGGCGACCGAGTACAGCCACAGGAGAGCGCGTTGGAGAATCATCGACACGCTCCGAGACCGCCAGCCATCTCAGGCAACTCGGAGGGTTTCGACATCAGTCACCTCGAACCGCGCGCCGTCGGCGTCGCCGTCGGTCGCCCGGACGGTCCAGCCGTGGGCCTCGACGACCTGTTTCACGATGGCGAGACCGAACCCGGTGCCGTCGGCGTTAGTCGTGTACCCCGACTCGAACAGCCGGGTGGGGTCGGTCGATTCGAACCCCGGACCGTCGTCTTCGACGTAGAAGCTCTCGGAGCAACGGCCTACGTCCACGGTAACGTCGTCTCCGCCGTGTTCCACGGCATTGCGGAACAGATTGGCGAAAACGTCCTGCAGTCGGTCGGCATCCGCGTCGACGATGGCGGCATCGAGGTCGTCGTCGACGCGCAGCGTTGCTTCGGCCGTCGCCACGCTATCCCACGCTTCGGCGACGACCGCCGGCACCGAGACGACAGTTGGGTCGCTGATGACCTCGCCCATTTGCGCGAGTGCGAGGAGGTCGTCTATCATACAGCGCATCCGGTCGTGAGCCGAATCGACGCGCTCGAACGCAATCGAGTCGCCGGAGGCCTCGGCTTCCTCCAGCCAGCCGTTGGCGATGCCGAGCGGGTTCCGCAGTTCGTGGGCCAACATGGACGCGAACTCGTCCAATCGGTCGACCTGTCGTTCGAGGTCGCGCTTGTAGGCGAGTTCGTCGGTGATGTCCCGCAGAATCACGATGTGTTCTGCGCAGGTGTCGGCGGTGATGCCGTCGTCGAGCGTACCGCTGAGACGACACTCGGCGTGGCGCGTCCCGTCCGCCGACTGGTAGGAGATGGTTCGTCGGTCGTCGTCGTCGGAAAGAGCGGTCATCGCGTCGACCGCGGCGTCGTCGAACGCCTCGAAGTCGTCGAGTCGTCGGCCGTTGGCCGCCTCCCGCGAAACGCCGAGGGATTCCCTGAAGGCCACGTTGGAGTCGGTGACCGTGCCGTCGGCGGTGACGACCAACGCCGGGTCCGGCCCGGTCTCGAACAGCGTTCGAAACCGGTCTTCGCGTTCGGCGACCGCTCGGGAGAGTCGCTGTCGGTCCAACAGCCCGTGAATCCGGGCCTGAAGCACCTCCTTCTGGGTCGGCATCGAGACGACATCGTCGACCCGTTCGTGAACGTCCGGAACGGTGCTGGTCGTCTCGGGGACGAACAACAACACGGGCTGAAACGACCGCCGGGGGTCGCTCTTGTAGTCGGCGAGCCACTCCTCGTGTCTCGCGTATGAGGCGCCGTCGAGAATCAGGAGGTCGATGTTCTCGGCCGTCTTCGTCGGCGAAACGCTGTCGAGTCGAAGCGTTGCGACGTCGTAGGTCCGTGCGAGCCACTTGCTCAGAAGCGTTCGATTTCGCTCGTCGGTCATGACGATGCCGATTCGCGGGGTGTGCTCGTCCGACCGCGGTTCAGTCGTCTCGCCAGTAGCCGCTCGCGTACTCACGCCACTCTCGCCGGGAGCCCCGCCCACCCGACTGGATTCCGTTTCGCTCATCTGTCCGTACGTGAACGGAAGCATGCTCGGCGGATACCATTAGTTACTAAATTGATGCCATCACTCCGAACGTGGGGCTTTGAATATAGGTAGTGGCGTCGAAGGGGTCCGAGGAAGCACTACTGTGTTGCGGTCAGTGTACAGAGAGCGTCAGCTACGGGGTGTAACCGTCCAAAGAATCGAGATTGTTGTCCGTCGCTTACAGCGACGGGTGTGTGTTATTACTGCCGAACGACGTTCGCTGCGCGAGGCCCCTTGGGCGAGGACTCGATGTCGAACTCGACCTCAGTACCTTCCGTGAGGTCTTCGCCGCCGACATCCTCCATGTGGAAGAACACGTCTTCGTCGTCGTCGAGGTCGCCGTCGTCAGTCGAGATGAAACCGTAGCCGCCTGTGTCGTTGAAGAAGTCAACCTTACCGTTTGCCATTACAAACAAACGGAGGGTTCAGTGACGGATAACCCTTCCGAGAGTCGAGGTACCACGACCCTTCACCGACGTTCGTCCGTGTCGTGAACCGCAGTTTCACTCCACAGTCCGGTCCTCGTAGAGCAACTCCAGTAGGTTTCGCTGGCTTGCTCGGAGGTGGTCGCTGAACGTTGGTTGTGAGATGCCGATGGACTCGGCGATTTCGCCCCCCGTCCGCCGTCGGGGCTTCTCGAAGTACCCGCTGAAGTACGCCGTTTCGAGGATTTCTCGCTGGCGGTCGGTGAGGCGGTCCTCGACGGTCGTCAGGAACGTCTGCCGGGGGCGGACGCTCCGTTCGTGGTCGCGTCGACCGCGCAACTCGACGTCGCCGAACTCCGAGGCTAGCATCTCGATGAACTGCCTGACGTCGGCGTCGCCCGGCAGTTCGACGACGAGTCGCCCGCCTCCCTGAGAGAGCGTAAACGTCTGGGGGACGGCACCGTGGTCGATGAGCCAGAACACGACGTTGTCATCAGCGACGACACACTCGACGGTACACGCGTTCTCGCGTCGACCGAGCAGTTGGACGCTGTGGGCTGTTCGGGTTCGCTCGACGAAGGTCTCGACGGCGTCCGGCGAGACGCCCTCGAACGTCGAGATAATCCGGTAGGTGTCCTCCTCCGCGGGAATGGTCGCCTCGAGTTCGAAGGTACGGCCCGACTCGGCTTCGAGGAACTCGACGAGCGGGTACTCCGAGTCCTCCCACTCGATTTCCAACTCCAGTTCGACGACGGAGTCGCTGACAAGCGCCCGTTTGCTCTCGATTGCGTTGATGGCGTGGGCGACGAGGTCGCTCAACTCCTCGAGAACCGCCCGCTCGAGGTCGTCGAACACCCCAGACTCCGTCGCATAGATGTTGAGAACGCCGTAGAGGCTATCGCGATACGCCAATGGTAGCGAGATGCCCGCCCGATAGCCGCGTTCGAGTGCGGCCTCACGCCACGGTTCGAACGGCGGATCGGTGAGGATGTCGTTCACTACCTGTGACTCTCGGGTCCGAACCGCTCGGCCCGCCGGCCCCCACCCCGTCGCGCTGTCGTCAGCCGTAATCGTAACCGCATCGAGATAGTTCCGTTCGTCGCCGGCGGACGCCCGCGGGTGGACCGCCCCCGTCGACGGTTCGTGCTCGCCGACCCACGCCAACATGTAGAGGTCGGTGTCGACGAGCTCCCGACAGAGGGCCGCCTCGATTTCCGCCCGCGTCGACGCTCCCACCACCGCCTCGGCGACGTTTCGGACGACGCCGTTTATCCGTTCGAGTCGACCGAGGCGCTCGTTTTGCTCCGCCAGCAGCGTCTCACGCTGGCTGAGAAGCGACTCCCGCTCGATGCGGTCGAACATCGCTCGTAGGTTCTCGGTGATGATTTCGATAAAATCGCGGTTCCCACTGTCTGCCCCGACGACGAGGACGCCGTGGCGACCCAGCGGTTCGAGATACGCCTGCTCGACGGGCGCCGACCCCTCTAGTATCCCATCTCCGGGGTCGTCGACGACTTTCGGGTCCCCGGCGAGGAACACCTCCCACGCGAGGCCCCCCTCTCTGGCGAGGAGCGCCGCTTCGTCGACGTACGTTTGAGCGCCGTCCGTTTGCGAAACCGGCCGTAGCTCCCCGGTATCATCGTCGAGGAGCAGAGCCGTAACTATCGGGAGATCCAGTTCCGCTTCGGCCGCACCGACGAGGCTCTCAGTAATCGATGCCTTCGTCTCACCGTCAATCCACTCCGCGAGGAGTTCGTTGAGCCGTTCGAGGCGTTGCTCTTGGGTCCGCAGCGCCGTCACGTCGACGGCGACGGCCTGCCCGATTCGTTCACCGCGAAAGCGGCCCGGTGCCGTAGCGATGCGGACGCGCCGAATCTCCCCGTCGTCACGAACGAGTCGCATGTACGTCGGGCCGGTGGCGATTTCCTCTCTGACGATTTCGGCGAGTTCGGATTCGGCGACCGCTTGGTCCTCGGGATGGATAAAATCGAATATCGACCGGCCGATGAGTTCCGACCGACTCGAAAGCCCGAGCAATTCGACGACGGCGTCGTTGCCCCAGAGCGTAGTGCCATTCTCGTCGAAGATGTTTATCGGCGTCGGCGATGTCTGGATGAGGTTCCGATACCGGCCGGTCTCCTCGTCGATGGAGTCACGCTCGGCCAGACACGCCTCCAGACGACTGACGAGTTCCGCCGGCGATTGGTCGCTCCCGACGTAGCCGCTTGCGCCTTCGGCGAGGGCCTTGCCGGCGATTCGCTCCGAGCCACCCTCCGGAGACAGCACCACCGGGATGGTAGCGAACCGCTCTCGAATCGACCGGATGAGTTCGATTCCGGTCGATTCTGGGAGTTCGTGCGCAGTAACGACTGCATCGACCGACCCCTCCGCGAGAGCGTCGAGACACGCCGCGGCGGTGTCGGCGGAATCGACATCGAACCCCGCCTCCGAAAGCGCCGCCCGCGTGGACGAACGCTCGTCTCCGGGCCCGTCGACGAAGACGAGGTGACGTGACCTCGTTGTAGTATTCGTCACAAATATTCCTTCTAGATGGGTAGTGTAGATGTGCTTATATTTATTGTGCCCCCGACTTTGTGAAACGACGTTCCACGTGGGTCCGTGGGTACAGGAGAGTTCAAACGACGAGAAAAGCCAGCCCGCTCAGGACGACGACGCCGAGTACGATTGACACGAGCATGCCCAACCTGTAGGAACCGAGAACCCACGCCAACACGGCCTTGACGAAGGTGTTTGCGATAGCCGCGATGATGATTCCCGTCGTGGCGACCTCCGTCGAGACTGTCCCTTCGGCTGCGAGTTGACTCAACGTAATCGTCATCGCATCAACATCGGCGAGCCCGGAGAAAAACGCCGTCGCGTACACGCCCGATGCCCCGAACCACTCGTTGGCGTATTCGGAGACGAGCAACACGACCGCGAAGATGGCCCCGAAGAGCAGAGCAGGCCGCAGTCGAAACGGGTTCTTGAGTTCCTCCGGTTCGACCGTCTCGTCGGATGCGGTCCGCCAGTACAACACCCCGGCGGCGACAGCGCCGACGATAGTCATCGCCCCCAACGGCAGTGCAACGCTCGGAAGCAAGTCGGGGTTGACCACCGCGATTTCGATGAGTGCTCTGGGGAACATTACGATGGAGGCGGTGACGACCGCGAAGGCACAGACGTGATACAGCGTCGCGTTCTGGGTCGTCTTCTCCGCCATCGAGACCGTCGTTGCAGTCGACGAGACGAATCCTCCGACGATTCCCGTGAGGGCGATCCCTCGCTCGGGACCGAGCGTTTGTCCGAGTACGTACGCCACGAACCCGAGCCCAGTGACGAAGACGACCATCAACCAGATGAATCTCGGATTGAGGCCATAGAGTGCGTCGAGCGACCGGTCGGGGAGTGCCGGCAACACGACGAGGACGACGAGGATGAACTTCGCCGACGCCCGCCGTTCGCTTTCTTTGATTTGACCGGCGAATTCGTGTATCGGGTCTTTCACCGAAAGCAGTACCGTGACGGCGCCGCCGACGATGATAGCGATGAGCGCACCGCGGTCGGAATGCATCACCATTGCACCGAGAACGGCCGTCAGGAGGGCCGCCACGAGCGTCGTCAAGCCGATATCGCCTTCATACCAGATTTTCCCGACGTACGCGACGGCGAGTGGCACGACGAGTATCCCGAGTGCGACGGACAGCACCGCCGGGAAGAAGGCCTGAACGAGCGCCCCGTAGAGTGCGATCAGCGGGAACGTCCGACTCCCGGCGAAGGACCCACCCGACTCGCTTTGTTCCCGTTCCAGACCGATGAGCGCCCCGAGGCCACCCGCGAGGAGAAGATGTAATAGGAGTTCGCTGAGCGGCGCCGTTGTTGGGTCGACCATTACGTAGAGAATCTCATTCACACCTTTTCGGGGGAGCACGAATCAGTTTCGGAACGCTCGTCGATGCGTAAAACCGCCCTTGGGGAATCTGCTCGTCCAGCTACCGACACGTCGGGGGTACCGCAACTACTATATTAGAATATGCTTATATTAGCACTTACTACTATGAGTCGAGATGAGACCGACCCTATCTCACGGGCCGAGCAGTCCGAGGGAACAGCCGGGACTGCCTGCTGTGCTGAAGTACCCGAAGTCGAGGAGGACACAGTCGTCGCTGACGTGCAGTTGCTGTCGGCGCTAGGCAACGACACCCGGTACGAACTGGTTCGTCGCATCCGCGCTGCCGAGAGCGACGTCTGCGTCTGCGACCTCGAAGCCGCGGTCGGCCTCAGTCAGAGCGCGGTCAGTCAGGCCCTCTCACGCCTCTACTCGGCGGGGCTGGTGACTCGCCGGAAGGAGGGGTCCTGGCGATACTACGGCCTGACCGACGACGCCGAACAACTCGTCGAGACGCTTGACGCACTCAGGACCGACGATGAGTGAGACACCATCCTCCGAGGACGCCTCGCCCGACCGCGACGCCGACGCACAGCGCCGCCTCGTCCGGGAACGGTACGCCGACATCGCCATCGACGACGGTGAGAGTTCCTGCTGTTCTGACACGGCAGGCAGCGCGGACGCCTGCTGTGACGATTCGATGGGGACGGACAGCGAACGACTCGGATACGCCGCCGACGATATCGAGGCGGTCGCCGAGGGTGCGGACCTCGGCCTCGGGTGCGGGAATCCCAAGGCCATCGCCGACCTCGAGGCGGGCGAGACGGTTCTCGATTTGGGTTCGGGGGCCGGTTTCGACTGCTTCCTCGCCGCACGTGAAGTCGGTGACGAAGGCCACGTCATCGGCGTCGACATGACACCCGAGATGGTCGGAAAAGCTCGAGCGAACGTCGCGAAAAACGACGCGACGAACGTGGAGTTCCGACTCGGCGAAATCGAACACCTCCCCGTAGCCGACCGAAGCGTCGACGTCGTCATCTCGAACTGCGTCGTCAACCTCTCGCCGGCCAAAGCGCAGGTGTTCAGGGAGGCGTTCCGCGTGCTGGTCCCCGGTGGACGGCTGGCCATCTCCGACGTAGTACTGACCGCGTCGCTTCCCGACGCCGTCCGGGAGGACCCGGACTCACTGGCGGCCTGTGTCGCCGGTGCGTCGCCCATCGAGGCAATCGAGCGGCTGCTCGACGACGCCGGATTCGTCGACGTTCGCGTCGCGCCGAAAGACGACAGCGCCGAGTTCATCAGTGAGTGGGACGACGAGCGCGACCTGAGCGAGTACGTCGTCTCGGCGACCATCGAGGCTCGAAAACCAACGGCAGAACGGGCCTGACGGTTACGTCCGCTATCGGCACAGAAAGAGGAGTCGAGACCCTCGATAGATTCGGTGAGTCCGCTCGTTGAATACTCAAAAACGCCGCCGATGTTGTCCTCCTTGCATCTCTGTGAATCAACGCATCTTAACACATAGTATAACTCCCGTGGCGATTCCTACGCTATGACATCCTCCCCCCCGTGAACGACGGGGTTTCCTCCGTGGGCGTCTCAGCCGATCTACGAGTCCCCGGAGGCAACATTCCCGTTTTGGAGGACGGTACTCGGGTCTGCGCGCTGTTCTTTGGGACGGTGAGAGTGTGGTGACTCCGACCAGGTGTGGTCGTCCCACTCGAACCGCACGGGCCGTGCCATCGGCCTGACTGCCTTCTGTGTGTGCCGCTTCAGGAACGTTTCTGATGCTGTAAGATCGGCGTGCCCCTCGAATCCACACGGGCAGTTGAGCGTGTCCTGGTGCCGTGTCGTCCTGTCGGTCGAACCACACTTTGGGCACTCTTGGCTCGTCCACGCTTCCGACCGAATCTCGACCGAGATACCGTATTCCTCGGCGGTGCAAGCGAAGCGTTTGGTGAATTTTTTGAACGCCCAAAAGTTGTGGGTCTTCGCGTTGGTTTCGACCGACCCGTGTGTTTCGAGTACGTCGGTCAGGCAACCGATATACACCGTGTCCACGCCCCCGGTGTACAGCCGTTCCAGCAGGTCACGACACAATGCCTCTTGTGCGTGGTCACGGCGACGGGTTCGCTTCCGGTATAGCCGTCGGATACGCTCGCTACTGAATCGGCCTTCCCGTAGCTTGGACTGCAATCGGGCAATCTCCCGCGTCGTATCGCGAAATCGCTGGAACAACTCGCGGCCCTCGTACAGATATTGCTCGCCGGTCGTGGTGGTACAGGCGACGAGATTGTTCGCACCAATGTCCAGAGCGGCCGTTTCCTCGGCCAGTGGAGTATCCCGTGTATCGTCAGACACAGTCACGGGTTGGGAAGCTCGGAAGATGCTATCAGTCTCATCGTACCACAGATCCAACCGGCCCTGTTTCTCGTAATTGGGCCAATTCGGGTCGCCAGCGATCTCCAGCCGGAGACGCCCGGTGTGGTCGTATCGGTCTTTCAACTCATGCCCAACCAGTATCTCAAGCCGGGAGCGGTCGCCCCATTCGACGGTGTACGACGTGTTGCGAATGACGGTCTTAAGTTGGCGTCCATCGTCCTCGTTGCCACGGAAGCCCGGTGGTTCCGGGTGGTCCGTGACCGACGTATTCGACTCGTCGTGATACTGATCTTTCAGCCGGAAGAACCCACGCCACGCTTCGCTGTTCTTCCGTATCACTTGTTGGGCGGTGGATGCACCGAGAACGCCTTTGTACCGGCCTTCGAGTTGGCCTGTATCGGCGGTCCACACGTCGCCCTCGAAGCCCGCTTCGTCGTTGTACCGCATGAGACGCTGGTAATTGACTTCGTTCCAGAGAGCGGCGGAAGCGTCCAACAAGTCCCGTAGCAGTTGCTCTCCGGTACCGGTGAGCGGTCGCACGGTGAACGTGTTGGTACGCTTCATCCGTTTTTTCATCCGTCGGCTTCGGGTTTGAACGTCAGCCATCCGTAGTGAAAGTAAAGAGCTCCGGCTCGTTGGAGACCTAGGATTAGCAGTACCGTGGTGGTGTGTTAACCGAGTGTACGAGGTTCACATCCGCCGTGAACGGCGGGACTCTCTCGCTGTTGAAAGGTAGTGCGCTGGGGAGACCACATCGGTAAGCCGAGACGAGCAGAGACGGCGTTTCGTGAAATATCTGTACGCCTTATGCGAGTCGAATGCCTCCGGTACCCCGTGATTGTGATGGCACAAGAAACACAACAGGAAACACAGGGCCTCGGACAGCCCATAGCGGTACGAGACGGTTCGTCGTGGCAACACGGCGTGGGAGCGGGATTGATCGGCGGACTCGTGATGGGTGTGCTGTTTTCGGTGCTGATGACACCCGTCATCGAGAACGCGATTCCGGCGCTCATCGGGCTGTCCGGTGGAATCGCTGGCTGGGTCGTCCACATGTCGATTAGTGCGGTGTTCGGTATCGTCTTCGTCGCGGCGTCGACGCAACCTCGGCTGGCAGCCGTCGGGGAGTCGCTGGGCGGCGTCGTCAGTCTCGGCCTCGCCTACGGCGTTCTCCTGTGGGTGGTCGCCGCGGGCGTTGTCATGCCGCTGTGGCTGTCGGCCGTTGGCTTCCCCAGTCCGCCACCGCTGCCGAACCTCGGACTGATGGGACTGTTCGCACACCTCGTGTTCGGGGTAGTTCTCGGCGTGAGCTTCCACTACCTGCGCTGAATCCTCGTGGCCCCACCTCGCTGCGAGGGCGAACACGTCATCTTTTTCGAGCGGCTCGAATTCAAGCGGCTTGAACAGCGCGACTGTTCCGGTTCCGTGACATTCAGAACGGGCAGTCAATGGTCAACCGCTATTCGAACGCGAGCAGTCGATTCCCCCACGCGGCGTACAGCGTGTCGTCGACGACCGACACGCTAACCCCGTCGAGGTCGCGTTCGAGTACCCATCGTACGTCGCCGGAGTCCGTCGAGATGGCGAGGAGGCCATCCTCCAGCGTTCCCGCGTACAGCGTCTCGTCGTCGATTGCCAGCCCGTCGAAGAACCCGTCAGTGTAGCGTTCGTTCACGGCGCCACGGAACTCTTCCCAGTCTTCGTCGCCGTCTTCGATGGACAGCGAACGGGCGTAGCCGTCACCGTCGACGCCGTATATGTACTCGCCGTCGGTCGCCAAATCCCGGAACGACTTGTTGACCGACCACGCGACCTCTCCGTCGCGGTCGGCGGCGTACAGCGCCTCGTCGACCGCGACGAACACCGCACACGGCGTCACGAGCAGCGTCGCCGGGTTCCTGTCCTCGCGGTCGTGGAGGTTGCGGGTCCACAGCTGTTCGCCTTCGTCGGTGTCTATCGCCACGAGTTCCGCGTCGTTTGTCGCGAGATACGCCCGACCGTCGGTCCACCCGAGCGAGGAATCCAGCCACGCGTCGACAGTCACGTCCCACTCGACCTCGCCATCGGAGAGTAGCGCGACGACCGTGTCGTCGCTGTCGGCCCGCGTCGAGGCGACCAACACGCCGTCCGGAATCGGGAGTACGTCGTCGACGCCACCGTCGGGTTCGTGCGTCCACCGTGCCGACTCGCCACCGGATTCGACGGCGTGGAGTGTCCCCCGGTCGGCCACCAACACCGCCTCGTCGGTGGCCGCAACCGCTCGGGGCGTCCCCGCTATCGCGTACTCCCACAGGCGGTCGCCTGTCGCGGCGTCGTACGCCTGCAGATACTGCTTGTCCGGTTTCGGAACGGAGGTTCCGACGACAACCCGTCGGCCGACGTAGATGCGGTCGTCGGTGACGATGGGGCGGGTGAAGCGAACCTCGCCCTGTTCCGGCGCCGTCGCCGTCACCGACCATTCCGCGCTCGGTTTCTCCGTCGGCCCGTCGCCGTCGGGTGCGTAGTTCGTCCGCCCGACCGAGCGCTCCGACAGCGGCCACCCCGCATCGGGGAGCGGTCCGGTACCACAGACGAGTTCCGGGGCCACCTCGTCGGTCGGTGTTGCCGTCGGGTCGGGCGTCTCAGTTCCGTCGGGTGTCTCCGTAGGCGTCCCGTCCGGCGGTGGGTCACCGAGTCCTGAACACCCACCGAGTGCCGTCATCGAGAGCGCACCGAGTTCGAGGAGTCGTCGTCTGGAAGGCGGCATGCCTCTCCGTTCGACGGTTCGGGTGTTAACGATTTTCGAGGGTGAAACGTGAGTTTGAGTCACGAGGCGAGAGGGATTGTTGGGGCGGTGAGGCCACCCCCAATTCTGCCGCAGTACGGTGTGAACGATTTGCCTGCTTCGTTTTCGGCGTTGCTCCGGTGAGGACGACCCGGGTTTCAATATTGCCGCTGAACAGAGAGTAAATACGGAGGACAATGACGGAAAACCACTCGGTTACGGACATTTTTCGGCTTCTTGCTGACGACACTCGAGTCGACATCCTTCGCGCTGTCGCAGTTGCCCAGTATGAACTCGATGAAGTTGGGTCAGGATCTACTGAACTCGCGTTTTCTGAAATCTATGACTACGTGGAGGTCGAGAATACGTCGAAGCTGTCGTACCACTTGGGCGAGCTGACAGGGACGTACCTACGGAAAAGCGACGACGGGTACTCGCTTACGCACGCTGGCGAACGCATCGTCCGGTTCATCTTATCCGGAAATTACCAGCAACCGGATTCCTTCGGCCCAAAACCGGTTGAGGGTGTGTGCGTCTTCTGTGGAGAAGAGGCGCTTGAAGCATTTCTCTCACACCAGTTTTTCCGTATCGACTGTTCGGCGTGTGAGAAACCAGTTACGGGGCAGCCGATAACTCCTGCCCAAGTGAAGACCCACGACGATGATGCACTGATTCGGAGCGTCAAACGACAAAGTGCGGAGGTCGCCAAGCAACTTCGAATCGGGATGTGCCCAGAATGTGGGGCTCACCTCTCCGCCGGCATAATCGAAGTGTCAGGGAATCCGTTGCCCGACGCTGACTCGTTTCTCGTGACGAGTGCGTGTGAGGAGTGTCTTCGGGAGTACAACAGCCCACTGACGTACAGTGTCGTCCACCATCCAGCGTCGATAGCGTTCCACTGGGACCGGGGTGTCGATGTGAGTTCACAGGGCATCTGGGAGTTCAACGAACATCTCTACAAGGGGGACTGGACATCCGAGCAAATCGAGTCCAATCCCGACGAATACGAGGTCGTGTTGCGTCACGAGAGTGATGCGGTTCGACTGGTTCTTGATTCAACCGCGACGGTGATACGGACCGAGCGCGTGCGACGCGAAAACGGTGAATTTCACCGTTCTTGACAGACTCTTTACGAAACCTCCATTGAGCAAATGGCGCTCAATTCGAGTGAGTCGCTAAATTTCGGTATCAGGAGCGCAATTACCCGGCTTTTTGCTCAACTCCAGTTTTGAAGCTTATTCGATAAATTATCAAATATCCAATATATTTATCGGTGTCGATGGCCGGACCCGTAATTGCAGATTACGGAGGCCCAACCGTGCAATCGAGTAATCCCTACGAACCGACAAACCAGGAGAATCGAACACAAAACGAAAATACGGAGCGACTGCATCCGGCACAGAAACGCTCGAAATCGGCCGAGGAAATCGCCGACGCGTACGCAAGCGTGGCCGACAAGCTCGCTCGATGGCAGCGACTCGACCGGTTGTTCGCCGGTCGGTATCGTCGTCGGCAGTTCAGCGACGCGAATGGGCGAGTGCTCGATGTAGCCTGTGGCACTGGGCAGAACTTTCGCTATCTCTCGTCGTCGAGCGAGGTCGTTGGCATCGACATCAGTGAGGCAATGCTCGCCCACGCTCGTACTGAACTCGATCGGCTCGATTTGGACGGCACTGTCCACCAGATGGATGCCCAAGCACTCGATTTCGACGACGACAGCTTCGACACTGTCATCTCGTCGTTTTCTACGTGCACGTTCCCTGATCCGATTGCCGTACTTCACGAGATGGAGCGGGTCTGTACACCTGACGGCGAAATTTTGCTACTCGAACACCGCCACAGCGACGCCGCACCGCTTGCCTGGCTCCAAGACTGGCGTGCCGAGTCACACTACGAGAAGAACGGCTGCCGACTGAATCACGACCCATTGAAAACTGTTGAGCAGGCCGACCTCAACGTCGAGACCACCTCGACCGCGTTTTTCGGTCTCATCAGCGCCATCGAGATTACTCCGAGGTGAGCACCGATGTGCACCGTACCCGACGTTTTTACCCATCGACTCAGCCACCTCGCCACACCCCACAGAACCACTGTAACCACACCACGACCGTCACATAACCCCCACAACCGTTCCGACTCATGACAGGACCACAACGCTCTCCGACGAACGGCAGGACCGATGAAACGACGAGACGGTCGTTTCTCACCGGCCTCGGTAGTATTGGAATCCTCGGTGGCACCGGGATCACGATCGGTCGAACGAGCGCCCCGACCGACGCCAACGCCACACAGCACCGTGACGAGCCCTTCGGAAATTCGAGCGAACTCGAAGCGGTCGTCGACAAGGTGATGGCCGGACGGGTCGGAGCGACGACTCCCGGCGCAACCGTCGCCGTCGTCTCCGGTGACACTCCCGTCCTCACCAAAGGGTACGGTGTGGCCGATATCGATGGCGACGATTCGGTTCGAGCAGACGAGACGGTGTTCCGGGTCGGGTCGGTTGGGAAGCTCGTGACGTACACCGCCGTCATGCAGGGTGTCGAACGAGGCGTGCTTGACCTCGATGCCGACGTGAACACGTATCTCGATAACTCCGCAGTCACCGTCCCAGACACGTATGACAACCCAGTAACACTCCGACATCTCGGTACACACACCGCCGGATTCGAGTCCACGCTCGATCCCGATATCGTCGCCGATCCGGCTGCCATTGACCCCTTAGAGACCGTTCTCGCCAATAACCAGCGTCAACGTATCCGTCCACCCGGTGAACTCGTTGGCTACTCCAACTACGGTGCAGCACTCGCAGGCCACGTTGTCGCCGAAACGCACAATACAACGTTCGAGGAGTACATCCACTCGGAGATATTCGACCCGCTTGGGATGTCCAACAGCACGTTCGCCCAACCCATCACCGGTGACCTATCTGGTGACCTCGCCGCACCACACGTCCGCGACGATGCGTCGTTCACGGTAGCCGATGACGTGTACATCAACATGCGTCCAGCGGGCTCTCTGAGTGCGACGGCGACGGATATGGCGGCGTTCATGAGCGCACACCTCGGCGGCGGTGCAGTCGGAGATAGACGAGTGCTCGACACGAAGACTGCCGAGACGATGCACAGACGCCACCACGTGCGCCATCCAGCAGTCACCAACTGGCGGTACGGCTTCCACGAGTACGGGAGCCCGGATGCCAACCTCATCGCCCACTCGGGGGCAACGGTTAACTTCACCAGCCACCTGCTGCTCGCCCCGAACCACGACGTTGGAATCTTCGTCGCCTACAACAGCAATCCGAGTGAACGTCCGAAAGCCGTCGTTGACGAACTCATCGAAGCGTATACTCTCCAGCCAGCACCGACCACGCCGACACCGACTTCGAAAGCGAACGGTCAGGAGCGTGCTGAAATCGTCGCAGGCGAGTACAGGCTCTCGTATCTCCCCCAGAGCGGTCCACTCCAAGTCGCCAATCTGCTCGAACACCTGACCGTCGAACCGGCAGCCAACGGTCGCCTCCGCACGACGACTCTCGACGGAGACACCCGAAAGTGGGTCGAGACAGTACCGTACGTATACGAGGAAGTTGGCGGTCACGACGTCCTCGCCTTCGAGGTCACGGATGGTGAGGTGGCCGTGCTGAACATGAACAGCGAACCCACTGGCGTCTACCAGCCTGTTCGGCACCACCGTCGTCAGGAAGTCACGGGTGGTGTCCTCGGGACGGCACTGTCGGGCTTCGGCGTGTCGCTGGCTGGCTGGGGCGGACACAGTGCCTGGCAGCGGTGGACGAAGCATGGCACGAACAACGGACGGGATATGAACGACTCAGAATGACAGACCAACACTGCCCCCGACAAACCGAACAGCAGCAGAATCGAGATGCCACTAGCGGATTCGTCCACGGCATTACACGGCGAGTGACGAGTCCATCTTGGCTCAGCCGTGCAGCAGGCGTCGGCCTGTGCAGTGTCTCAATCGGGTTCGTCGTGCTCTTCGTCTTCGTCTTGGAAACCGGTGGCGACCTCACGCTCATCACGCGACCACTCCCGATGCAAATCGCACTCGCACTGCCACCAGTGATTGCGATTCTCGCTGCCGTGACGGCAGGTGGGGCAATCCTCGCGTGGTGGCACAGTTACTGGTCACTGCGAATCCGACTCCATCAAACAGTGTTAGCGGTTCTCGGAGTCGGGTTTAGCTGGCAACTCGCCACATTGGGATTTCTCCCGGTGTAAGACGGACCAATGAACAACAAATCTAACAGTTGTGCCAAAGACACACATCCCATGAACGCCCTTCAGAACAACGACGTGCCTACGATTCTGTCAGGGCACGGCAACTGGATTACGCCCGAGTTGTGGACCGCCCTGTCCGAGTACCCACTCGACTCAGTCGGCACGGAGTATCCGCACTTTGCACGAGTGGTCGAAAGCGCCGACGACTCGATTCAGCCAAGCGAGGACCACCCCGTCTTCTACGGGTGTTTTGACTGGCACTCCGCGGTACACAATCACTGGTGTCTCGTTCGACAACTCCGTCTCTTTGATGACCATCCTGAAGAGTCAGCCATTGTCTCGACGCTCGAAGAGCGGTTTACAGCCGAGAAAATCGAGCAAGAGGCAGCGTATCTGGCTGACAACGAGTCCTTCGAGAAACCGTACGGCTGGGCGTGGCTCCTGCGCCTCGTTTCGGAGCTATCCCTTTGGGACGCTGACCGTGCCGAAAAGTGGCGAGAGATGTTTGGCCCCCTCGAACAACGTGTCGTCGAGCTTTTCGAACGTGAATTTCTCACCCAAGACCGTCCGTTTCGAGTCGGCACACACGACAATTCCGCGTTCGCGCTCTCGTTTGCCCTCGACTACGCCCGAGTCGTCGACGACGACGCACTCGAAACAGCCGTCGTAGAGACCTCTCGTCGGTTTTTTCTCGATGACAAAGCGTATCCTGTCGAATACGAGCCACTCGGATGGGACTTCCTCTCACCAGCACTCACGGAAGCGGACTTGATGCGGCGAGTACTCGAACGAGCGGAGTTCCAACAGTGGTTCGATGGCTTCGTACCCGCGATTACCGACTCTCCCTACGACTCCATCCTCGAACCAGTCGATGTCAAAACAGACAGCGATGACGGCCTCGAACTGCATTTCGTCGGTCTCAATCTCTCAAAGGCGTGGTCGATGGCTGGCATCGCCAGCGCACTCGGCGACCATACTGTCGCCGAACCGCTCGAAGAAAGTGCACGGCATCACGTCGAACACAGTCTAGAGTTGGCGTTCACCGAGGATTACGCGGGCGCACACTGGCTCACCTCGTTCGTACTGTACCTGCTGACCAGAAACGAAGGGGGAATCGCACCCGAACAGTAGCCTCGGTGATTCGCGATTGGGAGCCACCTTAGCCGGTCAAGTCGGTTGCCGCCGTTACTCGGAGTTCGGTAAAATGGAGGTAGTCTATGGCTTGTATCTCCGGTTCGTGACTATCCACGGAGGAACGAATCGACTTCCGCTGCGATTCGTTTCGGAGCTTCTCCGGGACCGCTGTGGCTGACGCCGTCGAATTCGACGAGACGACTGTGTGGAAGTGCCTCATGAACGTCGCGAGCGCTCTCGCGGAGGAATTTCGGTCCATCAGTCCCCGTCATTACGAGCACGGGCGCTGTGACGTCGAGTGTCTCCGGAAGCTGATACCGTTCGACGGCACGATTCATTCGGACGACTTCCTCGGCGAGTTCCACACAATCGGGCCAGACCGGCCAATCTGCCAACCACTCATCGAGGTCATCGATTCCGTCGGGATGGAGGACCTGCTCGATGTAGCGTTTCACCGCTTCCCGGCGTTCCCCATCCTCTATGAGCGCCGCCATTCTGTCGGCGAGGTCGGCCTCCGCACGGAACTCGTCGGGGAGAACCGCCGGTTCGTATGCGAGGACCGCATCGACCGGCGAATCCGTCGCGGACTGGATAGCCGTCAGCGCACCGTAGGAGTGACCGAACAGAATCGGGTCGCCATCGACGGCCTCGACGAGCCCCCGAACGTACTGCGCCTCACGGGTCAATATCTCATCGGCGCTCGTCTCGTCGTGGTCATCGAGACACGTGCCGAACCCCGGCCGTTGAGGAATCACCGCGGCATACTCCTCGAAGTGTGGGACGACCGGGTGCCAGTACTGTCGAGGTGCCATGCCGCCGTGAAGCAATACCAGTGGTTGGCCGTCGCCGTGTCGTTCGTAAGCTATCTCGGTGCCATCGGTGGAATGAGTCGTCACCATACAACGCTGGTTTCGTGGACGAGTCGGCTAAGCCGTTCTCTCAGTCATTGGGGTATTTATTACGAGAGGAGGACAGCCGTGGTGCCACGTTTTCCGGAAAAGAGCCGGCGCAGTGAGATGGCGTCCGAACAGTCGATTCTCGACCAGCCGTTTGGATTTCGTCGACGCTTTCGACAGCACCATTATCATCGGTAGAAACAACGACACATGGGACTCGTCGCGGAGTTCGATATCGACTGTGAGGCGTTACCGCTCACGGATGTGGCGACTGATGTTCCCGAAGCGACAGTGATTCTCGAGATGCAGTTCAATCACGGCGCCCGTCCGTTGTTTCTCGTCACCGTACAAGACGGTCCGCAGTCGGACATCGAAGACGCATTGACCGAGGCATACGACGTGGGGGAGTGGACACTCGTCGGCCGGGCCAGCGAAACTCGACGATACCAGGTTATCCCGGCGCTCAGTCTGGAGGAGCAACTCGGGGAGGAACTCGACGACCTCGCAGGACTCGAAGCCCTCGCCACGGCCGACGCGATTATCGAGCGAATCGATGTGGTGCCAGACGGATGGCGACAAACCGGCTGGTTCGCCGACCGGGATGCGTTCAGCAAGTTCTCCTCGTTTTGGCAGCAGAACGCTCACTTCCGGTTGCACCGCCTCACCCAAGATGGGGAGTCTGAACCAGCAGGGGATGGACTGACCGACCGTCAACACGAGGCGCTTCGAATCGCCTACGAACGGGGGTATTTCGATATTCCGAGGCAGGCCGCCCTCGAAGACGTTGCCATGGAATTGGATATCTCACCGTCCTCGGCCTCCGAACGACTGCGCCGGGCACAAACCCAACTCATCGAGGAAACCGTGGCAACGACCTGGCCACCACTCCCCGACTGACTGTGCACGGCACGCTCGCTGATTGAGGGGCACTTAAACAACCGTACGAATTCGAGAACGGCCTACCCAGCTTCGTCGTGAGTTCTTACTCGCCCATGGCATTGCAACAGAGACGAGACCAATCCGTAGACCGGGTTGGTAGTTCGACGTGTCGAACCGCTATCGACGCAGAGGACGTCCACGTGACGTACGACGATGGAACCGAAGCCGTCCAAGGCGTCTCCCTCGACGTCGACGAAGGCGAGTTCTTCGGATTCCTCGGCCCAAACGGGGCTGGCAAGACGACCACTATCAAAACCCTCGTGACGCTTCTGGCCCCGACACAGGGGTCGGTGCGAATCAACGGCTACGATACGAAAACCGACCCACAGGCTGTGCGCGAATCCATCGGCTACATGGCCCAAGAGACGAGTATCGACTTCGAACTGACACCGCGTGAGAATTTGCGCGTCGCGTGTCAGATGTACGGCGTTCCGAGCGACGAACGAGAAGAGCGTATCGAAAGCCTCCTCGAACTCGTCGATTTGCGAGACGTCGCCGACAAGCGAGCAGAGACGTTCTCGGGCGGGATGCAGAAGCGACTCGATACTGCGACCGTGCTCGTCCATCGTCCCCCGGTGGTCTTCCTCGACGAACCGACGACCGGTCTCGACCCCGAGGCACGACTCCGAGTCTGGAATTACTTCGAGGAAATCAACGACCGAGGAACGACGGTGTTTCTCACGACGCAGTATCTCGAAGAAGCGAACGAACTGTGTGACCGACTCGCCATCCTCCAAGACGGCCAAATCACGCACACAGGGACACCTGACGAACTCAAATCAGCTATCGCGACGGATACCCTCACACTGTCACTGAAAGACCCGTCGGACCAGAAACGCCGCCGAGCTGTGCATGTCGTCCGTCAACTCGACGCCCTCGAGGCGGCAACCGTCGAACAGACCGCCGAGGGCTTGATTATCGAAGCCGACAACGTGCGCTCTGCCGTGGGCGACCTGTTCACCGAATTGGCCGCGGCGGATATCACAATCGCCGATTTCGACGTTCAATCACCGACGCTTGACGATGTCTTCCTCACGCTGGCTGGGTCTAGGGGTGGAGAAAACGGCATCGCCACAGAAACGGTGACCGTTCAGGAGGTGACTCGATGAGCGGCGCTACCGACGAGTCGGGTATCGAGAGCGATTCAGCAACGCGAGCATCGGGGAACAGTTCCCTAACGGACGCACGAATCAGTTTCAAGCGATGGCTCGTCAAGACCTCGCGCAACCCCTACGTGACGTTCACCTCCCTAGTCCAGCCGATTATCTTCTTCGTCCTCATGGCCGAAGTCCTCGGCGCCATCGCGGGAGGCGCCATCTCCCAATCCGTCAGTAGTGACGTTTCCTACGTGACGTATCTCACCCCCGCGATTATCATTCAATCAGCACTGGCCGCCGCTGCCGTCTCCGGTATCGGTTTGGTCGACGATATGGAGACGGGGATGTTCGACAAGACGCTCATCTCCCCGATGCATCGGAGCGCGATGTTCGTCGGTAAAATGCTGTCCGAGGTGGTTCGGATTACCGTCCAGACGGGCATCATCCTCGCGCTCGGCTACCTGCTGTTGAGTGTAAAGTCTGGGGCGTCCGTCGACCACTACCTCCAGACAGGGCTGTTCGGCGTCGTGGGTATCTTCGTTGTCGCAATCGTCTTCGGTGGCGTGTTCATGGCGTACTCGAACATCGTCGCGCTCGTCACCCGCGACCGAGAAGCCACGGTGATGATTGCGAATCTGCTGACGTTCCCGCTACTGTTTATCTCCAGTGCGTTTCTGCCGCTCGAGGTCCTCCCAGACTGGATTCAAGCGGTCGCAGTCCTCAACCCCATCACCTACGGCGTCGACGGCATCCGAGCGCTCATGCTCGGACAGAACGTGATGTCGGTCTTCGAGATAACTTCGTTCACTGGATTCTGGAACACGGTCATTCCCGCGATTGGCGTTCTACTGGCGTTCAACATCGTCCTGGGTGGCATTGCTGTCGGTCTGCTCAAACGAGCCTCCAAGGCTGACGTTCAGTAACGTCTCATCTCTCGTTCTTGGCAGTTCACTCTCGAATTGCAGTGGTTTTGGAGACTGCGTCGGCGTAGACCGAACTAATCGACGAACGGTGAGACTGCGCGAGGACTCCTCAAATCGAGTGTCGCAGTATACCCCTCCAGTCTTAAACGGCCGAATGACTGAGAGACAGGCATTCTCCACGCCCACGATAACGACGAGACGTACCCATGCAGGCAGTGACTTCAGCAGATGGAACCAGTATCGCATTCGAACAACACGGAGAGGGACCACCGCTCGTTCTCCTTCACGGAGGGTCATCTCCTCAGTATTGGAAGCCGTTAGTTCCTCACTTCGCCGAAGACTACACGGTCACGATTCCGCATCGACGTGGGGTTGGAGAAAGCGGCGACTCCGAGGAGTATCACCTCGGCCGCGGCGTCGAGGACGTTCGTGCCGTCATTGACGCAGTCGAGGGAACGCCAGTTCTGTTCGGGCATTCCTTCGGCGGTTTGTTGGCAATCGAGACTGCACGAACGGCGTCAGTAACGAAGGTCATCGCATACGAGCCTGCAGTCCTCATCGGCGAATATCGAGAGCAGGCCGACCTCGCCGCACAGATGCAAGAACGAATCGATGAGGGCGACCGACGCGAGGCGATGAAGTTCTACATCAGCGAGGTGATGCACGGTGGCCAAATCGACGATTTGGATGGCTGGCTCGCCGAGTGGCCGCCGTGGCCGGATATCGTCGCGCTAACCGAGAACATCGCACGAATCAACCGTGCTATCGAACAGTACCAGCTCCCGGACTCACTCGACATCGACGCGCCCGTGCTTTTGCTGACTGGCACCGAGGGACCACCCCACCTCCGAGACGGTATCCGTGCGGTGGATGCGGCCCTCTCGGACAGCCAACTCGTCGAGTTCGAGGGCGTCGGCCACGGCGGTCCAACAGAAGCACCGGACCGCATCACGGCGACGGTCCGTGATTTCATCGACGAGAAGGAAACGCCAGTCGCGGAGCACGGTATCTAACCCCGAGTCCGTACGGTGTTATCCCAGAGGACCCTCCATCGTGACCCTGCGTGGGGGAGCGACGCGGAAACGGTCCACCGCCTGCGGTTTGCCGACGACGACCCCTAGAGTACGCCTCCGTCCCGTTCGGGGGGACCCTCGTCATATCGGGTCAACGCACGCCCGACCGGACCCCAGGTTTGATTGCCAGCACGAACCTCAAACCCGGCGAGTCGAGCAAAATCGAACGCTGCGGATAGCTCAGCCCCCCACCCATGTCGCCAGATATCCTGATTCACGACGCGACGGTGTTGACTGTCGACGAGAACAATCACCTGTATCGAAACGGGACAGTCGTCGTCGACGACGGGAGAATTCAGGCGGTTCGGCGCTCGGAACCGGACGACGCCGATGCAGTCGCCGAAACCGTCATCGACGGAAGCGGTCGGCTCGTCATGCCAGGGTTGGTCAACGCCCACGCCCACCTCGAACTGACAGCGCTCACGGGCGCGTTCAGCGAGCTGAGCGTTGGCGAATTGTTCGTCGAAATGACTGCCTTCTGTGAGCAACTTGGACGTGGCAAATACGAGTATCTCGTCGAGGCAGGCTGTGACCTCGCCGCATTGAATTTCATCCGAGGGGGTATCACGACGACCAACGCGATGGAGGCACTCCCAAGTCGAGGCGCCGATGCATTCGGCGAGGCAGGGTTGAGAGGCTTTTTCGGCCCCTGGATTAGTGATCTGTTTTGGGATATTCCCGAAGACGAACAGTTTGAGCGCGCCCGTTCGTTTATCGAGGATTATCACGACACCTACGACGGACGAATTCAGGCGACCGTTTGTCCCCACGACGACTGGTCGTGCTCTCGGGACGTCTGGGAGCGCACAGCCGAGCTTGCGGCCGACTATCCCGACCTACCGGTCCACACGCACCTACTCGAGTTGGACGCAAGCAACACGATGGCCCGAGCGAACGACGCCGATGACTCGCTTGCGCTTCTAGACGAGGTCGGCCTTCTCGATGACCGCCTCGTGGCCGCACACTTTCGCGTCACCGACGAAGACGACATCGAACGGATGGCAGCAAACGACGCGTCCGTCGCCCACTGTCCATCTATCTTCTGCTACTGGGAGCCAGACGGGGAGACCGAATGGACACCAGTACCGACGCTACGAGAGGCAGGCACAACAGTTGGACTCGGTCTCGATGACCACTACTGGCACGACTCCAGCGACCTGTTGGGAGAGGCCAGACAGGCCCGACTGGCAGCCAACCTCTCCTTTGGGACGAATCAGTTTCACTCGATGGAACTGGTCCGAATGCTCACCATCGAGGGCGCAAGGGCGCTCGGCGTCGGCGACGAACTCGGTAGTATCGAACCCGGTAAACGGGCCGACCTCATCATGCTGGATTTGTCGGACCCCAAGTTCGCACCGAAGACGAACATCCCTGCCTTAGTCGCCAACACTGCGACGACTGGAGATGTCGAATCGACAATCGTCGATGGAGAACTACTCATGCACGACAACGAAGTCCGGTCGATGAACGCCGATGCAGTGTGTGAGCGTGTAGAAGCCGCTGTCGAACGGTTCGGCGACGAACTGGGCTGGGAGATGGATGTCGGAGGGAGTAAGCCACCGAGCCATCTCCAGACTGCCCGTGACCTCCCGAAACGGGGACCAGCACATCTCGTGGCCCGGCTCGGTCTGCAACACGTCAAAGAAAGATTGTGAGTTCTTGCTTCAGTAAGTATTGTCAGCATAGCAGAGACCACTGCTGTGCGATGGTGGTCAATCAGTAAGAGTATCGAAGCGGTCCTGAAGAGATAGGCTGGCGGACAAAAACTGCCCCGTATTGACGGAGATAGCCCTAACCGTCCCAATCGGTAGGAAGGCGTATGCAACGACGCCGATTTCTGGGCGTGCTCGGAGCCGGCACACTAGGACTGGCTGCCGCCACACCAGCGACGGCGGAACTGGAATACACGGAAACGGACGTCCGAATCGAGTCCTTCGACGGGACGGAAATCGCGGCGACGCTGTTCGAACCAGCCAAGCCGGGGCGCTACCCTGTTGTGTTGGGAACCCACGGCTGGGGTGGCTCACGCAGCGCCAGCATCGGACGGAACTACGCCCCGCGCGGCTATGTCGTCCTCTCGTACGATTCCCGCGGGTTCGGCGAATCCGAAGGCGAAGTCGGCGTTGACGGTCCGAAAGAGGTTGCCGACGTGTCGGCACTCATCGACTGGCTCGAAGGCCGCGAGAAGGTACGCGTCGAGGGGGAAAACGGCGCCTCAGTCGGTATGATTGGCGGTTCCTACGCCGGCGGCATCCAGTTGAACGCCGCGGCGGTCGACGACCGCATTGAGGCCATCGTCCCCCGCATCGCGTGGCACGACCTCAACTACTCGCTGCAACCGAACGGCGTCGTCAAAACTGTCTGGGGGACCGGCCTCTACGGAGTCGGAATCGCTGGCTCGCGAACCCGCGTCGTGGCCGAGGATAGTTCGACGGAAACACGAGTCAACGACGCTTCGCGCGGCATCGATCCGGCAGTGCATCGCTCCTACGCAGAAGGCATCGCTCTCAATGGGTACTCTCAGCCCTCACAGGCATTCTTCGCTGCACGCTCGCCGTATCACAAGATGGACGAACTCGACGTGCCAGCGCTGTTCGTCCAAGGGTGGACCGACCACCTCTTCGTCCCCAACGAGGCGATTTGGAACTTCGAGGCATTCCGCAACCGCGGGCGGGATGCGAAACTCATCATGTACAACGGCGGCCACGCCCAGATACCGGTCGATTCCGACCCACAGCAGGCCGAATCCGCCCGTGACGAAGCGACACGTGCATGGCTCGCCGAACACCTCGACAGTCGCGACGACGCCAGCGTCGACGCTGTCTTCGACGACCACGATGTCCTCGTCTACGAATCCCAGACCGAGCGCATGCGCGGCGCGAACGCGATTCCCCAGCGAAACGCCGAGACCGTCGAACTCGACCTCTCCGAGGGTGCGTCAATCCCCGAGGACGCCGTCGGCGCCTCGTTGGTCGGCAACACCGTCGCACCGACCGCCAACAGTTACGTCGTCTCCGAATCGTTCGACGGCGCAACCAGCGTCGCCTTCGAGTTCGACGCCAGCGACGCGTTCGGACTCGACGACGGCCAGCAGGCCGACCTGCTTACGGTGCCCGAAATCGACCTCCAGGTTCGAACGCTCGGTACCGAAGCGACGCTGTTCTTCCGTGTCACCCACGTCTCCGAAGACGGCGAGGAGACTCACATCAACGACAACGTGACCCCACTCCGAATCGAGGACACTCCAGAGGCGGTCCACACCGAGACGCTGGAGTTGATTGCCTTCCAGCGGTACGTCTCGTCTGGGGATACGCTCCGACTCGTTATCGACTCGACTGACTCCGGCTTCAACAGCGCCCGCGAATCCGCCGGCGCCATCGTCGAACACGACTCGACGCTCCGGATTCCCGGCGTGACAGTTCTGGACGGGTCGGTTGTCTGAAACAAAAGAGGCGAGAATTGGCCGAACACTCAGGGAGTTAATTTACTACCCTATTGAGTTCGTCAGTAAAGATACACTTGACCCGGAGATCCCAGCAGCCTGCGATGCGTTGTTCTCACACGAGTTCTGGAGAAGAACCCAGTTAGGCTAAACCCATCTTGATTGGTCGGCGATACTGACTTTGAGGAGGCACACGAAGTGGTACGAACCCGTGACGCTCAACGCACAGTACCTTCGCAAGCACGGTCCACAGCCTGCCACGGAACTACCAAGTGAAGTTACGATCGACGATCGTAAGGCAGGCGTCTGTCGGTGGACACTTCGTGGATCGAACGCTCAGACGGCGATGGGCGGTTCCCCCACCATGGTCTATCATCTCGATGAACACGACAAGCGAGTGATCATCAGGCGATTTCTGGAGTTGAACCCACAACTCGTCGAGGCCAAAGACAAAGCAGGTTTCCACAGGTCAGTTCGGTCCCACGGAACCTCATGGCTGGAAGCCGCCAGAGCTGTGAGTGACGACTACTTCGACCGACCGGAACGACTTCAACAAGGCGGATGGGTTGAGCAGGGCGAACAGACGTGTCCAATGTGTGGCGAAGTAATTGAGGGCCAACTACCGACGCATCTCGAAAACGAGTGTACGGCGGCGTGAGAGAGGAATGAAATCATCACCGAGTCAGGAACGGTGTATCAATTCGTGAACATATAGATTCCGGGCCGCTGCTTCCTTTGGAGCGTTGACCGACTCGAATTCGATGGAGATGGAATTGTCACTAACTAGGTGTTGTGCGGCGACGGCTCAACACTCACTAGTGTGTGGTGTTCCAACCTACAACGGGCAGATTCAATGTGGCTGGTGAATCGACTCAGCACAGGTGTCAAATACATGGGTTCTTATCACTAACGGTCATATTGTAGACGAACCATGCTAGAGAATACTACGCGAGCAATGAAGGTTCGCATGCAGGTAGTGTGACGATGCCCGATAGACACGGCCCCTACCGGCAAATGCGGTTCATCCTTGAACTCGACGGCATCGTGAAAGCGGGCTTTAGCCGCTGTCACATCCCCGAGAATCGAACGAACGTTGTCAAATACCGGGAAGGTAACGACCCGCCCACCCGCCGAAAGCTGTGGGGATTAAACGAGTACGGGCCACTCGTACTGGAAAGCGGGGTGACCGACGACTCTGTCGTCCTCTACGAGTGGCGTAAGAAGGTTGAACAGGGTCAAGTCGACGAAGCCCGAGGCAATGTCGCCATCGTGCTCCTTGATGAGGAGGGCAATCCGGGGCCTCGATGGGAGTTCAAGCAAGCTTGGCCGGCTCGCTACCATGGTCCCCAACTCGACGCGAACCGCGACGCAGTTGCTATCGAACGACTCGTTATCGCTCACGAAGGGATGCAACGAGATTCCCCCAAAGAAGACGGCGGAACGACACAGACGAAATCAACGAAGACTAAACCCGAGAGTGCGACCGTGTTCGAGGCAGATACGAGGGCTGATTCCGTCGAAAAATCTCGGACGGAAACCGCTGAGGAGGTGGAGAAACCCCGTCGAAACCAACAGGATACTGAGGGGGACCCAAAGAAAAAATCCGAGCACACTTCTCGCAAGGAAAATCGATCTGGTGATGGGAAGACAGAGCGTTCTGGATGAGATGGCAGCGAGTACTACCAATCTGTTCGAGGGGGACTGCTAATGTCGGGAATCGAGCGTGACGATCCGCTCCCGAAGTTCCGCTTTCGAGTCGAGATAGATACGATGGTCGTTGGAGGGTTTAGTGAAGTTCGCGGTCTGTCGATGTCCATCGCCGAGCGCAAGGAGGATGATGCCGACGACCGTTCCTTCTGGCAGCGACTGTTCGGACTGGGCCGAAGTGGTGAGCTTGATTCCACGAAAAAGAGTAATGATGATCGCCAGTTCGCGACGACCTCACCGACACTTGAACTGCGCCGCGGGCTGACCGAAGAGAAGGCGCTGTGGACGTGGTACGAAGAGTGGCTCAATGGCTCAGGTGAGAAGCGGAACATCCGCTTAATACTGCTTGACGAACATGGAATAGAGGCCCGCGGCTGGGAGTGTCGAGGCGCCAAGCCAGTACGCTGGGTTGGTCCGACACTTGTCGCTGGTGAATCTGGCATCGCTTTGGAGACCTTTGAGCTGGCTCACGAAGGAATCTGGCAATTGGACGGATTGTGAACGAGACGGGGGCTCGGAGGTGACCAACGGGTGGAAGCCGAGGGTGACTCGCTTCGTAATCGGTGAAAAAATGTTGAATCGCCCAAACGGGTCGCTCAACCTATGTGGTGAGAGTCGCTTCAGAATCGCTCACAGGACGGTCATACGGCTCAATAGCGTGGCTGTTGTACAGTCTTGCTAACCAAGAATCAGTTGATACAGGGATTCTACGCCAATTGTACAGGAGTGTACACTCATTCGGACATCCGCAGTGTGAGTACGGTGAGAACCTGCGGTAGTGGCAACCCCGAGAGAAACGATTCGAATAGAAGCCAAATAAGCTGAAGCCAGCCAACAAGCGGATAGAGCGCCTCAACCGAGGAGATAGAAAACCAAGAGCAATCAGAACAACCCCATCCAGACGTATCTCAGATTTGGAAATCAGCGGATACACCCCCATACTTCGGGGGGTGTACGCGGGTTTCAGAGACTCGTAAACCGATGCATCAGTCTGCGTACAGTGGGTGTACACCCCACCTACACGGTGTTGGAGTATCCAGCGAACGATGGCCGTTGACGCCTCGTTCGACATGAAACAGCGGGGTAACAGAAACCAACCAGCATGCTATCCAAGCAAATCAAAGCCGACTCGCTAACAACAGACCGCGTACAGCATTCCCCCGTATCCCACATTGCGGGGATTCAAATGAATGTACACCGCCGAAATCAGCCCGTACACTAAGCATACACGACCGTACACCGTTTCAAAAGGGTGTACGTACAGAGCAGACAGTCCTGCTATAATCGCCACAAACTGCTCGAAACGGAATCATTTAGTCATAGATAGACGACGTGAAATCAAATAACCGTGCCCGAAGCACTCCCGGCGCGTGAGGAGATCCCACCCTCCCTGTTGGACCACGAGCAGTGGCTCTGTTGGCGAGAGGAAAATCGAGACGGGAAATCGACGAAAATTCCGATCAATCCCAGCACTGGTGAGTTCGCCTCGACGACGGATCCTGAAACCTGGGCAGGGTTCGAAACGGCTCGCGAGCGAGCCACATTCGAAGACGGGCTCGGCTTCGTGTTCACCGACGACGACCCCTTCGTCGGTGTCGACCTCGACGACTGCCGCGTGCCCGAAACTGAAACGACGCAGGAGTGGGCCGACGACGTCATCGAGACGCTCGATTCCTTCACCGAAATCAGCCCGTCCGGAACTGGGTTCCACGTGCTCGTCGAAGGCGACCTTCCAGACGGTCGGAACCGCAAAGACGACCTCGAGCTGTACGAGACGGCCCGCTTTTTTACCGTCACAGCCGACCACGTTGCGGAGACGCCAACTACGATTCAGCCGCGTACACAGGCGCTTCGGTCGGTGTACGAAGAGTACGTCGAGCCGAAGCGGGAGGATGACTCAACCAACGACACCCCAAAGTCAACGCCAACTCGCAGTCTCGAAGACGACGAACTCCTTCAGAAAGCGAAGAATGCAGCCAACGGCGAAAAATTCCAGTCGCTGTGGAAAGGATCGACGAGCGGCTACGAAAGCCAGTCGGAGGCTGACATGGCGCTGTGTTCACTACTCGCCTTCTGGACCGGTGGTGATTCCCGACAGATGGATCAGTTGTTCCGTGATTCGGGGCTGATGCGTGAGAAGTGGGACGAACAGCATTTCGCTGATGGGAGTACGTACGGTGAAAAGACCATCGAGCGGGCGATTGAGGGGACAAGTGAGTTCTATGACCCCGCTGGAACAGCAGATGAGCCACCGGAAGTTGAGACAGGAGTTACCACTACGGAACTCCGTGAGCGAGAAACGAAACGATTGGAGCGAATCGAAGCACTCGAAGCTCGATTAACCGAGTTAATGGAAACCAACGAGGAGCTCAAAGCAGAACTGGAGGCAGAACGCGAGCGACGACAAGCCTTGGAGGAGGAACTAGAGAGTCTGCAAGAGGAGAATGAATCCTCCCTGTTCGGGTGGCGATAATAGTACGATACACGGGCGAGTCAGAACTCAGTGATGCGTTCCCCAATCAGTCGTACCTAAAGAGAATGGAATCGGAGGGTATCTCACAATCTTGGGGTTGTGATAGCGTTTTGGTAATTGTAACCTCTGTTACTCAATTTGAAGGACGGCCGAGTAATACATGGTTTCAATGAACGAGAGTGAGGGGACCTGTGAGTACGTGTTCGACCCAGACAAGCCACAGACATGGGGAGGAGAAGATGGAGACGAATGTCATATTGATGAAGACATCTTGAACGAAGACGGCGTCTGGAGCTGTCCACATGACCAAGCGGAAGATGCCGAGTTGTGTGTATTTCATCTCCCACTGGGAGAGAAGCCCAGAGATCTCGACCTCAGCGAAGAACTCGTCGGTCAAGTGAACAGCGTAACTGCACCAGATACTGAGGAAGAATCAGGTGAAGCGCACAAAGGGCTTAACGAGAAGGTGGCACAGCGGGATGAAGCTGGACGGTTTCCAGCGCGGCAGTTCATTGGGGCTCGGTTTTCGGAGCTTTCTCTTAGTGAAGAACAACTTGGAGATGGACCAGATGCAGATATTTACCTCTCACACATACAGGTCGATGGGGATGTCAGTTTAACCGAGGGAACAATCAAGGCTCACGTTAGGCTCCAAGGTGCCCGTGTCGATGGGTCAATTAGTGTTTCCGAGGCAACTTTCGAGAAAGAAGCGTATTTTGACGGACTGATTGCCTCCGGGATATACGGCAAGGAATCGCGGTTTGAGCGACATGCGCTCTTCAGGGAGATAACCTGCGAGGGGGCGCTCAATTTCACGGGGGCAGTCTTCGAGCACACAACGCTGTTTTCAGGAGCCGAAATCGGAGGAATCACGCGGTTTACGAGGGCAAAATTCGAAGCGGGAGTCGGGTTTGGGCGTACAGTTTTCCAGAACCAAGCGATTTTCAGTAAAGCAGTGTTCGAAACGGAGGCTCCACCTCTCCCATCTCGAGCCAGTTCACGGGCACGACAGTACGGATATGCTGGCGGAATGTATCTTGGAAGAGTCGCAGTGTCGTTCAATGAAACAATTTGTAATGACCGTATCACCTTTGAGCAGGCCCGAATTACAGGCGTAGCGATATTTTTGGCCGCCGTATTTCGTCGTCAAGAGCGTTCTCGACCGATAACATTCGAGGAAGCGGTGTTTGAAGAGCGAGTCATTTTCGGTCGTGATGAGACGAGTGCGTTAGATGAAAGCGATCGGCCCGCACGATTTGAGAGCCACGCTGGATTCACCGATACCGTCTTCGAATCAGACAGTTGGTTCGAAGGGGCCGTATTTGAGCACGGGGCCACCTTCACAGACGCTTCATTTGGTGACGAGGCAGTGTTCTCAGATGCGACAGCCAAATACTTCGATATGGATCAGACACGAGTCGATGGGTCCCTCAGATTTGACAACGCTACCATACGGGAGGCGCTCTCGTTAGAACACTCAACCGTCAGGGAAGAAATCAACCTCAATGCAGCAGCGGTCTCAGAAGGGGTTCAGTTGCAAGAGGGTACCTTTGCTGATTTCCTCGCTGAAGATGCGGAGCTTTCCAACTCTGATTTTGAACACGCCGACTTGACCGAGGCAGCACTCCAGAACACCGTGCTTCAAGACTCAAATCTCGAATCCACGTTTTTGAGTCGAGCGATGCTATTCGGCGCGGATTTGCGTGGGTCGAAGCTCTTCGGTGCGGTTCTCGGAGATGTCCAAATCGACGATAACACGCAATTTCTTGGGCGGCCCTCCACAGCGATTGATTCGTCTCCTCACACGGTATCCGCAATCCGCTCACAACCGGTCTGTATCTACGACCCGAGCTACGGGGACGATTCCGATGCGGTGGATATAGACAAAGCAAAAAGCGTCTATCGGGCGCTTGAAGAACTCGCAGGAAGGGCTGCTCGTCCTCGGTTGCAGTCACAGTGTTTCGTCCGTCGACAAGACCTTCAGAAGCGAGAGTACTGGAGCGATGCCACACAGTCTGCAGACACCGTCGAAGAACGCGTGATTGCAGGAGCGCGCTGGAGTCGAGCAAAGGTCGCACGAGCGACGCTTCTGTACGGTGAAAGTCCCTGGCGTGTTATCGCTGGTAGCACGAGCTTCATTGTATTCATCGCCTTGCTCTATCCGCTCGGCGAATGGCTTCAGCCAGTTGGAGACCGCCCGATAACATACGCACGGATAGCCGAACAGCCAGAGCTATTCTTAGAATCGCTCTATTTCAGTACGCTAACGTTCACTACGCTCGGGATGGGAGACTACATTCCACTCGGCTTTGGGCAGGTGCTGGCAACGGCTAATACGGCATTTGGGGCGGTACTAATCGCCCTACTCGTATTCGTTCTGGGCCGACGGGCTGCCCGGTAGTCTCGAGTATCCACTTCCGATTGTAATCAAAAGCGTAGCATCCCAAGGAGCGGTTCAAGAATCTAAGACGGAGTCACGAAGATACTGGAACGTGAACATCTCCGTGAACCCCGGTTCGTCGATTTTGAATCGTTGCGGTGGTGAACTTCGACTGTATTCCTTTTCGACGCGAACCTCACCCTCCGGTGGGTCATTCAACGCGTCCAAGACATCGTGGCCCCCATCCCGGTTCTTGACGAGCCAAATCGCCGCCTCGGGGTCGTGAGACGCCATTTTGTCGTAATCCTCGGGAACAGCACGGAGCGTATCATGGTTCGACCGTTCGGCCTCACCCGTGACAACCACCTCGCCGTCAGAATCTAATCCCGCGACATCAAGGCGGTGAGAGCCAACCTCGTGATACGAAACGGCCTCAACAGCAGCCGAGTCATCGTCCTTGACGAACGCTTCTTCGATGTAGCGGCGAAGCAGTTCTACCATCGCAACGTGGAAACTCGATTCACTCAAATCGCCCTTCCCGTCACCGTGGGCGATGCCCTCACGATGTCGAATCTTCGCTTCCTCACGGCCTTCCGGCGTGACCGTGTACAGCTTGTGGGGATACGTACAGTCCTCTGCCAACAGTCCTGCATCGAGGAGTTCCTGCACCTCCGCTTGCCCGACATCCGTGTACTCTTGCAATCGCACCATGCTGTCGTACAGGAGGTCGTATTCAACGTCCGGGTCGAACCGTCGTTGGTGCGCCGAATACACCGCCTGCAGGAACCGTAACTGCGCGTCTGTGTAGGCGCTCTGTCGACGCTCAGCAACCGAGAGTTTCAGATTCAACTCACAGACTGGCACCTCGTCTCGAGCAACATCGTCGAGCGTGTGACAACAACGAATCGTGTTTCGCATCCCCTCTGAGGTGGGGTCGAATCTCGTCTCACAACTCGTACAGACGAGAGCGTGTCTTTCGTCGTCGTATTCGACGGGATTGGGCAGGCGATTCGTGTAGGGAAGCGCGGAATCAACGCGGGCATCTTCGTCAACGGTCTCGGCTTCAACTGTCTCGAGATTAGGCTCAGAAGATGTAGCAACGGAGTCAGTCGTCGCAGCGTGGCGCTGCATCGTCGACTGGCGTGTGTTGAGCGCGATATCAAGACCGTGTTCCAGTCGACTACGGTCTTGGACAACGTCGAAGGCTGCCTCAAACGCTGTTCCTTTCGCATCCGAGAACAGTTCATCGCTCTCAGGATGGCCCGATGGAATGGGCGCACTCTCCAAGAGAAACGGCCGAGGTTCGTCAACGCCGAACCGTGACGGCAACGACGCCATCCACTGGCCGCGTCGGAGCGCACGTAGCCGGTTCGCTACTTCGCTGGGTGGCATCTCCTCGGTGGCCAGGCGCTTCGCGAGGTCGTCGTCAATAGCGACGTTGCCCGTGACGATCGTTGAGACGTTGTTCAGCAGTTCGGCGTAGGCTTCCTGGTCGGCCTGTCGGAGCTGGGCTGGGAACTGCATTGCGAGCGTCATCGAGAGGCCGAAGGACCGCGACTGTGCGAGGAGGTCGGTCAACAATCCAGAGGTGCCCACGCTTGCCGCCTCTTCGAGATACAGGTTCACGAGCGGTGGGTCGTCATCGTCGGTCGTTTGGGCGCGGCGCTGGAGGGCGGTCCACAGCTGTGAGAGGACGACCAGCGTGATCGCCCGCTGACTCTCCGTTCGAAGGCCGCCTGTGTCGATGATAACGACCGAATTCTCGTCGACTACCTCCCGGAAGTCGAAGTGTGGGTCATCGCCTTCGGGGACGTTGTTGAACAGTTGTGCGAGGCGGTCGTCGAGCGGAATCTTCTCGATGCGGTTGGCGACGCCCTGCATCAGTTCATCGAAGGACCGCTTGCTGTTGGCCGCGACGCCGCTGAGCAACTGTTGGAGGTCCGCATCAACGACGGGCGGGGCGTCCCGCGTATCGTGCATTCGCCGCGTGGCGTCCTGCAGTTCCCGGTGTGAGAAGGCGTCATCGCCGTGGACGGGGTCGAACATCGCCTTCACGAGGTACTTGATGATGTCCGGCGACCGGACCGCCTGCTCGAAGCGGTCTCGGCCCATGATGCCGACGAGAATCTCGATGTAGTGGTCAACGACGTCCTCGACAGCGGTGGTTCGGTCGATGCCGTCTTCGAGTTGATCGCGGATGTCGAAAAACGAAATCGCTGGCAGCACCTCCGTGCAGTCGAAGTAGTACACGTCGTCAAGATCGCCGTACTCCGCGTAGTGGGCCCGAAGGTACTCGACTGGCATCCCATCGCCTTTCGGGTCGATGAGGATATCCGCGCCCTCAGTCGCCCGTGTGTTTTCCAACATCGCGTTGATGAGCGCGGTCGATTTCCCCGAGCCGGTTTTTCCGAACCACGCCGCGTGGAGTGGTTGGAGCGACGGTGGAAGGGCAACCGGTGTATCGATGGGTTCGTCGTCGGTCGTCAGCGGATAGCCGAGTAGCATCCCCTCGTTGTACTGGTTGAGAAGATCGTCTTCCGGGATGGGGACGCCCGTTCGTTCGTCAGGTGTGGCCTCCATCGCTCGTCGCCCTGCTTCGGTGAGCGCGTCGCCATCGAGCAGACAAAAGTTCGGGACAGTCGAGGGATCCGCGACGATAGCCGGGCTTCGGTTGTCCGTCAACGGTAGTCGCTGGCGCAATCGGGTCGTGAGCGACTGTTCGGTGACGCAGTCACGGCTCTCGATTTGCTCGGCGACGTTCGCTGTGGCTTCTTCGTCGGTATGGAGTCGATGGCGAATCTCGTAGAACGACCCGCTGGCAGGCGTGAAGGCGTTGGCGAGTTCCCGAAGCGTCATCCTGGCGTCGGGGCCCTTTGCGACAGCACGCGCGTTGACGACGAAGGACCGCCGCTTGTCGGCGGCTCGAATCGACTCGATGCGTTCGCGGTGTTTCGGATCCTCAGTTGTGGGGTTCGGGTCGACGTCGACATCATTTTCGAGGAACGCGAACAGTCGCTGGCCGAGCGTGTCGCGGTCGCGTTCGAGTTGGTCGATGCGAACGTCGGCGGTCGCCCGCCAATCCCGTTTCGGCGTGAGCAGTGCCTGATAGACGACCGTGCTGTCCGTAGTAGCGAGCGTGTCGACGACGGCTGCCAGCGGGAACTGTGGCGTCTCGTCGTCGCGAAGGACCGGCTGTAATCGTGTTTGCCAGTCGTCGTGACGCTCTCCTCGGCCAAGCAGTTCGAGCGCCGTATCGGGCGCCTCTGGCGGTGTTGGTGGTGGGGATGTGTCAGTGATCTTCGCCTCACTCGGGAAGAGTCGGCGGAGCGTTTGGCGGAGTGTGGACGCGTGTTCGCTCGCGGCGCCGACGTAGAACTGAAGACCATCGTCGTCAGCGACGAGTCGGACTTCGATTTCGAGCGATGGAGCAAGGGCGTGGAGTCGCTGGAACGTATCGGTGAGGGCGTTCGTGTCGAGTCGGTCCGTACTTGGCTGGATTTGGAGGTACGACCACGGTTTGTCAGGGGATTCGGCGGGAACAGATTCCGTCGCCATTCGCTATTGATACTCCCCAATGAGAGTGAAAATAAGAACGTTGATTCACGCGATATTTCCAGCAGGCAGAGGTTTCTGCGCGCCCCGACGGGCGGGGCGCATGATTCAAGCAGGCAAACATACATACAGGCAAACATCCAAACAAGAAGTAGTAACCATGCCTATCGATATCGACACCTTCGAACACGAGGATCAGTTCGACGAGTCGCCACCCCACGCCAAGCAGATCGTGGCGTTTCTAGCCGCGAACAGCGACCAAGCCTTCCAGCGCGGTGAGATCGCTGATGCGACCGGAATCGATCCCAACACGGTCAGTTCCGTCCTTTCACGGCTGAAGGATCGTAATCTCGTCCGACACAAGCCACCGTACTGGGCCATTGGCGACCGCGATCGCGTAACAGCAGCGTTCGACCTGTCTCAAGACATCCGGACGTTCGATGAACAATTCGGCGAAGAAGAGATGGAGGCATGGCGTAGTGCTGGCAACGACGAAGCGCATCCGAGCGACGAACGCAACAAATGACCGAGTACGAACGCGGCGATGTTATTGAGGCTGGTGACCCGTTCACTCAAGAGCCGGCTTCCAGGCCGTTCGTCATCATCAATACCGAATCACATCCCTTCGACGGAGAGCAATACGTTGCACTCACGCTGACGACCCGAACGTGGTACGAAGAGACGCTGCCTGTATCACCCGATGATTTCGGGGCGGGAGGTGTTCCGGCGGAGAGTTCGATTGTGCCGTGGGGTGTCTCCTCGCCAGCACACGACGACATTAGAGACTGGTTCGGCCGATTAGAAGATGAAGTGGTCAACGAGGCCGTTGAGCAGTTCGTCGGTTATCTGATGGAGTAGCCGCGGTTTTTCTGCGCCTCGACGAGCGAGGCGCTCAGCCTCGATATTCTGATGTTTTGGAATTCGAAGTTCGTTCAAGTTGTATCGCCCGCACAGCCGTCCCGAATCAGTGGGGAGCGGCGTCAATGACCGGGCAAGAGATGTGTCCCCGATGTGGTGTGCCAGTCAAGGGGGTACTGAGCGTCGGGCCAACAGATCACTACGCCCAGCCGTGTGGACATCGCCTCCCTCCGGAGTATGGCGATTGCTGTGACGATACGATATAGTCGAGCTGGTTCTGGTGAAATCCTTGGATGTTGATAGTTTGTCGGAGCCGTGCTGAATAGAAGGCGCATATTCAGCATTTGGTGTGCTTGATTCGGAGCCTGCCCCTCCAACGAAATACACTGTTTGGTCTTGGCAAATCGTCCACGATTCTTGAACTGGGTATCGACCGAAAGGACTCGGAATGAATCGACACAGAGTACGTGGCCGGTCCCCTATCAAGGCCAGTGTTCGCCCGCCAGCTAACTCAGTCAAGCAACCCAAGCACCAGGCGCAAACTGCTTGCCCGCCGCCGCGGTTAGCGCCCGAGCCTCGGTAATAATCGATCCGAGGATGCCTGTGAACCGCTCGCTGGCATCGCCGTCAATCCAGTCCACGTAATCCGCAGATCCAACGGGCCAGCGATGGACGGCAGCGGTGACGACGACATCTGTCCCGTCGTCGTGTTCGTTTTCGACGCGAGCCATGTGGACACCGACGCCCCACGGGCCGTCCTCGCCGCTGAGGACGCCGAGGAAGCTCTTCAGCTCGGTTTCGTCGTCGAGGATGGTCGTGCTGTCCTGCATTCCTTCGTCCAATGAGGGCCCCAGGGTGATCTCAGCGACCGGTGCCGGCCCGGCGAGCCAGTCGCCCTCATCGGTCTTCTGCAAGCGGTTCGGGCCAATGAGATGGCCGAACCGCTTGCCGGTCAGCAACTCCTCGAAACTCATCCCCGCGACCGGATTGACCGACTGCCCCGCCACCTTCGCCGCCGGCGTCGAGAGCACGCCGATCCCGTAGGTCGCGCCGCCCGTCCAGGACGGAACGCCGACATCGAACACGTCCTCTATGGTGAACGGCGATTGACCACCTACGGTAAATGGCGATTGACCGCCGACTGCGACCTCGTCAACTGCCGCAATCAGGAACGGATTGTTCCCAGTCGCACGGGCGAGCGCCTCCCCACTCTCAACGCGTTCGCCGGGCATCCCTTCAGCCGAGACCCCGAACACCTGCTCGGGAGTGAGGGCAGGATCGAGGGCAATCATCACCTTGCCCTCGTTGATCAGGTCGTCCGCTCCGGTGTATCCCGCCGGCAGCCACCCTCGATCCATTGGGTCTAAGGCCCACCCTCGATCTATAGGATCGTACACCAACCCCGGGAAGAAGTCCTTCGCGTCGACGAGGTACGCTCCGTTCGTCCCGTTTTCAGGGTTCATCACCTCGTTTAACCCCTCAGGAGAGACTTCGGGCGGATACATCAGGGAAAAGATGCTGGGAGCGCCCGACTCTGGCTGTCCGTCTCGCAGACCTGCCGGCGCGACCAGACTCACACGGTCGCCTTCCACGGCGAAGTCCCCGATGGTCACCTCGTCGAGGCCGACATCGCTGGCGGTGGTCACCGCAGCCGCCCCCGGGCCGTCCGTTCCATTGACCTGCTGGAGATACCGCCCAAGCAGCGAGAGCCGGGGGGCGTAGTCGGCCCCCTCAAGATCGTAGGCTTTTCCGCGCGAGTAGGCGGCCGAGAAGCTGGTGATGGAGATCTCGCCGTCGATAGCATCGATCTCACGGGTCACCGTTGAGGAGTCCCGGGCGGTCTCGCCGAGGACAACCTCTCCACGGGCGTCCTCGGGGAGAACAACTGGCTGGGCCTTGAACTCCTGGTTACTCACACTGCTGCACCCGGCGGCACCGCCAATGGCGACGGCGGTGGTCCCAGTGAGGAATCGTCGGCGATGTATTTGCCAGTCGCCCTTGAAGAACGCTCCACTCTCTTCGTTTGTCATTATTAGGAGATGATAATAGGGGAAACAAATATCTTTGGCTAGTCACAGCATGCATTGGCGGTGTAGCTGATTTTCCCCACGCCACCACCGAGAATCGGCCTCTCGGATTATCCGGATAAGCGCTGCTTACGGAGACCGCACTAGATACCCTCTCTGGCCCTACGTTTTGATCTGGGGGTAACCAACCTATTGTATTCGTTCGGCCCGAGAGGATCAAACCGAACGAGTCCTTCGTGCTGACTACACGCTCTGTATTTACCACACCTCACCTATCAGTCAATGAATATTTCAACAGAGCTTCGAGCGTGATGTTTTTGCCGCGCCCTGACGGCTGCGGGCGCACCGTCGTGCCCGTGGTTGAAACCGATGTCTCGAGTCGAACATTCCAGAGCAGTCGAATCGACGTCAAGTAGCTGTATCAGCGGCCCGCTGTGTGACTTCTGTGGGTCGCTCCGGTATCCGAAGGACATGGGGTGGCATTGTCGCAACTGTGGGAACTCCTCGCCGAAATCGGAGACAGACGCCTTTGTGACGACCCATGCCCAGCAGAAACGGACACTCACCATCCGCGGTGACAACACCGAACGTGGCTTGCCGACGACCGACGCGACGTGTCCAGACTGCGACCACGACAAGGCGTACTGGGATATCAAGCAACTCCGCTCGAGTGACGAAGCGCCGACAGAGTTGTACATCTGTACCGACTGCGGGCACAGGTGGCGGCGGGACTAAACGGGACGGAATCAATAAAAGGACCCACCGAGTATCCTCAACAAAGCAATGGCGTCAAGCACCGATTCCTCAACGGCAGTCGATGATGAGGTCCGCCAGTTGTATGAGCGGTATCAGGCGGCCGATAGCGACGCCGAACGCCGCGAAATCGCCCTCGAGATGGGCGAGCTTGACGGACGCCGTCATGCGGAGGTTTACGCTGCACTCGAAAACGAGTGACCGCTCACGCATCATCCAAGCCCGGTGTTCAAAACGTCCCGTACCGGCCCATTGTGGAGATTAGTTCGAAGCGATGGAGAAAGAGCGGCTTCGAACCCTGATTGGAATCGCGATGGTCAGTCTCGGTCTCGTACAAACCGTGTCGGGCGTTGTGCAAGACAACTTCCCGTTCGCAGTCTTCGGATTTCTCTATGCCCTCATTGGCGTTGCATACCTGTGGACCGAGGTGTACACGGACAATCAGTGACAGCGTATACTAGCTATCAGAACACATCGATAGAGGGGTGGATAACGGCCGTAGCAGAATCTGGGTATTCGGCCCCATTGACCCCTTTCGCAGTCGATAGGTTTTGGCAATCGTGCTGGTTATATAACGCAGGTTCAGCGATGTGGCGGACAGTCGCGAGGTCGATTCGACATTTTATACGGCCTTGCATTCTACAGCGATGTATTCAATGTCTCCTGAGTCTGGTGGTGACACAGATCTCAAAGGACTTATCCAGAGCTCACCGGATGCGATTGTAATTGCTAACCCAGAGACGACTGAAATATTTGAGGTAAGTCAGGCGGCTGAAGAGTTGTTCGGATATACGCGCGAGGAGTTACGCTCGATGCATGTGGGTTCCCTCCATCCCGCCGAGGAACAAGAGCGGTACAGACGGCTCTTCGAGACACATTTTGAGCAACAACCAGCTGTTATCTCCCAATTCGACGACGGATCCCCCGTGTTCGCAGTCACAGCAGATGGCGAACGGTTCCCTGTCGAAATCAACGCCTGGGTCATCGAAGACACGGATTACGACCAGCCGCTCTTCCAGGGTGTCTTCCGTGATATCTCGGAGCGACTCCGGCGGCAACGTGAACTGCAGCGCCAGAACGAACGGCTCGATGAATTTGCTGGCGTCATCTCGCACGATTTGCGGAATCCGCTGGCCGTTGCACAGGGCCGAGCAACGCTCCTCGAGGAGGAGCGAGAAAGCGAGCATATCGAGCCACTACAGACCGCATTAAATCGCATGTCCGAAATCATCGATGACACGCTGACACTCGCCCGCAACGGGCAACAAGTGAGCGAGATGGAACCGGTCAACGTCGTCAGTACAATCGGCAACTGTTGGGAGATGGTTGAGACCGACGCAGCCACGTTGGAGATCGATGGCGACGCCACAATCCGCGCAGATCCCGACCGGCTCCGACACACCTTCGAGAACTTGCTTCGCAATGCCATCGAACACGGTGGAGACGACATCACCATCAGGGTCGGTCAAGCAGACGAAAATACAATCTACATTGAAGATGACGGGCCGGGAGTTCCTGACGCCGAACGGGATGCGGTCTTTACTCCCGGATATTCATCCAAGAGCGATGGAACTGGATTTGGATTGGCGATTGTGCAACGGCTCGCTGAAGCACACGGATGGAACATCACTCTGACTGACAGCGAAACCGGGGGAGCAAGATTCGAGTTTAGCAATGTCGAAATCCAGTGAGTACGGAGCAAAACTAGGACCTCTCTTCGAGAGGATTGCACACCTCTTGAGAATCCGGTTCGTGGAGTAAGTTCGCTCTCGTATCCGATTAGAGGGTTGTACATTCATTTTCGTCTCCGAAAGGTAAGCGTGTGAAACAACTGTGTGTGCAGGGACACGCCGGCCAGCGCAGGCAGAGTTCGTCTCACATCGCGACCCCAACTGTTCAATACCGCTAAAATCCGGGACAGCAGGCGATTATACCAGAATACCGATGCCGACGCTGCAGTGAAAGGGAAGCAAGAATCGATCAGAAACGTCCGCCCCTGTTTTCGAAAACAGCCGATACATCCACCGAACATAGAGGTGTACCGAGGGTGTGCAAAATCTAAACGCCAATGCGACCAGCCGATAGCTGCGGTTGGGCCAAGGGAGTTGGGCAACGCCACTAACGAGAGTCCGCAGTCATTCACCTGGTACGATTAGAGAAGCCGACCGAGAAAGAGATCGACGAAGATGAAAAACAGCGGGAGCAGAAGCGACGAGATTAGCCGGATGATGATGCCCACCGAAAGCGGATAGAGGCTCACGCTGTCGTACTCGTTGAATTCGTCACGGAGCCGCTGCATCTCAAGCCGAGTTGCCACCTCCGCAAGCGTCGCGGTGTCGTCTGCCGTCTCGTCCGCTTCCTCAAGGTTGGCGGCTTGCCGCTGTAGCTGTCTGATTTTCTGCCGACGTGTCTCGAGTTCCTGCTCTTGGATGGCTCGTGCACGCCGGTTCACGTACACGGTCGGGTACCCGAACGACACCGCAATAAGGACGATGTAGAGACCGGTCGCGAAATACACGACGGCTCGGTAGCCACCCTCGGTACCGAGCAAAAACGCCAATGGAAGGGCCAACGAGCCAATCGAGATTAGCATCGTCGTCCAGATTGCGAGGCGACCAATCATGCTTAAGCCCCCGAGGCCGTCCGGGTGGAGCGGTTCGATTTGTAAGTCCAAATCCCCCACCGCACGAATCGCCCGAACCGCAGTTATCGCACCGTGGAACCCGATGCCCGTAATCAGCCCCCACCAGACCGCAAACAGGAGATACGCCCAAAACGCCGGGTCACCGAACCCTGCGATGCCGACCGTCTCGAAGTAGCCAATATTCAATCCAATCAAGCCGACGACCAAGGCCGTCCACGGCACGACGAAGTACCACGAGCGCGTGCTGAAGAGACGCTTGTACTGCTCGCCGACGCGTTGGACGGCCGTCGGATTCGTCGCTAACTCGGTACTCTCCTCGATGAACGTCGGGAAGACACGCACGTCCCAGTACCAAATCGCGGCAGGGCCGACGACGGGAACACCCATCGCCAACAGGTGAGCAACGAGGAACTCTCTCGGCAGTCGGCCGTCCGCCAACACGAAAACCAATCCCGTCAGGAAGACTGGGACCATCCCGAGAGTAATCGTCCCACTTACGAGCGGCGGCAATCCGAGCCGGTGCTGTATCCTGTCAACAAGTCGAGTTATCCATATCCGCGACTGCATCCCACCCTGTTGTCCCATTGTGTGGCTATGGGAAGAGAACCGATTTCAAAGTATGGCTGTTCGTGTTGGCATTTCAATAATATCAGAGTATGCATTCAATCTACATCTCGGCGTAGTTGTTGGTTAAGACCCACAGGCAGCGTCGCAACCACGGGAGGCAGTGGCAGCAGGAGATGTGAGTCCCCACGCTGTGATGCAGCGTGGGTCTACCTACGCTCCCGGACGACCAAATCAGCGGGAGACAGTGACAGGTGCACCAACCAGGCAACGGAAGGTGTATGCCCGCGTGAAGAATTACCATAGCAAGCCATATAATTCATTCGCGACCTTTCAATCGGCCCACAACAGCGTAAGCCTCAGAAGACTCCGCCGGCAACCGCTTAACCAACACTATCCGCCTAGTGTAGGTTAACTACTCCAACAGTCTGTTAGAAGGACCTTGTGGGGTCGAAGCGGAACAGACGTTTCCACAGGGTTAAATCAGCAAGCTTCGATTATTCTCGGCCTGCGACTGATGCAGACGTGACCGTCAGTCGGACTTACTCCCGACCGGCAACACCACTCGCTGCCGGTGGGACTGCTGCAATCGCCTGCGAGGACATCCTCGGGACTGGGCTGGAAGTTCGTTCACCCGTGTGTTCGTTGCTACAGAGTACGCGTTGTTTGTCCGGTGAGGTCCTATCGAGGAGTCTCTCTTGAGCATCGGTGAGGAACTGAATCGCCAGCCCCTCGTTGTCGATTAGTCAGTTTGTATCGCCCCCGACGGGTGCGGGGCGATTCGAATCGGCCCGCGTGCCGTTGTTTCGATGATTTTCATGGCTACGACCAGTGATGCGTCGGTCTCATTCACCGAGTCCGACACACGATCCGAGGAGATGCATAGCACGATCGAACAGTGGGTCGAGGACCTCGTCGCGGCCGTCAACGACGCACAGGCCAGTGAAGCGTTCCAAGCGTGGCTTGATGCCCAGATTCAGTTCCACGACTACTCGTATCGAAACACGCTGCTCATCAAACAGCAATGTCCGGAGGCGACACGCGTCGCGGGCTATCGGACCTGGCAGGAAGAATTCGATCGGCACGTCACAGAGGGCGAGTCAGCCATCTGGATCTGGGCGCCAATCATTGCTCAGCGGTGTCCCGAATGCGAGAACTCGCCATCCTACCACGAGCAGATTGACTGTGACTACGATGAGACCGACCCCGAAGAGTGGTCGCGCGGTCTCGTCGGCTTCAATCCCGCACCTGTCTTCGACATCTCGCAGACAGACGGTGAGCCCCTGCCCGAGCTAGAGACGGCTGCGACGGGCGACGCCGGAACGCTCGTCAGTCAACTCACCGACGCTGCTGCCGCGCTGGATGTAACGGTTCACGTGGTCGACGACTCGGCGTGGCCGCATCCGGACGCAAACGGCGTCTGTACGTATCCAGAGCATCCAGACGGGAACGCACAGGTGAAGGTGCGTGATCGGTCGAACGAGGCTGACCTCGCTCGGACGCTCATCCACGAGTACGCCCACGCTCTGTTGCACAGCGATGTCGACGACGAGACGGAACGGGCGAAGCGAGAAGTCGAAGCCGAGAGCATCGCCTACGTCGTCGGTCGCTACGTCGGACTGGACACGAGTGGGTCCGCGTTCTATCTGGCCGCCTGGGAGTCGGACGACGCATCGGTCGTCCGGGACCGGCTTGGACGAATCAGTCGGACGGCAGAACAGCTTATCGACGTCCTAGAGGACTAACGGGGGCCGATCCACTGGCCAGTCGTGGAGAAAACGTGACATCCTCCGCGCCGTGAACGGCGCGGCTTCCCACGCATGGGGAATACCAGCTAAGTGCGGCTATCGCTGGTAGAGGGTTCCGACCCGTGGAACGCCGAGAGAGTCATTTGCGAGTGTTTCTCGCTCGTCTCTCGGTGGGTCGTGGTGCTGTCACAGGCACTCCCATCCCGAGGCGAGTCATTGCCTGCCGGTTTCAGCGGCACGCTCTCTCCCCACGGGTCAGCCCGTTGTGCAATGTTGATTGCGCCGTTTATATCGCCCTGAAACTCCGTGATGTGGCACTCGTCGTTGGTACACCGGAACGTGGCTTGTGCGGCTCTGTTTCCGATATGACCGCAAGCGTGGCACGTCTGGCTGGTGTACTCCGGTCGGACGTACTCGACCGGGATACCAGCCTCTCGTGCTTTGTCCTCGACGCGGTTCTGTAACCGAGCGAACGCCAACGCATGGAGTCGCCGGTTCATGTACGAGCCGTAGTCCAATTCTTCACGGATGTACGTCAGATTCTCCATCACCAGAACCGGCTTCTCGAATTGCCGGGCGTACTCGACGGCCTGCCGGGACGCCTTCTCGACAATATCGGTGAGTGCGTTCTGGTAGTGGTCGAATCGCTCGTCCATCCGCCACTCGGCGGCGTCTCGATCTTGGAGGCGTTTCAGAGTCGTGTGCATCTCTTTGCGAAGATGCTTCGCACGGCTCCCGTCACACACGAACGGGCCAGTTGGTGAACCGTCCTTGAGGGCACAGCCCGTTATCAGGGCGGTTTCACCAATGTCCAGACCGATGTGCGTCACGTCGTCGCCGTCTGTCGCGTAGTCGGGGGCTTCGACCGGAAATTCGACAGTGACGTGTAGCGTCCACGATGTGCGATTCTGTTGCAGTCGGAGTTGTCCCGCCGAAGCGTCCCCGTCTACGAGGTCGTGCCACAGTCCCTCTTGTTCGGGGTTGATACGAAGCGGTATCCAGAAATTCGTTCCCCGACCGGGTTGGGGTGCCCACCACGTAAACTCGTATTCTCGTGCCGGAGAGTGGTCAAACTCGGCGGCTTGGTTGGTGAGCCGAACCGGGTGGTCGTCGTCCAACTCCTGTGCGTTGTAGGTGTCGTGAAGTTGTGGAACGTAGTTGCACAGGGCCGCTTTCGCCTGATACGGCAGGTCGTAGGGCGTCACCACGTCACTGGTTGCGCTCATCGTGTCGCACCCGGCGTCGAACGCCTCGTGTAGTCCCTCGCGGTAGGTTTCGAGCAGGTCACAGAGTTTCCGCTCCTTGTGTGCTGTCGGCGGCGCGAGAGTCGCTTCGAGCGTCTTAGTCGTCGTTTCCATCCGTCTCTAACCCTTGTTCGATTAACTCGCGGTAAGCACGCGGATGGCGGATGCCATTCTCACGAGCGTACTCTTTGACCCGCTCGTGCAGGTCGCCACCGCGCTCCATATCAATCTCCGTTCGCACAAGAATTTGTACGTTTTTACTTCACTAAATACTTACGTTGGGTATTCAGTCAGGCAACAGTCACGGAGATTGTGGCACGGAGCTTACGCGATTCACTCCCGCCCTGCTCAGTCCTCGGTTCCGACGCTCTGTCGGAACACTCGTCCTTGGCGGGAAGGGCGGGATTCTCTCGCTGTTAGAAGATAGTACGGCCGCTGCTGGGCGTCACGATTCGGAATCCTTCGACTACGATAGTTGGATGGAGCACGCAGTCGATCCGCGCAAGGATCGTGAGCAATAATGCGTGAAATGGGCTGTATGTGAGACCCCAAACCGGATTGAAACACCAAATCCAGAGACGGAGTTGGTGTGTTGGACCGCTTATAACGAATACCGGCTCTGTTGAACTCATCAGAAGGTGACAAGTTCTGCCCCGGTGCGGTCAATACAGACGAAGTACAGATTGGGAGTACAGGTTAAAATGGCTTTTCGAGAGTAGCAGTCCGAAATCAGGAGAGTATGGCCTTCATTTGTGATTGATTCTGTCACAGGACTTAACATATCCGTTGACGTGGAGATAGCTATGGCTCTCCGTCGGCGGACTGTATTGGGGGCGATTGGAGGGGGTTTGGTCTGTCTTTCCGGCTGCGTTGAAGTTGCATCGAATACAGTATCGGGGTGCGTCTCATCAGTGCCGGAAGGCGCGAACTCGGCTTCCGAAATCCGTGATGCTCTCCCCGATTACGAGACTGAGGCGGCTACTGAAGACGAACACTGGGACCGGGCTGATGAAATCCAAGATGCGCTTTGGCACGCTGTAGACGGTCATCCGTGGCGATGTTCGATGGGACAAAAGACAGCGGATGGGGAGCTCATCATCGTAGTGGATGTGACCTGTGTGCCTCGGGCGCGAAAATATATTCCCAGCGAGTGGGGAGGGGTCACAATTCGAGTCAGACAGACCGCATGTGGCCCCCATGAAGTACAGTAATTCCCTGCGGTCAATACGCAGGCTTACTGACCGACTAATTCATGAGAATGGGCGTGAACCAAACGATCGCCGACCGCTGACTACATCCTCTGGGCCTTGTTTAGACGCCTGAATTCAGTAGGTTGACCCCTCGATTGCGCGTTCGATGTTTCGCACCGCTGATTTCATGACAAGTTCTCGGAACTGTCCGAACCACGTTCTCGCCCACAGCGTCTCACCGTATCGCTGTCGCAGTCCGAAAAACACCGATTCAGCGTTCGAACGCTGATTATACTCCCGATCGCGGATGAGTAAATTCCTCGCCCAGCCTCGAAAACCCGGATCGCGTTGCGGAATCAGCGGTGTGACACCTTCAGCACGTAGCTTCGTGCGAAGATGCTCCCAGTCGTATCCTTTATCTTCGTAGAGTAGCTCACACTGTACACACGACAAGGGCTAAGTGGGCTGGCTCACACTGTACACATGATGAGTAGCGACAAGAAGCGCGTCCAATTTCGGGCGCCACACCGGCTCATCGACCGGACTGATGCCCTTGCTGACGTACTCGGAGAGGACCGGACTGATATCCTCCTGACGGCACTCCGGGAATACCTCCAAGACGCCACTCACGACGACGCACTTCTCCAAGAAATCGCGGCCGCCTACTACGACGACGAAATCACCTTCGAGCAACTCAAAGCCCTCGTCGGCGCGGAGGAGGCAGCGAACCTCCGCGTGTTGAAACAGCAGCTGAACGAGGACTTCCTCGACGAGGTCGCCGACGCATAGATGTCGACGCTCGTCGCAGACGCCTCCGCGCTCGTCAGTCTCGGCGTCGTTGCTGACAACGACCCCGACCCACTTTCAATCTGTCTAGCTAGATATGACGTCATCATCCCGGCGGCAGTCATCGCAGAACTCGAAGAGATTGCCTCCTACGATGATATTCACGGCCGCGGAGCAACAACCGTCCTCGACCGAAGGGATTCCTTCGAAACACGGGCCGTCGATCTCGACGCCGAATTCCCCATCGATGATGGCGAGAACGCAGCTGTCACGCTCGCGAACGACCTCGATGCCGCGCTATTGCTCTGTGACGAATTTAACCACCTCGGCTTGATTCATGCGTCACTCGCCGACACTCGGCTCGTGACGACGCCAACGCTTTTGTCTGTATTCGTTCGAACCGAGCAGTTGTCAGCAACCACTGCTCGGAGGCTCCTTGAGGGGATTAGTGACGCTCGCAGCTGGGACGCGAACAGCTACGTGCAACGCGCTCGCTCGCTACTCGAGAAATCCTAAAAACCGCGTGGGACCGTCGTTCAGTCCCGCCCCAACCCGACGGGGTGGCCACCGCCCACCCCGCCCGCCTCGCGCGTTCTCGGCACGCCGATTCAGCACGCGCCACCCAGTAGCGGTTCGGGCTCGTGTCAGTGTGTCAGAACTCGGTGTGTCCCAGCGTACGTTCGGGGGTGACTCCTCGGGTTGTGCGCGCTCCGGCCGGCAGTCCGTTCCTGCCGGGCCCGGGCTTTCGCGTTTCCGTTGCGTCTGGCGACGGACGGGACACGGTCACGGGGCCGGGTCGGGCCGAGTGCAGTCGCCCGATACCGGCCGCACCCGAGAGCGGGCCTGCGAGCGCTCGGCCCGCAACCGGATTCGACCGGCGCCGGGACGACTGCATCTTCACCGGCCGTTGCGTCGGCGCTCCCTGAATGCGGTCGCGCCGACGGACGGCGGTTCAGACGTGGCCGCCTGCGCGGTCCGGGACGGGCTGCTTGCCGCTCGGGCAATTGCCCTCGTCCCGAGTGGCCTCCGGGCTGCCGCGGCGACCGGCGGTTCGCCGTGCTCACCTTCGGTCGCCCCGGGTCCGGGAGTTCCTCGGGATCGGCTGCGCTGCCGGCCGGGCGTGCGCTCGAACTCCGTCGCGACGGGCATCGCTGCCGCGGGCATGCCGTCCGCGGCCGGCGTGCCGCGCGAGGCGTTTCCGTTGCGTCTGGCGACGGACGGGACAGGCTCGCGCGGGTCCGGCCCCGAACGGGTCCGGCGGGGCTCGCCCTCTGCTCCGTCGCTGTGGCCGTATGCGAGGCCGTTCACCACCGTATACCCCCCGGCCGTGCCGTCTCGTCGCCGCGGCGCTTCCGTTGCGTCGATGACGGACGGGGCTTGCGGCGACGACCCGCGGTGACCGGCTGGGTATACGGCGGTGAGCGCGCGCTCACCTCGAGGTTCACCCCCGAACTCGTCTGTGTGGGATGGCCGTCGGTGCCGCGCCGCGCCGGACAGAGTCCGGCGTGAAGGCGCGGCGCGGGCACCTCGGTGACGGCGTCAGTCGGTGACGTCGGAGCCATGGCTGGTTGGGTCGATTCTGTGGAAAACCCGCGGTGGAGACGCGGGTGTCGGACGCTCGAAGAGCGCCTTCAGGTCTGGTGTAGACCAATGCAACGTAACAACCCAATTCGTGAAAAGGTCTCGGTCGAACAGGACACAGAACAAGAAGCAACTGAGGACACCCCGGAGCTGCGACCCACGGTAGAGTTGCAGACCCAGGCGAAGATCGACTCGGACGTTCGTGATGCGATTGCGGCGGCTGACGAACAGGACCACCCCTACGGGATGACGCTCGAAGCTCAAGAGAAGTGGGAAGCGCGAGAAGCCGAAAAGCGGCGGACTCGTGACCGTGCGGATCGAGAGCAGACAAGTCGGCGTGAGGAACTGTGCCGGGAGATGACGCGAGCGAAGCACTGTGGGCTGCCCAGCGAGGCAGATCCACGTGAGCAGTTGGATGTCGAGACGCGGCGGGAAGTCAAGAAGCAGGCTATTCGGTTGGACGGGAAGTGTCGCGGTGGCCTCGGTGTCGAAGCCATCGAACGTGAGTTGGCCGCCCGGGTCGAGAGCGGTCGGTCGATGCAGGATGCCGTGTTGGACATGGTCGAGGACGTGCAGGCGGCGCCGGGGGCGATTGTGGCGCTCGGTGAGTTGGAGAAAGTGCCAGCGAAGTACGTGGATATCGAGGCGACGGTGAAGACCCTCTGGGAGCCGTCGAGTCCGAAGATGGCCCAAGTCGGGCTGTTAGAGGACGAGACGGGGACGACAAAATTCACCAGCTGGACCCGATCGCAGGCCACAGTCGTCGCCGAAGGACAGCGCGTGCGCATTCGGGATGCCGCCAAGAACTGGTATCAGGGTCGGTGTTCGGTCGCGTTCGTCGGGCGTACCAACATCGAGTTCCCGGACCGAGACGACTGGTGGTGAGCGCGTAGGCCGCTCCCTTTCTTTTTTATTTTGGCCTCCACCCACCAACCACCCCCCCCACCCACCGCTCCGTGCTCGCTTCGCTGCGCGCGCAGCCACGACCTCTGTGTAGAGGCTCCTAAGGCCACCAGCCAGATCAAATCGATTCGAGACCAACAGAAAAGCAGAGAATAGTGATTCCACGCAACTATTTCGCCCACGATGAACTCGTATCTGGTACGCTGGAAGTCACTGGCTCAATAATTGACAAAGGCTCATTTCACCTCATGAGATCGCGCTCGCGGTCATCGATGATGGCCAGCAACAGGTAATCGTCATCTGAGAAACGCATGACCGTTCAGCACGGTTTGGGCGTGGAATGCGGAGAAGTTCCTGGTTGTATGGTAAGACAAGAAGATTCCGTAACCCCAGACCGCGGTGTTAAATTCTGAACTACTGGTATTCTTAGCTGTCGGTCAACGTGTGAAGAGATGTACGAAATCTCGATTTCTAACTCTCATCCGCTATTTCGTCAACCTTCGAATCGACTATCGTTTGATTGACAGCTTGAATCGAATCACTAGGTGTGTCCAGTAACACCGAATAAGCGATGACAACCTGCGCCAAGTACCAGCGAACCTCTTTGAGATACGCTTGAGTCTCATTCGGGCCATGATAGTCGCCAGACAGCTCCTCAGAGAGACTCGCATCGTTGTGGACAATTCGGTTCCGGATGCGTCGGACTCCCTCTAAGAACGTCCGCACCTCATCAAGGTCACACTTATGCTGGTCGCGGAGGAGAGCTGCAGCACGGTTTGGGAGCGTTGATCCAGGATCACCACGGATAAGCGTGGTTTCGAAACCGAGAAAGGCATCTACAATTTGATCTTCGGACGTCGACCGCTCGTACATTCGATTGAACCGAGTGAGGCACCGATAGAGCGTATTCGACATCTCATCTTCCAACGAGCAGTACGGCCCGATTCGTTGCCAGTGCTCACGGAGGGCGTCTTGGTCGGACTCCGGGAGTTCAACTGGGTCCCGGTGGAAGGATTTCCCGCGCTGCCCGAACTCCGGAATGATTACCCGGTCGACGTCGGCGCTGATACCGCGATACGTCTTCCAAGAGTCACGGAGAAGATATCCCGGGCCAAGCCCAGCGTACTCTTCAGGGGCCCAAAGCCGGAGTGCCGTGACGACCTGCTTCGCGATTGCAGCCGCTTCGGGAAGCGCTTGATTCTCAGTCCAGCTGAGGTCGAGACCTGTATGCTGTGAGTTGTGTTTCGTGGGACGGCAGGTGACCTCGAACTCGACTTCGAGAGTCGTCGCCCACCCGAGTCGTTTCTGGGTTTGATCCGGTTCAGTGATCATACCGGGCGTGCCGTACGTCTGCATCGCCGTCATCTCAAAGTCAGGAATCCGTGATATCAGTAGATCGTCCGTGAGAGACGACACATACTCGCCATTATCGACCGAGTCTTCGAGGGGCTCAAGCGCTAGCTGAAATCCCTCTTCGAAATCGTCTGGCCGCAGGATCACTCGCGGGAGGGGGAACACGACTCGGTGGACGTGAGTGCTTGCGTATAGGGGTGCGAAGTGATCCTCGTAGGCGGTGTCAAATGCGTCTTCGTCAAACACCACGGCGCCGGCGTAATCGAGAGTGAGCTTCGCGAGTTTGAGGATGCGTTTGCCGTGGAGGCTTTGTTCGACATCGTCGGTCCGGTGCGGACAGAATGAGAGGCCGTCGTCAATGAGGGATTCGGCTAGGTCACTGAAATAGAAGTGTTTGAAGCGGTTCGTATCACGGACGGTTTTCGACGGCTGTTCGACGGTGTATTCGTGTTTTCGGTCGCGAAACGTATTGGATTCGGTGATCGTCGTCGTGGGGAGTTGCTCGTAGGCATCCTCCGTGTAGTCCTGAACGTCCGCGACAAAGGATTCAACCGCCTCTCGGATCCGAGGATACGCCTGTGCCGCCGGTGAAGCCATCTGATCTAACGGTGTGTAGTCGGTTCTGTGATGTATATCTGCGGTTGTTTTATCAAATAACGGAGCGGGAGTAGGGAGAGAAGTTTGGTAAGACCAGATGAGAACACGGCCTCCGCCGAAATGAGCGACGGCATCAACGCCGACAGCAAGGATTCGGATCGGTTTCTCATTGTCACTCCACGACAATTCATACAAACAGCACTCACCCACCAAACGAATTGCGGCCTGTTCTCACTAGACCGTGGCGTTGCGAGAACAGGTCCATCTTGAAGCAGCATAATACTGACTGTATGGTATGGTCATACGGCAAGGTTGAGGGACTCATACCCACAAGAGTAAGGTAGAGATGTCAGATACAAGCATCGGACTCTCAAGAGAAGTAAAGGACCGTCTTGAACCAGTCAAGGACGAACACGACGCGAGTTCGTGGGACGAGTTCATGGATGACCTCGTAGCGGAGAACCTCGATATTGCGCCCGAGGACTTAGACGAGTACACAGTTGAGCAGCATGAACGTGTCGAGCAGACACGTTCGACCATTGTTGGCGTCTTAGAAGCCCTCAATGAGGCCGACATGGTGGACGAGGTCGTCGAAATCATCACGGCTCTTGGCCAGCAGGGGATGTTAGCACAGAATCAAGAGATTGTCGAGCACCTCATCGATAAAGCGAAAGGCGATGCTGAAATCAATGAGGGAGATCGGCTGCTCGCACGTATGGTAATAGAGACGGAAGGTGCTCGAGATCACGAGAGTCCGGCTGCGGAAATCGCTCGGGGTCTCTTTGCTGAAACCGACACTGCTACGGCCGAGCGGACAACGGCAGAGCGCCAGCGAACATCGAAGAAGACTGGCCTCGAAGAAAGCGAATCACCCCAGCAGCAGGACGACATAGTGGGATCCGATTCCAAAGATATCGATTTCTCAATTGAGAAGACAGACGAAGAGCTCTAATCAGGCTAAAACACCATGAACAACACGACTACCACAGTCCCGACAGCACAGACGAAGAATCAGGTACAGAAGAGCAATCAAGAGGCTGACCCACTAGATGAATTTGCCCAAGAGTTCGGGAAGGCAACAGGAAAACGGGTCGGTACCGCACTCGCTGAAGAGCTCCATGAGGACTTCGAAGTACGTCGAGCCGCCGCCTCGGGTGCTGGCGTTGGCGTTGGCGTGGTCGTTGGGGTGGGGTTACTCGCTCTCCTCACTCAATAGTCCTACCCGTCGATCACGACAAATCGGCATCACTGACCGATACACTGTAAAGCGCAGAAAATGAAGGACAACATCTAATAGGATGTCCTCACACATACTAGATGGAGCGCCGCAGGCACCGGCGTTTGAAGCCCGTCGCACCGCTCCTGCCATCCCGGTAAGACGCGGTCCGAACGGGGACGCATCACATCACAATTGCGTCCTCGGAGAGGTCCCGCGTGGAAACGGGGGTGGAGGCGGGAATCAGTGCCCTTTCACTACTGCTCAGCAAGCCACGTAGCGACATCGCTACACCCCATTGCCTCGAGCCGCCCTACAACAGGCTGAACGCCATCACTCTCCGGAGGTGGGGCATGTGTCTTCCCAAATGTCCCGTGGAACCAACAGCTGACGCGTTCTCGAACGGAATCTGCATACCGTTGTTCGAATTTCGCTCGTCGAACTTCTCCTTCGCCACGCGCAGCAGCAGAGTATCCACGTCCCCATCGACCTTTCCGAGATTCCGGTGTCGTCTCCAGTATCATCTCAACTGGTCCGGCGACCGAGGCTGAAGAGAGAGCTGTAGGATCCGCCGCAAGGGTATCCGCGACAACACCGGCAACGAGGTCCGCCAACAGGAGATGGGGATAGTAGAGCTCTGACTGGGCGCAGTTTGTGATCGATGGCGGAACCACGTCGATTGCACCGGCAGTCTGATACAGCTTGTCTGCTCGACCTTGATCACCGTCAACGATGGCTATCGTATCGTCGGTTGTCACACTCAACTCGTCGAGGAGGATCGCAGAGTGGACTGCCTCAGCAAATGGCAGCTTGACGTCGTCCTGATGAACGCAAATACCGACCTCCCCGTTACACCGCAGAAGGAGCTCTTGAACCTTTGCAGGTGGGAGTGAAAGGTCACGGCTTTTCGTCCGGAACGGCCGATAGCCGTCATCGTATATCGTCTGATAGAGATCATCGAGCAGTGTGGCTTCCTGCGTCCGGTTGAGAAGAACACCGACAGTCACCACGAGACCCTGCCGGTCTGTGGCGTCAAACCCGATAGACCGAGGCCGCGAGTCCTCATCCACAATGAAATCCTGCATTCGTGCGTAACTCAGTCTGTGGACCGAGGGGTAATGAAACAGGTCGGAACAGTGGTCACCATTCCGCGAGATAGCAAAAAAGAGATGAGATCTCTCACCGAGTCACAGATCTTCGCTTCGAGGGGGGTAGTGTAGCCGAATTGTGTGCAGTGAATCGGCGTCGATAACAGGCTTTCTCGGTGTGCACTCCGTGGCGTTTATCATACACACTTACCTTCCACCGTACAATGGTCGATAACTTCAACGAGAAGTCGGACTTTATCTGGTCTATTGCAGATCTTCTCCGAGGGGACTACAAGCAGTCGGAATACCAGAAGGTCATCTTGCCGCTGACTGTTCTTCGACGTCTCGATTGCGTGACTGAGCGGAACAAGGACGAGGTATTGGAGCGCTACGAACAGCTTCAGGAACAAGGTATCGAGAACGTCGCACCCTCGTTGAAGAAGGCAGCCGATGCACAGGTGTACAATACCAGTGAGTACACCTTCGAATCTCTGTGTAACGACCCCGACGATATCGCAGAAAACCTCCAGTACTACATCAACCAGTACGACGAGGAGACGAAGGAGATTTTCGAGAAATTCGCGTTCGACCACCAGATCGACCGACTTGCCGATGCCGATCTTTTGTATAAGGTCGTCCGGCAGTTCGCCGAAATCGACCTCCACCCCGAGGAGGTCCCAAACGAGGAGATGGGCTACATCTACGAGGAGCTCATCCGGAAGTTCAACGAGCTGAGCAACGAGACGGCTGGCGAACACTTCACGCCGCGGGAAGTCATCGAACTGATACAGATCGATAGCGCATACCTCCGTCTTCAGGCGGAGGTCAAGCGATAGGCATAGTGCGTCAATCCACAAGTCACGCCATCACTGGATTTCCCACGCTTCAACGACAGTATTAAGACGCCAACGAACTATAGTGTGTAACACGGATGAAGACCACACGGCACGCGACCTACAACCTCAACTACCACATAGTGTGGTTGCCGAAGTACCGCCAGTCGGTACTCGACAACGAGGTCGCCAACCGTGTGGGAACCATCCTCCACGAAATCGCCGACGACAAAGGCTTAGAGATTATTGACCTGACCGTTCAACCCGACCACATCCATCTGTTCGTCAGTAGTCCACCGAAGCACGCGCCCTCACTTCTCGCCAACTGGTTCAAGGGGATCTCCTCGCGGAAATACAACCACCGCTATGCCGACAACGAGGGCGAGAAGATTCGATGGGCACGGGGCTACTACGCAGGAACAGCGGGCCACGTTTCCAGCGAAACGGTACAGGACTACATTCAAGAACACAAGGAGGGCGATTCGTGACCGAACTCACGAAGACGCTGGAATTGAAACTGGTCAACCCGAACGCCCACAAGCGGAGGAAACTCCGTGAGACGCGAGAGGCGTACCAGCACGCCCTCAAAGACGCCTTCGACGCTGGTTGCACCGCCCAGACCGAAGCGAACGACGTGGTGGTCAACTACGATCTGTCGGGATACGCGAAGAACGCCCTCAAAAAGTACGTCCCGCAGTTGACGACGACGTACAATGCGGGCGAACTTCACGACGACCACCCTGTTCGGTTCACCAACGAGGGACTACGGCTCGACCACAAGCCCGAGAACGCAATCGAGTGGTACGTCAAAATCCCACACCACGAGGATTACAACCTCTGGATACCAGCACAGCCGAACCCCGAACAGCGGAGCTGGTTGGAAGCGTTGAACGCGGGAGACGCCACGATGGGTGAGAGTCGGCTGTTCGAGCGGGACGGAACGTGGTATCTTCACATCACCGCAACCCGCGACGTAAAGGACGGTTCTGAGGTGTCCGACCAAGAACGAACGCCTATCGGAGTGGACATTGGGGAAGCGTCGCTCGTCACGGTGTGTCACCGCGACAGGCACGGTTCTCCGACCGCTCCCGAAGTGTGGGCCGACGAGGGCAAGACCGTTCGTCGGCTCCGCAAGACCTACTTCACCGCCAAGAGGCGACTTCAGACGCGCGGAAGCGAGCGTATCGCTGAGTCCTTCGGGGGCGACGTGTGGAGCCAGATAGACGACGTGTTCCATAGTGTCACCCGCGAAGTCGTGGAGTACGCCGAATCCGTCGAGAATCCCGTACTGGTTCTGGAAGACCTGACGTACATACGGGAGTCGATGGACTACGGCGAGTACATGAACCGCCGTCTCCACGGGTGGGGATTCGCTAAACTCCACGCGCAGATACTGTACAAGGCCGTCGAGAAGGGAATCCCCGTCGAGACGGTGAATCCGCGTAACACGTCGAAGGAGTGCCATGCGTGCGGCGAGGTGGGGTATCGCCCGAAGCAGGCGACGTTCAAGTGTAGGAACGACGATTGCTGGATGGGCGAGTACCAAGCGGACGTGAATGGGGCAATAAATATCGCAGACCGCTACCTCAGCGGAGAGAGTCGTTCCAGAGAACACGAGAACGACGATGACTCGGCTGAGGATGGGGCGCGTTTGACCGCGCCACAAGACAGCCAAGCCGATGCTGAAACCCAGCAATGGACGCTTGGAACGTATGCGTCTTGAAACCACAGGGCCGTTGCACTCGGCCTGAAATCCCGTGGCGGGATTCCCGCGTCTTCAGGTGCGGGAGGAGGTCAATACGATGGCGAGCCACTCGGGAAACGGAGTTACGTCCTCCCGTGGTCCCTTGCGACCCTCAATACTGCTGCAGATGTCGAACAGTATTTGACCACTCTCGTCGACGAGCGCACAGAAGATGTAGCGAAGCAATTGCTCGACTACATCACCAAGTGAACTCAATCGTATCGGAAGTTCCGGAAGTCCCCCGCCACGGCTTATCTCAGACATCGACGAATACTGGCGTATGCAATACGCCGAAAGCCAAGCGACACCGTCGCTTCCGACCCTTGGTGACCAGTGTTACCTGCTGGAAACTGGAGAGGCGACGACTGGACCGCTCCAGTCGCTCGTCCTTGACCACCTGCTACTCAACGAGGGTGACGCATACTGGGTTGATGCAGCCGGCCACGCCCAGGCGGATACGCTCGCTCGAATCGCGCCGAGTAACCGCCTCCTCGAACGTATCAATGTCGCTCGCGGCTTCACGGCCTACCAACACGCCGCACTCCTCAATCGCGTCACCGACCTTGTCGACGTCGGAACGAGCATCATCGTCGCACCGGCTGTGGACGCGATGTACCGCAGCGACGATATTCGTGGCCCCGACGCCGAGGCAATGCTTCGGGCGACCGTTGAACAGCTCAGTGCGCTGTGTCGAATCCACGACCTCCCTGTCGTTCTGACGTGCCGACAGCGAGACGAATTGAGCGCCCCGGTCGCAGAACACGTCGAGGACGTCATTCGCTGTGAGAGTACGCAGTTCGGGCCTCGCTTCGTCGGCGACGGCTTCGAGACGCTCGTGTATCCGACTGGTGACGGCTATGTCCAGACGACGCTTGCGTTCTGGAAGCACGTCCTCACGACGCGGGCGGAGACCAATGGAGCGATCGTGGAGGTGGCACATGGGGCGAACTAACCCGACGTACCGCGACACAGTCCGTGCGATACGCGACCGTTGGCAGCCGTTCCAGCGGGCACTCAGACAGCGTGACCAGCCCGCATTCGATCGACTGTTCGAACACGCACGAAGCCACGCCGACGCTGGTGGATACCTGAACTGTGATGAGCCAATGTTTCCGATTCTCATCTCGATTGCGCTTGAACAGGAGCGACGCATCCACCAACTCGAAGCTCGGGTCGGCGAACTGGAATCGGAAACAGAACCGGAAGCAACTGAATAGCCGTGCCGTACAAATTCGACTACCACGATGGGAATGTTCTCGCGTGGTCGCTGACCGACGACGGGGCGACTGTGGACCGTATCACCGACTACACGCCGACCATCTACGTCTCTGCAGACCGCGAGGAGTTACTCGGCCGGGCACAAAGACATCTCAGCGGGTTTCCGGCCATCGACACAACAGCAATCAAGCGGTGGCGGACTGGATTCCGACACGATGCCGAACCCGTGCTCCGACTCGATATCGACAGCATCGAACAAGTATCAGATGTAGCAGGTACGGTTGCTGGGTGGGAGTCACCGGGCACCTATCGGCTGTACAACGTCGATTTCACGCGTGAGTTCCGGTTTTGTCTGGAGACCGACTGCGTACCGCTTCCAGAGAGGGAGCTGCGAACGGTCCACTTGGAGACGCCACCTGAACAACTCGGAGCGAACGAACTGACCCATCTCTCCGTCGACGGTGAGACAGTCATCGGGCCAACAGCGATTCTCGAAACGGTTATCGAACGCCTCGATACAATCGACCCGGACGTTCTCGTCCTCGAATCGAGCGACCTCGTGCCAGACCTATACGCGCTGGCAGAGCGGAACGGTGTCGACCGATTCGACCTCGGTCGACGGGCGGGATACGACCAACTCGCCGGCGAGTCAACGTACCACAGCTACGGCCAAACCGGACACTCACCGGCTCGATACAACGTGCCCGGTCGGGCTATCATCGACCGCTCGAATACGTTCATGTGGAACCAGACGAACCTCGATGGCTGTCTTGACCTCGTCGAGCGCTCCGGACTGCCCCTACAGGAGTTGGCGTGGTCGAGTATCGGTCGCATTCTGACAGCGATTCAGATTCGAGAGGCCCGCAACCGGAACGTCCTCGTCCCGTGGCACTCCTGGCGTCACGAGTTCTTCAAATCGATGCGGCGACTCCATGACGCCGACCGTGGGGGGTTCACCTTCTCTCCAGAAGTTGGCTTCCACGAGGATGTCCACGAACTCGATTTCTCATCCCTGTATCCGAATATCATCGTCACCCGGAACGTGAGCCCCGAAACTGTCTGCTGTGACTGCCATTCTGACCGCGCAGACGTTCCGGGAATCGGCTACAGTATCTGTGACGACCGGGGCTACCTTCCCGACGTACTGGAGCCGCTCATTGAGGATCGTGACGAAATCAAGGCCGAGCTCCGCTCCGTTGACGATGCCGAGCGACGGCGTGAACTCGAAGGGCGCTCCAGTGCCATCAAGTGGATTCTCGTCTCCTGTTTCGGCTATCAGGGTTTCTCGAACGCCAAGTTCGGCCGCATCGAGTGCCACGAGGCAATCAACGCATTCGCCCGAGAGATACTACTTGATGCGAAGATAACACTGGAGGAACACGGCTGGCGGGTCGTCCACGGCATCGTCGACAGCCTGTGGGTGACGCCTCGGCAGGAGGCGGACCAGACGCCACTTCCGGAACTATCGAGTCGGATTACCGACGACCTCGACATCCGATTGGAGTACGAAGCGGAATACGACTGGATCGCGTTCGTCCCACAGCGAAACAGCGAGGCGGGGGCGTTGACGAAGTATTTCGGAAAGCGTCTCGATGGCGAGTACAAGTATCGCGGTATCGAATGCCGGCAACGGAGTACGCCGGAATACGTGACGGACGCCCAGCGAGCGCTGATTGAATCACTCGACGAGTACCGCGACCCAGAGCGCGTCTGTGATGTCCTTGAGGGCTATCTTACAGACCTCAAACGAGGCGCAGTCGACACCGACCGACTGGTTGAGACGATACGCATCTCGAAGCCGTTGGCAGAGTACGACCGAAAGACACGGACGGTTGCCGCACTCACGCGAGCAAACAGACAGGGCATCGCGAGACACCCCGGACAGACGGTTTCGTATGTCGTTGTTGACGACGAAGCAGACTCGATAGACCGCGTTCGGTTAGCCCACGAAACACACGATGCCTACGATACGGCGTACTACGCGAGACAGCTTCGACGAGCTGCCGAAAGCATTCTCGCGCCGCTTGGCTGGGATGAAAGGGACATCCAGCAGTATTTGGCAGACAGAACGGATGCAAGTCTCGTTCAATTCGAGTAACTCCGGTACTCAGTCAGCGGTTTACGAAATACCGAGTCTACGTAGGGCATCTACCGGGTTGCGAAGTAGTAGAGTGGGACGAATCCAGGGAGTATGAACGGATAGATGACGGCACCGACAAGTCCCGACTCAGTTCGAGAAATTCCGACAATGCCAGTTATCGTGACAACGAGGTAAGCGGCCAGACTGGCTACAAAGGCCGCAGTGACTCCAAGCGACCAGAAGAGGATAGCCGAGCAGATCACGCCGAGTTGCCCCCACGCACCGAAACGAGCTAAACTAGTCGGCTCAATATTCATCTCTTACACCAACGATGAAGAACGTTCACGTTTACTGGTTAGGGTTGAAGCCCTCAGCTAATGGTAGGTTTCAGCAGTCATGCTGAATTGAGCGCGCGAGTTAGTCACGCCGAACGCCAAGCCTACTCTGAATCGCTTTCTTCGGTGTACTTACCGTATCTGCTCCCGAGGCTCTCTGAGAGAGCAGTAAGCTATTTTTGTCAATTCGTATCAAATTTCGGTGAGGCCGAGACTGTACTCGAGTGCGGTATCGACCTCGTCCATCCGCTCTTGTGGAATCGAACCGAGGTTCTCGTTGATGCGGTGCTCGATAGAGAGGGTTCGAATCTGGCTACAGAGCGCGACTGAGTCTTCCCGAAGCGCACATTCCTCGGCTGGGACGAGGACTTCGAACGGATAGAGCTGCTCGTCAAAAGAGGTAGTGAACGGAACAGCGATCGTTGTCGGTGCGTTTGCATTCCCTACATCGTTCTGCACGACGAGACACGGACGCGTTCCCCGTTGTTCGGATCCCTGCGTCGGATCAAGTTCAACAATAACGACATCTCCTCGACGGACGGACATAGCCATCTGCTACCACTCTGGAGCATCGCCAAGATGTTCATTGGCCTCCGCCGAGACGCCCTCCAGTTCGTCAGCGAGTTCGCGGGTTCGGTGGGCACGCTGGCGGTACCCCTCAGCCAACTCCTCACGGGTTACCGATCGTTCGATCACGAGCTTTCCCCCCTCTTCGTGAATCACGACGTCGTCGCCTCCCTTCATTCCGAACCGTTCTCGGAGCTCTTTAGGGATCGTCACTTGCCCTCGTTTGCCGATTTTCCGACGTTCTCCCTTACCCATACATATTCATACCGTATTCATATTCATTAACCCTTCGGCTAACGACAGAGCCGGGCCACACAGTATCGTGGGTTTTCTTGTGCGCCCGACGGGCGGGCGCAGGCGAGTAAGCACCTGCACCCGTGATTGAATGACGACGAGTGAATCCAACAGCGACAGCGATGTATCGGCAGTTGACCCACGGACGAAGCGAGCCCGAAACGAAGCGATGGAAGTCAGTCTGCGGCAGGCAGGTGGCATTTACACTGTCCACTCGGAATCCGAGAACACCTACCGTGTCGATATCACGCGAAACGAGTGTACGTGTCCGGACCAACAGAAATCGGGGACGGAGCGTTGCAAGCACCTCCGGCGAGTCGATATGGAAATCCGGAATCGAACGGTCCCAACTCCGGACGGCCGTCTGCCGGAACGGCCGGTTGCAGACGGCGGAGCAGCTGCGTCCAGTACCCAGCCCGATGAAAGCGAGACGCCGACCCGAGTAGAGGGCCCACTACCGGAGTTCGACAGACATGGCGAGCCGACCGGAATGACCTACTTCCGGTGTACTGCCTGCGGGCGGGAAGCCATGCGTGAGAGCGATCTCGACGATTGTTGTCCGGTGGTGGAGCAATGACAGCACCCTACAGCGAACTCATCGACGCAATCAGTGGCGTTACTCTCGGTGAGCACCCGAGCGCACTTCCGTGTACGACGTGTGGCGCGTATCTCTTTGATGCCGCCGAACCGACGGGTTATGCTTACAAGTTCACTGACGAGTCCGAATGGCGAATCGCCCGTTTGTACTGCCATGACTGTAGCCGCCGGACGGTGGCTCACCCGACACTGGGGGCCCAAGAGGCACAATTCGAGGCGGTCATCGACAGCGAACACGCTATCCGGACACTGGAGGAGATTCGAATCCTCGATTACAACGATCCATTCTAGTAATTTACTCTGTTTAAGGACTAGAAACAACTAACAGGGTCAATATTTACCCGATAATTCGCATAGTTTTTACCTCTTTCTTACACGCCCTAAAGTGTTGGATACGATGGCAGTTGTCGACGATGGTAATGTCGATTCGAGCATGCTGCCGAAAGCAAGCCCCACCTCCAAATATGAACGCAAATCCATGCTTTTGGATCCCGACGCAAGAGAGCGGTAAAGTAGTGCGACTTCTCCAGTTCCTCTTGATCACCTTCCTGGTTGTCGGCGTCGTTGCCGCACAACCTGCTGCTGCTCAAGAATCAGCGAACCCAGTTTGTCAAGAAGACTCAGGGACGCTCGCCTCAATGATCGAAGGCTTCCTCCAATTAACGACAGCCCTCGGACTGATGGGGTTGCTCGTCGTCTGGCAAGGCGAGTCCGTCGCGGAGATGTTTACGCTGAGTCGGGACCAGCTATCGAGAATCAAACAGCACAAAATAACGGCTCTGAAATCCGCCGTCATTCTCGTGCTTCTCGGCCCGCTGTTCGCTTTGGCCGGCAGAACCATGGACCTCCCAGTTGCTCAGTGTGTGGATCTGACGCCGTTCTAACCGATGGCCTCCCAAGGACTCAGCCTGGGATTTGCCATGCTGTTAGTCATCGGTTTCACGACCGTCGCAAGTGCAGATCCACCACGGCCAGAGACCACAGATAGTGGCCTCAACGAAAGTGAGGAAGCGACGCTGTGGGCCAAGCAGTCTGCCGAAACGTACGTCAACGAATCGGCGTACGAAGCCGCTTACGGTGAAAACCGGACGACGGTCCATCAAATTGCCAACGGGACGGACATGACGTTCCGTCGACCCCCGGATACGGCTGGCCAGTGGACGCGGTATGCCCACAGCCAATACGAGCCAGGCGATAGCAGTACGTCGGTATTCCCGCCGACAGCGAATCGCACCAACTCGACGTACATCAAGGACGCACACGCGACGCTGTTTGCCCTCTCGCCGGCGACGAAAACGTACCTTGCATCTGGCGATAGCTGGTTCTACGTCGCACCCGAGGGAGAGGTGTTCGGAACGATCGATTACCGCGTCGCACTCCCAGCCGACGAGACGGTTGGAAACACGACGACGAAGTGGGAACTGGAGACGCACAGAATTTCGGAAATCCGTCTCTATGCAGACGATGAAGAAATCGCTCGCACAGACGGAACACACCGTCCCGAAATCGGCTATCAACTTGACGACGATGTCGAACAATTACGGATAGAAGCCGACATCAACGCGAGCATCAACCGCACGAAAATCACGCGGACTCGGCTTGACGACGGGAGCATTCACGAATCCATCACGTGGACGCACCTCACCGACTCGGTGACCGTAACCGATAGCCGCAGTGTCGACGTGTACGATCTTCAGGCGACGGTCCACTACACCGAATATCCGAACGGTGAGACGGGCGTTTCAGTCTACCAGACGGCGCCGTGGCAGGGGTATCGACTCACCGAGGATGATCGCGTTCGAGTCCGCGGCATCTGGCGGTTCTTCACCGCTCGCGAGACCGAGTGGGACGACCTCGTTCGGGCCACCGCAACGGATTCCGAGCGTGTCGACTCGACCGCTCTGCCGGTGTACGTCCATGCATATCCGTCACGCCTTGGACCACAGACCAAACCGGAGTACGATGGTCCCACAATTCTGGATCAGTGGGGACAGACACGCCGTAGTCCGAAAGCCGATCTCCACGAAAACGTCACCGTCGACATCGTCGAGAGACGTTACGAGACGACGTATGGAATCGCCGTCCGGACACGACGTGTCGACCGTGAGGCAGTCACTGTCCACGGCATCGTCAACGGCGTCGAAACCGAGCCCCGACTGCCACCCGCCGAGGGAGAACGCCCACTCCGTGAAACGAATCTCTCGGCGGCAGTGCTGCAGCAAAACAAGTCAGTTGCGACCGTTCGGCTGACGCTACGTGAAGCCGACACGGGCGACCCAATCGTACTGGCTGACGACGAGCGAGTCGCACCCATTGCCGACCTCTCGCGGGACGGCTATATCGAGATCGACGGACAGCAAGTCAAGACGAACGCGACAGGCGAAGCAGTCGTCCACCTGACTGAACCGGGCGCCTACACCGCACAATACGAACCGGGGTCGTGGCTGGACCACTACCCCGCCTACGCCGGCGATTCGACAGTCGTCCGCTGGCACCCACTCACGACCGTTTCCGCATGGGCGTCTCTGGCCATCCGATTCGGCCTCTGGTTTACGCCGCTGCTGGTTGCCCTGTACGGCGGTCTTCGCCTCGGCAGTTTCCTTCGCTGGAGTGAGAATCCATGAGTCAACCAACGAGACGAACCCTCCTGTGTAGCATCGCCGGAGCAGCCGCACTCAGTGGCTGCTCGGAGAATACGGAATCACCCAACGACAGCGGGCAGTTTGAGCAGGCCTCTGTCGAGGACCAACAGCTCGTCGTCTCGATGTCCGAGTCACTCGATGCCGACACCATCTCAGTCGTTAATCCGGATGGAGAGGCGTTCGCTGAGACTGACCTCAGTGCCGGTGTAACGCGGGTGGCGTTCGACATCGGAACAGAATACGTCCCTGGAGAGTATCGAATTCTCGCTACAGATGGCGAAGAGACGGTCGCTGAAACGACGACCGTTATTGAGCCAGATTTAGAAATCGTTGAGGTTGGCGTTGGGGCGAATCATCTGAATCGGATGCCTGAGGAGTTACAGTTTCCTGAACGACAGATACTCGTTAGGATAGAGAACGGAGGAACCGGACCTGAAGCAATTGAGGGCTTGCTAATACAAGGTGATGTGCCAAACCCCTCGGACGGTTCTGAGAGAGGATCTGGTATCTACGATGAGTCAGATGAGTTCGGAGAGCAAGAGCGCGTAACTATTTATCCCGGAACTGAGGAGACTATTTTCAGCACGAACCTGCCATTCGCCAATGTTGATGAAGAATGCGGAGACGACTACGAAACACCTCAAGCAGAGGTATTGTTAGAGACGGAAATTAGCGAGGGGGACGTATCCACTCAGCTTGGAATAGAGTACACCCCAGAAGGAAACGGAACTTGTACAGTTGAATTCGCTGGAGAATAGCAATGGCGAGTATACCATTTTCAGACTACGGAATTCGGTGGTTTGAGGACATAGTCGAGCGGGTTACTGAATGGTTCGCCCAAGAACTGATTTCGGGTTACGAAGATGTCGTTCAAGGACTATTGGATACACCCCTCCCAGAAGGCCAGGGGACGGAATTAATATTCGCGAAACCACCAGAGAGCGACGGCTTGTGGCACAGCATCTACGAGTCGACAGTTGCAGGTGAAACGATGGCCTTCGCGCTGCTGATTCTCTTCCTCAGCGTTCAAACGCGACACTTCATCCGAATCTTCGATGTTGGAAGCGCATTCGAAGACAGACGCGCTCGGAAGAGCTCCTGGATCGGCGCATTCCTCATCGTCGGGTGGTACTGGCTCGGCGTTGCCGCACTCTACGTCGTTGACGCACTGACCATTGGACTGATTCCGGACATGGCTAGCGTTGGGGAGTCTCTCGTCGCACTACTCCCACACGCTGCCGGAACACCGGGCTTGACGCTCATCATGGCGACGCTCGGCGGGACATCGATGGTCGCACTGAAAGCGCTCTTCTTCATCCGAGAAGTGCTGTTGTACGTCTATCTGTACGGGATGCCAATCGGCATCGCGGTCGCCTACGGTAACGTCCCAATTCTCTCGACAATCGCTCGACGACTCTGTGCGCAGTTCATCCCGCTTGCCGTCTTACCGCTCCCAGCAGCGGTTCTCTTCCGTGGGTATGAACTCCTCTTTACTGGTGACCAACAGCTGGCCGTCGACGGCAGCTTCCTCGAGTATCTCGTCGTCATTTCGCTGCCGGTACTCGGCCTGTACGTCACGTGGAAGACGTTCCGATACGCTGCGCCGCTCGCAGCACGAACGCTGAGTCGAGCCGGGCGTGGTGCCGTGATAATTGGAGCAGCAGCAGGCGCCGGCTACGCCGCAGGCCCGGGCGCAGCGGCGGCGACCGCTCGATGGGGACCGAAAGCCGGTGCCGGATCAGTAATGGCGTCTCAGCTTTCCTCAGGAGACGGGTCGCCGAATCAAGGCGCCACAGAACAGCAGGCGGACGACTCGGCGTATCGACGCAAAGAGAACGACCCAGCATACTACTAGCATGTCCGGAAACAACGGCGCTGCAGCACGGCGAATCATGAATCGCCTCGGAGAAGACAATCGCCTTCCAGTCGTGAACATCAGGGAGGCAGATGTAGGTATCCTGCTTGGCTTCCCGCTCGGCGGGTTGCTGGTGGGGAGTACACTGGGTATCGAACTCGTCACCATCGGACTCGCGTTGGTCGGTCTGACAGTCGGCGTTGCAGTCGTCTACGCAGCCCCGTCCCAACAGACAGCGTGGGATTGGCTGACCGATATGCTCCGGTATCTGTTCCGACGACCGCGTGAAACTCGCAATCATCGAGCGGTGGCGACAAACGACTCGACGAGTGGTGGACTCGTCGAATACACGCCGTTCACGCCGGAGGAATCGACACAGGAGTTGACCAACGTTCGGCGAGCGTGGCCTGGAGCCGGTGCCGTCCAGCGAACGGATGGGACGATGGAGGCGTTTCTCGAAGTCGAGCCGGCGAACATGGATTTCGCGATGTCGGATGACTGGATGGCGGTCCAAGACGCTGCCGAGGAGTTCGCGAACAACGAACTCGAGTATCCGCTGACGTTCTATGCGACGACACGGTCGTTTCCCGTCGAGCGACTCGTTCGAAAGCTCGACGACCGTCTGGATGACCCGGATGTCGAAGCAAACCCCGCCTTCCATGACCTCCTAACGGAATACCGCGACCGACGACCGACCGAACTCGCCGACACACAGCAGTTGCGCTACTTCCTCGGGGTCGAGGTAGAGAAACTCGAAGTGTATCAGCGATACGAACAGGAACCAACACCGGGCGAGCGACTCACCGATTTCCCGCTTGTTGGCTGGCTGTTCACGCCGTTTGTGACCCGTCGGGAGAGCTTCGAAGATGCCGAACTCCGAGCAGCCATGTTCGAGAAACTCGATGACAGAATTCGAAGCGTCGAAACCGAATTCATCGAGAACGTCTCCGGATGGACGGGTCGTCGTCTCAGCACAGTCGAGTTGTTCGTTCTCGGCATGGAGTTCTGGAACGGTGAGGAATACGACCCGGACCACGTCGGCCCCATTCTCCGTGGTCAACCCACCGTTGGACAGTCAGAACGGAGGTCCGATGCGTAATGGTCAGCACCGAGGGATTGCCACCGCAGGTTTCGGAGTTGTCCGAGGCGCTACCACCAGTCCTCTCATCGGAAGGCGTCCTGCTCTACGGCGTCAGTGGAGTAATCGCGCTCATTCTCATCGCCAACGTCGTGAATTGGTGGCGTGACCGCCAACGCGAGGATGTCGAACTCGGCGAGCTTCTCGAGGACGAAACGCTTGAAGCAGCCGAAGCAGAGTGGGCAGTACTCGACGATCTCAGCGAACGCCAACAGGACCTCATGGCGCCAGCGGCAATCACATGGGAAACCCGCGCCGCTCGAGTCGGTGAGCAGTGGACGACGACGCTGTACGTCGCGGAGTATCCCGATGCGCCGAAAGACGGCTATCTCAGTGGACTGTTCGAGTTGACCGACGTGGAGTTCGACCTGACGAGCCGAATCGTTCCGAAGAACCAACCCCGCGCTCGTGACGAACTACAACGGGTTGCTGACAACCTCCAGGCCGACGCACGACTGGAACGCTCCGTCCGCGGGTCGTATCTCCAAGAACGAGCGAACCGTGCTGAGGCGACGTACAAGGCCGTCGAGAACGGCCAGAAAGTGTTCGATAAAGAACTCGTCATCACGGTGCGAGCGGACACTCGTGATGAGCTAAGCCAGGCAGTCAAGCGAGTCCGGGCGACACTCCGCGAACAGCCTGCGAGAGTCGAGCCAAAGACGGCGATTTGTACACAGGACCTTGCACTCCAGTCAGCGGCACCGATCGGTCCGAGCGAACTTGATCGAAGCGCTGTCGCACTTGGCGGGGCTGTCGGGGCGTTGCTCGCCTCACCGCACAATGCGACGATACTCGAGGAAGGTGGCGTCGAGTTCGGTATCCACAAAGACACGCGGAGTCCCCTCGTCATCGACCCCTTCGGCCGTGAGGATGGCTACGCGATGTTCACTGTGGGCGATCCTGGCTCGGGGAAGAGCTTTGGCGCCAAGCAGAACTTCATTCGCTCAATCGAACAAGATCCGGACCGAATCGGCGTTATTCTCGAACCGCTGAACAACTGGGCCGGTGTCGCAGAGGCCCTCGGTGGCAGACGGATTACTGTCGGCGGGATGCTTGGACTGAACCCCCTAGAAATCAAGCCAACACCGGAGCATGTGTTGAATGCGCGAGGGGATGATGCAAGCCTCCTCAAGGAGCGTCGTAATCGTGCGGTGAGTTTCTTCACGAACTTCTTCGGTCACCGAGATGTGGAGCTGGGCGATCGACGGACCACGTTGGAATTGGCGATCGACGAGGCGTACGACCGGAAGGGAATAACCGAAGATGTCTCGACACACGACCGCGAGAGTCCCACGGTTCGCGACGTACTGGATATCCTCGAATCGATGAACGAGAATCCGGAAGAGTACGTCGTTCGCGTCGAAGCGGAGAGTGAGAAGATCCAATCAGACGTAGTTTGGTTGCTTGATCAGTTGCGACCGTTCGAGGAGAATGGGCAGCTGGAGAATTTGGGTCGGCACAGTGAATTCGATATCAGAGATGAAGATATCGTGTATCTGGATCTCCAGCAGCAGGGTGGGTCGATCGGTGGGCATACGAGTCTCCTGATGGAGTTACTCATAACCCTCGTCTACGAGCGTGCCAAGACCACAGACAAATCGGTCGTTCTCGTCGTCGACGAGGCGAGATACATTCTCTCTGATTCGGCAACACTCGAATACCTCGAAACGATATTCCGCCATCACCGCCACCACGACCTCTCGATTCGCCTCGTCACACAGACCGTCGATGAGTTCTTCCAGCAGCCGCAAGCAGAGATGATTCTTGACCAATGTGCCATCAAGCAGTTCCACAAACTCGACGGGATGGATGAACAGTGGGCTGATGAATTCGGTTTGAACTACGCCCAAATGCGATTCGTCCAAGATGCGATTCCCGGGAGCGATGAGAAAGGTTACTCGCAGGCATTACTCGGAATCGACGGAGAGTGGCGGGGAATGGAAGTTCGAGCATTACCGACTGAAAAGGCTGTCATTGACTACGAACCACAATCGAACCAGAGTGTCGAAGAGAGCCTGCAGTCAGATGAGTTCCGTACTGAAGGAAAAGACGCCGCTACGGGGGACGATTGAACCGACGTCTTGGTTCAATCGCAGACGGGTCGAGATACGGCGGCAGCCTGGGTATATGCGCTGCGTCAGCGTGACAACTCATACTGAACGTACTCAGAACCGGCTGGCTCATCCGAATTCGAATCCCCAGAATAGCAATCGAGGCAACGTGTCGACACCGCTACGGCACGCTCTTGCCTAATCACCCAACGCCTCAGGATTACGTTCCATCCTCGACCAGGCATAACTACCGAGACTTACCACGACCTCGCTTCTGAAACGAACTCAGAATCGTCTGCAGTCGTAGATTACAGCGGTAGCGAGGCGAAAACCACGGCTTTAGCCGTGGGATGAAGCCGACAACTGGGAATCTCTCCACCTCATAGCCACGGTTGTGGTTAGATGTTTGCGTCACATCTTTAGATGACCGACGTCTACATACTGACGATGCCTCGTGGGTTCGACAGGGAACGTACTAACGTCCACAAACTCCAGTACCACTTCATCTGGTGCCCGAAGTACCGCAAATCGGTGCTTGAGGGCGAGGTACGCGACCGGCTCGAAGCACTCATCGAGGAGAAAGCCGACGAACTCGGGTTAGAGATACTGGAGTTGGCGATTCGCCCCGACCACGTACACCTGTTCATCACGGGCGACCCGACACTTGCCCCGAACAAGATTATGCAACAGGTCAAGGGCTACTCCTCGCGCCACCTCCGCGACCAGTTCGACTTCGGTCTGCCCTCGCTGTGGACGCGCTCGTACTTCGTCTCAAGTGCGGGCGACGTATCCAGCGAGGTCATTGAGGAGTACATCGACTCCCAAGCAGGTGAATAACGATGCAACGGACCGTCTCAACCACGGTGCGGGTCAAACTCCATTCGTTGACCAACAGGAAGGCTGACCTGCTCGCCCGTGAGTACGAGGCGTTCCAGACCGAAGTTCACGGCGGAGACGCCAACCTCTACTCCGCGACCGACCAGCAGGCGTCGAAAGTCCAGCGACAGAAAGCCCCGAACCCCGACACCGAACAGCCTGTCGTTCTCCGCAACGACGTGTTCGACGTGTCCTACGACGAGGACACCGTTCTCTCGTCGTGGTGGGTCAAAGTCCCTGTCTACGACCCCAAGCGCGGACGGGGCAACTCCATCTGGTGTCCCGCACACCTCCCCCAGAAGGATGAACACCTCGTCTGCGAGGGCGATATTCGGGACAGTGAACTGGTGCGGCGTGACGGTGACTGGTACGTCCATCTCGTCGTCAAGCGGTCTGTGGCCGTCCAAGACGAGTACGCTGACGTCCTGGCCATCGACATGGGCGCACGGTGGGTCGCTACCTGCGCGTTCCTCTCCGACCGCAAGACCACGTTCTACGGCGAGGAAGTGCGTCGTATCCGCGAACACTACAAGCAACTGCGGAAGTCCATCGGGAAAGCGAAACCCCGGCAGGGACAGCAGGTAGTCGAGCGTATCGGTGACGCGGAAGCACGGAAGGTCGACGACCGCCTCCACAAGATTGCTCGCCAAATCGTAGAAGCGGCTGAAGAACGGAACGCAATTATCGTCGTGGGCGATCTCGGCGGGATTCGCAAGGACAACGACAAAGGGCGGTACGTTAACGACAAGACCCACAAGATGCCGTTTGCCCGCCTGCTGAACTACATCGAGTACAAGGCCCACGACGCGGGTATCGACGTACAGTTGGTCGAAGAATACGACACGTCGAAAACGTGCAACCGTTGTGCCTGCGAGGGCGTCCGAGAGACGCAGGGGCGCTTTGAGTGTCCCGAGTGTGGGCTGGACGACAACGCCGACAAGAACGGTGCGCTGAACATCGGCAAACGAGCCTTGGGCAAGTTCTCGAAACCGCTGTCCGAGGCGGGGGCTGGACTGGCACAGCCCGAAACGCAGGTCATCGTCCCACGCGACGACGAACCTGCGAACCTCTCCGTTTCCGTGGGTTCAACCCCCGGTAGGGGAACCCCACGGCGTTAGCCGTGGGAGGATGTCAGAGCGTCGTGATGATGGGCAGGAACGGGAAGTTCCAATGGGTCGGTATCTCCGCAGTTTCGTAGTGACAGAAACAATATACCCATGAAATCGGGGGTGATATAGACACGCTGGAGTCCGCCGCACTGGAGGAAGGCGTCGCCCGCGACGTGGCCTACAACGACACCGCCGCACGCGAGTGGACCAACGAGAACTGCCAGCGTGGGGCCGGCAAGCGGTTCGGTGCGTGTGAATCCAACGGCGGTGTCGTGGTACAGAACCGCGCCGACGAGGCAGTACTGTTGGCCGTCGGATTCGATATCGAGGCCGTCGGTCCGGGTGGCAAAACCGAATTGACCGTCGTCATCGAAATCGGCGGTGGGTAGGTCGGTTGACCCATCGGAACGATTGTCGATACGGTCCACGGACTTATACTGCTCCAATGGCAAGTTCGAGGGAGAACGGGGTATGTGGAACTCGATACGCGGGGAACGTGGGCAGATGATACTCATCACAGGGCTGCTGTTAGCGGTGCTTCTGGTCGGCCTCGCCCTCGTGGTCAACAGCGCCATCTACACGGAGAACCTCTCGACGCGGGAGGTCGAGGGGTCCTCACAGGCGCTCGCGGACGACCCCCCCGACGACCGAACGACTCACCCGGTCGATGCGAGAGGCGAACTACAACAGCGACACCGCAAGCTACACCGAGCGCCGGTCGGCGATTAGACAGAACGTCTCGACGTGGAACCAACACCAGATGGCGTCGAGCGTCCGAAACGGACGACTCGCTTCCTCCGAGGTGGCGGCGATGCAGAACGGGACGCGGGTCATTCAGTCGGATACGTCCGATTTCATGCCTGGTGACGACGATATTGTAGCAGAAATTACTGGTCTCACGCTGGACCCGCTGGGTATCGAAGACCGCACTACTTGGATTGTCGCTCCTGATTCGAAGACCCGGAACTTCGAGATGACTGTCGAACGGGCTTCCCTACAGGAGACCCGCCAGAGTCTGCTTGATGCTATCGGCGATTTAGGCTCCGAGATACTGACAGGAAGCGACGAGTTCTTCGTTCAAACCAACCGGACGACCGGAAGTAACGAGATGTGGCGAATCTACCTTGTCAACGACGTCGACAATGACTCCGTTGCCACAGTCCTCACCGAAATCGAGGGGGGTGAGGAGAACCTACGCGCAGTGTGTAGTGCGAAGGGTGATTCGGTGAACGTTCGGCTTACTGAGGGGACACTCGTCGGTGACAACGGTGAAGTGAGTTGCCCGGAACTCAAGCAGGCGTTTGGCCAAGAACGGAACGATATCTTCTATGTCGGCGCCGACGAGGTGGATGGTTCCTACCAGTTCATCGTTGACGAGGAACGCGGTTCTTTCGAAAGCAAAGTCAACGATGAATACGAGGACGGTGGGCTAATCGGCTCGCTACTCAGCGGTCTAGGCTGTCTTCTTGACCCGGACTCCTGTGAACCAAATATCTTCAGCTCCTCACCGTCGCCTGACGACCCCTACACAACCACGGCCGTCTACGACACCTCCGTCGAGATGACGTACCAGACCGACCGGATGCGGTTCACGCGGAACCTGACAGTCGCACCGGAGTCGTCCGGACTGCCGTAATTCTCATAGGCCGCGTCCGCCGAGTAAAGCGAGGCGTTTTTAGCCGCCCGCGGGTTTCGAGAGGGTATGAGCGCGCCTTGGGCGAACTGGGACCACATCGTCAAACTCGACCCCGACAAGACGCTCGTGGACGGCGAGACGTTCGAGGACGTGTGTGCGACCGGAACTGACGCCATCGAAATCGGCGGGACGACAGGGATGACCGAAGAGAAGATGGCCCGTGTCGTCGAGGCGACCGCCGCCTACGACATCCCCGTCTACATCGAACCGTCGAACGTCGGGTCGGTCGTCCACCGCGAGGGGCTCGACGGCTACTTCATCCCCATCGTGTTGAACGCGGGTGACGTGTTCTGGACGACCGGCGCCCACAAGGAGTGGGCTCGCCTCGATGCCGACATCGACTGGGACCGCACCTTCACCGAGGCGTACATCGTTCTCAACCCCGACTCCTCGGTCGCAGAGTACACCGAAGCGGACTGCAATCTCGACGCCTCCGAGGTAGCCGCCTACGCCGAAGTAGCCGAGCAGATGTTCGGACAGGAAATCATCTACATCGAGTACTCGGGGACGCTCGGCGACCCCGATATCGTCCGGGCGGCGACCGAGGCTGTCGAGGATGCGACGGTGTTCTACGGCGGTGGCGTCGGCGACTACGACGCCGCCTACGAGATGGGACAGTGTGCCGACACCGTCATCGTCGGCGATTTGGTCCACGACGAGGGCGTCGACGCGGTTCGAGAGACCGTTCGTGGGGCCAAAAACGGAAGCGCCGAACGGAGCGGCGGCGCTTGACCGACCGACCTCGCCGTAGACGTGTCTTGGAACGCTTACGAGCGAACGTATTTTCTGCGTGGCAAAACGACGTGTATCGATGAGCGTCATCGCCGAGTACGCGGTCCGGTCCGACGAACTCGCGTTGGGTGAGGCCCTCGGTACGGCCCCCGGGGTCGAACTCGACGTCGAGCGCTCGTACGCCACCGAGCCGACGAAGCCGATTCTGTTCGTCTGGGCGACTGTCGCGGACGTTGCGGCGTTCGATGCGGCGCTGGAATCGGATCCGACGGTCGGCGAGTTCGAGGTGTTGAGCGAAGTCGACGGCGACCGACTGTATCGCATCGCCACGACCGACCGAATCGGTGTGGCGCTGTATCCGGCGTGGGTCGAGTTGGGCGCCGAGCGGCTGGAAGCCCGCTACGCCGACGGATGGTGGCACGCTCGGACGCGGTTTCCCGACCGCGAGGCGCTTTCGGCGTACCGGCAGTACCTCGAGGACAACGGCGTCGAGTTCCGACTCGAACGGATTTACGGGTCGACACAGCGGGAAGACGGCGCTCGGGCGCTCACCGAGGAACAGCGGGAGACGCTCGAACTCGCCCACGAACTGGGGTTCTTCGACGTTCCACGGTCGGCGACGACGACCGACCTCGCGGCGGAACTCGGCGTCTCCAATCAGGCGGTGTCCGAACGACTCCGTCGGGGATATGCCCGACTCGTCAAGGAGACCATCGAGTGAATCGCCAGCGACGCACGGCATCCGACGTACAGTGGCGCTCCGAGCGGGTCGTCGGCGTTTGTAACTCACGCCTCGGTATAACCGTGTATTTATTATGTAGGTGAACGTGTATGTGGTACTGTTGGTCATGACTCTGTATCCCACGGAACAGTGGTTGGACGAGTACGGGCGCTTGCTCGACGAGAGCGACACCCTCGACGACCTCGCCGGTGGTTGGGGGCGCGGATTCAACGGTGACATTCTGCTCGTCATCTCCGAGTTGCCGCTCGAGGAGACGACGCTCGCGGAACTCCCCGAACCCGCCCTCGCCGGTATTCCCGAGGACGTACGCGAAGGAATCGGTGACGTGACGCTCGCGGACGCTCCGGAGACGTTCGGCGAGGCGCTGCGGCCGTCGTTGCCCGCACAGGTGCGGGAACTGCTGTATCAACTCGAAGAGAACGTCGACGACGGCACGCTTTATGCCTACATCGGGCTGGAAGGCGGCGACTGCACTGGCGTCGAAGTCGTCGGCGGTCCCGAGGAGCGGGATGTCGGATTCGAAGTCAGCGCATCCTACAGCACGTGGCGGCAAATCGTCGATGGCCGCCCGGTCGCGTCGGCGCTTCTGACCGGCGACCTCGACGTGACCGGCAACCACGTCCGACAGGTGCGGTACTCGGCGATGTTCCAACTGCTTGGCCAAATCGCCGCTGACGTGGAGACGACCCACCTCTTCGAGGGGTCACGTTCGTCGCCGGCGACGGCGCTCGTCGACGAGGCCGTCCGACAGCCGGCGTTCATCCAGCGAACCGCCGAGCGACAGGTCTCTCGGACGCTGAACCTGCTGTAGACGCGAGGCCGCCCGGACTGTCCCCGACTCGCCGGGCGGCCCGTTCCGTGGGAACGACGAAAAGTGGGACTTAAAGGGTCGGCCGCCCGAATCGCGGGTATGGAGAACCGCACGTACACGGCGGACGCCGAGCCCGGCGATGAGGTCACTGTCGCCGGCTGGGTCCACGAAATCCGGGACCTCGGTGGCATCGCGTTCCTCATTCTGCGCGACACCTCCGGCCGGATTCAGGTGAAGTTCGAGAAAGACGAGATGGACGAGGAGCTAGTCGAGACGGGTCTCGGCGCCTCTCGGGAATCGGTCGTTTCGGTGACCGGCGCCGTCGAGGAAGAGCCTCGCGCGCCGACCGGCGTCGAGGTCACGCCCGAATCGGTCGAGGTAATTTCTGAGGCCGATACGGAACTGCCGCTGGACCCCTCCGGGAAAGTCGACGCCGAGTTGTCGACCCGACTCGACAACCGGACGCTGGACCTCCGCCGTGAGGAGGGACAGGCCATCTTCGAGATTCGCGCCGAGGTCATGCGTGCGGTCCGGGGGGCGTTCCGGGAGGCCGACGCCACCGAAATCAACACGCCGAAAATCGTCGCGACGGGCACGGAGGGCGGCACCGAGCTGTTCCCCATCACCTACTTCGGCCAGGAGGCGTTCATGAACCAGAGCCCACAGCTGTTCAAACAGCTCGTCGCCGGCTCGAACCTCGAACGCGTCTTCGAAATCGGCCCGATTTTCCGCGCCGAGGAACACAACACGCCCCGACACCTCAACGAGGCGACTTCCATCGACTTCGAGGGCGCCTTCTGTGACCACAACGACGCGATGGATGTCTGTGAGTCCGTCGTCGTTTCGGCCTACGAGGCCGTCGCGGAGAACTGCAAGCGGCAACTCGAAGCGCTCGACCTCGAAGCAGAGTTCGAGCCGCCGGAGACGCCGTTCCCTCGCCTGAGCTACGAGGAGGCAATCGAGCGCATCAACGCCACCGGCGAACTCGACGAGCAGTTGGTGTGGGGCGACGACCTCCCCACCGAGGGCGAGAAGGCACTCGGCGACGACGTGGGCGGCCACTACTTCATCACCGACTGGCCCGCCGAAATCAAGCCGTTCTACATCATGGACCACGACGACGGCGAGCTCTCGACGGGATTCGACATGATGCACCCGCGGATGGAACTCGTCTCCGGCGGCCAGCGCGAACACCGCCGTGACCACCTCATCGAAGGGTTCGAACAGCAGGGGCTCGACCCCGAGGCCTTCGAGTACTACACGAAGATGTTCGACTACGGCATGCCGCCCCACGCCGGTTGGGGTCTCGGCGCCGAGCGACTCATCATGACGATGCTGGACCTCTCGAACATTCGGGAGGCCGTGTTGTTCCCGCGAGATCGCCAACGTCTGAGCCCGTAGGCGAAGACGTTGGGAGCCAGCGAGACGAGCGAAGCGAGTCTCGCCGGACCGACAGCGCCTGTCGCCGTAGACGACGGCGCTCTGCGGACCACGCTGTTTTAGAAAGTGCGAGGCGAAAACCCACGGCTTTAGCCGTGGGATGAAGCCGACAACTGGGGAACGAACCACGCTCCAGTAGCAGGCCGACTCCCCCAGCGTTTAAGAACCACCAGTTTTACATATAAAATATGGGGGTGCGGCGTACTGTCCCCGTTGCGCTCGATGTAGACAGTGACGACGCCGCACTCCTTGAAGACACTGTAGACACATTCCTCTGGTCGGCACAGTACGTCGTAGACCACGCCTTCCAAGGCGAGTACGTCACCACCAGCAAGACCACGCTGGATAACGAAACCTACGATGACGTGCGCGAGAAAACAGACGGGTTCAACGGTGGCCTCGTGCAAGCCGCTCGGAACAAGGCCGCTGAAGCCTGCAAAAGCGTCGTTGAGCGCTGGAAGAACGGCAAGAAAGCTTCGAAACCGACGTTCACCAGCCCCCACGTCGTCTACGACTACCGCACTGCCACCTTCCACGACGACTACGTGAGCCTCGCTACGACCGGCGGTCGTATCGAATCTGACTACATTCTGCCCGATGAGGACAGTGAGACACCGCACTCGGAGTACCTGTTTTCCGACGAGTACGAGACCACGGGTGCGGAACTGCACTATCACGATCGCGAGTGGGTGCTTCACGTCCACTGCAAGAAGGAGGTGGAGTCCACCACGTCGGAACAGGCAACACCTGAGAACGGAACGGTTCTCGGGGTTGATCTGGGCGTGAACAACCTCGCCGTCACCAGTACAGGCACGTTCTGGACGGGCGGCGAGTTCGACCACTGGCGCAGAGAGTACGAACAGCGGCGTGGTTCACTCCAACAGTGCGGGACCCGATGGGCGCACGAGAACATCCAATCCGTTGGGCGGAAAGAGGAAGGCCGATTCAAGTTGATGCTTCACCGTATCAGCAACGAATTAGTCGCGGAAGCCCGGGAGAATGGGTGTTCTGTGATTGCGTTCGAGGATTTGACCGATATTCGTGAGCGGACTGGTGCATCGTGGGGGCACAAGTGGGCGTTCGACCGTCTCTACGAGTATGTCGAATACAAAGCCGAAGAATCCGGCATCTCTGTGGAGCAGGTTGACCCTGAGAACACGAGTCGGCGTTGTTCTCACTGTGGCTTCACGCATCCGGACAACCGTGAGAGCGAAGCCTTCGAGTGTCAGAAATGCGGGTACGAGAACCACGCCGACTACAACGCCGCGAAGAACATCGGGTTACGGTATCTTCGTCGCATCCAAACTGGGGGCGACGAAGGCGCACCCTTGGGCGTGCGCTTGAACAGCGGGACGCTGAACGTGAACGGTGAGTATGAATCACCTGCCTCGACCGAGGCGAGAACGGGAGTCCACGCTGAATCCCACGGCTTTAGCCGTGGGTAGCTCAACGCCCTTACTGCGTGCCGATGATGAACTCCGGAGCGAAGGCGAGAAGGCCGAGTAGCGTCACGAACACGAGCATCGCCGCGATTCGAAAGCCGCCGGCCGTCCGGCGTCGCTCCGTCGGCAGGGATTCGGCGATTCCGGATAGTGCCAGTCCGACCGCAAAGAAGAGCTCGTGGACCGTCGACGAATCACCCAACACCCCGAAGTACACGTAGCTACTCAGAAAGAGGAGCGACCCGGCGAACATGACCGTGGCACTCCATCGGCCGGACGGCTCGCTGAACAGAACGTCTTCGATTTTGGAGGGCATACAGCGGACTGTTCGCTCGAATAGGTAAATAACTGGGTATCGGTGGGACTCTCCCTACAACAACAGCACCGCGAGTGCGCCGAGCAGCGTCATCACGATGAGGAAGACGCTGGTCCCCATCGACACCTGAAGGTCGATGGTTCCCGGGCGGCCGCCGTTCGGACGGGCCTCCGCTTCGATGCCCGGCAGTCGCTTTGCGGTCGCGTAGGCGTAGTGCTGTGGGTCGCTGCCGACGCGGAGTGCCCCGCTTGCAACGGCGACGGCGACGCGGTCGACCGCCGCCCACGTCTCGGTGACGGCGACGACGAGCGCCCGGCCGCCGTAGAAGACGGCGGGGTTGAGCACGCGGTCCACATCGGGAATCCACGTCAGCCGCGAGAGGACGTTCTTCAGCGAGAAGAACCCGACGAAGCCGGCGACGCCCAAGGCGATGCCTTCCGCGACGTGTGGGACGGTGTAGGTGGTGTACTCCGCCGTCACCACCTCGGTGTACGGCAGGAGTTCGAAGAGGACGTTCGGCAAGAGTCCAAAGGCGAGACAGAGGCTCCCGACCGCCAGCATCGGTCCGGCCTGTCCGAGTTTCGCGTCGTCGGGGTCGATACTCGCCGGGCCGTGGAAGAAGACGTAGTAGCCCAACTTGATGAACGACATGAACGTCCCGATGCCACCGATGATGAGCAGCCACCACAGCAGATCAGTCCCGACGAACGGGATGCTCTCGGGGACGACGTTGATGTTGTGCATGTGGTGGGCTTCGGCGATGACGATGCCCTTGCTGACGAAGCCGTTGAAGCCGGGGACCCCCGAGATGGCCGCCGCGCCGAACAGATACGAGATGAACGTCAGCGGCATCACCTTCCAGAGGCCGCCGACCTCGGTGATGTCCTCGATGCCGGTCCGGTAGATGACGACGCCGATGGACATGAACAGCAGTGCCTTGTACAGGATGTGGTTGAACACGTGGCCGAAGGCGCCGGCGGTCGCCAACTCCGTCGTGATGCCGACGCCGGCGACCATGTAGCCGACCTGTGAGATGATGTGATACGACAGGAGGCGGCGCATGTCCTCCTGTAGCAGCGCCATCGACGCGCCGAAGACGGCCATCGCTCCGCCCATGTAGGCAATCCAGAGGTGGCCCTCGGGGAACGCCCGGAACATCGCGTAGACGCCGGTCTTCGTCGTGTACACACAGAGGAAGACGCTGGCGGCGATGTGGGGGCTGGGATAGGTGTCCGGGAGCCACGTGTGCAGGCCGATGAAGCCGACGTTGACGCCGATGCCGACGGCCATCAGGACGGGTGCGACGGGGCCGACGATGCCAGTCGCCTCGCTGAAGAGGAACGACCCGACCTCGACGTACTGCCAGACGACGGCACCGAGCACTATCGTCCCGCCGATGCCGTGAGCCAGGGCATAGCGGAAGCCGGTTCGGACGGCGCGGCCGCCGTAGTACCAGACCAAGAGCGTGCTGGTGACGGCCATCAACTCCCAGAAGAACACGAGCGTCAGCCAGTCGCCGGCGAAGACGGCGCCGAGACTGGTGCCGACGTAGCCGAGTGCGGCGGCGGTCTGCTTGCCGTCGGCCTCGCTCGAATACGAATACAGCACCGCCGCCGCGCCGATGAGACCGAAGATGAGTCCCATCAACCGCGAGAAGTCGTCGACCTGATACAGCACCGTCTCGAAACCGAACAACTGCCCGGCGATGAGCGTGCCGTCGGGGACCAGCAGGGCGCCGACGGCGACGCCGGCGGTGGCGAGGAAGCCGACCGCGTGGCCGACCTTTCGTGGTGCGACGGCGGCGATGGCGGCCGCGATGAGGACGGGAACGAACGGCGGAACGCTCTCTATCATCAGAACGTCACCCCCGCCAGCACCGCCGAGACGATGCCGTCGATGAGTCGCAGGAACACTGCGGTGTGCGGAACGAGACCGAGGACGACCGACCCCGTCATCGCCGCGAGGATGGGGCCGAGCATGAACCACGTGCTCTCGCCGCCGAACCAACCGCTCCGAGTCCATCCGCTCGGCGGCGGGCCGCCGTGGTGGTGTTCGTCGTGGTGGTCCTCGGTGCTGTGGTGGTCCTCTGAGGTGTGGTCGTCAGCGTCGTCGCCTTCGGTCTCATCACCCTCCTCGACCCTGTGGTCGCTCGGGTTCTGGTCGACGGCGTACTCGCCGTCGACCAGCGGTGCGGGTTCGCTGTAATCGCGCTTTTCCGAACCGCCGCTGAAGTCCGGGCGACCGAGTTCCTCGGGGTCGACGTCGAGGTCGTCGTCTTCGTCAGCCGAGTCGTCTCCGTCTTCGGGGCGGCCACCGTCCGGCCGGGCCAGCGAGGAGCGTTCCATGCCGCCGAGGGGGTTCTCGACGAGCGGCTTGGCGTCGTGGGCGTCTTCGCTCTCGAAGAACGCCTGATAGACGACCGGCCAGAAGTACGCGATGTTGAGAATACCCGAGAGCAACAGCGCGCCGGCGAAGACGTAGTTGCCGACGGAGACGGTGCCGACGAGCAGGTAGAACTTGCTGACGAAGCCGGCGACCAGCGGAATGCCGGCCATCCCCGCGGCGGCGACGGCGAAGGCCGCCATCGTCAGCGGCATCCGCTTGCCGATGCCGGCCATGTCGCTGATGTCGTCGGTGTGGGTTTCGACGTGGATGATGCCCGCACAGAAGAACAGGGTGAGTTTCATGAACGCGTGGGCGGGGATGTGCAGCAGGCCGCCGGTGATGGCGTCGGGGTGGAGTATCGACAACCCGAGGACGATGTAGGAGAGTTGACTCACCGTCGAGTACGCCAGTCGGCGCTTGAGGTTGTCCTTCCGGAGGGCGATGACGCTGGCGGCGACGAGCGTGATGGCGGCGACCGAACCAAGCGCGAGGCCGACGCCGAGGTCCGCGACGGCCTCGGGGCCGTACACGTCCAAGACGACGCGTGAAATGCCGAAGACGCCGGATTTGACGACGGCGACGGCGTGCAACAGCCCGGAGACGGGCGTCGGCGCGACCATCGCGTCGGGGAGCCACGAATGCAGCGGCATGAGACCGGCCTTGACGCCGAAGCCGGCCGCCAGCAGGGCGAACGCGCCGCGAGCGAGCGTCGGGTCGGCGGTCGCCAGCGCCTCGATGCCGCCCGGCGTGAACGCGACGGTGCCGGCCAGCCAGTAGACGACTGCCGTCCCGGCCAGCACCGCGACGCCGCCGCCGAAGGTGTAGGCGAGGTACTTCCGGCCGGCTTTGCGGGCCTCCTCGGTCTCGTCGTGGGCGACCAGCGGATACGTCGCCGCGGTCAGCACCTCGTAGAAGACGAACAACACGAGCAGGTTCGAGGCGAAGGCGATGCCGACGGCGGCGCTGAGGCTCATCGCGAACGACGCGAAGTACCGCGTCTGGCTGTGTTCGTCCAGCCCGCGCATGTAGCCGATACTGTACAGCGACGTGATTATCCACAGCAGACTCGCGAGGGTCCCGAACAGCAGTCCCAGCGCGTCCGCACGCAACTCGAAGGGGATGTCGATGACGAACGACCCCAGCGACCAGACGTAGATATCGCCGGCGAGGACGCCGGGAACCATGCTTGCGATGATGCCGAACTTCCCCAACGCGACGGTCAGCGTCACGCCTTCCCGGACGTTGGGGCGACGATGCGCAGCGAGGATGGCGAACGTTCCGACGACGGATATCAGGACGGCCGCGATGGGCCGTGGGTCTACGACTTCAGTCATTGGGAGAACACCTCCGAGAGAACGGGTTCGAGAAGCGTTTCGAAGCCACTCGTCGCGAAGCCGAGGCCGACGACGACGAGGGCGGTGAGGACGACGACCGCGACCATGCCGACCGAGACGGAATCGGGGGCACGGCTGTCGATTCGGTCCTCTTCGGATTCGTCGCCGCCGTCGGCGACCGCCTCGGCGTTCCCCGGCGCCGGAGTCGGTGCGCTACCGGGGTCGGCGAAGTACAACCGTTCGAGCAGGCGGGCGACGTACACCAGCGTGAACAGCGTGCTGAGGAAGACGACGACCGCGACGGGCCACGCTTCCGACCGGACGGCGCCTAAGGCGACGTACCACTTCCCGAGGAAGCCGATGGATGGTGGGACGCCGACGAGCGCGAGTCCGAGGACGGCCATCGCGGCCGCGACGACCGGCGAGCGGTAGCCGAGGCGGGCGTAATCGTCGACGGTTCGTGCGCCGTGTCGGGCCGCGAGGATGGCGGCCGCGGCGAAGAGACCGCCCTTCATCAGCGCGTGGCCAACGAGGTGGATAACGCCGCCGAGGATGGAGTCGGGCGTCGCCAGCGCGAAGGCGGCGACGACGAGGCCGAACTGTGCGACAGAGGAGTAGGCGAACATCCGTTTGACCTCCGATTGGACGGCCGCGAGCGCGCTACCAGCGACGATGCTGACCGCCGCCAACGCGAGCAAGCCGTCCTGTGCGATGGGGACTGAATCGAAGAAGTCGACTGTGAACACCGTCAGCACGACCCGACCGAGCGCGTAGGCGTACACCGTCGACGCCAGCGCGGCGATGAACACGGTCACCGTATCCGGTGCGTAGGTGTAGGCGTCCGGCTGCCAGGTGTGCAGCGGGAAGATGGCGGCTTTCAGCCCCAGTCCGACGGCAATGAAGCCGAACGAGGCGAGGACAACGCGGGAGCCGCCGGGGGCGGTGTAAATCTCCGCGAGTCGCACCGAGAGGTCGACCATGTTGAGCGTCCCTGTCGCGATGAGCGCGTAGCCGACGCCGATGAGGAACAGCGAGGCACCGGTCGTTCCCAACAGCAGGTATTTCAGCGCCGCGATGGCCGACTCCCCTGAGCGGTCCGAAGCGACGAGTGCGTACGTCGAAAGCCCCGTGATTTCGAGGAAGACGAACATGTTGAACAGGTCGCCGGTGACGGAGATGCCCATCAGGCCGCCGACACACAGCAGGTAGGCGCTGTAGAAACTGTTGCGCCGCGGGCCGGCGCTGCGGGCGAAGGCCAGAACACCGACGGCGACGACGGCGACCAACGCGACGATGGGTGCCGAGAGGCCGTCACCGACCAACTCGATGCCGTACGGCGCGGGGTAGCCGCCGACCTCGTGGACGAGACGCCCGTCGAAGTACACCGACCGAAGCAACACGGCGGCGAGTCCGGCCTCGATGAGGGCGGCGACGGTCGCGACGGGCCAGCCGGTTTCGGTACTCCAGAGGCTCAGGAGTAGCGGCGCGACGGCCGCGACGATTGGCACTGCGATGAGCAGCGGGAGGACGATATCAGTCATCGGACACCTCCCGGAGGACGGCCTCGTCGAGGGTGCCGTACTCCCCGTAGATGCGGACGATGAGCGCCAACGCGACGGCGGTGAGGCTGACGCCGACGACGATGGCGGTCAGGACGATGACGTGCGGCAACGGGCTGACGTAAGGGCCACCACCCCCTTCGGAGTGGACGATGGGAACCGAGCCATCGGCGACGTACGCCGAGGCGATGAAAAACAGGAAGACGGCGCTCTGGAACAGGTTCAACCCGATGACCTTCTTGACGAGGTTGGCGTTGGCTATCATCATGTAAATCCCGGTGACCATCAGCAGGATGAACGCCGCGTAGGCCCACCGGGTGGCGAGTAACTCTATCATTCCACGTCACCTCCGGGTCCGGCGGCCGTCAGGAAGAACAGCCCCATGATGACGCCGGCGACGATGAGTGCGATGCCGCCGATTTCGACGGCTTCGATGCCGTATTTGGCAGCGTCCTCCAGCGGATACAGCCCGTATTCGAGGAACGCTCCGCCCAAGACGACGCTTCCGAGACCGATGGTGGCGAAGACGAGCAATCCGAGACTCGCGACGAGCGTCACCGCCTTCGTGCCGAGCCACCGCCGGGTCGGGTCGATGCCGAAGGCGAAGGCGAGCATCAACACGACGACGCCGACCAAGGCGCCGCCCTGGAAGCCGCCACCCGGCGAGTCGGCGCCGTGGAAGGTGATGTACAGCCCGAACGTGAGCACGAACGGCGTCACGACGCGGACGGTGCTCATGATGACTTCGCTTTCGGTGTAGGCCCGGCGCGGGGACGGGAACGTCTCCTCTTCGGCTTCGGCTGGCTCGCTTTCCCGAGACTCCTCCGGAATCTCGCTGTCTTCGTCCGTGTCGCTCATGTGAACACCTCCCGCTGCAGGACGACGAGAACCGCCACCCCGGCGGCGAAGACGACGGTCGCCTCGCCGAAGGTGTCGAACCCACGGTAGGCCGCCAGCACGGCCGTGACGGTGTTTTCGACGCCGGTTTCGGCGTACGACTGTGTGAGGTAGTGGCCGGTAACCGCGTCGTAGCTGAGAATCGGCGAGTTCGGGTCGCCGACCGCCGGCAGGTCGGGCAGCGTCAATCCGAAGACGACGGCGAGAGCGCCGCAAGCCACCGCTGCCCGGGGATCGAAGCGTTCGATGGTCCGTTCGCCACCCGGTCGAACCGTCTTCACGATGGTCAAAAGCAACAGGATGGTCGTCACGCCGGCGCCGATGACCGCCTCGGTGAGTCCAACGTCCGGCGCCAACAACAGCGTGTACAGAAGCGCCATCCCGAGGCTGTAGGCGGCGAAGACGATGATGGCCGCGAGTACGTCCCGGAGTAGCGCCGTCGCGATGCCCGTCAGGACGACGAAGACGACCAACGCGTAGGCGACGTACTCCATCATCGGTCTTCCCTCCAGGGTTCGATGCCCTGCTCGTGTGCGGCGCGGGCGACCGCGTGGGCGGCCGTCGGGTTCGTGATGAAGATGAACACCAACAGAAGCACGGTCTTGAGTGTCGATATTTCCAGTCCGAGCGTGAGTGCGACGGCGACGAGCGTCAGGCCCGCACCGAGGGTGTCGGCCTGACTCGCGGTGTGGGCGCGGGTGTAGATGTCCGGCAGGCGGATGACGCCCACAGCGGCGACGAGCGTGAAGAACAGACCGCCGCCGAGGAAGATGATGACGGCGATTTCGGTCGGCGTCACGTCACATCACCCCCCCGCGGTCGACGGTGAACTTCGAGATGGCGACGGCCATCAGGAAGTTCAACAGCGCGTACACCAGAGCGATGTCGAGGAAGTACGGCACGTCCAACGCGGCCGACAATAGCGCGAGGATGACGACGGTGTTCGTCCCGATGACGTTCACCGCCAGCACGCGGTCCTGCATCGTCGGTCCCCGAACCGCTCGATACAGCACCACGATGACGAGGACGACGAACACCGCGGCGGCGCCGAGAAGGATGTCGTTGACCATCAGTCCTCCTCACCTCCGTCCTCGGTGACGGTGTCGAGTATTTGGCAGTCGCCGCGCTCCCGCGGCGTCGAGATGCCGGCGGCGGCCCGGCCGTAGAAGACGAACCGGACCGCTCGTTCGAGCGACCCGTCGAACAGTCCCTCTCGGGCGGCCGGGATGAGCGAGTGGACCATGAAGTCCTGTCCGCGCACTCGGACGGTGAGCGTTCCCGGCGTGAGCGTGATGCTGTTTGCCAGCGTCGTCACCGGCATCCCGCCCCAGACGGCCGAGCGAACCTCGACCGTCCGCGGTTCGATTGGCATCGACGGGTGTAAGACGACGTACGCCACGAGGAGGTTCGAGACGACGATTTCGTAGACGAGATACGGGACGAAGATGGCGAGCCGAACGAGCCGTTTGGCGATGACGCCGAGGCGCATCCGGTCGCTGAAGGCGATGCGGTGCAACAGGGCGGCGACGACCGTCGCCGAAATGACGCCGGTAACGAGGTCGAACCCCGAGAGCGTGAATCCGCTGAGGAGTTGATAGAACAGAAACGAGACGCCGAACAGTGTGGCGAACTGAAGCAGACCGCCACGCCGGACGAGTTGGCCGCGGCGGGTGGGTCGGTCGACCGGTGCCTCCTCGACTGTCAGTCCCGCCTCGACGAGTGCGACCTCCATCGGGCGCAACAGCGGGACGTTGCCGCCGGGGCTGTACTCCGGGTCGATGACGACGCGCTCGACGCCGTGGCTTCGGGCGTAATCTGTGAGAACGCGGGCGTAATCGTCGGGACCGAAGAGATACTCGTCGGCGCCGACGACGGCCGTCTCGATTCGGAGCTCGGCCGCTTCGTCGCCGGCGTCTTCCTCCGCCCAGACGGTCGCCCGTTCGAGCAGTTCCTCGAGTTCGGCTTTTCCGTCGGCACTCACGTCGCCGATGGCGCTGGATGCCAGCGGTGCGACGAAGTGTATCTCGCCCGAGGCCGCGAGCGCTTCGCGGACCGCGTAGGCGACGGTGTTCCGCAGCGTGACGGATTCGCCGACCGGAACGAGAATCGCCTCGTCGGCGGGTTGGTCTGGTGGCTCCTCAGGCACGGCTAGTCACTATGTTGGGTGTTCTGGTAGCCACACCAAAACGGTTGTTCTTCCGGTCGGCGGGTTCGGACCTCCCTGGCGGTCGGAATCAGTCAAGCAAGCCTTAAAACGGCGCGTCACGGAAGCCATTCCATGACAGACGCGGCGTTCGTTCCGGGCCACGTGACCGCCTTTTTCAGTGCCCACCCGGACGACGACCCGACGAAAGCCGGCTCCCGCGGGGCGGGCGTCACCCTCGCCGACGGCGTAACCGTCCGACTCGAAGCCGGTGATGGGCTCGAACTCAACGGCGAGGAACTCGAAATCGAAGCCGTCGACCGGGTGTTGGGTGCCCTCCGGGCCAACGCCCGCGTCGTCGCCGAAACCGACCTCCCGCTCGGTTCGGGATTCGGGGTCTCCGGCGCGCTCGCACTCGGCACCGCGCTCGTCGCCAACCGTGTGTTCGACCGCCAACTGTCGGAGAACGAACTCGTCACCATCGCCCACGGTGCGGAGGTACAGGCCGGGACGGGACTCGGCGACGTGGTTGGACAGGCCCGCGGCGGGTTCCCGGTTCGACTGGAACCGGGCGCGCCGGCCCACGGCGCGATGGACGGCATCCCCGACCGCCGGCAAATCGAGTACGTCACCTTCGGTGAACTGTCGACCGAGGACGTTCTCGGCGGTGACACCGAAGAACTGTCCGCGGCGGGCAAGCAGGCGCTGTCGCAACTCGTCGCCGAACCGACGCTGGAGACGATGATGGCCGCCTCGCGGCGCTTCGCACGCGAGGCGGACCTCCTGACCCCTCGACTCGAGGAGGCGATTCGCGACGTTTCGGAGGCCGGCGGCGACGCCTCGATGGCGATGCTCGGCGAGACGGTGTTCGCACTCGATACTGGTCTTTCGGATGCGGGCTACGACGCCGAGCGGTGTGAGGTGTGTCTCCCCGGTGCGCACGTTCGGTAAAACGGGGCGTCGGCGGCCGCGTTTCGCCCCCTGACAGCCGTCCGAGGGTGGCGGACGGCCCGACGCTTTTGATGCTACCGCCCGTCGGTACTCTCATGCGAGAGGGCGACTCGTGAAACGGGTTCCGTTCACTCGACTACAGGAAGCCGTCTTCCACATCGAGCGAGCCTACACGCCGTTGAACATACAGGCCGAAGCCACGACGACGGCGAGAATCGACGGCGAACGGCTCGCGACGGCCGCCAGACGGGCCTGCGAAGCTTACCCGGTAGTAAAGGGTTGCCGCCGCCGGGACGACAGCGGTCCGACGGACTACACTTGGGTGATTCCCGACGATTCAGCCGACGTTCCCGTCGAAATCGTCCCAGCGGACGACGCCGACCTCGGTGAACTCCGGCGGCGATTCTACGGCCAGCGGTTCGACCTCGAAACGGAACTTCCCCTCCGACTGCTCGTGGTTCGTGGCGGTGGCATCGACGGCGGCGACCGACTCTGTGTCTGTGCCAGCCACGTCTCGATGGACGGTGTCGGCGCACTCCGGGTGCTGTACGCGCTGCTCGTCGCGTATCGCGGTGACGACCCGACACCGCACCCCGTAGAGGAGTCCCCCCGAGAGATGATACGAACGATTCGGCCCACCGAACCGAGGCGCCGCCTTCGGTCGATGGGTGCGGCCGCACGACGACTCAGCTATCTCATCGACCCACCCGAGAGACTCTCGTCGGGGGATTCGGGTCCCGTCGAGTGGCGATTCGCCCACCGACACGTCGATGCCGGCTTGACCGGTCGGCTTATCGACGGGGGACCGGGGGAAGCCACGGTCAACGACCTGCTCCTTGCGGCCCTGCATCTCACCATCGACCGATGGAACGCCTCCGCCCCCGACGGACCGGACAAAATCGGTCTCATGATGCCGGTGAACATCCGCCCCCAAGAGCGATTCTACGACGGCGTCGGACTGTACACCCTCTTCGACAGCGTCACCACCGACGCCTCGCATCGCCGGAACGTGGCGAGGGCCGTCTCGCGAGTGACCGAACAGACGCGTCACACCAAACGGAGTGACCGACCGCTGGGGTACCTCGAATGGTGGCATCTCGCCTCGGCGTCGCTGCCGCTTTCGGTCCGAAAGCGACTCCCGAGACTACTCGACGGTCCCGGCGAACGCCTGCTGGACACGGCGGTGCTGTCGAACCTCGGGCGGATTCCGGCCCTGCCGACGCTGCCCGACGGAACGTTCGAGCAGTTGTGGTTTACGCCACCGTGTTGGCCGCCGACGCCGGTCAGTATCGGCGCCGCAACCGTCGGGGACCGACTCCACCTCGGGTTCCGGTATATCCGCTCGGGGTTCGACGCCGCGGCCGCCGAGTCGTTCGCGGACCGCTTCTGTGAGCGATTGGCCGCGACGGTGCGAGACACCACCCGTGACGACAGAAGACATTTGTAATCGGGTCCGAAACGAACGCGGATGTCGCTTCAGGCTTCCGCCGAACGGTTTCGACCGTTTTCGGTTCCCGTTTCGCTGTTCGCCCTCGTCGTGGCAACGCTGCTGTTCGTCCCGCCGCTGGTGTTGGGTGAGGTAACGTTCAGAACGTATGCGCTGACGACGGCCGTGTTCATCCTCGCCGCTTCGTCGGTGTCTCCCTACGCCGTCGTCGTCGCCGTCGGGACGCTGCCGTTGTTGTATCTGGGTTTCGGGACCTTCGCCTCGCCGGCGACGCTCCCGGCCGAAGACGACTCGCCTTCGATGGCAGCGGCCATCCGACACGTCGTCGCGGGCATCGCCTACGTCCTCGCGGCGGCCGCCGTCGGTGCCGTCGGTCTCGGCGCCGACTTCGCGGTGTCGAGCGATTCCTCGCCGTCTCTCATGCCGTCGCTGCTAATCGTCGGCGGAGTCGTCGTCGCGAGCGTCTTCGTCGGACTGCAACTGTGGCGCTACGATGGCGAAGGTGCCTTCGAGTGGCGAACGGTCGCAACGACGGTATTCCTCGGTGTCCTCCTCGCGCTGTCGCCGTCCGTCGCGCTCTGGGTGTTCGGCGGCGTGTAGTTCCGAGCGACGCCGAGCGGGAGCCTTTTATCGGCCCGTCGCCCACCCATTCCCATGACCGGTCCGGAGATACCGGAGTCACACCCCCGATACGAGTCGCTTTTGACGCGACACCGTATCGAGGAGGGGGTCGACCTCGGCATCACGTCCAGACAGGGACTCATCGCACAGGGTCGCGGCGAGGCCTTCGACTATCTCCTCGGCGAGGAGACGATTCCCAGTGCCGACGAGGCTGAACGCGTCGCGGCCGCGTACCTCCTCCGTGCCGAGAACGCCGTCCTCTCTATCAACGGCAACGTCGCGGCGTTGGCGCCCGGCGAGATGGTCGAACTCGCCGAAGCGACGGGTGCGGCTCTGGAAGTGAACCTGTTCAACCGCACCGAAGAGCGAATGGAGCGCATTGCCGAGCACCTTCGGGAACACGGCGCCGAGGAAGTACTCGGACTGACGGCCGACGGCCGGATTCCGGGGTTAGACCACGAACGAGCGAAAGTCGACGCCGACGGCATCGGCAGCGCCGACGTGGTCCTCGTTCCACTGGAAGACGGCGACCGCGCCGAGGCGCTCGCGGAGATGGGCAAGACCGAACTCGTCGTCGACCTCAACCCGATGTCGCGGTCGGCCCAGTCGGCGACGGTTCCCATCATCGACAATCTCATCCGCGCCGTGCCGAACATCACCGCCCACGCTCGTGACCTCGCGGATGCGAGCGAGGGCGAACTTGACGCTATCATCGAAGACTTCGACAGCGAGGCGGCACTCGAAGCGGCGGAACGACGGATTCGAGCGGCCGAGGAGTAGCCGACGACCGTCACCGTGCGTCCGAAGCCGAACGAGAGACGTTCTACCCAGCAAATCGACACGTGTCGTGCGTGCGTCTGACGTAGTGTTTTGTGTCAGGAGACTCTAGACGTTTCTATGGCTAGCCTCACGGAGGTCTACGAGGGAGGCAACGGGGCCGGCCTCCGGCGGCTGTACGCCGGTGTCGCGCTGTTCGGGGTCGGCGCGGTCCTACTCGTTGCTGGTATCGTCATCGCAGCCACCGGCGTCGGCAGCCGTTTCGGGTTCGATATGTTCGAAGCTCGGCGGGTCGCCGGCATCCTCGGCGGCCTCGGGCTGCCGGCGGTGCTGCTCGGAACGATGACCGTCCTGCCGCGGTCCTCGCGGAAGGTTCGCGTCGCGGCCTTCGCCGGGGCGGCCGTCAGCGCCGCCGGCGTCGTCCTGTTCAACGGCGCCTACCCCGTCGATTGGGTCGGCGGCTCCGGGGACACGTCGATGACGCTCGTCGTCGCCGCGGTGTACTTCTTCGGGACGCTCGTCACCTCGTGGTGTCTGTTCGCCGCCGTCGCGAACTTCAAGGCGCGCAACGACCCCGGCGGCACCGTCAAACTCGAAATCACGAAAGAGGGCGAGACGAAAGTCGTCGAGGTGTCCAACGACCGCTTGAAAGGGACGCTCGGCGGCATCGGCCTGCTCGGTGGCACGCCCGACGGCAACGTCGAAACCCAGACGAACCACGCCTCGGAGTCCGGCGGCAGCACGGCCCACGACGACGGCGCGACGGTGAATCACGCGAACAAAACCACCTCACAGTCGCGAAACGACGGCTTCGGTGGGGCGAGTGCCGGCGTGACCGACGGCGGGTCAACGACGACCGACTCCGTCGGGACACCCCCGTCGACCGACGACGCCGAGTTCCTCGACGACGAATCCTCGGCACCCGTCGGCGACACCTACTGCGGCAACTGCAAGCACTTCCGGTACGTCCGCACCGACGACGGCATGGTACCGTACTGCGGCCTCCACAGCGAGCAGATGGACGACATGGACGCCTGCGAGCAGTGGACGCCGAACACGAACAGCTAATCCAGCGTCTCGTTCATCCGTTTCCAGTGGCTCCCCTTCCAGAACAGTTGCCCACAGTCCCGACATCGCCAGCAGTCGGTTTCTTCGGGGTCAGGGGCGTACTCCGGTGTCGTCTCGTCGTCTTCGACCGCGAGGAGCGGGCCGTTACATCGTCCGCACCGTGTCGGCGTCTCGGCGACGGCCAACTCGACGCCCGCCTCGCGTAACTCGGCCAGTTGGTCCTCCACGTCGCGTTTCGTGAGGAGTATCGAGGACTCGGCCTGCCCGGCCAGTGACACGTCGCGGGTGAGAAGCGTCCTGTTTTCCTCGGCCGCGATATCGAGGATGCGGTCGTCGGCCTCGACGCCGCGGTCGCCGGCGTAGGCGGCGTCGTAGCCACACAACCGCAGGTAGACGGCGAGCTTTCCGAGCATCACGTCGAGCAACAGCCGGTCCGTTTCGGGTCGAAACGCCGACTCCTGTCCGGTCACAGCCCCAGGAACTCCCGAACGCCGTCGACGTCTCGGGTGTTGAGTACGTCGTCGGCTTCGGCCCACCCGCGCCGGGCCGTGTGTACGCCGTAACGAATCGAATCGTAGGCGCCGGGACGGTGGGCGTCGGTGTCGATAGCGATGGTCGCGCCGGCCTCGATTGCGACTTTCACGTTACTGGAGCGGAGGTCGAGACGGTGTGGGTCGGCGTTGAGTTCGAGGGCGGTCCCGCTGTCGGCGGCGGCCTCCGCCACCCGCTCGATATCGAGGTCGAGTCCCGGCCGCTGGTTCAACAACCGACCCGTGGGGTGTCCGATGATGTCGACCTCGGGGTGTTCGATGGCGGTGACGATACGGTCGGTGCCGTCGCCGTCGAGGCCGCTGTGGGGGGAAGCGACGACACAGTCCAACTCGGCGAGTACGCCTTCGCCGACGGAGACGCCGCCGTCGGCGTCGATATTGGCCTCGACGCCGGCGAAGACGTCGATGTCGACTGTGTCGTCGACGGCTCGAATCTCCTCGATTTGGTCCCGCAGTTCCTCGTCGGTCAGGCCGACACCGCCGACCATCCCCGGCCCGGTGGCGTGGTCGGCGACGGAGATGTAGTCGTGACCGAAGTCGGCGGCGGCGTCGGCCATCGCCTCGATGGTCGTCTCGCCGTCGGAGTGCTCCGTGTGGAGGTGGAGGTCGCCACGAACGTCGTCAGTCGTGAGGAGGTCGGGCAACCCACCCGACGCAGCGGCGTCGACCTCGCCGCGGTTCTCTCGCAACTCGGGAGCCATCCACGCCATGTCGAGAGCGTCGTAGACACCCTCTTCGGTTTCGCTGGCGACGCGTTCGCCGACGCGTTGTCCGGCATCGGGGTCGTCGACCTCGCTGATGTCGAAGACGCCGTACTCGTTGACTTTCAGCCCCATCTCGATGGCGCGGTTCCGGACGGCGACGTTGTGGTCCTTGCTGCCGGTGAAATACTGGAGTGCGGCGCCGAACTCCTCGTCGACGACGACGCGCAAATCGACTCGCATGCCGTTCTTTCGGACCGAGGCCTTGCTCGTGCCGGCCTCGATGACCGTGCCGGCTTCCTCCCAGGATTCGAACGCCTCGATGACCGCGTCGGCGTCGTCCGACCCGACGAGCACGTCGATGTCGCCAATGGTGGGCCGCCAGCGCCGCAGCGACCCCGCCACGTCGACGCGGTCGACGGCATCGAGGCTCTCGAAGAACGCCAACACCCGGTCGGCGACGGGACGGGCCTCTCCCAGCAGACTCCGCGCTCTGGACTCCCGAGCGAAGGGAATCGCCTCGAGGATGTTCTCCTCGGTCTTGGCGCCGAACCCTTTCACTTCGCGTATCTCGCCGGCTTCGGCGGCGGCTTCGAGGTCCTCTAGGGTCTCCACGTCGAGGGCGTCGTACAGCGCCTTGACGGTCTTGGGGCCGACGCCCTCGACGGCGGTGAGTGCGTCCATCTCCACGGGGAGCCCTTCTCGGAGTTCCTCTAACTCCTCGATTTCGCCGGTATCGAGGTACTCGACGATTTTCGAGGCGATGGCGTCGCCTACGTCTTCGATTTCCTTGATGGCTTCCTCGCCGCCTTCCTCGCGGAGCGTCTCGACGGCGACGGTGTGGCCACGGACGCTGTCGGCGGCCCGGCGGTAGCTGTTCGGCTTGTAGTCGACGTCGCGGGCTTCGAGGTGGTCGGCGAACTCCTCTAACAGCGCCGCGATTTCGGCGTTCCTGCTCATGGCTGTGGTTATCGCACCGCCGGTCCGTCGTCGTCGCGCCCCAGCGCCTGCTTCAGGAAGTCCATCCAGCGTTTCGTGTCGGCGGCTTCCTGCCGTTTCGCCTCGGCTTCGACGCTTCCCGCGTTGAGGTTCTCTAGGGCCTCCAGTGCCCGGTCGATGCCGATGATGGCGTCGGCCAACTCCTCGCCCGCCTCGAAACTGATTTCGCCCTCCTCGATTCGCTCCTTCCGTTCGAGGCGTTCCCGTCGGAGGTTCCGCTTTGCCTGCTCGACGCGGTCGCGCTCGCCGGGCGGCACCGAATCGAGGCGCTTGATTTCGAAGACGAACGACTGCAGTTCGACCTCCTCGCCCTGCACGTCGATGTGCTCGGGGATGTCGACCCCGAGCGTCGCGCTCTCGCGGCCGATGCGTTCGAGGAGCTGTTTCCGCTCGTACTCCTGCACGTCTCGACGTGGGGGTTGGAGGGGCAAATAACAATCGCTGACGCCGAACGTGCTCGGCTCACACGACACGAGCTCGGACTCTCCAAAGTATCGACGGGTACACAAGCGACGAGTGCCGACCGGCGGTATGAGCGAACTCAGCGTCGAACCGGTCGAGTCGGTCGACGAAGCCGAACTGCCGGTTGGTGTCGACGCCCCGGAGTACGTCCTCTACGGCGGGAAAGGCGGCGTCGGCAAGACGACGTGTGCGGCGGCGACGGGGCTGGCGAGTGCCCGCGACGGGACGTCGACGCTGGTGGTATCGACGGACCCCGCCCACTCGCTTTCGGACACGCTGAACACCGAGATTGGCTCGGAGCCGACACGAATCAAAGACGACATACCGCTGTACGCGGTCGAAATCGACCCCGAAGCGGCTTCTGAGGGACCGTTCGTCACCGACGAGGAGGACCAAGCGGAGGCGGCGTTCGACGCTGGCGGTGCCGGCGGCACGGACGGCGCGATGGGCGGCCTCGGTGGTCTCGAAGGGATGCTCGGCGGTGGCGACCACCCACTTGCCGGCGGTGCGATGCCGGGGGCCGACGAGGCGGCGGCGATGCAACTACTCCTCGAATATCTCGATGACCCGCGATTCGACCGGGTCGTCGTCGACACGGCGCCGACGGGACACACCCTGCGGCTGCTCGAACTCCCCGACGTGATGGACTCGATGGTCGGCCGACTGCTCTCCTTCCGGGAGAAACTGTCGGGGATGGCGGGCAGCCTCGGCGGACTGTTCGGCGGCGGGAGCGACGAGGACATGGAAGAGGGCGTCGACGATTTGCGGGAGTTGTCGTCGAAAATCGAGCGGCTCCGGACTGCGCTTCGAGACCCCTCTCGAACCGATTTCCGGGTCGTGATGGTGCCCGAGGAGATGAGCGTCGTCGAAAGCGAACGGCTCATCGACCGTCTAGAGGGGTTCGGGATTCCCGTCGGCACCGTCGTCGTCAACCGCGTGAGCGAGGATTTGACCGACGTTGCGGGCTTCGACGAGGAGTGGTTCGTCGCACCGGACACGGAAGGCTGTGAGTTCTGTCGGCGGCGCTGGGAGGTCCAACGGTCGGCACTAAAGCGGGCACAGGAACTGTTCCGCGGACGGGACGTAAAACGGGTGCCACTGTTCGCCGAGGCGGTGCAGGGCGAGGCGATGCTGGGCGTCGTCGGGTCGTGTCTCGATTAATCGAGGCGAAACGCCGTCAGGAGGACGGCGATGCCGATGACGGCGCCGAGGCCGGCGAGAACGAGTTGTCCGTCGGCGACGGCCCGCACCGCCTGTCCGATCAGGAAGAAACCGACCACGAGGCCGCCGACTGTCAGGAGCGTTCCTCGGTCCATAGTCGGGGCTCGAAGCGGACGGACAAAGCAGCGTCGCTACGCGATTCGAGTGATACCGACGCCGAGAAACAGCACCAACGCCCCGATGACGCCCTGTAGCGTGGCGTTGACGATGTCACCGTGGAGGGCGTTCCGCACCGCGAGGGCGACGAACGCGAGGGCGACGACGACGTGCATTCCGATGACGGCGACGTAGCGGGGTTCCACGCGTATCTCAACTCCGGCCACCGGCAAAACTATGTCGGCCAGCAGGAATTACCACAACTCGAAGGTCGTTTACGTTCGTCCCGGTCGCACCGCATCGGAGTAGCGCCCCGCCGTTGTCGAGGTAGCCGTAACTGTCGTTGTTCACGAGCACATCGTGTACGGCCCTTTGGTCGGTGACTGTCGAAGCGTCGACCACCGCGCCTGCGGCGTCGGTGCTGCCGTCGCCGCCGTCGGTGTCGATTGCTGCAAGTACGGCGTCCGGCGGGAGGTCGACGGCCCCAGCGAGTGCGAACTCACAGTTCGGGCCGCCGTCACCGTCACCGCTGACGGTGACCGTCGTCTCGCCACCCGACAGCAGCACGGCGGGCGCCTCGAGTGGGTCCCCCGAGTCGACGACTTCGGCGGCGACGGCGGCGTGGAACCGCCCCGCTTCGCTGGCCTCTCCCTCGATTCGCGTCGAGAGGACACAGGTCTCGTAGTCGGCCTCGCGAGCAACGTCTCGCGCGGCGTCGATGGCGTCTCGCCCCGAGACGACGATGTGGTTGTTCACATCGAAATCGGTCGCTTTCGTCGGCGTTGCATCCGCGAGCCACGAGCGAACGTCGCCCCCGACGCCGTATCGCTCCAGCACCCCGAGGGCGGCCTCGGGGTCGGTTTTGGTTGTGACTGTCGGGCCGCTGGCGATGACCGCCGGGTCGTCACCCACTACGTCGCTGACCAGTACGCCGACGACGGTGGCCGGGGTGGCAGCGGCCGCGAGACCGCCGCCCTTGATTTGCGAACAGGCGCGCCGGACCGTGTTTATTTCGTCGATGGATGCGCCGGCGTCGAGTAATCCGTCCGTGACTGTCCGCAGGTTCTCGACGGTGAGTCCCTCGGCGGGGGCACACAGCAACGCGCTTCCGCCGCCGGCTATCGCCGCGAGCACGAGTGTCCGCTCGGTGGCGTCTGCCGCACGTTCCAAGACGGCAGAGGCACCCGCGATGCTTCCCTCACCCGGCGTCGGGTGTTCGCCCTCCAGGACGGTCACGCGGTCGGGGTCGGCGGCCCGCTCGTTCGTGACGACGACGCCGTCGGTCAGTTTCTCGCCCAAGAGCGCCTCCAGTGAGGCCGCGAGGTGGTCGCTTCCTTTCCCTCCACCGAGAACGAGAACCTCGTCGTACGCCGAGAGGTCGTACGTGGCATCGCGGATGGTGAGCGTCTCGCCGTCCAGTCGGCAGTGTCGCTCGACGGCGCGGGCCGGAAGCGACGCCTCGATGCCGGCCGTCAGGCAGTCGACAGCGAGTTCGTGGGCCGGCGAGTCGGTCGGCGGGTCGGCGAACGTCACGACGTGTACTTTCGAATCGCCTCGAAGACGCGGTCGCTGATGCGGTCTGGGAGGTAGCTGGCGTAAATCAGCAGTTGGGCGACGCGGCCGACCACGTAACGCGGTTCGGGGTCCGGGGTCACCGACGCCTCGACGATGGCTTCGGCGACTTCGGCGGGGTGGACGGCGATGGGGCTGTCGGCGCCGAACAGCGAGGCGTCCTCTTGGAACTCATAGAGGTCGGCGTAGGCTTCCGTGCGGTCGAGACGACCGAGTTCATCGTCGACGCGCTCGCGGAAACCCGTCTTCACGGGACCGGGCTGGACGACGCTCACGTCGATGCCGAACGGCTCGACTTCGAGTCGGAGGGAGTCGCTGTACCCCTCCATGGCGTGTTTCGACGCCGAGTACGGGCCCATCCCCGGCGTCGCCAGTCGGCCGGCGACCGAGGAGACGTTGACGATGGTGCCCTCCTCCCGCTCGCGCATGTGCGGCAGCACTTCGCGGACGAGTCGGTGCGGCCCGAAGACGTTCACTTTGAACTGTTTCGCAAAGAGGTCGTCGTCGATGTCTTCGATTGGGCCGTGTTGGCCGTAGCCCGCGTTGTTGACCAGCGAGTCGATGCGACCCTCCTCCTCGATGATGCGGTCGACGACGCGCTCGCAGTCCTCGGGGTCGGTCACGTCGATGGTGCCGATGTCACAACCCGCCTCGCCCAACTTCTGGATGTCGGCGGGATTCCGTGCGGTCGCGTACACCTGCCACTCCTCGTCTAAGAACGCGTAGGCCGTCGCTCGACCGATGCCGGACGAACAGCCGGTGATGAGAACCGTCCGATTGCTCATACGGTCCGCTCGGCGGGGCGGTAGTTAGTCGTTGATATACTGGCGAAGGGTGTCACAGGCCGCTCGGGGACCGAAACGCCCAACCGCTCGCTCGCGGAATCACGAGATAGTGCCCGACTACGATGCGGTCCTCTTCGACAGCGACGGCGTGTTGGTCGAACCGCCGGGCGCCGAAACCCAGACGGCGGCTATCCGGCGAGCCTTCCAGTCGGTCGGCGTCGACGACCCCGACCAGGGACACGTCCAAGCCCTCACGAGCGGCGTCACCAGCGAGACTCTTGACGACATCGGTGCGACCTACGAAATCGACCCGGTCGCCCTCTGGGAAGCCCGCGAACACCACGACGAGCAGTCGCAGTTCGAGGCGTTCAGAGCCGGCGACCGCGACCGCTACGACGACACCGCCGCAGTCTCCGATATTCCCCTCCCGCGTGGCGTCGTGAGCAACAACCACCACAGCACCATCGAGTTCGTACTGGAGTTCTTCGAATTCGACGACGACTTCGACACCTACTACGGCCGCGAGAAAACCGTCGAGAGTCTCGGTCTGAAGAAGCCGAACACCCACTACGTGGAGCGCGCTCTCGATGACTTGGGTGGTGGGTCGGCGCTGTACGTCGGCGACAGCGAAAACGACGTGCTCGCGGCCCACCGCGCCGGTCTCGATTCGGTGTTTCTGCGGCGTCAACACTGTCGGAGCGTCGACCTCTCGGTGGACCCGACGTACGAACTCGAAACGCTGCACGGCCTCGCGGCGTTGCTCGACGAGTAGCCCTCAGACCGTCTCCTTCAGTTCGTCGGCGTAGGCGTCGGCCAGTCGCGTCGGTTTCGGGAGTTTGTACGCGCCGCCGCAGGCGGCCACGCAGTCGACGGCTGTCTTCGCCGACAGCCGATGCCCCGAGGAGACGTACAGCGGATTGATGTTCGTGGAGTCGGGGTACTGCCGGCTCTGGTAGGCGTAGCCGACCGTCTCGCCGGCCGGCGTGTCCGGCATCGAGTCGTCGGCTTCGATTGCGACGCGGGCGCCCTCGGGCAGCGAGTCGACGGCCTGTCGCGGTTCGCCACACAGGAGGTTCTTCGCGACGCCGACTGCTGGCGTGTCGAACAGCACGCCGACGTGGGTGGCGATGCCGGCCTCTCGGAAGTGGATGCGACCGCTTCCGTCGAGGACCAACAGGTCCGGGTCGGCATCGAGGGTCTCCAGCGCCGCGACGATGGGGTCGCCCTCCCGAAACGCGAGCAGGCCCGGAATGTAGGGAATCGACAGCGGCGTGACGGCGCTGGCCCGTTCCACCACTTCGTCGCCGCGCAGGACGACCACCGCCGAGACGGCGCGGTCGTCGAGGAACGCCTGGTCGACGCCGGCGACGAGAGCCTCACCGGAGGCGATATCATCGGGGTCGAAGTCGATGTCGTCCTCGAAGACGGCCGCCTCGGCGATGTCTCGCTGGAGGGTTTCCATCGCCTCGCGGGACAGCGAGGGGTCGGGGAGGTACCGCTCTTCGACGACGTTCATCGGAGGCCGCCGCCACCGCGACCGGGGCCGATGTTCAACTGTCCCGGACCGCGTCCGACCTTGTGTTTGATGCGGTTGCCGTACCACAGGCCGATGACGAGTCCGGTGAGGTGTGCGAAGTGGGCGACGCCGCTGAGCGGGCCGCCGTCGGCGACGAAGAAGACGACCGACCCGATGGCGTACAGGAACGCGAGCGTCCGCATCGAGACAGGGATGAAGAAGAACAGCAGCACCTTCAGGTCCGGCGAGGTCATCGCAAGGACGCCCAGAAGCGCCATCAGCGCGCCGGAGGCACCGAGGACGGCGACCTGCTCGCTGGTGAGCAGCCCGACGCCGACCTGTCCGAGTCCGGCGGCCATCCCGCTGACGAGAAACAGGACGGTGAACTTCTTCGAGCCGATTTGTCGCTCGACGATGGGGCCGAAGAAGTACAGCACGATGCCGTTGAACAGCAGGTGCGTCGGTCCGCCGTGGGAGAACACCGAGATGACCCACGTCCAGACGTACTCGGGGTGTTCGGTGGTGAGGGTGAATATCTGTCCCCACGTCGTATCGCCGGGCCGGACTCCCGGTGGCGGCAGTTCGACCCCGAACAGCGGTGCGAGGAGGTACTGCACCGCGAAGACGACGACGGTGAGCGCGAGGAACAGATACGAGACGTTGTTCCGGAAGTAGCCCAACGGCCCGCCAGCACCGGTGTCGAGGCCGATTTTTTCGAGCGCGCTCGAGGCCGTCCCGCCGCTGTCGTTCACCGAGTCGTCGAACCCGCTGTCGAAGACGCCCTGCGGGTCGTTCCAACTCTCCAAACTGGGGCAGTTGTGGTTCTCCGGGAGCCTGTGTTCGCTACAGTAGGTCCCGCCACAGTGCCGGCAGTTGTACGGCATGTTTACGTGTTTGCCGCACACGTCACAGTTCGCCATTACCCGGGTTAGCCGGTCGGCGGGCAAAGTCGTTTGGATGTTGCCCATTCGACACGGCCGCCCCTGTGAGGGTTTATATGCCGGGACGGGACCAGACGGCGTGGACGCCGTCGCGCCGAGCGACCGCGGATTCCGGCGGTCCGTGAGTCCGAGTAGCCCGCGAGGGCCGCGTTAGAAGTACTCCGCCAGCCGTCGGGCCGCCTCTTCCGCCCGAGGCGTCACGAGCGCAAAGCGGAGCCACTCCGCGCGTGACTCGCCGAAGGCGTCGCCCGGCATCCCCGCGACGCCCGCCTCGTCGATGAGTCGCTCGACGTTCGACAGCGTGCCCGGATAGCCGTCGAAGCGCGCCATCACGTAGAAACTCCCACGCGGGCGGGTGTACTCGGCACCGGCTTCCTCTAAGGCGGCACAGAAGGCGTCGATGCGCTCTTCGAGCATTCGTCTGTTCCGCTCGTAGTACTCCGCCGGCGTCTCCCGGAGCGCCTTCAACACCGCGTACTGGGCGGGCCGAGAGCCAGCGACGTTGACGAGCATGTGTCGAGTCCGAACCGCGTCCATCAGCCACTCGGGGAAGACGGCGTAGCCGACGCGGAAGCCCGTAATCGCCATCGACTTCGAGAAGGCGTTGGTGACGACGCTGTTCTCCGAATCGAACTCCAAGACGGAGGCGAAACGCCCCTCGTCGTAGACGAAGTGGTCGTACACCTCGTCGGAGACGAGCAGGGCGTCGCACTCCTCGGCGATGTCGACCAGTTCGCGTTTCGTCTCCCGGCCGTACACGCCGCCGGTGGGGTTGTTCGGTGAGTTGACGACGATGGCGGCGGTGTCGTCGCTCGCCACCGTCCGAACCGCCTCGGGGTCGAGCGTCCCGTCGGAGTCGGCGGCGACGTACCGCGGCATCCCGTCGAGCATCTCGGTTCGCTTGTGGTAGTAGGGGTAGACGGGGTCGGCCAACAGTACCTCGTCGCCGTCCAGTGCCTCCAGTGCGGTCGCCATCGCGAGGTAGTTCGCTTCGCCGGCGCCGTTCGTGATGACGACGCGCTCGACATCGACACCACGCCGCGCCGCGATTTCCTCGCGCAGTTCGGTGAGACCCTCGCTTGGCGGGTACTGGAAGTCGTCGACCGGCGCGTCGGCGTACTCCCGGAGGCCCTCCCGAAGCGCCTCGGGGGCCTCCCAGTCGGGGTTGCCGGACACCATGTCGACGACGTCGCGGTCCGCTTCGGCCGCGTACTCCATGAGATGGAAGAACAGCGGCCGCTCGTAGTCGTCCATACCCCTGCTGTGGACGGCGGCTACGTCGGTTTGTCGCTTTCCACCGGCCGTTTCAAGTCCGCTCGCCGCGAGGAGTCGGGTATGGCAATCGAGGAACGCATCGGCGAGGTTCTCCGGGAGCGCGGCGAGTACGTCGCTGCCGCCGAATCCTGCACCGGCGGCCTTATCGGGTCGCTGCTGACCGATGTCCCGGGTTCGAGCGACTACTTCGACCGCTCGGTCGTCACCTACACCTACGACGCGAAACTGGAGGAGTTGGGCGTCCCCCGGGAGATACTCGACAGCGAGGGTGCGGTCAGCGAACCGGTCGCCGAACAGATGGCCCGCGGCGTCCGCGACGGGGCGGGCGTGACGTGGGGCGTCGCAACCACCGGCATCGCCGGGCCGAGCGGCGGCACCGACGAAAAGCCCGTCGGGACGGTGTACATCGGCGTCGCCCACGCTGGCGAGTGGGGCAGTGGCGAGTCGTGGTGCTCCGTCGAGCGATACGTCTTCGACGGTACGCGGACGGAAATCAAGCGACAAATCGCGGAACGGGCGCTGGAGGATTTGGCCGACGCCGCTGTCGGCGAGTAGGTTTTTGGTAGCCGAGAGAGACCTCTCCGTCGATGGACAAAGAAGGACACGTCCTGAACGCGATTGCACTCGGCATCGGTCTCGGCTTCATCCTCGAACCGTCCGGAACGCTGGAGACCCTACGGGCGGTCGTCGCCGTCACCATCCCGCTGTCGCTCGGAGCGCTGTTTCCCGACGTTGACACGGCGTTCGGCAAGCATCGCAAGACGCTCCACAACCTCCCGGTGTTGTTCCTGTTTCTCGCGTTCCCGGTGGTGTTCGACAACCTACAGTACGTCTGGGTCGGGGTTCTCACCCACTATGTCCTCGATATCGTCGGCAGCAAGCGCGGTATCGCGCTGTTCTACCCGCTTTTGAGCGACGAGTACGGCTTCCCAACCGGCGTCACCACCTCCAGTAAGTTCGCCAACATCGTCACGCTCGTGATTACGGGGCTGGAACTCGTCGTGGCTGCCGCCGTCATCCACGTCCTTCCGCAGTACATCGACCTGCCGACGGCCGCCGAAATCACGAACGCGGTACTCTAATAGACGCTGACGTCGTCGAAGCGGCCTTCGTAGGCGATATGGTCCGGGTGGGTCGGTTCCGTCCCGGAGAGGAACAGTCGGTCGATTTTCTCCCAGGTGTTCTCGTAGAACAGATGGAGGAACTCGGCACCACACCGGAGTCGGTGCTCGATGCCGTCTCGGTGGAACACCTTCCGCGGCGCATCCTCCCGAAACGCTTCGGTGAGTTCCGCGACGGTGTCGAATCGTTCCTCGAAGGCCGTCCACACCTCGCCGATGGTCCCCGGGAGATGGGCGTACGACGACCCGAACGGTGGCAAGTCGAACTCCCGCTGTAACTCCCGTGCGCGTTCGTTGTGGTGCTGCCAGTGTTTCGGGTTGTACAGTTCGATACCGTGGAGTCGGTCGGCGTGGGCGCGAAGGTCGTGGGCCTCCATACTCACCGTCGCGAACTCGGGGTGGGGGGCGAGGACGGCCGCGTCCTGTCGGTCGAACTCGGCCAGCGCGCCTTCGAGACTGATGAAATCCGGAACCGGCTCGGAGAGTCCGACCGCGAGGACGTGCTTTCGATTCCGCCAGTCGCCGGTAAACACCTCGCGTGCGGGAACGACGAGCAGTTCGTCGTCGGTGAACCGCTCGGCGCGTGCCTCGATGTCGGGGAGTCGCTTGAAGTGTGGCGCGTACACGATGGCGTCGAGACCCCGTCGTTTCGCGCGCTCGGCGACCTGCTCGTCGAGCACCTTCACGTGGGCGTCGACGCGGAACTCGTCCATACGCCGGCTATCGACGCGGTGCCGTTAGCGGTTCCGATTCGGCGCGAACGCTTTTAGGCCACCGTGCCGAGTCCCAGCCTATGTGGGAGAGTGACATCGCTGGCTGTGGGTTCGAAGACGAGGCCGTAGAGGAGTTGCTCGTCCATCAGCACTTTCGAGGTGGAGCCCCCAACCTCAAGGAGCGAACGGAGTGAGCGAGTAGGTCGGGGAGGAAACCGACATGGTACGACACAACCGCCACACTATGACCGTTCGACCCCCAAGTCTATAAGTACCGTCGGGTGTTCTCTGAAAACATGGGTGTGCGTCGAACCGCCGTCGTGAAAATCGCCGTTTCCGACGAGCAACGCGACGCACTCCACCGAACCGCCGAGCAATACCTGTACTGCGCGAACCGAACCGCCGACTACTGTTGGTCCGACACCTCCTATACCGAGTGTAAGACCAACAAACGAGAGGTCCGTGACGCGCTCTACTCCGAACTTCGAGAGGAGACAGACCTACAGGCCCAACTTGTCCAAGCCGCTATCAAACGCGCTGTCGAAGCTGTCAAAGCGTGTGTCGAACGGTGGAAAAAGGGACAGCGCGTCTCTCAACCGACGTTCACCGCCGAAACGATGGACTACGACACGCGGAGCGCGACCTTCTACCGGAACAAGGTGTCGCTGGCAACTGTTGAGGGCCGAGTCGAACCGTCGTTCGTTCTCCCGGCAGACAGTCCGACGCCCTACGAGCGGTACGTACTCTCCGAGAACTACGAGTTCCGCGAGAGTACGCTTCGGTACGACGTGGCCACTGACGAGTTCTACCTCAATCTTTCGACGCGGCGAACAGACGGTGACGATGAGGTTTCGGAAGACACCGGGCACCCCGACCAAACGGTCCTCGGTATCGACCTCGGCGTCAATAGCCTCGCTGTGTCCTCAACCGGCACGTTTTGGCAGGGGGACGACTACGACCACTGGTGTCGTGAGTTCGAGAAGCGACGTGGCGAGATGCAACGGCGCGGCACGCAGGCCGCACACAAGGCCCTGCTTCGCCTCGGGAAGCGTGAAGAAGCCTGGCGCAAACAATACATCCACACGGTCGCCAACGAACTCGTCGAGGAAGCCCTCACTCACGACTGCGACGTGATTGCGTTCGAGGATTTAACCGACATTCGAGAGCGGCTTCCACACGCAAAGTGGCACCACGTCTGGGCGTTCCGACGCCTGCTTGAGTACGTCTCCTACAAAGCCCCTGAACAGGAGGTCTCCGTGGAACAGGTCGAGCCGAACCACACATCCCAACGCTGTTCTCGAACGGACTGTGGGTTCACACACGAGAATAACCGCCACGGAGAACACTTTGAGTGCCAGAAGTGTGGGTATGAGGTGAACGCGGACTACAACGGTGCGAAAAATATCGGGCTACGGTACGCTCGAAAGCAGACACACAGACTCCGTTCCTCGCCCAAGCCGGGGAGCGGAGACGCAGAAGTAGACCTGCGTATAAATGGTGGGACGTTGAACGGCGAGAATCACCAGCCGATTGCTGGCGATTGATTGCTGGGAGTCCACATCAAAACCCCACCCTCAAGGACCGAGGCGCGGAGCGCCGAGGGAGTAGGGTGGGGTAGTTTACCGCTCTTCGCTGTCGAGAACGCGAATCTGGTCGCCGCGGACCGTGACCGGAATCGGAACCGTCGCCTCGTACAGTTCGACGGTGACCTGGTCTTTCCCCTCGTCGATGCGTTGGACCTGAGCTTTCTCGCCTTTGAACGGGCCGGCGATGAGTTCGACGATGTCGCCTTCCGCGATGCCTTCGACATCCGGCTTCGGGCTCAGGAAGTGTTCGACCTCGGTAATCGAGGATTCGCCGGGGACCAGATTGCGGGCGTGAGGAATGTCTTCGAGTGCTCGCTCGATGGCGGCCGGTCCGTCGGCTTCGACCATCACGTAGCTGGTCAGCGAGTCCGGCGCGAGGGCGGCGTGGATATCGGGCTCCTCGCGGCTGATAATCATGTCAGCGACCGTCCGCTCCTGGCTCGCGGTGGTCTTGACTGCGTAAACCGACGACATCAGGGCCCTCCGGGGACGAACGTCATAATCGCGAAGATGGCGAAGCCGATGAAGCCCACGAGCAGGATGCCGATGCCGGCGATGGTGGACACCTTCGAGAACTCGTCCCACGACGGCGTGCTCGCGAGTTTGAGCACCCGAACGTACGACGAGAGGTCTTTCGGCGTGTTCATGTCCTCCCGTTCCTGCTCAGGGGTTTTCTACCTGTTGGTTGTCGCTACTCGACGTAGTCGATGTCGTCGCCGCCCTCCGCCATCGCGCGCTCGGCTTCGGCCTCGCTCTTGCCGTAAATCTGGGGGCTTTCGACACCCGTCACGACGATCATCGTCTCCATCTTGCCGTCGAACTCGGGATTGACGGAGGCGCCCCAGATGATGCGTGCGTCGGGGTCGATGCGGTCGTAAATCTCCTCGACGACGCCCTCGGCCTCCTCGATGGACATGTCGGGACCACCGACGACGTTGACGAGTGCGCTGTTGGCGCCGTCGAACTCCACGTCGAGCAGCGGCGACCGGAGCGCCGACCGGATGGAGTCTTGGGCTTTGTTCTCCGAATCGCTCTCGCCCAGTCCAATCATGGCGACGCCGCCGTTCTCCATGATGGTCTTCACGTCGGCGAAGTCGACGTTGACGAGTCCGGGCTTGGTGATGAGCTCGGTCATGCCCTTGACGCTGCGCATCAGGACGCGGTCACAGATTTTGAAGGCGTCCTGCAACGGCATGTTCGGCGCGTAATCGAGCAGTCGGTCGTTCGGGATGACGATGACGGTGTCCGCGACGGCACGGAGCCGTTCGAGACCGGCATCGGCGTTGGCTCGCCGCCGTTCGCCCTCGGCGGTGAACGGAATCGTCACGATGGCGATGGTGAGCGCGCCCTTCTCTTGGGCGGCCTGTGCGACGACCGGTGCGGAACCGGTGCCGGTGCCACCGCCGAGGCCGGCGGTGATGAACACCATATCCGAACCGTCGATGGACTTCGTGATGTCCTCGATGTCCTCTTGGGCGGCCTCTTCGCCGATTTTCGGGACGCTACCGGCGCCGCGACCGCCTGTTCGCTGGCGGCCGATGAGGATTTTCTCGTCGGCTTCGACCTCGGTCGCGAGGTGTTGGGCGTCGGTGTTGGCGGCGACCAGTTTTGCGCCGTGGATGCCGGCCTCGGACATCCGGGTGACGGTGTTGCCGCCGGCGCCGCCGCAGCCGACGACGGTAATCTTCGTTTCGAGGTCCTTGACGACGCTCGCCAGTTCCTCGTCGGTCATCGTTCCCGACCCTTTCACGTCGGCGTCGGTCTCGGCTCCGGTCCCGTTGGAACCGGCCGACGCCGGCTCCCCAGCCGGCGCCTCCCCATCCTCTTCGGCTTCGCCGATAGCGTCCTCGATAATCGAGTCCATTATGCCTGCCGCTGTTGCGCACGCGGATAAAGTATCTTTCCCCGATGTCTGACGCCCGTCGCACGAAATCGACCGATGTTCGGCCTCATGACTCGGTTCAGCCGATAAACCAGTAGCGACGATATAAAACCGGTCGGGTCAGAACTCGAAGCGCTGCTCTCGCGCGCGCCGAACGTCGGCCGGTTCGACCGTCTCGCCGTCGGCTTCGACGCTTTCGCCCGACGAGAGCCGTCCGAACGCCGGCCCTTCCTCGATACCGGCGTCCCGGGCGAGTTTGGGGTCGAACACCGCCCGCGCGGCGAACACCTCGCCGTCGCGTACCTCGACGGTGTCGTACTTCGATTCGAGGACGGCCGCGAGGGACTCGACGATGTTTCGGTAACTGCCGGTTTCGGGCAACGCCACCGGGCCGCCGACGAGTGAGGCCCCCTCCAGCGTCTCGTAGGCGAGTGCGCGCTCGGAGACGGCCTCCAGAACGGCCTCGCGGTCGACGCCGTTGGCCTCCTCGAGCAGTTCTTCGGGGAGTTCCTCGAGGACGTACTCGCCGTCGTAATCGATGGCGGGGGAACCGAACCGGAGGCCATCGTCGATGGCGGTGAGGTCACGCTCCAGTTCTTCGACGAGTTCGAGGGGAACGCCTGTCGTCTCCCGGAGCCACGTCTCTGACACCGAAAGGAATCCGAGGTCGTCGATGACAGCTTCCAACTCGGGGTGGTCACCGTCGAGGAGCGCGAACTCGGTGCCGCTGGCCCGGAACGCCTTCGCGATGACCGCCTTCGCTTCGCCGGGGTCACCCATGTCGTCGAGCGACCAGTCGGCGGCGATGTGACCGACCGCCCAGTCGGTTTCGGTCAGTATCCGGTCGAACCGGGGTGCGTAGTGGCCGCCGCCGAACCCGACGACGGTTCGTTCGGTTGCGGGGTCGACGCCCCGGAGGTCGAGGATGGCTTCGGCGACGGCCTCGGCGCCGGCCGGGTCGGCCCACTCGTCTTCACCGCTACCCAACTCCACGAACAGTGACGGACAGCCGACGAGACTCGGGCCGTGGTGGGTGCACTCGATACCCACATCGTAGCCCTCGGGGGCGTACTCCGCGAACGACTCACGGACGTGTTTGAGCGCGTTCGGCGCGGCTCGGGCGAGCGAGCCTTCTCCCCCGCCGTACTCGGCGGGGCCGAAGTTACCGGTCGCGTGTGCGGTCAGCAGCGGCCCGGTGTCCCCGGAGTGTCGCGAGGCGAAGACGAGCATGTCGGGGTCGTCGAACGCCGCCGCAGCGCCGTCGAGGTACAGATGGAGGTCCTCGAACGTGCGGAGTTCGGCGCCGTCGGTGCGGTAGTAGGTCCCGCCACCTTTCCCCTCGGAACGGCTTTCGTCTTCGTGTTCGGTCCACTCCTCGCGGTCCAGCAATCGTTCACCGATGTGTTCGGAAGCGCTGTCGGCCCGGGAGACGACGACTGCGAGCATGGGCGGGCTTGGTGACGACCCGGATAAAGGCCGTCGGTGTACTCGATGGGAGGGCCTAAGACCGTTCGCCGACGACGGATTCACAATGGAAATCGATGTCGTCTGGGGGGCCGCCGAAGCCCCGACGGAGTTGAGCGCCTTCGACGCTGCGCTGGCCGAGGCCGGCGTCCACAACTACAACCTCCTGCAGTTGTCGTCGGTCGTTCCCGCTGACGCGACGGTCGTCGAGGCCGGGCGTCACGAACAGTCCGCACCGACTGGAACGCCCGTCTCGGTCGTCCTCGCCGAGCGGTCGAGTTCGACCGACGGCGAGACGTTGGCGGCCGGTCTCGGGTGGGCCACTTCGCCCAGCGGCGGCGTGTTCATGGAAGCTACCGGCGACTCCGAAACCGAGGTCCGAGCGGAACTCAGGGCGTCGTTGGCGGGGGCGAAAGAACTCCGGGAGTGGGACTGGCGCGAGGAGACGCTGTGTGTCCGGGGACACACCGTCGAGGACACCGGTTCGGTCGTCGTCGCGGCCGTCTACCCCGGCTTCCGCGTGCCGTGGATTCACGACGAGTGAGGTGTCGAACGGACACGCTTGTATGGGTCCGCCGCGAGGCGGCGGTATGGACGTGTTCGGTCTCATCGGAAACCCCGTCGGTCACTCGCTGTCGCCGCCGATGCACGAGGCGGCCTACGACGCCCTGGAGATGGACGCTCGCTACGTGACGTTCGAGCCATCACGCGATTCGCTGGGTCTCGCCCTCGACGGCGCCAGCGCGCTCGGCGTTCGCGGACTCAACGTCACCATCCCGTTCAAAGAGGACGTGCTGGCGCTCGTCGACCCGGACCCGCTGGCCGAGCGCATCGGCGCAGTGAACACCGTCGACTTCTCGGGGGAGCCGACGGGGCACAACACCGATGCCGCCGGTGTCATCCGGGCCTTCGAGCACCACGACGTGTCGCTTTCGGGAACCGCGGTTGTCGTCGGTGCCGGCGGTGCGGGGCGGGCGGCCGCCTTCGCCCTCGCCGACGAGGGGGTGGACGTTCACATCGCCAATCGAACCGTCTCGCGCGCGGAGACGCTCGCCGACGCGGTGCCGAACGCGAGCGCCCACGGCCTCGACGCGCTCGATTCGCTGCTGGCCGATGCGGACGTACTGGTCAACGCGACGAGCGTCGGGATGGAATCCGACGAGACGCCGGTTCCGAAGGCGGCGCTCCACGCCGACCTCGCGGTGCTGGATGCCGTCTACGACCCCATCGAGACGCGACTGCTTCGGGAGGCGTCCGCGGTTGGCGCGAGGACTATCGACGGGGCCTGGATGCTGCTGTTTCAGGGCGTCGAGGCGTTCGAGTTGTGGACCGACCGGGATGCACCGGTCGATGTCATGAACGAAGCGCTGAGAGCGTCGCTCTGAACCGAAACGGCGACATCGCGGTGTTTGCGGGAGTCGGCGGGGTTTAAGTACTGTCCAACACGTATTTTCGTACATGCCAATCACCAAACTCATTCGGACCATGCTGGGCCTCGGCTCCAGCGACTCCACCGAGGAGGAGTCCACCGAGACGACGAACGTGACCGTCGAACACGAACCGGAGGAGGAACCGGAACCGGAGCCGGACGCCGACAACGAAGCAGCGGTGAAAGGAACCGACGAGCAAGCAGCCGAAGCCGACGAGGAACCGGCCGAAGCGGAGACCGACGACGCGGACGAATCGGTCGACCAAGGTAGCGACGACGCCGTTGCGGCGGGCACGGACGCCAGCGCGTCTACGGGCTCGATGACCGAGGAACCGCCGACCGACGAGGACGTTTCGGCGGAACCAGCCGAAACCGGAACCGATGTGACCAACCACAGCGGTACGGACACTTCGGCCGCCGAACCGGCCGAGGCGGCCGGCCCGGTCCCCGACGAACCAGAGGGCGGTAGCGTCCCGGTCGAGAACGTCAGCGGTATCGGCCCCGCCTACGCGAACCGGCTCAACGACGCCGGCATCGACAGCGTCACCGACCTCCTCGATGCCGACCCCGAGGAACTCGCAGAGGAAACGGACCTCTCGCCGAAGCGCATCAGCGGCTGGCAGGACAACGCCGCCGACCTCTGAGGCAGGAGCGACCGCAAAACGGTTACCCAACGGGCGCTTTTCTCTCATCGATGCGAGTCGTCACCGACCGGGCCGATTTCCGTTCGACGGCAGCCGACGCCCCTCCGGACGCGCGGGTTCCGGTCGAACTCCGTGTTCGCGTCGCCGACCCTTTCGAGGCGTACCGTCGGGCGCGCAACGGCGACGGCGGCGACGTACTCCTCGAAACTACCGGCGGACAGTCCGGGTGGGGGTACTTTGCGACGGACCCAATCGAGCGGCTCACCGTCTCAGCCGACGCGGTCTCCCCCGAGTCTGCGTCACCGTCACTCGCCGCCCTCGACGGGCTTCTTTCCGGAGAGTCACTCACACGCGGTGGCTGTACCGTGCCGTACCCCTGTGGCGCCTTCGGGTGGCTCTCCTACGACATCGCACGCGAACTCGAGACACTCTCCGACGCCGAGGAGGACCGCGGCTTACCGCGGCTTCAGGTGGCGACGTACGACCGCGTGGCCGCGTGGGAAGAGCCGTGGACGAGCGAGGCTACGCTTCGAGTAACCGCGTGTCCGCGACTCGACGAACACGACGGCGTCGATGCCGCCTACGAGTGGGGGCTCGGCCGCGCCCGTGACCTCGTCGCCCGAGCCATCGCCGGCGACCGCTCGGTCGGCCGGCCGCCATCCGAGCGCTCCCGTGCGACGTTCGACTCCGAGTGTACGCGCGAGGCCTTCGCCGAGCGCGTCCGTCGCGTCAAGGAGCACATCCACGAGGGAGACACGTTTCAGGCCAACGTCTCTCAGCGGCTCTCGGCGCCGGCGGCCGTACACCCGGTCGACGCCTACGCCGCGCTCCGGCGAGTGAACCCGGCGCCGTACTCGGCGCTCGTCGAGTTTCCGGGCGTGGACCTCGTCAGCGCGAGTCCCGAACTCCTCCTCGATGTCGAGGGCGACCGACTCTTGACCGAACCCATCGCCGGCACCAGACCGCGCGGGGAGACCCCCGAGGCCGACGCCGAACTCGAAGCCGACCTCCTCGGCGACGAGAAGGAGCGGGCCGAACACGCCATGCTCGTCGACCTCGAACGCAACGACCTCGGAAAGGTCAGCGAGTACGGCAGCGTCGACGTTCGGGAGTACCGCCGCGTCGACCGCTACTCGGAGGTCATGCACCTCGTCAGTCTCGTCGAGGGGCGCCGCCGGGCGGACTGCTCGCTGGCCGACGCCGTCGCGGCCGTCTTCCCCGGCGGAACGATTACCGGCGCGCCGAAACCGCGGACGATGGAGATAATCGATTCGGTCGAACGGAGTTCGCGCGGCCCCTACACCGGTGCCATCGGCGTCTTCGGCTTCGACGACCGCGCGACGCTCAACATCGTCATCCGTACACTCGTCCGCCACGCCGACCGGTATTACCTCCGCGTGGGCGCCGGTATCGTCCACGACTCCGACCCCGACAGCGAGTACGACGAAACCCTCGACAAGGGTCGTGCCCTCGTCAAGGCCCTCGATGCGGCGCTGGACGAACGAACCACGCTCACCGTGGGGGCGACGGAGCGATGACGGCGCCCACGATTCTCGTCGTCGACAACTACGACTCGTTCGTCTACAACCTCGTCCAGTACGTGGGCACACATGCGGACGTTGTGGTCGAACGCAACGATGCGATAACGGTCGAGGACATCCGAAGCTTAGAGCCCGACGGAATCGTCGTCTCGCCGGGCCCCGGTACGCCGTCGGAAGCGGGCGTGTCTGTGCCGATATTCGCGGAACTCTCTTATCCGACACTCGGCGTCTGTCTGGGCCATCAGGCGCTGTGTGCCGCCAACGGCGCCGCGGTCGGCCACGCGCCCGACGTCGTCCACGGGAAACCCTCCTCGGTGACCCACGACGGTCGGGGACTCTTCGAAGCGCTCCCCGAGCGATTCGAGGTCGGCCGGTATCACTCCCTCGCCGTCGAGCGTGGTGACATCCCGTCGGTTCTCGAAGAGACGGCCCATACCGACGACGAACGGAGCGTCGTGATGGGTGTCCGCCATCGCGACAAGCCCCACGTCGGCGTGCAGTTTCACCCCGAGAGCATCCTCACCGAGGTCGGTGAGCGCATGATTGCGACGTTCTGTACACGATGCAGTACCACGTAAACGGAACACTACGCGACCGAGACGAGGCGACCGTCAGCGTCGACGACCGCGGATTTCGATACGGAGACGCTGCCTTCGAGACGTGTCGGGCCTACGGCGGCGAGGTGTTCGCGTGGGACCGCCACGTCGAACGGCTCCATCGAACCTGCGAGACGCTCGGGATGGCCGATGCCGTCCCCGACGACCTCGCGGTTCGCGTCGCCGAGACGCTGGACGCCAACGATTTCGAGGACGCCTACGTTCGCGTCTCGGTGAGCAGGGGAGTCCAACCCGGGAAACTGACGCCGGACGAAGACGTCGACCCCACGGTCGTCGTGTACGTGAAACCGCTCCCGCGCGGGGGCGTCGACGGCCAGCGCGTCTGGGACGACCCCGCCGTCGTTCAGTCGGTGCAGACGCGGCGAATCCCCGACAGTGCGGTGCCGTCCAACGCCAAGACCCACAACTACCTCAACGGCATTCTCGCTCGCCTTGAACTCCGGCGGGCATCCAACGAGGGGTACCGACCGGACGAGGCGCTGATGCGGGACACGAACGGCCACGTCGCGGAGGGGGCGACGAGCAACCTGTTTTTCGTCGACGACGGCGTGCTGAAGACGCCCGAAACGGGGTCGATTCTCCCCGGCATCACTCGAGAGGTGGTCATCGAACTCGCCGAATCCGAGGACTTCCCGGTTCGGACGGGGCGATACACGCCGGACGACGTGCGGAACGCCGACGAGGCGTTCCTGACGAACTCGACGTGGGAACTCCGGCCGATTGCGACGCTCGACGGCATCGAAATCGGCGGTGGACCGCTGACGACGCTGCTTCAACGGCTCTACGACGAGCGGGTCGAAACGCGCTGTTACGCTAATTCCCGCTGAAGCCGATACGTCCGGAGGAGAGGTCGCGGTCGCTCTTGGGCCCGACGTGGTCGAACTCGTAGTCGTCTTCGGCGAGATACACGCCACCGTCACGAACTTCGACGTCGACTTCTTCGAGATACGACCCCTCGCAGGGGCCGTACGTGCAGTGTCCGGAATCGGGTTCGAACGTCGCGCCGTGACGCGTACAGACGACTTCGCCGTCGCGGAACTCCGCGCCGCTTCCCTTGTCGAGTCGCACGTCGGTCCAGTGGGGACAGAAGTTCCGCCACGCGGCGATGTCGCCGTTCAGTCGAACGAGAACGACCTCCTTCTCGTCGAAGCCCTCCCGAACCGTAAACAGAAGCGTCGAGTCCTCGGGAACCTCCTCGATGTCGGCGATGCGCTCCTCGGCCATATCCGGGCCACGACCCGGGCCGGTTCAAGCCTTCCGACTGCCGGCGACCGCACTCCGGTTTTCCGCGACGCTCACACGAGCGCGCGAACGACAAGTCCACCCTGTTCGGATGGTTTCAATGGATGAACACGTCAGCACACGATTTCGAACTGGAGAACGCTGCCGCTGGCCCCGACCGATTCCAGTTCTCGGAGGCCGCCACCGATTCGGACACCGACAGTATCGTCCTCCTGTTCCAGCGGGACTACCACTGCACGAAGTGTCGACAGCAGGTCCAGGACGTCGCCGCTCGGTACGAAGCGTTCCGGGAGGCGAACGCTGCAGTCGTCGCGGTACTGCCAGAACCCGTCGACCGCGCTGCGGAGTGGCACCGCCAATACGACCTGCCGTTTCCGCTCTTGGCGGACCCTTCGAAGGCCGTTAGCGACGAATACGACCAACCGACCCGATTCGGTGCACTCGGGTCGCTTCACGACCTCGTGGGACGGATGCCGCTTGCGGTCGTCTTCGATACGACGGACGGCGAACCCACTGTAGCAAAAACGTACGAAGGGAAGACGCCGGGTGACCGGCCAGGTGTCGACGAGTTTCTTGATGACGTTCGCGACATCGATTGAGACGAACGATGGCTTAAATATCGACGATACGTCGCCTAACGCTGGATTTCCACGACTGCCAGCAGTCAGCCCAACAGCGTCCCGACGGCGATGTCGCTGTTCGGTCCGCCGACGACGAGGTCTCCCTCTGCTCCCGGGCCGACGACGACGGTTCCGCCAGCCACGATGGGTGCGACCAACCCCGCGGTGACGACGCCCGGGGCGGTGAACGACCCCCGAACCGCGACCGTTGTGTCGGAGGCGACTCCGTGGTCGTCGATCACTTCGGTTGCGGCACCGAGAACGTCGCCGTGGCTGTACGTCGCCTCGGAGGTCGCCAGCAACGGGTCCGACGGCGTGATGTGGTCCGGCGGTTCCGTCGGGTTCTCGCTCCACACGTCGCGCTCGAAGTACGAGACCGTGGGGTCGTCGGGTTGACCGCCGTAGGCGACTTGTTTCGTGGAGGGTCCGGCGTCGTACTCGCCGAGGTCCGCTACAGGGACGACGAGCGCGCGCGTGTCGTCGCCGACCGATTCCGCCGGGTCGAACCGAACGACGCCTCCGAGCAACGCGGCGCCGTAGAAGGTCAACACCGGTTCCGGAATCGGGTCGTCGGCGACGGCGACGCCCGCCCCGCTCCGGACGCCGAGGTGCCGGAGGAAGTTCCCGACTTTCCACGCGCTCGTACAGAACCGTCGGTAGTCGTAGGCTCGGCCGACTGCCGGCGCTCGAAGCGCGGTGTCGGATGTGCGGCGCTGTCGGTCGATTGCGTCCCCGAGTACGTCCATACCCCGACTACGAACGCCGGGCGTTTATACTCCGCCGGGACGGTCCCGAGGCCATGGACGCACACCGACGAGTCGCGGCGTTCCTCGACGACACCGAACGTGCCAGCAGTGGCGAGTAGGTAGCGAACAGGCGGCGTTCAGTGGGAGCACCATCCCGAATTCGACGGCCAGCCGCACGGTAGCCGAACGGCCGTCGGTCGCTGGGCAGCGCATACGGCGGATGGTCTCGTTTTGATATATGAATGCTCGGACGAGCTGGTGGTTCGAACTTCGGCCAGTAGAGCATCCGCGAGCGCCGCAGGCGCGAGCGGTTCCGCCGCGCCGACCGGAGGGAGGCGCGGGACCAAGGGCCGACCAGCGGGAGGCCCGCAGTGTCTTTTTCATCGACGTCTTTGCCGCCCGCTCGCGGCGCGAGCGGGCGTGCAAAAAGGTCGGCGTAGAGGTTCAACCGAAGTTCTCTGCCTTCGCCGCGTCGGCATCGCCGCCGCCGGCCTCGATTGCGGCGGTGGCATCCTCGAGGAAGTCGGCGAAGCCGTAGACGAACACCTGTTCGCCGTCGGCGTTCGTCAGCACGTCCGCGACGGCGTCGGTGAGCGATTCGTCTTCGGAGAGGACGAACACCGACGCTCCGGCGTTGGCGATGTTCGAGAGGCGCTCCTCGTGAAGCGGAGTGTCGTCGCGGTAGACGATTGCGGCCTCGTTGCCCTCGGCGAGTGCGCGCTCGGCGATGGCGACGGCGGGACCGATACCGGGGCCGCCGGCGAGGACGATTGCTCGATGCTCGCCTTCGTAATAGTCGTCGCCGAAGGGGCCGGTAATCGTCACGGTGTCGCCGGCCTCGAGGTTCAGGAGGCACTCGCTGAACGCGCCGCCCTCCTCGGGGTCGTAGCTGATAGTGAACTCGAAGGTGTCGTCGGTGTCCGGCGAGGAGACGGTGTAGAACCGCGATTCGTCTTCGCCGTCGACGGTGGCGGTGAGTTTGACGAACTGTCCCGGTTCGGCGTCGAACGCCGGCGGGGTGTCGAGGTCGATGGCGACTGCGTCGGGGCCGACGTCGCGGACGGCAGCGACGGTCGTCTCGATGGGGTCCATGTACGGTATGGGCTTCCCCGCCGGCAAGGCGCTTTCGAAGCCGCCTCCGGAAATCCGATATAAACGCGTGTGAAGTTTTCCCTCGGTAGTCGTTGAAAGTCGCTTTCGAGGGCTGTAGTCCGGAAAACCGCTCAACTGCGGCAATATTCAGAAGGCTTAACGTCCGCCGCGCAGAACCCCGATGTAGTATGCCAGAGGACCTCAACTGGGCCGTCGGCGGTGAAGCCGGCGACGGGATCGACTCGACCGGGAAGATCTTTGCCCAGGCGCTCTCACGTGCGGGGCGCCACGTCTTTACCTCGAAGGACTTCGCCTCACGAATCCGTGGCGGATACACGGCGTATAAGGTACGGACGTCGGTCGACCGCGTCGAGAGTGTCGTCGACAGACTCGATATCCTGATTGCGCTGACAGAGCGAACCGTCAACGAAAACCTCGACGAACTCCACGAGGACTCCGTCATCATCTACGACGGCGAGCGGACGATGATGAAGGACTTCGAGGCCCCCGGCGAGATGACGGGGCTCGACGTGCCGCTGAAGCGTCTCGCCGAGGACGCCGGTGGCGCCATCATGCGCAACATCGTTGCACTCGGTGCCGCGTGTGAAGTTACTGGATTCAACATCGAGTATCTCGACGAGTCGCTGGAGAAGCGATTCGGCGGGAAAGGCGAAGCAATCGTCGAGAACAACAAGAAGGCGGCCCGCCTCGGCGCGGAGTTCGTCCGCGAGGAGACCGGCCTCTCGTCGGACGAGGACCTCGAGACGACGGACAACGACTACGTCCTCCTGAACGGCGACGAAGCCATCGGGATGGGCGCCCTCGCCGGCGGCTGTCGGTTCTACGCCGGCTACCCCATCACGCCCGCGACGGACGTGATGGAGTATCTGAAGGGCCGCATCGAGGACTACGGCGGCGTGGTCGTCCAGGCCGAAGACGAGCTGTCGGCGGTCAACATGGCGCTCGGCGGTGCCCGCGCGGGCGCTCGTGCCATGACCGCCACCTCCGGCCCCGGCATCGACCTGATGACGGAGACGTTCGGGCTGGTTGCCACTTCCGAGACGCCGCTCGTCATCTGTAACGTGATGCGGTCGGGCCCCTCGACGGGGATGCCGACCAAACAGGAGCAGGGCGACCTCAACCAGATGGTGTACGGCGGTCACGGCGAGGTGCCGCGGTTCGTGCTGGCGCCGACGACCATCTCCGAGTGTTTCCACAAGACCGTCGAGGCGTTCAACCTCGCCGAGAAGTACCAACTCCCCGTCTATCTCACAGCCGACCTCTCGCTTGCGGTCACCGAACAGACCTTCGAACCCGAGGAGTTCGACATGGACGAGGTCGAAATCGACCGCGGGAAGGTCGTCGACGAGGACAACATCGACGAGTGGCAAAACGAGAAAGGGCAGTTCAAGCCTCACGCGCTCACCGACGACGGCATCAGTCCGCGGTCGTTCCCCGGCGTCGAGGGTGGCGCCCACATGTCGACCGGCCTCGAACACGACGAGTTGGGCCGACGGACGGAGGACACCGACATGCGCGTCGAGCAGGTCGACAAACGCGACCGCAAGGTCGAAACCGCAATCGAGCGGGAGAACTTCGACTACCGCGAGTTCGGCGACGAGGACGCTGACACCCTCATCGTCTCGTGGGGGTCCAACGAGGGCGCGATGCTCGAAGCGATGGATATCCTCGAAGACGACGGTATCGACGTGCGGTTCATCTCGGTACCGTACATCTTCCCGCGGCCGAACCTCTCCGAGGAGTTCGAGGCCGCCGAGGAAGTCATCGTCGTCGAGTGTAACGCGACGGGTCAGTTCGCCGACCTCGTCGAACACGACACGCTCTCGCGCGTCGAGCGCATCAACAAGTACAACGGCGTCCGCTTCAAGGCGGACGAACTCGCCGACGAGGTCAAAGCGGCCCTCGGCGAGGCGACGGAGGTGGAAGCATGAGTTCCGACATTCGATTCACGGATTTCAAATCCGACAAACAGCCCACGTGGTGTCCCGGCTGCGGTGACTTCGGGACGATGAACGGCATGATGAAAGCGCTGGCCGAAACCGGCAACGACCCCGACAACACGTTCGTCGTCGCCGGCATCGGTTGTTCCGGTAAAATCGGGACGTACATGCACTCGTATGCGCTGCACGGTGTCCACGGCCGCGCCCTCCCCGTCGGGACGGGCGTGAAGATGGCCAACCCCGAACTCGAAGTGATGGTCGCCGGCGGCGACGGCGACGGCTACTCCATCGGGGCCGGCCACTTCGTCCACGCGGTCCGCCGGAACGTCGATATGACGTACGTCGTCATGGACAACCGCATCTACGGCCTGACGAAAGGGCAGTTCTCGCCGACCTCCCGTGAGGACTTCGAGACCTCCACCTCGCCGGACGGGACGAACCAACAGCCGGTCAACCCACTGGCGCTGGCGCTCGCCGCGGGCGGGACGTTCATCGCACAATCGTTCTCTTCGGACTCCCAGCGACACGCCGAAATCGTCCAGAAGGCCATCGAACACGACGGCTTCGGCTTCGTGAACGTTTATTCGCCGTGTGTGACGTTCAACGACGTCGACACCTACGACTACTTCCGCGACGCCATCGTCGACGTGGCTGACGACGACTTCGACCACGATTCCTCCGACTACGACGCCGCGAAGGACCTCATCATGGACCGCGACAAGGAGTATCAGGGCGTCATCTATCAGGACGACAGTTCCGTCGGCTTCGAGAAGCGCGAGGGCATCGAAGCGCCGATGAACGACATCCCCGACGGCGCGCCCGACGACGCGATGGACCTGGTTCGCGAGTTCTACTAAACCCACTTTTTACTTCGTCGGGTTCGCGCAGCGCGCGAACCTCTCCTCGCAAAAACTTGGGGAAAAACTACCGGCGACTCGGCCTTCGACCTCGTCGCCGCGAACCGCTCGCGCCTTCGGCGCTCGCGGATGCTTGCTTCTACTGGACCAACTGCGATAGCTGGTCGATTCTCGCTTCGGTTTCGGCGACCAACTCTTCGACCACGTCTGCAGCTGGCTGTACCTCCTCGGTGAGACCGCTGCTCTGTCCTGCGTACAGCGCCAACGCTTCGAGGTCACCCTCGACGCCCTCCATCGGGAGGTCGTCGCCGTAGCGCACGATTGGGTGGCCGCCGGGGTACTCGGCGATTGTCTCGCCCTCGCCCGGTCGGTCGCCGGGGGCGGGCCGGCCCGCTTGTTCCCAGTTTTCCGTGGTGCTGTTGTGGAGAACGCGGTGGGGCATCCCTTTCCACCCGATATCGAACAGTTCGGAGTACAGCGTCTCGGTCTCCTCGGCGTCGACGATGCGCTCCCGGTAGTGATTCTCGACGGCGGCCTCTTCGGTAGCGACGAATCGGGTTCCGAGCCATGCACCGTCGGCGCCGTCGGCGAGGACTGCGGCGACGCCGCGGCCGTCGGCGATACCGCCGGCGGCGACGACCGGAACGTCGACGGCGTCGGCGACGCGCGGGACGAGCGGCAGGGTTGCGACCTCGCTTTGGACGTGGCCGCCCGACTCCCAGCCCTGTGCGACGATTACGTCCGCACCAGCCTTGGCGGCTACCTCGGCTTCCTCGGCGCTGCCGACGGTGACGAGCGCCGACGCGCCTCCGTCGTGGACGCGTTCGATGTACGGTGTCGCATCGCCGAAGGAAAACGAGACGGCTGGAACGCCGGCATCGAGGACCGCATCGAGGTGGTCCTCGGTGGCGACCTCCTTGGCTTCGGAGTCGAGGACGACGTTGACGGCGAAGGGGCGGTCGGTACGCTCGCGGGTTCGCTCGACGAATTCGGCGGCTCGGTCGGGCGGCCGCCACGTCACCGCCAGCGTTCCGAGGCCGCCGGCGTTCGATACTGCTGCCGCCAACTCGGGGCGGGTCGCGCTGCCGATGGGCGCTTGGACGATGGGGTACTCGATTCCGAGAGCCCCACACAGCGGGGTCGAGAGGGTCACGTCGGGGTGGTTGATGGCCGAGAGAAAAAGCGTGCCGGCGTCGTGTCAGTGTTCGACGAACTCGATGAGGGTTCCGCCGGTCGATTTCGGGTGGAGGAACGCAACGTCGTGACCCCACGCGCCGGGACGGGGTTCCTCGTCTATCAACTCGACGCCGGCCGATTCAGCCCGTTCGAGGGCGGCGTCGATGTCGTCGGTCTCTATGGCGATGTGGTGGAGCCCGGGGCCGTTGTTCTCCAGATACTTCGAGATGGTTCCCTCCTCTTGGGGTTCAAGCAGCTCGAAGTAGCCGTTTTCGAGTTCCAGAAAGATGACTCGGAGGTCCCCGAACCGTTCCTCGTGGGCGATGTCACAGCCGAAGATGTCCTCGTAGCGGAAGGCGAGGCTCTCGGCGTTCTCGGTGGCGACGCCGGCGTGGTCGAAGCGCATGCGTTTCCGTCGGTCGCCGAGGGAGAAATAACCTCCCGACTCAGACGCCGGCGCGGTACTCGCCGAAGACGTCGCGCATCGCGTTACAGATTTCGCCGGTCGTCGCGTAGGCCTTCACCGCGTCGACGATGTAGGGCATGACGTTTTCGTCACCTTCGGCGGCCGCTTTGAGGTCGGCGAGAGCATCGTCGACGGCCGCCTGGTCGCGGTCGTCGCGAATCGCCTGGACGCGTTCTTTCTGTTGCTGTTGTTCCTCCTCGGAGACCTCCTCGATGTCCTCTTTGGGGTCCTCGTCGACCTGATACTCGTTGACGCCGACGATGATTCGCTCGCCCGTCTCGATTTCCCGTTGGCGCTCGAAGGCCACGTCCTGAATCTCCCCTTGGACCCAGCCGCTCTCGACGGCCTGCCGCATCCCGCCGCGGTCGTCGATGTCGTCGAGGATGTCGAAGGCCTCGCTTTCGAGTTCGTCGGTCAGCGATTCGACGTAATAACTGCCCGCAAGCGGGTCGATGGTGTCGGCGGCGCCGGACTCGTGGGCGAGGATTTGCTGGGTTCGCAGGGCGGTGCGGACGGATTTCTCGGTCGGCAGGCTGAGCGCTTCGTCTTTGCCGTTGGTGTGGAGGCTCTGGGTGCCACCCAACACGGCGGCGAGTGCCTGATAGGCCACGCGGACGACGTTGTTCTCGACCTGCTGGGCGGTCAGCGTCGACCCGGCGGTCTGGGTGTGGAACTTCAACTGCTTGGAGGCGGGTTTCTCGGCGTCGAAGCGTTCCTCCATGATTCGGTACCACATCCGGCGTGCGGCCCGGAACTTCGCGACCTCCTCTAAGACGTTGTTGTGGGCGTTGAAGAAGAATGAGAGCTGGGGGGCGAACTCGTCGACGTCGAGGCCGGCGTCGATGGCGGCTTCGACGTATTCGACGCCGTCGGCGAGCGTGAAGGCGATTTCCTGTGCGGCGGTCGCGCCCGCTTCGCGGATGTGATACCCCGAGATGGAGATGGTGTTGAAGCTCGGGACCTCCTCGGCGCAGAACTCGAAGATGTCCGTGATGATGCGCATCGACGGTTCCGGCGGGAAGATGTAGGTGTTGCGGGCGATGTACTCCTTGAGGATGTCGTTTTGGATGGTCCCCCGCAGCTCCTCGCGGTCGACGCCCTGTCGGTCGCCGACGGCGATGTACATCGCCAACAGCACTGACGCGGGGGCGTTGATGGTCATCGAGGTCGAGACTTCGTCCAGCGGGATGCCCTCGAAGACGGTCTCCATGTCGTCGAGAGAGTCGATGGCGACGCCGCTTTTGCCGACCTCGCCTTCGGCCATCTCGCTGTCGGAGTCGTAGCCCATCTGGGTCGGCAAATCGAAGGCCATAGAGAGGCCGGTTTGGCCCTCGTCCATCAGGTAGTTGAATCGCTCGTTGGTCTCGCTGGCGGTGCCCATGCCGGCGTACTGCCGCATCGTCCACAGTCGGCCGCGGTGCATCGTCGAGTAGACGCCGCGGGTGTACGGCGACTCGCCGGGGAAGCCGATGTCCTCATCGTAGTCGATGTCGGCGATGTCGGCGGGGGTGTAGAGGGGGTCGACCTCCTGGCCGCCGGTGTCGGTCGTGAACTGCTCTTTGCGCTCCCCGAAGCGCTCGACGGTGGGGCCAAAGGTGTCCTCGGTCCAGTCCTCGTGGCCCTCGCGGATGGCTTCGAGGTCGTCGGGGTCGAACATTATTAGAGAAAGGGGTCGGACGGGGCTTAAGGGTTGGCGAGTCTCCTCAAAAAAGCAGAGATATCGCTGTAAACAATACGATACGCAGTTTTTGACCGACTCCAATAACAGGGCGTATCTGAACCCCTTCGAGAGAATTCGCTTGAGTTTTCATAACCGGTCAGATGGCTCTAATCACCGAATACGCGGCTTGTGAGTGGACAGAGGCTCATTCATGCTCTGATGACTGTCCGGTAGACACTGCTGTTCCACCTTTCGAATGGCGACTAGGAAATGAACACCTTGAGTAGATAACCCCCGAATAGAGACGCTCTTAGATGGATACGACACTATACTTGATGTAGAATGGGCACTCGACACCGCCAATTGCTCGCTGGTTTTCAAGCAGTGAAGTTTCATAATCGGCTGCTGTATTGCGGTTTTTGCTCAGAGCCATTGAACCACTCCTCCTGGCTTAGATATCTCAACCGTGAATGTGCTGATAATGGCTGCCTTTTGCTTGCATGTCCGTAATCTGGTTATATCTTAATCGGGGATCTACTCCATTCCTAGTTCATAATCAACCGGGAATTACAGCTACCTTTCGGATGTTTGGACCGGTTATGAAAAATTGGAGAGGGGCTTCCGTCTTCAAACGGAAACGAGAACAACAGGTTGAACCACTCAACAGGGAGATGATGTGCTATCGCAATCCTCAATCTTATCACAGAAATCTTGTTGAGTCAGTTCTACTGCCTCTGTCGTCCCGCCACTGAAGCTACACGATTCCCACGTTTCTCGAATGAAAAACGTACCCTCAGAGATGAATTCGATCGCGAATATGGATGGTGACTGAACACCGAAGTTGTTTAAATTGATTTTTCCGGGCGATTTGACGGGGTCCTTATTGGGCTCAATTGAGGCGATTTCATCGTTTTCATCGAGATACCACGCACGCAATGATGTCTCGTTGACCGACCCTTCCTCGTACCTGAATTGTCCGCTCTTCCCTTTGAATTCTGCTGTGGTAGCTCCAGAATTCCCATTAGAGGGATTCTGACACTCGATGGTGAATTCACGCTCCGCCGAGACACTAAATCCTGTGCCTTCAGCTGAGATTTCCACCTCGATATTCATTTTCGCGCCTTTAGTACAGTCTGAAATATCGATCATCACGTTTGCGTGGCAACCAGAGCAGAACGTATCTGATTCCTCTTCGTCGTCCCAAAATTCCCAGTCGAGATTTTCTTCATCAATACTGGAATCGTCGGACGGTTTTACTGAAAACGTCTCTATCGGATCGTTAGTAGCAAAATTATGTGTCGCTCGGAATAGATTCGTTTCGCCGTTGACCGACAGGGTCTCCGGCGGCGTCCCATTCGGTTCGTCTTCAGGCGGATACGTCCCGTCCTCGTTTGGGTATCGCAACCCAAGAAACGCATACGGGTCCCCAACTACGTCGATATTCACGTCTCGTTCGACCTCCGCCGACGTGAACGCCCCCGACCCCATCACCAGACTTCCACTCGCCGTGAACGCGCCCATCGAGGCGAGAACGCTGCGGCGCTTCATTCGTCACACACCTCGTATTTCTCGGAGCCGATACGGTTCCGTGCGGCGTCGTAGGTGTGAACCGCAGCAGAAACGGCGAACAGCGCGATGAGAATCACAGAGAGTCCAAGACCGGACAGTTCACCGAAGGGGTACACCCCCACCCACACGGCGGCGACGAGCGCCGCCCCCACCGCCGACAGGCCGAGATAGTACTCGCTCCACGGGATGTCGTTGTGCGGGACGAACTCCAGATACATCTGGACTTCGCGTGCATCCTCGGTCAACTCCACTTCCCCGCGCATGTGTTCGTACTCGATGATACCGGCGTCGTCGAGCTTCGGCAGGTGATTCTGCCGCAGCGCGGTGTAGACGCGTTTACGCTCGGCGCTGTCGATTTCGGCCGTCGTGGTGTCGTTTTCCCACGCGGTGACGTGGTCGACGAGCTCGCGTAGCTCGACCCGTCGGTCGTCCTGTTGTTTCAGATACTGCAGCGCACAGCGGCGCCGGGCGTTACTGAGTACCTCGAAGACCTCGTCGCGCGGTAGCGACGAACCGTTCTCAGAGGGCGACACCGAATCGGAGATTGTGGTTCCTTTCAGACTCATGTTCCCCCACCAGAGGACTACATGTTGTCTGACGCGGGTCGCACTAATTAAGCCCGGCGATGGTTTTGCGGTTTGAGCTGAAATTATGGTGTAAATCCGGCTGTAGTATGGCGGTTTTGTATAGTTGGTATATAATTGGACGGCGATTAGGGAGAGGTCGTTTATAAGGGCCTGTTTGTGCCTTTCGAACCGCAGCTTCGAACAAGTGACTGGATTCGAAAATCTACAGATGTCACTGTGAAATAATCCCGCTGATTCTCGCGCGCGCTCTGGTAAAACCGACCGAGTGCGGTCGGTTTCTACTTTTCACGGGCGTCTGTTAGGCGCTGATTCGGCTTCGAGCTACGGCACGACCGGTAAAACCACGCCGAAACGGCCTAGATATTGCTCTATTCCTCGGTGATACCGCAATTAATGGCCGATTAAGCGTCTCTCAGGGTTGGTTCAGGATAGGGCTGTGAGCGATTCACCCCTCTCGTGTCTATTCGCAGGTCGGGGCTGTGTTCGGTTCTGCCGGTGCATACAGAAGGGGTGTCCTCCCTTTGGGGTGAGTAAGCGCGGAGCCACTGACGCCCGGTCGGTCGACGCGAAATGTGGGGGCGTGGGGCCGCGCGGAAACCAAGGTGAAAACAACATGGAACGACGCAAATTCTTGATCGGTGCGGGTAGTGCAGCAGTGGGTGCGAGTGCGCTCGTCGGCTCGGGCGCGTTTACGAGTGTGAGTGCCGAGCGTACTGTGTCTGTGAACGTTGCGGACGATAATAATGCATACTTGGCGCTTGATCCCACAACTGGAAAAAATAGTGTGTTCGCGGACAAATCTGACTCCGGTGAAGTTTCAGTAACTCTCGACAATAGTGGTGAAGGTGGTCAGGGAATTAATCAGGATGCTAAGACGAAGGTCCACGAGCTATTCGAGGTCAAAAACCAGGGCACTGAAGGAGCTATTGTGTACGTTCCTCCGACTAGTGTCACTATCGGCGGAACACAAGTCTTGAGCGGAATTAACGGTACCATCCAGACTAACGACTATATTGACCCGCAGGCAACTAATCGACCATACGGAAGCTTTTCTAATAACAATCAAATCGAAGACGAAGTCAGCTTGACCGCTATTTTCGGTGAATATTATGACGGTGATTCTACTTCTTGGGAAGAAGCAGCGACGAGCATCTACGGCAGCTTAAATAATTTCAAGCTTCTTCCAGGTGATTCGTTCAGCTTCGGTCTAGTAGTTGATGAAAGTGCTGACGATACCGATGCTTCGTTTGGTGATGTTAAGCTCACGCTGGCTGCTGACACTACAATGATCTGAACGTACTAAATAAGCATAGTTGACCGACGCGAAATTCATAATCAGCCTACACTGGTGAACGCCGGTTCGATTCCGGCGGTGGGCCTACCGAAACGGGGTGTGAACATGAAACGACGTAACATACTGATGGGGATGGGCGGACTCGCGGCGGGCAGCGGTGCACTCGTTGGCTCAGGCGCATTTACGAGTGTTCAAGCTAATCGAACTGTTGCCGTTGCGGTCGTCGACGACCCAGATGCACTACTCGGCCTTGACGGCTGTAACGGTAGCCCGAATGGGCAGTACGCCCGGATTCGAGACAATGGCACGATGGCCATTGACCTGTCGGACTCGAACGAAAACATCCTCGGCGAGGGAGTTAATCCCGACGCACTCACCGTCATCCGTGACGTGTTCCAAATCAAAAACCAGGGAACACAGGAAGCAGCCGTCTGGATTGATGTCGACCCAGTCGAGGACGACGGCGAGGACCGAGTCGAATTTTATCTCCACGAACAGGAACTCGACGAGAACGAGAACGCGAAGATAATCGGCTACGATAATCGGGTCTGCCTCGATGTCGGTGACTCCGTCTGTGTGAGCTTGGACATCGACACGCGCGGGCTCGGCTCTGACTTCACGAACGAGGATGGGGTGAACAACCTCATGAAGAAACTCGGCGACAGCGACCACGAGATGGTCATCAACGCGATGGCCGGCGAGTGTCCTGTCGAGGGTAGTGAGGGGTCATCAGAGCCAACTCCTGATACACTGTGGGGGGTCACTCGAGGTAACGGTGCGGGCGAACTGAAGTCGATTACCGTTCCGAACCCCTCTGTCGACTCCGAAATAATCGACTTCGATGACTTCGGCCAGCAGAACTTCCCGAACGGGCTTGCATACGACCCCGAAAACGAGCGTTGGTACTACGGTGACACGACCGATGATGGGGACGGTGTGCTTCATCTCTACGATGGAAGCGTGACTGAACTCCAGCAAATTGCCGATGGAAATGACCTTGCCGGTGCGACATGGGACGACGGTAACTACTACTTTATCCCCCAAGGTACCAGCAAGCTGAAACGGGCCGAGATTGACGAGAGCGATGGAAGCGTCGGAAGCGTCAACGATGTCGTCGATGTTGGCTCGAACATGACGCTCGGTGACCTCGCTATCGACCACGAAAACAGTGTACTGTATGGTAGTTCGAGCTCGGAGTTCTTCAAAGTCGTACTCTCCGAGAACACCGACGATGTCAACAGTGACGACGTAGAGACCATCACCACATCGGGTGAAGCGGTTGGCAAACAGATTGCCTTCGGTGTCGGAGACGACGGAAAGGTGCTGTACGGACACGATGCCAACAGCGGTGCTTGGTTCGAAATCGAACTTGACGGCGGAGCATCCCAGTTGGACGAAACTACCGAAACGTTCACCGATATCGCCTGACGTGGGTCTTTAGTGTAATATAAGTGATTGCTAAATGAAAAAACCTCTCGCCGGTCGTATAACGCTACGACGCGTTCTCCTAGTATTTACGCTATTGTTGATTCCGTTTCTTGTTTCGACCAGCGGTGCTGACGTGGTCTCCCACGATGAGACCAACGTTCTCGAACTCGAACCCGCAGGTGGAGACGGAACGTACACCCAAATCGACGACGAGACTGGCGAAATCCAAATCATCCTCACCGAGGAGAACCCGAACCTCAACGCCGGTGGTGTCAACGACGATGCCGTGACTAACATCGGTCCGGTATTCACGGTCAAGAACGTTCTCGAACAGGGGAGCAATGCCACCGTCTGGGTCGAACACGAAAGCGATGCCGTCGAGTTCTACGTCCCTGGCGAGGGAACAGCCGAGAGCCAAGCCGACGGTGTGTTGCTACAGCCCGGCGATTCGGAGACGATAGCGATGCGCGTCGACACCCGTGAGACCGACGAAATCACGCTCGACTCCATTAACGTGATGGCGGTCCTCGACCCCGAAGTGGAGACCGAGTCCGACGACGGATCGTTCGAATCCCTCGGGTATGGCGGATCGGCTGACACCGAAACCCCTGAAACGAAGACGCCCTCGGGAGGGGATACCGAAACGGAGACCCCATCGGCAACGGCCACCGCAACCGAGAGCGGAGGCTCGGAAGCCAGAACCGGGACGTCGACACCGACGGCCGCACCCACGCCGACGCCCACCGACGACCCGACCGGAGAGCAAGCAGGCCTCGACCCATCGTCGCTACTGGGGCTTCTCAGCGCGCTCGCGGGGCTGCTGCTTCTGTTCGCTCTCGCTCGGCGCCGCCGAAGCGGAGAATAATTCCCGGCGTTTCAGTTCTCGATACCGGCCGTTCTTTTTACCGTCTCGAAAGCGAATTGAGGTGTAATGAGCGATGAGACGGCGAAGTCGTTTTTCGGAATTCTCCGAAAGAGCGTCCGCGCTGGCGACCTCGCGCTCCTGTTTTCGGTCCCGCTTGTCCTCGTCGCCGTTTTTGCGCTCCCGCTTGAGACTCGGGAGTCGCTGACCTTCGCCTACACCGACCCCTCGCTACTCACTGCCTACACGTCGGCGTTCGTCCACCTCGATTCGGCGCACCTGCTGGTGAACGTGGGCGGCTACCTGCTCGTCGCGCCGCTGGCGTATCTGTTGAGCACACTGAGCGGCCACCGGCGGCGGTTCTTCGTCGCCTTCGCCGTCTTCCTCGCGGCGTTTCCGATTGCGCTGTCGTATCTGAACCTCGCCGTTATCCGGCCGAGCGTGGGCTACGGCTTCTCGGGGGTGCTGTTGGCCTTCGTCGGCTACCTGCCCATCGCGCTCGCCGATTACCTCGACGCGCAGTTCGACATCGGCTCCCGCCGCTCGCTCGCCCCTGCCTTCTTCTTCGTCGGGTTGGCGCTGTCGGCGCTGTTGAGCGTTCGGTCGCCGGTGACCTACGGGCTGGCGGCGGCGTCGGTGCTGTCGGCGCTGCTGTACGCCCTGCCGGCGTTTGAGCACCCGGGTCGACTCCGCTCGAACGTTCGGGCGGCCGCGGGGATGGCCGGCCACTTCGAGCTGTTCGCCGCCGGACTGCTCGCGTTCCTCGCGTTCGTCTTCGTCGCCTTCCCCACGGACCCGACGGGCGGCGGAAGCGTCGTCAACCTCTACGCGCACCTGCTCGGCTACGCGTTGGCGTTCGTCGCGACGTACGCGAGCGTCGAGGCCGGGCTTCGACTCCCCGGGTCGGAGGCGTGGGTGTGAACGAACGGGCCCCTATCCCGGCGTTTCGATTTCGTACTCGCCGGTCCCAAGCCGGCGTTGTCTCGATTGGTAGGTGTGAGTCGCTGCAGTGACGGTGAAGACGGTTGCAACACCCAAAGCGAGCCACCACGCCGAGAGGAGCCCGAACGGGTAGATACCAGTCCACGCGACGGCGATGAGCGAGATTGCGACAGCCGACTGACCGAGATACAGCTCGCTCCACGGAATGTCGTTTCCGGGGACGTACTCAAGATACAGTTGCACCTCGCGGGCGCAGTCGGTCAACTCTACTTCCCCACGCATGTGTTCGTACTCGATGATGCCTGCCTTCTCCATCTTCGGGAGGTGTGTCTGTCGAATCGCGGCGTAGACGCTCTTGCGTTTGTCGCCATCCAGTTTATCGATAGGCGTATCCGTCTCCCACGCGGCGACGTAGTCGACGAGTTCTCCAAGGTCAACGCGCCGGTCGTCGTGCTTTTTCAGATAATGAACGATACACCGTCGTCGGTCGTTGCTGAGGATGTCGAAGATGTCGTCGCACGCCAACTCGCGACCCCCACTGTCTGTACCGATGTGTCCCACTCTTGGTAGTTTGTCGTACATCGTTCCCCTCCCCACAACCGTGTGGGTATGTAACACGGAGATATCCGAACAAGTAGATTTTGATAGTTCTAGAGGCAGGTAATAAAATACCAGAGATGTCCGGTGGTTCCCCCCTATACTATTACATGTTCTTGATGTTAGTAACCGCTGATTACCAACACGGAGCGAGAAACTGAGATGGTGAATCGCCTTTGTTTATAAACCACACGGCGTGTCGCCGGTCGCCCGCGGACCACCCTACTCGTCACGCGTTTCGAGTTCGTCGCCCTCGGCGTCGGTTAGCTACCCACTTTCTCTCCGTCGTCGGAGCTCGCCCCACTGAAATCGAACTTCACGCCGACGATGCCGTCGGGGCATGGCGATTGAGGAGTTTGTTCGGGCTGTGAGTCCGTCCCGAAGGCGTCGACGATTCCACTGAGAGAATCGCCAACCGGGTGGTTTTGGATTCCCGGCCCTGATGCAGTGCTGGTTCCAGTCCTTGACCCGGCTTTCGTGACGACTACCTCGACCGACCCGTTGCTCTCCCAGCGTATGGCGGTGGGGTCGCCGCCGTCCCAGTTGACGACGGAGACGTTCAGGTCCGCATCGAGCGACACGCCACAGAGTGCGACGAAACTGATTCCCTTCTTTGGGTCGTCGGTCGCGTGCTTGCAGTCCTCCGGGACGCTTCGGTTGAGCGTCGCAGTAATCGGCTTCGTCACGTTAATCGTAATCGGGTCACCGGCTTCGAACGACCCCTCGAAGGTGGCTTCGTCCGTCCTACCCGGTAAAATCGGGCCAACATCCTTCGTGGTGCCATCGACCGTGACCGTCCCCTCCAGTGGCCGAGCGAATCGGTTGGTGACCGTCACCGTGAGTTCGGCGCGCGTCGACACGCTCGGAGAACTGTCGACTGTAATCCCTTTTGAGCCGATATCGACACCGACGAGGTCGTTGTCGCTTTCAGCTGACTCGTTCGCAAAGACGTTGGCGTCGACAAGGTCGTTGTCGCTGCCGGCCGAACTCTCCGAGAAGATGTCCGCATCCACGCCGTCGTCGTCGTTCCCTGCGGATTCGTTGCCTCCTAGGTCCGCGTCGACGAGGTGGTTATCCGGTCCCTTATCGCGTGGACCGTGCCGCACTGTCTTCTCCTCACAGGACACCTCAAAGCCGACGAGCGCAGACTCGTCGTCGGCAACCGATAGCGCAGTCGTCCGGTCGGCGTTGGCGGCGGTGAAACTCCCGGTTCCGGACGCGAGCAATACGACCGACGTGGCGACCGCGAGAACGCCGAGGACTTTGAGAGTGTTCATGTTAGCTTCTCAATTCCGGTGGATTCGGTGATTTGCCGAGTTTCATGCGCCGAGTGATATAGGCGTGTGCGAGCGCCGAGACGGCGAAGGCGGTGACGCAGAACACTGCCCAGCCGATGTCGGGAAACAGTCCGAACGGGACGATATCTAGCGCCGCCGCCGACAGCAACGCGGCGGCGACAGCGGAGAGACCGAGATAGTAGTCGCTCCACGGAAAGTTCCACCCCGAGACGACTTCGGTGTATATTTCGATATCCGAAAGCGGCTCCGCGGGTTTGACCACGCCGTCTCGCCGTTGGAACTCCACGATTCCCACCCGGTCCATCTTCGGCAGATGCTCCTGTTGGAGCGCGGTGTAGGTCCGCTTTCGCTGGGTGGACGTTACGTTCCGAACTGTAGTGTCACACTCCCAAGCGGCGAGCTGTTCGGCGAGCGTCCCCAGTTCGACGGGTTCCTCGTGAAACTGGAGGTAGTGAACCGCGTATCTGCGCCGCGGGTTCGACAGAATTTCGTAGATCTCGTCGCGTGTCGGTTCCCCTGACTCGACAGTGGGGCCGCCCGAGTCGTCCCCGTGCCCCCGTGATGTTGTGGCTGACATAGATCCCCTATTGCCCACCACGTGAGACAATACCACGGAATAAAGTATTGAGGTCCCTGTGTTTCGGTAATCGACCGTTGTGCCGGCGAAAATCACCGTCGGACGAGTGGCTAACTGTTCGGTCAACGGTCTCACACTCGAACCGGAGTAACATCTCGTTTGTAACCTTCAGAACGACTCTGAACGGCGTTCAGACGACTCAATACAATGCCCCTACGTCTCCTTGGGCCGTGTAAGCGCACCTCATGTGGGGGGCGTGACAACCAAGGTGAGACCAACTATGGTGAACCGACGCAAGATGTTGATCGGACTCGGAGCGCTCGCCGCCGGCGGGGCGGCTGCAACAGGAACCGGTGCGTTTACCTCCTTCACGGCCAGCAGGAACGCGAACTTGGAGGTCGTCAGCGACAGCAATGGGCTCGTCGGGCTGCAGGTCGGCGGAGCTCTCGGTGCTGGTGAGGTTGTCGGCACCGATGGAAACGGTGAACTCGAAATCGACTTCCAGTCGAGTAATCCACACGGTGTTAAGGGTAGGACTGGCGTCAACGACATGGCGAAGTACCAGGTCGGTGCGATGGACGATGACGACCCACGTGGGGATGGAATTGACTTCGAGAGCATTTACGACGACGACACCAATCCCACCTCGGCTGCAGGGGAAGGGCGGCCGTACGACGATGAGAAGGACCAATCGGCGTTCATCGTGCTCAATAACAGCGACATGACGATCGACCTGCAGATTGGGTACCAGCTGGGTAATCAAGCGCCGGCATCCCCCGGGGCAACGATTTACCTGCAGGGCGCGGCATCGGACATCAGTGGGTCCGGATCGGACGAGGATGACAGCGAACTGGACGGCGCAACTGCGGTTCGAACATCGGCGCTTGACCTCGACGACCTGAGCGACCAACAGACCCAGACACACCAAGCACTCAGTTTCCACCGGGCGAACGATCCGGATGAATCGATCCCTTCGGGCGAAGCAGTGTACGTTTCCCTGCAGGTTGACACGACGGACGCCGACACAAGCGGTGTCCAAGATCTGAGTGGCAATCTCGTCATCAACGCCAACAAGGCTGCGTCATACACGGACTAGTCGGGGTACTGAACGGCACAGATTACAAAACGGCCTATTCTTTAGAACTCGCGTTCCGGTGAAACGCTTTTCCCAATCGCCGCCGAGAGAAACAGTACGTGTCGCTTCGAGGCTACGCCACCCGGGGGGTGGAACTGCTGTTGGTGTTGGTGCTCGTCGCGCTCATCGCGGGGGCCGCACTCGGCCAGCCCGTGCTGTTGGGGTTCGTCGAAACCGGGAGCATGGAGCCGACGCTGGAACCCGGTGACGGCTTCGTCGCGATTCCCTCGCCCGTCGCCGGCGACATCGAGGAGGGCGATGTCATCGTCTTCAACGCCCAGAACCTCCAGGGCGGCGGACTGACGACCCACCGCGTCGTCGGGGAGACCGAATCGGGGTATATCACCCGCGGTGATGCAAACCCCTTCACCGATCAGGACGGCCAAGAGCCGCCGGTCACCGACGCACAGGTCGTCGCGAAGGTCTGGCAAGTAAACGGCGAGGTGGTCGCGATTCCAGGGTTGGGACTGCTGACCGAGGCCGCCCGCGGGATGCTCGACTCCGTCCAGCGAACGCTGGCACAGACGTTCGGCACGCGGGCGTTCCTCGGCACGCAGGGGCTGGCGCTCCTCATCGCCGGCGGTGGGTTGGCAGTGCTTCTCTTCGGGTTCCTCTTCGACGACGAGCGGCGACAGCGCGTCGTCAACCGAACCCGACGCCGGAAGGGCATCTATGACCCCCGTCGCCTCGTGCTCGCGATGGCGCTGTTCGTCGCGTTGGTCAGCGGCGGCACGATGGCCGCGATGTCGAACACCCAGGAGTACGGCATGGTGAGCGCGTCGTTCGACTCGGAGAACCCGACGACGGTGCCGACGGACGAGACTTCGAATCTGACGTATCCGGCGCTCAACGGCGGCCAACTGCCGGTGTACGCCTTCTATTCGCCTGCGAGCAGCAACGTTGACGTGGAGCCGACGTCGGTGCGGATGGACCGCGGTGAATCGCGAAACGTCACGGTCACCTTACAGGCGCCGCCGGAGACCGGTTACTACCCGCAGTACGTCGCCGAACACCGCTACTTCGCCGTGTTGCCCTTCGGCGTCGTCGCGGGGCTGTACGCGGTCCATCCGTGGTTGCCGACGCTCGTCACGAGCCTGCTGATGGGTGGGTCGTTCCTCCTCGTCGGGTTGCTCGTGGTCGGGGCCTCGCCGGTGCGGACGCGCTCGCGTTCACGGGAGTCGTGGCTCTGAAGCCCAGCGAATGGTGCCGTGATAACCCTTTTATTGTGGCCTTGCGTTTGCCGGGACGAAATGTGGGGGAAACGGGCGAAGGTGGTGGTCGCCGACTACGCGGTGGTTATCGCGGCGGCACTCGTCGTCGCGCTGCTCGTCGGCGGAGCGCTGACCTACACGACGCAAATCGAACCGGGTACGGAGACCGAACAGCGGACCGTAAGCGAGTGGCGCTCCGTCGGCGGGTACACTCACTCCTCGACGATTCAGACCGAAAACAGGGTGTTCGATGTCGGCGAGACGCTGGAGGACCGCTCGCTGTACTACACGCAACTCGGCCCGGAACTCGACGGGCAGTTCAGATACGGGTTCGAGGCTCCCAACGGGGAGTTGACGGTCGAAACGACGACGACGCTCGTCATCCGGTCGGTGTCGGAGGGCGACGACGGCAATACCGAAGAACTCTGGCGCATCGAGGAACCGCTCGGAACGACCTCCGAGACGGTCGCGCCCGGAGAACTGGCGACGACATCGTTCACCGTCAACGTGACAGAGGTGCTCGCGGACATCGAGGGCGTCCGTGAGGACCTCGGCGCCTCGCCCGGTGAGACTTCGGTCAGCGTCGTCTCGGCTGTCGAGGCCACCGGCACCGCGGCGGGGGGCGAGGCTACGGACGAAGCCACCTACACGCTCACGCTCGCCCCCGGTTCGGACACCTACAGCGTAAGCGGGCCCTCTGGGAAAACCGAACCCCATCCGCGAACGGAGACGGTGACGGTCGAACAGAGCTACGGCCCGGTTCGGAGCGTCCTCGGCCCGCTGCTCGTCGTCCTCTCGCTCGTTGGACTCGCCGGTGTCGCGGTCGGTCGGCATCGCGGGGCGTTCGAGGTGACCGACACCGAACGCCGAAGCCTGTCGTTTGCCGCCGAACGGAAGGAGTTCGACCAGTGGATTTCCCGGGGTGCGGTGTCGACCGCCGCCGACGACAAACCGCGTGTCCGCATCGATAACCTCGAGGACCTCGTCGATATCGCCATCGACACCGACGCACGCGTCATCGAGGACGTGGGCAAACACCGGTACTACGTACTCGGTGAATCGCTGTGTTACGAGTTCGAACCGCCGGGAGAGGTCGACCTCCGCGGTCTGGCGGAGTGAATCAGCTGGTATCGTACTTGTAGGTCGCTTCGTCGGGGTCGATACCGAAGTCCTCGGCGGATTCCTCGGGTTCGGGCTCGGGTTGGGCCTCGGCTGCGACCTTGAACCGCTCGCGGAGGCGCTCGGGCATCCGGAACCGCTCGGTGTCGATGCGCATGGGGACGGCTTCGGGGTCCAGCGACTCCCGCTTGGATTCGAGTCGTTCCTGTAACACCGCCGGAAGCGCGTCCGAGGAAACGCCTTCGAAGCCGAACTGGGTGAGGTAGTCGTGGGAACTCGTCAGCGAGTAGACGTGGTCGAACCCCTCGGCTTCGGCGCTGTCGACGAGGCGCTCGACGACATGGGCGCCGACGCCCTGTCGTTCCCAGCCGTCGAGGACGCCGATGGAGGTGAGTTCACACACTTCTCCGTCGTCGCCGCTGTGGACTCGAATCCGGCCGAATCCCGCGCGGGTGTTCGACTCCTCGTCGACGGCGATGACGTAGTCCCGCGACCGGAAGGCCGTCTCGTCCAGGCCCATCGCCTCGATGTGGTCTAACAGCCAGGCCTCATCGCGGTTTCGTGCGTCCCGGACGTACATAGCGTTGCGTTGGAGCGGCCGACGCAAAACCGTTCCCCCTCCTTGGACAACATGAAATTCATTTTTTGTTTTTTCAAGGAAGAAAACTACTTGACGGCGGGTGCGAACACATCACAGTATGGAGTCTCTCGAGGAGTTCGACGAGGTGGTACACGAACCCGACGACGCGTTCGTCGAGTCGACGAACGTGTACGCGTTCATGGAGAAGTACGGCATCGACGACTACGAGGAACTGATAGAACGCACCACGAGTGAGGTAGAGTGGTTCTGGGACGAACTGCCCGATTATCTCGACATCGAGTGGTACGAGGAATACGACAGCGTCCGTGACGACTCGGAGGGGCCGCAGTTCACCGACTGGTACCCTGGCGGGAAACTGAACGTCGCCCACAACACCGTCGACCGCTATGCGGCGGCCGATTCCGAGCGCCGGAACAAGGTCGCCTGCATCTGGGAGGGCGAGGACGGCGACGTCCGGAACTTCACGTACCACGAACTCTCCCGAACGTCGAATCAGGTAGCGAACTACCTCGAATCCGTCGGCGTCGAGAAAGGCGACACCGTCGCGCTGTACATGCCGATGGTGCCGGAGGTCATCTCCATCCTGTACGGCTGTTTCAAGATCGGCGCCATCGCCGTCCCCATCTTCTCGGGTTTCGGCGTCGAGGCCACCGCCACCCGCATCGAGGACCCCGAAGCCGACGTGCTGTTCACCGCCGACGGCTTCTACCGGCGGGGGTCGGAGATACCGCTGAAAGCGCCCGCCGACGAAGCCATCGAGGAAGCCGACCACGACGTGACCGACGTGGTCGTCTACCGGCGCTTCCCAGACAGCGACCCCGAGATGACCGAGGGCCGAGACGTCTACTGGAGCGAGTCGGTCGCCACGCAGGCCGACGACTACGAGACGGCGGAACTCGACGCCTCAGATGAGTCGATGCTGCTGTACTCCTCGGGGACGACGGGCAAGCCGAAGGGCATCGTCCACACGCATGCCGGCGCCCAACTACAGGCCGCAAAGGAGGTGTACTTCGGGTTCGACCTCAAGCCCTCCGACCGGTTCTTCTGGGTGTCGGACATCGGCTGGATGATGGGGCCGTGGACGCTCATCGGCACCCACACCTTCGGCGGGACGATGGTGATGTACGAGGGCGCACCGGACCACCCCCAACCCGACCGCTTCTGGGAGATGATAGACCGCCACGACGTCACCCAGTTCGGCATCTCGCCGACAGCGATTCGGGCGCTCCGCAAGCAGGGCGACGAGTGGGTCGAGGGCCACGACCTCTCCAGTCTGCGCCTGCTTGGTTCGACCGGCGAACCGTGGGACCCCGAATCGTGGCTGTGGTTCTACGAGGAGATCGGCGGCAGCGAGGCACCCATCATCAACATCTCGGGCGGGACCGAAATCTTCGGTTGTTTCCTGATGCCGATGCCCATCAACTCGCTGAAGCCCTGTACGCTCGGTGGCCCGGGTCTCGGGATGGACATCGACATCGTCGACGAATCCGGCGAGTCCATCGCCGAGGACCACGAACGTGGCTATCTCGTCGCGCGTGATTCCTGTCCGTCGATGACGAAATCGCTGTGGCAGGGCGACGACCGCTATCTCCACGAGTACTGGTCGAGTTTCCAGGACCCGCCGATGTGGGACCACGGCGACTGGGCTCAGAAGGACGAGGACGGCTTCTGGTTCCTGCACGGTCGGGCCGACGACGCGCTCAACGTCGCCGGCCGGAAGGTCGGACCCGCCGAAATCGAGGGCGCGCTCATCGAACACGAGGCGGTCAATCAGGCCGCCGCCGTCGGCGTCCCAGACGACACCACCGGCACCGCCGTCGTCACCTACGTCGTCCTCGAGCCGGGCTACGAGGAAAGCGAGGACCTCAAAGAGGAGCTCCGGGCGAAGGTCGGCGAGGAACACGGCAAACCGTTCCGGCCGCGGGAGGTGCTGTTCGTCGACGAGTTCCCCAAAACTCAGTCCGGGAAAATCATCCGCCGGGCGATTCAGGCCACCTACACCGGCGAGGACTTGGGTGACATGTCATCCATCGAGAACCCCGAAGCGATGGACAAACTGGAAAACGCACGGTAGCGGTATCGGCGCTCGAAAAAATATTCGGTCGTGTGTTTTGCTCGGTCCGTCGGTTTCTCGGTTCGTTTCTCGATTCGTTCGATTCGCGTCAGTTTCGGTTCGGTGCCTGGGACGGGGTCCGGAACCCGCTGTACCCGGTTCAAACGTGGGTTGTGAATCGATTCGATGCAGTGCGTCGGCCCTCTGGGTCGGGAGTTCTCGCCGTGATACCACTACAGCAGTCGTTCGATGGCGATTCGTCCGGTCGATTGCTGGTGTGTTTCCCCGTAGACTGGTCACCACCTCTTACACTAGGTATGTGTTGACGTACCAAAAGACTTGTGCCCGAAATCTGCTACCGTTTACCCACGAATCCGACTTCGAGAGCCGCCGTTAGACGTGTTCGTCGAGGAAATCGACGATTTCGGTGTAGGCTTCGATGCGGTTTTCCAACTTCGAGAAGCCGTGGCCTTCGTCTTCGAAGATTAGTTTTCTGACCGGGACGCCCTGTGCTCTGGCTTTCTCGACTATCTGTTCGGCCTCACCCACCGGGACGCGGGGGTCGTTCGCGCCGTGGAGGACGAAAAGCGGCGCCTCGATGCTTTCGATGTTGTTGATAGGTGAGATGGCTTCGAGGAACTCACGGTCGTCGGCCAGCGAACCGTACTCGGCCTCTCGTAGCTCGCGGCGCCACGACCCGGTGTTTTCGAGGAACGTCACGAAGTTGGCGATGCCGACGGTGTCGATGCCGGCAGCCCACAACTCGGGGTACTCGGTGAGCGCCGCGAGCACCATGAACCCGCCGTAGGAACCGCCCTTGGCGACGACCCGGTCGTCGTCGATGTCGGGGCGGTCGGCGAGCCATTCGACGGTCGCCTCGATGTCGGCCACCGAATCCATCCGCTTTTCGACGTCGTCTAGATGGGTGTAAGCCCGGCCGTAGCCGGTCGACCCGCGGACATTCGGCTCGAAGACGGCGTAGCCGTGGGCGAGGAGGTACTGCTTGACCGGCGAGAAGGAGGGCCGGCGCTGGCTCTCGGGGCCGCCGTGGATGTCGACGACGACAGGCGCGCCCTCTTCCGGCGCCGAGTCCGGAAGCGAAAGGTAGCCCGGAATCTCGCGGCCGTCGAACGTCTCGTAGCGCACCAACTCGCTTTCCCGGAACGTCTCTTCGGGAATGCCCGCCGTCGAAGCGTGTGTCCACCGTTCGGCGGTGCCCGTCTCGGCGTCGACGACGTAGACGTTTGTGTTCTCGGTGTCGGCGGTGACCGTCACGGCGAAGCGGTCGGCGTCGTCGTCGAAGGCGACGCCACCGGCGACGCCCGCCGGAATCTCAGGGTCAGGGAACGTCTCGATTGTCGTCTCGCCGGTGAGTTCGCCGACGGTCAACTCAGTGTAGCCGTCGACGTTCCGCGAGTAGGCGAGTCGACCCGTCTCGTCGTCCAACGCGATGCCGTCGAGGTTCCACTCACCACCCTCCTCGACCGTCTCGATGTCGCCCGTCTCGGCGTCGAGTCGCGCGAGATACAGCGTGTCGGCGTCGAGGTCAGTACAGCAGTAGACGCCGGTTCCGTCGGGCGACCACGAGAGACTCGAATACCGGATGGCGTCGTCTGAGTGGTCCGTCAGGTGGGTTAACTCCCCCGACGCCACGTCGAGGACGTAGGCGTCGTGGTCGAAACTGGAATAGGCTTCGTGGACGAGCAGCCGTGAGTCGTCGGGACTCCACCCGCCGAGCGACAGCCAGCCGTCGCCTTCGCGTATCAGTTCGGCGTCGTCGCCGGTCTCCTCGCGCCCCTGGACGTAGATGTCGAAGACGGATTCATCGCGTCGGTTCGAGGCGAAGGCGATACGGTCGCCGTCGTGGCTCCAGCCACCCCAGCGGTGTTTCGCGTCCGTCGCGGTGAGGTTCGTCACCGTCCCGTCGGCGTCGAGTCGGAACAACTGCTGGCGTTCGTTGCCCCCCTCGTCTTTCCCGAAGACGAGTTCGTTCCGTTCGGGTGACCAGGTGGCGAAGGTGACTCGCTCGTCGTAGAAGGTGCGCTGTGTCGGCCACGCACCCGGCTTCTCGACGGTCCACACCTGCGGCGTCCCGGTGGTGTCCATCCGGAACGCGAGCGTGCCGTCGGGAGCGAAACTCGCCCCGAAGGCGCTTCGGACGTTCAGATAGCGCTCGATGTCGTACACGTCCCCGTTGTGGAGCGGGCGGGTAATAGCGATTCGGCTCAGACGATGACCCCGGCACGGATTCCCCTTCCTTTTTGCCACCCCGCTTCGTCGTCGGTCGCATGCGAATCGCGGTCGTGTTCAGAAGACCTCCGCCACAGTCCGACCGCGACGGCGCGTTGCGCCTCCGGCGGTTCGCCCGCCGCTTCGCGGCCCGCGGCCACGAGGTCCGGGTATACTGTCTCGGCTGGTGGGGCAGCGACACCCGACAGTTCGAACTCGACGACGTGGTCTACGAGTCGGTCACCTTCGATACGCCGCCGCTGTTCTACACGCGGGTACCGGGACTGCTCGCTCGGTACCGCCCCGATGTCGTTCTCGCCTCGGCGTCGCCGCCCGGCGCCGTCGTCTCCGCTCGAATCGGCGCCACGCTCGCACGTGCGCCGCTCGTCTGTGAGTGGTTCGGCGACGAACCGGAAGTCGAGGCGTCCCCGTGGACCACGACCGCCGCCCGGGTTCCGACCCGCGTCGTCTCCCCCTCGGAACTCCAGCGGACGCGCGTCCGGGAGTCCGGCGCGACGGAGGCGAACACGACGGTCGTTCCCCAGAGCATCGATTTCTCGCTCGTCGCCGACACCGACCCCGCCGAGCGCCGCGACGTGGTGTACGCCCGCCGACTCGACGAGGACGCCAACCTCGAGAGCCTGCTGTTGGGGCTGGCCGAACTCCGCGGCGAGGACGGCTGGACGGCAACGGTCATCGGTGACGGCCCCCAACGAACCGACTACGAGCGACAGGCCCGTGACCTCGGATTGGCCGACCGCGTCGAGTTCGTCGGCGAGTGCGACCGCGAGGAGCGCGTCGCCATCTACCGGGGTGCCCACGCCTTCGTCCAGACCGCACGGCGGGAGTTGTTCGCCGAGGAGTTGCTGTGGGCACTCGCCGCCGGCTGTGTCGGCATCGTCGAATATCAGGGCGACTCCAGCGCCCACGAACTCGTCGAGCGCCGCGAGCGCGGCATCCGCGTCACCGACATGGAAGCCCTCGACGACGCCATCGAGGAGGCCTGGAGCTACGGTTTTCAGGACATCGACGAGTCTTTCCGGTCGTTCGACCACACCGCGGTCGTCGACGACTATCTCGAGTTGTTCCGTTCCTGTGGCGCCGAGGCGCGCTGAACTCCGCCGAACCGTTTTCCGGACGCAGTGAAGTGGTCAACACGCGGATAGCTTCAAGTACGTGTGTGATTATCAATCGCTATGGATTGGAGAGCGGTCGAGCGCGAGTACACGGACGAGGTAATAGGCGAGACGACCATCCCGGAGCTGTTCTTCGATTCTGTGGCACGGAACGGCAGTCGGGACGCACAGATGTACAAGGGAGGCGTCTACGACCGGTCGTTGACCGGCGACGTGGTTCCGGCCCCGCCTGCAGGGGAGTACGGTGCCCTCACCTACGAGGAAACCGGCGACATCGTGCGGTATCTCGCGACGGGCTTTCGGGAACTCGGTGTCGGTCCTGACGACCGTGTCGGCATCTACGCGAACACCCGAATGGAGTGGTCGCAAGCCGACTACGCGATTCAGTCCGCCGAAGGCGTCGTCACGACCGTCTACACCGAGTCTTCGGCGCCGAAGGTCCAGTACCTGCTGGACGACAACGACGCGATGGGTTGTGTCGTCGAAAACGAGGACCTGCTGGAGACGCTTTTGTCCGTCGAAGACGACCTCGAGTTGGAGTTCGTCGTCGTCATCGACGAGGTCTCCGAGCGGTACGCCGACCGCGAGGATATCCACACGCTGGCTGACGTGTACGAACTCGGGGCTGACAACCACGACGAGGAGACCTTCCAGTCGTGGCTCGAGAACCGCGAGTGGACGGACCTCTGTTCGCTCGTCTACACCTCGGGGACGACGGGCGACCCGAAGGGCGTCGAGTTGACCCACAAGAACTGGCGGACCTGCTTCAATCAACTCCGACGGCGTATCGGGCCCCGTCCCGACAAAGACGAGGACATTCCGGCGATGGAGGCCGGGATGACGGCGCTTTCGTTCCTGCCGCTTGCCCACGCCTTCGAGCGAATCAACCACTTCCACGAGTTGGGCATCGGCATGACCGTCGCCTACGCCGAAAACCCCGACACGGTCGGTGACGACCTCCAGCAGGTCGGGCCCGACGCCGCGGCGTCGGTGCCGCGCGTCTACGAGCGCATCTACAACCAGATGCGCGAACAGGCCTCCGAGTCGCCGGTGAAAAAGCGCATCTTCGAGTGGGCCGTCGACACCGCCCAGACCTACGATGACGCCGACGACCCCGGCGTCGTCCTGGAGACGAAACTGAAAATCGCCGACAAACTCGTCTTCTCGCAGGTGCGGGAGGCGCTCGGCGGCAACGTCCAGTTGTTCGTCTCCGGTGGTGGGTCGCTCTCGGAGGACCTCGCGAAACTCTACCGGGCGATGGGGCTGACGATTCTGGAGGGGTACGGCCTCACCGAGACGGCCCCCGCCCTGACGACGAATCCGCCCGAAGACATCCGTGTTGGGACGATGGGCATCGCGCTGTGTGACGTGGACCTCAAGTTGGACCCCGACGTGGTCAGCGAGGAGACGAAAGCCTCCGAGAAAGGCGAGGTCGGCGAACTGCTCGCGAAGGGACCGAACGTCTTCGAGGCCTACTGGAACAAACCCGACAAAACCGAGGCGGCCTTCACCGATGACGGCTACTTCCGGACCGGCGACATCGTCTCCATCGACGGTGACGGCTACGTCCGCTTCGTCGACCGACGGAAGAACCTCATCGTCCTCGATACGGGCAAGAACGTCGCCCCCGAGCCAATCGAAGACGAGTTCGCCACCTCCGCCCGCGTCGACCAGATTATGGTCGTCGGCGACGACCGGAAGTTCATCGGCGCCGTCATCGCTCCCAACTTCGAGGAGTTGTGGGAGTGGGCCGACGAGGAAGACATCGACCTTCCGGACGACCCCGCGGCGGCCGTCGCCGACGACCGCGTCCACGAGTGGGTCGCCGAGGAGGTCGACCGCGTCAACGAGGTGCTGTCGAGCCACGAGACTATCAAGGAGTTCCGCCTCGTTCCCGAGGAGTGGACTGCCGACAACGACCTCCTGACGCCGTCGATGAAGAAGAAACGACGCAACATCCGGGCGGCCTACGAGGAGGCCATCGAGAACATCTACGGCGACGACACCGAAGAACAACAGGCGGAAGCGGCTCCGACGGACGACTGAACCGCCAAGCGTCCGCCCTCAGTCGTCGGCTTGCGCTTTCTCGAAGGGACTCGGCGGCAACAGGAGGTCGTCGAGGTCGGGCAGGTGTTTGACATTGTAGATGACCTGGAGTCGGTCGGTCGCCGGCCGTGCCATACAGGAGAGTCGGATGCCGCGGTCGAGCATCTCCTCAGGGAGGATGTGGTCGACCGGCATCGACAGTTCGCCGTCTTTGATGGCGACGGCGCAGTTCGCACACGCCCCGCCGCGGCAGGCGTAGGGCCACGCGAATCCGCGGTTCTCGGCGGCTTCAAGCAATGATTCCTGCGGTTCGGCCAGAAACCGGCCGTAGTCCTCGTGGTCGAGGTTCGCCGCCGACGCCTTATCGAAGAGGTCGTCGTCTTCGAGACTCCAGCCGTGGTCGGCGAGGACGTCGTAGTTAAGATACTCGACGCGCGTGGCCGACTCCTCGGGTTCGTCGGTGCGTTCTCTCGACTCGTCGGTCCCGGGTTCCGGTTCACCCGGTGCGTCGACTCCGTCGTCGGCGTCGGATACGCTCCGGGCGCGGCCGGCTTTGATGTCCTCGTAGGCCTCTCGGACCCGCTTGAACTCCCGTGGGGAGCCGCCGTGGTCGGGGTGGGCTTCCTTGATTCGGTCGCGGTAGGCCTGCTCTATCTCTCGCTGGTCAGCATCCGGCTCGACACCCAGAACCTCGAACGGGGACGCCACGGCTACGTGTAGTCGAACGGCGAGGATATATCTTCTCCAATCGGCCGAACGTGTCGGCTACTCCTCTGTGAACGCCCCGGGGTCCATCGCGGCGGCGGCCGTCTTCACCGCCGCCACGTTCTCTTCGACGTCGTGAACCCGGACGATGTCGGCGCCCCGTTCGGCGGCCAGCGCGCTTGCGGCGACGGTCGCCGACAGCCGTTCGTCCGCCTCGCGGTCGAGGATTCCGAACATCGACTTGTGTGAGTGGCCGAGGAGAACCGGACAGCCGAGCGCGCGGAACTCCGCGAGGCGGCCGAGTATCTCGAAGTCCTCCTCGGGTGCCTTCCCGAACCCGAGACCGGGGTCGACGATGATTTGCGAGCGGTCGAGACCGGCCTTCTCGGCCAGCAGGACGCGTTCGACCAGCGCATCGAGCGTATCGGAGACCACGTCGTCGTACTCGATGTCGGCCTCGGGGTCGACCGGGGTGTGAATCGAGTGCATCACGACGACGGGCACGTCGTGTTCGGCCGCCACCAGCCGCATTTCGGGGTCCTCCAGCCCCGACACGTCGTTGAGGATGTCGGCGCCAGCATCGAGGGCGGCCCGTGCCACCTCGGCCTTCCGCGTGTCGACGGAGACGAGGGCGTCGGCGTCGGAAAGCGCCTCGACGACGGGGACGACGCGCTCTTTCTCCGCTTCGACTGCTACGGGGTCGGCGCCCGGGCGGGTGGATTCCCCGCCCACGTCGACGATGTCGGCGCCGGCCTCGACGAGGCGTCGACCCTGTGCGACGGCGTCGTCGACGTCCTCGTAGCGGCCGCCGTCGTGGAAGGAGTCGGGCGTCACGTTCAGAATACCCATGACGGCCGTTCCATCGTCCCACGGGTAGCCGTGGGGTTCGGGCCGATAGCCGATTTCGAGGGTCTCCCTGAGTTCGTCGGCGAACCGCGAGAGGCCGTAGGGCTGTCCGTCGAGCGTCTCCGCGAGGCGTTTGAACTGCGCGAGCGTCCCCATCAACACCACGTCGACGAGTTCCCGGTCCTGGGCGGACAGTCCCGAAGTGGCACACTCGGCGCCGAGCGACAGCGACTCCTGTTTGAGGTATTCGGCCTGGCGGGGTTGGACGCGGGTGGCGACGACGCGGTGGACGCCCTTCGCTCGCATTCGGTGGATGCCGCCCTCGGTCACGTCGGCGCTTGCGAGGACCTCTCGTGCGGCGTCGAGGTCCGGCACGCGCTTTTCGACGCGGAGTCGGGTCCAGCGCCGCCTGGCTTCGCCGACGACGAACAGCGACCCACAGACGAGGACTGCGTCGCCGTCGCCGGCCGCGTCGGTGGCGGCCTCGACGGCGTCTTCGACAGCCGCCTTCGTCCGTCCCTTGGCGTCCGACCCGGCGGCCTCGAACGCCGCCGCGAGCGCCTCGGGCGTTTCGGCGCGCTCGAAGTCCGGCCGGCAGGTGTAGACGTAGTCGGGGTCGGGCAGCGCTTCGACCATGCCCGCGTGGTCCTTGTCGCACATCGCGCCGAAAACCAGATGCAGGTCGTCGTACTCGAACGTCGACAGCGTCTCGGCGACGCCGGCACAACTGCCGGGGTTGTGTGCGCCGTCGAGGACGACGAGTGGCTCTCGCTCCATCACCTCGAAACGGCCGGGCCAGTGGGCGTTCCGGAGGCCGCGTTCGATGTCGTCGGTCGAGACGCCACCCAGTTGTCGGGCTAATGCCGCCGCGACGCCGGCGTTTCGGGCCTGATACGTCCCCAAAAGCGGGAGACGCGTTTCGACTGCCCAGCCGTCGCCGTCGAGTGCGACGGCCTGCTCGACGCCCACCCGACCGCCGTCGCGGACGCGGATATCGGCGTCGTCGTCGGTTCCGACGCGGCGTACGTCGCCAGCCACGTCCCTGACGGCCTCAAGCGCCTCGCCCTCGGTGGCGGTGACGAGCGGGTTCGAATCCGGCGCGACGGCGGCCTTGTCGCGGGCGATTTCGGGTATCGTGTCGCCGAGGATGTCGGCGTGTTCGAGCGTGACGCTCGTGACCGCCGCAGCCTCGCTGTCGACGGCGCCGGTCGCGTCGTAGCGGCCGCCGATGCCGACCTCCAGTACCGCCACGTCCACGTCGGCGCGGGCGAAGGCCCACACCGCAAGCGCCGTCGTCGTCTCGAAGAACGTCGGCGAGGCGCCCTCGGCGGCCTGCTCCGTGACGTACGGTTCGACCTGTTCGACGAACTCACGGACTGCGGCCTTCGAGACCTTCCGGCCGTCGATGCGGACGCGCTCGCGAACGTCGTCGAGGTGTGGGGAAGTGTACAGCCCCACGTCGTAGCCGGCTTCCCGGAGGACGGATTCGACCATTCGGGCGGTGCTGCCCTTCCCGTTCGACCCCGCGATGCGGACGACCCGGAGGTCCTCGCCGGGCCCCCCGAGGAAATCGAGGAGCCGCCGGGTCGACTCGACACCGGTCGTCGGCGAGTACCGGCGGAGGTCGAACAGGAAGTTCGCCGCCTCGTGGTACTCCATACCCTAGGGAGTTCCGGCGGCCGCTTTAGCGTGTCGAACACGGGCGGGAGGTCCCTCTATGGCCGGCGGTGGCGGAACGCGCCGAGAACCGGATGCTTATACATGGGAGCGCGCAACGGACCGCCATGAACACGGAAGTCGGACACCTCATGACCGCGCCCGTATTGACGGCTGACCCCGAAACACCGGTCGAAGAGATCGCGGACTCGATGCTCGGAGAGGGCATCAAATCCGTCGTCGCCGTCGACGACGAGGGCCGCCCAATCGGCATTCTCACGTCGACGGACTTCGTCCGCATCGTCGCCGAGGGAACACCCAAATCGACCACCACCGTCGGCGACCACATGACCGAGGACATCGCGACGACGCAACCCGACGTAGCGATTCCGGAAATCGCCGAACGGATGGTCGAGTACGAAATCAGTCACTTCCCGGTCGTCGACGAGGACGGCGAGGCCATCGGCATCATCTCGGCGACGGACCTCACCGAGTACATCTCCGGAATGGCAGTCCGAGATCCGAGCGAATGAGAGAACTCAGTAGTACGACCGCTCTACGTCCCGAACCGCTTCGATGCGCTTCTCGATGGGCGGGTGGGTGGCGAACAGTTTCGCCAGCGCCGAGCGCTCGCCGCCGAAGATACATAGCGCGCTGACGTTGTCGTCCAACTCGGCGTTGCCGCGCTGGCCGGCCGAACTGATTTTCTGGAGCGCACGAGCCATCGCATCGCCGCCGACGTGTTCTGCCGCATCGGAGTCGGCGACGTACTCCCGGTATCGGGAGATGGCCAACACGAACACCATCGCAACCGACTGGACGAGGATGGAGGCGATGTAGCCGAGGATGATGCCCGCGATGCCGTCCTCGCCGGCGAAGGCGACGACGAAGTACGCCGCTAACCCGAGCATCGAGGCGATGGACTGCCCCATCACCATCGTAATCACGTCGCGGTTGTCGATGTGGGCGAGTTCGTGAGCGAGGACGGCTTCGAGTTCCTCGTGGCTCAAGAGGTGCATCAACTCCGTGGAGACGACGACCACGCCGGCGCTGCGGCGGCCGACCGCGAAGGCGTTGGGGACGCCCATGTCGGCGACCATCAGGCGCGGCTTTTCGAGGTCCATCTCCTCGCTGATTCGCTCGACGGAGCGGTGAACCTCGGGGTAGCGGTCTTCGGGCATGTCCTCGGCGCCGGTACTCCACAGCGCCATCTTCTTGCCGACGACGTACTGGAAGCCGGCGAAGGCGACCGTCCCCAGCAGGATGACGGGAATGCCGACCCCGAACACCTCGAAGGCGACGATGGCGAGCATCGCATAGAAGGCGAAGAGAATGCTCCCCACGACCGCCATGCGGGCTTTGAGTCCTACGTGTCTCATGTACCCCGAGTTGGGAGTTTACGCTGAAATGGCTTCTGGCGTGGATGGTAACACACGGCACGGTAGTGTGTCGGACTCAAAACGCCTAAGTCCGTCCGCGAAAGTCTCTGATGTATGCGAGATGGCGTACTCGTCGGTCGGCCACGGACGAACCCCACCGAGTCCGCCGTCTCAGTCGCTTTCTCCAAAGGCAAACGTTCCTAGACCGGTCTCCGGCGGGTCTGGCACCCCCGTCGCAGGTCGAAACCGAACGCACAGCCTCTGAACGTACGACACCCAAGACACCATGACACACGACACATTCGACGGCGTCTTCCCTGCGATGACGACGCCGTTCCACGACGACGAGAGCATCGACCACGACACCCTCCGGGCCCACGCCCAGCGACTCGAAGCCGCCGGCGTCGACGGCCTCGTGCCGGTCGGCACGACCGGCGAATCGGCGACGATGACCCACGACGAACACATCGAGGTCGTCGAGACGGTCGTCGACGCGGTCGATGACGTGCCGGTCATCGCCGGCAGCGGCTCGAACAACACCCGCGAGGCATTGGACCTCTCCGAACGGGCCGCCGCCGCGGGCGCCGACGGTCTGCTCCTCATCTCGCCGTACTACAACATCCCCGAACCGGACGGGATGGAACACCACTTCCGGCAAATCGCAGATGCGGTCGACCTCCCACAGATTATCTACAACGTCCCCGGCCGCACCGGCCGGAACATCGCCGTCGAGACCGCCGTCTCGCTTGCCGAACACGAGAACGTCGTCGGGTATAAGGCCGCAAGCGGCGACCTCAACCGGACCAACGAGGTCATCGAGCGCACCCGCGAGGAGAACTTCTCGGTGCTGTCGGGCGATGATGCCCTGACGCTGCCCATCATCGCACAGGGTGGCACCGGCTGTATCAGCGTGGCGGCGAACGTCGAACCCGAGCGCACCGTCGCCCTCGTCGGCGCCGCCCTCGAAAACGACTTCGACCGCGCCCGCGAACTCCAATACGAGTTAGGGGACCTCTTCCGGACGCTGTTCGTCGAGACCAACCCCATCCCCATCAACGAGGCGATGGCGATGCGGGGCATCCACTCCGATACGATGCGCTCGCCGCTCAACCCGCTGCAGCCCGAGAATCGCGACCGACTGCGCCGCGTGCTCGACGACCTCGAATGAACCTGCTCGTCATCGGTGCGACCGGACGGACCGGCAGCGAAATCGTCGCCGAGGCCAGCGGCCGCGGCCACGACGTAACCGGCGTCGCCACCTCGTCGGACACCATCGAGGACGTCCGCGTCTACCCTGACGACGAACTGCCGGAACTGCTGGCAGACGCCGACGTCGCCATCGACTTTACCGTCCCGTCGGCCAGCCACGAGTACGCCGCCCTCGCCGCCGAGGCCGGCGTCCCCTACGTCGTCGGAACGACGGGGTTCGACGAGGACGGCCTCGATGCGCTCCGTGCGGCCAGCGAGTCGACGCCGGTGCTGAAGGCGTCGAACTTCGCCCGCGGCGTGCAGGCGCTGCTCCGGGTCGTCGAGGCCGGCGCCGAGGCGCTGCCGGACTACGACATCGAACTCACCGAGACGCATCACAACGGCAAACGCGACGCCCCCAGCGGAACGGCGAAGACCCTCCTCGATGTCATCGATTCCGCCCGCGAGGACGCCCTCGACCGCGTCCACGGCCGGGAAGGCGAACACGAGCGAGAAGACAGCGAGGTCGGCGTCCACGTCCGCCGGGCCGGCAACGTCCGCGGGGAACACGAGGTGCTGCTCGCCGACAACGATGAGGTGCTGACGCTGACCCACCGTGCGGAATCGCGTCGGGTGTTTGCGGCCGGCGCCGTCGACGCCGCCGAGTGGCTCCTCGGTCGGGAGGCCGGCTGGTACGACTTCGAGGACGTGCTGTAGGGCGCGAGCGTCGCCGAGTTGGCCGACTATTTTAACCGGATTCCAACAGAGCCAAGTCCCGCGTTTCCGTCCGTCGGGGTAATGAGCGTACTCCGAGACGACATCGAGGACCTACAACAGCGGAAGGACGAGGGACTGACTGCCGACGATGCCACCGCCGAGGACATCGCCGTCTTAGAGGAGTTCCTCGCGGCGCTGGAGGCCGGCGAGGTCCGGGCCGCAGAGAAAAACGACGGCGAGTGGGAGGCCAACGAGTGGGTCAAACAGGGCATCCTGCTGAACTTCGGCCTCCGGAACATCGAGACCCACACCTACGGCGGCGTCGACTACCACGACGTGTTGCCGCTGCGGGAGACCGACGACCTCCCCGAGCGCGGCACCCGGAACACGCCCGACGGCACCGTCGTCCGCCGCGGCGCCTACATCGGGTCGGACGCGATTCTGATGAGTCCGGCGTTCGTCAACATCGGCGCCCACGTCGGCGACGGCACGCTCGTCGACTCCTGTGACACGGTCGGGTCGGCGGCCCAAATCGGTGACAACGTGAAGTTGGGCGCGAACACGCTCATCGGCGGTGTCCTCGAACCCGTCGAGGCCGCCCCCGTCGTCGTCGAGGACGATGTCTCCCTCGGCGCTGGCTGTCGAGTCACGAGTGGGTTCGTCGTCGGCGAAGGAAGTATCGTCGGCGAGAACACGCTGTTGACGCCCCGCATCCCGGTGTACGACCTCGTCAAGGAGGAGGTCATCTACGGCGAGTTGCCGCCCGAGCGGCGCGCATTCACCCGGTTCGTCGAATCCAGCGTCGGCGACCACGACCTCTTCGAGGGCGGCGCCTACAAGCCCGCTGTCGTCGCCACCGACGTAGAGGAAGAGACCCTGGAGGCGACCCAACGCGAGGACGCCCTGCGCGATAACTGAAGGCGAGAAAACGGCGCTTCTGTAACCGTCAGTCGTCGGCTTCGGTGGGGTCGTCGTTGCTCGACTCCGCGCCGTCTTCGGTCTCTTCGAGTGTTTCCTCGTCTGCGTTTTGGATGTCGATGGTCGCGGCGTTGTCCTCGTCGAAGCCGTCATCGGCATCGTCATTGGCGCCCGCGCCGACGGCGAGTTTGAACGCGAAGCGGTTCTCGCTGACGACGCTGCCGACGGCGGCGCTGAACGGACCGAGCGTCGAACCGATGGCGATGCCGACGGGGTTCGAGCGGTCGGTGCGGCGGCGTGGCGTCTCGTCTGTCATACCCTTCGGTTCGTTGTCGAGTATGCCAAGCCTTTCGGTCGAAGCGGAACCCTTGTTATCGGTCGACCCTCCCTTGTGATAATGAGTCTCGCCGCCTCGCCGCTCGTCAAGCGCCTCGCCGACTGGGACGCCGACCGCCTCGGACGGGTGGCCGACGAACACGGTACGCCGTTGTACGTGATGGACCACGACCGCATCCGGGAGAACTTCGCGCGGTTCGATGCCGCGTTCGACTTTGCCCATGTCATGTACGCTGCGAAGGCAAACACCGGCCGAGCGGTCATACGGACGCTGTACGATGCCGGGGCAGATATCGAGTGTGCTGCCGCCGGCGAACTCGACCGCGCGCTGAAAGCCGGCGTCGCACCCGAAGACCTCCAGTACACCGCCGTCAATCCGCCCGACGGCGACCTCGATTACGCCGTCGACCTCTGGGAGGATACCCCCGAGTTGACGATTACGGCAGGCGCCGAGATGACGCTGGACCGCCTCGAAGAACGCGGCTTCGACGGCCGTCTCGCCTTGCGTGTCAACCCCGGTATCGGCACCGGCCACCACGAGAAGGTCGCCACCGGCAAGGACGCGAAGTTCGGACTGCCGTACGACGAGGTCGAACGCGTCGCCGAGGATGCTCGGGACCGGTTCGACTTCGTTGGGCTTCACGCCCACGTCGGCAGTGGCGTTCTCTCCGACGACCTGGCCGACCACCAACGGGCGCTCGGGAAGGTCGCCGACCTCGCCGAACGCGTGGGCGACATCGAATTCCTCGATTTGGGTGGTGGCTTCGGCGTCCCCTACCGACCCGAGGAACCGCCGCTGGACATCGAGGCCGCCGCCGAGATGGTCCGGAAGGTGACGGAGGACGTCGATGCGACCATCGCCCTGGAACCCGGGCGGTATCTCGTCGCCGACGCCGGGGCGCTTCTCACGCGGGTCAACACCATCAAACAGACCCCCGAGACGCGCGTCGTCGGCGTCGATGCCGGCCTGACGGCGATGATTCGTCCCGCGATGTTCGACTCCTATCACCACATCCGCAACGTCACCGGCGACGACCGCGAGGCCGTCGAATCGAGCGTTGGCGGACCGCTGTGTACCAGCGCCGACGTGTTCTGTACCGACCGGCCGATCCCGCGGCCCGAGGCCGAGGACTTGCTGGCCATCGGCAACGTCGGCGCCTACGGCATCAATCTCGCCAGTCAGTTCCACTCCCAGCCCAAGCCCGCCGAAGTCGCAATCGAGGGCGACGACGTTCGCCTGACGCGCCGCCGCGAGACGTTCGACGACCTGACGCGACTGGAAGACGAGACCCCCGGCACCGAGTAACGCTTGGGGCTTCTTTCGCCGCCGACGGGGGCATCGACGCTCGTGGCCACTCCAAACTGAATCGCTCAGTGTACCGGTGGCGAATCGCGAAGTCCGCTGGTGTTACTGTGGAGCGGTCGTTCGGTCTTGGAGTTCGATATCCAGCGGGTCTTCGATTTCACCCATCACCGCCTCGAAGGCGTCCGTCGCGGTAATCAATCCCACGACGGTTCCGTCTGTGTCGTCAGTCACGAGCGCGAGTTCCTGATGTTCGTCCTGAAACAAATCGACGGCGTCGCTGATGGGGGTGTCTGTGGAAAGCGTCATCGGCGGGGCGGCGATGTCCTCGAACGAACTCTCGCCGCGTCTGAGGTCGTCGAGTTGGTCGACGACTGTGGGGACGTAGACGATTCCTCGATAATCGGAGGGGTCGTCACCAATCAACGGAAATCGTGTGTGTGGACTCGTTCCGATTCGGTCGAGGTTCTCTTGTGCAGAGACGGCCGTCGAGAGGAACACGATGTCCGACCGATGGGTCATGACCTCACTCACCGGCAGTTCGCCCACGCTGAACGCGTTGATAACCTCCTCTTTGCGTTCGTTGGTGAGGTCTCCGTTGTCGAGTAACGCCCCGAGTCGGTGACGGAGGTCTGCCCGCGATTCGACACGGTCGGTTTCGGTTTCGAGCCAGGCACCGGTCATCTCGATGCCGAAAAGCCCGAGCGTCCATTTGGCGACGCTGTCGCCGAGTACGATAACCGGATAGAGCAGTTTGGCAAACCAATAGAGGGGAGTCGCACCGTACCGAGCGACGAACTTCGTCCGTTCGACCCCGAGATAGGTCGGTGTCTGTTCGCCGTGGGTCAGGTGGAGCAGATTGATGATGACGAACGCGAGAATGCCCCCCGCCCCAATCGCTGTAAGGAGCGTATTTTCGAAAATCGGATTGATTAACGCAGCCAACGCTGGCTCTGCGACGATGCCGACAGCGATACTGGTCGCGGAAATTCCGACCTGACAACTCGTGAGATAGATTTCGAGGTCCTCCGTCATCTCCCAAGCCCGCCGGAGACCCGGGGTGTCGAATTCGGCGTGTGGATACTGACGGACACGGGTCAGCGCGAACTCGATTGCAACGAAAAAGCCGTTCGCCAAAATGAGCAAGACCCCCGCGAGCAGGCGAAGCGTTAGTTCCACCCCGTTCATATGCTGATGTTTTCCCCCGTGTTGTCAAGCGTTACGCTCCGTTCCATCCGTGATGAGCGGCCGGATGTCAAACCTCCTCGACCAACTCGCTTCCCAGTCCGGTGTAGCCGGCGGGAGTGAGGTCGTGCAGTTCCTCGCGAACGGACTCCTCGACGTCGAGTTCGTCGAACAACTCACGGAAGTCTTCCAGCGTCGCCCGCTGGCCGCGTGTGAGTGCCTTGATGCGCTCGTAGGCCTCGGTGTCGCCCTCCCGACGGAGGATGGTCTGGACGGCTTCGCCGATGATTTCGGGGTTGGCTTCCAGTTCCTCCCGCATCACCGCCTCGTTCGGTTCGACCTTCGAGAGCCCTTTGGCGGTCTTGCCGTAGCCGATGAGACAGTGAGCGAATGCCGCGCCGATGTTGCGCTTGACGGTCGAATCCGAGAGATCCCGCTGGAGGCGTGAGGTGGTGACGTAGTCGGCAAGGAACGTCAAATCAGAGTTGGCCTTCGTGAGGTTGCCCTCGCTGTTCTCGAAGTCGATGGGATTGACCTTGTGTGGCATCGTCGAGGACCCAGTTTCGCCCTCAACGGTTTCCTGGCCGAGATAGCGGTCCGAAACGTACAGCCACATGTCCAAATCGAGGTCTCGGAGGACGTTGTTGACCCCACGCAGCGCGTCGAACACCGCTGCGAGGTCGTCACAGGGGTTGACCTGCGTCGACAGTTCGGTGTGTTCGAGACCGAGGGACTCGACGAAGGATTTCGAGAACGCTCGCCAGTCGACGTCGGGGTAGGCAACGTGGTGGGCGGCGTAGGTGCCGGAGGCGCCGGCGAGTTTCCCCGAGAGGTTGGCGGCGGCCGCCTCGACGCGTCCGAGCGTCCGGCCGAGTCGCGAGGCATACACCGCCAACTCCTTGCCGTAGGTGGTCGGCGTCGCCGGCTGGCCGTGGGTGCGTGCGAGCATCGGCAACTCGCGGTACTGCCGGGCCTCGACGGCCAGAGTGTCTCGCAGGTCTCGAATCTCGGGAATCAACACCTCCTCGACGGCGGGTTTCACGAGCAGGCGGTGGGCGAGGTTGTTCACGTCCTCGCTCGTGAGACCGAAGTGGACCCACGGCCCCTGTTCGTCCTCCTGCGGTAGGGCCATCCGGACGAAGTACTCGATGGCCTTCACGTCGTGGTTCGTCGCGCTGTAGCCGGCGTACCCCTCGGTTTCGAGCTGTTTGACGACGGCGGCGTCGTCGGCGTCGAAGGATTCGTATCGGTTCCGGAGCGTCTCGCGTGTCTCTTCGTCCAGCGACAGCGGCGTCGCCTCGAGGTCGGCCAGGGCGATGAGGTACTCGACTTCGACCTCGACGCGGGCACGCATGAGCGCGGCCTCGCTGACGTACTCTGTGAGCGGTTCGGTGTAACGGGCGTAGCGGCCGTCCAGCGGCGAGACGGCGTACAGCGGGCCCCGGTCGGTCATGGTCGTACCTGCGACGAGGCGTTGAAAAAGGGTGTCGATAATCGAACCGCCGGCGGAGAAAATGAACACGTACGTGTATCGATAGGAGTCGGTGAACCGTTATGCGCGGAAGTATTTTCCCACTGCTCTTCGTGCCGCGGAGCGTGATGCCAACACGCAGACGCCTCCTCCGGAGTGTCGGTGCCGCTGCCGTCGGCGGGGTCCTGGCGGGATGTACGGGCCTCGACGAACTCGGCGGCGCCAACGACGGGGTTCTGGCGGCCGTCGATGCCTCTGACGGCACCGAGCGATGGACCTTCGAAGCCAACGACTGGATACGCTCCTCGCCGGCGTTCGCCGACGGGACCGTCTACGTCGGGAGCGACGACACCTACTGCTATGCGGTCGACGCCGGCGACGGGACAGAGCGGTGGCGAGCCTCCCTCGGAGCGGGGTCCGAAGACTGGGTCCGCTCGGCGCCGACGGTCGTAGACGGGACGGTGTACGTCGGCAGCGACAGCAGCCACCTCTACGCGCTGGATACGGACGATGGGTCCGAAGAGTGGTCAATCGAGACTGAAGACTGGGTGCGTTCCTCGCCGACGGTCGCCGAGGGAACGGTGTACGTCGGCGACGAATCCGGCGTGCTATATGCGGTCGGGGCCGATTCCGGGACGGTCCGCTGGCGGTACCGAACCGACGATGCCATCGAGGGCACACCAGCCGTCGCCGACGGAACCGTCTACGTCGGGTCACGCGAAAGCGGCGTTCACGCCGTCGACATCGAATCCGGAACTGACCGGTGGCAGGCGGCCACGGGCGAGGAGTTCGTCGCTGGCCCGGCCGTCGCCGACGAGAGAGTCTACATCGGCAACACCGACGGACGGATGTACGCACTCGGCGTCGACAGCGGGACGGTCCAATGGGACCGAACCCTCGACGACAGCGGCGTGTACCGGCGAGCGACGCTGGCCGACGGCGCCCTCTACGTGAGCACGTCGGAGGGCCGACTCTATGCGATGGACACCGACGGCGCGCCACGATGGGAGGTCGGTCTCGGAGGCGAAGCCTACTCCGCACCCGCGGTTGCCGACGGCATGGTGTACGTCGGCAGCGACGACAAGACGCTGTACGCCTTCGACACCGATGGCGTACGCCAGTGGACGTACTCGATGCCGGATTGGATTCGGACCGACCCGCTCGTGGTCGATGGGACGGTGTACGCCGGGTCGGACTGAGACGCCCGCCGCCACCGCGAGGATTTTGCCGGAGCGACGCCTACTGAAACCGTGACCTACAGCGCCGTCCTGTTCGACCTTGACGGAACCCTCTGTGAGCAGGCCCAATCGCCGGAGGCAGTGTACCGTGGAGCCTTCGAGGCGGCCGGCATCGAACCGTTCGGTGACCCCGACGACCTGTGGGCGGCGCTCGGTGACTCGCCGCCACCGGACGACCAAGCGAGTTATCTGGCGGCCGGATTCACGAAGGTAGCTGCCCAACACGGCCGGGCGCCGGTTGACGCGACAGCCCTCAGTGAGGGGTTTTTGGAGGTCGTGGACTACGCCCGAGTGACGCCGTCGCCGGGTGCGCAGACAGCCGTCGAGACGGCCCGGAACCACGCTCGGGTCGGCGTCGTCACCAACGGCCCCGAATCGAGGCAGGCCCAGAAACTGGACGCGCTCGCGTTCGGCGACTGCTTCGAGACGGTCGTTTACGCGGGCGACCTTCCGCGCCGGAAACCGCATCGCGACCCCTTCGATGCCGCACTCAATGCGCTCGATGCCGCGCCGAGCGATGCGCTCTACGTCGGTGATTCACTGGAGTACGACGTTGCCGGCGCACAGAACGCGGGGCTGGCGAGCGCGTGGTACTCGCCGACGGAGGTCGACCCCGAACCGTACCGACCCGAACACGTCCTCGGTTCGCTGTCCGACCTCGCCAGTGTGGTCGAACCGTGACTGACCCGCCGCAGACCGTCCTCGCGGAGGCGTTTCCGGGGGTGTCCGTCCAGTCGGTCACGACGCCGCCAGAGGGGAACCGAAAGCGAACGGCTGTCGTCGACCTTGACGACGGCCGCACGGTCGTCGTCCAACAGTCGCCCGACGCCGAGACACTCCGGACGGAGATGCGGGTGACACAGGAAGTCGCGACTCGAACGACGATTCCGGTCCCCGCCGTCCTCGATGTCGGCCGCATCGACGTGCGGGGCTACTGCGTCACCGAGTACATCGAGGGAGACAACCTCCACGAGCGGTTCGTGTCTCTCTCACCTGGCCAGCAAGCGCGAATCGCACGGCGGTTCGGCCACGCGCTCGCCGAGTTACACGAGGCGTTCCCCTTCGAGGAGTTCGGCACCGTCCGTGCCGAAAACGGAACGCTACGGGCGAACGGACCGGACGAATACGAACCGTGGCTGGTCGGTCACGGCGAGGCCGGCGTTCGTGCCTTACCGGCCGCGTTTGCCGACCTCGAAGCGCCGCTACGTGAAGCGATACGGGAGACAACGGGCCGGAAGAATCCCCGGCCTCGACTGTATCCGTGGGACCTGCGCCCCGGCAACGCACTCGTCGAGTCGGGAGAACTCGTCGCCGTCCTCGATTGGGGTGAACCGCTCGCGGCGACAGCCGGCCTCTCGGTCGCCAAGACCGAACGCCTCGTCGCCGACTGGTACGTCGATGACCCGACACGGATTCGGGCGGCGTTCCGAGAGGGCTACAGTTCCGTTCGGCCGGTTCCGGAACCGACGCGACGGGAGCGACTGATAGCCGTTCTCCGCTCGGCGGTCGACGCCGACGGCGAAGTCACGCGGCCGGGGTATCCCGAACGTACCGGCGACGACGCCGTCGCCTTCCACCAAAACCGACTGGAGGCGTTGTTGTAACGGTCACCACTACCACGGATTGATTGCGTGTTTCTTCGGCGGCCACTCCTCTTCGCGGGGTTCGTCGTAGCGATTCAACGCGCGTTTCACCCAGCCGTAGGTTTCGGTGGGTTCGATGACGGCGTCCATCCCGACGCCCTCGACCGACCGGATGGCGTCGGTGCGGTCCTTGTAGAACTCGACGAGTTCCCGCCGTTTGGTCTCGGGGTCGTCGGCCGCCTCGATTTCCCGTCCGTGGACGACGTCGACGGCGCCCTCGATACCCATCGCGGCGACCTCCGCGGTCGGCCAGACGGCCGTGAGGACGTTCTGGACGGATTCGCCGCCGCCCATGGCGACGTGGCCGAAGCCGTAACCGCGCCGGAGAACGAGATTGACGACCGGCACCGTCGCGCCATTGAGTTCGAAGGGGAGTTTGCCGGCCGCGCGGGCGACACCGTCGCGTTCGGAATCCGGCCCGGGGAGGATGCCGGGCACGTCTTCGAGGGCGACGATGGGGAGGCCGAAAGCATCACACAGCGAGACGAACCGCGCGGCCGCGGTGGAGGCGTCGGCGTCGATGGTCCCGGCCATCACCCGGGGGTTGTTGGCGACGACGCCGACCGGTCGGCCGTCGATGCGGGCGAACCCGGTGACGATGTTGCGGGCGAACTCCGGTTTCGTCTCGAAGAACGTCCCCTCGTCGGTGACGCCCTCGACGATGGCGTAGATGTCGTAGCCCTTCTTCGGGTCGGCGGGCATCACATCCAACAGGCGTTCGCGGGCGGTCTCGGAGGGCGGACGCGCGTCGGCAGTCGGCGGGTCGCGACGAGCGTTCCGCGGTAGATACGAGAGGAACTCACGAATACCGTCGAGACAGGCCTCGTCGTCTTCGTATGCTCGGTCGGCCATGCCCGTCTCGGCCGTCTGGAACCCAGCGCCGCCCAACTCCTCCTTCGAGAGGTCGACGCCGAGGGCGGCTTTCACCAGCGAGGGGCCGGCAACGCCGAGCGTCGACCCTTCGACCATCGGCACGAAGTCGGCCATCGCCGAGAAGTTCGTCGGGGCGGCGAACCCGGGGCCCATCATCGACGAGACGATGGGAACCCACCCGGAGAGTTTCGTCTGCAACCGAAAGATGCCGCCGTCGCCCTGTGCCGTGGGGCGGGCGTCCAGTCCCTCCTGAATGCGGTGGCCGCCGCCGTCGTGGAGGAGGACGGTGGGGAAGCCGCGTTCGAGCGCCAACTCCATGACTCGCTTCAGTTTCTCGCCGCCGGTGTGGCCGATGGAGCCACCTTTAACCGTGAAGTCGGTGGCGGCGATGGCGACGGGGCGGCCGTCGATGTCGCCGACGCCAGCGACGACGCCGTCGGCGGGGGCATCCTCCCGGTCCCAGTCGGCGGTCTCGGGCGTCGTCGGCGCCGGGGCGGCGAGTTGGCCGATTTCGTCGAACTCCTCACAGAGGTACTCGACGCGCTCGCGGGCAGTGAGTTTGTCCTGTGCGTGCTGGCTCTCGACGGCATCCGGCCGCCCCTCGTCGGCGACGGCCCGTTTTGCCTCCCGCAGTTCTTCGAGAAGGTCCTCCATTCGCGTTTCCTCCGACATGGGACGACGCTCTCTCCGCGTGCTGTTAACATTGTTCGTCGAACAGCGAACACATACTCAACGCGTTAAATTGAGTTTTGTGGGCACGAATGTGTATAACAACGGCAGTCGGAGCCGCTGCTGTTGACATTATATACGCATATGTGTATATTCGAGGGAACTGCAACCGCAACTACTTTGCCCGCGCGGCAGTCCGTTTCAACCATGAAAATAGCCGGTATGGCCTCGAACCGCGGCCGAAACCTGCTTCACATCGCGGACACCGAACCGGGCGGTGCCGAGTTCTCGGTCGTCCTCACGAACGAGGAGGGCGCCCCCGTCATCGAGGGCGCCGCCGAACGCGGCATCCCGACGGAAGTCGTCCCCAAATCCGACGACGAGACGCGCGAGGAACACGAACGTCGCGTCCTCCAGCGCTTGGAGGGGTACGACGTGGATTTGGTCTGTCTCGACGGCTACATGCGCATCCTCACCGACGAGTTCCTCGATTCTGCGCCGACCACCCTCAACGTCCACCCCTCGCTCCTTCCGTCGTTCCCGGGGATGGACGCCCACGAGCAGGTACTCGACGCCGGCGTCTCCGTCACCGGATGTACCGTCCACGTCGTCGACGAAACCGTCGACGGCGGCCCCATCGTCACGCAAGAACCGGTTCCCGTCTACGACGGCGACGACGCCGCCGAGTTGAAGGCGCGCGTCCTCAACGACGCGGAGTTCGCCGCCTATCCGCGCGCTGTCAAGTGGTTCGCTGAGGACCGCGTCACAGTCGACGACGGCGAAGTCTCCGTCGACGGCGACGACGGCGGACAGTTCCCCGCCCGCCGGGTCGTCTCCGACGACCGGGGTCGGGAACTCCGCTACGGCGAGAACCCCCATCAGGACGCCGCGGTGTACGTCGACGGCGCCTGCGAGGAGGCCAGCGTCGTCGACGCCGACCAACTGAACGAGGGCGCGAAGGCGCTGTCGTACAACAACTACAACGACGCCGACGGCGCCTTGGACCTCATCAAGGAGTTCGACGAGCCAGCGGCGGCGGTCATCAAACACACCAATCCGGCTGGCTGTGCGACCGCCGGAACGCTCGCCGACGCCTACGAGCGGGCGCTGTCGACGGACCCGATGAGCGCCTTCGGCGGCATCGTCGCGCTGAACCGCGAGTGCGACGCCGCCACCGCCGAGGCAATCACCGACTCCTTCAAGGAAGTCGTCGTCGCGCCGGCGTACACGGAGGCGGCGCTGGATGTCCTCTTCGAGAAGGACAACCTCCGAATCCTCGAGGTGGGTGACCTCTCCGAGCGAAGCGAACGGCTCACCGAACAGCACCTCGTCGGCGGTCGCCTCGTCCAAGAGCGGGACTTTCAGGCGCCCTCGGCCGACGACCTCGAAATCGTCACAGAGCGCGAACCGACCGACGAGCAAATCGAGACGATGCTGTTTGCGTGGCGAACCATCAAACACGTCAAGTCCAACGCCATCCTCTTTGCGAAAGGCACCGAGACGGTCGGCGTCGGGATGGGGCAGGTCTCCCGGGTCGACGCCGTCCGACTCGCCGCGATGAAGGCAGAGGAACACGCCGAAGGCAAGGACGCAGAGGGCGCCGTGATGGCCTCCGACGCCTTCTTCCCGTTCCCCGACGGCATCGAAGAGGCCGCCGACGCCGGCATCGAGGCGGTCATCCAGCCCGGTGGTTCGGTTAACGACGAGGACGTCATCGCCGCCGCCGACGAACACGACATCGCGATGGCGTTCACTGGTCAACGCGCTTTCCAGCACTAACAGCGAGTCGTCCGCCCGCTACTGTATCGTAAACGCCGGTTCGGTCACGTTCTCGCTTTTGCACTCCGGACACCGCGAGGGGCGGTTCGTCAGGTCGTCGAACGACGAGAAGCCACAGTCGCGACACTCCGGCGGCGCTGCGAGCAACTGCTCGTCGGTGTCGTCGAGCGACCGCGCGATGTGTTCGACGTGTGACAACGCCGCGGCGGTGGTAATTTCGAATTCGTTCGCCAGCGCGCCCGCTTCGGCGCTGTCGGTTCGGAGGAACTCGGCGATGCGCTGCCGGGTGGTCTGCTCTGCACCCTGCATACCGCTACTCTGGGTCCCGAAGGCTAAAACTTACTCCCCGGAACCGTTCGTGAGTCGGGTGTGGGCGCCGATGAGCGCGCCCGCGAGGTCGACGTTCTCGATGTGCGTGCCTTCGTCGATGATGGTCTCGTGGATTTCACAGTCCGAGACGGTTGCGTCGCCGAAGACGACCGAGCGGTCCAGCGTCGAGTCGACGATTTTCGCCCCCGGCATGACGTGGACGTTCTCGCCGATAGTGGAGTTCTCGACGGTCGCCGATTCGGCGATGACGCTGTCGCCGTCCAGCGACCACGCGATTGCCTCCAGATACGACTCCGGCGTGCCGATGTCGAACCACGGCTCCTCGAAGACGAAGGCGTGGACCGCCTCCCTCGATTGTAGCCACTGCAGGAACCATCCCGGTTCGTCGGGGTTGTTGCCGCCTTCGAGGTACTCCTCGAACCGCAGCGACTCCGCGGGGAAGGCATAACAGGCGATGGAGACGAGCGTGCTCTTCGGCTCGTCGGGTTTCTCCTGGAAGTCGACGATTCGCTCGCCGTCCAACTCGACGAGGCCGTACGATTTGGCCTTCTCGCGGTCGCCGACGTCGTAGGCGGCGAGGGCGGCCGTTCCTTTCTCCTCGAAGTAGTCGACGAAGTCGGTGAGGTCGAAACCGATGAGGTTGTCGCCGGCGACGACGACCAAGTCGTCGTCGATGCCCTCGCGGTCGACCAACTGCCCGAGTGCGCCGACGACACCGAACTTCTCCGATTCCTCGGTGGTGTCCTCGACGGAGAGCGTCGGCTTCTCGAAGTCGCTCTCGGCGATGTAGCGTTCGAACTCCTCGGCGAAGCGCTCGTTCGTCGAGACGTACACCTCTTCGATTCGGTCGTCGCCTTCCAGCGCTTCGAAAATCCGGTCGATAACGGTGGATTCACCCACCGGGAGGAACATCTTCGGACGGTGTTTCGTGATGGGCCACAGACGCGTCGCGTACCCGCCAGCGAGAACGACGGCTTTCATTGTCCGATGACGACAGATGCCGCGGACAAGTGTCTTTTGTTACGACGAACGGGCCGACCGAAGCGACCCGCTACTCGCCGAGCCACGCATCGGTAACCCGCAGGGAGCCACGCGAACCGTCGAAGGACGTCTCGTATGCCAACTCGATGGGACGCTCCATGTGGGGGCCGTCGGTGACGAGCGTCTCGAACTCTCCGCCCTCCCCGAGGATGTGGACGCCGTACTCGTCGTTGAGCGCTTCGAGGTCGGCGAGGGCATCGGCATCCAGCGTCCGTCCGAGCCACGACTCGTCGAGTCCGTACGCCGCCACGCGGACGATTTTGATTTCGAAGCCGGCGTCCAACATCGCGTCGGCCAACTCGCGGGGCTCTTCCTGCCACAGCGGGGCGAACAACTCGGCATCGAGGCGCTCACACATCGCCTCGATGCGGTCGGTCTGATAACTACTTTCGACGGCGCCCGCGGTGACGCCGTCGATGCCGCCGAGGTCGTCGGCCAACTCGGCCAGCGCCGCCTCCAGCGGTTCCAACTCCCGGTCGCCGCGCTCGCCGCTGTCTTCGGTCGGGTCGGCACCTGCCTCGAAGTCCTCGGGGCGAACGTCGACGAGCGGAATACCGATGCTCTCGGCGGCCAGCGACGCCAACTCGGTCGCGGGAACGTGGTACATGAAGGAGTCGCCCTCGGGGTGGACCGTCACCAGTCGCTCGACCGGCAAACCGCGTTCGAGCGCTCGATACAGCGCCCACGAGGAGTCCTTCCCGCCCGAAAAGAGGCTCACCCACGGATTCATACCCGGAGTAACCGAGCGGCGGCTAAATGGGCGTCGGTTCCGCTACTCGGGGACCTCTTCGAGCGGCGAATCACCCTCGCTCATCCGCGAGGCGAAGGCGACCCCGAGGAAACTCGCGAGGATGCCGGCGGCGACGTACAGCGCGAGTCGCCCCCAGATTCCGAGAACGAACCCCTCGATACTCACGGGACCGAGTTCGGTCGCCGGCACGTTGAAGGGGCCGAGCACGTCGGCGCGTTCGAGGAAATACCCCGTGAAGCCACGGACGACCAAACCGACGGCAACGACGCCGAACGGGAGGTTCATCAGCGCCGCGGAGACACCCTCTTCGGCCAGCAACTCGTCGATGAGGCGGCCGGTCGCGGCCGCCAGTGCCGCCGCCGCGAACCACGGAACGCTGTCGAAAATGAACCGCAAGCCGACCAGCAGTTCGCTCGTCACGGTCATGTTCGTCGCGCTGATGCCGCCGGCGAAGATGCCGACGAACGCCAACCCGGTTCCGACGACGTAGGTGACGAGCGACACCTGTCCGGAGTAGAAGGCGTCCCGAACCCGCCGAGGAAGCGTCGCCACGAAGTCGTCGATGCCGAGACCCTTGTACAGAAGGAACGTCCCGATGACTGCGGCGATGGCCGACAGCGCGATGGCCACGTCGTCGGCCAACAGCAGCAACACCGGAAACGCGAGCAATGCGGCGCCGATGGGGACCAACACCGTTCCGCGTAACTCCTCGTCGCCGAGGAACTGCTTCAGGAGGTAGTACGTCGATTGGATGTCGTGGGACTGTCGGACGACTACGCGGTCGACCGCATCGACTTGGACGCGACTCTCGATGATGGGGACGAGTCGCTCGTCGCTGGCTGAATCCGTGACGACGATTGCGGCCTCGATGTCGTTGTCCGCGACGAGAGTGTCGATACCGCGGGCGACGGCGCGGTCGCCGTTGATGCCGTCGCCGCCACCGCCGGAAATGACGGCGACGAGGGGGTCTTCGCCCTCGTCGCGGAGGTCCCGGGCGACGCTGAGCGTCTCCAACAGGCAGTTGACACGGCTATCCTCGGGGTCGTCGATGCCCACGTCGGTGACGAGCGCTTGGACGGCCTCCCAGCCAACGATTGGGCCGTTCGGCCCGAGGGTCCCGTCGCGGTCGACGCACACGACCAGCGTGCTCACGGTGGTCCGTTGCCAGTGGGCGGACAAAAGCTTTCAGGACGAACTTTTTGCACGGTCGCCTGCGGCGACCGGCAAAAACTTCGATGAAAAATAGCGACTCGTTCCCGTCGCGCGCCGAGGGCGCGCGGTGGTCACTTCGTCGCTACCGGCGGCTTCGCCGCCGGCGAACCGCTCGGCGCTTCGCGCCTCGCGGATGCTCAACTATCCCGGCGGCGTTATACCCGAAACCGGAACTCGCCGCTGGCGTCGGTGAACTGACTGGCGATACCGGCGCCGACGGCGTAGGCGACGGATTCGGCACCGCCGCGGAGCCGTTCGGCGACGCCGAGTCGTGGCTCCAGTTCCGTCGTCGACACCTCCTCGTCGAGGAGGTCTTCGAGGCGCTCCTCTACGTCTTTGCGGGTGCCGATGGAGTCGACCAGCCCCATCTCGTGGGCCTCGCTTCCGAGAAAGACCTTCGCTTCGGTGTCGCGAATCTCGGTTTCGTCCATCCCTCTGCCCTCGGCGACCGTCTCGACGAACTGGTCGTAGTAGTCGTCGATGATGCCCTGCAGGTACTCCCGTTCCTCCGGTTCGAGGTCATCGAAGGGGACGCCAGCCTCTTTGAACTCCCCGGCAGTGAGCTGTTCGTATTCGAGGCCAGCCTTCTCCAAGAGGTCGGCGGCGGTCATCCGCGACCCACGGACGCCGATGGAGCCGACGACGCTGCCGTCGCGGGCCCACAACTCGTCACAGCCGGAGGCAATCCAGTAGCCGCCGCTGGCACACACGTCGGTCGTGTAGGCGACGGTCGGGCCGTCGAAACGTTTCGCCGCCAGCCGGATATCGTCGCTCGGGACGACGGCGCCGCCGGGCGTGTTCAACCGCAACAACAACGCTTCCGCGTTGTCGTCTGTGTCAGCGTTCTCGATGAGGTCGACGATTTTGTCCGCGCCGGGAGTGCCTGGAGTTGATGGGGGGAACCCACCGCCGCCGTCACGGGTAATCGGTCCCTCGACGGCTACCTCCGCGACGTTGTACGCCGGAAACACGTTAGCAGCGATGTTGCTTCCGACGCGGAGTCCAGCGGCGACGGTCGCGACGACGAGCAACACACCAATCAGTTCGGCCGTATCCGCGGGTGTTGCGACGAACAGCAACCACGCGGCGACGGCGGCGACGGCGGCGACGAAGAGTCCGATGACGACCCGTCCGAGCCTCTCGAATCCGTTCATGCCCGGAGTGAGGGCCGTCTGACTGTTAAGTGTGGGTGAGAAGGGTATCGACGGTTCAGACGGCGGCGTCCTTCTCGGAGAGTCCGACGAGAAGGGTTCCGACGACCATTCCCAGCGTGGCGACTGCGGCGACGCCCGGGGCGTACGGAATCGGCGTGTCGAGGAACCCTGCGACGAGGACGACGATACTGCAGACGACGAGGAGCGCGGCGCCGACGACGAGCCTGCCCGTGTTGGTTGCCATACCTGTCGGTATGTGAACCCGGCAGTTAAAACTCACCGATTGTCCTGAGCGGGGGGGTTCCGTCGTCGATGACCGACTCACAGGGGTTTTGCGGGTGCGGCACCCAGCGATGGTATGGGTAGCAGTCTCGATTCGTTGCGGACCGTCGCGGACTACCAGTTCGGGGCGGGCGCCGGCGCCGCGCTGTTCGACGGCGACATCACCGTCCAGCGAACCAGTTCCGGCCGGCCACAGCAGATTCTCGCCGACGACGACCGGATACTCTCCTACGGCGTCGACGGCCGGTTCACGCTCGGCGCGGCCGGCGGACGGCGGTTGCAGGCCGCCCTCGATGCGCCGGCCTACCGGGTCGTCGTCGGCGACGACAGCGAACCGTTCGTCCGCGAGGAGAAGAACGTCTTCGCGAAGTTCGTCCGGGAGGTCGACCCCGCCGTCCGTCCGGGCGACGAGGTGTTGGTCGAACACTACGACGGCGACCTCTTGGCGGTCGGTCGAGCCGAACTCTCGGCCGACGCCATGCTCGATTTCGAGACGGGCATGGCGGTGAAAGTCCGCGACGGCATCGAGGCGTGAGTTCGCCCACGGCGTAACATCAGGCTTTTTGCCCCGTCGCGCCCTCACTTCGGGTATGTTTGGAGGAGGCGGCGGCATGAATCCGCGCAAGATGGAACAGATGATGAGCCAGATGGGTATCGACCTCACCGACATCGACGCCGAGGAGGTCATCATCCGCACGGCCGACGAGGAACTCGTCTTCCACGACGCCGAGGTCCAGCGGATGGACGCCCAGGGCCAGCAAACGTATCAAATCGTCGGCGACCCCGACACGCGGCCACGCGGCGAGGGCACCGAGGCCATCGAGGGTGAGTCGGAATCCGAGAGCGACGACACCGGCAGCAGCGAGTTCTCCGACGAGGACGTCGAAATCGTCGCTCGCCGGGCCGGTGTCTCCGAGGAGCGCGCCCGTGAAGTCCTCGAGGAGACCGGCGACCTCGCGGCGGCCGTCCAGAAGCTCGAAGTAGAGTGAGCGAGCGACGCGTTCTCGTCGTTCGTGGCAACCGGGAGTTCCTCGTTCGCCCCGGCGAGACGATGGAGTCCGACCTCGGTATTCTCGAAGTCCCCGAGGACGTAACCACCGGGACGACCCTCGAGACGCATCTCGGGGAGGCCTTCGAGGTCCGACGACTCCGCGGTCCGGACCTCTTCGACCACCTCGAACGCACCGGCGCGCCGATGATGCCACGCGACATCGGCTTGGTCGTCGGCCACACCGGCGTCGCTTCGGGCGACCGCACGCTCGACGCCGGTACCGGAACCGGCGTTCTCGCCGCCTATCTCGGCAGACTTGGTGTCGATGTGACGACTTACGAACGCGACCCGGAGTTCGCCGAGGTGGCTCGCGAGAACATGGACCTCGCGGGCGTCACCGACACCGTCGAGGTCCGGTCCGGCGACCTGCTGGAGGACCTCGACGACATCGAGGGGTCCTTCGATTTGCTGACGCTCGATACGGGCGATGCGCCCGCGGTCGTCGAGCGCGCCCCGGAGCTGCTCGCTCCCGGTGGGTTCGTCGCCGCCTACACTCCCTTCGTCGAGTCCGCCCGCGGCTGCGTCGAGGCCGCCCGCGAAGCGGGTCTTTCGGAAATCGAGACGCTCGAAACCATCCAGCGACGGATGGACTTCGACGACCGCGGCTCTCGGCCATCGACTGCGGGCGTCGGCCACACGGGGTATCTCTGTTTCGCCCGCTTTACCCCACAGCTCGAATGATATCGAGCAGTTCCTTTTCGTAACGCTCCGTCTCGGCGTCGTTGACCCACCGGTCGAGACCGTCGGTCGGATAGGCGCCGCCGGCGACGTAGAACGCCCCGTCGTACCACGCGGCGACCCGCCCTGCGACCGGCAGTGTCTCACCGTCGAGGGTGAGTTGCGCCCGATAGCGGGTGAGCCGTGCCCGCTTTCGGTTGTCGGTGCGGACGCTCTCGGTGTCGCCGACCTCGACGGCTTCGAAGCCGCGCTCGCGGAGTTCCTCGGCGAACTCCCGTTTGGACTCGGTGACGATGCGCGGTTTCACGAGCGAGGTGGTTCCGAACGGTAGCGACGGAGAGAACTCGAGTTGCGTGGCGAAGACGAACCGCCAGATGCGGTCGGGACCGCCCGCGGCGACGATGCGTTCCCGGAGGTCGGCGTCCTCGTAGACGACGGTGTGGCCAGTCACCTCGACGTTCGGGAGACTGAACACCGTCTCCGCCGTCTCCTCGGTGCGTTTCCACCGGCTATCGGACCGCACCGAGTCGGGAACCGCCGGCTGCGTTCCGGTGTTCGACATACCCTAAAAACGGACTGAAGGGCCTTCATTGTACGCGCCATTGGGACCGCTGTCCGAATACACCCCCGAACGCGTCTCACTCGCCGTCCGGCGACGCCAGGAGGTCCTCTTCGTATGCGGCTATCGCCCCGATGACTTTCTCGGCGTCGTCCTCCGGCACGTCGAACTCCTCGAGCGATTCGGACAGGAGGTCGACTGCGCGCTGGATGTGGGCCGACGTGAACGGCACGTGGAGGTGTGCCTCACGCACGGGTGCCGCATCGTACGTTTCCGGACCGCCTGCCGCTTCACAGAGGAAGTCCGTCTGTGTCTTCCGGAGTCTCTCCATGTCGGCGTCCTCGAAGAACGGTCCGAGTTCGTCGTCTGCCTGCAATCGGTCGTAGAAATCGTCGACGACGGCGCGGATTCCATCGTGTCCTCCGAGTCGCTCGTACAGCGTCTCCTCGGCCATACTGACTCGGTTCGTGTTCTCGCGGATTAAACGACTCGAAACCGGCGCTCAGTACTTCGGTTCCGCGCCCGTCTCCGCGTAGATGTCGTCCATGATGTGGTCGCGCTCGCGACGCCAGGACTCGAAGCCGTCGGGGCTGGAGGGGTAGGTTTCGTAGTGGTCGAGCAGGCGGTCGGCGAGGTTCTTCGTGTCGTAGAGGTTCTTCAGCGTCCCCCAGTGGCCGATGGACTTGTACAGCACCTGCAGTTTGAGTTTGAGGCTGACGTTCGCCGACCCCGAATACAGCGCATCCGAGAGTTTTTCGGCGGGCATCGCGGCCAGAAGCGCCAAGAGGTCGTCGAGGTCATAGGCCGTCGAGAAGATGTTGTAAATGTCGAGGGCGGCGTACCGGCCGCCGTAGTGGTCCATCACACGCTCGTTGTACCGCCAGAGACTCGACTCGCTCACGTCGCCTTCCTCGATGGCCTGGATGGCCTGCTCGCCGGCGTACTGGCCGGCGTAGGCAGCGCCGGCGATGCCGCCGCCGCTAATGGGGTTGACGTGGGCCGCCGAGTCGCCGATGGCCATGTATCCGGGTGCGACCGCCGAGTCGTACGGTCGACGAGTCGGGAGTGCGGCGCCGAGTTTGTCCTTGACGGTGGCGTTTTTCAATTCGGGTCGCTGGCTGATGTCCTCCCGGAGGTCCTTGACGAGCTTCATCGGCTCCTCGTTCATCTGGAAGCCCAGGCCGACGTTGATTTCGGTGGGGGTTCGCGGGAAGTACCAGAGATACCCCGCCGAGCGCTTGGTCGGTTTGAACACGAGGGCGTCGGACCACTCGACGGGTTCGTCGACCTCGATGACCTCCCGGTAGGCGGAGGCGAACTGCGAGTAGCGGACGTTGGTGTCGAAGGTGGCGTCCTCGAAATCGGCCTTGTCCTGTAGCAGCGACAGTGCGCCGGCGCCGTCGAGGGTAATCGTCGCCTCGTAGGTTCGGGGGTCGCCTTTGTGTTTGGCTTTGACGCCGCGGACGCGGCCGTCGTCGTCCTGCATCACGTCTTGGACGACGGTGTCGTAGTGGAACTCGACGCCGGCGCGTTCGGCGCCGTCGATGACGAGTCGGCCGTACTCCCAGCGGTCGATGACGGCGAGCTCGCCCGGAACGGGAATGTCGAGGACGGCGTCCTCCTGTGGAATCTCGAACTGACCGTGGTCGACCTCGGTGTTGGTGAAGGCGTCGGCGATGTCGGATTTCGGAATGGACTCGGGGAAGTTGTCGGCGCCCTTCAGCGCGTCGCCGCAGGCGATGTGGCCCGCCTCCTCGGCGTCCTTCCGTTCGACGATGACGACGTCGTAGCCCGCATCCGAAAGCGTCGCGCCGGCGTAACAGCCGGCGGTTCCGGCCCCGACGATGACGACGTCGTACTCGAAGGTGGTCATGTCCGCCTCTCAACACCCGGGCGGCAAAACTCTTGCCAACAGTCACGGTTGACCATCACCGCTCACTTCTCTCGAACCGTGCCGCCGCCGAGGCCCTCCCACTCCACGCGATAGCCGAGTCGGGACAGCACCGCACTCGCATCGTTGATGTCGTGCTCCGACAGCAAGTCTTCGACGGTGGCGAGGTCCATCCCTGCCTCGATGCGGTCGGCCAGCGTCTCCAGCACCGCCGGCCGGACGAGCGTGCGCCCGACGCGTTCGTGTTCCGGGAACGTCGCTTCCTCGATGGCCGATTCGGGGACGCCGTGGCAGTCGGCGAGGGCGGCGATGGTCGTCACGTCGGAGTCGGGACCCAACTCGTCGGGAACCGATTCGGCGCTTTCGGCGCGCAACTCCTCTTCGTAGGGCCGAAGCGCGTCACGAACGTCTTTCAGTCGAACCGTCTTCGAGTACGGTATCGCGCGGTGGCCCTCCGCTTCGATGGCCTCGCCGACGCCGAGTGACTCGTCGTAGGCGACCAGAAACGCCACGTCTTCGAGGGCGGCGAACTGCGAGAGCTTCTTTTCGACGTACTCGGGCGTCCAGAAGCCCATTATCTCGAAGAACACCCTGAAATCGCCGTGTTTCCACTCGAAGGTGAAATCGGGGATGGCGACGTGCTCGCCGGCGGCCAGCGGTTCGGGTTCCCGAACGAGGTCCCAATCGAGGTCCAGCGCGTCGAATCTGGCGTAAAAATCCGATTCGACGCCGCTGTCGAAGGTCGGTTCGGCGACGGGGTCGGTTCCCGGTACCGTCACGTCGCCGTCGCCGAGGGTCAGGCGGCGTTCGGTGCCGCGGTCGTCGATGGTGGCGTCGAGGTGCCACTCCTCGGCTTTGGCGACCGTCCGCAGCAGGCGGGCAAAGCGCGTCCCGTAGCGACGGGAGCGCTTGAACAGCGCGTCGGGGCCGGTGACGACCACTTCGCGTCCGTCGTCGGTGCGGCGAATCTCGTACATCAGGCGGAGCCGTTTGACCGCCGAGACGAGCGCCTTCGGGTCCGACGAGCGGACGCGGACCTCAATGGCGTCGAACAGCGCGGTCTGTGCAAGGGAGAGGTCGTACTGGTCTCGGAGGCTCTCGGGGTCGTAGTCCGATTCGACGGCAACGAGGACTTCCTCCGTCTCCCGGTCGGCGAACAGCGACGCCTCGATGTCCTCCGGTGTGGTGTCGAGACGCTCTGCGGCCCGCTCCAACGCCGTCTCGCGTTCGGCCTCGGTGACGACGCCGACTGACTCGGCGGCCTCGAAGGCGGTCGTTCGGGCGCGAATCGGGTTCAGCGGCGCCCGCGTTTCGAAGGTCGCCTCGCGTTCGAGCAGTTTGGCGAACCCCCTGACGAGTTTGAAATCCGACGCCTCTCCTTCGAGGTCGGTGAGGGCGGCCTCCAGCGTCTCGCGTCGCTCGCCGACATGGCCCTGGTAGGAACCGAGGACGCGCGCGGCGAGCGCCTCGTCGTCGGCGTCGGTGAACTGCGGGTGGTAGCCGCCGCCAGCACGGGAGACCCGCAGGAGGTCCTTCGTGAGCACAGGGGAACTGCGACTCCGGGGGCTAAAAGCGCCACGGCAGTCGGCTCGGGCGATGAACCGACACCCACCGTTTTGTCGGGTCCGGCCGATTTTCGGGGTATGCTGCCCACGCTCAGGGGGGTTATCGACCGCCGCATCCTCGTCAACTACCGGGTCAACCCCGCAGCGTTGGATGCGGTGCTTCCCGACCGATTCAGTCCCCACACCGTCGAGGGCTACGCCATCGGCGGCATCTGTCTCATCCGCCTCCGGGATTTACGTCCGAGGTGGGGTCCGCGGTTCGTCGGCGCGGGCTCGGAGAACGCCGCCCACCGCATCGCGGTCGAGGTCGACGGCAACGAGGGCGAACGCGCCGTGTTCGTCCCACGGCGGGATACGAACTCCCGGATTGTGACTCTCCTCGGTGGACGGGCGTTCCCGGGCGTCCACCACCACGCCACGTTCGATGTCGTGGAAGGAGACGGCAGGTACGCAGTCGAGATGCAAAGCGATGATGGCGAAACCCACGTGCGGGTGGACGGCCGGCGGACCGATACCCTGCCCGAGGGTTCGGTGTTCGACTCCGTGGCGGCGGCTTCGAGGTTTTTCGAGGCCGGGTCTGTCGGCTACTCGCCGGACAGGAGTGGTGCGGAGTACGAACGACTCGACCTTCAGACCCTCGAGTGGGATGTCACGCCACTTTCGGTGAGCAACGTCGCGTCGAGTTATTTCGATACCATGTCGACGGACGCCGTCGCGTTCGACCACGCGCTGTTGATGGAGGATATCGACCACGAGTGGCACGAGGGTGAATCGCTCTGTTCGTCGCCAGCGTAACTCACCGCTCGGGGGCTTCACTCGGGTCGATTACCTCGCCCGTCTCCGGGTAAACCCCGAGTTGGTCACAGTCGTCGGCCAGCGGGCAGGCGTCGGGGTCCTCCAAGCACGCCGGCTTGCGCGCCGAGCAGTACTCCCGACCGAACTGAATCATCGCGGTGTGACCGAACCCACATTTCCCGGCCGGAACGTCCCGTTCGAGGTATTCGCGAACTTCCTCGTGGTCGGCATCGGCCGGAGCCAGTCCCATCCGGCGGGCGATGCGGTGGACGTGGGTATCGACCGGAAAAACACCCCCGCGCCCCCCCGAGAACAGCAACACGCAGTCGGCGGTTTTCGGCCCGACGCCTTTCAAATCGAGTAGGGCGCCACGGACTTCTGTGGGTGCTTCGTCCTTGACGAACCCGTCGAAGCCCGCAGCCCCGCCGTACTCGGCGATGACGCGCTCGGCGAGTCGGATGAGCGTCTCCGATTTCTGGTTGTACAGTCCCGCAGAGGAGATTGTCTCGGCGAGTTCGTCTTGGGCGGCGTCGGCGAGGGCCACCGCGAGGTCGCCGGGGTTGTCGCGGCCGTACCGTTCCATCAGCGCGTCGTGTGCCGGTTGACTCGCCTTGTCGGAGGTGTTTTGGCTCAATACGGTGCGGACGAGACACTCGAAGGCGTCCTGTCCGCCGTAGGTCTTCTGCCAGTACAATTCGCCGAGTCGGTCGACGATGCCTTCGGCGCGAGTGTCGGCCGCCGTAGGGTCGAACTCCGATATCGTACCGCCGCCGGATTCGCCTCCGGAGATGTTCTCGGCGGGTTCGTCGTCCATGTGACCACGTAGGCCGTCGACCCCCAAAACCCTAGCCGAGGCGGCGAATCGGTCTGCGGTTCAGGCGTCGACCGTGAGGACGCATTCGAGGTTGGCGCCCGAGGCGAGCGCCTCGACGAAGTCCCGGTCGAGGTCCGCCGCGGCGGCGTCGCATCCGACGACGATGGTCCGGTCGTCGACGTAGTCGCTGGTTCGGCCGACCATGCTGCGGTCGTTCTCGAAGGTGAGGTCGGGGTGGCCCCGTCCCTCGATGACCTGCTCGTGGTCCTCGGCCCGGAGGGTGACCGTGATGGTCGCGTCGTGGGACCGGCAGGCCTCGACGAACGCATCGTCGAAGTCGGCGGGAACGGTGTCGGCTTCGATACCGAGGATGCAATCACCCGCGGGTGTGAGCCAGTCGTCGCTCGTCAACTCGAACGTACTCGTGTGTTCGGCGCTGACGTGCTCGTGGCCGCTCGCGTGCACGCGTTGTTCCATACTCTTGAGAAAACGAGGCCGGTACTTCAGGGCGTCCGTTCGCTCGTTGGGCGCTCGTGCCCTGTTTATATACTCTCCGAAACGTGTGCGAACAGCTAACGCGGCACCTTCAGGCGTGTGGTAGCCGTTTTCACGTGTCTCGACCTCCGAAATTTTTAAATAGCGAAACACAGTAGTAACAGACACCAGAACGCATCCGGCGTTCGGCAGCATCGTCAGCCGACCAGAATGATAGGTACGATTCCTTGTACGGCGACAGCGGCTCTCCGAGCGTTAGCTGTCCGCACCCGGAGCGGTAATGGAGTAGAACGATAACCATGGTAGAGTCAATCGACGAATCCCAGAACGTAGAACTGACAGACGACGACCTCGAAAACGATTCTAAAGGTCAACTCATCAAACGCGCCGGCCAGCTTCGCGACCGGCGAAACGAGCTCAATCAGATGGCCTCCGAGCGCGCTTCCAAGCGCGACGAACTCAACGCGAAAACTCGCGAGAAGGTCGACGAGGCCCAACAGCACCGCGAGAAGCGCGACGAGCTCAACGAGCAGGTCCAAGAGCACAAAGAGAAGCGAAACGAGCTCAACGCCAAGGCCAACGAGCTCTTCGACAAGGTCGACGACCTCAAAGACGACCTCGAACTCTCCGAGGGCAAGAGCGTCGACCAGCTCAAAGAGGAAATCGAAGAGCTGGAGTTCAAACAGCAGACCGAAGTGCTCTCGACGGAAGACGAGCGCGAACTCATCGAGAAAATCGAGGAGAAACGCGAGAAACTCGCCGACCGGAAAGGGAAACTGAACCAGGACGGCGAACTCGAAGAGCTCAAAGAGGAAGCCCAGGAGGTCCGCGCGGAAGCCTCCAACCACCACCAGAAGGTGACCGAGCTCGCCGACAAGGCCCAGGAACACCACAACCAGATGATTGAGGCCTATCGGGAGGCCGACGACATCCGCGACGAGGCCGACGAGTGGCACGAGAAGTTCGTCGACGCCCAGGAGGCGGCCGACCGCCACCACGAGGACTTCGTCCGCGTCCAGAAGCGCCTGCGCGAACTCGACAAGGAAGAAGAACAGGAGCGCAAGGGCGAGCGCGAAGAGAAGCGCGAGGCCGCAAAGGAGGAAGCCGAGGAAATCTACCAGAAGTTCAAGGAAGGCGAAACCCTCGACACCGAGGACCTGATGAAGCTGCAGAAGGCCGGCAAACTGTAATCGACGCTATCTAACGCCGCACGGCTCGCTGTTTTGCTGTTCTCTCGACCCGTTAGAGGAGGAACCGCTCTTCGTCTTCGCTCATGTCGACGAAGGAGTCGGCGGCATCCCGAAGCTCTTCGGCCGTCGAGGAGCCGAAGCCGAACACCTCGGTGCGGACGCCCTCATGGCGCAGGTGGGTACACAGTCGCGCGAAGTCGCCGTCGCCGCTACACAGCACGACCACGTCGACTTTCGGCGCGAGCGTCACCGAGTCGAGACACATCCCCAAATCCCAGTTGGCCTTCTTCGACCCGTCGGCGAAGGTCTTGATGTCCTTGATTTTCGTCTCGAAGCCGATGTCCCGCAGCGCCTCGAAGAACTCCTCTTCGCTCGGCGAATCGGCGCGGATGACGTAGGCGATGGCACGGACGAGTTCTCGGTCCTCGACGGCGGCCTCAAGCAGTTCGGTGTAGTCGATATTTCGGGAGTAGAGGCTGTGGGCAGTGTGATAGAGGTTCTGGGAGTCGGCGATAATCGCGACCCGCTGGCTGTCGTGAATCGGCGGCATATCCGAAGTCGTTCGGCCTGCCGGATAGGTTTTCGTATCGGTCGTCAGGACTCGGTGCAGTCGTGGATTCCGAGCGTCGTAGCCACCTCGTCTCGGGAATACACGAGCCGAATCCGACAATCGTCGTTGATACCTACGTAGGTAGAGTCGCCGAACCCTACGACACCGTTGTCACTTCGCTCTCCAAGCCACGGTCCGGGTGCCGTTTGGTTGGCGCTCTCGGCGGCAGCGAATCCTTTCCCACGGATGTAGAGGTGTTCTGCCTTGACCGAATCTCCACCACCGTGGGTGATGTTGAGCATCGTTTCGTTCCCTTCCGTGGTCTGTGTCTCGAATTGGACGAGCAAATTCGGACCGGTCGTGCTGTACCGTTCCGTTTCCTCGTCGGCGAAATCGGTGGCGATTGGTGACCCTCCGACGAAGCCGACTGCGAAGAGAACCACGAGAGCGAGGTTGAGGGCGACCGGCCACGCCGGTCGTATCGTGTCGCGATTCGAGAGCACCCAGTAGGCTGTGGCGCCGGTGCCGACGAAGAACGCGACGAGCGCATAGAGGATACCGAGAATGAACAGACTTCCAACACCAATGTTCATGTAGTCGAGGGTGTACAGCACCGCAATAAACGCCACCAGTGGGCCGAGTATCGCGACGGTTGCGATGATTCCGTGATAGAGACGCTGTCCGTCCTCTTTCGTTCGGACGATAGCAACCCCAATCGGAATAGCAGCGTAGAGGACTGCAAGCGCGAGAACGAGCGATTTTACGACAGCCGAGCCGACTCGTGCACCGATACCCGAGAGCGATGGCTCGATTGGCACGAACACCGTCATCGCTGCGACGACCCCACCGACGATGCCGACCGCGAACGTCAGGGCTGCAGCGTACGCCAGCAGCCGCTTTCGCGGCCCCGTCATGGGAACAGCGCGAACAGCACCAACGCGAGAAGCGGTGCCAGAAAGAGGTTCAACACCGTCACGTAGCCGAGGACGCCCCGTCGCTTGAGCGCGTTGTCGGGGAAGGCCTCGCTTGCGAACCGGTAGCCGACGTACTCGGAGGCGGCGAAGACGGCCGCCCCGACGAGCGTGACGAAAGCGCCCGCGAGCCAGCAGGGCACCGGGCCGCAGGTCGTCGCGAACTGGACGCCTTCGGGATACGTGGGTTGGATGCGGGCGGCCTCGGCTTTCGTCAGGCCGTTCGCTTCGACCCACTCGACGACCGGATGCCCGTCGGGGAGGTCCTCGATTCGGACCGTCGGGTCGGCCGCCTGCACCGACTCGACGAGGTCCTCACGGCCGGCTTCGAGCAGGAGGTGCGCCACGGCACAGGGCGTTCCGTCGAAGCCGACGAACAGCGGCGTTCGTTCGGCCTCGGTTCGGTTCGTCGGGAACTCGCCGCGGCGGCGGTACGCTGCCAGTCGGTCGAGATGTCGCTGTCGACGGCGGCGCTGGGTGTTCGTGAGATGGTCGTGTTCGGCGTCTCGGAGCGCCGCCTCGGTCCGCCGGAGGTGTTCGCGTATCCGGACGGCATCGATTCGACGGCGCAGTCGGTTCACGGCGTCGACGGAGGGTGCGGGCGGCCGGTCGGCCGACACGTCGTTTCGTGTCGATGACATTGTTGTTTGTTGTCATACGACCGGCCTAATAGTTCTGGCGCGGTTCCGCTACTGGAACCCGCGAATCGACTGGGCTTGCGTGCTCTCGTCGCGGTCGGCCTCCTGCAGTCGTTCGGCGAGTTGTTTGCGGGCCTCCTGTATCTCGTCGGCGCGCTCCAGTAAGGCGTCGGTTTCGACCTCGATGTCGGCGATTGGACCGATGCCGTGTTCCAGGAGGACGCGGGCGGATTCGGGGTCGGGGAACTGCGGTTCCGTCTGGACGATGAGGCCGACCGCATCGATGCCGGCTTCGCCGGCCCGGTGGAGCAACGCGCCGGTCGGCCCGCTGACGAGGCCGTTCTCTCGTGGTGGGACGATGCCCTCCGCGTCGAGTACGTCGTCCGCGCCACCGGTGGCGACGCCGTACATCTCGGGGACGCCGTCTTTCTCCTCGCCGAGGCCGCTGAGATACAGCGGGAGTACGTCGTGTTCGTCTATCCAGCCCGTAACACACCCGGCGAAATCCGAGGATTGGGTCGGCGAGACGGGCACGTCGCTCTGGAGGACGACGAGGTCACGTTCCTCGTCGGCGTACAGTCGGACGGGCGGACGGACGTCGGAACTCTCGCCGCGGTAGACGGCGACCTTCGGCAATCCATCACAGTGAAGGGCGCCGTAGTAGGTCATCTCGAACTCCTCGACGAGGTGGTCGGCGGCGATTTTCCCGACGAGGCCGGCCCCCGGAAGCCCCTCGACCAGCGTTGGCGAATCCAACTCGATGTCTTCGGCTTCGACCTGAACGTGTGCCATACCGTAGCGAACGGCCGGCCGCGTCTTAATACTGGCCGCCGGAAGCGCTCCGGTGGCCCGGAACCGACACCGACAAACCCGCGGGCGTCCCACGGCGGATATGGACCCGCTCGCCAGATACGACTCGCTCGTCGACGATTCGGCGGCGTTTCACGCGGCCTGCGAGCGACCGCTGCCGTCGGTCGTCCGCGTCAATGACATCAAGGCGACGCCCGACCGCGTCCGTCAAGCGTTCGATGAAGCGGGCATCGGTTACGAGAGCGTCGGCTGGCACGACGGTCTCTTTCGACTCGCAGACGACGTGAAACCGGGAAACACGTGGCCGTTCGTCCACGGCTGGGTGTACGGCCAAGAGGAGGTGTCGGCGGTGCCGGCGCTTGCGGTCGACCCCCAACCGGGCGAGCGCGTCCTCGATTGCTGTGCGGCGCCGGGGAGCAAGACGACCCAACTCGCGGCGCTGATGGACGACCGTGGCCTGCTCGTCGCCAACGACAACAACCTCGGACGGTTGTCGGCGCTGCGGTCGAACGCCGAGCGCTGTGGCGTCTCGAATCTCGTCGTCACCAGAGCCGACGCCCGGAACTTCTCGCTGAAACCGTTCTCCGGCGAACCGTTCGACCGGACGCTCGTCGACGTGCCCTGCTCGTGTGAGGGGACCGTCCGGAAGAACCCCGACGCCGTCGACGACTGGTCGTTGGACCACATCGAGGGCATCGCGGGCGTCCAGAAGGCCATCCTCGGCCGGTCGCTGGAAGTCACCCGCGAGGGCGGCACCGTCGTCTACTCGACGTGTACGTTCGCCCCCGAGGAGAACGAGGCCGTCCTCCAGTACGCCCTCGATGAGTACGACTGCCGACTCCTCGAGTACGACCTCGAACTCGAACACACCCCGGGTATCACCGAGTGGGACGGCGACACCTACGACGAATCGATGACGAGAGCGAAGCGCATCTACCCACATCACAACGACACGGGCGGGTTCTTCTGTGCGAAACTGGAGGTGGGGGCATGACCAGCGAGAACGACAGTTCTCGGAAGAACGACGGACAGGTGTTCAACCGCCTGCCGGCGACCGCTGCCGAACGCGACGACGAGGGTCGGGCGACCCGCAAGGAGGTCGTCGAGTGGTGGGTCGACCGGTTCGGCCTCGACCCCGAGACGTTCGAGAACTACACCTTCTGGGAGAAGGGCGCCGGGAAGGTGTGGGCGTTCGCTTCGGACCTCGAATCGCCGGCGGACGTGGAGGGTCTCGGAATGACGTTCCTGCGGACGCGACAGGAACACTGGAAGCCGACGACCGATGCCGTCCAGCGGTTCGGACGCGAGGCGACGAAGAACGTCGTCGTTCTCGACGCAGACGACGCCCGAGCCTTCCTTCGCGGGGAGGACACCGACCCCGAGTGGGACGGCGACTGGGGGTATCTCATCGCCGCCCACGACATCGCGGGAGGCGTCGAACCCATCGGCGTCGGCCTGTACCTGTACGACGAACTGCGCTCGCAGATGCCGAAGGGCCGACAACGAGAGCTGTGACCCGATTTCTCCTCTCGGACACGCACTTCGACGACGAGGAGGTGCTGTCCTACACCGGCCGCCCCTTCGCCTCCGTCGCCGAGATGAACCGGACGCTCGTGGAGAACTGGAACCGCGTCGTTGAGTCGGACGACGAGGTGCTATTCGTCGGCGACTTCGCGGAACCGTCGGAACCGACGACGGTCCGTCGGTGGCTCGGCCGCCTGAACGGCGACATCACGTTCGTCGCCGGCGACCACGATTCGGGCGTCCGCCGCGGCTACGCCGTCACCACACAGTCGGCCGTCGAGTTCGAGACCGGCGGCCATCGCTTCTACTGCGTTCACGACCCCGAGGCGGCCCCGGCCGACCACGAGGGGTGGGTCGTCCACGGCCACCACCACGACATCCGCCCCGAAACGTACCCCTTCGTCGACCCGACGTCCCGGCGCGTGAACGTCTCCGTCGAACTCCTCGGATACGAACCGATTGCTGTCTCGGAGTTAGTTGGCTATCTCGATTCGGGCGAGCGGTTGGAGCGTCGGCCGTCCGACGGCCGGTGTGGCTGACGGCCACGGGCGGCCCGTCTTGGTAAAGAGTTTTCACGAACTTCGCCCTACGGGCGGGCATGACCGATTACACCGTCGAGTTCGTCGGGACGGGCGAAGAGATTACCGTCTCCGACAAGGAGACCATCCTGAAGCGGTGCATCGACGAAGGCATCGCACAGGAGTACTCCTGCCGTGTCGGGATGTGTCTGGCGTGTTCGGCCAAAATCGAGGCGGGTGAGGTCACCCAACCGGCCGCCCGCGGCCTCACCGACGAGGAAGCCGAGGAGTACGCGCTGACGTGTATGGCACGGCCGCTGTCGGATTTGAAACTCGACCGCGGGAAGTATCCGCCGAGCATCGAGGACGCCGCCGCTGACGCCGACGGCGGGGACGCGGCCGCCGCGGACGACTGACTCGACTCAGACGCCCGGATAACTCCACGGACTCGCTTCTTCGAGGGCCGCAGCGACGCCGAGGAGCCGTGCCTCCGAGTAGGGTTCGCCGACCACCTGCATACCGACGGGGAGTCCCTCCGTGGTGTCTGCGGGGACGTTCACGACCGGGTGGCCGGTCATGTTGAACGGCCACGCCATCGTCCAGTCGGTGGGCATGCCGCTCGTGGACTCGCCGCCGATTTCTGTCGGCATCGGTTCGCCGTGGGTCAGCGGCGGCGTCGCAAGCGTCGGACAGACGAGGGCGTCGTATTCCTCTAGGGCGCCCTCGACGGCGTGATACAGGTCGGTTCGGGGAAAATCGACCGTAGTGTACTCGGAGATGTCGTTGCTTTCGCCCATCGAGACGAGTGTCTGGAGTTCGACGGGCACCTCGTCGGCGTGGTCGCCGAGGAGGTCCATCCCCAGCGATTCGTCGATTTCGGCGACCGAGGTGGCGAAGAACGTCGTCACGGCGACGCTGTAGGCGTGGGTGAGGTCGCCCTTCGATGGCGTATCGAGGGGTACCTCCTCGACGGTTCCCCCGGCCGATTCGAAGTCCGAAAGCGTCGACTCGATTGCCTCCTCGACGCGGGGGTCGACCGCGAAGATATCGAGGTCCGGCGAGTAGGCGATGGAGAGTTCCGACGCATCGGGTGCCGCCTCGACGGCCCCGCGGTAGTCGTCGGGCGTCGGGACGCTGAAGGGGTCGATGCGGTCCTGTCCGGCCATCACGTCGAGCATCACGGCGAGGCTTTCGACGTCGCGGGCCATCGGTCCCAACACGCCGACTGGGGTGTGGCCGCGGTAGCCGTTCGTCCGATTGCCGCGCGGGACGAGGCCGTGACTCGGCTTTACCGAGACGACACCGCAGCAGGACGCTGGATTTCGGAGCGAGCCGCCCACGTCCGAGCCGGTCGCCAGCGCACAGAGGCCGTCGGCCAGCGCCGCTGCGGACCCACCCGAAGAGCCGCCGGCGTTGCGTTCGGGGTCGAACGGCGTCCCCGTCGGCCCCTGTAGCATGTTGTCCGTCCGGACGGTGTGGCCGAGTTCGGGCGTGTTCGTCGTCCCGACGACGACGGCGCCGGCTTCCTCCAGCCGCCGGATAGTGACGCTCGTCTCCTCGGCGACGTGGCTTTCCAGCGGTTTCAGTCCCTTCGTGTTCGGCACGCCGGCTTTCGTCTCCGAGAGGTCCTTCATCGCCAGCGGGACGCCGGCAAGCGGGAGGTCCTCGCCGGCTTCGACTCGTTCGCGCACCTCGCGGGCACGCTCGCGGGCATCATCGGCGAGGACGTTCACGTAGGCGTTGGTCACGTCGTTGCGCTCCTCGATTCGGTCCACGAAGCGGTCGACGATTTCGACGGGGTCGTACTCCCCCGAGTTGACGCCCTCGGCGATGTCGACTGCGGACGCGAAGTAGCGACTCATGTGTCCGTCCGTCTCACGGGGGTGAACTAAGCATTGTGCCGTCAGTAAACGGGTGGTGTGTGCCTGCGGCGCTCGCCCACACGGCAAGCGGTCAGTATTTGGGGTCGGCTCCGGTCACTTCGTAGACCGTCTCCATGAGGTCGTCCCGTCGTGATTGCCAGTCGGCGAAGCCGTCTGGTGTGGCGGGGTAGTCGTCGTAGATGGTCTTCAATTCTCCCGCGAGGTCGTTGAGTTTCTTTACCCTGAACAGCGTCCGCCAGTGGCCGAACGTCTCGAGTGCGGTTCGGATTTTGAGCGGCCAACTCATCGAGGTGGTGCCCTCCGCCCCGAGGGCGTCGACGAGCTGTTGGCCGGGCATCGCGCTGACGATGTCGACGAGTTCGTCCACGTCGTGGGTGCCACCCCAGATGTTGTAGAGGTCCATCGCGGCGAAGCGCTTGCCGAAATCGGTCTGGACGCGGCGGTTGTACTCCCAGAGGGCGGTCTCGTCGGTGGTTCCGTCGGCGATGGCTTCGGCGGCGACTTCGGCGGCCCACACGCCGGCCTTCGCCGCCCCGGGGATGCCGCCGCCGGTACAGGGGTTGACGTGGCCGGCCGCGTCGCCGACGGCGATGTAGCCCGGCGCAACCGCCGAGTCGTAGGGGCGACGGGTGGGGAGGGCGGCGCCGAGTTTGTCCTTCACCGTCGCGCCCTCGAACTCCGGGCGGTTCCGCAGGTCTCGTTTCAGTTCCTTGACGAGCTTCATCGGGGACTTGTTCATCTGAAAGCCTAACCCGACGTTGATTTCGGTGGGGGTCCGCGGGAAGTACCAGAGGTAGCCGAGTTCCGACGCCGGCTTGAACACGATGGCGTCGTGCCACTCGACGGGTTCGGGCACCTCGACGATTTCGCGGTAGGCCGAACAGAACTGCTGGTAGTTGACGTTGGTGTCGAACGTCGTCCCCTCGAAGCTCGCGCGGTCCTGTAGCAGCGACAGGGACCCGGCGGCGTCGACGACGATGTCGGCGTCGAACTCCCGGACCGACCCGCGAGTCGTCGCGGTCACGCCCGTGACGGCGCCGTTCTGGACGACATCTTGGACGACGGTGTCGTAGTGGACGTCCGCGCCGGCGCGGTCGGCCTCTTCCAGCAGCACCTCTCCGTAGCGCTTCCGGTCGACGACGGCGCCGCTCGAATCCCCGAATCCGATGTCGAGGTTCTCGTCGGTTTTCGGGTTCTCGAAGCGAGCGCGCTGGATGTTCTCGTTTGTGAACGACTCCTCGCGGAGGTACTCGAGGTCGATGACGTCGGGGAACGTACTGGTCCCCTTGATGGCGTCGCCACAGGCGATATGGCCGCCGTCGGACGCGGATTTGCGTTCGAGGAGGGCGACATCGAGTCCGTCCCGGGCGGCGGCCGCGGCGGCGAAACAGCCGGCCGTTCCGCCCCCCACGACGGCGATGTCGTACGTTTCTGGAGGCATACCGGGGCGTTCCACGCTCCCGTATAAATAACCTAGCCGTCAAGTGGCAGTCGAACGCTCACACCGACGGAGCGAGTTGCCCTCGGACGGTCGGCCCGACTGCGAGCAGGAACTCGCCGGCCAAAATCGCGACGAGCAGGCCGAAGGCGACGGTCCACCCCGTAAAACCGGCGAGGCCACCGACGACGACGCTCCCGAGTGCACCGAGCAGCATGTAGACCGTGCGAACGAGTCCGAACCCTGCAGCGCGTTCGGTTTCGGCGAGGTTGTCGATGAACCGCGATTGGACGGGTGCGCCCCACGACATCGCGACGCCGACGAGCGGCACGGCGGCGAAGACGGTCGGACCCTCGGGAACGGCGACGAGCGCGCCGTAGCCGACGACGCCGGTGCCGAAGGCGATGGCGGCGGTGCCGTCCCGCCCCACGCGGTCCGAGAGCGCGCCCAAAATCGGCTGAGTGGCGCCGTGGACGACGAAGTACACCGAAAACAGGACACTGGCGGTCGAGACCGACCGCCCGTGGTGTTCGATGAGGAACGCCGGCAGGAACGACGCCGTCGCCTGCCAGCAGAAGGCGCCGCCGACGGCCATCACCGTCGTGTACCGTATCTCCGGCCGCGAGAGCAACTCGCGAAGGGGTTCGACTTCGAGCCGCGACCGCATGGTGAGGTCGGGGCGGGCTGGCGGTGTCCGCCGTATCTGCCAGTAAAACAGTACGAAGACGGGGACGGCGACGGCGGCACCAAGCAGCATCGCTGTCCGCCACCCGTAGCGTGCGCCGACCGCTGCGGCGGCGACGGGGGTCGCGAGGCCGGCCAACGGCCCGCCGGAGACGTGGACGCCGATTGCGCGACCGACCTGTTCGAAGTGGCGGGCGAGAAACGAGGTCGCAACGCTGTAGTGGAGGCCAGCCCCCGCACCGAGCGCGACGACGGTCAACGCGAAGACGGCGAACGTCGGCGACAGCGACAGCAGGAGGCTCGCCCCGGCAGTGATACCGACGGCCGTGAGGATGACGCCCCGCTCCCCGAAGCGGTCGGCGAGGATGCCGCTCGGAAACTGCGAGAGGGCGTAGGCGGCCCACATTCCAGAGAGGGCGAGGCCGACGGCACCCTTCGACACCGTGAAATCGGCGGTGATGTCGGGCACCAACGGGCTGATAGCCAGCCGTGCGACCATCGTCGCAGTGAACGCGAGCGTACACAGCGCGAGAGCGACGTATCGGTACTGAACGGCCACGAACGCGCTTCAGTATCCGCCGACAACACCCTTGCGGTTTCCCGTCGTTGAATCGAGGGGACCCTCGCCGGTGTCGCAACGGTTTTCGGCGACACCCTCGAAGCCAACGGTATGTCACAACAGGAGAGCAACAGCGTTCCCGACCACAGCGGCATGCCGGCGCTCGGCTTCGGCACGTGGCAGAACGACGACCCCGAACAGTGTACCGAATCGGTCCGTACCGCCCTCGAAGCCGGTTATCGACACGTCGACACCGCACAGGCCTACGGCAACGAGGCGGCCGTCGGTGCGGGTATCGACGCCGCGTCCGTCGACCGCGAGGACGTGTTCCTCGCGACGAAAGTGTGGATAGACCAACTGGCCCACGACGACGTACTCGCTTCGACGGAGGCGAGCCTCGACCGCCTCGGCACCGACTATCTCGACTTGCTGTACGTCCACTGGCCGGCCGACGCCTACGACCCCGAGGGGACGCTGTCGGCCTTCGAGGAACTGTACGATGCCGGCACCATCGAGCGCATCGGCGTCTCGAATTTCGAACCCGAACATCTCGACGTCGCTCGCGAGGCCATCGACGCACCCATCTTCGCCAACCAGGTCGAGATGCACCCGCTGCTCCAGCAGCGAGAACTGCGGGAGTACTGCGAGGATGCGGGCATCGAACTCGTCGCGTACTCGCCGCTGGCCAGAGGCGACGTCTTCGACGTCGACGTGCTCTCGGACATCGCCGACGACCACGGCGTCAGCGAGGCGGCGGTGAGTCTCGCGTGGCTCCGTGAGAAGGGCGTCACCGCGATTCCGAAGGCGACCAGCGAGGCCCACATCCGCGACAACTGGTCGTCGCTCGGCGTCGACCTCTCGGCGGCCGATATCGAGCGCATCGACGACATCGACGAACAACGGCGACTCATCGACCCCGACTTCGGCCCCGACGGCTGGTAAGCCTCGGCCGGCCCCCGATAGCCGGAACCTATTTTTAATCGCGCCGGGACGGTGCGGGTATGTCAGACGGCGGTCTCGTCGAGGGAATCAAGATTGACGTTGTACGGCTCCACGAGACGTGGATGGAGTTGGTGTTCCCGCGACAGCGAACCGCCGTCCACAGCGTGCTCGGCAAGTGGCAACCCCGGACGCAGGGTGACAAAATCAAATACCGGCTGTGGATGGCGTTGGGCGTCCCCATCGTCGCCCTGCTGTATCCGCTGTTGCTCGTCGGCTTCGCCGCCCGATTCAACGCCAGCCGATTCGACAGCGCGACGACGCGACTGGGCGTCATCGGCGTGGTCGTCCTCGCGGCGGTGCTGTGGGGACTGCTGACCGCACTCGCCCGCGTACGGCTCTCCTTCGACGGCTTCGTCGCCGTCGGCGCCGCCAGCGTCGTCGCTGTCGTCTCTGCCGGTTTGGCGGCCGGATTCACTCGCCTCGGTGGCCGCGGGACGACCGTCGTCTTCGCCTACCCCTTCGCGATGAACGCCATCTTCCTGCCGCCGGTCGTCGCGGCGCTGTACGACCCCTCGCTGAGCGGCGTCCTCGAAGGCAGCGAGGAACTCGCCATCTACCTGCTGGACAACATTCTGTTCGTCGGTGGTCTCAACGAGTTCCTCCGGAACAACTACAGTCTCGAAGGCATCGGGGTCGTGTTGATGTGGGTCGGCATCGCCACGCCGCTGGGGTGGTTGCTCGGCTGTACGGTTACGCTCGCGGACCTCGTTCGTCCGAGGTCCGGCGACGACTAGAAAGAGTTCTTCAACTTCTCGAAGAAGCCCTGTTCTACGTCTATCTCCTCGCCACCAGCCTCGGCGAAGGCCTCCAGAGCCTCCCGCTGTTCGTCGTTGAGGTTGTCGGGCGTGACGATTTGCACCTTCACGTAGAGGTCGCCGTGGCCACGGCGCTGGAGTCGCGGCATCCCCTTATCGCGTAGGCGGAACGTCTCGCCGCTTTGGGTGCCGGCCGGAACGTCCATCTCGACGGTGCCGTCCATCGTTGGCACTTCGACGGTGTCGCCGAAGACGGCCTGCGGGAAGGAGATGGGGTGTCGATACCGGAGGTCGTCGCCGTCGCGTTCGAACTCCTCGCCTTCCTCGACTTCGATTTCGACGAGCAGGTCGCCCTTCGGCCCGCCGTTCTCTCCGGGGGCGCCCTCCCGCTCCATCCGGAGCGTCTGGCCGCTTCGGATGCCCGCGGGCACTTCGACCTGTAGGGTCGTCTCGTTTCGGATTTGCCCCTCGCCGCGGCAGGTCGAACACGTCTCGGAATAAATCGTCCCCTCGCCGTCGCACTGCTGGCAGGTCTGAGTCTGCTGAACTCGTCCCAGGGGCGTCTGGCGGACCGTCGTCCGCTGGCCCTGGCCGTTACACGCCGAACAGGTGCGAGCGTCGGCGTCCGGCGGGTGGCCCGCGCCGTCACAGTCCGGACACGTCTCCGGGCGCGTGATGGTGAGTTGCTTCGTGACGCCCTCGTAGGCCTCCGCCAGTTCGACGGTGAGCCGCGTCTTCAGGTCCGCACCCTGTCGGGGGCCGGACTGAGAGCCGCCACCGCCGAAGAACTGCTCGAAGATGTCGTTCATCCCGCCTGCTCCGCCACCGCCGCCACCGAACGGGCCACCCATACCGCCCATGCCGCCGGCGCCCGAATCCGTCGCGCCGCGCTTGTCGGCCTGCTCGAAGCGCTCGTGGCCCATCTGGTCGTACATCTGGCGCTTCTCGTCGTCCAACAGCACCTCCTTTGCCTTCTTGGCTTTCTTGAACTTCTCCTCGGCGTTCGGGTCGTCCGAAACGTCCGGATGGTACTCCGAGGCTTTCTCCCTGAATGCGCTCTTGATTTCGTCTTCGCTGGCGTCGCGGTCGACGCCCAGCACCGAGTAGAAGTCCTCGCTCATTCGTTGTAGGGGGTAATCGGTTGAGACACTTCAAAAGAACGGGTCACGCCTCGAAGTCGTGCCCGCATCGCTCACAGAATCGCTCGTCGTCGACCCGGGTCGCATCACAGACCGGGCAGGCCTCTTCGAGGCGGCTGCCACACTCCGGACAGTACACCTCCCCTTCGACGCCAGTCCCACACACCGGACACTGCTCGTGGAGTGACTGCCCACAGGCCGGACAGTACTGGCGGTCCTCCGAAACCTCGGTCGAACAGACCGGACACGGAATCGTCGCTGGTTCAGTTTCTGGTTCGGGTTCTGGTTCAGTTTCTGGTTCGGGTTCTGGTTCAGTTTCTGGTTCGGGTTCTGGTTCAGTTTCTGGTTCGGGTTCTGGTTCAGTTTCTGGTTCGGGTTCCGGCGTCGGTCCGCCGCTTCCCGACATCGACGATGGCGACTTGAAGGCGCCTTCGTCGTCGGGAATTTCGGGGGAAGCGGAGCCACAGACGTAGCGGTCCAGCCAGTCGTCGAGTCGTCGACCGGCCACCTCGGCGACGATATCGACGAAGGCGGTGTGGGTGAGTGGCCGGTTGTAGGCATTGATGCGACGGAACACGTCCTGGAACGTCGACTCGCCGCCGGTCGCCTCGCGGATTTCGAGGTCCAGGGCGGCGAGAACGCGACGACCCTTCGTGTAGTAAGCCTGACTGCTGGTCCACTGCTTTGGGTCGACCAGCACCGACCCCGAATCCCGGTTCGTCGAGACGTAGTCGTGGAACGCCGAGAACGGTGCCTGACCGCGACGGTAGGTGAAAAGAGACGCGTAGTACTCCGTCGTCGCCTCGACGAGCCACTTCGTCGACGCCGAGCGGTCCCACTCCTGTCGCGTGTGGACGTACTCGTGAATCCACGTGTTGTTGACGTTGTCGAGTCGACAGTCGTCCTGTGTCCAAAAGCCGTTGGCGCCGCTTTGGACGCCGAGAGAGCCCCATCCGACGCCGGTCGGGGCGGCGATGGCGAGGACTTCGTCGTTTCGACCGCCGACATCGAGACGGGCGGCGGCGTCGCCCAGCGCCGACAGCACGGCGTCGACCGACGGGCGGAGCGCCGCCGCCTCGGGAACGACGAGCCGGAACCGCTGGCCAGCGGTGGTGTCGGTGTACTCGTCGTGGGGGCCGAGGTACATCACCGAACCGTCGGAACTGGTGACGCCCTCACCGTCGACGTCGTAGCGTCGCTGCAACGCCGGCTCGGCACCTCGGTACTGGTAGGCGATGCTCAGTTGTGGGCGCTGTACGATGGCCCAATCGCCGGCGTCGACGTACCGGTAGGTTCCCGGTCCGCCGGTGTCGGCCGAGAGACTCCCGCTCAACCGCGCGGGGTTCGTCGCCCCGTCCCAGTCGTACTGGCGTCCGTTCGTCCGAAAGCCTCGGGTGCCGTCGACGGCGAGCGTCGAGGGGATGGCGACGCTACAGCCCGTCAGCCGGTCGGCGAAGTCGTACTCGATGTCGAGTTCGACGGTGCCCTCCGTGGCGGTATCGAGACGAACCATCGTCGCCTGGACGATGTCCGCGGCGTTTCGATTCGTCGCACCCTGTTCCCCGCGTCGGTTCACACGCCGACTGATTCGGCCAGCAATAAAAACGTCTCGCCGGCGGGCCGGCCGTTCGGTCACTTGGTGGTCGACCCGACGCGTCCAGTCGGACTCCGTCGCTCGGTTTTGAGGTGACCCAAGGGATTAAATAACTGATTTCTGTTTAGCCTAATATGGCTGGCAAAGAGCCGTCACCGACGTTTCTCATCGGGGTGGGACAGGCCGGAATCGAGGTTCTCGAAACCCTCAAACGACACGTCCCGGAAGAGGAGTCGGCGTACTTCGACTATCTGATTGTCGACTCCAACATGAGCGAGCTCAACAGCTCCTCGATAGAGAAGAACCTCTATCTGAAGACCCCCGACACGCTGGTCGGAACGCACCGCGAGGAGTTCCCGTTTCTGACCAACAGCATGCGGTTCGGAGCGAAGGGCGCGGAGCGCCAACGCCCCGTCGGTCGGTACAAGTTCGACAATCCCGAGGAGCCGAGTTTCTCCGACGTGTTCAAGACGATTCAGCGTAACGTCAACCGGTTCCGACAGGACCACCAGACCGCGCTCACGTCTTCGAACAAACACATCAACATCCTGCTTGTGAACTCCCTCGGCGGGGGGACCGGAAGCGGGACGTTCCCGATTCTGACCGGCATTCTCCACCACCTCGCCGAGAACATCCGCAACCGGAACAACATGTTCGCCTACCTCGGCGGGTTCGGCGTCGTCCCCGAGTTCGAGTTCGGTCGGGACATCAAACAGCTCCCGGGCGACGACGGGCGGTACTACGCCAACAGTTACGCCGCACTGCGTGACCTCGAACACCTGCTCAACGCCGACGCCAACGACAGCCTCCGGCTCCCGATTCACTCTCGACACGACCCCGACGGGGACACCTCGACGAGCGACGCTATCGACGCCGCCCTCGAGGAGAACGCCTTCGAGTTCGACACCCAGCCGTTCAACGACTACTTCCTCGTCGGCGTCAACGAGGACAAAATCGAGGGTGAACAGTCCTCCGCCGGCCTCGAACGCTACGACCAGATGATAGACAACACCGTCGCCGAATCCATCTACACGATGGCGAAACACGGCGACGACATGGAGAACGTCTCCGGCGTCTCCGACACCGACCCCCGGGTCGGAACCGTCGTCGAAACGGAAGTCGAGATTCCCCACGAGACGCTCCGAATCTACTGTGAGACGAAATCCGAAATCGAGGCGCTGGAGAGCCTGCTGTATGCGGGTCGCTCCTCGCTGGAAGCGACGGACTCGGACCTCGACGCCATCGAACACCTCGTGCGGAACTCGGATGTGGTCTTCGAGCAACTGGACCCCGAGGAGGCGAGCGAGACCAAACGCGAAGTCCGTGAGATAATCGACAACAGCCTCGGCGGCGGCGTCAACATGGTCAACCGGACCCGCGAGGACATCGCGTCGGTGCTCGACCAAGTCGAGGCCGAACACGACCTGCGGTTCGTCCCCTTCGCGCTCGACGAAATCGAGTCCGCACTCGACGAGCAAGAGCCGAAAGTTCGCGAGAAACGCGAGGAGACGGTTTCGGAGATGTGGAAACACTTCGAACTCTCCTCACACCCCGAGTTCGGCGACGTTTCTCGGGTCAACCAGAAGGCGCGAAACCTCTTCGACTTCCTCCGGGGCCGAATCGAGGACACCAAGGTCGAACTCGAGGAGGTCGAGGAGTCCTTCTGGGACGGCAAGCCCGGGATCAAAGGCCGCGAGGAGAAACTCAACAGTCGACTGTCGAACCTGAAGGAGGCACTCGAACGGCTCCGAGAGGTCGAGGACGACTACGACGGACTCAACGACCTCAGCGACGGCATCGTCGACCAGCGTGCCGAAATCGAGAGTCGACTCAAACACAAGAAACGCGAACTCGGCGACGCCCGAGACGACCTCAAGTCGCTTCGTCGTGAACTCACCGACCCCGACCAATCGGGGCTTCGCATCGCACGGATGCCCCTCGAACCCGAGGCCCTCGAGGAGGTGACGCTCGAAAAACTGGAGACGGACCTCACGGATATCGAGTCGTATCTCGACGAGGGATACGTCGACCGCGACGACTTCCTCGAGGCTATCGCCCGGCGCTACGAGCGGTGTTTCCAGAAGGAACCGCGACTCGTTCTCGACGTCGACGAGGACGACGCGCCCGACGACGCTCTCAATTACTTCCAGAGTCTCGGGATGATAGAGACGGACATGTACATCGTCTACGACGACGACAACGAGGATGCCATCTCCTTCGAGCGTGTTTCGACGGCGAGTTCGGGGTACAACCGCTACACGGACGACAGCTACGACTCCCATCGCGTCAAGTTCGTCGCCTACGTCCGAACCGGTCCAGTCGACGTGTTGCGACTGTATCAGGAACTGGACTCCTACGCCGACGACGGCGGCCTCGACGACCTCGTCGCCCAACACTGGGACGACTACCGACTGGCGTTCGCCTATCCCGAGTGGTACGGCCGCGATGTTCGGTCGGTGTTCGGGACCGACAAGACCATTCAGTTGCCGATGCCGCCGGAACCGAAACTGGAGTACGTCCAACTCGAAACCGGCGCCGCCGACGAGGGCGAACTGAAACACGAGTTCATCAGCCGCGACGGCGTCGTCAGCTACCTCTATCAGGGCGTCCTCTGGGATAACTACGAAGACGGTGCCATCGGGTTCCGCGGGTGGAAGCAAGCACTCGATGGGGTCCAACTCGGCTGGAACGCCGTCCAGGAACTCTCGCCCGCCTCCGAGAAGAAGCGCCAGTGGCTCGCCGGCAACGTCTCCTGGGAGGAACTGCTCGAGGAGTACGCCCGCGAGTTCGAGGACCGCGAGGGAATCAAAATAGAGTTCGTCGACGAGGAAGCGACCGCGGACTGAACCGCTCGACTACCAGTCGGGGCCGGAGTTGCGTCGACGATAGATGACGACGGCGCCGCCGATGACGGCGACGACGATGGCCAAAGCGCCGATACCGGCGAGTACCTGCATGACGAGGCTGGTCCGGGTTCCGTCCGCTATCTCTGACTGAAGGGACTCGATTCGGTTGTCGGGGCTGTTCGACGCGTTGGCTTGGGCGGTGAACGACGATTCGCCGGGCGTGCCGCCCGCGGTCTCGTAGCTCACCGTCGCCGTTCCGGCGTCGATGGTGTCGGCGGTGGTGCCGCCGGTGAAGTAGGTGGCGAACTCAACGCGGATGGTCGTCCCGGCGGGGATTTCGCCCTCTGCAGGCGTCAACCGAACCTCGCCGGCGCGGTACTGGCGGTCGAATGAAATGGACTGGCTCCCCTCGACGAACACCTCTATCGAGTCGGTGTCGAGGACGGCCGCGTCCGTCCCTTCGATGACGATTTCGGGGTCGACCGCGGTTTCGCCCTCGACGGTGAACTGCCCGTCGACGGTTATCTCGTTCGGCGTCTCGGCGTCTTCGCCGTAGCCGGCGAGGGTTCCGTCGAACTCGCCGCTGACTTCGATGTCGGCGGCGGCCACCCCAGCGAAGACAGAGGAGAACAGAGTCGCGACGACAACCACAACGGCAACCCGCTTTGCGTCTCCGTACAGTCGTGTCATGGACAGTATTCACCCGACACGGAGGAGATTTAGTTCTTTGGCAACCGTCCGCTGACGCGCTCCCACCAAGAGGAGTGAGTCTACAGGACGAGGTGCCCCCGTCCCCGGAACTTTTCAAGCCGTGCCGCGAACCGACAGGTATACCTGAAGTACGTCTCGACCGGGAGACGCTCGAGCGCCTCGACAACCTCCGCATCGAGGACGAATCCTACGACGAACTCATCACCGAACTCATCAACATCTACGAGGCCGAAGAGTTGACGCTGTCACACGCCGGCGACCACGTCGGCGAGTAGCGTAACTGGAGGTCCTTTTTGCGGACGGGCACCGCTACTGAGACAGTCGTCGCAAAAATCGGGTCGTCTTCAGAGCCGACGACTCGGACTCGCCTTACTCCTCGTCTTCGTCGACGTCCTCGAAGTCGGCGTCGACGTACTCCTCGCCGTCGGCATCGCCGGCGCCACCGGGACCAGCACCCGCACCGGGGCCGGCACCGCCCATGCCGCCCATGCCGCCGGCGCCCGCCGCGCCGCCGGGGCCGCCAGCGCCTGCAGCACCGCCTGCGGCCTGTTGTTCGTACATCTGCTTGCCGATTTCCTGCAGTTGCTCCGAGAGGCTCTCGGTGGCGGATTCAAGCGCCTCGGAGGCCTCGTCGAGTTCGTCGCTGTCGACCTCGGTGTACTCCTCGAGGGCTTCCTCGACGCGTTCGATTTCGGCTTCGATGTCGGACTGGAGGTCGTCGTCGAGTTCCTCGTCGTTCTCCTCTAGCAGCGTCTCGGCGCGCTGGATGGACGATTCGGCCTCGTTGCGTGCCTCGACGAACGCCCGTCGCTGCTGGTCTTCCTCGGCGTGAGCCTCGGCTTCCTCCTGCATCTCCTCGATTTCCTCGTCGGAGAGGCCGACGCCGCCCTCGATGGTGATTTCCTCGGAGTTGCCGGAGCCCTGATCCTCCGCGGAGACGTTGACGATGCCGTTTTCGTCGATGTTGAACGACACCTCGATTTGCGGCGTTCCGGCGGGGGCCGGCGGGATGCCGGTCAACTGGAAGGCGCCGAGCAGTTCGTTCTCCTCGGCGATTTCACGCTCACCCTGGAAGACCCGGACGTTGACGGAGGTCTGGTTGTCCGCCGCGGTCGTGAAGATTTTTGACTCCTCGGTCGGGATGGTCGTGTTCTTGTCGATGAGGCGCTCGAAGAGGCCGCCCTTGACCTCGATACCGAGCGAAAGCGGCGTCACGTCCAGCAGGACGATGTCGTCGACGTCGCCGGAGAGGACGCCACCCTGAATCGCCGCACCCAGCGCGACGGCCTCGTCGGGGTTGACGTTCTTCTTCGGCTCTTGGCCGGTCATCTCCTCGACCTTCTCTTGGACCTGCGGCATCCGCGTGGACCCACCGACGAGGATGACCTCGTCGATGTCGCCCTTCGAGTAGCCGGCGTCGGAGAGCGCCTGCTCGGTCGGGCCGACGGTCCGTTCGACGAGGTCGCTCGTCAGCGACTCGAACTTCGCGCGCGTCATCTTCTCTTCGAGGTTGAGCGGCCCCTCGTCGGTCGCGGCGATGAAGGGAAGGTTGATGGTGGTCTCCTTCCGCGAGGAGAGTTCGATTTTGGCCTCCTCGGCGGCGTCCTTCAGCCGTTGGAGTGCCTGTCGGTCCTCTCGGAGGTCGATGCCGTTCTCCTCCTCGAAGGAGTCAGCGAGGTAGTCGATGATGGCCTCGTCCCAGTCGTCGCCGCCGAGGTCGTTGTCGCCGTTCGTGGCGACGACCTCGTAGACGCCGCCGCCCAAATCGAGGATGGACACGTCGAAGGTGCCGCCCCCGAGGTCGTACACGAGGACGGTCTGGTCGGACTCGTCGTCGAGGCCGTAGGCCATCGCGGCTGCGGTCGGCTCGTTGACGATGCGGTCGACCTCGAAGCCGGCGATTTCGCCGGCGTCCTTCGTGGCCTGTCGCTGTTTGTCGTTGAAGTACGCCGGCACCGTGATGACGGCCTTCTCGATGTCGTCGCCGAGGTACTCCTCGGCGTCGCGTTTGATTTTCTGCAGAATCATCGCCGAAATCTGCTCCGGCGAGTAGTCGTCGCCTTCGATTTCGACGGTGTAGTCGTCTTCGCCCATGTGCCGCTTGATGGACTGGATGGTCCGCTCGGGGTTCTGGACGGCCTGGTTCTTCGCGGGCTTGCCGACCAGTCGCTCGCCGTCGTCGGTGAAGGCGACGACGGATGGCGTCGTCCGCTCACCCTCGCCGTTGACGATGATTTCGGGGTCCCCACCCTCCATCACCGCAAACGCCGAGTTGGTGGTACCGAGGTCGATACCGAGAATCTTGTTGCTCGCCATGTTGGCCGTACCTATCGGTCTGAATCGGTTAAAAGTTGCTAGATACGGTGACTCACGCTCGCTACCGTCGTGGCTCCTTCTGGCGGTTTTCCGAACCTCCGGTATTGGCGACCGAGAAATATAAACAGAAGCGCTATTCGCCTTCCTCGGCGACGGTCACCTGCGCGGCCCGAAGCACCTTCCCCGCCATCTCGTAGCCGGGCCGTTGAACGGAATCAACGGTGCCGGCCGGTTGGTCGCTTCCGACCTTCAGGAGCACCTCGTGGCGCTGTGGGTCGACCTCCGAACCCGGGTCGGGTTCGATGGGGTCGACGTTCTCGGACGCGAGCGTCTCGTCGAGTTGCCGGAAGGTGGCCTCGACGCCCTCGCGGATGTCGGCGTCGTCGTCCTGCTCGAGTGCGCGCTTGAGGTTGTCCCGGACCTCCAGCAGTCGCGTCACGAGGTCCTCGGTCGCGCGGGCGCGTTCCTGCTCGCGGCGCTTCTCCTGTCGTTTCTTGTAGTTTTGGAACTCCGCCTGCTTGCGCTTCAGCCGGGATTCGAGGTCGTCGCGCTCGAGTTCGAGTTCGTCGTTTCGCTCCCGCAGCGCGGCGATTTCCTCGGCGATTTCCTCGGTGTCGGTGTCGGCGATGCGCTCGGCGATGGCGTCGACATCGGCCGTCTCCTCGTCGACGAATTCGGCGGCGTCGGCCTCGGCCGTTGGCTCCTCGGCGTCGAGTGCCTGCCCGTCACCGTCGGCGGACTCCTCGCGCTCCGTATCGCTCATACTCCGAACGTGTTCTCGGCCGGCAATAAGGGTTGAGAAAGCGGTCGCACCGCAGTCGGTGAACCGTGGAATTAAGCCGGCCGGTCGCCGAACGCCGGTGTGGTCACGCTGCGTTACGACGAGGGGACGATACGCGTCGACGGGTCGGACGGCGAGGCACTCGATGGCCTGTCGTTCGTCGAGGTCGACGAGCGCTCGAAGAGCCGCCGCGCCCCTGCCTTCCGGTATCCGTTCCTGCTGTCGACGTGTCACAATCGCGGCTTCGCCGTCGAGGACCGCGCTCTCGATGTGCCCGACGTGGATGACCTCTCGACGACGTACGAACTCCGGTCCTATCAGCAGGAAGCCCTCGACGCCTGGCGCGAGGCCAACGACCGCGGCGTGTTGGAACTCCCGACCGGCAGCGGCAAGACCGTCGTCGCCATCGCCGCGATGGCTGCCCTCGACACCGCGACGCTGGTCGTCGTGCCAACCATCGACTTGCTCGAACAGTGGCGGAGCGAACTCCGTGCGGAGTTCGACTGCCCCATCGGTCAGTTGGGCGGCGGAAAACAGCGCGTCGAGGCCGTCACCGTCGCGACCTACGACTCGGCGTACCTTCGTGCCGACGAGTTGGGCGACCGCTTCGGCCTACTCGTCTTCGACGAGGTCCATCACCTCGGCGGCGAGGGGTATCGGGATATCGCGCGCCTGATGGCGGCTCCGGCCCGCCTCGGCCTCACGGCGACCTTCGAACGCCCCGACGGCGCCCACGAGGCAATCGAGGAATTGGTCGGTTCGGTGGTTTACCGCCGCTCGGCCGATGACCTCGCCGGCGAGCACCTCGCTGACTACGATATCCGCCGTATCGAGGTCGAACTCACCGTCGAGGAGCGAGAACGCTACGAGGAACACCAGGGTACCTTCACCGACTATCTCAAGCAGTCGAACATTCAACTCCGAAGCGGTAGCGACTATCAGGAACTCGTCAAGCGGTCGGGAACCGACCCCCGGGCCCGTGAGGCGCTGCTCGCCAAACAGCGCGCTCGCGAGGTGATGATGAACGCCGACCGGAAGGTCGAGAAATTGGCCGACATCCTCGACCGCCACCGCGAGGACCGCGTCATCGTCTTCACCGCCTTCACCGACCTCGTCTACGACCTCGCCGAGCGGTTTCTCATCCCGCCGATTACCAACGAAACCGGCGCGGAGGAACGACGCGAAATTCTGGAGCGCTTTCGCCGGGGCGAGTACTCCCGCGTCGTCGCCGCGAACGTCTTAGACGAGGGTGTCGACGTGCCCGACGCCAACGTCGCCGTCGTGCTGTCGGGGTCCGGTAGCGAACGGGAGTTCACCCAGCGTCTCGGCCGGGTTCTCCGACCGAAGGAGGATGGGGGACGCGCTCTGCTGTACGAGGTCGTCACGAGTGAGACGGCCGAAGAGCGCGTGGCGAGACGGCGGCGCTGACGGACGTTCACGGCACGGAACGTCCCGTAGGCTTTTGCTGTTGGTGCTGTGAGTCACATCCGATGGGACGGTGGAACGTCTCGGCGACGGCCGTCACGGGCGCGCTCACGGCGGCCGTCGCGACGCCGCGACGCGCTCTGGCGACGCTGGCGGGCAACAGTCTGCTCTTTCGGGTCGTTCCCGACGCGCTCCTCCCGACTATCGGCAGAGTCGCCGATTCCTTCGCCGACACCGCCCTGATTCCCTTTGTCCTCGCTGTACTGGCTGTTCGGGGGGAGGAACTCCGTCTCGTCGGTGCCGGGTTCGACTGGCTGTTGTTGGGCTATCTCGTGTATCAACTCCTTCCGCGGTTGTTCTCGGATGCCGACCCAGCGGCCTCGGTCGTCGGGCGCCGGCGGTTCCGTCTGCTGACCACCGTTCTCGTCTGTGTGTTCGCCATCCCCATTGCCGACCAGATGCCGGGTGCGTTCAGCCGGTCGGTGCTCCCGTCGGTGGTCACATCGGTGGTGAATCAATCGGATGTCTTCGTTTCTGTCCTCGTCGGATGGATTCTCGCAAGCAGCACGCTCATCGGCCTCTACATCCACCGCTGGTGGTGGCGCGAGGCCACCATCGATGAACGTGTCGCGTTCATGGACCAGATTCGCCCCGGGTCTCCGACCGACGAACAGAAAGAGAGCATGCGCGAAGACCTCTCGCGGGATAACTGGGTCGCCCCCGTGAGCAACGGCCTGGGGGTCGCCTCCTGTGCCCTCATCCTCGTCGCGGTCTGTCTGTTCCTCTCTTTCATCGTTGGGTTCATCGGTATCCTGTTCCCGCTACCGCAGGTCGTCGTGTTGGTCGGTGTGGCGGCGCCCGCGGTTGGCAAGCGATTGCCCGACGGCGTCATCTCGAGTGGCACCGGAATCCGAAACCGAGCAGTCGACATCGAGATGCGATTCTACCGGGTGTTGAAATACACCTCAACCAGTCGAAAAGGGATGATGGTGGCGCCGTTTTTCGTCGTTGGAACGCTGCTTTCGATGCTTCTTACGCTACTCTCATTCGTGGCGATTGCACTGTTCGTGTTCATCGCTATCTACCGGCCCGACGTGTTCCTCTCTGCGCGCATCTCGGTTCTCACCCGGTGGAACATTGCTGGGTATCTGCTGTGTGCCACCGTCCCCGGCCTGTTCAGCCTCTGGTTTTGGGTCCGAGAGACCGAACGCGTCCCGCAGTTTCTACAGGACTGGGAGCGACGCCGTCCCGGAACAGCGAGCGTGGCGGAGGAATCGCTTCCCGCTCCAGCGACCAGACCGCCGGGCGTGTTGCTCGTACCGACGGCGTTCGTTTCGCTGTTTCCGGTTTTCTTCTGGATAGGCCGCCAAGAGACGGTGCCGTTCCTGCCGAATGCGGCGTTCGCAGTCGCGTGGCCGCTCGCACTCGGCCTCACGGTGTGGGCCGTTCGCTGGACGCTTCGAGCGGACCCCCAACCGCCGTGGACGGAGACCTACGCGCTCCCGGGGGCGTACCTCCTCCAACTCCTGTGGGTTCAAGTACTGTTCGACGCCTTGGACCAACCACTGCTTCCGACGGCCGAGTTCGTGGCCGTCGCCGTCGGTGGCGTTGTCATGTTTTTTATGCCGGACCTGTTGTCCCGAACCGACCGGACCACCGATAACGGTACGGTGCAGTTGGTTCTCGGTACGGGGCTTTCCGGGGGTGTTCTCGTCCTGTTCGGTGGTGTGCTGTACCTCTTCGAACAGCAATTAGGGTTGTTCGCGGTCGCCGGCGGCACGGTCGTTATAGCCCTCGGGATGATTGGCGCCGGCATCCTGTGGCTCGACGACCGCACCTAGCCGATGAAAAACGACGGGAGATACAACACGATACAGATGACGCCTTCGGTCAGCGCCAACGTCCACTGGCCTGTCGGCTGACCGAGTCAGTCCCGAACCGCCTCGGTTCCTCGCCACCGCTCACAGCAGGGTCGCCGGGCCGCCGACGAGCGCGAGGACGACGAGGAACCGGCCGAGACTCCCCGCAAACGTCGCCAGCGCGAACTTCAGGTCGTCCTCTTCGAGGACGGCGAAGGCGTATATCGATACCGTATCCGGGAAGAAGGGCACCGAGAGCGCGACGGCGAGGCCGGCGTACCCCCACCTGCGGGCGATTCTGACCGTCTGTTTCTCCGACCACTCGATGACGTTGAACCGCGAACGCCGGAGTCGCTGTACCACCGGGTCGGAGTGTTTCACTCCCTGTCCGACCCGGAAGGCGACGACGCTGCCGACGGTCTTGCCGACCGCACTCACCAACACGATGAGCGCGAGCGTCGCCGCCCCCGAAAGCCCCAGTTCCAGCGGCGCGACGAGGACGATTTCGCTCGGCCCCGGAAGGATGAACGCGATGAGAAACGAGTAGACGAAGATGATGCCGAGTCCCGTCCACCCAGTTGCGGTTTCGACGGCGTGTACTACCGCATCGAGAAACGCTGTGACGATAGATGCAACTTCCTTCGAGAGGTCCGAAACCAGCGGCGACGACGTTTCGAGGGCTATCAGGGCGACCTCGAACAACTCGACGGGGAGGGCGAGAGTCGACACGGGTGGCGGCTTCGAGTGGTTACTTGAACCGGAACGTTTCGAGGTTCTTCGGCGCGAACGTCCGCATGTTGAACTCGTGGTATAGCGCCGAGGAGAGGTCCTGTACCGATGACTCGTCGCCGTGGACACACAGCACCTTCTCGGGCCGTGGGTTCATCGTCCGGACGAAGTTCATCAACCCCTGTCGGTCGGCGTGCCCGGAGAAGCCGTCGACCGTCTCGACGTTCATGTTCAGAGACAGCGTGCCGCGGCCGTTCGAGCGGTCGTCCATCGGAATCTCGTCCCAACCGTTCTGGATGCGTCGGCCAAGCGTCCCCTGTGCCTGATAGCCGACGAAGACGAGCGTCGAATCCTCCTCGCTGCCGACGTGGCTGAGCCACGACATGATGGGGCCGCCCTCGACCATCCCGGAGGTCGACAGCACGATACAGGGGCCGCCGTCGGCGACCTCTTGTCGTTCTTCCTCGCCGCCGTCGATGTGGTTGAACTGGTCGGAGAGGAAGGGGTTCTCGTCGTCGTGGAAGATGCGGTCCCGGAGGTCGTCACGCAGGTACTCGGGGTAGGTCGTGTGGATGGCCGTGGCCTCCCAAATCATCCCGTCGAGGTGGACCGGAACCTCCGGAATCTCGCCCTTACGCATCGCCTCTTCGAGGACGAGCATGATTTCTTGGGAGCGGCCGACCGCGAAGGCGGGGATGAGTATCTTCCCGCCTTCCTCGGTCGTCTCGCGGATGACGCGCTTCAGTTCCTCTTCGGAGTCCTCCTGGTCGGTCTGGAAGTCGTTGCGGCCGCCGTAGGTCGACTCCATGACGAGCGTCTCGACGCGGGGGAACTCGTTTACTGCGCCGTTGAACAGCCGCGTATCGTCGTAGTGGATGTCACCGGAGAAGGCGACGTTGTACAGGCCGTCGCCGACGTGGAAGTGCGAGACGGCCGACCCGAGAATGTGGCCGGCGTTGTGGAAAGTGAGTTTGAGGTCCGGCGCGATGTCGGTCACGTCGCCGTATTCCAGCGGAATACAGTGTTTGATGGCCTCTCGGACCTGCTCGGATTCGTACGGCGGTGCCCGACCCTCCTTTGCGGCCACGTCGAGGTAGTCCAGCGTCAAAAGTCCCATCAAATCGCGGGTTGGTTCCGTACAGTAGATGGGGCCGTCGTAGCCGTACTTGAACAGAAGCGGGATGAGCGCCGAGTGGTCGAGGTGGGCGTGAGTGAGGACGACGGCGTCGATGTTCTGTGCGCCGGCGCCAAGCGCCTCCGGCACCTGCAGGTACGGGACCTCGCCCTCCGCGCCGGGTTTGTCGCCACAGTCGATGAGGACGCGCGTTTCGGGGGTATTGAGGATGAACGCCGCGCGGCCGACCTCCCGACAGCAACCCAGCGTGGTGATGCGGACCCACTCGTCGTCGGACATCTCCTCGCGGTGAATCTGCCGGCCGACCCGTTCGAGGATATCTCGTCGGTCGTCGCGTTCCTGTTTCAGGAAGTTTCGGACGTTCGACACCGTCGCGGATTCGATGGGCGGCGTGCGGACGACTTCCGGGGTCCAGCCGACCTGCTGGGTGATTTCCCGGAGCGTCGACCCGTGTCGACCGATGACCATCCCGGGTTTCTGGGCCTCGATGACCACTTCGCCGGTGTCGGCGTGGAAATCGAGGTCCGTGATGCCTGCCTCCTCGGGGACGACCTCCCGTATCTTCTTTCGGGCCTCCTCGGGTCGGGAGAGAACGTCGGGGTCCGGTCGCACCGTGATGCGCTTCCGGAGTTTCGACGCCAGCCGCCGAATCAAATCGCCGTCGCCGGCGAACTTCTTGGGGTCCCGCGTGTAGACGACGAGCTCCGGCCCCTCGTACTTCACGTCGGAGATGGAGATGTCGTTCGGGACTTCGCTCACTATCGTTTCCTTGATGTCTTCGAGTTTCCGCTCTACTGCACTCATGATGTAGAAAGCCTCGGTTGTGGGGTTCCGGCGCCGCGGTGCACCGCTTGTCGTGTGGGCCGATGGCCCGACCGGCGTGCGGTGTGACAACAGGTCATGGATGTCGTATCTACGGGTAACTGTGGTCTCTCGACCGCGGGAACGACCGGAAAACCCGCTCGTACCCGGACGTAACCCACCACTCATATAAAATCCTTCGCAAACGGAAGACATGGAGCTTACACCCGAAACCGTCGCGGCCGAACGCGCCCGCGTCCGCGAAAACGAGACGATTCCGGCGCTGATGAACGACGTTCGGTCCCGTCTGGGTCCGCTGTTCGGCGTCGAGGTCGACCGCGTGACGGCCGAGCAGTATCGTCGGGAGGTCGACGCGGTGTTCTCCGACGGTGACCGCGCGGTCAACGTCGCCGCCCTCTGTGGCATCCTCCGTGACCTCGACTGTGATGGCGATTACCCCGGATTCGTCGTCGACGAGTTCCTCGGCCGCAAACTCGCGGCGACCATCGCCGGCGGCGAACCGCACGCCACCCTCGCGGAGGCGACGTTTCACTTTGCGGACGTACACACCCACGGCGAAGCGGGAGACGCTGCGGGCGCAGACGACCTCGATGCCGCCCTCGCCGCCGGCTTTCAGACGCGTCTGCCGGGCTGGGAGTGGACCGAGGGCGACAGCCCGTTCGCCGTGGAGTAGGCTTTTGGTCGGGCCCTCGCTGGTGGCGGTATGGAACGTGTCACCATCGACGACATCGACCCGGAACCGCACCCGATGGGCGTCAACCGCGAGCGCCGCAACGTCAGCGACGCCCTCGGCGCCGAGGAGATGAGTGCCGTCCACTACGAACTCGAACCCGGAGAGTCCTTCTCGGGGGGCCTCCACACCCACCACGACCAAGAGGAGTGTTTCTACATCATGGATGGCGTCGCCACGTTCGAACACGGAACCGACGGCGAGGAAACCGAGGTCGAAGCCGGCGAAGTCATCCACTTCGAACCAGGGGAGTTCCAGTGTGGCCGGAACAAAAGCGACGACACCGTCGTCGGCCTCGCGTTGGCCGCTCCCGGCAGCCAACACAACTGGGAAGACCTCGAATCGTTCGCGCCCTGCGGTGAGTGCGGCGAGGTGACCCCTCACGGCGTCGAGGAACCGGTCGACGGCTTCACCATCTTCTGTAAGGAGTGCGGCAACGAGATGCAACTGGCCTGAGTGCTGCTGTACCTTCCCGTGAATCGGCCAGCAGACCTATCACTCGATGCGGCCCTTTTTGACGCATATGCAACGACGGGAATACCTCATCGCGACCGGAAGCGTTGCCGCAGGCGCCTCGCTGGCTGGCTGTATCGGCAGTGCGACTGGCACGCTCGCTACGCAGGTCACCGACCAACCCGGCGATATCTCGGATTTCGAGTCGTGTGTCGTCACCATCACGGAACTGCGAATCAAGCCGGCCTCCGACGACGGCGAGGACGGCAACGAGACGGACGGCAACGGAACGGACGACGCTGCTGAGGAGACCTACGAGGTCGATGACGCCGAGGCCGACCTCGTGGAACTGCAGGACGGCAACACCCAGCTCGTCGACGAACAGGAACTCGACGCCGGCGACTACGAGTACCTGAAGATAGCGGTCTCGAACGTCGAGGCGACGCTGGACGACGGCAGCGACGCCGACGTGAGCACGCCCGGCGACGCGCCGCTGAAGTTCAACCAACCCTTCGAGATTCGGGAGGACACCCGAACGGTGTTCACCGCGGACTTCACGCCGGTCAAGCAGGGCCAGTCGGGCGGCTACGTGCTCCAACCGGTCGCCGACGGCACCGAAGTCTCCTACGAAGAGTAGGCCGACTGACTGTCTTTCCCCGAAAGACAACACATGTATTCCCGCCACCGGTAGCGGGACGTAATGTCTTCGCGACGTGCGTCGTTTCTGGATGGCGCCCGGACCGTCGCGCCGGTCATGGTCGGCATCGTTCCCTTCGGTCTCGTCGCCGGTGCGGCGGCCGTCCGGGTCGGCCTCTCCGGGTTGCACGCGGTCGGACTGTCCGTTCTCGTCTTCGCCGGCGCCTCCCAGTTGGCCGCAATCGAGTTGCTCGGTGAGAACGCACCCGCAGCAGTCGTCGTCGTGACGATTCTCGTCATCAACCTCCGGATGACGATGTACAGCGCCTCGCTGGCGCCGTATCTACAGGAGTTCTCGACGCGGTGGCGCGCTGGGATGGCGTACGTCCTGACCGACCAGGCGTATGCGCTGTCGGTGACGGAGTTCCGCGCCGACGAGTCGGTCGACCGGAAGTGGTACTACCTCGGGACGGCGGTGCCGCTGTGGGTCGTCTGGCAAATCTGTACGGTCATCGGCGTCGTCGTGGGCGCCCGCGTCCCCGAATCCCTGCCGCTTGAGTTCGCCGTGCCGTTGACGTTTCTCGCTATCTTGGTGCCGACGATTACCGACTCTCCGAGTGCGGTCGCCGCCGGGGTCGGCGGGTCCATCGCGGTCATCGGGGCCGGCCTCCCCCTCAATCTCGGTCTCATCACCGGCGCCGTCACCGGCGTCGTTGCCGGCTTGGTCGTCGAAACGGGGTGGTTTCGATGACTGACTCCGCGACGGTGTGGCTCGCCATCGCCGTGGCGGGCGTCGGGACCTTCCTGATTCGGTTCTCCTTTATCTTCCTCTTCGAGTACCTCTCGGAGGTTCCTGACGGCGTCGAACGGGCGCTTCGGTTCGTCCCGGCGGCGGTGTTGGCGGCGCTGGTCCTCCCCGCCCTCGTCATCGTCGATGGCACTCCGTCCGTCTCGCTCGGCAACGAGCGCCTGCTGGCCGGCACTGTCGCTGCAGTCGTCGCCTGGCGGACCGAGAGCATCTTCGCGACCATCGTCGTCGGAATGGTAGTGCTCGTCGGATTGCAGATGCTCTTGTAAGCGTAACCAAATAGAGTTACAAATTCTCGAAAATCAATTCCCTAGAGTTACGTAGATGGCGGAACGACTCCTCATATGGACGCGCTCCGGCGGCGACCACACCAGCGACTCTCGCGGGCGGTCGTCAAGACGGTCGGCTACCGGTTGTTCATGGTCGTCATCACCGTGACCGTCGCCTTCTTCGTCGTCGGCAACGTCGGCGAGGCGCTCAGCATCGGCCTCGTCGCGAACGTCCTCAAGACGGGGACGTACTTCGCCTACGAGCGGGCGTGGGACCGAATCGAGTGGGGCATCTGAGCCGTTCCCACGGATACGCCGGGTTTAATACCAGCCTGCAGGACGTTCAGGTATGAGCGGCGAGCAGGAACTCGGCATCACCGAGAGCAAGGAGCACAGTCCCGGCGAGTGGTACGCCGAGGTCGTCCAGAAGGCCGGCCTCGCGGACTACGCGCCGATGGGCGGGTTCATCGTCACCCGTCCCCGCGGCTACGCGCTGTGGGAGCGACTACAGGACCACCTCGACGGCTGGTTCAAGGAGACAGGCGTCGACAACGCCTACTTCCCGATGTTCATCCCCGAGTCGTATCTCGAACGGGAGAAGGACATCGTCGAGGGGTTCGACCCCGAAGTCGCGTGGGTGACTCACGGCGGCCACGACGAACTCGAAGAGCGACTCGCCGTCCGACCGACCAGCGAATCCATCATCGCGCCGTTCATGGCCGAGTGGGTCCGCAGTTACCGGGATTTGCCCCTGCGGCTGAATCAGTGGTGTAGCGTCGTCCGCTGGGAGGCCACCGAGACGAAGCCGTTCTTCCGGACCAAGGAGTTCCTCTGGCAGGAGGGCCACACCGCCCACGCCACCAGCGAGGACGCCTGGGAGGAGACGATGACCCGCCTCGGCCAGTACGAGCGACTGTACGAGGAGGTCATGGCCATCCCCGGGATGACCGGCCGCAAGCCCGAACATGACAAGTTCCCCGGCGCGGACACGACCACCACGATAGAGGCGCTGATGCCCGACGGCAAGTCGGTACAGGCCGGCACCTCCCACCACCTCGGCACCTCCTTCGCGGAGGCCTTCGATATCACCTTCACCGACGAAGACGAGGAAGAACGCATCGCTCACACCACCTCGTGGGGGCTGTCGTGGCGCGCACTCGGCGCGCTCATCATGACCCACTCCGACGACCAGGGACTGGTCATCCCGCCCGCGCTGGCGCCCACGCAGGTCGTCGTCGTTCCCATCTGGCAAGCCGACACCGAAGACGAGGTCAAGGAGTACGCCGCCGGCCTCGCCGCCGACCTCGACGAGCAATTCCGCGTGGAGTTGGACGATCGCGACGAGCGCAACCCCGGCTTCAAGTTCAACGAACACGAACTCAACGGCATCCCGCTCCGCATCGAAATCGGCCCCAACGAGGTCGAAGACGGCGAAGCAACGCTCGTCCACCGCCCCGACGGCGAAAGCGAGGTTGCCGACGCGGACAGCATCGTCGAGTCGGTCGACGAAGCACTGGAGACGGTGTACGCCAAACTGTACGCCGCCGCCGAGGAGAACCTCGAAGAGAACATCCGCGAGGCCCACGGCCGCGGCGAAATCCTCGGCACCATCGGCCAACACGGCGGGTACGTCAAGACCGGCTGGTGTGGTGACGAAGACTGTGAGACGGCCATCAAGGACGAAATCGCCGCCGAAATCGTGATGCTCCCCCTCGACGAGGACGAAGGGCCCGTCCACGACACCTGCGGTATCTGTGAGGAGGAAGCCGTCGAGACGGCGTACTTCGCGAAGAGTTACTGAGCGCGCGGTTCGATTTTTCGGCCGGTACCTACAACAGCCGTGAAATCACGAGCAGCAGCGCGAACAGATACGTCAGCGCCACCAGCGCGTTGCGGCGATTCGCCCCGGGGCGCATCCCCGGGAGCGTCACGAGCAAGCCGACGGTCGGAACCCCGCGGATACGCATCAGGACTCGCCGGACACGGTTGTGTCAGCGGCGGCGTCTGACTCGTCGGTGTCTTCGTCCGTGGACTCGCTTTCGGCGTCGCTCGTCGAGGCGTCCGTTTCGTCGGCGGTCGCTCCGGAGGTCTCTCCATCAGTCGTCCCGTCGGTCGAAGTGTCGCCGTCGGTCGTCCCGTCGTCTTCCGTCCCGCCGTCTGTCGTATCCTCATCTGCCGTCTCATCGTCGGTGACTGCCCCGTCAGTGTCGCTACCGTCGGTGGATGAGGTGTCGTTCGCGGATTCGTCGTCGGAGTCGGTCGACTCGGTTTCGACATCGTCCTCCGTCGAGTCGTCCGCTTGCTCGTCGGTGGCTTGTCCATCGTCGGGAGACTGCTCGCCATCGTCGGTGGACTGTTCGTCGGCTTCTGGCGTCTCCGTGTCACCGTCGGTCGAGTCAGCACCGTCGTCGGTCTGCTCTTCGGTCTCGGCGTCGGTACCGGCGTCCTCGTCGTCCGTGGTATCGTCGGCACTGTCGGCGTCGGCACCGTCAGCGTCCGCCTCGCCGGCGTCTTCCGACGTCTCGCCCTCGGGTTCGGCATCACCGGACCCGTCAGTGGATTGTGAACCGGCATCCGATTCGTCCTCGGTCGTCGAACCGTCTTCCTCGTCGTTCGACTCGGGCGTGTTTTCGCCCGGTTCCTCGGTGGGTTCTCCGTCCGGGGCCGTTCCGTCGCTGGAGCCGTTTTCGACCGTCGGTGAGTCGTCAGCCTGTTCGGTGGGTGGCTGCTCGCCGTCCGGCTGTTCGTCGTCGGCCGATACCGTCGTCGGGGCGCTGGTATCGCTATCGAGGCTGTCGCCACCGGGGCCACCTCCGCGTGCGAACGCGGTCGGTCCTCCGGGTGGACCGGCTGACGGCGGCGAGAACCCTTCGGCCGAAGGGCCTGTGTCATTGTCGTCCTCGACTGGCTGGATTGGCGGCGCCACGTCGGCACTGACGGGAACGGTCACCGATTCCTGGTCGGACAGCAGCGAAGCCGTTCCGCCGGCGGAACCGACCGTCGCGGCGACGAACACCGCCACGACGGCGACGACGACGGCGATGTCGTTTGCCATCTCAGTCACCTCCGGGGGTTCCGTCGGCGTCCGGGTCCGTCATGGCAACCGGTTCGGCGTCCTGCCGGCGAGTGCGGAGACGCTCTCGGCCCACCAACGCGGCGACCAGCATGAATCCGACGAGTGCGCCGGTGAACACGCCGACGCCGACGGCGCTCGGGACGCCGGTTCGGCTCACTTCCGTGAAGAGCACGTAGCCGGCGTACGCGGCGAAGGCCAACAGCACCCAGAGCGTCAGCGACAGGTCGAGTCCAGCGACCTCGACGGTCTTCTGTGGTGACGTTTCAGAGGGGCTGTCTTCAGTTTCGGTCACAGCCACCTCGGCAGGCACACTTCCGTCCGGGGCGCCCGCTCCACCGTCCGTCGCCGCGGTCGCGGTGGCGTGTTCTTCCTCCGGGTCACGGAGAAAGCGGTACGCCTCCATGCCACCGAGAAGGACCAGCGGCACCACGACCAACAGCGCGAACCCGACGGTCGTGTTCGCCCACAGGATGACGTAGCCGATGAGCGGGATGACGACGACGACGTTCCCGAGGACCTGCGAGGGGTCGACGAGTCCGGCGTCGACGTTCTCGTTGGCGTCGCCTTTCGTCCGGTAGGCGCCGTCGACTTCCTCGACGATTCGGTGGGTCGTCGGCACCTCGTTGCCCATCCGGTAGGTGATGACGTCGCCGACCGCGACCGGGCCGCTAGCGACGATGACGACGTCACCGGGCGAGATGGCCGGTTCCATACTGCCCGAGAGGACGACGAACCCGTGGTCGGCGCCGATGGTCTGGGGCACCGCGAACACCACGAAGGGGACGACGAGCGCCACGATGAGGACGAACCCGAGAACGGCCGCGATACGGCGTACCCGACCGCTGGTGGCCGGTCTGGACTCCTCCGGTGCCGATTCCCGTTCCGGTTGGGTGTCGCTCATCGTCGCCTCCTCGGTTGCGGTGGTTCCGTCGGTCATTGGTTCTCCTCCTCACAGTCGGTCGAGCAGACGGCGACGGTGACGTGGCTGATTCCCCTGTCGTCGTCGGCGTACAGCAGGCCGCCGTCTTCGAGCGACGCCGTGTCGTTGGTCGGCTGGCTCCCGGCGGCGTAGAGCCGTGGGTCACCGGGGCCCGCCTTGATTCCCACCTCACACAGGGCTGGGGGCGTTCCACCGTCGGTTCGGCGGAGGCGGAACGCGACCGCCGTGGTTTCGGCGCTACCGTCTTTCTCTACAGTGTCGTATATCTCGATTTCGTAGCCGTCGCCCCCTTCGCTGAACGCGTAGACACCCGGTTCGATGTAGCTATCGCCGATTCCCGGGGCCTCTCCGTCCTCGAACTCCAGCTTTCCGAGCCGGTCACAGCACACACAGGGGTCGTAGGTGTCACAACTCGGCCGCCGTGGGAACGGGTTCGCTCTCGTCTCGTCGTTGCGACACTGGACGCCGTAGACGTCGAACGACAGCGCGGTGGCGTCGGTTCCGACGTACTCATCGTCCAGCCAGTACTCGACGAGGAAACACAGTTCGTCGGTCAGACAGTCGACCGACCCCGTCGAGGTGTCGGCGTCGAGGAGTTCACCGTTCCGTAGTCCGTCGGCGACGGAGCGAAGCGAGCCGTCGGCGATGGTAGCGCCGCGAGCACCCGTCTCACAGTCGGCATACGAGAGCCGAACCGAGAGGTGTTCCGACAGCGCCGACGCCGCCGCACAGTCCAACCGAAGCCAGATAGCCGCCGGATTGTTGACGCTCTGTGGGAGGTCCGGAAGGGAGACGCTGACGAGTGCCGTCCCGCTGTCGTCGCTCGCGGTGAGTCCGGCGACGGGCAGTTCGAGCGTCGGTCCGTTGTCACGCCCGGTGGTTCCCGCGTTCGGTCCGGCCAACACCTCGTAGCCGACTGCGAGGTCGACGGCACCGGCGCCGACGGCACCCGTGAGACGTTCGCCGTCGTTCAACAGGGCGGCCGTCCCGCCACCGGTGACAACGCCCGCGCCGCCGGCGGTCGCGAGCGCCGCCAACACGCGGCGTCTGCTGAGCGTCATTCGGCCACCTCCATGCTAAATGGGTTCTCGCCGCCACAGGCGACACCGGCGAAGGCGACGTCGAAGCCGATGCTGTCGGTCTGGACGACGTTTCCCACCTCGAGTGGGACCTGCCACGACAGCGAGAGACACCGGGTCGACCCAACGGACAGACAGTCGATTGCGAGTTTGCCATCGTTTGCCAACTCCCCCGCGAACGCCGCCTTCATCGACCCCTTGGCGATGGCGGTCTCGCCGAAGCCGGCCATCGGTTGGAACTGGCCGTCACAACTGCCACCCGGCACGTCGTCGCGCCAGAGGACGACTTCGGTCGTGGCACCGAGTTCTCCCTCGCCACTGTCGGGGTCGTCCCCGGCCGCGAGTTCGGGTCCGTTGACGCGGTTTTCCGCATTCTCCGTCAGCGCCGCGCGCACGTAGACATCGAGTGCCTCTGCGCCCGCTTCGTCGACGACTTCGAGTCCGACGACCAAGGTACCGCTATCCCCGGGGACGACGTTCGAAAGCGAGACGACCGGGCCGTTGGCTTCGACGACGTATTCGGGGTCCATCGCCGGGTCGAGGGCGTCGGTGAGCGTCACCGCCTCGGTCCCGTTTTGGTGTTCGAGGAACGCGCCGTTGTATCGCTCGTACCACGCGACGCGGAGCCGGCGGTCGTCGGTATCCGGTGCCGCGTAGGTGTATCTCGTGAACGTAGGGTCGGCTGGCCGAGCCGCGGCGATGCCGCCGGCTGCGAGCGTCCCCCCTCCGATTCCTGCCAGCAGTTGTCGTCGTGTGAATTGCATTTCATCAGTCTCCGGCCGCAGTCGGCCGCTCGTGTTGCTCTCCCACTGGGGAGGATATCGCATAGGTATGGGTCGAGTGTCGCTCCGTCGGCGAGCGGTAGGGTATCCGTACCGGTGTTGAAGTCGGCTGTAAATCGTCCTACGGTGCGACGAATTGGGGGTTATCCAGCCCGCCAGTGTCGTTCCCGTTAACGAACTCGCCGCGAATCCTGAGCGCCGTCAAATCGCCGAGAACGGCGGCGATTTGTGTTGATGTCGCCGGTGTTCGGCTCCCGTACGACCCGCTGGTACCGATTCGCCAGCCTGCACTCGTATCGAGCGGAATCTCGTACTCGGACCAGGCGGGTGTTAGCGCTGGGAAATCCGCCGAAGAGTCGTAGCGGTACGTCAGCGTCGTTCCACCGCCGACGAGGACTATGTCGTCGCGAACCAACGACCCCGCCGGAGATTGTGTGAGGTCGTAGGCTAGACTTCCGCCGGCGAACGCGGATTGGTCACCGAGGAACGATTCCGGGGCATCGAAGTACCAGATACCGCCGGTAGCCGTGTCGACTCCCTCGAGGTATGCCCCGAGATTACCGCCGGTGCTCACGACCTGTGCTTCGGAAGTCGTGGCGTCTCCGAAGAGCTGCCAGCCGCTGTCCTGTCCGTCCTCGAAGTCCGTATTCGGGGGCTCGTCGGCCGGCGCTTCGATGTCCTCACCACAAGGGTTCTGCGTCCCGTTGGTGTTGCGCGCCTGCACCGCGTGGAATTCGACGTTGAACGCCAAGGAATCGCTTTGCACCTCGTTGCCAACCTCGAAGGGGAGTTCCCACTCGAAACAGACACATGGTCCGGTGGTTGCGCCGCGCTCGCTGCTGGCCGGGTACGGCGACTGCTCACCCGGGGTGGCGTCGACGCCGTCGCCGTTCAGGGGCGTACCGGATTCGAACGCCGCGAGGAGTCCCGCGAACGTCACGCCCGAGGCGATTTCGCCCCCCTCGAGCGGCGTACCGTCAGAATCGCAGTAAGCGGCGTCGACGAGGATGCTGTCGTCGAGTTCACCGAGTCCGTCGGTGTCGACACCCTCTGCAGTGATTTCGGGGCCGTTCTGTCCGTTTTCGGCGTCTTCCGTCCCCTCGGTGCACAGCCAGAGATAGGCTGGGTTGGTGTTCAACTCGAAACAGAACTGAAACGACCCGGAGTCGCCGGGTTTCACGTCGTCAAGCGTGTAGAACAGTCCCGCGGGGCCGTCGGCCGTTCCCGACGGCATCTGAGCGAGGTTCTCGGCTGGAGCGCCGTTGTACGTCGACTCGTAACCGACGAGTAAATCGAGCGTACCGGCCGTGATGGTGTTGCCCTCAAAACTCTCGGTGTCGCTGAAGAACGCGGAGGTACCGAGCCCAGCACCCGCCGAAGCGAGGCCGACGGCACCGGCACCCACGAGTAGCTTTCTCCGGGTTAGATCGTACAGTTGGTTGTCTCGTGTCATAGGTGTTCTCCGCGTGCGGAGATGCCCACCGGAGGAGTCGAACCCCCGTACGCCAGCGTGGGAAGGTAGTAGGATGTGTGCCGTTGGGTCAGGCCTGTGCCGACCCGCTTCCGTCGTTGTACCGCGCCTGTTCGGTGTAGAAGCCGAGGTTGAAACCCAGCGTATCGCCCTGCACCTCGTTGCCGGCCTCGAAGGGCAGTTCCCACGAGAATCCAAGACAGTACATCTGTCCGCCGGCGAACGGTTCACGGTCGTCGTCGGTCGCCGATTCAACGAACTCATCGAACGGCGTCGAAACGTTGCCGTCGAGCGGGAGTCCGTTTCCGCTCTCTAGGACGGCGAGTGCATCCGCCAGCGACCCGTTGAATATCTCCGACTCCGGACCGACGGCGTTCGAGAGGATGCCGAAGACGGTCGGAATATTGGTCGGGTCGTTCACGTCGAAGAAGTAGGCGGTCGCACCGCCCGCGCCGCCGGCGGGTCCAGCCATCGACTGGAGGACGCTGTCGTTTGCGCTCCCGACGGAGATGGTGTAGAGGTTCGTCGCGGGCGAGGCCGGCGTCGGACTGCCGTGGGTCGGTGACCCCTGCGGGTCACGGGCGTTGTCCGCGGCTTCCGTCGGGTCAGAGAACTGCGTCGGTCCCTGCCCGTTGAACGACTCGCCGTCCGAGAGAACGATGTTCACGTACTCGACGCCGGAACGACCGTTGTCACGGAGTTCGACTTGCGCTTCGTTGACGCCTTCCCCGATGTAGGTACCGGTGGCGATACCGCCGCCAGCGGAGGGGTCGGCGTTGCCGTCGTTGATGAACGGGTCGTTATTCGCGCCGGAGACGACGTTGGCGAGTTTCTGCCGGAGACCGGAGACGGCGGTGTCGACGGCGCTGAGGTCGTTGGTGAGTCCCTCCAGGAGGCCCACTCGGGGCCCGACGTTGTCGGCGCCTTCGCCGTCGAAGTAGGCGACGCCCACCTCCACGTCGGCGTTCGACTCGTCGAGGTATTCGATGAACTGCTTGACGCCCAACTCGACGAGATCGATTTTCGTCGTCTCGTCGTAGGTGTCTCCGTCGACCTCGATTTCCTCCTCGTTGACGACGCCGCCGAACTGGTCGTACAGCATCGACCCGGAGAAATCCAGCGTCAGTATGATATCGGCCGGTTCGGCCTCGTCGTAGACGTTGTCGCAGTCGGCGTCGTACCACAGACGGACGGCGATTTCCTCCGCGAGGTCCGGGAGGTTGTCGGCGTCGACGGCCATCTCCGGGTCGGGGTGGTCCCCCCCGCTCTCGGAGACATCGGAGGCCTGCATCCAGACGTAGCCGGGGTTGTCACAGAGGTGCAGCGAGAACGTTACCTCGCCCTCGTCGCCGGGCTTGATGTCGCTAAACTGCATGAGCGTCTCCATCGGTTCTTCGGTGATGGGGTCCGTGCCGAAGTCGGCCTCCGACAGCGGCGGGATGTTCTCGCAGTTCAGCCCCGCGAGGTTGCGGGACTCGTCGGTGTATCGAGAGACCTCCTCGGTCTGGGGGTCGATGATGGACTGTTCACCGTCGCCGTCGTGGTCGGGGTGTGCGTTGACGAACGTAGTGATTTCCTCACCCCCCATCGAGTAGCTGTAGGTCTGCTGCCAGTCGACGAGCAAGTCGAGTTCCCCCGCTGTGAGGGAGTTCTCCTCGAAGGTCTCGGTGTCGTTGAACAGCGCCGAGGTGCCGAAGCCGGCACCCGCCGAAGCGAGGCCGACCGCGCCGATGCCCGCGAGCATCTTGCGGCGAGAGAGGTCGTACAGTTTCGGTTCTGGGTCTTGAGTCATGATAGTCTGTTTATGCTAATGGTGGATTATTGGGGTCCAGTCGGCGTGGGGGTCGGAGTGGGCGTCGGCGTACTGACGCTGTTGTTGAACGGATCGTCGTTGTTCCGGACCTGTTCGGTCTCGAAGACGAGGTCGAAGCCGAGGCTGTCGCCTTGGATGACGTTGCCGACCTCGAAGGGAAGTTCGAGCAGGAGACAGAACGAGTAGACACCTTCGCTTTCGGTGTCATTGACTGGAAGCGGGTCGCCGTTTGTGTCCTTGATGATGTAGTTCTCGAGTGCGTCGTTGGCCTCGCGTGCGGTGGTGTAGTGCACGTCGCCGTCGACGACGCCGTCGAGGTCGGTGGGTGGCTGGTAGCCGCCCGACAGCTCCACGTCGCTCGAACTGTTGTTGAAGACAGGGTCGAGGTTCGCGAGGTCGCCCTTGGAACTGCCGGACCCCGGGAAGTTCTGCCAGACCGTGGTCAGGAGGAATTCGCCGAGGTCAGCGTCGTTGTCAGTATCGCCTTCGGCTTCCTGTTCGGGTTCGGGGTTCTCGCCGCCGTCTTCCGAGAAGTTCTCCGTCGAGACCATCACGTAGCCGGGGTTGTCGCCAACTTCGATGTCGAAGCAGATGACCGCCCAGTCGCCGGGCTTGATGTCATCGACGACGAGACCGGCGACGGCCTCGCTGTCGTCCGCCGTGAGGCTCATCCCGACTGCGTCTTCGAAGTATTCGCTGGCTGCCTCGATGGTCGCGGTGACGTTCATGTCGAGCGTGCCGGCCGTGAGGGTGTTGTTCTCGAAGGTCTCGGTGTCGCTGAAGAACGCGGAGGTGCCGAGCCCGGCGCCGGCGGAGGCGAGGCCGATGGCCCCGAGTCCGGCGAGTGTCTTGCGGCGCGAGAGGCTGTACGTCGTGGGTTTGTTGTCGTCGGTCATGTTGGTTCACTCCCCGCGGGTCGTGGGTCGTTCCCTGACGCCTCGGGATAGGTTTCCCTCTGGGGGGAGGGGGCATAGGTAAAGACAGCGGACCATGCACGGAACGCGGCGTTGAGACCGGCTGAACGCCCCGTTCGTCGAAGCGGTACGATGGCCCTACCCGGCTAAACGCTCGGTTTTCGTCCCGGTATGGTCACCGTTCCGGCGGCTCTCCGTCTGGCGAAACCGACCGGTCGAAACCGGTATGCTCCCCATGGTTATTACCCCGTGGGCCTCTGTTGGTGCATGTCGAGTGGGGACACGGTAGCAGGGCGCTACCCCGAGCACCGTATTTCGGAGACGACCGTACACCGCGTACTGAGCAGTCCGCGCCGGGCAACGGCGCTTCGGCTGCTCAGCCATGAGGGGACGATGTCGGTTTCGCGACTCGCTGACGCAGTCGCGGCGGCCGAAGCGGGCTGTGACCAGCCCCCGTCGCCGCTTCGTGAGAGCGTGTACAACTCGCTGCGACAGACCCACGTCCCGCGGTTGGCCGACCTCGGGTTGGTGTCCTACGACGCCGACAGACGGGAGGTTCGGGTGCTCGCCGCGGCCCGGTCGGTTCGACACTACGCCACGCCCGTCGCGCTGTTCGGCATCTCGTGGTCGGAACTGTATCGTGGCATCGGCATCGTCGGCCTCTGTCTCGTCGTCGGCGCACTGGCGGGCATTCCGGTGGTATCGTTTCTGGACCCGTTGTTGTGGGCCAGCGCGGCACTGGCGTTTCTCGCGGGGACTTCGCTGTGTCACCTGCTCGCGGACCGACGTAGCCTGCGTTCGCTCACCGAACCCGGGGGGCCGTAACCCGCTCACACCTGATATGGCAACCATTTATAAGTGGTGTATATACCACATGGACGCGTTTGGTTCGAACAGGGGAATAGTTACATGGTAGCAATGGCCGCAGACGAGAGGGGGATTGGGGGGAGCGACCCCGACGGCGCAGACGGCACAGACGGTTCCGTGCCGGAGTCGCTCTCGACGGAAGCGGTGTTCGAGACGCTGAGTAGTCAGCGTCGGCGGTACACACTTCACTACCTCAAACAGCGACAGGAACCGGTGACGGTTCGGGACCTCTCCGAACAGGTCGCGGCGTGGGAGAACGGCATCGACCGCGAGGCGGTGACGCCGAAACTGCGCAAACGCGTGTACACGGCGCTCCATCAGACCCATCTCCCGAAGATGTCGAAACTGGACGTCGTTGAGTACGACAGCGACCGCGGTGTCGTCGGGATGACCCCCCGCGTCAGCCAACTCGACATCTACCTCGACATCGTGCCGTCGAACGACCTCCCGTGGAATCAGTTCTACCTCGGCCTCGGCGCCGTGTTTACCGCCCTCGTCACCGTCGCGGCGCTCGGCGTTCCGCCGTTCGATTCGGTCCCAGGGTTCGGATACGCGCTGTGTATCGCGCTCACGGTGTCGGGTATCGCGGCGTATCACACGGTCCGTGACGGCCGCTCACGACTCGGCGGCAACGACGACCCCGTCGAGGAAATCGTCCCGCCGCCGGAGTCTCGGGAGATGGCCGATTCGGCCACCGGTGACGATTGAGCCGTCCATCCGTCGAGCCTGAGTTTATTCAAAAATATGACATTATATTGCCTTATATGGGGTAAACTAACCTTTAGTCTTTGAGGGGAAGCCTCTTATTGAGGTGTCCGTCACTGTGTGGTATGCCTGAGCGAATCGACTCCTCTACGGGTTCGGCCGGACTCGTAGACTCCGACGACTACCGCGCCAACTGTGGGGTCGGCGTCGTCATGGACCTCGACGGCGGTGTCACCCACGGAACGGTCGCGGACGGTATCGAACTGCTCGAAAACCTCGAACACCGCGGAACGACGGGTGCCGACGAAGGCACCGGCGACGGCGCTGGCATCATGCTCCAGACGCCCCACGACTTCTTCGCCGACGAAATCGACGACCTCCCCGAGCCCGGCGAGTACGCCGTCGGTTCGCTGTTCATGCCGCAGGACACCGACGAGGCCGCACATCTACAGGACCTCGTCGAATCCGTCCTTTCGGACCACGGACTCGACGTGTTCGCTTGGCGCGAGGTGCCGACGGACAACAGCGAGTTGGGCGAAACCGCGACGGAGTCCGAACCCGCCGTCGTTCAGTGTTTCGTCCGCTCCGACCTCGACGGCGACGCCTTCGACCGCGCGCTGTATGTCGGCCGCCGCGACCTCGAAAACACCATCGAAGAGCGTCGCCCCGACGGCTCCGGTCGCTTCTACGTCTGCTCTCTGGACCGCGACACCGTCGTCTACAAGGGACTTCTGACCGCCGAGCAACTCCCCGCCTACTATCCCGAACTCGGAGACGAGCGCGTGAAATCGGTCTTCGCGATGGTCCACGCCCGGTTCTCGACGAACACCCTCGGCGCGTGGCACCTCGCCCATCCCTACCGCAACATCATCCACAACGGCGAGTTCAACACCATCCAAGGCAACATCAACTGGATGCGCGCCCGCGAGGACGACCTCGAAGACGAGGCCTTCGGCGACGACATCGAGACGCTGCGACCCATCATCAACGACCCGAACCAATCGGACACCGCTTCCGTCGACAACGCCCTCGAACTCCTGATGCAGGGCGGCCGCGACATGCCACACGCCCTCCGGATGCTAATCCCCGAGGCGTGGCGTGGGGAGGCCAACCGCGTCCCCGAGGAGCGCCAAGAGTGGTACGACTACCACGCTTCGCTGGTCGAACCGTGGGACGGGCCCGCCCTCGTCGCCGCGACCGATGGCGAACGCGTCGGTGCCGTCCTCGACCGCAACGGCCTCCGCCCCTGCCGGTACGACGTGACCAGCGACAACACGCTCGTGATGGCCAGCGAGGCCGGTGCCCTCGAACACGACTTCGGTGATATCGTGCGACGGGACCGCCTCCAGCCCGGCCAGTTGTTCCTCGCCGACCCAGAGGAGGGCCGTGTCATCCCCGACGAGGAAATATTCGACGACCTCGTCGACGACAAGTACGCCGAATGGGTCGACGACGAGCAGGTCACCATCGACGACATCGCCCAATCCGACGACGCGCTGCCGCGAGACGACGTGTCGAGCCTCCGCGCCCATCAGGCGCTGTACGGCTACACTCACGACGAGATGAACCACCTCTTGGAGCCCATGGCCCGAGACGGGAAGGACCCCGTCGGCTCGATGGGCGACGACACGCCGCTCAGCGTTCTCTCGCAGTTCAACCGCCCGCTTTTCACCTACTTCAAACAGCTGTTCGCACAGGTGACGAACCCGCCGCTGGACTACATCCGGGAGGAACTCGTCACCTCACTGGAGTCGCGTCTCGGCTACCAGCGGAATCTACTGGACGAGACGCCAGCCCACGCCCGACAGCTCGTCGTCGACTCGCCAGTCCTGACCGACGCGAAGACGGCGTCCATCAAGAACCTCGCAGGCGATGACGGCGAACTCTCGACGTACGTCCTCGACATCACCTACGACCCCGACGGCGACCTCGAAGCGGCCGTCGAGGCCATCCGCGAGGAAGCCACCGAGGCCGCACGGGACAACGACATCATCGTGCTGTCGGACCGCGAGGCCGGCCCCGAGGCGCTTCCGATTCCCGCGCTGTTGGCGACCGGCGGCGTCCACCACCACCTCGTCCGCAACGGCCTCCGAAACCACGTCGGTATCGTGCTGGAATCCGGCGACCCGCGTGCGGTTCACCACGTCGCGACGTGTATCGGCTACGGTGCCGGTGCGGTGAACCCCTACCTCGCCTATCAGTCCATCACGGACCTCGTCGCCGGCCCCGACGGCGCCGACGAGGAGAAGGCCATCGAGGCCTACATCAAGGCCGTCGAGGACGGCTTGCTCAAGACGATGGCGAAGATGGGCATCTCGACGGTCGAATCCTATCAGGGCGCCCAGATTTTCGAGGCGGTCGGTCTCGATTCCGACTTCGTCGCCGAGTACTTCGAAGGAACGACGGCCCGGACGGAAGGCGTCGATATCGAGGACATCGAGTCGGACCTCCGGAAGCGCTACGAGGTCGCCTTCGGCGAGGACCCCGACCTCGAACACCAAGGCGAGTACGAACACCGGTCTTCGGGGATGTTCCACGAGTGGAACCCCGAGTCGGTCGGCACGCTCCAGAAGGCGGTCCGACAGGGCGACTACGAGCAGTACCGGGAGTTCGCCGAACTGATGAACGACCAGACGGAGAACCTCCAGACGCTCCGCGGCCTGCTGGAGTTCGATTCCGACCGCGACCCCGTCGACATCGACGAGGTCGAACCCGTCGAAGACATCGTCAAGCGGTTCTCGACGGCCGCGATGAGCCTCGGCAGCCTCTCGCCGGAGGCCCACGAGAACAACTCAATCGCGATGAACCGCCTCGGCGGCAAATCCAACACCGGCGAGGGTGGCGAACCGCCCGAGCGGTTCAACACTGAAAAGGAATGCAGCGTCAAACAGGTCGCCTCCGGCCGCTTCGGCGTCACCTCTGATTACCTCACCAACGCCGACGAGATTCAAATCAAGATGGCACAGGGTTCGAAACCCGGTGAAGGCGGCCACCTTCCCGGCCGGAAGGTCAACGAGATGATTGCCCACGTCCGGTACTCGACGCCGGGCGTCGGTCTCATCTCGCCGCCGCCGCTGCACGATATCTACTCCATCGAGGACCTCAAGCAACTCATCCACGACCTCAAGGCCGCAAACCCCGAGGCCGACATCAACGTCAAACTGGTCTCGGAGGCCGGTATCGGCACGATTGCGGCGGGGGTTGCGAAGGCCAACGCTGATGTGGTCCACATCTCGGGACACTCCGGGGGGACCGGCGCCTCACCGAAAACCTCGATTAAAAATGCCGGCCTGCCGTGGGAACTCGGCCTCGCGGAGGCCAACCAGATGCTCTGTTCGACGGACCTGCGCTCGCGCATCCGCGTCACCGTCGACGGCGGGATGAAGACCGGCTACGACGTGGCCGTCGGCGCCTTACTCGGCGCCGAGGAGTACGTCTTCGGCACCGCACCGCTCGTGACCTCCGGCTGTGTGATGGCCCGACAGTGCCACGAGAACACCTGTCCGGTCGGCGTCGCGACCCAGCGCGAAGAACTCCGCCAGCGGTTCCCCGGCGAACCACAGCACGTCGTCAACTACATGACGTTCATCGCTCAGGAACTGCGAGAAATCATGGCCGACCTCGGCTTCGAGACCGTCGAGGAGATGGTCGGACAGGTCGATACGCTTCGACAGCGCGACGATGTCGAACAGGAGAAGGCCAAGAAACTCGACCTCTCGGCGGTTCTCGCCGAACCCGCGGGCGACCAGCGGACGAAGACGGACCCCCAGGCCCACGAAATCGACGAGGCCCTCGACTGGGACCTCATCGAGGAGGCCGAGGACGCAATCGAAACCGGCGAACCGGTCCACATCGACAGCGACATCTCGAACGTCAACCGGGCGGTCGGCGCGACGCTGTCGAACCACATCTCGAAGGCCTACGGCACCGAGGGCTTGCCGGACGACACCATCACCGTCGACTTCGGCGGCACCGCCGGACAGAGTTTCGGCGCGTTCCTGCAAGACGGCGTGACGATGCAGTTGACCGGCACCGCAAACGACTACGTCGGCAAGGGGCTCTCCGGCGGCAAACTCGTCGTCAACACGCCCAACGACGCCCCCTACGAACCCGAAAAGAACATCCTCATCGGCAACGTCGCGCTGTACGGCGCCACGCAGGGTGAGGCCTACATCAACGGGATGGCCGGCGAGCGCTTCGGCGTCCGCAACTCCGGCGTGAAGGCCGTCGTCGAATCGGTCGGCGACCACGGCTGTGAGTACATGACCGGCGGCGTCGTCGCCTGCCTCGGCCAGACGGGCAAGAACTTCGCCGCCGGGATGTCCGGCGGTGTCGCCTACGTCCTCGACCGCGAGGGCGACTTCGAGGAGAAGGTCAACTACGGCATGGTGTCGACGATGGACGAACTCGACGCGAAGGACCGTGAGATGCTCCGGCGCCTGCTGGAGAACCACGTCGCCTACACCGACTCGGACCGCGCCGAGTACATCCTCGACAACTGGGAGGAGGAACTGCCGAAGTTCGTGAAGGTGCTGCCCGACGCCTACGCCGACATCATCGAAGAGCGCGAGGAGGCCGACGTGCGGAACTCCCTGCCGGATTCGGCGACGCCCGACGCCGCCGCCGACCAGACGGGTCACGTGGCGAGCGACGACTAACACCCACTTTTTACGAGGTGGGGTTTCCTCGCTCGCTTCGCTCGCTGCGGGAACCCCACCTCGCAAAAACTTGGGGAAAAACTATCCGGCGACTCGGCCTTCGGCCTCGTCGCCGGCGAACCGCTCGCTCCCTACGGTCGCTCGCGGATGCTGGACATACAACGGATGGTGATGTACGCCGAGCGAAGTCGTTCGAGAGAGCGCAGCTCTCTCGTGATGACGAAAGACGCCTGCGGCGTCTTTCGAACCACGAGGCGTTTCCCCGATGCCTCACGCCTTCGGCGTTCGGCATCGGTAGCGCGCACGGACTGGCGCGAGCGAAGCGAGCAGAAGGAGTACGCGCTATTTTCCCCACGTTTTTGCCGAGAACGCGGGTCGCGCGCCGGACGGCGCGCGACACCGGTTCTCGTGCAAAAAGTGGGTTTGTTTGGATAGGTTTGTCACAACGTTTTGTAAGTGATAGTGGGTCTGCTCGTGTGAGAGACCCATGAGCAACGACGACCCATTCGACGGTTCGCCGGTGTCGCGCCGGCGGTTCATGCAACTGTCGGCGGCGACCGGTGCCGCCCTGACGCTTCCCGGGAACGCGACGGCCGACGCAAGCGCCTCGGCGTTCTCGACGGAGTATCAGTACGTACTGAACCACACGCCCGAGGACTACGAGGTACCGACGCTGGTCCGGTTTTCGGACGCCAGCGGCCCGACAGCGATGGAGGGGCTCCTCGATGTCGAGACGGAGACCATCACGTCGCCGGAGCCGGCCGGCTACGCCCAGTTGACGACGACACAGGCCTCGACGCTCGCGGAGTTGCCGTCGGCATCGGAGTTCCAGTTCGCGCCGGGGTCGAACCCCTTCTGGCGAATTGGTTACTACCCGCTCGGCGTCTTTCCGGAACCGCGGCGGTCGGTCGACTACATCGGTTTCGAGCAACTGAAAGACGGCCTCGGCGTGCTCGAAGAGCGCTACCCCGACCGAATCCGAGTGAAGAACGTCGGTCAGTCGCCGGGCCACACCAACACCATCACCGACCGCCCCGACCCGAAGGGGATGTACGTCGTCGAGTTGACGAACTTCGATTCGACGACGGACTTCGAGGACAAAGAGAAGGTGTTCTTCTCGTGTTCGCTGCACGGGCTGGAGATGGCGGGCCGCGAGACTGGCGCTCGGGTGTTGGAGAACGCCGCCCGCGGCTCCGAGCCGGACGTGCCCGGAAGCGACGCGAAACTCGAACCGCTACTCGACGATGTGGTCGTCATCATCGGTTTCGTCAACCCCGACGGCTGGGCGGTTCGGAACCCCCAGTACGACTCCGGATGGCAGGTCGGCGGTCCGGGGACGGGACTTCCACGGGCACCGGCCGCACCGCTGTACGAACGCGGCAACGCCGAGGTGTTCGACACGAACCGACAGTATCCGGCCGTCGGTTACATCAACCCCTCACACTACCCGGCGGCACCCGCCAACTACGAGGGCGAGGAACCCACCTTCGTCAACGAGAAGGTTCCGGACGCGAAGGCGCTCGTCGACTACTTCCAGGGCTACGAGAACCTCAACTACGGCGCGGACCTCCACGGCGGCCCCGTGTTCAACAACTTCGTGTTGGGGCTCATCAGCCAAGACCAGTTCAACACCCGTGAACTGCATGAGGTCTACGAGATGTGTCTCAACATCAACGACACGCTGGCGGAGGCCCTCGACACCTGGGAGACCGTCGGACAGGCCCGTGTCGACCTCATCGGCGACGAACAGATATCTCCGGTGTTGTTCGGCGTCGTCCCGGAGAGCGCATTCGACTACGCCACCATCTACGACACCCTCGATTACACGGTCTCGGGGGCGTTCCTCGATTGGATGGCTCACCCCGAACCCATCGGGCTGGACATGACGACGCTGGACTTCGAGATGTCGTTCAACCACATGCTCGGTGGCAACGTCTACAACCCCGAGTTGTTCGAGATGGAGGTCACTGGCTACCGGGCAGCCATCCGAACCATCACGCAGTTCGCGGTCAACAACACCGACACGCCGACGACCGAAGAGCAGTTCAGCACCGAAACCGAGACCGGCGGCGAGTCGGTTGCCTACATCACGACGGGCGAACCGGGCAGTGCCGACGACGCCCTGCGACGGACGGAGAGTCAACTCAGTTTCGACCCCGAAACCCAGTTCTACGATACGACCGAGGAGACCGAACTCGCGGCCGACCGAACCGAGTTGACCTTCGACGTGACGGAGACGAACCTCAACAGCATGGGCGTCCACCTCCACGGACAGGACGTCATCGCGGACCTCGAACTCCTCTCGCCGTCCGGCGAGACGGTGTACGAGTTCGAGGGCGTCACCGACGAGCGTGTCGGCGGCAAGTGCTGTGGCTTACCGGAGTTCACCGTCAGCGACCCCGAACCCGGCACGTGGACGCTCCGCATCGCCAACTACCAGGAGGCCGGCCAACTCGTCGAGATGCAGCGGTGGACGCTGGCCGCTCAGGGCAACCCCGACCCCAAGAGTGTCGACAACTGGGGCAACGAGGGATACGAACAGATTGCCTACGACGTGACGCCGTTCCAGTTCTTCGAGGACTACCAGTCCGCCGAGAAGCGCGGAACCCTGCGGACGTTCATCGACGATGGTACCGTCGATCCGGTCACCGTCGAGGAGGTAAAACAGGGAGCACTCGCCGAGTACGACCACGCGGTCCTCATCCACGACTACGTCTCGCCGACCGACCGCATCTCCGAGGGCGTCTCGGGGAACGTCAACGCGAACGCCGACATCGCCGAGGGCGTCACCGACGACACCTACACCGGCGCCCTCGACGACTTCGTCGACTCGGGTGGCAACCTCGTCGTCACCGACACGGGAACCTACGTCCTGCCGGAACTCGACAACGACCTGTTCGATGGGTCTGCCATCGGCGAGTCGAACGTCCAGCGGCAGTTCCTCAACGTCGCCGAGTACAGCGACAAGAACCTCGACCATCCGCTGTTCGACGACAGCGTCCGACCCATCCAGGACCAACTCTGGAAGGTCCAGCCGCTCGGCTACCAAGTTAGCGGTTCGGCACCGATGGACCTCCTCGATGAGTCTGCCTTCCTCTCGGCGGCCAACCAGGGTGTCGCCTCCGTCGCAGCGCGAACCAACGGGCTGGTAGCGACCGGCTCGGTCACCGAGAGCACAGACAGCGGCCGCGGAATCCACTACATCTCTTCGCTGCTCCCGCCGGCGACGCAGGCGAACCTCCATCCCTTCGGCCTGCAGAACTACGCGGTGACCTTCCTCGGGAACATCGTGTTCACCTCGGCACTCGGGTTTAAACAGATTCGTGAGACGGGCGAGACGAAACGCGAGTACGGCCGTGTCGACGACTGGAGCGTCGAGCCCGGCGGCGTCGGTGCGACTCTCGCCGCGTCCGGGAGTCGGAACGTGGATGCGTCGGTGACGCCCGGCGGACGCGCAAACCGCGTCACCGTCACCGTCGATTCGGTCGACGCCGACGCCGAGTCGGTCGAAATCCGGGATTCGTTCCCGCCGGAGTGGGAACTGCTCGAATCGTTCGGTGATGGCGAGAAAGACGGCGACGGCGTCGTCTCCTTCGGCACCTTCGACGCCGAGGACTTGCCGGACGGCGACGGCGACTCGAAGACGTTCACCTACTTCATCGAATCACCCGACAGTCCCCAGGACACCAACGCCTACGAGGTCGGCCCCGCCGAAGTGCTGGCGATGATCGACGGCGAGGAGCACTCTGCAACCTTCGCGCCGGCGGCGAACGTCGTCGCGGTCGGCGTCTCTCTGTAGGCTTCGCTCGCCGTCCACACCCTTTTTCGCCGCGCGGGACCAGCCACCGGTATGACAGACCACGCACTCGTCATCGGCGGCACGCGATTCATCGGCCGACACACCGTCGAGGAGTTCCTCGATGCCGGCTACGACGTGACGATGTTCAACCGCGGCAACCACGACGATCCCTTCGCCGCCGACGACCGGGTTTCCCACGTCTCCGGCGACCGGACCAACGAGGCCGAACTCCGCCGGGCGGGACTCGATATCGACCCCGACATGGTCGTCGACTGTGTCGCCTACTACCCACGCGATGTCCACACGGCGACCGATATCTTCAGCGATGTCGACGCCTACGTCTACATCTCCTCGGGGGCGGCCTACGGCGACGAGCGGGTTCCGAAACGCGAGGGGGAAACGGCACTGTGTGACTGTTCGACCGAGCAGGCAGTCGACGACTCGATGGACTCCTATGGCCCCCGGAAGGCAGAAGGCGACCGTGCCGTCTTCGCCGCCGCCGACCGTGGTGTGAACGCGATGAGCGTCCGGCCACCGGTCGTCTACGGCCCCTACGACTACACCGAACGGTTCAACTACTGGATAGACCGCGTCGAGAGCCACGACCGCATCGTCGTCCCCGGCGACGGGACGAATCTCCGGCACCTCGTCTACGTGAAGGACGTGGCCTCGGCGCTTCGAACCGTCGCCGAGGAGGGTGCGGCCGGCGAGGCGTACAACGTCGGCGACGGCCACGCGCCCGTCCTCGGCGAGTGGGTCGAGTCCCTCGCCGACGCCTGCGACACCGATGTCGAGACGGTTCACGCAAGCGAGCGGGAACTCGGCGCGGTCGGACTGTCGCTGGGCGATTTCCCCATCTATCGCGGCTACCCGCATCTGTTGGAGACGAGCAAACTCCGGGCGCTGGGCTGGGAGTCGACGCCCCACGAGACGGCGTTGGCGGAGACGGTCGAGGACTACCGCAACTCCGACCGGACGGGGCAGGACAACGGCCCGGACCGCGAGACGGAAGCGCGCCTACTCGACGTACTGGAGACGGTCCAGTAGGGGGAACGGTTTTTACCCGTCCTCGCACACGTCCGCTATGTTCGAGAAGTCGTCGTGGATTCGCCTGCCGCGAAGCGTCGTCGTCGGTCACGGCGTCCTCGACAGCGCCGTCGAGGTCATCGACGAGTTGTATCTCACCGGGCGGCCGCTCATCGTCACTTCGCCGACGCCGGAGGAGTTGGCCGCAGACCGCCTCATTGAGGCCTTCGAGGCCGCCGGCTTCGACCCCGCGACCGCCATCGTCGAGGAAGCCACCTTCTCCGCCGTCGAGGATGTTCTGGAGACAGCCGAAGCGGTCGATGCCGGTTTCCTCATCGGGTTGGGGGGTGGCAAGCCCATCGACATCGCGAAGATGGCGGCCGACGAGCGCGGGTGTGGGTTCGTCTCGGTGCCGACGGCGGCCAGCCACGACGGCATCGTCTCCGGTCGGGGGTCGGTGCCCGACGGCGACAGTCGCCACTCCGTCGCCGCCGACCCGCCGCTTGCGGTCATCGCCGACACGGAACTCATCGCGGAGGCGCCGTGGCGGCTGACGACCGCCGGCTGTGCCGACATCATCTCCAACTACACGGCGGTGAAAGACTGGCAGTTGGCCCACCGGCTGAAGAACGTCGAGTACAGCGAGTACGCCGGCGCGCTCTCACAGATGACCGCCGAGATGCTCGTCGAACAGTCGGAGTCCATCAAACGCGGCTTAGAGGAATCGGCATGGGTGGTCGTGAAGGCGCTGGTGTCTTCGGGTGTGGCGATGTCGATTGCGGGCTCCTCGCGGCCCGCTTCGGGTGCCGAACACCTCATTTCCCATCAGTTGGACCGCATCGCCCCCGGCGCGGCGCTGCACGGCCATCAGGTCGGCGTCGCCTCCATCGTCACGGAGTACCTCCACAGCGGCGAGGGCGGCGAGTGGCACCGCGTCAGGGATGCCCTGGCCGGCATCGACGCGCCGACGACCGCCGAGGACCTCGGCATCGACCCCGAGCAGTTCATCGAAGCGACGACGACGGCCCACGAGATACGGGACCGCTACACCATCTTGGGTGACGGCATCGAAGAAGACGCCGCCATCGAGGCGGCGACGGTTACCGGCGTCCTGTGAGATTCCGGATTGGACGGGTTTATGTGGCTCCCGAACGTCGACGCGTCAATGAGTTCTCCCGATATCTCCGGCGGCGTCTCCGCGTATCTGGATGCGCTCTACGAGCGATACGAAGGATTCGACGTACAGCAGACGACGGTGTCCGTCGACAGGGAGGAGTTCGAATCAATCGAGGGCCGCGGTAACATCGCAGAGGTTCGGGTTCGCGTCGAAGGCGCCGACGGCGTTTTGGCCGTCAGCGGCGACGACGAGTGGGTGACTCCCGGCGGCGTCGTCGAGAGCGAGTCACTGCCGGCGGCGGCAAGCGAACTCGTCGAACGACAGACCGGCGTCGACTGCCGAATCGAGGCGCTCGACCGCGTCTCGTTGGTCTGTCTGCAGTGTGACGACTCCGGGAGAAAGGTGTGGCAACTCTCGGCGCTGTTCGAGGCGAGCGCCGACGGCGACGCCGAAACCCCGACGCCCGTCGAGGGTGCTTCGTGGCGCCAGAGCGTCTCGGAGTCGTCGGCCGCGTTCTAGCGGTCCGAGGCCAACAATCCGTACCGAATCACGTCGACGCGCTCGCCGTCGACGTAGCCGTGTTCCCGGAAGCGACCCTCCTCGACGAAGCCGTTCTTCTCGAGGACGCGCTGACTCGCCTCGTTGGTCGCGAGGGCGTCGGCGTTCAGTTTTTCTAGGCGTCGCTGGTCGAAGGCGTACTCGGCGAGTAACGCGACTGCAGCGGTCGCATACCCCTGCCCGTGGGCGTCGGGGTCGACGTAGTAGCCGACCTCGGCGATGCCCCAACTCGGGTCGATGCCGTTGAGGCCAATGATGCCAACGGGGTCGCCGTCGGCACAGATGAGCAGGTGGACCTCGCCGTCGGCGGTGACGACGTTCTCGTAGAACGCCTGCTCGTCGGCCATCGTCTGTGGGTCGGCGTTGAACAGCGACCGCCAGACGCGTGGGTCGTTGACGAGCCGATGGAGGAACGGCAGGTCGTCTTCCTCGACCGTGTGGAGGTCGACCGAATCGCCACGGAGGAAGGCTGGACCGGGCATACTCTCCCCGTGGGCGGAGAGTGAATTGAAACCACCGGGAGTATGTTACAGTATGGCACACAACGTCGTCAACCCGATAGCGAAAAGGGGGAGCCACCCACCCATCGGGTATGGGAACGCCGCTGGAGTCACGCGAGGGACAGGCAATCGAGGTGCTCGACCGACTGTACGAGCAGTACCCCGACCCCGAGATTTCACTCGATTTCTCGAACCGACTGGAGTTGCTCATCGCGGTGATGCTGTCTGCGCAGTGTACCGACGAACGCGTCAACAAGGTCACCGCGGAACTCTTCGAGAAGTACGACGGGCCTGAGGCCTACGCCGCGGCCGACCAGGAGGAACTCGCCGAGGACATCAACTCGATTACCTACTACAACAACAAGGCGAAGTACATCCGCTCGGCGTGTGAAGACATCGTCGAGAAACACGGCGGTGAGGTCCCCGACACGATGTCGGCGCTGACCGACCTCGCCGGCGTCGGCCGGAAGACGGCCAACGTCGTTCTCCAGCACGGCCACGACCTCACCGAGGGCATCGTCGTCGACACCCACGTCCAGCGCATCTCGCGACGACTCGGCCTCACTGACGAACAGTCCCCGGAGAACATCGAGGAGGATTTGATGGGTATCGTCCCCGAAGACGACTGGAAGGAGTACACCCACTTGCTCATCAGTCACGGACGGGATACCTGCACTGCCCGGAACCCGGACTGTGACGACTGCGTGTTGGCGGATATCTGCCCTTCGGAGAAGGGTGACAGCGCCGTCGACTTGGCGGACGGCAGCGAGTGGTGAGTCAGAACACGTACGCGCCGAGGTACCGCGTAAAGCCGGTCAGGAAGGCGATGAGCCAACAGCCGACGTAGCCGAAGACGCCGATGCGGAGGCGTCGGCGCCAAAACTCCATGTTGTCGCCGCCGATTTCGTCGAGCAGCACGTCCTCGTCGTACTCGCTGTAGAGGTCGTGTTCGTACTTCGCCCGGAAGATGCGGACGATGCCGGTGAAGCCGAACGCGAGGAACGCGTACGCCTGCAGGCCGAAGAAGGCGTGGGCGGCGGCGAACCCGCCGAACTGTTCGAGCAGGCGCGGGAGCATCCAGAACAGAAGCGGCACCGTCGTCAGCGTCAGGCCGGTGAGGATGAACTTCAGATGATAGGTGAGAATCCCCCACGTAATCTTCTCGTTGTCTATCATTATCCACGCGCCGTACAGAAAACAGGGGAAACTGGCGGCGACGGAGACGACGACGAGGGTCGCGATTTGTGCGTCCGTGGCCATTGTCGGCGGTAGGTGCGGCGAGGGTTTGAGTGTGCCGTGTCGTCCGCGGTCGGAAAGCGTAAGCCTTCGACGGCCCAACATCCGCCAATGGCCGACTCGCGGGACCCAACCGAGGAGGCAGCGGACGCCACGGATTCGGCGTCGAGGGACACCGACGCAACCGAATCCGGCGGCGCAGAGCCGGGTGAGGGCGCCGGCGAGACGGAAACCCTCTCGACGGAGGAACTGCGCCAGCAGGTCGAAGCACAGTACGACTTCGACGACTTCGGCCCCGCGGAGATGGCGGAGATGTCCGCCGACGAGTGGGAGGCCGTCTTCGACTCCGATTCGTGGATAACGGGGTCGGAACTGCTCGACCGCGTCGAGGACGAACTCCGGGCGAACGTCGAGCGTCGGGAGGTGTTCGCCGTCGTCGAGCGCGTCGGCGAGGGCGACGACGACCGGGTGGTCGCGTACTCCGACGAGGGGTACGTCATCGTCCGCCCGGACGGGTCGATTCAGGGTACCGGGACGATTCTCCGCGACGTCGAGCCGATGATTGCGCTGTGTGCGATGGAAGAGTACGACGTCCCGGAGGTCGACGACGACGCCGGCCTACCGCACCCCGATACGGTCCCGGAGGGAAGCGGCGATTTCGGCAATCGAATGTTGCAGGTCGTCGCGGGCGCGACGACGCTGTCGGGAGTCCTGTTCCTCCTCGTGTGGCTGGCCGGGGTCGTCGGCTTGCTCGACATCGGCTTCGGCGGCGCCATCATCGTAACGCTCGGGCTGTTCTTCCTCGCCATCGGCTTTTTCCTCTTTTTGACGGTGGCGAACGCGCGACTCTCCGACCGGATGCGCTCCGAGCAGTACAGAGACCGGTTGCGTGCGGTCGGCGCCGGCTCCGACGAGCGGCCGTCGTTTCTGCCGGACGAGGCCTTCGAGGCCGGCGGCCGGAAACTCGAGACGGCGATGGAGCGAATCCACCGAGAGGCCATCGAGGAGGCCGACGACCCGAGCGAGATTCAGTCGGGGGACCGATAGGAGTGTGTGCTTTGCGAGGAGAGGAGAACGCAGAGACAGGCGTTTAGACGCCGCTACAGGGGCCTCTCACGAAGGCGCCATCGGTGGGTTTAAGCACAAACAGTCCTGACCAACAGGTGTATGAAAAGGCGGGACTTCATGCGTGCTGCCGGTGGTGCGTCGGTGGCCGCGACGGCGGCCGCGGGCGCGGCACAGCCAGCCGCAGCGTCATCCGCGGAAGGCGGAGAAGGCGGCTCGGGCGGCGGCGGAAACCTCGAGCCGGACTTCGGAGCCTATCTCGACGATGCTAATCTGTACGAGTCGGCCGAGGACCTCCGTGACCAAGACGAAGTGACCATCTCCGTCGGTGGCGGGGACGGACTGGCGTTCGACCCGCCGGCGATTTGGATTTCGCCGGGGACCACGGTGACGTGGGAGTGGACCGGCGAGGGTGGTGCCCACAACGTCGTCGCCAACGAAGGGCCGGCAGAGTTCAACAGCGGGGACCCCGTCGACTCCAGTTCGGCGACATACGAGTTCGAGTTCACGGAAGACCACGCCGGTATCACGACGTACTACTGCAACCCACACGAAACGTCCGGCATGAAGGGCGGTATTGCCGTCGGCGACGATGTGCCCACCATCGACACGAGCGGGCCGTCGCTGAAGGACCCCTCGCACTTCGGCGTGGACATCCACGAACACTGGGTCGGCGTCAGCGTCATCCTGATGATTACGGTGTCGCTTTTGTTCACGTTCTTCATGCTCAAGTACGGCGAATCGCCGCACACGAGCGGAGGTAACTGACCATGTCCGACAACAGTTACGGCGCAATACACCGGTACGAACCGGCGCGGGAGAGCACCGTCGCCGCGATTACCATCGTGTTGCTGTCGGTCATCCAAATCGTCTTCGTCGGCGTGTTCACCTACGGCTTCACCGCCGGGTGGGGCGTCGGTACCTCCACCGGCACGGAAGCCGGTAACGTCCTCCTTGGACTCCTGCTCGCGGCCATCTTCATCAACCTCGCGTTCATCCTGCTGCTGTACCGCAAGGAGTTCCTTCCGGACGTGATGGTCGTCAAGAAGCGCCGTCGCAAGTGGGAGGACCTCTACATCCGCGAAGAGGACATGCACGGTGAGGAAATCACCGACGGCACGCTGGACAAACTGAAGCGTGCCATCTACCCATACTACAAGAAATAACAATGAGTGACAAGTATCCAAGCGAATCCGGTCGTCGTCGCTTCGTGAAAGGCGTCGTCGGGAGTGCTGCGCTCTCCGGCGTCGGCGTCGGGGGCGCTGCGACAATCGATATCGCCACCCAACCGGCCGGCGGTGGCGGTGGTCCGACGCAGTTCGCCGCCATCCAGCAACTCGGCGGTCCAGCACCCCGTGGGATGCCGTACATCCCCGTCGAAACTGACGAGGAGGGTTACCTCCGCGGCGTTTGGCCGGAAGTCGAGACGGTGACCGAGGAGGGTGTCACCTACGATGTCGCCCAGATGGAACTGGGCGGACAGACGTACTCCTCGGCGTGGTACCAGTACTGCGGTCGGCAGAACGCACCGGGCGTCCAGCCGTCTGCAGACCAGAATAACTACTTCCTCTCGGCGGGGAGTCCTGATTACGAGTGGCAGGCGGAGGAACTCAGCGAGGGCGACCAAATCCACGTCGACGATTTTGCGGGCTACGAGGACTGGGGCAACGGCTTCGGCGACGATGGCGTTGGCAAGCCGGCTCAGGCAACGTGGCGCTCCGAGGGCACGGATAACGTCCTTCCCGTCGTACTCATCCGGAGTAAGCGAGTCGAAGAGTTGGCCCAAGAGGACAGCGAGGCTGGCAACTGGATTGAGGCGGCCTCGACCAACGGCATCATCGCGTACCTGAACGTCTGTACGCACTTCTGCTGTGTCCCGGGATACAAAGAAAGCGGAAGTGCAGCCCAGTACGACGCCGAAAACGGCGTGTACTGTCAGTGCCACCAGTCGACGTACGACCCCTTCACCCCCGAGTTTGGGACGTTCGTCGCACTTCCACGACCTGACTAACAACCATGAGCCTAGAACGAAAAGACGAACACGACCACGAAGGGTGGATGGAGACGAAGGACCTCTCTCCCATCGAGGAGGTCTACCTGACCACCCTCATCTGGCTCGACAAACGGCTCCGCATCGTCGACTACCTGGAGCTGCTGGAGGACATGTACTACAAGACGAACCTCCAGATGCCGAAGAGCCACACCGAGCAGTACAACCTCGACAACAAGTTCTGGTACTGGTACCCACTGTACGCGTTAGGGTCGTTCAGTACTATCGCCTACGTGGTGGCCGCCATCACGGGCGCGCTGTTGGGCTTCTACTATGCCCCCTCGACGGCCGCGCCGTCTGCGGATGCGGCCGCCTCGGTCGCTTACTCGAACGTCCTGTTCATCATGGGCGATTTGAACTTCGGGACGTTCCTGCGGAGCCTCCACCGCTGGTCGGCGCAGGTGATGACCGCCGCGGTGTTCCTGCACATGCTCCGCGTGTACTTCACGGGCGCCTACAAGGAGCCGCGTGAACTCAACTGGATTATCGGCATCGTCCTCATCTCGCTGACGATGGTGTTCGGATACACCGGCTACCTGCTGCCGTGGAGCCAGTTGTCGTACTGGGCCGGCCAGATTGGCGTCGAGATGGCGCTGTCGATTCCGCTCATCGGCGACTGGGTCGCACAGCTCATCTTCGGCGGCTTCACGTTGGGTGAGGCGACGCTGCAACGAATGTACATCCTGCACGTGTTCCTGTTGCCGTTCGTGGTGACGCTCGTCATCGCCATCCACATCGGCATCGTCTGGATGCAGGGCATCGCTGAACCGCACTGATACAATGAGCAACGACGAACCCAAAACCGACGGCGGCGAACCGAAGACGGACGGAAGCGGCATCGTCCCGCAGGACGACCAGGCTCCGACGTGGAGCGAACGGAAGGAGCGCACGCAAGGACTGGCTCGGCTGACCTACGAGTACTTTGAGCGGTCCCGACGAGAGGACGAGGACCTCCGTCGTGCCTCCGACTACGTCGAACGCGACGTGCTCGCGTTCCCGACGTGGCCCCACGAGATGATTCGCAACCTCGCGATTACGTCGTTCTTCCTCGGAGCGATGTTCTTCATCTCGGCGGCGATTCCGCCGCACATCCCGGGCCCGGCCGACCCCAACTCCACGCCGGCGGTCATCCTGCCGGACTGGTATCTGTACTGGTCGTTCGGCCTGCTGAAGCTGACGCCCATCAACCCCGAACTGTCGCTGCTCGGCGGGCAGAAACTGATGTCCGACCGAACGTACGGCGTGCTCGCGAACCTCGTCGTCGTCGGCGTCATCGCCATCGTCCCGTTCCTGAACAAAGGGAGCGCACGGCGGCCCGTCGAGGAGCCGTTCTGGGCGGCCGTCGGCGTCGGCGGCGTCATCTTCGCGTTCACCATCGCGGTGCTCGCAGTCCAGAACCTCATCACGGACCTGCTCCCGATGACGTCCGGTGAGCTGTTCGTGTTGACGTTCATGCTCCCGTTCGCGTTCGCCTTCGTCGCCTACTCGGTGCTGAAGACGATGCGTGAGGGGTACATGTTCGAACTCAACCGCCGGTACTACCGGCTCCGCCCGCCGAAGTAACGCGGCTCGCCGTCTTTTCGTTCTCTCATGGTTTCAGACGACACTCCCGACGACGACAACAGCGACAGCACTGCCTCCGACGACGACCCTCGCGTCTCCGATGCGGAGGTGGCAGTCGGCGCCTCGGGTCGGGACATCGTGGTTCCACTGCGGCTGTACAAGACGGTTACCGTCTTCTCGACGCTCATCGCCATCGTCTCGATTCTCGGGGGGTTCGTCCTGCTTGACCGGGGCACCCAGCGTGCGACGGCGAGTCCGGAGGACGTGAACCTACTTCTCGTCGCCGTCGGGCTCGCGCTCATCGTCGGCGGGAGCGCAGTGTATGCGTTCTCGACTCGCTTCCGGACGGCGGGAATGGGAAAGTCTAAAGACGACACCGCCGAAGATTCGGATAATGGCTGACGAATTCGCGAAGGGACTCGCCATCCTCACGGGCGGAGGGCTCGTCTGGATGGCTATCTCCGCGTGGCTGACGACCGAGAGCTTCGAAGGGACACAGCTCATCGCGGCGCCGCCGGAGGACCCCGGCACGTACGCCGAGTTGGTGTTGCTCCTCCGTGACGTGACCGCCGGGTTCGTCATCATCGGAGTCATCACGTTCTGGTTCCTCATCCCGGCGTTCTACGAACTGCGCGACTACTTCGACGAGCGAAGCGCCGAGGCGTAACGTCGACTCTTCTTCGACAGCAGCACGGAACACGGATTCTTCTGAGGGGAGTTCGATACGGACAGCGGCGGGCACGTCCCTCCGGAAGTCGGTGTCGACACTCGAAGCGACGCGTGGCGTCGACGGACAGCTATCGAAGCCGAATTCGGTGGGTCCATCGGGTGGATGCGGTTCGGCGTGAAAAGAGACGAGAGCCGCGAGCCGCCAGTTAGACGATAGCGCTCCAGAACGGCTGAATGAGGAAGAACAGCGTCTGGTAGGCGATGTACGCGAGCGCGAATCCGGAGGCGGCGATGGAGCCCCACGGCCGTTCGACGTCCCACTCCTGTCGTGCTTCGACCTTTCGGGATTCGAACTCGAAGACATCGGCGACGACCATCGCGACGACGAACAGCGAGACGACGAGGCCGGCGTGGCGGTTCACCGTGAGGTAGTAGAACGCCCCGGCGACCAGCAGGAAGTTCGTCGCGACGCGGAGCGGGTTGCGGCTAACGGCTTCGGCGCCGTCTTGAGCTTGTTTTGCGATTCGTTTGTACTCGATTCCCCGGCCGAGAACGTTGAGGAGGATGAGCGCCAGCAACACGTACCCGATGACCGGGGCGAGATACGTATCGACCGGGCCGAACAGCGTAACCGATGGGTCCATACGTTGGCGTCGGCACGGAGCCCATTAATGTGTTTCCAAATCCGGGGCGCTATCGTTCCCGCTCGACGACGAACTCAGCGAACGACCGGAGCTTCCGTTCCGGCCCGGCTTCGAGGTCGACACCGTCGAGGTGGGCTTTCGACTCCGCCGAGAGGTCTTCGGCGACACCGCGTGCGTAGTCGACGCTGCCGGCGGATTCGAGGATGTCGATGGCTTCCATGACTTCCTCGTCGGTGTTCTCTTCGGCCCACAGCAGTTCCTCGAGGCGCGCCACGTCTTCCGGGGACGCGTTGTCGGCGGCGTGGATGACCATCAGGGTCTTCTTCCCTTCGCGGATGTCGTTGCCGACGCCCTTCCCGAAGGAGCCGCCTTCTTCCATCGCGTGTTCGACGTCGAGTACGTCGTCGGCGATTTGGAAAGCGACAGCCATGTCCTCGGCGTAGTTCGCGGCGGCGTCCTCGGCGTCGGGGTTTTCGGTGACGATGGCGGCCAACCGAGCGACGATGCGCCCGAGACAGCCGGTCTTGCAGGCACACATTTCGAGATACTCGGGTTCGGTGATGCGGACCTCCTTTTCGTTGTGCCAGCAGATGTCCATTCCCTGGCCGAGATGCGTCCGATTGAGTTCGAACGTCAGCATCTCGTAGGCGGCCAGTCGGGTTTCGGGGGACAGGTTCGCCGGGTCGCGCGTGATGACCTTCAGCGGCAGGAAGTACATCGCATTGCCGGCGTTGAGCGCCACGTCAGTCCCGTGGGTGTGGTGGAGTGCGGGACTGCCCCGGCGGTGGGTCGCACCGTCCTCGACATCGTCGACGATGATAGTCCCGTTGTGCAACACTTCGGGGATCGTGGCGTACTCGAGGAATGCCTCGGGGTCCTCGCCGAATGCATCGACGAACAGCAGAAAGAGGACGGCCCGCCAGCGCTTGCCGCCGCGGTCCAGCAAATCCCAGATGGGGTCGGCGAGGGCGTTCTGTATCGCCGTCGGGTCGTAAGCGAAACTCGCCGCGCCGAAGAAATCCGTGAGGTACGCCTCGTCGACCTCGCGGGGAAGCAGCGACTCGATGGTCTCGTCGACTATCGGCCGCCACTCGTCGAGTACGCTACGCATATCTCCCCCGTTGCGGTGGCGGGACAAAAACCCTCCCGTGCGCCGGTCGCGGACGGGGCCTTTTTGCCCTCCCCGGCCGTCCCTTCGGGCAGATGAGTCAGCGCGTCGGTGTCGTCGGTGACGAGACGTTCGCGGCGGCCGTCGAAGCAGCCGGCGGCGACCCGGTCGTCGGGGCGGCGAGTGACCTCGACGGAATCGAGGTGGTGGTCGCGGACGGCGAAGCCGCGGTCGTCGACCTGCTGCGAGCGGAGGTCGGCGTTCCCGTCCTCCCGGTCGAGGCGGGTAGTGGCGTTCGCTCGGTTCCCTCGTCGGACCTCGAACCGGCGCTCGAACGCGTCCTCGACGGTGCCTATCGAACCGAACGCCATCCGGTCGTCTCCGCCCAGCGCGCCTTCGACGGCGTCCGCGCGCTGTTCGACGTGACGCTCGTAGCCGCCGAACCGGCCCGAATTTCGGAGTTCTCGGTTCGGTGTGGTGGCGAGAGCGTCGCCAGGTTCCGGGCCGACGGCGTCGTCGCCTCGACGCCCGCCGGAAGCGTCGGCTACAACAGCGCCGCGGGCGGGCCGGTGGTCGCGACCGGAACCGACGTGGTGTCCGTCGTTCCGCTCGCGCCCTTCGCGACTGACGCCGATCAGTGGGTGTTGCCGCTGGAAGAGGTGACCCTCTCCGTCGAGCGCGACGAGACGCCAGTCGAACTGCTGGCAGACGGCCGAACCGAGCGCACCGTCGCCGCCGGCGAACCCGTCACGCTGTCGACGACCGACGCCTTCGAGACGGTGGTCGTATCCGAATCGGCGCGGTTCTTTTGAACGGCGGAATCTGGCCGCTTAAATCGCTCGCGCCCCGATTCGAAGGCATGACGGACGATTTCGACGACGACCTGCTCGTCGCACTTACCGAAGCGCGCGGCGTCCCGGGATACGAGGACCGCGTGCGCGCGCTCGTTCGCGAGGAACTCGAACCGCACGTCGACCGGATTCGCTCCGATGCGATGGGCAACCTCGTCGGCAGTGTCGGGTCGGGAGAGTACGACGTGGTCGTGGCGGCCCACATGGACGAAATCGGCTTCATGGTTCGTCACGTCGACGACGACGGCTTCCTCGAACTCGACGCTCTCGGTGGGTGGGACCCCAGAATCCTCCGCGCCCAGCGCGTCACCGTCCACACCGACGACGGCGACGTTCCGGGCCTCATCGGATCGGTGCCGCCACACACGCTGTCCGATGAGGAGCGCGAGAAACAGCCCGATGTCGACGACATCCACGTCGATTTGGGCCTTGACGCCGAGGCCGTCTCCGAGCGCGTCTCCGTCGGCGACCTCGTGACCATCGACCAGACCACCGAACGCGTCGGCGAGTTCGTCACCGGCAAGGCGCTTGACAACCGCGTGTCCGTGTTCGCGATGCTGGAGGCTGCCCGCCGTCTCGAAGCCCCCGATGTGACCGTCCACTTCGCGGCGACGACACAGGAGGAAGTCGGCCTCCGGGGCGCGGAGGCGCTCGGCGTCGACCTTGACCCGGACCTCGTCGTCGCCCTCGATACGACCGTCGCAAACGACGTGCCCGGCTTCGAACCGGGCGAGCAGGTGACGCGACTCGGCGAGGGGGCCGGCATCAAACTCAAAGACGGCAGCGTCATCACGAACCACAAGGTCCACCGTCGGCTCCGTTCGGTCGCCGAAGACGGCGACATCGACCACCAGTTCGAGGTATTACCGGCCGGCGGTACCGACACCGGTGGCCTCCAGCGGACCTCCGGGGCGACGCCGGCAGGAGCCATCTCAGTGCCGACGCGGTACCTCCACACGCCGACCGAAAGCGTCCACGTCGACGACGTGGATGCGGTCGTCGACCTCCTCGTCGCGTTCCTCGATAGCGAGGACGGGAGTCACGACTACACGCTGTAGCCGACTGAGCTGAAGCTATCCCGGACCACAAGAGTCCCGGTCTTTGATTGGTTTAGTGTAGCATCCGAGAGCGACCGTAGGGAGCGAGCGGTTCACTGCGCGCCTTTGGCGCGCAGGACCGAGGGCCGACTGTAAGGAGGCCCGATGTGTCTTTTTCGTCGACGTTTTTGCCGGACCGGCTCTGCCGGTCCGTGCAAAAAGGTCGGCGCGAATGAACAGATTCAGTACGGGGTGGTGGCAAAAGGTCGGTATGAGCACGAACGACATGAGCCGTCGTGGGTTCATGACGGCAGCGGCGGGGACGGCCTCCGTTGCTGCCGCCGCGGGGACGGCTGCCGCACAGACGGAGGTTCCCGAGTTCAGCGGGTATCTCAGCGAAGCGAACCTCTACTCGGAGGACGGCGTTCAGGACGCCCGCGGACAGGAGGAACTGACGATTAGCGTCGGCGCGGGCGACAACGGACTGGCGTTCGACCCCGCGACGGTGTGGATTTCGCCCGGAACGACGATAACGTGGGAGTGGACCGGCGAAGGCGGCGCCCACAACGTCAACACCAACGAGGGAGCGGCCACACTCGACAGCGGGGACCCCGTCGACGAGGAAGGGGCGACCTACGAGTACGAGTTCACCGAAGAGGACGCTGGTATCACGGAGTACCGCTGTATTCCTCACGAACCGCAAGGCATGCGAGGTGGCATCGCCGTCGGTGACGATGTCTCGACCATCGAGGTCGGCGGCAGCGAAGGGCCAGCCATCATCATTCCCGACAGCGCGTTGGCGCTGACTGTCGCGACGTTCATCGGGCTGGCGACGACGCTCGGACTCGGCTACTTCTTCATGAAATATGGAGGAGACTACGAGGAATAACCACCGCGAGCGAACGGTGGTGTCTTCAGGACGTTTCGATTTCTAGTTCCACGTTCCGGTGATCGCCTTCGAGGTCGGCGACGATGCGTCGGACGACGCGTTCGGCCTCCGACTTCACCTTCGGCGTTATCTTGTCGACGACCCAGTCCAGCGAGACGAACCGCGGCAGGTTCAACGCGTTTCCGTTGGCGGAATCCGGCGCGTATCTGATGCGCATCGTCACCTCCGTTCCCTCCCCGCTTGCGTGGGGTTCGACGAGCCACTGGCCGACGGCGTCGATGTCCTTGATGATGTGCCAGTCGATGCGGTTCGGCGGGTCGACGTCGGTGACGCGGGAGCGTGCGGTGTAGGTGAGTTTCCACCACGAGAAGTCGAGTTCGTACTCGGTCCCCGGTTCACCGTCCCCGAACTGCCTGACTCCGGTGAGATGTTCGGAGTACTCCGCGTAGCTTTGGAAGCCGAGCAGGAACTCGTAGACCTCTTCCGGCGGGAGATAGACGACGGTCGTGACCTCGACGGTGTCCACACCCCTCGTTAGGGCGGCGATGTGGTAAGCGTTGGCCCGACTACAGGCGGTCGGCGACGGTTTCGACTGCCTCGATGCCGTGGACCTCGCCGCCGAGTCGCGGCACGAGCGTCAGCGGCAACTCGAAGCGCTCTTTGGCCTCCTCGATGCGTTTCTGCTGGCTCCCGTGAGTGTCCTGACAGAGTTCACAGCCGGGGGTTGGGTCCTCGATGACCTTGTTGACGATGGCTCGACTCGCCGGGATGTCGTAGCTCTCTAACTCCGCGAGCAGGCGCTCGGTCTCCAACACCGCCATTGTCTCGGGGATGAGTACGACGCGGAACTCCGTCCGCTCGGGGTCGCGTAACACCTTGGCGACGCGTTCCATGCGGTCTTGCAGTTCTTCGAGGTCGATGTCGGTCTCCGTATCGTCGTCCTCGTCGTCCTCCCCCGACCCCATGAAGCTCCTGACGGAGTCGGCGAGACTCGACACCTGCGAACGGACGGAGATGAGTTTCCCCATCGCCGAACTCATCACGTCGGGGAGTTTGAGCAACCGAAGGGTGTGCCCCGTCGGTGCGGTGTCGAAGACGATGTACTCGTAGCGGGGGTCGTCCATGTAGTCCAGAAAGAGGTCCAACGCGGCGGCTTCGTCGGTGCCCGGAGCGACGCCGGCTTCGAGAACGTCGTCGACATCGCTTTGGTCCAGGGAGATGCCGAGGTCTTCGAGTTCTTCGAGTGCGGCGCCGACCTGGCCGCGGTACTGGCCGATTCGGTCCTCGGGGTCGATTTCGACGCCCCAGAGGTCGACATCGTCGTGGATTCGCGTCGGTTCGTCGCCGACTGGCGCGTCGAAGACGTCCGAAAGCGAGTGTGCGGGGTCCGTCGAGACGACGAGCGTCGAGTGGCCCTCGCGGGCGTACTTCAACGCGGTCGCGGCCGCACAGGTGGTCTTGCCGACGCCGCCTTTCCCGCCGTAGAGTACGTACTGCGTCACGTGCGCTTGTACGGCGCCGTCGGCTTAAACCGTCCCCCGGTCCGAACCGGGGCGTTTGTAGGGGGTGGATGAAAACGGCCGGGTATGAGCGAAGCCGAATCTCCCCGCGTCGCCGTCGTCGGCGGCGGCGTCACCGGACTGACAGCAGGAACGTTCCTCGCACGAGCTGGATTCGACACCGTCGTCGTCGACCACGGCGAATCCCTGCTCCGTCGGAACGCCCACCTCGAAAACGTCCCCGGGTTTCCGGCCGGCGTCAACTCCCGGCTGTTCATCGAGTTACTCGAAGCCCAGGCGGGCCGCAACGGCTGTCTGTTCGAACAGGGACTCGTGACGAACCTCGAACTGGGCGAGGAGGGGTTTCAACTCCGCGTCGAGGGCGACGAGGAGTTCGACCTCCGGGCCGACTACGTCCTCGTGGCGTCGTGGGCCGACACGGACTACCTCGAGGCCATCGACGGCGTCGGCCTCACCAAACGCGGCTCGAAGACCTACGTCGACATCGACGACGACGGCCGGACGGGCGTCGACGGCCTGTACGCGGCCGGCCGCATCGCCGAAAAAGCCCACCAGACGGTCGTCTGTGCGGGCCACGGCGCCGACGTGGCGCTGACGCTCGTCGACGACTCCGAAGTGCCCTACTACCACGACTGGGTCGCCCCGGAGGGGTACTTCACCGAACGCGGCCGGGAGGTGCCGCCGGGGTGTGAGGAAATCGACGAAGAAGAGCGCCGCCGCCGCGAGCGGGAGTCGATGGAAGTGATGGTCGAGGCGTTCGAAGACCACCACCCCGACGAACCGACGATGCATCCGAGCGTCGTCGAGAAGCGCCGCGAAGAAGGGGAGTAACGAACTCAGTACTCGAAGTCGGTGTCGATGTCCCGGCCCGTTTCGGTCATCTCGACGGCGGCCTCGCTGTACTGCAGTACTTTCTGCATGTCGCCCTCGATTTCGAACTCCCCGGACATCATCCCGTCGACGGGGCCGAGTTCGCCCTCGAACAGTCGAACCCAGTTGGAGTAGGGGCCACGGAAGACGAAGCCGTAGTCCTCCTCTTCGGGGTCTTCGACCTCGTAGGCGTCCGTACACTCGCCGTTCACCAATCCGAGGAAGAAGTACACCTCCTCGCCGTCGTAGGCGTCGTCCGGTTCGACGACGAAGAGGAAATCACCGTTGAAGCCGTCGCCCCAGCCCTCGCTGGCGTTGTCGTAGTCGTCGTTGTCGTTGAGCAACTCGCCGTACTCTGAAATCCAGGCGTCTCCGTCGCTTGGGAACTGAATCGCCATACATGTCGTGGAACTCCACAACGGATTGGCTGTTCTCCCGTGCATGCGGCGTGGGTTTAAGCCCCGTGGGTGAACGTGTCAGGATTCGGGTCGTGACGCCCGAGGACGGCACGATGGTTTTTATTCGGGGGCGTCGAACATCCGCCGATGCTCGATGGTGTCAACGTCGCGCTCGGGGTGTCGGGTTCCATCGCGGCGGTGAAGACGGTCGAACTGGCCCACGAACTCCGACGGCAGGGCGCCGACGTGCGCGCGGTGATGACCGACGCGGCGACCGGTATCATCCACCCCTGGGCCCTGGAGTTCGCCACCGACAATCCGGTCGTCACCGAAATAACGGGGTCGGTCGAACACGTCGAGTTGGGCGGGTACGACGGGTGGGCCGACGTGTTGCTGCTGGCGCCGTCGACGGCCAACACCATCGGAAAGGTCGCGAGCGCCGTCGACGACACGCCCGTGACCACGACCGCGACGACCGCTCTGGGTGCTGACCTCCCCGTCGTCGTCGCCCCGGCGATGCACGCGCCGATGTACGACCACCCCGGCGTCCTCGATGCCATCGAGACGCTGGAGTCGTGGGGCGTCGACTTTGTCGACCCGCGACTCGAAGAGGGGAAAGCGAAGATAGCGACCGAGGAATCCATCGTCCTCGACGTGGCCCGCGCGACCGGCGAGAACCCCCTCGCCGGGCAACACGTCGTCGTCACCAGCGGTGCGACGAGCGAGTCCATCGACCCGGTCCGGGTGCTGTCGAATCGGTCGTCGGGTCGGACCGGCCGGGCGGTCGCGAAGGCCTGCTACGTCCGCGGTGCCGAGGTGACCGTCGTTCACGACGGCCCGGATTTACCGTACGCCGACGTCATCGAGGTCGAAAGCGCTGCCGAAATGCTCGACGGCGTCCGCTCGGTCGTCGACGATGCCGACGCGCTCGTCTCGGCGGCCGCAATCAGCGACTACACCGTCGAAGCGGCGCCCGAGAAGATACGCTCGGGTCAACAGTTGTCGCTGGACCTTGAACCGACGCCGAAACTCATCGATACGATTCGCGCCGACTACCCGGAGCTACCCATCGTCGGGTTCAAAGTCGAAACGTCGGGCGACGACGACGCCCTCGTCGAGAAGGCCCGCGAGACGCTCGAACGGGCCGACCTCGCCTTCGTCGTCGGCAACGACGCGAGCGTGATGGGCAACGACACCAGCCGAATCCTGCTGGTCCGGCCGGATTCCGTCGCCAGCCACCGAGGCAGCAAGACCGAAATCGGCGGGCACATCGCCGATGCGCTCGCGGCCGAGTTGACCGAGTGAGCAGTGCTCGAACGAGGACTTTTGCTGGTCGGTGGTGAACGCGCAAGCGTGTTCGACGACCGCGCACAAAACGAGGTGACCGGAATGGTCGTCATCGTCGGCTTAGCGGTCATTCTGTCGCTGTTCTTCGGGTTCGTCGTCTTCCAGAACTTCACGACGCCCGGCGACGACGTTCCGAAGGTCGCCTTCGATTACATCCACGACGAGGTGGCCGGGGAACTCACGATTACCCACGACACTGGGGACTCCTTCGCCGCCGATGAGGTGTTCGTCCTCGTCCGCGACGCCAACGGGAGCGTCACCGGCACCCGGGCGTGGGGTGGCACCGGAACAATCAGTTCGGGAGATTCTATCACCGTCAACGGGGTCGAACGCGGTGCGAGCGTTCGCATCGTCTGGGTAGCGGGCGCCGGCGAACGGACCTACGTCATCGGTCGGTGGGACGGGTCGAGTTCGTAGTCGCTCGGAGTTTTTATACCGGCAGGACCGCTTGGGGGTATCGATGCGCTCGGACCGAGCCGTCGTCGCAGCCACTATCGCCGTCGTCATCGGCGTGTCCGTGGCGTCGGGACCACTCGTCGGTCTCTCGCTGACCGACGAGCAGTCGTTCGCTCCGGGGTCCGGAACCGCGAACGTCACCGTCGAGACGGTTCCCGACACCGCGACGCTCACGCAGTCGAACTACGGCTCCGGTCCCTACACCCTCCGTCTCGACCCCGCTCGGATTCGCGTCTCGACGGTGTCCGGCCAACCCACAATCGCCTACGAACTCGCTGTTGAGGGTTTGAACCACTCCCGAACGAGCGTCACGTTCCTCGACGATGGCTACGAAGGCCGCTATGACCTCGCCTTTTCGCCCTCCACGATAGCGCCGGACCGAGTCGACGAAACGCGATACGACGGGATGGTTCGGGTCTACGTCTACGACGAGCGGAGCGACCGACTGCTCGTCGAGCGTAACGTCACTATCGAGGTGAAACGGTGAAACGACGGCTCCGACGGTTCGGCCGTGCCGTCCTTGGCGACCGATACGGTGTTATCCTCCTCCTCGCGACGCTTTCGGTGTACGCCGTTTACTGGCGAATCGGCATCGTCATCACGGACAGCTACACAGTCGCGAACGCCCTCGTTGCGGTCGCTGACGGGCATCTATATCTCGACGAGGCCGTCTACGGGGCTGGTCTCGAAACGCCTGGAACCGGGACGGTCGACGGACGGCTGTATGGCCGCAACTACGGGCAGGTGTTTCTCGCCGTGCCGTTCCTGTTGTTCGTCGAGGCGATGGCCGCCGTCGCCGATCTCCGGGTCGCGCTGGCGGGCATCTGGGCACTCCTCGTCGTCGGCCTCGCTCGCTTGGTCGGGCAGGAACTGGCGTATCCGAAACACGCTAACTACGCCGGAAGCGTCCTCGCACTAACCGGATTTGTCATCATCATCGTCGGGGCGACGGCCATCGACGCCGACCGCCACTACCTCATCGCACTCCAGATGCAGACGATGGTCGCTGCCGCACTCGTCGGTGTCGTCTGCTATCGCCTCCTCGCGCGCGCCTACGACCGTCGAATCGGCTTCGCCGCCGGATTCGCCGCGAGTTTGGCGACTCCCGTCGGCTTCTGGGCACAGTTCCCGAAGCGCCACGTCCTCGTCACGCTGTGCGTCGTCGCTTCGATGTACCTCCTGTATCGGAGTCGCGAGGGCGACGCCGTCGACGTTCGGTTTCGCGCCGCCGCCTACGCACCGGTCGGCGTCGCGGCATGGGTCAGCGCGGCCGAAGGGATGATTCTCCTCCTCGCCGTTCTCGCGGTCGACGTGCCGACGGCCGGCCGAAACCTCCGGTCGCTCGCGACCGCCGGGGCGACGTGTGTCGCCGCCGTCGTCCCGATGTTCGTGACGAACTATCTCATCAGCGGCAACGCTGCACAACCTCCACGGGTGCTCAGCGCCGGCGGGGATGGGAGTCTCGCTCGCAGGGGTGACTCGGCGGCAGGCTCCGGTTCCGACTCCGTTGACGCCTTCGCCGGCGCCCTCGATGTCGTCCTGGGATTGTACCGCAGGGGCGTCCGGACACTCGTCGGCGAGTCCGGACGGCTGTATCACACCTTCGTTCGAGGAGGCTACATCGCCGACGTTGCAGCCCGTGACGCCGGCGAAGCGATTCGACTCGCCTTTCTCGAAGCGATGCCGCTGGCGGCGGCGTTGCTCGCTGTCCCCATCATCGCCGTTCGGACGGACCTCCGCGCTGGCCTTCGGTCGGTCCTCGAACGCCGCCGACTCTCGGCGATTGGCACCGTCGACGCCTTCGTCGCCGTTTACGCCATGGCGTTGACGCTGGTCTATCTCCCGCGGCTCCCGCTCCATGCGACCATCACCGTCCGGTATCTCATCGCGCTGTTCCCTATCGCTATCTATGCCCTCGTGCGGATGGAGTCCGTCAGGCGCGTTCTCTCGGAACGGCTTGTTCTGCTCGGGTTCACCTACGTTTCGGGCATCCTCGTCGGCGGCCAACTGCTCGTCGTCTACCTGTGGGTCGTCGATGCGACCCGGGGTGAGGCGGTCCAGACTCACGCCCTCGTCGGTCTCGGCACTGCCGGCCTGCTGGCGACGTGGGTACTCTTCGACGCCACCGGCCGCCGTGCGGACCGCGTCGGTGCCGTCGCATTTGGCCTCGCGGCCGCCTCGAGTACCGTTTTCCTCGTTCTCGCAGGACTGTGGCACTTCGCCTTCGTCGGTGGACGCGCACTCCCGTTCGGGTAAATCGCTATCGTCAACTTTTACCGCTCGCTTCCAGTACGGCGGACATGGACCAACTTCGGCAGTCGTTGCTCGAAGCGCCGATTATCGAGAAGGAGGGGTATCACTACTTCGTCCACCCCATTAGCGACGGCGTCCCAATGCTCGAACCGAGCCTCCTGCGCGAAATCGTCATCAAAATCATCCGCAAGGCCCAACTCGAAGACGTCGACAAAATCGTCACGCCCGCCGCGATGGGTATCCACATCTCGACGGCCGTCTCGCTGATGACCGACATCCCGCTCGTCGTCATCCGAAAGCGGGAGTACGGACTCGACGGCGAGACGCCGTTGTTCCAAGAGACCGGCTACTCCGAGAACCAGATGTTCATCAACGATGTCGAAGCCGGGGATAACGTTCTCGTCCTCGACGACGTGCTCTCGACGGGTGGCACCCTCACCGCTATCTGCGGCGCCCTCGAAGATATCGGCGCCGACATCGTCGACGTGGTCGCCGTCATCAAGAAGGTCGGCGGCGAGAACAAACTCGAAGACTCTCCCTACACCGCCAAGACGCTCATCAACGTCGATGTCATCGATGGCGAGGTCGTCATCGTCGACGAAGACGGCGATTACTAACCACTTTTTATTTCACCGGGTTCGCGTTCGGCGAACCACTCTGCTCACGGCGGCGGAGTCACCGTTCGCACGGTCAGCGGAACCAGAAGTCCCGTTCGATTCGGCAAAACGTGGAGAAAACGACTCCCTCTGTAGAGCGGCCAATAGACCTGTGAATCGGGTGAATATATCTCCGAATGGAGGGTCTTGTTGAGTTCTGTTACTCACTTGCTCACAAATTTGTGGGGGTGAAAAAACGAGCGAGGTATACCGGTACGAAACGACCAAAATACATGGTCAGTAGTCCCAAGCAGACAACCGATTCTCGAATCGAGCAGGATGCTTCTCCGAAGGGGGAGCTCTTTTGTCCGAACTGCAGTCACCAGAGTCAGTATGACGGTGACTGGAATGTCGTTACGAGTGGCCAGTGCTCCCGCTACCTTTGTCCAGACTGTCGAACAGAAATCACGTCACGACCTCCCCCGGAAACGCCCGTTCACCGTTCTCCAACTATGGCCCTTGGCAGACGTGGCAGACAAACATTCGGCTGCTGCAAAAAATATTCCGGATATAGACGATGCTTTCTTCTCAAAAAGGCAGTTAGATGTCCTGTATCGACCGATTTGTGGAAGGCTCCGATTACAGACGATTTCGGAGAGAACCCGCTAAAAGAGTCGGTCAGTAAACCTACTTACTAACCGCTTGAGCCCCTTTCAGACCAGTACAGGAAAACGCCACTAGCGAGAAGCAGGGTTCCGAATATCAGGCTAAATACCCCATCGGGAAACATTTGTGAGAAACCAAAAATCGGGTCCGTAAGGAGTATCATGCCGATGATGAATAGCGATAGGGACGGTGCGTTTCCTTTGATTACCTGTCGGAGGTCCTCCGCCATGGCGGCGTACTATCCTCTCGCTGATAATAAGTTAACACACTATCTGTCCGCCCCAGCCGAATTCGAGTATCGGTGAGCGCGGAGCGCTCACGGTTCTACCGCGCCGAACGAACTGAGGTGCGGGACCGAAGGCCTGACGTGTCTTTTTCATCGAAGTGGTTCGAGAGTCGCCTCTGGTGACTCTCGTCATCTAGCGAATCGCCAGCGGCGATTCGCATGGATTTTGCCGGCGTGCAGAAAGCTCGTCGTGCAAAACGTTCGGAGAAGATAGCGGGAGGTAGATTTGAACTACCGATCTCCGGGTTATGAGCCCGGCGGAATCTCCTGGCTATCCCATCCCGCTACATCTTCGTACTTGGGTCCGACCATTAAGGGTTGTGATGTGCGTGCCGTCTGTGGAATCCTACCGCGAGTCGTGGACCCGCCAGGTGATGAGACTCTCGGCGACGTAGTTCAGCGTCATCCCCACGCCGATGCCGATGACGTTCGCGACGGTCGGCCAGAGGTTTATCCCGCCGACGACGAGTCGAACGTCGGTCCACGAGGTGAGGAAATACAGGACGCCGAAGGCCACCGAGAGGCCGCCGAGGCGGACGGCGTGAGATTTCGCGTAACGCCGTATCAACGAGCGAACACCGCTGTCGCCCTCGTCGGCGAACGTCCAGCGGTCGTTGAGGAGGAACATCAGGGTGATGGATGCCTCGGCGCCGACCGCCTTGCCGGCCAGCGGTGGGGCCGTCAGTCCCGCGATGATGCCGGAGGTCAACAGGGCAACGATGACGGTTTCGAGTCCTGCCCCGGCGACGCCGACGGAGACGAACTGGCCGATTCGCTCGGCGGCGACGAGGGCGCGAAGTCGGCCCTGGATGCGCTGAAGCAGTCCATACTCTTCGTCTGCCGTGCTCGGCTCGTCGTCTGGGGTGTCAGACTCCGCTGTCGTCATCACTGGCCGTGTCCTCCTCGACCCTCGTTGGGACGGTCGACGAGCGCCGTCTCGTCCCGTGTCGCGGCGATTGCGTCGTGAAATCTACTGTCCTGAATCCGTTTCGAGCGGTGGCGTGCGGTCAACAGCGCGGCCCCGAGGTCGACGGCCGTCGAGAGCGGGTCGACAGTCGACCCCGGTTTATCCTCCCACTCGATTGGGACCTCTTCGACGTCTAATCCGAGCGCGGCGGCCATCGCGAGCAGTTCTACGTCCCACGCGAAGCCGGGTTCATACAGGTGGCTGCGAACCGTCTCCCACGCCTCTGCGGTGATGGCTTTCGCGCCACATTGGTAGTCATAAAGGTCGGCATCGAGCAATCGGCGGGCCAGCCACGCGAAACCGTCGCCGAGATAGCGCCGGGCGAGGGTCTGGTGGCTGGTGACCGTCGCATCGGGGTGGCGGCGTGACCCCGCAGCCACGTCCGCATCGTCGAGTGCGCCGACGATGCGGCGCAGTTCGGTAGCGGCGGTGCTTCCGTCGGCGTCCGCGAATGCGAGGCGGTCGGTTTCGAGCGCCTCGAACCCGGCGGTGATGGCGGCGCCCTTGCCGCGTCGGTACGGCACCGCGTTGGTTTCGACGATTGGAATACCGAACCCGGCGATGTCCTCTAACACGGCCGGTCGTGGATCGTCGATTTCGACTCGCAGCACGTCCGGCTGGAGTTCCTCGGCAACCGCACGGAGGTACGCTTCGAGGCGGCGGCGGTCGGGGCGGAAGGCGGGGACGACGACCCCGAGCGTTGACATACCCCTCTCTCGCGCCCGGGCGATGAAAAACCGTTCGGCTCGTTCGAATCCGGACTCCACAAGAGGTATAGGGGCTCACGTCCGCCGTACGGATGATGGAATACGGGCTCGTCGCGCTCTGGCTCGTGATGTATCTCGCCGTCGGTCTCGCCGCCCTGCCGCTGTCCGGGGCGTTGTTTTCACGGTTTCACGACGGCGGTGCCGCGTTCGCGATTCCGGTCGGTCTCGCGACCGTCGCCGTCGTCGGCTATCTCGTCGGACACGTCGCTTTCGGCTGGCCCGCGCTTCTTGTGGCTCTCGCGGTTCTCGTTCTCGCAAGCGCCGCACTTCGGGACTACGCCGACATAGACGAGCGCGCGTTCGCCGAGGCCGCCGCCGTGTTCGCGGTCGCGTTCTGTTTCGTCGTCGCGATTCGGTCGGTGTCACCGGCCATCGCACCGCTGCCGCTGTCGACCGGCGAGAAGTTCCTCGATTTTGGACTGCTCCGGACGCTCCTTCAGGCCGGGACGCTCCCACCGGAGGACATGTGGTTCGCCGGCGAGTCGGTGCGATATTACTACGGCGGCCACATGCTCGCCGCGCTGTTGACGCTGTTCACCGGAACCGCGCCCCGGTTCGCCTACAACCTCGCGTTGGCGGGGTTTTACGCGTCGCTCGTCACCGGCGCCTACGGGCTGGCCGGGGCTATCGCGGCGAACCACGACGCTCCACGTCGGCTCGCGGCGGGATTGGGAGCGTTCTTCGTCGGCGTTGCCGGCAACCTCGAAACGACGGGGCGGATGTTGGTGTGGCTCCTCCCGGATTCGGCCGTCGTCGCGGCGACCGACATCCCCGCCGACGCGGAGGTGCTGTCGTGGACACCGAGTGATTTCTCCTACTGGGACTCGAGCCGCGTCATCGACGGCACAATAAACGAGTTCCCGCTGTTCGCGTGGCTCAACGGCGACTTACACGCCCACATGATGAGCACGCCGTTCCTGCTTCTCGCCGCGGCGCTGTGTTACAGTTACTGGCGAACGCCCGAAACTGAACGGACGCGCCGTCGGCTCCGATTGGCCGCCGTCGTTCCCATCGCCGGGCTGCTCGCGATTGTCAACACGTGGTCGTTCCCCACCGCAGGCGGGCTGGTTCTTTTGACCGTCGCGTTCGCACCGTCCGACCCGGCGACCCTGCTGCCCGCTTCGGTGGCTGCTCGGCTTCCGACCCGGTCGGGACTGGCCGAAGAGTTCCGACGGGACGGCCTCGCACTCGCCGTCGCCGTCGTGGCCCTTCTGCTCGCTGGCCTTCTGGTGTTGCCGTTCTGGCTCGGCAGCGCCTCCTCTCGCGGTGTCGGACTGTTCCCGCCACGGAGCGGACTCGGGCCGCTGTTGCTCGTCCACGGTGGGTTCCTGCTCGTCTTCGCGCCGTATCTCGCTGGGCGGCTCTCGAAACCCCTTGAGGGGATTCCAACCGACAGGGGCGTCGCCGTCGTCGGCGGAACCACACTCCTCGCTTTCGGCGTCTGGTTCGCCGGGTTCGCCGCGCTCGCGCTGTTCGGGCTGCTACTGGCGGTCGCGTGGCTGTTGCTCCGAATCCGGACCGATGTGGGCTTCGAGACGCTGTTGATGCTCGCCGGCTTCGGGCTCGTCCTCATCGTCGAGTTCGCTCACGTCGTCGAACCGCAGTATCAGGGGTCGAACCTCGAACGCCTCAACACGGTGTTCAAGACGTACATGCAGGTATGGGTACTGTGGGCGCCGGCGGCCGGCGTCGCGCTGGCACGGCTTTTGGACCCGGCCGAAGCACTCTCCTCGGTCGACAGTTCGGCGTGGCGAACCGCGGGCGTCGCCGTCGCCTGCGTCGTTCTCCTGACGACGGGGCTGTATGCGGGGTTCGCCGTGCCCTCCCACTTCGAGGGCGAACCGGTCGGCACCGATAGCCCGACGCTGGACGGCACCGCCTACACGCACACCGTCTTCCCCGAGGAGGCCGAGGCGATCGAGTGGCTCGACGCCCGCGAGGGGCAACCGACAATCGTCACCGCGGCGCCTGGCGGATACTGGTGGCGACCGGAGGAGGGAGACGGCGCCTCCGCGCCGGCGAGTCTCACCGGTAATCCGACGGTACTGGGGTGGTTCCACGAGGAGCAGTACCGCGGCGAAGCGGCCTACGAGAAGCGACTCGGAGACGTGACGACGATTTACGAGGGGTCGACGGACGAACAGACCGAACTACTCGACCGCTACGGGGTCGAATACGTCTACGTCGGTCCTGCCGAACGCGCCCGCTACGATGTGACCATCGAGGAGCATCCGGCACTGGAAGCCGCCTTCCAGCGCGGTGACGTGGTCGTCTACGAAGTTCGGCGCTGACGTGGGGGTATCGAACAGGCGGCGTCGTATCCGACGGCCGGCCGCGCGGTATCCGAATGGCCGTCGGTGGCTACTCAGCGCATACGCGGCGTGGCCGCGTTCTCGTATATAAATCGTCGGAGGAAGGGTCGTGGCCGACTCAGGACGTCGCCGGTTCGGCCTTTGTTTTGATGACTTCGACGGCATCGGCGTCGACGTTGTCCACGTCGAGGTGCATCGGGACGAAGTTTCGCTTAGCGAAGTCCTCGCGTTCGGCTTCTTTGCCGATAGTACACCACAGCTGGACGCGGTCGGGGCCGTGCCACTCGCCCTGCCGGGAGATGCCGAAGCAGACGTACTCCTCGCCGTCGTAGTCGATGACGGCGCCCTTGCGGATGCCGGGGTCCCCGCGGATGATGAGCCGCTTCATGGGCGGGCCTTCGTGAGAGTTCGGGTTAAGCGCTTCGAAGCCCCCACGCATCGCCGACCGTCTGTGGGCAGCCGTTCGGCCGCAAAACCAAACCCGTTTTAACCCACGACGCGTTAGCCGTCGATAACTATGGAAATGCCACGCCGGTTCAACACGTACTGTCCGCACTGCAACACCCACCACGAACACGAGGTGGAGAAGGTCCGAACGGGCCGCTCCTCGGGGACGAAGTGGGACGCCCGCCGCACTCGGCGCGGGAAAGCCGTCATCGGCAACGCCGGGCGGTTCTCGAAGGTGCCCGGTGGCGACAAGCCCACCAAGAAGACGGACCTCAAGTACCGCTGCAGTGACTGTGGCAAGGCCCACCTCCGCGAAGGATGGCGTGCCGGCCGACTCACCTTCCAGGAGTAAACGATGGCAGGAAACTTCTTCCGCGTCCAATGTGGGGACTGTGAGAACGAGCAGGTCGTCTTCGGCAAGGCCGCAAGCACCGTCACGTGTGCGGTGTGTGGCTCGACGCTCGCGACGCCGACCGGCGGCGAGGCAGACATCCTCGGCGAGGTCGTCGAGACCGTCGAAGCGCGATAGACGGCAACCGGCGGGCGAACGGTGCTTTTATTCTCGTCAGACGGGTAGCGAAGGGTATGAAATACAGTGGCTGGCCTACGCCGGGAGAACTCGTCGTCGGACGCGTCGACGAGATCGAGGATTTCGGCGTGTTCGTCGACCTCGAAGAGTACGAAGACAAACGGGGGCTGGTCCACGTCAGCGAGGTCGCCTCCGGGTGGATCAAGAACGTCCGCGACCACGTCAACGAGGACCAACTCGTCGTCTGTAAGGTACTGGAAGTCGACGAGGACGCCCAACAGGTCGACCTCTCGATTAAGGACGTCAACGACCACCAGCGCTCCGAGAAGGTCCAGGAGTGGAAGAGCGAACAGAAGGCCGACAAGTGGATGGAGCTGGCCTTCGGCGAGGACGTCGAAGACGAGACGTTCCGCGACATCGCAAACGAACTCATCGACGTTCACGGCTCGCTGTACGCCGGCTTCGAGCAGGCCGCCATCCACGGCCCCGAGGCCCTCGAGGGAACCGACCTCTCGGATGCGGAACTCGAGGCCATCGTCGAGACGGCCCGCGAGAACGTCTCCGTCCCCTACGTCACCGTGACGGGCTACGTCGACCTCGAAGCCCCCGGCACCGACGGCGTCGAGGACGTTCGCGAGGCGCTGAAAGCCGCCGAGGGCAACGGTGAAGTCCCCGACGAGGTCGAACTCGACGTGACCTACGTCGGCGCACCGGAGTACCGCATCAAGGTGAAGGCGCCGAACTACAAGACTGCCGAGACCCAACTGGAGGAAAGCGCGACACGGGCCAGCGAGGCCATCGAGGCCGTCGGCGGCACCGGCGAGTTCCACCGTGAGCGCCGCACCGACGAGGAGTAGATGAAAGCCGACATCCGGGTGTGTTCGGCGTGGGAGACCGAACACGACCGGCCGGTGTACACGCTCGGGGAGCAGTGTCCGGAGTGTGGTGCCGACGCCGAAAACAGCGCGCCAGCCCCGTTCTCGCCGGAGGACCCCTACGGGGAGTACCGGCGGCGGGCACGGCGCCGGCGTTCCTGAACCGTCGACTATCGCCGCGTTCTTAAGTCGGTGGACCGCCAGTGAGTCGCATGGACGAGTTCGACATCGAGCGACCTGCCGACCCCGATTTGGACGACCCGGTGTTGATAGAAGGGCTCCCGGGCGTCGGCCACGTCGGCAAACTCGCCGCCGAACACCTACTTGAGGAGTTCGACGCCGAGTTGGTACGCCGGGTGTACTCCGAGCACTTCCCGCCGCAGGTAACCGTCGAGGACGGCAAGACGACGCTGGCGTGTGCGGAGGTCCACGCCATCCGCGACGCCGGCCACGACATGCTGGTGTTGACCGGCGACCACCAGGCCGGCGACGGTCCCGGCCACTACCGCCTCGCCGACGCCTTCCTCGACGTGGCGGCGTCCTTCGAGACCGACCGCATCTTCGCGCTGGGCGGCGTCCCGACCGGGGAGTTGGTCGACGAACCGGATGTGGTCGGGGCGGCGACGACTGACGAGTTCATCGAGGACCTCGAAGGCGTCGGCGTCGAGTTCCGCGAGGACGAACCCGCCGGCGGTATCGTCGGCATTTCCGGACTCCTCCTCGGATTGGGCGAGCGCCGCGGCTACGAGGCCGCCTGTCTGATGGGCGAGACGAGCGGCTATCTCGTCGACCCCAAGAGTGCGCGTGCAGTGTTGGAAGTTCTCCAGGAGGCCGTCGGCTTCGATATCGGCTACGACTCCCTCGAAGAGCGCGCCGAGGAGATGGAAGAGGTCGTAAAACGCATTCGGCAGATGGAACAGGGCGCCGCCCCGAGCGACGAGGACCTCCGGTACATCGGCTGATTCTCGCCACGATAACCGCACGGTTTGCCGAATCCCAACACGCTCTTATGGTATTCTCCCCTAGAGTGGGTGTGGTCGTCGAATCGCTACTCGGATTGCCGCGATGGCTCCTCCTCGGCGTGTCCGTCGGCGCGCTCGTGAGCCTCGTCGTCGCGGCGACGTTCGTCGTCGCCTCCCGGATGTTCCCGGACGGCAACGAGAGCCGGTCGACGTGGCCCTCCAGCGAGGGCCGCCGTCGCGCCGAAATTCGACGCTATCTCGACGCTATCGGCGAGCGCTTCGCCGAAGACACCCGTGCCCACGGTGAACCGGTCGCCTTCTATCTCCCCCACCGTGACGTGGCCGTCACGTTCGACGCACGCACGTTCTACGCCCTGGAACACACCTCGACGTACGCCATCCTCATGGAACACGAGATGCCCGGCATCGCACTCGGCAACCGACTCCCCTTCGAGACGCCCGACGTGGAGTTCGGCGACACCGGCCGCGGTTCCGGACGCCGCTCGCACCGCTCGAACCGGAGCGTCGACCCGGCGGAGACTGCCTACGCCGTCCTCGGACTCCCGAGTGGAGCCAGCGAGGACGCGGTCCAGCAGGCCTATCGCCGCCGCGTCAAGGAAGTCCACCCCGACCAAGGCGGTGACGAGGCCGAATTCAAACGAGTCCGTGAGGCGTACGACACCGCCAAGCAACACGCCTCGTCGTGACCCGAGTTCCCATCACGGAGACGGTCGTCGAACAACTCCGCGAGGTACTGGACTCGGGTCGACTGGACGCCCCACACAACTGGATGGCCGCACAGTTCGCGGCACAGGACCTCGGCCACGAGGAACTGGCGACGTTCATCTACGAAGCCGACGCGGCGACGTACTACGAGGCCGTCGAACGGGCACAGAGCGACACGTAGTAGCGTTCTACACGTCGTCGACTTCGTAGGCCAATCCGGCGTCACGAAGCGCGTCGGTGACCCGTCCGGCGAGGTCGGTTGTGGCGACGACGACCACGTCGAGGCCACGGCCTGCGGCGTCGGCGGCGACTTCGCCGGCCGCAAAGGTCACGTCGGCGTCGACGCCGGAATCCCGGAGGGCGGCGACGGCCTCGACGCCAGCGGCGGCGACCACGTCGGCGGCGTCGGCGGCCGCTCGAAGCGACTCCGACCCTGCCGGCGTCCCCGACCGAATCGGTGCGACCTGAAACACCGTCACTTCGCCGGGTTCGAGGTCGATGATGCCGGCAAAGCCGGTGACGCCGACCACTTCGCTCTCGCCCGCGTCCGTCGTGGCGACGCCGGTGGCAGGGCCCTCCTCGCCGGGGGCGGCGTGGAGGAGGCCGTCCTCGATGAAAAGCGACACCGAGTCGCCGGATTCGATGTCGGCGGTGGCGAGGGCGGCGTCTTCCTGCATGCTCCCGAGTACGTCCTCGGTGACGTGGTCGGCGAAGCGGCGCACGTCGGAGGCCTGCTGGAACAGCCAGTCGACGCCCTGCTTGGTGACGCGGTACCGCGAGCGGGCCTCCTTCTCGACGAACCCCTCGTCGACGAGTTCGCGGATGTACTCCGAGACGGCCTGACTCGTCACGCCGACGGCGTCTGCGATTTCCCCCTGATTGACCGCCGGCTGGCGGTCCGCTATCTCGACGAGAACGCGGAACTTCGTCGCCGAGCGCTTGTTGTCGAGGACATCGACCATACCGGTCTCTCGGGACGATTATTTATAAACCCCGGCGACACCCCCGCCAGCGCTTTGCCGCCGCCGACCGTACGGCCGACATGGAGTTCGAACCGCACGACAGAGCGGTGTATTTGCCGGCCGCCGACGTGCTCGTCTGTGCGGACCTCCACGTCGGCCGCGCCGCCACCTCGAACGTCGAGTGGGGGCTCGGAGAACACGCACACACGACCCTCGTCGAGCGGTTCGAGGCGCTGCTTCAGCGGTTCACCCCGTCGGAAGCCGTAATAGCCGGCGACGTGCTCCACGCCTTCAATAGCCTCCCGCGAGGCACGGCTGAGACGGTTCAGGAACTCCAGGGCGTGGCGGAGGCGGCCGAGACCCGACTCCTCGCCACGCCGGGCAACCACGACACGATGCTTGAGGAACTGTGGGACGGCCCGATAGCCGAGGAGTACCGCCTCGGCCGCGTCGTCGTCATTCACGGCCACGAACGACCGGAAACGGACGCCGACTGCTACGTCGTCGGCCACGACCACCCGACCATCGAAATCGAGGGACAACGCTGGCCCTGTTTCCTGTACGGTCCCGAACAGTACGGCGATGCGGACGTGTTGATGCTACCGTCGTTCAGTCGGTTGCCGGCCGGCGTCGCCGTCAACGGAATGACCGCAAGCGAATTTCAATCGCCGTTCGTCACCGATGCCGACGGACTCCGTCCCGTCGTCCGCGACGAGGACGCCGACGAAACCCACGAGTTCCCGCCGCTCGGGGAGTTCCGCCGACTGCTGTAGTCAGTCCTCGTTCGCGAGAACCGCGTCTGCGGCCCGCTTTCCGCTCTCCAAGGCGCCTTGAATCGACGACCACCGGGTGTAGTCGCCGGCGAGGTACACCGGTCCCTCCGGGGCATCGGCGGTGGGGAGCGACGAGCGGAACCCCGGCTGTTGGGCGAACTGTGCGAACTCGATTCGGTCGACGGCGACGCCTTCGAGTTCGCCGAAGTGGTTCTCGGGATACCACGAATCGAGGGACTCCCGAACCGTCTCGATGAGTTCTTGGTCGCTTTCGTCCTGTTCGCCGAGGTACGTCGCGCTGAGGAGGTCACGGCCCTCGGGTGCGTACTCCGGGGCGGCGGCTGACATCGGCGCAACGGTGTTCGGACGGTCGTCGGCGGCGTTGAGAAGGATGCGTGACCCGGTGTCCAGCGTCTGGTGGTCCGGCACCGAACAGTGGACGGTGACGCAGGCTTTCGCCTCCGTGGGCGTCTCGATTCCCGTCAGGTCACCGGCCGACTTCGGGTCCGTGGCGACGATGACGGCGTCGGGTGAGCGGTGTTCGTCGTTCGTCTCGACACTCACGCGGTCCTCGTCGGCATCTATTCGGCTCACTGCGTCTTGGGTTTCGATAACCGCACCCGCTGCCTCCACCCGCTTCCGGAGTTGCGCCGGAATCGCACCCATCCCTGCCGCGGGAACGACCGTCTTGCCCTCCGAGAGCGCCTTGAACGTGTACTCGAAGACGTGACTCGACGTCGACAGCGAGCGGTCCAGCGTGATGCCACCGTAGAAAGGTGCCGCGAAGTTCTCGACGAACGCCTTCGAGAAGCCCTGCCCTGCGAGGTACTCCCGTATCGAGGCGTCGTCGCCGTCGAACAGCGTCTCCCACTCGCGACGCTTCAACTCCCGCTGGAGGCGAAACAGGCGGAGTTTGTCGCCCGTCCGAACGTCGCGGTTCAAAAGCGTCGGCACCGCCGCAGTCGGTTGGCCGAGCGGGTCCGACAGCGTCGAGCGGTGGTTCGGCCGGGCGATGGTCGCGCCGGGGGCGAAGCGCCGGAGGTCCAGCGCGTCGAGGTCGAGTTCGCGTCGAGCGGCGGGATAGGCGGAGAACAGCACCTGAAAGCCGCGGTCCAGCGTGAACCCGTCGACGGTTCGGGAGCGAACGCGGCCGCCGACTTCCTCGCGTTCCTCGAACAGTTCGACTTCGGCGCCCGCCTCCGCGAGGCGTCGGGCGGCGACCAGTCCGGCGAGTCCGCCACCGGCGACGACGACGTGCATACCATCGAATTCGACCGGCCACCTCAAACGCCTTTCCGTCCCGACACCGCGAGTGAGGGTGGGTCCGTCTGACCGGGAAGGACAGGGCTTTGCCACCGCCGTCCAAACTTCACGTATGACGAGTTTCGAGGGCTTTCGCTGTACTGACTGCGGTGAGACGGTCGACGACGAGGCTCCGACCCGATGCCCCGACTGCGGCGGGACGCTCGATGCGACCTACGACTACGACGCCGCCGAGTTGAGTCGGGAGACGCTCGCCGGCCGCACCGGCGCGTGGGCGGCCCGCGAACTGTTCCCGGTCGTTCCCGACGGAATGGGCGAGGGAGCGACGCCGCTGGTCGAAGCCCCACGGCTAGCCGAGGAGTTGGGCGTCGATTCGGTCTACATCAAAAACGAGGCCCACAACCCGACTGGAACGGTGACCGACCGCGGTCTCGCCGTCGTCGCCGAGGCCGCCAACCGGGCCGACGCCGATACGCTCGCCTTGCCAACGACGGGCAACGGGGGACAGTCCGCTGCGGCCTACGCCGCCCGCGCCGGCCTGCTCTCGCGGGTGTTCGTCCCCAGTCGCGCGAACTTCATCAACAAGGCGATGATAAACGTCCACGGCGGCGACATGCGCGTCGTCGAGGGGCGCTTCGACGACGCCCGCGAGACCTACGAGCGCGAACGCGAGGAACTGCCGGCGGCCGACGAAGAGGAGTGGTTCCCCGCCGCCGCCTTCGACTCGCCGTTCCGCCACGAGGGACTGAAATCGGTGTACCACGAACTCGCAGAATCCCTCGATTGGACGGCTCCCGACGCCGTCGTCGTGCCCGTCGGCCACGGGGCTACCGTCTCGGGGCTCTGGAAGGGTGCCCGGGAGTTCGACGAACTCGACCTCGTCGACGGTACGCCCCGTCTGTACGCCGCCCAACCGGACGGCTGTGCGCCCATCGTCGAGGCCGCAGAGAATGGCGACGACCCCGAACCGTGGGAGTACCCCGACACCGTCGTCGGCAGTCTCGAAGTGCCCGACCCCGCCGGCGGACTGCCCGCCGTCGAGGCCGTCCGCGCCAGCGGCGGGTCGGGCGTCGCCGTCGACGACGAAGACCTCCTCGACAGCGCCGCGACGGTCGCCCAACACGAGGGACTGGAGGTCAGCGTCGCCTGCGGAGCGGCCGCCGCGGGTGCGTGGGACCTCGCTGACACCGGCGCCTTCGATTCCGACGACACCGTCGTCCTCCTCAACACGGGAACTGGAAACAAAGACGCCGACATCGTCCGCAGTCGACTCATGGGTCGGGGGATGTAGGCGCTCGCTGGCGACCGCGGTACTCGTCGCCAGAATCGTGTCACGAACTCTCATCACGCCACGCTTTTGTTTAGCGGCGTGATACTGCAGGGAGATGACTCTCCTTTCGACGCTTTCGGCGGGCGTGCTGTTCGGGTTGGCGTTGGCGGCGCCGCCGGGGCCGATGAACGCCGTCATCGCCGAGGAGTCGGTCCTGCGGGGGTGGACCGCCGGGTTCCGCGCCGGACTGGGCGCGATGACCGCCGACGCCGTCTTCCTCGGATTGGCGCTGCTCGGCGTCGTCGCCGCTATCGAGGAGATGCCGACGCTGCAGTCGGTCATGGTCGGGGTCGGTGGGCTGTTGATGCTGTATTTCGCCTACGGCGCCGCCCGCGGCGCACAGGAGAGCTTTCGGGCCGCCGAGACGCCCGGCGACGAGGATAGCCGTGGCTTCTCGAAGGCGTTCATCCTCGCGTTGACGAATCCCTATCAGATACTGTTCTGGGTCACCGCGGGCACGGCGCTTCTGACACCCGGAACCGTCGACGTGCTGTCGTACGCCAGCGAGGCGCTTGCCGGCCTCGTCGTCGTCGAGACCGGTAGTCCGGTCCTGTTAGCCGGCCTGTTCGGCGGTATCGGCGTCTGGATAACTGGCTTCCCCGCGACGCTTACGGCCGCTCGACAGCGCATGGAGTCGCTGGCGCCGGCTATCGCCTACGGGAGTGCGGTCGTACTCGCTGGGTTCGGCGTGTACTTCCTCGCCGACGCCCTCTTTTTATAAGAGGTCAGTGTTTGGGTCTGGTGGCTCCATCTCGGCGATTTCGCCTTCGAGCCACTCCTTGAACCACCGAACGCGTTTGATTCGCTGGTGGGCGATGCTCTCTGCGGTGTCCGAACGGACCCGGGAGATGGCGTCCTCGCCGCGTTCGAGGACGCGTCCGACCATCTCGTTCGCGTCCATGTGGGTTCGGGCCTCGTATCCCATCCGAAGCAACATCAGCGTCGTTCCGTTGGCGCCGACCTTATCGAGGAGGTCGGCTTCCATGAGACACTGGGTCTCGAGTGGGACGTTTTCGAGGTCGCCCTCATAGGAGTGGGTCTCGACGGCGTCACACACCTGCTCGATGAACGATTCGGGGTAGTCGGTCCGCGAGCGGAGGTACTCGCAGGCGACGCGAGCCCCCGCCTCGGCGTGGACGTCTTGGTCGGCTTCGAGTTTCGCGATGTCGTGGAACAGCGACGCGACGCGGGTCACGTCGACGTTCGCCCCCTCCTTTTCGGCGATTTCGATGGCGAGTTCGGTCACGTTGAGGATGTGGTTGTACCGGTACTCCGCGGAGTGCCACGGGTACCACCGCATCCGTCCTCCCTCGTCTTCGCCCTCGACGCTCGCCGCGAGGTAGTCGTGGACGAACTGCTTCATCTCCTCGAACTCGTCATCGGAGACGGGCGATTCCCTTATTTCAACACCCATGTATCCCCCTCCGAACGAAAGAGTCGAATGCGTCGGTCATCTTGCCCGAAAAAAGGCAGGTTCGACTCTTTAGGCTTACGACAATGTCATAGCGTGTCGAGGGGCGAGGGAAACGGTGTCGAGACTCCCGATGTGCTTATACGACCGAACCGTCTTCGTTGAACTGTATGATGCTGCCGACGCACGCGCTCGTCGGGCTTGCGCTCGCGGCGCCGCTTGCGGTGTACGCCCCGGAACTGGCGCCAGCGGCGCTTCTCGGCGGGCTCCTCGGCGGAATATTCCCCGACCTCGATTTGTACTCGGGCCACCGGAAGACGCTGCACTACCCGACGCTGTACCCGGTTGCGGCGCTCCCGGCAGTCCTCGCCGCGTTCGTCTGGACGGGGCCGATTTCGGTCGCCGTCGCCCTGTTCCTCCTAGGTGCCACCCTCCACTGTCGGATGGACGTCTACGGTGGGGGGCTCGAACTTCGGCCGTGGGAAGGCACCTCCGAGCGGGCGGTGTACGACCACACTCGCAAGGAGTGGCTCCCGCCCCGTCGGGCAGTCGCCTACGACGGGTCTCCCGGTGACCTCGCGCTATCGGCCGCCGTCGGCGTGCCGCTTTTCGTCGTCCTTGACGGCGCCTTCGCGTGGGCTGTCGTCGCCGCACTCGCGGTGGCGGCGGCGTACGTCACGCTGCGGCGCCGACTCGCCAACCTCGCGCCGAGGGTGTTCCGGTACGTCCCCGAACCGTTCGCCGCCTACGTGCCCGAGCGCTACGGGACGAACTGACCCCGTTCGGAGTCGTCTTTTCGCCCCGCTGTTCGAACCACCGGTGAACATCCGTGCAACGCCTAGCGGTGGCGTCCGGTTTTATGACACCGCGGGTCGTACCTCACGTGTATGGAGGTACGCGAAGCAACGGCTGACGACGGCCCGACGGTACGGTCTATCGCGCTCCGGTCGATGGAGGCGTCGTACTCGTTGAGTCCGAGCACCATCGAGGGAGCGATTCGACAGTGGTACGGGGTCGACAAATTCGCCGAGAAACTCGACGACGACGAGGTACAGCTCCTCATCGCCGAGGAGGACGGCGAACCGGTGGCGTTCTCCGAGAGCGCCCTCGTCGACGACCGCGGCGACATCCACTGGCTCCACGTCGCCGCGATATACCGCGGACAGGGAATCGGGCATGCCCTCTACGAGGAGACCCGCGAGCGACTCGAATCCGCCGGCGCCGAGACCATCCGCGGACTCGTTCTCGCGGACAACACCGAGGGTAACCGGTTCTGGGAGAAACGCGGACTCACGAAAGTCGGGGAAGGAAGCGTCGAAATCGACGGTACCGCCTTCGTCGAAAACATCTACGTCGACCACGAGGGCTCGGAAATCCAGCCCATCGTCGTCGACGACCGCGAACTGTACGTCGACCGAAGCGACTCCGACCGCGGCTCGAAAGCCGCCTTCTACACCGTCTACTCCGACGAAGACCGGGAGAACAAGTACGGTTACTACTGTGGCTCGTGTGAATCGCTCGTCACGTCGATGGACTCGATGGGGCGACTGGAGTGTGACTCCTGTGGCAACCAGCTAAAACCGACTCGCTGGGACGCCGCCTACATGTAATCGGCCGGCTCGGTGTTACAATCCGAGCTCTCGACCCAACACGAGGTGTTGGATTTCGCTCGTTCCCTCGCCGATTTCCATGAGCTTCGCGTCCCGGTAGAAGCGCTGGGGAGCGAAGTCCGTCGTGTAGCCGTAGCCGCCGTGGACCTGCACGGCGTCTTCGGCGATTTCACGGCAGATTTCGGAGGCGTCGAGTTTCGCGAGCGAGGAGATGCGCGTCACGTCCTCGCCGTTGTCGTACATCGTCGCGGCCTTGTGGGTGAGCAGTCGCGCCCGCTCGATTTTCCGGTCCATCGAGACGACCATGTCGCGGACGGCGTCGAACTTCGAGATGGGACTGCCGAACTGCTCGCGTTCGGTGGCGTACTGCCGGGCGGCTTCGAAGGCGCCGACGCCGAGGCCCGTCGACAGCGCGGCGATGGAGATGCGACCGCCGTCTAAGGTCTTCTTCGTCTGGTTCCACCCCTCGCCCTCCTCGCCGAGCAGGCGCTCTTCGGGAACCCGAACGTCGTCGAGTTGTATTTCACAGGTGGGTGAGGCGTTCAGTCCCATCTTGTCCCACACCGTCGACACCTCGAAGCCGTCGTCGTTTTCGGGGTCGACGATGAACGTCGAGATGCCGTCGTAGCCCGCGCCGGGTTCGGTGACGGCCTTCACGAGGACGCTGTTCGCGACGGTTGCGTTCGTGATGAACTGTTTGGTGCCGTTGATGACGTACTCGTCGCCGTCCTTCTCGGCCATGGTGTCCATATCGGAGGCGTCGCTCCCGGAGGAGGGTTCGGTGAGTGCCCACGACCCCATCCCCTCGCCTTCTGCCAGCGGCCGGGCCCATTTCTCCTTCTGTTCTTCGGTGCCGAACTTGACGATGGGCATCAACCCGAGTGAGGTGTGGGCGACGTACGAGAGGCCGACCGACCCGGAGACGCGGCCGAGTTCCTCGGCGACGACGGCGTACATGAGGTAGTCGCCGCCCGCACCGCCGTACTCCTCGGGGACGGGAACGCCCATCAAATCGAGGTCCGCCAGTTCCTCGAATATCTCCTCGGGGAAGCGGTGTTCGTCCTCGATGTCCTGTGCGATGGGTTCGAGTTCCGCCTCACAGAAGTCCCGGACGACTTCCTGAATCATCCGGTGTTCGTCAGGCAGTGTGAAGTCCATACACACACCTTCGACGGCGCAAAAATAAACGTGCCGCCACGAGCAACCCTCTCACGTCGATGTGGTCGGCACTCTGCAGAGCGAAATCATTTATGACGCTCGCTGCCGTACCGACTGTGAATGGCATTCCGACGACTCCTCAAGGCGACCGTTCCGGACTCGGCGCTGCAAGCGGTCGCCGAGGAGGTGGCGGCCCGCTACGGGGAGTCGTCGGCGGAGTACGAGTCGCTGGAGGCCGACAACTGGCTGTCGGTCCCGCTCGTCGTCAACGAGCAGTGGTTCGTGAAGGTCATCGCCGACCAACACACCCTGCTTCACGGCCTGTTGACGACCGGTCGGAACCTCGGTGCGCTCTCTTCAGGGACCGAGGGGTTCTTCGAGCGTTTCTCGACGCCCTACGAGATGGCCGAACACGAACTGGAGTCGACGAGTCGGATGCACGAACTCGGCATCAACGCACCCGTCCCCATCGAGGCGTTCGAACACGACGGCTTCGGCGTCCTCGTCTTGGAGTATCTCCCCTCGTTTCGGACGCTCGACGAACTGCCACCGGCGGAGGCGGAGTCGTTTACCCCCGAGCTGTTCGAGAACCTCTCGCGGATGCACAAGGCGGGACTCGCCCACGGCGATTTACGCGAGGAGAACGTCCTCGTGGCGCCCGACGACGACGGCGCGGAGGCGCTGTACTTCATCGATGCGACCCGGGTTCGGGAGGAGGCAATCGAGGACGCGACGGCCTACGACCTCGCGTGTGCGTTGGCGTCGCTGGCGCCACATCTCGGGGCGACGGTGGCCGTCGAGGCGGCCAGCGAGTGGTACTCCGACGAGCAACTGCTCGCCGCCCGGGAGTTTCTCGACTTCGTGAAGATGCGGCCCGACCACGACTTCGACGGCGCGCTCGTCAAAGGCGAAATCGAGAAGTTGGCCGCATGAAGGGGCGGGTCACTCCTCGTCGTCTTCGAGCGCCTCGTCGATGAAGTCGTGTGCGTCTTCGAGTATCTCCCGGGGTCCGTCCTGTGTGATGGTGTTGATGGCCTGCTCGTAGTCGCGCCACTGCAGGTCGCGGTGCTCCGAGGACAACTCCGCCGACGCCTCGTAGGACTTGGCGACGAACAGGTGGACTGTCTTGTGGATGGTGTTTCCGTTCGCTTCGAACACGTAGTCGTAATCTTCTCGGAAGCCGTCTAACAGCCGGAAATCCTCGATTCCGGCCTCCTCTTTCACTTCGCGGATGGCGGTCTGCTGGAGTTCTTCCTCGCCCTCGACGCCGCCTTTGGGGAACTCCCAATCGCCGGGCCGGGACTTGAGCAGCAGGTACTCGCGCCGGCCACGCGTATCGCGAAAGAGGATGGCTCCCGCGCTCGTGGCCTCTATCATTACCTCGGGGTAGTCGGTCATTACGTAAAGGAATATCGGAGCCTCGACGGTGCCATGTCCCGGCAGCGCCCGCTGGCCCCACCTCGGGGTACTGCGAACCGATAGATGCGTTTTTGAGTGTCGAGCGTGCAGTAGGCTACATGCCCTTCGTCACTACCCTGACGCTCCAAAGCGGGGACCGAGACGTCCTCGAACGCGTCGCCGGGGACATCAAGGAGCGTGCGGAACGCAAGGGCGTCGAGTTGCGTGGGCCACACGCCGAGTCGCCCGACGACCACTCGGTGCCGCAGTCGAAGCGTCTCGACGCCGACGCCGCGGCCTTCGGTTCGTGGCGGTACACGATTTACACGCGGACGATGGAAATCGTCGGCCACGACGAGTTCGCCCGCAACGCCGCCGGCCAGGAGTTCCCGCCCGGCGTCCACATCGATGTCGACGTCGAGCGCGTTTCCGCACCCGGCTCCCGTTAGGCCAACTCCGTGAACCGAATCGACCGCTGCCGTATCCGAACGTCCAGCGTCGACTGTGCGTCCGGTCGGTACCAGTCGTAGCTGTCGGTCGGTCCATCGTCGGTCGCGATTCGAACGCGCAGCGGCGCGTTCGGGACGGCCCCGGCTTCGAGGCTGAAGGCGCCACCCTCCGCACTGAGCGTCGTCCGTTCGACGACGACCTGTTGGAGTTCACTCGTCGCCGGCGTGTTCGTGGTCTCGGTTCCGTTTTCGCCGTCGCTTGATTCGGGCAGTTCGTAGATGCGAAGCGTCACCCGAAGCTCCATGTCGGACTCGTTGGTGACGAAAAGCGGTGTCGACGTTCGTCGCGACCCGGGGTCGCCACAGCCGGCCAATCCGGCGGTGACGGCGACGCCGACTGCGGTCATCGCCCGCCGACGTGACACGTCCATACCCGATGTAGCCGCCGGGACTCAAAGAGCGTGTCGCGTCCCGTCGGCGACCCAATCGCGGAGGCTTATACTCGCGGGGACTCACGTCCGGGTATGAGCACTGACCGCCGCAGCCGGCTGGTCGCGTTGCGCCGCGAACTCCACCGTCACCCCGAACCCGCATGGAAGGAGTTCTGGACGACGGCCCGCATCGTCGAGGAACTGCGCTCCGTCGGCGTCGACGAACTGCACGTCGGCCGCGACGCCCTCGGCGAGGAACGCCTCTCGGTACCCGACGAGGCGGAACTCGACGAGTGGGTCGACCGCGCCCGCGAGGCCGGCGCTGACCCCGACCTCGTGGAGGCGATGGCCGGCGGCTGGACTGGCTGTGTCGCCGTCATCGAGCAGGGTGAGGGTCCCGTCGTCGGACTGCGCGTCGACATCGACGGCCTGCCGCGTGAGGAGTCGACCGACGACGAACACCACCCCGCACGCGAGGGGTTCCGCTCGGAAACCGGGGCGATGCACGCCTGCGGTCACGACGCCCACGCCACCATCGGCATCGGCGTCATCGAGGCCATCAAGGAAAGCGACTTCTCGGGGACGCTGAAGGTGTTCTTCCAGCCCGCCGAGGAGGTCATCGGCGGCGGCAAGCCGATGTCGGAATCGGGTCATCTCGACGACGTGGCGTACCTCTTTGCCCTCCACGTCGGCCTCGACTTCCCGACCGGCGAGGTCGTCGCCGGCATCGGTGACATCCTCGCAGTCACGCAGTTTTACACGACGTTCACCGGCTATCCGGGCCACGCTGGCGCCCGTCCCGAGGAGGGACGAAACGCCGTGCAGGCGATGGCAACTGCTGTCCAGAACCTCTATGGGATTCCCCGTCACAGCGAGGGTGCCTCGCGGGTCAACGCCGGCCGTGTCGGCGGCGGTACGGCGACGAACATCATTCCCGAGGAGGCGTTCGTTCACGGCGAGGTTCGCGGCGAGACGACCGAAATCCGCGATTTCACCTTCGAACGCGCCGAGAAGGTGTTCGAGGGCGCGGCGACCTCCCACGACTGCGAGGTCGACATCGAAATCGAAGGGGAGGCCCCATCGGCCGAGAGCGACGAGGCGCTCGTCGATGTCGTTCACTCGGTGTCGTCGGCCCACCCCGAGGTGACTCAACCGACTCGTCGTGGCTCTCTCGGCGGCAGCGAGGACGCAACGTTCCTCATGCAGTACGTCCAGGACAACGGCGGACTCGCCACCTACGTCGGCATCGGAACCGACCACCCCGGCGGCCACCACACAGCCACGTTCGACGTAGACGAGGACTCCCTAGAAATCGGCGTCGACGTGCTGAGCGAGGCTATCGAGACCGTCTGCCACGAGCGGCCGTAATCGAAAGTCTGCCTCAGTGGTCGTCTTCGCGCCACTTGTGGTCGCACTCGACGCAGGTGAAAAAGCGGGTCTCGGACTCGTCGGCCGCGCGAATCTGTTTCATCTCGTAGCGAGCACGGTCGTGGCCACATTTCGGGCAGTTGACCTTCGTCGTCGGACCGATTTCGGCATCGTCGACTTCGGACATGTCGACCGGGCCGCTGTCGGTGTCTTGGCCCTCCGTCGTCGTCATGCTCGCTTCGTTTTCGGTGTCGCGGGCCTTCTCGAAGCCACAGGACTGACACACCCACGTGTCGTCCTCGCTGTGCATCATCGAACCGCACTCGTCGCAGAACTCCATATCCGTGTGTGACGGTACGGGCCGTATTTAAGCGGCGGGGTTCAAGCGTCGCCCGCTGATTGGCCGGGTCGCCGTGGGCAAACACCGTCGGCGTTCCGTCTTCGGAAAGGTGATACGACTCCTCCCCGTCGTTTCGGTAGATGTTCGGGACGGACCGTCGAGTCATCGTGCTCGCGTTAGCGCGGATGGCCGACGCCGTTGCCAACTCGTTTCTCATCATCGTCCTGCCGCTGTACATCGCGAGTGGCGAACTCGCTCTGCCGGGGTTCGAGGGCGTCTCGGTGCTCGGGATTCCGGTCACCATCGAGTTGCTCATCGGCGTGGCGCTGTCGCTTTTCGGCTTCCTGAACAGTTTCGCCCAGCCCTTTACCGGGCGACTCTCGGACCGGACCGGCCGCCGGAAAATCTACATCCTCTTCGGGCTGACGGTGCTTGCGGTCACCTCGGTCGCCTACGCCGTCGTCGACAGCTACGAGGCGCTGCTTGTCGTCCGCGCGCTGCAGGGGCTTGGTGGGGCCTTCGTCATCCCGACGACCATCGCCTTGGTCAACGACCTCGCCCGCAGCGACGCCGAACGCGGCGGCAACTTCGGGGTGTTCAACACCTTCCGGCTCATCGGCTTCGGCTTTGGGCCCGTCGTCGCCGGTCTCGTCGTCCAGGGTGGCCCCTACGCACTTCCGGCCGGCGTGACGCTGTCGGGGTTCAACGCCGCCTTCGGCGTCGCCGTCCTCGGCGCGCTGCTCAGTTTCACGCTCGTGACGCTGCTCATCAGCGACCCGCCGAGTACGGAAGCCGACGCCTCCGACGACCTCTCCGTGTCGGTGCTGGGCGAAGACAGACTGTTCGACCCCGTGTTCGTCCTCGGCGTCGGCACGCTGTTCATGGCCATCTCGATTGCGCTGTTCGCGACGTTACAGGAACCGGTCAACGCCCGACTGGGTCAGGGCTCGACGTGGTTCGGAATCCAGTTTTCGGCGGTCGTCGTCGCCAACGTCGTCCTGCAGGTCCCCATCGGTCGCGCCGCCGACAGAATCGGCCGGAAGCCGTTCCTCGTCGGCGGCCTCGTCATCCTCGCGCCGTCGGTACTCGCACAGGGGCTCGTCACCTCGCCGTGGACGATGCTCCTCGCCCGCCTCGCTCACGGGATTTCGGTGGCGATGGTGTTCGCGCCGGCCCTCGCGGTGGCCGGCGACCTCGCCAAGGAGGGGCAATCCGGAACGACGCTGTCGGTGCTGACGATGGCGTTCGGGTTCGGCACCGCAATCGGGCCGCTTGCCTCGGGAGTGTTGTTCGGCTACGGCTTCGTCGTCCCCTTCGTCTTCGGGGCGGCGCTGGCGCTTGCGGCGCTCGTCTTGGTCGCAACACAGGTCGAAGAAACGCTCGAAGGCGCGGTCGTTCCGGATTTCGTCCCCGGCGGCGATTAGCGAGACGGCTACGCCGAGTCGCTCACCGGTTCCGACCGAGTGACTCGTGGCTGGTCACCCAGTCGGAGGCCGAGATGGCGGCACCGAGCGAGATTTCGCCGGCCAGCACGGTTGCGGCGGCGATTTCGGCGAGTTTGTTGACGTTGCCGGGCCCGGAACAGTCGAGGATTTCGAGACACTCCTGTTGGGTCGCCATCCCCGTCCCACCGCCGTAGGTGGCGACGATGAGCGAGGGGATGGTCACCGAGATGTGCAGCGAGTCGTCGTCGAGCAGCGTCGTGTTGAGGATAGCCGCCGAGGATTCGGCGACGTTGGCCTCGTCCTGTCCGGTGGCGATAAACAGCGCGGCCAACCCGTTTGCCGGGTGGGCGCCGTTGGTGTTCGCCCCCGAGAAGAACGAGCCGAGTGTCGCGATTTTGCTGTGGTGGGCGAGGCTGTCCGGTTCGGCGCCGAGGTGGTGGATGCAGGTGTCGCGGTCCAGCGTCACCTCGGCGGTGACGCGCTTGCCGCGGGTCATCATGTCGTTGACCTTCGAGGCCTTCTTGTCAGTCGCGAAGTTCCCTTCGAGATAGAAGTTCTCGACGTAGCCGGGGTACTCCTGCAGCACCCAGTTACACGCCGCGAAGGTGGCTTTCCCGACCATGTTCTGTCCGGCGGCGTCGCCCGTCCGATAGCTGAACCGCAGGTGGGCGAAGTTGTTGGTCATGTAGTCCTCGACTTCGACCAACTCGGCGACGCTGGAGGTTTCCTCGGCTTTCTCCTTGATGGTGTCGTAGTGCTCGAACACCCAATCGCGGAAGTCGCGGGCGTTGCGGGCGTCCTCGAAGACGAACACGGGCGCGCGGTTCATCCGGTCGTCGACGACCGTCGTCTTCGCGCCACCCGAGAGGTTGATGGCCTTCATCCCGCGACTGTAGGAGGCAACGAGCGTCCCCTCGGTGGTCGCCATCGGAATCGGGTACTCGCCGTCGGCGTGCTCGCCGTTGATTTTGACCGGTCCGGCGAGGCCGAGCGGCATCTGGGCGACGCCGATGAAGTTCTCGATGTTGCCCTCGCCGCGGGCGGCGTCGAAGGAGAACTCCGGGACGTGTTCGAGTTCGGTGCCGGTCTTCTCCTCGAGGTACTCGTGGCGTTCGGCGATGGCCTCTTCGCTGTAGTTGTCGTCGTCCGAGCGCGGAATGCCGGGGATGGCGTCCTCCCCGCGGATGGTGTCGCCGATTTCCAGGGTGAGTTCGCCGAACGGTTCGGCGACGAAGTCGACGTGGATGTCGTGGTCGCCGGTCGGAAGGTTCATCTCCTCGACGACGACGGTGACGGTCCGGCCAACCGGGAACTGAATCGGACTCTCCTTGGTGACTTCGTCGAGTCGGAAGGAGTCGCCGTCGGCGGTCTCCAGTCGGACCCGCTCGGGGTCGACCTCGTCGCCGTTGATGACGAGGCGGTTGATGCCAGCGAACTTCGCGTCTTGGAGGCGGTTTTTCACCTCGAACTCGACGCCCCGGTCGGTATCCTTCAAACTCCCGTAGGTGTACAGCCGTTTGAGTATCTTCTCGGGGATGTCGAGGGAGACGAATCCACCCGACCCCACGATGTTGGCGTAGATGCGCTTCAGAATCCCACTGTCTGGCGTTGGTATAACCATTTGCGTGCCTCATGCTCCGAGCATACCGTTAAAAAGATTGTGTGGAAAACATACTATTACCTAAATGAATTAATTCTGATATGGTTGGTGTAACGCTTAATTGGCCGGTATGAGACGGTTTGGAGGCTGTTCTCGTACCGTCCGGTACCGACTCTCGTGATGTTCGGTCGTGTGCCAGACGTGTCCGGGACGACTCCGACCCTTTTTCTAGGAGTAGGCGCCTACCAACTCCACATGACCCTCTCGGAGGAGGCCGAATCCCGGTTGGCGGACATCGTCGCCCTCCAACCGACGAAGAACGGCGAGTTACAACAGCGGTGGGGCATGGACAGCGGCAGCGAGGTTCACCAGTACCTCGAGAACGAACTGAAGGAGTACTACTACCGCGACGAGGACAGCCTCATCCGAGCGACGCCGGAGGCCGCCGCCCTGGTCGGTATGGACGACAGCGAGGAAATCGTCCGCGTCCCCGAACTGCAGGCCCGAATCATCGACGTCCTCGCCGGTCCCGACGAGGACCCCCAAAGCGTCGTCTCCGTCCTCCATGACCTCCGTGATGTCGGCGTGGACAGCGACCCCGACGCCGTCCGCTCCGGACTGCGCAGCCTCAAGGACAAAGGCATCGTCTCGCTGATTCGCAAAACCGTCCCCACGTTCCGGTTGGCCGTCGAGCGCGACGCCATCGAGGTCAAGGTGCTGGAAGACCCCGTCGAGAGCTAACGGCGCCGCCGCCGCTTTTCCGCGAGCAGCCGTGTTATCGCCGCTCCCGGTCCGCCGTCGATGGGCCACTCCTTCGTTCGCCAGACGGGTGGTTCGGGTTCGAACGACCGACAGCGGGCCGAACACTCCGCGGCGGTCTGCTCGCGACCCTTCGCCGCACACCGTGGAAACGGCCCCGTCGGCTCGGCCACCTCGAAGTGCCGACAGTCGGGGCGCATCGTGTCGGCATAGGAGCGCCAGCCGCGCTCGTAGGCCCGTTCGGCGATTTCCAGCCGTTTGCGGCGCTTCCAGTCGGGGTCGGCGTACTCGAAACGCGCCGCTGAAGCGTCGTATTCGTCCCCCTCAGGTCGGTCGAGAATTCGCGTTCCCGGTTCGGACACCGAAAGCGAGCGGGGGTTCCACACCGGTTCGGCACGCCAGCCCTCTGGCCCTTCCGACACCGCGAGGATACCCACCTCGACGGGCATCGCCTCCAGAAGCGCCGGTTCGAACTCCTCGCGGGTCGCCTCCGTCGCCAGCCACACCTCGTCGGCCAGTCCCAGCGCCACGTCGTGTTCGAGTTGTTCGGCCAGCACGCGGGCCGCCGAGGCGTCGAGGTCCGGTTTGTTCTCGATGGCGACGATGCGGTCGACCCATTCGGGATACCGGTAGCGCCGCCGTAACTCGATTCGGTTGCCGTCCTTTCGGGTCTCGACGAACCCGCGGTCGGCCGCCCTGTGGACCGCTTCCCGGACGTAGCGCCAGGGGTAGCCGGGGTCCGGGAGCGCCTCCCGGTAGTACGTCCAGGAGGCGGGAGCGTTTCGGGCGACGTGGAGCAAATCCGAATCCAGTCGGTCCTCACCGAACGGTGCGCGGGCGTCGAGGGTCGCCTCCGTCGTCTCGACGACGACGGTGTCCCAGCGGCGCCGCTTGGTGCCGAGTTGCCGGGCGACGAGCGCGGTGGCGTCCTCGCCTGCGACACCCACGGGTGGCCAGTTCCGTTCGGCCCACGCACACACCCGCAACTCGAAGCCGAACTCCTTCACGCTCGGCGGTGGGAACCGGGGAGATGTAAGCCGTTCGACCGAAAGTATATGCGGTCGACTTCCGAGGCCATCCCTATGTCCCTCCCGCCGAAACAGGCCGTACTCCTCGTCGGTCCGCCGTCGGTGCTCTTCGTGCTCGGGTTCGGAGCGGTGTACGCCCTTCTGCCTCCCACCCGCTTCGAGGAGACGACACAGTCGGAGACGCTCGCGGTTGGCGTCTCGACGGCCGCCCTCGCGACCGTCGGGTTGCTCGGATTCGGTCCCGTCCCCGACCTCTGGATGGCGGTTCCCGCGATGATAATCGCCAGCGCCTTCGGGTATCTGGCGACGGTCGGTGGGCAGGCGGCCACCGTTCTCGGGGGCGCTGTGACGTTGCTCGCGATGGTTGGTTCCCTCGCCACTCGTGTCTGGACGTTCTCCGGCGAATTACTCGGAATCACAATCGTCTGGACCGTGGCTACCGCGTTGTTCGCGGTCCTCGCCTGTGCAGTCGCGTACACCTTCGGCGTTGCAGTCGCACACCGTTCGGGCGCAAGCGATTCCCGAGGCTGACTACCTTTTTCACCACTGCCGTGCAATAATTGCCGCATGGCCGAGTACGAACACTACATCGACGGCGAGTGGGTGAGCGGCGACGGCGACGATTTCGCGAGCGAGAATCCGGCGACTGGCGAGACGCTCGGGACCTTTCCCCGGGGCACCGACTCGGAGGTCGACCGCGCCCTTTCGGCGGCCGACGACGCCTTCGAGGAGTGGCGCTCGCTGTCGTACGTCGACCGCGCGGAGTACCTCTGGGAAATCTACCACGAACTCCGTGACCGCCACGAGGAGTTGGGCGAAATCGTCACAAAGGAGTGCGGCAAGGAAATCTCGGAGGGGAAAGCCGACGTAACCGAGGCTTGGCACATGGTCGAGTGGGCGGCGGGCAACGCACGCCACCCTCACGGCGATGTAGTGCCCTCCGAAATCGCGAGCAAGGACGCCTACATGCGCCGGAAACCCCGCGGCGTCGTGGGTTGTATCACGCCGTGGAACTTCCCCGTCGCCATCCCGTTTTGGCACATGGCCGTCACGCTCGTCGAGGGCAACACGGTCGTCTGGAAACCGGCCGAGCAGACGCCGTGGTGCGGCCAAATCGTCGCGGAGATGTTCGACGACGCCGGAATCCCGGACGGCGTGTTCAACATGGTTCAGGGGTTCGGCGACGCCGGCGCCGCCATCGTCGACGACGAGCGCGTCGACACGGTTCTCTTTACGGGCAGCGCCGAGGTGGGTCACTCCATCGCCGACACCGTGGGCGGGACGCCCGGCAAACTCGCCGCCTGCGAGATGGGCGGCAAAAACGGTATCGTCGTCACTGAGGGGGCCGACCTTGACGTGGCCGTCCATTCGGCGGTGATGTCGAGTTTCAAGACGACGGGCCAGCGCTGTGTGTCGAGTGAGCGACTCATCGTCCACACCGACGTGTACGACGAGTTCAAGGAGCGCTTCGTCGACCTCGCGGAATCGGTCGCCGTCGGCGACCCCCTCGACGAGGGAACCTTCATGGGACCGGTCGTCGACGAGGACCAAGTCGAGAAGTTCGGCCGGTACAACGACCTCGCCCGCGAGGAGGGCGCGAACGTGTTGGTCGACCGCGAGGAACTCGCTGGCGACGAGATACCCGACGGCCACGAGGACGGTCACTGGGTCGGCCCGTTCGTCTACGAAATCGACTACGACCCCGAGTTGCGCTGTCTCAACGAGGAGGTGTTCGGGCCTCACGTCGCGTTGGTCGAGTACGACGGCGGCATCGAACGCGCCGTCGAGATTCACAATGACACGCCGTACGGGTTGGCTGGAGCCATCATCAGCGAGGACTACCGCCAAATCAATTACTACCGCGACCGCGCCGACGTGGGACTCGCCTACGGGAACCTCCCGTGTATCGGCGCGGAGGTGCAGTTGCCGTTCGGCGGCGTGAAGAAGTCCGGCAACGGCTACCCCTCCGCCAGAGAGGTCATCGAGGCAGTCACCGAGCGTACGGCGTGGACACTGAACAACTCCACGGACATCGAGATGGCACAGGGCCTCTCCGCCGACATCAAGACCGAAGAATAACCGTCGCTTTCGGGGTGTAGTTCGTCGAAGACGGAACGAGGGGGGTGGTGGCGCCGGACACCGGGCAAATCCGGCGCAGGTGGGTGGACGGGTTTGCGGCGGACGTTGGTTCTGCCGTCACGACGAGAAAAGCGTCGTTCAGGCAAACGGTGATACGCCGCGGTGCCTGATAAACCCTCGTTTGCCGGCCGACGCGTGTCAGACGCTACCGCCGGTCCTTCAGTGCCGGAAACTCCGCTCGGACCGCCTCGACGCGTTCGGGGTCGCAGTCAGCGTAGACGATGGTCGGGTCGTCGTCGGAGGACGCGAGTGTCGTCCCCCACGGGTCGTAGACCCTCGAGCGGCCGACGAGCGCGGCATCGTCGAACGTCGCAGAGCCGTTGACCGCGCCGACGTACACGAGGTTCTCGACGGCTCGCGCACGCGGGAGGAGTTTCCAATGTTCGACGCGGGGGTAGGGCCACGCACTCGGCACCAACACCAGCGTCACGCCCGAATCGACCAGCTGGCGGTACTGTTCGGGAAACCGAAGGTCATAGCAGGTCGTCACGCCGACGGTGTGGCCGCCGATTTCTGCCGTCTGTAGGTCTTCGCCCGGAACGAGCAGTTCAGCCTCCGCGGAGTCGTAGCCGAAAAGGTGGCGCTTCCGGTAGACGAGTCGCCGCTCGCCGTCGGAATCGAACAGCACTGCGGTGTTCGCATAGCCTTCCTCGGCGGGGACCGATTCCCCCGCATCGGCGGAGGCTGCGAGGTCCTCGACGACCGTTCCGGCGAGGACCGACACGCCGTGTTCGGCCGCCGCCGCGCTGATTCGTCGGTGGGTCTCACCGCCCAGCGGTTCGGCGTTGCGGGCGTAGGCGTCGAAGGCGAAGTACCCCACGTCGAATATCTCCGGGAGCGCGACGCAGTCGGCTCCGTTCCCGGCGGCGCGCTCGATTGCGGCGACCGCACGGTCGACGTTCGAATCGACCGCCGCGGCCTCGATTTCCAGTTGGGCGAGTGCGAGTCTCATAGGTCGAGGTCGCGTCGGATGGCGGCTTCGAGGTTCTCCAGTTCGCCGTCGAGTTGCTTCTTGAAGTATCGCTCGACACCTGGGATTTTTCCGTCGACGACGAAGCGGTTCGTCAGCTGAGTGCCGCCGTTGTTCGGTTCGAGGGTGTGTTCGCCCTGTACGCGCATCGCTTTCGAGCGACCGATGAACTTCACATAGCGCGGTTCGTCGTGTCTGAGTTCCTCCGTTTCGACGGCGATGGTCTTGTTCATCCGCGGAATCGGCAGGCGGACGTGCCACGTCGCGGTGTCCGCGCCGGTCACTTCGTACTCCTCGACGACGCTAATCGAGCGGGCGCGTCGCTCGGGGTCGGCAATGAACTCCCACACCGCCTCCGGTGGGGCGGCGAACTCGAAGACGCGTTCGACGCGGACGGTCATATCGAAACGACGTGGCGGGTCACCAAAAGAGCGACTGTTGCGGCCGTCGTGTGGGGGTCACTCCGGCGTGACGCGCCACGTGGTCGAGCGTGCCCGGGACCACTTTTCGATGTCGACGTCATCGGAGTGTTCCGCGAGGCGAGGGAGACGGGCGCCGACCTGCTTTGCGGTGAGGCCGATGGCGTCCGCGATGTGTTTCGCGCGGAAATAGCGGTCACCACCGTGGGCGCGCTCCCGGAGATAACCGAGGATACGTTCGTCTTCGTCGCTCAGTTCACTCATACTCTCCATTGGGTACGGAGCGGCTTAAGGCCCTCCCTTTACTCGAAGACGTGGTAGGCTGTGACGGCAAGTGAGCCGGCCAGCATCGCCACTCCGAAGGCCAGGCCGGAGGCGGCCTGGTCGCCCGTGATGCCGAACACTGCCATCCCGACGGCGCCGAGGCCGGCGACGACGGCGAACAGAAGCGGGAATCCGACGCGTTTGTCCGTAGCTGAAGCGGTCTCCATACCCACGCCTACGGCACTGCGATTATAAATCCCGACGGTCTCCGCTGGGACTGGGCCACAGCCTATTTGATTTCCGGGTGCGTCGGGCCGACAAATGGCGTCCGGCATTCTCGCGTTCGGCAAACTGAAAATCGCCGCCGTGGTTCTCGGCGTCGTCGTCGCGTCGCTCGTCGGCGCTGTCGCACTCGGCGCCGTCGGCGCCCCGTCCGTCGAGGACGTCGACAACCGATTCGGCGACGTGACCGAGGAAACGACGATTATTCACACCGACCTCGTCGTGAACAACCCCAACCCAATCGACATCCAACTCGGCAACACGACCATCAACTACACCGTCCGGATGAACGACGTGCCGATAGCCGCGGGCAACCGGACGGGCCTGGACCTCCAGCAGGGCAACTCCACGCTGGCCTTCCGGACGGCGATGGACAACGAGCAGATTCCGCCGTGGTGGCGAACCCACATCGAAAACGGCGAGCGGACGGCCGTCAACATCAACGCAACGGTCCAAACGTCGATACTCGGCGAACGCCAGTTCGACATCACACAGAAGCGGGAGGTCGAAACCGACCTCATCGGGCAGTTCAACTCCGAGGAGACGCGGCCCGTCAACGCCGACGACCCGCCACCGGTCATGTCGAATCCGGTGTTGTACGTCAACCGGACCAGCGCCGAGTGGGGCACCGTCACCCGCGAGGAGACGCCCATCGACATGGCGTTCCAACTGTACAACCCCCAAACGCTGCCGTACACGATTTCGGAACTCGGCTACGAGATAACGATGAACGGCGTGTTGGTCGGGGAGGGCCAAACCGAGGACATCGCTGCCATTCCGCCCGGGGCGACCGAGACGGTTCGGACCGACGCTGCCATCATCAACGGGAACCTCGACGAGTGGTGGGTCACGCACCTCCAGAACGACCAGCGCACGCAACTCCGAATCGAGTTCTACGCAGTCATCTCCGGGGAGGAACTCGTCTCCGACGTTCGCGTCCCGCTGGACGAACTAACCTACGAAGAGACAATCGAGACGGACATCTTCGGCAACAAGAACGCGAGTACGGCGCCGAACGGGAGCCAGTCGACGCCCACACCGACGCCGACGGACGGAACGCCGACGCCCGCAACGACCCCGACGGAAACCGACGATGGAGTCTTCGAGACTCCCACGCCGGTCACGGAGGAGACGGCAACGGAATCGGAGACGGCAACGCCGACGGAAACCGACGACGGAATCGGTATCTAACCGCGGGACCGCTTTCTTACTGAATCGTGACGTGTTCGCTCTCCTCGTTGAGAGCGAGGTTGGTCGCGATTTCGGCGTTCCGGACGGCGTACTGAGCGGTCTGTCCGAGGCTGACGAGCACCTCGCGAACACGAAGGAGGTCCTCGTTGGGCATCTCGTCGAGGTCGTTGAGGATTTCGATTTCCCGGTTGCGGACTTCGGCGAACTTCTCTCGAGTTTCGATGGCCATGTCGTAGTCCCGCTCGACGGCCGCACGGACACCGAGTTCCGTGATTTCGTTCACTTGGTCGGTGAACTCACGGATGCGCCGCATCGTGCTGTCCTCGACGTTGAGCGTGTGGCCCTCGGTTTCGAGGACGATTTCGGCGATGTCCTCGGCGTTGTCGGCGGTAAGTTCGAGGTTCTTCGCGATGGAGCGGTAGCCGATGAGCGGAAAGCCCGAATCGAGGCCGACCGCACGCGCGAGATTGGGGTTTTGATACGCCGTGAAGATGAGGCGAAGCAGGAGGACGAAAATCTTGTTCGCCTGTCGCTCGCGATTGAGCGCCCGCTGGGCGAGGTCGGGGTTGCCGTGGGCGAGTGCCTTGATGGCCTCGTTTCGCATCGTCGACCCGGTCGACTCCAACCGTTCGAGGAGGTTGTCGAGGGTGAAGTCCTCGGGGTCGACCGAACAGCGGATGGCGATGCGTTCCGGGGTCTCCTCGATGACGCCGAGTCCCATCAACTGCGTTTCGGCGTTGTAGACGGCGTTGATTTGGGCCGAATCCAGTGTTCCGCCCTCCTCGACTTCGACGTGGATGATGCGGCGCCCGAGGACGTACTGGGCGACGATGGCGCGCTCGACGGCATCGGCGTCGAGGTTCTGTGCGTGGATGACGGCCTCGCTTTCCTCCTGTTGGACGGACTCGGGCATCACCGTGAGCGTCCCCTTCGACCCCATCCGCAGGGAGACCTCGTCGCCTTTCTCGACGTCCTGTTTCTTCGCCCACTCCGCGGGGAGCGTCATCGCCAGCGTCGACGGCCCCAGTCGCTGTACCTTACGCGTTTCCATACCATCTCCTCGCACTGCGAAGTATTAATACTCACTATATGGGCACCAATCGAAACGCGAAACATAATATTGTGAAGAGATAACGCTCGGCACGGAAACGGCGGGGTCAGTCGTCGCTGGCGGCGGCCTGTTCTTCGCGTCCGGGCCAACTCTCGTGGTTGCGGGCCTGTTCTCGGAGTCGCTCGGAACTGCCGGGAACGTCTGCTTCGGTGACCGCTCCCTCTGCTTCGATGTCCTCCAGCGACCGCGGGAACTTCCGTAGGTCGTAGTGGTTGCCGATGCCACAGCGGGCACCTTCGCCCATCGCGGTCGGAATCTGGTTGTGTCCGGGCGTCACGTCGCCGACGGCGAAGACGCCGTCGACGTTCGTCCGGCCGTGGTCGTCGACGGCGATGGTGCCGTCGTCGTTCAACTCGACGCCGAGTGACTCCGCGAGGTCGGTGTTGTAGTTCGAACCGTACATCGGGAAGCCGCCGCGGTACTCCCGGTAACTTCCGTCCTCGAACTCGAAGCCCTCCAGCCAGCCGTCCTCGCGTTTCTCCATGCCCGTAATCTCCTCGTGGATGACCTCGACGGGATGGTTTTCGAGCATCGTCGCGGTCTCCTCGGACCACTCCGGCTCCTCGCCGCGGGTCAGGAGGTCCACGTCGGGCGTGAAGTTGAGCATAATCATCGCCACGTAGGCCGCCGAATCGCCCGTCCCCATCACGTACACCGGCTGGTCGACGAATATGTAGGCGTCACAGTGCAGACAGTAGTGCAGTCCCTTGCCGGTTCGGGGCAGTGGTGGGTCCGGCCGCTCGTCGGAGAAACCCGTCGCGAGGACGACGTGGTCGGTCGTCACCTCGACGTTTCCGGCGGTGACGTGGTAGCCCTCGTCGGTCGGTTCGATGTCGGAGACGAAATCCTGGAAGTAGTCGGCGCCGTAGGACTGCACCTGCTCGGTCGCCGTCGCGAGGAACTCGTTGCCAGAAACGTCCTCCGTGACGCCGATGACGTTGTGGGTGTCGAGCATCATCGCCGCCCGCCCGCCACCGCGGTTGATGATTGCGGTGTCGTGGCCGAGTCGCGTCGTGTACAGCGCCGCAGTCAACCCGGCGGGTCCGCCGCCGACGACCGTCACTTGGTAGTGGTCCGTCATTGATGTCCGATAGCCGTCCCATCGGCTTAACTCCCGGGTCGGTTGTGTCGTGTCGATACATCTCTCCGAAAGGAAAACCGCGACGCAACGGCTTTCCGAGACCGGCTCTTACACCGGGTATGTCGTTCGAAATAGACGAAGGGCTTCCACAGGCAGAGGTCGACGAACTGGTCGACGAAGTCATCGAGAACAACGAGGTCGTCCTGTTCATGAAGGGGACGGCGATGGCACCGCAGTGTGGCTACTCCGAGAAGGCGCTCAATCACATCCGCCGACACCGCGAGGACGTGGAGTATGTCGACGTGTTGACCTCGATTGACGAGTTCCGGGTCGCCTTGGAGCGACACAGCGGCTGGACGACGACGCCGCAGGCCTACGTCGACGGCGAGTTCGTCGGCGGGAGCGACGTGTTGGAGGAACTCGACGAACGAGGGGAGTTGGCGGCGACGCTGAACGCCGAATGATTCCGTTCGCGGAAACCGTGGTAATGCGGCACATGCGGAAGGACAGGTGATATAAGTGAGGAACCCTTACGTTCAACCGGACCACTCGCGTCAGGGGCGCTCTGCCCCCTGTGGGACAGGGATACTATGACCAGCCGCGTTTACAGACTTCACTCGACCCTGGAACTGAAACTAGACGACGTTCACGAGTTCTTCGACGAGTACGACCTACCCGTCGAAATCGAGGACGTCGAAGTAACCAGACGGAACAATACGCTCATCGTGAGCGCCGTCGCCGCCGAAGACAACATCTCCAAGTACACGCCAACCGCCCAACTGAAGGCGAGCGTGACGGAGAACCGTCTCTACGAGACGGAAGACGGATGGCAGGAGACGCCTCCGGACCCACAGAACGGGGCAGCCGGTGGCAGCGATGACGACGACGATGACGGCCCCCAGTGGGGAAGCTTCGGAAGCGGCGGCCAGATGCAGGAAGAGGAACCCGAAGTGAACTCCAAACTCGTCGAGTACGCCTGCTTCAAGGGCGACCGCGAGACCGTACTGCAGAACACCGCACTACAGTATCCGATGTTCGAGGTACTGTGTGACCTCGCGAAGTTCGCCGAGAAGGGAACGCTCACCGCCATCGCGGCGGTCGACGAAGAACTCGAGGCGACACGCATCGTCGACGGCGAGGAGCGCTCGGCGAGCATCGAGGTTATCGACGACCCACGGGACCGAGACGATGAAAACACCGTCAACTGGCGCGACAACAAGTTCATCAGCGACGACTGAACAGTTCTCCGTTAGGTGTTCACTTGCGACACTCGATAGATAGTTCTCCAGGAGGTCGCTATCGTGGCTCCCACGTTCCGCCACACGTCCCACACGTTACCTCCCCGCCACCGAAGGCGTTAATCGACATCTCTTGGCGACACTCCGTACACAGCGCCGCACCACAGCCAGCACACTCGTAGCCCTCAACGCCAGACCGAGACAGCAACGCGGTAAGCCCGCTCGGTTTCGCTTCGAGTTCGTCACCGCAGTTCCGACACTCGGGCATTGGTGGGGGTATGAACACCGCCGGGAAGTGACTTCTGGCCGTTTCATCCGGCGAAAGAAACTTTTGCCGCTTTCTGGAACGGAGCGTCGGCGCTCGACGCCACACTGGCCGAACCCAAAAGACCCTTTACGCTTCTAATGAGATGTAATTACACGCTATGAGCGAATTCCCGGAGTACGTCGACGTTGATTACACGGACGGCGAAGGCGAAGACCCCGAGGAGTACCCGAGCATTCAGGACAAAATCGAGAAGGCCATCGAGGTCGTCAAGACGGGACTCGAACAGTACGATACCCCCGCCATCATGTGGACCGGCGGGAAGGACTCGACGCTGACGCTGTACTTCGTCAAGGAGGTCGTCGAGCAGTTCGACTACGAGATGCCGCCGACGGTCTTCATCGACCACTACCAGCACTTCGACGAACTGCTCGATTTCGTCGACCACTGGGCCGACGAGTGGGACCTCGAAGTCATCTTCGCGCGCAACGAGAACGTCGGTGCGTACGTCGACGAAAACGACCTCGAACCCGGCGACGACATTCCCGTTGACGCCCTCAACGAGAACAACCAGCACCACATCCGCAACATTCTCGAATACGAGGAAGACACCTTCCCGTTCCTGCTGGACACCTACGTCGGCAACCACCTGCTGAAGACGGTCGCGCTCAACAACACCCTCGAAGAACACGACATCGACGGCATCATCTCGGGCATCCGTTGGGACGAACAGGAGGCTCGCGCCGACGAGACGTTCTTCTCGCCGCGACACGACCCCGACATCTACCCGCCGCACGACCGCATCCAGCCGATTCTGCAGTTCGACGAGGCCGACGTGTGGGATGCCTTCTGGTTCTACGTCGTCCCCGAGACGGTCCCCGAGTTCCCCGACGACGGCTACGTCCCGCAGGACTACGACGACCTGCCGAACGACCTCACCCACGCCGACATCCCCGTCTCGCCGAAGTACTTCGCAGGCTTCCGCTCGCTCGGCAGCGAGATTTCCACGGAGAAGTCCGACGAAGAGCCCGCGTGGCTGCAGGACCTCGACAACACCACCGAGCGTGCCGGCCGCGCACAGGACAAAGAGGACCTGATGGAGCGGCTTCGGGACCTCGGTTACATGTAAGCCGGCCCCCGTCGGTGGCTTCGTCGCCGGTTTCTACAGTTCTCTACGACGCCTCGGCGGGCTGGTGGTCGAACTCGCCGACGCTACAGAAGCGTCTGCAGAAAAAGCCACGTGAGCCAGCCAAGCGCGGTGAGTAGCAAGACGAGAAACACCACGAGCGCAATCAGGTGGCGTTTGAGTGTCGTCTCGGTGCCACCAGCCATGGCTCTCCGTTAACCTCCTCGGTATAAAACTGAGTGGGTGCGAGACGGCGCCTGCTCCGAGCCACGTCCCCACCGAAATCGCATGTCCGAAAATCGGCGTTCCGGTGGCGCTACAGCACCGAGAAGATGACGTATGGCACTCCGAACAGCAGCAGCGTCATCGCCAACAGAATCAGTCCGTAGGCGGCGAACGTGCCCGCTGCCGTGAGCCACGCGTCGTGGCTGTACTTCTCTTTGAGTCCAGCGGTGTCCATATCCGGCGATTCGAGCGCGTTCCCTTAGGTGTACCGCTACCGACCGATTAGGGAACGACCACGGCCCGGCCCTCGATGTCCCCCGACTCGAGGCGTTCGAACGTCTCGGGAAGGTCCTCGAGTGGGACTTCCTCGACGGTCGTTTCGAGTCGTCCCTGTCGGGCCAACTCCAGCACCGACCGCAACTCCTCGGGAGTGCCCCACTGGACCGTTCGGTAGGTCACCTCGCTGCCAACCAGCGGGTTCCACGAGAAGTCGATTGCGCCGCCGCCGATGCCGGCCAACACGAGTCGGCCGTCGGGACCGAGGACGTTACTGCCCCACTGGAGGGTCTCGTCGACGCCGACGAAATCCACGACTGCGTCGACCTCACCGCCCGCAGCCTCACGTATCTCCCGGGGCACCGACCCCGAGGTGTCGACCGTCGCGTCCGCACCGAGTTCCTCGGCGCGGTCGAGTTTCGAGGGCTCGCGGTCGACGGCGACCGTTCGATAGCCGGATAATCGGGCGAGTTGAACGCCGAATTCGCCCAACCCGCCGATACCGAAAATCGCCACGCTGTCGCCGAGCTCGAGGTCGGCCTTCCGGAGCGACCGATAGGCGGTGAGGGCGGCGTCGGTCAGCGGTGCGGCCTCGATTGGGTCCAGTCCGTCCAGCGGAATGCAGTACTCCGCGGTCGGCACCCGAAGGTACTCCGCGTAACCGCCGTCGTTGCCGATGCCGAGCCAGTTCGTCAGGTTACACAACTGGTCGTCGCCGCGGGCACAGACGGAACAGTCCCGACAGCCCCACCCGCCGAATACCGCTACATCGGTGCCGACATCGAGCGCCACGCCATCGCCGGATTCGGCGACGGTTCCAGCGACCTCGTGGCCGAGCGTCCGCGGTTCGACGAGCGGTAAGTCGCCGTCCATGACGTGCAAATCGGAGTGACAGACGCCGCAGGCGGCGACCTCGACGAGCACCTCGCCGGGACCGACTTCGGGTCTCGGAACGTCTTCGATGCGCAGTCCGTCGTTAGGGTAGAAACGCGCCGCGTGCATGGGCCGAGACGACGTGGCACGGGCAAAGCGTTTGGGGTTCTGACAGGACGGGCAATCGCCGAGTCGGTCAGTTCAGAATATCCTGGATTCGACGGGGTTCCCCGGAGAGTGCGGGGTTGTCCTCGATGAGTTGAAGCACCTCGTGGTCGGTCACGTCGGGGTAGTCCTTCCGGGTCGCCTCCTCGATGAGGTCCTTTTCCAGTCGGAACTCGGTGCCTTCGTAGATGACTTCGACACCCTGTTCGTCGAACGAGAGAACGGTCATACACCGGGTTAGCGACTGAACGGTTTAAGGGCCACGAGAACGCGACGAGGTTTCCCCTCCCCGTCGCATGGGGTCGCGCGCTGTGGCGCACCGACGGCCCCGACGGGAGTAGGCGCTCACCTGACAAATGTCTGCCGGCCGTCTGACGCCCGAGGAGGTTTTAATAGCCGTGGCACGCAGATGTACACCGTGCTTGGTTCGGACCCGCTGGAAGAACTCGCCGTGCCCGACGGCACCCACGTCCAAGAGCACGACCTCGTCACCGACGGTGACGTGCTCGTCGGCGGCCAGAGCGTCGTGGAGTTGGGCGTCCGTGGCGGGACCGTCATCGCCGGCGAGCGGGTCCGCTTCGGCGGCGACATCGAAGCCGACGGTGACTGCCGACTCGACATGTGGTGTGAGGTCGACGGCAACGTTCTCGTCGGCAACAACGCCTATCTCGGCGAGCGGGTCCACATCACCGGTCAACTCATCGTCTCCGGGGACCTCGACGCCGGCGACGACGTGGACATTGAGGAGGGATTCGAGGCCAACGGCTGGATTGTCATCCGCAACCCGATGCCGACCATCGTCTTCCTGTTCGTCTACCTCTCGCAGTTGCTCAGAATCGGCGAGGAGGAGGCAGCAGAGGAGGTCGCAGACGAGTTCCTGACCGAAGAGCGGGAGGCCGACCCCGTGCTCATTCCGCGCGGTGCGCGCGTCTCCGACGACGCCTGGCGCGTCTCGACGCCGGCGAGTATCGGCGACGGCTGCCGACTCCACGGCAACATCCGCGCGACATCCATCGAGGTCGGCACCGACACCGAGGTGTTCGGTAGTCTTCGGGCGAAAGGTGACATCCGGGTCGGCGAGGGGACAGTCGTCCACGGTGATGTAACGACGAAGGGTGGTGACGTGGTCATCGAACCCGGAGCGTCCGTCCGCGGTGACATCTCCTGTGAGGACTGTGAACTCTCGGAGGCCGCCGATGTCGACGGCGCGATTCGCGCCCGCGGCGAAATGAGCTTCAAAAAGGCGCCGGCGGCCGACGCCGAGCAGTCGGCGGAATCGGAGGCGGAACACCCCGAGGGTGATGCCGAGGAGGCGGCGACCGAAGAAGAGACGGCCGACAGGGACGGCTTCGAGTGGGCGCAACCGGAGGAATCAGAAACTGCCGACTCGGCGTCGGAACCGGCGGACGACGCCGACCCGACGCCCGCAATCGTCCCGCTCGGGGAAGGGACGCTCCCGGAACCCGACCCGACGGCGGCCATCGTCCCGGCCGAGGAAAGTGACCTCGACTGGGAGTCGGTCGGCGACGGACGGACCCCCGGGAACGCAAAGAACGGGACGCAGGATTCGGATGCCGACGACGATGGTATCTCGGGTGTCATCGCCGAGGCCGAAGACGCCTAGTGAGTCACAACGTCTTTTTCGACGCATACTGAACGCCGGCGTATGGCAACGGGCTCCTCCACCCAACCCGACGACACGTTCACGACCATCGTAGCCCTCGCCGTCGCTGGCTTCGTTGCAGCCGTCGGGACGGCGTTTCTCGTCGCCGGGGCGTACGACGCGTGGGTTTATGCCGCCGGCGAGGCTCACTCCGCCGTCCCTGCACCCGTCGCATACTTCGGCGAGATGCTCCTGTCGCTGGCGGTCGGGTGGGCGTTCGTCCTCGGCGGCGTCCGATTCGGGACCGCCTACTGATAGGATTCTCGTAGAGAATCCTCGGCTTCGGGCGGGAAATCGACACCCGACGGTGAATCTCTCTCCTTGAGATGTACGGATACCTCCGAGAATCCCTGTGAACCGAAAGGCAATTCGGCCCGGTCGCCGGAGATGAGGCATGCTCTCGGTCGCGCTCGCCGGCAAGCCCAACGCCGGCAAATCGACGTTCTACAAGGCCGCAACCATGGCCGATGTCGACGTGGGGAACTACCCCTTCACCACCATCGACGCCAACCGTGGCGTCAGCCACGTCCGGACGCGGTGTCCCTGTCTCGACCTTGAGGCCCGCTGTGGCAACGACAACTGCCACGACGGCAAGCGCTACGTCCCAATCGAGTTACTCGACGTGGCTGGTCTCGTCCCCGGCGCCCACGAGGGGAAGGGACTCGGAAATCAGTTCCTCGACGAGTTGACCAACGCCGACGCCATCCTCAACGTCGTCGACGCCTCCGGCGGCACCAACGCCGAGGGCGAACCCGTCGAAGTGGGGTCGTACGACCCCGTCGACGACGTGGAGTTCATCGAGGAGGAGATGGACCTCTGGATAGCCGGCATCATCGACCGCAACTGGGAGACGGTCGAACGGCAGTCCCGGTCCCCGGAGTTCGATTTCGAGGAGGCACTCACCGAGATGCTCACCGGCGTCGGCGCCAGCGAGTACGACGTGATGGCCGTCCTGCGGGCGATGGAGTACTCCGCCGACCCCTTCGCCTGGGAGGATGGCGACCGCGAGGAACTCGCCCGCCGCATTCGGGAGCGAACCAAGCCAATCGTCGTCGTCGCCAACAAGGCCGACATCGCACCCGAGGGGAACGTCGAGCGACTAAAAGAGGCCGCAGAGCGCGTCGTACCCTGTACCGCCGAGGGTGAGCTTGCCCTCCGGCAGGCCGTCGAGGCCGGCGTCGTCGACTACGACCCCGGCGACGAGGACTTCGAGAGTATCGGCGACCTCTCGGATGCGCAAGCCGAGGGGCTGGAGCGAATCCGCGGCGTCATGAGCGAATTCGGAGGCACTGGTCTGCAAGATGCCCTCGATGAGGCAGTGTACGACCTGCTTGACCGCATCACCGTCTACCCGGTCCAGAACGACACCAAGTGGACCGACGGGCAGGGCAACGTCCTTCCCGACGCCTTCCTTTTGCCGTCGGGGTCGACCCCGAAGGACCTCGCTTTCGCCGTCCACTCCGACATCGGAGAGGGATACCTCCACGCCGTCGACGCCCGCGAGAGCCGCCGCATCGGCGAAGACCACGAGCTGACGGAAGGAGACGTCATCAAAATAGTCTCGACGGCGAAATAACTAGCCGAGCCACACCGCAGCCACCAGCACCGCGAGGAAGAGATACGACCCTCGGATGAGCAGTTTCGTCGCGAGGCTGGCGTCGTCGCCGGCGCGCCACGCGAAGGCCGCGACGACGGCGAAAACGACGGGAGCGAAGACGCTGGCTGGTGGGAACACCCCGGCGACGGCGAGAGCGACGACGACCACCATCCCGACGGTCATCAAGCCGTAGGCGAACAAACGCGCGCGTTGCCGTCCCAACACGACTGCGACGGTTCGCTTGCCGATGGAGCGGTCGTACTCGTAGTCTTTGGCGTCGTCGACCGTCTTGATACCCGAGAGAACGAGGAGGAAGACGACGGCGAAAGCGACGACGGCGGGCGTGAGATGAGTCGCTTGCACGTAGTAACCGCCCAGCAACGCGAAGGCGATTCCGGCGGGATAGCCGGCAGTCGCGCCGACGGGATTCAGATCGAGTTGTGGCGCGTGAAGGTAGCCGATGACCCACCCCGGAAGGGTCAGAAGGGCGGCCCACACGTCGACGAGCAGGCCGATGGCGAGGAGACACGAGAAGAAGACCGCCGAGGCGCCCGCCAGTGCGAGGCGACACCCCGAGGCCGTCAGCGGGTGGTCGTCGTCCTCGCCGCGGCCATGGAAGTCGACGTAGCCGTCCTTGATGTGTGCCGTATAGAGGGCGGCGAAGGCAGCGACGAGATGGAGGACCAGCAGGGTCACGTCGAGTCGCCCGGACAGCACCGCACCGAACGCCGAGGCGGCCACCGGCGGCAGCATGAACACCGGGTGAATCTGGGAGACCAACGCCCCAACGTCGGCCCGCACCCCCGTGCCGTGCCGTGCGATTTCCATACGTGGTGTACGGTAGCGAGTCTCATTACTCTACTCCCGTCGGCAGGCTGTCGGGGGTTCGTCTCCGGGGTCGGCGGCTGCTACCGGAGTGCCTCGGTCGCTTCCCGCATGATGTCGAGGGCCTCCTCTAGCGTTTCCATACTCGCCGCATACGAGATGCGGGCGTGGCCGGCGCCCCCCTCGCCGAAGGCCTCGCCGGGAACGACGACGACGCCGCGGTCGATGACCTCGTCGACCCACCCCTCGGGCACCCGGGGCATCACGTAGAAGGCACCCTTCGGCGTCGGCACGTCCAGCCCCATCGATTCGAGTTCCTCGACGACCAAGTCCCGGCGCTCCTCGAAGGCCTCCCGCATCTCGACGGTGTGGTCCTGTGGGCCGGTCAGGGCGGCCTCGGCGGCGTACTGACTCGGTGCGGCGGCACAGGCCTGTCCGTACTGGTGGGCCCGGAGCATCCGCTCGATGCGGTCGGAGGCGCCGGTTACCCACCCCAACCGCCAGCCGGTCATCGAGTACGCCTTCGAGCAGGCGTTGACGACGACGACGTTCCCGGAGTCGGTAAAGGACATCGGCGAGTGGTGTTCGCCGTCGAAGACGAACGGCTCGTACACCTCATCGGAGATACACAACACGTCGTGTTCCTCGGCGATGCGAGCGAACGCCCGCATGTCGGCCTCGCTTTGGACTGCACCCGTCGGGTTGGCGGGGCTGTTGACGACGAAGGCCGCGGTGTCGTCGGTGATGGCGTCTTCGACGGCTTCGGGCGCCATCGTGAGGTCTTCGCGAAGCGAAACGGGTCGCGGTTCGCCACCGGCGATGTGGGTCAGCGCCTCGTAGGAGACGAACCCCGGGTCGGGGTAGATGACCTCGTCGCCCGAATCGACGTGTGCTTCGAGGGCGATGTGGAGCGCCTCGCTCCCTCCGGCGGTGGCGATGATATCCTCTTGGTCGACCGAGAAGCCGTTGTCGCGGTCGTGCTTCGCGGCGATGGCCTCCCGCAACTCGATAGTCCCCTTGTTGGAAGTGTAGGCGTCGACTGCTCCCGTTTCGATGGCCTCGATTGCCGCCTGTCGAGCGTGGTCGGGCGTCGGGAAGTCGGGTTGGCCCAAGCCGAGATTGATGGCATCCTCGCCGGCCGCCTCGAACACCTCACGGATACCGCTGATGGACACTTTCTCGATGCGCGATGAGAACTCCGTCATGGCGGATACGGCGTCCGCTGGGGGGTTAATTCTGCTGGATGCCATCGGAATCAGGGGTATTTCTCACACACTTATCGGAGATTGTTGCTGGTATATGGGACGACTCTACTTCCAAACAGATGGCGAAAACCGCAACACGGTGGCAGATTTTTCTCTTGGCTCCGCCGTCAACGAGGGAGGCCCAAATTACCCGCACCTTGTCGGGCATAAACGGGCCTCCCCTATCGTCTCCAATGACCGAGTACGACTTCACGCTCTCGAGGCGTTCGTATCTGGCCGGCACCGGTGCCGCCGCGACGGCGGGACTGGCCGGCTGTCTGGGCTCCGGTTCCGGCGGTACCGAGGAGCTCTCCGTCGCGTACATGCCAATCTTCCCCGACCTGCAGTACTTCGTGATGGACGAACAGGGGTACTTCGACGAAATCAGCGCCGAAATCAACGGCCAGGAGTTCACCGATGGCCCGGCCATCATCCAGGCCTACGGCGGCGGCGAAATCGACATCGCGATGTTCGGCATCGTTCCGTCGATGATAGTCATCGACCGCGGCATTCCCGCGAAGGTGACCGCCGCGAACATCAAAGAGCCGATGGCGGTGATGGTCCACGACGACCTCCGGGCGATGTGGGACGAACACGGCGCCGACGCCTTCTCGGTGTGGGAAGAGGAGAACGGCGAACCCTTCCGCTTTGGAACGTTCCCACAGGGGTCGGTGCCCGACGTGTTGCTCCGCTATTGGCTCGCCGAGGAGGTCGGTGTCGACCCCGAGTCGGCGGTCGAAATCATCGAAATCGGCGGTGCCAACGCCGTATTCCAGGCCATCGTCAACGACGAAATCGACGGCACGTCGATTATGGAGCCGGTTCCGACCCGCGTAGACGGCACGAACGCCCCGGTCGGCACCTTCCGGACGGCCGCCGAAATCATGCCGGGACAGCCCGCCGCCGTCACGCTCATGAGCGACGAGGTTCGGGATTCGGCACTCGCAGGGGAGTTCCTCGAACAGCACGTCCGCGCGACCGAGTTCATCGAAGCCAACCCCAGCGAGACGGCAGACATCGTCGAAAGCGGCATCGGAATGGACGCAGACCTCGCCCGAGAGGCACTGGCTGGCCCGCTTTCGAACTTCGTCACCGACCCGCGAGAAATCGAAAACGGGGCGGACATCTTCTCGCAATTCGCCAACGAGAACGGCCAGATAGACCAACAGCTGTCGCGCGAGCAGATATTCGATTACAGCGTCTACGACTCGCTCTGAAGCCATGGAGGGCCGATAGATGGCGACCGACATCCGACGGGAACTCGAAGATGCGACCGAGAGCGCCGACCTCCCACTGTCAAGTATCGACGCTCGCGGTACCCTGTTGGGTTTCATTGGTGTCGCCGGTTTCGTCGCACTCTGGTACGTCGCCTCGTTGTTCCAGCCGTCGTACGTGCTGCCCTCGCCGCTTGCGGTCGCCGAGACGTTTCGCGCGGAGGCCGAAAGCGGCGAGATGCTCATCGCGTTGGGACAGAGCATCCGCCACTGGCTGCCGGGGGCCGTCGTCGGAACCACGCTCGGCGTCGCTGCAGGCGTGGCCTTCGGGTGGAGTCGGCTCCTCGATGACCTGTCGGCACCGGTGGTCCGGCTTCTCCGACCCGTCCCGCCGCTTGCACTCGTCGGCTTCGCCATCGCGTGGTTCGGCATCGGTGACGCGGGCGCGGCGTTCATCATCGCCGTCGGGGCGTTCTGGATAAACTTCTACGCCGCCTACGGTGGCGTCGAAGGTGTCTCGGAGGACCTTCTGGACGTCGCCCGAAGTCTCGGCGTCGAAGGTGACCTCGAGTTGGTCCGGTCGGTCGTGATTCCGGCGGCCTCCCCCGAGATACTCACCGGCGTTCGGACTGGGCTGGGGCGCTGTTGGATGCTCGTCGTCGCCTCCGAAATCTTCGGTGTTCCGGGCATCGGACGGCGAATCCTGCGTGCCGGTCAGAACCTGCAGGTCGACGTAGTCATCGCCTACATTCTCGTGTTGAGCCTGATGTTCCTACTCGTCGACGTGGCGTTCCGTGCGGTCCAACGGAGGGTTCTGGCGTGGCGCTGAACGACCCCATTGGGACGCAGGTCAGTGTCGACAACGTCTCCAAACAGTACGCCGGCAAGGGCGGCCCAGTACACGCCCTCTCCGAGGTGTCCTTCGGTGTCGAGGACGGCGAGTTCGTCTGTATCGTCGGTCCCTCCGGCTGTGGGAAGACGACGCTGTTTCGCATCATCGCCGGACTCGAGGAACCGACCGACGGGTCGGTCCGGTTGCGCGGCGAGCGGGTCGCGGGACCGACCGCCGACATGGGCGTCGTCTTCCAGGAGTACCACCTCTTCCCGTGGCGGACCGTCCGGGGCAACGTCGCCTTCGGCCTGGAGAAGGGGGGCGTTTCGGCGGCCGAGCGGCGCGAACGCGTCGACTCCCTCGTCGACCTCGTCGGACTGGAGGGGTTCGCCGATAGCTATCCGAAGGAACTCTCCGGTGGAATGAAACAGCGGGTCGCCATCGCACGGGCGCTCGCGACCGACCCCAGCCTCCTGTTGATGGACGAGCCGTTCGGGGCCGTCGACGCACAGACCCGAGAGATGCTGCAGAACGAACTGCTCGACATCTGGGAGCAGACCGGAAAGACGGTCCTGTTCGTCACACACGACGTCGAAGAGGCGGTGAAACTCGCCGACCGAGTCGTCGTGATGGCGAAGGAACCGGGACGCATCCGGGATGTCATCGAGGTCGACCTTCCGCGGCCCCGGTCGCGGTCCGACGCCGACTTCGGCGCCTACTACGAGCGCGTCCTCGGACTCATTCGCGAGTAGCGTCCCGCAACTCTTCGATGTGTTTCTCCAGACGTCGGAGCGTCGCGTCCGCGTCGGCGTAGCCCTGTTCGTACTCTTCGTAGGTTGAATCGGCCTGTTCGAGGAACGCCTCGACTGCGTCGCTGTCGGTCATGCGTTCGTCTCTGCGCTCAGGACGGAAAAATCACCGCAAGCATCCGCGAGCGACGAAGGCGCGAGCGGTTCTCTGCGTGCAAAGCGCGCGGGTTGCGGGCAGGCCCGCAACCGAACTGTCGTGGCGGCCGCAGGCCGCCACGCACAGGACCAAGGCCCGACCGTAGGTCCCGCGAACGAAGTGAGCGGGAGCGTTGGAAGACGACCGAAGGGAGTCTTCCTGAGGGAGGGCCGCCGTGTCTTTTTCATGAACGTTTTTGCCGGCGCGCGCAGCGTGCCGTGCAAAAAGTTTCAGGCGAAAGTCTTCGAGACTTCGTCGCTTTCCTCTTCGGTCTGTTTGATTTTATCCCATGCGTCGAGGAAGTCCTGCATCCACACTTCCTTGCGGTCGTCGCGGATGGCGAACATGCCGGCCTCGGTGGTGATGGCCTTGACGTCGGCGCCGGAGGCCTCCTGGGTCTCCTCGGCGAGTTCCGCGAAGTCGACCTCGTCCGCGATGTTCATGTCGCGGGTGTGAATCTGGAAGATGAGTTCGCGACCCTCGGCGTCGGGTTTGGGGACCTCGATGAGGCGGTCGAAGCGGCCGGGACGGAGGATAGCGCGGTCGAGCATGTCGAAGCGGTTCGTCGCCGCGATGATCGAAATCTGGCCGCGGTCCTCGAAGCCGTCCATCTCGGAGAGCAGTTGCATCATCGTCCGCTGGACCTCGGCGTCACCGGAGGTCTTGGAGTCGGTCCGCTTTGCGGCGATGGCGTCGATTTCGTCGATGAAGACGACGGCGGGTTCCTCCTGTCGAGCGAGTTCGAAGAGGTCGCGGACGAGTTTTGCACCCTCTCCGATGAACTTGTGGACCAACTCGGAGCCGGCCATCTTGATGAAGGTGGCGTCGGTCTGGTTGGCGACGGCCTTCGCCAGCATCGTCTTCCCGGTGCCTGGCGGCCCGTGCAACAGGACGCCCGACGGCGGGTCGATGCCCACTTCGTCGAACATCTCGGGGCTCTCGATGGGCATCTCGACGGTCTCTCGGACCTCCTCCATCTGCTCGTCGATGCCGCCGATGTCCTCGTAGGCCACGTCGGGGGACTGTTCGACCTGCATCACGCGGGCGCGCACGTCCGTCTCGGAGTCGAGTTTCTTGACGACGGACAGCGAGTTGTTCACGGCGACGCGGGAGTCCGGCGTGAGTTCTTCGCGCATCTCGTCGGTGACCTCGGTGAGCGCCTCCTGGTTGTTGCCGTGCTGTTTGATGATGACGCCCTCGTCGGTAATCTCTTGGACGGTGGCGACGAACAGCGGCGACTGCTTGAGCTTCTTGTTCTCGTGGGTCAGCCGCTCGAGCTTCTGTTGGTACTTGTTGTTCTCTGCGTTCGCATCGAGGAGCTTGTCGCGCATTTCCTCGTTCTGCTGTTCGAGGATTTCGAGCCGCTCCTCCAGCGCCTCCACTTTCTCCTGCTGTGACGCGCCGTCCTCGTAGGGGAGGTCGACGTCGTCAACAGTATCGGTCATCACCCCATCGGTAGCGCCCGTAGTCATAAGAGGTTTCGGGTAGGTACACCCGGTGCATGCCGGCGAATCTCCTCGTTACGAAAAACGAGCCACCGAAACGGAGGATTACTATCGGGAATATTTTGGGATAGTAAGTATTATCCGCTATCATTGGATAGGTGGTGGTACGATGAGCGTAACCGACGTGCAGTCGAAGGCAGACGCGGTCGACTGGGAGGCCGTCGCTGACCTGCCACCGAGCGCGAAACTGGTGGCGAAGGTCCTCGAGTACAACGACCGGCTCACGCAGAGTCAACTCGCCGAGGAGACGATGCTTCCGCCCCGTACCGTCCGATACGCACTCACGCGGCTCGAGGAAGTCGATGCAGTCGACTCGCGGTTCTCCTTTACCGACGCGCGCAAGCGCGTTTACGCCCTCGCCGAGTGACACCTCGGCCCGACGGCTTTTATTCGAAGCCGCAGCCACAGCGCCCGTGGCGCCCGACGATACCCGAGACACCGACAGCGAACGCGTCAGGTCGGCGCTGCGCCGACTCGTAGCGCGTGAGGAGCAGGTCATCGAGCGCGCCGACGCCGCCACGGACGACCTCGATGCGGCACTCGCGTTTGTCGAATCCGTCGGCGTGGCCGAACTGGAGTGTGCCATCGAGCGCGCCGAGGACCCCACACGGGTAGCCCGCGGAAAGCGGGCGCTCCGTGCGTTCCGTCGGTTCCGGCGAGCGGCCGCCGGCGACCTCGACGCCGACCACTTTCACCGCGGTCGCGGAACCGATTTAAGACGTGACGGCGAACCTCCGTTCCAATGACACGGGTGATTCACACCGGCGACACCCACCTCGGCTACCGGCAGTACCACCGACCGGAGCGCCAACGGGACTTCCTCGAGGCCTTCCGCCGGGTCGCCGAGGACGCGGTCGAACTCGGCGTCGACGCCGTCGTCCACGCCGGCGACCTCTTTCACGACCGCCGGCCCGGACTGGGGGACCTGCTCGGCACCATCGACGTACTCGAGACGCTCGACGACGCCGATATCCCGTTTCTCGCAATCGTGGGCAACCACGAGACGAAACGCGAAGCCCAGTGGCTGGACCTCTTCGAGGCGATGGGGCTGGCGACGCGACTCGGCTCGGCGCCCGTGACGATAGGTGACACCGCCTTCTACGGTCTCGATTTCGTCCCGCGCGCCCAGCGGGAGGACCTCGAATACGAGTTCGACTCCCACGACGCCGACCACGCGGCGCTCGTCTCCCACGGGCTGTTCGAACCGCTCGTCCCCAACTACGGCAACGTCGAGTGGAACGCCGCGGAAGTCCTCGCGGCGTCGAACGTCGACTTCGACGCGATGTTGCTCGGCGACGAACACGCCGCGACTCGACAGGAGGTCGACGGCGTCTGGGTCACCTACTGTGGCTCCACTGAACGCGCCAGCGCCAGTGAGCGCGAAGAGCGCGGCTACAACATCGTCGAGTTCGACGGCGAGGTCCACCTCTCACGGCGAGGCATCGATACCCGGGAGTTCGTCTTCGTCGACCTCGAACTCTCCGAAAGCGAGGGGTTCGAGCGCGTCCGCGAGCGCCTCCGCGAACAGGACCTCGACGGCGCGGTCGTCATCGTCGACCTCGCCGGCGACGGCGAGGACGTCTCGGCAGCTCGCATCGAGGAGTTCGCCGACGAGCGGGGGGCGCTCGTCGCCCGCGTCAACGACCGCCGGGAGGTCAGCGACGACCCCGACGTGGAGGTGTCATTCGCCGACCCCGACGAGGCGGTCCGAGAGCGGGTTCGCGAACTCGGACTCAGCGACGCCGCACGAAACCTCGACGAGACCATCCGTGCGAGCAAGGTGGCCGACTCAAACGTCGCCGACGAAGTCGAACGACGGGTCGGCGAACTGCTGGAGACTCCCGAAGCGTTCGACGCCGCTTCCGACTCCGACCCCGAAACGGTTGCCGACCGACTCGAGGACGGCGATAGCGACGACACCGAGGCCGACGATGGTCCCAGTTCCGACCCGGAAGTAGTCGAGGAGATGCCCGATGATGCCGACGCCACGCCGACAGAACCGACCGCGACGGATACCGGACCGGCCACAGCCGACGGTGACGGTCAGTCGTCCATGGAGGATTATCTGTGAGGTTCGAACGCGTCCGTCTCCGGAACTTTAAGTGCTACGCCGACACTGACCTGTCGCTTCGCTCCGGCGTGACAGTCATCCACGGCGTCAACGGCAGCGGGAAGTCCTCGCTGTTGGAGGCGTGTTTCTTCGCACTGTACGGCACCGACGCCATCGACGGCACGCTCGACGGCGTCATCTCCAACGACGCCGAGGAGATGCTCGTCGAGTTGTGGTTTACGCACAACGGCTCGGAGTACCGCGTCGAGCGGGAGGTGAAACTCCGCGGCGATACTGCACAGACGACGACGTGTGTCCTCGAAACCCCGGACGGACCCATCGAGCAGGTGACGGCCGTCGAGGGCCACATCGAGCAGTTGCTCCGGATGGACGCCGAGGCGTTCGTCAACTGCGCGTACGTCCGGCAGGGCGAGGTGAACAAACTCATCAACGCCTCCCCGAGCGAGCGACAGGACATGATAGACGACCTCCTCCAGTTGGGGAAACTGGAGGAGTACCGCGAGCGCGCCAGCGACGCCCGCGTCGGCGTCGGCCGCGTCCGCGACGACAAACAGGGTGCGCTCACCCAAATCGAAGAACAAATCGAGGCGAAAGAGGACAAGGACCTCCACGACCGACTCAACGCGCTGCAAAGCGAGTTGGCGGAGGTCCAAGACGACATCGCCGACAAGGAGGAAAACCGCGACGAGGCCCGCCAGACGCTCGAAGATGCCGAGAGCGTCCTCGAGGAGTACGAACAGCGCCGCGAGGAGATAGACGACCTCGGCGAGGAAATCGAATCGCTCGCCTCGACAATCTCGGAGACGGAAGGGGAACGCGAAGCCCTGAGCGAACGAATCCGGTCGCTTCGCGAGGCGACGGAGACGCTACGCGAGGAACTCGACTCCACACTCGCCGAGACCGAACTCGAGGCGGCCGACCCCGAGGCAGTCGAGGACCGCCTCGAGGCGCTCGACGGCGAGGCCGAAGACATCCGAGATGCTATCGAGGAGCGTCGACTCGAAGCCCAAGACCACGCGGGCGACGCCGAAACCAGCCGCGAACGGGCCAGCGAACACCGCGAGGCAGCCAGCGAGGCCCGCGAACGGGCCGAAGAACTCGAAGCCGAAGTCGAGACGGCCACGGAGGAACTCGAGACCAAACGAGAGGAGGTGGCCGAACTCGGCGAGGAAATCGAGGCGCTACGCGAGGAACTGACCGACGCGCCGGTCGCTCGCGAGAACGTCGAGTCCCACCGCGACGACATCGACGAGGAACTGACGGCCGCCAAGGAGCGCGTCGCGGAGTTGCGGACCGACCTGAAGAACGCCCGCGAAACGGTCGCCGAGGCCGAACGCTTGCTGGAGGAGGGCAAATGTCCCGAATGTGGCCAGCCAGTCGATGGTTCGCCACACGTCGAAACCATCGACGAGGACCGAGAGCGCGTCGAGGAACTCGAATCCGAACTGGAGGCCGCCGAGGAGCGTGTCGAGGAACTGACCCGGAAGCGTACGCGGGCCGTCGAGTTGGTCGAAACCGAAACCGAGCTTTCCCGACTCGAAGACTCGAAGGAAAGCGTCGAGACGCTGGTCGAACAGAAGGCCGAATCGGTCGAGGAGAAGACAAACCGCGTCGAGGAACTCAGGACGGAGGCCGACGACCACGAGACGGCTGCCGAGGAGGCAATCGAGGCGGCCGAGACCGCCGAGGAGAAGGCACAGCAGGCCCGAGAAGCAATCGGAGAGTTGAACGCCGAGAAGGCGACGCTGGACGAACGGCGCCAGCGGCTCCAACGGGTCGCGGAGTTGCTCGACGATATCGACGAAAATGAACGCGAGGTCGAACGGCTTCGGACCGAGCGGGACAACAAGGCCGAACAGAACGACCTCCGACGCGAGCAGTTGGCCGACAAACGCGACCGGAAGGCCGAACTCGAAGAGGCCTTCGACGAATCGGCGATGAAAGGGGCCAAACAGGACAAGAAGAAAGCCGAGAGTTACCTCGACGACGTAGAGCCGTATCTGGAGGAGAAACGCGAACGCCGGGACGAACTCCAGAACGCCATCGGTGCGGTCGAGAACGAACTGTCGGAGCTCGAAGAACTCCGGGACCGGCGCGAGGAACTCCAACGAACGGTCGACCGACTCCAGTCGCTGTACGAGGAGGCCCACGAACTCCAGCAGACCTACGCCGACCTTCGTGCGGAACTCCGACAGCGAAACGTTCAGAGATTGGAGGCGATGCTCAACGAGACCTTCGAGTTGGTGTATCAGAACGACTCGTATGCGCGCATCGAACTCCACGGCGATTACGAACTCACCGTCTACCAGAAGGACGGGACGCCACTTGACCCCGACCAACTCTCCGGCGGCGAGCGGGCGCTGTTCAACCTCTCGCTGCGGTGTGCCATCTATCGGCTGCTGTCGGAGGGCATCGAGGGCGAGGCACCGACGCCACCGCTCATCCTCGACGAGCCGACGGTGTTCCTCGATTCGGGTCACGTCTCGAAACTCGTCGAATTGGTCGAATCGATGACCGACCACGGTGTCGACCAAATCGTCGTCGTCAGCCACGACGAGGAGTTGGTCGGTGCGGCCGACGACCTCGTGGCGGTACGGAAAGATCCCACGACGAATCGCTCCTCTGTCGAGCGCTCGGCGACCGTCGAGGCGCTGTCGTAGGCTACCGGAGTTCGGCCAGTCCGTCGCGTGCGAGGTCGGTAAGTTGGTAGCCGCGCTCGCCGACCACGTCGGCCTCGGCGACCAATCCGGCCGCTCGGAGTTCGCCGAAGAGGCCGTGGAGGTCGGACTCACAGAGGTCGTACGTGCCGAGAACTTCCCGGACGGACATCGGGCCGCGCTCGTCCAACTCGACGAGAAGCCCGAGCGCCTGTTCGGAGTGAACGGCGGTGAGGATTCGTCGGGACGCCTCGGGCACGGCGCCTGCGGCGAGTTCCAGCGGCGAGTCGCCGGTCATGGTCAGTTCCTCGTTCGGGAGGTACCGCTCTTCGCCGGTTTCGGGGTCGTAAACGAGACTCGACTCGCCGGATTGCTTGACGAGCAGATAACGGTCGCCGCCGTGTTCGACGGCTTTCACGACTCATCACCGCCGTCGGTAGTCGTACCGTCGGTGAACTCCCCGCGTTTGTACTGCCAGTAGTAGCGCCCGGCGAAGACGGCGGCGGCACCGCCGGCGGCCAGCGCCGCGCCGCCGACCTCAGTGTCGCCGCGGAAGTAAATCAACAGCGCGCCGAGCGAGAGGCCGAACAGCGCGACGTTGAGCATAATCGCGCTGCCGACGAACGCCCGGAACAACCCCTCGGGGACTGATTCTAAGGTCTCCGCGTCGATGTCGGTCGCGTCGGGTGCGTCGGGGCCGAGGCTGTCGGGGTCGAACTCTTCGGGTTCGTCGGGCCACGGTTCGTCGTCGCTGAACGGGTCCACAGCGGGATAATGGCCCCCGAAAGCAAAAACTACGCGACCTCGTCGAGGTCGAGGACGTGTTCCGTCTGTATCCACGCAAGGGGGTTCTCCGCGTCGTAGAACACCACGCCCTCCTCTGTCTCGTACGACTCCGTCGTCTCGACGGCGTCGGCAACCACCGGTTCGGGGCGCTCGGAAGCGCCCGCACTGTCCTGCTCAGACGTCGCATTGGGTTCGGGCATGGTGTGTCACCGAACTTTGGTAGGATGTGTCATTGTAAAGCCCTTGTGGCTGTGACATGCGGTGACACGGGCGCTGTGTTGGGCGAATAGCTTATGTTTCTCCGATAGAACACCGAGGTTTTACCGGTGAGGGCGAAGCAGTCAACCTATGGAACAGGGCATGGAGCAGGGAACGCTCGGAAGTTTCGGTGGCGGGAGCGACGACGCCCGCCCCGCTGAGGAGGCCGCCGCCGTCGCGGAATCGTCGGAGACTGGCGCCGACGTAATCGACATCTCCGACCACCGGTTTCCCGATGCCGACGGTCACGTCGAGTGCTGTGTCACGCAGGTCGACTACACCATCGAGGGAAGCGGTGACGACGAACATCCCGTGCTCCACGTCTTCGGCCGCACCGACGACGACACCGTCCACGTCCGAGTCTACGGATTCCGGCCGTACTTTTATACGCCAATCACGGACCTCGACCTCGCGGTCGACGCCGACGACCCGCTGACCGACCCCGACATCGTCGATTCTAGGCTCGACCACGACCGCCTGACCGGTGTCGAAACCTACGGCGACCGTGCCGCCGCTGGCGAGGACATCGGTGCCCACGACGAACAAGAGGTCGTCGTCTACGAGTCCATCCGCGGCGAGAAACTGTGTAAGGTGTTCGGCCAGACGCCCCGTGACGTGGGCCAACTCCGTGACCGATTCGACCACTACGAAGCGGACATCCTCTTTCCCAACCGCCTGCTCATCGACAAGGACATCACCAGCGGCGTTCGGATTCCGGTCCGGGAACTCGACGACGGCAGTCTGAAAGTACATCACACCGAACTGGAGGCTGTCGACTACTCCGTTACGCCCCGCGTCCACACCCTCGACATCGAGGTCGACGACCGCCACGGCTTCCCCGAGGACGGCGAACAGACCATCATCTGTCTCACCGCCCACGACTCCTTCGACGACGAGTACGTCGTTTGGCTGTACGAATCGCCGGAAGGCGTCCCCGGGCCGGAAGCAGTCGACGAGTACGACCCCATCGGCGACGGCGACATCGCCGTCGACCTCCGTACGTTCTCCGAAGAGGCCGAAATGCTCGTCGACTATCTCGATTATATCGACGAGACCGACCCCGACGTGCTGACCGGGTGGAACTTCGACGACTTCGACGCCCCATACCTCATCGACCGCATCGACCGTCTCGCCTCCCGACATGACCGACTGAACTCCAACCGTCTTTCCCGGGTGAACGAGGTGTGGGACTCCGGATGGGGCGGCCCGAACGTAAAGGGACGGGTCGTCTTCGACCTCCTGTACGCCTACCAGCGCACGCAGTTCTCCGAACTCGACTCCTACCGCCTCGACGCCGTCGGCGAGGAGGAGTTGGGTGTCGGCAAGGAGCGCTACCCCGGCGACATCGGCGACCTCTGGGAGGATGACCCCGAGCGCCTGCTGGAGTACAATCTCCGGGACGTGGAGTTGTGCGTCGAGTTGGACCGCAAACAGAACATCGTCGACTTCTGGGAGGAGGTCGCCTCCTTCGTCGGCTGTAAACTCGAAGACGCGACGACGCCCGGCGACGCCGTCGACATGTACGTCCTCCACAAGATTCACGGCGAGTACGCACTCCCCTCGAAAGGCGCCGTCGACGCCGAGGAGTACGAAGGTGGCGCCGTCTTCGACCCGATTTCGGGCGTCAAGGAGATGGTCTCCGTGCTGGACCTGAAGTCACTCTACCCGATGTGTATGGTGACCATCAACGCGTCTCCTGAGACGAAGGTCAACCCCCAATCCTACGACGGTGAGACCTACGTCGCTCCCAACGGCACCCACTTCCGAAAAGAGCCGGACGGCATGATACGGGCGATGGTCGACGAACTCCTCGAAGAGCGCGAGGAGAAGAAATCGCTCCGCAACGACAACGACCCCGGAACCGACGCCTACGAGACCTACGACCGACAGCAGGCAGCTGTCAAGGTTATTATGAATTCACTGTACGGCGTTTTGGGATGGGACCGATTCAGGCTCTACGACAAGGAGATGGGCGCGGCCGTGACCGCCACCGGCCGGGATGTCATCGAGTTCACTGAGTCCGCTGCCGCCGACCTCGACAAGGAGGTCATCTACGGTGACACTGACAGCGTCATGCTCGAACTAGAGCACGACATCTCCAAAGAGGAGGCCATCGAGCAGTCCTTCGAGATAGAGGAACACATCAACGACGCCTACGACGAGTTCGCGGCGGAGCTCAACGCCGACTCCCACCGCTTCCAAATCGAGTTCGAGAAACTGTACCGGCGGTTCTTCCAGGCGGGCAAAAAGAAACGCTACGCCGGCCACATCGTCTGGAAGGAGGGCAAAGACGTCGACGACATCGACATCACGGGCTTCGAGTACAAGCGCTCGGACATCGCGCCGATAACGAAGGAGGTCCAAAAGCGCGTCTTGGAGATGATTGTCACCGGGGCCGACCCCGAGGACATCAAGGAGTACGTCCATGAAGTCATCGAGCGCGTGCAGGCCGGCGACGTGAGCCTCGACGAAATCGGGATTCCGGGCGGCATCGGGAAGAAACTCGACAACTACGACACCGACACGGCCCAGGTGCGGGGCGCGAAGTACGCGAACCTCCTCCTTGGGACGAACTTCGCCAGCGGGTCGAAGCCGAAACGGCTGTATCTGAAGAAAGTCCACCCGGAGTTCTTCCGGGAGGTAGAGGCCGAGATGGGACTCGACCCCTCGGAGGACCCCCTCTACGGGGAGTTCAAACGCGACCCGGACGTCATCTGTTTCGAGTTCGACGACCAGGTTCCCGACGCCTTCGAGGTAGATTACGAGAAGATGCTCGATAAGACGCTGAAAGGCCCAATCGCCCGCATCCTCGAAGCCCTCGATATCTCATGGGACGAGGTCAAGACCGGACAGACCCAGACCGGGTTGGGCAACTACTTCTGACGAGGTCTGTCTCTGGGTCGTTTCCGGCTGTGTTCGTGGCGTGGTGACTTATCTCAAAGAAAAATTATTTTTCGAATCCACAACCCAAACCACCAGAACCCGAAACCATTATCAGCGTCACGCCCCCATGTTCAGTCAGCATCTACTATGGCGACGTTAGAAATCAGCAATCTGCACGCAGAGGTCGCCGAAGAGGGTGGGGAGACCATCCTCCGCGGCGTCGATCTCGAGGTAAAATCCGGTGAGATTCACGCCCTGATGGGCCCCAACGGCTCCGGGAAGTCGACGACAGCGAAGATCATCGCTGGCCACCCTGCCTACGAGGTCACCGACGGGGAAGTACTCCTCCACATCGAGGAAGACGAGTTCGAGGGCATCGACGTCGACGACGACCAGTTGACGTGGAACCTCCTGGAGTTGGAACCCAACGAGCGCGCCGCGCTCGGTATCTTCCTCGGCTTCCAGTACCCCGCCGAAATCGAAGGCGTCACGATGGTCAACTTCCTCCGAACGGCACTCAACGCCAAACTCGAGGAGCGTGAGGAACTGTTCGAGGGCGAGGACGACGAAGACGCCGAAGACGACGACGAAGCCGGCTACGACACCTCCCCGATGGAGGGCAACATGGATGATGGCGCCGTCGGCGTCGCCGAGTTCCAGGAACTGCTCGCCGAGAAGATGGAACTGCTCGACATGGACGAGAAGTTCGCCCACCGTTATCTCAACGCCGGCTTCTCCGGCGGCGAGAAGAAACAAAACGAGGTACTGCAAGCAGCCATCCTCGAACCGTCCATCGCGGTGCTGGACGAAATCGACTCGGGGCTCGACATCGACCGTCTGCAGGACGTCTCCGACGGCATCAACGCCCTCCGAGACGAGCAGGGCACCGGCATCCTCCAGATTACCCACTACCAGCGCATCCTCGATTACGTCGAACCGGACCACGTTCACGTGATGCTCGACGGCCAAATCGCCAAGAGCGGCGACGCCAGCCTCGCCGAGAAACTCGAGGACAAGGGCTACGACTGGGTCCGCGAGGAAGTCTACGAGACCGCGTAACCGGTTTCGGTAACGCATAGCCTCATATGAACACAGACGTAAACACCACACAATGAGTTCCGAAGACCTACAAGACACCGACACCGAGGCCCGATTCGAGTTCAAGAAGGAGGAGAGTTCCGCCTTCCAGACCGAGAAGGGTCTCACCGAGGAGACCGTTAGGGTCATCTCGGAGGACAAAGACGAACCGGAGTGGATGCTCGAACGGCGGCTCCGTGCCCTCGAGCAGTTCCAGGAGATGCCGATGCCGACTGACTGGCCCGGCCAGCCGGACCTCAGCGAGGTCGACATCGACGAAATCGTCCCATACATCCGACCGGACATCGAGGCACGCGGCGGCGCCGAGAGCTGGGAGGACCTCCCCGAGGAGATTCAGGACACCTTCGACAAACTGGGCATCCCGGAAGCCGAAAAGAACGCCCTCTCGGGCGTCGGCGCCCAGTATGAGTCCGAAATCGTCTACCAGAACATGCAGGAGCAGTGGGAGGAAAAGGGCGTCATCTTCTGTGACATGGACAAGGCCGTCCAGGAACACGAAGAAATCGTCCGCGAGTACTTCATGACGAAGTGCGTTCCCCCGAGTGACAACAAGTTCGCCGCGCTACACGGCGCCATCTGGTCCGGCGGCTCGTTCGTCTACATCCCGGAGGACACCACGGTCAACATGCCGGTCCAGGCGTACTTCCGGATGAATAGCGAGGGGATGGGCCAGTTTGAGCACACGCTCATCATCGCCGAGGAAAACTCCGAAGTCCACTACATCGAGGGCTGTTCCGCGCCGAAGTACTCGGCGTTCAACCTCCACTCCGGCGGCGTGGAAGTGTTCGTCAAGGAAGGCGCCCACGTTCAGTACTCGACCGTCCAGAACTGGTCGAAGAACACCTACAACCTCAACACCAAACGCGCCATCGCCGAGAAGGACGCCACGATGGAGTGGGTCTCCGGTTCGATGGGCTCGAAGGCGACGATGCTGTATCCGAGCACCATCCTCAAAGGCCCCGGCGCGACGGACAACCACATCACCATCGCCTTCGCAGGCGAAGGACAGAACATCGACACCGGCGCGAAGGTGTATCACAACGCGCCGAACACGAAGTCGACCATCGAGTCCAAATCCATCAGCAAAGACGGCGGCCGAACGAACTACCGCGGTCTCGTCCACATCGCCGACGGCGCCGAGAACTCCTCGACGTCCGTCGAGTGTGACGCGCTGATGTTCGACAACGAGTCGACCAGCGACACGATGCCGTACATGGAAATCGAGGAGTCGAAAGTCGACGTGGCCCACGAGGCGACCGTCGGCAAAATCGGCGACGAGGACGTCTTCTACCTCCAGTCGCGCGGACTGGACGACGACGACGCAAAGCAGATGATTGTCGCCGGCTTCATCGAGCCGATTACGGAAGAACTACCCATCGAGTACGCGGTCGAACTCAACCGCCTCATCGAACTCGAAATGGAGGGGTCGCTCGGATGAGCACGCAGGTACACGCATCCATCGACGAAGCGACGGTTCGGCAGATTTCCGATGAACTCGACGAGCCGGAATGGTTGCTGGAGACGCGCCTCGAGGCCCTCGAGGCCCTCGACGACACCGCGTTCCCCGATGTCATCCAGACACCCGGTCGCAAGTGGACGAACCTCGAAGGACTCGACTACGAGAGCCTCGTCGACCCCCTCGATGCGGCCGAAGAGAAAGACCAGGTCGGTCCCGACGACGTGGAGGTACTCCCCTTCGCCGAGGCAGTCGAGGAACACGGCGACCTCCTCGAAGAGCGCTTCGGCAGCGTCGTCGACCCCCAGACGAACTACCTGACTGCGCTGTCGACGGCGCTGTTCACGACCGGTACGGTCATCTACGTCCCGGAGGGCGTCGACGCCGAGGACGTGACCATCCGGACGACGATGAACTCCCGGTCGCTGTTCAACTACACCCTCGTCGTCGCCGAGGAATCGTCCTCGGTGACGATTCTTGAACGACAGGAGACCGGTGACGAAGTGGAGGGCAACCGCTACTACAGCGGCATCGTCGAAGTCGCCGCCGCCGAGAACAGCTACATCCAGTTCGGCAACCTTCAGGACCTCGACGAGACGACCTACACCTACACCCTGAAGGAGGCAACCATCGACACCTACGGGACGGTCGACTGGATCGACTGCAACGTCGGGTCGCATCTCACGAAGTCCTCCGTCGAGAGCCACCTCGACGGCGACTCCTCGGAGTCGAAAATCGTCGGTGCGTTCTACGGTCACAACGACCAGCACTTCGACATCGACGCCCGCGTGTGGCACAACGCCGAGCACACGACGGCGGACCTCGTCACTCGCGGCGTCATCGATGACGAGGCTCGCTCGGTGTACGAGGGCGTCCAGAACGTCGGCCGCGAAGCCTGGGACACCAACTCCTACCAGCGGGAGAACACCCTGATGTTGAGCGACGAGAGCGAGGCCGACGCCTCCCCGAAACTCATCATCAACAACCACGACACCGAGGCCTCCCACAGCGCGACGGTCGGGCAGGTCAGTGCCGAGGACATGTTCTACATGACCTCCCGTGGCGTCCCCGAGCGGCTGGCGAAGAACATGCTCGTCGAGGGGTTCTACGTCCCCGTCCTCGAGGAAATCGAGGTCGAGGAACTCCGCGAGGACTTCGAAGGTCGCATCCGCGACCGACTGCAGGCACGAGAGTAACGCGGTACCGTTCGTTTTCGGGTTTTCCAGCGACGCTCAGCCGTCGGTGTCGCGGTCGGTCTCGCGGAGGATGAACGGGCCGATTGAGAGCGTCCGTCCGGTCACCGTCGCGATGCGCAACACGTAGGCGAGGAGAACGGCGAACGGTGCGACCGACACCGCGACGGCGCCGCTGACGAGTATCACGCCCACGTCCACCCCTGCCAGCGTCCCCGTGTACGATTCGAGGTCGACGAACAACAGGACGGCGACGCTGACGATGAGCGAAGGGACGGCGGTGTAAGTTACCGTCCGCGAGAGGTCGATGAGTTCGGCTTGGAAGTACAGCGTCTTGAAGTGCTCGCGGGCCGGCCCGAACAGTCGCAGGGCGTCGATGAGGTTTTCGAGGGGGTCTCGGGTTTCCGACGACACGTCCGCCAGTGTCCGCTGTGCGACGTAGAGTTTCCAGGAGTAGTTGAAATCCAGTGCCGAGCGGACGACGTCGAACTCGCCGAAGGTCGCACCGTCGAGTCGGTCGGCGACGGTGTCGGCATTCCGCGTGGTGCTGTCGAGCATCGCTTCGAGGTCATCGGGCGGGTCACTCGACCGAACGGCCTCCGCTCTGTCGGCGATTTCCTCGATTAACGCTCGGAGGAACGCCGACGGTTCGGCGGGTGGCGTCTCACCGAGGAGTTCGGCCACGTCGTCGCGGAACGACATCGCCCCGTCCATCCGTTCGCGCTGGTCGCCGACGGCGCCGAGTTCCTGTGAGAGGACGAGTTGGTTCAACGTGAGGACGACGGTGACGCCGGTGACCGTCGCGCCGATGAACGCTTGGAACGCCGTCTCGACGGGGTCGTCGGTACGCAGTGCCACACTCGCGTCCGGGATGACGAGGGAGGCGGCCACGATGCCGAGGAAAACGAACGCGAGGATGCCGCTGGCGACGAGTCGTCGCTCGACATCGAGGAGGAGATACAGGAGTGCAGTGTGGCCGCCGGAGCGTTCCCGCATTCGGTCGGCTGGCCCGCCGTTGCCGTCTCCCATGGGTGTTCGTTCTCGAAACAGGGATAAAAAGCCGGGGTCAAGGGAACCCCTTAAGTCGCCGCGGTGCCGACGCGTGAGTATGACCGGCGCACCGTTCACAAACCGCGAGGTGGAACGATGAGTCTCACCTACCCGGTCGCGTCGGACCACCAACTCGCGCGCCTGCTGCAAATCGGGATGGTCCTCGAAGAGGTCGTCGAGGCCCGGGCACACAAACACTACGAGACGCTCGACGACGCGGAACTCGACCCCGACATCGTCTCGCTTCTGGAACACGCCGCAGAGGAGTCCGCCGAGCACCGCAAACGCCTCGAAACGCTCGTCGACGAACTCGACGCCGACCCCGTGGCGTACGACGAAATTGAGCAGTTGGTCGCCGCCCGCTACGAGTCGGACACCGACTTCGACGGCGTGCTCTACGACCAGTTGTGCAACGAGGAAACCGCCTACAAGTTCTACGACGACCTCATCGAGGCCATCGAGAGTTCGGACGTACAGTTTACCGTCGACCGCGAACGGCTGCTCGAGACCCTCCGCAGTATTCGTGAAGAGGAAAAAGAGGGCGTCGAGGAAGTGACGGAACTCATGGAGACGCGAACATGAACACACAGGACCAGTATCTGAAGGCCATCTACCTCGTACAGGAACAGGAGGACGGCCCCGCCTCGACCGGCGCAATCGCGGACCTCCTGGAGGTCAGTCCCGCCAGCGCCAACGAAATGATCGGCAAACTCGAAGGCCACGGCCTCGCTGACCACGAGAAGTACAAGGGCGTCTCGCTGACCGACGAGGGTATCGTTCGAGCGCGGGACGCCCTCCAGACGTACTGCATCATCGAGCGGTTCCTCTGGGAAGTCCTCGAAGTCGAGGAGTTCCGCACGGAAGCCAAACAGCTCGAAAGCGTCATCGACGAGACGGTCGCAGAGCGACTCGACACCATCATCGACCGGCAGGACTGCTGTCCGGACTGCTTCGACGCCGAAACCGACGCCTGCGAACTGCTGGACGTTGCGTTGGAGTCAGAGGCGGCGGATTAGTTTCACTTTCAATCCGGCTGGATTCGGTTTAATTTATCCCACCTACTCGGTCTGTCTGTGAGCCACGCGTGTCCGACTTGTGGGAAAGCATTGAGCACGAAACGAGGAATGCGCCAGCACCACACCAAAGTCCACGGAGACCCGCTCCCGAACCGGGAGTGCAAAGGATGTGGAACGGAGTTCTACGACGAGAAGGCACGGCGCGTCTTTTGTGATGGTTGTAATCCGAACGCCGGCGAACACAACGGCAACTGGAAGGATGCGAAGGAGACCACCACCTGTGAGGCATGCGGGACAGAATTCGCGTATTACCCATCCGACAAAAACGGCCATTTTTGCTCGAAATGTGTCGAAATGGAGGGGACGTTCGAGGGCACTCGCTTCTGGCGACGGGGCGAGCGAGTGGAGAGCGAATGCGATTACTGTGGCGAGATTCGTATGGTGCTGAAATCCGACGTAGAGCGCGGACAACAGCGATTCTGTAGTGAAGAGTGCCTTTCCGAGTGGATGTCTGAAAACTGGCGGGGGGAGAACCATCATCAATGGGAAGGTGGCACCGCGGATTACACTGGAAAATGGCGGTCAGTTAGACGAGAGGCGCTGAAACGAGACGACTACGAGTGCCAACGATGTGGAAAAACGAAAGAAGAGATGGGACGAAACCCTGATGTCCACCACCTGATTCCCGTTCGCTCGTTTGACGACCCACAAGATGCCCATCGTCTACTGAATCTCGTTTGTCTTTGTCGTCGGTGTCACGCCATCGTTGAGAACAACACCAAGTGAGTGGTGACTGAAAGAGTAACTCTATTGTACGGCCAGCGAATAGACGCGGGTGGAGTCCCGTGGTGTAGTGGCCAATCATATGGGCCTTTGGATAGATTTCTGACTTATGTCAGAATCTAGAAGATAGCCCATGACGGCAGTTCGAATCTGCCCGGGACTACTATACTATATCTTACACTTTATACGGTCCGACCACCAATCTATAACTCCTCTCCTTTCGGGAACCCAACACATGAACCCCGACCCCAACGAGCCGGTGATGGAGTGGCCCCTCGCCGTCGGCGACCCCGGTCGTGAGGTGTGGTACTCGCTGGTGAGCTCGCGGGACGCTTCGGTCGCCTTCTGGTATCGCTACACGCTGTTGTCGACCGAAAGCGGTCGACAGGAGGGTCGGCTGTGGGCGGCACTGACCGACCGCGAGACGCCCGAGAACTCGACGTTCGTCTCGAAGGCGTTCGCCTTCGAGGAGGTCTGGCCCGACAGCGACCCCTTCGAGTTGACCATCGGCGACGGCGTCCTCACCTCTTCGTCGGCGAGTGGCAGTGTCGATGAGGTGTCGTGGGACCTCGAATACGACCCAGACACCTACGCGTTCACGCCACTGCGGAGCGAGCGACTCACCGACGTGTTGTCGAAGACCATCGGGACGGGCAAACACTGGAGTCGGAACCAATCCGTGTTCATGTCCGGCGAGATTACGGTCGGCGACCGGACCATCGAACTCGAAGACGCGCCGGGCCATCAGGGGCACACGCTGTCGAGTGACCCTCCCGAGCAATGGACGTGGGTGCAGTGTAACGATTTCGCCGAAGACGAGACGGCCGTCCTGGAGGCGCTCCGACTCGACGACAACCTCTCGCTGTGTTTCCGCATCGACGGCGAGGTGTACCCACTCAATCGCGTGAAACACGTCGTCCCGTGGAGTCCCTCGGCGAACCGAACCCTCCACGACGAACCGGGTCACTGGCGGTTCCGCGGCGAGGGCGAAGGCATCGAACTACAGGCGACCGTTGAGGCCGACACCGACCACTGGCAGACGGTGTCGTACATGGCGCCGGACGACGCCCTCCGGTACAACGCACACTGCTCGCTGTCGGATGTGACACTCACCTACAGCCTCGACGGCGGCCCGGCGACGACGATAACGAGCGACGCCGCCCGCGCGGAGTGGGTCAGCACCGACCCACCAATCGAGGGCGAGTATCTCCCCGAGTGGGACTGACGGTCAGACGACTTTCAGCAGGCGGCGTTCGAACTTCCCGACGCGGACGCGCTGCCAGCCCCGCAACGCCTCGTCGAGTTCGGGGTCGCCCGTGTCGACCCGGAGGACGCCGATATCGTCGAGTTTCTGTTTGGAGGCGATGACTTCGATATCCGAGCGCTGGATAACTTCGGGGGAGATTTGGTCGTTGCCACGGCCGAAAATGAACCCCTGTCCGCCGATGGGGGAGACGACGATGACGTTGCGCTCGCCGAGGGAAGCGAGGATGTCGGACTCGCTGGCGTCGGCCGCGAGAACGCTATCCCCGCGCCACACGTCGACGCCCAGTGGCGACCCGTTGAACCCGAGTTCGGTCTTGACGGCGTCGACCGTAGAGCCGGGCCCGAGCACGTAGGTCGCGTCGTCGTCGCGGATGTCGCCGGCGACGGCGGCCGCGAGCGCTTCGACGGTACCGCCGCCGATTTGCTTCGAGGACTGTATCTCGTCGCCGACGGGGACTTCGACGAGCGCTTTCAGTTCGGTGTTCACGTCGCCGCCGCGGTAGGCGTCCTCGTCGATGTCGTTGACCTCGCGGGTTTCGGTTCGCTCGAAGGTGGTGGCGATGCGGCCGGCGGCCCGGGGAGTGACCGCGAACACCGACGAGTACACCTTCACGCCACCGGGGACGCCGAGCACCGGAACCTCACCGTCGATGTCTTCGAGGGCCTCGGCCACGTCGACGGCAGTCCCGTCGCCGCCGACGAACAACACGAGGTCGACGCCGGCCTCGACGAGTCGCCGAACGGCCTCGCGGGTGTCGGCCGAGGCGGTCTCGTCCGTTTCGGAGTCGCCGACGACGACGGGGTCGAACCCGGCGGCGACGGCCTCGTCTTCGCCCATCACACCGCCGTAGGTGTACAACTCGACCTCGACGGGCTGTTCGCGCAGGTGTTCCAGCGCCTGTCGAGCGCGGGTCGGTGCCCGCGGTTCGGCGCCGCGGCGGCGGGCCTCCTCGACCTTGTTGTCGGTACCTTTCAGCCCGACGCGGCCGCCCATCCCCGCGATTGGGTTGACCACGAGCCCGATGCGTCGCATACCGGAGCACGGGCCGCCCCGGCCAAAAACGACGCGGTCCGTCAACCCCACCGCTCGAAAGGGAATTTATTAAGAGCGGCCCCCGGCAACGAAACGGCATGTACATCCCACTGCAGGAGAACGTCAACGAACTCGCTATCAACGCCTCCGGCTGGCTCGTCTTCGCTGCCTGTCTGCTCATCACCGTCGGCTGGCTGTGGTATCTCTACCGATAATCAGGCCTCGACCGCGTCGGCTCGCTCCCGGAGCCACGCTTCGGCCGCTTCGATGGCTGCCTCGTCGGTACTCTCGATTTTCACCCGGACGAACTCGCCGGGATAGCTTCCGACTTTCACGCCGAAGCGCTCCTGTAACTCGTTGAATCGCTCGACGAGGGCGCTTTCGGGTTCGTCGACGACGACTTCGGTGACGTGGCGTCGCTCGCCTTCGAAGTCGTCTTTTATCGCCTCGAACATCGCTTTCATCTCCGTGGGAACGCCCGGCAGGACGTAGACGTTCTCGATGACACAGCCGGGTGCGACGCCTTCGGGGTTGTGTATCGGCTCCGAACCGACCGGAAGGTCGGCCGTCCCCGCCGCGAGGTCCGCGGCGTGGTAACCGCCCTCGGCGTCGAGCCACTCGAGTGCCGCCTCGTTCGTCTCGACGCTCCGGCCGAAGGCGGCGGCGACGCCATCCATCGTCATGTCGTCGTGCGTCGGGCCGAGACCGCCCGTCGTGACGACGGCGTCGTACTCCGCTCGGTACTCGTTGACGACGCGTGCGATGTCGGCGATGCGGTCGGGGACGACCGTCGTCCGCTCGACGGTTACACCACGTTCGGTGAGTCGTTCGCCGAGCCACGCGGCGTTCGTGTTGACGGTGTCACCGGAGAGCAGTTCGTCGCCGACACACACCACAGCGATGTTCATACACGGCGTAGGTGAGCCACCCGGTAAACCTCAACGCATTCCCGGCGGTGGCCCGTCGCCGTCGTCGTCGTACTCGATGTCGATGCCCTCCTCCTGGCGGCGTTCCTTCGCTCGCTGTATCTGCAGGTAGTAGTAGACGCCGCCAACGAGGCCGATGAGGGTCCCGATGGCAGCCAGTCCGCCGAACAGCCAGATGTCGCGGTTGAGGTACCACCGCAGGACGAGCACCGAGCTATCGAGGTTCTCCCAGGTCAGGACGACGCGGTCGCCGACTTCGCGGCGGTCGTCGTTTTCGGGGCGAACCTGTGACAACAGCGGAATCGAGGCGTCCGTGTTCGGGGGCAGCGCGACCTCGTAACTGCCGTTGACGGGTGTTTCGACGGTTAGCTGTTTTCCGTTCCGGGGCGTCGTGAAGGCAAGTTGGCCCTCCTCGGCCGGCAACTCCACGATTGAGCGCTGTCGGGTGCTGTCGACTTCGAGTGTGTCGACGGTTTCACCGGTGTCTGTGCGGACGACATCGCCGTCGCTGGTGTAGCGCAACACCGTCCCGTTGGGGTAGCGGAACTGCAGGCCGCGTAGCTCCAAGGGCCGCTCGACCGCCAGCGCGTCGGTGGTGTACAACTCGATTTCGCCCTCGTCACCGACCGTCTTCCGTGAGACGTTGTAGACGGCGGTGTAGTTGTCGCGGTTGAGGACGAGTGAGGCGTCGTAGTCGGTGTCGTAGTCGTAGTTGGCATCGGCCGACAGCGCCTCGGGGTCGTCGACGTTGGCGCCGAAGATGGCCGTACAGCCGGATAATCCGAGGAAACAGACGAGGGCGACGGCGGCGAGGAGGCGTCGGTTCATGGCTCAGTCGGTGACGACGACGAGTAACTCCGAGCGGAGGTGCGGGCCGATGTCGGAGAGCAGTCCCGGGCCGTCGGTTTCCTCACGGCAGATGATGCTCTGTTCGAGCAGACCGAGGCGCTCGACGGTGACGATGTCCTCGGCGTGGCCAGACCGGTTGACGGTCGCCCGAACCTCCGCACGCGTCGCGCTGTTGACGTTCACGCGGTCGGTTCCGCGCGTCCACTCGTACAGTCGGTCCCGCTCGTCGTCGGCGAGGCGGGCCGGTTCGTCCGCTTCGCCCTCGACGAACCGAAGCGGCATGTGCTGGACGAGGCCGAACCGCCTGCGAATCTGGTCGGGATTGCCCTGTCCCAAGCCGAGTTCGTCGGCCGGAATCCGGACCGGTTCGCCCGCATCGAGGATGAACCCTTCGTCATCCCACGATTCCAGCGTGCCGACGTACGTTTCGCTGGCGTCGCGGTGTGGCGTGACTGCACCCCACTCCTCGGCCAACAGGTTCCGTGCCACGGGTGCGTCCTCGCCGGTAATCGTCACCGACGGGAAGCCGTCGTCTCGAAGCCCGACGGTGAATTCGACGTCGAGGTCCGCGAGGTCGTTTTCGACGAGCGACGTCAGTGAGTCCAACGACCGCTGCTTTGCATCGCCGCCGACGTACAGTTTCGTTGCGAGAACGACCATCGACTACGCTTCCGCCCCGTCGGTCCCTTCGTCTATGTGTAGTTCCTCGCGCAACTCCTCGATGCGTCGGTCCATCGCGTCGACGAGCCGCTGGTTGTCCATCGTCTCCAGCGGGCCGCCACAGTCGGGACATTCGAAGCCGAACTCCATTGCTTCGCCGAACTCGAAGCGGAGTTGGCAGTTGTTACAGAGGTAGAACTCGTTGTCCTGTTCGTAGCTGCGGCGCTCTTCGAGCGACTCCAACAGCCGGTGCATCTCCTCTTCGAGCTGTTCGGGGATGTTCTCGTACTCGAAGGTCCACAGATAGGTGAGCCACCCGGAGTCCTCGTCGCGGAGCCGGCGGTACGTCGCGAGGTCGTTCTCGTAGAGAATGAACAGCGCCCGACGAACGTCGTTGAGCTCAAGGCCGAGCTCCTCGGCGAGTTCCTCGTCTGTCACCTCGCCGTCCGGCGGTGCGGCCGCGACCGGCATCCCCGTCGGCCCCACGAGTTCGTGGAGGTACTTCTGAATCACGGGGTCGTTCAACAGTTCGTCAAAAGCCATTGTGTAAACGTGCGCCAGCGAGTCGTTTAAAAGCTCCGCTCCCGGATTCTACTCCTCCTCGTCGACCGGCTCGACCTGCTTCCCCGTGGCCTTCGGAACGACTTCGTGGCTGGCGCCGACCCACTCGCGGTCGAGTTCCCGCCCCTCGAACAGTCGGTCGAGAAACACCGCCAGTCCGGCCACCTCCGAGTGGGGCTGGTTCGTCACGCCGACGTTGTAGTCGGCGGCCTCGTAGACGTCGAAGGAGACTTTCTCGGCGCCGACGACGACGAGAACCGGTCCCTCCTCGAAGTCGGCTCGAACGTCGGCCTCCACGTCCTGTACCGGCAGGCCGTACATCGTGAGGTGGACGACGATGCCGTCGAACTCCCGGAGGAGTTTCCGGTGGCTGTCGGTCAACTCCACCTCGAAGGGACCACCGAAGCGGTCGGTGATGTCCGCGATGGTCTCGGCCGATTGCGAGGCGTCGCCCGAAATGACCACCCGGTCGGCGCCGAGCGCCCGCGCGGTGAGTCCGACGTGGGTGGTCATCCGGTTGTCCCGGCCCGGGCGGTGGCCGAGACGGAGGACGCACACCTCGTTTCCCTGTTGCATGCCCGTTGCTTTCCGGTCGACGGCTTAGGGGGTTTCGGAACGGCCGCTCTCGAAACCGACTTACGCTCGCCACTCCCAGCGCCGCCAATGAACCTCTCCGGCAAGCGGCTCTGTATCACCGGTGGCGCGGGTTTCGTCGGCTCACACCTCGCCGACCGTCTCGTCGCCGACAACGAAGTCGTCGTCGTCGACCGCCTTGGCAACGGCCGCCGCGAGTGGGTCCCCGACGACGCCGAGTTCGTCGAAGGCGACCTGCGTGAAGACTCGGTCGTCGCCAGAGCCATCGACGAAGACACCGACGCGGTGTTTCACTTCGCCGCCGACAAGGCGGTCGACAGCGACGCCCCCAACGAACAGTTCCGGCTGAACACGGAGTTGACCGCGACCGTCCTCGAACGGATGCGGTCGGTCGGCTGCGAGCACGTCGCCTTCACGTCCTCCTCGACGGTGTACGGCGAGGCCCCGCGCCCGACGCCCGAGGACTACGCACCGCTTGAACCCATCAGCATGTACGGCGCCGCGAAGTTGGCCGAGGAGTCGCTGTTGTCGGTGTACGCCAACAGCTACGGCTTCCAGGTGTGGAACTTCCGATTCGCCAATATCGTCGGCCCGCGGCTCCAACTCGGCGCGGTCATCCCCGACTTCATCCACAAACTCCGAGAGGACTCCTCCGAATTAGAAATCCTCGGCGACGGGAGACAGGAGAAATCCTACATGCACATCGACGACTGCATCGACGCGATGTGTTACGTCGTTAATAATGCCGACACGGCGATGAACACCTACAACCTCGGAACGCGGACGACGACCTCGGTGCGCACCATCGCCGACATCGTCGCCGCGGAGATGGACCTCGACCCCGCCTACTCCTTCACCGGCGGCGACCGCGGGTGGGTCGGCGACGTGCCACGAATGAGACTCTCCGTCGAGAAACTCGCCGGCCTCGGATGGAAACCGGAGGGTTCGTCCGACGACGCCGTCCGGCGGGCGGTTCGAGAATTGCTTGCGGCCGACTTCGAGTAGCTACACCGAAAACGGGGTGCGCGCCGACACGTCATCCTCCAGGATTCGGAGCGTCGCCTCGGCGGTGTAGTCACCGGGCTTTGGGTCCGGCCATGTCTCCTCGAAGGTGGCCGCTTCGCCGGGCTGGAGGTCCGCCGAGGTGAGGACCTGTGCGAAGGCCTCGCCGTCGCTGTAGCGCCACACCTCCGTGTCGTCCTCGTAGACGGTGAAGTCGGCCCGACAGGCGTCCCGAAACGTCACTTCGAGCGGGGTGTTCCCGGGATTGACGACGGTGAACGTAAAGCGGACGCCGTCGCCGACGGTCACCTCCAGCGCCGCATCGAGCATGGACTCCATTCGTTCTCCTTCATAAAAGGGTTGTCACGAATCCGCGAAGAAACGCCTAAAGCCGCGCCCGGACTACGTGGAGGCGTGCAAGTCGTCGGCTACGAGTCGGGTGCGGGCCGGGAGACAGCGGCCGCGCTGTTGGTCGCCACCGACGGCGTCGTCGAGCGGGAATCGCTGGAAGCGGGCCGGCAACTCCAGTGGTCCCTCGGGAAGCGCCGCTGTGCCGGTACCGTCGACGGAACCGACCACCTCGCCTGTGAGAACCCCACGGCGCCGTACTGTGAGGCCCACGACTCGACGTGGGTGTGTGCCCGCTGTACCGGCACGTGTCTGAAGGCAGAGATGGACTGCTATCAGAGGCATGCCGTCTACTTCGCGGCGTTCGCGCCGAAGACGTTCAAGGTCGGCGTGACGAAACTGCGCCGGCTTGAGACCCGCTTCCGCGAGCAGGGCGCCGACCGCGGTGCTCACCTCTACACCGTCGAAAACGGCCGTATCGCGCGGGAAATCGAGGCGGAACTCGCCGCCGACCTCCCGATTCCCGACGCCGTCCGCGTGCCGACGAAAATCGATGGGATGGGACGGACCGTCGACGAGGCCGCCTGGACCCGTCTGCTCTCGGAGTTCGACGTACAGGGAACCTATGCCTTCGAGTACGGACTGGCCCTCGAGGCCGCGCCGGTCGCCGAGACGCTCGCCTCGGGGACGGTTCTCGGGACGAAAGGCCGTGTACTCCTCCTCGAACGGGATGGGGGGACCTTCGCCGTCGACATGCGTGACCTCGTCGGCTACGAACTCCGGGAGGGTTCCTCCGCACGGCAGTTGCAGTCGAGTCTCGGCGCGTTCGGCTGAGTTCCGGCCACAGAAGACCTTTATCCAAGGCTCTGTCAGTCGTTTACATGCGAACTGATGCCCTCCTCGCCGGCGTTGCCATCGTCGCCCTCCTCGCGATGGTGGCTATCGCCGCGCTGGTCCCCGGGTTCGTCAGCGACCCGACGCCCGAACGGGACGCACCGCCAGCCCGATTGGATGTCTCCGAGACGACGCTCGCCGTCGGAGAGGTGACCGGAGAGACGGCGACGCTCGACGTGACCACGTACCTCTCCCACCGCGGCGGCCCCGCCGACAACGTGACCGTCGTCGTTCGCGCGACCGACGCCGACAGCGGCCTCGTCGCCGACACCGCCCGAACGGACCTCGGTTCGGTCGACGGCGAAACCGAACACGAGGCGCCCGTCTCGGTGACCGTCCCACGCGAAGGTGGCTACGAGATATCCGCGCTGTTGTACGTCGACGGCCAGCGGGTCGACGCCGCACGGGCGAGCGTCAGCGGCGTCTCGGCGCTGACGCCGCCGTACGCCGAAACCAGCGTCGCCTTCCATCGCTTCGCCGCCCAGCCGGCCGTCGAGTACACCATCCAATCCAGCGACGGCGAGACGACGACGCTCGACGTGACGAGCTATCTCACCAACGGCGGCGATGCTCCCGAATCGGGGCTCCGTCTCGTCGTCACCGCACGCCAGTCCGACTCGAACGTCGTCGCCGCACGCACCGAGACGACCGTCGGAGCCATCGAACCGGGTCGAACCGCGACGCCCAGCGTCGAGTTGTCGGTCCCGGAGAACTACAACTACTACCTCGATGTGACGCTGTGGCGCGACGGCGTGATTCTCGACTCGACGCGGTCGGTCGCGAACCTCGACCCCGAGGAGACACTCGCGGCCAACGAAACGCGCCGTCCAGTCGCCTTCGAAGCCAGCGACTTCGAGACGGGTGACGGTGGTGTTGGCCGTCCCGACCGGGAGTCACCGACAGCAGGAGAGGGCCAACCCGGATTCGGCCCGGTCGTCGCCATCGTTGCGCTATTCGGTTCGCTGTTCGCCGCCCGGAGGTGGTCGGTGTGAGCGACGACTCCGAAGGGGCCACCGGGGAGGATGCCTCGAAGGGTCCGAACGTCGACGTCCAGACGGTGCTCGCGTATCTGTCGTGGGGCGGACTCGTCGCGCTCGGCATCCTCGCGGTCGTCGCCGGTATCGGCCTCTACACGAGCCTCTCGGCGGTCATCGACGTGTGGGTCGCCGACCGCTTCCAGCCGTTCGCGCGAATCGGACTCAACTTCGCCGTACTGTGTGTTTCTATCGCCGGAATGGTCGCACTGTTGCGCCGCGTCCGATAGCCGAGACCTGTGGACTTTTCTGCGGTGAGACGAAAGAGGGGGTCATGACGGACAACGACGACGCGTCCGACGAAGCAGAGGGCGGCGAGGAAGGCGGCGAGGAGAAGTCCTTCCGCGAGCGAGTCGAGGAGATTCGCCAACAGCGAGCCGAAGAGCGCGAAGGCGAGGGTGGCGAGGGCGAGGGCCTGAGCCGCGAGGAGAAACTCGAAGAGATGATGGGCGGCGGCGGTCCCGGCGGTGCCCCCGGCGGCATGGGCGGCGGTGGCGGCAGCCCCTTCGCACAGATGATGGGCGGCATGATGGGCGGCGGCGGTCCCGGTGGCGCCCCCGGCGGCATGGGCGGTGGCCCCGGCGGCCCCGGCGCCCGCGGCGAAAGCGAGGACAACGAAGAGCTCGTCCGCGAGGTCCGGAAGGTCCGCGACGAACTCCACGACATCCGACGCGAACTCGAGCGCGTCGCCGACGCACTCGACGACTGACTATCGAACCCCCAGTCGGCTGTTTTTTGTTTCAGCGTTGAGAGTTGAAGGTAGGGTGGGATATGTCGGACTTCGATATCGACGCGTCGACGGCGAAACTGTTGGAATCGCTTCCGGACCCCGTGTACATCTTCGGCCTCGATGGCCGGCTCCTGTGGTGGAACGACCGGGTCCGGGAGGTGACGGGGTACGACGATGATGAACTATCCGGGATGGACGGCTTCGACCTCCTCCCGTCCGAGCAGCGCGTCGACGCGAAAGAGGCTCTCGGCGATTTCGAGTCGCTCCCGCCGGGCTATACGATGGAGTTCGACGTTCTAACGACGGACGGTAGACGAATCCCCCACGAGTTCAACAGCACCGTCTTGGAGGTTGCCGACGAGACGGTGGTCGTGAGCATCGCACGCGACATCTCGCTTCGACACGACCGGGAGGCTGCCCTCCGGCGACAGCGCGACGAACTCGACACGATGAACCGAATCAGCGAGACGGTTCACGGGGTCATTCGCGGTGTCGTCGACGCCGCGAGCCGGGAGGAAATCGAATCCACGGTGTGTGAACGACTCGCCGCCTCCGAACTGTATCGGGCGGTGTGGGTCGGACGGAACACGCCCGAAGAGACGGTCATCCCGGAGACCGGTATCGGCGTCGACGAGGACTTCGTCGACGCAATGGAGGAACTCAACGAGTTCGAGTGGACCCGGCCGGCACAGAAAGCGCTCGATACCGGCGAGTCACAGGCGACACAGAGGATTCCGGAGTTGCAGTTCCCTGACCCCGTTCGGGAGGTGGCCATCGAGCGCGGTATCGAATCCGGCGTCGCCGTTCCGTTGGTCCACCGGGGGAACGCCCTGGGCGTCCTCGTCGTGTACTCCTCGCGGTCGGAGGCGTTCAACGACCGCGAGCAGGCGGCGTTCCGACGCCTCGGAGAAATCGTCGGGTTCGCCATCAACGCCGTCCAGACCGAACGCCTGCTTCTCTCCGACAGCGCGACGCGACTCACCTTCCGCATCGAGAGTCCCGACGCGTTCCTCGCGTCCGTGTCGACGCTCGCTGACGGTCCCTGTCGACACGAGTGGAGTACGCCGGCGGGTGCCGACCGGTATCGCCACTACATCACGGTCTCGGGGCTCCCACCGGAGCGGGTCGAGGCGATTGCCGAGGAGACGCAGACGGTCGAATCCGCGGAGTACGTCAGCTCCAACGGCGACGATGGCGTCTTCGAGGTCGTGACGACCGACTCCCTCATCCGTCGACTGCTGGAGGCCGGCGCGTCGCCGGTCTCCCTCGTCGCTCGGGACGGAGAGACGACCTTCGTCGCGGAAGTTCCGGGTGATGCGGACCCTCGCCCGATAGTCGAGGCGGCCAAGGAGTTCTACGACGCCGAGTTGGTATCGAAACACGAGGTCGAACGGCCGGTTCGGACCGTCGAGGCGTACCAAGACGGCGTCGAGGACCGACTGACTGACAAACAGTTGGCGGCGCTCAGACACGCCTTCTTCGGCGGCTACTTCTCGTGGCCACGGGACGCCACCGCCGAGGATATCGCCGACACGATGGACATCAGTTCCCCGACGTTCCACTACCACCTCCGCCACGCACAGCAGGCGCTCGTCGAGGCGTACCTCCAGCATCTAGAGGACTAGAAGAACCGTTCATACTGCAGTGGGTGCCAGACGTAGGTGGAGACCTCACTCGGGACTCGGCGGCGGGGGGTGGTCGCCGAGCCCGTCGCGGCCGCAAAAGACGGCCGTCGCCCTCTATCGAGGTCTTCGATTCGCCGGCGGTGGGGGATGGGGTGGGGATGCACTTTACCGCCGCCCCTGAACGTCTCCGTTTTGAGCCGCGGACGTCTCTCTCCGAGAAAGGTCTCGATGTCGTAACCGATTCGACTACAGGTAGCCGGCGTCGGCCAATCGTTCGACGCCCTCGCGGAGTCGCTCTTCGCTGGCCGCATACGAGAGTCGCGCGTAGCCGGGCGTTCCGAAGGCGCTCCCCGGAACGGTGGCAACGTGGGCCTCCTCGATGGCACCCTCGCACCACGCCTGGTCGTCGGAGTCGACCGGCAGCATCATGTAGAACGCGCCGTCCGGAACCGGGACGTCCTTGCCGTGTTCGGCGAAGAGGTCGACGAGCATGTCACGGCGGTCCTCGAAGGCATCGCGCATCTCGACGACGGCGTCGTCGGTGTTCTCCAGCGCCTCGACACCAGCGTACTGGACGAAGTGCGTCGCACACGACACCGAGTGGCTGTGGAGTTTCGACGCCTGCTCGACGAGGGCTTCGGGCGCGGCGAGGTAGCCGAGTCGCCAGCCGGTCATCGAGTAGGCCTTCGAGAAGCCGTTGATGGTCACCGTGCGCTCGCCCATTCCGCTGAGGGAACCCAGCGAGGTCTGGTCGGTGTCGTAGGTGATGGCGTCGTAAATCTCGTCGGAGATGACGGTGATGTCGTGGTCGACGGCGAGGTCGCGGACGCCCTCGAGGGCGTCGTCGCCGAACACCGCCCCGGAGGGGTTCGACGGCGAGTTGACGACGAGCAGTTCGGTGTCGTCCGAAACCGTCGCCGCCAGTTCCTCGAGTGCCGGCGCCAACTGGAAGCCGTGCTTCGAGAGGTCGACACGGGAGATGTCGGCGCCGGCCATCTTCGCCATCGCTTCGTAACTCACCCACGCGGGGTCCAAGAGGACGACCTCATCGCCCTCCTCGATGAGCGCCTGAAACGTCTCGTACAGCGCCTGTTTGGCGCCGGGGGTGACGATGACTTCGTCGGTCGAATAGTCGAGGCCGTCGCCGTCGAGTTTCTCGACGATGGCTTCCTTCAGCGGGGGAATCCCGTTGGAAGGTGCGTAGCCAGTGTGGCCGTCGTCGATGGCCTGCTTGCCCGCGTCGACGATGTTCGCCGGCGTCGGGAAGTCGGGCTCACCCACCGAGAGGTCGACGACGTCGACGCCGTCGGCTTCGAGTTGCGATGCGAGGTTGCTGATAGCGAGCGTTGCACTCGGTTCGACGCGCTCGAGGCGGTCTGCGAAATCCATTGTCATTGTAGTTCCTCTGCGAGTTCAATAGCGCTCCGGACGGTGGTCGCCCCGTATTCGATTCGCTCTTCGGCCTCCGCCTGGCTCATTCCGGGGCCGATAACGCCGAAGGCGACCGGTGTGTCCCGCTGTAGGGACACGTCGGTCAACCCCTGTGCGGCGGCGTCGGCGATGACCTGGTCGTGGTCGGTGTCGCCGGTGATGATGGCACCAAGGACGGCGACGGCGTCGATATCATCTCGGCGTGCCAGTCGGTCGGCGGCCAGCGGCGTGTCGTAGGCCCCTGGTACCTCGATAGTTTCGACGATGTCGGCACCGGCGTCGTCGGCGGCCGCCCGTCCGCGGTCCTCCATCTCGTGGGTAATCGGCCGCTCCTTGTTGAACTGCGCGACCACCAGCCCGAGCGCTACCATGTCTGTCGCTGGGGTAGGCCGCCTAAAAGAACTGCCGGAACGACCGTCGACTGCCGGGGTCGTTATACGAACCGTCGTGCCGAGTCGCGTCAGTCGTTCAACTGCAGTGCCATCATCACTTCGTCGACGAACTCCCCGTCGATGCGGTAGTGATCCCGGCGGATGGCTTCGGTGTTCCAGCCGTGTTCCTCGAGGAACTCGATGCCTGCTGCGTTCGTCGCCGGGATGCTGTTGTACACCTTATGGAAGCCGGCTTTCGAGGCCCACGACAGCGCCCGCTGTATCAGGTGACTGCCGATGTCCCGTCCCCGGTACTCCTCTAAGACGCCGAGGGTGAGTTCGCCGGTGTGGGCGAGTTTGTCGAGCTTGGGCGTCTCGACGGCACACCACCCGACGACCTCGTCGTTTATCGTGGCGACGAAGAACCGCTGGTCTTCGAGGTCATCGCGGACGAGTGCGCTGTCGCTCGATAGTTGCTCGGCTACGTCTTCGGCGACGATGTAGCGTTTCTCCTCAGCCACCTGCCGCATCACGCCGAGGATGCCGGAGATGTCCTCCTGTCTCGCCGGTCGGATGGTTACCTCCGTCCCGTCGATGTGGTGTGTCTCTTCGGTTCCGGCGTCCAACGCCGGCCGGAGCGTGCCGTCGTGTTCCTCCAGAATGCCGTCCCGTTTCATCACCGCGACCAGTTGTCGATACCGGTCGGGGTCGGTCAGAAGGTCCGACTCGATGAGGTCGTCATAGGTCACCTCGCCGCGTGAGTCGATAAACTCGTACAACTCTCTTCGGTCCCGGGTTTCGAACATGGGCCGTTCGCTCGACATGGTCCCGAAAGTATTGAACCCGGACCGACTTGAGTCTTGTTGCGTGTTACCACCCAACTATCTGTAGACCAGAAGGATTCTAATCCCCGGGCGTCTGGGTACCGGCGATGAACGTTCGTCGCGACAGAACGCTGCTCGCTGTTTTCGGTCTCACTGTCGTCTCGCTCGCCCTCCGTATCGCCTTCCTCGGCAGCCGCGTCGCCCACTGGGACGAGGGCCGCGTCGCCTACTGGATTGCTGACTACGCCGCCTCGGGGGTGACGTTCTACCGCCCCATCATCCACGGCCCGCTGTTGCATCTCGTCAACGCACCGCTGTTCGAGTTGCTCGGTGCGACCGACTTCGTGATGCGGCTGTTTCCCGCCTTGGTCGGCGGCCTCCTGCCGCTCGTCGCGCTGCTGTTCCGACACCGACTGCGTGATGAGACCGTCGTCTCGCTGGCGCTGTTGCTCGCGTTGAACCCCGTGTTGCTGTACTTCTCGCGGTTCATGCGGAGCGACATCCTCGCGGCCACCTTCTCGTTTCTCGCCTTCGCCTGCTTCGTTCGTGCGGTCGACTTCGACGACGGCCGCTATCTCTACGGGGCGACGTTTGCCCTCGCCATCGGTTTCGGTGCCAAGGAGAACGTGCTGGCGTACCTGCTGGCGTTCGTCGGCGCGACCGTCCTGCTTCTCCATCACCGACTGCTGTTTGCCCGGTTCAGCGAGCAGTCCCCGACGGCAGTTCTTCGGCAGTATCTCGCGTGGGCGCTCGGAAGCGTCGTCCGCCACGCTCGCTCCATCGCCGGCAGCGTCGCGCTGTTCCTCGTAACCGTCACGTACGTGTACGCACCGCGCGGTAGCCTCCCCTCACGGGGGCTGTACTACCGCTCCTGTAGTGGCTACGATGGTTACTTCGACGTGGGCGCTGCGCCGACGCTCTGGGAGGCGCTCGCGAACCCGCTCGAACTCCCGCATCTCGTCGCGTTCACGCTCGGGTCGACAGCCGAACTGTACGGCTGTCAGTGGATTACGCCCCGAGCCGACGACCCCAACCCCTACCTCGAATACCTCGGCGAGATGGCGCTCATCACCGCCGAGTCCTCGACTGCGCTCGTCGCACTGGCGCTGGTCGGTTTCGCCGTCACGCTGTACGCCGCCGACCGCCCCGACGACCTCGTTTCCTTTAGCTTCTACTGGGGGGCCGCCTCGCTCGTCGGTTACCCTTTCATCACCGACATCGGCGGCTCGGCGTGGCTCGTCGTCCACATCGTCCTGCCGCTTGCGATTCCGGCCGCCTACGGCCTCGGTTTGCTTTACCGATGGGGCCGGGACGCCCAACTCGACGACGACACCGTCAGCGTCGCCTTGGTCGTCCTCCTCGGCGTCGTCCTCGTCGGGTCGATGGCCTGGACGGGCTATGCGACGAGTTTCGCCGACCCGAAGTCCGACGACAACCCCCTCGTTCAGTACGCCCAACCCTCCGGCGACGTGAAACCGACGCTGACCGATATGCGTACGCTGGCCGACGAAAACGAGGGAACGGACGTGGTGTTGTACGGCGAACACCTCCACAACCCGACCGGCGACGAGGAGTTAGAGCGGCGGCCGACGTGTTCGAACTGGTTCAATTCGCTACCGTTGCCGTGGTACTTCGAGGCTGGCGAGATGAACGTCGACTGTGCGCCCGACAACGGGACGCTCGAATCGGCGCTGGCGGAGAACCCGCCGGTCGTCATCGTCCACGCCGACGAACGCGGCGCCGTCGACGAGCGCATCGACGACCGCTACGAGGCTCGCGTCCACCTGATGCGGACCTTCGATACGCCGTTCGTCTTCTACGTCGACGAATCGCGACTGGAGTGACCGGTCGCTCCAGATAGCAACTTTCTCGGCCAGTGGCCGCCCGGAGGTACATATGAACCACACCACGCCAGCCGCGACGCTGGGCGTCGTCGGCGGCGGACAACTCGGACGGATGATGGGCGAGGCCGCCGGCCCGCTGGGCGTCGAGTTGGTCGTCTCGGACCCGACGCCGGACTGTCCGGCCGCACCGGTCGTCCGCGAGCAAATCGTCGGCGACTTCGACGACTACGACGCGATTCGAGAACTCGCAGAGCGCGTCGACGTACTCACTTTCGAAATCGAACTCGCGGACCCCGACGAGATGCAGCGGGTCAGCGAGGAGACGGACACGCCGGTCCATCCCGACCCCGACACCTTGCGTACGATTCAGGACAAACTCGTCCAGAACCGAGCGCTCGCCGACGCCGGGATTCCGGTTCCCGAGTTCCGACAGGTCGACGACGCAGAGGACCTGCTGGCGGCCGGCGAGGAACTGGGCTGGCCGCTGATGTGTAAGGCCCGAAAGGGCGGCTACGACGGTCGCGGGAACATGCCAGCGGAAGGTCCCGAGGCGGCCGAAGAGGTTTTGGACGCCCTCGGCGGCCCCGCTCTGGCCGAGGAGATGGTCGACTTCGAGCGCGAACTCGCGGTGATGGGCGTGAAAGGGGCCGAGGAGGTCCGTGCCTATCCGGTTACCGAGACGATTCACGAAGAAGAGATTCTCCGAGAGACGGCGTCTCCGGCACGTACCGACCCTGAAACCAGAGAGCGCGCCCGCGAGGTTGCTTTCGAGGTACTGGAGACCCTCGACGGCCGCGGTGTCTACGGTATCGAGCTGTTCGAAGTCGACGGCGAGATACTCGTCAACGAAATCGCTCCCCGGCCGCACAACTCCGGGCACTGGACCATCGAGGGCGCACGCACCTCGCAGTTCGAACAGCACGTCCGAGCGGTGTTGGGGTGGCCTCTCGGGTCGGCCGAGCGCCGCGGCCCGAGCGTGACGACGAACCTGCTCGGCGACGTCGACGAACCCGAAAGCGCGACCCTGTCGGGAACCGATTCGGTCCTCGAATCGCCGAAAGCGTCGCTACACTGGTACGGGAAACGCGAGGTCCGGCCGCTCCGGAAGATGGGCCACGTCACGTTGGTCGACGACGAGGCGATGGACTGTTCGGCGCTGCTGGAAGAAACGCGAGAACTGCGCGACGGGCTGACCTTCGAGTAGTCAGGCCCAGTCGCCGGCGGCGGCGCGGTCGACGGCGGCGTCGGCGTCGACGAACCCGCGGCCGGTCTCGTAGGGGTCGAAGCCGATGTCGTCGGCGGTGGCCTCGATGGTTTTGATGACTTCGAGAGCGTCGGGCGTGCCGCTTGCGGCCTCCAGCATGAGCGCGGCGACGCCGGAGACGACCGGACACGCCATCGACGTGCCCGAAATCGCGGCGTAGAACGGGTCGGTGTCGGGCGAAGTCGCCTGCAGGATGTCGGTCGGCGACATCGTGCTGTTGATTTGGTTGCCGGGGGCGGCGACGCCGGGGCGGTAGATGCCCGTCTCGTCCTCGAGAGCGGCCGAGCGGTCGTGTTTTCCGCCGGGTCGCCCGCGCGAAGAGAAGTCCATCAGCGCCTTGTCGTCGTTCGTCGCGGCGACGCCGAGCACCCACGGCGCCTTCGCGTAGTCGTTCAGCGTGTTCGAACTCGGGCCGTCGTTGCCGGCGGCGAAGACACAGACGATATTCTCTTCGAACGTCGCTGTCTCGGTGGCGACGTTCAGCGGCGCATTCGGGTCGAAATCAGCGCCCGAGGCCGCACCGTAGGAGTTCGAGACCACGTCGACGGCGGCGGCGTGATTCGCGAGCAGGTGGTCGAAGGCCGCGGCCGACTTCAACACGGAGACGGCCGCGCCGGTCGAATAGCCCGTCAGCGACGCACCGGGGGCCATCCCACTGTCGGTGTCGCCCCGTCCGGCGACGGTTCCCGAGCAGTGCGTCCCGTGGCCGAGTTCGTCGGTGTCGAGGTCGTGGGCCGGCACCCACAGCGTCGGCGACCCGAGGGGATTGCCTACCCACTGGTAGTTGTTCTCGACGGTCAAATCGGGGTGGAGAGCGTCGATACCGCTGTCGATGACGGCGACGTGAGTTCCAGACCCGTCGACGTTCCGACTCGACCGCGCGGCGTCCACGTCGGTCACGTCCGCGGCGTCGTCGTTGTAATACTCCAACTCGCGGTTGGCGGCGACGTAGCGAACGCCGTCGAGTTCGGCGACCGCCTCGATGACGAGTCCCGGCGCTCGGAAGTACACGAGCGGCAGCACCTCGAACGCTCGACTCTCGGCGTCGACATCGAGGCCAGTTATTGCGTCGGCGATTCCCTCGACCGCCGCCTCGGCGTCAAGTACGGCAATCCCGTCCTGTATCCCGCCGGTGAGGTCGAGGGTGTCGTCGATTCGAGTCGCGGTCGTCGCCGCCACGCTGCCGACCCCGACGATGCCGGCCGCCCCGACGATTCCAGCGCCTTTCAGAAACCTCCGTCTGCGATGCATTCCGATTGCATTCGGCGGCTCAACTGTCGTAATTTTACCGCCGTCGATGTGTGGCGGTTTTTGTGTTTTCGGTGGTCTGACAAATGAGGTTTGCCGGGGGCCGCTGTCAACCACAACGACAAAGCGCTACCCGTTCGGGAACACACCCATGACACGCTCTACGGAGGTTCAGGAAGTCATCGACCTGCTGGAGGCCGAAGCCGAGGCCGACCGCTCCGACGAGGAGACGCCCGACGTGGGCATCATCATGGGGTCGGATTCGGACCTCGACACCATGTACGGGGCCTACGAGGCCCTAACGGAACTCGGCTTCGAGGAAGTGACCGACTACGACGACCCGCCGGAATCGCGGTTCACCTTCGAGACGTTCGTCGTCTCCGCTCATCGGACGCCCGAACTGATGTACGTCTACGGCGAGACGGCCAAGGAGCGCGGACTCGATGTCATCATCGCCGGTGCGGGCGGGAAGTCCGCCGACCTCCCGAACATGACCGCCTCCATCGCCTACCCGATTCCGGTCGTCGGCGTCCCGGTCCAAGAGAAGTCCGTCGACTCGGTCATCGGGATGCCGACGGGCGCCCCAATCGTCGCTGTCGATGCGGGCAAGTCCTTCAACGCGGCGCTGTCGGCAGTCCAGACGCTCTCGCGTGCACACCCCGAACTCGAAGACCGACTGGAAGCGTATCACGACGACCTCCAAGACGGTGTCGGAGAGGTGTCTTTGGCGCTCCATCGCGACGGAACCGAGATGTTCCGCGCAAATCGACAGTGAGCCGGCCCCGCCGGCGGACAAATCAACTCTTATGTATCGGTGTTCCTAACCGTCATACGATACAGAAGCGATGAGCAATCCATGGATCGCCGTCGGGGCGCTGGCGTTGGTGGGAGTCGCGATACCCCTCTCGATGATCGGGATATCGAGTCTCCTCCGGCCGAGCGTGCCCGAACAAGGTAAACGCGCCACCTACGAATCCGGCGAGATTCCGACGGGCGATACGCGCATTCGGTTCAACATCCAGTACTACCTGGTCGCGCTGCTGTTCGTCGTCTTCGACATCGAGACGGTGCTCATCTTCCCGTGGGCACTGATTTACAGCGACGCAGTAGCCGAGTTCGGACTGACTCCGGTGTTGGGCCCGATGCTCGTCTTCCTCGCGATTCTCGTTATCGGACTCGGGTGGGCGTGGCGCAACGGTGCCGTTCGCTGGGTCAAGAGCGGACGTGCGGAAATCAAGAGTGAACTATGAGTAGCGAACAGGAAATCCACGACACAGTCTCGACGCAGGAAGCCCGGATGGGCGACGGCGTCGACAACCGGTTCAATTCGAAACTTCGGGAGGCCTTCGGCTCCTCGCCGTTCATCCTCACCAAGTTCGACAAGTTCATGAACTGGGTCCGGGGGTCGTCGATGTTCATGCTGCAGTTCGGTATTGCGTGCTGCAGCATCGAGATGATTCACACCTACGCCATCAAGCACGACCTCGACCGCTTCGGTGCGGGTGTGCCGCGGGCCTCCCCGCGACAGGCCGACGTGATTATCGTCCCGGGGACTATCGTCTCGAAGTTCGCCCCGCGGATGAAGCGCGTCTACGACCAGATGCCCGAACCGAAGTTCGTCGTCGGCATGGGGTCGTGTACCATCTCCGGCGGTCCGTTCCAGGAAGGGTACAACGTCATCAAGGGTGCAGAGGAGGTCATCCCGGTCGACATTCACGTCCCCGGCTGTCCGCCGCGTCCCGAGGCGCTCATCTACGGCATCGCCAAACTGCAGGAGCGAGTCGCAAACGGTGAGACCTCGCCGGTGACGGTCAAACCGTACGAACTCGAACAGTTCGGCGACCTCGAACGCGACGAGTTGGTACAGCACCTCGCAGACGAAATCGATGAGGAGGATCTCGTCATGCGGTACAACTGGGCGAATTCACCATGAGTCTGGAAGAACCAAAAGCCACGGACGTCGGTGAAGCGCCCGACGGAACCGTCGACTACGCCGAACTCGAGGCGCTGCTCGGCGACGCCGTCATCGGACGAGAAGAACACGTCAACGCGCCGGCGTTCGTCGTCCGTCCCGACGAGGTGCAGGAAGCTCTCGGTGCGCTCCGCGAGGAGGCGGGCTTCGACTACTGTTCGTGCGTCACTGCCCAGGAGTACGAGGACCGGTATGAGTCCATCTACCACCTGAAGAAGTACGACGACCCGACACAGGAGGTCGGCGTCGTCGTCCCCACGACGCGCGACGAACCGATTAGTCAGTCCGGCGAAGCGGTGTACCGAACGGCCGACTGGCACGAGCGGGAGGCCTACGACCTCGTCGGCATCGAGTACGCCGACCACCCCGACCTGCGCCGCATCCTGCTACCGGAGACCTGGCAAGGACACCCCCTCGGAAAGGACTACAATCCCGAGAAGCCGCAGGTCGTCCCGTTCCGAGAAAACGCCAATCCCCTAGAGCCGGACCAGCGCGGTGACGGGGCGGAGTCCGATACGATGTTCATCAACATCGGACCGCACCACCCCGCCACCCACGGCGTCCTGCACGTCGAGACGGTGCTCGACGGCGAGCAAATCGCCGACGTGGAACCCGACATCGGCTACCTCCACCGCTGTGAGGAGCAGATGTGCCAGCAGTCGACCTATCGGCACCAGATTATGCCGTACCCCGACCGCTGGGACTACGTTTCCGCCGGCATCCTCAACGAGTGGGCCTACGCCCGCGCGGCCGAGGACATGGCGGACATCGAGGTGCCGGAGTACGCACAGGTCATCCGGACGATGTCCGCGGAACTGTGCCGAATCGCGAGTCACATGCTCGCGCTGGGGACGTTCGCGCTGGACGTCTTCGGTGACTTCACGGCCGTCTTCCAATATGCCTTCCGCGACCGCGAGGTCGTCCAGGACATCCTCGAAGACCTCACCGGTCAGCGACTGATGTTCAACTACCTCCGTCTCGGCGGCGTCGCTTGGGACATTCCCGAACCCCGAGAGGAGTTCTTCGAGAAGGTCCGTGACTTCCTCGACGGGCTCCCGAAGAAGACCCAGGAGTATCACAACCTCATCACGTCGAACGAAATCTTCCAGCTCCGGTGTGTCAACACCGGCGAACTCCCGCCGGAGGTCGCAAAACAGTACGGCGCCACCGGTCCGGTCGCCCGTGGCTCCGGCGTCGACATCGACCTGCGCCGTGACGACCCCTACGGCTACTACGAGGAACTCGACTGGGACGTCATCACCGAGGACGGCTGTGACAACTACAGCCGCGTCCTCGTCCGGATGCGCGAAGTCGAGGAATCCGCGAAGATTATCGAGCAGTGTGTCGACCTGCTCGAAGAGTGGCCCGAAGAGGAACGGACGATTCAGGCCAACGTCCCGCGGACGCTCAAGCCCGACCCCGACACCGAGATTTACCGCGGCGTCGAGGCCGCGAAGGGCGAACTCGGCATCTACATGCGCTCGGACGGCACCGACAAGCCCGCCCGGTTCAAGATTCGCAGTCCGTGCTTCTGTAACCTGCACACGCTGCGAGAGATGACCGAAGGCGAGTACATTCCGGACCTCATCGCGTCGCTGGGCAGCCTCGACATCGTCCTGGGTGAGGTGGACCGATGATTCCGGCCCAGACCCAGACGCCGCTGCCCGACATCATCGGCGACCTACTCGGGTTCGGCACCGAGATGGGTCCCGGCGAGACGTTCATCGCGTCGTTCATCGGCGCGGCGCTCGTCGGCACGCTGATGCTGACGATGACGGCACTGGCCGGCCCGTGGGCCAAGCGGAAGATTACCGCCGCGTTCACGGACCGCTATGCGGTCAATCGCATCGGTCCCGCCGGATTGCTCATCATTGTCGCCGACGCGGTCCGACTGCTGTCGAAGGAACTCATCGTCCCCGAGGGCGTCGACCGCCCGGCGTGGGACCTCGCACCCATCGTCATCGCGAGTTCCGCACTGCTCGGTTTCGCTGTCATCCCGATGGGCAACGGCATCCACCTCGCTGACCCCGAAGCGGGACTGGTCTACGTCTTCGCCGTCGCCTCCATCGCCTCGGTCGGTCTGGTGATGGCCGGCTACGCGTCGAACAACAAGTTCTCGATGCTCGGCGGTCTGCGCGCGGTCGCACAGAACCTCGCCTACGAGATTCCGCTGGTGCTCATCGCGGCGTCGGTCGTCCTCTTTGCCGGCTCGCTTCAGATGAGCGAAATCGTCGCCGCACAGGCCGAGACGCTCGTCTCCCTCGGCGGCGTCGCGATTCCGTCGTGGTACGTCTTCGTCAACCCCTTCGCGTTCGTGCTGTTCATGGTCGCGAACCTGATGGAGGTCGGCCGCAACCCCTTCGACATCCCGGAGGCGCCGACCGAAATCGTCGCCGGCTACCAGACCGAGTACTCGAGTGCGTACTTCGTGCTCATCTACCTCGGTGAGTTCATCCACATCTTCCTCGGCGGCGCCATCATCGCGACGCTGTTCCTCGGTGGCCCCGCCGGACCGGTGCTGCCGGGCATCCTGTGGTTCATCATCAAAATCTGGGCCGTCTTCCTGTTCACGCAGTGGGCGCGCTCGGCGCTGCCGCGGCTCCGAATCGACCAGCTCATCGAGGTGGGCTGGAAGGGCATGCTCGTGCTCGCACTCGCGAACCTCGTCCTCACCGCCGTTATCGTGGGGGTGATTGCCTAACCATGATTGGAATGCTCAAATCGATGGCAACGACGATGAAACACGCCTTGGACGGCGAGAAGTTCACCGTCCAGTACCCCGAGGAGACCCCCGACGTGTCGCCGCGGTTCCGCGGCGTCCACAAGTTCTCCCAGGAGCGCTGCATCTGGTGTCGACAGTGTGAGAACGTCTGTCCGAACGACACCATCCAGATTATCACGGACGACCAGCGCAACGGCGAGGAGTACAACCTCCACATCGGCCAGTGTATCTACTGCCGACTGTGTGAGGAGGTCTGCCCCGTCGACGCCATTTTGCTCACCCAGAACTTCGAGTTCACGGGCGACACGAAGGACGACCTCGCCTACAACAAAGAGCAGCTGAAGAACGTCCCGTGGTTCAAGGACATCGACCCGCTCGCCTCGCGCGAACCCGACCGTGGTGCTTGGATTGGGGAAGGCGAAGGGGAAGTCGACTACCAGTGAACTGCTTCGGGGATTGACCCGAGGTACTTGACCTGCTCCACCTGTCGACCCCTTTTCGACAGGCGTTTTCTACAACCGACAAAGACGTCCTCCGGAACCGTCGAGTTCTGATGGGTGATTCGAGCGTGCGTCGCTCTCTGGTCATCCCGAAATACCCACTGTGCTTTTCGGGCGACTACATCGGAATCTCACTCCGAGGAATTTTGTGATGGATAGTGGTTCGACTCACTGTTGCAGCGCAGTACTCCAGCGGATGGCCTCCAACTGGTTCGGTGCTACACCTCGGTCAAAAATGTAGTTGCTCGGGTGTTACACCGATGGCAGGCTGAGGTTCCAACTGTACGTACCTGGCTCCAGCGATTCCTCGTTGATGAGGTCGTATCGCACCCCCCATGGAATTTCGCTCTTGTCGAACGGGCCGGGCATCTCCCAGACCCCGAAGTGAACGTGCTCCGTCTCCGTTACCTCGAACTCGACGGTTGCCTGATCACCAGGGGTCACCTCGAAGGAACTGATAACAACGTGGGGCTTTCGGCCTTCCCACATCGTCTTGTTGACGGAACCACAGCCGCCCCCGTACCGTCCGTGTGTCGCGGCTGCAAGCAAGGTCCGTTCGTCGGAGTTCCCGTACGTGTCGCGTTGTTCCTCCCCTCGGTGTAGAGGGTTGGGACGGTTCCTGTGCCGAAATCGACCTGCCAGAACGCACACTCGATACAGAGAGCGACGTAACTGATGGCCTGGACGGGACTGTTCTCGTCGTACTCAGTGGCGTGGAACGAACCGCTCGTACGCCAATCACCCTCCTGCTTGAACGTATCCTCGCCGGTTTTGACAGTGAGACACGTCGCGTCGTAGATGCCGTCGTCCGACGACCAATCGAACGCGAGCGGCTCGCCGTCGTCGTTGGCATCCGTGACAGTGAGGTCGAAGTCGGAGCCGTCGATATCGAGCGACTCACGCCCCTTCTTGAACACGAACTCGCCGTCATCCCACTCGTACTTCGCGAGCAGGGCGCCACAATCATCACACGGTTCGGAAGCAGCTTTCCCCCTGCCGTTCGCACCAACTGTGCCACTGAATCCCGATAGACCAACGACTCCGATACCGGTTCCCGTGGCTGCACCCCTCAGTACAGTTCTCCGATTGATTCTCCGGCCGCGATTTTTTGGCTTTGTCATTGTAGCCCTCACCCCGATTTTAGTTACAATATTGAAAGATAAATAACGCGCAGATAGTTAAATCGACGTTCAGAAAGTCACAACACATTACTAATTGTTAGTTAACATTACTGCGTCTACTCTCGTCCCACAACAATGGGTAATTACTCACTCAATACTGACGTAATGCCCATCGCGCATCATCGCTTGACGAGAGTCGTTGATTGTTGCATGAGCAGACGGTCGGCCACGTCTTTCTGCTGAGACTGATGCACACCGATAACTGCTTAGTCTACAGTGGCCGCGAGTTTCAGGACTCGACCGGCATAGAAAACGCCGTAATACTGTACCCTGATGGCGACCGCGGCAAATGCAGCGTGAAATGTCAAGGCTTACCATCCAAGATGTACAGCGTCCGTTCACAATGGAGAAGGTATCCATCGACGAGCTGGACAACGACCCACGCGTCGCGGACGTACAGAAACACGCCACCGAGCCCCTCGGGCTCTCGGATATGGCGCTGAACTACTACGAGTTGGCGCCGGGAGAGTCCTTCTCCGGCGGGATGCACACCCACATGGACCAAGAGGAGGTGTTCTACGTGATGGACGGGACGGCGACGTTCCAGACGCCGGACGAGGACTACGAGGTCGGCCCCGACGAGGTCGTCCGGTTCGGCCCCGGCGAGTATCAAGAGGGTCGCAACGAGAGCGACGACCGGGTGCGCGCGCTGGCGCTCGGTGCGCCCAAGGGGATGGGGGAGACGCGCGCGAAGCTCCCGTGTGCCGAATGCGGCGCCGACTACCACGTCACCGAGGTCGACGAGTCGGGCGTGACGCTCACGTGTCCGGATTGTGGTAACGTCGTCGAGATGTAGGCCGGCCCACGGCGACTCTTTTTATAGGACGGATATCGGAGAACCTCGTTCGCCCCTCGCGTGCGCGCTCGTACGGAGATACGTGGGCGGAAACGGAAATCTTCAAAGGGAACCCGACTGCAGAGGTAAACAATGGCTGTAGTACCGTATGAGACACTGGCGTTCCTGTTGTTCGCTCTGTTGACCGTCGGAGCGAGTCTGGGCGTCGTGTTGGTCCGTGACGTGTGGCACTCCGCGCTACTGTTGGGTGTAGCGTTGCTATCCGTCGCGGTCCACTACGTGATGTTACGCGCCGAGTTCCTTGCAGCGATGCAGGTGCTCGTGTACGTCGGTGGGGTGCTCATCCTGATCACCTTCGCCGTCATGTTGGTTCGTCGGGACCCCGCTCCCGAAGCCGAGGAGGTGGCACAATGACGACGCGCCCACAGCTCCACACCGAAACGAGCAAGGCCGCCGGCATCCTCGCCGTCGCCCTGTTCGGCTTCCTCGCAGCGGTGTTCCTCACCTCGGGGTTCGGCACCGCTACCGGGTTCGCCGAAGGGTCGATAACTCGCTCCATCGGCTATGCGATGTTCAACCTCGATGCCGGTGACTTCGCCAGCGAGGGCTTCCTCGTGTCGTTCATCACCATCGCAATCGTGTTGGACGCGGCACTGGACGGCGCCGTCATGCTCGCAAAGAGAGACGAGGAGGGTGATTCCTGATGGTGCTCGGAGCCGTTCCGGCCGAGTACTACCTCGTGCTGTCGGCCGCCGTCTTCTGTGTCGGCATCTTCGGCATCCTGACCCGTGAGAACGCGCTCATCTTCCTGATGAGCGTCGAGTTGATGCTCAACGCGGCGAACATCAACCTCATCGCGTTCGCGTTCTACTGGGGGAACCTCACCGGGCAGGTGTTCGGACTGTTCGTGATGGCGCTAGCCGCCGCCGAGGTCGCCATCGGCATCGGCATCATCCTCGTGTTGTACCGCAACTTCGATAGCGTCGACGTGACGGAAGCAACGACTCTCAAGTGGTAATTATGGCAGGAGTATTCGCATACGCGCCGGCTATCGCCGCGCTCCCGTTCGTGTCGTTCGTCGTCGCACTGTTGGCAGGCAAGTACATGCCGAAGAAGGGCGCCCTCGCGGGCATCATCGCGACCGCAGGGTCGCTCGGCCTCTCGATTGCCGTCCTCGTCACCGTTTTCCTCGGCGAGACGTACAACGAGACGCTGTACACGTTCGTCGGCGGCGACGTGCCGTTCGAGTTGACGTTCGGACTGCTTCTCGACCCGCTGTCGGCGGCGATGTTGGTCATCGTCTCGCTCATCGCCTTCCTCGTTCACGTCTTCTCGCTCGGCTACATGAACGACGAGGGCGAGACGGGGCTGCCACGGTACTACGCTAGCCTCGGTCTGTTCACCGCGAGCATGCTCGCCTTCGTCTTCTCGGATAACCTGCTGATGGCGTTCATGTTCTTCGAGCTGGTGGGGCTGTGTTCGTACCTCCTCATCGGCTTCTGGTTCCGCCGTGCGGGCCCGCCGTCGGCGGCCAAGAAGGCGTTCCTCGTCACCCGATTCGGTGACTACTTCTTCCTCGTCGCCGTCGTCGGCGTCCTGACGACGTTCGGCACCGCACAGTTCGCCGGTGAAGAGGGCTTCCCGGCGCTGGCAGAGACGGTCCTGAACCCCGAAACGACGACCCAAGCGGTCAACACCTTCGGCTTCGAGCCGGCGACGTGGTTCGCGATTCTCGGACTACTCGTGTTGGGTGGCGTGATGGGCAAATCCGCCCAGTTCCCGTTCCACACGTGGCTGCCGGACGCCATGGAGGGCCCGACCCCCGTCTCGGCTTTGATTCACGCCGCGACGATGGTCGCCGCCGGCGTCTTCCTCGTCGCACGGATGTACGGCTTCTACGCGCTGCTCCCGACGGTGCTCGCGGTCATCGCCTTCGTCGGCGGGTTCACCGCGCTGTTCGCGGCGACGATGGGCGTCGTCAAGAACGAAATCAAGCAGGTGCTGGCGTACTCGACGATTAGCCAGTACGGCTACATCATGCTCGCACTCGGGACCGGCGGCTACGTCGCCGCGTTCTTCCACCTGACGACCCACGCGGTGTTCAAGGCGCTGCTGTTCCTCGGCGCCGGGTCGGTCATCATCGCGATGCACCACAACGAGAACATGTGGGACATGGGCGGCCTCAAAGACCACATGCGCGTGACGTACCTCGCGTTCCTCTCGGGGTCGCTCGCGCTGGCTGGCATCTTCCCGTTCTCGGGCTTCTGGTCGAAAGACGAGGTGCTGTACGAGGCGCTCGTCCACGGCCTCGGCGGCAGTCCCCTGTTGCTCGGTGCCTACGCGATGGGGCTGGCAGCCGTCTTCCTGACGGGCTTTTACACCATCCGGATGGTGCTTCTCACCTTCCACGGTGAGGCCCGCTCCGATACCGCCGAAGACCCCCACGGCGTCCGCTGGAACGTCAAGCTCCCGCTGGCCGTGCTGGGCGTTCTCGCGGCGGTCATCGGCTTCCTGAACCCGCTTCCGATCAAGAAACTCACCGGACTGGAGGTCGACTTCCTCCATCAGTTCCTCGATTCCGGCCCCGAGGCGCTGTTGACGAGCTCACACCACTACGGCGACCTCACACACGACTACGCCGGCTACTCGGTCGGCACCATCGGTGGCGGCGAGACGGTGACGATGCTCGCCGGCGCCGGCGTCAGTCTCGGCTTGGCGCTGTTGGGTGCGGGACTCGCCTTCGCGCTGTATCGTGGGGCAGAACCGACTCGACACACCGAGAAACTCGGCGGTCTGCAGACGCTGCTCATGCACAACTACTACCAAGACGAATACCAGGTGTGGCTCGCCGAAGGCCTCACGCTGCGGCTCTCGGGAGCCGCCGACACCTTCGACCAGGGCGTCATCGACGGCGTCGTCAACGGCGTCTCCAGCGTGAGTCTGTTCTCCGGCGACCGCCTGCGTCGGCTCCAGACGGGTATCGTGACCAACTACGCGGCGCTCATCGTTCTCAGCCTGTTGGTGCTTCTGGGTGCCTTCGCGGCGCTCGGGGGGTGGTTCTAGATGCTGATAGAAGCCCTCATCGCGCTGTGTCTCGTTGGTGCGGCGGTCGTCTTCCTCGCCCCCAACCGATTCGCGCACAAACTCGCGGTCGGATTCAGCCTCCCGCCGCTGGTCATCTCGCTGTACATGTACTTCGCCTTCGATGGCAGCGGTAACGCCTTACTCGGCGGCGATATCGCCTACGAGACGTTCGCCCAGTGGCTCCAGTTGGGCTCCTACACGGTCAACTACCACATGGGACTGGACGGCATCTCGCTGCCGCTGGTCGTCCTCTCGACGATTCTGACGACGCTGGCCATCCTGAGCGCGTGGACGCCCATCGACGAACGGCAGAGTCAGTTCTACGGACTGATGTTGTTCCTCGAAGCCAGCCTCATCGGCGTCTTCGGGGCGCTCGATTTCCTGCTCTGGTTCGTCTTCTGGGAGGCCGTTCTCATCCCGATGTACTTCCTCATCGGCATCTGGGGCGGTCCGCGCCGGAAGTACGCCGCTATCAAGTTCTTCGTCTACACCAACATCGCGTCCATCGTGATGTTCATCGGCTACTTCGCGCTGGTGTTCGGACTGGGTGATTCGGTGTCCTCGACGGGACTACCCGAAATCGCACAGGCGTTGCGGGCCGGCCAACTCGGTAGCCTCGGCATCATCGGCCCGGACGCACTCGCGTTGGGTGCGTTCGTGGCGATGTTCCTCGGGTTTGCGGTGAAGGTGCCGGTCGTCCCGTTCCACACGTGGCTGCCGGACGCCCACGTCGAGGCGCCGACCCCGGCGTCGGTGATGTTGGCTGGCGTCCTGCTGAAGATGGGGACCTACGCCCTGCTCCGGTTCAACTTCACGATGCTGCCCGGACAGGCCGAGATACTGGCGATTCCCATCGCCGTCATCGCGGTCATCTCCATCATCTACGGTGCCCTGCTCGCGTTGGCACAGTCGGACCTCAAGCGCATCGTCGCTTACTCGTCGGTGTCCTCGATGGGCTACGTCATCCTGGGTCTCATCGCCTACACCGTCTACGGCGTCGGTGGGGCAACGTTCCAGATGGTCGCCCACGGCCTCATCTCGGGGCTGCTGTTCATGACGGTCGGCGTCATCTACAACACGACCCACACGCGGATGGTCGGCGACATGGCCGGGATGGCCGAGAAGATGCCCGTCACCGCGGGCGTGTTCGTCGCCGGTGCCTTCGCCTACATGGGCCTGCCGCTGATGGCCGGCTTCGCCGCCGAGCTGTTCATCTTCCTCGGCGCCTTCGAGTCGACGGTGCTCCCGTACGCACCGCTGTTCACGGCAGTTGCGATGTTCGGCATCGTCATCGTCGCCGGCTACCTGCTGTGGGCGATGCAGCGGTCGCTGTTCGGTCCGTTCCGGCTCGAAACCGACTACGAAATCGGGCCGGCGGCCCTTCACGACGTGGTGCCGCTCGTGACGCTCGTACTGCTCATCATCCTGCTCGGCTCGGCACCGATGGTGTTCTTCGAGTCGATTCAGGACGCAACGCTTGACATCGTCGCTACCCTCGGAGGTGGTATCTGATGGAACACGTCAGTAATTGGCTCCTGTTGGCACCCGCTGGGGCGTTCGTCGTCTCGGCGATGCTGTTGTTCGTCATCGACTCGTTCGACCCCGAGAGCAAACACGACACGCTGCTCGCGGCGGTCACGACGGCGGGTGCGACCGTCGCGATGGTCGTCTCGGCGGCCCTGCTGCTGTCGGGTGTGGCCGACCCCGGCGTCGAACTGTTCGGCGGTCAACTCGTCGTCGACGGGATGAGCCTCATCTTCACGTTCATCTTCGGGAGCGTGACCGCACTGGTCGGGCTGGCCTCGGCGGACTACATCGAGGACCTCCCGCACAAAGCCGAGTACTACCTGCTCGTCCTGCTTGCGGCGACGGGGATGTCGCTGATGGCCTCCGCCAACAGCCTCGCCGTCGTGTTCGTCGCCTTGGAGCTGGCCTCGCTGCCGTCGTACGCGTTGGTGGCGTATCTGAAGACGAACCGTGGCTCCGTCGAGGCGGCGTTGAAGTACTTCCTCGTCGGCGCGCTGTCGTCGTCGATACTCGCCTACGGTATCTCGCTGGTGTACGCCGCGACCGGGAGCCTGCTGTTGCCCGATGTCGCCGCGGCCGCAGGCGAGGCGACCGACCTCTACGCCGGCGTCTTCGGCGTCGGCATCCTGATGGTGCTGGCTGGCTTCGCGTTCAAGACCGCCTCCGTCCCGTTCCACTTCTGGGCGCCGGAGGCCTACGAGGGCGCGCCCGCCCCGATTTCGGCGTTCCTGTCGTCGGCTTCGAAAGCCGCTGGGTTCGTCGTCGCGTTCCGCGTGTTCGTCGTTGCCTTCCCCATCGACACGGTGGCGGCAAGCGTCGACTGGGTGCTCGCATTCCAGATTCTCGCCGTCGTGACGATGACGCTCGGTAACTTCGCGGCCGCGACACAGGAGAACGTCAAGCGGATGCTCGCGTACTCGAGTATCGGCCACGCCGGCTACGTCCTCATCGCGCTGGCGGCGTTCTCGCCGGGGACCGAGGGACTCGTCCTCGGCTCGGGGATGATTCACCTGCTCGTCTACGGCTTCATGAACACGGGCGCGTTCCTGTTCATCGCCCTCGCGGAGTACTGGGATGTCGGCCGCACCTTCCGTGACTACAACGGACTCGCAAAGGAGGCACCGGTGGCGTGTGTCGCCATGACCGTGTTCATGTTCTCGCTTGCGGGACTGCCGGTCGGCGGGGGCTTTATCTCGAAGTACTACCTCTTCGCCGGCGCGGTCGGTGCCGGATTCTGGTGGCTCGCGTTGGTCGGTGCCGTCAACAGCGCCTTGAGCCTGTTCTACTACAGCCGGGTCGTCAAGGCGATGTGGATTGACGAACCCGACGAACCGCGCGACATCGAGGGGTACCCCACGGCGCTGTACGCCGCGGTCGTCACGGCCGCCGTCGTGACCGTGGTGTTGCTGCCCGGTATCCTCATCTTCGACAACGCGGCCTTCGACGCCGCGGCCGCGCTCCTGTAACTCGGGTCGCTCTTTTTCGCGGTCGTCCCAGCACGCTTTAGACCGTTGGCTACCCAGCACCGATATGGACCGGCTGGTGTTGGGGTGTGGCTCGGTCGGGCTCTCACTCGTCGAACGACTGCTCGACCGGGCAGGGTCGCTTTTGGTGTTGGTCGCCGACGAGCGCCGCGCGAAGACGCTCCGTGATGGGGGCATCGACGCCCGAGACGTCGATGCAACCGACGCGGACGCGGTTCGGACCGTCGCGGGCGCAGTTGAGTCGGTAATCGTCGCGCCCGACGACCCCGAGCAGACCCGGAACTTCGTCGGTGTCGCTCGGGCTGCCTACCCGGAGGCGTTCGTTCTCGCGTGTGTCGGCCCCAACGCAACCGACGACGCTACCGACGCCATCGAGGCGCGTGCCGACCGAGTCGTGACGTTCACCGACCCGACGACGGAGTTCCTCTTCGACCGTGCCGGCGATGAGGGTATCAGGACACGCCGACTCCAGCGCGTTCTCCGGAACATCGACGGCACGCTTGCGGTCGTCGCCCACGACAACCCCGACCCCGACGCCATCGCGTCGGCGGTGGGTCTCAAGCGAATCGCGGAGGCCGCCGGCACCGACGCCGAAGCGTGTTACTACGGCAACATCAACCACCAGGAGAACCGAGCGCTCGTGAACCTCCTCGAGTACGACCTTCGGAACCTCACGCCGGAGTCGGACCTCTCGGAGTTCGACGGCTTCGCGCTGGTCGACCACTCCCGACCCGGTGTCAACGACGGCCTTCCCGAGGACACCGACATCGACATCGTCGTCGACCACCACCCGACGCGGGCGCCCATCGAGGCGCGGTTCGTCGACTTGCGGAGCAATGTCGGCTCGACGAGTACGCTGATACTCGGCTATCTCGACCATCTCGACATCGACCCCGACGCGGCGCTCGCCACGGGATTGCTGTACGGCGTCCGGACCGACACGAAGGCGTTCAGTCGCGAAGTGGCCGAAGCGGATTTCGAGGCCGCCGCCCACCTCGTCGAGTTCGTCGACGGAAGCGCCATCCAACGCATCGAATCGCCGAGTACGACCGGCGAAACGTTGGACATCATCGCCAACGCCATCGTCAATCGACGACGGCAGAAAGACGTTCTCACGTCCTGCGTGGGCAAACTCGCTGACAGGGACGCATTACCACAGGCTGCGGACAAACTGCTTGAGATGAACGGTGTCTCGACGACGCTCGTCTTCGGCTACACCGACGAGATGGTGTTCGTTTCGGCACGCTCCAGGGACGACAATATCGACCTCGGGGAAGTGCTTCGCAACGCTTTCAGCCAAATCGGTAGCGCGGGAGGCCACGCGGAGATGGCCGGCGCACAGATTCCCGTCGGCATGCTGTTGGAGGAAAGCGACGAGGCCGATCGCGGCGACGTCATCGAGGAGACCATCTCCGAGCGGTTCTTCGAGACGCTCGGTATCTCGCTGAACCGCGCGGCGGCGTCCGTCTACGCCGACTTCATTGGCGTCGACGGGCTTGAGTGAGGTTTTTGCGTCGTCGCCCCCACACTCCGGGTAATGGCCGATGACCCCGAGAACACGCTGTACCAGGACAAACCGCGAGTGAAAGACTACATGACTCGCGACGTGGCGACAGTCTCCCCCGACGATACGGTCCTCGAGGTGTCGAAACGAATCGCCGACAGCGACGCACACAGTGGCTTTCCGGTGTGTGACGGCCGCCACGTCGAGGGGTTCATCAGTGCGCGCGATTTGCTGTTGGCCGGGGACTCCGACCCGATTTTCAAGGTGATGACCCAGGACATCATCGTCGCGCATCCGGAGATGAAGATCACCGACGCCGCGCGCGTCATCCTCCGGTCGGGCATTCAGCGGCTTCCGGTCGTCGACGACGCCGGCAACCTCGTCGGCATCATCTCGAATGCGGATGTAATCCGCTCCCAAATCGAGCGTGCGACGCCGGAGAAGGTCGGCAAACTCCAGCAGACGCTGGAAAGCATCCACGGCGTCGGCACGAGCGAGGAGCGCCGAACCGTGAAACTCTCCGACTTGACGCCGACACAGACGAAGGTGTACACCGACGAACTCGAAGGTCGGTCCTACGAACTCGAAAACGGACTCGCCGAACCGCTCGTGGTCATCGACAACGGCGGACAGCTGCTCCTCGCCGATGGCCACCACCGGGTGAAGGCAGCCGACCGCCTCGACATCGAGGAGATGGACGCCTACGTCATCGTGTTGGACGAACGCGTCAGTCTCGGGATGGCCGAAACCGCACGGAAGTCGAACCTGAACTCCATCTCCGACATCCAGGAGGTCGATTACGCACACCACCCCCTCGTCGAGACGACGAAGCGACTCCAGGAACCGGAGTAAGCCGACGACCCCCGGTTCGACGCCAACCTTCATACTTGCGCCTACCGAAACGGGTGTATGTTCGACGAGGAGGATTTAGCGGAGATACGCGCCGAGCGTGAGCGCTGGGAATCCGAGACGCTTGAGCCGTTCCTGGAGAAGGGAGAGCGGAAAGACGAGTTCGTCACCGTCTCCAACCACGAGGTCGACCGACTGTACACCCCCGAGGACGTCGCGGACATCGACTACGATGAGGACCTCGGCTACCCGGGCGAACCGCCGTACACCCGAGGGCCATACCCGACGATGTACCGCGGTCGAACGTGGACGATGCGGCAGTTCGCCGGCTTCGGCACCGCCGAGGAAACCAACGAGCGGTTCCACTACCTCATCGACGAGGGCCAGACGGGCCTGTCGACGGCCTTCGACATGCCGACGCTGATGGGTATCGATTCGGACCACCCGATGAGCGAGGGCGAGGTCGGCAAGGAGGGTGTCGCCGTCGACACGCTTCGGGACATGGAGGTGCTGTTCGACGGCATCGACATCAGCGAAATCTCGACGAGTTTCACTATCAACCCCAGTGCGGCCGTTATCTACGCGATGTACATCGCGTTGGCCGACCAGCAGGGCGTCGACCGAAAGGAGGTCCGCGGCACCCTCCAGAACGACATGCTCAAGGAGTTCATCGCCCAGAAGGAGTGGGTCATCCCGCCGGAACCCTCCCTCGACGTCGTCACCGACACCGTCGAGTTCGCCGTCGAGGAGACGCCGAAGTTCCACCCGATTTCGGTGTCGGGGTATCACATCCGCGAGGCGGGGTCGACCGCCGCCCAGGAGGCGGCGTTCACGCTCGCAGACGGCTTCGCCTACGTCGAGGACTGTCTGGACCGCGGCCTCGAAATCGACGAGTTCGCGCCGCTACTTTCCTTCTTCTTCAACTCCCACAACTCCATCTTCGAGGAAGTCGCGAAGTTCCGCGCCTCCCGCCGCGTGTACGCCCGCGTGATGGCCGAGTGGTACGGCGCCGAGGCCGACGAGTCGAAACGCCTGAAGTTCCACACCCAGACGGCGGGGCAATCGCTGACGGCCCAACAGCCACTGAACAACGTCGTCCGGACGACGATTCAGGCGCTGGCCGGTGTCCTCGGCGGCACCCAGTCGCTGCACACCAACAGCTACGACGAGGCACTCGCCCTGCCGAGCGAGGAAGCGGTTCGGGTGGCACTTCGGACCCAGCAGATAATCGCCGAGGAATCGGGCGCCGCCGACATCGTCGACCCGATGGGCGGCAGTTTCGCCATCGAGACACTCACCGACGAGATGGAGGCCGAAATCATGGAGTACATCGAGGAGATACGCGACATCGGTGAGGGGTCCGTGCGCGACGGCGTCCTCGAGGGTATCGAGCAGGGGTACTTCCACCGGGAGATTCAGGACGCCTCCTACGAGTACCAGAAACGCGTCGACGCCGGCGAGGAGGTCGTCGTCGGCGTCAATCAGTACACCATCGACGAGGAACCGGACCCCGACATCCTGAAAATCGACCCCGAGACGCGGGACCGCCAACTCGACCGACTGGAGCGCACCAAGGAGGAACGCGACGACGCCGAAGTCGAGGCGACGCTCGAGGCGCTCTCCGATGCTATCGACGACGGCGAGAACGTGATGCCCTACATCATCGACGCGGTGAAAGCCTACGTGACGATGGGCGAGATTATGGAGGTCTTCGAGGAGCACTACGGCGCCTACCAGGAGAAAATCGGCCTCGCCTGAGGGAGGGTCACGACGCCGAATCCCGCTGTGTGGGACAGTTACCGAACAATTAACGTTCGACTCGTTGTAAGGAGTTGTGTATGCACAAGCCACTGCTGGTGACGGACTTTCTCGACCGTGCACGGAATCACTACGCAGACGAGGAGGCGGTGGTCGCGACGACCGGCGAACGCTACAGCTACGCCGAGCTGGGCGACCGCGCGGACCGGTTTTCGGCCGCACTGCAGGCTCGCGGCGTCGAGAAGGGCGACCGCGTCGCCGTCCTCGACCCGAACACCCACTTCCATCTGGAGGCGGCCTACGGGTCGATGCAAATCGGGGCAGTCCACACGCCGCTGAACTACCGACTCACCCCGTCGGACTTCGAGTACATCCTCGAGGACGCCGGCGTGAAAGCGGTGTTCGCCGACTACGAGTACGCCGAGAAAATCGAGGCGATTCGAGACGACGTCTCGACCGAGTTGTTCGTCACGAACGACCCCGACGCCGTCGACGGCGAGTGGGACGACTTCGAATCGTGGCTCGACAACGACGGCGCCTTCGACCGCCCGGAGATGGCCGAAGACGAGGTCATCACCATCAACTACACCTCGGGGACGACGGGCGACCCGAAGGGCGTGATGCGAACCCACCGCTCGGAGACGATTCACGCCCACCTGATAACTATCCATCAGGAACTCACCGACGACGACATCTACCTGTGGACGCTGCCGATGTTCCACGTCAACGGCTGGGGGCACATCTACGCCGTCACGGGCATCGGTGCGAAACACGTCTGTACGCGCGGCGTCGACGCCGGCGGCATCTTCGACGCCATCACGACCGAGGACGTGTCGTATCTGTGTGCGGCACCGACTGTCCTCAACCAACTGATGAGCTATTACGAGGAAAACGACCCCGCGACGACCGGCGAAAACGACGTTCGGGTCGCGACTGCCGGCAGCGCGCCGCCGGAGGCCACCATCCGGACCGTCGAAGACGATTTCGGCTGGTATCTCAAACACGTCTACGGCGCGACCGAGACGGGGCCGCTCATCACCACCTCCGACGCCCGGCGACTGTTCGACGACGACTCCGCCGACCGATTCGCGGTGAAGAAGAAACAGGGTATCGGCTATCTCGGCACCGAAGTCCGCGTCGTCGACGAGGACGGCAACGACGTGGCACGCGACGGCAACTCCATCGGCGAAATCGTCGTTCGAGGGAATCAGGTGATGGAGGGCTACTGGGAGAACCCCGAGGCGACCGAGGAGGCCTTTTCCGACCGCATCGAGGGGTACTACCACATGGGTGACCTCGCCACCATCGACGAACACGGGATGATTTCGATTCAGGACCGCAAGAAGGACATCATCATCTCAGGCGGCGAGAACATCTCCAGCATCGAACTGGAGGACACGCTGTTCGAACACGAGGCGGTCGACGACGTGGCCGTCATCCCCTCGCCGAGCGACGAGTGGGGTGAGACGCCGAAGGCGTTCGTCGTTCCGGCCAACGGTGACCCCGAGAACCCCGGTATCACCAGCGACGAACTCGTCGCGTTCACTCGCGAACACCTCGCGAGTTACAAGACGGTCCGTCGAATCGAGTTCGTCGAGGAACTCCCGACGACGGCGACCGGAAAGGTACAGAAGTACGAACTGCGGACCGAGGAGTGGGACGACGAAGACCGGATGGTCGGACAGGGATAACGCTACCTTACTCCGACCCGAGTTGCCCGGCGACGACCACGGGCTGGTCGGCGTGCAACAGCACTTCCTGCGCACCGGGTTTCAACTGCCGTTTTCCGGCCGGCGAGCGGCGCCGACCACCGATACAGAGCAGGTCAGCATCCAGCGTCGCGGCCGCCTCGACCAGTCCGCGAGGGGCGTCGTCGTCGACGATGCCGTGAATCTCGGCGTCGATACCGGCGGTTGCGAAGGACTCCACTGCCTCCTCGACGGCTGGAATCGACTCAACCGACTCCTCGCCGTTGTGGACGTGGACGAGCGTCACGCGGAGTTCATCGGCCGAGGTCGGCAACTCCGTGACGGCCTCGACCTTATGCGATAGCTGTTCGTCCGCCGTGGCGACACCGACGACGACGTGATACATCGGTTTTCGGTCGGTGGTGCTGAACTAAGTGCTTTCCCTTCCCGAATCGGTCGCTCCGTTCAGCCGTCCGCGTAGCGCCGGGAGACGAAGACGACGAGCAACAGCAACACGCCGAGCATCGTTCCGATGGTCAACATCCCGAACAGCGCGAGTCCGAGCGGCGTCGGCTGGAAGGTGACTAAACCGAGAAACGAGACGGCTTCCAGGTCCCGAAGCCCGATGCTTCCGATGACGCCACCCATCAGTCCGGCGACGGCGACGACGATGAGATACAGCGCGATGATGATTCGGTTGCCGCCCCGTGGGCTCGCCCCTTCGGTGTCGGTCACAGGAACCGATACGGTGGGCCGGGCGATTAGTTTTGTGAAACAGCGACCCTTCTGAAACCCTTTTGCCGGTCTACTCCCAAGTGGGCATATGTCTGAAACATCTCGTCGGTTCACGGAAAAGGAGTATCTGCTCGTCGTTCTCGTCGGTGTCGCCGTGTTGATGGCGGTGACCGGGCTAATCCTCGTCCTCACGTCTATCTGAGAAGTAACTGAATAGGAACGTAATTCGAGAAACGAGCGTTTCGGTTACTCGTCGACGCTGCCGCCGTCCGTGGCGACGTCCTCGCCGCCGTCGGCCGCAACGTCTTCTTCGCCGCCGTCAGTCGTCGCGAGTTTACCCTCCGTCGAGAGTCGGTCCTCGAACCACGCGAACTCACGGCCGTGGAGACCGTACTCCTTGGTGTTCCAGGGGTCGGGGTCGGTGACTTCGGGGCCTTCGAGCCACGACTGGACGATGTTCCACAGCCAGATGACCGTCCCGATGGCGATGAGGAACGCGCCGACGGTCGCGGCCTGGTGGAGCAGTTGGACCTGTGCCAGCGGCGCCAACACGGGGTCAAACTCGTAGGTCGCGTAGCGACGCGGCATCTCGAGGTAACCGAGCACCAACATCGAGAAGAACGTGATGTTGACGCCAATCATCGACAGCCAGAAGTGCCACTTCGCCAGCGTGCGCTGGTACATCTTCCCGGTGACGATGGGGAACCAGTAGTAGACGCCACCGAAGCCGGCGAAGGCAATCATCCCCATGACGACGTAGTGGAAGTGCCCGACGACGTAGTACGTCTCGTGAAGCAGGAGGTTCACCGGAATCGCCGCGAGGAAGACGCCGGTGATGCCGCCCAACACGAAGTTCGAGACGAAGCCGAGACAGAACAGCATCGGTGCGGTCAGTCGCACCTCACCGTTCCACAGCGTCGTAATCCAGTTGAACGTCTTCACCGCCGATGGTATCGCGATAGCCAGTGAGGTCGCCATGAACGACGCACGGATTCGGGGGTCCATTCCCGAGCCGAACATGTGGTGAGCCCACACGCCGAACGAGAGGACACCGATGGCGAGCGTCGAGTAGACGACGAACTTGAAGCCGAACAGTTTCCGGCCGGCGAACTTCGGGAGCACCCACGAGACGATACCCATCATCGGGAGGACGAGGATGTACACCTCGGGGTGGCCGAAGAACCAAAACAGGTGCTGCCAGAGGATTGGGCCGCCGCCTTCGATGGCGAAGAACGTCGTCCCGAAGTTACGGTCGAGCAGCAGCATGATGAGCGCACTGCCCAGAAGCGGGAACGCGAACAGGATGAGCCCCGACTGCGTGAGGATGGTCCACGAGAAGATGTCGAGGTTCGCCCACGTCACGTCGTCACCACGCTCGGTGAAGATGGTCGCGATGAAGTTGATAGCCCCCATCGTCGCCGAGACGCCGGTGAGGTGGAGCCCGAGCAACATCAGGTCGACGCCGGGGTTGGTCTGTTCGATGGACAGCGGCGCGTACATCGTCCAGGAGGTCTCGGCCGGGCCGATACCGACACCGAACGGGATGAAGAAGAACCCAGCCCAGATGAGCAACGCCCCCGGCGGCAACAGCCAGAAGGCGATTGCGTTGATGCGCGGGAACGCCATGTCGTCGGCGCCGATGAGCAGCGGCACGAAGTAGTTCGAGAACGCCGCGATGATGGGCGTCCCGAACAGGAACAGCATCGTGATGCCGTGACTCGTCAACAGCGCGTTGTACATCGAGGGTTCGAGGAACGCCGTTCCCGGCGTCGTCAACTCGATGCGCATGAGCATCACGGCGACGCCACCCCAGATGAACGCGATGACGCCGTAGGTGCCGTAGAGGATGCCGATGTCTTTGTGGTCGACCGTGGTCAGCCAGCGGGTCAGTCCCGGTGGCTTGTGTCCGTGACCCGCCGCACCAGCGGCTTCGCCACTGGCGAGCGGAGTGTACGTGCGCCAGTTCTCCATGCGGGCGACGAGGGCGAACACCCCGATGAGGAGCACCCCCATGAGAACCGTCAGCGCAAGCTGTTCTGCAGCCATGTGTCTCTAGGAATGCGGTAGGACTACTGGTAAAGAAAGGTTGCGCTTGCCGCCGCCACTGCCGTCGGTTCTTCTGTCGGTCCTGTAGCTCCGGAAATCAACGAGGACGGGGACGAAAACGAAACCGAGACCGTGGCTATACGTCCTCGGCCGTGGATTCTGCCTCGGGGTCGGGTGCGGCCGCCGCGTCCTCGGCGGAGTATCCCGGCGGTATTTCGTCTTCCTCTTCGGAGCCGGCGATGGCCTTCCCAGAGAAGTACGTCAACAGCGTCAGGGCGATGCCCGTGACGATGATGATGGACATCTGGACGACGAGAACGACCGGGTCGTCGGGATAATTACCCATAACGCCGTACACGATGACGAAGAACGCGAGTATCGCGAGGGGGATAACGTTGACCGACAGGTCCAACAACGTTTCCCGGTCGAACGTGCGGTTACTCATTGGGCGTGAATTCGAACACGGATACAAAGAGGTTACTGATTCGTGACGCGGGGGACGACGATACCGGCAACTGCAACGATGGCGCCCGTCGCTGCGATGGTGAACCCGCGAAGCGTGACGCCGTTTTCGACGCTTGCCTGTGCGACGTACGCCGACACGCCGCCGTCGACCTGCGTCGAGACCAAGGCCAGCCCGACGACGACGAGCGCGACGCCCAACCCGGACAGCAGGCGCCACGGGCTCGCCACGTAGCCCGCTTCGTGGACGATTCCCGAGACGCTGCCGGCGAACATGACGAGCCCCGCGATGGCGACGGGATACAGTCCGAACAGGATGCCAATCTCGCTGATGACGAGTCCCAGCGCCACGACGACCGGCCAGGGACTGGACTTGGCGTACTGCTCGGAGAGCGCCGATTCCGGCTCTGGTTCCGCTTCCATACTCCATGTAAGAACTGCCGAGACAAAGGGCCGTCGGTGTCTCGCTCGCACTCTACACGACGAACGCGTACACGAAGATGAACCCGAAGTAGATGGCGAGCAGCGCGGCCAGTGCTTTCAGTCGGAACAGCCGGATGTCCTCGCGTTCGGTGTCGCGGGCCGCACGATAGGCGTCCGCTTCCGCCTCGGAGAGCCGTGACTCGTGTTCGATGCCGCGGTGGAGCGCGAGCAACTGCTCGTCGACGAACTTCTCACCGCAGTACGAACAGGTGGCTGGCTCCTCGGGCGGGTCCGACGGTGGCGTCTGTCGAGGGTTGGTGTGTTCGGTCATCGGTCAGGAGACGTACGGTGGGACTGCGTACGGTTGGGAGACTATCCAGAGACTGACGATGGTGTAACACACCATCGCCGCGGTGGTCGGGTACTGGCTTCGGATGGCCTGCAGTTTCCCGGGGAAGACGTCGTACGCTGCGGCGTGGGCGACCCAGATGGCCAACAGATGTCCCAGAATGACGAACGACAGTTCGAGGCCGCCGAACCACGCCGGCAAGACGAGCGCGACCGGTTCCGGCGGCGACAGCGGCGCGGGGAGCGTCCCGACCAGCGTCGGGGACAACTCGAGGAAGTATCCCAGGAAGTGTGCGACGTGGTAACCGGCCGCAATGGCGACGAGCGGCGGCGCAAACCGGTGGGCGAGAGTCTCGACCGGGACGTACGTCCGGGCGCGTCGCTTGCTCTCTTTCGCTGCCGCCCGGTAGATACCGAGGAAGACGAGATAGCCGACGACGAGCGCAGCGGCGTACAGGAGGTTTGGCGGGACGCCGCTTTCGACGACTGTGACCGCATAGCGGCGCCACAGCGGCGTCGCGACGAGGCCGTCGTAGGTCGTCACCCACAGCACCGCGACGACGAAACCCACCTCCGCTCGGGAGGTGACGAGTTTCGCCTCGCTCAACCCCGCCCCAGGCAGCCGAACGCTGATTCCGTCGTCGGCGTACAGCGGGGCGACGCGACCGAAGTATCGGAACACCCGCGACACCGGGTCGACCATCCCGAACCACGTCTCTTCGCCGAAGACGACCGCACCGGCCAGCGTGACGACGGTATAGCCGGCGACGATGCCCGCGAGGAACCGCGGTTGGTCGGCGACGGGGCTGACGACCTCCAGCCAAATCAACGCGAGCAGGCCGACGACGCTCGGCCACGCGTCGAGTCGGTCCGGGTACGGCCGCTCCAACGAGGGCAGCACCGCCGCAATCGAGCGCCACGGATTGAGAATCGGCCAGGTGTTCCCGACGAGGTAGGTGGTCATCGCGTACCCCGACCACCACCCCGCCCAGACGACGAGGATAGCGGCGTTGTACAGCGATTCCTGTGGTCCGACGAAGCCGACCACCAGAACGAACAGGAGGCCGACGATGCCGACGACTCGCCCGATTCCGGTAAGCACTCGAATCGCCGGGATCGAGAAGGTGCGGCGCCACCCGTGGATACGACGGATGAACGTCCGATCGGTGACGAACGAGGCGAGCAGAAACGACGCGCCGATGACGCCGCCGCCGGTGAGCAAGAACAGCCACGTCGGTACGTTGAGGCTCCGCCCGGAGGCGCTCGCCAATCCAGCACCGTGGGCGCCGGCGGTCCCCACGACGCCGAGGAGAACGCCGAACAGCGTGAACGCCAAACGACGACGGGCGGTCATTGTCGGCGGTAGTCGTCGGGTACCGGAGAACCTTCCGGAATCGGCGGGTCGTTCGATGGATGGACCAAAGCGTTCGTAGAAGGCCGGAGCAGTGTCGAAAGAGCATCCGCGCGACCGAAGGGAGCGCGGTTCACGCGAACGCGCCGTCGGCGCGTTCGCGCTTTTTTCATCGACGTTTTTCAAGGAGTGGGTTGCGGGCCAATGGCCCGCAACCATATGTCTTGGCGGCGAAGCCGCCACGCGGTTCCCGCAGCGCCCGAAGGGCGTGAGGAAACCCGACGCAGAAAAAGGTCGCTGTTTAGACGATAGCGCCCGCGTACAGCACGATGACGAGGAACACCCAGACCACGTCGACGAAGTGCCAGTACATCGAGACGGTCGACACCGAGACGTGTTTCTCGGAGGAGTAGTGTCCGAACAGCGCCCGGATGAAGAGGATGCCGATGAGGACGGCACCGAGGGAGACGTGCAGGCCGTGGAGGCCGGTCAGTCCGTAGAAGGCAGAGCCGTAGGCGCCCTGCGTGACGGTGAAGCCCTCGTGGACGATGAACTCGTAGTACTCGTACACCTGGCCGCCGAGGAACACGAGTCCGAGGACCAGCGTCGCACCGAGGAGTCGAACGAAGCGCTTGCGGTTGTCCTTCAGCAGTGCGTGGTGGGCGTAGTGGATGGTGAACGAACTGGCAATCAGGATGAGGGTGTTGACGATGACGAGCGAGCTGAGAACGTCACCCGAGACGACGAGTTCCGGCAGTGCCTCTTCGGTCCACACTTCGCCACCGCGGATGAAGAAGTAGTAGATGAAGCCGGCGCCGAACGTCGCAACCTCCGTCCCGAGGAACAACAGCATCGTGAGCTTCAGCGGGAAGCCGAAGTCGTCGGCTTCGCCCTCCCAGAAGTTGACGATGAAGGCGTGATACAGCCAGCCGTACAGGCCTGTCAGGAACAGGAACGTGCTGATGACGAAGGCGGCCGGTCCGACCGTCGAAGGTACGATGCCATACTCGGGACGTCCAAGGACGAACAGGGCCGCGCCGATGTAGAACCCGGCGCCGCCGAGGGCGGTGATGAACGGCCACCAGGAGGCTTCACCGAAGCCGCGCGGCCAGTCCTCGACCGCGGGCAGGTGGTGTTCGTGGCCACCGTGATGTCCGTCGTCGTGGTCGACACTCATACGCGGGTCATTCGAGTCGAGGGGTAAAAACCCTCCCAAAGCCGACGGCTATCCCTGAAACTGGGGCGGTCGCTATCGACAGGAAAACCGGGTAGGGCCGAAAAGAACGTGCGGACCGTTACTCGGACTGCTGGTTCGCCAGCCACTCGTCGTAGTCGTCGCCGTCCATGACGACGAACTTCCCGTTCATCTGGGAGTGACCGATGCCGCAGTACTCCGTACAGTAGAACTGGTGTTCACCGGTCTCGGTGGGAATCGTCTTGATGGTGTTGTACTCACCGGGGAAGGCGGTCTGCTTCAGACCGAGGTCCGGAACCGACAGCATGTGGAGCCAGTCGGTCGACGTGATGTGGAAGTACACCGGTCTGTCTGTTGGGACGCGTATCTCGTTGTTGGTCGTTACGTCGGTCCCTTCGTAGGTCGCTCGCCAGCCGTAGCGGAACGCCTCGATTTCGATTTCGACTGCCTCGTTCTGTTCGGACTGCAGCGGTCCGACGGCGCCTTCGAGGTCTTGGGACACCTGCGGTTCGATGCGTTCATCGCTGTCGATGGGGTTCCCGACTTCCTCGACGGCGAGCACTTGGTAGGAGGCGAAGCCGACGAACAGCAGCACGATGGCGGTCGCCACCGTCCACGTAATCTCCAGCCGGCGGTTCTCGTGGGTCGGCTTGGGGTCGTCGTTGCCCTTGAACTTCACAACTGCGTAGATGAGGATTACCTCAACGAGGATGGCGATGGGGATGGCCACCGCGAGCAGTTTCGTGTTGAGGCCGTTTATCTGCTCTACGCCTTGGCTCTGTGCGAACACGGGGTCAGCCGAGATGGCGAGTAGCACGAGCCCGGCGAGCGCCGCCGTGACGGTGCGCGTGACTCTCATTACCGGCCGGTTAGGAACACCGGATTAAATAGTTGCTGACTTCCTGTACGTGGCCCCGGAAGCGCGGGGCCTAAGTACGACCACACCAAGATTCCCGTATGATTCGCCGCCCTTCGATTACCGCGCTGCTCGCGGCGGCGGTCGTCGGTGTGTACGTCCTCGTCGTCGTCGGCGCGACGGCGGCACTCTCCGATTCCGCCGCGGCGTGTTCTGGGTGGCCGCTCTGTGGTGGCGACCTCTCGAATCCGGCGGTTCTCGTCGCGCTGCTGCACCGTGCGGCCGCGGCCGTCGTCGGACTGCTCGTTCTCACCTCGGCCGTCCTCGGCTGGAACCGTGTTGGCCGTCGCGTGAAGGCCGCCCTCGGTGTGGCGCTGCTCCTCTATCCGGCACAGGTCGCCGTCGGCGCGTTCGTTGCGACCGGTGGTACCTTCGCCGGCCTCCACCTCGCCGTCGCGATGAGTATCTTCGCCGCGCTCGTCCTCGCGTTGGCGTGGCAACTGGAAGCCGAGACCGGAACCGACGACGCTCCGGGTGCGGTGCCCGAACCGTCTCTCGCCGAGGAGCCAATCGACGACGGCTCGGTCGCGCCGACGCTGACCGGTGTCGAGCGCCTGAAAGCGACCGCGTGGGCGTACTTCGAATTGATGAAACCGCGGCTGATGTGGCTGCTGTGTCTCGTCGCCGGCGCCGGGATGGCGCTTGCGGGCACGCCGACCGTTCGGACGGTTCTCGCCACGCTCGGCGGCGGCGTCCTCGCCATCGGCGCCTCCGGAACGTTCAATCACGTCCTCGAACGCGACATCGACAAGCGGATGGAGCGGACCGCCGACCGACCGGTCGCGACCCACGAGGTTCCGGTCCGGAACGCACTGGCCTTCGGTGGCCTGTTGGCGGTTGGCTCGCTGGCGGCGTTTCTCTCGGTGAATCTGCTGGTCGCGGCGCTCGGCCTCGCCGCCATCATGTTCTACTCGGTCGTGTACACTCTGCTGTTGAAGCCGAACACCGTCCAGAACACGGTGTTGGGTGGCGCTGCCGGCGCGCTTCCGGCGCTTATCGGCTACGCCGCCGTCGCCGGAACGGTCGGCCCCGTCGGCCTCACGCTCGCGGGCGTCATCTTCCTGTGGACGCCGGCGCACTTCTACAACCTCGCGTTGGCCTACAAGGACGACTACGAGCGTGGCGGCTTCCCGATGATGCCCGTCGTCCGTGGGGAGACCGAGACCCGCAAGCACATCCTCCTGTATCTCGGGGCGACGCTTCTGAGCGCGGGCGTCCTTGCTGAGTTGGCTGACCTCGGGTGGCTCTACGGTGTGACGACGGTCGCTCTCGGAGCGCTGTTCCTGTATACGGTCGTCCGACTGCACCGCGAGCAAACCGAATCGGCGGCGTTCCGGGCGTTCCACGCCTCAAACGCCTATCTCGGACTCGTCCTCGTCGCCGTTGTCGTCGACGCCCTGGCAATCTGAAATGTTCGACGCCGCAACGCAGCACTTCCGTGCACTCGACGGTGACAGCCAGCGAACCGTCGTCTACACGGTTGCGATGGCGAACACCCTCGTTCTCCTCTCGCTTCTGTACGCGTACTTCACCGACAGTACGCCGACTACCTACTGGGCGTTTCCGGTGATATGGCTCACGGCGGCCGCGTGGGCGGTGTTTCGAACCGACCCGGCACCGGCGGAGCGCCGAACGAAACTCATCGCCGGAGCCATCGCGGGTGGGTACTTCGTTATACTGGGCTTTGTCGGCGGCCTGTTCGGCCCCGCTACCGGTCCGGTAACCGGGCTGACCGTTCAGTTCACCCAACTCCCGCCGGGATGGAATCCGGCGGTTCTCTACGGGGGTGGGACCGTCCAGTTTGCAATCGTCCCCTTCACTGCCATCGGCTACGCGGTCCTGTCGTATCTCGTCTACGCGACGGCCATCGAAGCCGAAAGTGCCGTCGCTGGCGGCGTCCTCGGGCTGTTCTCCTGTGTGTCGTGTACGCTTCCGGTGGTCGCGTCGGTGTTGAGCGGCGTCGTCGGTGGCGGCGCGGCGCTGGCCGCTGCGGCCTCCGCCCAGACCTACGCGCTCGGAACCGTCGTGTACGTGATTACCGTCGGCCTGCTCGTCTACCGTCCGGGTCTCGTGTGGCTCCGAACGCGGCTCTGACGCCGTCGACATCCGGATGACCGTTTGGGACGGACCACGGTTTTGTGTCTCCGGGGTCTACTCCCACCCATGTCTGCTGTCGAAATCGAGTACTGCGTCCCGTGTGGCTTCCTGAATCGCGCCTCTGACCTCTCCGAACACCTGCTGTCGACGTTCGGTGCGGACCTCGAAAGCGTCGCGTTGGTCACCGGCGACCACGGCGTCTTCGAGGTACGGGTCGACGGCGAGGCCATATTCCGGAAGGCGGATGACGACTACGATGTCGACGAAATCACTCGTCGCGTTCGGGAGGCGATGTAACTGGCGGCGGCGAAGGGTAGCCTTTAGGCCCGCGCCGACCGCCTTCTCGATATGGTCATTCGCGCCGAGAACGTCCGCCGCCGCTACGGCGATACGGTGGCGTTGGACGGCGTCTCGTTTTCCGTCGAGAGCGGCGAGGTGTTCGCCCTCATCGGGCCGAACGGCGCCGGCAAGACGACGCTCATCCGTGCGCTGACGGGGACGACCCAAGCCGAGGGAACCGTCGAACTGTTGGGCGGCGCCCCCGAAGACGCCGCCCGCCACCGCATCGGCCTCCTGCCACAGGAGTTCTCGCCGGCCGAACGGCTCACCGCCCGCGAGTTACTCGCCTACTACGCCGGTCTCTACGACGAATCGCGAGACCCCGACTCGGTTTTGGCCGACGTGGGCCTGACTGACAGTGCGGACACTCACTACGAGAACCTCTCGGGCGGGCAGAAACGACGCGTCTGTGTCGGCACTGCCCTCGTCAACGCGCCAGACGTGTTGATTCTCGACGAACCGACGACGGGCATCGACCCGAACGGTCGTCGCGAACTGTGGGCGCTCATCGAGGGGCTCGCCGACACCGGAACGACCGTCCTGTTGACGACTCACTACATGGAGGAAGCCGAGACGCTGGCCGACCGCGTCGGCCTGTTGGCCGACGGGAAACTCGTCGAACTCGGGTCGCCCGAGGAACTCATCGAGCGCCACGGCGGCGACAGCCGACTCGTCGTCGAAGCCGACGACCCTGCCGGCGCCACACGGGCCTTAGAACGAGCGGGCTATCACCTCCTTCCGGACGAAACCCACGTCGCCGTCGCGGCCGGTCCACGGGACATCCCCGACCTTGCCGACGCCCTCGACGACGCCGGCGTCGATTACGAGGGGCTACTCTGGCGACAGCCGGGTCTCGACGACGTGTACGTCGCCCTGACGGGAACTGACGTGACCGCGACCGGCGACCCGATAACGGAGGGTCAGTCGTGAGCCGTCTCGGCCGTATCGCCGCCGAGACGACCGCGGCGTGGCGCGCCTTCACTCGCCGCCGGACCGCGGTGTTCTTCACGTTCTTCTTCCCGGCCATCATCATCCTCATCTTCGGCGCGCTGGTCGGGACAGAACCGACCGGCGGGGGGCTGTTCGCCGAACCCGCGGGCTACTACATTGCGGGGTATCTCGCCGTCGTCGTCCTCTTTACGCCGCTGTCACGCGTCGGCAGCGAGGTGGCCAGACACCGCGACGGCAACCGCTTCGAGAAACTCGCGACGACGCCGCTGACGCGCGCGGAGTGGCTACTCGCCCAGACGCTCGTCAACGTCGTCGTCATCGGGTTGGCGTCGATTCTCATCCTCGCGCTCGTCCTCGTCGTCACCGACGCGACGTTCGCGTTCTCGCCGCTCGTGGTGCCGTATCTCGCCTTCGCCGTAGCGCTGTTCTGTGGGTTCGGCGCGATTCTCGGCCGCGTCGCCGACTCACAGGACGGCGTCGTCGCCGCATCCAACGGCGTCGCGCTGCCGCTTCTGTTCCTCTCGGAGACGTTCGTCACCGTCGAGATGCTGCCGTCGTGGTTCGTTCCGCTGATGGACCTCTCGCCGCTGACGTACTTCGCCCGGGGTATCCGGGCGGCGACGTATCGTCCGACGGGCGAGTTGCCGCCCGTCGGCGGGACGGGACTCGTCGGCGCGGACCCGTATCTTAACCTCCTCGTCTTGGTGCTGCTGTCGGTCGGATTCTTCGCCGTCGGCGCGTACGCCCTACCTCGGACGGATTAGCCGTCCGACTCCTCCTCGCGGAGTCGGTCCAACACCGGAATCTCTTCGAGGCGCTTGGCATCGAGGTCGTCCCAGAAAATTCCCGTCGGCCGGGGGCGCGTCGTCTCGGTTCGAACGGTTCGGGTCGGCGTACACACCACGTCAATCGGCACGTCGTAGCGCTCGGTGTCGACCTCTTCCTCGAGGAGTTGTACGTCGTGGACCGTCGTCACGACCGGCGTATCGTCGTCGACCAGTTCGAGTCCCCGCAACACCGCGTATTCGAGGTCGCTGTACCCCTCGCCCTTCCCGACTCGGGCGCCGTCTTCGGTGACCGCGACGCTGCCGACGACGATGGCGTCCAGTGGGGGAACCTCCTCGGGACCGACCTTCCGGCCGTAGTTGCTCATCTGGGAGATGGTCGCCGCGGCGTCGAGGTCGCTGATTTCCTCGGGGTCCAACTCGACGAACGGGCGGTCGGCGGCCAGTCGCGGCACCGCCATGTACACCGTCGTTCCGTTGTGCAACAGTTTGCGCCGAAGCGGGAGTTGTGGGGCGTCGGGGTTGGCCTTCACCGCGTCGGCGTCGGCCAACTCCGGCAGCGACACCGCCCGGTCGGCGGCGGCGTCGGCCCCGTCGAAGTTCGTAATTCGGCCGTGCGGCGGGAAAGGAAACCGCGCGATGTCATCGGCTTCCAGTCGGTCCCAGACGCGCCGTCGAATCGGGTCCTTCTCGGACATCAAGCCATCCCGCGGACGAACTCGATTTGTGTCGGGTCGTAGTAGAACGTCAACATGAGGTAGGCGATGACGCCCAACACGAGGCTGATGAGCCACGTCGAGACGGCGAGGCGACCCACCTTTGCGTGGGCGGTCTCTCGCAGTTCGGCCGGCGTGTGGGTGAGCCCGAGCGTGATAGCATAGAGGACGAACGGCACCGCGAGCACCGACAAGACGATGTGAATCCCTAACATACCGAGATAGAAGCTTCGAAGCGGCGCGCCGGCGATTATCTCCTTGCGGCCACCGCCGCCCGTCTTCAGGAGGTACATGACGAGGAACAACAGGATGAGCGAAAAGGCCGCAAGCATCGCAGCGCGGTGTTTCTCTACCTCGTCGTTTCGAATCCAGTAGACACCCGCCACCAGACAGGCGACCGTCAGCGTGTTCACGACGGAGATGGCGTGAGAAAGGAGGTCAACGGTCGACTCGGCTATCGTCGGATACAGTCCCACGTCGGCGTACAGCGTCCCGACGACGACGACGTAGCCGACGACGGTGAGAACGGCCGTAAGGACGCGGGGATGCTCGCGTGCGAACTGCGGTCCGCGGACTGTCGACATACGCGTCCGTTCGGCATCCGTCCCAATGGTCGCTTCGCTTTCCGGTCCCGTCTGCCGGTGTTCGGGGGCGTTTATGGCCGACCGGGGGATACCCCGTCGTACGTGCGCGTTCTGAACCACCTCGAACTCGAATCCCACCTCGACCGAAGCGGCATCGGCACGTCCGTCCGCCACCAGCGGAAGGCGCTGGCCGACACGTCAATCGAGGTGGTGACCTCGCCGTGGAACGGCGGTCGACCGTCCACGGCGGCGCTGAAACGCGCGGTCGGTGACGGGCTGTTTGAGTCCTACGACGTCGCTCACTGTAACCTGATGGGTCCCGAGAGCCTCGCGATTGCGGCCCACGCCCGACGCAACGGGATTCCGCTCGTCATCCACGCGCACACGACCGCGAAGAACTTCGAGGAGAGTTTTCGCGGGTCGAATGCGGTCGCTCCTGCGTTCGGTCGCTACCTTCGATGGTTCTACTCGCAGGCCGATGTCGTAGTCGCACCGAGCGAACACACCCGCCGAGTGCTCTCGGAGGCGGGTGTCGATGCCCCGATTCGCGTCGTCACGAACGGCGTCGACATCGACTCGCTGTCGGGGTTCGAGGCGCTCCGGGAGCCCTACCGGCGTCGGTTCGACCTCGAGGGACTGGTCGTCTTCTCGGTCGGCAACGTCTTCGAGCGCAAGGGGTTGACGACGTTCTGCCGACTCGCCGAATCGACCGACTACGAGTTCGTCTGGTTCGGCCCATACGACACCGGGCCGTTGGCTTCCTCGACCGTTCGCCGGCGGGTTCGACACCCGCCGGCGAACGCGACGTTCACCGGCTGGATAGACGACGTTCGCGGCGCCTACGCGGCCGGCGACGTGTACCTGTTTCCGACGAAAAACGAAACGCAGGGCATCGCGGCGCTGGAGGCGATGGCGTGCGGCAAGCCGGTCGTCGTCCGCGACATCCCGACGTTCGAACCGCTGTGCTCCGACGGTATCGACTGCCTGAAATGTGAGACGCTCCCCGAGTTCCGGACAGCGCTGCAGCGGTTGGCCGAGAACCCTGACCTCCGGGAGCGCCTCGGTGAAAACGCCCGCGAGACGGCGACTGAACACGGACTCGACCGAGTCGCCGAAGGATTGCGAGACGCCTATGACGCCGCGAATCGCGTCGGCAGCCGTCCGGAATCCACAACCGATTAACGCCGCCTCGTCGAACCGCGACTATGCAGACCGTCGCGGTGTTTACCGACACGTATCTCCCGACGGTCAACGGTGTCACCTACACCATCGAGACGTGGCGTGACTACTGGTGTGCCCGCGGCGGGCGGATGCCCGTCGTCTACCCGGGAAGTGACGGGTACCGACCCGCGCCGGACGAACATCCGGTGTCGAGTCTTCCGTTTCCGTTTTATCCGGGATTCCGTCTCGGGCGGCCACGAATTCCCTCGGCAATCTCCGAGGCCGACCCCGATGTCGTCCACACGCACACGCCGTTCGCACTCGGACTCGCGGGTCGTCGGCTCGCAACGCGTGCGGACCTCCCGCTCGTCGCCTCCTATCATACGCCGGCCAGCGAGTACGCTGAATACATCAGCGACCACCTCTCCGGGCCGCTCCGCCGCATCGCAGAACGCTACGAGCGGTGGTTCTTTCGACAGGCCGATGCCGTCGTGGTCCCCTCGCGAGCGGCCGCAGCGCAGGTCCCTGACGGCGGAACGCCCGTCCACGTCGTCTCCAACGGCGTCGACACCGACCTGTTTCAACCGTCGTCGGAGGCGGCGGTCGCGGCGTTTCGGGACCGCCACGACATTCCCGAGGGGCCGCTCGTCGGCTACACCGGTCGCCACGGCCACGAGAAACGACTCGAGGAACTCCTCACGGCGACTCGTGGAATCGAGGCGACGCTCGTCGTCGGCGGCGACGGCCCCGCGCGCTCGGAACTGGAGCGAGCGGCGGCCGCCCGAGACGACGTGGTATTCCTCGGCTTTCTCGACCGTTCGGAGTTGCCGACGTTCTATACGGCGTTGGACGCCTTCGGGTTCCCGAGTCCGGTCGAAACACAGGGGTTGGTCGCACTGGAGGCTATCGCCTGTGGTACGCCGGTCGTCGCTGCCGACGGCGCTGCACTCTCCGAAACCGTCGTCGACGGCGAGACTGGCTATCACTTCGAACCGGGGAACGTCGACGGACTCACCGCGGCCATCCGGAGGGCGCTCGCGGACCGCCAACGACTCTCCGAGCGGTGTCTCTCCAGACGCGACGCACTCAGCGTCGAACGTTCCATCGACGCCCTCGAAAACGTGTACGATACCGTCGTTAACAGCGACGCTCGCAGACTCGTTCGATGATGCTGCCGGTCGACAGCACCTCGTGGTCGTCGGCTTCGCGGGGCGTTCCGCGGGCGACCTCACAGTCGATGCCTTCGTCTTCCAGCATCGCCGCGAGCGTCGCCTCGTCGTGGTGTTGGTCGTGGCCGAGAACGATGACGTCGGGGTCGATGTCGCGGATGGGGACGAAGAAATCCTCGGTGTGGCCGAGACGCGCCTCGTCGACGGGGTCGAGCGCAGCGACCATGTCGCGGCGCTGGCGGTCGGGAACGACGGGTTTCGCCTTGTGGGTGACGTTCTCCGAGCGGGCGATGATGACGTGGAGTTCCTCGCCCATCGATTTGGCCTCCTCGAGGTAGTGGAGGTGGCCGGGGTGCAACAAATCGAACGTCCCCTGTGCGACGACGCGTCTCATCGTAACTCCCGGTCTATGTCTTCCTGTGTGAAGTCGAAGAACTGGTCGTCCGGCAACTCGACGTCGAGTACGTCCAGCGTCGTCGGCTCGCCGTCGCGGTCGAAGGCCCGCCAGTCGGTCCGGCCGTAGGGGGCGCCGACGATGATGTGTATCTTGCCGCGGGAGAACGTGGCGAGGTCGGCGTCGCTCGGCCGCAACACGCCGTTGGGGTGGGAGTGTATCGAACCGACGCTGTTCGGGTCGTTGGGGAGATAGGATGGATTGAACTCCGCGCTGACGGGGTTCGTCTTCGTCCCGGGAGCGAGCAGTACGTCGGTGATGACGGTCCCGTCGCGGTCCAACCCGAGTTTGCCCGCGTCGGTTCCGCGGAGTTGTCCCATGTACTCGTTGGGGTGGGAGTCCTCGGACGCCTGCAGGGCGAACTGGAGTGCGTCCTCCGCGATGCCGAGTATCTCACTCGACCGGAACAGTTTCGGTTTCAACATCGACCCGAACAGGCCCATGTCGATGCATCCGACCGCGTGACAACTAAGGCTTCCGGACCGGCTGACTCGCCCCGCCGAGACGAGGTGAGAACCGAGACGAATCGGACAACAACACTCTTAAACCCGCCCGGGGCCGAAAAACGCCAATGACTCGTTCCGCTGCCGGCGATTCCGGCACCGACCCCGCCGACGGGGTCGTCTACGATTTAGCTGCCGACTGTACTCAGGAGGACATCGAAGAGGGCGCACGGTATCTCGCAACTGTCAACGGCGTCGTCAAGTACGGCGTGTTCGTCGACATCTCCGACCATGTCTCCGGACTCGTCCACGAATCGAATCTCGTCGGCGACTATGACGCCGGTGACGACCTCGTTGTCGACCTCGTCGAAATCCGAGAGAACGGCGATCTCGGCTTCGAAGAAGTCGATGTCGACATCGACGCCGTCGACGTTGAGGCGGTCGTCCACGGCGACGACGCCCGCGTTGAGGACCTCGATGAACACGTCGGCGACACCATCCACCTGGAAGGCGACGTGGTGCAAATCAAACAGACCGCCGGCCCGACGATATTCGCGGTTCGGGACGGCACCGGCGTCGTCCCCTGTGCTGCCTTCGAGGAAGCGGGCGTCCGCGCCTACCCAGACATCGAACTCGACGACACGGTTCGTATCACCGGCGACGTCGAGACGCGCGAGGGGTCAGTCCAAATCGAGACCGACAACCTCGTTCGCCTCCGCGGTGCGGCCGAAAACGAAGTTCGTGCACGCGTCGACGCGGCCCTCGAAGAACGGGCCGAACCCGCTGACGTCGAACCCCTCATCGAGTGGCCCGCCTTCGAGAAACTCCGTGAGGACCTCGCGGCCGTCGCCCGCCAACTCCGGTTGGCCGTCCTCGACTCCAGACCCATCCGACTCCGCCACCACGCCGACGGCGACGGGATGTGTGCCTCGGTCCCTGTCCAACTCGCCTTGGAGAACTTCATCGCCGAGGTTCACGAGGACGGCGACGCACCCCAGCACCTGTTCAAACGGCTCCCCTCGAAAGCACCGTACTACGAGATGGAGGACGTGACACGGGACCTCAACTTCGCGCTGGAAGACGAGGAGCGCCACGGCCAGCGGCTTCCGCTACTGTTCATGGTCGACAACGGCTCGACCGAGGAGGACACGCCCGCCTACCGCGCGCTGGCGCAGTACGACATCCCGATTCTCGTCGTCGACCACCACCACCCCGACCCCGACGCGGTCGGTCCGCTCCTCGAAGAGCACGTCAACCCCTACCTCCACGACGAGGACTACCGCATCACGACCGGGATGATGTGCGTTGAGTTGGCTCGGATGATTGACCCCACGATTACCGACCAACTCGAACACGTTCCGGCGGTCGCGGGGCTGTCGGACCGCTCGAAAGCCGACGCCATGGACGACTACCTCGCGTTGGCCGACGACGCCGGCTACTCCGAGGCTGACCTCCGGGCCATCGGCGAAGCGATGGATTACGCGGCTCACTGGCTCCGATACAACTCCGGGGAGAACCTCATCAACGACGTTCTCAACCTCGACTGTGACGACCCCGAACGCCACGAGGAACTCGTCGAGTTCCTCTCGACGCGTGCCCAGCGGGACGTCGACGAACAACTCGACGACGCCGAACCTCACGTCGAACACGAGGCACTCGACAACGGCGCCCACCTCTACCGACTCGACGTGGAGAACCACGCCCGCCGATTCACCTACCCCGCACCCGGGAAGACGACCGGCGAACTCCACGACCGGAAGGTCACCGAGACCGGCGATCCCGTCATCACAATCGGCTACGGGCCGGACTTCGCCGTCCTCCGCTCGGACGGCGTCCGACTCGACATCCCGAACATGGTGACCGAACTGCAGGACGAAATCCCGGGCGCGGGCGTCTCCGGCGGTGGACACCTCGTCGTCGGGTCCATCAAGTTCGTCTCCGGCATGCGTGAACCCGTCATCGACGCCCTCATCGAGAAGATGGAGAACGCCGAACTCGACGAGGAACTCCGGAGTACGCTCCTTCGGGACGGCGGCGAGTAATCACCACTGCCAGTCGGTGACGACACCGTCCCGACCGCGGAACTGGATTCGGCGGGCAAACAATAATGCGCCGGCGATAGCGACCGCCGCCACGCCGAACAGTCCGGCTGGTGTTTTTCTGCGATTCGACTCCGACCAGTCGTCGTCGAAGACGCCAGCGTAGTAGTCGGCGACCGATTCTCCGTCCAGTGCGACGGCAACCTCGCGATTTTCGCTCATCGCGGTCCGGCCCCAGTTGAGGCTTCCGAGTATCGCGGTATCGTCGACGATTACACCCTTGGTGTGTATCTTTCTGTACCCATCCGGGTCGTCGACGCGGGCGTCTAAGTCCCACCCCTCGGCATCCGCACGACGGTTCAGCCACTCCACGAGCGCCGCGTTCTCTTCTTCGACGTACCAGCCACTCGACAGTTGGATGCGGACGCGCACGCCGCGGTCGGCGGCACGAATGGCGGCACGTAGCAGTCGGTTCTCGCGGCTATCTATCTCCACCTGCTGGACGAGCACTCTCGTTTCGGCGCGGTCGATTCGTCGTTCGACCGCACTCGCGGCGTTGTCCGGAGCGACGAGGAGCGTCGCAGCGTCGACCGTGACTTGTTTCGGGTGATGTCTCGTCTCGAAATCGCCGACTGCGGGATCGGCGGCGACGAAGTCACGGCCCCGCCGGTAGGTCGACCACGGTGTCGCCGCACGCCACGTTCGGTCCGCGGCGTGGAGGTCCGCCAACGCCGACGCGAGTTCGGCATCCGAGAGTACGACGCCCCACCCCCGACTCGACATGCCACCGGTTCCGGCGGGCTTGAAGTTCTCGGTCAAAACGAGCGCTCGGTCGTCGACGACCGCGTACTTCGGGTGGTGATGGGCGTATCGCGTGTGTGGGCCGTCGAGCAGCCGAACGTCCACGCCCGCCTCGGATAGCCGAGTCAACTGCTCGGCCTGTCGTTCGCTCATCCCGCCGACTGGCGACCCATCGAGCAGCACGCGGACCGTCACGCCTCGCTCGTGAGCGTCCACCAGCAGGTCGGTCACTCGTTCGGAGGTGAGCGTGTAGCCGCCGAGCAGCAGTCTGTCGTCGGCGCCACGGAGAGTCTCGACGACTTGCGTCGGCGAATCGGGGAGTGTAAAGGCGGTCACTTCGCTTTCACGTGCCGAAATCGGGTCGATATCGGTTGCGCCGATTGGTCGCCACGTGCCCGTCTGAAACGACCGGATTCGGGACTCCGGAGCATCGCGGTACCGGGCCGTATCGACCCTTTCCTCGCCCGCTCGAAGTACGAGTCCCTCACCGCCATTGGCGAGTCGAAGCCGGCCGTCGAGTTCGACGACGTGCGTGTCGGTGTGGTTTCGTGCCGCCTCCGGCGTCGAAGTGAAGGCGACCGTCCCTCGAAACGTCCGGTTCGGCAACTGGACGGCCGTCGTCCCGTCTCCGAGCGCCCACCCGGTGGTGTTCGTCGGGTGCTCGAAACGGACGGTGACGAACTCCCCGCGGTCGTCCTCTGCGACCGGGTTCGGATACGCGCCGACGAGCGTCGCGTTCCCCTCGGCTGTCGCGGTCGTCGTCGGTTCTGCCGTCGTCGCGGTCACGGCGACACCGCTACACAGAAACACCACGAGTACGACAGCGAGTGCGAGCGGTCGGTACCTCACGCGCCGGGTTGGTCCCGGCTTCGTACAAAAAGGGTCGGACGGCTCAGGCCGCGGTCGCGTCGCGGGCCTTCTCGGCTTCGGCCTGCACGGTGTAGGCTCGGTCGTCGTCGTACTCGGCGGCGGCTTCGAGCGCTCGCTCGGTGCCGATTTGGACGAGCGCCCACGCGGCGGAGGCACGAACCGAATCGTCCTCGCTCTCGTCGCCGAGAGTGTCGCTGAGGGGGTCGATTGCGCGGGTGTCGCCGATGAGACCCAACGCTCGGGCGGCCTGTGAGCGGACGACGCTCTCCTCGTCGTCGAGAGCGTTAGCGACGGCTTGGGTCGCCTCGTCGCTGCCGATTTCGCCGAGCGCACGGAGCGTAACCTTCTGCAGCGGCGGGTTGCCCCCGTCGACGAACTCGACGAGGGTGTCGACGGCACGCTCGTCGCCGATTTTGCCCAGCACTTCGATTTCCGGTCGCTTGCGCTTCTGGGCGCGTTCGTGCATGACCTCGAAGGCCTCCTCCGAGCCCATCCGACGGAGCGCGTCGATACAGTTCTCCTGCATGAAGTCCGATTCGAGGTTCTCCATGGCGAGCAGGATGCGCTCGGGATCGTTTTCGGCCTCCGCGAGTCGAATCGCGGTGAGTTCCGGCGGGAAGTCCTTGCGGTTCTCGGCGTTCATCCGGTCGTAGAACCCCTGGGCGGTCAGTTGCTCGACGACCGTCAGGTCGCTCCACTCTTCGGCATCCTCGAGGTCGTCTTCGAGCGTTTCGGCGATTTCGACCAGCGCCGCGATGGTGTCGGCGTCGTCGTCGGCGTCGAGACCGGCGTCCACGATGGCGGTGCCGGCGCGTTCGAGCGCGTCGGCCTGCGAGTCGAGGTCATCGCCAGCGTTGAAGTCCGCGCCGACCTCCTCGCTTGCATCGGCGAGGAACGTCTCGACGGCGGCATGAACGTCGGGTTCCCCGTCCTCGGTCCACCGCGTCTCTCGGACCGTCTCCGCCGCCGCGGCGACGGTCTCCTCGACGTCCTCGGCGTAGGGACCGCGGGCTTCCTCGATGTCGCCACGGAGGTCGTTGACGCGGGACTGCAGCGCCTCGGTCGGGTCCTCCTCGTCTTCGTCCTCGGGTTCCTCGAAATCAGCGGCTTCGAGGTCCGATTCGGCCCCGTCGAGTTTCGCCTCGGCGTCGTCGAGGTCGGCTTCCGTCTCGGCTTCTTCGACGGCGGCGGCCACCTCGTCGAGTGTCTCTTCGAGGGTCTCGACGGTGACCTCCGTCGCCGGCACGCCCTCGGTTTCGTCGGGGGCTTCCTCGGCAGGTTCCTCCGTAGTCTCTTCGGACGGCTCCGATGCGTCCGTCGGTTCTTCGGCGTCCGCGGGCGCCTCCTCGTCGGCGGCGTCCTCGGGGGCGTCAGCGTTCTCGTCGTCCCCGTTGCTCATGTATGGGTATCCGAAAGAATAAGCCAAGAGCGTTTCCCTTCACACCGAACTTTTTGCACGGGCGCCTGCGGCGCCCGGCAAAAACTTCGATGAAAAAGCGGCGGCGGGTTCCCTACGGTCACCCGCCTTGCCGCCGCGCTCACTCCGCTCGCGCGGCGTGAACCGCTTCGGGCGGCTTCGCCGCCCTCGCGGATGCTACTCAGCTGTTAGTCATCTGAATTCTTAGGGAGAATCATTCGTGAATTCTTCGCTCGGTACAGACGAACCATTGGGTTGTTCGCTCCCTACCAGTTACTGGCCAGCATCGAACGTGACTGATTCGTTGCTCTGGAAGTCATAGCGAACGTACAGGGTCGGTTCTTGCGTACTTGGAGCGAACGTTGTTTGTCCGCTCGCAAGCGTTGAGCCGGGGTCACCAGCAGTCTCTTCATGAACAAGGATAGAGACACGGTATTCGTCTCCTGTGAGCGCGTTTGGGAGAATGACGCCTTTCTCTGGAGTGGCGTAATACTGCGTTCTGAACATCGGTGTCTGCTGGTTGTCTGGCTTCTCTGTAGACTCGGCGGACACAGTGAAATAGATGGGTTCAGAAGACAAGTTGATAAGTTCGAGACTTCCATCTGTGCTCCCATCCAAGGCCGTGCAGCCAGCAGTGACTAAGCCCCCGATACTCACTACCACACCCTTGAGAGCGTCACGGCGCGACATGGACGGCATGTGCACCACTCAATGCTTATTTCATAAACTCTTTTGGGGAAAAGAGCCGCTATACACACCTCTACTGACCGATTCACGCGAGCCAACTACTCTCACTCTATCCCTTCCTGCCCCGTCACGTCTCCCGCCAGTAGATGAACGGCGCTAACACGAGGTAGGCAACGGCGAACAACAGCAGCGCCCGGGGAAACATCCGGTCGATAGCGGTCGGAAAGAGGACTGCAAGTGCCTGCAGTCCACCGAGGATTATCGCATCGCGGGCGTACAGTTCGGGGTACGTTATCGCGGCGACCATCAGATAGACGAAAACGGCGGTGGCGGCGAGGAGTACCGTCGGGTTCGTGATGCCGGCGAGATACGACACCGCGAGGATGGTTGCCGCGAGCGTCGTCTGGACGCCCTCGGTTTCGGGGCTGTGGCGGTCGTCGAGCATGTAGAATCCGAGTCGGACGACCGCCATCGCAACGAACAGGGCGGGGACGGCGAGGGAGGCGACGAAAAGCGGGGTGTCGAGGGCGGCCGTCCCGCCGTCGGTGACGACGGCGTAGACGAAGACGGCGGGGGCGACGCCGAACGACGCCACGTCCGCGAGGGAATCGAGAAAGTCACCGACCGGCGTCCCGCCGCGGGTGCGGGCGATGACGCCGTCGAGGCCGTCCGCGATAGCCGCGAGCAAGACGAGTCGGGCGGCCAGCGCCGGGTCGGTCATCGCGACGGCTGCGGCGACGAAGCCCAGCGCCGCGTTGGCGACCGTGATGGCGTCGGCGAGGCCGAGTCGCCCCACGAAGCGCGGCTGCATGAATCTCCGGTCGAAGAGGCCCGTCTTAGTACGTTCGCTTCCGTCCGGAACCGGGCCGCCTATTGCCGTTCGGTCCTCACTCAATGTATGGACAGACGGTCGTTCATCGCGGCGGCGGGAACGGCGGCGGTTCCGCTCGCGGGCTGTCTGGAGGCGACGCTCTCCGATGGCGACTACGACATCGGCATGTCGTCGAACGCCTTCGTCCCCGAGCGCTACGAGGTATCGGTGGGAGACACCGTCGTCTGGGGCAACAACGGCTCTCGCGGCCACACCGTCACCGCCTACGAGTCGGCGCTTCCGGAGGGCGCGGCGTTCTTCGCGTCGGGTGGCTTCGAGTCGACCGACGCGGCACGTACGGCGTGGGAATCCGATGGGAGCGGCAACATCCAACCCGGCGACACCTTCGAACACACCTTCGAGGTCGCGGGCGAACACGGCTACTTCTGTATCCCCCACGAGCGGAAAGGCATGGTCGGCGTCATCGTCGTCTCAGAATAGGATTCGACGGCGCGGCCGCTCGACGCTCGAAGAAACGAGAAATTCGAATTCGCGTCCGATTACTCCTCGTCGTCGACGGCGACGTCCTCTTCGTCGACGTCGACGCTGGCTTCCTCCTCGGCGGCGACTTCGGAGGGTCGCGCTTCGAGGCGGGTCTTCTGGATTTCGACGCGTCGAAGCGGGTAGATGGTCTTGGCCTCGTTGTAGATGGCCGAGGAGAGTCGGCCTTCGACGATGCTCTCGACGAGCCCCTCGAAGGTTCGCTCCGCGCCGGCCTCCTCGACGAGGTCAATCATCACACGCCGGATAGCCTTCTCCTGGCTGCGGTCGGCCGACTTCGTCGTGTAGGCGACGGGCTGGACCTGCACGCGGTAGTCGTCCGTCGTCAGCACCGTAACGAAGGCGTCGACCTTCGAGGTGCCGCGGCGGGTGAGACTGCGCAGGTAGTCCCGGGTGAGTTCGTGCTGGATGAAGTCGGTGTAGGCGGCGTCGCTGCCCACGTCCGAAATCTGGAACGTCAGTTTCGTGTTGTTCTCGCTTGGGTCGTTGTTCAGTTCGCCGAGCGTCGTCTCGATGGTGCGGTCGTACACCTGCTCGGGGTCGTCTGCGGGGGTCTCACCGAGTTCGGCCCGGTCGAACATCTCGGGGGCCATCACGGTGTACCATCGCTTCTCCTCTCTACGCTTGGATACGGATCGTTCGCTCATGATTGGGTTGTCGTGTCGATTATCTGCTGTGCTACTGTGAGGTTCGTCACGTAGTCGTCCGCCGTCGTTCGGAGGCCGCCCGTCGAGTCCCGTTCGATGGTCGTCTCGACCACCGAGTCGGTCACGCGGGTCGACATCTCGTCTGTGTTGTCCGGGACGAGCGCCGCGGCCACCAACTCGGGGTGGTCGTGGGTCGTCCGGATGGTCGCTCGCTTCATAGTGCCTCCCTGAACGCCGCGACGTAGTCGGTCGCCGTGCCGTCGAACGTCGCTGCGCCGTGGCCATCGCGGGCGGTCGACCGGCCGTCGAGGTCGGCTGCCGCGGCACCGAGGGCGTCGGCTGCCGCCGAGTCGGCCTCGGCGACGACGGCCGCCTCGCCGTCGGTGACGGCGAGTGCGACCGGCTCCGGCGAGCGGTAGGCGAACAGCAGGCGAGCGACCGTTCCGAGGGGGGTATCCCCCTCATCGGTCGCGTCACAGCGAGCGACGAAGACGCCGTCGTAGCGGCCGGTGTTGGCCGTTCGAAGCGCCTCGTGGGCGCGCTGGCCGTGGCTTCGCCAGGACTCCAGCGCCGCGGATTCGACGCCGTTACCGAGTGCGAGCGCGATTCCCGTACCGGGTCGCTCCCGGGCGACCGCATCGAGCACGTCGGCGTAGCCGCCGAGCGTCTCGAACCGGTCGCAGTCGTAGGGGTACAGCGCCCGCTCGACTGCCTCGGCGGCCCGCGGCGGTGCGTCCTGCACCGCCGACAGTGCCACGAGCGAGGCGAGTTCGCGGTCGTCGCCGTCGAAGCCCTCCAACGCCTCCTCGACGGCTGTCTCGTCGCCGGAGAACGGCGCGTGAAACAGCGTCGACCCGGCGAGACCGTCGATGCGGTCGTCAGTCGGGATGGCGACGCCGAGGTGCCGTTCGAGGGCCACGGCTTCGAGCAGCGACCCCGAGGGCTCGACCCCGGCGGACACCACGCCCGCGACGGCGAGTTCGGGGTCGACTGATTCCGCGGCGAGTACCCGGGCTACGTCGACCGCCCGCACCGACAGCGGCGTCGAGGACAGCGTCACGTCGCCGGTGGCGTGTCCGATTGCGACCGTGCAGTCGGCGTCGGTCGAAGGCGTTCGGGGGACGGCCGCGAGGCTGGCCTGATACGGCACGTCACACTCTCGGAGCGCGCGTGCGAGCAGGCCGGTCGCCGCGAGCGCGTCGCCATCGGCTGTCGCGACGAGCCGAACGAAGTCGGCGTCGCGGAGCCTCGAAGCGACGCGGTCGGCGACGGGTTCCTCGTGGCCGGCGGCGGACATGTGACTGTTACTCCAGCAGTTCCTTCGCTTCGTCGTACTCGTAGGTGAACGACTCGTCGAGTTCGTCGCCGCGGTAGTAGTCGACGAGCCGGCGAATCTTCGACTCCGTGTTCTGGAGTGCCCGCTTGTTCTGGGCGTCGCCGGGGTGTTCTTCCATGTGGTCGCGGAGACGGACGGCCCGCTCCATGAGGTTCCGGAGGTCCTCTGGGAAGTCGGGGGTCACGTCGTTAGCCTCGAGGATTTCGGTTACCTTCTTGCCGGTCGCGAGTTTCACGTCCGGCACCGGGACGCCCTGGACGCCCTCGTCGCGCAGTTTCAGGCCGATTTGGCTGGGGTCGTGCCCCTCCTCGGCCAACTCGACGACGCGCTCTTCGATTGCGTCTTCGTCTACGTCGCTCCACTCCGGCGGTTCGTCTGCCGCGGGCCGGTCCGAACCGGACGAGCCTCGACGGCGGGAATGCATTCGTGCCATGTTTCTGTTGGAACTGCACGGACCGCTCGTAGTCGGCGGTATCGCGTCAGGCCCGAAGGCGCTGGTGGCGTTCCGCCAGCACTACCGCAATCCCGAGCCGACCAATCGGCCGGCGAGTCAGATTTGCGGTCGTGCGGTTCCCGTTCGTTCGTGGTCGTCTCGGACACTAAACGGTTTCTACTCGGGGATTCGACCCATCTCGTTACAGAACGCCTAAACGCGACGGGCGAAAACCCAGGGCCGTGAGCGTCGCCGCAGAGCGAATCGAGCGGTTACACGAGTTGGCCCGCGAGGCGGCCAGCGAGGGCAACGACGACCTCGCAAAGCGGTACGTCCGCCGTGCGCGCCGGGTCGCCGAACGCAATCGCCTGCCGCTGCCGAAGCGGTTCAAGCGGTTCACCTGCGACGCCTGTGATGCGTATCTGATTCCGGGTCGAAACGCCCGGGTCCGAACGCGGGACGGCCACGTCGTGGTCACCTGTGACTGTGGGGCCCAGGCGCGGTACCCATACCAGTAGCGAAACGGCCTCGACGCCCCCGATACACGTCGGCAAACTAATCCTTTAAAACGAAGGCGCGAGTACGGAGGCGCATGTCGGAGAAGGACTTGCGTCAGCGTGCCCACGATGTCGAGGTGACCGTCTGGGTCGGGAAAGGTGGCCTCGACCCCGTCGTCGAGGAACTGTCGGACCAACTGCAGGAGCGCGACCTCGTGAAGGCGAAGTTCCTTCGGGCGGCACGTGGCGGCACCACGACCGAGGAACTGGCCGAGGAGCTCGCCGAGCGAGTCAGCGGGGAAGTAATCGAGACACGTGGCCATACGGCCGTGTTCCATCGATGATACCGGCTCAGACCAATCCCGTAAGCGACGTTCTCACCGACGTGTTCGGACTTGCCCCGGTGTACACCAACCCTATCGGCTACGCCGTACTCGGAATCGTGGCGTTCGTCCTCGTCTACATCATCGGACGGGCGTTCGTATTGCCGCTTGCCGGCCGTGCGATGGACCGTCGCGGTCTCGACAGTCATGCGAAAAAGCCCTTGAACAAGGTTCTCTTCTTCATAATAGTCTTCGTCGCCCTCGGTGCGGCTTTCGCCGCCTCCGGCCGCGGGAACATCCTCACCTCGCTTGCGACTGTCGCCGCGGCGGCGACGCTCGCCATCGGGTTCGCGATGCAAGACGTTATCGCGAACTTCGTCGCCGGCGTGTTCATCTTCGTCGAGAGGCCGTTCAAAATCGGCGATTGGATAGAGTTCGACGGCAACTCAGGCGTCGTCGAGGACATCAGCCTTCGGGTCACGCGCCTGCGGACCTTCGACAACGAACTGCTCACCGTCCCGAACTCCCAACTCACTGACAACGTCGTCAAGAACCCCGTCGACGCGAACAAACTCCGCCTGAAGTTCGTCTTCGGCATCGGCTACGACGACGACATCGAGAAAGCCACCGACATCATCATGGAGGAAGCCGAAGCCCACGAGGGCATCATGGACGACCCAGGTCCCTCCGTCCGGCTGACCGAACTCGGTGACTCCTCGGTCGGCCTCCAGTCGCGCATCTGGATTGCCAACCCCTCCCGAGCCGACTTCGTGAAGACCCGCGGCGAGTACGTCACCGCGGTCAAGCGCCGCTTCGACGAGGAAGGCATCGACATCCCCTACCCGCACCGCACGCTCACCGGCGGTATCGACATGGCGGAAGGTCCTGTCGCCGGCGAGTAACCCCGATACTCTCGGGTCGTTTTTTGCTTCGATTTTGCGACCAGCAGCCGAAAGGCCCTTAAGTCACAGCGGACTACGGTGAAGTGGACTAGGTCGGGCGGTTAGGCCCCGCTCACAACCCGCGCTATGGTCTTTAGCGGGGACCGAAGCCGGGGTGCGTCTGGCCCAACCAGTGCGGGCCCCGCAAGCCAACGTCGAAGCCTCGTCCTACGAGGGCAGCGGTCCGCCGACCGGCGTCTGCAGGGACGTTCGGTCGCGGTTAACCACGGGCAATCCGTCAGGCACGGAAGTGAGCAGCGGACCCGTGGACAGCTGTCGCCCGTAGGGTCGCGGGGTGGAGGAGGCACGCGGGACTCCCCGTATTGGACGGGCCAGGCAACGCCCGGGTCCAACCATTCATACCGAACTTTTTCCACGAGCAGCCAACGGCTGCTCGGGAAAAACTTCGATGAAAAAGCAGCGGCGGGTTCCCTACGGTCACCCGCCTCGCCCGGACGCTCCCTTCGGTCGCGTCCGGAGAACCGCGTCGGGCGGCTTCGCCGCCCTCGCGGATGCTTGGTATCTGTCTCCGTTCTCCGATTGGTCTCAGTCACCGAGCAGTAAGTCCGACGCCGTCGGCCAGCAGTTCGTGGGACCGAAGCGCGTCCTCGTGGTCGGCGACGACGTGTTGAATCATCATCTCGTCGGCGCCGACGCGGTCGGCCAACTGCTCCAACAGTCCGTCGAGGGTCTCCGGACTGCCGGAAATCGCCCGCGGCCACTCCCCGTCGTCGAGAGTGGCGGGCGTCGGCTCCGGAACGCCCCCGAGTTCCTCGATGGCCTCCTCGACGGAGGGTGTCGTCCCGACGACGCCGCGCTCCATCCGCTTGTAAGACGCCTCGGCCATCGCCCGGAGTCGTGCCGCCTTTTCGTCGGTTTCGGCACACACCGCGTTCACCGCGACCATCCCGTGTGGCTCGTCGATACCGCCGCCCAACTGTGAGGGCTGGAACTGTTCGTGATACTCCTCGAAGGCGTGGACGGCGAACTGCGGGCGGATGAACGCCGCAAAGCAGTACGGGAGGCCGAGTTCGCCCGCCAGCGCCGCACTCGATGGGCTCGACCCGAGTACCCACGGTGCGGGTGGCTCTTCGCCCGACCGGGGAATCTCTAGGTCGCCGTAGGGGTGATCGTCCGGGTAGTCGTCGTAGAGGTGACTGACGACGGCCTCGATTTTTTCGGCGTGGTCCTCGTCGGGGTTGCGGGCGTGCCGTTCGGTCCCGAGCGCGCGGTCGACGGCCGGCGACCCGTTGGCACGGCCCAGTCCGGCGTCGATGCGTCCCGGCGCGAGTCCGTCCAGCGCCCCGAAGATTTCCGCGACCTTGAACGGACTGTAGTGGTTGAGCAACACGGCGCCGGAGCCGAGGCGAATCGAATCGGTCTCGGCGGCGAGGTGGCCGAGCAGCACCTCGGGTGTCGTCCCCGCGAGGGTGTCGGCCATGCCGTGATGTTCGGCGACCCAGAACCGCGAGTAGCCGAGACGCTCGGCCTGCTGGGCGGCCTCGACGGTGTTCGCGTACGCCTCACGGGCCATACCGCCATCGGGAACTGGAGAGAGGTCGACGATAGAGAGGTCCATATCGGGCTTCGGGGGACTGCAGAGGATAACGGTTCGGGTATCGACGAGGCGCTTCGAACCGCGACTACAGCAGTCGAAGCGACTTCGCGTACCACCCGGCGGCAGCGGCGGGAACGATGGCGACGAGTGCGAGCACCCAGCGGTGGGATTCGATGACCGTCGCGGTCGTGAGCGGGCCGAAAAGCGGTTCGTCGGTCGTCAACTGGAGGACGAGGTCCGCGGGCACCGTGACGGCCCACAGCACCGAGATGAGGAACACGACGACGCTGAGGCCGACGGCGGCACCGGCGGCGGTCTCGGGATCGGTTCGGTTCTCCCGTCCCGCGGCGAAGACGATGACGCCGACGAGCGCCATCAGGCCGCCGGCCCACGGCGTCAGCGCACCGGAGCCGTAGTAGCTGGCGACGGCCGACCCGTCGTCGATGACGAAGTACGGCACGGTGAGGACGGCGACGACGGCGAGCGAGGCGACGATACCGAGCGTCGGTGCGGCGCGGCGGCTGTCCATACCGGCGTTCCGACCGCCTGCGTCTTAACGCCGCCGGGACGCATCGAACACCGCAAGGCACACGGCCATCGGCGTCGAAGGCCGGGCTATGGGACTCGGAGGTGCGACCAAGAAGCTCCAGAAGGTCGCGGACATGGGCGAGGAACTGTACGCGAGGATGAACGAACTCCGCGAGCAAATCGTCGAGGTCCGCGAGACGGTTCAAGACACCCACGAGCGGGTGGCCGCCTTGGAGAACAAGGTCGACCAACAGGCGGCGTTGCTCGAAGCGATTGCGGAATCGGAGGGCATCGACGTCGACGAACTCCTCACAGAGGTCGCAATCGAGGAGGCCGAACCCGCCGTCACCGAGGCCGAGGGCGACGACACGGCCGCGGTTCCCGACGCCGAAGACGGCGGTGAAAACGACACAAAAACCGGAAGCGGCGAGTAGCTACATCAACCGCTGGTACTCGACTTTGAGACAGCGGTCCTCGACGTACTGACGACCGGAGTCCTCGACTCGCTCGCCGGCCTCGCGGTCGCGGATACCCAACTGCGTCCAGACCACGTCGACGTCCTCGCGCTCGAGAACCTCGTCGACGATGCCGCTCACCTCCTCGCTGGGACGAAACACGTCGACCATGTCGATTTCTTCCTCGACCGCTTCGAGGGAGTCGTACGGTTCGACGCCGAATATCTCGTCGGCGTAGGGATTGACTGGAATGATTTCGTAGCCGCGTTCGCGCATGAGATTCGGCACGTCGTGGGCGGCTTTTCCCGCGGTTCCGGAGCAGCCGACGACCGCGATGGTGTCACATTCGAGTATCTCTCGGAGTTCAGCGTCGGTTTCGACCGGCATACCTGACCAAAGTCAGGCGGGGACAAAAGCACTGTGTGAGTTCACGACTCCGGGAGTTCCGCGTCGACGACGCCACCGTCGTCCAATCGAACGACGCCGTCGAAGAGCCGACACAGTCGTTCGTAGACCGCGTCCTCGTGGGCGAGTGAGTTGAGAGCGAACAGCCCGATTGCGTCTTGCTCTTCTATTCGAGCCGTCACGACGTCGAGAAACCGCGACGTGCGCTCGATGTCGCTGTACATCAACAGCGTCGAGACGGAATCGAAGAGGACGCGCTTGCCACCCGAGGTACCGTCCGGACCTTCGGTGAGTACGTCGGTGAGCTCCATCCCGATACCGGTGAGGTCGTCGGGCGAGGCCGCATACCGAACCGACGGAGAGTCCAGTCGTGGTTCGCCTCCCTGCTTCGTCACGCAGTCGATAACGCCCACGGGACCGTCGAGGCAGTCCGCGTGGTCGCTTCGAATCGTCCGTGCGGACTCGCGGTTCGTGACGATAATCGGTCGGTCCTCGTCCCCTGCGGCGAGTAACTCCATGCCGAACCGCCGTGTGCCCGCCATCGGCGGCCCGACGACGAGAAGGTTCGTTCCGGCCGGTACGGTCCGGTTGTCGAGTCGCTCGCCGAGGTCGTAGGTCGTTTCGGAGACCGTTTCGACCCACTCGAACCCACCATCCCCTTTCATGAGTGACTCGAACCGTTTCGTCCGAAAAGTCGTTCCGCCGGATACAAACGGCTTATAATACGACGGTCGCTCTGCCCAGCACGAACGCGACGGCCGCGGCGAACATCCCAACTTTCAGGAGCGTCTGCCCGCGAGTCGGGTCGTCGAAACTTCGGTACGCACCGCCGAGCAAGAGACCGACCGCGGGAGCGAGTGCGATTAGGTATCCGACGCCGAAGGTTCGAAGCACGTACGGAAGTGGGCTGGCGACGACGGCGACGACGACGAACAGCGCCGCGGCGACCAGCGCCCGCCGCTCGCCGATGGCGATGGGGAGTGTGTTCAGCCCCTCCTCTCGGTCGCCGGCGATGTCTTCGACGTCCTTGACGATTTCTCGGGCGACGGTCGCGGACGCAGCCAACCCGAACAGCACCCCGACCGTCGAGAGGTCACCACCAACTGCCGACCCGCCGTAAACGAACGTACTGCCCGTCAGCAGTCCGACGACGAGGTTTCCCACGCCCGGAAGCCCCTTGAACAGTTTCGTGTACGCGATGAGCGCAGCGAGGTCCGCGACGGCGATGGCGATGGCCAGCGGCGGAAGCAACAGCGTGATTCCCGAGGCGACTCCGAACAGTACGAGACTGTAGCCGAGCGCAGCACGTGCGCCGACGGCACCGCGCGGAATCGGTCGGTCCGGCTGGTTTATCGCGTCGATTTCGCGGTCGAAGTAGTCGTTGATGGCGTTGCCGGCACCCGTGGCGAGCACTGTCGCCGTAATCGCAATCGCCATCGGCGCGGCGCTGTCTAGCCCGCCCGCGACGAACGCGCCGATGAACGTCAACACCCCCGCGGCAATCGCATTGCCCGGCCGGAGCAACTCGACGTACCCGCGTACCGTTCCCATGGGGCCATCTCCGGCGGCCCCGGCATAAGGGACGCGGAAGCGACTGGCTTGTCGTCCCGACCCACCCGTCGACAAAATGGACAGCGTTAAAACACCGAGGCCGCTACGTGGTTTCGAGGGCGCTTAGCTCAGTCTGGACAGAGTACTTGGCTTCGGACCAAGCTGCCGCGGGTTCAAATCCTGCAGCGCCCATCACGGTTCTCGACGTTCCGAATACAACTCTAACTGTTGAGTGGGTTCACCCGAACACAGGGTTTTAACGCCCACCTCCCGAATCGTCGTGTATGCCCGACGTGGAAGTGTCGTTGCCGGACCGAATCGACAGTGAAATCGACCGTCTCGTCAGCCAAGGGGAGTTCCTGAACCGCGAGCAGGCGGTCGAAGAACTCCTCTCGATGGGCGTCTCTGCCTACGCGACGACCGAAGACACCGACGATGTCGAGGGAGACCTGTTCACACAGATGACCGACGACCAACAGGACCCGGCAGCGATGACGGACGAACCGGACGACGAGTTCACGTTCTGAGGAAATCGCGGTTCATCGCTGTTCGCCGACCGACAGCGGCGCGTCGCTCCGGTAGACGTACCGCATCGGAAGCCCTTCGGCGTCCCTCGGTGGGTCGGCGGGAAGCGACCGAAGTTCGCCGGGGCCGGGTCGGACGGTTAGCGCCAGCGCGACGGCATCGAGGACGGCCGGAATCGGGACGCGGTGGCCGGCGGTGGCCTCGGCGACCGACTGGACGGTCGGCGGCGCGTCGCGGTCGAACTCCGCGAGGGTGCGCATCCGTTCGGCGTAGCCGGCGGCAACCCCCGGTTGCTCCGTCATGGCTTCGCCCGCGAAGGCACGGTAGCACAGTTCGGGGTGGGCCTCGACGAATATCGGCTGGGCTTCGTCGATGGTCGTCAGGAAGTCGTCGACGGCGTTGACGAGGTGGGCACGCTCGAAGGCAGCACGGGACAGTTCGCTGTCGGTTTTGCGCTCGTGGACCCGAGCGGCGGTGCGGTAGCGCTGTTTGCGGGTGGCCTCTCGGACGGGTGCGGGCACGATGGCGTCGGTCCCGGCGAGGTACTCGAAGGCGGCGCGTTCGTTCGCTCGCGGCGCCGTCGTGGACTCCAATCCGACCGGCACGTCGATGGCGATGCGCTCGGCGTCGTCCTCGTAGCGCGTCCAGAGTTCGCCAACCCCGCCGACGACCGCCGTGTGGTCGTAGCCCGCTTCGGTGTAGGCGACTGCCAGCCAGACGCCGTCACGAGCGACGCTGCCGACGTAGTAGTCGCTCACGTTGTACAACTGCGCGTGCCCGTACGTAGGTGTGTCGCCGATGTCCGACGTACGTCGTGCGCTTTTCGGACGTCAGTCGGCGGCGACGGAGTCCTCGGGCCCGGCGAGCAGGTCGCTTTTGGGATGGTCGCGAGTGACGCTGATGGGGCAGGCATCGGGCGCTTGGCTGTCGTCTTCCCGGAAGAGGTACTGCCGCCACTCGCGGTCGCCTTCGACGCCCCAGTCGCCCAAATCGGCGTGTGGACAGACGCCGTCGTAGGACTCCAGTCGGTTTTGAATCACCTCGCGGGCGTGTTGGCCCTGTTCGTAGTCGGCGGTGACGTGCATGTTCTCGAACAACGCCCGCGGTTGGAACGTGATTTCCAGCCCGATGGGACAGTAGCGGCTCTTGTAGGTGTCGTAGAACGGCGCCCGACACGTCGGGAACATCGGTTCGCCGCCGAAGGAGAACTCCCACTTCGGGTCGTCGGGGTCCGTCGGGATGTCGGTGGGCCACGGTTCGGGATCGTGGACGTGGAGGAACTGGAGGATGTGCCAGAGGGTGTCGTGGTAGTCGGCTTCCGAAAGCGGCCGCTCCGGCGGGCGGAAGAACGCGACAAGCGAGGCGCGGTCGGCGTGGTCCTCGTAGCAGTCGAGATACTCCAGGATTGCCTCGCCGAGTCCCGCGAGTGCGCCCCGGTCGCTCATCGACGGCACGCAGGTGTACAGCAAATCGCCGTTGCGGACGGCTTCGGTGCCGAAAAAGCAGGGAAACGGCGTCCCGTTTCGCTCGCCGGTGAGACCGTCGGTGAAGGAGGTGAAGTGCGCTCGTACCCACTCGGGAACTCGCTCGGCGTCGACGCGTTCGGCCATCGTCTCGTGGTCGACGAGCGATTGGAGGCCCGACTCGTTCATACGCAAGGTTGCCGTCGTGGATTACTCAACGTTGTGCTTTCGGTAGCCTCGTTCGGGTCACTCACGGCCGGTCGGTTGGACGGCACCGTCGTCGCCGAACAGCGTCGCGAGCGCACCGCGGCGTTCGGTCCGGGAGCGGCCGTAGGCCAGATACAGGACGACGCCGCCCATCGCGATGCCAGCGGCGCCGAGCAGCGGTATCGTTCCCATCTGCCCCAACAACACCAATCCTCCAACGAGGCCGACGATTTGCACGTAGGGGTAGCCCGGCGCCCGAAACGTCGGATCGTAAAACGGCACGTCGCTTTCGCGGAAGGCCACGAGTGCGAGGTTCACGAGCGAGAAGACGAGTATCTGAAACGCACTCGCCAACTTCGCCAAGTCGACGACGGGGACGAAGGCGATGAGTACGAGGAGCAGTCCACCGGTGAAGGCGATGGCGGTACTCGGCGTCTTGAATCGGCGGTCGACGTGCGCGAGTCGACGCGGCAACAGCGAGTCCCGCGCCATCGCCAGCGGGAACCGCGACGATGCGAGGACACCCGCGTTCGCCATGCTGGTCAATGCGAGGACTGCCATGAGCGAAATCACGGTGACGCCGACGCCGCCGAACAGCGCCGCTGCGCCGTCGGCCATCGGCGTCAGCGACGGCCCGCCGTCCGGCCCGCCGTGGATGAGTGTGTCCGGGTCGTTCAATCCGATGACGACCGCGACGACGAACGTGTACACGATCATCATGATGCCCATCGACGCGAGCATCCCGCGGGGAATGTTCTTCCCCGGATTCTCAACCTCCTCTGCGATAGAGGCGATTTTCGTCACGCCAGCATAGGAGACGAACACGAACGCGGCGGCCGTGACGACGCCGCCGTCGCCGGTCACGTCGAAGGGTCGATACCGGGCGGCTTCGACGAGGAAGGAACCGTTCACCACGTATCCGACGAGGGTCGCGACGACGGCGGTGACGATGACCGATTGCAGTTGACTGCTCTGTTTCGTTCCGACGACGTTGAGGACGACGATGGCCGTTCCGAGGGCAAGCGCGATGGGTTTGACGAGCGTAGCCGGAATCTCGACGAACAGCAGCAGGTACGCGCCGAGGCCGACCAGTGCGAACGAACTCTTGAACACCAGCGAGAACCACGCGCCGATGCCGGCGACGGTGCCGACGAGCGGTCCCATCGCTCGGTCGATGAAGATGTAGGTGCCGCCGGATTCGGGCATCGCGGTTGCCATCTCGGCTTTCGACAGCGCGGCCGGCAACACGACGAGTCCAGCCAGTACGTACGCGACGACGACGGCGTTGCCGGCGATTTTGTAGCCGAGGGCGGGCAGGACGAAGACGCCACTTCCTATCATCGCGCCCATGCTGATAGTCAGCACGGCGACGAAGCCGAGGTCACGTTCGAGATCTCCACCCATCGGTCTATGCTATCCCGCGCGGCCGACGAACTTCAGCCCTTCCCCCGCGCTGGCAGGCACTCACGCCGACCCGTCGTCGTCTTCGGCGTGGTTCCGGCGGACGACCACGACCGGTTTACCGGCCCGGTTTACGATTTTGTCGGCCAGCGTCCCGAAGATTCGGTCCGCGGTCTTCGGGGTGGCTTCGCCCATGACGACGGCGTCGTAGTCGGCGGCGGTATCGAGAATCACCGCGTCGTGGTCGGTATCGGTGACGACGCGAGTGTCGACGGTGTCGGGGTCGATGCCGTGGTCGACCATCAGCTCGCGGCCGTCCGCGACTACGGCTTCGCCGTCGGCGTCGGTTCCCTCGCCCTCGACGACGTGCAGTAGCGTCACCGACGGGTCGTGTCCCTCGGCGAACACCGTCACGAACGAGGTGAGTCGGTCGACGTTGCCCGTATTCGGGATGGGTACGAGGATGCGCTCGACGCGGTCGGTCGGTGCCGGGTCCAACTCCCCGTCGCAGTTTTCCTCGATGGCGATTTGGTCGATTGCCTTTCCGCGGTCCCGCCCGAAGACGAGTCGTATCGTGACCGATGCACCCGCGGCCTCGAAGGGCTCTGCCACCGCCGCCAGTTGCTCTTTGGCCTCCGCTTCGAACTGTTCGCGTGCGACCGCTGGCGGGGTCTGTTCCGGCAGCCCGTAGTGGCCGAACACGACGATGTCGAGGGACGCAAGCGCCTCGACCAACACCGACGACACCGGCTGGGGGTCCGGCAACTCGAAGGGAACGACGAGTCGATGGGTCATACGCCGACTACGGCGCTCGCCCACAAATAGGCCTGCCCCGGTTCGGGGTTCAGGCGATCGAATCAGCGCTCATCGGCCGATGCCAAGGCGACTTCCAGCGAGAGAAAGAAGCCGTAGTAGGCGACGACGCCGGCGACCATCAGGAGGTAGTACGCCCAGTCGGGGCCGTCGACGAACCGGAAGATGACCGTCACGAGCGTCACCCACACGACGGCGAAGACGAGGTCGGTGACGATGCCGCCGCGGTTTTCGAGGATGTACTCGCCGAGTCGTTCGAGGGCGTTGCCGTCGCTGGCCATACGTCCTCTCCGGGGAGGGCCGGCTAAAAGGTCACGGCGCCGGGCCGAACAACAGCGGCCGGACGAGGAACCACAACACGACTGCGAACACCCCTCCCATCACGATACCGGTTGTGGCTATCGGGTCCATATCCGACTATCTTCGATTCTCCCAATTAAATTTTTCCGAGTAATCCGACGTTATAGAGCGACTGCTGCAATATTTGCTGTCGGAGGTCAGAACAGCGCTTCGCTCTCGTCGAGCACTTGGGCGGGGCCGCCGACGCCCCATCGACGGGTGTCGATGCCCAACGTTTCGATGGCGTTTTCGACCTCCTCGACGTAGGCTGCGGTCGTGTTGACGTACACCGACGCACCAGTGTCCGTCGAGAAGTAGACGGGGATGCCATCGTCCCGGAGTTCTCGAACCGTCTCGAACACCTCCAGCGTCTCGGGTTTCCAGTACACCCACCCGGCGGGGCCGGTCATCGTCGTCGCCGCAAGCGACAGCGAGTCGTGTTCGGCCAACTCGAAGGCGTCATCGAAGTTCCCCTCGCGGAGGGCGTGTCGCATCTCCGCGATTTGGCCGTGGATGTGGGCCATCCGCGCCTCGAACATGTGGCTGTCGGCGGCCTCCTTGTGGGCCTCCTCGGTGTGTTTGAACGCCGGAATCTCGGCGGCGATGATGCGGAGGTCGTCTTCGAGGTCGGTCTCGATGCGCTCGGAGCGGCAGTCCTCGTCGTCCAGTCCCGTTCGGAGATGCGAGAACGCGCCGGTGACCGCCCGTGCCGCAGAGGAGGAGCCACGGCGGGCGACCGTCGACATCTCCGGCCGTGTCATCCCGAGGTCGGCGGCGGTACACAGCGCGACGGCGGCGGCGGCAAAGCCCGAGGACGACGACCCGAAGCCGATGTTCGTCGGGAAGTCGTTGACCGATTCGAAGCGAACCCGGTGGTCGAATCCGGCCAACTCCCGGACGTGGTCGACGACGGCCTCGATGCGTTCGGCGCCACGGCCGTCGACTTCCTCGCCGTCGATGACGTAGACGTCTTCCGACAGCGAGGGGTCGAACTCGGCGGTGGTCTTGGAGTGACTCGGCGCGGTACAGACGGAGATGGAGTCGTGATACGGGAGTCGCAACTCCTCGTCGCGCATCCCGTGGTACTTCACGAGTCCCTGAATCGGGTGGGCCTTCGCGGTCGCCTTCATGTTCGGAACTCCGTGGGCCGCGTCTTTGCAGTTTCGCTCCGCCGGTTTCGACGCCCCATCGAGAGGGTCAGACCTCTCGCGGAACGAACCGGACGACGATGTCCCGGTCGGGTTGGAGGTTGATTGCGGAGTCGACGCCGACGTCGGGTGCCTCGTGGGGGTTTTCGGCGCCGGGGCCGGCGAACTCGACGCGGTGGGTCGCGAGCGTCGTCGCGAGGACGGTCGCCGCTTCCGTCGTCGCGATGGCTTCCCCGAGGCAGGCGTGGCGGCCGCCGGAAAAGGGGAAGTACGCGAACTCGTGGCGGTCGGCGTCGTCCTCGAATCGCGAGGGGTCGAACGTCTCGGGGTCGTCCCACAGTTCGGGGTCCCGGTGGACGACGTACGGACTCACGAGGACGTGACTGCCGGCGTCGACCTCGGCGTCGCCGAAGGTCACGTCCGTTTTCGCGGTCCGTCCGAAGATGGGCAACGACGGGTACAGCCGCAAGGTTTCCTTCCAGACCCGTCGCGTGTACGGGACCGATTCGAGGAACCGCGGCCCGTTGACGGGGTGGCAGGCCGCTTCGGGACCGTCCGGAAGGTCGTGGTCGTCGAGTGCGTCGGGACCGGAAAGCAGCGCGGTCGCACGTGCCTCCTCGTGGATTCGCTGCTGGGCCTCCGGACGAGCCGCGAGCAGGTACAACGCCCACGTCAGCCCGGCGCTCATCGTCGCGTGGCCGGCGATGAGCAACCCCATCACCTCCTGTCGGAGCGCCTCCGGGGGGATGTGCTCGCCGGTCACGGGGTCCCGGCGGCGGAGCCACTCGCCGAGGGCGTCGTCGAACACCAGCGGCGTGCGCTGGCGGCGGGCGACCACGTCGGTTGCCGCCGACTGCAGCGTCTCGACGGCGGCCTCGGTCCGTCTCTCGTGGCGACCCGTCAACTCGATGTGTGGGTCGAATCCCAGCGGCCGATGAATCCACGACGGCAGCGACAGCCGGTCGGGGAGTTGTCGGGTCGCGTAACTGGTGACGAGGTGGAGTTGTCGGCGTTTGAACAGCGCCCGCAGGGTCGCCACGGCGTCGATGACTTCGACCTCGTGGGCGCGCATATCGGGGCCGAAAAGCGAGACGCCGAGGAGCCGCAACGTGAGTCGCCGCATCGCCGGCAGCAGGCGGACGCCGTCGGTGCCGGCCGCCCAGATGCGAGCGGGCTCGGGAACCGTACTCGGGTCGCCGGAACTCACCTGCCCCGGGAGGCCATCGGCGAACTCCCCGAGCGTCGAAAGCGTCGTCTCCGCCAACTCGGGGACGTGGCTCTGTGCCTGCTCTTCGGCGAACTCCGGGCCGACGAGTCGAAGGCGTTCGACCCACGACCCTTCCTCGCTGTCGGCGTGGAGACTGACGATGCTGTTGCGGACGACGCGGCTGAAGTCCCGCGAACCGGGAACGTCGAGTGCCCGGAAATCGGAAGGGTCGGATTGCAGCACCGACTGGACGTCTTCGGGGTTCGAAAGCAGGTACACCCCGGAATCGAGCGCGGGATGTAGCGGCGGGACGCGAACCACGTCGCCGTATCGGTCACGGAGCGCCGCCGCAACGACGACCGGGTCGTCGTTGACGAGCGCCGGCAGAAATTCGACGAGTTCCGTCAGCGTCGGGCCGTGCTGTGGCCCATCCCCACCCGGGTTGAGGATGCTCATACGTGTGTGTTATTGTCATACACGTATAACTTGATTGGCCGTTTCCGCCGTCGATACACGGACGGAGTGCCGTTATATCGCTACGGCCACGTGCCGCCTTCCTCGTAGGCGGTCAGCACGCGACGGAGCGCGACGACGTAGGCTGCCGTCCGGAAGTTCGGGGTTTCGAATTCCTCGTAACAGTCGATGAGCCCCTCGAACGCCTCGACGATGTGCCGTTCGAGTTCGTTGTTGACCTTCTCTTCGGTCCAGTAGAACCGCTGTCGGTTCTGGACCCACTCGAAGTACGAGACGGTGACGCCGCCGGCGTTGGCGAGAATGTCGGGGAGCACGTGGATGCCACGCTCGGTGAGAACGTCGTCGGCGTCGGGCGTCAGCGGACCGTTGGCGGCCTCGACGATGACGTCCGCGCTGACCTCCTCGGCGAGGTCGGCGTCGATAGCGTTCTCCAGTGCCGCCGGCACCAAGAGGTCCACGTCCAGCGTCAACAGTTCCTCGTTGGTCAACTCCTCGACGTCGCCGTAGCCGGTGACCGACCCGGTTTCGAGTTTGTGCTCCTTGACCGCCTCGGCGTCGAGTCCCGTCGGGTCGTACACCGCACCTGAAGAGTCCGACACCGCCACGACGTTGGCGCCGAGGTCCGCTTCCAAGAGGCGCGCAGCGACGCTGCCGGCGTTGCCGTACCCTTGGACGGCGACGGTCGCGCCGGTCATCTGTTTGCCGAGGTAGTCGAACGCCTCACGAGCGGTGAGCATCGTCGAGCGGCCGGTCGCTTCGACGCGTCCACGGGAGCCACCTGATTCGATGGCTTTCCCCGTGACGACGCCCGGCGCCGTCGTGTTTTCGAGCGTCTCGTAGGTGTCTTTCAGCCAGTTCATCTCCTGTTGGCCGGTGTTTACGTCGGGTGCGGGGATGTCGCGGTCCTCGCCGATGAGCGGTCGGAGCTCCTTCGCGTACGACCGGGTGATGCGTTCGAGTTCGGCCGTCGAGTACTCCCGTGGGTCGATGACGATGCCGCCCTTCCCACCGCCGTAGGGGATGTCGACGGTCGCACACTTGTACACCATCCACCCCGACAGCGCCTTCACCTCGTCGCGGCTGACGCCCGGATGATAGCGGATGCCGCCCTTGTACGGCCCGCGGTCGCCGTTGAACTGCGAGCGGTAGGCTCGAAACACGCCGATGGAACCGTCGTCTAGCTCGACGGAGAGGTTCGTCTCCAGTACTCGCTCGGGGTTTCGCAGGCGTTCGAGCGTGTCCTCGTCGACGTCCACGTAAGCCGCGGCGTCGTCGAGCTGTTCTTGGAAGCTCTCGAACGGATTGACATCCTCAGACATACCAAATGTCTCGGTTAGTCACCGTTTAAGCGTGACGAACCACCTACTGGAGGTGCCACCGAACGTAACCGTCCAACGGTACGAGTCGGGTGAACGCTCCGACTACCCGCTCATTCCGTCGAGGCACGGTGTCGCTCCATGATGCGTTCGGCACGGGCGATAAGCGGGGCGTCTATCATCTCGTCGTCGACGCGGAACACGCCACGACCGTCGGCTTCGGCGTCTTCGCGGGCCTCCAGTACCCTCTCGGCCCACTCGACCTCCTCGTCGCCGGGCGTGAACGCCTCGTTGATGACCGACACCTGTGCCGGGTGGATGGCCATCTTCCCGTCGTAGCCCAGTTGTCCCGCAAAGCGCGTCTCCTCGGCGAGTCGGTCCGTCTCCTCGATGTCGGTGAACACGGTGTCGATTGCGTCGATTCCGGCGGCGCTGGCCGCCAAAACCACGTGTTGGCGGGCGTGAGAGACCTCAGTTCCCTCGTCGGTTCTGGTCGCTCCGATGTCGGCCGAGAGGTCTTCGGCACCGAAGGCGACGGCGTCGACGGCCGGCGTGGCGGCGATTTCCTCGGCGTGGAGAACACCCGAGGCGGATTCACACAGGGCGATGACCGGCAGGTCGTAGCCGTGTTCGCGGAGCAGTTCGTCCATCTCTCGAACGCCGGCGGCCGAGTCGGCTTTCGGCACCATCACCGAATCGACACGGGGAGTCCCCGACAGCGCCACCGCGAGGTCCTCGTCGGCGACGCTCGGCGTCGGGTTCACCCGGAGACACACCTCACAGTCGGGGTCGAACCCCGGGTCGGTCAACACGCCGTTGACCGACTCGCGGGCCTCGGCTTTCCGTCCGGGGGCGACGGCGTCTTCGAGGTCGAAGACGACCGTGTCGGCGCCCGAACCGGGCGCTTTGTGCATTAGTGCGGGCTGGTCGGCAGGTGAAAACAGCACGCTCCTGCGGGGCATATTCGACCGCTCCGGCGTCAGCACCTATATAGCTACGGCACGGGCACTGGGAACCGAACCCGTCGGTATCGTTTAGTCGGCGGCCCACTTCAGCGGGCGTATGCCCGGCCTGTACTACGAGGAGTTCGAGGTGGGACAGACCATCGAACACGACAAGCGGCGGACGATTAGCGAATCGGACAATCAGGGCTTCTGTGATATGACGATGAACCAACAGCCGCTGCATCTCGATGCCGACTTCGCGGCCGATACCCAGTTCGGCCAGCGACTCGTCAACGGGCTCTACACGATGAGTCTCGCCGTCGCGCTGTCGGTTCCCGACACCACCGACGGCACCATCGTCGCCAACCTCGGCTACGACAACGTCGAACACCCAAACCCCGTCTTCCACGGCGATACGGTGTACGCCCAAACGACGGTCACCGACAAACGCGAGACCAGCGACGGCGAGCGCGGCATCGTCGAGATGCACCTCGAAGTGTTCAAAATCGACGACCCCGACGACACTCTGGTCTGTGAACTCGACCGGACGGCGCTGTCGCTGAAGCGACCGGAGTGACGGAATCCGCGCTGGCGTGCGTTTATCAGGGAGGGCGAACAACCGCGGGGTATGTCCGCCGCCTCCACCGCCGGCAGCGCCTCCGATTCACCGTCGCTCGAGTGGCTGACGCTGGACGACGACGAGGAACTCCTGTGGTCGAGTCGCCCACACCGCAGTAGCCTCGTCCCTGCCCTCGTCGTCGGGATTCCGCTGTCGTTCGTCCTCATCGGTATCCCAATCCTCGTCAGCGCATATCTCACCTACCAGAACACCCACTACGTCGTCACCGACGCCGGCCTCTACAAGAAGACCGGTATTCTCTCCCGTGACGTACAGAAAATCGGCTTCGATAAGGTCCAGAACACCTCTTATAGCCAATCTGCCATCGGCGGCTACTTCGGCTACGGCAACGTCGACATCTCGACTGCGGGCGGCAGCGGCGTCGAGATGCGGTTCCGGTCGGTCCCCGACCCCGCCGACGTACAGCAACGCATCAACAAGCGCGTCAAGTCCAAAGAGCCCGCCCGCGACGACAAAAACGAGGTCCTCGACGATGTCCTCGAGGAACTCCGGGCCATCCGCACCGCCCTCGAAGAGCAATGACCGAAACGTGGCTGTCGCTGGAAGCCGGCGAGGCCGTCGAGTGGGAGGCTTCCCCGCGGCTGATGCGTGCGGCCCCGGCCGTCGCCATCAGCCTCGTACTCGTGGCCGCGGCCATTGGCGGGGCAATCGTCGTCGATCGGCTGGCACTCGCGCTGTTAGTCGTCGCGCCAGTTCCCGGAATTTACGCGTACCTCAGGGTCACCAACACGCGATTCGTCCTCACGAACCGCGCGCTGTACCGCAAGAGCGGCATCCTTGGAATCGACGTTCGGACCATCGAACTCGACCGCGTCCAAAACAGCACCTCCTCGCAGGGAATCCTCGGAACGGCGTTCGGCTACGGTAGCGTCGTCGTCGACGTCGCTGGCGGCGCCGACCTCCGGCTGTTCGACATCTACGATCCCGACGACGTTCGGGCCGACATCGAACGCCTCGCCGGGCGCAGCGACGAGATTCCGGGCACGCTCGAACAGTGGCAGAGCGTCCGCGAAGAACTCCGCGCCATCCGCCGGGAACTCGACGGTCAGTTGAAGTAGGCGTCGTAGTCGGCGGCCACGTCCGTCTCGCAGTCCGGAAACATCTCCCCGAGCACCTCGGCGACTGCCTCGACCGGCGAGGGGTCACTCGGCGCGAAGCCGTCGTCGGTCGTCCACGCGAACTCGACGGTCCAGTCGCTCCCGAGGAGAAACGCCGCCCGCTTCGGCGGCCCGTAGTGGCCTTCCCACTCCTCGTAGCGGACGCCGTAGTACTCCGCGGCACTGCCGCCGTCGCCGAGTAAGACCAAAGGGAGGTCGTAGTCATCGGCGTACGCCGCCGATGCGTAGATGCTGTCCATCGAGACGCCCCACACTTGCAGTCCGTCGTGGCCGTGCCAGCCGGCGTCGCGAATCGCACACAACTCCGCCGTCGCAGTCGGCAGAAACGTCGAGGGAAAGAACCACAACAACACGGCGTCGCCCGCCTCGATGGCTTTGAACAGTTCGTACACGTCGGGTGACCCACCTTCGACGCCCGGCAGTGCGAAATCCGGCCCCGTTTGTCCCTCGCGTATCATACGCAGTCTGGTCGCCGCGTCGTCTTGGGTGTGCTGGCTGCGGAAGCGGCGGCCGGACGAGATTACAGAACCGTCCCGTGTTTCTTCGAGGGACGGTCCTTCTCGACGTCCTCGTAGAAGCTAAAGCGATTGATGAGTTCCTCCCGGAGCGTCGACGGGGGGATGATTTCGTCGATGACGACTTCGCTGGCCATCCGGCGAACGTCGATGTCCTCGCGGTACTCCTCGCGGAGTTGTTGTTCCATCTCCTTGCGTTCCTCCTCGTCGTCGATGTCCGCGAGTTTGTTCGCGTAGACGGCGTTGATGGCCGCTTCCGGACCCATGATGCCGATTTCGCCGGAGGGGAGTGCGATGGTCGATTCGGGGTCGTAGGCCGGCCCCGACATCGCGTAGATGCCGGCGCCGTAGGCTTTCCGGACGACGACCGACTGCTTCGGCACTGTCGCCTCCGAGGTGGCGTAAATCATCTTCTTGCCCTTCTCGAGGATGCCTTCCTTCTCGACCTGTGAACCGGCCATGAACCCCGGTGTGTCACACAGATACAGAAGCGGGACGTTGTATGCGTCGCACTTCCAGGCGAACTGAGCGGCCTTCTCGGCGGAGTCTGGGAAGATGGCACCGGCGCGCTCGGCGGGCTGGTTTGCGATGATGCCGACCGACCGACCGTCGAGGTGGGCGAAGCCGGTCACGATTTCGGGGCCGTACTCCGGCTGGAGTTCGAAGAAGGAATCCCGGTCGACGACCCGCTCTATGAGGTCGCGGATGTCGTAGCCCTTGTTCGGCTCCTGTGGGATGACCGAGTCGATGCCCTCCGGGGAGCGCTTGGGCGGCTTCGGCGTCGCCCGCGGCGGCTTCTCGTCGGCGTTGTCCGGGAGATACTGGACGAGTTGGGAGACGAGTTGTCGGGCGTGTTGTTCGTCGCGTGCGACGAGGTCGGCGCTGCCGGATTCGGTGGTGTGCATCCGCGCGCCGCCGAGGTCCTGCATGTCGATGTCTTCGCCGGTGACCATCTCGACCATTCGAGGGCTGGCGATGGCCATCGCGCTCATCCCTTCGACCATGATGGTGAAGTCGGCGAAGACGGGCGTGTACGCCGCTCCTGCAATACAGGGGCCGTACAGGACGCAAATCTGTGGGACGCGTCCCGAGAGCCGCGAGTGGTTGTAGTAGTACTTCCCGATGCCCTCGCGGTTGGCGAAGAACTCGGTCTGTTTGTCGATGCGGCCGCCCGAGGAGTCCATCAGGTACAGCACCGGCTTGCCGGTCTTCAGCGCGCGCTGTTGCATGCGGAGGAACTTCTCACAGCCCCGTGCGGCCATCGACCCGGCCTTGACGGTGAAGTCGTTGGCCATGAAGTGGACGTCGCGGTCCTCGAACTCCGCGGCGCCGGTCAGCAGGCCGTCGGCCGGAAGCCTGTCCTCGGCGTCGAAGGCTGCGAACTTCCCGTCCTCGAAGGCGAGGCCGTCCTCCCCGAACCACAACTCGAGGCGGTCTCGGACGAACAGTTTGCCTTGGTCGTCGAGGCGCTCTTTGTACTTTTCGGGACCCCCCAACTCGATGTCCTCGATTTGTTCGCGGAGCAGTTCCTCGCGTTCGGTCGGCCCGAGGTCGTCCTCGATGGGCGAGAGGTCGGCCTCGCTCGTCGCCGCGGGTTCGTCGTCGTCGCCGACGAACACCTCAACGTCGGTTTCGGCGTGGTTCGCCATCGCCTGTGCGATGGCCTCTGCCTCTTCGATGCTTGCGTCGCCCCCGATGCGAACTTTCATACGTGCATCGTCAAGCGTTGCCACTAAACCGTTTTCCCTCCGAAAAAATGAGAAATCTGTTCTCAGTTCACTCGGGGAGGGCGGATTCCAACCGGGCGATGTAGTCGTCGTCACCGACGAACAGCGGCGTCCGCTCGTGGAGGTCGGTGGGAGTGCAGTCCAGAAGCGACCGCTCGCCGTTCGAGGACGCTCCGCCCGCCGATTCGATGATGTGGCCGATGGGGTGACCTTCGAACAGCAGTCGGAGTTTTCCCTCGGGACGGTCCCGAAGTCCGGGGTAGCCGAAGATTCCACCGTAGGTGAGCACTTGGTTCACGTCCCCTATCATCGCACCGCCGTAGCGGAGTTTGAGTTCGTCTTCCACCTCATCGACGTAGCCGGCGAAGGCGTCGGTCCACTGGGGGACGCGGCCGCCGAAGCCGTAGACGACTGGCTCCTCCGGGAGCGTGAGGTCCTCGGTGACGACCTCGCGCTCGCCGTCGTCGATGAGTTCCTCTCGGACGATGCCGTCGCGGGCGACGACCATTGTCGTGATGGGGCCGTACAGAACGAACCCGGAGGCGACGAGGTTCCGCCCCGAGGTCGGCAACGGCTCGTCGTAGACGCCGAACAGCGTTCCCATCGTGTTGTTGGACTTCAGATTCGAGGAGCCGTCGAGTGGGTCACAGGCGACATGGTACTCGCTTTCGCCGGTTCCGCTTTCGACGACCGAGTCCCGTTCCTCGCTGGCGTAACTTCCTACGTCGTCGATGTCCAGCAGTCGCTCTTCGAGCAGTTCGTCGGCGTAGATGTCGGCGGCGAGCTGCTGCTCGCCAGAGGGGTTTGCCCCCGATTCGTACACTCGTCGCCCGACGAGGCCGTCCCGTATATCCGGCGCCGTCGAGGCGACGGCATCCAGTATCGACCCGATAGCGTCGGCCATCTATTCGGCCGCCGCGAGCGCCTCGTCGACGCTCGTCTCCTCGAAGATGACCTTCTCTAAGGCGTCGAGGATGCGGGTGGGGTCCTCGCGCTGCCAGACGTTGCGTCCCACGGCGAGACCCTTTCCGCCGGCGTCGATGGTCTCCTTGACCGAGGCGAGGAACTCTCGGTCGGTCGTCTTCGAGCCGCCCGACATGACGACCTTCGTCCGTCCGGCCATCCGGACGGCGTCTTCCATGGCCTCTTGGCTGCCCGGATGCTTGACCTTCGCTATGTCGGCACCCAACTCGAGCGCTAGCCGTGCGGCATACGAGATGGTGTCGGGCTTTGTGTCGTTCTTCAGGCCTTGCCCGCGCGGGTACGACCACATGACGACCGGCAGGTCGTGTTCGCGGGCGGCCTCCTGGGCGTCGCGGAACTCCTCGGCCATCTCGACTTCGTTGTTCGAGCCGCCGTACAGCGTAAAGCCGACCGACGACGCGCCGACCTCGGCGGCGTACTCGACGGTGCAGTTGACCGCTGAGTCCGGTTCACCCATCCAGAGGTTCGACGTGCCGTTGAGCTTCATCAGCAGGTCTACGTCCTTGGAGTAGGAGGGGTAGTAGGCTTCGGCGATGCCCTTCTGGACTGCGACGGACGTGACGGCGGGGTGGGTCGCCGCCTCGAAGGTCCGTTCGGGGTCCGCGCTCTCGGGGACGCCACGGAAGTCGACGGGGCCGTGTTCGAGTCCGTGGTCGTAGGCGAGGATGAGCGCTTTCCCGTCCCGGCACAGCGGGGTGTCGTCGATGGGAATCATACGGTCAAGTGTCCGATGAGGCGGACAAAGAAGATTCTGGTATGGGTGGTCCGAACGCAGCGTCACTTCCGTACGAAAACGCGGAGCGAAACGAGCCGTGGGATTCGAAATATAAATAATTTGAAAATAATAAATGTATTGAATTATGGAGGATGAAGCAACAATTCGGAATTAACAGTTAGTTGGTAAACACGGGTGAAGTAGAACAGGATAGCCGCTCAGAAGATGGTAGAATAGCGTACCACCTCACTACCGAATATCGCATCGGGGACTATCGTATTTGGTTCTAAACTCCATACTGGCCGTTTATACGCCGTGTAATCGACGCAAATGCAGTAAGTCGAACCAACGTCGAGTAGGGTCGATTTCCGAATGAGCCTCCGTGTTGCGAAAGGAACCCATTTCTGCGAAAATACAGTCATAATCCTAACAATATCGCTGAACGATTGGTCCCTGCTTCACCATCCCGGAGCATCCTCTGGGACGCAATGTCACCGACAAGACACTATCAAGGCAGCAGGTGCGGCGAGCGCTCTCGCAGTGCTCGGCGGGTCCGCCGTGGCACAGGACGAGACGGACGACGGCGAACCGGTAGACGACGGGGAGCCGATGGACTCGAGTTCGGCGATGCCGTCGCGTTGGCACACGACTTTTCGGAGGCACTCGGCAAGGAGACCTGGGAGTCCGACGACAAACCCGGCTTCGTCTCCAACCGCATCCTCATGCCGTGGATAAACGAGGGGATTCGCGCCTTCGACGAGGGCGTCGCGACCAAGGAGGACATCGACCGCGGGATGAAACTCGGGACGAACGTGCCGATGGGGCCGCTGGAACTCGCCGACCACATCGGCCTCGACATCTGTCTCGACGCCACCGAAACGCTTCACGAGGAGTTGGGCGACCACTATACGCCCGCCTACCTGCTCAAACGGAAGGTCGACGCCGGCGACCTCGGCAAGAAGACTGGAAAGGGGTTCTACGAGTACGACTGAGCGGTCGCGGGGCGCCTCGCGGACGAAATCGGCACGTGAGAACGCCGATAGAGGAAGCATAAAGTGCCGACGGCCGTACCTGTGTGTATGGACTTCAGTTTCACGGCGGAACAGAAACAAGTCACGGACATGGTGTCCGACTTCGTCGACGAGGAAGTCGTCCCCGTCGCCGACGAAATCGACCACGACGACGAGTTCCCGTGGGAACTCGTCGAGGAACTCGCCGACCTCGGATTGATGGGGATGCCGTTCCCCGAGGAGTACGGCGGTGCGGGCCTCGATTATCACGCCTACCCCGCCGCTCTGGAGGAGATTTCGCGCGGCTCCGGCGGTCTCGGAACCATCGTCGCCGCCCACATCTCGCTTGCGGGCAACATGATTTACGAGTTCGGCGACGAATCCCAGAAGGAGGAGTTCCTGACGCCGCTGGCGGAGGGCGAAGACATCGGCGCGTTCGCGCTGTCGGAACCCGGCGCCGGAAGCGACGTGCCGGCCATGGAGACCACCGCCGAGAAAGCCGGTGACGAGTACGTCATCAACGGCGGCAAACTGTGGATTTCCAACGGTTCGGTCGCGAACACGGTCACGGTGTTCGCCAAGACCGACCCCGAGGCCGGCAACAAGGGTATCTCGTCGTTCATCGTCCGACCGGAAGAGGACGACGGCTTCATCGTCGAGGGCACCGAGGACAAACTCGGTGACAAGGGCTGTCCAACCGCCGAGTTGCGCTTCGACAATCTCACCATCCCCGAATCGCGCCGCCTCGGCGAGGAGGGTCGCGGTTTCGTCCACGCGCTGAAGACGCTCAACGGCGGCCGCATCACCATCGCTGCCCGCTCTGTCGGCATCGCACAGGCGGCGCTCGATGCGGCACTGGAATACAGCCAGGACCGCGAACAGTTCGACCAGCCGATTTCCGACTTCCAGTCCATCCAGCACAAACTCGCCGACATGGACACACAGACCCGTGCGGCCCGATTGCTGATGCACTCGGCGGCCGACAAGAAGATTCGCGGCGAGAACTTCGTCAAGGAGGCCGCCCAGGCGAAACTGCACGCCTCCGAAGTTTCCCGTGAGGTCGCAAACGAGGGCATCCAGATTCACGGCGGCTACGGCTACACGAAGGACTTCCCTGCAGAGCGGTTCTACCGCGACGCCAAACTCAACGAGATTTACGAGGGCACCAGCGAAGTCCTGCGCAACACCATCGCCAACGAACTGTTGAACTGAGTAACTCCCGTTCGGTCACTCGACTCGTTCGGTCATCCACTTGAACTGCCGTTCGACGCCCTTTCGTCCGCCATCTGTCAGCGAATACACGTCCTCCAGTCCCTCGACGCGCTTTTCGACGAACCCCTTCGACTCCAGTTGTTCCAGTGCTCCGTAGAACCGCTCTGGTGGAATCCGTCGGTCGTAGTGAGTTTCGAGGTCGGATTTCAGCTGTTGGGCACGCCGCTCCTCGCCGTACAGCAGCACGCAGATGTCACGACGGAGACCGCTTGTGAGCCACTCCATGGGGGATTCTTCGGGGCGGAACGAAAAGGCCTCTCGATTACTCGGCGTAGGGGTTCTCTCGGTCCTCCGGCGGGTCTTGGACACGGAGGAAGGGGTGTTCGGTGGTGTACTCGACCAGCGAAGTGGTGCCGACGAACCCGCAGGGGGATTTCTTCAGCGAGACGTACTGCAGCCCGTTGTCTGTAATCCAGGTTCGCAGCACTTGCTCGGCGGCGTTCGTGTAGAACCCCGTGATACGGTCGCCGGTGACGTTCGGGTTGTGGACGTGGACGAGCAGGTCGTCCGAACGGAGCCAGTGGGCCTCCTGTGCGTATCGGACGGCACGGGCGTCTTCGGTGCCGAGGGTGTTGACCATCCCGTCGGCGTTGATTAGCGAGAGTCGTGGGGTGTCGCCGGCCCGTCCGGCTATCGCGTCGAGAACTGACCGAACGCCAGTTGCCGATTCGCGGGCGCCGAAGACGTTGTCCTCGGTTTCGTCCCACGCGCCAATCATGTCGATGACGAACAGTCGGTCCTCGTCGAGGAGGTGGTCGAGGCTCTCATCGTGGCCATCCAGAATCGTTCTGACGCTGTCCGGGCGCATCCGAATCGTCGGGACGAGGACGATACTGTACCCCTTATCGAGGGCGGCGTGCATCATCGCGCCGAACAGCGCGGTCATGTTGGCGTGACCGTCGTGTTCGAAGAGGACGCCGGTGCCGGTGGCTAGTCCGCCTCCACAGAGGCTGTCGAGGCCGTCGATGCCGATGGAGGTGTGTTTGTGAGTTTTCAGTTCGGGCGGTTGGGACCGCCGCGAGGGGGCACACCGAACGCCGCCACTTTCGATTTCCGCCTCGACGGTGCGGGTGTCGTGGTCGACGCCCCGCATCTTCGTTATCTCGAGGAACCTGTGGGGGTCGCCGTTGACGCGCTCCCGGCGGAGTTCGATGACGCCGTGGGTCGTAAAATCGAGAACGCTGTCGTCGATGTCCTCGGCGGTGAAAAGCGCGGTCGCGCCGAGGTCCTTCGTGAACAGTTGGATAAGTTCCAGCAGTTCACGGCGGAACAGTTCTTGGTTTTCACCGAGGACCTGAAGCGCCGAGACGCTGTCGAAGACGAGGCGGTCACACCCGGCCGCCGCCTGAAAGTGTCGCGCCACGTTCTTTTCGGTGAGCGGGATATCCCGCTCGTCGATGGCGCTGTTGCCCTCCAGCGTCCGGAGTTTGAGGCGTCGCCCCTCGTCGCCGTCATCCGGCACCGCATGGAGGGTCGTCACCGCGAGCTCTTCGTGGTCGAGGTCGAACTCGAACTCGCTAAAGGAGTCACGAAGCTCCGACTGCGTCTGTTCGGTGCTGACGAACAGACACCGCTCGTCGTTTTCCAGTCCCTCCTGCAGAAACTGCATTCCGAATGTCGTCTTTCCCGTGCCGGGGCCGCCGCGGACGAGAACGGTTCTATTTCGGGGGATTCCGCCCCGCAGCATTCGGTCGAGAACTGCATCTCCCGTCGCCGCTTTCCCGTTGTCGACATCCGTCATTGTTCACCGAGTCGAACCGAATCTGTATAAAAGTACGCTGGACTTCGACCGGTAGTTTCGCATACGCCGACCGCTTATCTCCGAATATGTCGACGGCCGAGGCCGACGGGATTACCGCCCAGTACCGCGAAACCGACGAAGAGCGCCTGCTCGAGTTCGACGCCGACGGCCGGACGGCGGTCGTCGCACAGAACGTCGAGGGGTATGCGATGTTGAAGGTTCGACCGACCGCCGACGGCGACGAACTCGAACGCTACTACGGGTTCGATATGGCGTTGGACCACGCCGCGGAACTCCTCGGCGTGGCCGTGGCGGACCTCCCGATACCCGAGGCGGCGGCCGATATGGGGATGTGAACGGTTCGCTGCCGATGTTGCCGGCTTCGGCAGGTGGTTAAGTGAAACCGAGAGATTTCCGGTATGGCGAACGTACGCATAGCCGGAACGGGAATGACGCCGTTCGGCGAACACGCCGGTCGGACGGGTCGTGACCTCTTTGCGGAGGCCGGACTCGACGCACTCGAAGACGCCCAACTCGACCCCGACGACATCGAAGAACTGTACTACGGCAATTTCATGGGCGAGTTAGCGGAACATCAGGGTCACCAAGCCCCGCTCTTCGCCGAGGCCATCGGCATCGACGCCCCTGCGACGCGCTTCGAGGCTGCGTGTGCCTCCGGCGGTACCGCCGTCCGCGCGGCGGTGCAAGCCGTCCGCAACGGCGAAGCCGACGCGGTGTTGGTCGGCGGCACCGAACGGATGACCGACATGGGGACCGCCGGGGCGACCGACGGCCTCTCCATCGCCGCCGACGACCTCTATGAAATCAAAGCCGGGATGACGTTCCCCGGCGCCTACGCGCTGATGGCATCGGCGTATCTCGACGCTTACGACGCCGACGCCGACGACCTCGCACACATCGCGGTGAAGAACCACGACAACGCCGTCGTCAACGAGAAGGCCCACTTCCAGTCGGCCATCACCGTCGAGGACGCCGTGGAGGCCCCCCGCGTCGCCTCGCCGCTCGGACTCTACGACGCCTGTCCCATCTCCGACGGCGCCGCCGCCGTCGTGTTGACAAGCGAATCCTTCGCGGCCGACCACGACCTCGACGCGCCGGTGTCCGTGACGGGAACCGGACAGGGGACGGACAACCTCGCCTTACAGGACCGGGAGTCGCTGTATCGGACGCCGGCCGCGGAAACCGCCGCCGAGACGGCCTACGCCGAGGCGGACATCACCGCAGCAGATGTCGACTGTGCGGAGGTCCACGACTGTTTCACCATCGCGGAAGTCCTCGCGACGGAGTCGCTGGGCTTCTTCGAACCCGGTGAAGGACTGGCCGCGGCGAAAGCCGGCGAGACGACTCGCGACGGCTCGATTCCGGTGAACCTCTCGGGCGGACTGAAGGCGAAAGGCCATCCGGTCGGCGCAACCGGCGTCGCACAGATAGCCGAACTCACCAAACTGCTGTCCGGTACCCACGCCCGCTCGGACGCTCTCGACGACCCGTCCGTTGGCATCGCCCACAACGCCGGTGGGACGGTCGCGACGGCGACCGTTCACGTCCTCGAGCGGACGACGGAGGTGGACGCATGAGCCCCGAAATGCGCCACAACGGCTACGACAACCTCCTCGACGCTATCGAGGACGGCGAAGGCTACTACCTCGCCTGCCCGGAGGGACACGGTTCGCTACCGCCGCGGCGGGTCTGTCCCGAGTGTGGCAGCCGCGACCTCACTGACGAACCGCTTCCCGACGCAGGCGAGGTCGTTGCGGCGACGACGGTGTCCGTCCCCGGCCCGCAGTTCGCCGACGACGCGCCCTACGTCACCGCTATCGTCGACTTCGGACCCGTCCGTCTCACCGGCGTCGTCCGCGGCACCGACGAAGAACCCGGCCCGGGGTTCGTCGTCGGCGTCGATGTCGAGGAGACGACCACCGAGGGCGAGCGCGTCGTGACGTTCAGGCCACGATAGGACACCGGTCCACGGACGGTGAGTTGGACCGAAAGGTTAATTTTGCGTATCTCGACCTAACTGGCATGGCTGCCTCTATCCGGGTTCTCCTCGTCGACGACGACCCCTCCCTCGCCGACCTGATGGCAAATCAACTCGGCGAACTTCGCGAGGAGTTCTCCATCCGGGTCGAGACGGACCCCAACGAGGCACTCGAGGCAGTCGATGACGGCGGAATCGACTGCGTGGTCAGCGACTATCACATGCCGGAGATGACCGGTCTCGAACTCCTCCGGTACGTCCGGCAGATGGAACCCGACATCCCGTTCATCCTCTTCACCGCCCGTGGGAGCGAGGAAATCGCCAGCGAAGCCGTCTCCGAGGGCGTTACCGACTACTTCCGGAAGCGACGTGGGAGCGAACAGTGGCGCGTCCTCGCCAACCGCATCGAAAACGCCGCGGCGCGGTACCGGGCCGAGGCCGAAGCCAGCCGCCGGGAAGCGGCGCTTCGAAACCTCGCCCGAACCGTCATCGACAGCGTCTCGACGCCCGTCGAGGGATTGCTGTCGCTGGGTCGTGAGACGCTCGAGCTCGAATACGGGGCGTTCCTGCAGGGCTTCGACGGCGACACCGAGGTCGTCGTCGAAAGCCTCGAAGGGGCGCTTCCGTTCCCGACGGACGGGGAGATACCGTTCGCGGACGACATCGGCGACCCGACGCTTGACGACAGCGGAACCGTCGCCGTCACTGCCGAGGCGTCGGCTGAACCCCCCGAAGACGGCTTCAACAGCTACATCGGAGCGCCCGTCTACGTCGGCGACGAGCGCTACGGGACGCTGTGTTTCTGTAGCCGTAGCGGTCGCGGCGAGTTTACCGGGTGGGAACGGGCGTTCGTCGAGTTGCTCGCCGACTGGCTCGGCCACGAACTCACCAGCGAGTGGGCCCGCGATCGCGAGGAGGCGGTTCGCTCGGCTCGAAGCCGTCTCGAAGCGGCTCACGCGGCCCTCGAGAGCGGCGACGAGGACGGGCTCCGTGCGGAACTGGACGCCATCGGAGAACTGCTGGAGCGGGACCCACCGTCGGCGGTCCCGGTGTCCGTGGAACTCTCCTAGTCGGTGAAGAAATCGACGAACGCTTCAGGGTGTTCGGCGTGTGGCAGGAGGTCGGCGTCGTCGAAGACCACGAGGCGTGCCTCGGCCGACTCCGCGAGCGTCCGACCGGTCGACAGCGGCGGCAACTCGGCGTCCCGACCCCAGACGATGGTCGTCGGCACGTCGAGTTCCGCGAGCGTCGCCCCGAGGTCGACATCGAGGTCCATGAAGCCGCTCACGAAGGTGGCAGGTGCGAATCGAGCGCCGGGCTGGTGGGCCGTCGTCCAGTCGTAATCGACCCACTCCTCGGTAATCGACGACTCCCGTGCGAACCCGTGGTCGACGAGGAAGTACCGAATAGAGGGCTTCGAGACGAGGAGGTTGTACAACCCCTCACCGACGACGGGCGAGCGGAGCAGCGACCGGAGCCACGTTCGCCGGCCCGGTATCGTCGAGGCGGTCGGACAGACGAAGAGGTACGAATCGACCGCGAGGTCGCTATCGGCGGCGGCGACGGCCGTGTACGCCGCCGAAAGCGACGACGCCAGCACCGTCGGGTCGTCGGCACAGTCTCGGAGGAAATCCCTGACGAACGCGACGTACAGCGCCCCCGAGTACAGAAGCGGTGGTCGGTCGGAGTGGCCGAACCCCGGTAAGTCCGGGGCGATGACGTGGTACTCCTCGGCTAAGGCATCGACCACGTACCGGAACTCGTGGCTCGACCCGGCGGCGTTGATGCCGTGAAACAACACGAGGTCTGGTGAATCGGGGTCGCCGGCCTCGGTGTAGGCGATGTCGAACCCCCGCCACCGGTACGTCGACAGTGGCCGACCGAGCGGCGGGTCGAGGTCCGAACGCTCCCCGCGTAGCAGTCGGTTGCCGACGGCGGTGGCGCCGACACCCACGGCGGTACCGCCCAGCAGTCGCTTCAGGTTCATACGACGATTCAGGGCCGTCCGTCGCTTAGAACTACCGCCCTCGGCCACCTTCGCGGCTACCGGTCCCGCTGCCGTTCGACACACTCCGCCAGCGGTGCGAGGACCTCGTCGGCGACCGTGTAGGGGTCGGTCTCCCGAGCCAACACCGCGTCGATGTACTCGTCCAGACCGCCTCTCTCCTCTAATTCGGTTTCGATGAGGTCGGCGGTGTCTTCCCGAAGCAGCGTCCGAATCTCGGCGCCGTACCGCTGGCGTGCTTGTTCCTCCAACTCGCCCGTCTCTTCGAGCCACACGGCGTGTTTCTCCAGCGTTTCGAGGAACTCCTCGACGCCTTCGCCGGTTTTCGCCACCGTCTCGATGATTTGGGGCTCCCAGCCGGTGTCCTCGTCTTCGGTGTCGTCGCTGGATTCGATGGCGTCGGCACCGTGGTGTCCAGCCATCGGACCGGCGTCCTGCATGTGAATCATCTCCCGGAGTTCCTTTACCGTGCGGTCGGCGCCGTCCATGTCTGCTTTATTGACGACGAAGATGTCCGCGATTTCGAGGATGCCTGCCTTCAGCATCTGTACGTCGTCGCCGGAACCCGGTGGCACCAACACGGCGACCGTGTCTGCGGTTTTGACGATTTCGATTTCGTTTTGGCCGGCACCGACCGTCTCGACGATGATTCTGTCCTTGCCGAAGGCGTCGAGCGCTTTCACGGCGTCAGTCGTCGCCGTCGAGAGGCCTCCCAGAGACCCCCGGGCCGACATCGACCGGAAGAACACGTCCATGTCGCCGACGTTCGAGGCCATCCGAATGCGGTCGCCCAACACGGCGCCGCCGGTGAACGGCGAGGAGGGGTCGATGGCGATGACGCCGACCGTCTCGCCGCGCTCGCGGTACGTCGATGCCATCTTGTCGACGAGCGTCGACTTTCCGGCACCCGGAGAGCCGGTGATACCGACGACTTCCGCGCTCCCAGTGTGTTCGTGCAGTTTGGAGACGAGTTCCCGATACCCCGGACTGCGGTTCTCGATTTTCGTGATGACGCGGGCGAGCGCGCGGTGTTTTCCCGCCAACAGGTCGTCGATGAGCGTCGCTTCCTCAGTCATCTATCGTTCCGGGGCGTTCTCGCGGACGAAATCGATGGTGTCCTGCATCGAAGAGCCGGGGCCGAATATCTCCGCGACACCCAACTCGTACAGTTCCTCTCGGTCGTCGTCGGGGACGATGCCACCGACCAACACGAGAGTGTCCTCGAAGGCGTCGTACTCTTTCAGCCCGTCGATGATTTTCGGGACGAGCGTGTCGTGGGCACCCGACAGAATCGAGATGCCGAGGACATCGACGTCCTCCTGAACCGCCGCCTGGACGATTTCGTCGGGCGATTTGTGCAGTCCGGAGTAAATCACTTCGAAGCCGGCGTCGCGGAACGCCCGAGCGATGACGTGAGCGCCGCGGTCATGGCCGTCGAGGCCGACCTTCGCCACCAGACACCTAATCGTTCGCTGTTCTCCCTCTGTGCTCATACCACATGATTCTGCGGGCAGGTGTTTGACTCTAACGGAGCGAACGGCGACTCTCGGTACACTTCCACTAGTCCAACTGGAGTTGTGAACGACCGATGAACGTGTGTCGCATCCTCAGAGGGACCGCCGCTTCGATGGGTTTATGAATTCGGTCCGGATAGAAACGGGTGCGTTCGAGGGCTCGTAGATCAGTGGTAGATCATCCCCCTGGCACGGGGAAGGCCCCGGGTTCAAATCCCGGCGAGTCCACTTCCTTCGGTCGCTTCGCTCCCTCAGTCAGCGGACTCGCCGACCTCCCGCTCGCTTCGCTCGCGGGAGTCCCGGCGAGTTCTATGGTGTAGCGGTCCTCGATTACTCAGACGCTCGTCGAGGATTCCTTTCGAGCGGTCAACGACTCGGGAGCGAGTCGGTAGAACTTGAAGGGGACGTCCGCAGGCGGCTGTCCGAAGATGTCGACGAGCGGAATCCGGACGCGTTCGAGGCCTTCGAGGGTCTCCGTCGCAATCGAGGCGTCGGTCGTCTCTTCGAGTCGCCCCTCGGCGACGACGCTCTGCCAGGTGCCATCGGTGGTGCCGTAAGTCACGAACGAGACCGACCGGTCGAGGAGGTCGCTCTTTTCGCGGCCCTCGCCGGCGGCGAGTCGGAAGTAGAACGTCTCCTCGGCGGTGTCGTACCCGTAGGAAACTGGAATCGAGTGCGGCGCTTCGTCGCCGTCGGTCGGGAAGGAGATAACGCCCGTTCCGCCGTCGCCGAGGAACGCGTCTCGCTCGTCGTCGTCCATCGCCACGGAGTCAGGAACTGTCATACGAATCGGTAGGGCGCGGAGCGTTAAAAAACGGGCCGGCGGTCGGGCGTCGCTGGTCGCCTCGACGAGGACCGCATCGGACTCGGTGAGTCCCTCGACGAACTCGGTGGCGTCCGGGACCCATCCGACGCGGACGAGGGTGTCGCACCCGAACGTATCGATGACTTCGAACGACCCGACATCGGGGTCCGCACGGAGGGCCTGCGTCGTGGTGTCTGTGTCCGCTTCCGTCATCCACAGATACGGAACGAGGGATTCATCGAAGGCAGCGATGCGGTCGATTCTGACGTGGCTGATGGAACGTTCGGCGAGCAGCCGCTCCAACACGAGATCAGCCGTCGGAACCGAGACGCTCACCCGGACGCTCGTTGTTCACCCAATCCCCTCCATCGCCCTGAGTGCTAGAATTGCCCAATCGACAAAGTTCTTATTTCCGGGTCGGTCGTCGGTTACTCGGTCAGTGACGATGACGCCATCGAAGGCGGCGATTTCCCGGTTCGGATTGGTGCTACTGGTCGTGTCGCTCGACGCTGTCTTCGACTCTCGCGGCCATCTCCTCGCGGGAAATCCGTCCTTCGAGGTACTGCTCTATCCACTCGGATTTCATCTGCCACGTCGCCACCAGGGTTCCGTCGACGACGACGCGAGCGTCGAGTCGCTCGACGGCCCACCCGCTTTCACCGTACACGCGGTCGAAAAACGCTCTCGCGGCGGCGTCGATGCTGTTCCTGACGCTTTCCTCGGTCGGTTCGGCGGGTTCGTACTCGAGGTTGACGTGGGACTCGTCGTCGATGGCGAGTTCGCGAACGGTGATGTCGCTCTCTGTCAGGGCCTCCCTGAACGCCTCCCGTCTGATGTCGCTGTTCTCGCTGTCGGGCGTTGCCGTCGTGTCACCGTTTCCGCTACAGCCCGCGAGGAGGACGCTGCTCGCCATTGTCAAGCCGGCGAGATACTGGCGACGACGCATACCCGGTCACTCGCCGTCACGCTCTGGTAAGCGTTGTGCCTCTCATGACGGGTCCCGTCAGTAGACGGCACGCTCTTGGCCATCGCTCCCGGAACGGGGCGTATGTACTCGAAAGTGCGTTCGCTTCTCAGTCGGTCCCTGCCGGTCGTCGGCACGCTGTATCTCGTCTATCTCGCCCTCCAGCCGCCGCCCGCGCGCTACATGGGAATCGCGTGTCTGGCCATCGTCACGCCGTTTCTCGTCGGGTGGGTGGCCGGCAACGTCTTCGACGTGGGGCCGTGGAGCTAGGGTTTGTGCGTGAAGATGAACGCCTGTCCGTCCTCGACGCCGACACAGAGGTCGAGCTGTTTCGAGAGGTTGAGGCTCGTGGGGTTTTGCTTGCAGACGACGAGGTCGTCGAAGGGCTCCTCGCAGGCTGGGCAGGCGACGGCGACCGTGTTCTGGTAGGACTTGATTGCGGGATTCTCTTCTCGTGGTGTCAGCGAGGCGAGTAGCTCGTCTGTATCGATGTCCATACGTGGACAAACGGCCGGTTCCTATTCAATCTCGCGGGAGCCACGGCTCCGAAAACACAACTGAACTGATAAACGCGAGGAACTCAGTCGTCGTCTTCCACGCCGCGGTCCCAGACGTTCGACACCGACTCGCCCGTCGGTGGTGTGTGGTCGATCTCTTTGAGGGTTGCTTTCTCTGCCATCGTGTCATGCTGTAGCACGTCCGAGACACTTAACGATTGATTGGGATTCAGTTTAATACATTATATCATATTAATATTTTGGCCATTTCTGTCTAGTAGTGCATTTTAGAACGAACGGTCAGTTATGATGTCTTATATCGCTGAGAACTGTCTGAACACCGGACCATGTGTGCAACTGTCGACTCTCGGAGTGGGGGCGGTACGGCGTGTTCGCAGCACCCACGTCGGAGACTCCGAACACGCGCTCTGAAACGGCCACGTCGCTTATTGTCGTGTAACACCCGAAGTGTGTATGGACAGTCCGCCGTCCCGTGTAGACGACAGAGCGCAGTCGTCGCCCATCGGCATCGTGCTCATCCTCGGGATTACGCTCACGGGTGCGGTCGGACTCGCGGTGTTCGGCGGCGCCGCACTCGACGACGCCCAACAGGACTCCCGCGTCGGACAGGCCGAACAGTCGATGACGCAGTTCGACTCCCAGGCCGCCCAAGTCGCGTTGGGTGAATCCAACTCCCAGCGGGTGCAGTTCGGGACCAACAGCGGACAGTACTCCGTCGACGAGGACGCCGGAAACGTCCGACTGATTCACAAGAACTGGAACGAGAGCAACGCAACTGACCACGAGTACGAAATCTACAACGCCTCACTCGGTGCAGTCGTCTACGAATCCGACGACAGCGAACTCGCCTATCAGGGCGGTGGCGTCTGGCGGACCGACGACGACGGCGACGCACAACTCGTCTCCCCGCCGGAGTTCCACTACCGACGCGCGACGCTGACGTTCCCCATCGTCCGCGTTTCCGGCGACGGAAGCGTCAGCGGCTCCGCAAATGCCGGAATCTCTCGTGTCGAGACCGCAGAGCAGATATTCGCCAACGAAAGCGAGACCTACCCCGACGGCAGTACGAAACTCCTGAACCCGGTCCAGAACGGGAACATGACCGTCGAGATAACGAGTCGATACTGTGAGGGGTGGCGAAACTACTTCCAAGACCGGACCGACGGCACGGTTTCGGAGTGTGATAGCGACGGAACAGTCACCGCACAACTCGTCACGCTCGGGACGCAGGGGGAGTTCAACGTACTTGACGGACAGGAACTGAACATCCGCGGCATGGAGAGCGGTCACTCGTTGGACCAACTCGAACTCACATTCAAGGACTCCACCAAACAGAACTCCGAATTCAACAACTTCGGGTGGTCGATGTACGGCGAGGACGACAAGGGTACCGAAATCGAAATATACGTCGGCGCCAGCGGCGGCGGTAAATTCGACTGTGCCGCAGGCGAGACTAGAACTGCACGTGTAATCTTTTATTACAGCCCAAACGGCGGGGAGGACTACCACACGTGGGTCAACGACGAGAGCCACGGCGACGGTGATTTCGAAATCTCTTGTAATGCCAACGACGAGCCTGAACTCACCGTCGACCTCACTACGACGAGTGTGAACTTCACGTACATGGATTACGACACCCTCGGTGGGAAGTACGATCTTCAAAGCGACCCCAGCGGCGATTTCAACACCACCATCTCCTTCAGCGAACATTCCGACGACGACGCGAGTATCACGTATCCAAACGACCGGACTCAAGAATCAGTGGCTCTCCCGGTCAAACACTACTTCGCGATGTCCGACGACTTGGACATGAGCATCAATGAACAGAACAGTGCCAACATGGGTGACGATTCACAGGGCGTCATCCAGTACGAGGGCAACGGCGAAGTCGTCACGTTCCTCCACGTCACCGACAACCGGATTCGGGTCGAACTCGGCTGAGCTCGTCAGGTTAACTCCACGTCGACACGAACCCGTGAGACTGACAATGAGTCGACGGTGAACCCATAACAGACGACTCGGTCGGTCGTCACGTCGACGCTGGTCGTATCACAGTAATCGTTCGACGTTCCGGTAGTGTCCTCTATTTCCCGCTCGAAGTACGCCTCCCAGACAGCCGCGCGCTCGGGATGAGTCTGCATCCGTATCGTCACGTTCGCTGCGGGACTTTGGGTGGCCAACAACGCGGTACTCTGTTTCTCGGCCCGAACCAGAACCGTCGTCGACCCGCCGGTCCCTTGACCGCTCCCACGCGCCGAAATGTAACGAACGACGGTTCGATTGTCGGCAAAGAGGAAATCCGGCTCACGAATCATCACGGCGTTCCCGTCGTCGATTCGTATCACCGCGCCCAACTCGTAGACGATTTGGCTGCCGTCTCCCGAGTCGTACCGTATCGCAACCGGATTCGCCCCCGCAGCGGTGTCGATTCCCGATGCGTTAATCGTGGTCAGTCGGTTCGATGTCGTCGACAGCGAGGCCTCCGAGAGCTTGATTTCGGTCGCCCGGTTCGGTGCGTCCCCGCTGGCGAGCTGTTCGAAGTTGTTCGCCATCACGTCGAAGGCGCGCTCGGCGTTGTTGACGCGCTCGGCGTCACGTGTGGCGTCCAACCCGCCGAATCCACCGGCGTAGACGATGGTAACCGTCCCGATGACGAGCGTGAACACGAGGACGAACCCGACGACCTCGCTGACTGCCCGCCCGTCGCTACGCATTCGCCACCTCCAGTTCGTCGGCCGCCGCGTCGTAGCGGACGACCACCTCGCCGCCCCCGATGCCGGTCGTCACGAGGTCGGTCACCGAGGCGATGCCGACCGTAACCGTGACATCGGGGCGGGCAGTCGACAGTTCGAGATAGTACTCGGTCGGCCCGTTGCCGTCGCTTTTTACGTTTATGCTGTACGACGACCCGACGATTCTATCCGGAAGGTCGCGTCGAATGGCAACGTCTTCGGCCCCGTCCGTCCGTGCGAGTCGGTCGGCGGCCGCGATGTCCGCCGACAGTTGTTGGCCGATTACCTGCAGTTGGTTTTCCGTCGTCTGTCGTCGCTGGTCGTCGACGTAGCCGGTCGCGGCCACCAACAGGCCGACGATGAGAATCGTCGTGATGCCGAGCGTCAACACGTAGCTGAACACCGGCGACACCGCCCGGTCATCTCCGGTCATTGCACCACGCTCCATTCGGCCTCGATTTCGTCGCTCCCGTGGACGACGCCGTCGCTTCTGAACGCGGCGGTGACCGTCACCGCGTGGATGATGCTTCGGGCGCGCGGACTCGCGTCGGCATCCGGTCCGTAGTACGGCGTCCGGTCGGCGCGCGTGTCGACGACGACTTCGTAGGTTCCCCGAGCACGGTCGGCCTCCCCCAGCAGTCCGAGTCCGGTCGCGCTCGTCCGAGCGTTCCGGTAGTGGATGTCGTGGTCCGTTCCGACGACGCTCGTGTTGTAGAAGCCGAGTTCGGGGCAGTCGGTGGCGTCGGTGCCGAACTGTGGTTCGCGGAAATCGACGGTCGCGCTCGACCCGGTCGCCCCCGCGACACAGGAGTTCGAGACGAGCGAACTGATGCCCGACAACGCTCCCAAATCGTCGCCGGGGTCGACGACGTAGAGGTACACTTCCCCGGCGGTTCCGTCCCGAAACATGTACACCTTCCACGTCCCGCTGGGCGTTTCGACCGAGACGTGGAACGCGTTGTCGGAGACGGCGGCGAGGGGGTCGGAAAGCGTATCGAAGTCGGTGATATTGAGCAGGCTCGCCCGGTCGATACCGAGTACGAACGGACCTACATCCGTGGTGTTCTCGACGAGCGTCCAGTCGGAGTCGCCGGCGAGGCTTCCGCCCGCTGTGAAGTTCCGCGAAGCGTTCGCCTGCCGAATCTGTGTTCCTTCCGTCGTCGAGTTCAGTCCGGTCGACACGAATCGACCCGTCAGGAGCTTCTGGACGCGCTGGGAGTCGGCCCACTGCGTCAAGCCGTCGGCGAAGTCGCCGCGCACCATGCCGTAGTCGTCGGTCGTCGCGTTTCGGTTCGCGGCGTCGATGAGCGATTGAACGTCTCCCTCGGTAACGTGACGCTGTTCGAGCGCTTCCCGCGGTTCGTCGCTGGACTCCCGCGTCGAGAGGTTCTCGGTGTAGATGGCCCCGTTGACCACGAGTGCGAGTCCGATGAGGACGACGGCGATGAGGAGTCCGGTGACCAAAATGAGTTGTCCTCGCGCTTTCACATCCGCCATACGACCACCTCGACGCGGACGACATTGTACACCGAACCGCTGTTCCCGGTGTCTTCAGGGATGTACTTCCCGTAGGTTCCGGCGTTTTCGACGGTAATCGACTCGTGGCCGGGCGCCGTCAGGGTGTCGTCGTCGAACAGTACCACCGTCCGACTCGCGCTGACCGCGTTGTCGCTCGGCTCCCCACGGTACACCATCGGGACCGCCTCGTTCCCGTTGCCCGGATACAGGAGGACGTTCACCGCGAGACCACGGCCGCTGAACGACCTGTCCGTGATGTTGCCGAACTCGTTGGGGGGTTCGCCGTTGGTGTAGTAGATTCGCCGCTCGGCCTCGCCGAACTCGCCGGCGGTGTCGTTCCAGTACAGGACGGCGTCCTTCAGCACGCCCGCTTCCTCCGCGGCGGTGAGCACGCCCGCCGCAGAGGCCCGCTGTTGGTTTTCGATGTGCTGATTCGAGGTACTCGCCGACAGCGGCGTCACAGCCGTCACCTGCAGGGCGAACACCAGACTCGTCACTATCAACACGGCGGCGATGACTGACTCCAAGGTGTAGGCTTGCCCGCGCATGTTACCACACGCTCACCCGGAGCGTTACGTCACACGACTGTACGCCGGCGCCAAACGAACAGTCCGGGACCGTCATCACGCGGCGAGCAACGGTGACTGATTCGGTGTCGGGCGGTTCCTCGCCGATTCGGTACGTGGTCTCGCAGGTACCGGTACCTTCGTGGATTACGTTACCGCTGGAATCGACACACACCACTCGGTATCGGGCGCTTCCGGTCTTCTCGGGGTCGACGTGCAGCAACTCGATTTGAATATCGAGGCGGTCGCTGAGGCCGACTCGCTCGTTTTGGCCCGTTCCGTTGTACCCACAGCCGGCAGGAATCGCGGTGTAATCCTGTTTGGACTCGTCGAAGAACACTGTCGCACACGTCTGGTTGACGACGAACGGTTCGTCCGGGGACCCCAACGCACCCTCCGAGAGGTGACTCGCCACCCGGTCGGAGGCGACGCTTTGGTCCTGGTCGCCGTCGACGAACGGCGCGGTGAGCGAGGGGATGAACGTGAACACGAACGACACCGCAAGCAGGAAGATGCCCATCGCGATGGCGAAATCGAGCGTCGTCTGTGCGCGGGTTCGTGAGTCCATTCTATTACACCATCATGAAGACGAGCAGTGCGAGCGTCGGCAACACGACGACGTACTTCAGCCCGGCCATGAGGCTCACGTCGCGGATGTAGCCGGCGATGAACCCGGAGATGACTCCCTGTAGCGTGACGGCGTGGAAGAACAGCATCGTCAGCATGTCGATGTCGAGGCCGCCACCGAACTGTCCGCCACCGCCACCGCCGCCGCCGCTTTCGGCTTCGGCGGCCTGTTGGGTCAGCCCCGCCATCGTGTCGAGGAACTCCACTTTCAGTAGCGCCATCACGCCCAACAGCGTCACGTATGTCATGATGATGATGACCATCTGCATCCGGGTTCGGGACTTGCGGTTGCGCTCGATGTCGTCTTGGTTCTCGGAGGCCTGTGCGGCCGTCGACAGCACCTGCGTAATCTGACTCGATGCCTCCTGAGCCTTCGAGATGAGTTTTACCGTCCGTGCCAGCCGCGGGATGTGGTACTTGTTGTTGAACTCTCTGAGGGCGGTCTTGAGGCTCGTCCCGTAGTTCACCTTCGCGTGCATGGTCTGGAACTCGTCGGCCAGACGACCCGAGGAGGTGTCGGCGACGACCTTCAGCGACTCCAACAGCGTCATCCCGGTGTCGTTGGCACTGGAGAGTTTCCGGAGGTTGTCGGAGAGTTTGTTCGTAATCGAGTTCCGCGAGCGGACGTTCCACTCGTGGAATATCGTCAGCGGAATGAAGTTGACGTACAGCGGCAGGTACAGCCAGAAGAACGTCCCCCGAACGGGTGCGCTCACGAGTCCGCCCCTACTCGTCGGGGCGAAGCCAGCCATCACCGTAAACGCCAACAGCACGAGCGATGCCGGGAACGTAATCGCGAGCACCGCAAGCGGGTAATCACGGAAGAAGTGGTGCGGCTGTTTCAGCAGGTTCAGCGTGACGTAGGTTCCCTCTCTGGATTTGATTCGGTCGAAGATGCCGTATCGACCGGCGTAGCTCTCGGCGATACCGAGGTCGAACATCTTCTCGGATTCGTCGACGATTTCTCCGTCCTCGACCGAGAGGTAGCCGTCGCCGACCTCGTCTTGGACGACCGTCGAGACGAGGATGAGGAAACCAACGCCGATGAGCGGAATCAGCCCGTAGACGGTACCGTACAGCAACATGTCCTGGGCCTCCCCGAGCATCGACATGATGACGAGAATGATGATGAGAAGCAGGGGGAAAAGCGACAGCGTCATGTACATCTCTCCGAAGAGTTCCAGCGTCTCCAAGACCATCTCCTGTTCCTGCTTGGAGGTCCGCATGTGCTTTTCCTTCTGGTCTTCGAGGAACTTCTCCATGTCACCGCCCGAATTGATGATGGAGAGCATGTCGGTCAAAAACTGGCTCAACTCGTCGGAGGGCGTCTGTAACGCCTGATTCCTGACGGCCGTCCGGTAGTCGGTGTCGAAGTACTCCGTTTCGAGGACGATGGACTGGAACTCCTTTGCCACCTCGCCGTAGGTGTCGTCGGCCTTCGCCATCGCCTGGAGGATTTCGAGTTGGTTGAGGCCGCCGACCGACAGCGCATACATGAACGACACCGAATCGGACAGCAGAACGTTGATTTCGCGTTTCCGGGCGTCGGAGTCGAGGTACGGCTTGGCGACCATCCCACCGAAGGCCGACCCGAAGCCGATGGAGCCGAAAAACAGCCCCGAGACGATGACGATGAACGGTATTTTCAGGGAGTTGACGATGGAGAGGTACGGCTCGGGCATCGGCAACGCGAGAAACGTCGGCGGTTCGGTGATGACGAAGGTGACGAGGCCGTAACCGAGCAGCGTCCCGACAATCCACAGCGCGACCCCGGTGATGACGCCGAGCGCGAGCGACTTCGAGAGGTATATTTCGACGGTCTCCGGGATGCGTGCCTCGGCCAGTTTCGTCTCGAGGTTCGCCACGAAGTCGCTGTCGTCGTCGAACAGTCGCTGGTAGAGCGGGTAAAACAGGTCGGCGAGGACGTCCGTCCCGCCCGAGGAGGCTCCGCCCGCCGACTCCAGGCTCATCGGTCTGCTCCGCCCTCTTCCCCGCCGTCCGGCGCCGCCTCGCCGTCGCCGGTCGACTCCTCGGTTCCCCCGGCCGCGTCGAAGGAGAACCCGCCGGTGCTGAAGTCCTCGCCGTCGTCATCGTCGTCCGGAGGCTCGACGTCATCGGCCTCCTCGATGTCGAGGACGCCGGCGATGCCCTCCTCGACTTCCTTGCCGCGGTAGCTATCCAGGAGGTCCGTCGCCTCGTCGAGGATCTCCTGACAGTGTTCGTGCATCCCCTCGTCGGCGGAGGGACGCGGCACCATCGCCTCCTTGTCGGGGTCGATGTCGATTTCGACCGACTCCATCTCCCGGAGGTCCTCTAGGGAGCGTTCGAGGTCTTCGTTGGCGATGATGGTGAGGATGCTCTCGGGGTCGTTGATGAACGCCTGCAGCGTCGCGGCGACCTGCGTGTAGGTGTTCAGGCCATTGTCGATGAGGTACGCGAGGACGATTTTCCGCATGAAAATCTCCTCGTCGACTTCCTCGCGGGTCCACCCGCGGTCGAACATGATTTCGTCCAACGTGTTCGACTCGCCCATCTGGAGGAACTCGTCGCTTTCGGCCTGCCACTGGTAGACGTCCTGGACGTTGATTTCGTCGTTTTCGGGGTCGTAGTGGTTGATTTCGGTCAGCGACTTGTTCCGGCGGACCTTGTTGCCCTGCACCCGGGTGGAGGTCTGAATCGAGACGAGGTCCAGGGCGGTGAACATCGTCTTCGAGACGTTGATGGGGTCGGTGGTGAAGCGCTTGATGACCTCGCCGACGGAGTCGGCGTGGAACGTCGTCAGCGTGGTGTGACCGGTCGACATGACCTGAAACAGCGTCCGACCTTCCTCGCCCCGAATCTCGCCCATGACGATGTACTCGGGCCGCTGCCGGAGTGCGGCCTCGAGCAGGTCGAACTCGTCGACGTCGCCTTTGTCGCCGTCGGAGAAGGAGGGTCGGGTGACGCTTGCAATCCAGTTGCGCTGGGGGAGTTCGACCTCGCGTGTGTCCTCGATGGAGACGATTTTCGCCTTCGAGGGGATGAAAAGCGACACCGCGTTCAGCGAGGTGGTCTTCCCGGATGCGGTACCTCCGGCGAAGATGAGCGACTTGTGGTTCTCGATACAGAGCCACAGGAAGGCCATCTCCTCCAGCGAGAAGGTGTTCCAGTTGATGAGGTCGATGGGCGTGAACGGAACGTCCTTGAACTGCCGGATGGTGTAGTTCGTCCCGTGGTCGGACACTTCCCGGCCGAGGGTCAACTGTGACCGGGAGCCGTCCGGCAGCGTCGCGTCGACCTGCGGACTTCGCTTCGAAATCCCCTTTCCGGAGCGCTGGGCCATCTTCACGACGAAGTCGTCGAGTTCCTCCTCGCCGTGGTAGATGTTCGAGATGATTTGCTCGTAGTCGGAGTGATACACGAAGACGGGGGAGTTGTAGCCGTCACAGGAGATGTCCTCGATGTTGATGTCGTGTTTGATGCCGTCGATGCGCTCGAAGCCGATGAAGTCCCGCTTCAGGAGGTACAGTATCTTCTCGATTTGGTACTGGGTGAGGGTCTTCGAGTCCTCTTCGAGGATGGCGGGTTCCGGTCGGGCCTCGGCGCCCTGTAACTCCGTAGCTTCGTCTTCCCGTTCGGCTGTCTCCTCGCCCAGACCGAACACTCCCTTGACGCTGTCGACGAGTGACTCGTCGTCGGGGGCCGCACCATCGTCGTAGAGGTCGTATCGGTCGAGTAAGGCGTGGGTCTCCCGTTCGATGACGCTGGCGCGGGCGTCTTCGTCACCTTCGACGACGACGTCGTCGCTGGAGTACTTGATAGCGGTTTTCAGCTTTCCGGAGAGGAACTCACGGAGGTCGGACTCGATGGGGGTGAGATGCGGCTCGATGAGGTAGTACTTCTTTTCGTTTTCCTTCTCGGAGTGGAAGATGATGACGAAGGCGTACGGTTCGTTCACCCAGTAGCGGTCGACCTCTCGGAAGTGGTGTTTCTTCTCCTGTGGGACGGCCTTTTCGAGGTCGTAGCGGTTGACGACGGTCGTGTTACCGTCGGCGTCGGTGAAGAAGGCGTCCTCGTCGAGGTCGGGGTTGACGCGGACGGTTCGCTCGTTTGCGATGTCGGTGAGTTGGGTCGCTCCGAGGCCAGCGGCGCCGGCGATTTCGCTGGTGTCCTCGGGGTCGAAGCCGAGGTACTCCGCGGGGTCGAACTCCTCCCCAGCGGGTGCGTTCCCCCGTTCGTCGTAAAAGTACTCCTCCTTGAAATCCTCCCAGTCGTACTCGCCGACGACTGCGGGGTCGCGTTCCTCGGGTTCGGACGCCGAATCGGCGTCCGCCTCCACTTCCGCCGACTCCGCGTCGGTGGCGTCGACGGCCGGTCCCCCGGTACCGGCCTCTCCGCCGTCAGCGTCATCGATAGCCATTACCACACCCCTTTGCTGCCCCTTTGAAAAAGGCTTCCGGCCCCCTCAATCCCTGATTCGCGTGTGTGGGCGTACGTTGGCGCAGCGACCGGCCGGAGTCGTACGGTTCCCTTACTCGGGGCTTCCGACAGTAGGGGTCTCCCTACGAGATGAACCGTTCGAGTCGGTCCATCGCTTCTTTCAGTTCCTCGAGGCCGGTCGCATACGATGCTCGGAGGTGTCCGTCGGCGCCCGCGCCGAAGGCGGTCCCCGGAACCATCGCGACCTGTTCGGCTTCCAGGAGGTCCTCGGCGAACTGTTCGGCATCGTCGCCCGGACACTCCGGGAAGACGTAGAACGCGCCGGTCGCCTCGAAGCAGTCGATGCCCATCTCCTCGAACCGCGAGAGGACGAAGTTCCGACGGCGGTTGTACTGAGCGCACATCTCCTCTACGTCTTCCCGACAGTTCCGCAGCGCCTCGATGGCGGCGTACTGGGCGGTCGTCGGCGCCGACAGCATCGTGTACTGGTGGATGCGGTTCATCGCGGCGATGACTTCGCTCGGTCCCATCGCATAGCCCAGTCGGAGCCCGGTCATCGCGTAGGCCTTCGAGAAGCCGTTGAATACGATGGTTCGCTCGCGCATGCCGTCGAACTCGGCGATGGAGACGTGGTCGCCTTCGTAGGTGAGGTCGGCGTAGATTTCATCGGAGAGGACGGCCACGTCGTTCTCCCGGCAGAACTGCGCGATTTCGGCCAACTCCTCGCGGTTCATCGTCGCGCCGGTGGGGTTGTTCGGGAAGCAGTAGACGAGCAACTCGGCCTCGTCGGCGCCGGCTTCGTACAGTACCTCGGGGGTGAGTTTGAACTCGTCTTCGACGCGGGTCGGCACGTCGATTACCTCCCCGCCGGCGAAGGTGACACCCGGTTTGTAGGAGACGTAACACGGTTGGGCGACGGCGACGCTGTCGCCGGTGTTGACGAGCGCACGGAACGCGATGTCAAGCGCCTCGCTGGCCCCCGCCGTGACGAGGATTTCGTCGTCGGGGTCGTACTCGAGGTTCCAGCGGTGGGCGTCGCGGGCGATTTCCTCCCGCAACTCGCGCATCCCGCGGTTTGCGGTGTAGGAGGTCTGGCCGCGTTCCAGCGAGGTGATGGCGGCTTCTCGGGCGCCCCACGGCGCCGAGAAGTCGGGTTCGCCCACGCCGAGTGAGATGACGTCGTCCATCTCCTCGGCGAGTTCGAAGAACCGACGGATGCCGGAGGGCGGCACCTCGGCGACGCGGTCGGAGGGTCGCAGCGTCATGGCGTGACCGACAGGCGGTCGTCGTCCCCGCCGTCGTCGAAGCGGTGGCCGCTCTGTTTGTAGGTCTCCATGATGTAGTGTGTGACCGTCTGGGTGATTTCGGGCAGCGGCGCGACCTTGTCGCTGATGAATCGCGACACTTCACGCATGTTGTCGCCCTCGACTTCCAGCGCGAAGTCGTAATCCCCCGAGACGAGACGGAGTCCCTGAACTTCCGGGAAGCCGGCGAGCCGTTCGGCCACGTCCCGATAGCTCGTCTCCCGGTCCAGCGTGACGTTCAACTCGACGTGGGCCTGCACTCGCTGGTCGTCGATTTCGTCCCAGTCGACGATGGCGGTGTACCCCTGGATGACCCCCTCGGCCTCCAGCTCGTCGATGGTCGCCTCGACCTCGGCCTCGGTACGGCCCGTCAGGCGTGCGAGGTCCCCTGTGGAGTAGCGGGCGTTCTCACACAGCAACTCGAGGAGTTCGTCGGGTTGGTCCATACGGAATACGACGCTACTGCGAACTAAAACGTTGCGAGGCATCGCTACGCCGTCCCACGCTGAGGGTGTTGTTAATATAACGATTGATAATGTGGTCTGGCATATAAGGTCATGTCTTGGTATATTATCTCTCGATACTATTATTATCCCTAAGACCATCCGAACGAGTATGAGTCAGCACGCGGTTCGAACGGCGATGACGCTGTACCAGAACGGCACACTGGACCTGGAGACTGCGGCCCGACAGGCCGGCATCTCCCCCGACCGCCTCTGCCGTGCCGCCGAGCGCTTCGGCGGCGTCAGCGTCTCGCCCTGTGCCGACCCCGAACCCGTCGCCGTTCGCGCCGACTGACGGAAACCCCAACCGGCTTCATACCCCGCCCGCCAACGGTCGGGCGTGCCGCGTAGCCACGCACCGCTCGTCGTCGGTCTCGTCTCCGGCTCTCACGTCGTCAACCACGCCTATCTGCTGCTTTTCCCGCCCGCGTTCGCGCTCTTGGGTGCCGACCTTGATGCGTCGCTGGCAGAACTCGGGGTTGCCGTCGGCGTCGTCAGTCTTGTCGTCACCGCCGGCCAACTGCCGCTCGGCTACGTCTCCGACAGCTACAGTCACGCCGCAGTCCTCCTCGGTTCCCTTTCGGTCGGTACCCTCGGCTGTGCGATGGCTGCTGTCGCCCCGACCTACGAGTGGCTGCTCGTCGCCGCCGCGGTGATGGGTGTCGGCATCGCCGGCCACCACCCTGCACACTACCCACTCCTCTCGGCGGCCGTTCCGGACGCCTACCGCTCGCGTGCTTACAGTGCCCACGGGTTCACCGGCGCCGTCGGCCTCGCGGTCCCCTTCGCCGTCGTTCCGGCGAGCGTCGCCTTGGGGTACGGTTGGCGGGGCGCCTTCGGCGCAATCGCCGTCCTCGGTGCCGTCTACACCGGGGTCGCCGCCGTTGCCGTTCGACGTGTTCCGGCCTCGATTGCTCGTGCCGGTGCCCGCGCCGAGGACGACTCGCCCCCCGAATCGCTCGCCGGCCCGCCGTCGCTTTTCGGTCGACTCCGCTCGGCCACCGGCCGCCTGCTCGCCTACGGCCGAACCGTCGTCAACACCCCGATTATTCTGCTGTTGACGACGCTGTGGTTCGTCAACAGCGTCGCCGCGTGGGGGATTCGAACCTACGCTGCGACGCTTCTGGATTCGGGCTACGGTCTCCCGTCGGAACCCGCGAATCTGGTCGCCAGCGTCATGCTCGTCGTCGGCGCGGTCGTCCTCCTCGGCGGCGGGTACGTCGCCGACCGAACCGGACCGATGCCGCTTCTGTACGCCGGATACGGCTCGCTCGTCGTTCTCGCTGCCGTGTTGTCTTCGGTTGCCGTCCCGGTCGTCGCGGCGGTCGGCCTCGTGTTGGTGCTCGCCGCGACTATCGACCTCTCGCGGCCCGCCCGCTCGACGCTCACCGACCTCGCCTCCGAGCGCGGCGACGTGGGCAAGAACTTCGCGCTCATGACGGTCGGTATCTCCGGCGGTGGCGCAGTCGCCCCACCCATCTTCGGCTACTTCATCGAAACGTCCGGGGTCGGCGTCGCCTTCATCGGCGTCGCTGCTACGGCCGCTGTCGCGCTGGGACTGTCGGTTCTGCTGGCCCGACTCGTCGAGTGACGGACGCCGTCTTTTTGACGACCTTCGAGGGGTAGGGATGCGTTTAGGAGCGTGGCCGCCCAACTACGGGTATGGTCGCACTGGAATCCGAATCGGACGTACTGGACCACGGGGATTTGGCCCCGGAGTTCGAACTGGAGGGAACCGACGGCGAGACGTACACGCTCGGTGATTTCGACGACCACGACGCCCTGTTGGTCGTGTTCACCTGCAATCACTGTCCCTACGCGAAGGCGAAATACGACGCGATGAACGCCATCGCCGCCGACTACGAGGACGTGGCCGTCGTCGGTATCAACCCCAACGACGCCGAGGAGTATCCCGAGGACTCCTTCGAGAAGATGGTGGAGTACGTCGGGGCGGGCGACATCGACCTCACCGCTTACCTCCGCGACGACACACAGGACGTCGCCAAAGCCTACGGCGCGGTGTGTACGCCCGACCCCTTCCTGTTCCGAAACGACAACGACGACTTCCGACTCGTCTATCACGGTCGGTTCGACGACGCGACGAACCCCGATGAGGAGCCCTCCGGGACCCCCGGCTACGAGATTCGCGATGCAATCGAGAGCGTCCTCGCTGGCGAAGTGCCCGAGGACGAGGGCCATCCCTCTCGTGGCTGCTCCATCAAGTGGCGTGACTGACGTGGCAGACCGACCGGCCGTCGACGCCGACCGACTGTGGGCCGACCTCGAAGCGAACGGCGCCTTCGGCGCGACGGTCCGCGACCCGCCCGAGCGCTGGGGTCGAACCGTCCGCTGTGGTACCGACGCCAACCGAAAGGCGCGTGAGTACCTTCTCGAACGAATGGCGGCGGCCGACCTCGATGTCCGCGTCGATGCAGTTGGCAACGTCGCCGGTCGGTGGTCCTCCGAGAGCGCCGACCCATCCGCCGCACCTATCGCCGCCGGAAGTCACCTCGATTCGGTCCCGGAGGGTGGCATCTTCGACGGCCCACTGGGCATCTACGCTGCTCTCGAAGCCGTTCGGGCGATGCAAGATGGGGTGTTCGAACCCCAACGCCCCATCGAGGTCGTTTCTTTCACCGAGGAGGAGGGCGGTCGGTTCGCCGACGGGTTGCTCGGTTCGTCGGTCGCTGCCGGCGTCCGTAGCGTCGACGAGGCGCTCGCACTCGAAGCCGACGACGGAACGACCCTCGCTGCGGCGCTTGAAGACATAGGCTTCGCCGGCGAGGGCCGTCTCGACGCCGCCGAGTGGGACGCGTGGCTCGAACTCCACGTCGAACAGCACACCGAACTCGAATCGGCCGGCGTCCCCGTGGGCGTCGTCACGGACATCACCGGCATTACTCACTGTGAGGTCACTATCGAAGGCGATGCCGACCACGCGGGGTCGACGCCGATGGATCAGCGAACGGACGCGCTGGCGGCCGCAAGCGAGTTCGTCCTCGAAGTCGAGCGGGCCGCCGAAACCCGGACCGAAACCGACCCTGCCGCCGTCGGGACCGTCGGCAGTCTCGACGTGGCCCCGAACGCGACGAACGTCGTTCCCGGCGAGATCGAGGCGGGCCTCGACGTTCGGAGCACCGACTACGACTCGATGGAACACCTCGTCGGCGTCGCCCGCGAGGAACTGGGCCGTCTCGAAGCCGACCGCGGCGTCGATACGGCTCTCGAACGGCCGTTCGACCTCGAACCGACGCCGATGGCCGAGCGGTGTCGGACGGCACTGCACGAGACGGGCGAGGCTGCCGGCATCGAGACGCTGTCGCTTCACTCCGGGGCCGCCCACGACTCGATGTACGTCGCGGGCGTCACCGACGCCGGAATGCTGTTCGCGCCGTCCCGAGAGGGCGTCTCGCACAATCCCCGGGAGTGGACGAGCAAGGCCGACTGTGCTGACGCGACGCGCGTTCTCGCCGGGGCGCTCGCCGAGTTGGCGGGCGTCTAATCAGAGCGTTTCGAACACCGTTTCGACGGCTCGCCGCTGGTGTTCGATGGAGAGACTCGGCGGGACGGCACCGCCGCGGTGGGCGTTGTTCTCGGCTGCCTTTTCGGCTGCCATCGGCGGCGTGTACGGCAGGTGGACGAATCCCGTCGGGGCGTCGCTGTCACGTGTTTCGAGTGCCCCGAGCGTCGTGTAGGTGAGATGGTTACAGAGATGCGTCCCCGCGGTGTTCGAGAGGCGCGCGGGGATGTCCTCCGTCACGAGCGCCTTGACGCAGTCGGCGACTGGAAGCGTCGAGAACCGGGCGTCGGGACCGTCGGGGTCGATGGGTTCGTTTTCGGGGTCGGCGTCGGCGTTGTCCGGGACCGTCACCGCGTCATCGACGTTGACGGCGACTCGTTCGAGACAGACGCCGTTGCGGCCGCCGGCGAGACCACTCATGACGACTGCGTCGGGGTCGTACTCCTCAAGCAACGCGGCCATCTCGTCTGCGGCCTCGGCGAAGACGACCGGCAGCACCTCGCCGACGATTTCGTGGCCGGCAACGCGGCGGCCGTCGAAGGTCTCCGCGAGGGTCGCGCTCGGATTGGTGTCGTGGTCGCCGAACGGTTCGTAGCCGGTGAGGAGGTACATACCGTCGAGACGGCTGCCATCTTTTTAAACTCCGCCGCCGACGTTCGGGCGTGAACCGCCGTCTCGGTTACGGGTTGCTGTTGCTCGCCGGTCTCCTCACCGCCGCTTCCGGGGCCGTCCGGGGATTCGTCTTTGCCCCCCTGTCGGGGTCGTACTTCGAGGTGCCGTTGGACGTACTCATCGCACAGGGATTGCTCGTCGCGGCGGTCGGATTCGCCGCCTACGGCGGGTACCTCCTCGTGTTCGGTTTCGTCGCCGCCCGGACGACGAACAAGCGCCGTCTGCACGACCTTCGGAACGTCCTCCGGTTCGTGTTCATCGCCGCCGCGGTCGTCGGCGTGTTGGCGGTCGCCACCCGACAGTACGTCGGATTGCTGTTCTCGCTCGGCATCGTCGGCTTCGCGGTTACCTTCGCGCTCCAACAGCCGCTGTTCTCGCTCATCGGCTGGTTCTACATCATGGTCAAGCGGCCGTATCAGGTCGGCGACCGCGTCTCCATCGAGGGGTCGAAAGGCGACGTCGTCGAAGTCGACTTCCTCGTGACGACGCTGTGGGAAATCAACGGCGAGTTGGTCTCCTCACACCAACCCTCCGGGCGCATCATCACGCTCCCGAACAGCGTCGTTCTCTCCTCACACGTCCACAACTACTCCTGGGAGGGGTTCCCGTTCGTCTGGAACGAACTGACCGTACAGGTGGCCTTCGAGACGGACCTCGAGTTCGCACGCGAACTGATGGTCGAGGAGGCCGACGACTACCTCGGTGACCGAATGGCCGAGCGCATCGAAGCCTACCGGGAGCGACTCGCCGAGACTCCGGTCGAACTCGAAGTCCGGGACCGCCCGTCGGTGAACGTCGTCCAACAGGAGTCGTGGGTCGAGTTGCGACTGCGGTATCTCGTCCACCCGAGGCAGGGCTCTCGGGTCCGAAACGAACTGTACGAGCGAATCCTCGCGCGGATGAACGACAACCCCGACCGGGTGGCGTTCCCGGTGAGTCGGAGTCGCTGACACGCCGGCCACCCGTACGCTTTTCGTCGCGCCCGACGACGACGCGGGTATGACCGTCCCTGACGACGTCGAGACGTTCGCCGCCACGGTCGGCCCACGACCGGACGGCGTCCTGCGGGAGATGGACGAACGTGCCGAAGCGACCGGCTTTCCGACCGTCGGGCCCGCCGTCGGCGGGTGGCTCCAGCAACTCGCCGGCTTCGTCGGCGCCGAACGGGTCTTCGAGTTCGGGTCGGGATACGGCTACTCGGCCTATTGGTTCGCACGAGCGCTTCCCGACGACGGCGAAATCGTCCTCACGGAAATCGACGCCGACGAACTCGACGATGCCCGCCAGAACCTCGCGGCGGGCGGCTTCGAGGACATCGCCCGCTTCGAGTTGGGCGATGCCATCGACATCGTCGAGGAGTACGACGGCCCCATCGATGTCGTCCTCATCGACAACGAGAAGGACCGCTACGTCGAGGCTTTTGAGGCTGTCCGCTCGAAGGTGCCGGTCGGTGGATGCGTCGTCGCCGACAACATGACCGCCGGTCCCTTCTCCTTCGAGGAGATACACCGCCTCGTCGTCGATGGTGGCGATTCGGTCAACGATATGGCAACCGGAGTCGCGGCCTACCTCGAACACGTCCGTTCCGAGGACGCCTTCGAGACAACCCTGTTGCCGCTCGGGGAGGGACTGGCAGTGTCCCGTCGCATCGATTGAGCGGTCAGGGGCAACCTCTCGTCTGTTTTTGCCGGTATTGACATGATTCGACGTGGCAAGAACCAAGTCGGGGTCGTTCGTACTGACGGCCATGCCAGGAGGCACTGACCAGACGCTTCGACCCTTCTTGTGGCGTGCGGCGAACCTGTACCCGGACACGGAAATCGTCTCACGGACACACGAGGGTATCGAACGCTACACGTACAGCGATTATGACGACCGAACGGCGCAACTCGCAAACGCCCTCGAGGCCCACGGCATCGAGGAGGGAGACCGCGTAGCGACGTTCTGTTGGAACCACCATCGGCACTTCGAGACGTACTTCGCGGTGCCGACCATCGGCGCACAACTGCACACTATCAATCCGCTTCTGCCCGACGAGCACATCCAGTACATCGTCGACAACGCCGACGACGAACTCGTCTTCGTCGACGAGTCGCTGGCGCCGAAACTCGCACAGGCGGCCGCCGACGCCCCCGAGTTCGAGGGCGTCGACTTCGTCGTGATGTCCTCGACGGGGACGGACGCCCTTGATGCGACTCCCTACGAGGAGTTCGTCGACGGCCACTCCACGGAGTTCGACTGGCCGGTCCTCGACGAGGACCAGCCCGCCGGCATGTGTTACACCTCCGGGACGACGGGCAACCCCAAGGGCGTCGAGTACACCCATCAGATGCTGTGGAGCCACACGATGGCGTCGCTGACGCCACAGGGCATCCCGATGGCCGACGACGATGTCGTAATGCCTGTCGTGCCGATGTTCCACGTCAACGCCTGGGGGATGCCCTTCACCGCGACGGCCGCCGGTTCGAAACACGTCTATCCCGGCCCATCGCCGGACCCCGAGGACATCGTCCACCTCATCGAGGAGGAGGGCGTCACGATTTCGGCTGGCGTTCCCACCGTCTGGCTCGGCCTGATGGACTACGCCGAGGACAACGACGTGGACCTCTCGGAGTTGGATACGGTCATCGTCGGCGGCTCCGCCGCCCCTGAGTCGATGATTCGGTGGTTCGACGACCGCGATGTCGAACTGCTCCATGCCTGGGGGATGACCGAGATGTCGCCGCTGGGCTCCGTTTCCCAGTTGAAGGGCAGTCTGGAGGATGCCGACTACGAAACCCAGCTGAAACACCGCAAGAAGCAGGGTATCACGGTTCCCGGCGTCGAGTTCAAGGTCATCGACGAGAACGACGAGGAAATCGCCTGGGACGGCGAGGAGTTCGGCGAACTGTGGGTCCGCGGTCCGTGGGTCACCAAGGAGTACTTCAAGCGGCCCGAGGCCAACGAGGAGGACTTCGAGGACGGCTGGCTGAAGACCGGTGACGTGGTCACCGTCGACGAGGAGGGGTACATCCAAATCGTCGACCGCGCGAAAGACGTCATCAAATCCGGCGGGGAGTGGATTTCCTCCGTCGAGTTGGAGAACGCCATCATGGCCCACGACGACGTGGCCGAAGCCGCCGTCGTCGGCGTCCCCCACGAGAAGTGGCAGGAGCGACCGGTCGCCTTCGTCGTCGCCGGCGAGGATGCCGACACGGACACCCTCGACGAGGAAATCATGGACCTCCTGCGTGAGGACTACCCCAAGTGGTGGCTGCCGGACGCCATCGAGTACATCGACGAGGTGCCGAAAACCGCCACGGGCAAGTTCTCGAAGAAGGACATCCGCGAGGAGTACACCGATGGGTCGATTGTCGAGGGGAGCGTCCCCGAGGAAGCCGCCCCGGACGACGACTAGTACCGGAAACTCTTTCCTCAATTTTCTTTCCGACAGGCAATAGCCGGCGCTCTATATTTAACGCTGGAAACCGTACTATGTAGGTAGAATGGAACTGTTAGACGAAGCGGTCGTTCCGGAGCACGCCCGAGCGGTCAAACAGGAGGCCCGGGAGTTCGCCGCCGAGTACATCGAGCCGAACGCGGCCGACTACTACGAGACCGGTGAGTACCCCTGGGAGGTACTGGAGGCCGGGATGGACGCCGGCCTCGTCGCACAGGACATCGGCGAGGAGTACGGCGGTCGCGGCTTCGACGTCCACGAGATTCTCGCCATCGCCGAGGAGTTCTACCGCGCGGACGCCGGTATCGCCCTGACGCTACAGTTGGCGAGTTTCGGGACGAAAATCACCGAAGAGTACGGCACCGACGAACAGAAAGAGCAGTACCTCCGACCGGTCGCCGAGAACGACCAACTGTCGGGGTTGGCCGTCTCGGAACCCGAAACCGGGTCGGACCTCGCGGGCATGGAAACCACCGCCGAGAAAGACGGCGACGAGTGGGTACTGAACGGCGAGAAGTACTGGGTCGGCAACGGCGTCGAAGCCGACTGGGTGACGGTGTACGCACGGACGGGCGACGATTCGGACGACCCCTACAGCAACTTCTCGCTGTTCATCGTTCCCACCGACACCGACGGCTACGACGCCGAACACATCCCCGAGAAGATGGGGTTCCGCGCCTCCAAACAGGCCCACATCGAGTTCAACGACGCACGCATTCCCGAGGAGAATGTCATCGGCGCCGAGGGAACGGGCTTCTATATGCTCGCGGAGTTCTTCAACTACGGCCGCGTCGTCGTCGGTGGCCACGGCCTCGGCTTGGCCGCGGCGGCCATCGAAGAGACCGCCGACTTCGTCCACGGCCGGAAAGCCTTCGACCGCAACGTCAGCGAGTTCCAGAAGGTCCAACACATCCTCGCGGACATGCTGACGGAGTTCAACGCCGCCCGGACGCTCAACTGGCAGGCCGCCGACCGCGTTGCCGAGAAGGACAACGCCGGCCTGTGGGCCGCACAGGCGAAGGTGAAATCCACCGAGACGGCGAACATGTGTGCCGAACGCGGGATGCAGCTCCACGGCGGCCGCTCGGTGTTGGTCGAGAACCGCATTTCCCGAGTGTACCGCGACGTTCGGATTCCCGTCATCTACGAGGGCGCAAACGAGATTCAGCGTAATCTCATCTACGGACAGGCCCAGTGGTAGTCGCCCCGAGGAACGGACCGCCGCGACAACACTCTTGGCCGGTCCGGACGTAAGACCGGCATGGACATTCACGTCCTCGACCGTGGCCGTATCCACGCCGATTTGAACTTCGCTTTGGACGGCGAAGTCGCCGCAGTACACAGCGACCGCAACCCCGACCTCCAGTACACCGAGTTCGCCGTCTGGAACCTCGTCGTCGACCATCCCGAGGCGACGATACTGTGGGATACCGGTTCACACCCCGAAGCGGCCGACGGCTACTGGCCCGCCCCGCTGTATGAGGCCTTCGCCCACCCCGACGCCGCTGACCGCGACCTCGAAACCGCTCTCGCCGATGTCGGGTACTCCGTCGAGGACATCGACTGTGTGATTCAGTCACACCTGCATCTCGACCACGCCGGCGGCCTGTATCACTTCGACGGGACGGACGTGCCAATCTACGTCCACCGTCGGGAACTCGAACACGCCTACCTGTCCGCAAAGTCGACGGCTGGCGGCGACGCCTACCTCGCCTCCGATTTCGACCACGAGTTGAACTGGCAAATCGTCGACCAGCCACGATACCAACTCTTCGACGGCGTCGAGTTACTGCACCTGCCGGGCCACACGCCTGGACTGCTCGGTGCGCTGTTCGAACGGGAGGGGGATGAAAACGTCCTCGTCGCCGGTGACGAGGCGTTCCTCGCGCCGAACTACGAGGAGAGCCGTTCGATGGGCGCCAGTCTGCTGTACGATTCGCGGGCCTACGAGGAGAGCCGGCAGTTCCTGAAGGACCTCGAACGGCGCTACGATGCCCGCGTCATCTACGGCCACGACCCCGAGCAGTTCGAGCGGATTCGCGACGGGCTCTAGCGCGGCTGCCAGCCCTCGGGGGCGCCCGGTGCGTCGACCCGGGCACGCTCGCCGTCGGCGTCGAGTTCGATGCGGCCGTCGAACAACTGTTCGAACGTTCGGACGGTCTGTTCGTGGTGGGCGTCGGGCGTCATCGCGAACACGCCGAGGCCGTCGTTGCGTCGGATGTGGGCCGTCAGCACGCTGAGAAACCGGAATACGGAGGCGTCCTCGGCGTAGTACAGAAGCGTCGTCACGGAGTCGATGAAGACGGCCGGAGACGACGAACGCTTCAGAAACTCCGAGACGGGCATCGAAATCCCAGTCAGGTCTCCCGGCGTGCTCACCTCGTCGCTCGTCGGCGTACAGTAGAGCACCGACGACAGCGACGCCGTCGCCTCGGTCGGCGTCGCGTTCTCGCCGTGCGTCGCCGAGACGAGAAGCGTCTCGCCGGCTCTGGCGTCGCCGACGGCGTTGCTGAACGCCGACACGCCGCCCATTGGTGGCGCATACAGGATGTAGCTGTTGGCTTCGCCGGCGAGCCACTCGGAGATAGATGCCACGTGTTCTCTCCTACGGAGACGCCACGCAAAGTGTTTTCCTCACGTCGAGGCGTCGTCGAACACCCGCGCCCAGATGACGAGCACCGACGGCAACACGAACAGCGAGGCGAGATACGAGTAGAACACCGACATCCCGGTGAGGATGCCGAACTGGCCGATGGCGGGGAAGATAGACAACACCAGCACGCCGATGCCGAACACCGTCGTGAGCATGCTTCCGGTCAGTGCTCCGCCGGTGCCGCGGACGGTCTTTTCGAGTGCCTCGTAGACGCCGCGGTCGAGTTCCTCGTACTCGTCGGCGAAGCGGTGGACGATGTGGACCGAGTAGTCGATGCCGAGACCTATCGTGATAGCGAGAATGGTCGCGGTGAAGGCGTTGAACGACAGGCCGAACAGTCGCATCGACCCGGCGACCATCGCGACGGTCACGACGATGGGTGTGATGTTCGCCAACCCCAGTGAGGCCCGCCCGAGCAACAGCCAGTAGATGAACACGAGGAAGACGGCGGTTCCACCGAGGGCGACGGCGAGGCTCACGACGGCCGACTGGAGAATGATGTCGGAGACGGCTTGGAAGACGACGGTGTTGCCGGTCGCCGTCGCATCGAAGCGCTGGCGGTCGGCGATGTCCCGGGCGTCGTCCGTAATCTCCTGTTGGGTGGCGTCGGATTCCACCGAGTAGACGATTCGGGCACTCCGGCGGTCTTCGGTCATGTACTGGGCGGCCTGTCCGCTTGCGGGGGAGTCATACAGGTAGTCGTAGACGTCACCGAGGTTTTGGTCGGGAATCCCGTCGTCGTCGATGTCGTTGCGGTCGACGAGGCGCCGGAACTCGGGGTCGCGCTCGGCGTGGCTGTCGATGACGGTGATGATGCTCGTCTCTGAGGCGTACCGGCCGTCTCGAATGAAGGCATCGGGTGGGTCCTCGCCGGCACGGCGCATCGATTCCAGCGCCGCTGGCTGTTCCATTGGTCCTTCGACGTACACCGTCACCGTGTCGCTTTGCCCGGATTCGAAATTCTCCTCTAAGAAGTTAATCGTCGCCGTCACGGTGTACTCGCCCGGTGCGAGGGGTTCTGGCACGTAGTCGTAGTACCCCGGTGAGTCCTCCGGTGGGAGGAAGTCCTCGTCCTCGAAGGTGGTACTGATGCCGGTTGCGTAGCCGGCGGCCACGCCGCTGACGAGCAACAGGACGACGACGAACGCAATCGGTGCGATTCGGGCGACTTTGACGCCGGCCGTCTGGAAACCGCCGAGTATCGACCCCTCCGACCCGAGCGGCGTGGTGGCGAACGTCGGAATCGGGTACTTCTGTCGAGCGTGGTCGAGTTTTACCTTCGCCGCCGGCAGGAATATCCCGAACACCAAGAAGGTGAACACGATGCCAACGGCGGCGACGATCCCGAACTCGCGTATCGGCGGAAGACTACTCGTGAGGTTCGCCGCAAACCCGATGACGGTCGTCCCCGTCACGATGAAGAAGGCGACCAACACCTGGTCGGTCGTCGTCGACATCGACTCGACGATGCCGAATCCTTTGACTTGCTCTTCGCGATACCGGTTCACTGCGTGGATACCGAAGTCGATACCGACCGCCAACAGCAGCGGCGGAACCGAAATGAGCATCTGGCTGAAGGGGATGCCGACCAACCCCATGAACCCGAACGTCCAAACCAAGGCGATGAGCAGCGAGACCACGCCCAACAGTAGGTCCGCGAGGTCACGGTAGGAGACGAACAGGAACAGCGTGATGAGCAACACCGCCGCCGGGATGACGAGCGCGAGGGTATCACCGATGACGGCACCGAACTCCGCGGCGGTGATGCCGGCACCGAAGACCGTGATGTCGCTCCCGACCGAATTCGCGATAGTTCGAGCCTCCTGCTGAATCGGCGTCAACGGACTGGAGCCGCCCTGTCCCGCGCTGCTGGAGAGACCCGCCGGGATGTCGTGGCTCACGACGCCGATAGTCGCTGACGCCGACGCCGACTGGCGATTGTAGTCGTTCGACAACAGCCCGGAGAAACGCGTGTTCGTCTCGTCTGCCCGTCGCACCGCACGCTGTATCTCGGTGTCGGTCGCCGCCTCGATGGCCTGCTGTTGTTGTTCGGGCGTCGTCGCTTGCGGGTCGAGTTGCTGGGCGACGATTGCGGCGGCGCTTGAGGTACTCGAGACGCGCAACCCCGGTCGGTCGGCCATCTGCTCTTGGACCTCCAGCATCCGGAGCATCGCGTCCCGCGAGAGGACGTTTTCGCTGTCCTGTATCAGTTGGGTGCTGCCGCTGTCGGCGCCGAACGCCGGCGAGAACTTCTGGTTGACCTCGTCGAACGCTTCCTGTGCCGGCGTGTTCTCGGCGAACTGTTGGGTGCCGGCGCTCGTCGAAACGCCACCGAGGCCGACCACGAACAGCCCCGTGACCAGCAGGAACGCGAGGATGACGGTTCCCGGGCGCTGGGTGATGTAGTGGTCAAGCCGGTCGATGTACGGCTGATAGTCGACCGCCATCTATCGCCGCCGACGGAGCCGCAGTGCCAGCGGTGCGAGCGGGACGAGCAACAGCGGGGCGAATCCGAGTGCGCTCGTGGGGGCAACCGACCCGAACAGCCCGCCGCTGGACTCCTGCACCGAGACCGGCACGCGATAGCTCTCCGAGAGCCGCGTCTCACCAGCGGCATCGACGTACTGGAAGTCGACGGAGACGGGGTAGTCCTTCTGCATCGCCGACCCGGACGCCGACACGCGGAACGGCACCTCCACCGTTTCACCGGGTTCGAGTTCGGCGATGAACGCTTCGTCGTCGCTCGTCGACAGCGGCGAGGAGGCGAACAACTTCGCCGACACGTCGGTGACCGTCTCGTTCCGCTGGTTCGTCACTGCGAGGACGATTCGGTTCTCTCCGCCCGCAGAGAGGTTCGTGTTCTGGGCCTCGACGCCGAAGACGTCGCGGCGCGGGTCGATGGACTGACGGAACTGAATCGGGTCGGCCTGCCGTTCGTCGTCGTCGAGCGTCTCGTAGTTCGTCCGCAGCGAGAACCGCCGTGGTCCCGAGCGGGCCGCGCTCGCGACCTCCACGTCGAAGGCAACCTCGACGGATTCGCCTGCATCGAGGTCACCCAACGCGACCTCGCGTTCGAGCACTTCGACGTTCCGGTTCGGCGGGTCAAGGGTCACGACGACGTTCTCGACCGCGTTGGGGCCCACGTTGGTGAACGTCCCGCGGAGCGTCCCGTCCTGTGAGACCCGGAGCGAAGAGTCGACGTTCTCGAAGGTGAACGTCTGGTCGTCGTCGGGGACGACACCGACGGTGTTACGCTGGGTCGCACCGGTCGTCTCGTCGGTGTCGTAGCCGATGGCCATGTCGACTGCGTACCCTCGGGTGCGTGCGTTTTCGGCGAACTGCCCGCCGACTGTCACGGTGCGCTGTTCCCCCGGTGCGATGCTGCCGAGGTAGGCGCTGGCCGAGCCGCTCGCGGCGCCGAAGGTGAGTCCGGCCTCCCGGGAGGTGAGGTCGACGGTCACGTCCTCGAGGGACTCCCCACCGGTGTGTTCGAGCGTGATACCGATTTCGCCCTGTTCGCCGGGGCCGGCTGTCGAATCGACCTCCGCGACGGCCAGTACGCCACCGGTGTCTGGCGTGATGACGACCGTCGAACGGCTCGTGAACGGCACGTCGTCGTCGTCGGTGTACTCGATCGACAGCGACGCCGGCAACGCCCGGATTCCGGCGCCGTCGGTGACACTGCCCGACAGCGTGACGGTTCGGTTCTCACCGGGCTCCCAGCGGTCGACGTAGGCCTCACTCGACCCCGAGGTGCCCAACTGAAGGTCCTCGGTGAGCGATTCGAGGCCCACGACCGCGTCGTTGGCCGCCGCCTCGCCGGCGTTCGTCAATTCGAGTTCGACGGCCCCGGTGTCGCCCGGGGCGGGGGCGCTCACGTCTCGAATCTCGATGTCGGCCTCCTCGTCGACGACAACCTTGACGGTGCGGCGAACGTTCTCCGTCTCGTCGCGCTGGGAGTTCTGTCCGCGCTCTCCGACGAACTCAGAGTACTTGTATCGAACACGGACCGGAATCTCGTACGTTCCGGGGTCGGCGTTCTCGGCGACGGTGAGTTGAACTCCCACTGGTACCGCAGCGCCGTCTTGGACGGCCCCGACGGCGACTTCTCCGGAACGAACCGTAATCGGTCCTTTATCGAGGGGTTCGATGGTCAGCCCACGGGCCGTCGTGGCGCGCTGTTCTCTCTGCGGATTGTTGCTTCCCGACTGTATCTCGCCGCGGTTGATGACGCTCACCTGCAGTTGCGTCGTCTCACCGGCAGAGAGGCGGTTGTCTCCGGCGGTGAGCGAAATATTGGGTTCGCCAGTGACGTTGGCGGCGGCCGGTGCGGCGAAAAGCGGCGCGAAAACCGAAGCAAAAAGGGCAATCGAGAGAACGACGGCGGCAATGCGAGACGCTTCCGGTGGGGACATGCGTCGATACAGTCCCGCCGTCCACTTAGTTACCCGTCCATCGAGGGAGAAGACTGTCCGAGCGTCGGCGTCGGACGCTTCTCCATGTCGATGCTCGTTGGGGCTTCCTCCCCCCTTCGGCACCGGTTCCTGCCGGTTTCTGTCGCCGCCGTCTCCACGACGGATTCGGCTCATGAATTACCTACCGTTCGGTAGGTAATTATCGACTGGCGGGTGTCCTCCGGGTCAGACGGGAAGATTTCGACTGGTTCGTGGGGCATGGCCATCTACTGGCTGCTATCTCCGGAACGTCTGTCGGTCCGTCTCACCGAGTCCGCTGGGGGTCTACTGTTCGACGAGGCCGTACGTCGATTCGAGGTGGTCGATAATCCAATCGACCGTGTCGGGGTCGTAGGTCCAGAAGCCATAGAACGCACGCGGTTCCCGCTCCTCGGCGAGCAGCGCACACTTGTTGACATCGACGCCGGCGCCGTCGTAGGCGACGAACCACGACCGCTCGATTTCCTCGGCACGCTCGACGTGAATCGTGAGGTCGGTGTCGTGTTCCGGCACGTCGGTGTCCGGAGCGCCGTAGGCGTGGACGTCGAGGCTCCCCTTCTCTGCGAGTTGCTCGTAGATGTCCATCTGGTCTTCGAGGATGGAGAGCTGTTGGAATCCCGAGTGAAGCGTCCCTTTCCCGACGCGCCACGCGCGGTCCTCGATTTCCCGGGAGGCGGCGACCATCTGCTCGATGTCGTAGGAGGTGAACATCGTCTCATCGAGGTGGTCGAGGATGGGACGGTACGCCTCCCCATCGAACCCCGGGTCGGTTTCGCTGTCGTCCGGGTCCAGAACCGTCTCGAGGTTCGTAGCCGTAACGAACGTGTCGTCCTCCGAGAGAACGACGAACGAGGCCGGCTTGCCGCTGGGCGTCCGCTCGGCTGACACCGAGAGGTTCCGGTCTCGGAACTGCTCTCGGAGGGATGAAGCGGCGTTATCGGGTGCGTTGTACACCGTGAGCCGCTTTTCGTGATCTTCGACCCCCGTAATAAGCTCGGTGAGAGACATTCGCTCTAGGGATACCACGCAATTCCGAGTAATAAGCCTGTGGTCGCGTCGTCACGGCCGGCCCGCATTCGGCCTCCTCTCGAGCACGACGGACCGGCCAAAACCCAACCACTCAGGCGGTGTTTAAACACCTTTATCATTATTAATCCATGCTAATACGTAGCAAACGCTTTAGTCCGCGGCCGACCAACTCCGAGTAAGGCGCCCGACGTGGGCGCGGTGATAGATATGACACAGGAACTCGTCTGGCGAATCGCGGGAGGTTCCGGCGACGGAATCGACTCGACGAGCCAGAACTTCGCGAAGGCGCTGATGCGGTCGGGACTGGACGTATTCACCCATCGACACTATCCGTCGCGCATCCGCGGCGGCCACACGTACGTCGAAATCCGGGCCGGTCCCGAACCGGTACGCTCCCGCGGGGACGGCTACAACTTCCTGTTGGCGCTGGGTGACTCCTTCGCCCGCAACCCACAGGAAGACGCTTACTACGGCAACGAGGAGGTGAAACCGCTCGCCGAGAACCTCGACGAACTCCGCGAAGGTGGCGTCATCGTCTACGACGAAGGACTCGTCGACATCGACGACGTGCCCGACTTCGAGCAACGCGTCGAGGAGAACGGCTGGCACGTTTACCCGATGGACCTCCGGGCCATCGCACGCGAACACGGTCGGGAAGTGATGCGCAACACCGCCGGCGTCGGTGCGACCGCGGCGCTTCTGGAGTACGACATGGAGCACATCCAGGGGCTCATGGAAGACCGAATGAGCGGCGAGGTGCTCCAAGCGAACCTCGACATCCTCCAGATGGTGTACGACGAGGTCGAGGAGATGGAGTTCTCCCACGACCTCCGGATGCCGGAGGGGAGCCACGACGAAGAGCAGGTGTTGCTCTCCGGGTCCAACGCCATCGCCTACGGCGCAATCGACGAGGGCTGTCGGTTCATCGCCGGCTACCCCATGACGCCGTGGACCGAGGTGTTTACGCTGATGACTCAACACCTCCCCGAAATCGGCGGCATCTCCGAGCAGGTCGAAGACGAAATCGCCGCCGCGGCGCTGGCGCTCGGCGCCTCCCACGCCGGCGTGAAGGCCATGTCCGGCTCCTCGGGCGGCGGCTTCGCCCTGATGTCGGAACCGCTCGGCCTCGCCGAAATGACCGAGACGCCCGTCGTGTTGGTCGAGGCGATGCGGGCCGGCCCCTCGACGGGGATGCCGACGAAACCCGAACAGGCCGACCTCGAACACGTCCTCTACACGAGTCAGGGCGACTCCTCGCGAGTTGTCTTCGCGCCCGGCAACGTCGCCGAAGCCTACGACCAGACCCGTGCGGCCTTCCGAATCGCCTACGACTACCAACTGCCGGCTATCGTCCTCTACGACCAGAAACTCTCCGGAGAACTCCGGAACGTCGACGAGTCGTTCTTCGACCGCGAGCCGAACCCCGACCTCGGGTCGACGCTGTCCGAGGAGGAAATCGCCGAGGCCGCCCACCACGCCTCCGGGAAGTTCCAGCGGTTCCAACACGACCCCGACAACGACAAGGGCGTCTCGCCCCGCTCGATTCCGGGCCAGAAGGACGGCCGATTCCTCGCGACCGGCAACGAACACACTCCGGAGGGCCACATCAGCGAAGACCCCGAAAATCGGGTGGCTCAACTCAGCCGGCGTCGGCGGAAACTCGAATCCATCCGCGAGGAACTCGACGCCGAGGAATCGAGTCATCAGACGTATCACGGCCCCGACGACGCCGACTACGGCATCATCACCTTCGGCAGCCAACAGGGGACCGTCCTCGAAGCCGTCGACCGGCTGAACGACGCCGGCCACGACGTGCGCGCGCTGGGCGTCTCGGACATGATGCCGTTCCCGGACGCCGAGATGACCGAGTTCCTCGAGTCGGTCGAGGAGGCGATGGTCGTCGAGATGAACGGGTCGGCGCAGTTCCGTGGACTGATACAGAAGGAGTTGGGGCGGTTCGGGCCGAAACTGAACAGTCTGCTGAAGTACAACGGTGACCCCTTCGAGCCACACGAGGTCGTCGAGGGGTCCGAAGCGATTATCGAGGGCGACGAACCCGCACCGACGACGGAGTTCGTCCCCGCGGCAGGTGATTGACCATGAGTGCCTTCAACGCAATCGGAGAGAACCGAGAAGTAGAGCGCGAGGAGTTCACGCCCGGCATCGAGCCACAGGCGACGTGGTGTCCCGGCTGTGGTGACTTCGCCGTCCTGAAGTCGCTGAAAGGCGCCATGTCGGACCTCGGGAAGAGCCCCGACGAGATACTGCTCGCGACGGGCATCGGCTGTTCGGGCAAACTGAGCAGCTACTTCGAGAGCTACGGCTTCCACACCATCCACGGCCGGTCGTTGCCCATCGCACGAGCGGCCAAACTCGCCAATCCCGACCTCGAAGTCATCGCCGCGGGCGGCGACGGCGACGGCTACGGCATCGGCGGCAACCACTTCATGCACACCGCCCGGGAGAACCACGACATGACCTACATCGTGTTCAACAACGAGATTTTCGGGTTGACGAAGGGCCAGACCTCGCCCACCAGCCCGAAGGGTCACAAATCGAAGACCCAACCCCACGGGTCGGCGAAGGACCCGATTCGCCCGCTGTCGCTGGCGCTGACTTCGGGGGCGTCCTACGTCGCCCGGACCGCCGCCGTCAATCCGAATCAGGCACAGGAAATCCTCACCGAGGCAATCGAACACGACGGCTTCGCCCACGTCGATTTCCTCACCCAGTGTCCGACCTGGAACAAGGACGCCAAACAGTACGTCCCCTACGTCGACGTCCAGCAGAACGACGACTACGACTTCGACATCACGGACCGCAAGGAGGCCGCCGAGATGATGTACGAGACCGAGTCGGCGCTGTACGAGGGGAAAGTGCTGACTGGCCGGTTCTACCACGACGAGAACCGCCACTCCTACGGCTCCGAGAAGCGCTCCGTCGGCGAGATGCCCGACGAGCCGCTGGCCGAACGCTACCACGACGACGACTACGAGTGGGAGCGCAGTTACGACCTGCTGGACGCCCACAAGTAGGCCTGCCTCGAACTCCCGCAAACCACCGGGACCCCGACCTTTACACCTCGACCGTTCGACTTCTCGACAATGCGACTCCACTGGCATCGGCGGGACCTCCGGGTCGCCGACAACCGCGGCCTTGCCGACCCCGCCGAACCGGCGGCTGGCGTCTTCGTCTTCGACGACGAACTGCTGGGCCACGCCGCACCCCCACGAGTGGCGTTCATGCTGGACGCCCTCGAATCGTTGCGCGAGGCCTATCGCGAGAACGGGTCGGAGCTGTTCGTCCGCCACGGCGACCCGGCGGGGGTACTGCCGGCGCTGGCCGCCGACTACGGCGTCGATGTCGTCTCTTGGAACCGCGATTACTCCGGGCTGGCACAGCGGCGCGACGACCACGTCTCCGAGGAACTCAAAGACGACGGCGTGACACCACAGAAGTTCCACGACGCCATCTGTCACGAACCCGGCTCCATCACGACCAACGCTGGCGACCCCTATTCGGTGTACACCTACTTCTGGAAGAAGTGGCGCGACCGCGAGAAGGATGACCCCCGAGCGGTGCCGGAACTCGCCGAGGTGACAGACGACGAGCCGATTCCGACGCTCGCCGAGTTGGGCTTCGAGGAACCGAGCGCCGACGTTCCGCCCGCGAGCACCGAAGCGGCCCGTGAACTGCTGGAGGAGTTCCTCACGGACGACGTGTTCCGGTACGACGACCGCCGCGATTACCCGGCTGAGGGCTGTACCTCGCGGCTCTCGCCGCACCTGAAGTTCGGGACCATCGGCATCCGGGAGGTCGACGAACGGGTCCGTGAGGTTCGTGACTCGATGTCCGGCGAAAAGCGCGAGTCGGTCACCGAGTTCCGCTCGCAGTTGGCCTGGCGGGAGTTCTACACCCACGTCCTCTACTTCAATCCCGAGGTGGTGAGAGAGAACTACAAGTCCTACGAGAACGCCATCGAGTGGGACGACGACGAGGACCTCCTCGAGGCGTGGAAACGCGGTGAGACGGGGTATCCCATCGTCGATGCAGGGATGCGCCAACTGCGAGAGGAGGCGTACATGCACAACCGCGTGCGGATGATAGTGGCATCCTTCCTGACGAAGGACCTCCTCTGCGACTGGCGGCACGGCTACGACCACTTCCGGGAGCGGTTGGTCGACCACGACACCGCAAACGACAACGGCGGCTGGCAGTGGGCCGCCTCGACGGGGACCGACGCTCAACCGTACTTTCGTATCTTCAATCCGATGACGCAGGGCGAACGCTACGACCCCGACGCCGAGTACATCCGCGAGTACGTGCCCGAACTGCGGGACACCGACCCCGAAATCGTCCACTCCTGGCACGAGTGTTCGCCGACACAGCGAGCCAACGCCGCCCCCGAGTACACGGACCCGATAGTCGACCACAGCGAACGCCGCGAGCAGGCGCTTGCGATGTTCGAGCGGGCGAGGGGCGAGGACGACTGAGCATCGCGAAGGAGTCCTCGAGGCGGAGCGGTGAGTACGTCGGACGAACCCCGGAGCGTGGCGAGGAGGAGTGAGAACGTCGAACGAGTCATCCGAAAAGACGAGCGGGAGGAGCGAAGCGACGACACGCGAGCAGGGGAAGAGGAGTGAGCAGTGAACGGTCGGACTGACGGCCGTTCCGACACGGACCGTCCTCAGTCAGCAATCGGCAACTCAACGACGAACACGGCGCCTTCGGGTTCGGCGTCTTCGACCCACACGTCGCCACCGTATCGGTCGACGAGCGTCTTGACGAGATACAGGCCGAGGCCGCTCCCGGCGCTTTCGAGCCCCTTCTCGCCCCGGGCGAAGATTTCGTCTTTCCGTGAATCGGGGACTCCCGGCCCGTTGTCCGCAATCCGAACCCGTACCGACGTATCGGTCTCTTCGGCGGTCACGGCCACCCTCGGAACGTCTTTATCGTTGTGCTGAATCGCGTTCTGTAGCAGATTTCGAAAAACCGCGTCGAGCATGTTGTCCGCTCTAACGGAAACGTCCGGAATCGACCCATCGATAGTTACAATCGACACAGAATCGCCAGTTCGGGTCTCTTCGACCTGATTTTCGAGCGCGTGACTGAGGGACATCTGCTGTTTTTCGGCTTCGGATTGGAGCATCACGTTCGCCAAATCCCGGGCCGTTTTCGTCAACTCGATTGCTTCTTCGGCCTTCTGTTGAACGGTCGTAAGCTCCGTTTCAGCATCCTCGTCGACGTGATCGGCGAGCAACTCCGCGTACCCCTTGACGACGGTGAGGTCGTTCCGAATGTCGTGCCGGACGACCTCGTTCAGCAGTTGCAGGTTATCCCGCTGCTCTTTGAGTTGCTGTTCGTATTGCTTTCGCTCACTCGTGTCCCTGGCAAGTGCAAGATACCGGATTCCCTCGGGGAGTTCTAACTTCGTTACCCACACGTCCACCGGGAACGTCGATTCGTCCTTTCGCCGCTGCATTCCCTCTTTTTTCACCATTTCGCCCGTATCCATCCCCTGCCAGGTTTCGTCCAGTTCCTCCCTGTGGGTAACTTCGATATCGGTGACCTCCATCGAACACAACTTCTCATAATCGTATCCCAGTGACTCTACGGCCTGTGTATTCACGTCCAGAATCTCTCCTCTCTCGTTGTGAATGAAAATCGCGTCCGGGGCTTGTTCGAAGAGGGCCTGCAACCGCCTCCGGCTTCGTTCCAGTTCCCGCTCTCGCTCTTTTCGTTCGGTGATGTCCTGGAACGTCCCTCGAATGCGAACCGCCTCGCCATCCTCGAGATAGGGGTCGGCCTGAGCGCGAACCCATCGCCGTTCTCCGTCCTCACCCTCGACACGAAGTTCGAGGTCGTACGGCTCTCCCGTTTCAACAGCCCGCTCGAACGCCTCTTCGATGATTGGACGGTCGTCAGGGTGGAAGTAGTCGATACCCTCGCCGATGCCGATTTCCTCGTCGGGGGGTAACCCGTAGATTTCGTTTATCTGCTCGGTCGTCCAGGATTCCTCCCGACGCAGGTCGGCCTCCCACGCACCGATGTTTGCGATGGTTTGTGCCTTGCCGAGGACGTCTCGATACCGTTCGAGTTCACGCTCCCGTTCCTTTCGGTCCGTGATATCGCGGGCGATACCGACGATTCGAGTGACTGTCCCGTCCTCGGTGATGGGTGTCAGTTTCGTTTGCCACTCGATGGTTCCGGAGGGATGTTCCAGTGTCTCCTCGTATTCTATCGTCTCTTTCCGCTCGACACAGGTGCGATACTCGTCGAGAACGTCCGCAGCCTGTTCGTCGTCGAAAAGGTCCTGTGGCGTTTGGCCGCGGTAGTCCTCGGTCGTCATCCCGGTAATCGATTCGTGGGCCTGGTTGTTCGCTCGGAACCTGAAGGTCACCTCGGCATCGTCGTGGGTAACGTCGAAAATGAAGACGGCATCTTCGACTGCGTTGAAGATGGTTTCGTACGCAGTCGAATCGATGCTCGTCCCGGGGTCGTCATTGGGTGGTACTCCACCTGCCCTGTCCCCCGGGCTGTGGTTATCCCCTCGAGAATCCTCGGCCATACAACTAGTTTTCAACTGTCTTACTTAATCCCTGTAGTTAAATCACTTTCTCCGATGGGTCCTCCGAGTTTGCGGTACGCGACGACCCCCTGACGAGAAACGCCACCCCGGCGCTATCAAGCGGTCTCTCTCGTGTGGTGTGATACCACCACTCCACGAAGTTTTAACAGCTATCCAGACGACTGGTACATTTGGAGGTCGATATAAATGCCCGAACATTCCAATCCCGAACTGCCGCCGCTCCCGTACGACTACGACGCACTCGAACCGTCCATCTCCGAGCAGGTCCTGACGTGGCATCACGACACCCACCATCAGGGCTACGTGAACGGTCTCGAGTCGGCCGAGGAGACGCTCGCGGAGAACCGCGAAGCCGGCGACTTCGGCTCGTCCGGCAGCGCCATCCGCAACGTCACCCACAACGGTAGCGGTCACTATCTCCACACGCTGTTCTGGGAGAACATGGACCCCAACGGCGGTGGGGAGCCCTCGGGCGACCTCGCCGACCGCATCGAGGAGGACTTCGGCTCCTACGAGGGCTGGAAGGGCGAGTTCAAGGCTGCTGCGGGCGCCGCAGGCGGCTGGGCGCTGCTCGTCTACGACCCGGTTGCCGACCAACTGCGCAACCTCGTCGTCGACAAGCACGACCAGGGTGCCCTGTGGGGCAGCCACCCCATCCTCGCGCTCGACGTCTGGGAGCACTCCTACTACTACGACTACGGTCCGGACCGCGGAAGCTTCATCGACGCCTTCTTCGACGTCGTCGACTGGGACAACGTCGCAGAGCAGTACGAAAACGCCGTCCAGCAGTAGAACCGTAGTCACATCACCGATATTTTTCGAGCGGCACCGTCCGTAGCGACAGCTACCAGTGTTTCCGTCCGACCTTCTTCGTCGCCTTCGCCCGGAAGCCGCCGTCGTCGATGATGGAGTCGAACACCTCCTGTCGTTCGGTGTCGAGGGCGCCGCCGAAAGAGCCGACTCGAACCGTCCGGTAGGTCGTGTACCCCTCGTCGTTGGAGTAGAAGTACACAGACCCGTGCAACAGTCCGTTGATGGTCGTGTCCTCTCGGACCGACCCCGCTCGCCGGTCTAACTTGACGTAGGCGACGGTTCCCCAGTTGACGACCGCCTCACGCAACCCCAGCAGGAAGGCGAGTTCGTGACCCGTTGGGAGTCCGAACTCCGTGGCCCGCTCGATATCGGAGAGCGAATCGACGACGATGAGGCTATCGGAGGCCTCCGCGAGTCGGTCACTGATATCGTCGAGGAACCCCTGAAACGTCTCCGGTTGGGGTTCCGACTCCGTATCCATCTCGTGGTGTTTCCCCTCGGATTGCTCGATAGCATCGTCGCGCCGTCTGGCGTCGAACAGGGCCTCGGGTACCGGCAACAGGTCCATGAATCGCTGTGAGAAGTCCGCAACCGTGGTGTGGTCGGCGAGTACGTCGAACTGGTCGTCCGAGAGAACGGCGTCCATCGCGCTGTAAACGTGTTCGCGGTCGTGTGAGAGGGTCAGGTACGTCACCGATTCGGGGATGTGTTCGGCACGGTCGCTCAGTTGACTGGGGACCTGTTCGGGGGCGTGTTTCGCGGCCATCAATCGCGCGAGACTCGTGTAGGTGAAAGGGTCGCCACCTGCGTCGGGCGCGCCGGCGAGTAACACTGAACTTCCCGTCGGAATGCCGCGAAGTGTCCCATCGAGCCCGCGAATCCCGAAGGGGATGTACGACACTTCCTCGCTGATACGGCGGGCTTCCGCTGACGACGATGGGGTCATATGCTGCAGTGTTCCGCCACGGACAAACCTATTTTGGGTGCCCTCGGCGCCGGTAACCAACGCATAAAAGGGGTGATGACCTACCGGCACCCATGCCACGACCGCGCGAGGAGTTCGACGACATCCGCGACTTCGAGTTCTACGACCCCGAGGAGGTACTGGAACCCGACCAGCTCTACACCGTCTACGAAATCGCCCGCCTGCTGCAGGGTGTCGAACCGGACCGTGACCTCGACCCCGGAACCGAGGACATCTTGCTCAACTGGGCGATTCCGTGGATGTTGGACCACAGCGAGTCGTTCGTCTTCGCCGAACCGGAGAGCGACGAGGAACCGGGACACTACGGCTTGAAATGAAACTGCTCGTCGCCGGGGCCGCGGAGGTCGACGCTGGGAAGACGACGTTCACCACGGGGCTCATCGAACGCACCGGCGCCCGCGGGTTCAAACCGCGAGCGGGCAACGGCTACTGGTACGACCACGACGACTATCGGCGTGCCGTCGCCGACGGGCGACTGTACGGCAAGGACTCGAAACGCCTCGCCGCAGCCTCGCCGGGCGATATCGACCCCGAGGCAATCAACCCCATCCATCGGCTGTGGATTCCACGTCCCGGCTCCGGGAAGGGACTGCTCGGACGGGAGGGTCGGGCGTTCGTCGTCGACCGCATCACCCGATCCGACGAGGACCGCTACGTCGTCAATGGTACCATCGAGATACCGCCAGCGGCGAAACGGCACCTCCCGCTGGAAGACGCCCCGCACGTCGAGTCGTTGCCGGAACTCAACGACCTGATGGCCGAACTCCACGCCCCGGCGCTGACAGCGCTGGGCGAGGAAATCGACCAACGCGACTCTGCAATCGTCGAATCCTACGCCGACATCGCTCGGCCACTCTCGGAGTTCGTCCCCGACGCCGTCGCGGTGGTCGAACCGCGTCGCTGTCGAATCTTCGACGGCGAGCGCTACGCGAAGGCCTGCGACGTTGCAAGCGGCAGCGCCCACGAGGGGCGCCTCGAAGAGCGCGTCGAACACGTCGTCGAGTTGCTCGACCCGCTGTCGACGACGACGCTGCCGGCGCTGTCCGGACGGGAGCGCGATGACCCCGGTATCGTCGCCAACGCTTACGCCGATACCTACGACGAACTGCTGGCGGCGGTTTAGCCCATCCGCGCGGATTGGGCGGCGAGTTCGATGTGGTACAGCGGGTCGGTTTCGACGGCCGGCCCGTGGCCGACGTACATCGCTTCGAGGCCGTCATCGACGGTCTCAAGCAGGTAATCGATGCTCTCGACGAGCGCCCCGCGGTCGCCTTCCTTGAGGTCGGTTCGTCCGAACCCGCCGTTGGCGAAGACGAGGTCGCCGGCGAACAGAATGCCCCCCTCCCGTGAATACAGACAGAGATGGTCGTCCTTGTGCCCCGGCGTGTGAAGCGCGAGATGGTCGTCGTCGCCGATGGCCACGGTGTCTCCGTCGGCGATGGCGTGGTCGACGAGTTCGTGGTCGGGGTCGAACCCCCACACATCGACGTCAAAGGCGTCGACGACGGCCCCGACGTTGCCGACGTGGTCAGGGTGGGTGTGGGTTAACACGAGGGCATCGAGGCCCGTCTCGGCGGCCTCGATTCGTTCGACGGCGTCGAAGTCGTTGCCGGCGTCGACGAGGACGGTCCGCTTGCCGTCGACGAGGAAGGCGTTGCTCGTAAAGGAGCGCACCCCCTGTGCGATGTTCCGTACGGTAGTCATTGCCGGCGCTTGTCGGGCGGGCGGTTTGTGCCTTTCCACCGCTCGGCGGGTTCGAGCGACGCGAGGCTTTATAGCCTCTCCCCTGCCTGAGGTGGGTATGCGGGGGTCAACGGACGGGCTCTGGGCAGAGAAGGATTTGGGGTTCGTCGTCGTGCTGCTGGTCGTCGGCCTCATCGCCGGCGCGGCGGGCGGGACCCACGTCCTCCAGCACAACCTGGCGATACAGGAGAACCAACCGACCGACGCTACCGTCGAATCGACGGGCGTCGACCGCCGAGTCATCGAGAACGACGACGGCCCCGACGACTACGAGTACCGGCCCGTCGTCGAGTACAGCTACACGGCCGAGGGAAAGCGGTACGCCCACGACAATGTCTTCCCGGGGTCGTTCCGCCGGTGGAGCGACTCCCGCTCGTGGGCCCAGTCCGTCGCCGGAGACTATCAGGCCGGGCAGTCGGTCGAGGCCCAGTACAATCCCCACGACGCCAGTGAGGCGTACATCCGAAACGACGGCTGGCCGGATGGCTGGCTCATTACGGTCGGTTACGCGTTGGCGTTGCTCGTCTCCGGCGTCTTCCTCATCAGGAAGGGGTTCAGGCGGCGCAAACAGCGGGAACTGATGGCGGATACGCCGACCGAACAGGCAGAATCGCTGTCGATGGGCCCTTCCGAGGTCACAGGTATCGCCCGCCCGGGCCCTTCTGAGGCGGCGACGGCACCGTTTTCCGACGAGGAGTGTATCGTCTGCACGTGGGAGGTCTTAGAGTACGACGACGATGACGACGACGGCGGGTCGTGGAACCACGTCGCCTCGGGACTGGACGGCGTCCCCTTCTACGTAGACGACGGCACGGGGTCGGTGCTGGTCGAACCGCACGGCGACGCCCGCTACGAAATCGACCCGGACGGCGAGACGACGATACGGGTCGACGCCGATGAAACGCCACCCGGGCCGATAGCGTCGTTCATCGACACCACGAGCGGTGTCGGTCGGGTTTCCGAATCATCGAGTGGGGGTGGGGCCTCCGAGGGCGACCGGAAGTACCGACAGAACCTCATCAAGCCGGGCGAGGACGTGTTCGTCTTCGGGACGGTCCAGCCCAGAGCCGAGGCCGACGGTGGAACCTCGAACGCCGAAAACCTCGTCATCCGGAAGGTGCCCGAGGGGGACGCGACACAGGAACCGCTGTTCATGATTGCCGACGAACCGCAGTCGGAACTCATCTCCGAACGGCGGTGGGCGCTGTGGCGCGTTCCGGCCGCCGTCGTCGCCATCGTCGTCGCGGTTGGATTGCTGCTTGGCACGTTCGGTCCGTTGGTCGGCCTCGAACTGCCGGTTCTGTAGCCGACCGCCGCCCGGAGTCGGGTAAGTTTCTTAACGCCGGTCGTTGCATCCAGACAGTATGGTAAATATCCTCACTATCGTCGGTGCGGTGGTGGTCATCCTTGCCGTCGTCGTCGTCGGGGCGTACGTCGTCTCGCTGTACAACCGACTCGTTCGGGTAGACGAACGGGTCAAGAACGCGTGGGCGGACATCGACGTGTTGCTCAAACAGCGACAGGACGCTCTCGAAAAACTCGTCGACACGGCCAAGCGGGCGATGGACTTCGAGGAGGAGTTGCTGTCGGACATCGTCGAAGCCCGCGAACAGGCCCAGCGGGCCGAGACGCCAGAGGAGGAGGCCGCGGCCGGAGAAGCCATCAGAGGGGCGCTCGGCCGGCTGAACGTCCGGGCCGAGGACCACCCCGAACCGCAGGCCGTCCAGAACCTCCAGTCGCTTCAGGACGAAATCGCCCGCATCGAAGAGCAAATCGCGGACCGACGGGAGGTGTACAACGAGTCGGTGACGGCCCACAATCAGTTGATTCGACAGGTGCCGTACGTCGTGTTGGCCGGGCCGCTCGGATTTACCGCCCACGAACTGTACGACCCACCCGCATCCGAAACCGAGGACGTAGACGTCGGAACGATGTTCAGCGACGCGGACCCCGACACCGCCGCCGACTGAGGGTTCGATGGTCGAACTGGCGGCATCAGTTCCCGACTCCTTTTAGGAACGGGCGTCGTACAAACGCCTATCAGATGACGCTCACGAAGCGGATTATCCCCTGTATCGACGTGGATTTGGACGACGACGGCAACGCAGCCGTCTACACCGGCGTCAACTTCGAGGACCTCGAGTACACCGGTGACCCCGTCGAACTCGCAAAGAAGTACAACGAGGCCGGCGCCGACGAGTTCGTCTTCCTCGACATCACGGCGTCGGCTGAGGGTCGAGAGACGATGCTCGAAACCGTCTCGGCGGTCGCCGATGAGTGTTTCATCCCGCTGACCGTCGGCGGCGGCATCCGGACGAAAGACGACATCAAGGAGACGCTGCGGGCCGGCGCCGACAAGGTATCCATCAACACCGGCGCCTTAGAGCGTCCCGAGTTGGTCGGCGAGGGCGCCGAAGCCTTCGGCAGTCAGTGTATCGTCATCTCGGTCGACGCCCGGCGGCGCTACGACGAGGCCGGCGAGTACTACGCTGAGGTCGACGGCGAGTCCTGCTGGTTCGAATGTACCGTCAAGGGGGGCCGCGAGGGGACCGACATCGACGTGGTGGAGTGGGCGCGGGAGGCGGCCGACCGCGGTGCCGGCGAGTTGTTCGTCAACTCCATCGACGCCGACGGCACGAAGGACGGCTACGACATCCCGCTGACGAAGGCGGTCTGTGACAACGTCTCGACGCCGGTCATCGCCTCCTCGGGGTGTGGTTCGCCCGCCCACATGGAGGAAGTGTTCACCGAAGCCAACGCCGACGCGGCGCTTGCGGCCTCTATCTTCCACTTCGAGGAGTACTCCGTCGACGAGGTCAAGCGATACCTCGACGAGCAGGGCATCCCGATGCGAATCTGATTACGGTCCCGTTATTACGCCGGCGGTGAGCTCCGACAGCGGCGCGAGGAGTTCGTACGCCGGGGTTTCCAGCCGGATTTCGCTGTCTTCGGTGAGTCCGCCGAAGTGCAGCGTCATCTCGTAGCCGCCGTCGTCGTCGACGAAGGCGGCCTCCCGTTGGTCCGTGGGTTCGTGGGCGGCGTAGACGGTGGCCTCGGCGTGGGCGGGGTCGGTTCGTCCGGCGATGGTGTAGGACGCAACGTTGTTCTGTATCTCCGACCCGACCGCCGGGTACTCCCGCTCCAACCACTCGAAGAACCCCTCGTCGATGACGTACACGTTCTCGTAGCCGGCTTCGATGAGGGTGGCCGCTCGGAGCGACGAGAGGTGGTGTGGACAGCCACAGTAACAGACGATGCGGTCCTCGCGTGGCCACGACTTGACGGGGTCGTTCGTTCGGCCCTCCGGTGCGGGACTCCAGGCGGCGCCTTCGATGTGGGCGCGTTCGTATTGGCCCTCGCCGCGGGCGTCAGCAAAGCGCGCCTCCCGTCGCCGGTACCAGTTGTAGGTCACCTCGATGGGGGCCAGCGGAACCGCGGTTCCTTCGACGTCGATGCGCTGGAAGCCGTCCGTGTCGACGCCCATTGGTTCGGGGGTGTCCTCAGAGGCGGGTGGGTAGCCGTCGTTTCCCGACCCGTCGTCGCTTTCGCCGTCGCCGCCGAGACAACCGGCGAATGCGGCCGCCGCCGCCCCGGTCGAGGCGAGGAAACTCCGTCGGTGCATACACGTCGCTCGGAGTGGAAGACGCAAAGCGGTTTCGGGGAGAGAAAAGCCGTCAGGCCGCGGATTCGAAGGCGTCCCGGAACGCGGTGGTCTTCTCTTTGACACCGCCGGTGGCCTCCTCGAGCGCATCCAGAGGCGCAATCGTATCGTCGGTCTTGATGGTGACGACGGGGTCGGTCTGACCACCGGACTGCTCGGGGTTCATGTCGTATGTGGCGGCGGTGACGCCCTCGACTTCGAGCAGGGCACCCTTCAGCACGTTCATGAACGTGTGGTCTTCGCCCTGAATCTCGATGGACAACTCGTTCTCCAAGTTCTCGATGACGCGCAGTTCCATTGGGTACCCTTAGACGTATCGGGCGTATGAGCGTTACGAAGGCGTTCCCTTCGGTAGGTGGCTTTTTGCAGACGCCGGCCGCGGAGGCGGTATGGAACTCGACCTCTCGGGACGAACTGCCGTCGTCACTGGTGGCTCCCGCGGTATCGGCCGGGCAATCGCGTTGGGGTTCGCCGACGCTGGCGCGAACGTCGTTCCGCTGGCACGGACAGAAGACGCCGTCGAGGCCGTCGTCGAGGAGGTTCGTGACCGCGGCGTCGAGAGTCGCACCGAAACCCTCGACGTGGCCGACACCGAGGCCGTCGAGGCCTGTTTTGACCGTATCGCCAGCGACCTCGGCGTCGACATCGTCGTCAACAACGCCGGCATCAACCCCGACGACGCGCTGGGAACGCCGGAGGCCGTCTCCGAGGAGGGGTTCGATTCGGTGCTGGACGTGAATTTGGGTGGGGCCTTCGCCTGTGCCCGTGCTGCCGAGTCGTCGCTGAAGGACGCTGGCGGCACCCTGTTGAACGTCGCGTCGGTCGGCGGCATCGTCGGTCTCCCCCGGCAACACCCCTACGTCGCCTCCAAACACGGACTGGTCGGGTTGACGAAGAGTCTCGCCCTCGATTGGGCGCCGGACGTGCGGGTGAACTGTCTGGCGCCGGGGTACGTCGCGACGGACCTCACGACCGACCTTCAGGAAAACGACGACCTGCGTGACTCCATCGAGGCGAGGACGCCGCTGAACCGCTTTGCGGACCCCGAGGAAATCGCCGGGCCGGCGGTGTTTCTCGCCAGCGACCTCGCCTCGTATGCAACCGGCGAGACGCTGGCGGTCGACGGCGGGTGGACTGCTCGCTGAGCTGTCACGTATGCCGCTTTCCGGGATATGGAATTTCGCCCATGAAAAACTACAGAATTTGACCGCTTTCACCAAATATTACCATCGGTAGTAGAAAATTGCTTTTTCTCTAACATCGTGTCGTCTGGAAACCAGCAGCACATTTATGATGGTTGTCCCATAAGGACGGATAGCGGTAATGGTTAACAATAATAATGGCAGCCGACGGTCGAACGGTTCACGAACAAACAGCGCTCTCGGGGTCAATCGACGCTCGTTCCTGAGAGCAACGGGTGCAGGGGCCGTGGGGACTGCTTTGGCGGGCTGTCTGGGCGGCGGCAACGGGAACGGCAACGGCGGCGGTGGCGTTCCCGACACCGTCACCATCGGCGCTCTCGGGCCCGCCGACTCGCCGATGGGCGATTCGATTCTGAAAAGCGCCGAACTCGCCGTCAGCGAAATCAACGACGACGGCGGCATCGCCGGCGCCGACGTGGAGGTCTCGACGAAGGACACGAAGGACCAGCCCGGGACGACCCGTGAGGTCTACCAGGAGCTGACGACCGGCGAGAACGTCGACGCCACGGTCGGCATCTTCGGCTCCGAGAGCCTGCTGTCGATTATGGGTAACATCGCCCAGCAGAGCACCGTCCACCTCACCGCGGGTGCCGCGACGCCGGAGGCCCCCGCCCTCGTCGAGGAGAACTACGACCGGAACAAGTACTGGTTCCGTGTCGGTCCCATCAACTCCGTGTTCCTCGGTGAGTCACAGGTTCAGTTCGCTGCGGACCGCTTCGAGGAGATGGGCTGGGAGAAAATCGCCTTCCTCGCGGAGGACTACAAGTGGACGGAGCCGATTACTAACGATATTCAGTCCCAACTCGAAGAGGAGGCCGGCGTCGAGGTAACCGAGGTCCGCCGTGTTGCGGAGGGCACCGAGGACTTCACACCGGTGTACGACCAACTCGAGTCCGACGAGGTCGACGGCGCCTACACGGCCCTAGCACACACCGGGACGACGGCGCTCGTCCAGTGGGCCCAACAGCAGCGGCCGTTCGGCTTCGGTGGTATCCACGTCCCGACGCAGTTGCCGTCGTTCTACGAGGCGACTCAGGGAGCAGCCATCTCGACGTTCTCACAGACGACGGCGACGGCCAACTCCGAGGTCACCGAGAAGACGGTACCGTACGCCGACGCCTATCAAGAGGAATACGACAGTCTCCCGGTGTACACCGGCTACTCGGCGTACGACGCGGTGTACATGATAAAGGAGGCCATCGAGGCGACCGAGAGCGTCAACAGCGACGACCTCGTCTCCGAACTGGAGGGGATGTCCTACACCGGCACCGGTGGGAATATCGAATTCTTCGGTCCCGACGGCCGGTTCCCCCACGACGTCCGGTACGGCGCCGACTACGCACAAGGCGTCTACTTCCAGTGGCAGGCCGACGAAAGCGGCGAGGGCCACCAGCGCGTCCTCTGGCCCGACGACCTGGAGGAAGCAGAGTACCAGTCGCCACCGTGGGCCTAAGACACGATGGTAAGTGCCATCACTATCGCGACGAACGTCCTCATGTTGGGGGCGTTGTACTCGTTGGTAGCCATCGGCTTCACGCTCATCTTCGGCGTGGGCGGGGTGTTGAACCTCTCCCACGGGGCGATAATCACCGTGGGCGCCTACAGCGCCTACGCCGTCGACGCCGCCACGGGAAGTATCGTTCTCGGTGCCATCGCCGCGGCAGTCATCTCCGGGGCGTTCTCCCTTGCGCTGTACAAGGGTCTCATCAGTAAAGTCCGACACAATCCGGTCACCGTGCTCATCCTGACGCTGGTCGTCGCCATCGTTGTCGAGCAACTGATGCTCGTCATCTTCGGCGGCGAGGAGTTGCTCGTGCCGCAACTCCTCGATGGGTCGATTACCGTCCTCAGCGACAGCATCCAACTCAACCGCATCCTCGTGTTCGTGCTGTCGTGGGTGCTCATCGGTGGCCTGTTTTACTTCGTCAACCGGACGCGAACCGGAAAGGCCATTCTCGCGACCTCGATGTCGGATAAAGGCGCCGCGCTCGTCGGCATCGACTCCGAGCAGGTGTACTCCTACACGTGGGTGCTCGCCGGCGCCCTCGCCGGTCTCGCGGGGCTGTTCCTCGCATCGTTCCAGACGGCGAACCCACTGATGGGTCGCAATCCGCTGCTGCTGTCGTTCTCCATCGTCGTGTTGGGTGGTCTCGGCAGCATCCGCGGGAGTGTCATCGGCGCCTACCTCATCAGTTTCCTCGATCAGATGACGATTCAGTTCCTCAGCGAACGGCTCGCTGGGGTTTCGGCGCTGGTCGTGTTGGTGCTCGTGTTGCTCATCAGACCCAAGGGCCTCTTCGGCCGCGAACTCGTGGAGGAGTGAGATGTCGGGACAGACCCAATCCGATTTGAAGTCGTGGGGCGACATCCTCAACCCCGTCGAGATGCAGCGCCACCAGCAGGTCGGCCTGCTCGGTATCCTGTCGCTGTTCGTCCTGCCGCTCGTCATCCCGGCGATTTACGCGATTTACCTCTCGTCGGCGCTGTTCTTCGCGACGTTCGTGATGAGCTGGGACTTCGTCTCCGGCTACACTGGCGAAATCTCGTTCGGTCACGGGCTGTTCTTCGGGGTCGGCGGCTACACCTCGGGGATGTTGAACCTGCATATGGGTCTCGACCCGTGGATTGCGGCGCCCCTCGGTGCAGTCGCGGCGGGCCTCGCCGGGTTGCTCATCGGCTTCCCGTCGCTGCGCGTCAAGGGGCCGTACTTCTCGCTTATCACGCTCGTGACGCCGATTATCCTCATCTCGGTGTTCCGGTTCTTCCCGGACTTGACCGGTGGGGAACTCGGCCTCGTGAGCGTCGGCACCGTCGAGAAGTTCAGCGCCATCGGACCGATACCGTCGCCCGGGTTCGACCCCTACTCGGGGTACTACCTCGCGCTGTTCGTGTTCCTGTTCGCACTGGTCGTCTTCGTCGCCATCACCCGCTCGGATGCGGGGATGGTGTTCACGGCCATCCGTGCTGACGAGATATCCGTCGCGGCGACCGGCAAGAACCCCGCGAAGTTCAAACTGTTCGCCTTCGTGCTTTCGGGGCTAATCGGCGGCCTCGCGGGCGCGATGTACGGTCACAGTGTCGGCGGCTTCAACGTCTCCGAACTGCTGGCGCTCATCATCAGCATCGAGGTCATCGTCGCCGCCATCCTCGGCGGCATCGGCACCATCACCGGCGCCGCCATCGGTGGCCTGTTCTTCTATCTACTTCGGGTGTTCCTGCGGAACCTCGAATTTACGATTCCCGTCGTCAACGTCCCGGTTGGCGAGGTCTACTTCCTGCTGTTCGGCATCGTGACTCTCGGATTCCTGTTTTACCTGCCGGAGGGAATCGTCCCCCGGGTGGTCGGCGAGTGGCGCGCTCGCTCGGAACCACAGGCGGGTGAAGCGGTCGCAGACGGCGGCAAGAGCCGCGGCGAACGTATCGTCGAGTCGTGGACCGACGACCTCCGTGAGTTGTTCGGAGGTGAGCGCCGATGAGCAGCGAAGCCCAATTGGGCGACGCCGAGCAGACGCCGGGGGCCGACGACGCCCGCAATTTCGACCCCGACGACGGCGTGTTGGTCGCGGACGGTCTCACCAAGCGCTTCGGTGGACTGACCGCGGTCGACGACCTCTCGTTTGCGGTCGAAGAACAGGAGATACTCGGCTTCATCGGCCCGAACGGCGCCGGGAAGTCGACGACGTTCAACTGCATCACCGGCCGGTATCCCCCGACGGAGGGGACGGTGTACTACCGCGGCGAGGACGTCACCGGTCTTCCCGCCTACGAGATGGTCGGAAAGGGACTGGCACGGACGTTCCAGGAGTTCCGGCCCTTCGAGGACCGGACCATCCTCGCGAACGTCCAGACGGCGCTGGTTCCCGACCGACTGTTCTCGACGAGCGGCCTGCGCGGGGAGACGCGAGCGCAGGCCATCGAGTTGTGCGAACGCGTCGGTCTGGGCGAGGAGATGCACCGGATGCCCGACGAACTCCCCCACGCGGGGATGCTCCGGTTGGAACTCGCCCGTGCGATGGCGACCGACCCCGACATGATGCTAATCGACGAACCCTTCGCGGGGCTGGCGGAGGGCGAAATCGGACAGATTTCGAGTCTGCTGACCGAACTCCGCGAGGAGGGAACGACGCTCGTCGTCGTCGACCACAACATGCGCGGGTTGCTCGAACTCATCGACAGGGCCATCGTCATCAACTTCGGCGAACTGCTCGCGGAGGGGACGCCCGAGGAAATCCGGGAGAACCCGGACGTCCAAGAGGCGTACCTCGGCAGCGAGTAGGGAACCGACCTCTCGGTGAGCAATCGTAACTGAAAAGCGACTTTATATTTTCGCCGTTAACTCGGGGGGCAAGGTTGACAAACGATGGTCAACCACGTGGCAACACTTTAGCCGGTGGCCTCGCATGTCGAGACGTATCATGAGTGACCCAGTGCTCCTCGATATCGACGAGGGCGTCGCGACGATAACGCTGAACCGACCCGACAACCGCAATGCGCTTTCCGAGGAGATGTCCAACGCTATCGTCGACGCCGTCGACGAAGTCGAGGACTCCGATGAGGCCCGCTGTCTCGTCGTCACCGGCAAGGAGGGGACGTTCTGTGCCGGCGGCGACGTGAACTCCATGGTCGAGTTGATGAGCGGCACCGCCGAACTCCACGAGGCCGTCGAAGGCATCCAACACGACACGAGTCGGGCCATCCAGCGCGTCGCCGAGTTCCACCTCCCGACCATCGCCAAGGTCGACGGCACGGCCTACGGCGCGGGTGCGAACCTCGCCATCGCCGCCGACGTGACGCTCGCCTCCGCCGACGCCCAGATTTCCTTCGGCTTCCGGCAGGTCGGTCTCGCAATCGACACCGGCACGTCGTATCTCCTGCCGCGACAGGTCGGCGCCAGCAAGGCGAAGGAACTCGTCTTCACCGGCGAACTGCTCGACGCCGAGGAGGCCGGCGAACTCGGGCTGTTCAACCACGTCTACGAGGAGGACTTCGAGGAGCAAGTCGAGGAGTTCATCGAACCCATCGCAACCGGGCCGACGGTCGCGCTTCGGACCTCGAAGAAACTCATCGAACAGGGGTTCAACGCCAGCCTGAAGGATGCCCTCGACAACGAGGCGGCTGCCCAGGCCGCAGTCTTCGCGACCGACGACCACGTCGAGGGAGCCAACGCGTTCATGGAGGGCCGCAAACCCGAATTCGAGGGCAAGTAACGACTCGACAGAGAGTGTCTGTCACTCGGTAAAGAACTTAACACTGTTGTACCGTTTGGCAAATCTATTTTGCAACGGGAACCTAGAGTTCGGATATGGCGTTCCAACTTTCGGCCGAGCACGAAGCGATTCGCGAGGCCGTCCGCGAATTCGGACAGGAAGAAATCAAGCCCGTCGCCCGCGAGCACGACGAAAACGGGGAGTACCCCGAAGAACTCCGCCGGAAGGCGGCGGAGTTGGACTTCGTCGCGCCGCACATTCCGATGGAGTACGACGGCGCGGGGATGGACATGCTCTCTCGGTGTATCGTCACCGAGGAACTGTGGCGGGCCGACCCCGGCATCGGGTCGGCGGTGGGGTCGGCGGGCTTCGGATCGTCGATGATTCTCGAATACGGCGACGAGTGGATGAAAGAGGAGTGGCTGCCGAAAATCGCCAACGGCGAGTCGGCATCCTGTTCCTGTATCTCCGAGCCGGCCCACGGCTCGAACGTCGCGGGCATCGAGACGGTCGCCGAGGAAGACGGCGACGGCTACGTCCTCAACGGCAACAAGATGTGGATTACCAACGGCACGGTCGCCGACGTGGCGGTCGTGATGACGAAAACCAACCCCGACGCCGACCCGGCCCACCGCGGCATCACCGCGTTCCTCGTCCCCACCGACGACCCCGGCTTCAAGCCCTCGAAAATCGACAATAAACTCGGTATTCGGGCCTCAGACCTCGCTGAGGTCGTCATCGACGACGTCCGCGTTCCCGAGGAGAACATCATCGGCGAGAAGAACGAGGGCTTCTACCAGCTGATGGACTTCTTCGCCTCCGGTCGGACGAGCGTCGCCTCACAGGCGGTCGGTGCGGCACAGGGCGCACTCGACGCTGCCGTCGACTACGCTAACGACCGCGAGCAGTTCGGCCAGAAGATCAAGGAGTTCCAGGCCATCGAGCACAAGGTCGCCGAGATGGCGACCGACGTGGAGGCCGCTCGCTCGTTGACCTACCGTGCCGCCAGCCACGTCGAGGGCGACAAAGACGACACCGCCGTCCGACTGGCGTCGATGGCGAAACTGTTCGCCTCCGAACACGCCGTCGACGTCGCCGACGAGGCGATTCAGGTACACGGCGGCGCGGGCTACGTCTCCGACCACCCCGTCGAGCGCATCTACCGTGACGCTCGCATCACGAAAATCTACGAGGGCACCTCGGAAATCCAGAAGAACATCATCTCCGACCGCGTTCTATGACGGGGCCGGGACACGAGGAGTGGACCGAGGTCCAAGAGTCGACGACGGTCACCGTCGACGGCCACGACCTCGAAGTCGCCTACCGTGACGAAGGCCCCGAGGACGGCGACCCGCTCGTCTTCCTCCACGGCATCCCGACGTGGTCGTTTCTGTGGCGCCACGTCGCACCCGCCTTCGAGGACGACTACCGCGTCATCGTCCCCGACATGCTGGGCTACGGCAACTCCGACGCCCACGACGGCTTCGACCGCTCGATTCGCGCCCAGGAGGCCATGCTCGGCGAACTGCTCGATGACCTCGGCCTCGGTGACGTGACGCTCGTCGCCCACGACATCGGCGGTGGTGTGGCGCTTCGCTTCGCCGCCCACACCGACCGCGTGGAGCGCCTCGTCGCCTCGAACATCGTCTGTTATGATTCTTGGCCCGTCGAGTTCATCAGCAACCTCGGCCTGCCGGCGACGGCCGAGTTGGACGACGAGGAGTTCGAAGCGAAACTGGATTTCGCCTTCGCGGAGGGTGCCTACGGCGACGCCGACCCCGCCTTCGTCGAGGGGATGAAGGAACCGTGGCTCCGTGAGGGTGGCAAACGCGCCATCTCGCGGGCGGCGGTGGCGACCAACACCAACCACACGACCGAAATCCCCTACGGGGACATCGACGCCGAGTTGCTGTGTCTGTGGGCCGAAGACGACGTGATGCAGCCAATCGAGTACGGCGAACGGCTCGCCGACGACCTCGGAGGGGAGCTGTCGCGGCTCCCGAAGGCGTTCCACTGGGTCGTAGAGGACGTTCCCGAGGCGTATCGAGCGGAACTCCGGTCGTTCCTGACCGAAAACCCCAGTAGCCCGGGCGATGGGGCGTGAGTATGGAGCGCACATCGCCCGATTGGGAGTTCAAGGAACGCGACGTGTTGGTGCTTCGGGAGCTCTCGCGGGACCCACAGCTGTCCTCGCGGGACCTCGCGCGCATTCTCGACGAGAAGTACGGCATCGACGTCTCGCACGTCACCGTCTCGGAGTCGATTCGGGGGATGCGCGAGGAGGGCGTCTTCCGTGAGGCGATCATCCCCAACGAGGAGTACTTCCACTTCGCGCTGTTCGAGTTCAAGTTCAACCCCGAGAACTTCGCCGAGGAGTGGCGCGCGGCCATGGAGTTCATCCGCGATTCGCCGAACACGCTGTTTTACTTCCTCTCGGATGGGGAGTACCAGTGGAAGTCGGTGATGATGTTCCCGACTAGAGATGCCCAATCCCAGTGGATTCACGAGTTCTACAAGCGACACGGCGAAGTCGTTCACAACCTCCGCAACTCCGTCGTGACGAACGTGTTGAAGTTCCGCACCGACCCCGAGATACTCGAGAGCCTCCACGACGCCGACCGGTAGTCCGATGGACGACGACCCGTTCCGAATCGTCGGTCTCGTCATCGCGGCGTTCGCCGTCGTCTTCGTCGCCCTCCTGCTGTTGGTGCAGTTCGGCGGCAATGCCAGCGGTGTCGTGACGCTGCCGGCGTTTCTCGCGGTGCCGGTCGTCGCTGTCGGTATCTACCTGCTGGTCAAAAATCGGTAAGCCGTTATCCGAGGATGTACGCCGTCCACGGGTAGCGTTCGACGAGCGGTTGGCCGTCGACTTCGTACTGCTCGATGTAGGCGTCGAGTCCGAGAATTCGGCCGGCGCCGAAGGCGGCGACCGACAGGAAGACGAGCATGTAGGCGAAGTCGCCGTTGATGTAGCCGTGACTAATTTCCCAGTTACCCAGATAGAACATGAGCATCAACACCGCACCCCAGAACGCCGCCAGACGCGTCAGGCCGCCGACGATGAGCCCCAACCCGATGAGTACCTCACCCCACGGGACGGCGATGTTCGCGAACTCGACGAGTGCTGGCGTGTTGCCCATGGCGACGAACAGGTCCGCGACGGGGCTGCCGTTCGCCGGCGGCGCGTTCTGGAGATAGCCTGCGGCGCTGAAATCCCCTGCGAGAACCTTACTGGCGCCGCTTTGGAGGAACGCCACTCCCATCATCAATCGGAGTGCGAGAATGAACCAGACGCTGAGCGTGTGGAGCCGTCCCTCCGCGGTGAAGCCGGCGACCGTACTTCGAAGTTGTACTTCTTGTGATACCATACCAATCAGGTTTTAGACGCATTTGACTTAAATATTGGTGCGATTGTTGCCTCTTTCTGCCCTGATGGCGATTCAAATGGCAGCTATATTGTACTTCGAGATGGAGGTCAATCGGTACTGCACCTGATTCCGGTGCCGTTCCGAACTCCCCACGGGGAGCGTGTGGGCTTTTCACCCCGCCGGCCCTACGGCCTCCAATGGCTCCACTCGATAGTTCGTCGGGTCCAATCGACGCGGTCGCCGGTCGGATTCCGTCGCCCGTACTTGCCCTCCTCACCGCCCTCCTCCTCGCTGTCGTGGGTCTCGGTGGTGGAAGTCTCATCGGGCTTGCCGTTGCGGAGGCGCTCGGCTCCGCCGGCATCGACCTCCCGTTGGTCGCGTCGACGGTCCTCTCGACGGTGTTGTTGCAAGGCCTCACGTTCTTCGGCCTCTCGGCGTTTTACCTCCGGTATCGTGGGTTCGACCTCGAATACGTGGGCGTCCGAACCCCGGACCTCGAAGGATGGATTTACGTCGGGGCGGGGTACGTCCTCGCGTTCGTCACCGCCATCACGATGATTTTCGTCGTCGTGTTCCTGCTTGGGTTGACGCCCGCACAGAACCGGGCGGGTGAACTCGGCCAGCAGGACCCCCGTATCTTCCTCGTGCTCATCGTGCTCGCGTTCGTCCTCATCGGTCCTGGCGAGGAGTTGCTGTTCCGCGGTATCATCCAGAGTCGCCTCCGAGAGACGTTCTCGGCGCCCGTGGGTCTCGCTTTGGCGACGGCCATCTTCGCCGCCGCCCACGCGGGGTCGCTCAGCGGACCCACTTCGGGCGTCGCGCTCACGATTACGCTTTTGTTCTTCCCTGGTCTCGTCTTCGCGATTACCTACGAGATGACCGACAACGTCGTCGTCCCGGCGATTATCCACGGATTGTACAACGCGACGCTGTTCGCGTTGGCGTACATCTCGACCGTTGCGGGGTGAGGATTACGTCGCAGTCCTTAGCAGTTCGTCGGCAGCTGCTCGGTCGCGAACGAATCGTCGGCCGCGTTCCTCACAGGCCTCCAACAGCCGTACGATGGACGGAAGGGCCACCGGCCGGTAGTCGAGTAACTCCACGCCGACATTGACGCGCTTTTCGTCGGTTCGGACGAAGGGGTACTCCTTGGGGTGGTTGTTGTGGTGATGGCCGTGGAGTACCCACCCGTTCCACCACTCTGGAGTATCCTCGGGACGATGGGTACAGTAGAAGCGGTACTCGCCGGCTTCGAGCACGCAGGACGAGACGACCGGGTAGTCGACCGATTCGGGGTCAAGTGCGGCGTCGTGGTTGCCGCGGACGAGAACGGCGGAGTCCGACAGTCGACCGAGCCACTCGCCGGTCTTCTCGCCGTCCCGCATCGCCATCGCCACGTCGCCGAGGTGATACAGGGTGTCGTCCGGGTCGACGGTTTCGTGAAACCGCGAGAGCAGCACGTCGTGCATCTCGCCGACGGAGGTGAACGGGCGGTCGCAGTAGCCGATGATGTTGTCGTGGTCGAAGTGGTGGTCGGAAATCAGATAGCGCGTCATCGAAGCCCCCGCCGAGCGGTTCGACGCGGGGAAAATAAGCCTTCCTCGGGCGTGTGAATCGATAGCGTGGTCAGGCCAGCGCCGAGCCGGCGCGGATGAGCGTCTCCTCCTCGAAGGCTGGTCCGACGAGTTGGAGGCCGACCGGCCCCTCGTTGGTTTCGCCGGCGGGCACGGAGATTGCGGGGAGGTTCGCGAGGTTGACGGGGACGGTGTTGGCGTCGGCGAGGTACATCTGGAGGGGGTCATCGAGACTTTCGCCCAACTCGAACGGCGGGACGGGCATCGTCGGCGAGGCCAACACGTCGACGGTCTCGAAGGCCTCGTCGAAGTCCTGTTTCACCCACGCACGGGCGTCTTGGGCCTGCTTGTAGTACTTGTCGTGATACCCCGCAGAGAGGGCGTAGGTACCGAGCAGGATGCGCCGTTTGACCTCCTCGCCGAAGCCCTCCTCGCGGGCGTTGGCGAAGGATTCGTTCCAGTTGCCCTCGTAGCCGCCCGACTTCCCGTAGCGGACGCCGTCGAAGCGCGCGAGGTTCGACGACGCTTCGGACATGGCGATGACGTAGTACGCTTGGACGGCGGTTTCGACGGACGGCAGTGACACCTCCTCGGTCGTCGCGCCCTGCTCGCGGAGGTCATCGAGTGCCGCCTCGAAGGTCTCACGGACTCTCTCGTCGGCGCCTTCAAGCAGTTCGGTGGGAACGCCGACAGTGAGGCCGCCGACATCGCCGTCGGCAGCGTCGACGTAGTTCGAGTTCGCCCCTTCCTCGCGGGTGGTCCCGTCGTTGGGGTCGGGACCGGCGATGGCGTCGAGCACCGCGGCGGCGCCCTCGACGGTCGGTGCCAGCGGGCCGATTTGTTCGAGCGAGTTGGCGTAGGCGACGAGTCCGTATCGGGAGACGAGGCCGTAGGTCGGCTTGATGCCGACGACGCCACAGAAGGCGGCGGGACAGCGGACGGACCCACCGGTGTCCGAGCCGAGTGCGGCGTCGGCCTCGCCGGCGGCGACGGCCGCGGCAGAGCCCCCCGAGGACCCACCCGGGACGCGCCCCTCGGCGGCGGGGTTCTCCGTCGCCCCGAACGCCGAGGTTTCGGTGGTCGTCCCCATCCCGAACTCGTCCATGTTGGTCTTGCCGACGATGGTCGCACCGGCGGCTTTCAGTCGCTCGACGACGGTGGCGTCGTACGGCGGCACGTAGTCGTCGAGCATCGCCGAGCCACAGGTGGTGCGGACGCCCTCGGTGGAAATGTTGTCCTTGACGGCGACGGTGACGCCGTCGAGGGGGCCGTCGTCGGTCGGTTCGATGGTCGCTTCGGTGATGAACGCGTTGTAGCTCATGAGACCTTCGGCCCCTTGAAGTAGCCGTCCTCGGTCTCGGGAGCGTTCTGTAGTGCCTCCTCCTGTGAGAGGCTCTCTCGGACCTCGTCGGGTCGCATCACGTTCGCCAACTCGGCCTCGCGTTCGACTTCGGGCACGTCGTCGAGCGCCTCGAAATACTCGAGGATGTCGCCGAACTGCTCGGTGAACAGTTCGACTTCCTCGTCATCGAGGTCGACCCGGGCCAGCGAAGCGACGTGGCGGACCTCCTCGTCGTCGACAGTCATGTTCCCGAGTGGGCGTGGGATGTCACTAAGGGTTTCGAATGGTTCGCTCCTCACACTCCCCGTGGGACGGTCCCGAGTGAACGGAGCGAGAACCGCAGACCCTCCGGAGAGACCGTCCGTTGCCCAAATATTTAAGTTGTAGCCACAGCAACAAAATATACGGCCGGTTCTTTCAGCAACTGCTGACTTCACACCCAAAATGACCGATTCCACCGTCAGACGCTTCCAGGAGGAGAACGCCCGAGACGAGAACGAACGGGAGGACGAGGAGGAAGACGAACTCGTCTGTCCGGAGTGTGGGGGGCGACTCGAATCCGACACCGAACGCGGCGAGACAGTCTGCAGCGAGTGCGGACTGGTCGTCGAGGAGGACGAAATCGACCGCGGACCGGAGTGGCGCGCCTTCGATTCGGCCGAAAAAGACGAGAAATCCCGCGTCGGCGCCCCGACGACGAAGATGATGCACGACGAGGGGCTGTCGACGAACATCGGCTGGCAGGACAAAGACGCCTACGGCAACTCCCTGTCGAGTCGCCAGCGCCAGAAGATGCAACGCCTGCGGACGTGGAACGAGCGGTTCCGCACGCGGGATTCGAAGGAGCGCAACCTCAAGCAGGCACTCGGCGAAATCGACCGCATGGCGAGTGCGCTCGGACTCCCCGAGAACGTCCGGGAAACCGCCTCGGTCATCTACCGGCGGGCCCTCGACGACGACCTTCTTCCGGGGCGGTCCATCGAGGGTGTCGCCACGGCGTCGTTGTACGCCGCCGCTCGACAGGCCGGGACGCCCCGCAGCCTCGACGAGGTGGCGAACGTCTCCCGCGTCGGCAAGGACGAAATCGCTCGCACGTACCGCTACGTCGCCCGCGAACTCGGTCTCGAAATCGAACCCGCCGACCCGAAGAGCTACGTCCCGCGGTTCGCAAGCGACCTCGAACTCTCCGACGAGGCCGAACGACGCGCGCGCCAACTGCTCGATAGCGCCCAGAAGGCGGGCATCCACTCCGGGAAGTCGCCGGTCGGCCTCGCCGCCGCCGCGGTGTACGCCGCCTCGTTGCTCACCAACGAGAAGGTCACCCAAAACGAGGTCAGCGAAGTGGCCGACATCTCGGAGGTCACCATCCGCAACCGGTATCACGAACTGCTCGAAGCCGAAGAGGACATCGCCACCTGATTTTCCGGCGCTGTTCGCAGGGGGAGTATAATGATGGAGGCCTTCGTAGGACGACTGCATGACCGATATCCTACTCGCTGTCGACGACGACGAAAGCCGCGCACAGCTGCAGGCCGAAGCGGTCGCGGACCTCGATTGGGCTGACGGCAGTACGACCGTGACCGTCGCTCACGTCTTCACCGACAACGTCGAGGGCGCCTCGATTAGCCAGTTCGCGCCGGCACGCGTCGCCCGCGACATCCTCGAAGAGAACGGCATCGACGTGACGCTCGAAGAGAGCAGCGGCGACCCCGCCGACCAAATCATCAGTCTCGCCGAGCGACGCGACGCCGACCTCGTCTGTGTCGCCGGTCGCAAGCGCTCGCCCGCGGGGAAGGCCGTCTTCGGCAGCGTCTCACAGACGGTGATGCTCGACAGCGAGGTTCCGGTGTTGTTCTGTCCGTTCGAGGAGGAGTGAGTACGTCACGACCGCAGCAGTTTGTAGAACATCGGCGCGAGGACGACGGCGAAGGCGACGAACAGCCACCATGGCATCAAGAGGCCGAAAATGACGAGAAACAGCAGTCCGATGACGGAGATAACGAGCTTCTCTCGTAGGCCGAGTCGTCGCATATCAGGCGTGGATGGCCCACTTTCCTAAACGTTCGGTCTATGCTCACTCCACGAGCGAGTCGATGTACTGTCCGACGTGGTCGTCCATCCGGCGTTTGAAGCCTGCCTGTCGAGCGAGGCGGTCCAACTCCCGAGAGACGAGGCTGCCGTACTGGACGGCCTTCTTCTCCCGCGTCCGGGCCGACTCCGGCAGGAAGTCCGCGGCCCGCCTGAGCGCGACTTTTCGTTCTTCGCCGTCGACAAGGAGATGGCCCGGCAGCCGAAGTGCCGCGGCCACGACCCGGTCGTCCAACAGCGGCGCGATGGGTTCGACGCCCGCCGCACGGAGGGTCAACACGTCTCGCTCCAACTGTGCCGGCAGCGAGGCGATGACCTCCCGCGTTGCTCCGCGGACGGTATCCGCATCGACGCGGGGGTCCTCAGGCGCTTTCGCCACCTTCGCGTAGCCGCCGAACAGTTCGTCGGCGCCTTGCCCGACCGCGAGGCGGTCGTGGCCATCGGCGGCGACGCGCTCGGCGACGAGATACAGCGGTAAGGCGATAGCGATGTCCATCGGGTTCGACCGACCCGTCGCGGCGACGAGTTCGGGGACGGCACGTTCGAGGTCTGCGTGGGTGAACTCGACGACGGTGAGGTCACGGCCGAGCACCTCGGCGGTCGACCGCGCCGCCTCGATGTCGTGGCTCCCCTCGAAGCCGCCGACGTACAGTGGGCCGTCGAGTCGGTCGGCGAGTATCGCCGAGTCGACGCCGCCCGAGAAGGCGATAGCTGGCGTCGACTCGATTGCATCGACCGACTCCGTCACCGCGGTTCGGACCTCCTTGACCGCCCGCTCGTCGTCGGCGTAGCGGTCGGGATTCGGCAGCGTCCACACCTGTGTGTCGCCGTCGCCGTCACGCAGGTGGCCCGCCGGGACCGGGTCGGGGTCGTCGAGGTCGGTCGGGTCGAACGACCACGCCGTGTGGTCGTCGGCCTCCGAAAAGAGAGGATACCGTCCGAGTACGTCGCGGACGAGCGCGTCGTCGAGTTCGCCGGCGAAGCCCTGCGTTCCCGGCAGGGGGTCGCGAGCGTCGAGTGCGCGCTGGACGACGGCGGCGTCCGCGCCGTCCATCACCATGGCAGCATCGAGGCGACGCGTCGTTTCACGCCGCCGCTGAACTGCTGGATGCTGATGAACCACGGCGTCCGCTTGCCGACGACGCTCGTGCGCCCCTCGACGATGGCGTCGAGGATGCTGTCGACGCTCTGGTGGTAGGCGTCGACCTCCGTGACGGCTTGCCCGACCATCTCGGCGATGTGGGCGTCGCTGCCGGCGGTCATCGGCAGGTCGTACTCGCGGGCGAACTGCTCGGCCTGACGATTCGAACGCCCCGTGAACAGCCGAGAGTTGTACACCTCGATGGCGTCGGCCTCGGCGAGCTGTTCGCGGGTGACGTGCGGTGCGACGCCGTGTCTGGACTTCTGGAACGGATGGGGGACGACGGCGATACCCTCGGCCTCGTGGATGCGGTCGAGGGTCTCGTCGAAGCTCTTGCCTGCCGGAATCAACTCCTCGACACCCAACGCGAGGATGTGCCCGGCGGCGCTGGAGACCTCCATCCCCGGGATGCCGACGAGGCCGTACTTCTGGGCCTTGGCTGCGGCTTCGAGCGAGGCGTCGATTTCGTCGTGGTCGGTAATCGCGAGCGCGTCGAGGCCCACGGCTTCGGCCTGCTCTAACAGTAACTCGATGGGATCCCGCCCATCGTACGACAACTCGGAGTGTGAGTGGAGCTCGACCGACAGCACGGGCGGGGGTTGACGGGCGGGTGAGAAAAGCGCCTCGGTTACTTCGTCTCCTAATCAGGTAGGAGGTGCCAACGGCCATCGCTCGCTGGATACGGTGGCACCGTTTTCACAGAGGTTGAACCCGCAGATTTTCAATCTCTGAGATGCGATATACCGAGGTCGGTCCGCTCAATCGACTTCTCCTATTTTTGTTTAGACGTTCTCTCTTTTTGGCTGGTTTCGGCTTGTTCGCCTTCCGTTCGATTTGCCTCTCTTAGCCTTACCACTACCGCAGGCGTTCACCGTACGCATACTGCGGATGCTCGAATGCGAAAGCTACTGTCGCCCAGTTCGCGTATAACCACGAGATTCTCGAGGCGAACTCAATGAACGATTTCGGCGAACACCCGTTCTTCGACTTTTCGAAGGTGTTCACCTACCGTTCCTGGGGCGATTCCGACAACCTCGCTGATATCCTCAAGCGATGCCTGGCGAGGTTCACGATAATACCCCACATCAACTGCTGCCTCAAGCACCTCTTCTTGTCGAGGGGTGATTATCCTGTTAAACGATGATTCGTCCGCCTCAAAGTCACCCATGTCGAGAATGTCGAACGTCACAGAGTCCACCTCTTCAGCGTACCCAGACAGTTTTCTGAACGTCTCATCAGTTCCTAAGTAGGTTATTTTCAGGTAATCCTCGGGGGTGAAGTGGATTGGTGTCTCGATTATCAGAAGTGAGTCTCGTTGCAGTTCCAAGGCCCGACGAACGTCTTCTGTCGGTTCAAATTGGCTCACAGCCATCCACCGATCTTCGCCAGCAGTAAGATAATCGACAACGTGGGGCGAGTCCTCCATAATTTCCTTGTACCGTTCTTGACTGCCACTTGCCTCAGCAAATAGCAACACCGTGTCATCACCAAGTAGCTCGATATGATGAATCGCCCTCCGTTTGATAGACGGCTCCTCTGTCAGTTTCTCACCGAGTGGATGGAACCCATTCCTCCCATCCGGTTTGACCAATACAGTGAGATATCGCATACGATAACCCAACGGGTGCGTGATTAAAACGCCCAATCGCATTTAAATCCCACCACAGGTGAGGCAGCGTACCTACCGTACTACGCCGGGAACTGGCTTGTTGTGGACGATGCAACAGCAACAACGCTCGACCCTCGACCGGCTCGTCGATGAGACGGTCACAGCCCTCCCCGATGACGCCATCATCGGCCGCACATCACACGAGCACGCTCTGGCAGTCGTAATCCGAGCGGACTGTGTTCATAAGGTCCTCTCGGCGCTCCGCTCGGAGGCGGGATTCGACCACTGCTCGTGTGTGACCGCCCAAGAGTACGACGACCGCTTCGAGACGGTGTATCATCTCACCAGCTACGATGACCGGACTCGCGAACTGTCAGTAATCGTTCCGACGACGAAGGACGACCCGGTCAGTGAGTCGGCCACGTCGGTCTACCGGACGGCCGAGTGGCACGAACGAGAAGCCTACGACCTCGTCGGCATCGAATACGACAGCCACCCCGACCTGCGCCGCATCCTGCTACCAGAAACCTGGCAAGGCCATCCGCTGTCGATGGATTACGACCCGAGCCAGTCACAGGTCGTGCCACTACGTGAGCATGCAAACCCCATCAAAGAGGACAGGAGGCAGGGTGATACGATGTTTCTCAACATCGGCCCACACCACCCTTCGACCCATGGTGTGCTCCATCTAGAGGTGGTCTTGGACGGTGAGCAAGTGGCCGACGTGGACCCCGACATCGGCTACATCCACCGCTGTGAGGAGCAGATGTGCCAGCAGGGAACCTACCGCCACCAAATCATGCCGTACCCTGACCGCTGGGACTGGGGCGGGGCGGGCCTCCTCAACGAGTGGGCGTACGCCCGCACCATCGAAGATTTGGCAGGTATCGAGGTCCCCGAGTACGCTCAAGTGATTCGGACGATGAGCGCCGAGCTGTCACGTATCCTCTCGCATTTGCTATTCACTGCGATGTATGCGCTGGATGTTAGTGGGGAGTTCACCGCTGCCTTCATGTACGGGTATCGGGACCGGGAAATCGTCCAAGACCTCCTAGAGGACCTCACCGGCCAGCGGCTGATGTTCAATTACTTCCGGGTTGGCGGGGTGGCCTGGGACATCCCTGAGCCGCGGAAGGAGTTCTTTGAGAACGTGCGCGCCTTCACCAACGACCTCCCGCGGAAGCTCAGCGAGTATCATGACCTGCTGACGAGCAACGAAGCCTTCCAAGTCCGCTGTGTTGACACCGGCGAGCTGCCACCTGACATTGCAAAGCAATACGGGGTCACCGGGCCGGTTGCCCGCGGCTCCGGTATCGACTACGACATCCGGCGGGACGACCCCTACGGCTACTACGACCGTCTTGAGTGGGATGTGGTCACCGAGGACGGCTGTGACAACCTCGCTCGCGTTCTTGTCCGACTGCGGGAAATCGAGGAGTCGGCAGCCATCATCGATCAGTGTATCGACTTGCTCGAAGCGTGGCCCGAAGAGGAGCGTACGTTTCAGGCCAACGTGCCACGGACGCTGAAGCCCTCCGGCGAGTGCTACAGGGCCGTCGAGGGCGCCAAGGGAGAACTCGGTATCTACATCCGGGCCGACGGAACCGAGACGCCCGCACGGTTCAAAATTCGTGGACCGTCGTTCTCGAACCTCTCGGCGCTTCCGGCGATGGCTGAAGGGGAGTTCGTCGCCGACCTCGTTGCGACCCTCGGGAGTCTCGACACCATCATGGGGGAGGTCGATCGGTGACCATGACTTCCTCGACACTGTGGGTCGGTGATGCCGACCGGCAGGTGACTTGTATCGCCTGTGGTGAGACGCTTGCCCGTGAGGACGCCCGCGAGTACGACAAACACGGCGACCGCTGGAATCGCGACGGCAAGGAGTTCGAGTACCTCTGTAAGCCCTGCCACCGCGAGTGCTGTCACCAGAACCGCGATGGCCTTGAGACGACGCTGGTCGCAGCCGACGCCGGTCGAACCGACCGCAAAACGTTCCTCAGACGGTACTGCCGGTCGGTCGCTGATGACGCAGAACCGAACTGGACGGAATCATAATGGACACATCACTTCGGCGGGTGTCCGCCCGGCCCCTGCTGCGAGCGATGAAGCAGTATAGTCGCGGCGCTGTCCACCGATATTTCTAGAAATCAGAGCAGCGTCGGAATGTTTGAGCAAATGCGTGGATGGTGGAACAAGAATCTCATCAAGGGGTACGCGTGGGGTTTTGGGACTGAACAGCTCGGAGAGAAGGCTGAATCGGTGAAACAAAGAACCAGCCGTCTCAAACCACGAAAAGTAACATCTCACATGGAGCTTCCAGACCAACTACGGAGTCTGTTTTCCACCCAAATCGACGCCACCGACGACACCTATCGAATTGAGATTCCCAAACGAGACGTCGAACTCGGGACGCTACAGGAACACGAAACGTACCGCGTCGCCATCTTTTCGGCGCCCTCCTCGACGGCGGACACCGACACCACAACGGACTCGACGCCCGACCGTGCTGCGCCGACCCCACCGGTAACAGAGGGAGAGACACGCAACGTCGAAATCGAGCACCTCGGCGACCAGGGCGATGGCATCGCACGCGTCGAGCGGGGGTATGTCGTAATCGTCCCCGACACTGACCCCGGCGAGCGCGTCACCATCGAAATCACCGATGTCCGAGAGAACGTCGCCTTCGCAGAGGTTACCGAGCGACTCAGCTACTACGACTAGTGCTTCACACCTACCGAGCGGTCCCAGTACGGCCCCCGCCCAACCCGCAATTTTGGCCCGTAGAAACCACCGTCACCGATAGTTTCCGCGCACTCTCGATCGCTCGGTATGGGAGACGGAGTTACCAGTTAACGCAGGCGCTGTATTGATTATCTGGTCGGCATTGCTCCGAACACGGTAAGCAGGAGCGCCGGGAGCATGATTACCAGAAATTGCCACTGGTTTTCGTCTGTCCACCGCCGCACCCGTGGCGAGCGAAGTCGGAAGACGGCAGCCAAAGTAAATAGGAGACAGCCAACTGCGGCGATGGAACGGCTTGTAAGTGCCATCCAGACTACGAAGGGTAGCATCCCGACAGCAACACACACGTCTGCTCCCTTCTCCCAGTCCATAGTCTTCCGTAGCCGAGTCACCAAAATAATTGTTCCTGAACAGAGAAATCGAATGTCTGTTGAACAACAACTCTCCGCGAGTGGATGAACTGTGATTGATTATCTGTCGGTCCGCAGGCGTCAGCGACCGGCTGTTTCAGATGAGAATTTCGACAGAGCCTCAAGTTTCATGATCGGCCCGAACATCCGCACAGTGGCTGTTATCGTCTGTGAAAACTCACTAGGCTCCCGACACAGTGACACCCGAATATTCGCTATCTCTTGGACTCGCATTCAAGCGGCCCTCTAACAATCAAATCGAGACGCCAAACACTCTCCTGTAGATTGCGGCAGCGAGACACCATATCCAAATCGACAGACGACGACCGATTATAAACGTCTGGTGTTGGGAGCCGTCGATATAGAAAATCAAGATATTCACTGTGGAGAGACATCGTCGAGTCGTTCGCGGTGGTGGTCCAATGGCAGGCTCGAATCTTCGATTCGACCACGAGCCCGCTGGTAGAGCGTTCTGGCGACCTCATCGTCGCCATACTCGCGTTCGATTTGGACGTGGAGACGGAGCACTCGGAGTTCATCAGGGAGGAGGTCCATCTCGCGAAGCGACGAAAGCGCTTCATCCCGTTTGTTTCGTGCGGTCTCAGTCTCTCCTTCAGCGATATCGATAGCCGCGAATGTACCCCGATACAGAGCCTCTTGCCGAGGATTCTCGACTTCCACGTCGATATCGAGGCTCTCCTCGAAGCGAGTCCGGGCGTCGGTGAGACGACCCCACAGTAGCAGCGCCGTTCCCAAATCCCTCAGCACCTCGGCTTGGTTCCGTTTATCGTCGAGGTCTCGAAAGCTGTTGAGACTCTGTATGTAGTGCTCCGTGGCGTCCTCGTACTCCTGTTGGCTCCGAGCCACCTCTCCAAGCGTTTTGAGCACTCTGGCTTCTCCCTGGCTGTGTCCGATCTCTCGAGCGATGTCCAGACTCCGGTTGAGATATTCGGTCGCCGCCTCGTAGTCGCCCAGTTGGTGGGCGACTTCCCCGAGAAGATTGAGGCAGAGACTCTCTACAGGAGCGTGGTCGAGATCTCTCGCGATTTCAAGACTCTGTTCGGTATGTGTTCTCGCTTGGTGGTACTCGCCCAAGAGAAGCGCGAGGGTCCCGAGGGGGACTCGAATGGATACCGTATCGGCTGGGGTACCGATGTCCTGGAAAATTTCGAGACTCTCTTGGTAGTAGCGTCTGGCACGCACAAACTGGCCACCGTCTCCGGCAATCTCACCGAGACGCTCAAGGAGTGCCCCTTCGGCCTTGCGGTCCTCGAGGTCACGGAGAATATCGAGGCTCTGCTGGTAGTACTCAGTGGCTGTTTCGAACTCCCCACGACTGTGTGCAATATCGCCCAGATTGCTAAGACTCGCCGCTACCTCTCGGCTGTCGTCGAGATCGCGGTAGATGTCGAGTCGCTGTTCGTGGTAGGACGTAGCTTCTTCAAGATTCCCGCGTTCTTGCGCGAGATTTCCGAGATTGGTGAGTACCATCGCCTCGTCTCCGCGCTTATTGATGTCACGGACGATTTCGAGACTCTCGTGATAGTACTCATTTGCTGCCTCGAGGTCCCCGCGTGATCGCGCGATAATACCGAGGCTGTTGAGGGTTCCCGCCTCACCTCGGCGGTCACCGGATTCACGACAGAGAGACAGACTCTCCCGGTAGTACGCTTCGGCTTGCTCGATGTTCTCGCGCTCCTTGGCGATATCGCCGAGGTTTGTGAGACTAGAGGCTTTCCCGCGAGGGTCATCAATCGCATCGAATAGTTCGAGACTTCGTTCGTAGTATTGCTTGGCTTGCTGGCGGTCCCCGGCCTGTTCACTCACTGTTCCGAGCCCTTCGATACTTTTCGCTTCACCCAAGCGGTCACCGATGTCACGACAGATGGCGAGGCTTTGCTGGTGGTACTCTCGGGCCGACTCAAACTCTCCGAGAGAGTGGGCAACGCTTCCGAGTGCGGTGATGACGCGGGCCTGCATTCGACGGGACCCAGACTCACGATAGATGTCGAGACTTTGCTGGTGGTATTCTCGGGCCCTCCGGTACTCGCGCATCTCCTGTGCGAGTGCGCCCAGATTGTTGAGGCTCTGTGCCTCCCCGAGGGAGAATCCGATGTCCTGGACCAGTTCGAGGCTTTGTTGGTAGTGCTTTTCGGCTGTCTGATACTCTCCGAGCACGAGTGAGATGTTCCCGAGGCTGTCCAAAGCACCGGCTTCACCGACGGGGTACCCGGCCGATTGGCAAATATCGAGACGCTCCTCGTGAATCTCTTTTGCCTTCTCCGGGTCGCCCCGTTGGTGGGCGATGGTTCCGAGTCCCGCAAGAGCGGAAACCTTGGCTCTTTCGGTGAGGTTCTGTGACTGCTCTAGGACCGCCTCGTACTCCGATTTTGCGCTATCTATCGAGCCGTTCTGGAGGTGTGCCCACGCCCGACTGAGGCGGGTCTGTTGTCGGGTGCTGTCCGGACAACACTCCGGCAACGCATAGCGAGCCGTCGCCGATGTTCCAACGAGTGGACCCAAAATCGGCCATTCACGGCTGAGGTCCATCACCGACCTGACGTAGTCGTCGGCCGTCTCGGTCGAGTGGGTTTCAATCTCCGCCACCACCGATGACTGCGGAAACTCCCGCGCCGTCGATTCGCGGTGGTTGAGTTCATCGAAGAGCCGAAACAGGGCCTCCAGACACCGACCGGTCCGTGGCTCAGAGCGACTCCGCCGTCGGCTGTCGGCCTGCTGGTCAGCATGGTCTTGGGCCAGCACACGCAGATACAGCGTCGACCACAGGGGATGGGTTGCGCGTGTTTGCTCCCCCGTCTCGACCGGATAGAGGAACCACCCCGTCAGCGCCTCGCGAATCGCGGCAATCTCATCGTGGGTGTCGATATCGTGTCCGTACTCGTACCCGAGTGCGTGGACCAACTCGGGATGGATGCCGATTCCACTGGCGTTCAACAGGTTCACCATCACGGCTACGTCTGCCAGTAGGTTGGGATTGAACTGTGTGAGGTCCCGGAGAGACTGCTCATCGGCCGGCCGTTCGATAGTTTCGTACCGCGACCGAACGTGTCCCTCCAAGCCGGTCGCTGCCCGGCCGTCGTTCTCTATCGAATCGATGCCCAGTGGCAAGTGAAATGCCAGGAGCATGAACGCGCCGAAGCCTTCGACATCCTCGCTGCGGACCGTCTCGTATAGGTCAGTGACCGACTGTGAGACCGTTCGTCCGGTGGCGTCCTCGAACGCATCGACGACCCGCTGTACGTCTGCTTTTGAAACCACCGGCAGGGTGTATGACGTCACGTCGTCGATAATCGCACGCGTCCGGCGTGTCATGGATTCGTCGTAGGCACGTGCCCCCATCTCATCGTCCAGTTCCGAGACGCGAGCGTCCAAAAGGAAGCTCACATCCGGGTCGTCTTCGTATTCCTCCACCACCCGCAGTACGGCTCTCGCGTCCGAACGCACGACATCTTCAACGACAACGAGGGCGTGACCCTGTCCCTGCTCGATAGCCCGTCGAAGGGCGTCGCGACTCTCGAATCGCCTCCCCGCGCGGTCTGTGTCACGGTAGAACACCGGCCCGGTCTCGTCATCGCGATACCACTCGATTGCGACCTGCTTGCAGAGCGTGCTTTTCCCGCTGCCGGCCCGACCGATGACCAGTCGGTTCGTCCCTGTTTCGAGCGAATCCAACAGTTCGCTACTGGCAGTGTCCGCTTCGATACCTGTCCGCTGTGCCGGGATATCTGCCGCGACATCTGCGAGACTGAACGTCGTCCGCCAAGACAACTCGGGGGTGACCGGTGCCCGCTGGAAGTACGCGGGTGACAGCTGGCGGAACCCCTCGTTGCGAGCGTCCTGTGTGAGCAACTGCTCGCCGATTTCGGTTAGTGTCGTCAGTCGTTGCTGGGCGCCCTCCAGTTGGTCCGAGAGATGCAGTCCTAACTCTTGTTGGAACACGTCAGCGAGGTCAGTTCCAGCGATGCGGTGCTGGAAGTCGACCAGCGCCTCACGGTACGCCTCGGCGACGGCGTCGGTCAGTGCCTCCCGCAGTTGTGGAGTGTTTGCGATATCGAAGCCTTTCGCCGTCGCGATTGCCTCGACGATTTCCTGTACTGCGTCCGTCCCGTTATCGGACCGGAACAGAACTTCGAGTTGGTCTCGCTCTCGTTGCTTTTCGACCGGCTGGCTGGTGTCCCCCGGCAGCCCCGCGAGTTCGGCGATGACGGCCTCCCAGTTGTCGGAGACTTCTGTGAGTTCGTTCGTCTCCGTCCGTGCATCCACGTCGGCAATCGACTGCCGCAGTGATTTGCTGAACTCGGTTGCCACATGTTCGAGGTCCTCTCGATGGACCCGTTGCCGAATCACGTCCCGTGCCTTCCGTGACGCCACCCCAGACCCCGCAGTGATTCCGGTCGCAGCGAGATTGACGAAAAGCGAGACGGCCTGCTCTTCGACCATATGCAGACACGAGCCCTATCCGGGAAATAACTGTTCACCGCGATAGGATTCGGTGCTTCAGTCATCGGTGATGGCTTCGCCCCACCGATAGGTGAGCAGATACTCGCGCGGTCATCGGCCGCAGCCGTCCCTTCGAGCGTGACGGGCGTTCCGAGTCCTTCTGCCAGCCCGACGGCAAACTGCTGCGACGGGATACTCAAACCGGTCGAGGGGGACGTACACGGACTCGTCGACCGCGACGATACCGCTGTACACGACGTTCTGGTGGTGGGACTTGGCCGTGGCGGTGATTGCCGCCGGTGGCGGTCGACGTATCAACTGGATTCGACCTGAGGATTACGACGATGCGGTCGGGAGCGTAATGCGAACGACGGTCCCGCTTGGCTCGTTGTTCTCGAAGGCGACCGTGCCATCAGACATTCGGACTGTCCAATAGAGAATCCACAGTCCGAGTCCACGGGTGTGGGTGAGCGGCGTCTCTTCGGGAAGAGTTATCGCCTCTCGGTCGGTTTCCGGGATTCCAGTCCCCGTGTCTGCGATTGTGAGGTGGACCGACTCGTCGTGACACTCAACCGTCACGGTAACCGAAACATCGGCCGAGTTGTGTTCGATTGCGTTCGTCAGTGCCTCACGAATCGCGAGTGGGAGTGCCGAGTGGGCGGTCACCCGACACTCCGCCGGCAGCCTCGAGGAGAGCGTTCCCGTTGGGTGGTCCTCTCGAACCTGCTGTATCTGACTCTCGATTATCGATGTCAGTTCAAGTGTGGTCGAATCGGTGTCGTCCCAGATGGCAACGATCTTCCGAGTCCGAGTGGTGGTTTCGAGAAGCGCCTCGAGGTGGTCGCGAATCAGGTCGATGTCGTGGGCGAAGTCGTCCGTTTCGGCAGCGTTCTCGATGTTTTCGAGGTGTCCAAGCGCGACTGAGAGTTCGTTCCGAAGATTGTGTCGGAGGACTCGCTGATTGATTCGGAGCAGTTTGGTGAGGTCGTCCGTCTCGGCCAGTTGCTCGTTCGATTGGACCGCATAGAGACTCCCCCGAGTACCGACTGCTGCACCGAGTGAGGCCGCAAACGCAAGGAGAAAGCTCAGTTCGGTATTGATTCCGTCCAGCGACCACGTCACCCAGACGGCAACCGCGAGGAGTGTAAACGACCCGGCTATGACCACACCCTCCAGTAACGCTCGCCACTGGCCGGCTTGTGAAATCGGTCGCTCGTGAAGTCCGTAGCCTGTATGGAACACGATTGTGGACACTCCGACGATTATGAGCATTTCAAGGACCGATTCCAATCCGTTGGCTTCGAGCAGGCCGTGGCCGATTCCGAACCCGAAACAGAGCCACCCTAACGCGTAAAACCCATGTCGAGGGTGGATTGCTTCGGTCGTAAACACCATACCCTATCCTATCCGTTGAAAGGTATTCTCCTTTTGCCTCCCGGAGGAAACGTATTCCTGAGCCGATTCGAACGGGCGACGATGGCCAGCCGGACTCTGGATGGCCTCATGGAATGTCGACGAACGAATCGCACGCGGCAACCCATGTACCAACTGCTGGATGCGGTGTTCGTCGCCAAAGTTCCGAACACCTAATATAACAGACCCACTACAATCGGTAGCCCTCGATTGAACGTATGTATTCTATCTTGATCGCTGATGATGACGAGGAAATGCGAGAACTCCTCAGATTCAAATTACAAAACGGGTACGACGTTACGGCCGTCGCCGACGGGGAGGAGTGTTGGCGCTATCTTGACGAGAACGCGGACGACCTTCCTGATTTGATGGTACTCGACGTTATGATGCCCGGACTGAGCGGGTATCGCATTCTCGACCGGATGCGAGATGACGAACGCTTCGACGATGTCGAAGTCATCATGCTCACGTCACGCGGGAGAGAAGACGACATCGTTCGCGCACTCGACGCCGGAGCGACCGACTACATGACGAAACCGTTCTCGGGGAACGAACTTGTCGCCCGAATTCAGCGAGTGCTTGGATGAGTAACGCCTCGGCGGTTTCCTTCGAGACACTATCTCTCATCGGCGCTTTCATAACGGGTCTACTGGCCGTCGTCGGCACATCGACCGTCGCCCGGTCGGTTCTGTCGGCGCGACGGGATAACCGACTTGCGGACGTACGGCCACAGGTCCGGCAGGCACTTCTCAGCCGAATGGAGGCGACGGACCCCGAGTGGGAAGCGTGGGTCGGCGGCCTGAGTGGGACTGAGCGACGTGTCGCAGAAGACCTGTTAGAGGAATATCTACACCGAATACGTGGCGGCGACCGGGAGTCGCTCCAGCAACTCGGCTACGCGCTCGGAATCGGCGAGAAAGCCCGACGGAAACTCCACGAGGGAGACCACCTCGAACGCCGCCGGGCACTTCACTGGATTGCTCGCCTCGATATCGATGTCACCATCGAGACGCTCGAAGCGACGTGTGGGGGCCATCCGGAAACGAGAGCGGCGGCCGCTCGGGTGCTTTACGAGCAGGACCGCGCGAACGCGACCGAAGAGGGGACCGAGCTATTACTGCGCGGTACGGGGCCACTGTCGGTACTGGGCATGGACACACTGTATCAACTCAACAAACTCTCACCAGACCTGTTGTTCACACGCACCAAGGAGTCCTACCACGAGTGGTCCGAGTCGCGACTCATTCAGGTCCTGCGGGTAATCGGTACCGCTGGCCCGGCGAGTCCGGATACGCCTCTCGATTGGATTGGCTTTCTCTTCGTGAGTGAGTCACCGAACGTCCGGGTGGCGGCAGCGAACGCACTCGTCGGGTACGGCTGGCACGACGGCGTTCGCTCCGCTATCGAAATCGAGCAAGTACGAACGGACGACTCCCCACCTGTCCGACAGGCGGTGTATCAGATGCTCGGAAGTTGGGATGACGAGGCGTCGGTGAACGCGCTCCGAAACGCCCTCCGGTCGGAATCGAACACGCGGGCCGCAATCGATGCGATTTCCGCCCTCGGCGAGCGGGCGACGTCCATCCCCGAGAGCGAACTCACCCCTGCGAGTTCGGCAGCGCGAGACTGGGTTCTCGCCTCGACTGAACCGACACGAAGCGAGACGGAACAATGACGTCCATCGCCGAGGCGTTGCTCGTCATCGGGTGGTTCGTTCTGGGGTATTACCTGTTGGTCAACGGGATGTATCTGACCGTCCACATCGCCGCCCTGTTCGAACTCCGTTCGGACCTGAAACGGCAAGCCGCAGGAACGATGTATCAGCGGTTTTCTTCCCCGTTCTTCCCGGGGGTGACCGTCGTCGTTCCCGCATACAACGAGGAAGCAGTCATCGTCGAAAGCGTTCAGTCACTGTTGAATCTCAACTATCCCGAACTCGAAATCGTGGTCGTCAACGACGGGTCGGATGACGAGACGCTCTCTCGGCTTCGTTCGGCGTTCGACCTCCACCCGATAGACGCGGACGTCCCGTTCGAAATCCCGAGCGAACCGATTGAAGCGGTGTATCGCTCCGAAGACGCGCCCGGACTTCGGGTCGTCGATAAGGAAAACGGGGGGCGTGCTGACGCGGTCAACGCCGGTATCTGGCTGGCCGAGCAGCCGCTTTTCTGTACAATCGACGCCGATTCGATTATCGACAGGGATGGGCTTTTGCAGGCGGTCGAACCGTTTTTGGAACGACCGGAGGAGACCGTCGCGACCGGTGGGACCATCCGCGTCGCAAACGGATGTACGATTGAGAACGGCACAATCAAGTCGGTGAACCTCCCCGATAATCGTCTCGCCGGTCTCCAGACGATGGAGTACTTGCGGGCCTTCTACTCGGGTCGATTGGGTCTCGACCGGCTGAACGCCCTGATGTTGATATCGGGCGCATTCGGCGTCTTTCGGACCGACCTCGTCCGGGAAGTCGGAGGCTACGAGACCGAAAGCATAACCGAGGACTTCGAGTTGACGCTTCGGCTACACCGATACCTCCGGGAACAGGACAGAGCGTACAACGTGGAATTCGTCCCCGAACCCGTCGTCTGGACGGAGGTACCGGAATCACCCGCCACGTTCAGCCGACAGCGACGCCGCTGGTATCGGGGCCTCCTCGATACGATGGCTCGCCATCGGAAGATGATTGGCAGGCGACGATACGGGTCGCCCGGCGTGTTCGGGTACCCGGCCTTCCTGCTCGCTGAGGTGCTTGGACCGCTCGTCGAGGGGTTCGGATACGTACTCGTTCCGCTGGCGTTCCTCATCGGGGCCGCCGACGCGTCGTTCGTCCTCCTGTATTTCGGGCTGACGGTCGGATTCGGCGTGTTTCTGTCCTGGTTCGGGATTCTCAGCGAAGTCTGGAGTTTCAGGCGGTACGACCGCCCGAAGCAGGTCCTCCGTCTGTTGGGGTATGGCATCCTCGAAAACTTCGGCTTCCGACAGTGGAAGACGCTAATCGCGTGGCGCGGTCTCTATGAATACCTGCGCGGGGACACGTCGTGGGGCGAGATGCAGCGCTCGGGGTTCGACTCCGACTGACTCCGTTCCCATCGCTGTGACGTCGGCCCCACCGATTCCACCACGAACACGCGCTGGGACAAACGATTGATAAGACCGCACCGCCTAGTTATGGTAATGGGTCATGCAGATGACGGGGATTCCGAGGCTATTCACGTTCTGTATGTGAACGACGACACCGATTTTGCCGAATTGGCAGAGACGAAGCTTCTGAACGCCTCGTCGGTGCTCGAAGTTACGACCGTCGAAACTCCGGAAGCGGCCTTCGAACAGCTTTCGACGTCTCCAATCGACTGTGTGGTGACCGCCTATTCGCTGCCCGAGGGTACCGGCATCGATTTCTTGAAACGAATCCGAGCCGAACAGTACGACCTTCCGACTATCCTATTTACCGGTCGTGGGAGCGAACGGATCGCGAGTGAAGCGATGCAGGCGGACGTCTCCGATTACATCCCTGTCGACGCGAGACAGGACAACTTCGAGTTACTCGCACGCCGCATTCGGACCCTCGTTGCGGCGGCCCGCAAAGAAGCGTTCGCCGAGCGGATGTCCGACCGCTTCCAGCGGACGCTCGAACGCGCGACTGACGCGATTTACGCCGTCGACGAGGAGTGGCGCATCGAGTACCTAAACGAAAAAATGGCCGAACGTGTCGGCTGCGACCGCGATGCCGTCGTCGGAGGCATCCTCTGGGAGGAATTCCCCTCGATTGTCGGTACCGAACTCGAAGACAGATATCGAACCGCAATGGAGACCGGTGAACCGGCGTCGTTCGAGCAGCGTCTCGGCCCCCCGCTCGATTACTGGGTCGAGATACGGGTGTTCCCCGACGATAACGGTCTGACCGTCTTTTCACGGGAAATTACAGCCGAGCGTCAGCAAGACATACAGCTACAACGCAGTGAAACGATTCTGCAGAACATCCACGATATCGTGTTCGTCGTCGACGAAGCGGGTATCGTCCAGTTTACGAATGCGGCCTCCCGACGGCTCGTCGGTGGTGGTCAGTCGACGCAACTCGAAGGACAACCCCTCGAAGCGGTCGTGGGTGACCGCGTTACTGCCCCCAACGCAGAGCGATTCCGGAACGCAGTCGAATCGACGCTTGATGAGGTGGAGAGTGATGGGGGCGTAACCGAGCCGTACGATTCGGACCTGCAACTCGACATCGAAACTGGTCGTGGAGAGCGGACGTTCGACGTGCGCTTTACGCCGTTTCGGAGCGGCAGAAGTCGACAAGTGCTCGTCGTCGCCCGGGATGTCACGGAACAAAGCGACATCAAACGACAATTACAACGAGAGCGCGATGCACTCCGGGAACTCCAGGGCATCATGGCCGAAAGCAGCGTCTCCACCGATACTCGCCTTCGGGAACTGCTGGAAGTCGGCTGTCGGACTCTGGGGCTGGAAATCGGAATCGTCTCACACATCCACGACGGCGACTACACGGTTCGTGCGGTTCACGCGCCGGATTCCGATATCGAAACCGGAGACACGTTCGACCTCGAATCGACATACTGTGAGGAGGTCATAGAAAGCGATACGGTCTGTTCGTTCACCGACGCCGTCGCCGACGGGAAACAGGCCCATCCGGCCTACCTTGAATTCGAGCTGGAATCGTACATCGGCGTGCCGCTCGTCGTAAACGACGACCGCTACGGGACGGTCAACTTCTCCAGTCCGACCACCCGCTCGGACTCCTTCGGGGCGTTCGAGCGAACGTTTGTCGAACTGCTATCGGAACTCGTGAGTGCCGAGGTAACACGAAGTGTGGACCGAGCGAAACTCGAACGGCGCGATTTCCTCTTCGAACATGCACAGGATATCGCAGACATCGGCGTCTGGGAGTACTTCTCGTCGACGGGCGACCTCGAGTGGTCCGATGGTGTCCGTCGGATTCACGGCGTCGGTGACGACTACGAACCCTCTCTGGAGGATGCTATCGAGTTTTATCATCCTGACGACCGCGGAACGATTACCGCAGCAGTCAACCAAGTAATCGAGGACGGGGAGCCCTACGACCTCGACCTCCGATTGATTCGAGCCGACGGTGAAACTCGTAACGTGCGGGCGTGGGGCGAGCGTGTCGACAGCCGACGACACGATACGCCCGTTCTTCGAGGCGTATTTCAAGATGTGACGGAGCGAACAGCCCAAGAACGGGAATATCAAGAACTCGCGGAGGAATACGAGGCACTGCTTGAGACCTCTGGGGATGCGATATTCTTACTCGATGTCGATACAACGGGTGATGACCCCCGATTCGAGTTCGCCCGACTCAGTCCCGGATACGAAACACAGACGGGACTCACGACTGAGGAGGTCCTGGGGCAGACACCGCGAGAGGTATTCGGTGCGGAACGGGGTGGGAAAATCGAAGTGAATTACCGTCGCTGCGTCGAGCAGGGCGGGCCGATTTCCTATCGCGAGGAGTTAGATATCGCTGCGGATGCACGGTTCTGGGAGACGAGTCTCGCGCCAGTCATCGTTGACGGCGAAACCGTCCGAATCGTCGGCATCGCTCGGAACGTGACCGAACAGGTCAATCGAGAACACGACCTCGAGACGACGAACCAGCGGTTGGAATCCCTCATCGAAGCCACACCCCTCACCGTGATGGAAATCGACACTGACGGCAACGTCACCCGATGGAACGATGAGGCCGAGAAAATGTTCGGTTGGTCGCGGGCGGAAGTCCTTGGCGAGTTCAATCCGATAGTACCCGAAGACAAACAGGACGAGTTCACATCACATCGAGAGCGAGCCCTGAACGGCGAACGGATTCGTAGCCAAGAGATAAAACGGAAAAGGAAAGACGGAACTGAACTGGACTTGCTCCTGTCGGTCGCCCCGATTACCGACGCGAATGGAGAAATAACGAGCATACTCGCGGTCTTAGAGGACATTACCGACCAGAAACAACTGGAGACGAAACTCCGCTCGCTTCAGGGGACCGCCCAGCGACTCAGCGGCGCACAGTCGAACGAAGAAGTCGGCGATATCGCTGTCAAGGCAGCTGTCGAGATTCTCGGATTCGAACTCACTGGTATCTGGGAATATTCCGGCCAAAGCGAGGCTCTCGTCCCACTGACTGCCAGTGAGCGTACAGGTGAGATACTCGGGGAATTGCCGCGGCTACAGCCCGGAGAGAGTCTTGCATGGGACGCCTTCGAGGCCTCCGAAATGCGTGTATACGACGATATTCGGAGTAAGACGGCGCTTTCGGAGTCCGACGTGGACCTCCAACGTGGTCTGTTCGTCCCCTTGGGTGAGTTCGGACTCATCGGAGTCGGTGCGTCCCACGAACAGCAATTCTCGGATACGGATATCGATTTGTTCCAGATACTCGGTGCGACCGTCGAGGCGGCATTCGCCCGCTCGAGTCGGGAAGCGGAACTCCAGCGGCAGAACGAACGGCTCGATGAGTTCGCCAGTGTCGTCGCCCACGACCTCCGGAACCCGCTTTCGGTCGCCAAGGGATTTCTCGAAATCGTCGAGGAAACGGGCGACCACGACCATCTGGAGCGAATCGAGTCGGCACACGACCGCATGGAGCGACTCATCCGCGACCTCCTGACGCTTGCACGCGGCGAATCGATAGTTACGGACACGGGAGAGGTCGACCTCAGAACAGTAACGACGGAGGCGTGGGGGTACGTCGATACCGCTGAGGCAACGCTGACCGTTGCCGATGAGATCCAGACCGTGACTGCTGATGGGGGGCGTCTGACACAACTCTTCGAGAACCTCTTTCGGAATGCAGTCGAACACGGCGGTTCCGACGTCACCATCACCGTCGGGAAACTCGATGGCGGCGATGGCTTCTACGTCGAAGACGACGGCAAGGGGATTCCACCGGAGAACCGAACGAAGGTCTTCGACCACGGCGTCACGTCGACGGAGGGCGGAACCGGCTTCGGCCTCTCGATTGTAGCCGATATCGCGAAGGCACACGGCTGGAGCGTGTCCGTCACGGAGGGTACTGACGGTGGGGCACGATTCGAGTTCGAAATCTGAGACGGTTCGAAGTAGGCGTCCTCCTCGACAGTCGGTGGCGGCACGACTGCACGATGGATTCGTTCGGCAACCGGAACCCCTTCGCTTCCTGAGTGTGATTCGAATTGACACACAAACACTGGTTTGAGCCTTCCTCAGTACTTAACCAAAAGCGAATGTAGCCGTTGTATGGAACGACGGTACTTGTTCGGCGGACTCGTTGCGGTCGTAGCTATCGTAGCTATCGGCGTTGCACTCGCCACGATTGGCCCGGCCGGGTCCAGCCCGCTGGGTCCCGATCAAGAGTATCCCGCAGGCACAGGAGCGGACCATATCAACTTCACGGCGCTCGATGCCACTGATTCGAACGTTTCACACACGCCGCGTGAACACTGGGATTCCTACGCAATCGAGTACGACGCACCGGCCGAACGGCCAATCGTCGAGGGTGAGTACTACATCAACGCCGAGACGGGAGAAATACTTGCCGAGCGATGGTACGACGCTGAGGTCTACCGAAACGGGAGTATCTACGCGTTCCTCCAACCCGCCGAGAGCATCCCGAATTCGCATCAACGAGAGGAGTTCGAATCGGACGATTCGTTCGTCTACGACAACGACACCGACGCGTACTACCGCTATGACCCACAGTACGGCAACCTCGCACCCACGAACATCGGCCGGCACACCAACATGCTTGAACGGTACACGTGGGAAGCCGTCAACACGACAACCCACCACGGCGTGCCCGTCATCACGTATCAGGTAACCGGCACGCGAGCGAACGCATCGAATGCCTCCCCGGCCAGCAATGGAACACTTCGGCTCGGCCTCGATGACGGAGTCATCTACGCTTTCGACATCACAATCGAGGATGACGGAACGAGCTACCAGTACACGTACAACGTCGGCCCAGCCCCATTCCCGGAACACGACTGGGTCGAGACGGCCCGAGAACTCGCTGCTGAGAACACGACCGCAGAGAGCAGTTGAATACGGACAGAGAATCGGCGAGCCACGGAACGGTGAAAGACGGTAGCCTCAATTAACAAAATACTGATACGTAGCGGCTGAGCGACGTTTCCTGTGAGGTCGCTTTGGAATTCTTTGAAATCCGGGCCTTTCAGTCCGCAAATCCGTGGTGGAGGTGCTCTCTGAGCCGCGGTCTCCTAGGGGCAACTGAATTAGATGACCCCTACGATGATACATCTATGCAGGCGACGGTACTCGATGGAGTCCGCGAAGCCCTCCGCATCGGGGTCGGATTTCTCTGGACGGCGGCGTGGGCAATCATCATGGGCCTCACGGTTACGAGTCTCGTCCAGGTTTACGTCTCCAAGGAGCGAATGGCGAAGGTTCTCGGTGATGGCGACCTGGGCGGCCTCACCAAGGCAACCGCATTCGGGGCGGCAAGCAGTGGGTGTAGTTTCGGTGCCGTCGCTATCGGGAAGGGTCTGTTCAAGAAAGGTGCTCACGCGGTGAACTTTCTGGCGTTCATGTTCGCGTCGACGAACCTCATCGTCGAACTCGGGTTGATGATTCTGATTCTGCTGGGCTGGGAGTTCCTCCTCGCCGAACTGCTCGGCGGCCTCATTCTCATCGCCGTCATGGCCGTCATCGTCCACCTTACGCTCCCCGAGAACCTCTTCGGTGAGGTCAGACAGACACTCAACGAACGCGACCGTGAGGCTGGTGTTACCGAGGACCCAACCTGCGGGATGGAAGGCAAAAAGGAGTACACGCTCACGACTGACGGGGGTGAAACGCTGCAGTTCTGCTCGGAAGGCTGTATGGAGACCTATCTCCAGGAGACATCGAGCAGCGGCGGGTGGCGCGACGAACTGCTGTCGTGGGGTGGCTGGTACAAGGTCGCAAACCAGTATCGCAAGGAGTGGTCGATGATTTGGAAGGACGTCATCGCGGGCTTTCTCATCTCCGGGTTCGTCATCGTCTTCGTTCCCCAGTGGGTCTGGAACACCCTGTTCATTCAGGGCGACGGCCTGCTCGTGACCGCCGAGAACGCGATTATGGGTGTCGCCATCGCCGTCATCAGTTTCGTCGGCAGTATGGGCAACGTCCCCTTCGCCGTTGCGCTGTGGGGTGGTGGAATTAGCTTCGCCGGCGTCATCGCGTTCGTCTATGCCGACCTCATCACGATTCCCGTGTTGAACGTCTACCGGAAGTACTACGGCTGGAAAATCATGCTGTACATCCTCGGCGTCTTCTTCGTGACGATGGCGTTCACCGGCTTTCTCATGGAGTTGCTGTTCGACGCACTCGGTATCGTTCCCGATTTGGCCGGTGGGGAGACGGCGACCGAACAGACGTACTTCGAACTCAACTACACGTTCTACCTCAACCTCATCGCCTTCGGACTCTCCGGGTTTCTCCTGTACGTGTACCGCCGTGGCCTCGGTGCGCCCGGCCAGTACCGCGACCCCGTCTGTGGAATGCGGACCGACGATGATGGGCCGAGCGCGTCTCACGAGGGAACGACGTACTACTTCTGCTCTAGTGCCTGCAAGCGACGGTTCGAGGAGAATCCGACGGCGTTTGCCGGTCAAAGCCCACAGGTGACAAGCCACGACCACTGAATGCGAATCGAAACCCACTCTGGGGATACCGTGATTTCAGGTGCTACCATCGCGATTGACACGCCGGTCGCGCCCAAAACGACCGTCTGAGCAGTCAGGGCTCTCAACGTATCAGCAAACGAGGGGTATCGAATCGAGACACCTGGTGGGGGGGCGACCACGGGATGATGAACGGCCGCACTGGAGGCGGAATCTGGAGTATTCCCTTCGTCGGCGGGGCGCTCGGAGTGCTGGGTGTTCTCGGCGGCGCACTCTACTGGCTTGGAAACCGAAGCAGCACTCGCTCGAAAACCCACGATTCGGCGAGAGAAGTCCTCCAGAACCGCTATGAGCGAGGAGAAATCGATGAAGAGGAGTATAGACGTCGCCGCAAGCGGCTAGATGCTACTGATGAGGTGGAGTGACTGGAATCACTCCTCGCGTTTGCCGTACGTTTCCTCACCCCACCCATAGTCGGACGCTTCGTCGTTCCGTTCGATGTAGTCCTCCAGTATCTCCAGTACCGCTCGGCCGAGGTCCGTTAACTCACCGTTAATCATCGAGACCGTGCTCGAATCGAGGGACTCAGTCGCGTCTTGCTTCCGCCAGTCGTCCGAAATCGTTGGGGCGTCGAACCGAAGGCGGTCTTCGGTTGGGTCCCAGTAGAAGTCGAACGTTTGGAACAGGCCGAGGTCGCTGATAATTCGAACGTGTTCTTCATCGAGGTTCGTGTACTCGGCCCACTCGTTGAACCCCTCCTTCCATGCACCCACTTGGAGCAAATCTTCGATGTCCTCACGGTAGAAGTCCTCCGACCCGAGCGTCTCTTCTTGCCACTCGAACTCACGCGGCATTCCTCGGTTGGACAGGTCTGGTGGTTCCGGGACCTCTATATCGAGCGCCATACCAGTGGTTTCACTGGCAACACAATAAAGCCCACAGCAGTTCTCAACGAGACGCCTCTCGCAAGGGACATCTTGTTCCGACCAGCGCAATCAGACACCGATAGCGACCGAGTCCCGGTGCCGTTCCGTTCGGCCCAGTTTCGTCCCGAGGCCACCGTTAGTCGTCCGCGACGGCGGGCGCGTTCGGCATCTCCGGGTGGGCTTCGGGCTGTTCGGACACCGGTGTCCACTCCAAATCCTCCTCGTAGTGGAAGGCGCGGTGATTCTGCGTCGGGTCGACGACCGTCAGTGAGAGCCAGTCGTTGTCAAGCAGTTCGGTCAACTCCTCGTGGGCGGCCAAGACGCCGGTGACGCGCTCGACCGGCGCGTGGATGACCGTCGAGAGGCGAAGCGGCTGGTGATACGGTTTGTCGTCGGCGGCCATCACCGATTGGAGCGGAAGACCGGTCATCAAATCGCCGCCGTTGCCCTGGTAGACGCCGACGTTTCCGACTGGGTTGTGAGTCACCTTCGACCCACCGCCGTACGCCGAATTGTCGACCGTCGAGAAGTAGTACTGGGTGTTAATCCACTGGGTGACGACCATCGGGCCGGTGAGAATCGCTTCGAGTGCGTCACCGTCGGGGTCGGTCGACCAATCGTAGGAGTGGAGGAAGGCGCGGCCATCGAGGTCAAGGTCGTTCGTCAGACCGCGGGGACCGATGACGAATCCGGCGTTGCCGGCCAGTCCCCACTCGGGACGCGTTTCGGCCCAGTCGGCGGCACGGCGCTCCGTCTCACTGACACCCTTCGAGTCGTCGCCCCCCATCGACTCGGCGCGCTCGGCGGTCGCGTTCTCGCGGGCAGTTTCGAGGTCTGCACGCAACTGCTCGAGGTCGTCCGCGTGGCTTTCGGGCACGCCGTCGGCGAACAGTTCCACTTCGTCGGTCGTCGTGTTGTGTTCGCCGGCGAGGAAGACGGTGTCGTCGGGAATGTCGAAGCCGCGTTCGCGCAGCGCCGCCTTGACTTCGGCGTCGTTACAAATCGTCGCGAGGACGCGAGCACTCGGGCCCCCGGGGTTGCCGGCACAGGCGCCACAGTCCAGACTCGAGTCATAGGGGTTGTTGGCCGTCTCGCTGGCGTGGCCGGTGAAGACGACGAGGCGGCTGAACTCCTCCCAACCCATCAATTCGAAGGCGGACGCGGCGTACTCGACTTTCTCCTCGTGAGTCAGTCCAACTGGGAGGTCACCGGCGTAGGTGTGCTGGTGGTGGACGATTGGCTCACAGAACTCGTGGTCGTCGGCCACCGCATCGTCGGTGGTTTCGAGTAAGTCGTAGACGCGGCCAGGAACGAGCGTCCGGGCCGCAAGCGCGAGTCCGTACCCACTGCCGGCGCTCTCGACGAAGCCGAAGGCGGTGGCGGGGTTCGTTTTCAGCGTCTCGATTACCTCGCCTGTGGCCTCGCGGAGACGCGACCAGCGGTCGTGACTCGTCTGTGTGTCCCTGTCGGTTGGAATCTCGGAGATGCGGTGCTGTGCATCGAGGATAGGGGGACAGGCATCGACCGACACTTCGGAATCGTATCCCTGGTACTCCATCGGGATACCGAAGAAGCCAGCGTAGCCGTGGGTCTCGTAGTCGCCAGCGTCTTCGATGTGGCGGCGGATAATCTCCGAACGCGTATCGATACAGAACACCAGTTGTGCGTCCGGGCGGCCGAAGGGGTCGCTGTCGGCGAGGGCCTCGCTTTCGGAGGCGACGGACTCGACGACCTCGCTGCGGTAACTCGCCTCCCACGCATTCAGGAACGCTTCGGCGAGTTCGTCGGCCGCCTCATCGTCGGCGCTGTCGGGACCGGTCGACGGCTCGACACCGGCGCCGAAGGCCTCCAGCAGCGTGAGACGGGCCGCGAGATACCCCTCGAGCGTGATGGGGTACGTGGACTGCCACGCCCCGTCGTCGGCAACGCGTTGTTTGATAAAGCCACTCCACCCAGGGAGTGCGGCGAACTGCTCCTCGAAGATGGGGACCCATTGGCTCTCGGGGTACGGTTCTAACACGGTCTCGATGGCTTCGAGTGGCGACTCAGGTAGGTCGGCGACGACCTCCTCGTCGGGTATCTGGCCGTCGTATGCGGCCACCGACCGGAAGGCGCTGTAGAACCCGTCCTCGCGGTTCGGCATCGACCACTGCGCTTGCCCTTCATCGAGGAACGCCGACAGCCACTTCGTCAGCACGTGGTCGACCTGCTCGGCGTCGGTGTTCGGACGCTCCGTCTCGACGCTGGTTTCCATGCGCTCCAGTAGGGTCTCGGGGTCTTGCTCGTAGCCGCGTTCGGCCAGTTCGGAATCGAGGAGTTCGGGGTCGATTTGCCCGTTGTCGAGGGCTGTCTGGAACGTCTCCGGACTTGGATAGCCGCGGCCGCCGAGGAGGTCCCCAGCCTGGGTGACGGCCTCGCTGAACGGCATGTCCTCGAAGCCCGAGAGTGGGTTGGCCGTCACGAAGGAGTGAATCGGCCAGACCGACCCGACGGTGGTCGCTGCTTTGTCGATGCTGTCTTCGGTAGTGTGTTCAGTACTCATTGTAGTCCTCCGTGGCGGTTAGCACGGTACTGGAAGCGGGTTGGCTGGCGTTCAACAACGCGACGTAGAGGCGCTGGCTTCGCTCGTGGGCGCCGGTCTCTATCGCGACGTAGACCGCGAGGAAGACGACGGCGACGAGCGCGTGGAGCGCACTCAGCTCGGTCGGGGCCGAGACGAGCGGAAGCCCGGAGAGGACACTCGAAATAGCCAGGTAGACGAGTGCGTAGACGGTGATGGCCGGAATGAACACCAGCGGGACCGCGACGTAGCGAGCCGCCGCCGACAGGGGTGTGTGCTGGACGGCGCTGCGGGCCGCATGCAGCGTCGTGAGCACGACGAACAACACGAGCAGCAGTCCGCTGTCGACGCTCGTGCCCTTCCCCGTGAGGAGAGCGAACAACGCACCACCTGCCAGTCCGGTCATCAGGACGGCGGCTGTGCCTGCGACGTTCATCCCGGTGGGTTCGCTCTCAGTCGGGCTGGCGTGTTCGACCTGCCCCCCCGAACCGAGGAAGTGATACGCCTTGTAGAAGCCGTGCAGGATGAGGTGGGTGATGGCGGCGCCGAAGAAGCCGAGACCAGCCTGCATAATCATAAAGCCCATCTGTCCGACCGTCGAGCAGCCCAGTTCGCTCTTGACGTCCGGCTGGACGGCCTTGAGCAGTTTTCCGAGCAGGGCACTCGCCGCGCCGACGGCCACGATACCGAGCATGAGTGTGGTGTCGACGGTGACGACCGGTGCGAAACGGGTCAACAGGATGCCGCCCGCGTTGACGAACCCGGCGTGCATCAGCGCCGAGGCGGGCGTCGGGGCGGTCATCGAGGAGAGCAGCCAGCCGTGGAACGGGACGAGGGCGGACTGAATCATCGCTGCGAAGACGAGTGCGGCCGCGGCGACGAGCCACACCGGCCCGCCGAGGCTGTCGGCGGCCGCGGCGATACCGGAGGCCGTCGTCGCGTCGGTCGTCCACCACAGCGCTGTCAGTGCGACGCCGAGGAGCGCGCTGCTTGCGAGGAAGTACTTGCGGGCGACGCTCGCGGCGGCCCGTGCCTGCGTCCAGCCGTCGACGGTACCGATGAGGTTCGCCATCAGCAGGCCCATCGCCAGCCAGAGCAGCCAGAACAGCGCGATGTGGTCGGCCGCGACGAGGCCCATCACGGCAGCCGTGAAGCCGAACACGGCGAGGAAGAAGCCGGTTTCGTGGGCGCTACCAGCCATGTAGCGGCGCGAGTAACTGTGAACGATTCCGCTAAAGAACGTGACCACCACCCACATGAGAACGGTCAGACCGTCGATGGCGACCACGCCGGGAATCTCCCAGGCGCCGCCGAGCCGGATTCGGGCGATGAGGACGGCGATACTCGCAGCGAACAGCGACCACACGAGCCACGTTAGTGCAACGGGCACGAACGGTGATTCCACCGCCGTGTCCGGGAGTGCTCCGACCGTCGGTTTCGAGGTGCGTCCTGACATCGTTCAGCTCGTCGTACGACCTCTCTCGGTATCCGGGACGTGCCCGGAATCAGATTCTGGTCGTCTCTGGCTCAAGAGAGAACAGTTTGACTATTAAATCTATCTATATTCACGAACTGTTCGCAAATCAGTAATTAAAGAACATTATGGTTTTGCAGAATTTGCGGCTAAATTCCCATCGCGGAGGTAAGTAGATTCACGACCTGAAGCCGTGTCCTCGGTGAGACACGCCAGAACCGGCGTCGGTCCCGTCACACCGTCGAGGGCGACCAGAGACCGCCTGTCGGGAAATCGCATGCCCCATATCGGTCGCCTACACCGCCTTCTATTACCGCAACGTTCGCTTCTTTCGTTTAGAAACCCATATCGGTACTAGATTCGGAGTGCTGGCATGGAAGAGCTCACTGGGACCGTCCTCGTCGGGGAGTCGTTCGAACCGATTCGTGGACGTGTCGTCGTCAAGGACGGTCGGATAGCGAACATCGAGGAGACAGAAACGACCTCGACCGACATCATCTGTCCGGCGTTCGTCAACGCCCACACGCATCTGGGGGATTCCGTTGCGAAAGAAGCGGCTGTCGGGCTCTCGCTCGACGAGGCCGTGGCACCGCCCAACAGCCTGAAACACCGACGCCTGAAGGCGGCCGACCGCTCCGAACTCGTGTCGGCGATGCGGCGTACGCTCCGATTCATGCAGCGAACCGGCACCGTCTCCTGTCTCGATTTCCGGGAGTTCGGAACCGACGGGGCACGCGCGCTTCGCGAGGCAGCAGCGCCCCTCGACATCGACCCGTTCATCTTCGGGAGTGACGACCGATCCGTCCTCGACGTTGCCGATGGCTACGGTGCCTCCGGTGCGAACGACAACGATTTCACCGAACAGCGTGCTGCGTGCGAGAAACGTGACCGCCCCTTCGCGATTCACGCCGGCGAACCGGACGCGACCGACATCCATCCGGCGCTCGATTTGGAGCCGAACTTGCTCGTCCACATGGTACACGCCGAAGGGGAGCATCTGGAACGCGTCGCAGACCAGTCGGTTCCGATTGCGGTCTGTCCGCGCGCGAACACCGTTCTCGACGTTGGGAAGCCGCCGATACGGCAACTACTCGACCACACGACCGTCGCACTCGGGACTGACAACGTGATGTTGAATCCCCCGTCGATGCTCCGAGAGATGGCATACACTGCGAAACGGTTCGACGTGACCGCCAGAGAGGTGTTACGGATGGCTACCTCGGCCGGTGCCGAGATTGCCGGTCTCGACTGCGGCGTCATCGCCCCCGGACGACCGGGAGCACTCGTCGTCTTCGACGGTGACTCGGACAATCTAGCTGGCTCGGTTGACCCGGTGCGTGCAGTCGCCCGGCGTGCGACCGAACTGGACATCAAACGCGCCCTCGTTTAGGTGTCGTCTTCCGTCCGATTGGAATCGAACTTGCCGAAGGGCGTCGTCTGGTGGGTTCGCACGAGTACCTCGTCGGCAACGGTGAGCCCCATATCGAGGAGTTCCTGTGCCACGGGCGTGATGTCATCGTCCGACTCGCCGACAGCAGTTACGAGGAGGTTCTGTTCACCGGTGACCAACTCCTGGACCGATATGACGCCGTCGATTTCCAGAATGTCGGGGATGAGGTCACCGCGTTCGGGTATCGAAGCGGTGCAGTAGAGCAACATTCTGAGTGGGTAGCCCGATTTCTGATAATCGACGCTGGCGCTGTAACCTTTGATTACGCCGTCGGATTCCAGACGCTGGATGCGCTTGCGGACAGTACTGTCCGAGGTGCCGGTCCGCTCTGCGATGTCTCCGGACGACATATTTCGGGCGTCTTCTTGTAATGCGTACAGAATCGCTCTGTCGACGTCGTCGATGTCCTCCTCGGCCATACTCCCTATCCACGACAAAGGCACTTACCTTTGTACCCTGCTCGGGAACTCCACTCCCGACGACACTCAGTAGTCACCGAGAACGCCCAGCCGGCGTGCCCGTCGCGTCGACGCCTGAAAAACTGCGTAGCCGAGACCGAGATACCCGACAGCGACCGCCACCAACAGCGCCACGTCGGCTGGCGGGAACTCCCAGAGTCGGACGCCGTCGACCATCGCCCGCTGGAGGAGGTCGCTTCCGTGTGCAAGCGGCAGCACCTTCAGCCACGGCACCTCCAAGGCGGGTGCCGAAATCAGCACGACGAAGCCGAACTGAAGCAGGTTCAGCCAGTTGCCGACTCGTTTGTACAGGACGGTGATGCCACCGGCCGCAAAGCCCAACCCCAGCACCGAGAGGATGCTGAGCGACGCGACGACGACGATGGTACCGACGTGTAACTCCAGTCTGGTACCGGTAATCAGCAACATCGCCGCGAGGATAATCGACGAGATGAGGAACGTCCGAACCACCTTGGCGGCGCCCTTCAGCAAAGCGACGGGCGCGAATCCGAACGGAGTCATCACGTGGCGTTCGAGCGTCCCCCACTGGACCTCGCTGCCGATGTCGTTCGATATGGACGAGTAGGCTCCGACCGAAAGCGTCCACAGGAAGTAGCCGACGATGATACCTTCGATGGAGTCGGTGAGCGCCTGTCCCGCGAGCATCCGCCCGCCGTAGAACAGGACGCCGAAGAAGAAAAGCGAGATGACGATACCTCCGATGGCGTTGGCTGGATACCGGACGAACAGCAGGAATTCCCGGTAGAGGACGGCGCGTGCGAGGTGGTAGTAGCCTGCCTTCCGCGGCCCGGAGGCTTCGTCTGCGGTCATCGGTTCTCCTCCCGGGTCAGGCCGACGAAGATGTCTTCGAGGTCGGGTTCGACCGTCCGGATTCGCTCCGGCGTCACGCCAGTGGCCGATAGCACATCCATCAGCGCGTAGAGGTCGTCGCCGGCCGCCACGACTTCGATTCGCGCTCCCCGCTCTAACTCCTCGATGTCGGTGATGTCGAACCGCTCTCGGATGGCCGCTATCGCGTCACCGTCGATATCGGAACTCTCGATGGCGACTGTCCCGCTTTCGGCACCGCGGAGCAGCGAGTCGACGGCGTCGTCGGCGACGATACGACCCTCGGACATGACGAGCACCCGGTCACAGACCGTTTCGATGACGCCCATGTCGTGGCTGCTGATGAGGACGGTCAGCCCTTCCTCCTCGGCGAGCCGTCGAAGCTCACCCTGAAGGGTTCGGGAACTCTCGACATCGAGACCCAGCGTCGGTTCGTCGAGAAAGACGACGTCGGCACCGCCGGCCAGCACGCTCGCCAGCGAGACTTTCTGTTTCATGCCCCGCGAGAGCTTCCGGACGGGCGTGTCGGCCCACTCGGTCAGGTCGAGCCGTTCGAGCAGGCGGTCGTGGCGGTCGGTAACCGAATCGGGGTCGACGCCGCTCACCGTCGCGAAGTATCGAAGGTTTTCGCGGACGGTCAGCCGCCAGTAGTCGTTGCGTGCCCCCTCCAGCATCGCGTCGACGTTCGCGTACGCCGCTTTCGGTCGCTCGGCAACGTCGATACCGGCTATCCGAACCGACCCCTCGTCGGGAACGACCATCCCGAGCACCGATTTGATGAGCGTCGTCTTCCCGGCACCGTTGGGGCCGAGCAGACCGACGACCGACCCGGTTTCGACCTCGAAACGCACGTCGTCGACCGCCAGCACCGAGTCGGCGTCCGTACCGAAGCGTTTCGTCAACCCCTCGACCGTGATTGCCGTCTCCCGTGACGCCGCTCGTTCCGACGTGCCGTGTTTGGGTTCGGTCGCCGTCGGAAACTCCTCGGTCTCCGCAACCGCAGCATCTACCGACTGCTGGGGCTGGCCGTTCCGGTCGGCCGTTCGGTGGCGCTCGCCGTCGGTTCCGTCCCGGTTCGTCATTGTTTCTTGTAGGAGTGCCAATCGGATAACCCGGTCGGCACAGGCCGCCTTCGCCGGAGCGAGCGTCGTCATGTCCGTCGGGGTACGTCGACGAGAATATTTAGTCTCCTAACTACCGTTAACGATTAACACGACGTTCGGCTGGCTATCGTAATACACGAACGTGCACATGAAAAGCGATTTATCCACCCGAAAGAAGCATACGGATGAATGCCACTCGCGCCGTCGGACCGCGAACTCGTCGTCGAGGAACTGGGCCGAGACCCAACGCCCGCTGAGGAAACGCTGTTCGAGAACCTCTGGAGCGAACACTGTGCCTATCGCTCCTCGCGGCCGCTGTTGTCGGCCTTCGACAGCGAGGGCGACCAGGTCGTCGTGGGGCCGGGCGACGACGCCGCCGTTGTCGCGCTTCCAGACCCAGAAACCGGCGAGAACAGCGAGACGTACATCACGATGGGTATCGAGAGCCACAACCACCCCTCCTACGTCGACCCGTTCGACGGCGCGGCGACGGGCGTCGGCGGCATCGTCCGCGACACGCTGTCGATGGGCGCCTATCCCATCGCGCTCGCCGACAGCCTCTACTTCGGCGACTTCGACCGCGAACACTCCCGATATCTCTTCGAGGGCGTCGTCGAGGGAATCTCCCACTACGGCAACTGTATTGGCGTCCCGACGGTGACTGGGTCGGTCGCCTTTCACGACGACTACGAGGGCAATCCGCTCGTCAACGTCGCCTGCATCGGCCTGACCAACGAAGAGCGCCTCGTCACCGCCGAAGCCCAGACGCCGGGCAACAAACTCGTCTTGGTCGGCAACGCGACGGGCCGTGACGGCCTCGGCGGCGCCTCCTTCGCCAGCGAGGACCTCGCCGAGGACGCCGAAACCGAAGACCGCCCCGCAGTTCAGGTCGGCGACCCCTACGCCGAAAAGCGACTCATCGAGGCCAACGAGGAGTTGGTCGACGAGGGACTGTTGCGGGCTGCACGCGATTTGGGTGCGGCGGGGCTCGGCGGCGCTTCCTCCGAACTCGTCGCCAAGGGCGGTCTCGGCGCTCACATCGACCTCGAGGCGGTCCACCAGCGCGAGCCGAACATGAACGCGCTGGAAATCCTGCTCGCGGAATCCCAAGAGCGGATGTGCTACGAGGTCCGCCCGGAGGACGTCGACCGCGTCGCCGAAATCGCCGCAAAGTACGACCTCGGCTGTTCGGTCATCGGCGAGGTGACCGAGGGCAACTACGTCTGTGAGTTCGACGGCGAGGTCGTCGTCGATGTCGACGCCGACTACCTCGCGGAGGGTGCGCCGATGAACGACCTACCACACGTCGAACCGACCCAACCGGAACGGGACCTGCCCGACGTGGACCCCACCGAGGCCTTCGAGGCAATCGTCGCCTCGCCGAACACCGCCTCGAAGGAGTGGGTGTACCGCCAGTACGACCACGAGGTCGGCACGCGGACGGCGATGAAACCCGGCGACGACGCGGCGCTGATGGCCATTCGAGAGAACGGCACCGGCCTCGGGTTCACGTCGGGTGCCGACCCCAACTGGACCGACACCGCCCCTTACGAGGGCGCCCGTGCAATCGCCTTGGAGAACGCTACGAACCTCGCGGCGAAGGGGACGACACCGCTTGCGGCCGTCGACTGTCTCAACGGTGGCAACCCCGAAAAGCCGGACGTGTACGGCGGCTTTCAGGGTATCGTCGACGGCCTCGCCGACATGTGTTCGCACCTTGAGGTGCCCGTCGTCGGCGGCAACGTCTCGCTGTACAACGACTCCCCGTCCGGTCCGATTCCGCCGACGCCGACGCTCGCGATGGCGGGCACGAAGGCCGGCTACGACGCGCCGAGTTCCGCCCTCGACAGTGAGGGAACGCTCTTGGTCGTTGGTGGCTCCGACGACCGCTCGCTGGGCGGGTCGGAACTGCTGGCGCAGTTCGGCGGCACCGACCGGTTCCCGGCAGTGCCCGAGAACGCGGCCGATGCCGTCGCGGCCATCGCGGATGTGGCGGAACACGACGCCACGCACTCGACTCACGACGTGAGCCACGGCGGCCTCGCGGTCACGCTCGCCGAAATGGTCGGCGAGGCCGGTGCCGACGTGACTCTACCGGAGGAGAAGTCGCCGCTCGAAGCGCTGTTCTCGGAGGCCGTCGGCCGCGTCGTCGTCGAGACGACCGACCCCGAGTCGGTTCGGGAGCGCTTCGACGGCGTCGCACCGGTCGAGAAACTCGGTGAAGCGACGGAGACGGGCCGACTCGAACTCACCGTCGGCGATTTCGAACTCGACTACGCTGCCGACGCCATCGCGGACCTCCGAGCCGTCATTTCGCGCGAGTTGGCATGAGGTTCTGAAGGCTTCGGCTCCACCGACGTAGTCGGACGAACTCCGGTGGGTTCTCCTCCATCCGCTGTCCGATTTTGACGCTTACGACGCCGAGGAGGATGCCGAAGATGACGTCCGTTGCCCAGTGAATCCCGAGATACATCGTCGCCACCACGACGCTCGAGGCGAGAAGGGCGGCGACGGGTGTCCACCGCGGGTACTCGTCGTGAGTCGTCCACGCGAGGACGAGTGCGGTGACTGCCATCGACGTGTGCAGCGAGGGGAACACGTTCGTCTCGGAGTTGATAGCCGTCGTGAGGAACTGGTACTGTGAGTGGTGGCTGAACATCAGTCCCTCGACGGATTCCGAGAGGAGGTTCCGGGGTCCGTAGGCGATGAAGACGATGTAGCAGGTGACGCCAATGACGTAGTTCGCACCGTAGGCGACGATGGTTCGCCGGAGCGGCCGCGGGTCCGGGAGCGCGAAGTACGCGACCACCGGGAAGGCCAACAGGAACACGTAGCCGTACACGTAGATGGACGTGAAGTACAGCGTTAACTCCGGCGTCGCCATCGACTGCAGCCAGACGACGACCTGCGGGGCCTGTCCTCGGTAGAACGGGGCCAACAGCAGGCCGTCGAGTTCGTGAATGTACGGCGTGATGTTCCAACCGATGACCCACGAGATGTCCGGGCCGATGTCGCGTGCGACCTTGTTCGCCACGAGGACGATGCCGAGCAGTCCCATGTAGGGCGAAATCGACGTGAGCCGCGTGCGGTACTCCGTACGCGTCTGTTGAAGACGATCTCGGCCGATGAACAGCGCCGCCCCGGCGGCGAGCAAAAGCGTCACGACAAGCAACAGTTGTGTGAGGACGATGCCGAGCATTACGCTGCCCCCCGTCTGACGAGTCGGTCGCTGTCGTCGTACTGGTAGCCGGCGTCACGGAACGCCTCCCGTGCGGCCGGCACGTCGAGTTTGCCGTCCTCACCGAGGAACGGCAGCGACGCCGTACCGGACCACTCCAACTCAGTGGGCTGCCACGGCTCCCCCAACGGTGTCTCCGAGGGGCTGGCGTACCCCTCGAAGGCGTCTCTGACGATGTGGCCGCGGTCGAGCAACCGGGCGACGGTGCGGCGGAACCGCGGGTTCGACAACGGCGCCCGTCGACAGTTGTAGCCGACGTGGTGGAACGTCTCCGAGCGGCCCACCGTGAGGTCGATGTCGTCGTTCCGGCCAATGCGTGGCACGACCGAAGCGGTCACGCCGCTCACCGTCGCGTCGGCATCGTTCGATTCCAGCAGTTCGACGGCCGCGTCGTCGGATGGGACGACCGTGATGCGGAGTCGACTGAAGGGAACGCCGTCGGCGAATCGCTCCGGGATTCCCGTCGCATCGCCGTCGTGCAGGAAGTGCTGCGGGAAGGCGTCGAGCGTGAGGTAACTGTCGACGCTGGCGTCGCTGAACTGTACCGGTCCGCTCCCGACGGGCGATTCGTTGGTCCAGACCAGCGCCTCGGTCGTCTGACCGGCGATGTCGATGCCCGCGATGTCGACGGTGTCGCTCCGTTCCCGCCAGATGTGTTCTGGGAGAACGGGAACCTCCAGCGCTCGCCGTGCAGGCTCGATTTCCGAGGCCGTGAACGTGATATGCACCTCCTCGTCGTTTTTGGCTCGAACGGACTCGACGAGCGAGAGACGGCCCCGTCGCCACGGTGTCGGGACGGCCGTCTCGGAGTTCCCGAGCGACGTGTCGGCCAAGAAGTCGTAGGTGAACGCCACGTCGTTTGCGGTCACCGTCTCGCCGTCGTGCCACGGCGTCTCACGAAGCGTGACGGTCGCCGTCAGTCGGTCGCCGTCGCTCCACTCGACCTCGCGTGCGAGCCACGGTATCGCCTCTCCGTCTATCGTTCGAGCCAGCGGTTCGTACAGCAGGCCCGTCACGATACCGCTGTCGCGGTACTCGACGGCTATCGGGTTCCGGTTCTCCGTCACCCGTGGGTCCCGGATGAGCAGGTGCAGGCGGTCAGTCTCACCGGTGTGAACGAGCGGGAGGTAGTCGGTCGGGCGACGAATGCCGCCGTTGGGCCAGCCCCGATACCGGTCGGTGCGGACGCCGGCGATTCGGTCCGGGAAGGCGACGACGGTGAACGGTTGCTTCTTGACGACCTCCCGTTGAATCTCACGAACCAACTCCGCTCTGTCGGTCCCCGAGAGGTGTCGCTGTTGGTCCAGGATGTCGTCCATCTCGAGGTCGCTGAACCCGAAGGGGTTCTGCCACCCCGCCTCTTCGCCGTAACTGGAGTACAACAACGACCGTAGTTCGTCGGGAGCCCCTTGGGCCGGATAGCGAGCGACATAAATGTCGAAATCGAGGTTGATGAGGACGTTCTGGAAGAGTTCGCTCGATTCCATCGGGCTGACCGACGTGTCGACACCGACTCGAGTGAGGTTGGTTGCAAGGCGGTTGGCGATACGAACCGAATAGGGGTCTTCAGAGGCAGGAAGCGTCGAGATAGAGAGCGATAGCTGTTCGGAGGCTTCCCGACCGGCGATACTCCGGAGTTCGCTGACACAGCCACTCGTGGCCGTGAGCGCCCCGAGACCGCTCGCGAGTACCGCACGGCGACGGAGGGCTGAGTCGGGCGCCATGCGTGTTCTTATGTTCTCGTATGTATACGTATAAAGTTCTCCGTCGATGTCTGGGGTTACAAATACCCCAACAGTGGCGCCCCGAGGGTGAACAGCCAACCGACACTCCCGACGACGAGCGCGTCGGGTCGCCCATCGACACCCTCGCGCATTGCGGCACCGACGGCGACGAGTCCGACCGCGAGCAGTACCGACCCTCGGTGAAGCACCACGCGCAACGGTAGCACCGAGACGCCCATGGCGGCGAAATCGACGACGAAGGCGGCCCCAAGTCCCACCGCGGCGAAGGCAAACGCCCACACGCGGTCGGAGTCCCTCCCTAGCACGTACGCAATCGCTGGCGTCCCGGCCACGAGTGCGACGTACAGCGGCGCGGCGATGGCCTTCGGCGGGAGCCCTGGGAACGTCGTCTCAAGGAGGATGCCGACGTGACGAACGCTCGTATACAGTACGAACAACCCGCCTCCGAGGCCGAGTTCGCGGCGGTGCTGTCGGAAGAACCGTACGGCGTCACGTTTCATGCGACGGCTCCGACCGACAACGCCGAACAACGCCAACGGCAGGAGCGCCCCGACGAGTCGAATTCCCGTCACCCACCCGTCGGCATCGAGGGTGCCGTTTCCGTACGGCATCCGAACGACCTCCTCGACGTAGGGTTTGTCCATGAAGTCGCGCTCGATGGCTCGCTGGGAGTCGCTGATTCCGGTCACGGTGTGTCGGAGTCGAAACCAGTCCCAGTGTTCCTCGTGGCTCTGGATGGCGGTCCACTCCTCGTTCGGGTCCTCGTAGGCGCGGATGTGGCTTCGCGACCCGAGGTACGTCCCCGAGTGGAGTTGGTAGGATTCGCCGAGCCACCGGCCGCCGCCGTCGGTTTCGACGTAGACGTATCGGTTTGCGCCCGTCGCTGGCGTCCACGAGATGATTTCGGTGAGGTTGCTCGCGTTCGTGTCGATGTCGACGCGTTCGGCGGACACCGTTTCGCTGTCGGCCTCTCGGTCGGCTCGCGCATCCGACTCCCACTTTAGGGCCGACTGCTCTGTGAGCGCCGTGCGGACGTCGTCGGGATTTCCGTAGAAGACGATGTTGATGCCGAGGGTTCGACTGCTGTGGTCCGGGCGCCTCGCGGTGTAGGGCCACAGCGCCGTGCCGTTGTCAGTCGGTTCGACCAGTTGTGGTTCCGCCGGCTGTGCTGTGGAAACACCCCACAGCGGCCACTCCGCAAGGACGACGGCGCCGCCGAGACTCGCAACGAGGACGAGCGCTGCTGCGACCCACGCGGCATCGCCCCCGATGCCGAGTTCGCCTCCCGAATCTTCCATTCACGCCACGTTGGGACCGATGCGTAGAAAAGCCCACGGCAGTTGCGGAAAGTTGGACCTAAGTCCCCCCATACCGACGGACGGGTATGTCGCTCGAGTTGGGTCGGCGTCTCGTTCACGCCTCCGGCGCCGTGATTCCCGGCGCGTATCTGCTGGACGAACACGTCTTGGAGGCCGGCGTCGTCACGTGGCCGCTCGTTCAGGCGGTGGCCGTCGCGGGGCTCATTCTGACCGGCGTGCTCGAATTCGCCCGCCTCTACGGCGGTCTCGACCACGCGTTCTACGACCGTCTCACCCGTGAGTACGAGGAGGACAGCGTCGCCGGCTACGCGCTGTACGTCCTCAGTGGCACCGTCGTCGTCCTCCTGTTCGAGCCACGAATCGCGGTTCCGGCGCTGTTCATGTTGACGCTCGGGGACCCCGTCAGCGGGATACTCTCGTCGGGGGAGCTCCGAACCGTGAAACGCCCCCGCGTCCTCGTCGGGATGTTCACCGCCAGCCTCCTGTTGGCCGTCCCGTTCGTTCCCCTCGCGGCCGCGGTTGCGGGGGCCGCGGGGGCGACGGTCGCCGACGGCGTCAAACCCATCGTTCGTGGATTCGTCGTCGACGACAACCTCACGATTCCGATTGTCGGGGCCGCTGCGATGTGGTCCGTCATCTATTTGCTTCCGTAGCGGACCGTCCCAACAACTAAGATTGGCAGGGTGATATATATGTTATGGGTAAAAACGCCCGTACATGAGCTTCGATTGGGAAGACGTGACTGGCGTGGTCGTCGTCGGTCTGCTACTCGTCGCACTTGGATTGACCGTCGCGGGCATCGAGACGATAGCTGGATTCGATGTGTTGGCCGCTGGCGACTCCGCGGTCGGATACCTCGCAGCCGGGAACTTCAGCGTGGGCGTCCTTTCGGCAGGCGTCTTCTCGGTCGGCATCTTCGCGGCCGGGATTTTCTCGGTCGGCGTCTTCGCTATCGGTATCTTCTCGATAGGCATCTTCTCGTTCGGCATCTACGCTGCCGGCTTCTACGCCGTCCGACGGTACGTCAAATCGGCCGAAAACTGAGGGGTGGGAAACGTGTCGACTTAACCCAAAAGCAGCGGCACGCCGAAGACGACGGCCATCCCGACGAGCGCGACGACGAACCCAATGGCCACGTCACGGCCGGTGTAGTCGCTCTGCGGTGCGGTGGTTCGCTCCTCGGACGATTCGTCTGGGTGGTGTTCGTGGTCTGCGTGGTCGTCGCTCATACCCGTCGGTGGGACCGGCCGGTACTTTGGCCTATCGTTCCTCGGTCCGCTCGCGGACGTGGTCTCGGGGGGCGAGCGTCTCCCACGGCTGGGCGTCAAGCCACGTACACAATTCGATTAGCTGCTTGCAGGCGGCCTCGAACAGTTGTTCGCCCTTCTCCGCGGAGGCGTCGGTCGGGTCGCCGAAAGCGCCGTTGTCGGCGTTCTCGATGGAATCGTAGAACAGTCTCGCACCGTTTCGATGGGTGGCCGCGGATTCGATATCGGTCAACCCGCCGTCTCGGGCGGCTTCGAGTTCGCCCTCCCGAACGAGGTCGGCGATGTGCCACACCATCGAGGTCTCCTTCGGGCCGGCGTGGGGACCGTTCTGTTCGAAGAGGTCGTCGACCAACTCCGGGATGGACTCGTCCCACATCCACTCGACGGCGTAGGCGGCGGCGTCCTCGTGGAGTCGTCGACCGACCTCCTGGAGATGTTCGACGTTGCCGCCGTGGGCGTTGACGTAGACGATTCGGTCGATGCCCTGATAGACGAGGCTTCGCGACAGCGACTCCATGTAATCGCGAAAGACAGGCGCGTCGACCGACATCGTCCCGTGAAACTGGCGGTGGTGGGGGCTGACGCCGACGTTCACGGTCGGCGTACACAGCAGGTCGGCACGGTCGGCGGCCGCCCGTGCGAGTCCCTCCGCGATGACGTGGTCCGTCGAGAGCGGTAGATGCGGTCCGTGCTGTTCCGTCGACCCGACGGGGACGACTGCGAGGGATTCCTCGGCGAGGTGGTCGCCAGCCTCCGGCCAAGTCGCGTCTCCGAGATACATACTCGGGTAGTCGAGACCGGGGACAATGAAGGGTGTCCCTACGCGGTTCTGTAAAACAGCAACAGAAAGACGACCCCCACGGCCACGCCGAGGAACTCGTAGGGCTGGCTGTGGAACGTCAACATCGCGCTGGCGACGAACAGGGCGCCGGACACCACCGCATAGCCGACGGCCCGACCCGTCGAATCGTCCCGGCGTTCGGTTTTGACTCGCAGTTCGTTCCGCTCGATGCGGTCCAACAGTCTGTCGGCCCGCGTCGGTAGGCGAGCAAGCGCCGGAACCGAGGTCCGGATATCCGAGGTAATCTCCCCGGCGACGTTTTGGACTTCCCGCTGGAAGAGGCCGTGTTCGAGGAGGAACGACCGGACGAAGGTGACGAAGTCGAACTCGGGGTCGAGTTGCCGACACACCCCCTCGGTGACGGTCCCCACCCGAATGAGCAACATCACGTTCGGCGGAATCCGAAACGGGAAGTCATGGAGCATCCCGAACAGTTCTGTGAAGATGTCGCGCCAGTCGATGTCCGAGCGCCCTTCGAGGTTCTCCATCGCGAGTTCGATGACGTGGCGAACCTCCGTTCGGTCGACCGTCGGCGAGAGCACGTCGAGCGCGACGAGGGCGTCGATGATGCCGTCGGCGTCGCGACGCGCCAGCGACTGATAGAGGTCGACGATTCGCGCCTGCGTCTCCGGCGTGAGTCGCTCGCTCATCCCGTAGTCGTAGATGAGGAGTCGGCCGTCGTCGAGTACCGCGAGGTTCCCCGGATGGGGATCGGCGTGGAAGACGCCGTGCTCCAGCCCCATCGTGAGATACACGTCGGCGATGCGACGCGCCATCTCCTCGGGGTCGACGCCGACGCGGTCGAGTGCGCCCTCGTCGGTCACTTTCCGACCGGTGACGTGCTCCATGACCAACACCCGTTCTGTCGTCCGCGCTTCGTCGACCTCGGGGATGTACACCCGGTCGTCGTCGGCGAAGTTCTCGCCGATGTCCCGCATCATTCCGGCCTCCCGCTGGAAGTCCAGTTCCTCGAGGATGATGCGCTCGAAGTCGTCGGCGATGTTCCGAACCGAGTACTCTTGGCGCTCGCTGGCGAAGAACCCGACGACGGGAACGAGTCGCCTGATGACCCGGAGGTCGCGCTCGATTCGGGGTTTCAACCCCGGCCGCCGCACCTTTAGCGCGACCGTCTCGCCGTCGACGACCGCGGTGTAGACGTAGGCCAACGACCCGCCCGCGACCGGGTCGAGCGTCCCGGCGTCGACCGCATCACCGAGGTCTGCCGCGACGAGTTCGGCCGGATCCTGTCCGGTCTCCTCCGGAACCTCGTCCTGCAGCGTCGAGAGCGCCTCGGCGTACACCGGCGGAACGATGTCCGGACGGGTCGACAGTACCTGACCGGCCTTGATGAACGCCGCGCCCAACTCCAAGAGCGTCTCGACCAACCGCTCTGCTCGCCGTCGGTGGGTCTCTTCGGGGACGTGACGGGAACCACCGAAGAAGATGAATCGCCGCCGGTCGCGGAGCAACGCGACCGCAAACGGCAGCAGGCACACGGCGACCTGCAGGAACCGTCGATTGAACCCCCTCATTTCGCCACCGACCGGGCATCGATGGAGTGCCCTGACATACGCCCCGCTTGAATGGCCCGCGTGAAATACGTACCCGACGCCGATTAGGGCGCGCCGGCGACGACGACACGGAGCCGTTCGTCGCCGTGGTTGTGCAGTTGCCGCCGCGTTTCGGCGCCGACGCGAATCGCCTCCCCCGACGAAAGCGTCGCCTCAGTTTCGGCTGGTTCGTCCTCGCTACCGCCCAACTGGACCGTCAGTTCGCCGTCGACGACGAGATACACCTCCTCTTGGCCGTCGCCCGCGTGGTCGTGGGGTTTCCCTTTCGCCTCGGGTTCGAGCTCCAGCAGCGTCACGCCGAGGTTCTCACAGTCAAGCGGCTCACGGAAGAACCACATCCCGCCGTACTCCTCCGGAACGACGCTGTCGATGTCGTCGGTGCTCGCCGTCTCGTAGTCCATACCATCTCCTCGTTCGCTCCGATATTAAACGACGTGGGCCAAAGCGTATATTCGACCACGGATAGCAGACCGGGTATGGAAACCTACTCGACACCGGGTCGAACCGCCTACCCACGGTTCCGCAGTGTCGCGGTGCCCGCGGCGGCGCTCGTTGCCGTCAACGTCGCCCTGATGTACGTCGTCGCTGCGACGCCGCTGTCGGCGGTCAACGACCTGCTGTTTTCGGTTCCGATACTGGGTTTCGTCGTCTACGGCGCCGCCTTGACCGGCGGCAACATCGCGGCCGAACGCGGACTCCGGTCGGGTTCGATGGCGCTGGCGGCGTTCGGTACCGCGCTGTTGCAGGTCGCATACAGCCTGTTCGGCGGCGGCGTCCTCGGCCGAGCGCCGGCGGACCTTCGCGGGACGCTGTTGGCCGTCACGCTCGGCGTCACCGTCGCGATGACCGTCGCCATCGCCGCCTACGTGTACCTCCGTGACGCCGAGTTCGACCACTGGAGCACGTGGTCGTTCGGGGCGTTCATCGTCGGCGCCGTCCTCGTGTTGGTCGGGTCGTTCGTCCCCGTCGTTCTCGCTGTCGGCTTCCTGTTCGTCTTCCTCGGGTTCGCGTTGCGACTCGGCTACGAAATCTGGCACGTCAAGGCGAACTACGACCCCAACTCGGCGCTGATTCACGCACTCGGCATCTACGTCGCCTTTACCGGTGTGTTCGTTCACGTCCTCCAGATTGCACTCCGGATGTTCGCCGAGCGGTGAGGCGTTACTCGTCGGGGTCGACTGCGGCCGCGATTCGCTCGGTGGCGCGGACGAGTCGCCAGAGGAGATAGACGACGAAGACGAGACCGACGACGACGGCCCCAAACAGAAGCTGTTGGGCGATGAGGAGGCTGTACAGCAGTGCGACCGCGGCGACGACGGCGACGATGGCGGGTCCGGCTTGGATACGGTCCTGCGGTTCCGGGGAGGGCATGACTCCGACCTCGCTCGCCCGGGAGAAAAGCGGTTCGGACCGAACGGTTTTACCCCCTCGGTGCACCACGAACTGGTAGTAAATGCGCCAGTATCTCGACCTCGTCTCGGACGTGCTCGCCGAGGGGACGTACAAACCCAACCGGACCGGCGTCGACACCGTCGCCTCGTTCAGCCACCACTACGAGGTCGACCTCGCCGAGGGCTTCCCCCTGTTGACGACGAAGAAGATGGACGGCTACCGCTGGAACTCGCTCATCCACGAACTCATGTGGTATCTCTCCGGGGAGGAACACATCCGAAACCTCCGCGAGGAGACGAAAATCTGGGACGCGTGGGCCGACGAGGACGGCCACCTCGACACCGCCTATGGTCGCTTTTGGCGGCGGTTCCCGGTTCCCGACGACGCGGCTCGACTCCCCGGCGAGAGTTGGCCCGACGACGGCCACCGCTGGACGACCACGGAAACGGCCCCCGACGGCACCGAACGACGAGTGTTCGACCAACTCCAGTACGTCCTCGACACGCTCGAAGAGAACCCCCACTCCCGGCGATTGGTCATCAACGCCTGGCACCCGGCGAACGCCGCCGTCTCGACGCTGCCGCCGTGTCACTACACCTACGTGTTCAACGTTCAGGGCGACCGCCTGAACGTCCACCTCACCCAGCGCTCCGGGGACATCGCCTTGGGCGTTCCGTTCAACCTCGCGGCGTACTCGCTCTTGGCTCACGCCGTCGCCAACCGAACCGACTTCGAGGTCGGCTCGTTCGGCCACACCATCGTCGACGCCCACGTCTACTGCGGGGAGGGACAGCGCGGCGAGTGGTACGCGGACAATCTCGGGCGGCTACAGGAGCGACTCGCCGGCGTCTCGGAGCGCTCGGAGTACGGCGACATCCGGGCGTGGCTCGAATCGGAAGCCCCTGCCGAACCCGACGACGAGGGCTACGACCACGTTCCCGGACTGCTACAGCAACTCACTCGGCAACCGGGCGAGAGGCCACGCATCGAGGTCGCCGACAAACCCCTCGAGAACCTCACTTACGACGACATCCAGTTACACGAGTACGACCCCGAGGACGGGCTGGAGTTCGCGGTCGCCGAATGACGGTTCGGCTCTCCCTGGTCGCGGCCGTCGCCGAAAACGGCGTCATCGGTGCCGACGGCGAGATGCCGTGGCACTACCCCGCAGACCTCGCCCACTTCAAGGAGACGACGATGGGCCATCCGGTCGTGATGGGTCGGCGGACCTACGAGTCAATCGAGCGGCAACTCGGTGGGCCGCTGCCGGGGCGGACGAACGTCGTCCTCTCGCGGCAGGAGTCGCTGTCGCTACCGGAGGGCGCCGTCCATGCCCGCGACACCGACGAGGCGCTCGAAGCGGCCGAGGAAGCGCTGGACGACGACCGAGAGTGGGTGTACGTCGTCGGCGGTGCGACCGTCTACGAGGCGTTCATCGACGACGCCGAGGAACTGGTCGTGACCGAGGTCCCGGAGTCGCCCGACGGCGACACACGGTTTCCCGAGTTCGGCGAGGAGTGGCGCGAAGTCGACCGGGAGACGGCCGGCGAGTTGGCGTTCGTCACCTACCGTCGGGCGTAGCCGCCTACAGTTCGTCTTTGGCGTAGATACCGAGTACACCGCCGAGAGCGCTCAGCCCGACCGTAAGCGCGAGTCCGAAGCCGATGATAAGGAAGCCGAAGATGCCGAGTGCGGCTGGACTGTTCGGCGCACCGAGGAGCAACGCGATGACGAAGAACCCGACGAAGATTAGCGGTACCGCGGCAAAGACGCCAGATATCGCGCCGACCTTGGCACCGTGTTCGGTGTCGCCGCCGTCGAGATACGCCGCCACGCCGCCGCCGATGACCGGCGAGACGAACGGGATGAAAAAGCCGCTGACGACGCTGACGAGGGCGCCAATCAAGGCGTTGATGTAGGTGTTCGAACTGCCCGGGGACTGCTCGCTGTCGACCGCCGCCGAGGTGGAGGGCTCGGAAGACATGGTTCGATGTTCGCCCCAGCGATGATAAAAACACCGGGGAGACAGCGCCCGATACCCGCGAAGGTTCCCCCGCCCAAAGATGGCTTTCGGGCGCCCTCTCGTGTCGCCGACTTCGGAGGTGTGGCCGAAACTGAACCGTCAGATACAGCCGCTCAAAAGCGCTATATCGGTCGAAACACTCGAATGCGAATGCGGTCTGCTTCGGCAGCACTTTCGGTCGTGGGTGTCCCGAGTCAGAGGGATTTTATAAGCCGCCGGCGTGGTGGACGATACTGATGGCACGGTCACGCGGGACGTGGGTCGTCCCTCTCTTCGTCGTGAGTCTGCTTGTCTGTGCGCTCGCAGCACCCGCGACGGCCGGCGGGGGCGGTTCCGTCTACGGGGACCAGTCCACCCAACAGCAACTCGCGGCGCCGGCAGTCATGGAGACGCTGGCCACACAGGAGTTCGACGCCGACCGCACCGAGTTCCGCATCACCGTCTACGGAAACGGGTCGGCGGAGTGGCAGTTTCGCTACGAACAGCGCCTCGAAACCGACCAACAGCGCACGGATTTCGAGGCGTTCGCCGAGGATTTCAACACGAACGAGACCGACCTCTACCGGAACTTCCAGAGCAGAGCGGAGTCGCTGACCGACGCGGGCACGAACGCCACCGGCCGGCAGATGTCCGCCGAGGGGTTCCGGCGTGACGCGCAGGTCGAACAGTTCGGACCCGCCGGCGACGAGTTCGGCATCGTCGAGATGTCGTTCACGTGGATCGGGTTCGCCCCCGTCGAGGGGGACACCGTCGTCGTCGGCGACACTTTCGAAGGCGGACTGTACATCGGTCCCAACCAGACCGTGGTGTTCCAGCGCGGCGACGGCATGGCGTTCCAGTCCGTCCAGCCCGATGACGGCATCCAGTCGGGTGAGACGCTCGCCGAAAGCGATTCCGTGACGTGGGAAGGTGAACGGACGTTCACCGACAACCGCCCACGTCTCGAACTCGTCCCCGAATCGGCGGCGACGACGGCGACGCCGACTGAGGTGACGACGGACCCGGCCGGCGACGGCGACCCCGGATGGCTACTTCCCGTGGGGATTCTCGTCTTCGTCGTCTTCCTGGGTGTCGTCGGAGCGGTCGCCTACCGCTCGGGAGCCTTCTCCAACGACAACCCCGGGGCGGCGGCGACGGCGGACGACGATGGTGACGCCGGCGACGCTGGCCAAGCGGCGGGTGCCGCCGCCGCGGGGGCGGCAGCCGAGGAGAGCGCTGACGACGCCGAATCGGAGACCACCGTCACCGAAGAGGAACTCATCCCCGACGACGAGCGGGTCGTCTCGCTGCTGGAGGACAACGGTGGGCGCATGAAACAGGTGAACATCGTCGAGGAGACCGGGTGGTCGAAATCGAAGGTGTCGATGTTGCTCTCGGATATGGAAGAGGAGGGAACCATCTCGAAACTCCGCGTCGGCCGAGAGAACATCGTCTCGCTTGCCGGCCACGAACCCGACGCCGCGGGGTCGCCGTTCGAGGACGACGAGGACTGACCCCGCCTCCGAGGTCGGCGGGCGTTGTGTGTCAGACAACGCCCGTTCCCGGATATGGGCGGTGCCACGGGGGATAGAACGGTCGACGACACGCCGATGTCCTCGGTGTCTCGCTGCTGGCGCTCCACCAGCACCGTGCCGGCGAAAACGAACTGTTTGAGGCGTTCTTAAACGGCGGCGAGCCGAGATTCGAGGTGGGTGGTGGCGCTTATTCCAGCCCCGCGACGGCGCCGGGAGCGTTCGATTCGAGGAAGCCGACGACGGCCTCCGTCCCTTGGAACCCGCTCGATTTTCGGGCGACGACCTCGCCGTCCCGGAACAACAGGAGCGTGGGAACCGACTGCACGTTGAACCGCTCGAGGAGGTCGAGGTCGTCGCCCGGATTCGCCATCCCGACGGCCACGTCGGTCGCCTTGGCGACGTTCCCCAGTACGGGTTCCATCGCCGCACACTTCGCACAGCCCTTCGTGTAGAACTCGACGAGGGCGATGTCGTGTTCGGCGACGAACGCGTCGAGGTCGTCGCCGTCGTCCAGCCGCGTTGGCTTTGCAGTGATATTGGTCATATCTACAGTACGCGGGAACGCCACAAACCGTTGTCGGCGGCGAGGAGTTCAAAAGTCGGCGCCGAAGGGTCCAAAAGGATTGTCGGCACGGCGGTCGTAGGCCCAGCCATGCGAATCGGACTCGTCTCGGACATCCACGCGAACCTCCCAGCACTGGAGGCGGTCCTCGAAGACATGCCGTCGGTCGATGAGGTGGTCTGCGTAGGCGATGTGGTCGGGTACAACGCCTGGCCGGCCGCCTGTATCGAGCGCGTCCGTTCGGTCGCTTCGGTCACTGTTCAGGGAAACCACGACCGGAACGTCGAGACGCCCGAGCGATACGTTCACAACGAGATGGCCCACGCCGGACTGGAGCACGCTCGGTCGGAACTGGACGACGACCAGCGGGCGTGGCTGGCGGAACTCCCGTTTCGGGTCGACATCGCCGGCGGCGACTACCTCCTCGTTCACAGCCACCCCGACGAGGAGCGCCGCGGTTCGTACGTCCGTCCGCGGCAATTCCCGGAGATGCGGCCGTATCTCGACGACTACGACGGTATTGTACTCGGACACACCCACGTCCAACACGAGGCGACGGTAGACGGTCGTCTCGTCGTCAATCCGGGAAGCGTCGGCCAACCGCGGGACAACGACCCGCGGGCGGCGTATGCGATTCTCGACACCGATGCGGACTCCGTCGAGTTGCGTCGCGTGGCCTATCCCGTCGAGCGCGCACAGGAGTTCGCCGAGCGAGTGGGACTGCCCGAGCGAACGGCCGAGCGGTTGGCGGAGGGTCGCTGAGCGGTTCCGTGTGGCCTGTAGGCTTTTGTGTACCGACGGCGAAGGGGGTGGCATGTCCGACCAACTGGATGCGCTCCGGGAGGCGTTCGAAACCGGCGGCTACGAGGTCGCCGACGTGAGCGACAACCGCGGCCAGGTCAGGGTTGCCCTCCTCGAGGAGCGACCGGAGGCCGACGCCCTTCGTGAGGTGCTTTACGGCGTCGTCGACGAGGAGGACGTTCTCGGGCCGAACATCACGACCGAGACGACCGACGGTGCCGACGGCGTCCGTACCGTCCTCACCTTCCGACGACGAGACTGAGTCCGCGACGACTGTCGCGGCCGAAAGGTTCCTAAGTGCCGAATCGAGTCCGGGCAAGGCTGACCTCTTATGAGGTACGTATATATACCCGGTGCCATAACCCGAGGTGAAGGCCGCAGTGGCCCTCTATCACAATGCAAGGAAACTCACAGCAGCAGGCGTACGACCGGGGAATCACCATCTTCTCTCCCGACGGGCGCCTCTATCAGGTCGAATACGCTCGCGAGGCCGTCTCCCGCGGCACCGCGAGCGTCGGCGTCCGAACCCCCGACGGCGTCGTCTTGGGCGCCGTCCGGCGCGTTCGCTCGCCGCTGATGGAACGGTCGTCAGTCGAGAAGTTACACAAGGCGGACGACCACGTCGGCATCGCGAGTGCCGGCCACGTCGCCGACGCGCGGCAACTCATCGACTTCGCGCGGCGACGTGCACAGACCGAACGCCTCCGCTACGACGAGGCCATACCGATAGAGACGCTGACTAAGTCGGTCACCGACCACATCCAGCAGTACACCCAAACTGGCGGCGCCCGCCCATTCGGTGTCGCGTTGCTGGTCGGCGGTATCTCCGACGGCGAGCCGCGACTGTTCGAGACCGACCCCAGCGGGACGCCCTACGAGTGGCAGGCGACCGCCGTCGGCGGCGACCGTGAGGCGATTCAGTCCGTCCTCGAAGAGGGCTACAGTGAGGACCTCGACCTCGAGGAGGGTATCGGATTGGCGTTGCGCGGGCTGGCCGCCACGAACGACGAACTCTCGGCCGACGGGGTCGAAATCGCGACCATCGACGCCGAGACGGAGTCCTTCGAGACCGTATCGACCGAGACGGTCGAAGAACACCTCGCCGAAATCGGCGGTGAGAGCGATGAATGATCTCCCCCGAACCGGCGAGGACCACGCTCGTTCACCGTACGAACCCGAACTCGGGGACTTCGAGTCAACCCCCGGCGACGAGGAGACGGTCAACAAGACCGGAACGACGACCGTCGGCATCGCAACCGAGGACGCCGTCGTCATCGCGACCGACATGCGCGCCTCCCTTGGCGGCCGATTCGTCTCCAACAAGGATGTCCAGAAGGTCAAACAGATTCACCCGACGGCCGCCCTGACGCTCGTTGGCTCGGTCGGCGGCGCCCAGTCCTTTATCCGCTCGCTTCGGGCGGAATCCTCGCTCTACGAGACGCGCCGTGGAAAACCGATGGACATTCCGGCGTTGTCGACGCTTGCCGGCAACCTCGCTCGCGGCGGGCCGTTCCGGGCCATCCGGCCCATCCTCGGCGGCGTCGACGACGAGGGGAGTCACGTCTACTCCATCGACCCTGCCGGCGGCGTGATGGCCGACGACTACACGGTCACCGGAAGCGGGATGCAACTGGCGTACGGTGTTCTCGAGAACGATTACACGCCGGACCTTTCGACAGAAGAAGCCACCTCGCTCAGCGCCCGTGCGGTCGAGGCGGCCGTCGAGCGCGACACCGGCTCCGGTAACGGTGTCTTCCTCGCCACCGTCACCGACGACGGCGTCGACATCCGGGGTCACAAGGACTTCGAGGAAGTCCGATAGCGCTACTGGACCGGGTCCGCGGAGTTGGAACTTTCTGAAAGCCGTTTTCGTCCCTTCTCGGTCAGGGTGTAGGCCCCGCCGCTGGTCGCCATCCTGATGTGGCCATCCCGCTGGAGGTCGTAACACTGCCGGTCGACGGTGACCGGGTGGCGTTCGAGTTCCTCAGCGATGGCCGTGACTGGCAGTTGCCCCTGTTCGTCGAGTAGTCGCAGTATCGTCCGTGGTGGTCCTGTAACCATCTGTGTTATCGGCTGGAGTCGCTCGGCCGCGGTCGAACGACGTTCTCACACGCTGGACACTCGGCGTACATCCGACGTTCGTCGTCGGCCTCGTATTCGATGAGCACGAATGCGTTCGGTACCGTCGCGCCGCAGGACGGGCACCGACCGGCGGCCTCCGTATCGTGTGTGTTCATGACTGTCGTTCCGTCGTGGCCGAGTCGTGTGCTCGGGCGTTCACATCGTCCGATTCGAGTCGGTACCGAGGGCCTATGCCGTGTCGAATCCTGGCCCGGTGGGTGCCTCGTCCCGACTCGCCGTCTATGTGTGTGTAACACCGCCACACAGATAAGTTTACCGCTGAATGTATCTTAATGCCTTTCAAATACACTCAATGGTTCGATTGGCGATACACTCCGGTTCGTCGGGCCCCTCGTCGTTCCTTTCGCTTACCGACGGCGTCAGCCGAGAACTGTCGAGACGGCCCCGCGTAGAGCGTTGTGAGGACTGCCGCCGCTGTAGGCACTGTAGAGCCGTCCAATCACGCTCTCACACCCGCCCCGAACTGCTCTTCGCTGTCTGTCCCGCCTGTCTACTGTCCGTCTCCCCTTCGAGAGCGGGTCTCAGTAATCGAGCGGCGTCACCGGAACGTCGTTCCGCGGGGGAGATAGTTTGCGGGGTCGTATTGGTCGTCGACGAGCGACGCGAGGAGTCGACCCGCGTCCTCGAAGGTGTACCCCGTTTCGAGTTCCGTGTTCGGTTCGTACTCTGCCCACCGGGATTCCTCTCTCCCGGGAAGGCCATCGCGTCGGTCGTGACCGTGGACGATGCGGGCGGCCGCACACAGTCTGTCGAAGGACTCGACGGGCGTATGGAAGCCGTACTCGTAGTTCAAAAGCGTCGCATCCAGGGCGACCGACCCCAACCCGGGAACGCGTCCGTCCGGCCATCCTGCGTGATGGTTCCCGTCCGGACGATTTGTTTCGTGATACGGCTCGTGGTCGGCGGCGTCGAAACGGAACGAGTAGTACTCCCGGCTGTCGATGGTCTGGGCTTCGACGCCGGAGGCGTACGGCAAGAGCGTATAGAGGAGTCGCCGCTTCACCTCGTAGAGCGCCTCTTTTCGGCTTCGGTTCAGCGCCGCACCGTCGTGGTCGCCGTGTCTGTATCGCCGTCGGGCGTCGTCGGAGAACGACTTCGCCTCCGTGTTCACCCGTCGCATCGCGGCCAGCAGTTCGGTCGGCACCGCCTCGAAGTCGACTGAAATCGCGGTCGTGTCGCTTCCGGTCGCCTCCGTGAGGTGTCGCTCGGCCCGCGTCTGCTTCGAGGGGCCATCGAAGAACGGCCGCTCCGTCGTCGACGAATCGGTGCTATCGAGCGAGAAGCTCCTCATGAGAGCGACTGACCGCCTCCGTTCGAACTGCTGGCGCGTTCGGTGATGGCTGTCCCTACTGGAATGTTGCCAATGAGCGTTTCGGACCCGAACGCCCCCGCGACACCTGTCGGGTTCGAATCGGTCAGCGACGCGGTCGATGCCGTGACGATTCAGTGAGAAACCGGCTCACGGCAGGGGTGAAACGTAACGGTTATACGTCCATCACCGATACGATTCGATGCGTTCAGACGAACGCTCCGTTGGTGTAGTCCGGCCAATCATCTTGCCCTCTCACGGCAAGGACCAGGGTTCGAATCCCTGACGGAGCATTCAAAACCCGCTCACGTATCGCGGTTTTCGGCTGTTTTCTCTCCGCGTCAATCAGAACACGTTAGGACAAGAAAGTAGGGTGTAAACTCTACTCCGCCACCCTCTGGCGGTTTTGTAACGTGTCAGGGAAAATTTACAAATGGACCTCGAAAACCTGCCGCTGACAACGCGAGACGACGCCGAAGTACTGCGTGACAAACAACTCCAGACGTGGGAAGTCACCCGCCGAGGCTTCGCTAACTGGCTGTTAGAGCGCGGAAAGAATCCGAAATCCCTCGAAGGATACTCCGAACACACAGCGAAAGACACGCTATACAGAACGGACCACTTCGCACGCTTCGTGTGGAATCACAACGAGTTCAAAACCTCGTTTACCCACTCCGAAGCGAACGAATACATGGAGGGAATTCTGCTCGATGATGACCGTTCTGCGAGCCACGCATCGGGGACACAGAAGGCCATTAAGCGGCTATTCAAGTATCAGCGACACCTCGATGAAGATCCTCCGGAATGGGAGCCGAAGTACGAAATACCGAGTACGAACGGCAAGCGGAACATCAAGGACGTGTTCTCCGAGGAGGAAATCGAGAAGGTCTACAGTGCGAGCTTGAACTACCAGCAGATATCCGGATATAACGACCTCTCTCCCGAAGGTCGTGACCGATGGAAAGGGTACACCTCCATGAGCCTCGGGAAGCCAAAAAACGAAGTGAAACCTGCCGATTGGGAGAAGGTCGATAACTGGAAAAATCCCGAATCTCGTCAAGATGAGTATCGACACGGGGTTTCGACCCATCGAGGTGGAGAGGAGCAAGATGAGTTGGCTGGACCTTGATGCATGGAATATCGTCATTCGTCCATCACTACGTGATTCTTCCCCGTAGCACAACGCTGTCTCAAGCAATCAGTGACTGTTCTACATCAACCGATTCCAGCCTCGATTGACCCGGAGTCAAGGAGAATAACGAAACCGTATTACCAAGCATTGACGCGACTGCCACCTCAAGGACGACACGGGATGACCGTTGACATTGCCATCTCCAATGCGCTCGTTCTCACGGTCGACGAGCGCAACTGTCTGTACGAACGCGGGACGGTACTCATCGACGACGGCCGCATTACTGAGGTACGAGCGTCCGAGGACGGCGATGGAGAGATTGAAGCCACGCACACGATTGACGGCGACGGGAGACTGGTGATGCCGGGGCTGGTTAACGCCCACACCCACCTCGAACTGACGCCGCTAATCGGTGCGTTCAGCGACCTCGATTTGCTGGAGATGATGGGCAGTATGACGGCCATCTTTGGTCGTCTCGGCGAGGGTGACTTTGACTATCTGGCTGAGGCCGGTTACGAACTCGCCGCCCTGAATTTCCTCCTCGGAGGTGTCACGACGATTAATTCGATGGACGTGCGCCCAACTGCGGGCGCGGAGACGTTTGGCGAAGCGGGCCTCCGTGGCTTCTTCGGCCCGACCGTCACGGACCTCTTCTGGGACGTTCCCGTCGACGAGCAGTTCGACCGCGCTCGCGAGTTCATCGAAACGCACCACGATACCTACGATGGACGAATCCGGGCGACGATTTGCCCACACGACGACTGGTCGTGTACGCGCGAGTTGTGGGAGCGTACCGCCAATCTCGCTGCTGAGTACCCTGACTTGCTCGTCCACACTCACCTGCTCGAACTCGAAGCGAGCAATACGATGGCACGAGCAAACGGGGGGCCGGACTCGCTCGGCCTCCTCAATGATGTTGGAGTGCTTGACGAACGCCTGGTTGCGGCTCACTTCCGCGTCACCGACGAGGCGGATATCGAACGAATTTCCGAGGCGGACGCGTCCGTGGCACACTGCCCGTCGGTGTTCTGCTACTGGAACCCGGACGCCGAGATGCAGTGGACGCCCGTCCCGGAACTACGGGATGCGGGTGTCGACGTCGGGCTGGGCATCGACGACCACTACTGGCACGACTCCTACAGCATGTTCGGCGAGGCCCGACAGGCCCGCCTTGCGGCCAACGTCAAACGGACGACCGGCCAATACTCGTCGATGGAACTGGTGCGAATGCTGACAATCGAAGGCGCACGTGCGTTGGGTGTCGGCGACGAGATCGGAAGCATCGAACCGGGCAAGCGGGCGGATGTCGTCCTTCTCGACGTGGACAAGCCGAAGTTCACACCGTTGACGAACGTACCTGCGCACGTCGTGAACAACGCCGCGCCGGGCGACGTGGAGACGGTTATCGTCGACGGGGAACTCGTGATGCGGGATGGGACACCGATGACGATGGACGCCGAAGCGGTACAGAAAGACGTAGAAGCGGCGGTCGACCGCTTTGCCGACGAGACGGGCTGGGAGCTTCACATCGGCGGTGGTAATCCACCGGGCTCAACCGAAACGATTCGAGAACTACCCAAGCGTGGCCCCGCTCGCCTGCTCTCTCGGCTCGCTCTTCAATCGGTGCGTGACAAGTTCTCCTTCTGAACCACCTATGTCCACGTCACCGTTCCCTCCCGGGTACGTCCGATTCGCTGACGTCCGGAACTCGATACCGGATTCGCGTCGGGTGCAGGTTTCCGAATCGGTCGAGTTAGAGGCGGTTCATATGGGTGGTTCGAGTCCAGCGGTCGTGTTCGTTCACGGTGGCCTCGGCTCGCTGTGGAACCCGTATCCGCAACTGGATGCGTTCGAGGGCGAGCAGGAATTGGTGACGTATGCACTGGCCGGAAACGGGAACTCCACGACGCGTCCCGAACAGTCGCTCGCCGGGCACGTCGCCGACCTCAGGCATCTGCTCGATACGCTCGATATTGACCGACCCATCGTCCACGGCCACAGTTACGGCACAGCCATCGCTCTGGAGTATGCCAAACGCCACCCGACGGCTGGCCTCGTTCTGCACGCTGGTGGTGACCACGACCTCACGCCGGCATGGGAGAAGCCGCTGTTACGACTGTTTCTGGCTTTGCGCCTGTATCGCCTCCCAACGAGCGACGCGCTCATTCGCCAGTTGGCCTACAGCGTTGGCTTTCACGAGGGAACAGACGAGGCCGTCGTTGAGGACTTCCTGCAGTCGAACCCCTTGCCACGACACCGCTCGGCGTGGACGACCGTTACCGAGGCGTTTTGGGGATACGACGGACGCCCCGACATCGAGCGAGTCGATGTACCCACGCTCGTCATCCACGGCCCTGCCGACGGAATCGTTCCGGTCGATGTGGCACGCGGGACTGCGAGTCGGCTCCCCGAAAGCGTGTTCTGCCGGATGGAACGCACCGGTCACGTCGCGATGATTGAGCGCCCAGCCGCGTACAATCGTCTACTCCGAGCACTCATCACTGCTATCGAGGCTGACCGCGGTCTCGAATCGATAGTTCGCGACCGGCTTGACGAACATAACGTCGAGTAGGACCCGCCCCCTGCCGACACGGAGCATTCGAACGGAGCGAAGCGACCTACGACGTGATACCGCCCGACGATGTGTTGCTTCCCGACTGCGTCAGCGATTCCCGCCGGACATCGAATCGTCTTGCTGGTCGGAAGCGGTATCCCCGAAACCACTTCAGATGCGTTCCCCCACGTCTATCAGTATATGCCGGCCGAGACAGCGACAGCCGAATCACTTTCCCATAAGGGAGCTATGGTTACGGCTTTTCAGCCGGTCGGTTTCACTCCGTCCGAATCTCGAATCGGACGCCGCCCAACGCTTCGCTATCCGTGATAGTAATCCGCCAGCCGTGTGCTAATACGATTTGCCGAACGCTCGTCATCCCCACGCCGGTTTCGTCGCCGCTCTCTTTCGTCGAGAACCCCTGCTCGAACACCTTCTCGCGGTTCCCCTCGGGAATTCCGGGACCATCGTCTTCAACGTAGAATCCGTCCTCTAAGCCGCCAACTCGAATCGTGACCGGTGGTTCACCGTGTTCGATTGAGTTACCAATCAGGTTATCCATCATCCGGCCAATCGCGCCACGATTGCCAGTCACCGCCGGGGAATCGACAACCTCGAGGGAACTCTCGTCGTGACAATCTTCACGGGACTCCCAAACCGACTCGGCGGCTCTCTCAACACTAACGTAATCGCGTTTCGGGGTGATAGTCCCGGTTTGTAACACGCTCGCGATGTCATTGGTCAACGCCTCCAGCCGGTCCACCGACGGTATCGCCTCCTCGACGTGGTCAATGTTGCCAGTCTCGATAGCCAGTTCCAGCCGTCCACGAACGGTCTGCAGCGGATTCTGCAAATCGTGAGAGAGAACTGAGCCAAGCGAGCCGTACTCCGCCATTATCTCTCTGCGCGCGGTCACGTCCTCCTGACAGCCGACGAAGTAATCGACGTCTCCACTGTCGTCGAACAGTGGCGCAATCGTCACCCGGTTCCAGAACATCTCTCCGTTCTTCCGATAATTACGCAGTTCGACGGCAACTGACTCCGCGGCGTCGATGGCGTCTCGCATTTCGGCTATCGGTTCCTCCCGAGTCTCTTCACCCTGCAGGAAGCGACAGTTCCGCCCTACCGTTTCCTCGCGTGAGTATCCCGTCACCTCCGCGAACCCGTCATTTGCGTAGATGATTGGGTTGTCCTCACGGTCGGCATCGGTGATGACGATTCCAATCGGGGCTTCGTCCATCGCCTGTTCGCGGAGCGACAGCGCTTCGCGCACCTCCTCATCGCTCTCGGAGATAGTACAAATCATCGTATCACCCGTGGTGTAGGAAATCGAATGCTCGACGGTAATCACGTCACCATCCTTCCGCTCGTAAACCGTCGTTCCTGTCCACTCACCCTCCTTTGCCTCGGGAATCATCTCTTCGTACACGAAATCGATGTCGTTGTCCGGGTAAATCGTCTCGAAGTGTTCGCCGAGCAATTCATCTCGCTCGTAGCCGACGATTTTCGCGTAGGCCTCGTTGACGTAGATGAATTCGCCGGTGTCGTTCAATAGGCTGATTCCCTCGTTTGCGGTTTCGATAGCGTTGAACCCGCGTTCGACCTGCTTTTCGGCGCGCCGGCGAGCGACGGCCTGCTCGACGCGATTGGCAAGCATCCCGTACTGTTCGGTTCCTTTGCGTTTCTGTAGATAGTCGGTGACTCCCGCTGATATCGCTTCGCTGGCGATTTCCTCGCTGCCTTTTCCCGTAAAGAGTATGAACGGGAGTTGTGGGTGCTTTTTCCTGACTTCTTTCAAGACACCCAACCCATTCATTTCGGGCATATCGTAGTCCGAGATGACACAATCGATGCGCTCGTTTTCGACCCGTTTGATGCCATCCCGAGGGTCCGTTTCGGTCAAGACCTCGAAGGAGTCACGCTCTCGTTGCAGGAAGTTCGAGACTAACTCAGCGAAAGCGGCGTCATCCTCGATGTGAAGGATAGATACCTCGCTACCGACATCGGGGATGAGTGCCTCTCGGTCGAGGGACTCGCTTTGGTCCGTGCCGGCAGGTGCTGTGACCATAGTGAGAGAACTCTTTCGCTTGTATAAAAAAAGCGGAGGCTTCAGAGGGACCCCTCGATTCCCCCCGACACCCAACCGTGTCAGATAGCCGCTGTTTCACTCCTACTCTATCTGATTGACACCGTTTCAAACCGAACCGACCCTCACGAGGTGGTCGGACACCACCAACTAAGACGACGAGGGCCCTCCCTCCGAGTGACCATGTCCGATTTCGACTTCGAAGACCTCCTCGACGGTAGCGGCGGCGCGAAGATGAAGACCGAACTCCCCGGGGTCGAGGTCACGACCCAACTCCCCGACGGGGACGCTGACGAACTCGAAGCGCTCCACCGCGCACAGTTGACGTTCGCGCTGGAACACGCCGAGGAGGCCAAGGAAGCCTCCCGGATGTAGGCCGGAGCGTCCATCTCGGGTGCTTGGTCTGTCGCCGTCGCTTTTCGTCGCCACGTGACTCGACCGTTACCTGATTGTACGGAGTTCCCTGCTGGTTTTTTGTTGCTACGGGACGGAGATATCGGACGGTTTCGGGCGTCGGTGGCGCTTGGCGCTCCGCTCGACGTTCGGCCGGAGATTATCATGACTGAATCAGGAAACTCTGACGTAATCGTCGTCGGTGGCGGTCCTGCGGGACTGAGCGCGGGGCTGTTCGCCAGCAAGAACGGGCTGGAAACGACGCTGCTCGACACCGACGAGACGTGGATGCACAAAGCGCATCTGTTCAACTACCTCGGCGTCGGGTCGGTCGGCGGCAGCGAGTTCATGGCCACCGCGCGCCAGCAGGTCGACGATTTCGGTGTCGACCGCCGGCAGGGCGAGGAAGTGACTGGCGTCGAGTCGACCGACGACGGCTTCGTCATCGAGACCGACGACGGGAGTTACGACGCTCGCTACGTCGTCCTCGCGACGGGCGCCAACCGCGACCTCGCGGAGTCACTGGGCTGTGACTTCGACGGCGACGTGGTCGATGTCGGCGTCGACATGGAGACGAGCGTGGAGAACGCCTACGCGACCGGTGCGATGGTCCGACCCGAGGAGTGGCAGGCCGCCATCTCCGTCGGCGACGGCGCTGCAGCAGCGCTGAACATCCTCTCGAAAGAGCGCGGCGAACACTTCCACGACTTCGATACGCCTGCCGACGCGGAGGCCGTCTTCGGAGACCTCGTCGACGACGAATAACCAAAACGGCCGATTTTGTCGCTGCCAGACGCTTTCTTTGGCTCTCCGATGGGAACGACCGTTGTGGGTGGCCAGTCCGAAACTGATTATTTGAATGCATATAATCGAAGAGATTATGCGCAGCATAAATTTTATATTACTGCAGAACATATGTACTCGTGTGAAGTCCCATACGACGGCGCATCGGGGCCGTCACTGTTCGGGACCAAACGCGGTATCGGGTCGTAATCGCACGCGTCGACGGCGACTGTCGCCGCGTGTCGACGTGATAGGGTTGGGAACGGCACGGAAACGCGGCCACAGCGCCGCGTGGGGCCACCCGACAGTCACAGTCGAACCGTTGCCGCCGATTCTGGCTGTCGGGCTACGGAGCGAGACGGCGTCCCTCGTCCGGGGGGTTCGGGGGTGCACCCGCCGTCTCGGTCGCCGGGGGTGCCGTACGAGACAGACGTATTCTTTGACGGTTTCCAGCAGCGATTAGTCGTCGACAGGCGGTTCCGGGTCCGGCGATTCGGCTGATTCGGTGGGCGGCCCGCCCCGTTCGGTGAGGTCGGCATCGCGCCACCCACCGCGGATGTACCACCCGAACGCGAGGGTCGCCCCTGCGACGTTCGAGACGGCGAACGCCACCCAGATTCCCTCATATCCCATCGAGAAGGTAGCGATGGCACTGAACAGCGCACCGATTGGGTCGGCGACGACTGCCGGCAGCGTCGAGACGACGACATCGAGCAGTGTCCCCTCGTAGATGAGTCGCTGGGAGGCCAACGCGGCGACGGGCAATCGGATGGCGCCGAGCATGGCGATGGAGACGACGGCGGCGGTCAGAGTTCGTCCTGCTCCGCGGAACCCGCCCTTGTATGACTGGAAGATGCCGGTGAAGCCGAACGTCGGCGCGACGTACCGGAGGAACAGCCGTCCGACCTCGACGACCTCGGGGTCGTCGGAGAACACCGCGACGATGTTGCCGGCGCCGAGCCATGTCAACACGCCGACGCCCGCGAGGACGACGAACATCGAGCGCGCCGCGAAGTGCGACGCCGATGCCGCCCTATCCTCTTCGCCCGCGCCGATGTTCTGTCCGACCATCGTCTCGACGCCCCGGCCGACGGCGATGGCTGGCAGGAAGATGACCGAGAACATCCGGACGCCGACGCCGTATGCGGCCACGACAACCGTCGGGAACGTCCCGACGATGACCAACATCAGGTTGACTGCGATGGCGTTGCCGGTGCCTTCGACGGACGCCGGTACCCCGATTCGGAGGAGCTTTTTGAAGTAGCCGAAGTCCGGGGCCATCTGGGACAGATGTATCTCGACGCCTCGCGTGCCGCGGAACATGATTGCCATCCCGATGACCGTCGCCATCGCCCGGGAGAATATCGTCGCGTAGGCGGCACCGACGACGCCCAACTCCGGGAACGGACCCCACCCGAAGATGAGAAACGGGTCGAGAATGAGGTTGACGACCACCGTCACCAGCATGACGAGCATCGGGGTGATGGTGTCGCCGTACCCTCGCATTAGCGACATGAACACGAAAAAGGCGAACATGAACACCATCCCCAGCGAGATGATTTCGAGGTACGCCGTCGCCCCCGGTAGCACCTCCTCGGAGGCACCGAGTAACTCGAGGATGTCGCCGACGGCGAAGTAGCCGAACCCGCCCAACAGCACCGACGCGATGATGGCAAACGTCACCGTCTGGGAGGCGGCGAACTCCGCTCGGGCGTCCTCGCCGGCGCCGGTGTTCTGTGCCACGAGAATACTTCCGGCGATGGAGATACCCAACCCAAGCGAGATGAGGAAGAACACGACGGGGAACGCGAAGCTAATCGCCGCCAGCGCCTCCGTGCTGTAGCGGCCCAACCAGATGGTGTCGACGAGGTTGTACGCCGTCTGCAGCAGGTTCGTGATGACGATGGGCAAGGAGAGATAGAACAGCGGCTTGCCGATGCTCCCCGAGGTGAGGTCGAACTCCTCGCGGCTCTTGAACACCATCCCGACTCGCCGGCGAATCGCCGCCACCAGTCGGTCCAGGCGGGAGTCGTCCATCAGGACCTCACCCGTCTGTCATCGTGTGGTTCTGCGGTGGAGGCTCCGCACATTTTCTACCGTACCTAGCTGACCGTTCAGTCAAAAGGGTTGTGAACTGATTGAATAGTCAGTCAATCACATCCCAGCGGCTGAGACACAGCGGCCTCTCCTATGTGTATCGCAGACGACCCTCCGCGTATGCAAGCACTCACTCGGCGGACGAAAGCAGGGGGGAGAGCGGATTCGGAGTCTGATGCCGCGGCTTCCTCGGAACAGAATATCGCGTCGATGGACGTTGTCGATTTGCGGGAGCGGGAGGACCGGCCGGTCGAGGCAGTTTTCGACGCTCTCGAAGACCGCTCCGAGGGCGAGGACCTCCTGATTCTTGCGGCGGCGGCGCCGATTCCGTTGTACGACCGACTCGAGGAGCGTGGCTGGTCCTACGAGGCGGTTCGCTCCGATGCCAACGAGTGGCGCATCCACGTCACCGCTGACGGCGAAGGCCGGTCGGGCGAGCGACTTCGACGGCCACGACGGCGCGGCCACGAGTAGCGACCGAACTCAGTCGTCGGACGGCACGTCGCTTCGCGTCGTCGTCACGTAGACGCTCGGCTTGTGGACGACGAACTCCTCGATGAACGCGGTGACGAACACCGCGGTCTGGAAGACCAGATAGAACCACAACGTGACGGCCGCGAGGTACTCTCGGGGTTGGTGAGAGAGTCCCTCGCGGTAATCCTGAAAGAACACGATGGCAGCGACGACCATCGGCGAGATGCCGATGAGCGTCCACAGCTGCGCCGAGTAGGGGACGTACGTCGCCGTCTCGACGCTCGGGACCCACCCCATGAGGAACAGCGGCAGCCCGATGACGATAAACGCCGGCAGAATCGCGTACGCCAGCGTGTATATCGAATCGGCCTTGACTCGCGCCGACACGTGGGGGTTCCGGGGGAGCCGTAGCAGGTACCGAGCGGCGACCTGCATCCAGCCGCGAGCCCACCGCTTTCGCTGACTCCACCACGCATCCAGCGTCGGTGGGTTCTCCTCGAAGGTGATGATGCTCGGGTCCATCACGAGCCGTTTTCCGGCGGCGTGAATCTTCGAGGACATGTCGATGTCCTCGGTGAGCATGTCCTCGTCGAAATCACCCAACTCCTCGAACACTTCACGGCGGAAGAACGCCTGTCCGCCGCCGAAGATGGTGTAGCCGCCGATGACCTCGCGGGCGAAGAGGTCGGCCTTCTCGGCGATGTGGCGCTCAACGGTCGCGTGCAATGCGAGAATCGAATCGTCCGGATTCGTCCCGTAACAACGCCCTTTGATACACCAGATGTCGTCGTCGGAGTCGAACCACGCAATCGCCCGCCGCAGGGCGTCGGGCTTGTAGCAGTGGTCGGCGTCTATCATCGCGATGATGTCGTGGCTGGCGTACTGCAGTGCGTAGTTCATCGCCTTGGCCTTCCCACCGCCCGGTTCGTCCCGCTCGACGGCCTTGAAACGCGGGTCGTCGGCCGCGGCGTCCCGACAGATTTCGGCGGTCCGGTCGACGGAGTCGGCCTCATAGCAGAGAACGACCTCCAGTTTCTCGGCCGGATAGTCGAGGTTCTTCGCGGCCTCGATGGTGTCGGGCAGGACCGGCTCCTCGTTGTACGCCGGGATGACGACGCTGACTGCGGGGAGGTCCTCGTCGGAGCGCGTCAACTCGGGGGTGTTGGCGCCGCGAAACGACAGCAGCGCCGAGAGGAACGTCCGCCCGACGAGTCCGAGAAGCCCCACCAGCAACAGGGTGTTGAGGAACCGCGGATACTCGCTGTAGACGAGCGTCGGGGCGAGAACGATGGCGACCAGCGCTGCCGTGATGGCCGTGTACAGCGCGGCTCGCCGGAAGGAGAACCCCGCATCGTCTACCGTCTTGACTTCCATGGGGTCCTTTTCTCAGGACACCGGTTAAATACTGCTGAACAGGCGATCGAGTGCCCCCGAACACTGCCCCTGCGTCATCTCGGTGTTTTCATACGGCGTCGTCTCGAAGCGCGGACGATGGCCGGGTGGATAGAGGTACTTACGACCGCATTCCTGCTGCAGTTGCTGGCACTTCCCGGCGAGAAGGGCCAGTTCGTCATTGCGGGGCTTTCAACGCGGTACAACCCCTACTGGGTCGTCGCCGGAGCAGCCACCGCCTTCGGCGGGTGGACGGCCCTCGAGATACTGCTCGGCGAGGCGCTCAAGAACGCGCTCCCGGAGATGTACCTCGACGCCATCACGGCCGGACTGTTCGTCGTCTTCGCTGGGCTGATTCTTTATTCACTGCACCGTGATGGCGACTCCGGGGACCCGGTGGCCCGTACCGACGGCGGCCCTCCCGGGGACGGTCCGGGTCTCGACGACGAAGGGGTCGTCGAGCAGGCCGGCGGCTACCTCACGGCGCTCTCGGTGATGGGTGTCGCCGAGTTCGGCGACAAGACCCAACTCGTCACCATCAGCCTCGCCGTCCAGTACGGCATCCACCCCGGCATCTGGGTCGGCGAGATGCTCGCTATCGTCCCCGTGAGTCTGCTTACCGCCCTCGTGTTTCACCGCGGGAGTCAGCGCTTCGACAGCGGCTGGTTTCACTACGCTGCCGTCGTCGTCTTCCTGCTGTTCGCCGCCGACATCGTCTCCGGCTACGTCTTCGGGTTCTCGGTGCTTCCCATCTGAGATGGAGCGTCATTCCGAGAGCCACGCTCGCGCTCGCGCGGCGACCGCCGAACGGAAGTCGCCAATCTCGACGCTCGATTCGGGGTGCAACAGGCGGTCGTGAGCGCCCCGAAGAATCGACTCGACGGTGCGCTCGAAGAGAGCGTCGACGGTCACCGCCCTCCCCTCCGTTTTCAGCGCCGCCGCGATCCGGTCGAAGCGCCGGTCGGTCGCGTAGCGCTCGGCCGCCTCTTCGGCCGACATCGACAGCGGTTCGGGGTCGACATCCAACTCGACGTCCGGATTCGACACCACCGCCCGGTTGCCGGTCTTGTCACGAACCAGCAGGCCTGCGGCGGGGCCGTCGTAGTACGCGGAGTCAGGAACCGACACCGTCTTCGGGTCGAAATCGAGCGCCCTGTGTTCCTTCTCGAAGGTGTTGACCGACTCCAGACCGAGCCGTTCGTACACTCCCTCGACGGCGTCCGGCGACAGATAGCGGTCCCTGTCGGCGTCGAAAACGTCGACGCCAAGCACCGACGGTATCCGATGCCAGTCGTAGTCGACAGACTGGTGATGCATCGCGACGCCGAGGAACGTCACCGACGCCACGTCGTCGACGGCACGTCGAAGCGCCTCACGGTCGAGGTTCGCTCGGACGTACCGAACTGCGTGTTCGTAGGGAAGCGGGACCTCTCTGTCGCCGAACCGTCGCCGTCCATCGCCGACCTCGATGACACCGCTCGACCGAAGCCGAAACCGAAACGGGGCCCCGTCGAGCAGTTCCTGTATCCAGAGGTGGCCGCCATCGAGCAGCATCTCGGGAGCGTCGCCGATTGCCGGCGTCGGGGGATGCGGCTTCACTGTCGGTCACTCTGCCGGCCGGCGTCTTGAGTTGTGGGGTCGTACCGAACGTCGAAGTTTCGCTATCGATATGGTCCGGTTTTTTATATGTGTGAGGTGGCAAGTGTTACCAACGTGTCTCAGACGGTTCTGTGTGTGGGTGGGTGCGAGTCGCTTCGACAGGGGTGTTCGTCCCTCGAGGAGCACATTTCGGCTCGCGTGCTCTTCGAGCAGTCGCTGTCGGCGGCCCGCGGGGCGCTCCGAGAGCGGCCGGTCGACTGCGTGGTCTGTGCGACGCCTCTCCCCGACGGTGATGGGATGACGGTCGTCTCCGACCTTCGGACGGAAGCCACCGACGTTCCGGTGGTGCTGTTTCCATCGGAGGGCAGCGAGCGCCTCGCGGTCCGAGCGCTTCGCACCGACGGCGTCGAGTACGTCCCTTCCGACGCCGACGCCCGGGTCGAACGGCTCCTCGAAGCCGTCGAGCGAGTGCTCACCGAGCAAGCGGCCGGAAGCGCAGACATCCGACTGCGGAGTTTCAAACGCGCTGTCGAACAGGCTGGTCACTCCATCTACATCACCGACACCGACGGGACGATACGGTACGTCAATCCGGCCTTCGAGGCGACGACGGGTTACAGTGCCGCGGAGGCGCTGGGTGCCCGGCCGGCGATACTGAAATCCGGCGAACACGACGACGCGTTCTACGAGAACCTCTGGGAGACGATTCTGGACGGCAACGCCTGGCAGAGCGAAATCGTCAATGAGCGCAAGGACGGCAGCCGCTACGTTGTCAATCAGACCATCGCCCCGATTCACGTCGACGGCGAAATCGTCCGCTTCGTCGCGGTCAACGCCGACATCACCGACAGGCGGGCGTGGCGGCGCCGTCTCCGAGCACTCCACGACGCGACCCGCGAGTGGCTCGAGCTCGCCTCGCCGGACCACATCGCCGACCGCGCGCGCGACCAACTCGACGAACTGCTCGATGCCGAACTCGTCTCCGTGTACTGTACGACCGACGACGAGGGCACACTCGTCCCGGCGGCAAAGACCGCCCGCGAATCCTTCGAGGGCTTCGAACCGTCCGCTATCGAGTCGACCGAGGACCGGCGGTGGATTTCCTTCGAGAGCAGCGACCCACAACACCGCTCCGGCGTCTCCCACTCGGCCACGAGCGACGCCGTCGAGGAGTTGCTCCTTCCGGTCGGGGACTACGGGCTGATACACGTCGCGACGACCGCCTCGTTCGACGACACCGACGTGGGCATCGCGCGAGTGTTCGCGACGAACCTGGAGGCCGTCATCGACCGAATCGAAAACTACCGCGCACTCGAACGGAAGAACGAACGGCTCGATGAGTTCGCCGGGGTGGTTTCCCACGACCTTCGGAACCCGCTTTCGGTCGCGCTCGGCTACCTCGATATCCTCGAAGAGCGCATCGGCGACGACGACGACTTACACGAGATACGCCGCTCGCTGACGCACATGGACCGCATCATCGACGACGTGCTCTGGTTGGCTTCGGAGGGCCGAGAGGTGGGTGAAGCGAGTACGGTTTCGCTCCGGGAGAGCGCCGAGGAATCGTGGTCGCTCGTCGCCACCGCTGATGCGGGGCTCCGAATCGAGTCGGACCTCTGCTTCGAGGCCGACGCCGACCGACTCAACCAACTGCTCGAAAACGCCTTCGCGAACGCAGTCACCCACGGCGGGTCGGACGTGACGGTCACCGTGGGTGCGCTCGACGACGGAACGGGATTCTACATCGCTGACGACGGTGAGGGTATCCCCCCGGAGAAGCGCGAGGCGGTGCTCGAACCCGGCTACACGACGAAAGAAGACGGGACGGGGTTCGGTCTCGCCATCATCCAGCGGGTCGTCGAGGGCCACGGCTGGTCGCTCGATATCGGTGAAAGCGACGGCGGCGGCGCGCAACTCACCGTTCGGCTGTGAGGGCCGTACTGCGGAAACTCACCGTCAGTCCTCGGCGTCGCCGCTGACGCCGACCGCTTCGCCGTCCTCCCAGACGTAGAACCCTTCGCCCGACTTCTTGCCGAGTTTCCCCGCTCGGACCTTCCGTTTCAGCGTCTGCGGCGGGCGGAACCGCTCGCCCAACTCCTCGCGGAGGTACTCGGCGATGTCGAGTCGCACGTCCAACCCGACGAGGTCGGTGAGTTTCAGCGGCCCCATCGGGTGGCTGTATCCTTCCTCCATTGCGGTGTCGATGTCCTCGACGCTCGCGACGCCGCTTTCGACCATCCGAATCGCTTCGAGGCCGAGTGCGACACCGAGTCGAGAGGAGGCGAACCCGGCGCTGTCTCGAACCACAACGGCCTCCTTGTCCAGTCCCTCGACGTAGTCGACCGCGGTCGATTCGCTCGCCGAACTGGTCTGCTCGGCGACGACGATTTCCACGAGGTCCATGATGTGTGGTGGGTTGAAGAAGTGGAGACCGACCGCACGCTCAGGGGAGTCGAGGCAACTCGCCAACTCGGTGACCGACAGCGACGACGTGTTCGACCCGAGAACGGCGTCGGCGGGTGCGGCGGCTTCGACGTCGCCGAACACGTTCTTTTTGAGGTCCATGTCCTCGGGAACGGCCTCGACGACGAGGTCGGCGGCCTCGACGGCCGACGCGAGGTCGGCATCGCCGAAGACACGCTCCAGTGTCTCCTCGCGCTCGCTTTCGGTCACTTTGCCGCGCTCGACCCCGCCGTCGAGGTTGGATTCGATGCCGTCGAGGCCGGCGGCGACGCGTTCCTCGTCGACGTCGTTCAACACCACGTCGTGGCCGGCCATCGCCGACACCTGTGCGATGCCGTGTCCCATGCTTCCCGCGCCGATGACGGTGACGTTCATGCTCTGACCCGGGAGGGCTGTCCCCGATAAACTTCCGTTCTCCGACGCGGAGTTTCAATCGGAGTCGGCGACACCAGCGGCCTCCCCCGTCGGCGACCACAACAGGGGAAGCGAGACGACCAGCAAACACGCCGCCACGAGACCGGCACAGAACAGATAGGTCGCTCGGTAGCCGGCGGTTTCGACGGCCGGAATCGCCACCAGCGGGCCGAGGCTGAGCCCCACGTCGCCCATCGTGTTGTAGACGCCGCCCAACCGCCCCAACTCGTCGCCCGGCGTCACGTCACCCAGAATCGTCAACAGTGCCGGGGCGCCAGCACCGACGCCTGCCCCGGCCAACAGGACGCCGACGACCAACGCGGGCAGGGCGGGAACGAGGGCGATGAGGCCGAACCCGACGACCAAGGCGAGAAACGATGGTACGGTCAACAGCGCCCGGTTGCTGAGTTCGTCGGAGCGTCGTCCGGCCCACAGCGTCACGCCGCCAGTGACGAGGACGCCACCCCCCATGACGACGCCGGCGACGCCAGCGGCCTCCAACGGCCCGATTTCGAAGGCGAACGCCTCGGCGTACTTCGCGAGCGTCGTCAACAGGACGCCGCCCCACAGCAACTGTAGCGTGAAGTTCCCGACTCCGATTGGAAAGACGACGGGTCGTCGGCGCAAGAGTGCCGGCACGTCACGGAGTCCACCGCTTGTATCGCGGTCGGGCGTCACGTCGGGGAGGACGGCCGAAGCGACGACGCCAGCCAACAGTGCACAGCCACCGGCGACGAGGAACGCCTCTTGGATACCGACGAGGTCGGTCATGACGCCGCCGACGACCAGTCCCGTCGGGAAGCCGAGCGACTGGCCGCCGCGGACGTAGCCAATCCACTTCCCACGATTGTCGGCCGTCGTGACGTGAGTGACGACGGCGAAGGCGCCGATGAAGACGAACGCCGACCCGACTCCCCACATCGTCCGCGCGAGGACGAACACGACGCCGGGGGCCGACACGTCTCCGAGCACCGGTAGCGAGGCCACGGTAACCGGCGGCGTGTGCAAGCCGACGACGTAACCGAACGGGGCGAGTGCCTGTGTGAACAACCCGACTATCATCGGCGTGCGCGCGCCGACGCGGTCGATGACACTACCCGCGGGCGTGTTCATCACGAGGCGAGCGATGCGGTTGGCCGCGAGGATGAGACCGAGCATGACCGCCGTGATGCCGAGGAGGTCATCGAGCAGCGGCAGCGTCGGGAAGGCGACGCCGGTGGCGATACCGCCGAAGAACACGCCGCCGACGACGGCCAGCGACACCGCCCGAACGTCGTACTCGCCCATTTAGCGCCGCTCTGCGGCATCCGGTCGCCGCGCTGCGGTGTGGGGCACCGCGGACACGACCGTTGAACTGTGCGCTGGATTCATATCGACACACTGCCTCCCCGGGGTTATGGACTGTTCGGTGTGCGGCGCCGACAGCGAGTTACTTTACCGGTGTGAGCGGTGCGGCCAGCGACTCTGTGCGACCCACCTCGGCCACCGGTATCACGACTGTGCCCGCCGCCAACCGGCTGACCGTCCCCCGAAGGAGCGTACGGGGGAACCGCTCGTCGAACGACCCGATGCCCAACTGTACCCGGAGCGGTCGGTGCCGTCCGTCGAGCCGCCCTCGCCCCCTGGCGACATCGAACGCCCCGGCTACGAACCGAAACGAACGCACGCGGGGTCGTCCGAACCGGCGGAGACGGTGGGCGAGTGGCTCCGCCGACAGACGTACCTCTCGCTGACCGTGAAAGTCGGTCTCCTCGCGGCCGGCCTGAACACGCTCGCGTTCGCGCTCCTCGGGGCGGCGCTGACGTTGCCGGCGTAGCGTCGTGTCGTATCTTTTAACTTAGTTGAATATAACTCTCGGCTAAGATGGGTGGATACTTCGGTGACCGAATCGACGGGTCCGAACTCGTCGCCGCGTTGGGACTCGTTTTCGTCGTCGCCGGCGTGAGTCTGTGGTCCCAGTCGGTGTTGCCGACCACCGCCTCGATTCAGGCGGCCCTGTACGAACTCGTCCTTCACGTCCTCTTCGGCGGAGTCGTCCTCGTTCTCGGCGTTCACATCGAACGGAGTGAACTCGCCTCCGACGAACGGTTCACCGTCATGGTCTGGTGTTTCTCCGGCTTTTTGTTTTTCTTCGCTCTGGCCGTCTGGTCGGAACTCGGCTCGCTGCTCGCCGGTGAGTTCACCGCCGCCTTCGCGAGTCAGGTCGTCACGCTCGGCAGCATGGGCGGTGCCTTCGGCGTCATCGCCGGCGTCAACCATGGCCGCTCCGAGCGGAACCGCCGCCTCGCCGAGCGCAACGAGGACCAACGCGAGACGCTCGTGTTGCTCACGCGACTCCTGCGACACGACATCCGCAACGACATGATGGCCATCAACGGTCACGCCGACATCGTCGCCGACCACGTCGACCCCGAAGGGGAATCCTCACTGGAGGTCATCCAGCGGCGAAGCGACGCCATCGTGCGTCTGCTCCGGGACACCGACACCCTCGTCGAGACGCTCGGCGCCGAGCGGGAGTTCGAGCGGGTCGACCTCTCGACGGTGCTCGACGACGAACTCGCCAGCATCGCCGACAGCCACCCCGAGGTCGACATCGACGCCGACGTACCCGACGGCCTGTGGGTCGTCGCCGACGGACTCGTTCATCAGCTGTTTTCGAACCTGCTCGGCAACGCGGTCGCTCACAACGACGCCGAATCATTGACCGTCCGCGTCGAGGCCGAACGGAACGGGACCACCGTCGAAACCGTCGTCGCCGACAGCGGCGTCGGAATCCCCGAAGTGCGTCGCGAGGAAGTCTTCGAGTTGGGCGAGCAAGGCGAGGCGAGCAACGGCGACGGTCTCGGGCTGTATCTCGTCTCGCGACTCGCCGACGTTTACGGCGGTGAAGTGACTCTCGACGAGTCCCCCGAGGGCGGTGCCCGCTTCCGCGTCGAGCTTCCGGCGGCTGACTGAACGGGACCTGACGGCCAAAGTATATTTCAGCCGGCTTCTACGGTCGCCCCATGAGCGAGTCAAACCGCGGCTCGGACAGACAGGTCGAGATTTTCATGGAGGGGATGGCCGGCGTGACGCCCGACGTGCCGCCATCGTTCGAGGAACTGGAGGAAGCCGCCCTCGCGGCCATGGACGAGAAGGCCTACGGCTACGTCGCCGGCGGGGCGGGTGGCGAACGGACCATCGGGCACAACCGCGACGTCTTCGCGAAGTGGCGACTGTGGCCCCGAATGCTTCGGGACTTCTCCGAGCGGGACCTCTCGACGGAACTGTTCGGAACCGAACTGTCCGTGCCCGCGTTGCTCGCGCCCATCGGCGTCCAATCTATCATCCACGACGAGGGCGAACTCGCGGTGGCCCGCGCCGCGGCCGACCTCGACGTTCCGATGGTCGTCTCCTCGGCGGCCTCACACACGATGGAGGAGGTCGCCGAGGAACTGGGCGACACGCCCGGGTGGTTTCAGTTGTACTGGTCGTCGAACGACGACGTGGCCAAGAGTTTCGTCTCCCGTGCCGAGGCGGCGGGCTACGAGGCGCTCGTCGTCACGCTGGACAACAACATCCTCGGGTGGCGCGAACGGGACATCCGCGACGGCTATCTCCCCTTCCTCGACGGCGAGGGCGTCGCCAACTACTTCAGCGACGAGGCGTTCCGCGATTTGCTCGACGCCCCGCCGGAAGAGGCCGAACTGAACGCGATTCGGACGTTCATCGACATCTTCGGTGACCCGTCGCTGACGTTCGACGACCTCGAGTGGCTCTGTGAGTACGCCGACATTCCCGTCGTGGTCAAGGGGGTGCTTCATCCCGACGACGCACGGGAGTGCATCGAACGCGGTGCCGAGGGCGTCATCGTCTCGAATCACGGCGGTCGACAGGTCGACAACGCGGTCACCGCTCTCGACGTGTTGCCGCGCATCGTCTCGGCTGTGAACGACGACGTGCCTGTCCTCTTCGATTCGGGTATCCGACGCGGCTCCGATGCGCTCGTCGCACTCGCACTCGGTGCCGACGCCGTCGGATTCGGCCGCCCATACGCCTACGGTCTCGCCATCGACGGCGAAAACGGCGTCGAATCGGTCGTGAAGAACTTCCTCGCCGACCTCGATTTGACGCTCGGACTCATCGGCTACGACGACGTCGACGATGTCGACCGTGAGGCCGTCGTCAGAGCGGACGAACTGTGAGGACACAGGACTGAACACGCCACCGACAGACCCACCTGTACGCCGACGTACGAGACTGTGACCGCACTCTACGGGTGTCTGTGGTACACACAGTCACACAATTATTAATACCCATCCGATAGCTTGCTTTTCGTACACGGAGCACAATCATGACCACCACCACTCACACTCCGCTGTATGCGGCCGCTTACGCCAAGCGGCGCGCCTCGAGTGTGAGCGGGTGGAACGCTCCGCTCGCATTCGGGATTCGCGCCGCATAACGAGCCACCCCGGTTCGGCGGCGCGGCGGACTTCTCTCGACGCTACCTCCGGAGAGGTCCGTTCTCTCGGGTGTGTTCCCGTTTTTCCGCGCCGCCTTCGACCGGGAGCCACGGAGCCGTCCTTCGGCGCCGTGCCGGCTCGTCGCCGAATCGCGTAGTGGCGACGCTCCCCCGTTAGCCACGGCTGTGCCGTCCGCGGTCGACCGCCGCGGGCCTGCGGGTTCGACTCCCGCCGGGGGCCTATGTTAGCCCACGACCACCGAATCGAGTTGTCCGTCCGCGTCCCCCGGGGTGCGGCCGGCGATGTCGAAGGCGGCGTCCGCGAAGTCGTCGAGAAAGTCGACGGCGTCGCACGCGTCGAGAACGTTGAGTTATGTGGCGTCCGCCCGGACGCCCTCGACCTCTATGTCGACGCTACGGCGACCGTCGCCATCGATGCCGACGTTGAGGCGCCCGATGCCCACCTCGCCGACGGCTTCGGCGTCATCGAAGCCACCGTTCAGTAGTTCCGTGCCGGCTGGGGCACGACGGGTTCGACCCCCGGCGGAACCCTTGGGGCGACAGCCCCGTGATTCGATGAGACATCCCGAACTTCGGCCCTCCGTTTCGCACCGTCCCGACGAACGCCCACCTCCGGGCGCCGTCAGCACCGCCTTCGCCGTCGGTTTCGTGTTGGTGGTGCTGTGTGCGGTTGCACCGGTCGGCGCTGGCGCCTTCGCTGGGGTGTGCTTTGCAGTCGGCTGGCGCCGACGAAGGCAATGACCGACAACGCCCTCCCCGGAAGACGAACCCGCCTGCGGACCGTCGATTCCCCTGAGAATGACTGCCAGTCCGCCGCGTGAGGCGGCGAACACACTGTTTTGGAAGGATTTATAAGTAATTTCGTGGCAACAAGCCGTGACTGCAAAGCATTTATATGTTGAACAAGCAAACCATATAAGCATAATGCCAGGGCCAACCCGTCAGCGAGAGCGCACCAGCGAAGACGAGGCAGAGACCGAACAAGAAACTGGCTGTCCCGAGTGTGAGTCCGATTCGCTGGTTCGGAGCGCCGACGGCGGGGGTGAACTCGTCTGCGAGGAATGCGGTCTCGTAGTGGAAGAGGAAAACATCGACCGTGGTCCCGAGTGGCGTGCGTTCAACCACTCCGAGCGACAGTCGAAATCCCGGGTCGGCGCGCCAACGACCCAGACGATGCACGACAAAGGACTGACAACGCAAATCGACTGGAAGGACAAAGACGCCTACGGTCGCTCGATTTCTTCGGAAAAACGCTCCCAGATGCACCGCCTCCGGAAGTGGCAGGAGCGGATTCGGACGAAGGACGCCGGCGAGCGCAACCTCCAGTTCGCGCTGTCGGAAATCGACCGCATGTCCTCGGCACTCGGCGTGCCGCGGTCGGTTCGTGAGGTCGCCTCCGTCATCTACCGGCGTGCGCTCGACGAGGACCTCATTCGGGGTCGCTCCATCGAGGGCGTCGCCACCGCCGCACTGTATGCGGCCTGCCGACAGGAGGGCATCCCCCGGAGCCTCGACGAGGTCGCCGAGGTCGCCCGCGTCGAACAGAAGGAAATCGGCCGCACCTACCGCTACATCGCCCAGGAGTTGTCGCTCGGACTCGAACCCGTCGACCCCGTCCAGTACGTCCCGCGGTTCTGCTCGGAACTCGGTCTCTCCGAGGAAGTCGAGCAGAAGACCCGCGAGATAATCGAGGTCACGGCGGAGAAGGGCATGCTCTCCGGGAAGTCCCCGACGGGCTACGCCGCCGCCGCCATCTACGCCGCCTCGCTTCTGTGCAACGAAAAGAAGACCCAGCGTGAGGTCGCCGAAGTCGCGCAGGTGACCGAGGTCACCATCCGCAACCGGTATCAGGAGCAAATCGAAGCACTCGGCATCCACTGACCGGGCCGGACACTCCGCTTTTTTGGCCGCTACGGCTTCTAGCGGCGGCAACGGACGAAAACACCCGAAGCGTTGTTTGAGGTTCCCGTACGGTTAACACGACGTAGCCTGTACGGGAGTGTATGACAGTATCGGAGACCACAGCGGACGGTGAGATAGACGTCGAACCCGACTTGCTGTCGGGGCTGGAATCGTACGTGACGCTGTCGGGGGCGCCAGAGGAACACTTCGACGTGGAGGCGCCGTACCGGGGCGTCGTCATCGGCGAACTGCCGGCGTGTGACGAAGCGGACATCGAGGTCGCCTTCGACCGCGCCGAGCAGGGCCAGAAGGCGTGGGAGGACCGAACCGTCGAAGAGCGCGCCGAGGTGTTCAAGCGGTACCACGACCTCGTCATCGACAACGCCGAGGAACTGCTCGACATCGTGCAACTGGAGAGCGGGAAGGCCCGCAAGCACGCCTACGAAGAGGTCCTCGACGTGGCGATGACGGCCCGCCACTACGCCTACCGCGCGGAGGGGTATCTCGAAACCGAACAGCGTGAAGGCGCACTACCCGGACTCACGGAAACCGAGGTCAACCACCACCCCGTCGGCATCGTCGGGATGATTTCGCCGTGGAACTACCCCCTCTCGTTGGCCGTCTCCGACGCCATTCCCGCGCTGCTCGCCGGCAACAGCGTCGTCCTCAAGCCGGCCGAACAGACCTCCTACACAGCACTGAAAGCAGTCGAGTTGCTTCAGGAGGCCGGATTGCCGCGGGATGTCTTTCAGGTGGTCACCGGGTTCGGCCCGACGCTCGGCGAGCCGCTGGTCGCCAACTCGGATTACGTCTGCTTCACCGGTTCCAGCGCGACGGGTCGTATCGTCGCCAGTCAGGCCGGCGAACACCTCACGAAGTGCTCGATGGAACTCGGCGGGAAGAACCCCGGCATCGTCTGCTCGGATGCCGATATCGACCGCGCCGTGGAGGGACTTATTCGCGGTTGCTTCACCAACGCCGGCCAGCTGTGTATCTCCCTAGAGCGGCTGTACGTCCACGAGGACGTCCACGGTCAGTTCGTCGAGGCGTTCGTCGACGCCATCGAGGACCTCCAGCTCGGCACCGGCTACGAGTACGACGTGGACGTGGGCAGCCTCATCTCCGAGGAGCAACTGGAGAAGGTGACCGAACACGTCGAGGACGCCAAAGCCAACGGCGCCACCGTACTGACGGGCGGGACGGGCCGACCGGATATCGGGCCGTACTTCTACGAACCGACGGTCCTCACTGATGTCGACGAATCGATGGCGCTGTGTGCAAACGAGACGTTCGGTCCCGTCGTCTCCATCTACGAGTGGAGCGAGGAAGACGACGTTATCGAGCGGGCCAACGACTCCGATTACGGTCTGAACGCCTCCATCTGGACGGAGGACCTCGATTACGGCCGCGAACTCGCAAAACAAATCGAGACGGGGACGGTCAACGTCAACGAGGGTTACGCCGCGGCGTGGGCGTCCCTCGACGCACCCATGGGCGGGATGAAGAACTCCGGTATCGGCCGCCGTCACGGTGACGAGGGCATCATGAAGTACACCGAATCCCAGACCGTCGCGGTCCAAAAGCGGATGGGCATGACCGCGCCGCCGGGTGTGCCCTACTGGCTGTACGCGAAACTGATGAACAAGACGCTGAAGTTCCAGCGCCGGATTCCCGGAATGCGGTAGTTCGGGACCCGACCTTCGGGCGTAGCGAACGCGTTTTTAATACACGTCTTCGACCACGACGGTTTCCTCGCGGCCGGGACCGACACCGACTGCGTAGATAGGCGTGTCGAGTTCCGCGCTGAGATAGTCGAGATACTTGCGGGCGTTCTCCGGAATCGCGTCGTACCCCTCCTCGGCGACGGCGGCCCAGTCGACATCGTCCCAGCCGTCGAAGATGCGGAAATTCGCCTCACAGTCGGCCCATTTCTCCGTGGTTGGAGGCATTGTCAGCAGCTCCTCGCCGTCCAAGGTGTAGGAGTGTCCGACTTTCACCTCGTCGAGACCGGCCAGCACGTCGAGGTGGTTGATAGCAAGGCCGGTGAATCCGTTGACCCGTGCCGAGTGACGAAGCATCGGGATATCGAGCCATCCGACGCGACGCGGGCGACCGGTGACGGTGCCGTACTCGCCGCCCTCTTCGCGGATGTACTCCGCCAGTTCCTCGTTGCGGCCGTCGGTTGATTCGTCGTAATCCGGTGTGTCGCCGACGACACCTCCGAGTTCGGTCGGCAGGGGGCCGCTCCCGACGCGGGTGAGGTAAGCTTTCACGATGCCGATGACCTCTCCGTTACCGATTACGCCGGGGCTGAGGCCCGTTCCAGTCGCGGCACCGCCTGCTGTCGGGTTCGACGACGTAACGTAGGGGTAGTTTCCGTGGTCTATGTCGATGATGGTCCCCTGTGCTCCCTCGAACATCACGTTCTGTCCATCGGCCATCGCATCAGTGAGGAACGCGCTGGCGTTGACGGTCATGTCTCGGTCTTCAAGACGCTCGCCGATTTCGCGGAACTCCTCGAAGAGGGCGTCTACATCGAGGGCTGCGGGGTCGTCGAGACTGTCGATGTCGAGTCCATACACGTCTTCGATGAGCGCGCGTTTCTGCGGGACGACGTACTCGAGGCGTTCGCGCAGCACTTCTGGGTCGAGGAGGTCCCCGATTCGCACGCCGCGACGGCCTGCTTTGTCCTCGTAGGTCGGCCCGATACCGCGACCAGTCGTTCCGACCTCTTGGTCGGTTTCGCTTTTGACGTCTTCCTCGATGCCGTCGAGGATGCGGTGGTACGGTAGAATAACATGGGCTCGCTCGGCCACCCGAACGTCGGGGTCGAGCCCCTTCTCTTGGAGTGTGGATATTTCGTCGAACAGCGTGCGCGGATTGACGACACAGCCGTTTCCGAGTACCCCAACTTTCCCGCGGACTACACCCGAGGGAACGAGCGAGAGTTTGTACTCGTCGCCCTCGAAGACGACGGTGTGGCCGGCGTTGTCGCCGCCCTGATAGCGGACGACGACATCGGCGGCATCGCCGTAAACGTCGACGATGCCTCCCTTCCCTTCGTCGCCGAGTTGCGAACCGACGATGGTTACGGTCATCGAACGGCAGTTTCCGCCAGCGGGGTAAACAGATTACGGTCTGGTCAGCGTCGAACCCGAGCGGTGTCGTTGTGACGAGTGCCGCCGCGTGCGTCAGACGCCGGACGGACGGCGGCGGTTTCGACGGGAACCTACATGTGCCGTGGTCACAAGGGATTTATACTTTTACCGCAAAGATTCGTCAATCTCCCCGTTACACCGGGGTCATCCGCCGAACGGACAGCAACTTTTAAACCCTCCAAACACAAGTTAACAAATGCCATGATAGACCGGCTTGAGAAAGAAGTCGACATGTTGGAGCGCCATCTGCAGGTTTTGCGGATGGTCATCGAGAACGAGCCGATTGGCATCGTCAAGATGTCCAACGAGACCGGTTACCCCCACCACAAGGTCCGCTACTCGCTTCGCGTTCTCGAAGAAGAGAACCTCATCGAACCGTCCAGCCAGGGTGCAATTACCACGGAAGACACCGCCGATTTCGTCGATGACCTCGACGGCAAAATCGACGACATCGTCGAGAAGCTCGAAGGAATGAAAATCGACGACGTTCCGGAAATCGAAGGCTGAACGACTGCTTTCCTCTGTCTTCCAGCGCCTCTACAGCTCCGGTACCGTCAGGTGGAACGATTCCTCTCGCGACTCGACGAGACAGAGGTGGAACCCGTTCTTCCGTGCGAGCTTCACGTAGCTCCGGTACTTCTCGCGGCTGAGGAGGCTGCCGCTCGTGGCTTCCCGAGCCGTCGAGAGGGCGTCGGGCTCGAAGAAACTCGACGTGACCGCGAAGGCGGCCGCCAGCGTCTCGTGTTCCTCACAGACGTCGGAGGCGTCTGTGACGAGCGGCCCCATCGACTCCCCACGCGTAGGGTCGCGGCTCTCGTCGATGTTCGCGACGACGAGCGGATCGCCCATCCGGTCGCGCGCGACGATGTCGAAGTCCACCTCGCGGCCCTCCTGTCCGTCCCCGACCCGTATCGTCTCGTCGAAGCCGACGCGGTCGATTTCGGGCAAGGCGTCGTAGAGGTGCCGCATCGACCCCTCGGTCCCGGTGGACTGTATCTCGAAGAGGAGGTCCGTGACGAGCCACTCGACGAAGGCGTAGGGGATCGACGACCGCAGGAAGGAATCGAACGGCGTCCCCTCGACCGTCGCGTCTTCGCTCTCGAAACGGGTGTGGTACTCGATGCGGAGGTTCTCTGCGAGCGCCTCGGGGTCGACGCTCCCGTCGTGGGCGTTCTCGAGAGTCGCATCGCCGCGGGAATCCTCACGAATGAAGAGGTTCGTTCCCTCGAAGGCCTCCATCGACGAGAGCGATACGGCCCCGGACCCCTCCTCGGCGTCTCCCGTCTCCAGTTCCGCGATACGCTGTTGGAGACGGTCCCGCTCGGACCGAAGGGCATCTACTTTCGACCGAAGCGACGACAACTCCGCTTCGAACTCCTCGCGGAGCGCCTCGAGTTCGGCTTCGTTGCTGGAGGGCTCCGATTCGGTTTCCACCTCGTCGTCGGTCTCAGCCTCCGTCTTATCGGATTCGGTCTCAGCCTCGTCAGTGTCGGTCCCCGCCGCTCTCTCGTGTCGTCCGGCTTCCGGACCGGATTCGACCGCCGTTTCCCTCTCGGACGCCACGTCGGAGTCGAATTCGGCGCGAGTCTCGGCGTCGGCGGCACTTTCGGTTCCTGATTCGACGACGGGTGGGGTGTCTTCCTCGGTGCCGTCGCCGCTGTTTTCGGGGTCCACCGAAGGCACCGCATACGTCGGTTCCTCGTCGGCGTCGGCGTCCGCCGTCTCTGCGATTTCTGCAGTCTCCGGTTCGGAGTCGCCCTCGTCCGCCGACTGGCCGTCGGTAGCGTCGACATCATCTTCGACCACTTCAGTGTCCTCGGATTCGTCGTCAGTCGGTTCCCCGCCAACCGTGGTTTCTGCCTCGTGTTCGTCGCTCGACCCCTCGACGGCCTCGGCTTCGGTGTCCGCCGTTTCGAGTTCCTCGTCGGTGTCCGCCGTTTCGTCGCCCTCGGCGCCGACGACCGCTGTCTCGTTCGGCTCCGGGGCGGGTTCCGGCAGTTCCACGGCGGGAAGTCGAACCGCGACCACGTCGTAGATACCGACCTCGCCTTCCGCTTTCGACTGTGCCTCCTCGCCGGTCAACAGGCGACCGCTCGGACCGAGATAACCGAGATACGATGCCTTGCCGTCTTCGTACACCACGAAGTAATCGCCGCTGAGGACGTTCTTCGACAGTTCGACGTAGCCGGTGAACCCCCCTTCCGAAAGCGTCTCGTGGACCGTCGACAGCGGCGTCTCGTCGCTGAAGTACTGGCCACGAACATCGCCGTCGACAGTCAACATGGCCGCCAGCGCGGCAGTCGCCGGGTGGGGCGCTTCGTGTATCCGTCCGCTCGCGTCCTCGAAGGCATCGATGTCGCCCTCCCGAGGCGCTTCGTCGATGTCCGCTCGAACGGCCAAGGGGTCGCCGTCCTCGAGAAACAGCCACGTCCCGTCGGCCTCGACGGCGCCGCTGAACCCACGAGAACGCAACGAATCAATCCCCTCGAAGCCGCCGTCGAACGGCGACACCTCCCACTCCTCGATTACGGTGTGGGCATCCATACACGCCGAAAGCCACAGGAGGGGCATATAGCTACCGACCAACCTTTTTCTTCTTCGGGTTCGCGCTCCGCGCGAACCGCTCCTCGAAAAACGTTGATGAAAAAGGCGCGACCTCGGGCCTGCGGCCCTCGGTCGCGTGAACCGCGCGCCTGCGGCGCGCGGACGTTCTACTTACTCTTTTAGCTCTGGTGAAGCCCTCGTCGAGAGACATATCCGGACTTCGGCTCCGGTTCGTACAGGTGTTTTATTAATCATTTGATGCACCGATATTTTAACTATACAAAGTATGAGTGCTGGCATAATGAAATCTCGCAGAGATGTAATATTGATGGTACCCATCCTCGCTTCGGTAACTGCCGGGTGTAGTTTCGAGAGCGTCACAGCCCCAGACCCGAATAGGCCCGACCTCTACGTCTGTAACGAGACGGATGTACACGTAGAATACAACATTGAACTAGAGCGGACGACAGCAGAGAATCAAATCCTGCTTGACGAACGAGGTGAACTCGGAATCGAGTCGGAGACAGGGAGTGACTCCGAGTGTAGGTATTATTCGAATATAATCACAGAACCGGGGTCGTATACGCTTCGACTCAATCCGTCTCTTCCCTACGAGGTAGTCGTGTTTTTCGATGAGCCGGCAGAACCAACCAACCGAGAGGATGATTCGGACGGTGTCGGAATTACACTATTCGAAGACACCTACACAACAGAACTGTATTCTGCGAAGGTATAGAACAGAAACTCGGCAAGTCTACTGTGGCCTCACTGGCGATTTCAGTTCCCTCTCTCAGCACCTATCATCCGAGGTTTCACGGAGTATAGATAATCACCAAGTCGTTCAATCCGCACCTCTATTGAACGATGGACTCACTTCGCTGCGACTGAAAACAACGTTCGGTACGTCCTGTGTTACGCCAACACCGAACGTTTAGGCGTACCGCTGCTCTTCCCACGGATTCGCCGTGTTCGAGTAGCCGCGCTTCTCCCAGTAGCCGCGTTCGGGTTCGGTGAGGAACTCGACGCCGGAGGCCCACTTCGCACCCTTGTAGGCGTACTTGTGTGGCGTGACGACCCGAAGTGGGCCGCCGTGTTCGGCCGGAAGCGGCTCGCCGTCGAGTTCCCACGCGAACATGACCTCTTCGCGCGCACACTCGGCGAGCGGGAGGTTCGTCGTGTAGCCGTCGTGGGCGTGAAACATCACGTGGACGGCATCGTCGTCGACGCCGGCGTGGTCGGCGAGCGTCGGGAAGGTGACGCCGTGGAACCCACAGTCGAAGCGTGACCACCCCGTAACGCAGTGGAAGTCCTGTTTTTGGGTCTGTGTGGGGAGTTCCTGTAGCTCCTCGAACGACAAGGAGAGTTCCTCGTCGACGGCACCCCAGACCTCGAAGGTCCAGTCGTTCGGTATCGACGGCGTTCCGCCCTTCGATAGCACCGGGAACCGACTCGTCTCGCGCTGGCCGGGTGGGAGTCGCTTGCCGTCGAACTCGACGTGGAGGTCCGTCACGTCCTTCATGTTGGGTGATTCGGGGTCGCTGGTAGGTAGGCCTATCGCTCCGCAGGCGGTTTGCGAAACGGCTCGTCGAAACGATAAAATTGATGCTCGTTTCGATAAGGATTATTTGGGTAACCCGGGATTCGGTTTTTGAGTAGCGAAAATTTCCCCGTCAGAGTTAAATACCCCATCCCCGAACGTTCGAACGTTCCGATGCCGAAGGTACAACTCACTGTCCCGGAACATCTCGAAATGCAAATCGCCCAACTGGTCGAGAAGGGCGAGTTCGTAAACCGGGAAGAAGCCATCGAAGAACTGCTCTCAACCGGGCTCCGAGCCTACAAGACGAGCGGTCCGATGGAGGACGAAGAACCGGGCTTCGAAGAGGACGGGATGATGGGACACGACGACGAGTACGTCTTCTAACAACCCGTTCGGCGCTGTTTTCGTGTGTGGCTGGTTCCCGCGAAAGCGTTAAACGGTCCCTAACAGTATCCACGAATATGCACAAAGACGAACTCCTCGAACTGCACGCGAAGATGGTATCGATAATGGGTCATTTCCAGGACATGGACGAAATCGATTCGTCGGTGTTCGACCCCTACGAATCACTCGACGTGACGCCCGACGACGTTCACAAATCGAAGAGCGAGCACAAACACGCCGTGTTCGTCCTCGGCAACGCCTTGGCGAACGTCATGAGCGAAGACGAGTTCTCCGATGCGGGCCGGATCGGTAAGCGGATGAAGGAACTCGCCGACGACGCGGAATCGAAACTGTAAGCCGACTCTTTTCGAGCGTCGCGGGGCCGTCCTGGGTTCCGGCCGGTCCGTGCCCGAACACGTAACCTAAAACGGTGGGGGTCTAACGTAGTGCCAATGGAACCGTTGCGGAGCGAAGAGGCGGCCCCGGAATCGACGGGGCTCGTCAGTCGGTCGAGACGGGTTCGGGAGGCACCGACGCCCAGAGCGGCTCTCGCGGCGGCGGAGTCGCCACGGACGCTCTGGGCTGCTCCCGACGAGTCGACGGTCGTCGGCAGCGGCGCGGCAGCGACCATCACGGCGGACGGCCCCGGTCGATTCGACGCGATTCGGGAGGCCGCGGCGGAACTCTTCGCTGTCGGCGACGTACACGCCGGGACGCTCGCGGCCCGCCCCCGCGTGTTCGGCGGCTTTTCGTTTCACGACGAACACGTCGGCGAGGGGCCGTGGGAGGGGTATCCCGGTGCCCGATTCGTGCTTCCCCGCGTACAGGTCACCTACACCGACGACGAGGCGTGGGTGACGGTCAACGCAGTCGATGCTGGCGCCGCCGACGTGGAACGCCGACTCGACACCGCCACCGAAGCGCTCCTCGATGCGCCGGAGTCGGGGGCCACCGCGGGACCGCCGGGGGTCGAAAGCCGGACACGAACCACCTCGAAGGCGGAGTGGCGCGACAGCGTCACGGCTGCTATCGACCGTATCGACGCCGGCGAACTCCGGAAGGTCGTCCTCGCACAGGCACTGGAGGCTCGTCTCGACGCACCGCTGTCGATTCCCGACGCGATTACCCGACTCGGCGACACCTATCCGAACTGTTTTCGGTTCCTCTTCGAACCGGCGGACGGCCGCTCGGGCTTTTTCGGTGCGACGCCGGAGCGACTCGTCGGCCTCCGGGGACGAACGGTCGAAACGGGCGCCATCGCCGGCACGACCGGCCGCGGTGACACACCCGAAGAAGACGAGTGGCTCGCCGAGGAACTGCTGGCGGACGAAAAGAACGTCCACGAACACGAACTCGTCGCCGACGCCATCCGGGAGCAACTGGAACCCTATGCGGCGTCAATCCGCGCGGGCGAGCGTGGCATTCGGCGGTTGGCGACCGTCCAGCACATCGAGACGCCGATTACCGCCGAGTTGGCCGTCGACGAACACGTCCTCTCGCTCGTCGAGGCGCTACACCCCACACCGGCGGTCGGTGGACTACCCCCGGACCGCGCACTCGATACCATCCGCGACACCGAACCGTTCGAACGTGGCTGGTACGCCGCGCCCGTCGGGTGGTTCGACGCTGCCGGCTACGGCTCTTTCGCCGTCGCCATCCGCTCGGCGGTCGCCAGCGGGGATGTCGCAACGCTTTTCGCTGGCGTCGGTATCGTCGGTGACTCCGACCCCGACCGGGAGTGGGACGAAGTACAACTGAAGTACCGGCCCATCCTCGACGAACTCGAGTGACCGACATGAACGTCAACACGCTGTGGGGGGAGGTCATCGCCGACGAACTGTCGAAGGCGGGCGTCGAGGCGGCAGTGTTGGCTCCGGGAAGCCGCTCGACGCCGCTGACCGTCGCCGTCGCCGAACACGAAGACATCGAAACGCACTCGCTTCTCGACGAGCGGTCGGCGGCGTTTTTCGCTCTGGGTCGAGCCAAACGGACGAGGACGCCGACGGCGCTCGTCTGTACCTCCGGGACGGCGCTGGCGAACTTTCATCCGGCGGTCATCGAGGCCGACCGGTCCCGCGTTCCGTTGCTGTTGTTGACGGCGGACCGCCCGCCCGAACTGCAGGACAGCGGCGCCAACCAGACCATCGACCAGGAGCGACTGTACGGCGATGCGGTGCGTCAGTACCGAAAACTCCCGGAACCGGAGGCTGCGGACCGAAAACTCCGGTCGCTTCGGACCGCACTCGCGCGGGCGGTCGGCACCGCCACGGGGGTCGAACCCGGACCGGTCCACCTCGACGTGCCGCTTCGCAAGCCGCTGGAACCGACGGCGGGCGGTGAAGCCGCCCCGCCCGGCGTCCCCGATAGCGCGGTTCCGGAGGGGTTCGTCGACGACCACCTCCTCGCCGTCGAGGGCCGCGATGGGCCGTTCGTCGCGGTGACACGTGGCCGCTCGGCGCTATCCGCTGCGGAGCGACGAGACCTCGTCGACGCCGTCGAAACCGCGGAATCCGGACTCGTCGTCTGCGGTCCCACCGACCGCCCGGCGCCGACCAGCGACGCACTCGAAGAGTTCGCCCAGGCCACCGGCTTTCCCGTGTTCGCCGACCCGCTCTCGGGGATTCGGTTCGGCGGACACGTCGACAGCGATGGCGTAACCGTCTGTGGCGGGTACGACTCCTATCTCGCCGCAATCGAGGAGTCCCCCGAGGTGGTCGTCCGGTTCGGTGCCTCACCGACTTCCAAGCCACTCCGGAACTACCTCGCGGGGTCGGGCGCCCGCCAGTTCGTCGTCGACTCGGCCGGCGGATGGCCGGAGGCGACGTTCACCGCGACGGACCTCGTCGTCGCCGACGAGACGCGACTCGCGAGGGACCTCGCGGCCCGAATCGAACGCGAACCCGGAGCGTACGCCGCCCAACTCCGAGAGGCCGAGGCGGCCTACTGGCAACTCCTCGCCGGCGCGGAACCCGAGGAGGGTGCGGTCATCGCCGATGCCGTCGAGGCCGCACCGGACTCGACGACGCTGTTCGTCTCGAACTCGATGCCCGTCCGGGACCTCGACCGGTTCGGTCGTCCCCGACCGGCTGATTTGACCGTTCTCGGCAACCGCGGCGCATCCGGCATCGACGGCATCACCTCGACGGCACTCGGAGCGGGTTCCGGGACCGACGATTCACTCGTCCTCGTGACGGGTGACCTCGCGTACTATCACGACATGAACGGTCTGCTCGCTGTCGGTCGCTGCGATGTCGACGCGACCGTTGTCTGCATCAACAACGACGGCGGCGGCATCTTCCATCTGCTCCCAATCGAGGCCCACGGCACCTTCGAGGAGTGGTTCCGGACGCCGCACGGATTGGACTTCGAACATTCGGCGGAGTTGTACAACCTCGAGTTCGCGCGCACGGGCGACCGCGAAGGGTTCCGGGAACTGTACGCCGACTCCCTCGCAAGCGAAGGGACGCAGGTCATCGAGGTCCGCACCGACAGCGACCGCAACCACGCCGACCGCGCGGCGTTGCAGGAACGCGTCGTCGAGGAACTCTCGCAGTGAGCGACCCGCGCGTCGGTCCGTGGCTGTTCACGACGGTGACGGCGATGCTCGCTGGATTCGCCGCGCTCGTCCTCTCCGGAAGCCTCCCCGTCGTCGGTGTGGCGGTCATCGTGGCGACGGTGGCGGCGACGGCCGTCGGCCGCTCGGAGTTGCCCTCGCCAGCGCGGATGGGTGACCGTCGGGCGGCCGGGGCGGCGGCGCTGTTCGCGGTCGTCCTCGGCGCCGGATTTCTGGGCGGTGAGCCGACGACCGGGCTGCTCGTCGGGATGGGGCTGTACCTGACGGTGTGGCTGCTCGGCGTGGGTTCTCGGTGAGTCGCGGTCGGGTGGCTTTTTGCTGGCGCCGGTCCCACCTCCGGCATGGTATCGGACATCTTCGATTCCGAGCGCTGGGAACCGGTCACCGACGACTTCGAGGACCTCACCTATCACCGGGCGAAAGACAGCGGCGTCGTCCGAATCGCCTTCGACAGACCCGAAGTGCGCAACGCCTTCCGGCCGGAGACGGTCGACGAACTGTACACCGCCTTAGAGCACGCCAAACGCCAGACCGACGTGGGTTGTGTGCTGTTGACCGGTAACGGCCCGTCACCGAAAGACGGCGGCTGGGCGTTCTGTTCCGGGGGCGACCAACGCATCCGTGGCGAGGCGGGCTACGAGTACGAATCCGAATCCGAAGCCGAACAGCAGGACGCGCCGCGACTCCACATCCTCGAAGTTCAGCGGCTCATCCGTCACATTCCGAAGCCGGTCATCGCCGTCGTTCCCGGGTGGGCCGTCGGCGGCGGCCACTCCCTGCACGTCGTCTGTGACATGACGCTGGCCTCCGAGGAGCATGCGAAGTTCCTCCAGACCGACCCGGACGTGGCGTCGTTCGACGCCGGTTTCGGGTCGGCGTATCTCGCCCACCAGGTCGGTCACAAGAAGGCCCGTGAGGTGTTCTTCCTCGGAAAGACCTACTCCGCCGAGGAGGCCGTCGAAATGGGGATGGCGAACGAGGCCGTCCCCCACGAGGAACTCGAAGAGACGGCCCTGGAGTGGGGCGAGCGCATCCTCTCGAAGTCACCGATGGCGATTCGGATGTTGAAGTACGCGTTCAACCTCGACACCGATGGACTCGTCGGCCAGCAGGTGTTTGCGGGCGAAGCCACCCGACTCGGTTACATGACCGACGAGGCCCAGGAGGGACGCGACGCGTTCAACGAGAAACGGGACCCCGAATTCGAGAAGTTCGACTGGTACTACTGACGCGTCGTCCGTTCGTCACTCGGTGACACCCGGATGCAATAATTGGCTCTGACGTTGTTTTATCGTACGTAGCCGTGCAACGACGAGTCGGACAGACCGTCGACGAGGTAACTGAACGCTCCACTCGTATTCTCAAACCATTTCTTGGTATTGAGTGGTATTTGGTGGTAAGAGTTATATAGTCGGGACGCGTTAGTTCAATTACAATGAGCCAAAACGACTCCGCGGTCAGCACGATGTTCAGCCTCCAGCGCAGCACCCTCGAACAGACCCAAAGCGCCATCGAGACCGGCGTCGAGTTCCAGCAGAACGTCAACGAGCGCCTCGTCGAGAGCTTCGACACGACCCGAGAGTTCTCGGAACGCAGCAGCGACCTCGTCCGCACGGGCGTCGACGCCTACTTCGACGCCGTCGAGTCGGCCGTCCCCGGCGACCAAGACGTGCTCGCGGACGTTCGTGAGACCCTCGACGAACAGCTCGACGAACTCGAAGCCAACCAGTCGGATGCCTTCGACACCATCGAGGAGAACCTCGACGACGGCCACGAGTCTGTCGACGAACTCCTCGAGGACTTCCTCGAAACCCTCGACGAGCAAGTGTCCCAACTGCTCGAGGCCAGCGAGGACCTCGAAGACCAGACCGTCGACGCCCTCGAAAACCTTCAGGAGTCCATCGAGGACCTCCAGGAGCAGCTCGACGAGCGCTCCGAGGAGTTCCAGGACCAACTCGACGAGCAACTCGACAACATCCAGAACCAACTCGAGGAAGGCGCCGACACGCTGCAGGAGCAAATCGACGACGTCTCCGAGCAGGTTCAGGACGCTGCCGAACAGGTCGAAGACGCGACCGACGACGCGACCGGCAGCTCGGCGTAAGCGGTCTTCACGACTCCCGACACCTTCTCCGTTTTTTCACCACAGATAGCGCCGCTATCCGAGAACTGCGAGCCGTCGACTCGGACCACCCGACATTATACCCTTCCCGGACGCAGTACCGACAATGACTGAGGCGGTTTCACCCACGAAAGCGTGGCTGATGGCGGCCCGCCCGCAGACGTTGCCGGCGGGAGCGGCGCCGGTCATCGTCGGGACGGGGCTGGCGATTCACGACGATTTCTTCGCACCGGTGTCGGCTGCGTTCGCCCTCGTCGGGGCGTTGCTCCTCCAAATCGGGACGAACTTCGCCAACGACTACTACGACGCCGTTCGCGGCGCCGACACCGAGGACCGCGAGGGGTTCACCCGCGTGACTGCCGGCGGTATCATCGAGCCACAGTCGGTCAAACGGGCGATGTATGCAACCTTCGGTCTCGCCATCCTCGTGGGCGTCTATCTCGTGTATCTCGGTGGCGTTCCCATCCTCGTTATCGGCCTCGCCAGCGTGGCTGCGGGCATCACCTACACCGGTGGCCCGCTGCCGTACGGCTACCGCGGACTCGGTGACGTGTTCGTGTTCGTCTTCTTCGGTCTCGTCGCGGTCGCGGGAACGTACTACGTCCAGGCCGTCACCTACGCGGCTGCGCCGTTCCCGCTGTGGCTTCCCGAGGGAACGGTGCCCGTTCGGGCGGTCGTTGCCGCACTCCCCGTCGCGGGGCTGTCGACTGCCATCCTCGTCGTCAACAACATCCGTGACCGCGAGACCGACGCCGCCGCCGGAAAGCGGACACTCGCCGTTATGCTCGGCTACCGACTCAGCCGAATCGAGTGGACCGCGTTGGTCGGAATGGCCTACGCCGTTCCGGTGGTGTTCTGGGCTGATGGATACGGCCTCGCAGTCCTCCTTCCGCTGTTGACTGCCCCCCTCGCCGTCTCGCTCGGCGGAACCGTCTGGAGCCACGAAGACGGCGAGGCGCTCAACCCGGCGCTGGAACGGACGGGCCAACTCCTGTTCGTCCACTCGCTGGCCTTCGCCATCGGCCTCGCAGCACCGGCGTTGGTATGAGAGTTGACCGATTCTCACTCCCGTTGGCCCGCCCGCTGGACACCGCCGCCGGCAGTATCGAGCGCCGGGACGGGTTCCTCGTGAAACTCGAACTCGACGGCATTCCGGGCGTCGGAGAGGCGACACCGCTTGCCGGCTGGACCGAATCGCGCTCTGCGTGTGCCGCCGCGCTCGAATCCGTCTCGGACCCAGAGGAGGCTCTCGTCTCCCTCGGCGAAACGCCGGCGGCGCGACACGGCGTCTCGCTCGCGGTACTGGATGCTCGTGCGCGCACGGCAGAGGAGCCGCTGTACCGCTATCTCGGCGGCGAGAAGGGCGTCGAGAGCGTCCCGGTCAACGCGACTCTCGGCGACGCAACGCCAGCCGACACTGCCACGGCCGCCGAACAGGCCGTCGCCGACGGCTACCCGGCGCTGAAAGTGAAAGTCGGTGCTCGGTCGCTCACGGCGGACATCGAGCGAATCGAGGCGGTTCGGGACGCCTGTCCCGATGTCGAACTCCGGGCGGACGCCAACGGTGCCTGGGACCAACCGACCGCCGAACGCGCCTTCGAGGCGTTCGCGGGGTTCGACGTGTCCTTCGTCGAACAGCCGCTGTCAGCCGACACCCTCACCGGACACGCCGCACTCCGCGGTGGCGAGGTTGGAGTCGGCCTCGACGAGGGACTTCTCGAACATGGTCTCGACGCTATCCTCGAAGCGGATGCGGCAGATGTCGTCGTCTGTAAGCCGATGGCGCTGGGTGGTGTCGACCGAGCGCGAGAAATCGCTCTACAGGCGCGCGCTGGGGGCGTCGACCCCATCATCACGACGACCATTGATGGTGCGGTCGCCCGCGCTGGTGCGGTCCATCTCGCGGCGTCGATACCCGATGTCCGGCCCTGTGGGCTGGCGACCGGTGGGTTGCTCGCCGAGGACCTTCGACCGGATATGGCGGTCGCCGACGAGGGGTCGATGGCCGTTCCACAGGGAAAAGGCAATATTCCCCCATCGTGAATCGGGCGACGGAGATGCGAGATTGGCTGGCCACACGAGCGAACGGGACGCCCGCGGCGACCGCAGTAGCCGCCGGTGGCGACGTGGCGACTACCCGGAGTTACGCGGACCTCAACGAGCGGGTCGAGGTGTTGGCCGGCCGCCTCGCCGCCCGCGGCGTCGGCGTCGACGACGCCCTCGCCGTGTGTGCCGAGACCCGAGTCGAGTTCCTCGAAGCCGTCCACGCCGCACAGCGACTCGGAGCCGTACTCGTTCCGCTCAACGCACGGCTGACTGCTGAGGAACTCGCCGTCCGGCTCGAACGAATCGACCCTGCGGCCGTGGCCTCTGAGTCGGGGACCGAGCGGGCGGTTATCGATGCGGTCGAAGCGACCGAACAGGACGACACCACTGTTCTGTCCTTCGACGAGCCGGCCGCTGGCGCCGAACGGGTCGAAAGCATCCAGCCGGAGCCGTTCGACCTCCCGGAGTGGGAACCCGACCACCCGCTGGTCGTCATGTTTACCTCGGGGACGACGGGCGACCCGAAGGGGGTCGTGCTCACGCTGGCGAACGTACTGGCGAGTGCGACCGCCTCCGCCTTCCGCCTCGGCGTCGGCGGCGACGACTGTTGGCACGTCACGCTTCCGATGTATCACATGGGCGGGTTGGCACCGGTCTACCGGTCGGTGCTGTACGGCTCTTCTCTGTCGGTCCAACGTGGTTTCGACCCCGAGGGGACCGCCGAGGTGATGCGGCAGGCCGGAGCCACTTGCGTCTCGCTGGTCCCGACGATGCTCGACCGGATGCTCGACGCCGGCGAGTTTCCCGATTGCCGGTTTGTACTCTTGGGCGGGGCCGCCTGTCCGCCCGAATTGCTCGCTCGCGCCCACGACCGGGGTGTTCCGGTCGCTCCCACCTACGGAATGACGGAGGCGGCCTCCCAAATCGCCACCGCGACGCCGGAACAGTCCCGCCGACACCCCGATACGGTCGGCAACCCGCTCATGTTCGCGGAGGTGACCGTCGTCGACGACGCCGGCGCGGTGTGTCGCCCCGGTGAGACGGGCGAACTCGTCGTCGCCGGGCCGATGGTGACGCCGGGGTATCTCGACGACGCGGCGACGCGGGACGCGTTCACCAACGGCGGACTCCGAACCGGCGACGTGGGCCACCGCGACGAGGCCGGCCGGGTGTACGTCCACGCCCGCGTCGACGACACAATCGTCACCGGCGGGGAGAACGTCGACCCAAGCGAGGTCGTCGCCGCGCTCCGAGACCACCCGGCCGTCGACGACGCGGCCGTCGTCGGCCTCGACGACGAGGAGTGGGGCGAACGCGTCGCTGCATTGGTCGTCCTCGCCGACGGTACGGAGGTGGCCGCCGACGCCCTCCGAGAGCACTGTCGGGGACACCTCGCCGGCTACAAACTCCCCCGGACGGTCGGATTCGCCGACTCGCTGCCGCGGACGGCCTCGGGAACCGTCGACCGCGAGGCCGTTCGGACGACCCTGGAAGCGGCCGACGATGCCTGAACCGGAGGCGGCTTTATTTTCGAGGCGGACCTACCGCCTCCCGTGTGTACACTCATCGTCGCGTGGCAGGTCTTCGAGGAAGCACCCGTCTGTGTCGCGGCCAACCGCGACGAGGCGTTCGGACGCCCGTCGACGCCGCCTGTGGTCCGGGAGGGTGACCCCCGAATCGTCGCCCCTCGTGACGAAGAGGCCGGCGGGACGTGGCTGGGGTACAACGAAGACGGCGTTCTCGTCGCCATCACGAACCGGTGGGTCGAGGGCGAAGGCGACCGTTCCCGTGGCCTCCTCGTCGACGACGCGCTTTCGGAACCGACCGCAAGCGCCGCTATCGACCGCGTGGAAGCCGAACTCGACGCCAGGGAGTACGCCCCCCTCCATCTGCTGGCGGCCGACGGCGAAGATGCCCTACTCATCGAGTGGGGCGACGTGCGCCGAGTGACTGAACTCGACCCTGGCGTCCACATCGTCGTCAACGTCGGCTTCGACGGCGAGTGGTTCGTCCCACCGATGCGACCCGAAGCGGGACGCCAGCAGGCGAACAACGCCGACCGCATCCGGGCGGAACTCCAGCCGAGAGACGGCGAAACAGCCGAAGCGTGGACGCGTCGGGCCGGCGAGATACTCGGCGACCACGAGTTCGGCGCCTGCATCCACGGCGACGGCTTCGGAACCCGGTCGTCCTCGCTCGTCCGACTCGGCGGGGACCGTGTCTTCGAGTTCGCCGACGGCCCGCCGTGTGAGACGCCGTACGAACCGACCGAAAGCAGGATTTAAACGGCTCGCCGGCGGAGGGAAGAACAATGAGTACCACCGCCGACGAGGAGCAGGAGCTCACGGAGGCCGAACGAGCGGGGCTCGAACTGATTCGGTCGACCGGTGGCATCCACCAGAGCGACTTCTGGAAGGAACTCGACGTCGACTCCCGGAAGGGGAGCCGTATCATCGACTCCCTTGAGGAGAAGGGCCTCGTCGAACGCGAGGACACCGTCTATGAGGGGCACAACACCTACTACATCACGCCGGTTCGCGACCCGAAGGACCTCGACTTCTCGCTGCTGATGGCCGGCGACATGCTCTCGCCGTTCGTCGGCGACGAGGAGGCCGACGCCCAAAGCGACGCCTTCTCGCATTGGGTGATGAATCTGGCCTACGAAGAGTACTAACAACCCACTTTTTACGAGAGGGGTTTCCTCGCTCCCTTCGGTCGCTGCGGGGAACCCCCTCCCGCAAAAACTTGGGGAAAAACCATCCGGCGACTCGGCCTTCGGCCTCGTCGCCGGTGTGGTTCGAAAGACGCCGTGGGCGTCTTTCGTCAGTAAGCAAATCGAAGATTTGCGAGCTACACAGGAGCAGAGCTCCTGTAGTATGCGAAAAGATCGCTTCGCGCTCTTTTCAGAAAACCGCTCGCTTCGCTCGCGGATGCTCGCATCCCGAGTCCCGTCATCACGCTTTTCAGCGCCGCCGCTGTCGGTTCGGTATGACTGACCCCCCTCGAATCGCCGCCGTCGGCTCCTACAACCACGACATGTCGGTTACCGTGCCGTCGCTTCCGGTTCCCGGTGAGACGGCCTCCGGCGAGGATTTTCAGGAACACGCCGGTGGCAAAGGGTCGAATCAGGCCATCGCCGCCGCCCGCAGCGGTGGCGACGTGGCCTTCGTCGGCGCGGTCGGTGACGACCGCTTCGGCGAGTACGCACGTGAACTGTGGGCCGAGGAAGGCATCGACGCCGCCGTCTCGTCGGTCGAGACTGCGACCGGTGTCGCACTCATCCACGTCGAAGAAAGCGGTGAGAACGCCATCGCCGTCGCTTCCGGGGCGAACGACGACCTCGACGCCGAGACGGTCCAGTCTGCAGGCGTCATCGATGGCTGTGACGTGCTGTTGACGCAGCTGGAGACGCCGATTAGTGCCGTGACCGAAGCGGTGTCATGTGGAGCAGCGACCGGGGCCGAAGTCGTCGTCGACCCCGCGCCCTACCGGGACCTCCCCGATGTATTTCTGCAGGACGTGTCGATTCTCACGCCGAACGAAAGCGAGGTCCGACTGCTGGCGGGCCACGAACCCGACGCCGATATCGACGAGGAGACGGCTGCACGAGCCGTTCTCGACCGCGGGCCCGACGCGGTGGTCGTGACGCTCGGAGCCGACGGCGCGCTCGTGGTGACCGACGACGACGCCACCGCGGTTGACCCGATTCCCGTCGACGTGGTCGATACGACTGGCGCCGGCGACGCGTTCAACGCCGCCTTCGCGGTCGCCCGCGGGAACGGGTTGAGCCACCTCGCGGCGACCGAACGCGGCATCGCCGCCGGCGCACTCGCCTGTACCGAACGCGGTGTCGTGCCGTCGCTGCCCGAACGGAGCGCCATCGACGAACTACTAAAACGAGAGCGGTCGGCGTGACTACTTCATCAGCGAGGTCATCTCACAGGAGATGACCGTCTGGTCGCGCTGATTTTTGATTTCGACGGCGTTTCGGACCGTCCCGTTGCCGGGGCCGTCGGGCTTCTCGCGGGTCTCCAGCACCTCGGTTTCGACGCGGATGGTGTCGCCGATGTACACCGGCTGTCGGAACCGGAGTTCGTCCATGCCGTAGAAGGCGACGACGGCCTCCCGCTCTTCGGGCGTTCGGGACTGCCACAACAGCCCCGTCGCTGCACTGACGACGAGCATGCCGTGGGCGATTCGCTCGCCGAACATGGAGTCGCCCATCCGCTCCTCGTCGGTGTGGAGGTGGTTGAAGTCCCCCGAGATGCCGGCGAAGTTCGTCACGTCGGCCTCGGTGATGGTTCGTCCCTGCGTGACGTCCGTGTCTCCCTCTTCGATGTCTTCGAAGACGCTCACGTCGTCTGTGTCTTGCTGGCTCATTCTCTGAACAGTCTGTAGCTGGTGCCGCCGGTGGCGACGACTTTCTCTTCGCCCTCGTGGACGGTCGTAACCTCGCTTTCGGTGAACCCCATCGACCCGCCCGAGCGGACGACTTCGGCCTCGACTCGGAGGTCGTTCCGTGCGGGGCGGACGTATCTGACGTTGAGGTCCGTCGTCGTCAGCCGTGCGGTCGCGGGGTCGTCGAACGTCGACCGCAGGGCAAAGCCGGAGGCGGTGTCGATGACCGTCGCCGTGACGCCGCCGTGGACGGTACCGGAGGCGAGGTTGGCGAACTTCTCGTCGAACGGCAACTCGAAGACGACGCGGCCGGGTTCGACGACGTCGATGTCGAGGTTCAGCCACTCGAAGAGGCCGTGTTCGCGGAGCGCACGCTCCAGTGCGTCGTCGCGTTCGCCGTCCGACGCGGTCGCCTCGCAGTCGCTCATTTGCCCTCGAACTCGGGTTCGCGATCCTCCATGAACGCGGAGGCGCCTTCCATCATGTCGTCGGTCGAGAGTAGCAGGCCGAAGGCCTGCGATTCGAGTTCGAGACCGGCGGAGATGTCCTGGTCGCGACCCTCGTTCATCACCTTCTTGGCCTTCCGGAGGGCGATGGGCGGGCCGGAAACGAGGTCGGAGACGTACTCCTCGACGGTCTCCTCGAACTCGTCTTCCTCGACTGCGCGGTTGATGAGTCCCCACTCCTCGGCGAGTTCGCCGTCGATGCGGTTGCCACGGAAGACGAGTTCCTTCGCTCGTGCTTCGGTGAGCATTCGCATCGCACGCTGGGTGCCGCCACCGCCCGGAATCAGACCGAGGTTGATTTCGGGGAAACCGAACTCCGAATCCTCGGTGGCGATACGGAGGTCACAGGCGAGTGCGAGTTCGTTGCCGCCGCCGAGACAGTAGCCGTCGATTTTCGCCAGCGTCGGTCGCGGGAAGTCGTTGACCGTCTGGAAGACGGGCGTCACCTCGACCTCGTGGGGCTCGATGCCCGCGAAGCCGGTGATGTCGGCGCCGGCACAGAACGCGCGGTCGCCCGCGCCTTCGAAGGTGACCGCCCGGACCTCGTCGATGTCGACGTTCTCCAAGAGGTGGACGATTTCGTCCATCATGTCCCCGTTGAGCGCGTTCATCCGGGCCTGTCGGTCGAGTTCGATTTCCAGCAGGCCGTCGTCGCCCAGTGTGTGGTTGATGGTCGTGTAGTCGCGCTCGGCGGAGTCGCCGTAGTCGTAGAAGCCCGCTCCTGCGTCTTCGCCGGTGTTGCCTTCTTCGACCAACTCGCGCAGATAGTCGGCGGCATCGTAGCGTTCCTCGCCGTACTCCTCGTGGAGGTCGTCGAGTTTCTCCAAGACGGTGTCGAGGCCGATTTTGTCGGCACGGCGACACGGCCCCTCGGGGAAGCCGGCGCCGAGCCGGAGCCCGGTGTCGATGGCTTCTGCGGTGGCCACGTCGTTGCCGATGAGTTTCGCGGCCTCGTTGACGATACGGGACTCGATACGGAGCCAGTCGACGCCCTCGCCCTGACCGGCCTCGTAGGTCGTTCCCTCGCCGTCTTCGTAGTCGTAGTAGCCCTTGCCGGTCTTCTGGCCGAGTTCCTCGGCTTCGACTTTCTCCTCGACGATGGGCGGGATGGGTTTACCGGCCTCCTTGCGGACGTGGTAGCCGATGTCGATGCCCGTCATGTCCGACAGTTCGAACGGGCCCATCGGGTAGCCACGCTGGTGGACCATCGCGGCGTCGATTTCCTCGACGCTTGCGACGTCCTCGCTTGCCATCCAGGCGGCCTCGTCGCCGAACGGGCCGAGCACCGAGTTGACGACGAAGCCGTTGACGTCCTTGCGGACGTAGATGGGCGTCTTGTCGATGCTCTCGACGAACTCGTAGGCCGTCTCGGCAGTGTCGTCGGTCGTCTCGTCGCCGTAGATGACCTCGACGAGTTCCATCTTCACCGGCGGGTTGAAGAAGTGCATCCCACAGACCTGTTCGGGGCGGTCGGTGGCGGTGGCGATTTCCGTAATCGACAGCGAGGAGGTGTTCGACGCGAGGATGGCGTCCTCGGGTGTGTACTCGTCGAGTTGCCCGAAGATGTCCTTCTTGATTTCCATCTGCTCGGGGGCAGCCTCGATGACGAGGTCGGCGTCCTCGGTGGCGGTTTCGAGGTCGACTGCGGTGTCGATTCGCTCCATCACGTCGGCGGGCGTCTGGTCGACGAGGCCTTTTTCGGCGAGCTTCTCCAGGGACCACTCGATGTCCTCGTAGCCCTCGTCGACCAACTCTTGTTCGATGTCGCGCATCGTCACCTGATACCCCGCCAGGGCAACGACCTCAGTGATACCGTGTCCCATGCTTCCCGCGCCGAGAACCGTCACTCGGTCGATGGCGTCGATAGTCATACGGCCGATTCTGCTGTCGGCAGGGACTTAAGGATACCCCATGCTGTTACCGTTGTTAGGAATTCTTCCTGACTGGTCAATAGTTGTAAACAGAAAACAAGTGTTGTTTCGCCCTTGCTTCGCCACTCCGGGCCGGTTTTCTTCTTCGGAAGATATTTTTTCACGGACGGAAAAGATACCCCCATGAGCGCGGAGACGGAGGACCGAATACTCGCCGTCCTTGAGGACGACGCCCAGGCCTCCTACGCTGAAATCGCAGACCGTGCGGAGGTATCGAAGCCGACGGTCCGAAAGTACATCGAGAAACTGGAGTCCGAGGGGGTCATCGTCGGCTACTCGGCCGACATCGACCCGAAGAAACTCTCCGGGAAATCCATCGCACTGGTCGGTATCGATGTGGCCAGCGAACGGTACGTCGAGGTGACACAGGAACTGAAGAACCTCGATGCGGTCGAGTCGCTGTACACCTCGAGTGGTGACCACATGCTGATGGCCGAGGTGCGTGCCTCCGATGGCGACGCAGTCGGCGACGTCATCCGCGAGGACATCCTCTCGCTCGACGGCGTCGAAGCCGCCCACCCCTCCTTCCTCCAAGAGCGGCTGAAGTGACCGCCCTCTCGGTCCAACCGTCGATTTCCGCCGCCCGTGCCGTTTTGCCGTTGGCGCCCCTTCGTGAGGTATGGCTATCTACCGACGCGAGACGTTCGTCGATGCCCCCTTCGAGGACGTGTGGGCGTTTCACGCCACTATCGACGGGCTCGATGCGCTGACGCCCGACTTCATGAACCTCGAAATCGAACGCGTCATCGGCCCAGACGGCGACACGGACCCGGAGATTTTGGAGGATGGGTCCCGAATCGAGATGTCGATGCGTCCCTTCGGCGTCGGCCCGCGACAACACTGGACCTCGGTCGTCACCGAACGCACCGAGGACGACGGCGCCGCGATGTTCCACGACGTGATGGAGGAGGGTCCGTTCCCGACGTGGGAACACACCCACCGGTTCTTCGCCGACGGCGACGGAACCATCGTCTCCGACCGCGTGGAGTACGAACTCCCCGGCGGCGCCCTCGGACGTGCGGCGTCGCCGCTCGGATGGGTCGGTTTCGAGCCGATGTTCCGGGGCCGACACAAGAAGACGAAGGAACTGCTGGAGTAGCTACCAGCCGCTGTTCAACCGCGTCGTCTCGAAGCCGTCGGTCAACTCCGACCAGCGCTCGGCCAACTCAGTGGCCGACCAGCCGCCGTCGCTATCCGTCGACAGAGTTCGCTCACGTTCGGGGTCAGAGACGATGGAGACGCTGTCGCCGGCGACGGCCAGCGTACAGCCCGTGACGCCCTCGGCGGCCTCACTCGAGAGGAAAACGGGAACGCCCGTGACGTGTTGAGGCCCGAGGTCATCGGGGTCGGCGGCGACCATCGCCGGGAGGTCCTCGGTCAACCGAGTGACCGCTGTCGGCCACATCGCGTTGACGCGAACGTCGTACTGGTCCAGTTCCAGCGCCGCGGTTCGCATCAACCCGAGAATCCCCGCCTTCGCCGCCGAGTAGTTCGCCTGTCCGACGTTGCCGACGGAGACGCCACTGGAGAGACAGACGAATGACCGCTCGCGGTCGAAGCCGCCCTCGGCCTTGTGTCGCTGTCGCCAGTGGCTGGCGGCGTTCCGAAGCAGCGAGAAGTGACCCTTCAGATGTACGTCGACGACCGTATCGAACTGTTCTTCGGACATCTTGAACAACATTCCGTCGCGCAACACGCCCGCGAAGTTGACGATGCCGTGGACGGCGCCGTACTCGGCGACGGTGTCTTCGATGAGCCCTTCGGTGTAATCGAGGTCGGTTACGTCGCCGAAGTGGGCGGTCGCCTCGCCACCGGCGGCCTCGATTCGTTCGACGGTTTCCTCGGCTGGCTGTTCGTCGCTTCCCTCGCCGGAAACGTCGACCCCGAGGTCGTTGACCACGACCGAGGCCCCCTCCTCGGCCATCGCGACCGCCGTCTCCTCGCCGAGTCCATGCCCGCCACCGCAGACGATACACACCGTGTCTTCGAGCATCGTTGTGCTGCGCTTCGCCCCGTCGCGATTATAATTTGCTGCCGCGGAAGACCGGTCCGTTATGCCGGCCGTCGGCTACCGCCGCGTGACGAGGACGACGCCGACCAACACCAACCCCCCGCCGACCAACACGACGACCGAGACCGGTTCGGCGAGGAACGCCGCCCCCAGCGCGACCGTCACGACCGGTTCGACGGCGCTGAGAATCGAGGCCGGACCGGCGCCGATTCTGGACAGCCCCGCAAAAAACGCGAAGATGGGCATTGCCGTCGCCACGACGGCGATACCGACGACGGCCCCCCATCCGACGCCAGTCGACGGAACCGAGAGGCTATTCGTCGCGAGGCCGATGACCAGAAAGGTCAACGCCGCCGCCGGCAGGACGTGTGCAGTCAGCGTCGGCGCGCTCACGTCCGTGAGGGTCGTTCGACTCACCGTGATGTACGTCGCGTAGACGACGGCCGCCACGAGGACAATACCGACGCCACGGGGGTCGGCCGCCGCGGGGTCGGCACCCGTGATGAGGGCGATACCGCCCAGCGTGACCAACAGGGCGGCGATGCGCTGTCTGTCGACCACCTCGTCGAGAAAGGCGGCCGCCAACACGAGGACGAAGACGGGGTAGGTGTAGAGGACGATGCCGACCATTCCGGCGGTCATGAACTCCAGTCCCACGAAGTACAGACCGCTCATCGCGGCGTAGCCGAACGCACCGAGTGCGAACCCGACCAGCAGGTTTCGTCCGGACAGCAACCGTAGTTCCCCACGAACCGCGAGAACGCTCCAGACGAGGATTGTCGCGAGAGCGAACCGGAAGAACAGCACGGTCGGTATCGACAGTCCCTCCTCGCCCGCGACGACGCCGAGGACGCCCAGCGTACCGAAGCCGGCACCCGAGCAGAGTACGAACAGCGTACCGACGCGGGAGTCGTCCATATCGTCGTCTTCAGTCGACCCCGCAAATCGGTTGCGAAACCGTCGCCGTCCCGGAACCAACAAGTCCGCTCCATCACCACATCGAGTGTGCTCGCGCGACTGGAATCACGGACGCCTCCGCTGGCCGCCCTCGCCGTCGCCATCCTCGCGGTGTCGACGAGCGCCGTTCTCGTCCGATGGAGTACGGCCCCGTCGGTCGTCCTCGCGTTCTACCGAGTCCTGCTCACGACGCTTCTCGTCGCGCCCTTCCTCCTGACGCGGTACCGGGGCGAGTTCGCACGGTTCCAGCCTCGTGACCTCCTCGTCGCGACCCTGACCGGCGCCGCCCTCGCCTTGCACTTCACCGCGTACTTCGAGAGCCTCGCGTGGACCAGCGTCGCCGCCAGCGTCACGCTCGTTCAGTCTCAACCGCTGTTCGTCGCAGTGGGTGCGGCGCTGGTGTTGAGCGAGCGAATCGGCGCGCGGAAAGCCCTCGGCATCGCCGTCGCCGTCCTCGGAATCGTCGCTATGTCGGCCGCGGAGTTCCTCTCGGGGGCCGTCGTCGCGGGGTCGCGTCCGCTGTACGGCAACTCTCTGGCCGTCCTCGGTGCGCTGATGGCCGCCATCTACGTTCTCGTTGGGCGGTCGCTCCGTCAACGCGTCGCCCTCGTCCCGTACGTTCTCGTCGTCTACACCGCCTGTACGATTACGCTACTGGTCGTCGCGTTGGTCGACGGCCAGCAGTTGACCGGCTACGGGCGACGGGAGTGGCTCATCTTCCTCGCGATGGCAGTCGGCCCTGGCCTCTTCGGTCACACCGTCGTCAACTGGGCGCTCGAACACGTCGAGTCTTCGGTCGTGAGCGTCTCGCTGCTCGGCGAACCCGTCGGCGCGACCGTCCTCGCGCTCGTCTTCCTCGGCGAAGCGCCGGGGGTGACGACGGTCCTCGGCGGTGTCGTGGTGCTTTTCGGCATCTACGTCACGTCCTCTGCGCGGGCATGACTCGCGTTCAGTCCTCCGATACAGCACGATGTGCGCTGGCAACCGTCCGTTGTAACTCGCCACCGTCGGCACCGTCGGCACCGTAGGCGAGGTGACTCGAACAGTCACAGTCCGACGCTCCGAACCCTTCGAGGGGGCCGTCGGGCAGACGCTCGGCGACGGCACACTCTACGTCCGCATCGACGGTTCGAACGTCGCCCCGAAGCGTCGCCGCTTCGTGGCCGAGCAAATAATCGATGTGCCAGTGGCGTGTCTCCCGCTCCCCGGCGGCGAGTTCGTAGTGGCGGTCGACCCGCGAGAACCCGCCCGACCCGAGTGCGCTGCCGGTGTAGGCGTACCACCCGGACGGAAAGCGGTGTTCGCCGAGGGCGCCGACCTCGATGGTCGCGGCCTCGGAGAGTTCGACGAGGAGGGTGTAGGTGCCGTCGGCCATGAGCGCGTTTCGACGGCCGGAGGCAAAACCCCCGCGGACGGCCCGGACCCGCCATACTTTTGGCCGGTCCCCACGCAGGTCCGTTCATGAAGGAGTCGCTGATGGACATCCTGTGCTGTCCGCTGGACAAGAGCGACCTCGAACTGGAGGTCATCCGCGAGAACGACGACGAGATTCTGGAGGGTCGACTCGTCTGTACCGAATGCGGCGAGGAGTACCCCATCGAGGATGGCATCCCGAACCTGTTGCCGCCGGACATGCGGGACGAAGCGGCCGCGTAGGTCTCTTTTTCGAGCCGTCGTTCTTCGACGTGTTATCAGCCGAAGTGATGGTTTACTGTCCGCGCGAGCGTAGCGAGCGCGGTTCGCGGCGACGAGACGGCGAAGCCGTCGAGTCGCCGTAGCGCACGATGACTACCGCGCGCCGAAGGCGCGCGACAGGAAGAGTGCGCGCATATTTCCCCCACGTTTTTGCCGTGAGGCGCGGCGAAGCAGCGCCGAGCGTGCAAAAAGTGGTCACAAAAGTGGGAGGCGAGTATTTTTAACCTCACCGGCCGACCCCATGCCCGTGACTCGAACGCTCGGCGTCGACATCAATCGGTCGGGCCTCCACACGCTGGACGCGCCGACGACGTTCGAAGCCGACGGGCCGTTCGTCGTCGAACTGCGGAACCACGGTGAGGCCTCCCACGTCCACCTCCATCTCGACGATACGCTCTCGGAAATCGCACGCATCGAGGCGTCGAACCACTACGTCGAATCCGACGAGGCCCGCGGCGTCCAAATCGAGGTTCGGCCGCGACCGGAGTGGCCACGCGAGAGCATCCGTGGAAAACTGAAGGTCGTCACCGCCCATGGCGGCGAAACCCACTACGTCGACGTGACGTTCGACCGGACGCCGGAGAAAGAGCCGGTCGAAATCGACCCGGACCTCTCGAAACCCCAGCAGACTGACGACTCGTCGACGCCGTCGACGAATATCCGGGCGCTGCCGGTCGTCGTCCTCGCGGCAATCGCGCTGCTGTTGGCTGTCGGTGCGCTGATTACGGCCGACGGAATCAACTTCGTGATGGGCGGCTTCGCCGTCCTCGCGGGCGGGCTATGCGCGGTCGCGGCGTACTACCTCCTCGGTTAGTTCTCCTCGTCGTCAGTCGGGACGCCACAGAGATTGCCCTCCTCGTCGAACCGTTTGGCTCTGAGGAACCGCGTCCGATAGCGGTTGGCGCCCTCGTACACGTCGGCCTCGCGGATGTCGTCGGCCTCGCCGTCGGCGACGGCGTCGATGATGTCCTCGATTTGCTCCTTCTCGGAGGGCGTCAATTCGAACTCGTATGTTTTCGGCTGTTCGCCTTCCAGTTTCGTCCACTGACGGGCCGCCGCGATGACGAGCGAACAGGGTTCCCGACAGGGGAAGGCGCCGTCGCCGCCGTCGACATCGAGGTCGGTGTCGTCGTCGTACTCCCATTCGCGGCGTTTGAGACACTGCGAATCGGCACAGCAGGCCTCCGCGACCCAGTTGACGTGTTCGTGACCCTCGCCTCGGTCCCACGTCTCGATGACGCCGTAGATGCCCGTCTGTCGCTCCATCGTCTCCGTCCAGTTCGAGATATCGAGGTCGCCCTGCCGTTCGAGATGCCAGTTGGCGACCGTCGCGGGGTAGACGATGTCGACCGTTCGGGCCAACGCCCGACCGTCGAGGTCGAGAAACGCCCACCCGGTCGGGAGCGTCGGGGCGGTCTTCAGCGGCCGGTACCGTCCCCTGTCGTCGTGTTTGACGAGTTCGCGCGCTTCCAGCGGGTCGGTGTGGACATCGAGGGCCGCGGTGTCGGCGTTGGCGTCGTCTTCGTGGCAAAGCGTGTAGGTCCGGTCGCCGTCGTCGCCGAGTCCGATTTCGATGGCGAGCTCTCCCCACGACGCCTCGATGCCGCCGTCGGCGAGTGCCTCGTACCGTTCGGGCACCGGCCGGTCGTCGGCGCCTTCGAGCCACCGGAGGTACGCCGTCTCCGCATCGGGCCGGTCGCGCTCGGTCCAGTAGTGCCAGTTCGAGACGAACCACGGGTTCTCGGTGGCGCGCTCGCGGAGTTCCGACTCGTCGAGTCCCTCGTGGGTTTCCTCCGGAAGCGCGAAGGTGTAGGCGTCGCCGTCGGCGGTGACGCGGAGGCCATCGCAGTCGACGCCCTCGGCGGCGGCCGCCACCAGGGCGTCGAGTTGTGTGTCGTTCACGTCAGTCCCCCACGCTCGCGCCGTCGGCACCCGCCACGCGGGTCCGGCGTCGGATTTCCTCGATTGCGTTTCCAACGTCGGCGCCGGCGTCGGCGGCCCGTTCGATGATGACGTCGGCGGTCAGCGCCTCGGTTCCGACGGCGCCGGCGTACCAGATGCGGTGGCCATCGACTTCGGCGGGTGTCTCCCAGCCCGTCCGGTAGTCGTCGGTCAGGCCCATGTCCTCGGGGATGTCCTCTTGGGTGTGATAGCCGTCGGCGACGAACAGCGGGACGACGACGATGTCGTCGCTCTCGAAGAAGTCGGTCACGTCGTCGATTTCGGGGTCCTCGTCCATGAACAGCGCCTTCACCTCGTCGAAGCGTCCCATCTCGCCGATGCGCTCGGCGTGGTACTCGATTGCCTTCGCGGAGTTCTCGTTGCGCTCGGTGCCGTGGCCGACGACGGCCAGTCCGAACCCCTCTCCCACGTCGGGGTCGTCGGTCACTGTCTCGGCTCTGCGGACGATAACGTCGCTCATCGCGTCGTGGGTACCGACGGGACCGCAGTAGTGGACCGTCTTCTCCACGTCGCCGGCCTCTAACGTGCTGTGAGTCGCACTCGTGCCGTCGGAGTCCCACTCGGCTACGTCCCAGCCGTCGAGGCGGAGTTCTCGCGGGATGACCTGCTCGGTGAAGTATCCCTCCGAGATGAAAAGCGGGACGACGTACACTTCCTCGCTTTCGAGGGTCCGAAGCACCTCGCGGAACGACGGCTCCTCCTTCCAGAAGGCGGTCCGGACCTCGTCGAAGACGCCGGCCGCACGCACGGTGTCGGCGTGCTCGTAGGTGGGCGTACTCGCGTCCGGGTTCAGATGCGACCCGTGGGCGACGATGACGAGCGCTTGCATACCCGAAGGAACGGCCAGCGCGCTCTTAGGGGCTTCGCAACCCGAAGGTCGCGACGGTCGATTTCGGGACCGACATCGGTTTGTCGACGCGCCGAGTGCGACCGACATGACCGTCGCTGCCGACACCCGCGAGGCCGTCCGCGAACACCCCTTTCTGGAGACCGCCCTCCGGGCCGGCGTCGTCAACTACACCGCCGCCGCTCGGTTCCTCGATGTGGGCGACGTCGAGGCCGTCACCGCCGCGCTCCGACGGTACGCCGAGGAGCGAGCGGAGTACGAACCCCCGAACCGCCGCGCCAGCGTCTCGATGAAGTCGGGCGTTGGTCCCGTCGACGGCGACAGCGAGGCACTGCTCGTCGTCGGCGACACCGCCTTCGCTGCGGACGGCGGCGACAGCACCGCCGTTGTCGCATCGGGTGATGTCGATGCCGAGGCCCTCGCCGACGTACTCGGACGGCTCCGGACCGCCGAAGTCGGCGTCGAGGCGGCCGCCGGCGCGGATGGAACGCTCGCCGTCGTGGTTGGCCGCCGGGACGGCGCCAACGCCGTCCGGGCCGTCGAGGACGCGGTATAGCGACGGATTGAAACCGACCCGGGGAGTTCCCTCCGACAATGACTCTTCGCGTGCTGAACACGCTCTCCGGTGAGCGCGAACCGTTCGAGCCGGCCGACCCCGACGACGTACTGCTGTACTACTGTGGACTGACCGTCTCGGATGCGGCCCACCTCGGACACGCACGCACGTGGACCCACGTCGACGTGATTCACCGTTGGCTCGAACACCTCGGCTACGGCGTCCGCCACGTCGAGAACATCACCGACGTAAACGAGAAAATCGTCGCCCGAATTGGCGAGGACGACCTCGGTGACAGCGAAGGGGCAGTCGCCGAACGGTTCGTCGACCAGTTGCTCTCGGATATGCGTGCGCTGAACCTCAAACGCGCTGAGGTGTATCCACGGGTCTCCGAACACGTCCCCGACATCATCGACCTCATCGAAACGCTCGTCGGGAGGGGCTACGCCTACGAGTCCAACGGCTCGGTGTACTTCGACGTGACCGAGTTCCCCGACTACGGCAAGCTCTCGAATCAGCGACTCGAGGACGTCGAGGCACAGGGCGTCGAGGAAGAGCGCTCGGAGAAACGACATCCGGCGGACTTCGCGCTGTGGAAGGCCGACGGCGTCAGCGAGTCAGCCGTCGCGGAACACCGCCACGACGACCGCACCTACGCCGTCGACTCGCCGGCCGGCGAGACCTGGGAGTCGCCGTGGGGCGAGGGTCGCCCCGGTTGGCACATCGAGTGTTCGGCGATGTCGATGACGCATCTCGACAGCTCAATCGACATCCACATGGGCGGCCGAGACCTCGTCTTCCCGCACCACGAAAACGAAATCGCCCAAAGCGAGGCCGCCACCGGCGAGCAGTTCGCGAAGTACTGGCTACACGCCGACCTCTTCCAGATGGGCGACGAGAAGATGTCCTCCAGTCTCGGCAACTTCATTCCCGTCTCGGAGGCCGTCGACCGCTTCGGGACGAACGCCCTGCGGATGTTCTTCGTGTCGGCGTCGTACAACTCCACACAGACCTACAGCGACGACGCCATCGAGGAAGCCATCGAACGCTGGGAGCGACTGGAAAACGCCTACAGACGCGTCGTCGATGCCGTCGACTCGCCGGACGCCCACACGAAGGTCGAAAGCGAGCTCCGCGGCGCAGTCGAGGCGACCCGCGAGGATTTCACCGAGGCGATGAACGACGACTTCAACACGCGGGAGGCGCTGGCGGCGCTGTTCGACCTCGCCTCCGCCGCCAACGCACATCTCGACGAACGCGACGACTACGACTACCGCGCGCTCCGTCGCACCGTCGAGACCTTCGAGGAGTTGGGCGGCGACGTGTTCGGCTTCGATTTCACCGGCGACGGCGACGGTGAGGCGACGCTGGCGGGCGAACTCGTCGAACTCGTTCTCGACGTACGGGCGGCCGAACGGGAGGCCGGGAACTACGAGCGTGCCGACGAACTCCGCGACGGCCTCGAAGCACTCGGCGTCGAGGTACAGGATACCGACGACGGGCCGACGTATCGGCTCTGAACTCCCGAACCTTCGGCTCGCTACCGTCGCAACACCGTCGCGAAAGCAGAAGTCGGTTTCCGCACTAAACCCGGAGGAGGGCTGGGGGTTATTCGTCCGCGCGGTCGAGTTCGTCGAGCGCCTGTTGGAACACGAATCCCAACGCGAGATGCTGTTGCATCGCGTCTTCGAGCGTCTCTCGGACCGCTTCGCGGTCGTCGATGCGGTACTCTTTGGTCTGGATGAGTTCGTGCATCTCGAGGAGGCCGTTCTCGTCGAGGTCGTGAAGCGCCGGGTAGACGGTGCCAGGGCTCAAATCCGCACCGAAAAACCGGCTGAGGTCCTCCATGATTCCCTTTCCGTGGGCGTCGTCGGTTCGAAGCCCGACGAGCAACAGGAGCAGCGGGGACAGGGACTGTTTCACGAGGCCGTCGTCGATATCTAGACAGCCCTCGGGCGCGAGCGTCCCGGACGTGTCGGTCACGAGCCGTTCAGTGCGGGCGGCAGGGTCATCCGTACCGTTGCCGTCGCCGTCTTTGGACAGTTTACCGACTAGGTCCTGTAACTCCTTCTCGGACCGCTGTTGGGAACTCATGCGGCCACCTCCGGTATGCGAAGCATATCTTTCACTAGCAATGACAGTATATAAATTCCCGGAAATTTCTCATTATTTGTTCATAACTTTGGTTTGCTTTCGTCGTCACCTTCGCGCTGGTGGGCCTACGGAACGTCGAATCTGATGGTGTACGGGTGATGAGACCCCGTATCGTGAAATACGTTGCCACGACGGCCACGCCACTTATAGGTTGTCAACGTACTAACGTTGGGTATGAAACGACGCACGGTACTCGCGGGCGTTCCTTCGGCACTGCTCGTGGGTGGTTTGAGCGGCTGTACTGACCTCATCACTGGTGACGAGGCACGGTTCGAAGCGGAGACGGCGACGGTCTCCCAACAGGCTCGTTCGGATACTGACTACGAAGAGCAAGCCATCAAAGAGGACGTACTGGAGCGGAACTTCGAGCAGGTCGACAGAACCGTCGTCGTCGTGAACATGCTCGCGGAGTACTCCCGGTCTGTCGATATCGGCCTCGGTCTCAGTGGAGAACTCGCTCGGTTCACCGTCCTCTCGTCTCCACAGGTCGAAATCGCCGGACGGGCATTCAACCCCATCGACGATTTGAACAACAAGGAACTGGCTTTGCGGCTTCAAGAGCAGTACGACGGCATCGAAAACGTCCAGAGCGTCGACGAACGCGACGGCTCCCTACTCGGCGAGACGGTCACCGTCTCCCGGTTCGAGGCCGAAGCACAGACGAACGGCGAGAGCGTCGACGTCTTCATTCACATCGCACAGGCCCCAAGCGAGAGCGATTTCGTCGTTGCACTGGGCGTCCACCCGAAGGATATAGACGAGACCGACCGAATCAACCGCCTCTTGGAGGGTGTCCAGCACCCGGCCTGAATCCCGAGACGGCTCTTTTCACCCGACCACTATCGGCCCGATGAGCACGCCCATCAGGTTCGCTCGTCGGGCACCGAATCGCGCGGGAACCAACCCGACAATCGTTGCGGCGACGTAGGCGGCCACGCCGACACCGCCCGCGAACAGCCACGAGAGTCCGCCGAGGCCGGCCAACACGGCCACCGAGAGACGCGTCGGGTCCATTCGACCGACGGCCAACAGGTACCGGTCGCCCACCACCGGGACGGCGACGAAGCCGACCGCTGCCGCGACGCCCACAGCGACGAGTAGGTGTGGAAGCGACAGCGGCACGCCGGCCGATTCGACAGCCACGAGGACGCCCGTTCGTGGTGCACCGAGAGCGACCAGCGCGAACAGCGCGAAGACGCAGTTCGCCGTGTTGACTCCTGACGTCGTGACGACGAATCCGCGGGCACCGTGACGGCCCGGAACGGCGAGCAGCGACAGCGTCGACGCGATAGCGCTCGACACCGCGGGAACGTAGCCCACGACCGCACCGGAGACCGTTCCGAGGCCCGCCAGTCCGGCGACAGACCCCTTCGACAGCGCGACGCCGGCGTCGTCCTGCGGTGGTACGCCGTCCCCGTCGAGCGCATCGAGCAGTACTGGCGCCCCGAACAGGCCGGCGAACAGCGGCGCCAACATGCCGCCCGCCGACAGCGGTGCCTCCGGGGAGAGTTCCAGCGTCCCGAGTCCGAGCAGGCCGCTCGCCGTCAGCGAAACCACGGCGACGCCTTTCGCGAGGATGCCGCGCTCGGTGAGCACCAACACCGCGACCACGCCGAGCAGGATGACGACGAGGTTCGAGCGTACTGTTGGCCAGACAGCGGTCATCGCTCTCGTCAGTGGAATCGCCAGCGGCGCCGCGAGTGTCACTGCAGTCCCGCTGCCGAGCGCCGACAGCCGCAACGCCTCGTGACCACGCCCCTCCAACACGAGTCGGTGTCCCGGGAGTGCAGTTACGGCGACCGCGGCGTCGGGGACACCGAGGGCCAATGCGGGCACGATGTCGAGAAACGTGTGGACGACGCCGGCCGACAGCATCGCCATCCCGACGTACAGCGGCGGTCCCGGAACCGACGGGGCGACGCCCGCGAGGACGAGCGCCATGTTGTTGGCGTGGAGGCCCGGAACGAGACCGCTCGTGGTTCCCAACGCGACCCCACCCAACACGAAGCCGAGCGCGATGGCGGTTTCACGGGGGCCGAAGAGTAGTTCCATCGCGGGGGGTTGGCCGCGTCTCCACGGGTAAACCCTCGGCTGTCGCTGCCGCTGTGCGGTCGATAAATGAAGAAGGTGTCTCCGAAGTTAGCCGAACAGCTCGCCGAGGCCTTCGCCGCCGTCCTCGTCGTCGCCTTCGTCTTCTTCTTCCGCTTCGGCCTCGTCGGCCTCCTCTTCGGCTTCCTCTTCGGCCTCGTCGGCGGACTCCTCCGCCGCACCGTCCGCGGCGCCACCGGCACCGCCGGCGGGAACGGCCGCGGCCGTCTCGATGGCCTCCTCGACATCGACGTCCTCCAGCGCGGCGACGAGCGCCTTGACGCGGGATTCCTCGACATCGACGCCCGCTGCGTCGAGTACGTCCGTCAGGTTGTCTTCGTTGATCTCTTCACCGGTCTCGTGCAGGATGAGTGCTGCGTAAACGTATTCCATTGTAAGTCACCCGAACATGTCGCCAAGGGCGTCGCCGCCGTCACCGTCTTCGGTGTCGTCGGCGTCCTCGGCATCGCTTTCGTCAGTTTCCGCTTCCGTTTCGTCTTCGTCGGCCGTCTCCTCGTCACTCTCGGCCTCGCTACCCGTGTCGACGGGTTCGCTGACCCCGCGGAGTTCCTCCGGGAGGGCCTCCTCGTCGTCGATGGCCGCTGCGAGCGCGCGGACCTGTGCGTCCGCCTTCGAGACGAGGTCGTCGGCGAGGTCGGGGCTCTCTACTGCGGCGGAGATGCCCACGGACTTGGCCTCGCCGGCGGCCTTCGCCAGCATCGACGGCACCGTCTGGGCCGTCGGGTACTCGGCGTTGAGCGAGAGGTTCCGCGCCGCTGCGGCGGCGGACTGGAGATCAGCCTCGTAGGCCTCGACGTCGATGGCGAGTTCCTCCGGCGCGAACAGCACGCCGTCGGAGAACACGCCGCGGAGGTCGAGACCGACCTCTTTCGGCTCGATGCCGAGTTCGCCAAGCACGTTTGCGAGGTCCTGGGAGACCTCCTCGCCGGCCGACAGCACCGTCGAGTCCTCCATCACCTTGATGGAACCCTCGTCGATGCGGGCGTTGGCGCCTACGGACTGGAGTTCACCCACGAACGGACCCGGGTCGACACCCGTGTCGCCTTCGGGGATGACGATGTCGTTCGGCGCGACTTCCCCGGCGTTGATGGGCGCCGGCGTCTTCGACTCCTCGAGCTGTTTGTACAGCCCGAAGGGGTTGTCGTTCGTGCCGATGAGTCCAACCTGTCCGGCGACGTGCTCGGTCAGGTCTTCGAGGCCGTCGTCGACCTCTTCGAGCGCCCGCTGCATGAGCGTGTTTCGCGAGATTCGCAGGGCCGCGGTACCGTACAGTTCACGGCGCATGTCCTGCAGTTGGCGGCTGGGAATGCCGGTAACGTCGACGACGCCGACGGAGTCGTAGCGTTCGAGGAACGCGACGATGTCGTCGACTTCCTCACGTTTCCACTCCGGAATCGTCTCGGTTTTGCGCTCTGCTTCGGCGCTCATGCGGGCACCTCCACGGCCGGTCCCATCGTCGTCTTCACGTAAATCGCGTCGATGTTCTGCGGACCTTTCTCGAGGTCCGTGAACAGTCGACGGATGATGACGTCGATGTTGTCGGCGATGTTCTCGGCGGACATGTCCTCCGCGCCGACGCGCGTGTGGAACGTGCGCCGGTCACGAGAACGAACCTGGACGGTGTTCTTCATCCGATTGACCGTCTCGACGACATCGTCGTCGGGCTGCAGGGGCGTCGGCATCTTACCACGGGGACCGAGTACGGTACCCAGATAGCGACCGATGTCCTGCATCATGTCGGCCTCGGCGATGAAGAAGTCCGTCTCGTCCGCCAAGTCTTTCGCCGCGTCGTCGTCGTCTCCGAGGTCTTCCAGCTCGTCGCCGTCCAGTACGTCGTCTGCGACGTCCTGGGCACGAATCGCTGTCTCACCTTCGGCGAACACGACGATACGCGTGTCCTGGCCCGTACCCGATGGTAGGACGATGCTCTCGTCTACCCGGTTGTTGGGGTCGTCTAGGTCTAGGTCGCGCAGGTTGATAGCGAGGTCGACCGTCTCACGGAAGTTCCGCTCGGGTGCCTCGTCGAGTGCGCGAGATACTGCGTCCTGTATCGAATCTGCCATCGTTCACCTCCGTAGTCGCAGCCACGTGGGCTACTACGGTGTGAAACAGGCTACGCCTGTCTCGTATCGAGCGAGGAGTATGACGCACTTAAGGCCGTCGAACCGCTTTCGGCGTGCCGAGACCTCTCACTCGAGGAACCGCGATTCGAGGCTCTCGTCGGGCACCATACACGACTCGCGTTTTCCGAACCATCCGTAGCGGTGGTCGGCGACGAAGTCGTAGACGCGGTCCCGAACGAAACGCGGCAGAACCACCGCGGGGTACAGAAGCGAGTACGGCAACCCGAGGCCCTTCAGGACGCGCAACGCCGCCGTCGACTTTGTGTAGTAGTTCTCACCATCGACGAGAACGAACGTCTCGAAGTCCTCGGTCGGTAGGTCGTGAGTCGACAAGAGTCGCTGGCCGGCGTCGGATTGAAGCGCGGCGAACCGGAACCGTCCCTCCGGGTCCCGCTCGATGACCCACTGGATGAGGCCGTTACAGAGGTTACAGACCCCGTCGAACAGCAAAACCGGGTGGCTCTCCGGCGCCGTCGCTTCGTCGTCGTTCACGTCTCTCTCGAGGAGCGTCGCCACCAAAAGTTCGTGGTGTGACTGCTGGACGGGGTATCTCCGTCCGGATTACGCTGCGGCTTCCGACTCGGCGAAGGTGTCGTCGAACTCGCCGTCCTCCAGTCGCTGCTTGTAGGTGCGTGCGTCCTCGCCCTCGATGGTGACGCCCAGCGAGACGCAGGTGCCGGCGACCTCCTTGGAGGCGCCGCGGGCGTCGTAGGCGAGCAGGTCGGGGAGTTTCTGCTCGGCGATGGTCTTCAGTTGCTCTGCGGACATGTCGGCGACGAAGTCCTCCTGGGGGACGCCGCTGCCGGTCTCAAAGCCGAGTTCATCCTTGATGAGCGCCGCCGTCGGCGGCACACCAACGTCGATGCTGAACGACCCTTCGTCGTCGTAGTCGACGGTGACGGGCACTTCCGTGCCGTCGAACGCCGCGGTCTGTTCGTTGATTTCGTTGACGACCGCCTGCACGTCCACGGGGGTCGGGCCGAGCTCCGGGCCGAGCGGCGGTCCGGGGTTGGCCTGCCCGCCGGGGACGAGCACTTCGATAGTTCCAGCCATATCGAAACGAACTGTCGCCGCGAGTTTAAGGGTTGTCGATTCACTCCGGCGTGTGGTGCAGTCTCAGCCCCACCGCTCGTCCGCTTAGGGCAGCGAGATGCCCTGCCGAACGAGATACTCGCTGACTTCCTTGATAACGACGGGGCTGCCGATGATGCGGGCGGCGCTTCCCTCGTCGTAAATCGTAACCATGAACTCCGATTCGAGCTCCGCTTGCACCCCATCCAGCGACGCCCATGGGAGAACGATTTGGGTGCTGTCGCGGAGTCCGGAGGGGCTTGCCATCGAGAAATCGTTTCTTGTACCCGGACATTAAATTGTTGAAACCCGTCCGAACCGGGTCGAATCAGGCGTTGACGAGTACGAGGCCGAATATCGCGGCGACGATGAGGATACCACTCACCTGCCGGAAGCCGTAGCCAAACAGCGTCGAGAAGACGAAGTGGAAGACGCCGACGAAGGCCAATCCGATACAGATGAGGCTGTATGCGAGTTTCTTCTTGCCCTCCATACCATCGCTTGTCGCCGTCGCGATATAATCCCCGCGCTCGGGGCGAGTGAGGCACAACCGAACGCCTTTTTCGGCACCGACGACAGTACTCGCGTAATGGGGCTCAAAGAGGAGATCGAGGCGATCGAAGAGGAGATCGCCAACACCCCGTACAACAAATCGACCGAACAGCACATCGGTCGGCTGAAGGCCAAACTCTCCGAGAAGAAGGAGGAATGGGAGCGTAGACAGTCCTCCGGGAGCGGCGGCGGTGGCTACGCCGTCGAGAAACACGGCGACGCGACGGTCGCGTTGGTCGGATTCCCCTCCGTCGGCAAATCGACGCTCCTCAACGCCCTCACGAACGCCGACAGCGAGGTCGGTTCCTACGAGTTCACGACGCTCGACGTCAACCCCGGCATGCTGGAGTACAACGGCGCCAACATCCAACTGCTCGACGTGCCCGGACTCATCGAGGGCGCCGCCGAGAACCGCGGCGGCGGCCAAGCCGTGCTGTCGGTCGTCCGCACCGCGGACTTAGTGTTGTTCGTCCTGTCGGTGTTCGAGATTCAGCAGTACGAGCGCCTGCGCGAAGAACTGTACAAGAACAAGGTGCGTCTCGACACCGAACCGGTACAGGTGAACATCCGGAAGAAACACAAAGGCGGCATCAACCTCACCACCTCCGACCGGGTGAGCCTTGACGACGAGACCATCATGAGCGTCCTCCGGGAGTACGACTACGTCAACGCGGACGTGACCATCCGCGAGGACCTCACCATCGACCAGTTGGTCGACTCCCTGCAGGCCAATCGGGAGTACCTCCCCTCGATGGTCTGTGTCAACAAGGCAGACCTCATCGAACCCGACTACCTCGAAACCGTCAACGAGCAGTTGCGGGACCACGACATCAACCCCGAGGAAGCAGTCTTCATCAGCGCCGAAGAGGAGAAGGGCCTCGACTCGCTGAAACAGACCATCTGGGAGGAACTCGGCCTCATCCGCATCTACATGGACAAGCCGGGTCGCGGCGTCGACCGCGAGGAACCGCTCGTTCTCACCGAGGAGGAAAACACCGTCGACGACGCCATCGAGAAACTCGGCGGAAGCTTCGACGAGCGGTTCCGGTTCGCCCGGGTCACCGGTTCGTCGGCGAAACACGACGAACAGCAGGTCGGGAGGGACCACGAACTCCACGACGAGGACATCCTCCGAATCGTCGCCCGGAAGTGACCGCCGTGAACCACGACTCGGCCGCACGTCGCAGACTGCTCGCCGTTCTCGCGGTGGGGGCGCTACCGTGGACCGTCCTCCTCGTTGGCCAGACGACGTTCGTCTTCTCGTTCGGACTGGTGAGTCTCGACCCGTTCCATCTGACAAACGTCTACGAGTTCCTCTTCGTCTACACCGACGCACTCCCGCGTCGACTGCAAGCGTGGCCGGCCGGGATACTTCTCTACGCGGGCGCGCTCACGAGCGCGGTGGCCGGCCTCTGGGATTTCGAGGACCCTCGGCTTACCGGCGGCTTGCTCGCCTTCGCCGGCGTCGCTCACGCACAGGTGTCCTACGGGCTGTTTCGGGCCTACGGACTTCCGCTGTCTGAACTCCCCGTCCTGCCGCTCGGCGCCATCGCCTCGTGGGCCGTCGTGTGGTGGTACTACTGGCCGTTGGCTCGACGGAAGGGCCTCGGCCCGCTGGATTAGTCGCTCCCGGTGTCGGTCGGCGTCGACTCCTCGACCACGCGCCACGTACCGTCGACGGCGACGCGGACTCCATCGACCGAAACGTCACGCGTCGTCGCGGACGCACCGACTTCGTTCTCGATGGCGGCCCGATCGGGCACTTCTCCCTCCGGATAGACGGCGGCGAGGGACGCGGTTCCCTCTTCGGGGCCGAGGGTGAGAGAACTCACGACGCCGGTCGCGGATTCAAGCACTGGGCCGCTCTTGATGAACTGACCGGTGTCAGCCTCCCCGTCGCTCGTCGCCCCCGCTTCGGGGTCGATGCCCCACGCACCAAGCGTGATGTGGCCGTCGCCAGCGGTCTCCAGTGCCCACCCGCCGCCGTCGCCCTCGCCGAACCGTTCGGCTTCGCCGGCGACGGTGTCGAGTACGGTGTCGAGACTCGACTCCCCGTCCAACAGCGTGACGAGAGTGTCCTCGCGGACCGCAAAGGCCAATCCCTCCGTCGAGAGAAAGCCCTCTTCGGTGCCCTCGTAGACATCGAAGTCGTTTCGCTCCTCGCCGGGTTCGAACCCTTCGGATGCGGCGACGACGGCATCGGCATCGAAAGAGCCCCGGAAGACGGCGACGCCGTCGACGAGCAGCATCGAATCGACGCGGAGTTCGCTCCCGGACTCGGGTGTGTCCGTATCCGAGTCGGTGTCGTTGTCGGCCGTTCCCTCGGAGAGTTCGCTCCCACCGACCCCTTTCAGAAGCCGGTCGCCGAAACCGTAGGGGAGGAGTCCGAAGCCGAGACTGATGGTGCCGACGAGGAGGCCCCCAGTGGGGTAGCCGACAAGCGGGTCGACGTTGACCGGCGCGGTGTCGGAACCGACATCGATGTCGACGGCGTCCGGAAGTTCCTCGGCGTAGGGGAGTTCTTCGTCGCCGTCGAAGTCGCGGAGCCACTCGGCGTCGATGTGGACGAAGAACACGCCGGCATCGTCGTTCGCGCCGTCTTTGGGCGTGCTGTCGTTGTACGCCGGCGTTTCACCGTCATCGAGAACGCCGGTACAGCCGGCAACCGCTGCCAGCGGGATTGCGGCGGCCGTCTTCAACACGTCGCGTCGTTGGAGGTCCATGTGACCAATGCAGTCGACGAGGGGGTATAGCTCGTACGGCCGACGGCCCACTGCCGCCGCCGCTACGTTTTCCTGTCGCGGACTCGTCGGTCCGGACATGCACGCGACACTGGACCACGTGATGATGCGCGTTGAGGACTTAGAGGAGTCTCTGGAGTTCTACACCACCCATTTCGACTACGAGGAGAAGGGCCGCTGGGAGGCCGACACGTTCACGAACGTCTTTCTCGGCCCCGAAAACGTCCACGAGGAGGGTGCACTGCTCGAACTCACCTACAACCACGACGGGCGCACGTACGACATGGGCGACGCGTGGGGCCACATCGCGGTTCGCGTCCCCGAAGACGAACTGAAGGAGTCCTACGACGAACTGATGGAAAGCGGCGTCGAGGACTACCGCGACCCCGAATCCTGCGACAACCGCTACGCGTTCGTGACGGACCCCGACGGCCACGAAATCGAGTTGGTCAAACGCGACCACGGCGAGAAGTGGAGCCTCGACCACACCATGCTCCGCGTCGAGGACGCAGACGAGACAATCGGTTGGTTCAGCCGCAAACTGGAGTACGACCTCTTCCGACGCGAGGAGTTCGACGACTTCGCGCTGTACTTCATGAAGCCCGAAGACGCCGCCGAGGAGGCGATGAGCGTCGAGTTGACCTACAACTACGACGGCCGGCACTACGAGATGGGCGACGCGTGGGGCCACGTCGCCGTTCGGTGTGACGACCTCGATTCGACGTGGGAGACGCTGATGACCCGCGACGCCGAGGACTATCGGGACCCCGAATCCTGCGGGAACCGCTATGCCTTCACGAAGACGAACGATGGTCACGAAGTGGAAGTAGTGACGCGGTAATCCGACTTCAACACCACTTACCAACGCGTCGTCACGTAGTATCGGCGCCGCCCCGTGGTCGTGTGTCCGGCGCACCTTCGACGACAAAGCCTATACTCGTCGTGCCGCATTGCTTCGACAATGAGTCTTTCCGCGCTCCCGACGAGTGGCCCCTCCGTGCTGCCGGTCACCGACGTACTCGCGTGGATTATTATCGGGGTTTTCTTCGCTGGCGTCCTCGCGGAGTCGACGGACCGCCGCGAGGCGGCCCGAAAACTGACCGCTGGCGCGTGGGGGCTGTTTTCGATTTTCTGGCTGCTCCTCATCCACTTCTACGTCTTCGTCCACCGGAGCATCGTCGAGACGGTGTTGGTCGCCATCGCGGTTCCGGCGTGTCTGTACGTCGGCTGGCGGCTGTATCACGGCCGAGATTCGCTGCTTGTGGTCTCCAGAGCCGTCGCGTTCATGGGCCTGCTGTATCTGCCCTTCGAGACTTCGCCGGCCGCCCGGCAGTTCCTCATCGAGAGCGTCGCCACCCAGACGGCGTGGCTCATCGAGGCGCTCGGCTACGGTGGGGGGATGGAACTCATCAAGGACCCCTTCGACGGGTCGGGCTACGTAAACACGTTCTTCTTCCCGGCAACGGGGCGGTCCTCGCAAATCGTCTTCGCCTGTACCGGGTTGGCGAGCATGGCGATTTTCGGCGGGCTCTCGGCTGCCGTCGACGCGCCGCTCCGCCGGAAAGTGACGGCCGTCGTCGCGTCGGTGTCCACCATCTGGGTGCTCAACCTCGGCCGGAACGCCTTCATCGCTCTGTCGAACGGCCACCAGTGGTTCGATTACGCGTGGCTCGAAGGGCCGGTAATGTTCGTCTTCGGACTGTCCGACCCCGGGCGGGTGTCCTTTTTTGTTGCCGACCGAATCATCTCACAGGGGCTTGCGGTGTTCGCGCTCATCGGCGTCGCCTGGCTCGTTTCGCGGTGGCTGCCCGAGTTGCTCGACATCGCCGAGGAACTGTTGTCGCTTCTGACCGGCAGCGAGGTGACGCTACGACCGCCCCAGACGGCCACCGACGGAGGTGACCGCGAGACGTGACCGAGGACTCACGGCTGGACGACCTCCGTGGTGTATCGAGGCGGCGCTTTCTCGCTGGTGCAGGCGCGACGCTGGGTGGCGTCGGCGCGGCGAAGGCGATTCACAACACGACGCTGGGGTACGGCCAACTCGGCATGGGGACGAACCTCCACGAGCAGGATCTCGCGTCGGTGGTCACGGAGCGCTTGGCGCCGAGTTACGACGAGATGGTCGACGGCACGCGGCTTCGGCTCGTCGAAGACGGTGTCACGGCGTGGAACGAAGACGCGACGCACCGACTCGAGTTCACGGAAGACTCTGCCGACGATGCCCGCGAGGCCGATTCGGAACTCGGTCTCGGTGGCCGCCTCGCCGCGCTGTTCGCCGACGGAAAAGCGCTGCTGGCCGGCGACTACACCTTCGAGTTCAGCCAACCGGAGGCGTTCTTCGAACGGGTCGCCCAAGCCGACACCCGCCCCGACGCCGTCGCCGCGATTCGGGGTCGCCGTGACCGAACCGTCGACCCGGCCATCGTCGAGCGGTTCGCCGATGTCGATCCGGCGAAAATCGAACCCCTCGTCGACGGTCTCGTAACGGGATTCCGCGAGCACGCGGGATACGACATCCCCCGATATCTCGCCGGCTCTATCGAGGACAACGTCGTCTTCGGCACTGTCGACCTCCGGAAACACTTCGAAGGCGAAGTCACCTTCGAGGCGATTTTAGAAAGCGACGGGACGGGGCTGTTCTGCTGGGAGTTGGTCCACCGCTCGATGGACGCACTACAAGCCGTCGGGCCGTGGCAACAGACGGTTCCGGTCGCGGCCTGTTACATCAGCGACAGACGGCACAAACACGCCTTCACGGGCGTCACAAGCGTCATCCGCGAAGATGGCGGCCTCGTCTTCCCGATGACCTTCCTCGATTACACCCACTCGACGCTGTACGACGACCTCCACATCACCGGCGTGACCGGCGAGGGATTGGCGGCGTACACCGACGGCCACCGCGCCGACGAAGTGTTCTGGTGACGGTTCGGCACGAGTCGGACATGGGCCAACAAGGATTTTACCGCACCGTCCCTTCCGGTCGGTACGCATAGATGCTCCCCTTCGACGTACTGGCGGTGACGGACCCGCTTGCGTGGGTTCTCATCGCGCTGTTCGGCGGCGGCACTCTCGCCGAGCGATGGCGTCCGGACCTCGCACGCTACGCCGTCGGCGCTGCGTGGGGGCTGTTCGCCGTCTTCTGGTTGTTGCTCGCGCCGTTTTTCTTCTTCGAGCAGAACAGTTTCGTCGAGGCGCTACTCGCTCTCGTCGGGGTGCCGGCGTGTCTGTATGCCGGCTACCTGCTCGTCGACGGACGAGACTCGCTGTTCGTCCTCTCGCGGGCCGTGGCGGTGATGGGCCTCATCTACCTCCCGGCGGAGACGATACCGCTGGTCCGAGAACTGCTGGTCGAACACGTCGCCAGCCAGACGGCGTCGCTGATGTCGCTGCTCGGCTACGACCCGACGCTGCAACCCATCGGCCCCGAACGGCCGGCATACGAGGGCTTTCACGCCGCGTTCTACTTCGAGACGCCCGACCCGAACCACGCCGGCATCGTCTACAACATCATCATGGCGTGTACGGGACTGGGGAGTATGGCCATCTTCGCCGGCTGTATCGCCGCGGTCCGGGCGCCGTTGGGACGGAAACTCCGGGCGCTGGCCGTCTCTATCTCTATCATTTACGTCCTCAACATCATCCGGACGACGTTCATCGGGCTCGCTTTCGGCCACCAGTGGTTCGACGGTCCCTACACGCCCTATCTGTTGACGCTGTTCGGCGAATCCGACCCCTACATGGTGTCCCACATCGTCGCCGAGAGCGTCATCAGCCAGTTGCTGTCGGTCGTGGCGCTCGTGGGTATCGCGTGGTTCGTCATCCGCGAACTCCCCGAACTACTCGTTATCATCGACGACGTGGCGTACATGGCGACCGGCGAGGACCGCGACACGGCGTCGGAAATCGGACTCCTACCGGACACGGAGGAGGCAGTAACCGAACAGTCGACCAGCGACGACTGACCCGCCGTCTCTACACCGGGTCGGGAAGCGACTCCGCCGGTGCGCCTGCCAGCGTCGATAGCGCATCGTGTTCGAGGACGTGAAGGTCGCCCGGAATCACGAGTAGGTGGAGGGGGTCGCCGAAGGAGCGCTCCGCGAGGGCGTCGAGTTGGTCGGCGGCGACCACCGGGTCAGGGCTTCCCGCGCGGGCGACGACACAGCCAACACAACCGAGTTCCTCGGCGAACAACTCGGCGGCGTAGTCGGCGGTCATGTACTCCTCGTGGTCGGGGTCGATTCCCGACGGTCCGGTTCCGACCTTGATGTCGAGGTAAACGAGGGTGTGTAAGCCGCGCTCGCGGTTGTCGGCGATGGTATCGAGGACGCTGCCCGGAACACCGTCGGCGCCGTGGGCGTAGGGGAACGGGAGCGTCGTCGCCTTCCCGAAGCGGTAGTTCTGCAGGCCGGTCAGCGAGGCGGCGGCCGCCTCGGCTGTCGTCCCGTGGACGACGTGGGTCTCGATTCCCCGCTCTGCTGCCCGGAGTCGAAGGTCGACGTGGGTGGTCGAAATCATCGTGTCGCCGGCGGTGAGGAAGACGCACTCGCCGTCTTCGGCGGCGTCGAGTATCGGGCTGGGGTCGGATTCGACGCCGGGGCGGTCCCGGACCTCGATGTCGGTGTCGTGGTAGGATTCGAGGGATTGGACGCTCGCGCCGGCGAGTTTGCTGGTGTAGAACTCCGCGAAGACGCGGTCAGCCGACCGAATCGCCTCCCGGCCCTCGACGGTAATCGAGCGTTCGTCGTAGAGGCCGAGACCAACGAAAGTGAGCATACTCCCGTTCGGGGGGCCGCGGTCAAAAGCGCCGCGTTCGCCGGTCGCGGAAACGTCAGGCTTACCGCCCGCGCCCGCCGACTGCCCGTAATGGCTGTTCCGTGCGTCCGCGTTCCCCGCGAGCGGGGCGAAGAAACTAGACAGCGACTCGCCGAAGCGGACGCTATCGCCGACGGCTACGAAATCGAAGTCGTCGACGGCGACATCTACATTCCCATCGAGGAGTCACTCGACCCGACAGGGGTCGACGGCGACATCGTCTACCGGGACGCTCCGGTTCGAGAGGGCCAGACGCTCCCGAAAGATTTGCTCGACTTCGACCCCTCATACGGGCGACTCGGCAAGATAGCCATCATCGACGAGGACGACGACGAACGCGCCAAAGAGATTGCCGACGCGCTCATGGATTCGGATTTGCCCATCGAGACGGTCGTCAACCGCGCCTCGCCAATCGAGGGTGAACTCCGGGTTCGAAACTGGGACGTACTCGCCGGGGAGACGACCGAAACCGTCCACAGCGAGTACGGCTGTGCGTTCGAACTCGACATCGAAGACGTGTTCTTTTCGCCCCGACTGGCAACGGAGCGCCACCGCGTCACCGAACAGGTCGAATCCGGCGAGCAGTTCTTCGATATGTTCGCCGGCGTCGGGCCGTTCGTCATCCCCGCCGCGAAGCGAGGTGCCGAGACAGTCGGTGTCGACCTCAACGAGGCCGCCGTCGAGTACCTCCGTCGGAACGCCGAGCGAAACGGCGTCGAAGACCGCGTGACCGCCATCGCAGGTGACGTTCGGACGGTCGAGGGGTACGACGACTGGGCGGACCGAATCGTGATGAACCTCCCACACAGCGCCGACGAGTTCCTCGACACCGCCGTCGAACTCGCCGGCGACGACTGTGTGATTCACTACTACGACATCCAACACGACACCGACCCGTTCGGTCCCGGTGAGGCGGCAATCCGGGCGGCCGCCGAACCGGCCTACGAGGTCACCGTCGAAACGAGACACGACGTTCGGTCGTACGCCCCCCACGAGCGCAACGTCTGTCTCGACGTGCGGCTTCGTCGCTCCCCCTGAGTGGACCGTCCGCTATCGTTTGGACGCGTTTGTCAGAATTCCTTTAGTGTGATGTGAGAACCGTCGTAGTAACCAGGGGTTCCCCAGAATATGCGTACCGAATCGATAACCGCGGAGCGTGTTCGTTCGCTGCTGTTGGTCGCCGTGATGATTTGTGCGCTCGTCGGTGGCTCCGTCGCGGTGGCCGGGTCTGCGACGGCCGATTTCGACACCTCGTCGGAGTTCACGACGGACGACACGAGCAGCGACGGAACCGACAGCACTGAGAACACGACCGAATCGGCGGAGACGACCGAAAACGAAAGCCGGACACACACCGGGGAGGCGACGGCGGGGCCGGATAGCGTCGGCGTGACGGCTGGGGCGGATGAACAACCGGCAATCGCGACCCCCGATGCCGGGCCGGCGACGTTGCGGTTCACGGAGGACGAGGCCAACGGCTTCCCGGCCGACGGGACGGCGACGCTCGCGCTCCCCGAAGACGGCGGCGTGACGTTCGATACCGAGGCGAGTTCGGTCTCGGTGACCGCGACCAACGCGACGGTCTCTGAGACGACACTGTCGGAACGGAAACTCTCGATTGCGGTCGACACCGACGACGGAGTCGAGAGCGAAATCGCCGTCGACGGACTCCGCTTCGTCGCCACGTCAGACGCGGCGGCAGTCGAGGCGACGTGGTCGTTCGGGGACGCGACCGGAGCCACGACGGTCCAACCGGAGCGAATGACGGCCGCCGGATTCGGGTCGGTCGTCCCGCGCGGCGTCGACGGCGGCCCCGACGGCGGAACCGGGTTCTCACTGCAACCCGACCCACAGAATGCCCGAACCAACGGCTTTCACGAACGGGGCGAGTTCGTCGGCGTCTTCATCGACGAAGCCTACGCCGACCGACTCACCTTCGACCGCTCGTCGGTCGACGACCTCGAAATACGAACCAGCAGCCAGTGCAGACGGGACAACTTCGCCGAAACGACGGGCACCAGAAACGCCTACGTCCAAGGCAACGTGCTGTTCTTCAGAGTCTACTGTCAACTCGACCACGACGACTATCTCACCGTCCAGAACGTCCGGTTCAATACGACGGGTGCGACCGCGGATGAGTCCCCCGACTTCGATGCGGCACTCGACGTGAAGTACGACCCCGTGAACAACACCGACTCGACGCGTGTGACGGCTGACGGCGACGACCGCCTGTCCGTCCGCTCGCCAACCGTCGAGGGGGCGACCACCTCGGTCGAACGAGGGACGAACGCCACCACCGGCGACCAGCCGGTGTCGGTCACGGTCGCCGACGAACACGGTGGCTTGGTGGCCGACGGGAGCCAACTCACCGTCTCGCTGACCGGCGGCGACGGCGTCTCGTTCAACGACTCTCAGAGCGTCGAAGTCGTCTCCGAGAGCGACTCCTTCACCGCGACGGTCGCCGACGTGACGCCGGACTCGCTCGTCCTCGACGTCGACGGCGACAGTTCCGCGGGCGATTCGCTGACGATTCAGGGCGCCAACGAGAGCGGCCTCACCTTCGATGTCGGCGAGAACGCCTCCGACGCCAATCTGACGGCGACGACCAACGCCGGGGGCGACGACGTGACCCAGTCGGCGGGGAGCGTCTCAGTCGGTGGTTCGGACTCCGGGACTGACGAAGGAGACGAAGGAGAGGACGAAGACAGCAGTGGTGACGACGGTGGTGGTGAGGATGGAATCGGCGATGGTGACGATGGCGACTCCGACGGTGATGGCGAAGACGGTGAGAACGATGATGGCGAAGACGGCGAAGAAGACAGCAGCAACGATAGCGACGATAACACTGGCGACGGAACCGACGACGGAACTGAAAACGCAGATGACGACTCCGGTCCTTCCGGCGGCTCCGGGGACTCGCCCCCGAGTTCCGGCGGTGGCGGAGGCGGCGGAGGCGGAGGTGGCGCCCCTGCGGATGACTCGACCGACGACTCCACTGCCGACGACAACGCCGCAGCGACGGCGACCCAACCCATCGAGGACGCCGCACCCGACCAGCCCGGCACGACCGTCGAGTTCGACATCGGCATGCTCGATTCCATCACCTTCGCCGAGGGGGCGTCGGGCAACGTCACGGTGACGGTCCACGAAGAACTCCCCGAGGGCGTCCCCGCCACGCCCGGGACGATGATACGGGCGATGAGTATCGACGTGCCCGAGGAACTCGAAAACGAGTCGGCCACCATCACCATGTCAGCCGATGCCGACTCGCTCGATGCAGACCCCGAACGGGTCGCGCTGGATCACTACGATGACGGGGATGGCGAGTGGGACACCCTCGAAACGACGGTAAGCGAGTCCGAGAGTGGCGAGTCCACCTTCGAGGCGACCACGCCCGGGTTCTCGCTGTTCGCGGTCCAGACGACCCAGCCGACGCCTACTCCGACAACGTCCGGAACCGAGGGGACGGCGACGCCGGCGGATACCGAAACGGAAACGCCGACACCCACCGCCGCTCCCAGCGGCGACGACGCCGGTGGTGACGGCCCCCTCAACGAAGCCGCCGGTTTCACCCAGTCGATGGGAACGAGCGTCCTGCTTGGAACCGCGATTGCCGCGCTGCTGCTCGTCGTCTCGGGTATCCGGTTGTACCGTCGCAACGATAGCCTGTAGTCGCGTCCCTCGAAGTAGTTCGCAACCCTTATTGCGATTATCCTCCCACGGTGGAATAGGCGCGCCGGAGTAGCTCAGCTGGCAGAGCGATTCCTTCGTAAGGAATAGGTCGAGGGTTCAAATCCCTCCTCCGGCTTGCATAAAAAGGGTTCAAGTCCTTTTACAGCTATGTGCCGCGATTTTACTCCTTGGTGGGGTATATAAATAGCATTTCTATTAGGTAGTTCGTCAATCTATCTGTGAGTACGACTCACCGACGGTAACTATTGGTCGCCTGCGCTGTATTCTCTTAGAACGAGGAGTTTGTGGCTCCGACGTTACGTGCCGAGGAAAATCATTAGTCAATCTCATCTACTGTATCCTCAATATCGGTGGTGATGCTTCTTAGAGCATTCGTATTATCTGTTATCGATGGATAACTTCTGGCATCCTCCCATTCGATTGTATCAGAGATAACGAGCGCCATCAGCGCATCTTTCGTCAACAACTCCTCGTCTTCGTATCGGTTTTCGAGTTCATCCAGAGGCACCACACCCTCGATATCAAAGTCAAAGGTGACATCCATAACGGGCAGTTCATCTTGAGTGCGAACAGCTCCCTGAATGATAGCTGACTGAATACCTGCCTCAAAGGCCCATTCAAACAGGTCTTGTCGTAATCTAAATCCTCGCATCAAAAACTCGAATACATGGGGGAGGCTATTCGTTAGTTCATCATCTGCATCGTGGCCAACGGCACCTTCCTCAACATCCTCATGTACTCCATCAAATATCTGATTGACATGAGTGGTATCTAACCACTGGAGGAGAGTAAAATCAATGAGTGCGTGACGGACACGCCGACGAACACGCCAACTCATCTGACGCTCAGCTTCCGCCGATAGCTCGTCATCAAGCTGCCCGAGGAGCCATTTTCTCTGCCTCTCCGTTAAAATCCCTGTCGGACGGTCAATAGGTTCCGGTACAGCCTCATCTGTGGAGTCGTTATGCATTGGCGTAACGTTCGGTAGTAAAAATAAATATATTTTTCTATCGACGTCGGACCTTCTCATATGACGCAAACAACCATTTCGGTCTCCCCAGAAACCCGAGACCGTATACGGGAATTGAAGGGTGTTGAGCGTACCTATGACGAAGTTCTTCACGAGATGGTAGAGCAGTTCGAACCCGACGCTGCGGAACGATAGATATGGTTGAAACAATGGGTCATCGACATTCGTTCGACGGAGGGGGGCGATGAGCGACCCGATTGAGGAGCGCAGGGAGATGCTTGAGCGGCTGGCTGAGCGTGATGATTTGCGCGTCTCCGAGTATGCCCGTGCACTGCTTAACGGTGACGAGACATGACTGAACAGTCGCAGGCAGAGTTTGAGTCATCTCGCGAAACAACCGTGGGTGAACCCATTGACCCCCGGTGTCAGGGACCCCCCACTCAGGTCGCTTGCCGACCCTGGGAAGGGACTCCTCGGGCTGAAGACCATGATGCGCTCGAACGGCTTCTCATGGAATCGCCAGCAGGAGCGCCAGTAATCTGGTTTACTCGGACGCTGTTCGGTCCCGATGTAAAGTCGGGTGACGCCGACTGGCAGTTCGTCAAACGGCACGGTGAGCGCCATCACGAAGTCGAGCGGCCGACATCGAAGATAGCCGTTCAGGTGGCTCCCGGAGAGTACGAAACCCGCGAGAGGGACCCCGATTTTGTCTGGATATTTCCGACTCAGACCACGCCCGCTCCAGATGTGCTTGATAACCGGAGTGGCAAAACGGAACATGAGCACGATTCGACGGCATTGGAACGGGCAGAGAGATACCTTTCGCGGCGGGAAACGCTCCCTACGGCGAGGGCGTGGGGAGGGTTAGTTGAGGCGTTTGGTGGGAAGCTGTTCGGTGAGGAGCGTACAGATGGTGGGCCGGAGCCGACGCGGTTCAACGATGTAGCGAGAGCGCTGGGCGGTCGTGATAGGGTATGGACAGCGTTCGCCGGAGCTGAGGAAAAGGGATACCAGAAGGGGGTGCTCGTGACGGCGACGACGGCTCCCGACCGTTTCGAGAGCATTATCGACGCTGCTGATAGTCTGCTCGACGACGTCGAGTTGCTCCGTCGGTGGTTGGACCGACCGCCGGGAGTGACGGTTGTCGAACCGACGGAGCGAGGCGTTCCGCATACACATCTTGTGCTTTTCAGGCCGCCGCAAGAGCTACCCACGAGGCGCGAACTACACGACTACTGGTGGGTTAATCGAGAGCGGGGACAGCAGGTGGACGTCATGCCACTTGAGGCTGCAGAGTCCACGAGTGCCAATTCTGCAGAGGCATGGATATGGGCAGACGAGAGGTCAGAGAACATGGCCAGCAACCGGCCTTTGAGCTACCTCAGCGAAGGTGCGGAAGCGCTGGCGACGGTGGCTGAACTGAGGGCAGATGACGTGCTCGCGGCGGGGGCAGCCTATCGGGATGTAGGCGATGTGGAGCTTGACGCCGCGGCGGCTGGCGAGCGTGACCGCAATATAGCAGACGCTGTAGGATTCGATAACACAAAGACTGCGGCTGCAGTCCGACAGGCGGCGTGGTACTTCGGTACTGGCCTCCGAACAGTAACGCATCCGTCGCCATCACTCCGCAAGGCGGCAGAGGACGTAGCCGCTACGGCTTCCCGAAAAGAATCCCCTGAAGTCGGACGCACCGAGGGGGTTGGCTCATGAATGTCGAGAGTGTCTCGTCCGATGCTCTCAATGTCGACCCGATGAATGAACGAAATGACGTTGAGGACCTCACTGACCTCACTGAATCAATCAAGAAGTCCGGTGTGGTCCAGCCACCGATAGTGAGAAGGACTGAGACGGGGTATACTGTCGTAATTGGTCAACGGCGCGTGCGGGCGGCTCGGGAGGCCGGGCTCGACTCTATCTCAGTCCTCGTCGCCGACTACGATGACGCCGACGCGCTCCGTGCAAGTATCAGCGAAAATGTGGACCTGTTCCGACGGGAGGTGTCTGTGAAGGACCGATGTGAAGCGCTTCAGGAGTACTGGCAACGGATTGGTGGCAAGGGGATGCCGAGTTATTCACACCTCGGACATGAACTCGGTGTTCCGTCGGAGACGATACGCGCGTGGATGGAGCCGCTAAACGATGAGTGGAGCGGGACCGCACTTGATGTTGATACCCGAGAACAGACCGATGATGGCGAAGAGCTTGCAGACGCGGTGGGTGAGACGACTCTTGCTGACATCCGACGAGTCACTGATGGCGGCGAGGATGGGGAACGATTGGCTCAGTTGGTCGCCGAGGACGAACTAACCCGCCAAGATGTCCGGGACATCAAGGCCGATGTTGATGCGGGGGTGTCTGTTGATGACGCGATTGCGAAGGCCCGACGTGACCCACTGAAGCTATCGCTCCGGTTCGACCATGACATCTCGACGGCCATCCGAGAGTACGCTGAACGAACTGATTCCGACCCTGAGGCCGTGGTCGAGAAAGGTGTCAGGCAGTTACTCAGTGCTGAGGAGGTCCTCGATGGCGAAGGGACCATATCAGAGGCAGCAGCGGACGCGGCCACGCCCGATACAACGGACACGTCAGGCCAGAAGACATCCTCGCTGGAGGACCTCCTATGACCCAACTTCGCCTCTGGCTTGACGAAAGGTGTGCGGTTACTTCCCGCAAACGCAAGCTGTGACGGAGAGAAACTATGGCTGAGAGAAAATACACTACAGAAACTATGAATCACCAAGAAGAATGCATGATAACCTATGTCGATAGAGATAGAGAGATGGTATACGTCAATTTTGGCAAATTCGGCGATGTTGGCCTTTCTCCGGAGGATAATAAGCCGATAGTCGAAGCGACAATTCATACTGATTCATTGGAACCGGATGGCATCATACGGATAGATGACTTGGAGCGAAAATGGAGCCTTCGAGACTTGGACGAGTATTTCTGGAGCCGACGAGGGGAGGCTATTCAGCAACTGGCAAACGAAGACGAACCATTTTCACAAATTTGTCGGTGGTTCATCTTCCATTTCGACCTTCCCGAGAAGTAAACTAAATACCGTCTATTGGGAGCCCAACGAAACGGCAAAAACCTCAAATCAGAATGATAGTAAACAAGCTTTGGTCGTCAATGAGAACGTCTATTTCCGGGGTATTCGGAGAGAATTTGTCCCGGGTATTCACCTCTACAAATGAGCGAAGCAGAGATGGGTGTGGCCGGACCTCTCCGAATGTACATGTACATTTCAAGTGTACATATACATCTCCCTGTTACGAGGGCGTTCAATTCGAAATAGAACGGAGGGGAGAGAATACTGCAAAGCCGTTTTTACCGTATGTGCCCAGGTCTGTATATCCGCTGCGGGCGGTGAACGGGCCGGTGAGGGACGTTCGGCTCGTCACCGGGGGCTTGCGGACCACAAGCGTCGTCAAGAGTGTAAACTCGGCTGATTCAGTCCTAGCCGCAATGAGACGTGCAAATATGTGCAAGCTATGACAGAGAAAGAACCCGACTACACAAACATAGACCCGCCAGACGGGAAGCCCCCGAAAGACTTCACCGCTCATGAACGGCGAGCAGATATCTTGCAGACCATCATTGAATTGGGAGAGCCGTCCGCAGTAAATCAGCGAGAGCTCGCCGAGAGATACGATGTCCACGAGTCTACGGTCTCGCGTGACATGGACCGACTCCGCGAATCGATTACGGAACATCTGGGGACAGACGCGAAGTTCACCACCCGAACGTTGTACCAGCACGTCGTTCGGGAGTTACTCGCGGAGGATGATTGGCGGGCAACGAAAGCAGCATGGGATGTTGCTCAAGAGTGGAACGAGTGGTTGGCTGACATTGGTGAACAGCACCGCGAGCCCGAAAGGTCCGAACTCGACGTCGACATGCGGTCGAGGAATGTTGACGTCGCATACGAGGTCGTCCGTGATGGTGAGGGAGAGCCACTTCCGAAAACCGAGGGCGGGCATGTCGACCACGAGGCGCTCGGATTCACAAGCGGACCGGAAGGTGTTGAGGTAGAGACTTCAGGGGAGATAGACGATGACTGAAACCTCTGACCCAGGGTCTGAATCCGGTTCGCGTCCTGCAGATGGAGATGGTGGTGATATTGACGAGAACCGCTACATTCTCCGGTCGCTCTGGCAACCTCACGATGGACAGCGCGTCATTATGAACCACGACGCGCGCTTCAGAATTGTTGCCTGTGGACGTCGGTGGGGGAAAAGCGAGATGTGCGCTCACCTTGCGCTCGAACGTGCTCTTAGCGAGCCTAACATGGAGGTTTGGTGGGTTTCCCCTAACTACCAACAATCAAATGATTTTGGTTTCGATAAGATGAAGCCGTTACTCTCTCCAGACGTGCTTGCCGATGACCCGAAACGAACGAAGCCGCGTGAAATATCGCTAATAAACGGGTCTACTATCTCATTCCGGTCTGCAGAGCGGGAAGACTCTCTTCGAGGTGGTGGCGTCAACTTTCTCATCATCGACGAGGCTGGCTCGGTTCCGGACCGGGCATGGACAGACGAACTCCGCCCGACTCTCTCAGACACACTCGGGGATATGATTGCGATTGGGACACCGAAAGGTAGGAACTGGTTCTATCGATGGTTTCAGCGTGGGAAATCGGTTGACCATCCGGATGTTGCAAGCTGGCAGGCTCCAACCAATCAGAATCCACACGTCCCTGATTCGGAGATAGAGTCCGCGAAAGAGGATATGCCGGAACGAGTCTTCGAACAGGAATACCAAGCCCACTTCGTGGATGATACTGGTAGCGTATTTGGCGATATCCGTGAGCGAAACGTCGAGGACTACACGCTTCCAGTCAGTGTCCGTGAGAGTGCGTCCCCGTTCCGTATTGGCGTTGATTTCGCTCGCTTCGATGACTGGACGGTTGTACTTGTTATAGATGGAGAGGACCGCGTAGTCGCTTTCGAGCGTGTCCAGCAAACCACATGGGATAGGATTCAGACTATCATTGAGCGACTTGCCGACCGCTACGAACCGCATATCGTCGCTCTGGATGGAACCCGAGACAACAAAATCGTAGAGGACATCGAAAGAGCGGGATACCAAGTTGACCCGATTCGGTTCTCATCTCGAAAGAAGCAGACGCTGATAGAGAATCTCATCACGGAATTGGAGACAGGGCGTATCACGGTCCCGGCGTCTGCAAACACACTCCTCAATGAGCTAGAGATGTACGAGTTCGAGAGGACAGAAAGCGGTCAAGTCAGTTACTCAGCACCGTCGGGATTCCATGACGATTGTGTGGATGCACTTGCCTTAGCCGTTTCAGCATCATCGCCAACACCGAAGACCATCCCTTCGACCTTTTGACTCTAACGTCATTACGGTACTAAGAAAGTTCAGCTACTGTTGCATTCAACGTCAACATCAAGAACAGCATCGAAAGTACGGCGATGTCTTGGTCAAGATATGCAGATGATGGAGAGCCGTGAACTATGGCATTTCTATGCTCATAGAAGTCTTCGTAGGGAGGAATCACGTCACCTGTTTCTACACCGTGGAACTCTTGATTACTGTACGCCTGTGCAAACGCGTTAACTTTCTTTGACCTACCATAGTATCCATCATCATTAGTCGAGTAGCCGAAATGGTCACAGAGCATCGACATCAGACCGTCTTGAACACTAATGAAGTAGAAGGCAGCTGCCCCGTATGAGTTGTTATCAAAATGCTCACGACCGGTTTTGAGACGGTCAAGATATTCCTCCAAGTCGCTGTATCCCCCTGACTCAATTTCTTCAATAAGATTGTCTAATGATTCACGTCCAAGCTGTTCAGCGACAGGCGTTACAGACAAATCATCGGGGTCGTAGTCTTCGGGTGAATCAAGCCCACTAATATCATTCGCGATGACCCTTGATATCTCTTCGAAATATGATTCAATTGCTTCATACAGACTTGTCCAGTCTATAGACTCTCGTATTGAATCACGGGCTTGTCTCACGGTGTCAGCTGCTTCATACATGCTAACTATCGTCTCGGCAGGTATGTTAACCTCTAAATCGACATTTGACAAGCCAGCCATAGCAGCTGCCTCTGCGCTCTCAACTACCGATTCGCTTGCATCGTCGGATTCATTTTCATCCTCGTCTGATGGCATAGTCAAGTCGTCACATCCCGCCTACGTAGGTGTGTTGATAGGCTGAAATTCCCGGACCTCACACCTGTACAAATCTACTGGGGAAATTCTGTCTGGGCGCTGCTCTCAGAGTGGCGATAATCGCCACCCCAGAGTATTTTGTTCTCTGCTTTGGAAGTTGCCGTATGGAAATTAGCAAGCTTCTGGATAGGGTCGAGTCTAATGCGATTGTCCTTCCAGAATTCCAACGTGAGTTCGTCTGGAAGAACTCGCAAGCAAAGGAACTGATGAACTCATTATTCAAACAGTACCCTATTGGGAGCCTGCTCACGTGGGAAACCGAGAGTCCCCCGGAAATCAAGAACGAAGCCATTGAACAGGAGAAGCATGCTCTCTTTGAGGTTCTTCTCGACGGACAACAACGGTTGACCGTCCTCTATATGCTCGTCAAGGACGAGATTCCTCCCTATTACGAGGAGGAAGACATCAACAACGACCCTCGAAATCTCTACTTCAACGTTGACAGCGGCGAGTTCCACTTTGCTAACAAACGGGTTCGTGAGGGGGCTGAATGGGTCAAGGTTACCGAGTGTTTCAACGACGATGTCGAGGCAATCTCTATCGCCCAAGAGCAGCTCGGCGACGACCCCGAGAAGGTCTTAGAACTCTCTAAGAAGTATAGTAAGCAGCTGAATCAACTCCAGAGTATCACGACACGGAGCCTCCCGGTAGAGACACTCCCGAAATCTGCAGACATTCATCAGGCTATCGAGCTCTTCGATAAAATCAATTCACAGGGTACACACCTGAGTGATGCCGAGCTCGCGCTGGCTCACATGAGTGCTGAGTGGGCTCATATTCGGCGGCATATGAAGGCTAAACAGGCTGAAATGGCTGAGGAGGGCTTTGATTTCAACCTCAACTTCTACGTGAAGTGCATGATAGGTACACTAACCGAGACAATGACCTACGAGCAGGTCTATGACATTCCTGAAGAAGAACTCATCTCTAAGTGGAATCAGCTGGCGGAGGATGGAGGTGTCTTCGACTACGTAATCAACGTTCTCCAGAATGATGGGCATATCCCGAACTCCGACTATATCAACACTCGCGACGTTCTGATTCCATTCATCGTCTATCTCGATAAACAAGACAAGCAAATCTCGCATCAAGAGAAAACACAGTTCCTGCGATGGCTTTACGCTGCAATGATGTGGACGCGGTACAGTGGTTCTTCAGACACGACTGTTGAGCATGACCTTTCTCTCTTGGACAATGAGTCCCCGACAGACCATCTGATGCAGGAGATTCGCGATGAACGGGGCCGTATCGAAGTGCAAGCCTCAGACCTCCAAGGCCGCGGGAAACGAACCCGTCGTTTCTACAATATGGTGCGAACCGTCATCCGTGCAAACGACCCCGTCGACTGGAAGACCGGCGAGCCACTCAAAGGGAGCTACCGACTGGAATCGCACCACATCTTCCCGAAGAGCAAATTGTACGATGAATACGATTCCGGAAACTCAACACACCGGAAGTTAGTCAACGAGATTGCTAATCGAGCGTTCTTGACGCCTACCACCAACAAACAATTAGGCGACGACCTCCCGGAAGACTATCTTCCAGACATCATTGAGGACCATCCGCAGGCCATTGAGTCGCAGTTCATCCCAGACAACTCCGAGCTGTGGAAACTGGAAAACTACGAAGACTTCCTCGCCAGAAGGCGCGAACTCTTGGCTGATGCCATCAACGATTACATGGACGATTTGATAATCGATGGAGGCGGGGGTAAGGAAAAGGAATCCGCCGAGGAACTCATCAACAAGGGCGAAAACCCCCGTATTGAGTTCAAAGAGACGTTCCTGTACGATGTGTACCGTGACCAGCCGAACAAAGACTTGAAGAAGGAAGTCGCGAAGGAGATTGCCGCGCTGGCTAACTCCGAAGGAGGGGCTGTCGTCATCGGGGTCGAAGATGACACTAAGGAAGTCAAGGGTCTCGAACGAGACTACAACCTAATGCAGAAGGGTAAGGATTCGTTCGGACTTCAGTTACGGCAGGAAGTCGCGAATCGGTTGACACAGATGATGGCGACCGCGTATACTCACGTCAACTTTGAGGAGGTTGACGGTAATGAAGTCTGTGTGATTTGGGTAGATGATAGCCCGAAGCCCGTCTTCTTCGAGGAAGACGGTAGCGAACAGTTCTACGTCCGAACAGGCACCTCGGCCCAGCCACTCAGCATTCAGGAAGCCAATGAGTACATCGACGAGCACTGGAGTCAAAGCCCGATAGCGTAGTTCCTCGGTCGCGAAAGCCCACCGCTTTATTTTCGAGACACACAACAGGCCAGTATGGCAATTGTTCGATGTCAGGACCACCCTCCGAGACACACGAACTACGAAATAGCAGTAAAGCCAGTCGGCTACCCAGATACTGCGCTTATTTGCGGTCGAGATATTGACGAACATACTGAACCGGGCTGGGTATTCCTGAAGCCAGAGGAATATGAGGAGTATCAGAATGGGAGTCGTGTGTTCCGTCTCTGGGGACCCGATTCCTCTTCAACTGCCTCGAAGGTTCGTGTGAGTGATGACGTAGTGGAGGGCCTCAACCGATGGGTCGGTGAGGACGAAGACGACTCGAAGAGCGGTCTTCAATCGCAATCAAGCATCGGCAATTACGAATAGTCTCGACAGAGCAGGCCCTTATCACTCCTCAGTCAACCAGCTGTGGATAGTCTGCTTCGCGTCTGATACGTCCGGCAAAGATGTCCCCTCGGGCAAATTCCCCCGAGAGTCATTTTGGACAGCCGGTAGGACAACATCAGCACCAGCAGTACCCTCGTAATCTGTCTCAACGGTCACGCTTTCTGCCTCCTGAGACCCGCAAACGAAGGCAACTTCGGAGTCTTGTCCTTGGGTCGTCTTTGCGACGAGACTATCGAAGAGCGGGTCTCCGGGGAGCAACAGACGAATAGATGGGAACTCCTCTGCCACAGCTGGGTCGAAGGTAACCACCGCTTCGTCAGCTCCCCTCAGCTCAGCCTGCGCCGTCGTTTTGGCGGTCTCAGGCGTCTCGATTTCAGTCTGGTCAGGAGCATCCAGCACGTACGCACCACGTGCTGTTCCGGGGTACTCGTCGGCTCGGTCGTGGTTCCGAAGAGCGGTGAACTCCCAGCCGGCCGAGCCTAACACTCGGCTCTGTGTGAGAAGAGTCTCCATCAGTTCAAGACTCGCAGTAGGCTCATATGCGCGAGTACGCTGGCCGACTGCCGCTATAGCCGGATGATGAGCATCACCCCAACCGACCAGCCCTGCATTACGGATGAGCGATTCTCGCGTCACCTCGGCTTCCTCTTCCTCGTCAAGGCCCGCATTTTCCGCTTCTCTCTGTGCCGCCTCGGCGCGCTGCTCGGCTTGGTCGGTTACCTGTTCGCCTGTATCTCCGAAATCGTCGTCCATGACCGCTGTCTTGATATCGCCTTCAAGACTGTTGAGGACGGGACGCATTGGCCCAACGACGTCCTCGAAGAGGTCGAGCCGGTTCTCCAGCTCCTCATAGATGTCACCGTCGACGCTGTCCTCGTAGGCGTAGTTGATGATTTTGACTACTGGATTTGTCTGCCCGATGCGGTCGATACGACCAATGCGCTGCTCGACCCGCATCGGATTCCACGGCAGGTCGTAGTTGATGAGCGCGTCCGCCGTCTGAAGATTAAGCCCTTCGCTCGCGCTATCCGTACAGATGAGGATATTTGTTCCCCCCGTGCTGGTGAATTCCTTTTTGATGGTTTCCTTCCCGACCATCTCCCATGAGTCGGTCTCGGCGTTGTATCGACTCCCGCCAGACCCGCTGTAGGTTCCGACATTCGGGTGTGTGTCGGTCAGCGTGTGCCGAATATGGTCGAGCGTATCCTGATACTGCGTGAAGATGACAATGTTGTCACGGGCGTCCTGTCGGAGGCTCTTGATGTCGTTTCGTAGGTGGACAATCTTCGGGTCGGTGATTGCACGGTCCAGTTCGTCGATGAAGTCACGAAGCTCTTCGAGCTCGCGGCTTACGATGCTCAGGTCTCCGGTCGGCCGGTACGCGTCGAGCGATGTCTGTCCGACAACTTCGTCTATCGTTGCTTCGGTCACTCCCGTATCTTCACTGAGCCGCGAGACCTCCTCAGTCATATCCTCAACCTCCTCGTCCAGCTTGTCGATGCGGCGACTGAGGCTCTCCTTGATAGCGTAGAGACTGCTCGTGAGCCGCTGCCGGTAGGTCGTCATGACGAACCCGAGTGCGAGCTTCTCTTTCCCAGTGAGAGCCTTCTGCGAGGCCTCGTAAGTGTCGTCGATGTAGTCCTCGACCCGGTCGTACAGCGGCTTCGCCTCTCCGAGGTCGATTCGCTTCGTCTCGACTGACCGCTTCGGGACGGTGTCTTCCAACAGCCCCAGTTCCTTGCACTGCTCCAAGACTGACCGCGTGTTCCGGAAGATACGGGACTGGACAGGCGTCGCCCATTCGGCCGCCTCAACGAGTGCTTCCCAGCCCTCAACGCCGCAATCGAAGGCGAGACGGCGGGGGTTATCGAACCGCGAGGATGTCTCTCTGAGCCCAACCAACTTCTCAAGCGACTTTCGCTCTTTCAGCCCGAGGGATTCGGTGTTGTCCACGAGCTCTTGTGCCCGGCCGTCGTAGCCGAGGTAGGCATCGATGTGGTCGTGGAGCATCTCGGCGAAAGTCTCGATGCGGGTCTGGGCGAGCTGTTTCCCTTCCTTGTCATCACTGAGTTCCAGTTCCTTCCGGACAGAGTCAAGAACCGTCTGTTCTGCAAGGTTCGACTTCCGAGAGCCCGTTTCCACCTCGTTGAGGCTCTCTTCGAGCACCCGGCGCGTCTCGAAGAACTTCTCGAACTGCTCCTTATCATCCCACGACTCGGGCAAGTCGACCAACCGGAGCAGGTCGTACAGCTCGCCCACGTTCAGCTGCATCGGGGTCGCTGTGAGTGCGTAGAGACACTCCGAAACCGACTCGACTCTGGTGAGCAGGTCGTACAGCTGTGTCTCCTCTCGTGCGCTGTGGGCCTCGTCGACGACCGTGAGGTCCCAGAGCGTGTCGTCGCGCTCGGGAGCGACGTGGGGCTGGTTGTCTTCCATTCGGGCGGTGTGCCACGACTGGATAATGACACTCGGCTCGTCGCGGTTCCGGATGTACCCTCCAATGGGAGTGTTACTCCACGTGTCGGCCTGCCGCCAGCCATCCAGTTCGACTCGGTGGTCGTTCGGGCCACCGAACGGGCCAACAAGGTAGTCTCCGTCGTACGCCCGGTCGTGGTAGTAGGCGTGGATATTGAATCGGTTGAATAGCTCGTCCTGCCACTGCTGAACCAGTCCAGCCGGGACGAGCAGGAGCGCGTTCTCAACCTGACCAGTGTGAACGAGCCGAGAGAGCGTCAGTCCGATTTCGATGGTCTTCCCCAACCCGACCTCGTCACAGAACAGGAGTTTGTTCGGGTAGATGGAGACCGCCGTGTCAGAAATCGTCCGCTGGTGGGGCCATATCTGTTCGAGCGTGCTGATATCCTCGGCGAGGTGCAGTCCCCCCGGCGTACGCCCAGCGGCCGAGACGACCTTCCCAGCGGCAGTTTCAGAGACGGTCGCTTCGGGTGAGTGTTCGCGGACGCGTTCGACGTGTTGTTCGAGGTCGCGGTCTGTCTCGGTCCAGTCGATGATATCCTGCTGGGCGGCCTCGTCGAGTTCGTACACGTCGACGGAGGGGTGTGAGTCCTCCCAGAGCCGTTGGAAGGTGTCGACATCCTCTTCGACGTACTTGCGTTCGCCGTCCATCCACGACCGGTGGACTTTGAACCGCTCGTAGTTGTGTTGCCACGCGGTTAGCGTCTCATTGACGCTTCCCTCGAAGGAGAGCTTGTTCGGCTCCTCAGCGTCGTCGATTCCGATGCCGAGCTTCGGGTGGAATATCCCCCCACCGGGAGCGGGGTCACCAACCCGGATTTCGAGGTCTCCCCGGTCAAGGAGCGTCCCGATGATAGCGAGTTGGGACTCGACCCACGGCGAAAGCGGTTCGTCGCTATCGGGGAACAGGGCACCTTTCTCGCGTTCCTGTAGGTCGGCCCCAGCGATGACACGCACTCGACCCTCGGTTTCCAGCAGAGAGTCGACGCCTTCGAGAGCGTTGGCGAGACTGCGGAGGCTTAGGTAGCCTGCGAGCCGGTCATACCGAACGACCTCGCTAAGGAAGGGTCGGTAGAACGCGTCCATCAACGTCTCGTCGCGGCCGAAGCCGCTCTCGTACACCGGTCGCCACGAGACGTCTTGGAGTGTCATTCTGTGTGGTCACCGAGAGAGGTCTGTCGTTCAACGCCAGACATATCGATGTGGTCAACGTTGATGTCGAGGTACTCGCCGGTCTCGCCGGAGATGAGGTTAACAAGTGTTTTATACATATTGTTGTCTTCTGGTAAAACTTCAATAAGTGCCGTCACGGAAACCCCGAATGCATCATCTGACTTGAGGTTTCTTTCGGTAAGCCAGTCCCATGCCGCTTCGGCACCTTCTCTCTCATAGACGTGTAAGGCAGCATGTACGGTATCAATTGTGTAAGTAAATCTATAATCGCTTGGATTGACTGGATACTTCCGGGAAGAAGGATTATCGACACTATCATCACGAAGCATAATGATGTCCTGTACTCGGTCGTCTGTACTTTTTAATTGAATATCACCTCTACTCTTCCCCCAGATTTTTGTGGATTGTTTTATATCATCGATATCAACCCCAGCAGCGACTCCAAGTTGTCGTCCCTCATCGTATGGCACAGTATCATTCTCATAAATTAGCCATGTGAGAATATACCACCTAGTAAGTGAATCAAGTTCGGACACTCCCTCTGTATTCAGAAACCGTTCAGCGATGACGCTTGTAACAGCTTCCCGCGCTTCGCTTAGGGCTTTGCGTGGTCTAATCTTCTCACCTTTCTTATTGACAACGGGATATTCCTCGGCGTACCGATGAAGTGTCGGGCCATATGCCGCTATAGCTGTATCAGTCTTTGAGATGGTATACCCTGAATCGAAAATATCTTCTGCCTCCTTCTTAGCTACCTCCTCGATATCTGATTTTATATCATCCCAGAGACTTGTAGAATTATTTGAACCATTATCGCGCTTTCGGCCCACAAGTAGAATCGAGCTATCGGCACTTGATTTCCCCTGCAACCCAACGCGGTCCGACATTTCAGTCTTTATTGGATGAGTGGCCGTAATGGTGAAGTTAGCTTCAATTAATGCCGATGTGAGAGTATCCCAGGCATCCATATCACGATGCGTAAACATTATTGTCATTATTCCATCAGAACTAAGCAGACTATGTATCTCTGAGAATATCTCTTGCATCTTTTGCTCATAGAATTCGTTTGCAAGCTCTTTGCTAGATTTTTCGCTCCCAGATACGCCACTAAACCTAGACGGATTTGCGACGGCTTCATCATCTTTATTAGGCAGTTTAGAATCAAATAGGCCTGGATGGATGTCCTGAATATATTCCTTCTGAAGAACATAAAATATTTCTGATAGTTCTGCGTACATAATGCTGCTATAGTATGGTGGGTCAACGATTGCAGCATTAATGCTACCAGATTCGATATCATCAGTCAGGTTCGCTGCATCCCCAGAAAGCACTTCGACTTCATTTGATTCCGAATTTTCGACAAATCTCGATAGCTCTTGGTATGCATCAAGAACTCGGTCGGACTGGCCAACGTATCCATGTCGAGGTGCAGATATATTGTTATCAACAGCCATCTTCTTAATCGAATAGTTATTATCTGAGAACATATATGCCCCATTTCCGTACGCGTCTCGCCATGCAGCTAACCTGTTATTAAATGTCATCACTCGGCTTGCAGAAAATGTTAGTAGAGTTAAGATGGCATCCGACTTCTCCTTGCTATACTCTTCTCTGATTTTGTCTTTGCACTTATTGAATGCTTGAAGATATTCATAATGAGTAACCAGCTGTCTTGGAGTAAAGGTATCTCTCCATTCGTTCATCCCGTATTTTTTAATTTGATTAGTGTTGAGTCCCTCCTCAATAGGTTCAGTGAGGAAGTCCATCATTTCAAAGTCGGAGTGTAGTCGCTCGGTAGCTCTATTCATCCCCTCTTTGTCCACTTCAGACCCAGCACGAAATACGCGCTCTCCGTTCCTGTTTTTGTAATTCACACCATAAATACTATATTCGAAGTTTTCGTTTTTGATTTTTTCACGTATTTCCTCACTTTTCGTCACAACACCACAGTGCGGACACTCTGCATCCCCCCGCGTAACTGGCCCCTCGTTCACGTTATACTCTGAATCCTGTATATTTTCTACTTTTATATGCTCATATTCGACGGTTCCATCTTGATATATCGGCTTAACAGCATCACCACCATCTGTAGTTTTGTTCAACCACCATTTCCCAGTAAGAGGAATCTCTCCTTTGCAGGAATTACATTTAATCAAATACGTGAATGCACAATTCAATATTTCGCGGCCGGGTTCCTCTGTCGGGAAATATTCATCAATATTTTCTTTAGCAATTTCGTGTATCTTGTCTCTCCACTCATACACTTCTGGCTCAAGTGACCCAACTTGAGGTGCGTATTTCAAAGCTGCTTTCATTATTAAGCTGGGAACAGGATTGAGCTCGTTCGCTTTTACTGGGAATCCATAACGTATCGATTCAAACGGGATTATTCCCCTCCCGGCGGTGGGGTCAAGAATTGTAGGAAGGTCCCCTCCCCACCCGTCGCGAACTATTTTGTGAAGCTCATTTAGTTCGGCTTTTGATGGTGATTGGGTATTCGGATTCGGATAACCATAATGCTCATCGAGCGTTCCACTACTCTTTTTTTCTGCGAACTTTCTTTCTACATAGTCACTTATATCAGAATCAATCTCCTTTGGACCTATTTGCATCAGTTGTAGTAGTTCGTCCGGGTCAATTCTCCCAGGGTATACCGAAGCGATAGTAGCCAATCGGGCTACCGGTGTTGGACGGGCAGCAAACCATTTTTGAAAACTACGGAGAGGATGGCAACGAGCAGCCTCAATGTCTTTTTGACTTTCAATGTCAATGGCTGTCAAAGGTAACTTTTCTTCGATAGCAACCCTGTCCGGTGCGTTCGTTTCTCCACCGTCTATATCGTCAGTTACTTTTTCAGTCATAATACACTCAATTGTTAACACGCATAACAACTGCCGGTGTAAGACCTTCGGTTCTCCTTTTTCTACGCATGGGCTTATTGGTAACCACGCTTCCGATAAAAAAGCGGCTGCTGCATGACCCCACACAACCAGAACGGTGAATTGCCTTGCGGGTTCTGGTATAACTAATGGTAGAGATGGTAAACATCGTCGCTGGAGGAGACCTAAACCGTGAACTCAACTTAGAAGCAATAAAATCGGAGCTGTTCAGCAATAAGACACTATCGTCTGAGTTTTCAGGTGGAGGTTCTTGGCAACTTTTAATCCGGTTTGAAGAGCGAGGGACAGTTATATTATACCGAACTGGAAAATACATCTTGCGAGGTGGGTCAAACTTCCAAAATTTAAGAAAATTAAAAATGGAATTTTTACAGGCTCTGGAAGAGATTGGTGCTATATCCGATATTAATGATGTTTCGTTCAACATCCAAAATATTGTATTTCTCGAAGAACTCAGTTCCTCAATAAATCTAAATGAAACGCTCGTTCAGTTGGGTATGGAAAATGTGGAGTACGAACCCGAGCAATTTCCAGGCTTAATTTACCGGCCAGAAGATTTTGATTTAGTGATGCTAATATTTGCAAGTGGTAAAATAATTATTACTGGCACTACTATTGAAAAAAATGTAGCAAGTGCTATAAAATCTCTTAGTGAAGAGCTTGGAATATGATTTTTGATTTAATTTTTATTTAGTGAATTCTACACGACTTAACTAGTCAATATGGCCGGCTAGTAATGTTCGCAGTGCTTTCACCCCACTTGGCGAGGTCGGTGACCTTGCCTTCGCGTGCCAGTAGTAGCACTCCCCCAGACTCATCTGGGAGATACCATCAGCTATCTCCCTGAGTCTATCCCGTCGCTGAACGTGCTTCATCGCCCGGAACGCAATCGACAACCGCACACCAGCGGCCTCTGGAAGCGATAGGCTCGCTGGCGCACCCGTACAGACGGTTTCGGGCTCCAGCCCGGCTTCCCGGAGCGTCGACTGGATGAGGTAGCTCACTTCGTTGAACCGCTTCCCACGGAGTGTGGCGATTTTGATTGCACACCAGTCCGCCCAGTCGTGCCCGAGGTCGTCACCGTCGAGGTCAGCAGGAGTCTCTCCCCCGACGATGGCTTCGCCCAGCTCGACGGTCGTCACCTGAGTCGATTTGTGAACTTGGTCGAACCGCTCCTGTCGTGCCGTGGCGATTTCTTTCGGCGCGAGTTCGTACAGCGTGATTTCCGCTCGGTCGTCCTCGCGGTTCCGAGTGAGGATGAACGTCGGCCGGTCGCCGTAGACACCGCTTGTGAACGCGAAAGACTCGCCCTCGATGAAGCCCTGACCCTTGCTCATAGTTACGAGTCTCCTTGGTCGCGGGCTCGTATTTCAACCTCCGTTTCCATCGTCACCGTGAACGCGTTGTCCACGGCGAGCAAGTCGTCGAGGGCTTCGAACGTTTCCCCGTATAACATCGGGTCGTCTTGACCGTCAAACTCGATGCTGAAGTCGGCTTCGGCTGTCCGCTCACCGTCGGGCGTCGAGAAGTCCTCCGGTTCCATATTGAACCGGAAGTGGTCTGCGAACGCTGACGGGTCACCCCGGTAGGTGATATCCACCATCGACTCGCTCTCGTCGTAAGCGGTGTAGTCGAAGTTGACGAGCGTGTGCTCTGCGAACTCGTCGGAGTCGCCGAGCTTGTCCGCCGTGAACCACGCGCCCTTCCACCCGTCGGCACCCTCTATCCGAATCCAGACGCCCTCGACTGCCGTTATTATCTCATCTGGGTGCCCCGAGTACTCCGACCGGGCTCGCTCAATTGCCGTATCGATGTCCGCTCGCATCTCCTTCAGAGCCCGAGGCACGTGGTACGGAGACGATGTGGACGCACTCGCTGACATTGGGAACAGGCTTTCGACTGAGCAAGGGAGGTGGTCTTGATACGCCTCCTGTGAGCCGAAAGTATCGTCACATTCGTCGCAGGTGACTTTCTCAGCGATATCGCAATCGTGCTCGTCGTAGGCTTCCTGTGAGTCGAAGGTCTGTCCGCAGTCAGAGCAGGTAATCGTCGTGTCCCAGTCGACGTCGACCTCCTCGACGAGCTCCTCAACCGAGTCGTACACGCGGTGTGACTTTGCCAGCTTCACGTCCCGGTAGTCGAGCCCGGTCTGGAGGTTGGTCGCATCGCTGAGGTCGCTACTATGACCGTGGAGAGTCGTGTCCTCGCTGTAATAGCCCGTGTTGGCTTCACCGTCCCAATACGTATATTCGCCTTCGGAAACCATCCGGGCAATTGTCTTCCGCAACGGAATCGGAGAGAGCAGTATCTCGACGTCGTGAACGTTTCCAGAGTCGTCCTCAACACTCGTTCGCTTGCCGAACTGCTCTTCGAGAGCCCGCGTGGTCATCGAGTCAGCACCCTTGTTCCAGAGCGTCTTCTCGAACCACTCGACACCGTATGCTCCTTCGCCCTCGGGGATGATTTTCCCCGATTCCTCCAGTTTGTCGATGACAGCCTGATGGATGGTTGTGTCGGTGGTAATCCGGCGATGGGCGAGACCGCCGTCGCTGGGATAGTACAGGTGGGTGTACGCCTTCTTGATGTCTTGGTCGAGCGTTCCTTTGGCTTTGTCGAGACGCTCAATCAGCTCGTCTTGCTGTCTCTCGTTCAGGTCGAACTCCTCGCCGAGGTTGTTCTGTATGTGCTTGATAGCGGCTACTCGTTGTGCAGTGCGCTCGGCGTCGCGTATTGCGTCCCCGGTAGCGGCGAGGAAGACAATATTGTTCTTATACACGCGCGGGGAGTGTTGCCCACCGCTGGACGATGCAGTGTTTTCGTGGAGGGTCTGGATAACGCTGGGAACGTCCTCCGGGTCGTGAACGCTCACCGTATCGAAGTCCATCACACAGAGATGGGCTTCGTCAGCCACGTCAGGCACTTTGTGTGGCTCTTCGGGACCGACAATCACGTTGAGGGTTCCCTCACCGAGTGCAGATTCGAGAGCTTCTTCCAGATGACGACGGGCTAAGCCCTCCTTCAGTCGGTCGACGACGGAGTCGATAGTCTTAGTGAGGTTCGCTTCCGATTTGAACTGAATCTTCTCGCCCGCATCTCCGTGGAGGAAGAAACACGCCGACTGCCGACCGCCGCCGAGGAGGTTGGTCAATGCGTCATCGTAGTGTGCGAGCTCCACGTCGAGATGAGCAACGGCGTGTCGAATTGGACGGCGTGTCGTCCCGCGTCCGTCAGCTCCCTTGACGATGCTCTTCCAGAGAATAGTCGTCGTCAGATGAGTCCCGAGGGGTGGATGTCCCTTGGTCGTCCACTTCCGGTCTTCTTCCTCGGCGTGCGCAGTCCCGTCGTCGGAGTAGATGTCGTTCTTGATGGCCGCCTCGAAGTCCATATCGACCGAGCTGAACAACCGAAGAAGCGTCGTGAACACGTCACTATCGGACGGGTGGAGGTCGAACAGCCGAACATAGTGGCGTCCGTCCTCGTCAGCATCAGAGTTCCACAGCTGGTGGATACCCCGCGAGAGGAGTCGAAGGGCTCCGCGAGTTTTCTGGAACGAGGGGAGTGAGTCGAGTTCCTCCGTGAGTGTGTCGATGACGGTCGGATGAATTGGATAGCTTTCAGCCAGCCGCTCACGATGCTCCATAGAACTCGCATGTTCTGGGAACGACTCCCGGTCACCGTTGTAGAAGGAGGCGTACGCGTCGGCTGTCGCTTCACGGGCAGCGTCCGGGACGTCCTCAAACAATCGATGGCCGAGAACAGACGCCACTTCCTCGTCCTCAGTCGGCGTGATTGAGCCCTCTGTACGGTCGGTGATGCTGTTGAACTCGGAGATAGTCTCCGCAACTAATCCTCTGACATCCTCAGCCCGGTCGTGGAAAGCCGTGTCTGCGATACTCAGCACGACAGTGAGCTGGTCAGTGTTCTGTGTCGCCGAGAGAAGCGACATCAGGAAGGTATTCGTCTGTTTGGCGAGTGTCGAGTCGCCCACCTCAACCGCAGCAGTCTGTTCGAGATACGCTGCGATTTCGTCGATGAGGACCAGTGACGGATTATCGTGTCTGTCAAAGAGCCGTTCGAGCTTCTGGCTTCCCGGGGGAGACTGCTGTTCGTCGTTTTCCCGAAGGAATTCGTAGCCCTCCTGCCCGAAGAGTTGGTACGCCAGCTCACCCCACATCGTCTTCGTCTCTGGCGCATTCGGGTCGGTATAGTCACATCGAGCACTGGTCCCATCGACGTGCGTGCCAACGAAGACCGCTGTATTCACGTCGAGACCAAGAGCGGCGGCTTCTCCATAGTTATCGGCAACTCCCTCGTCGTCGAGAAAATCTGAGAGGTCAGGAACTGCATCTGGTTGTTCAGCCAGATGGTAGGCAGCAATCTGGTTGTGGGTCTTGCCTCCACCGAATGAGGTGTCGAGACGCAACACACCGTTCGTTCCACTATATTCGTCGTTGTAGTAGGAGACGAAACGAGTCGCAAGACGTCCTAAAAGCTCCTGTAATCCGTCGGTTGGGAAGGTCTTCTCGAAGAACAGCTCCGGGTTAGAATAAACATCAGGTGCATCGTCAGAGTGAGCAACATCGGCGAGACTGGCTGCAAACTGGTCCTCTGCGAGTTCACCGATAAGAACGTCTTGACGCGGCGTACAAGCATCGAATATCGTTGGTAGCTCTCCTTCTTCACTCGGTGCTTCCGGTGAGGCGTCGCTCATATGTCTTCAGAAAAGTAGGCATCAGTTAAAATACTGGCTAGTGTTACAGACGATGGTCACCTCACCTCAAAGTTGTTCAGCCTCTCTGTCAGACCTGAGACCTCATCCGTATTCGGTCATTTTCTGGGGATAAGCTTATCCGCCAAACCTAGGAGTATGGTACTGTGCCAATTCAGCAGGCGAAGTCCCTTCCTGCTCTCTATGACGACGTCAAGGGATACGACCTCGTTCTTGTTCCGGACGCACCTCTTGCCAGCGCACTGAGCCGACAGTTGGACCGCCCCCACCTGGGAACGTTTGCGACGACTCCTCGGAGATTAGCTGCCGGGCGACGTGAGCAAGTCGAAGAGCGGACAGCCTTTCTCGAACTGCTCCACAAGACAGACCTTTCCTGGAAGCAGGCGGCCTACCTTGGCGAAGAAATCATCCACTGCTGGGAATATACCGCCCAACCGGATGGTATTCTGGAGTACGACCAGTTCGATAATGCTGCTGTCGAACAGGCTGTTGAGCACGTCCGTCATCTCGACACGACCTCTCGATATCTCACTGACCACGAAATCGATGAAACGACAGACTTGGCTGTCATCGGGTACCCCCAATTGACCGAGTTGGAGCGGTCAATTCTGCCATCTGACTACGATACTGTCGACCGCTTCACTGACGGGAAATTCGACCAGCCACCGTTCAGTCTCTTCGACACATCTGCGGACATTATCAACGCGATTCTCTCCACAATCGATGAGCAGACTGCCGATGAGGTCGCAATCGTCCTCGATGCGGGTAGCGAGTTCTCTCCCCTGATTGAATCGGCGTTAGACGCTGCTGATATCCCATTCTATGGTGGTCCAGGATTCCTTGATGAGCCTGACCATCGGGCATTTCTACAACTCCTCCGCATCGCTTTCCGGGGGAACGACGTCCGTGTTTCCGACGTCCAACCGGTCCTTCAACACGTAGGACGGGAAGTAGACACTGACCACGAAGAGAAGCGTCTGCACAGGCTTGATGCTCCTGAAGGTGACTGGCTTATCGACTGGTGTAACAGTGTCGAAGCTGGTGACCTAACGTTCGAGACAGCGCTCGAAGAGTATGAAGCACTCCTTGATGATACGGAGTTGAGGGCGTTTCACGAAGAGCTGGAAACGCTTGGCCTCGCATCCCAGACGGTCACCGAAGCAAGGGTTGACGACTTAGCATTCTACCTACAGTCATACGAGGTTCCCATCGACCGCGAGAATGAAGGTGTCCTTCTTGCCGATGCCAAATCCGCGACCCATGTTGACCGTCCACTCGTGTTCTATATCGGGTTAGATGACGACTGGACAAGGACTCCTCCCCGACGACCATGGGTGGACCGCGAAACTGAATTCGACCGTCATCTCAGGCAATTTCAGCTCCTGCTCCAAAATGGAGCCTCGCAATACTACCTCATTCGGGACACCGTGGGAGGTAGCCCCGTAACGCCGTGTCTGTACTTCGAGGAACTTCTGGAGGAGTCGTACTCCCGTTTCGCAGACCTCAGCACAGAGCGTTATATCACTCAGGAGAGTCCTTCCGAAAAGCCGTTTGAGGCTGAATCGCGGCCAGTCTCTGCAACCGAACTCACAACCATCAGTCAGTCTAGTCTCAGTACCTACGTCAATTCACCCAGAGACTACTTTTTCGACCGAATAGTCGACTCGCCGGACAAGGATTACTTCCGGGAAGGAAACCTCTTCCATGAATTCGCTGAGTTCTATGTCCATCATCCGGATGCGGTTTCTGCTGAGGATATCGATGACTTAGCCGAGTTGATGGTCGCCGAGATGGAGCCGTTCGTTCGCGATATAGACGAACGGGTTCATCGAACGCGATACCGAGCAGGCTTACAGAACATCATCAGCTTTCTCGACCGACATGCACCTGACTCAGACCAGTTAGCTATCAACAGCAGACGTCGTGAAGAGAACGCGTTTGCTGAACACTTCGACCGAGCTGTTGGCGCTGACATCTCGGAGCAGTGGTTCGACAACGAAGACCTGGGTGCAAAGGGCAAAATCGACCTCGTAGCATCATCGCATCGGCTGGTCGACTACAAGAGTGGGTCAAAAAAGTCAGCGACACAGGTGGTCAAGAACTCCTCAATCGACGATATCTCGGACACACCCAACTTCCAGGCTATCCTGTACCTCGCTCATCAGCGGACGAAACATCCCAACGAGCAACTTGAATTCGTCTTCGTCCACTTCTTGGAGAACCTTGACGACATTGTCCAAGGCAGCGCAAACTTGGATGATACGCTTACCACCGTCCAGTACTATCCAATTCCCTACGTCGAGTATATTGCTAGCGAGGAAACCTACGAGCAACTGCGGGATGAGGGGTCGAACGACTGTCAGAAGACACTCTCGAAATCGTCTTATGAGGACTATGCAGCCGTGTTCGAGGACTCCGACTTCCCCGCTACTCGGGACAGGGACGAACTCATCGAATCGGAGTTCGGACGCGTGTTCACGAGCAAAATGAAGGATGTCGTAGGAGACTACAAATACGTCGAAAATGGCTGCAAGCAGGCGATGCGGGACCTCATGCGTATCCGGAATCGGAACTATTTCGAAGATGAACTTGATGCCTTCGAGGAATTCATCCGGGAACGTCTACAGGAGCTTAATGCCCGTCGAGCTGGTGAGGGGCGTTTCCCTATCGCTGACCTCGTAGACGAACCGAATTACCGGCGCGTCAACCACCGCGACCTTCTGCTGGAGGACGGGCGATGAGAAGAGCGTCAGATGATGACGACGGTAGTCCTGAGCCGAATAAAAAGCAGCGAAAGCTCATCAACAACACAGACGGTACGTATCTCGTAGACGCCGGAGCCGGCACGGGAAAGACGTTTGCTGTCACCCGCCGGTATGCAAATATTCTCGATACGACGGATAGCTCGCCGGATGATATTCTATTGATTACCTTCACTCGGAATGCGGCCCGTGAGATGAAAGACCGCATAGTCCGCCACTGTGATTACAGTATGGCTGAACTGGCTGATGCACCAATTCAGACCTTCCACAGTCTCTGTCATGATATTCTTCAGGAACACGGATTCGACGCTCCATCCCTCCTCGGCATTGACGACCACATTCCGAGCACCACCCGAATAATCGAGGATGACCTCGTTGAGGAGGCTCTCTTTCAGGAGTTCTTCGAGCAATTCACCGATGGCCATCCCGAGTACAGCAATATCCTCCGAACGATATCTGACCCCACCGAGCTGCTCGACCTCATTAACGAGCTCGCTGCCAAGGGAGTCTTTCCAACGAAAGACGGGTGGTATCGTGATAGTGAGAGCCACCTCGATGGTGACTACTCCGAATTCAAACAGCAGTTCGACCAGATGAACACCCCACGCAACGAGGGGAGCAAGCAATCACGGCTTCGGTCGAAGCTCTATCGCTACGGAAAGAACAAATGCTATCTACCGAATGCGCCTCCGAAAGATGAAATCCGAGGTGATGGGAAGCAGGTTCCGGAGGAACTCGCTCTCCGAGTGTTCGATGAGGACCGAGAGTCGCTCAAAGAATTTGTCCACGACGTGTACTTCGAGTACCTCCAATTCGCTCTCTCTCGTAATTACCTGAACTTCGGATTCCTCCAACTGTTCGCATTCGTCCTGTTGTGTGAAGACCACCACCTTCGCGAGCAACACGGGTTCGACTACGTGATGGTCGACGAGTTTCAGGACTCTAGTGAGATTCAATTCAAATTGGCCTTGCTCTTAGCTGATACTGACAACATCTGTGTCGTGGGTGACTGGAAGCAGAGTATCTATTCGTTCCAGTATGCTGCTGTAGAGAACATTTTGGAGTTTCGTGACCGGCTATCACAGTTCGCATCAGAATTGAACAGTGACCACAAACGGGTAGAGTATGACACTTCATCGGTCCAGAATATCGAACTCGAAGAGAACTATCGGTCGACCCAGACGATACTGGATTTCTCCGAGGAGAGCTTGGTCGTTCCAGCAGCGAAATATGATTCAGTCGATGTCGAATCCGTACGCAATCGTATCGTCCACCTCAACTCGAATTCCGACCATGACAACTCTACCATTCGGGCCTTACAACACGAGGACGAGCACGAAGCACTTCTAACGGCTATCGATACTATCGTCGGAAGTCCCGAGTATCGCGTTGAAGATGACGACGGGGACCTTCGCCTTCCACAGTATCGTGACATCGCAGTACTGACTCGAACACGTGATTTCGGCCGGGAACTCCAACAGGTTGCAGACGACCACGGGCTTCCGATGGCCTACGAGGGCGGTATCGAACTCTTCCGAACAGACCAGGCGAAGCTGCTTCTGGCGTGGCTTCGTATTCTCGAACACGATGGAGAACGAGGTTGGGCACCGGTCCTAGAGCGTGCTGGATACACTCTTGACGAGGTTAAACACATCCTCGAAACGGAATCCTATCCCGACGAGATGCTGGCGTTCCGTGATACCCTCACATCGCTTGACTCCCTCGGGGGCGTAGTTCGTCGGGTATTCGAACGGTATGGCTTCACTGGTCCGCGCGCTGATGTGCTGCTGCATACTATCGAGTCTATCCGCAAGACGACGACACTCACCCACGGAGACCTCATTCGATTCATCGCAAACGGTATCGAACACGGGAGCACGCACGAAGTGAATACGAGTGCGGAGGACAATTCGGTCACCGTCCAGACTATACACGCCACGAAAGGTCTCGAACATCCAATCGTTATTGTGGCGAATATGAATAGCGGGCGTTTCCCCCCATCAAGTGGTGGAAGCCAGACGATAATGTACGACGATGCCACGGGGCTGAGGCATCGCAAAACGTACTCTGAAGCACACGGGCAGCCGTATATTTACGACAACTGGAGGGTAGATGTACTCCGTAGGTGTTTAGGACGGGACTACGATGAGGAACGACGGCTGCTCTACGTAGCGATTACTCGTGCAGAGAGTCATGTCCTATTTACTGCCGGTGATGACCCGAATACGTTCCTTGAAGAACTTCCTGTGGATGTGCAATCTGGCGACCCAGACGTGCCAAGCTTCGATACTTCGAAAGACGAGGGTCAGGTGTTAGAAATCTCTCTCCCGGACGGTATTGGTCCTGAAGGTTACTCCCCTCATTCGCTAATGGACGAAACAGTCTACGAGGAGGTCGAAGGCGGAGAGGGAATGGAGTTTGGTACTCGGGTGCATGAATACGCCGAGCAGTATTGCCTCGGGGCAGATGTAGACCCACGGAATGCTGATGAGAGACACGTGAAATCTCTTCTCGATTCCCTTCCTGGCAAACTCCACGCGGAAGAGAATGCGTATCTACCTCTCGAAACTGAGCGGGGAAGAGTCACTCTTTCTGGCGTCATCGATTTACTCCATCTGACTTCAGATACTGTCGAAATCATCGACTACAAAACTGATAGAAGCCGCCATGCTGAGCCGGAATACCGGAAGCAACTGAGCGTCTACTACCACGTCCTCACCGATATGTATCCTGAACGGACGGTACGCCCGTCGATATTCTACACTCAATCTGGAGAACAGGTCTCTATTGACGCGCTATCCAAATCAGAACTGCGCCAGCTCGTTATGGAGACGAGCACTGAGTGAGTTACTCGCTGTTGGGACACTCGTTGGGATGCTGAATTAGGTCCGGGTCGGCCGGAATGACTTCGCGCCCACAGCCCTCGCACCGGACGTACCGCGCCCCACCCTGTTCCGGCGGCTCAACGTGGTAGGTGTACTCTGCTTCGCTCCTCTCCTCGGAGTGCCCACTGATGACTTCGCCACCGTCGGTAGCGGCTATCTGAGGCGACTCTTCGACGTGCTCACCGAGCTGCTCATCAACTTCTTCGACGCCAGATGGGACCGCGCTATCGCCAACTGCGAAGGCGACACGGCGCTGGTGCTTACAGCGGACGTCACGGTGCCTGTGGTCCGGGCAAGTGCAGCGACCTTCACGAGCGTCGACGCGGTACTCGGAACCACTCTGGGTCGTCACACTGTAGATATCACCACCCAGTGAGAGCACCGTCATGTACTCGGTGAGCGCGCGCTCAGTTCGGGGTTCGAGGTCGGTACCTTCAACTTCGGAAGTATTGTAGTCGGTCATGGGTTGTGTCAACCGAGACAACCCGGCTCGCGTGTCCCTAGCACGCGGGCACTTCCTCCGAACGGAGCGCCCCGAGGAACCGGTCTGTCTCTACCTATTGCTATGTGGCAATAGGTATTAAGCCTTTTGTCTCGTGGCAATAGGGTTAAATGGCGAGGGTTCGTATCCGTGATTATGACTGATGACCGCGAGCGAAACGAACAGGGACAATACGTCTCGACAATCTCAACCGAGCTTGTACTTGAGGTATTGCGAGAATCGGATGACCCGGTATTGACTGCAAAGGAGGTAGGGGAACACTTTGGATGTACGAGTGAAGCAGTCCGCCAGCGATTACATGAACTTCAAGACCAAAATAAAGTGCAATCAAAAAAAGTCGGGGCACGAGCCGTAGTGTGGTGGGCTAGAGAACCTTAAGAAATGTTGAAGTGGTAACCACAATCGAGATTGCTCAAAGAGATACTCGCTTATCAGAAATAACCAGACGGGCCTTTCCTAATTGGTCTGTAAGGGACTATTAGGATTCTGAGAAGTAATCAATCTCTCGTGGAACAGAATCATCTAAAGAAATGTTACCATCCATATCCTTCGGGTTCGGAGCGGCAAAAACCAATTCAGGCTCATCAGTGGAGACGATACTGAGAACTTCATCTACTTCTCTCAAGAAGTCGTTCTCGGTATCGCCTACTCCAGAAATGTGGCACCATCCTTCGGAGCGCGTGATTCCGACGAAAATCTCGTTACGGACTTGTGCATAATTATCACGCCATAGTAAATTATTGTTTTCAATCAAAACTCTTTCCCAATTAGATTTTGGAATCTGTTCCGACCCAACGATGTACACCGAAGCTGCTTCATTTCCTTTTGCCCTATTTATTCCTGAAATAGTAACCCTATCTTCTTGCCAAAACTCATCTCGACTTCCAGAAGTTGGGATATGGGCTAAATTATGGGAATCATCTCTTTCTAGTCGGTCTTCTCCTAATGAGTTTAATTTGCTCGCGATGCGAGCGGCACGAACATTTCGTGCCGTTTCATTTGATGGCTCAGAGGAGTAGTCGTATGGCCCAACACAGACGACTAATATCTGTTCTGGGTCTAGCTCTTCTTCTTCAATATCGTTAATGACCTGCTGAGAAACCTTCTCAATTTCAGCTTCAAAGCTATCACAGAATGACTTTTCAATCAGCTCGCCAGGCTCAACATGGCTCTGAAGTGGATGAGGTGACAAGTCCCTGTTTCGACGGATGCGGATTTCGCTTCCTATATCAGAGAAATTACTATTCTCTCCAACCTCATAACCAATTGCTCTCCAGTCATCCTTTGTGGTGAGAGTATTCACAATTCCATCATCTCTGTAAAGACCCATACCCAAGGCATGACCCGCCATTAACACTTCTCTGGGCGTCCGATAAGATTGTCTCATGACAAAACTCTTTGTTATCCCTCCTTCGTAGAAGCCACTCATATCAATACCATCGTCACCAGAGTATTCATCCCCAAATATCGTCTTTGGACTTGGGGCAGATAGTTTACTAAGACTCTGTGCTTCGTCGTAGGCCCATATCAATCGCTTAGGCTCTTTGAGTGCCTCATAACACATCCTATAGAAGTTCGGTCCGAAATCCTGAGCCTCATCAATCAGAATAGCATCGTAGAGCTGAGGAATATCCTCATCAGCCTCCAAAAGGTCCCTACAGTGTGCTTCTAACGAGGGGTTCCCAGGTGTTTGATGTATTAGTCGATATGGAGAGATACCCGCGCGTTTCGCAATTTCGCGATATAACCCTTTGTGCTGTTCATCAGGCCCAGTCCGAGATGGGTCTTGTCCCCAAGCATGCCAGACGCGAAGATTATCTCCAAATTCCTCTCCATCTGATAGGTCGTTATAGAATCTTCCAATTGCCTTCCGAATCGTTTGATATAGACTCCTCGTATTAAATGTGAAGACAATATCCCATTCGGGTCGTTGAGTGTGCATTACTGCCGCCTTTTTGGCCATTATAGTGGTTTTCCCTGACCCCGCAATACCACGGATTTGCTGGGGGCCCGGAGGAATATGTAACCCAATCTGTTCCTGCTGCTTGTCCTGTTCGCGAAGGTCGAATCCCCATGTAGCAGCTCGGTATAAACTCTTCTTTGTGTGTAGTAGCTCATCTTCAGATATTGGTTCGCGGTTTGATGAAAGTATATCTCCCTGGTTAATCCGCCGTCTTGCCGTTTTAAATTCGTCTTCTGTTATACTCTCCCCATCTTTTTCTTCTTCCAGCCGCTCGTAGAGATTACTATTTTGAAGGTCTGACTCAAACAGAATCAAACCATTTACTTCCGGAAAATCTGCATCAGCCCATTCCTCGTGTGTAATATTTGGAAGGGCAACGGCAGCAATTCGTGATATCTTGCCAGCAAGACTCATCGTCTCCGGAATCCCAGTAATCTGTGAATGTATCCGCGCGAGCTGATTTACGACTTCTGAGAGAGGATAATCTGCATCGCCGGAAATTTCCCACCTCTCATTTGTAACCGTGTCAATATCATCAATAGTGTAACGTCGGCAAGTGAATACCAATATCCCGAGGTCAGCATGTAGAACGAAAATGTCTGGGACGTGTTCAAATCGATTGTGTGCGTCTCTAATTGGATAATTATAGTATCCAGCAGCCCAGTCAGTACTTAGAGACCGTTTTATATTCTGCCATACTTCCCACTGGGCTTCCCCCCGACCTGGCTTTTCCATCCGATTAGAGACGAAAAAGTCTGGATAGCTCCTGGTATTAGACATGAATCGATATTGTTGCTCGGGAAGCCTTAGCTATTGGGCTGGAGTAGATGACTTATGCACTTCTTCTAAATCGTGAGCTTCACATTCGCTAATATCTGCATAGAAGTGGTCCTCCGGCAGAATAGCACATGAGGTAACGACTTCCCCTGCACTATTCTTAGCTTCTGCTTCCATACTCACTCGTATTTTTTCAACTTCTTCTGCAGCAAGATTGTCGACAACATGTCTGAAAGTTCTCTGTTCACCATCATCTATTGAGAGAAGAGCAGGTGCTTCAACTTCTGTTTCTTCATTGGGTGCAAGTGAATTCGTCCCTTCCTCCTGATTTTCACCCTCTGATTTATTGAGTGGAGAGTGGCCTTGCACTGGGGAGGAGTAAGAGAGAGAACCTTCAAATTCAATACGAGTGGTTAGCCTGACGTCATTTGCGTAGCCCTTAGCCACATTCGATAAGGATACGCAAACGGTATCTCCACTGAATGAAGGGCCAGATGTACGCGATATATCTGGGGTGTATTCCAATTCCATGAGCTCAGTTTGATTCTCCAAAATTTCCCCATGACGTCTAAAAATCCGGGTTTGTTTTCTATAGATGCCGATTAGAATTATTGATGTGAATCCAGTGAGAGCTGTTGCAAACGCGGTGAGTGCAGCGATTTCTTCTCCATCAAAGAACCAACTAGATACACCAAAGATACCAAACGACAGGGAAATTACCAAGAGGGCAAGGAATCCGTAGATGAGCAGGCCAAAATAATCAATCTCCTCCTCGCTGTTCATAGCAGAAGGAACTCCATAGGCGATGACAATCACAATAACGGTTCAAGTCGCATGATACCAAGTCATGTCTTATATCACCGGACAAAACTAATCAGATATTCGTTTGAGAAGCTCTTCCTTGAATTCTGGGTCATCAAGTGCATCATCGAAAGCATCGAGCAACTCGACAGTCTCGGTGTCTGAGGGCTCCGTGTCACGGTAGTCCTCCTTCACATCTTGTTCGGCCTGTTCCTCAAATTCAGCAGCAGTCTCTTGGTCAAGCGCAAATCCACATCGCATACAGTACGAAGCGCTCGGTTCGTTGAGTTCTTGACAGCGGTCACACTCAACAACGTCGGGAGTTTCCTCTTCCTCGTCGGGTTCGTACAACCCATGCATCTCGTCGTAAGCGTTGTCGATGTCACGGCCCGAGAGATGGACATACTTCGCAGGCACGTCTGAGCCCTGAACCCATCCGAACCACTCACACAGTTGCGCTTCCGTCATTTCTGTCGCAAGGTAAGATGCTCGGGAATGTCGGTAGTGGTGCGGATTTGAGGGTTTGTCAATCCCGGCACGTTCCATTGTTGCCGCAAGAATCTTCTCACGAAGATAGCGGTAGCCGAGCTTCATTTCCGACGTGAGGGTTGCGTCTGAGTCGAATTGCCGAAGCCACTTTTCAGCGGTTGTTACGTTGACGCTCACTATGTCTGCAAGGTCTTCGGCTGAGTGATTCACTAGGTCCCTGCCCGTTTCAATGCCAGCGTCGTTCAGTTGTTCTGCTCGGGACGGACCGATTCCATGTATGTCGCGTATGTCGTCAACGTTGTTTGGGTTCAGGTGTTTGGTCGGGCCTCCCTGTTGGATTTTGCACCACAGTGGGGCATCTTTCTCCGGGTTCGGGTGCTTATTCAGCCAGTTGTTGAGGTGGGGTACCGATTCAACAAGCGGGAGCCGACGCGCTCCGGTCTTTCCTTCGATGACGACTTTCTTGCCGTTCGCCCGGTCTTCGATATCCCCGACTGTGAGGTCGATTAGCTCCCCAATCCGGGCACCCGTTTCATATAATAGGTAAATAAACGCCTTGTCGCGGGGGTTTTTCGCGGCGTTGACTTGAGCTTCTATATCCTCTTTGGTGAGCAAGTCTTTCGGGAGCGTATCACCGTTCCCGTTGCCGTTGCTCAGTTTAATCCATTTCACTTCCGGCGGCGTTTCGTCCTGTTCGGCGTCTTTCAGCCAACTCCAAAACGCCTTGATGACAGATTTGTAGGTATCAACCGTTTCGTCGGTGTAATCCTGTTCGTGTACCCACGTCACCAGCCCTTTCACGTCCCGCTTTTCCATCTCATCAAATGGTTTCTCGGCTTGCTCAGCCACCTTCTTGAGCCGTTGCGTGTTCCGCAGTAGGGTGGCTTCGCTCAATCCGTCGAGTACACGGTCCTGCTTGTAGTTGAGAATCAGGTCCTTGTTCCGGTTTAGTATCTCGTCAGAGGCTTCGATGTTTTCGCTCACTCTCTCCAGTTCACGAGAAAAGTCAGCTATTGGCATACTGCTACTACAGGCTGCAGCTCAATGAAGGTTTTGAACCCTTGTTATGTAAGCCCTCCTCCGGCTTCTTCTGCCGAACGACGTGAGACGAAAGCCGAGCGTGGGATTCGAATCGAGAGCAGCTCCGCTCCGACCCCGGTTCACAATCATCTCATCGGGCTTTTTGACGGAACGAAGTGGAGTCGGAGCGCGAGGAGCTAGGCTGGGTCCGTCGACCGGAGCAGCGCCGACAGCATCTTCGATTCGGCCTTCCGGAGGTGTTCGTCGACCGTCGACGGGGCACATCCCAGTTCGTCAGCCAACTCGCCCTGATTGACCTGTCTGGGGATGTCGTAGTATCCCATCTCGACGGCGGTTTCGAACACTTCCCGTTGGCGGTCGGTCAGCATCGACAGCATGTCCCGTGTTCCGGGAGAGTACTGGCCGACCTGTTGAATCGAGACGCTGATGTGGTCGAGGACGGCCTTCAGCGCCTCTCGGAGCATGTCGTGGGTGCCGACGATGGTGACGAGGACGCCGCCGCGGTCGGTGAACTCGATGGGCGTGTCGATGATGAGCGCGAACTCGTAACACAGCGCCATCAGGGTGCCAGCGGGTTCGCCCGGGTGGACGTGGACGTAGAGGTGGAAGGTGTTTTCGGCCTCGACGTCGAGTACGTCGTAGCTGATGACGGAGTCGTGGGCTTTGACTGCCTCGACGACGCTGTCCCGGTCGCCGTTGAGTCGGTACAGCAACACGCCGGTGCCGTCGCCGAAGGAGTCGATGTGGAGCAGCGCTTCGCGTCCGACCCCGTCGATACGGGACAGTTCCGCGTCGACCGGGTGAATCCCGTTGTGTTCCGACGTGAGGACGAGGTCGAAGTATCGCATGGACTGTTCGTGTCCCGTGTATCACACCCATTGGGGTAATCGTTTGGGTCTCCACGGGTATTTTCGCACCGTCTACAACCGGGAAACTGTTTATACCGACGGGACAACTGGAAGACGCATGCGTAAGGTTGCCATCGACGACGTCGACATCGAGTTGAGTCCGCTGGGCGTCCACAGCGTCAGACGACCGGTCTCGGATGCGCTGGGCACCGACCACTTTGCGATGAACTACTTCGAACTCGAACCCGGCGAATCCTTCTCCGGTGGGCTTCATACTCACCACGACCAAGAGGAGGTGTTCTACGTCCAGTCCGGGGAGGCGACCTTCGAGGTCGCGGACGAACCCAGCACCGACGCCACCGAATCGGTCTCGGTCGGTGCCGGCGAAGTGATTCGGTTCCCGCCCGGGCAGTTCCAGGAGGGCTCCAACGACGCCGACAACGACGACCCGGTGGTCGGATTCGCCTTCGGCGCGCCCTCCTCGAAACACGACTGGGACTCCATCGAATCGGTGATGCCCTGCAGCGAGTGCGGCGAGGAGACTGGTCACGGTCTCTCGCTCACCGAGGAGAACACCTTCGAGTTCACCTGTACGGAGTGTGGGAACGAACTGACGTTTTGAACGTGTCGCCCCCACGAGGACGTATTTTTCACCGGTCAGGGGAAAGATACTTGTGATTGGGTACTACCCGTCTAACGTATGCCACACTGCCGCAACTGCGAAGGGTTCGTGACGGAGAATTACGTCCGTGTGTTCGCACCGCAAGAGATGTCGTCGGTACGTGTCTGTCCGAACTGCGAGGACAAGTTGCGGGACGGGGCCGAGGTACGGGAGGCCCGTTCGACACGGCAGAACTGATTTTTACGAGCGAGAATCGGTTTAGTCGTCGCTCGGGGCGACGGCGACGGCGCCCTCTTTGAGGTAGCGTTCGCCCCGTTCGGTCACCGCGTAAATCACTTCCCCACTGACCGGTTCGAGCAATCCGTGGTCGACGAGCGTGTCGACGCGCCGTTCGACGTAGCCGAGGTGCATCCCGAGCCGATTGGCGATGAGCGGCACGTAGTCCGGTGGGTTCTCCGAGAGGAATCGCAGGATTCGCTCGTCGGCCGGATGGGTCCAATCGGGGCTCGTCGACATTCTGTTTGCCTCCGTTCTGGCTATTAGTAGAGGGACCCACAAAACTGTGTCGATTGTTCACAAGGAACAAAGCACTTCGAGCGAAAGTGGTAGGGCGCCTCCCCGGTAAAAGGAGTCATGGATTCCGCCTTCGAGGACCCGCGGTCACCCGACCGGCGGCGTGACGCCGCCCGAATCGGTTCGGGACTTCTCGCGTTGGCCGTGACGGTCGTGTGGTTTCGGGAACCGCTCGCTGCCGTCTGGCCGCTCGTCTACCCGCCGACGAACACCATGGCCGCCACGCTGGCGTTGGTCGTCGTCTTCTCGCTTTTCCTCCCGATGATGGTGGCTGCGGGCCTCGTCGATTTGTTTTACGACCGCTTCGTCGGCGAGTGAGTCGGCGGTGTCGCCCCGGCCGCGGCCTCCAACTCGGTCTTGGTGACGACCTCCGCCCGTCCGTTCGGCGTCTCGACGCCTTCGAGAGCGAGGAGTCGAGCGCTGGCCGTGGCCACCGTCGCGTTCGCGTCGTCGAGCGGGGCGGCGATGACGGTCGCGTCGGCGCGCTCGGCCAGCGAACTCGCTGCTCGAATCCGGTCCTCAGGGACGGGACCGAACGGCGGCGCCGTGACGAGGTCGCTCGCGACGCTTCGAGCGGTCGACGCCGCAGCGTCACCCTCCGGGAGGACGCCCGCCGTCACCTCGATGCCGGCGTCGACCAATCGACCGATGGTCCGAGCGGCCCGCTGGCCGCCGCCGAGAACGTGGACGTGCTTTTCGCCCGGCGGTGCGTCCGAAAGCGGCGTCACCGTCGGCGTTCCCGTGATGGGATTCGTCCCGACGGCGCTCCGGACGCCGAATGCCGTCTCCAGACGCTCGGCGTCGAGGACCTCCTCGGGCCGGCCGCTGGCGAGAATCTCCCCGTCGGAGAGCAACGCGACGCTGTCGCAGAACCGCGCCGCGAGGTCGAGGTCGTGGATGGCTGCGACGACCGTCTTTCCCTCCGCCGCGAGGTCACGAGCCAACGACAGCGTTCGGACCTGATGGTTGATGTCGAGGCTCGCGGTCGGTTCGTCGAGCAGTAACACCGGCGTCTCCTGTGCGAGGGCGCGGGCGAAGACGACTCGCTGGCGTTCGCCGCCGCTCAGCGCGCTCACCGAGCGGTCCGCGAACTGTGCCGTGTCGGTCCGGTCGAGCGCCGACTCGACGGCGGCCCGGTCGGCCTCACTCGCCGTCGAGAACCGCGAGCGATGTGGCGTCCGCCCCATCGCGACCACCTCGGAGACCTCGAAATCGAACGCCAAACTGGTCTCCTGTGGCACCGTCGCGACGAGTCGGCCGACTTCTCGGGCCGACAGTTCCGAAACATTCCGTCCGTCGACGGTGACCGTTCCCCGAGATGGCGACAGCAGGCCGTTGCACGTCCGGAGAAGCGTCGTCTTCCCCGCCCCGTTCGGCCCCACGAGCGCGAGGAACTGCCCATCGTCGACGGATAGGGAGACGCCGTCGAGGACGGTCGTCTCGCCCAACTCGACGCCGACGGTGTCGAGAGATATCACAGCGCGTGCACCTCCCGTTTCGTCAACAGATACAGGAAGAACGGTGCCCCAAGCGCCGCGGTGATGATGCCGACGGGCATCTCCGCCGGTCCCATCCGGGCGACGGTGTCGGTGGCGACCAGAAAGACGGCGCCGGCCAGCGCACTCGTCGGGAGCAGTATCCGGTGGTCGGGGCCGACGACGAGTCGCATCGCGTGCGGGACGATGAGGCCGACGAACCCGATGACACCCGACACGGCCACCGCGGCGGCGGTGACGATGCTCGAAGCCGCAAGCAGCACGCGCTTCGTGCGCTCGACTTCGATGCCGAGTGTTCGGGCGTCGTCCTCGCCGAGCAACAGGACGTTCAAATCCCGAGCGTACGCCAACAGCAGGACGAAGAAGACGGCGACGACCGGCAACGCCACTCGGACCCGCCACCAACTGCTGTACTGGAGGTGGCCCATCAGCCAGTGGACGGCCCCTTCGAGGCCGTCGCCAGCGTGCAACAGCATGTACGAGATGACCGCCCCGAGGAACGTCTGGATGGCGACGCCGGCCAAAAGCAGCGTCGCAACGGGGGTTCGGCCGCCTTCGCTGGCGATGAGGTAGACGCCGAAGGCGGTGACGACCGACCCGACGAACGCGAAGGCGGGCAGTCCCCACCCGGCGACGATTTGGGGGACGATACCCCCAATCGCCGACGTGAGCGCCGCGCCGAAGACGATGTAGGCGACCGCACCGACGGCAGCGCCGGTCGAGACGCCGATTATCGAGGGGTCAGCCATCGGGTTCCGGAAGAACCCCTGCATCACGGTGCCGGCCAACGCGAGTGCGAACCCCACGACGCCCCCGAGAACGATGCGTGGGAGTCGTATCTCCCGGACGATAGTCGTGGTCGTCGCCGGCACCGCGAACTCGAAGGGGTGAACCCACGCCATCCCCGAGGTGTCGACGGTCGGCACCGCGACCGCGTTGAGCACGACGTAGGCGACCGACAGCGGCGTGATGTCGGCGTAGCCGAGCGTCGCGCTGACGAGCACGACGGCGACGAACAGCAGGGCTAACCCCGCCGACCACGCCAGCGCCCGTCGGAAGACCATAGGCACAACTGCGGTTGGATTAGCCAAATACTTATTGCCCTCGTCTCTCTGTTCGCTCGATGACTCGATGCTACACTGCCGTCTTCGTCACGGCGCTTCTCGTCGTCGCGCTCTCTGCGGCCGCCGCCCCTGCGGTGGGCGCGACCACACAGGGAGACGCCGACTGTTCGTTCCCGTTCACCGCGACCGATGCCACGGGGACGAACGTGACCGTCGAGGAACGGCCCGACAGCATCGTCGCCCTCCAACCGAGTGCGGCCCAGACGCTGTGGGAACTCGACGCCCAGGACCGCGTCGTCGGCGCCCCGGTCGGCCCCTACACCGACTATCTCGAGGGCATCGACGGAAAGACGAACGTCCTCAACGACGACGGCTTCTCCGTCAACCAGGAGGCCGTCGTCGAACTCGACGCCGACATCGTGTTGGCACCGAACGTCGTTCCCGACGAGACCGTCCAGAGCCTCCGTGAGGCCAACCAGACCGTCTACAAGTTCGGCTTTGGCAACTCCCTGCAGTTCGTCGCGGACAAAACCGAACTGACCGGTCAACTCGTCGGTTCCTGTGAGGCCGCCGAGACGACCAACGAGGAGTACTGGAACCGCATCGATTCGGTCCGCAACGGCACCGACGCCTACGAGTCGCCGCGCGTGTTACACTTCACCGACAACTTCACCGCCGGGTCGGGAACCTTCATCAGCGAACTCATCACGACCGCCGGCGGCGTCAACGTCGCCGCCGAAAACGGCGTCGAGGGATACGGCCAAATCAACGACGAGGCTCTCGTGGAGTGGAACCCCGAAGTAATCATCGTCGCAGACGACGAGGGGCGGGTCCCGAACACGGCCGCCTACGAGTCGACGTTCGCGGTCCAGAACGACCAAGTCGTCGCCATCAACGGCAACTACCTCAGCCAACCGGCGCCCCGAATCGCCATCGCACTGGAGTCAATCGCCGAGGCGCTTTCGGAGGCCGAACTGGAGTCAGAGGCGACGCCGACCGCGACGCCGGCCGACTCGGAGCCGTCGACGACCGAGACCGACTCGACTGATGGCGACGGCGCGGGCTTCGGTGGACTCGTCGCAGTAGTCGCACTCGCCGCCGTGGCACTCCTCGCCCGTCGGCCGTAACCGCCCTCTTTTTACGCCGCCGTCGCCCACGTCGACTATGGTCGAGAACGTCATCTGGCCCGCCTATCTCGACGCGGAGTTATCGCGTAGCGAGGGCCGGCGCGTCCCCGCGGACCTCGCCATTCCGGAACCCACCGTCGACGAGATAGCCAGCGCGGTCCAGCAGGTCGGCTACGACGCCGTCATCGAGCGCGAAAAGACGTATCCACGGGAGTACGAACCCCGCGGTCGCGTCCTCGTGAAGGACGCCGACGACGCCACGAAATCCGACCTCCTCGGGGCCGTCGCGGCGTACGTCTCCGCCCTCCGGGAATGAAACGCGTCGGCGAGGTCGTCAGGACCGCCCAGGGGCTGGCCGTCGTCCGCTGTCCCGACGACGACCACCCGGACATGGGGGCCGCAGTCGTCGACCAGGACCTCGATTCGGTCGGCCGCGTCGTCGACGTGTTCGGGCCGGTCGACCGCCCCTACATCGCCGTCTCGCCCGACGACGGCGTCGACCTCCCGCTGTTGCTCGGGACGAAACTGTACGCCCGGTGAGGGACCGTTCGGAGACCGCAACGCCCAAACGACCGCCACCGGACCGTAGGGTATGAAGCGGGCCTACGTTGCCGTCGCCGCCACTGTCGGCGTCTTCCTCCTCGTCCAGTTGGGCGCCCTCGCCCTCGTTGAGCCGTTCATGGAAGCCGGCTACCAGACCGTCGAAGACCCCTCCGACCCGACCAACAGCGTGCTGTACATCGGCGCCATCCTCGTCGCGACGGCGGTGATGCTCGTCGCGCTGAAGTTCGGCGTCGACCAACTCCTCCAGGGACTCATCGTCTTCGCGTCGGTGTTCCTGTCGTTCTACGTCTTCTCGGTCGTGATTCCCGCCGTGGTCACGGTCGGCGGTCTCAACGTCTTGGCGGTCGGTGCCGCACTCGGCTTGGGTGTCGGCCTGCTCGCCTACCCCGAGTGGTACGTCATCGATGCCGCCGGTATCGTCATGGGAGCGGGCGCGGCGGGGCTGTTCGGCATCAGTTTCGGACTTCTCCCCGCCCTCGTCTTGCTCGTCGTGTTGGCAGTGTACGACGCCATCTCGGTGTACGGCACCGAACACATGCTCACGCTGGCCTCGGGTGTGATGGACCTCCGACTGCCGGTCGTGTTGGTGATTCCGCTGACGCTGTCGTACTCGTTCCTCGAAGAGGAGGGGCCGGAGACGATTTCGGACGACGATGAGGACGAGGAGACTTCCGAGGCTGAAAGTGACGACACCGAGGAAGAGGAGGAGCCACCCGAACCGTTCGAGCGCGACGCCTTCTTCATCGGGTTGGGCGATGCGGTCATCCCCTCGATTCTCGTCGCGTCGGCGGCGTTTTTCCGCCCCGGCGACGCGCCGCTGTTGGACGTGCCCGGACTCGCGGTCACCGTTCCCGCACTCGGCGCCGTCCTCGGCACGACGGTCGGACTGCTCGTCCTCATGTGGATGGTGATGAAAGGGCGTGCCCACGCAGGGCTGCCGCTGCTCAACGGCGGTGCAATCGCGGGGTACCTCCTCGGGGCGCTCGTCGCCGGCATCGCTCTCGTCGACGCCGTCGGCCTGACGCCGTACGTCTGACAGAAACACGTTTCTGCTGAGGCTTAAGGGCGACCGCCGAGGAGTAGGCGTATGTCGAGCCAACGGCTCTCGCCGGCCGAGGCGTTCGAGATACTCGGCGACGACGTGCGGCTGTCGATTCTGCAGGCGCTCAAAGACGACCGGCGTCCGGTGTCGTTCTCCGAACTTCGCGAACGCGCCGATGTCGACGACAGCGGCCGATTCAACTATCACCTCGACCGCCTTCGCGGCCACTTCATCCGCCGCACCGACGACGGCTACGAACTCCGGTATCACGGCAAACGGGTCGTCGAGACCGTCCTTTCGGGGACGCTCACCGACACCGCGACGGTCGGACCGTTCTCCGTCGAGGGGTCCTGCTACGCCTGTGGTGGGGCGCTGGAGGGCGTCTACGACGACGAGCGAGTGACGATTCGCTGTACCGACTGCGAGGAGCGAATCCTCTCCATCGACTACCCGCCGAGTGCGCTGCAGAACCGCGACACCGAGGAACTGATGGAAGCCTACCGTCGCTGGGCGACCACGGGAATGATGCTCGCGGCCAACGGGGTGTGTCCGAGCTGTGGCGGCAAGACGGAGCGATACCTCTTCGAACCGGACAACCACCTCCCGTTCGAGGTGCTGGTCGGCTTCGAGTGTACCGTCTGTACGAACCGCTCGGGCACGTCCTTCGCGTCGCTCGCGCTCCGAAAATCAGTCGTCGAGTCGTTCTACGCCGACCACGGCGTCGACGTCGAGACTCGCCCCTACTGGGACATCGAACCCTGCGTAACGGGGGAGTACACGACCGTCGAGTCCCGTGACCCACTCGACGTGGAAGTCACGTTCCCGGCCGGCGAGGAGGAACTCCGCGTCCGACTCGACGACGACTTGAATATCGTCCGGACGGTCCGCGAGCGAGTCTGACTACTCGCCGGTCAGCGCCTCGCTTCCGGGCGCGAACTCGATGGTCTCGCCGAGACCGCGCTCTTTCGCCCGCTCGTACAGTCCCCACGCCGCCGCGACGGTTTCGATGCCGGTTCCACCGCTGTCGAACACCGTCACCTCCTCGTCGCTCGTCCGACCCTCCGCCGACCCGGCGACGACTTCGCCCAACTCGGCGTGGATGTGGTCGTCGTCGACGACGCCGGCGTCCCGCGCCGCGAGGAACGCGCCGGCGTCCTGGAACGCTCGTTCCCGGAGGTCCGGGACGTAGGTCGAACGGGCGACCGTCTCGGCACTGATTTCCTGCTTCCCGAGGTCGTACTGGCCCATCGCGGTGACGTGGGCACCGTCCGCAAGGTCGTCGTCGTGGAAGACGGGGTCGGAGGCCTTCGTCGCCGTGATGACCACGTCGGCTCCCGAAACGGCCGCACTCGCGGAATCTGCCGCGGTAACGTCGGCCGCGAGGTGGTCGTCGAAGTCGGCGGCGAAGGACTCCCGACTCTCCGGTGTCGGCGAGAACACGCGAACCGTCTCGAAGTCCCGAACCGTCGCGGTGGCCTTCAATTGCCCTCGTGCCTGTGCGCCCGACCCGACGACCGCACAGGTACTCGCGTCCTCGCGTGCCAGTTCGTCGACCGCGACGGCGCCGGTCGCGCCGGTCTTGAAGGGGTTCATCGACGCCCCATCGAGCAACGCGAGCATCCGGCCGGATTCGGCATCGAACAGCGGCAACGCGAAGTGTACGTCGCCGTCGCCGAACCCGGCAGCGTAGGTGTACCCGCCCATCCCGCCGACTTCCGGGAGGATAGCGAGGTAGCCGGTACACATCCCCGGTGGGTCGCCGTTGACGAGTTTCGTCCGCGGTTCGGCGGTGCCGGTCAAGCCGTGGCTCTCGTAGCCGGCGCGAACCCACTCGACGTACTCCGTGGGCGTCGCAAGACCTGCGAGTTCGTCGCTTCGAAGGAACAGAACGTCCGTCATACCGACGCTTCGGGCGGCGCCCGCTTAGGGACTGCGACTAGTCGGCAGTGGCGCCCGCTGGCGGCGCCTCGGCGGTGGGTTCGTCGTCTCCGGCAGTCGTTGCGACGGGCGCGTTGACGAACAGCGCATGGTAGATGAGACCGACCGCAGCCACTGACGCCAACGGAATCGAGACGGACAACGACAACCCGGCGAGGAGGAACACGGCGGTCAGGCCGGCGAACGACGCGGGAATGAGCCCGAGAACGATGTCGTAGTAATCCGTCATAATACGCCGTAAACTACTGCTGATTGTTACTTAAACATTTTTCAAAATCATCTGATATTCAATGCAGAAACAACGAATTGGCTCTGTAAAGGTGGCAAGAAAAATTTCCATAACTTATAGAGAGGTTATAGAAGAAAAGCACCCGGCCGGTCTGCCGACCGCCCCTAGCCGCTCTACGACGGGTGGGCGTGAGTCCGTTCGCTTATATCGTGGCCACGACAACCGCCGGGCAATGAGTGATGACGCGTCGTCGGACGGTCCCGACAGCCCGTCCGAAGTCGACTACGACGGGCGAGCACGGGAGATACTCGGCTTCTCGCGATGGTGGCAAATCGTCGCCGCGGCCGGCATGATGGCCGCCGTTAGCCCGTATCAGTACGTCTGGTCGTCCATCGAAGGGCCGCTCGCAGAGAGCCTCGACATCGCCCTGCCGGCGCTCGGTGCTGTCTTCTCGTTTTATGTCGTCTTCCAGTCGCTGTCGCAGTTCCCCGCTGGCTGGTGGCGGGACCGCCGCGGCCCGCGACTGTTGATGTTTCTCGCGGCGCTGCTCGCCGGCGGCGGCTACGTCGGGTTGGCCTACGCCGACAGCATCTGGCAGTTGTACGTCCTCTACTCGCTGGGTGCGGTCGGCGTCGGTATCGTCTACACCGTCGCCGTCAACACCGCAGTCAAGTGGTTCCCCGACCGAACCGGACTCACGACCGGTATCGGGACGATGGCCTTCGCCGGCGGCAGCGCACTCGTCGTTCCCTACGTCCGGGCGAACGCGACCGTCGCCAGTTACGCCGACGTGTTGCGCAACGTCGGCATCGTCATCCTCCTCGTCTTGCTCCTCGGTGCGGTTCTCCTCCGTGACCCGCCCTCGAACTGGCTCGGTTTGGAGGACGATGACGACAACGCCGACCGCTCGAACCTCGCGGCGTCGCTGCGCGGTCGCTCCTATACGACCAGAGAGATGCTGAAGACCTGGCAGTTCTGGCTGCTGTATGCGATGTTCATCGCGACCGCCGGCGCCGACTTGCTCGTCATCGCGAACGTCGTTCGCTTCGCCGAACACCTCGGATTCGCCGCCGTCGTCGCCACCGCCGCGGCAACCCTTCTCCCCATCGCTGCCGGTGTCTCCCGGATGATTCTGGGTGAGGCCTCCGACCGCTTCGAGCGCAAGCACGTGATGGTCGTCTCGTTCGTCCTCGCCGGCCTGTTCCGTCTCGGCCTCATCGCCGCCGGCAGCGCCGACGCCGGCATCGTCTTCGTCGCGATGGTGATGGGCGCGATGTTCTTCTCCTCGCCGCTGTACGTCTACTTCCCAGCGATGATAGCCGACTACTACGGCTCGGAGTACTCCTCCAGCAACTACGCGGTCATCTACACCGCGAAGGTCGGTGGCGGCGTCTTCGCCGGCACCGTCGCCGGCTTCCTCGTCGCTTCGTTCGGCTGGATTCCCACCTTCACGCTCGGCGGCGCCCTCGCTATCGCCGCGGGGTTGGCCGCACTCGTTCTCCGGCCGCCATCCGGGTCGGGGCTGAACGCCGACCCGACGGAGTGACCGCAGGACAATCCGCAAGGACTTGAAGGGGTGGCCTCGAAGCCTCGCTCATGGCAGACCAGTCGTTCCTCGAACAGCGACTCGACGCGAGTACGTGGCCGATTGCGGTCGGCGATATCGTCGTCCTGATGGCGTTCCTACTCGTCGGGACGCTTCAACACACGCCGATGGAGCGGTTGCAGGCCGAACCGATAATCTACCTCTACGCCGCCGGGCCGTTCATCCTCGGGTGGCTCGTCTGTGCGCCGCTCGTCGGGGCGTACTCGCCGGGCGGTGGGTCGGCGCCGAACTCCTCGATTCCGCTCGCCATCCGGTCGTGGGTGCCCGCCGCCATCGTCGGCATCGTCGTCCGTGTCCTCGTTGTTCCGAACCGCGGTTTCGACCCCATCTTCGCCGGCATCATGCTTGTCGGCGGCGCGTTCGTGCTGACGGTGTGGCGGTTCCTCTACTTCAAAATCAGCTGAGACGGTCGGTCCCTTCTCACTCCTTGACGCCCGCGATAGTCATCTCGAAGCCGTACTCGAGCGGCCGAGTGTCGAGGCCGGCATCGTCGATTGCGGCTTGGAGTTCCGCCGCCGTGTAGAACCGCGAATCGAACCCGACGAGTCGTTCACCAACGTCGAGCAGTCGCCCTCGGCGCGTCGAGCGGTCGAACTCCGAGATGACGAGGACGCCGCCCGGGGCGAGCACGCGGGCGGCCTCGCGCAAGGCACCCTCATGGTCGGGGAAGTGATGGAACGCGTCGACGATGAGGACGGCATCGACCGAGCCGTCTGCGAGTGGTAGCGATTCCGCGACGCCTTGGACGGTTTCGAGGCCGCGGCCACGAGCCCGTCGGAGCATCCCCTCGGCGGGGTCGACGACGGTGGCCCCCACCTCCTGGGCCACTCGTCCCGAACCGCCGCCGACCTCGACGATTCGTTCGAGTTCGCGGTCGGCACAGACCAGCCCTTTCCGGAGCGCGAGCGTGTCGGCCGGTGGCATGAAGATGTCGTACAGCGGCGCGAAGGTATCGAAGGCGCGAACGTCCCAACTCATTGTCGGGGAATCGAGCGCCGGGCATAACTCCGTTGCCCCCGTCGGTCGGGTATGGCCTCCGAGTTCCCGGCCCCCGAACTCCTCGGCTGGCCGGCCGACGGCCCCACGATCCGACTCGATTACCGGCGGTTCAGCTACGCCGGGAAGTTCGTCATGTCGAACACGGGAAAGGCAGTCGTTCGCGAAGGCGAGTCGACCGATGGCGAGTTCGACGACAGCGTGGTCGCTGCCGTCGCGTTCAATGCCGACCGAACCGACTCGGAGACGCTGTGGCTCCGGTACGTCACCGTCCGGGACGACCGTCGCGGCGAGGGAATCGGCCCGCGACTCTGTCGGTTCGTCGTCGAGCGAGCGGCTGCCCGGGGCTACGAGCGCGTCCGCATCGCGGTCAACAACCCCTTCGCCTACGAGGCGCTGTACCGGGCGGGGTTTGCCTTCACCGGCGAGGAGACCGGCATCGCCGAGTTGGTGTTGGAACGCCCCGCCCACGCGCCGGCGGAGCGCTCGACGGCCCGATACCGCGCAGGGCTCGACCGGTACCGAAAGCGTGACCTCTCCGATGACGAACGGGCGTTTCTGGAGCGAAAACGCGGTGAGGAGCCGCCCGCGCCGTCCGGGTGAGCGCTACCGAAATCGGCTGCCCGGCATCCTGACACCGCTGAGTCGGTACAACAGGAGCGCGGCGAGCGCTCCCACGAGGACGAAGACGGGGACGACGGATATCCACACGGTCGGTGGGACGACTTCGACGATGGTCCCTTCGAGATACGGTTCGGTGACAGACCAGCCGACGGCGATGCGGAAAACGACGAGGCCGAGTACGGAGACTGCGACGAAGACTAGCAGTGCCGCCCTGTCGACCGTTCGCTCCCGGTCCATTGCCCCAGCGTACGGCACCGGCCGAGGAAAACCCCACGACTCCGGCGTGGCGGGGGATTCAAGCGCTCGGCGGGCCAACGGCCGCCAATGGGAAACGCGGACATCCGGCAGTTGGCGGTCATCGAGCCGAAACCCTTCGAGGAGTTGGCCGGATCGGTCGTCGCCATCGACGCCCACAACTGGCTGTATCGGTATCTGACGACGACGGTGAAGTTCACCCGAAGCGAGGCCTACACTACGGCCGACGGCGAGGAGGTCGCGAACCTCATCGGCGTCGTTCAGGGGCTTCCGAAGTTCTTCGAGCACGACATCACGCCCGTGTTCGTCTTCGACGGCGGCGTCACCGAACTCAAAGACGACGAGGTCCAAGAACGTCGCGAACAGCGGGAGACCTACGAGGAACAACTCGCGGAGGCCCGCGAACGCGAGGACTCCGAAGCGGCCGAAATCGCGGCCCTTGAATCCCGAACCCAGCGACTCACCGACACGATACAGGAGACGACCCGCGAACTGCTTGCGTTGCTCGACGTGCCGGTCGTCGAGGCGCCTGCCGAAGGGGAGGCACAGGCGGCCCACATGGCTCGATACGGCGATGCCGACTACGTCGGTTCGGAGGACTACGACGCGCTGCTGTTGGGCGCTCCCTACACGCTGCGGGGATTGACGAGCAAGGGCGACCCCGAGTGTATGGAGTTCGAGGCGACGCTCGAAGAACACGAGTTGACGTGGGAAGGACTCGTCGACGCCGCCATCCTGATGGGGACGGACTTCAACGAAGGCATCTCCGGAATCGGCCCAAAGACGGCCGTGAAACTCATCCGGGAACACGGCGACCTCGACGGCGCACTGGCGGCCCGTGGGGAGTCCATCGCCCACGCCGACCGCATTCGAGCGATGTTTCTGGACCCGAACGTGACCGACGACTACGACTACGACACTGACATCGACCCGGATATCGAGGCGGCAAAGCGGTTCGTCACCGACATGTGGGAGGTTCCGGCCGAGGAGGTCGAACGCGGCTTCGAGCGCATCGAGGAGTCGGTCGTCCAGACCGGCCTGGACCGATGGACGTAGGTGAATCGAAGACACACACGGCAGTATGACACCGGAAGACGTTGAGGAAACAATCGAGGCGGCAATCGAGGAGTGTGAGGCGACCGTCGAGCGTGCCCGCGGCGACCACGACGACGACCACCTCCGGGCGACGGTCGTCTCGCCGGCCTTCGAGGGACTGTCGCTGCTCGAACAGCACGACCTCGTCTACGACGCCCTCGGGGAGGCGATGACGACCGACGTCCACGCCTTGGAGTTGACGACGCGGACGCCCGAGGAGTAACGACGGCCGACGTTGCTCGGCGCTCGCGGCGGATTCGGTGATTTTTACGTGCCCCGACGCGACGCCTCTCGTATGTCCGACGACCAGGAGTTCCGAACCGAACGCGACAGTCTCGGCGAGATGCAGGTGCCGGCGGACGCCTACTGGGGCGCCCAGACCCAGCGCGCCGTCGAGAACTTCCCCATCTCGGGGCTGACCTTCCAGCGGCGGTTCATCCGTGCGCTCGGCATCGTCAAGAAGGCCGCCGCGAAGGCCAACGAGGAACTCGGCCTCCTCGAGTCCGAGAAGGCCGACGCCATCGTCGAGGCGGCCGACGAGGTCATCGCCGGCGACCACGACGAGCAGTTCCCCGTCGACGTGTTCCAGACCGGCTCGGGAACCTCCTCGAACATGAACGTAAACGAGGTTCTCTCCAACCGGGCCACCGAGATTTTCGGTGGCGAAATCGGTACGCGGGAGATTCACCCCAACGACCACGTCAACTACGGCCAATCGAGCAACGACGTGATTCCGACGGCGATGCACGTCGCCGCACTGGAGGCCGTCGAGCGCGACGTGATTCCGGCCCTGGAGACGCTGGCGGACGAACTCGCCGAGAAGGAAGGCGAGTTCGACGACGTGGTCAAGACCGGCCGAACCCACCTGCAGGACGCCACGCCCGTCCGTCTCGGACAGGAGTTCGGCGGCTACCGGACCCAAATCGAGAAAGGAATCAAGCGCGTCGCCGCGACGCGGGACCACCTCGGCGAACTCGCCCTCGGCGGCACCGCCGTCGGGACGGGTCTGAACACCCACCCCGAGTTCCCCGGCCTCGCCGCGGAGTACATCTCCTCGGAGACGGGCCTGGAGTTCCGTGAAGCCGACAACCACTTCGAGGCACAGGCGGCCCACGACGCGATGAACGAGGCCCACGGTGCCCTGCGGACGGTCGCCGGATCGATGAACAAAATCGCAAACGACCTCCGACTGCTCGCTTCCGGCCCCCGAAACGGCCTCGGCGAAATCGAACAGCCGGAGAACCAGCCCGGCTCGTCGATCATGCCGGGCAAAATCAACCCGGTCGTCGCCGAGTCGGTCAATCAGGTCCACAAGCAGGTCGTCGGCAACGACGCCGCCGTCTCCGCTGGCGCGGCCCGCGGCGAAATCGACCTCAACCTCTACAAGCCGGTGGTCGCGTACAACTTCCTGCAGAGTGCGAACCTCATCGCCAACAGCGCCGCCGTCTTCGGCGAGCGTTTCGTCGGCAAACTCGAAGCCAACGCTGACCACTGCCGGAAGAAGGTCGAGGAGACGATGGCGCTCGCGACGGCGCTGAACCCCGCCATCGGCTACGACAAGGCTTCGAAGGTCGCAAAACAGGCTCTCACAGAGGGAAAGACCGTCCGTGAGGTCGCCATCGAGGAGGGCTACCTCACCGAGGCGGAGGCAGACGACGTCCTCGACCCGCGTGCGATGACCGAGCGGGTCATCCTCGGCGACGACTGAGGACGAAAGCGCTTCGGCTTTCGAGAAGTCCCCTGTGAGAAACCCCTCCAACCACTAATACAAAACAGGGTGAATCAACCGGATACATGCGTATTTTATATAAATCCTTTGGCGGGTTTTCTGCCGGAGAAAACGGGGTTGATGGGTTATGTACACACGGGGTTTCTACGGCAACATGAACCCGATGGAGTCCGGCTCTGAATCGAGCCCGCAAATCAGTATCGACCGTCTGCAAGCGGAACTCACCGGCGAAGACGAGTCCGCCGCCTCCGGCAGTGCCGTAGCGGAACTCGTCGCCGATGTCGAATCGTCGGTGGCCGACCGCGGCCGGTTCTCCTTCGGTGAATCCTACGTCAAAACGTCGCTGGACGAACTGCTGTTGTCGCTCGTGGGGCTTCGAGCCTCGGACACCCACGGCAAGCAACTGCTCGATGACCTCGCAAGCGAGTTCGACACCGTTCTCAGCCCGGGTACCGTCTATCCACGGCTCCACGGCCTCTGTGACGGCGACGTACTCGAACAGCGCGAACTGGTCAAGACGAAGGAGTACACCCTCGCAGACGGCGACGCCGCTCGCAGACAGGTCGCCGAGGCCGCTCGCCAGCACCTCGCCTTGGGAATGGTGTTTCACGCCGCGCTTGAAGCCGGCGAGTTCTGAGCACTCGTGGACCGTCCGTCGCTCCGTCGGTCCCGCGGATGGTGTCTTTTTTGACGCTGCCCATCGGAGCGGTTCGTAATGAGCTACGACTACGAGGAGTTGGGTCTCGTCGCGGGGCTGGAGATTCACCAGCAACTCGACACCGAGACCAAACTCTTCTGTAACTGTCCGACGGAGCGCCGCGAACCGGAGGAGTCGGTCCGGTCGTTCACGCGATACCTCCACCCGACGAAATCCGAACTCGGCGAACTCGACGAGGCGGCCCTCGAGGAGTCCCGCGTCGACCGAGAGTTCGAGTATCTCGCCTTCGACACCACCTGTCTCGTCGAAGAGGACGACGAGCCACCGCACCGCCTCGACGGCGAGGCACTCGACACCGCGATGGAAATCGCCTCCCTGCTCGACTGTGAGGTCGTCGACCAGGCCCACGTCATGCGGAAAATCGTCGTCGACGGCTCGAACACCTCGGGCTTTCAGCGCTCCTCGCTCGTCGCCACCGACGGCGAAATCACCACCTCGGAGGGTTCGGTCGGCATCGCGGATATGCTGCTCGAAGAGGAGTCCGCCGCACGAATCGAGGAGCGAGAGGGTGGCGTCACCTACGGACTGGACCGTCTCGGCATCCCGCTCGTCGAAATCGGAACCAAACCCGACATCCGATCGCCCGAACAGGCGCTGGAGGCCGCAGAGCGAATCGGGATGTTGCTGCGCTCGACGGGAAAGGTGAAACGCGGTCTCGGCACCATCCGACAGGACGTGAACGTCTCCATCGCCGAGGGTGCCCGCGTCGAGATGAAAGGCGTCCAGAGCCTCGACGACATCGACGACCTCGTCGAGGGCGAGGTCGGCCGACAGGTCGCGTTACTCGACATCGCCAAGGAACTGCAGGCGAGAGACGCGTCGGTCGCCGAACCGCAGGACGTAAGCGGCGTGTTCGAAGACACTGACAGCGGCGTAATCGCCGGTGCCGAAGCGGTCTACGCCGTCCGACTCGAAGGATTCGACGGCCTCGTCGGCCGGGAAATCCAGCCCGACCGCCGCCTCGGCACGGAGTTTTCCGACCACGCCAAACGCCACGGTACCGGCGGCATCTTCCACACCGACGAACTGCCGGCCTACGGCGTCACCGACGCCGAGGTCGAGGCGCTTCGTGAGGCCGTCGACGCCGAGGCCGACGACGCCGTCGCGCTGGTGGCGGCCGACGCCGAGGTTGCCGAGGGGGCCATCGATGCCGTCGCCGACCGCGCGGAAGTCGCCATCCACGAGGTGCCCGAAGAGACCCGCGGGGCAAACGAGGACGGCACCTCTCGGTACCTCCGGCCGCTGCCCGGCGCGGCGCGGATGTACCCCGAGACGGACGTGCCGCCGGTCGAACCCGACCCCTCTACCGTTGAGACGCCCGAACTGCTCACCGAGAAAGTCGAACGCTATCAATCGGAGTTGGGCCTCGGCGAAGGACTGGCCGACCAGGTCGCCTACGGCCGACACATGTCCACCTTCGAGGAGGCCGTCGACCGCGGCATCGACCCGACGACGGCCGCCGGCACGCTCGAATCGACGCTGACGGAACTCAGACGCGACGACGTGCCCGTCGGAAACCTCACCGCAGAACAGTTGCTCTCGGTGCTGGAACTCGTCGAGGACGGCGAGTTGGCCAACGAGGGTATCGGTCCGGTGCTTTCGGAGTTGGCCGCAGACGGGTCGCTGTCGGCCGAGGAAGCCATCGAGGAGGCCGGCCTCTCCGGCGTCGACCGCGAGGAAGTTCGGGAGGTCGTCGAGGAGGTCGTCGGACGGAACGCCGACCAGGTCGAAGCCGAGGGGATGGGCGCGTTCTCGGGGCTCATGGGCGAATGCATGGGCGCCCTCCGCGGAAAGGCCGACGGCGAAGTCGTCTCGGAGTTGCTGCGAGAGGAAATCGGAAAGCGGAGCTGACTTCTCAGGACTCGTCGTTCTCGTCGTTCTCGTCACCGCGGGGAATCTCTCCGGTTGCCCGTAGCGCGCCGCGCCGGAGGACGCCCCGCATCGTCCGTGCCTCCCGCCCGGTCGGCTGGCCACGGGCGATGAGTCGGCGGAACAGCCGTTCGGTCTTCTCGATTTTCTCCTCCGGGTGCCCCACGTCGTGGAGGTACTCCGAGAACGTCTCGTACAGTCCCTCGATTTCGTGTTCCTCGGCGCGGACGTGTTCGTTTTCGGGATGTTGTGTCTCCTCGACGGTCAACTCACGGAGTTCGTACAGGACGATAGTTGCAGCCTGAGCGAGGTTGAGGACGGGGTATTCGCCGCTGGCCGGAATCGAACAGACTCGGTCTAATCGGGCGATTTCCTCGTTGAGCAGACCGACGCGTTCGCGGCCGAAGACGATACACACGTCGGCGTCGAGGCCGGCCAACTCGTCGGTGAGGTCGGCGGGTTCGACGAACGGGTAGCGAACGTGTTTGCGTGCGTCCTCGTTGGTCGTCGCGGTGCAGGCGACGGTGTAGAAGTTCTCGACGAGGTACTCGAAGTCGACCTCACGGGCGTTCGGCAACACGTCCTCGCGTGCGTGACCGGCGAAGCCGTAGGCCTCACCCTCGGGGTCGAGTTCGGGCGGGTCGACCAGATACAGCTCCGAGAGCCCGAAGTTCTTCATCCCGCGGGCGATGGTGCCGACGTTCCCCGGCGTTTCGGCGCCGACGACGGCGACTGCGATGTCGACCATCTACGTGATGTCGGAGTAGTCCATCCCGATGGCGTCGAGGTCCTCGTCGTCGAGATCCTCGATTGCCTCCTCGAGTTCCGGCACGTCCTCGCCCATCTCGGGCGTCGGAATCTCGTCGGGTTCGGTGTCGACGTACTCCAGTCCCTCGTAGTCGTCGGGTGCGCGGTTGCCTGCGGCGAACCATTCGTGGAACAGGTCCGCGAAGTCGGAATCACCCTTCGCACGCTGTCCGGGACCTTCCCGGAACCAGTAGAGGAAGTGGGGTTCGTGTTCCGGACAGAGCAGTACCTCCGAGAGGGGTTCGCCGTAGACGATGCGGGCGACGTTGCAGTCGGCCTTCTTCTCGTTGAGCAGCCAACACACGTCACACGGTTCGCCGGCGACGACGCGCAGTCGGATGAGACGCCGACGCGTCTCCTCGCTCATCTCCTCGAGCGGTCGGATGTCGTCGTTCTCGTCGAACACCTCCTCCTCGTCGAAGCGCCATCCCCGAAGCGCGATGGAGACCTTTCCCATGGGCGGGATTTCGTGACGGGAGCGTATAAGCGCGTCCGTCCGCGGCGGCGTCGTCGGCTGCCGATACCCGACGCCTTTAGCGGCCGGCCCCCGAATTCGAGGTATGCGAACGGTAGACGCCGCAGGGCTCTCCATCGGCGACGACCACCCGCCGCGAATCATGGGCGTGTTGAACGTCTCCGAAGAGTCGCCGTACGACCCGAGCGTGTTCGACGACGCCGGCGAGGCCGCCGAGTACGTCGACCGCGAACTCATCGACGAGGGCGCCGACATCGTCGACGTGGGGCTGGAGTCGGCGAACAAGCGCTTCGAGGTGTTGTCGGCCGAAGAGGAACTCGACCGACTCGACACCGCCGTCGAGACGCTTGAATCGACCTCCGGTGACGCCGTCTGGTCGATAGAGACGCGGTATCACGAGGTCGCCGAAGCGGCTCTCGATGCGGGCTTCGAGATGGTCAACGACATCTGTGGCTTCGCCGACCCCGAGATGCCCCGTGTGTGCTCGGAGTACGACGTGGCCGTCTCGAAGATGGCCTCGCCGCCGGACCTCGAACGTCCCGGTGCGGTCGAGGACCCCGACGACATCTACGAGGCGCTGTCGATGAACGGCTTCACCGAGAAGACGCTCGTCGACCCCGCTTTCGGCGGGTGGTCGGAAGCGAAGACCCTCGAAGACGACCGCGAGACGTTCGACCGACTGCGGGAGTTCCGAGGCTACGGCCGACCGATTCTCGTCTCCATCAACCGGAAGAACTTCCTCCGAGAACTCGCGGGACGGGACACCGAGGAGGCGCTGCCGGTGTCGCTTGCGGCCACGTCGATGGCGGTCGAACGCGGCGCCCACGTCGTCCGAACCCACGACGTCGCCGAGACACGCGACGCCGCCCTCGTCGGTTACGAGTTCCGACGCGACCGGCTCCGGGACCCCGAAATCGCCGTCGAGGAGTTAGACGTGACAACGGATGGGGAGTTCGCCCGACACCTCGACCGCGTGACCGACTCCGAAGAGGAACCCGCAGTTACGACTCGCGCCTTCGAACTCCGGCTACCGGAGGACGCCGAACGTTACGTCGCCAGACGCGCTTCGACCGAGGGAGTCCGTGTCTTCCGTGGTGACGGCCTTTTACTCGTCGGAACCGCGGCGGAACTCCGGTCGCTCCGGGCGGTCGTTCGCTCGGGACCGAAATCTGCCCAAAACGCTTTAATGGAGATATCGGCGTCTCTGGAGTAGTCTGACGTATGTCGGACGCTTGGCATTCAGTACAAGAAAGCTTATGCCAGACCGACCGGAATGACCGACTGGAAGCCCGGAGGGCACATCTGGGTAGGGGTACCTTGGTGCGCTCTGGGCCCAGTCTTTACGTCCCGTAGTGGCGATGCTATATCAGGAGTGGAATCCCGCATACGAGGCGATACTGTCCGATTTCGGGTTCGACCGGGCGGCCGACGAACACGCCAGAGACCTGCTCGTCGAGTTATTGGCGGACGAACGGCCGCTCGCTCTCGATGACCTCGACCTCTCGGGGACGGTCGCAGTCTGTGGCGCCGGGCCATCGCTGGCCGGTGACCTCTCGCGTGCCCGCCGAGCAGATAGCGTCGTCGCCGCCTCGACGGCCGTCGACGTGCTTCGTGACGCCGGTGTCGCCGTCGACTGCATGGTGACCGACCTCGACAAGAACCCGGAGACCGCACGTGAGTTGACCACGGCGGGGACACCGGTTGCGGCCCACGCCCACGGCGACAACGTCGAGGCACTCCGGGAGTTGGTGCCTACGTTCGAGGCCACGGCGGTGCTGCCGACGACGCAAGCCGAGCCACGCGTCCCCGTCGTCAACCCCGGTGGATTCACCGACGGCGACCGGGCGGCGTTCCTCGCGGACGCCTGTGGCGCCGATGCTCTCGTCTTCGCGGGATGGGACTTCGAGGACCCGACGGTCGACCCGACGAAAGCCCGGAAACTGCTGTGGGCCGAACGGCTGCTCCGGTGGCTGGAACTGCGCCGTGGTGAGCGCTTCGGGGTTCTCGACGGCCGCCGGGACGGCATCGACCTCCCGTGGCTCGACGGCGTGTGAGCCGGCAGTATCGGGGGCAGTCGGACCTTTTATTTCCGCCTCCGGCGAAGCGGGTCCGATGACGGCCGACCCGCCGGTCCACCGTATCGAGTTCGACATCCCGTGGCCGCCCGACACCGCCTACGCCTACCTCCTCGACGCCGACGAGCTGATACTCGTCGACGCTGGCGCACCCGGGGAGACAGCCACCGAGACGCTCCGAGAGGAGCTCGCCGAGGCGGGTTACGAACTGTCCGATGTCGACCACCTCCTGATAACGCATCCACACACCGACCACGGTGGGCAGGTCGCTACTATCGTCGAGGCGGCCGACCCCACCGTGTACACGCTTTCGGGCGTCCGCGAGCGCCTCACACGCGACTCCGACGACCTCGCGGCCGCCGTCCGTCGGAACGCGGTCGAGGTCGGCATTCCCGACCTCGAAAAAGAGGTCGACCGAGCGGTCGATTCGCTCCGGCGGAATCGGAACTGTCTGCCGCCCGAACACATCGACACCGAACTCGCCCCGGGCGAGCCCATCGAGGTGGGCGGTCTCACGTTCGAAGCGATACACGTGCCGGGCCACCAGGAGAATCAGGCGGCGTTCCGACACGGCGACCGACTCTTCGCCGGTGATACAGCCGTCGAGCCGTTCCGCCCCGCTGCGCTTCACGTCGGCCTCGACGACGGCTGCCGTGAGGCGATAGACGCCTTCCATCGGGGATTGGACGCCCTCGAAGCCGTTGCGCCGGACATCGACTGCGTCTATCCCGGCCACGGCCCCGTCTTCGAGGGCCTCCAAGCCGTCGTCGAGCGGGACCGCGAGTCGTTGGAGACCCTCGCCACGGACTGCCGGCGTACGCTGGAAGTCCTCGGGGAGGCGACGGCTTACGAGGTGACCGACGCCCGCATCGAGAACCTCGAAAAACGCCCGTACACGCTCTTCGAGTCGGTCGGCGCGCTCGCACGACTGGAACGGCGGGGTAACATCGAGTCGACGACCGACGACGGCGTGCGACGCTACCGTCTCGAAGGATGAGGCCCAATACAGGCGAACGTCGACGCCAGCGTTGACGACGCTACGAGCGTCGACGGAGTGCGTGCCTTTACTCGACGTTTGCCTTCTTCAGCGACAGCGCCGTTCGGTCGAACGCACAGACCAGCACTTCCTCGCCGTCCTCTGTTTCGCGGTTGACCGCGAACACCTCGACGTGCATCGTGACGATGCCGCGTTCGCCGTCGGAGGTCTCGCGTTTATCCGTCACCGTCGATTGCACCCGGACGGTATCCCCGTGAAAGACGGGATTGGGGTGTTCGACGTTGTCATACGAGAGGTTCGCGACGATGGTGCCGTCGGTCGTATCCGGAATCGTGAGGCCGACGGCGAGGCTCATCGTGTAGAGTCCGTTGACCAGTCGGTCGCCGAACTGGGTGTCGGCGGCGAACTCCGCGTCCAGATGGAGCGGTTGCTGGTTCATCGTCATATCGCAAAACTGCTGGTTGTCGCTTTCGCTGATGGTACGCCGCTTGTCGTGTTCGATGGTCTCGCCGACCTCGAACTCCTCGAAGTACTTGCCCGCCATACTCAGAGAACGGTCCCGTGTTTCTTGTCTGGCAGGTCCTTCTCGATGCCCTCGTAGAACGCGAACCGTCGTTCGAGTTGCTCGCGCAGACTCGACGGCGGAATCACGTCGTCGATGACGACTTCGCTGGCCATCCGGCGAACGTCGATGTCCTCGCGGTACTCCTCGCGGAGTTCCTGTTCTTTCCGCTCGCGCTCTTCGGGGTCGTCGATTTCGGCGAGTTTGCGGGCGTAGACCGCGTTGATGGCCGCTTCCGGTCCCATGATGCCGATTTCGCCGGAGGGGAGTGCGATGGTCGATTCGGGGTCGTAGGCCGGCCCCGACATCGCGTAGATGCCGGCGCCGTAGGCCTTCCGGACGACGACACACTGCTTCGGCACCGTCGCGCTGGAGGTAGCGTAAATCATCTTCTTGCCCTGCTCCAGAATCCCGTCCTTTTCGACCTGTGAACCGGCCATGAAGCCCGGCGTGTCCGACAGATACAGAAGCGGGATGTTGTAGGCGTCGCAGGTCCAGATGAACTCGGCGGCTTTCTCGGCGGCATCGGGGAAGATGGCCCCGGCCCGGTGGTTGGGTTGGTTGGCGACGATACCGACCGGCCGCCCGTCGATTCGGGCGAACGACGTGATAATCTCCTTGCCGTACTCCGGACGGAGCTCCAGCACCGACCCCGCATCGACCACGCGGTCGATGACGTCGAACATGTCGTAGCCCTTGTTGGGTTCCTGTGGAATCACCGAGTCGATGCCCTTCGGAGCGTACTTCGGCGGCTTCGGCGTTGCCCGCGGCGGGTCCTCGTCGCTGTTGTCCGGCAGGTAACTGATGAGTTGGGCGACCAGCTCCCGGGCGTGTTCCTCGTCTTCGGCGATGAGGTCGGCGCTACCGGAGTGTTTCGCGTGTACGTCCGGGCCGCCGAGTTCCTGCAGTCCGATGTCCTCGCCGGTGACCATCTCGACCATCCGAGGAGAGGCGATAGCCATCGCGCTCATCCCGCGGACCATGACGGTGAAATCCGCGAAGACCGGCGTGTACGCGGCGCCGGCGATACAGGGGCCATACAGGACGCAAATCTGTGGAACGCGGCCCGAAAGTCGGGAGTGGTTGTAGTAGTACTTCCCGATTCCCTCGCGGTTGGCGAAAAAGCCGGTCTGCTGGTCGATGCGACCGCCCGAAGAGTCCATCAGGTACAACACCGGTTGCCCCGTTTTGAGGGCGCGTTGCTGCATGCGGAGGAACTTCTCGACGCCCTTGGCGGCCATGCTCCCGCGTTTGACGGTGTAGTCGTTGGCCATGAAATGGACATCGCGGTCTTCGAACTCCGCGCCGCCGGTGATGAGACCGTCCGCCGGCAGCACGTCGTCGGCGTCGAACTCCGCGAACGTGCCATCCTCGAAGAGAAAGCCGTCGTCGCCGAACCACAGGTCGATGCGGTCCCGGACGAACAGTTTGCCCTCCTCGGGCAGTTGCTCCTTGTACTTCTCTTTGCCTCCCGATTCGATTTCCTCGATTTGCTCGAGGAGTGTCTCTTCGCGTTCGGTCGGCCCGAGGTCGTCGTCGATGGGTTCGGTGTCGGCCGACCTTCCGGCATCGCCGCCGTCGTAGGTCGCCTCGCCGAGTACCGCGCCGTCGTCGTCGACGACCGTCACGTCGTCTCCGTAATGGGTTGCCATCGCCTCGGCTATCGCCCGTGCCTGTACGTCGGTCGTGTCGTCGGAGACTCTGATGCGCATTGGTATCACTCCAGTACGACGAGCGTATCGCCCATGTCGACGGAGTCGCCTTCCGCAACCGGAACGGACGCGACGGTCCCGCTCGTGGAGGCGACCACGTCGTTTTCCATCTTCATCGCTTCGAGCACGCAGATGACATCGCCCTCTGTCACGTCGTCGCCTTCCGCGACGTCGACCGAGAGGACGGTTCCCTGCATTTCGGCAGTGACGCCACCGGCCGTCGCGGCCGCGGCGCCACCGCCACCCCCAGCATCGCCGCCGGCGCTTCCGCCACCGCCGGTTCCGCTGGAACTGTCGGCTGCCGGCGTGAGGCCCTCCTCCACGACGACGTCGAACCGCTGTCCGTCGACCTCGACGGCGAGTTCGGCTGTCCGTGGCTGGCCGTCGCCGCCGGCGGTGCTGTCGGTGCCCCACCGGTCGACGGCGTCGGCAATGGCCGCCCCGTCGAGTTCTTCGTCGAGGTATTTCGTGGTGTGGCTCCCGGAGACGAACACCTCGTCGTCGAGCATGAGCCGGTGGAACGGAATCGTCGTCGCGACACCCTCGACGTCGAAGTGTTCGAGGGCGCGCTTCGACCGCGCGAGACAGCGCTCGCGGTCCTCGGCGTGGACGATGAGTTTCGCAATCATCGAATCGTAGTCGCCGCCGATTTCGTCGCCCTGTGTGACCGCGTCGTCCAGTCGGACGCCGATGCTGGTCGGCGGGTCGTACGTCTCCAACGCACCGGGCGTGGGAGCGAACTCCTCGGCCGGGTTCTCCGCGTTGATGCGGAACTCGATGGCGTGGCCGTCGATGTCGACCTCGTCCTGTGTGAAGGCCAACGCCTCGCCGGCGGCGACGCGCAACTGCCACCGGACCAGGTCGATGCCGGTCACCTCCTCGGTGGCCGTGTGCTCGACTTGGATGCGGGTGTTGACCTCCATGAAGTAGAACTCGCCGTCCTCGACGAGGAACTCGACGGTGCCGGCGTTCGTGTAGCCGGCTTCGCGGACGCCCTGGCGGGCAGCCTCACCGATTTCCGCCCGGAGATCGGCATCGAGGGCCGGACTGGGTGCCTCCTCGATGACCTTCTGGTGGCGGCGCTGCAGCGAGCAGTCACGCTCGCCGAGATGCCGGACGTTGCCGTGTTCGTCGGCGATGATTTGCACCTCGATGTGTTTCGGTGCTTCGAGGTACTTCTCGACGTACACCGAGTCGTTGTCGAAGTAGGCTTCGCCCTCGCGTTTGGCGCTTTCGAGAGCGTCGTCGACTTCCTCGGCGCTCCGGACGATTTTCATGCCGCGGCCGCCGCCACCGCCTTCGGCCTTGATTGCGAGGGGGTAGCCGTACTCCTCGCCCAACTCTCGGACGGCCTCGGCGTCTTCGACCGGGTCGGTCGTTCCCGGGACGACCGGCACGCCAGCCTCCTGCATGACCGTTCGAGCCTTCGTCTTCTCGCCGAGGGTCCGCATGGCGTCGCTCGGCGGGCCGACCCACGTGATGTCGTCGGTCTCCTCGACCCGGCGGGCGAACTCGGCGTTCTCAGCGAGGAAGCCGTAGCCGGGGTGGATGGCGTCGGCACCCGCCTGCTGGGCCGTCTCGATGATGGTCTCCTGGTCGAGATACGAGTCGCTGGCCGGCGCGGGGCCGACGTTGTAGGCCTCGTCGGCGTAGTCGACGTGGCCAGCGCTGCGGTCGGCGTCGCTGTAGACGGCGACGGTGTCGATGCCGAGTTCCTCACAGGCGGCCATCACGCGGACGGCGATTTCGCCGCGGTTCGCGACGAGTACTTTCTCGAACATGGTCAGTAGGACTTCGGGAAGCCGAGTTGCTGGCTGATGTGGTTGTACGCCATCTGCTGGGAGACCGGCGCCAGTCGCGTGAGGTTGATTTCCCGCCACCAGCGCTCGACGTCGTACTCCTTGGCGTAGCCCCAGCCGCCGAAGGCCTGCATCGACTGTTTGACCGCCTCGATGCCGGCGTTGACGGCCGTCGCCTTCGCGACGTTGGTCTCGTAGCCGCAGTCCTCGCCTTGGTCGTAGAGCCAGGCGGCCTTCTCGCGCATCAGCGTCGCCGTCTCCATCTCCGCGTAGGCCTGGGTGATGGGGAAGGAGACGCCCTGATGGCTCCCGACGGGTGCGTCGAACACCTCGCGGTCGTTGGCGTACTCGATGGCGGTATCCGCCGCGAGTTTGCCGATTCCGGTCCCAGCGGCGGCAAAGCCGATACGCTCGGGGTTGAGCATGTCGACCAGCGTCCACCAGCCGCCGTCTTTCTCGCCAAGCAGGTTCTCCTCGGGGACGCGGACGTCCTCGATGAAGACCTCACAGGACTTCGAGTAGTTGATGCCGTGTTTGGGGATGGGCGAAACGTCGATACCGGGGTCGTCCATGTCGACGATGAACAGGCTGATGCCGTCGACGCCGCGGTCGACCTCCTCACGCGGCGTCGTCCGTGTGACGAGAATCATGTTGTCGGCCCGGTCGGAGAAGGTAATCCACGCCTTGTTCCCGTTGAGGACGTACTCGTCGCCGTCCTTCTCGGCGCGGGTCGCGACGTTGAGCGTGTTCGTGCCCGCCTCTGGTTCGGTGATGCCGATCGAGAAGTTCCGGTCGCCGGCCGCGATATCGGGCAGGTACCGTTCCTTCTGTTCGTCGGTGCCGTGCTCGCGGATGCCGACGGCGGCCATCCCGGCGGTCAACACCAGATACCAGGTGCCGGCCATGCCACAGCCTTCCGCACACAGCGTCTCCATGGCAAGGCCCATCTCCTGCATGCCCATGCCGGCGCCCTCGTACTCCTCGGGCACCAGCAGGCCGTGGAAGCCGGCCTCGCCGAGTTCGTCCCAGAACGCCTGGGCGAACTCGCCGTCTTCTTCTTTCTCACGCCAGTACTCCGGTCCGTACTCGCCCGCGATATCCTCGGCGGTCGAGCGTATCATCGAACGCTCCTGTGTAGTTTCGAAATTCATGGGTTGTAGTGTGGATGGAAACAGCGAACAGCGGTTCGACGGCGGGTAGCCGTCGCGCCACGTCGGCCGAAAGAACGCTCAGGCGCTCACGTCGGCCTCTTCTTCGGCCTCGTCTTGCAGTTCGGTCCGTCGAATCTTCCCGGTCACCGTCTTGGGTAGTTCCTCGACGAACTCGATTTCGCGGGGGTACTCGTGGGCGGACAGTTCCTCCTTCACGTGGGTCTTGACGGTCTCCTTCAGGTCCTCGGAGGGGGTAGCGCCCTCGCTGGGCACGACGTAGGCCTTGACGATGTTGCCCCGCTCGGGGTGAGGCTTGGGGACGACCGCGGTCTCGGCGACGGCTTCGTGCTCGCCGAGTGAACTCTCGACCTCGAAGGGGCCGATGCGGTAGCCCGAGGAGAGAATCACGTCGTCGGCCCGTCCTTCGAACCAGAAGTAGCCGTCCTCGTCTTTGTGTGCGAGGTCACCGGAGAGATACCACTCGCCGTCTGGCCCGTCGATGAAGCAGTCGGCGGTCTTCTCGGGCTTTTGCCAGTATTCGTCGAAGAAGCAGGGGTACTCACCGCGCTCGGCGATTTCGCCGGTCTCGCCCGGTTCGAGCACCTCGCCCGTCTCGGGGTCGACGATGTCCGCCTCGATGCCCGGGAGGGGTTTGCCCATCGAGCCGGGACGGAGTTCCATCGTCGGGTAGTTGTTGATAATCATGTTGCCCGTCTCGGTCTGGCCGTAGGTGTCGAGGATGGTGACGCCCAGCGACTCCTCGCCCCACTCGACGACGCCCGCAGAGAGGGGTTCGCCGATGGACAGCGCATGTCGGAGGTCGAGGTCGACGCCTTCGAGGACCTCCTCGTGTTCGCGGAGCATCCGGTAGGCCGTCGGCACCGAAAACAGGACGGTAATGGGGTATTCGTCGAGGAGGTCGGCCCACTCCTCGGGATCGAACTCGCCCTCGTAGGTGAACAGCGAACTCCCCCAGAACCACGCACCGAGGGTGTTGATGGCCCCGGTCAGCCAGCCGAGGTCGCCGGTCGACCAGTAGAGGTCACCCTCCTGGAGGTCGACGGTGTACCGCTGGGTAGCGGCGACGCCCGCAATCCAGCGGTGTTTATGCAGGACGCCCTTCGCCAGTCCGGTCGTCCCGGAGGTGTAGTACAACATTGCGTCGTCTTCGCCGCCGGTCTCGGCGGCGTCGTACTCGGTGCTCGCGTCGTCCAGTGCCGTGTTGAAGACGACGTCTTCGGCGGGGGCGCCCGTGCCGCGGTCGACGGTGATGACGTGTTCGACCGTCGGCGCGTCGTCTAAGGCGTCGGCGACGGTGTCGCGGTTGTCGGTGGTCGTGACGACGACTTTCGCGTCACAGTCGTCAAGCCGATAGGAGATGCCGTCGGGGCCGAACCGCTCGTTGACGCTCCCCCAGACGGCGCCGCGCTTGAGGGTTCCCACGAGGGCGACGTAGTGTTCGGGAATCCGCGGCATATACGAGAAAACCCGGTCGCCCTCCTCGACACCGAGGTCTTCGAGGACGTTCGCGAACTGGCTCGACCGGTTGGCCAGTTCCCAGAACGTCAGTTTGTTCAGTTCGCCGTCGGTGCCGACCTGATACAGCGCCACCTTCTCGCGGTCGGTAGCGTGGCGGTCGGCCACCTCGTGTCCAACGTTCAGTTCCTCGGGTGCATCCCAATCCGCCTCCGCGTAGATGTCGTCCCACGAGAACTCTTCACGCACTGACTCGTAGTCCGGGAGATTGTGGCTTTCGACCATACAGTCCGCTCGGATAGCAGACCAATATATAAACGCTCCCTATTATTTCCCATCAGAAAATATTTGATAGAGTATATAAACGAGAAGAACAAGAGAAGTTTAAGGCTACCGTGGTGCGTAAACGCTATCGTTTTCAAAACATACGATTTTATATCGTTTCTTCGAGGGCGTGGTTCACCCCGTAGAATCGCCATCGAGGTCATCGGCTATCGGGTCGCAGTCGGCCGGTTCCAACCCTCGGGCCGACCAGAACTCCCGGGCCAGTTCACGAACCGATTCGGGGAAGGACTTCCCGAATGTGACCCGCGGGGCGAGATAGGAGTCGTCCCAACGGGGGTCCCACGTCGCGTCCACGTACAGTCTGGCACCGGTCGTCCCGTCCTGTCGGTAGTTGGGGCGTTTCGCCGCAGGCGCGTCCGGTTCGCTGAAAAGCCAGTCCCGAGAGGGGTGGGCCTTCACCCAGATATCGCTCAACACGCGGCCGAAATCCCACGATGGGACGTCGTCGTCGACGATGACGACCGTATCGAACAGCGACGAGAAGGAAAACAGGATGTTGGCGAGTTGCCACTCGAAGCCGGCGTAAAGTACGTCGCTTGCCACGAAACAGACCCCGAGTTCCGTCGACGGCGGGAGCAGGAGCCACTCGACCGGGGAGATGCCCCAGTAGTTGTTGACGCGATGATAGAGGTGGGCCGCCGTCGTCAGCCCGGTCAACTGGAGGTCGTCCGCCATCGGCTGTCCGACCGGCGAAATGGGGACGACCGGGTCGTCGGTCGCGACGACGCGGGTCACATCGAGAGCGAGTGATGCTCCCGCGACGGCATGCTCCCAGGCCTCCCGCCGGTCGGGTTCGAAATCGGGCTGGGAATCGGCGACGGTCGCCTCGACGACGACCTCCGTCGCGCTCGGGACGCGACCGCCGTTGGTCGGCACGAGCGGTACCGCCCCCTCGACACCGGTCTCTCGGATGGGAGTTTCGACCCGGTCGGCGACCGCCAGCAGGTACGCCGCAGTGATGGCGGCGGGGGGAACACCGAGCGCGATGGCGACGGTGTCGCCGTCGTCGGACAGCGACGCCAGCGACGCGGGCACCCGCACCCGGAGGGTGTCGGTACTCACGACGACACCGTAGACCGGCGCCCAGTGTGTGCCGTCGTCGGTCGTAATCGAGGCGACACCGAGGGAGATGACCGGCCACGTGTCGTCGACACCACGCGGGAACGAAAGCGCCTGTAGGTCCTCCAGTGTCCGCGAGGCCGCCTGTGGGGTGTAGGTGGTTTTCTCGGGGGTTCCGGTCGGCCCGAGACAGACGACGGTATCCAGCAGGTCCACGAGCGGCGCCTCGACATCGAGGCCGAGGCCGAGCGACAGACGCGACCACGGGGCGGACTCACGGCAGTGCATCTGGTCCGGGCCGCTGAAGACGCCGCTTGCCAGGTCGACGCCGTCGTCTCGCTCGAACCGGAGTGCCGGACCGTTTCCATCCAGCGCCTCCGCCGCGAGGACGTCCACCGGAACGTCGTCCCGTTGACCGTCGGTGATGGCCACCAAGTCGTCGTCGCGCCGCAGGCCGCGCAGATAATCCGCAAATGGAATCACTCGGTCTCACCCCTCGACTCGTCGGAGCCGAACTCGGCCCCTGAGACGCCTGCCTCCCGGAGAACCGCCCGTGCCCGTTTCCGTAGCTCTTCGTCGGCGTGACGCCGTATCCGCTCGCCGTCGGTCGTCGCGTCGACGTAGGCCTTCGCCGTCTTGGCCTTTGACGTCCCCACGTCGGCGCCCTCCTTCTCATCGGGCGTCTGATAGATGTTGAGCGGGACCTTCGGCATGCGCTCGACGCCGAACTGGTGGAAATCCTCGTCGGGGTCAGCCTCAAGGGCGAACGCCGTCAGGACTGCCCGAGGGTCGAAGGGGTCGACATCGGCGTCCACGAAGACGAAAAAGTCGATGTGGAGCATCCCCCACGTCGTGAAGATGAAGTTGGCGAGTTCGTGGAGATAGCCCGGATAGGGGCAGTCGGTGGCGATGACCCAGACCGTCCGAGAGGTGAACCGCCACGGCACCGCGAACTCGACATCGAACCCCGCCGCACGGAGCCCCAGCGTCGCGTCGGGGCCGGCAGCGGTGACTTCCAGCGTGCTACTGGAGTTCCGGTCGTAGCCCACGCCCGACCCTTCGACACAGAAGGGGACACGCGGCGCCCTCCGGTGGGTAATCGCGTCGATTTCGAAGGTCGGCATCGACCGGCGCGGCCCGTTCATGTAGCCGAAGTAATCGCCGAACGGCCCCTCGTCGAGGCGTTCGCCGGGCAGTACGCGCCCCTCGATGACGAGTTCCGCCGACGCCGGCACCAAGAGGTCGCTCGTCTCACAGGGAACGAGGTCGACGGGCTCTTCTTTCAGCCCGCCCGCGAACGTCGCCTCGCTCCGCCCGCTGGGAATCCACATGTCGGCGCTGTACTCGACGGCGGGTTCGGCGCCGATGACCGCGGCGACCGGCATCGGCTGGTCGCAACGCTCGTACTGGTAGTAATAGAGGTTCGGCACCTGCTCGCCGGCCAACAGGAGCAGACTCGCCTGCGTCTCGTCGTGGAGCATCATGCGATGGCTCGACCAGCGGCCCCACTCGCTGTCGGGTGCCGGCGCGACAAGCGTCTGGAGGTTCGAGTAGCGGCCGCCGTCGCCTTGATGGATGTAGGGCCACGGGAACGACAGGAGGTCGACGTCGCCGCCGGTCTTGACGACCTCCTTGCAGGGTGCGGCCGGACGGTCGACGACGCGTGGCTCCCGAGGCGAGGAGAGCCGGTCGATGACAGCCGCGTAGTAGTCGGCGCCGCTCAGGTCACTCGCCATCCCGAGGGAGCGGGCGATACGGTCCCACGGTCGTTCGCGGGAGCCGCGGTAGGGGTCTCCCACGAGGACAGCGTCGGTCTCCGATTCCGCTATCGACCGAAACGCCGGAATTGGACCGTCGCGTTGGTTGGCGAGCATCGTAATCGCACTCGCCTCCAAGTCCCAGGAGACGCCCGCCTCGAACTCGGCGAGATCACCGGCGTCGGCCAACCGGTCGAGGTACGCACGGAACGAATCGACCGCCATCACTCACGCTCCGAGAGCGCATCCCGGAGCGGGTCGCTCTCGAACTCGGTCCGAACGCTCTCGTAGGCCTCCAGCAAGGCTGGCCGTTCGGTTGCGAGTTGTTCGAAGGCGATTTTTCGGAGTGCGGCCGCAGTCGACTCGTACTGACCCGACTCGACGAGATACCGCAGCACCACCTTCAGGTCGTTCGAGCGCGTGTTGATGATGTTCGAGGTCGAGGCCTGCTCGTCGGCAAGCCGGCGGAGCAGGTCCTCGTTGATGCCGGCCGCATCGACCTCGTCGAGCAGTTCCACGTACCACTCCTTTCGGACGCTCTCGTGTGGTCCCGCGACGACCGTCAACCGAGACGGGTCGGTGAGCTCGTCCGGTTCGCGGGCGATGCGCACCCGCGCCTCGAAGATGCGTTTCGTCTCGGCGTCGGTTATCTGGAGGGTCGTCTCGGTCCCTGGCTCCTCGGGAAGATGTTCCTCGGAGGTGAGATAGTGGTTCGACATGCGTGGGCGTGTATCCGGTGGTCATCCGTGGGCCGCGTCTCCGTCGAGGTCGCCGTCGTCGTCGATGAGGCGGCCACCGCGATGTGGATACGTAGACAGGCGGACGCCACAACCAAGAGCGCTTGGTCTGGCCGGTCAGGTGTGTCCACCGCCGGCGTCCAGAACCCGCTGTCTGACGAAGGAGCGCCTCGGCGGGTTCAATCCAGCGCCGACCGCAAGCGCCACGGGCAGGAGGGGAGCGGTCCCTCCGAACGCGCTGGCTGGAGTTCAGGAAGCGCTAGGGGTAAATGCCTGCCACCGCTAGCGTGGCCAATGGCAGAAAAGCACGTCACAGTCTCCTGTCGGGCGTGTGACCGAACGGAGACGTTCGAAACGCTCGGGACGGCCCGGGAGTTCATCGAGACACACCGAACGGAGACGGGCCACGAAGCGACGTGGGAACTACCCTCGCTTGCGTCCGGCGTCGAGCGCGCCGGCGACGATGCCGGTGTCTGTGGCCGTCCGGAGTGTACGACGGCGGAGTCCCCACTCCATCGGGGCGAGGAGTAGGGAGAAGGATATACTTGCCCGGTGGCGAGGGGAAATCACTCCAAAACGCGCGTCAGCATCTCGACTTGGTGGTCGTCGAAGGCGGTGTAGTACAGTCGGAACTCGTACATGCGGCCGTGGAAGTACTGGATGTCGGAAGGGTCGTTCTTCCCCAACTGCATTTCTCCCATGTTCACCGTCGTTCGAGGTGGAGCCTCCGACCTCAAGAGCGTAGCGAGCGAGTAGGTCGGAGAGGAAACCGACATGGTACTACACCAACCACGCTCGATGACTGGCCGACTCCCCCACCAAATCGTTGGTAGTATAAAGGCATGGCACTACAGCTGAAACACGGATGGAGGTACGTCGCACCGTCCCCGTCAAACTTGACGTGGCCGACAGCGACGCCGACCTCCTCCACGAAACCATCTCCGAGTTCCTGTGGGCCGCCAACTACGTCGTCGACCACGCATGGCAAGGCGAGTACAAGACTACGAGCAAAGCCGAACTTCAACGCGAAACCTACGACGACGTGCGGGCCGAAACGAGACTCCAAGCGAATCTCGTCCAGAACGCCCGCAACAAGGCCGCCGACGCCGTCCAGAGCGTCGTCGCTCGGTGGAAGCACGGTGACTACGCGGGGAAACCGAACTTCACCGCCCCGACGCTCGTCTATGACAAGCGATGTGCGACGTTCAACGACGACCACGCAACGCTCTCAACCGTCGAAGGACGCATCACTGCCGAGTACGTTCTTCCCGACGAGGGCCGCGAGACGCCCCACTCGGAGTACCTATTCAACGACGACTACGAAGTGACGGGCGCAGAACTCCACTACCGAGATGGTGAGTTCTACCTTCACGTCCGAACAAAGGCGGACGTGGAGTTCGAGACTGCCGACGACGGCAACGACGAGCACAGCACAGTCCTCGGCGTTGACCTTGGCATCGAAAACGTCGCTGTCACCTCAACCGGCGAGTTCTGGAACGGGTCGGAGGTGAACCACTGGCACCGCGAGTTTGAGAAGCGGCGCGGGTCGCTTCAACAGCGTGGAACGCGAGCCGCTCACGAAACTATGAAATCGGTCGGACGCACGGAGACAGGCCGCTACGACCACTTCTTACACACTGTCTCGAAGGAACTCGTCGCGGAAGCCGTCGAACACGACTGTGACGTAATCGCGTTTGAGAACCTGACGGGGATTCGTGAGCGGATGCCTCGTGCCAAGAAGTTCCACGCATGGGCGTTCCGTCGACTGTACGACTACGTCGAGTATAAGGCCGAAGTAGAGGGTATCTCGGTCGAGCAGGTGAGTCCCGCGTACACGAGCCAGCGGTGTTCTAAGTGTGGGTTCACTCACGAGAACAGCCGCCCGACATCGGACGGACAGGACGTATTCGAGTGTCTGAAGTGCGGGTACTCACCGCACGCGGACTACAACGCGGCGAAGAACATCGGTCTGAAGCATCTCCGCTCGGCGCAAACGTCGTCGGGCGGAGGCGCACCCGTAAACGTGCGCTTGAATCGCGGGATGTTGAACGTGAACGGCGATTATGAGCCTGCCAGCAGTGGCCAGAACGGGAGTCCACGCGAAAGCCCCACCCTCAACGAAGCGAACGGCAAAGCCGTGAGCGAGTAGGGTGGGGTAGTTTACGTCGTCGACCGTTACGTAGTCGTCGGTTCCGTCGAACTCCAGTGCGGACCCTTGTCCGGCCTCAACCCTCTGTGGGGAGTTCTGAAACGTCCCATCGTTGCCGTTCCGCGAGTGGTCTTCTACTGTCGTGCCGCCCCCAGTGAATGGATAATACGCGACGAAGTCGCCGGCTTCGCCGGCCTCGAACTGCTCGCGGACGAGGACGGTCGCGTCCTCGCTTTCCGTGACGAGCATCACTTCGTCGCCCGGTGCCGTCGGGAGGAATATCTCGCGGCCGGTCACGTTGCCGTCGACGGTCGAATCGACTCGCCGTTGAGCCGTACGTCGACGGCGTTGCTTCCGGTGACCTCGGGCACCAACGCCGTCCCGGCGTTGGTCGAGTCGAGACTTACAGCCGTATCCTGTGTCGGCGCGATGCCGGGGTCGGCGACGCCGAGTAACATCGCCACGATGACGGCCGCCAGCGCGACGGTAATCGCAATCATGAGCGCCACACCGACGACTGGCGACATGCCGCTGTCGGCGGCGTACAACCGCTGGAGTGGGCGGCGCTCGGAGTCCACGCCCCACGTTTGGGCAAAAAATATAAATGGGTTAGTAGCAACTCACCGTGCCGAACCCGGAGTTACGGTTGCAGGACGACCTTGCCGCTGGATTTGCGGTCCTCGATGAATCGGTGGGCGTCGGCGGCGTCTTCGAGGTCGAAGGTGTGGCCGACCTGCACTTCGAGCGTGCCGTCGCCGAGCAGCTGTGTCAGTTCGGGGACGGCGCCCATCACCTTCATCGGCTGCTGTTCGATGGCGCGTCCGAGGTGGTAGCCGATGACGGTCTTGTTGCCGAACAGGAGGTCGGCGGTGTTGGGTCGGCCGGGTTCGCCCGCGGCGGCGCCGTAGGAGACCATGCGTCCGAAGTCGGTCAATGCGTCGAGGCTATCGTCGGAGGTTTCGCCGCCGATACCGTCCAACACGAGGTCGACGCCTTCGCCGTCGGTGAGGTCGTTCACGCAGTCGACGAAGTCCTCCTCGGTGTACTGAATCGCGTGGTCCATCCCGAGGTCCTCGGCCATCGAGAGTTTCTCGGGGGTCGAGGCGGTACCGAACACCTCGGCGCCGGCCTCGTCGGCCAACTGCACGGCGGCGCTGCCGACGCCGCCCGCGGCGGCGTGAATCAGGACCGACTCGCCCTCCTCGAGGCCACCCCACTCGTGGAGGCAGTTGTGGGCGGTGAGCCACTGGACCGGGAAGCCGGCGGCCTCCTCGAAACTCATCTCGCCCGGAATGTCCAGCAGGCCGCGAGCGTCGGCGACCGCGTAGTCGGCGTAGCCGCCGCCGTTGACCAGCGAGACGACCTCGTCGCCGACCTCGCGGCCGACACCATCGCCGACCGCGTCGACAACGCCTGCCACCTCCATGCCGGGGGTGTACGGCGGTTCGGGGCCGCCCTGATAGTGTCCGCGCCGCTGCATGATGTCGGCGAAGTTGATGCCGGCGGCTTTCACGTCGATTCGGACCTGCCCCTCCCGGGGTTCGGGTGCGTCGGTCTCGGCCAGTTCCAGCGTGTCAGCGTCGCCGAACTCGGTGATTTCGATTGCTCGCATCGTACTGTCCACATGCGCGCCCTGGCCTTATCAATGTTAACCGAAGGGTACGATTAGTGGAATAGTGTTAAAACACTTGGCAACCGAAACACCTCGGGGTGAAGCAGAGACGGGGCTCAGAGCCGCCCTTCGAGTTCACAGAACAGGCCCTCCGAGTCGGTTCGGTCGGTTTCGGGTTTTGACGCGCGCTGCCGTTTGTGTGCGGTATCCAGATACAGTTCGGCGTACTCGCGGACGATTCCCGGGTCGATGCCCAGTTCATCGGCGGTCCCCTCGACACCGAGGTTCTCGTCGACGAGGCCGTACAGTAACACGTCGAGGAGTCCGTACGGCGCGCCGAGTTCCTCCTCGTCGGTCTGTCCATCCCACAGACCCGCAGTCGGGGGTTTCTGGATGATGGTGCGGGGAACGCCGACGTGCCGGGCGAGCGCCTTCACCTCCGTCTTGTAGAGGTCCGCAAGCGGCCTGAGGTCGGCAGCCCCATCGCCGTGTTTCGTGAAATACCCCAACAGGAGTTCCGTCCGGTTGGAGGTTCCACAGACGAGTCGACCGGTCATATTGGCGGCGTAGTAGGCGACGCTCATCCGAAGGCGGGCGATGGCGTTGCCCAGCGCGACCCGGTCAACTTCCTCCTCGATGGCCGGCGCCACGCTGTCCTCGAACATATCGAGCAACGGCTGCAGTTGCACCATCGTCGGGTCGACGCCGAGGTTTTGTGCGATGGAGTGAGCGTCCAGCGTGTCCACCGCGTCGGTGAGGTGACAGGGCAACACCAACGCGGTGACGCGCTCCGGGCCGAGTGCTTCGACACAGAGGTGGGCGGTCAGCGTCGAGTCGATACCGCCGCTCAGACAAACGATGACACCGTCGGCGCCGGCGTCAGCGACAGTTTCGCGAAGGAAGTCGACTATATCCGCCCGGAGTGACTCGAGTTCGGACTCTTCTGTTCGGAACGTCACGTCCGGCATTCCGTCGACGGCGGCTATCATCCGCCGTCACCCCCGAGAACACTCTCCGACTGAAGTTTCCGTTCACGGCTCTCTGTGGCGATAACTCTGTCTTTGTTTTGATATATCTTCCATCTAGTGACGCTCGTTTGCTATTCACGCTATACGAACTCGATACGACCAACTAAAACCTTTCCACGTGGGTGTTCGTACACCTGATACTGTATTAGGGTGCGATGATAAACGGCTCCGGCCTCGCGGATAAAGCACCTCCGTCGGACGCAAATAGGTTTAAGCGGATACGGCCATCCCGTCAGGGTATGACGTACGACTGTTCGTTCCTCTCGGAACTTTCCCTGGAGGGGGCAGTGTCGTTCGAGGACTCGGCACGGGAGAACCACGCCGCCGACTGGGTAGCACAGGAGGCCGGCATCGGCGTCACCCCCGACGCCGTGGTCTGGCCCGAATCGACCGCCGATGTCTCGGCCATCCTCGAGGCTGCCCACGAACAGGAGATACCGGTGACGCCGTATGCCGCCGGCACGTCGCTGGAGGGCAACGCCGTCCCGCTGTTCAAGGGTATCAGCATGGACATGACGAAGATGAACGACGTACTCGATGTCCGCCCCGATGACTTCCAAATCGACGTGGAACCTGGCGTGATGGGCAACGTCGTCGACGAGACGGTCGCCGAACACGGCCTGTTCTTCCCGCCGATGCCTTCCTCGGCGAACCTCTCGACCATCGGCGGCATGATAATCAACGACGCCTCCGGACAGAAGACCGTCAAGTACGGCGAGGTCGCAGACTGGGTGCTGGAACTCGAAGTCGTCCTCGCGGACGGAACGGTCATCGAAACCGGAAGCAAGGCCGTCAAGACCTCCTCCGGGTACAACCTCAAGAACCTCATCATCGGCAGCGAGGGAACTCTCGGCGTCGTCACGCGCGCGACGCTGGAGTTGGAGGGCATCCCCGAGCAAATCAAGGGCGGTCGCGCGGTGTTCGAGGAGATGGACGACGCCGCCGAAGCCGTCTTCGACGCCGTCCGGTCGGGCGTCGACGTGGCGAAAATCGAACTCATCGACCCGCTGGCCGGCGAGATGGCCAACGCTTACTTCGACACCGGCCTCCCGGACGCGCCGATGATTTTCGTCGAGTTCCACGCCAACCACGGCATCGACGAGGAAATCGAGTTCTGTCGGGCCATCTTCGAATCCCACGACGTCGAACGGTTCGAGATAGCCGAAGAGGAACGGATGGACGAACTGTGGCGCGCCCGAAACGAACTCGCCTTCGCCGTCCAGCAGTACGACCCCGACCTCTCGCCGCGCCACCCCGGCGACGTGACCGTCCCCATCAGCAAGTACCCCGACATCATCCGCTATGCGAAGGAACTCGGCGAGGAGTACGACATCCTGCTGCCGTGTTTCGGTCACGCCGGCGACGGCAACGTCCACTATGCGGCGCTCGTCGACCCCGACGACGAGGAGATGGTCGAAGATGCCGAAGAAATCTACGGTGCCATCGTCGAGAAGGCCATCGAGTGGGGCGGCACCGCCACCGGCGAACACGGAATCGGCATGGGGAAACGGAAGTTCCTCGAGTTGGAACACGGCGAGGGCGGCGTCGAGGCGATGCGCGCGATTAAACGCGCCCTCGACCCGAAGGACATCCTCAACCCCGGAAAGATGTTCCCCGAAACCGAAGACGAGGGTGTTCGCGTGAACCTCTGAACGCTCCGAGAAACCGTCCGTTCCGATTTTACTGTCGACGCTGGAGGTAGAGCGCGCTCGCCAGCAGCGACAGCAGTGCGGCCAGCGAGCCGAACCCGGAACCGGGGCCTGCAGTCGGCGTCATGCCGGTGTTCGCGTTACCACCTCCGCCTCCGCCCCCGTTGTTGGCATCCGTTGCGGTGGGTGCAGCCGTCTCTTCGGGTGGTTCAGTGGGTGTCGGCATGTCGTTTGCATCGGTTGGTGGTGGCGTCTCCTCGGGCGGTTCGGTGGGAGTCGGTGTCTCCTCGGGTGCCTCGGTCGGCGTCGGCGTGGACTCCGGCGTTGCGGTCGGTTCCGGAGTCGGCGTTGGTTCGGTCCCGCTGTCGTCGCCGCTTCCCGGTGCGGGGCCGAGTTGTTCTTCGGCCTCGGCGCGACTGTCGCACTCACAGACGTAGAGGTAGTTCGACTTGGCGTTGATGCCCGCCCGTGTCGCGTCCTCGGAAGGTTCCGTCCCGCGACCGTTGTCGGCGGCGGTGCCGTTGATGAACCCCTGTACCTGATACCATCCGGGTTCGCTCGTCACCGTCAGGCAGGTGCCGTCCTGTGACCCGGCGCCTTGGGCGGCGACGATTTGGCTCTGGGGGGTCGCGTAGGGTGGATCTCCCGCGAAGTCGCTCCAATCGTAGAAGTCGATGGTGATGCCGTCGTCCCGGAAATCGGTGTTCTTCTGTTTCTGGACGAGGTCCTCGTCGATTTGTGTTCCCGAGAGGTTGTTACCGCGGTCGATGCCGAAGACGGCCGTGTTCGGGATGTCGCAGGCGGAGTAGTCTATCCAGTCGGCGTCGATGATGACGAAATCCATGTAGACGCCTTCCTCGTCGGTTTCCGCACGAACCGCGTCCGCGCCGGTCGCGAAGTACTCGATGCTGCCGTTCTGCTCGTTCTGGTCGCCGGGATAGTGGTCCGTCGCGTGCGGGAAGTTGACCGAGAAGTTCGCCTCCTCGGTGTAGTCGTCGGCCTCTGCCTTCGTGTGGCCGTCGGCGGCAACGGGCGCCGTGAAGGTGGCGAAGACGGCGACGACCGCAACCGCCGCGGCCACCACCAACAGGCTCATTCTCACCGAACTGCGTCGTCGAGTGGCTGGCATAGCGTGACAGTCCACACAAACGACTACGACTACTCTGTGTCCCATACGAGGCAATTTATAACAGCGAGTCTAGAAACGTTGGCTCCGTCATGCGGCATCGCATCCGCCGGCCGAGTCGCCTCTTGAATACCCTCCTATGGCACGGTAAACCGCTTTGATGGTGACACCACGACGGTGTGACAGCGATGAGCGCACACTTAGACGACGAACACGAGATGATTCGGAACTCCACGCGGGAGTTCCTCGAAGCCGAAATCGAACCGGACCTCCCGGAGGCCGACCGAAAGCCGATGAGCAAAGACCAGGCCATCGAGTATCAACAGATGCTGGGTGAACTCGGTATCGGCCCCGGCGACACCGAAAGCGGCGGCTTTGCTGACCCGATGACCTACACCGTCACATCCGAGGAGATATCGCGGGTGTGGCCGTCGCTGAACGTCACGCTGAACATGTCGTTCCCGACGATTTTCGCGCCCTATGCGGGCGAGGAGACGGCCGACGCGCTCGAAGACAAACTCGACGACGGTTCCTGTATCGGCTGTATGGCCGTCACCGAACCCGACGGCGGTAGCGACACGGCAAACCCCGGAACCACCGCCGAGAAGGACGGCGACGAGTACGTCATCAACGGCGAGAAGACGTGGGTGTCGAACGCGCCCATCGCCGACATGGCCCTGGTCGTCGCACAGGACACCGAGGCCGGCCAGCGGGACTTCTTCATCGTCGATACGGTCACAAACGACATCGAGACGCGCGAACTCGACAAACTCGGCTGGAAGGGCTCTCCGACCGGCCAGATTTTCTTCGACGACGTGCGCGTCCCCGAGGACAACAAACTGATGAACGCCGTGATGAACATGCTCGCCTCGGGAGAATCCGACCTCGCGGACAACGAAATGTTCCAGACCGGCGACCCGCTCAACGCCATGTTCGCCTACATGCGGACGGGGATGGCGGCGATGTCCGTCGGCATCATGCAGGCCGCCTACGAAGCCGCCCTCGACTACTCCAAGGAGCGAGAGGTCTTCGGCGGTCCCATCGCCGGTCACCAACTCGTCCAAGAACACCTCTACAACATCCGTGCCGGCCTCGAAACCGGCCGACTGCTCACTTACGAGGCCGCCCGGAAAGTCGCCGAGGGTGACCCCGAGGCCCGGATGTACTCCTCGCTGGCGAAGGGGTGGGTGTGTGAGAAATCCGTCGACGTGGCCGACGAGGCGCTGCAGGTCCACGGCGGCAACGGCCTCTCGAAGGACTATCCCCTCGAGCGATACTACCGCGACGCCCGCACGATGACCATCCCCGACGGGACGACCGACATCCAGCAGTTGGTCGTCGGCAAGGAACTGACGGGCATCCGCGCTTACAAGTAGCCGCCGAGCGGTTTTTTGCCGCTCAGGTGTGAATCGACGGTATGAACGAGCGGGAAACCGAGTTCGCAGCAGCGGCGATTCGGGACGCCGACTCCGTCGCCGCGCTGACCGGCGCTGGCGTCTCGACGGCCTCCGGCATCCCCGACTTCCGCTCCGAGGACGGCCTCTGGACGGAGTACGACCCCAACGACTTTCACGTCCGGCGGTTCCGTGCCGACCCCGAGGGGTTTTGGCGCGACCGCCTCACGCTCGTCGAGGACCTCTTCGGCGACGCGGTCGACCCGAACCCGGCCCACGAGGCCCTCGCGGAGTTGGAGTCGGCGGGCCACCTCAATGGCCTCATCACACAGAACGTCGACGGACTCCATCAGGACGCCGGCAGCGACGACCCCATCGAGATTCACGGCAACGGCCGGCGGGTCGTCTGTACCGGCTGTAAGCGGCGCTTCGAAGCCGACCCCGTCTTCGAGCGAGTCCGGGACGGCGAGGCGCCGCCGACGTGTGACGACTGCGATGACGTGTTGAAACCCGACGTGGTGCTGTTCGGCGAACAACTCCCCGAACACGCCCTGTTTCGAGCACAGTCGCTCACAGAAAGCGCAGACGCCTTCCTCGCGGTCGGGTCGTCGCTCACAGTCGAGCCCGCGGCGTCGCTCCCTCGGGTGGCCCAAAACAACGGCGCGACGCTCGTCATCGTCAACCTCGACCGCACGAAGCTATCCGGGCAGGCCGAATACGACTTCCGGGCCGATGTGACCGAGGCCTTGCCGCGACTCGTCGAGGAAGTGCTCGCGGAGTGACGCCGGCGGCGTACCTTTTTGCCCTCGGCCGACCAGCGGACAGTCGGTATGGACTACAAGGTCGTTGACCTCGATGACGTACCGATAACCGACCTCTCGGAAATCGACGGGATTCCGCCGACGCTTGACATCAAGCCCATCGGCGACCAGCTCGGCCTCACCCAGATGCGGGCGACCGTCTGGTACTTCGAACCCGGCGAGGAGATTCAGTACCACGCCCACCGCGAACAGGAGGAACTGTACTTCGTCATGGAGGGGGAGTTCTCGCTGAAACTCGGCAAGTCCGGCGAGGAGGAGTACGTCGACGCCGGCCCGGGAACGTTCTGGGTCGCCGAGCCGAAAATCGGCCACGGCCACCGCTACGTCGGCGACGACGAGGGCGTCGTCCTCTCCCTCGGCGCCCCGCCCGTGGAGGACCCCGGACTCGACCCCCACTCGCTGGACGAGTAATCAGTCGTCCGACGACTCCACCCGGTCTCGAATCGCATCGAGTGCGTGATACGACTGCCGCTCGGCGACAGCGGTGGCGACGATGAACACGGCGATTGCGACCGCCCCGACCAACGCGGAATCGCTGGCGTCGACCACGTCGAGCGTCCGGTGAAACCAGAAGACGTCCGCCCACTGACTGCTGTGAAACGCCGACACCGCTGGGTGAGAATACACCTTTCCGATGTCGGGAACCATCCCCCACCCGCCACCGAGTAGCGTCCACACCCGCGGATAGGCGACGTTCGGAACGAAAAGCGTCACGAGCAGCGTCGTAAACGTCGCGCCGACGGCGAAGTGGGTCACCCCGAGGGACACGCTCAGAAATCGGTGTCGACTTCGGCCGGTGACTCGGCGTCGCCGTAGGTCGTTTCGAGGAACTCGAAGATACGCGCCGATTGGCTCATTGAGACGCCGTAGTCGTCGTCGACGACGACGGGAACCTGCCGCTGTCCCGTTATCGTCTTCACCTCGTCGCGTTTGGAGTGTGGCCCTTCGACCCAGACGCTGTCGAACGGTACGTCCAACTCCTCGAGTTTGTCGACGACGAACTCACAGTACGGACAGCCCTCAAGCCGGTACAGCGTGATTGTCATACACACACCTCGTCGCGGGAGGGCAAAAACCCGACGGCGACGGGTGTCGACGGCGGCGTGTTTAAGGGTCCGGCGTCGGTTGACGTGGTATGCCACCAGCTGTCGGCGACGATGCCCCCGGTTTCGAGGCACTACTGTGTGACGGCGAGACGTTCCGTCCTCGAACACTCGACGACGCCCTCGACGACGACGACGGCGTGGTCCTCATCTTCGACGGCTTCGTCTTCTCGGCCATCGCACAGAACTGGTGGCGTCGCTACGACGACGCCGACTGGGACGAGTTTCCCGTCCCCGTTTACGGCGTCGTCCGCGACGGCCCCTACTCGATAAACGAGTTCCTCAGACAACTCGACAGTCCGTTCTCCATCTTTTCGGACCTCAACGGCGACGCCGCCGAAGCCTTCGACCTGCTCGTCGAACGGCAGGGGATGGCCGGGACGAAAACGCCACGTCGGGCCGTCTTCGTCATCGACGGCGACGGGGAAGTACAGTACGCCTGGGACACCGAAGAGTGGATTCACCCAGTTCCGCGGGAGGAAGTCGAGGAAGCCGTCGAGGAGTTGTAACGCGAGCGAGGGCCACCGGGCCGAGCGAGCGCTTTTTCATCGACGTTTTTCGAGGAGAGGTGTGCGAGCGGAGCGAGCACACCCGACGAAGAAAAAGGTCGGAAGTAGTGGATTCACCCAGTTCCGCGGGAAGAGGTCGAGGAGGCTGTCGAGGAGTTGTAACGAGCGGCGACGGCGTCAGTTGACGCCCAACTCTTTGGCGATGGTGTTCAACTGAATCTCGTCGGTCCCTTCGACGATGCGTAGAACGCGGGCGGTCTGGAGTTCGCTCATGAATGGGTTGTCCTCCGAGAGGCCGTTGCCGCCGTGGACCTGCACCACGTCGTCGGCGATGTCGAACATGACGTTCGAGGCGAGGTACTTGACGATGGACGACTCCTGAATCGCCTGCTCGCCGTTGTCCATCAGCCACGCGAGTCGGAGCGCGGTGGTGTCGGCGGCGAAGGCGTTGGCCTTCCCGCGGGCGAGTTTGTGCGAGATGCCTTGGAACTTCCCGATTGAGCGGCCGAAGGCCTCCCGTTCGTTGGCGTACTCGGTTCCCTTCTCGAGGAGGAACTCCGAGTGGCCCAGTGCCCGGCCGCCGATTTCGAGACGGCCCAGCGAGAGGAACTCCATGGCGTCGTAGAAGGCGCCGTCCTCGGTACCGAGGACGCGGTCTTCGGGGACGCGCGTGTCGTCGAAGGAGAGTTCACCCTGCATGCCCGTCATGCCGACGGCGTTGTTCATCGACGTGACCTCGTACTCGTCGGCCTCGACGATGAAGCAGGTGATGCCGCCGTAGCGGCCCATCTCCTCGATGGGGGAGGTGCGGGCGAACACCTGCACGAAGTCGGCGTAGGGGGCGTTCGTAATCCACTGCTTGGAGCCGTTGATGACCCACTCGTCGCCGTCCTTCTCGGCGGTCGTCGACATGTTCGGCGAGTCGGAACCGACACCGGGTTCCGTCTGGGCGAAGGCGGTGGACTTCTCGCCGCGGACGCAGGGCAGGAGGTACTCCTCGATTTGGTCGCCCTCCGCCTGTGCGAGCAGCGGCTTCGGCCCCTCGGGTCCGGCCAGCACGTACTCCGAGAGCCCCGGCCCGGTCGAGGCGACGTGTTTGATGGCGCGATACCACGTGACGTTGGAGACGCCCTCGCCGCCGACGTCTTCGGGGAGATTCATCGCGTAGAAGCCGGCATCGGCGCTCTTCTTGCGGACCTCCTGTACCGCCTCCTGAACGTCGGGAACGAGTCGGCCGTCGTCCTCGTGGCGCTTTCGTGGGTTCGACCACGTCTCGCCCAACTCGCTCTCGATGGGTTCGACCTCCTGTTCGATGAAATCTTCCAGACTGGAGAGGATGAGACTCGTCTCCTCGTCGGTCTCGAAACTGACGCCCGTCGGTTGGGCTTCCTGTGTTGCCATACCACCACATACGACGGCCGCCTCTTGAACCCTGCGCGCCGTCTGGCAGGGGCATTTAAACAAACCACGCACGGACGGTTCCCGGCCGACGGCAGGCTTATGTGACGAGGCTCCCACCCAAATCCATGCAACTCGATGGCGTTCGCGTGCTCGACCTCACGCGACTGCTCCCCGGCCCGTATGCGACGCAACTGCTCGCCGACTCCGGCGCCGACGTGGTGAAGATAGAGGACACCGGCTCGGGCGACTACGCACGGCACATGCCGCCGACGACGGAGGCCGGCGTCGGTGCCGTCTTCGACGCCGTCAACCGTGGCAAACGAAGCGTCGCCCTCGACCTCAAAAGCGAGGGCGGCCGCGAGGCGTTCTACGCGCTCGTCGAAGACGCCGACGTGGTCATCGAGAGTTTCCGCCCGGGCGTCACCGAACGCCTCGGCGTCGACTACGAGACGCTCACCGAGTACCGCGAGGACCTCGTGTACTGCTCGCTGACGGGGTACGGACAGGAAGGGCCTCACTCCGACCGCGCCGGCCACGACCTCAACTACATCGGACTGGCGGGACTGCTCGATATGACCCGCGAGGACAGCGATGAGAAACCGCGGATGCCGGGGTATCAAATCGCCGATATGGCGGGGGGACTGCTCGCCGCCTACTCGGTGTGTTCGGCGCTTTTGTCGCGTGAACTCGGCAACACGGGTGGCGAGTACCTCGACGTGGCGCTCACCGACGCCGTCGTCTCCTTCTCGCAGGCGCTGGCGCCGCAGGCACTCGCCGGCGACGACCCGCGCCCGAGCGAGACACCGCTGACCGGGGAGTATCCGTGGTACGACGTCTACGAGGCCGCCGACGGCAACTACGTGACCTTGGGCGCGCTCGAACCGCAGTTCTGGAGTGCGTTCTGTGAGGCCGTCGACCGACCCGAACTGATAGGCAAGCACATGACCAACGACCCCGCCGAACGGCAGGCTGTTCGGGAGGAACTCGAAGCCATCTTCGCCGAACGAACGCGCGATGAGTGGGCCGAGACGATGGCCGACGTGGACGCCGCCGTCGACGGCGTCTACTCGCCGGCCGAGGCCTTCGACCATCCCCAAATAGAGGCACGGGGATACGTCGAACGCCCCGACGACGGCTCTCCCCGCGTCGGATTCCCGCTTCGTGGCTCAGATATCGAGCACTCGGCGACCGTCGACACGCCGGGCCACGGCGAACACACCGGCGAACTCCTCGAATCGGCGGGACTCTCGGAGGGAGACATCGAACATCTCCGCGAGGACGGCGCCGTCCGCTGACCGACCGAAGTCGGCACAACCACTATACTCACCGCGTTCGTTCCCCCGGGCGTGACACACTGCCCGCACTGCAAGGAGGAGATGGAGGTACCGAACGCGGCCACGATTCGCGTCGACGAGTTCTTCAGCGAGGAGGCCGGCGACATCGACGTTAGTGCCCAGGAGCACGTCCAGTTGGAGTGTCCCAACTGCGAGGCCGTCCTCGGCTATCTGGCCGTCGGCGCGGCGGCGGGGGGCTGAGATGAAGTGTCTCGACTGCGGGGCGGACAACGATACCCCTGCCGGCAAGCAGATACTCCTCGAAGAGATATTCGACGGCAACGTCGACGTCGACGCCGGCGCCCAACAGCACACCCAACTTGAGTGTCGGGAGTGCGGCGCGGTGTTGGGGTATCTCGGCTCTGCGGCGGCTATCGGCTCCAGCAACGTCCGCGGATACTACTGACGCCCGATTCCTCTTCGAGGGGCATCAACTGCCGGTCGAATCGATTAGGTCGGCGAGCGCCCGCCGTTTCAGCAGTACGAAGCCGAAGAACACGACGGTGAATCCCACGACAGAGAGCGGACTGATGGTCTCACCGAGGAGGACGACGCCGGCGACGGTGGCGACCACGGGGACGAGGTAGGCGACGAGACTCGTCTCGAAGGCGCCGCGCTCTTCGAGCAAGGTGAAGTAGATGACGAAGGCGATGGCCGTCGAGAACACGCCGAGATAGACGACTGCGCCGAGGGCCGTGGGGGCGATAATCGTTGCCGTCGGAACTTCACCTGCACCGAGGCTGACGAGATGTAGCGTCACGCCGCCGAGGAGCATCGACCAGCCGGTGAGTGCGACCCGTTCCATCGTCGGGCCGGCACGCTGGACCAACACGCCGCCCAAGGCGACGCTTACGACCTGTCCGACGATGAGGAGTCGTCCCACCGTGTCGCCGGCCAACAGGTTCGACGGGTCCGGACGAACGATGAGTCCGATACCGAGAAAGCCCAACACGACGCCGGCTGCGCCTGCCCCGGTGAGGCGCTCGTCGAGTACCCCGAGGGCCCACAGCGCGGTGGCGATAGGGACCAGTGCCTGCAAAATGGCGGCGACGCCGCTCGGGACGGTCTGTTGGCCGACGAACAGCAAGCCGTTGCCGGCGACCAGAAAGAGGCCGCCACCGACGATGGCCTCGGCGTTGTTGCGGCCGACTGGCCGCCAACTGTCGGTCGTCAGGATTGCGTAGCCGAGCAGCAGGACGGCGGCCACGTCGTAGCGGAAGGCGGCGAACAGCAGCGGCGGGATGAATTCGAGACCGACGCTGATTGCGGGAAACGACAGCCCCCACATCGTCGCGAGTGCGACGAAGAGGGCCGTTGCGTAGAACCGTGACACGATGTCGAGTAACGGCTGTCGAGTGAAATCGCTGCCGTTTCGGTGTAGCGAACAGGCGACCCGGCGTACTGACGAGCCGTGGGTCGCGCGACCGCCTCGGCGACTCGTCAGCGACGTTCAGCGCACGGGGTCGTCTGGTCGCGTTTCGATACTTGAACCTTCGGCCGTCGAGTATCGAACACTCGAACCGTGGGCCGCGGAAGACGAAAACGGGGGTGAACGGATTCGATCAGTCGTGGACCAACACGTCGATAACGTCCGGTCCCTCGCTTTCGAGCGCCTCCTCGTACACCTCGGGGAACTCCTCGGGTGTCTCGACGAGGTGGCCACGAGCACCGTGGCTCTCGGCGTTTTTCGGGATGTCGACGTGGGGCTCGAAGTCCATACCGACGAACTCGTAGTCGTCTTCCTCGCCGCCCATCATCTTCACGGTGTTGTCCTTGAGGATGCGGTAGTTGCGGTTGTCGGGGACGACGACGGTCATATCGAGGTTGTGACGGGCCGCCGTGTACATCGAGTTGGGGTAGTACAGATACGAGCCGTCGCCGATGTAGCCGACGACGTTTCGGGGGTCGTCCTGCAGGGATTCGGCGAAGGCCGCACCGACGGCGGCGGGCAAGCCGTAGCCGAGGCCGCCACCCTTGTTCGAGAGGTACTGTTCGGGTTCCATCGGGAACCGGGTCAGTAGCGCGAACTTCGAGGTGACGCCCTCGTCGACGATGTAGGTGTCGGAGTCGACGGCTTTCATGTTGTCGACGAGTTCGGCCTTCGACGACCGGGTGTCGCCCTCCGGTGTTTCGTCTTCGCCGAGGTCCTCCATCGTCGCTTCGAGACTGGCCTTCATCGTCTCGACGTAGTCGATTCGGGACTGTCGCTCCTCCTCGTCGAGGCGGTCTTCGACGCGCTCTGCGATGGCGTCCATCACCCGGCCGGGGTCGCCGACGACGGCGGAATCAGCGGGGTGGTTCTTGCCGACCTCCCAGGGGTCACTGGAGACTTGAATCGTCGTGGTGTCCTCGGAGACGAGCGGGTTATCGTGGTGCAACAGCGTCGTGTTGGTCGAACAGCCCACGAGCGCCAGCGTGTCGGTGTCCATCAGCATCGAGGCGATGCCCTCGTCGGGACCGATGAAGGAAATCCACTGCGGGTGGTCGGTCGGGTAGTTCACTTCGCTCGCGAGGATTTCGCCGTGGACGCGTGCGCCGGTCGCCTCGGCGAGTCGGACGGCGGCGTCGATTGCGTCCTTGCCCGCGCGGGCGACGTGGTCGCCCAACACGAGGACGGGTTGGTCGGCCTCGAGGAGTTGGTCGGCGGCGGCCTCGATTTGGGCCGGGTCGCCCGCACCGGCGTCGGGAATCGGACCGAGTCGCTCGGGGTCGGCCTCCGTCTCGGTCATCATCACGTCGGCCGGCAGCGCGAGGAAGACGGGGCCGGTCGGGGGCGTCATCGCGACGCGGAACGCCCGGCGGACGAGCATCGGCAAGGCGTCGATGTGAGTCACCTCCGCGGAGTATTTACAGAACTGCTCGACCATCTGTTCTAAGTCGCCGGTGAGGATGGGTTCCTCGTGGCGGAAGTCGAGTTCGTGGTTACCGGCGGTGACGACCATCGGGACGCCGCCGTACATCGCACCGAAGACGTTGCCGAGGCCGTGTGCGAGTCCGGGGGTGACGTGAAGGTTGGCGACGCCGACCGGACAGACCTCGGGGTCGTCGTCGGCGTGGTAGCGTCGGGTCGAGGCGTAGCCGGCGGCCATCCCCGTCGCCACGTCCTCCTGCAGTCCGAGTGCGTACTCGACGTCGCTTTCGGACAGCGCGTTCATGATGGGCAACTCGGTCGTTCCGGGGTTGCCGAAGACGTGCTCGACGCCGTACTGCTCGAGCGCGTCGACGAACAGGTCGGCTCCCGTGTAGGAGTCGGTCATGGCTCTACCTGTCGCGGCCGTCGGTAAATAGTTGATTCCGTCGGAAGTCGGCCGCTTTTAGTGGGTTCGTGGGTGGTTCGTGTCATTGTCGAGAGGGGGTGACGACGGCCGGCATTCGACCGGTGTTCGCGAGTGCAAGCGTGAGGACGAGCAGTCCGGCCGTGCCGACCTGCACCATCCGTGGGCCGAACATCGCCCCGCCGGCGATGGCGAGGTAGACGATGCGGTGTGGCCACCCGAGGTCGCTCGCTCCGTCGTAGCCGACCGTCGCGACGACGACGGCGACGGTGCCGGCCAACACGACGAACAGGTCGATAGGCGTGGTCGACGACCAGATGATGATGCCGTCGTTGGCGACGAACGCGAAGGGGATGACGAACCCGGGGGCACCGATGCGGAGCGCCTGCTTACACGACTGCAGGAAGTCCGAGTCGGCGATGCGGGCCCCGACGGCGACTGCGACAGCCACCGGCGGCGTAATCGCCGACAGCATCGCGAAGTAGAACACGAACATGTGTGCGGTCAGCGGTTGGATGGTGAACGTCTCGCTCGTGGTCAGTGCCGGCGCGACGAGTGCTGCCACGACGATGTAGGCGGCGGGTGTCGGCATCCCCAGTCCGAAGAGGATGCTCGTCGCCATCGCCAACAGCAGGAGGACGACGAGAACCCCGCCGGCTAACGCGAGCATCCGGAAACTGATACGAGCGCCGAGGCCGGTCTGTTCGACCATCGTGATGACGATGCCGAGCGAGGCGAGGATGCCGACCAGCGGTGCCATGTCGACGGCACCCTGTCGGAGACCGTCGAAGGTCGTGACGGTAAAATCGACCGCGACCTCGGCCGGGGAATCGTCCTCGCGGTAGGCGTCGATGAGTCGCTTGAGAAGCGCCGAGGGAACGAGCGCGACGATGGTGTAGAACCCCGCGCTCAGCGGCGAGAACCGCAACACGACGAGCGTGTACAACAGGATGCCAAGCGGGATGACGTAGTGGATGCCGTCCAGCAGGATGCTCTTGTCGAAGGTTCCCTCGGCGTCGGTCGTCCAGTCGAACTTGTGGATGATGAGATGAACCGCGGCGCCGACGCTGAAGTAGAACAAAAGCGCCGGGAACAGTCCGGCTTTGACGACTTCGAGGTAGGGGATACCGAGGATGTCGGCCATCAGGAAGGCGGCGACGCCCATAATCGGCGGCAGCATCTGGCCACCGCTGGAGGCCACCGACTCGATGGCACACGCGAAGTCCTCGCGGACGCCCTGATCTTTTATCATCGGAATCGTGAAGCTCCCGGTCGTCGCGGTGTTGGCCGCGGCGCTGCCCGTGATGGAACCCATTATCATGCTGCCGACGACGGCGACTTGGACGACGCCGGTTTCGAGAACGTTCCGCACCTCGCGGCTGAGGTTCAACACGAGGTCCATCAGGCCGTAGGCTTTCGCCATGCCGGCGAACATCAGGAAGATGGCGACTGCGGTGGTCCCCACTTCGAGGATGAATCCGTAGACGCCTGAGAGACCGATGGCGCCGTTGCGGGCGACCTGCTGCCAGTCCATGCCGGTGTGATACAGCACGCCCGGCAGGTAGGGACCGACGAAGGCGTAGGCGATGCCGGCGACGACGACGCCAGCGATGACGTTGCCGTAGGCCCGCCGCGTCGCGTCGGTGACGAGCAACATCGCGGCGACGCCGACGTAGTAGTCGGTCGTCGTCCAGCCGAAGATGGGTGCGTCCTCCAGCAGTCGTGCGAAGTGGAGTTCGACGTACCCCGCCACAGCGAGTGCCACGACGGCACCGGCGAGAAGCATGACAACGTCAGCGACCTCCCACAGTCTGTAGTCGGACAACGAGGACCCTTCGTCGGCGGTTTCGGCTTCGAGGTCGTCTACGTCCCGTTCGGCGACGTGTTTCTCCAGCAGTTGGACGAGGTAAAACAGCGCGACGCCGACCCCGAGGAAGATGTTCGCGAAGCGAACGCGAACCCAAAACAGGGTGTAGGCGTAGTAGATGGTGTACAGCGTCAGGAAGACGGCGAAGGCGTAGATGATGCTCCGCAGCCCCAACTCGACCGGCGGTCGGTCGAGTCGCTCACGGACGCCGAGTGGAGCCTCACGCTCCATGGCCTACTCCTCGTACCGCTCGAACTCGTCTCGCCAGACGCCGATTTCCTGGTAGAAGTCGGCGGCGGCCGGGTGGAACGGGATACCCTCGTACATGTCGCTGACCCAGTACTCCGGTTCCTCGTGATAGCCCAGCAGGGCGTTGAACTCCGAGAGCCCCTCGCGGTTCTCGTACAGCGTCTCCAGCAGCGAGTAGACGGCGTCGTAATCGAGGTCGTGTCGGCTGATGAAGTTGTAGGCGAACGTAATCGAGGGGATGCTGTCGGAGGCGTAGTCGTAGCCCTCGAAGGAAGTCATGTCCACGTCCTGAACCAGCAGGCTGTCGTCGTCGCGCATCGACTGGACAGCATCCTCGGGCCAATCGAGCAGTCGGAGGTCGACGCTGCCTTTCATCTCCTGGACCCAGCCGGGCTCGATGTCGCCGTTGAGGATGGTAATCGCGGCGGCGTCGATGCGGCCCTCGCTGAACGCACCGCCCAACTCACCGTAGCCGACGCTGACGCGCTCGTAGTCGTCGACGGCGTACTCGAGGCCGTGCTCCAGCGCCGGGGCGGTCCCGGAACCGCGCGGTGTCGGGACGACGCGACTGTCGGATTCGATGTCGGTCACCGAGGTCCAGTCGGCGTTGGCCGTGGCGAAAATCCACGGAAGGTTGTACAGGTGGAACACCTGTACGGGGTCGTAGTTCAGGTCGTCGAACGGCGCTTCTCCCTGTCGGAGTCGCGCGGCCGTCCAGTTCTGGATGTAGGCGATGTCGCTCTCCTCTCGATCGAGTCGGGCGACGTTGGCGTCGGTCCCGTTGCTGGGGCGGGCGTCGATGCTGACGGAGTCGCTGTGTTCCTCGACGGCGGCCGAGAGGCCCTGACTCGCGGCGTAGGCGGTCGTACTCGACCCCGACGTCGTCATCACGAGGTTGCCGTCAGAGCCGGGCGCAGGCCCGTCGTTGCTGCCGTTGCCGCCGTTACCACCGTTGCCGCCGTTTCCTCCGTTTCCACCGGTACACCCGGCGAGGGCGAACGCTCCGGCGCTGAGCCCGGTCGTTGCGAGAAAACGTCGACGTGTCGATTGTCGTGGCTTTTGGTCTGCCATACAGTCGCAAAACGACCCCGGGGTTAAGAACCCCGCGTGAATCTTCAACTATCAAAAAGTTCCTAACAGTTCTGGGTCCGATGGCCTCACTGGAGAACAATGGTAGGCTCTGGAGCGATATGGGAAACAGCGGTAAGGAAAAGCCGAACGGGGCAGTCGTCAACGCGGCTGTAGCGCCCGCATCGTCGAGTCGATTTGTTCGAGGTCCGCCGCCCGGGGGAACGACACCGAGACGGCTTCGACGCCCTCGACGTCGGTGAATCGCTCGAAGTGTTCGCGGGCCCCCTCGGGAGTGCCCCAGACGACCAACTGCTCTAAGAGGTCGTCGGGCAGTGCTGCCATCGCGGCCTCTCTGTCGCCGTCCTGGTAGTTGTCGTAGATTGCGTGGGCGACTTCCTCGTGGCCCTGTCGGGCGAGGTTGTCGCGGTAGTACGTTCCCATGCCGCCGAGATAGAAGACGGCGTGCTGTTTGGCGAGCCGTTTCGCCTCCGCTTCGTCCTCCAGGGCACAGCAGGTCAACGACAGCGTGACGCGCTGTTCGGAGCGGTCGCGGTCACCCATCTCCGACCCGCGTTCGAAGTCCTCCAGTCGCTCTCGGAGGCCATCCCGCGTCAACATCAGTGCGTGCCAGCCGTCGGCGAACCGGCCAGCGAGTTCGACCGCCTTCGGACCCATCCCGGCGGTCTCGACGGGCGGAACTGGGTCGGGGGCTTCACACCGCAGCCGGAAGCCTTCAAGGTCGAAGTACTCCCCGTCGTACTCGACTTCCTCGCCGGAGAGGACCTGCTTGACGATGTCGACGGTCTCCCGCGTCCGACGCAGGGGATTGCCGAACTCCGCGCCGTGCCAGTTCTCGATGACGATGGGGCCGGAGGGACCGAGACCGAGTCGGAATCGACCCTCCGAGACTTCCTGTAGCGTCGCCGCGCTCTGTCCGATGAGCGCTGGCGAACGGGAGTACACCGGCATAATCGAGGTGCCGATGTCGACGGTCTCGGTTTCGCGGGCGATACAGGTCAGCGTCGTCACGGCGTCGCGCCCCCACGTCTCGGGGAGCCACGCGGTGTCGTAGCCCAACTCCTCGCCGAGTTGGGCCTGTTCGACGAGCGCGTCGACGCTCGGCTGTGCGGCGACCGGGAGGAACACGTCGCGTTCGGTCATTGGGGAATCACAGTTGGGAGTCCTCTAACGGCGGGACGCCCTGTGCCGTAATGGTTTCGCCGACGATGTAGGAGGAGGCGTCGCTGGCGAGGAACTGGACGATGTCGGCTATCTCCTCGGGTAGGCCCATCTCCTTGGCGATGTCGCTGCGGTCGACGTCGGCGGGGTCGAGACCCATCTGGGAGGCGACTCCTGCCGTGCCGACGAGGCCGGGGGCGATGCAGTTGACCCGGATGTCGTGGTCGGCGTAGTTCGCCGACAGCGACGTGGTGAGGTTGACGACGGCGGCCTTGGCGGCGCCGTAGTGGCTCATGTACTGAGAGCCCATCGTCCCCGCGACGCTCGCGAAGTTGATGATGGTTCCTCCCGACTCCTGTTGTTGCATCTGCTGGCCGGCGACCTGTGCGCCGTGGAAAGTACCGTGGAGGTTGATATCGACGATGGTCTTCCAGCCGTTCTCGGAGATGTCGTCGAAGCCGGCCATGAAGGAGGCTCCAGCGTTGTTCACCATGCAGTCGACGGCGCCGAACTCCTCGACGGTGGCCTCGATGAGTGCCTCGACGCTGTCGCGGTCGCGAACGTCACACTCGACGGCGATGGCCTCGCCGGGCCGGTCGCTGTCGTTGATTTCGGCGGCGACCTCGTCGATTTTCTCCTGTGTCCGGGAGGTGACGACGACGTTCGCGCCGTCGTCGGCGAATCGCTTTGCGGTGACGGCACCGATACCCTGACTCGACCCGGTGATGACTGCCGTGTTGCCGTCGACGCTGAACTGCTCTAACATTGATACTCACGCACCGCGGGGGTGCAACGGTTGGCTGCTGTCATGTGACGCCTGACCCGTTTCGAGGGAGCGTTAATAAAGGTAAGTCCGGCCGCCGTATATTGAACAATGGAAGGTACACTACCGACGTACCAAAACAAACTCTTATACCGAACGGTCGCATTCTACCGCTGAATGGAAACACGGAGCAAACAGGGGAGCGTCCGCCGACTGGAGTTCGACGTGGACTGGCCACCGGGCCACGTCGCCTGCTACCTCATCGAGGGGTCGGAGCCGATTCTCGTCGACGCCGCGCTCCCGGACCACGAAGCGGCGTTTCGCTCACAGCTCGCCGAGTTGGGATACGAGCCGGGCGATATCGAACACGTCCTCATCACCCACCCTCACGTCGACCACATCGGTCTCGTCCCGGCAGTGCTTGAGGAGGGCGACCCGACCGTCTACGCGCCCGCGAGCGTCGAAGAACGTTTCGACCGCGACCTCGGCGCCCTCGAAGCCCGCGTCCGCGAGAACTGCACTGAGGCCGGATTCCCCGAGGAACAACTGGAGATGGCCGTCGACATGGCCGTCGAGTCACTGGAGCGAAACCGAGAACTCCTCCCACCGGCGGCAGTCGACGTGTGGATAGCGCCCGGCGACCGAACCGAAATCGGCGACATCGAAGTCGGCGCCGTCCACGTCCCCGGCCATCAGGCCGACCACCTGAGCTATCCCGCCGAAATCGACGGCGAGTCGGTGCTTCTCGGCGGCGACATGGGAATCCAGCCGTTCCGCCCAGTCGTCATGCACGACGGCCTCGATGACGGCCACGTCGAAGCCTTTGACGCCTTCTACACCGCCCTCGACCGCCTCGCCGAACTCGATGTCGACCGCGTCTACCCCGGCCACGGCGCCGTCCACACCGACCTCGCCGGCGCCGTCGAACGCGACCGCGGCAGCCTCGACAATCGTCTCGAACGCGTCAGCGACCTCGTCGCCGACGGCTACTCCACCGTCCCGGGCGTCGCGATGGCCATCGCCGGTGACCGCGACGTGAAGTACCTCATCCCAGAGACGATGAGTGCGCTCGCCCACCTCGATGCGACCGGCGAACTCGACAGCGAACTGCGCGACGGCGTTCGGCACTACGAACCGTGAGCGACGGCCACCGCTACGACACCGTCTTCTGGGATATCGGCGGCGTCATCGTCGAACTCGCATCGGTCCGGGAGGGGTACGCAGCCTTCGTCGCCGAACTCGCCGATACACACGGCCTCGACCCCGAGACGGCCCTCGACGACTGGAAATCCGTCCTCGGCGAGCACTTCCGTGGCCGGGAGGGAACCGAATACCGAACCGCAAAGGAGGGATACCGGAAGGCGACGGCCGCGCTGTTCGACGGCGACCCACCGGAGGGGTGGCGAGCAACCTTCGACCGCTGTACCGCGGCGACGCTGCGCGCCGAAGACGGTGCAATCGAGACCATCGAGACGCTGGCCGACGCCGGCATCGAGCAGGCCATCGTCTCCGATATCGACACCCACGAAGCCGAGAACATGCTCGACTCGTTCGGCATCCACGAGTGTTTCGCCCACGTCACCACCTCCGAAGCCGTCGGCTACACGAAACCCGACGAGCGAATGTTCCGTGATGCCCTCGGAGCAATCCAATCCGACCCCGAACGAACGGTAATGGTCGGGGACCGCCACTCTCACGACGTTGCCGGCGCGTCGGCGCTCGGAATCGCCGCAGCCGGCTACGGCGAGGAAGGCTGGGGCCCGAAAGCCGACCACGAACTCGAAGCCCTCCGGGAGTTACTCGCGGTCGTCGGCGTCTCGGACTGAGGCGTTCGTCGCCCGTTCACACGTCCCCTACTAAACGCCCCTCGTATCACCGTCCAAATCCTTATAGCGAAACCCGGAGACACCTGTGTTGCAATGGACCTAGGACTCGACGACAAAACCGCTCTCGTCACTGGCGGTGCCGGACGTATCGGAAGCGAAGACTGCCGCGTACTCGCCGAGGAGGGCGCCGAAGTGGTCGTCCTCGACGTGAACTACGAAGCCGCCGAAAACATCGCCGACGAAATCGAGGAGGACTACGACGGCACCGCCCACGCCGTCGAGTGTGACCTCACCGACCGAGAGGACGTCGCCAACACCGTCGCCGCCCTCGAAGAGGAGACCGGCGGCATCGACATCCTCGTCAACAACGCCGGGATGGTCGACGCCCGCGACAAGGTCGAGGACTTCGACGACGAAATCTGGGACCGTGACATCGCCGTCAACCTCACCGGCGCCTACAACATCACACAGGCCGTCTATCCCGGGATGAAGGAACGCGGCTTCGGTCGCATCATCTCGATGTCCTCGATGGCCGGTTGGCAGGGCGGCTTCGGCCAGCTCTCCTACTCGGCGACGAAGGCGGCGCTCATCGGCTTCGGCAAGACGCTCGCACTCGAAGGTGCCCAACACGGCGTCACCTCGAACATCATTGCCCCCAGCATCGTCGTTGGCCAACTCGCGGACCTCCCCATCGACCAACTCGAACAGGTCGACGAGCACTTCGCCCGCATCGCCAAGGCAACCCCGATGCGGAAACTCGGCAAGGAAGAGGACGTCTCGAACCTCGTCGCCTACCTCTCCTCGGAGCAATCCAACTACATCACCGGACAGGTCATCGGCGTCACCGGCGGTATCGACCTTTTCTCCTTCTAACCCACTTTTTGCACGCTCGGCGCGGCGGAGCCGCGCCTCGCGGCAAAAACTTGGGGAAAAATAGCGCGTGCTCCTTCCGCTCGCTTCGCTCGCGCCAGTCCGCGCGCGCTACCGAGCGCTCACTCCGTTCGCGCTCGGAGAACCGCCTCGGGGGCGACCTGACGGACGCCCCCGAGGCGGATGATAGCCAAATAATTTGTTTCGGGCTTAAAACGCTCGTGGATGCTTCTGATGTTTTCTTTTTTCTGAGTGTCCGTGCGAGCGAAGCGAGCGCGGTTCGCGGCGACGAACGAAGTGAGTCGCCGTAGCGAGAGCCGACTACCGCGCGCCGAAGGCGCGCGACTGGAGGCTCTCGCGCATATTTTCCCCAAGTTTTTGCCGCGGAGGCGTGTCGCGCGCCGAGCGGCGCGCGACCGCCGGAGCGTGCAAAAAGTGGTTTTAGAACGTGGGCGTCCGCTCCAGTTCGTGGGCGTTCTCCTCGGCGCCCTCGAAGGCGTCGCGGGCGATAACGCGCTGGTGGACCTCGTCGGCGCCGTCGACGATACGGAAGGCCCGAACGCCCTCGTAGAAGTCCGCAAGCGGGAGGTCACGGGAGATGCCGGCGCCGCCACAGCATTGAATCGCGAGGTCGATTGTCTCCTGGGCGACGTTCGCGGTGAACACTTTCGACATCGAGACGGGGATGCGGGCCTCTTCGCCGCGGGCGATTTCCTCGGCGGCGTGGCGGACCATCGTCCGGGCCGCGTGGAGTTCCGTCTCCTTGTCGGCGATGTCGTAGCGCAGCGACTGCTTGTCGGACAGCGACGAACCGAAGGCCTCCCGTTCGCTCATGTACGCCTTCGCGATGGTGAGCGCCCGCGTCGCCATCCCCGAGAAGCGCATGCAGTGAGTGAGGCGGGCGGGGCCGAGACGCTGTTGGGCGATGGCAAAGCCCATGTTCTCCTGTCCGAGCAGGTTCTCCTCGGGAACCCGCACGTCGTTGAACTCGAATTCGGCGTGGCCGTGGCCATCAAGGTCGGGTCCGAGATGCGGGATGTCGCGGACGAAATCGACGCCGTCGGCGTCGGTGGGGACGAGGATGATGGAGGCGCCCTTGTAGGGGTGGACGTCGGGGTCGGTGACGGCCATCACGAGGATGACGTCGGCGTGACTGCCCTGCGTCGTCCACCACTTGTGGCCGTTGATGACCCACTCGTCGCCGTCCTTTTCGGCGGTGGTCTTGAGCATCTTGGGGTCCGAGCCGGCGCCGGCCCGGGGTTCGGTCATCCCGAAGGCCGACCGGATGTCGCCGGCGACAAGCGGCTCGAGCCACTCCTCTTTCTGGGCCTCGGTGCCGACCAGTTCGATAGTGTGCATGTTCCCCTCGTCGGGCGCGTCGACGCGCATCGCGGAAGCGCCCAGAAGCGAGCGACCGGCTTCCTCGAACAGCGGCAACACGTCGGCGAGGTCATACCCCATTCCGCCGTGTTCCTCGTCAATTTGTGGACAGTAGATGTCCCGCTCGCGGGCCTCCGCCCGGAGGTCCTCGATGACCTCCTCGCCGACCGGTCCACCGCCGAGGTGTTCGCGTTCGGTCGGGATGACGACATCGTCGACGAACTCGCGTGCGCGCTCGGCGAGTTCCTTCGCTTCCGGGGAGTCGTGGTACTCCATGGCGGAGCGTTTAGGGCACAACATTGTAAAAGAACCGGCGAACTTCGGACCCGTTGTCGTCGCGACGGCGGCAGTTATTTGGGGCAGGGTCGCACACAACTCCTTACAATGTTAGCGAATTCGGAGGGTGTCGGACGGTGACGGACACTAGCTCCGACTACTTCGACCGCATCGTCGACCGGGAGAAACTGAAGGCGTACCTCGAATCGGAACTCGGTCCCGCCGAAACCTTCGAGGTCTCCCACCACCAAGAGGGCCACTCCAACGAGACGCTGTTCGTCACGTGGGGCGAGCAGGAACTCGTCATCCGTCGGCCGCCGCCGGGCGACATCGCCGAGAACGCCCACGACGTACTCAGAGAGTATCGCGTCATCGACGCCCTCCAAGACACCGAGGTTCGGGTCCCGACGACGGTGTTCGCCACCGACGACCACTCGATTCTCGGGTGTGACTTCTACGGGATGGAGAAGGCCGAAGGTGACGTGCTCCGGGACACCGAACCGGAGCGTTTCGCCAACCCCGAGGCACGGGAAGCCATCGGCCACGAACTCGTCGACCGACTCGTCGAGATTCACGAGGTCGATTACGAATCGGTCGGCCTCGAACACGGCGACTTCGGCTATCCGCCGGGCTTTACCGAACGGCAGGTCCGTCGGTGGTCCGAGCAGTTGACGTGGGCCTTCGAGGTCACCGCCGAGGAACGCGAAGTCGAGACGCTGTACGACGTGATGTCGTGGCTCACCGAGAACGCCCCCGACGACGACGAGTACCCATCGACGCTCGTCCACGGCGACTACAAACTCGACAACGTGATGTTCGCGCCCTCGGACGATCCCGAAATCGCCGCCATCTTCGACTGGGAGATGTCGACGCTCGGGGACCCCTTCACCGACCTCGGATGGATGCTCTCGTATTGGCGCGAGGAGAAAGACCCCGAACCGCCCACGCCGACGCTGGCCTCGACGTTCATGACCAACGAGGGCTACCCAACCCGCCGTGACCTCGTCGAGCGCTACGAGCGGAAGACCGGCTTCGAGTTCGATAACTGGAAGTTCTACTGGGTGCTCGCCGTCTACAAACTCGCCGGCCTCGGAGAGATGTTCTTCCGGCGGTATCTGGAGGGCAACTCCGACGACCCGATGTATCCGAAGATGCGCGAGGGCGTCCCCGCACTCGCCGAACAGGCCCAGATGATAATCGACGGCGAGATGGAACTCTAAGCCACCGACTTCGGGGAATCCTCTTGACGTGGCCGCGCGAAGGGCCACTATGGACGTATCTCCATCGACTCACTCCCGACGCCTCGAACCGCCTGCTCTCCCTCGGCGACTCACGACCGCGAACCAATGACTGGTGTTTACGAACACGCCCTCGGTTCCGAGGCCGAGGACCTCCACCCGAAGGTGCGACAACGCTACAGCATCGGCCCCGAAGACGGGTTCGCAACTGTCGGTCGCGGCGAGATGGACATCCGTCGCGGTGTTCAGTTCCTCCCGGTGTTGTACGCCATGCCGACCCGGAACCTCCTCTTTCCCGAATCCGGCGACGACGTTCCCTTCTCGGTGACGACCGTCGCCTATCGCGACGAGGCCGGCCACGAGGTAATGACGACCCGTCGTGAGTTCGAGTTCGAATCGACACGCCGACGGTTCGATTCACTGACCGTCTGGGACGAAGATGCCGGGCGACTCCTCGACTTTCTCGGATTGGGCGGCCACATCGTCTCCGAACTCCACCCCCGCGTCGAGGACGGCACACTCGTCGTCGAAGGGGGCCGCCAGTGGCTCCGCGTTCGGGGGCGCTATCTCCCGATGCCGGGACCGCTGGCGGCGACGGTCGAAGTCCGGGACCGCTACGACGAGACCGAGGAGTGTTATCACGTCGACGCGGTCGTGGAAACGCTCGCAGGACAGGTGCTGTCGTATCGCGGGTCGTTCACACAGGAGCGCGAATCAATGACGGACGTGCCGGCGGACCTCCGCCCGACCCGTGGCCTCTGGACGCTCCCGCCGGAATGACCCGGCATCGAACCGCTCCGTCGGTTCGAGGCGTCGCGTTGACCGATTTGAGCGCGATAGCCGGCGCGGTACTGTGGGTCGGCCTCGCCGTCGGATTGGGTCTTGGCCCCATCGAGCGAGCACTCGCGCTCGCACCGCTCGTGTTGGTTCCACTCGGCATCGACTTCGCCGCGACGCCGGCGTTCGATGGTCTCACGGGACAGTTGTACGCGGCCGCTGCCGTTTGTCAGCCGGTCGGCGCGGCGCTGTTGGCCGGTTCGCTCGTCGTCGAATCCGACGCCGTGGCCGCCGCGATGGCGTCGGCTTGGTTGGTCGTTGCCATCCTGTTGGCGCTCGTCGCCACCGTCCGGACCGCCGACCGTGGGCCGTGGCCGCTCGCGGAGACGGTCATCGACGCCGGATCGGCCTACACCGTGGTCGGTGCGGCCGCCCTCGTCCTGTATCACCTCGGCGTAACGCTGTGGTTTTCGCCAGTCATCGTCCTCCTCACGGCGGTTCACTTTCACTACGCCGGGTTCGTCCTTCCGGTGACGGCTGGCCTCGTCGGCCGGTGTGCCGTCGCCGACGCCGACGGCGTCCTGTACCGACCTCTCGCTGGCGTCGTCGCGGTCGGCCCGGCGATAATCGCCGTCGGCATCTCGTTTTCCCCGGCCGTCGAACTCCTCGCAGTCGGCGTTTTCACTGCCGCGGTCGCGGTGCTCGGCGGGTACATCGCCCTCCGGGTCGCCCCGACGCGGCCGCGACTGCAGGGGTTCCTGCTCGCGGCGTCGGCGCTGGCGCTTCCCGTCTCGATGCTCTTGGCGCTCGCCTACGGGGTCACGGCGTTCACCGGACGCGGGTTCGCGGGGTTGAGCATCTCCCGAATGGTGTCGCTTCACGGCACGCTGAACGCCTTCGGGTTCGGCTTACTGGCGACGGTCGGGTGGCGGCTTTCGGTGCCGACTCGGGAGTGACGACTGTCACCGCATCCCGAACACCTAACCTCTCGGCAGAACAGTCCCGTCCATGCAAGCCGCCGTGTTCACCGCTTTCGGCGACGGAGACGAAGTCGAACTACAGGAGCGCCCGGACCCGACGCCGGCCGCCGACGAAGCCGTCGTCGACGTTCGTGCCTGCTCTATCAACCGCCACGACCTCTGGATTCTACAGGGTGATTCCGCGATGGTTCCGGAGGGTGCGCTGCCGTTCGTCTCCGGCCTCGACGCCGCGGGCGTCGTCAGCGAAGTCGGCGACGACGTACATGGATTGGAGACGGGCGACCGCGTACTTCTGTGTCCGAACCAGACCTGTGGGTCCTGTGAGTTCTGTCGGGAGGGCCCCGAGACGCTGTGTGAGCAGTTCATGCTGTTTCACGGCGCCCTCGCCGAACAGGCCGCCGTCGACGCCAGTCGCCTGATTCCCCTCCCCGAATCAGTCGGATTCCGCGAGGCGGCGGCGCTTCCGACCGCCTATCTCACGGCGTGGCACATGCTACAGGAGGCCGACGTGGGACCGACGGACCTCGTGTTCGTCCCCGGTGCGACCGGTGGCGTCGGCGTCGCTGCCGTCCAACTCACCGGTGTCCTCGGCGGAACGGCAATCGGCACGTCCACTTCCGAGCGGAAACTCGAACGCTTGCGTGACCTCGGCTGTGAGCACACGATTCACTCGGCGGACCCCGAGGAACTCACCCGGGAGGTCCGTTCGCTCGGCCCCGTCGACGCCGTGGTCAATCACCTCTCGGGGGAGTACACGCAGGTCGGCCTCGAAGCCCTCCGCCGCGGCGGGACGATGGTCATCTGCGGTCGGACTGCCGGCTCCTCGCAGTTCAAGCCCGCGCCCTTCTTCCTCAACCACCACCGCATCGTCGGCTCGACGATGGGCACCCAACCGGAGTTGGAGACGCTCGTCGAACTGCTCGCCGACGGCGCCTTCGAACCGCCGGTCGGCGATACTTACACGCTCTCCGAAACCGGTGACGCATTCGACGATATGCTCGAACGGGACGCCTTCGGAAAACTGGTCGTCGAACCGTAGTCCCGTCCCGTCCCGTCCCGTCGAACCGCCGAGTTATTTGACGCCCCCGCTTCTCGTTGGGGGTATGGCAGCACCGGCCGTCGCCTGGTACGTCGTGCTCGCGGTCGGCATCCTCGTCTCGCTTTCGACGCTCGTCGCACTCGCCCGTCCCGGCGGACGCTGGGGGCGACTCGCCCGGAAGCGACTCGTGTTGGGCGTCCCGTGGGGAACGCTCCTCGTCGTCGCGGTCGTCGCGGCGTTCTATCTGTTCGTCCAAGACGGCCTCGCGAACCCCTACAATCCGGTTACCATCCCGTTTCGCGCGTGGGGGTACTTCTATCCGACCGGGGTGCTCACGGCGGGGTTTGCCCACTCGGGGCTGGGTCACGTCACCGGTAATCTGCTCGGAACGCTCGTCTTCGGGACGCTCGCGGAGTACGCCTGGAGTCACTTCCCCCGAGAGCGCGGCCGCTCTTCGTTTTCGTCGTTCCGGACGAACCCCTTCGCCCGCATCCTCGCGTGGGCCGGTGGCGTGTTCGCGGTGACCGTCCTCACGTCGCTGTTCGCCCTCGGCCCTGTCATCGGCTTCTCCGGCGTCGTCTTCGCCTTCGTCGGGTTCGCGCTGATTCGGTACCCGCTGTCGACGCTCGTGGCGGTGCTGGTCAGCGGCGTCGTCACCCTCGTTTACAATTCGCTTCGGTCGCCGACGCTCCAACAGACAGCGGCCGAATCGTTCTCCCGACCGTGGTGGGCCAACGTCGCCATCCAGGGCCACGCGCTGGGGCTGTTCGTCGGTGTCACGCTGGCTATCGCGCTGTGCTATCGCCGGAACGTCCGACCGAACCCGACGCATCTGTGGCTCGCCGCGCTCGTCTTCGCCGTCGACCGAGGGTTGTGGGCCGTCTACATCATCGAAGGCTCCGAGACGTTCCGGCTGTTCCGTGCGCTCGGGACGGCACTCGTCTTCCTTTTGGCCGCGCTAATCGCAAGCGGTGCGGCGGCCTCGACGCGTGACCTGATAGCCAGCATCGACCTCTCGCGCCGCGAGGCGGCGTACGGTCTCGTCCTCGCGTCGCTTTTCGCCCTCGCGCTCGTCGCCGTCCCGCTCAATCTCTTCGCCGTCGACGACGCCAGCGCCGGTATCGACGACGCCGAACCGACCGAGGTCGGCGACTACACCGTCTTCTACGCCGAAGACGTCGAAAACCAGTTCATCCCGGCCGTTCCGCTCCCCGGCGGTAACTCGACGGACCGGGTCAACGCCAGCGGCGTCATCGTCGTCTCCGAGGATCGAAACATCTGGTGGGAGGAGGTCTCGAAGAGCCGACTCGCTTCTCGCGGGACGGCGACGGTTCGACTCGGCGGCCTCACGTGGAACGAAGACGTTCGTGCCAACCGGACGACGTGGCGACTCGCAGGTGGCAACCAGACGTACAACGTCCGTCTCGGACCCGCCGCGGCTGACGAGCGGTCGGTCGTCTACCGGGCCGAACGAGCCACGGCCGATGCCCGCATCGGCGGCCGGAACGTCTCTATTCAGCCAGTGGAGTCGCGGTTCGATGTCGTCGTCTCACGGAACAACGACACGCTCGGACGGGCGGCCGTCCCCACAAACGGAACGGAGACGACCGTCGGTGGCCTCACCGTCGAACGCGACGAGCGTGACCTCTTCGTCGAACGCGGCGAGACGCGGGTCCGTATCGCCCAGCGCTCGAGGTAACCTACCCCGCTACGTCCACTCGATACGGAACACTTCCGTATCGATACTTCGGGTCGACTCCTCGTGGTGGTCGAACTGTCGCGGGAGGTCGAACTCCGCGGCGAAGGCGTGGGTCACCTCGCCGGCGTTGTCGTCGGCGAAGGATTCGACGAACGACTCGCTGCCGGCGTTGTGGACGGAGTAGGAGACGGCGGCGATATCGACAGCGGTTTCCAGAAAGGCGCGGTCGGCGCCCTCGTTGCCGGTTTGGGCGCCGAACGGCGGATTCATCAGCACGGTCACCCCCTCGTCGGGACACAGCGGCGCTTCGGTGGCGTCGGCGCGAAGCCACGACACGTCGGCCGTCGCGCCGACGCGGCGCTCGTTTTCCAGCGCCGTCGACAGCGGTGCCGGGTCGATGTCGACGCCGACGACGCGCTTCGGTCCCCGAAGCGCCGCCCCGAGCGCCAACATCCCCGTCCCACAGCCGAGGTCGACGACGGTTTCGCCCTCGATGTCGCCCTGTAAGTCAGCGACGTGGACGATGTGAGCCGCCAAATCCGGCGGCGTGTGGTACTGCTCCAGCGGCGCCCGCGGGTCCTCGAAGCCGGCGACGACCGCCAGTTCCTGTGCTAACCGCCGTCGCGTCGCCCCGGGAGTCCCGTCGGTCATCGACGTTCAATACTTGCCAGATATTCTTATAGATTGGTGTATGTTTGGAGGTAATCGCCGGGCCGCTCACTCTCACCCACCGAGTGCTTCGCTGACCGTCTCGCTTCGAGCCGCCGCCCGATTGGCACACTCCTTCGCGGAGACGTAGAGCAGGTGGACGAACGCGACCTCCTCGGTGTTTCCGATGCCCCGCTCCGCGCGGCTGTCGGCGCTTCGGAGCAGTCCGTGGGAACGCTCGGCGAACCGCCGCTGGAGTGCCGTCCCATCGGCTACCGCCTCGAGCGCTTCGACCGCTCGACGTTTTTCCGTGACGACCGACTCGGTGGGGAAGTCGTCCGGGCCGAGACGGGTGAGTGTCCGGTCGACCGCGGCGTCGACGCCCTCGAACAGCAACAGCCACTCCGTGACCTCTAGCAATCCCACCATCCGGCGTCCGTCCTGTCGAAACTCCTCGAACCCCTCGGTCCACCGCCGACTCCGGGCGCCGACCGACCGGCGGACGCCCCGAATTCGCCCTTCGGCTGTCTCGCCTAGGTCCTCTCGCTGTCCGGAGGGTTCGGCACCGTACTCCTCGGCAATCTGGCGGACTTCTGCCTCCAGTTGCGTCAAGGCATCGTCGATTCCGTCGCGAACCGGGGGCGCACTCTCGTCGGTTGCCGTCGCGTGGAACCGTTCGACATCATCGCGCTGCCGACGGAGGTGTTCGAGGTGCAGCCGAAGTTCACCGATTCGACTCGGCGGAACCGTTTCGTCGTCCGCCTCCTCCGTCTCGGCCCGGGCCGGGAACGGCCCTTGAGTCAGGTTTTCTAGCTTCGATTCGGCGGTGTACAGCGTCGGCAGGTACCGTTCGACGGGGGTGGCGACGCGGTAGTCGAACTGACTGGGGAGTGCGTCGATGGCATCACGCTCGGCTTCTATCTCTTTTCGAAGTGACTCACCGTCGGCCGCTCCGGTCTCCGCCTGCAAAACCCCGAGCAGACGGCTGAGTTCCCGGAGTGTATTCGAGGCGATGCTGAGCGCTTGCTCGGTCCGTCCCAACTCACGAACGTCTTCGAGTCGCTGTTCGGTGTCGTCGAGTATCGATTTCGGCGTCCCGTATCGAATCCCATCATAATTCTCCGGCTCGATATCGCTGTCTGCGAGCACCGATTTGACCGTCGAACGCACCGATTCGATGTGGTCGATGGCCGCTTGGAGGTGGGATTCGCTGACGATGACGGCCTTCGGGACCGACGGAACGTCGATGTTGGCGGCTTCCTGCAGTAGTTCCTCGTCGGTCCGGGGAACGTCGACCGGCGTGACGGTCCCCCGTCTGGAGGGACTCGACTGTTCGTTACAGCCGGCCAAGACCGCGAGCGCCCCGGCCGCTCCGGTCAGGAAACGGCGGCGAGTGGAGGGAGCAGGCATCGTTCGAGGTTTTCTATCCGGCGGTAAACCTCTTCGGGTCAGCGGTCGGTGTCGTCCTCTTCGTCGACGCTCCAACTCGGTTCGTCGCTCGTGTCGGTGTCATCGCGGGTGTCCCACTGGCTTTCGTCGGCGGTTTCGTCGCTTTCCCACGCCGAGTCGTCCGTCTCGTCGCTGCTCCACCCGGAATCGTCGGCGGCGTCGCTGCCCCATTCATCGTTACTGCTTCCCCACGCCTCGTCGACTTCCTGCTGTCTCTCACTGTCGCGGTGGCTTCCGGACGTGTCGATGCCGCCACGACTGCCCGGCGGTGAGGTGGACGAGGTCGACGACCCGCCAGTACCGCCGTCTTCCTTGTAATCGAAGTACGCGGCGCCAACGCCCATACTGGAGAGGACGAACCCGAGGAGCCCACCGAGAATCGGGACTCCGCCGGCGACGGCCGCGACGACCAGCGCGACGAGGAGGACGACGGCCCACTCGTCGCTCACCGACCGGCCGACCGCGAGGTAGCCCAACTGACCGACGATGGCGAGGGCGATGGCCATCGGAATCACGGCGAGAATGCCGATGATGGTGATGGCGAGCAGGAACATCACGACAACGGCCGCAATCGAGATGCCGAGGCCGTAGAGAAACGTTTCGAGGGGTTCGTTTTCGATTCGGTCGGTCGTCCGTTCGGTGTACTCCGGGGCCAACAGTATCAGTCCGCCGCCGAGAATCAGGGTGCCAATGACGGCGCCGACGACGTTCGTGAGGAACGAAAACGCCAGTTCGGCTCCGGAATCGACTCCCGGTTGAGTCTGTGCGGCGACCGGCACGGCGACAGCGAGCGCTGTGAGTGCGACGATACTCCCGACTATCGACAACCGTCGTCGGGCTGGAGGGCCTGACATAGTGGGGTGTTACTGCCGACCGACGTTACTCTTACTGTTCGAACCCCCGAGAATAACGTCGGGCGAGGTGTTCGGGGACTACCACGTACCGTGGAACGTATCGAACTCCAGGCTGTCGAGGGGTTCCTCACCGATGGCGATTTTGTACTCGCCGGGCGTCAACATCGGCTGTTTGAACTGCGGGCCGTCGTCGGTCGTGATGCGCGGACACCCGGTGTTGACGTAGGCGTCGAAGCCGAAGTTCGTCAGGCGGTCCGGCGTCACCTCGTCCATCGTGATGAGGTAGGCGTTGTCGTTTTCCGCAACGATTTCTTCGGCGGTCTCCCAGCGCCCCTGCCCGATTTTCGTACAGAAGATGACGCCCCACTCCTCGGCGTCCATCGCCTTGTGGACCGAGGCGTAGCGCTGTTTCATGAACTGCTCGGTGTCGGCGATGGTGACGACGTTGTTGACCGGGTCGGCGATGACGACTTTCTTCTCGGGGTGTTCCATCGCCAGCCCGAGGGGGTGGAACTTCCCGCCGCCGACGTACAGGATTTGGTCGGCGTCGACGTCCGCGGAGGCGTAGTTACAGCCCAACACTTGCCCTTCGTGGGTGAGTCGCTCGTCACCGCGACGGGTCTCGACGGTGTAGCCGCGCTCCTCCAGCCACGTCCGCATCTCGTCGAACTTGTTCATGTGCTGGGCGGTCGTCACCAGTCCGACGTTCTCGTCGTCATCGGGGTCGGCCAACTCCTCGAGGGACTCCTCCATGATGGGCAACACGTCGACGTTCGAGAACAGCGGCACGTAGAGGATTTTCTCCGACTCCTTCATCGGTGAGTGCCCGAAGTGGACGAACACGTCCGTCCGGCGCATCATGTAGGTGTCGAGGTCGCAGGCGCCGTAACAGGGCTTTCCGGAGGTCATTACGTTGACCTCGTCGGGAAGCAAGTCTCGCAGGTCGTCGACGACGCGGGGTGCGCGTCGCTTGAGTCCCTCCGGGAACTGCAGGCCGACCGTCGTGGCGTCGCGTTCCTCGACCGCCTCGACGATGCGGTCCAACTCGTAATCCCACGTCCGGTCGTGCTTCAGCGACATCCCCGTATTCCGGAGGTCTCCCTCCGTGTACTCGGATTCCGATTCCTGACTCATTACTCGCAGTTGGATGTCGCCGCGTAAAACGTGCGTGCTTCCAAACGCCCCTGTCGCGGGCCGTAGACGGCTCCGTTCCCCATCCGGCACGCCTATACGTCGCCGGACCGAAACGCCGACAATGAGCGTCGAGACCACCCCCGAGGGCGACGTGACCGACGACGATGTGACCGAACTCGCCGAGTCGCTCGGCGAGGCCATCACCGAACTCCCGGCGTATCAGGAGTTCGTCGAGGCGAAGGCTGCCGTCGAGAACGACGAGGAACTTCAGGATGAAATCCGGGAGTTCGAGCGCATCCGTGAGGAGTTCATGATGGCGCGTCAGACCGGCGACGCGACCAACGACGACCTCCGGGAACTCCAGAGCGCCCAGCAGGAACTCCACGAGAAGCCGAAGATGGCGAAGTACCTGCAGGCCCAATCCGAAATCGAACTGACGCTGCAGGAGCTCAACGTCACCATCTCCGAACCGCTGGAAGTCGACTTCGGCGAGAAGGCCGGCGGCTGCTGTCAGGACTGATTGCGACGGCGATTCTGCGGTTTTCTCACCCGTCGAGCCACGCCTCCCGAGTTAGAACTCCCGGTTGTAGTCCCGTCCCTACAGGCGACGGTTTCCTATCACGGAGTTCGGTTTATGTGTCGGTCGAGGACCGACCGACTTTTTGTCCACTCCCCGTGCAGTCACGAGTATGACCGTCCACTCCGACTGGGGCGATTGGCTGCCCACCGCCGTCGCCGATGCCGAACCCGACGGCGTCCAACTGTGGTATCTGGGCTGTAACGGCTTCGTGCTGAAGGCCGACGACGGAACGACCGTCTTCATTGACCCGTATCTGGGATTGGGCGACCCACCGCGGACGGTTCGGATGATACCAGTTCCCTTCGACCCGACCGATGTCGTCGAGGCCGACGCCGTGTTGGCAACCCACGAACACACCGACCACGTCCACGGCCCCTCGCAGGCGCCGATACTCGAAAACACCGACGCGACGTTCTACGGCCCGTCGGCCTCCGTCGAGACGGCCCGCGAGTGGACGACCGACTACGACCTCACCGACGACGATTTCACCGAAATCGAGGAGGGCGACACCGTCGAAGTCGGCTCGCTGGAAATCGCAGTCGAACCGGCTCACGACCCCGACGCCGACCACCCTGTGTCGTACGTCATCCGCCACAAGGCGGGGACGTTCTTCCACGGTGGCGACGCCCGACCGAGCGAGGCCTTCGAATCGGTCGGCGAGCGCTACGACATCGACCTCGGGGTGCTCGCCTTCGGCTCCGCCGGCATGATTCCCGACAAACAGACCCGCGAGCCGAAGTATACGAAGTGGTACTCAGACGAGAACATGGCCGCCGAGGCGGCGGCGCAACTCCAACTCGACCGCCTGCTGCCGACCCACTGGGACATGTGGAAGGGGCTGACCGCCGACCCCGAGGCACTCCGGCACCACGTTCGCTCGTTCGCGTTCCCGCGGACGCTCGAGGTGCTGGAGATCGGTGACGAAACCACGCTTTGAGGCTGTGGCCGGCGATAAATTCGACTTCACGAATAAGTTTATTGATGGCAAGGTACAGTACGAGATATGAGCAACGCCGAACCAGAAGAACGCGTCACGGCGTCGAGCGACGGCGTCACGGTCGAGAAATCCTTCGAGCCGGACGATTTCCCAGTGCCGGCTATCGCTTTCGTCGTTCGTTCGGAGCGAGAGGAGACCGTCGCCGTTCGGATGGTCGACTCCGTTCCCGAACACGTCACGCCGGAGGACATCGGCTTCCACCCCAAATACGGGGCCGAGTTCTGGGGCGTCGACGGCGATGCAATCGTCTTCGAGCGGGAGTTCGAACTGGGCGAGGAGTACACTACCGTGTACGGCCTCCGTGGCGGTGACTCCGACGACGTAGAGAAGTACATGACCGACCCGGTGTTGGAGACGGTCCACCCGCCGTTGGAGGAGGGTGAGGACTCAGAAGACGTCGTCCGTGACGTTATCGAGGGCGAAGAGGAGCCCGAAGACGACACAGAATCCGCAGACGACGCGGAGTCGAGTCCCGAGACCGACACCGAAGCCCACGACGACATCGAAAGCGCCATCCGCGAAGCGGACACCGACGGGGCATCCGCCGATACCGAGGCCGAGGAGTCTTCGGAACCGACGCAGCCGGAATCCGAATCGGCCCACGACGACGGTACCGCCGCGGCCGTCGCCGGGGGAAGCCTCGCCGCCGCACTCGCCGCCGAGATTCGGGACGGCGAGGTCGACGACGATGACCTCGAGGAACTTCGTGACGCACTCGGCGTCGAGATCGATGCCGGTGGGGCCACGGATTCGGGTGGTGCCGTCGACGCCAGAATCGAGCGCCTCCAGTCGGAGGTTGCAGACCTGCAGGCGTACACCGACGCGTTGGAATCGTTCCTCGACGAGAACGGCGACGCACAGACGCTCATCGAGGAGTTCCGGACGGAACTCGATGAGGCCGTCGAGCGGGTTGACGGCGTCGACGACCGCGTCGATTCGACGCTCCAAAAGGTCGAAACGCGGGTCGAGGAGGCCACCGACGAAATCGAGGAGACAATCGAGGAGCGAGTCGCCGACCACATCGAGGAACTCCGTTCGGACATCGAAGCGCTCGAACAGCAGGTCGAAGACGGCGTCGACGACGAGCGCCTCGACGCCATCGAGAGCGACATCTCCGACATCGAGGACGAACTCTCCGACGTCTCGGAGATGCGCGAGCGACTGACCGCGGCGTTCGGCGCACCCAGCGACGACGAGTAGCCGCCGCGACCGGCCGATTTCGCTTTCGGTTCCGTTTTATCGGTCGAGTTCTTCACGCCGACAATGACGACTATCCGTGTTGCCGTCCCGCGAAAGGGGCGCCCGCTGGAGGCCGTCCTCGAACGGGTCGCCGGCTTCGCGGGCATCGAAGACGCCGCCGACGAAATCGCCTCGACACTCCGCTACGAGAAGGCGGTCACGAAGGGAACCCAGACCGCCGAGGCCGGCGTGTACGACCGTCTCAAATCCTACAGCGACACCGACCGCTACGCACCCGAGTACACGCTGTTCCGCGATAGCCGCCCCGGGATGCCACGACGGGTCGTCTTCGACAGCCTGATGGTCGATTTGGGCGACGACGACCTCCAGTTGGTCGGCCGCGAGGAGCCGTTTCGCGCCCTCCGGAAACACGAGTTCGCACTCGGATTCGACAGTGCGGACCTCGTCTTAGAGGAGGTCGTCCAACTCACCCCCGAACCCCTCTCGACGCTTTCGGAACTCAACGACCGCATCGACCCTCACGACACCGACGTTCGCGTCGTCGGTGGCCTCGGCGATACGGTGTATCACACGCTGTTGTCGACGCCGGACATCGCAGAGACCGCGACGCGTGAATTCGTCGAGTCCTACGAGGGACCGCTGTGTATCTCCCCGCGATACGAGCGGTTGGTCGAGGCCGTGTTGGGCACGCGTGCGATGGAGGGTATCGAGTTCCGGTATCCGGGCGACCGCGAGGAGGAGGCCGCCATCTCCTCGGTCGGCCTCGGCGTCTATCTTACCGTCACGGGGTCGACCGCCCGCGACCACGGTCTCCGCCTCGGAGAGGAACTGTTCCCCAGCGAGACGGTCCTGTTGCGGAATCCGGCTGAGACGGTCGCTGAAAGCGAGACCGTCGCAAAACAGCTCGTCGGCGGTGCCGAGACGGTCGTTTAGGGCCGTTATCGGGTCGGCCCCCAGTGTCTCGGGGCGATTTCCCGGAGGACATACCCCTCGATTTTCCGCAGGTGTTCGCCGACGGTCGTGGCCGTACAGTCGAGTTCGCCCGCGATGTCGCTGTAGGTCGCTCGACGAGGGTTGTCGTAGTAGCCCATCTCCAGGGCCGTCAGCAGGGTTTCCCGCTGTCGGTCGGTGAGGTCGGTGAACAGCCGTTCGGTCCCGGGGCGGTACTCGCCGGTCTTTTCGACGGTCACCTGTGCGCCCTCGGGGGCGGCACCGAACGCCGACTGGAGGGACTCGGCGGTGCCGATGAGTCGGACCTGTAGTTCGTCGTCATCGCTGAACTCGATGGGCGTGTCGACGACGACGCTGTGTTCGTTTGCGACGGTGAGTAGGTCGTAGGCCACGTCGCTCGGGTCGTGGTGGGTGTAGACGAGGGTGTCGTCCCCGAGGTGTGCGGTTTCGGCGGGGTGGTCGTGTTCGGCGTGTAGGGCGTCGACACGCTCTTTGGAGCCGTATATCTCGTAGAGGACGACCATCGTGTCGTCCGACAGGAGGTTGATGTGGTGTATCGGCCCGTGGCACAACTCGGGGTCCGCGGCGACCAGTTCGTCGAACTCGTGGAACCACCTGTCGCCGGGCCGAATCTTCAGTTCGACGTACTCCATATGGGTTGTTTCAGTACAGTAATCTCTTCGTAAAGTGCCTGCCTCCGGATATTCCCCATGTTTTATGTTGAACGTCACTCGATCCCTTTCGCCGCTGTCGGAACGGTTAGGAGCGGCGCCGACGGAACCGACCCTGTGGAGGAAACCGTCGCGTGGCTTCGGGAGCGTCCGTACTACGAGGGACAGATACGCGCCCACGAGACTCTCGACCCCTCCGAGGCAATCTTCACGGATATCGACCTTCCTGCTCGTCTCCGAAAGGCGCTGGAAGCCAGCGGTATCGACCACCTCTACGGCCATCAGGCGAGGGCAATCGAGGCGGCCCGAGACGGCGACGACGTCGTCCTCGCGACGGAGACGGCGAGCGGCAAGAGCCTCGCCTACACCGTTCCGGCCTTCGAGCGGGCGATGGACGACCGCGCGACGACGCTGTATCTCGCCCCGCAGGTCGCACTCATCAACGACCAGACCGAGTCGCTGTCGGCGCTGGCCGACGAACTCGGGTTCGCCAGCGGCGTCACCGTCGAACAGTACACGGGCCGGCAGTCACGAAGCGAAAAGGCCGCGATTCGGGAGCGCCAGCCGACCGTACTTTGCTGTACGCCGGATATGCTGCACTACGGACTCCTCCCACACGCCCGTCGGCTGTGGAGGTGGTTCTTCGAGCGCCTCGAAACCGTCGTCGTCGATGAAGTCCACGAGTATCGCGGCGTCTTCGGCAGTCACGTCTCCTTGGTGTTCCGACGGCTCGCTCGCCTGTGTTCGGAGTTTGGTTCTGACCCGGAGTTCGTCTGCTGTTCGGCGACCATCGGCAACCCAATCGAGCACGCGGCGACGGTGACCGGCCGGGACCCCGACGGCATCCGACTGGTCGACAGCGACGACAGCGAGTCGGGGCCGTCCCACTGGCTGTTGTGGAACCCGCCGGAGTACGGCGACGGCGATGGCTGGGGGAGCGGGCGGCGCAAGTCGAGTCACACCGAGGCCGAACGGCTGTTCTGTGACCTCGTCTCGAAGGGACATCAGACGCTTGTGTTCACCGGCTCCAGACAGACCGCCGAACGCTACGCCACCGAAAGCGCGAGCATGCTTCGCGACCGCGGGGCGTACGACCTCGCCGACGGCGTCGCAGCGTATCAGGCGGCGCTGTCGGACGACCGGCGCCGCGAGATAGAGAGTGGACTCGACTCCGGGGAGATACGCGGCGTCTGGAGTACGAACGCCCTCGAGTTGGGCGTCGATATCGGCGGTCTCGACGCCGTCATTCTCGACGGCTATCCGGGGACGCGGATGGCGGCGTTCCAGCAGGGTGGCCGTGCCGGCCGGGGAACCGACCCCTCTCTCGTCGCCTTGGTGGCCGGCGAGGACCAACTCGACCAGTACCTGATGTCGAACCCCGAGTCGTTCTTCGAGGGCGACCCGGAGAAGGCGGTCACCAACCCCGAAAACGACCGAATCATGCCCGCCCACGTCCGGTCTGCGGCCGACGAGTCGTGGCTCCGACTCGACGACGACCGGTACTTCGGGCCGCGGTTTCCCGAGGTGGTCGCCGACCTCACCGACGAGGGGGTGCTTTCGCGCCGCGAGACGAGTGAGGGCGTCCGGTGGCTGAACGACGGCTCCAGCCCCCAATACGACACCAGTCTCCGGGCCATCGACGACCGGCAGGTGCAACTGCGTGGCTCCGATGGCGAGACGTTAGCCGAGTTGGCCTTCGACGACGCACTCCGGGACGCACACCCCGGAGCCATCTACCACCATCAGGGTCGCAGTTACGAAGTAACCGACCTGGATTTGCGGGCGAACGTGGCGCAGCTCCAGCCGACGTGGGCCGATTACTTCACGCGCGTGCTCCACGAGAAGGCCATTACCGTCGAGCGAGACATCGACGAACGGACGCTTACCGCACGCGATGACGTGACCGTCCGGTTCGCCGAGGTGGAGATGCGCAAGCAGATAACCGGCTTTCAGCGCTTCGACGCTTCGAGTGGCGAACCGATGGGGAGTGAGGAGCTCGACCTCCCGGAGACGAGCCTCCGGACGCAGGCGTTGTACTTCGCGGTACCGCCGGACCTCGAGACGGCACTCGTCGAGGGTGGCGACCTCCCGGGTGGCATCCACGCCGCCGAACACGCGATGATATCGATGTTTCCGACGACGGTGCTGTGTGACCGTCGAGACGTGGGCGGGTTGTCGACGCCGCTGCATCCACGGACCGACGCGCCGACGATATTCGTCTACGACGGCTACCCCGGCGGGGTCGCCCTGGCGAAAACTGGCTACGAGGACATTGGCGAACTGTTGGAAACGACTCGGAAGATGATTGCGGGCTGTCCCTGTGAGGATGGCTGTCCGGGCTGTGTTCAGTCGCCACACTGTGGCAATGCCAACGACCCGCTCGACAAAGCTCTCGCGAAGCGACTGCTTGAGGGATTGCTCGAATAGGGGGTCGGTGTCGAGACCGAGGACGGTCGTCGCCGCATCACGAAGGGCTCGATCCTGAGGGAGTCAACTTGTCGCCCCCCGACAGCCGCAGAAGACGATGATTCTGGGACGGTCCAGCGACTGATTCCGCTGGTTAACTACTGCGCTGGCGGAATTTGGGTGCGTTGTGCGTGTAAAATCCAACTCGATTTGATATAGCATTATATGATTTATGAGCTGGGTGTCGGACACGGTTCTGTCGTCGACGCTGGTCAAAATTCGGGGTCTACGAGGAAAAACGACTACAGGAGGTCGTAGACGTTGGCTTCGTACACCTCCCGGACGCGGTCGCCCCAGTTGTGGGTGTAAGTGTCGATGATATCCGTGGCCACGTCGCCGCGGAGGTACTTTACGACGCCTCTGTCGCCGGTTCTATCGCGAAGATGCGTGGTGAAGAAGTGCCGAAAGTAGTGTGGCGTGACGTTCTCCGAGGCGTCGCCACCCTCCCGATACCAGCCGCGTTTACCGGCCTGTTCGGCCACGATAGTCCGGACCATCGACGGTGTCGCCCGCTTTCCCCACTCGCTCGTCGAACAGAAAAGCGGCTCCGCCGACGACTGTGTGTCCGGACGAATCGCCAGCCACGCCTTCAGGAGGCGCTTTAGCCCCCCGTCAATTGGGATGACGGTGTCTCGCTTCCGTTTGTTCGATGCCGTCCGTTCCTCGCCGTTGTAGACTTCCCCTTTCGCGGGGTCGCTGGCGATGTATAGGGAGTCCGGACGGCCGTCTAACGCGCCGCGATGTTCGATTTGGTAGGCCGTCTGAACCTCCGAATCGTCGAGGTGTACGTCGCGTAAATCGAGATTGCAGCACTCCCCAACTCGGATTCCGGTCTTCAGAAGCGTGCCGACGAGAGCGCGCTCGTAGGGATGGCAGATGTCCGCGAAGAACGACCGCATCTGGGGGATGGATATTTCCCGGCGGGCGGGGTCTGTGTCGATTGATTCGTCCATCTCCTCGGTGACAAGCGCCATCGGGTTCGAATCGAAGGCGCCGACCTGCGTCATGTAGGCGTAAAACCGGTGGACGTAGGAGGCGTACGACGCCACGGTGCTGTCGGCGTGTTCGCCCCGAAGCGAGTGGACCCACGCCATACACTCCCGCTGTGTCGCGGTCGGAAGCGTCGTCCCCCGTTCGTCGGCGACGAACGACTCGAAATCCCGCAAGACGCGCTTGTAGGCCGCCTTCGTCCGGTCGGTCCGGCCGTGGAAGGTCATGTCCTGGAGAAAGTACGCGACGGGGTCCTCCGGTGTCGTCGTTCCACTGCGGTCGTCAACGCCCATCGTCCACCACCGTGTATCCGCCGTGGCGACCACTGTATCGAATTCGGTCCTCCGACTGAAGCTCGTCGAGCGTCTCTTCGAGTCGCTCTTCTATGTCGTCGGTGACGCCGGCGAGCAACAACTCCCAGTCAGCGAACTCTTCGGCGCGAAGCACCTCGAGAACACGGTCTTTCAAGCCCTCTCCCCTAGGGGTAGCGTCCGGAGAACGGGCTTCGACGGAGTTGCTCGAATCACTACTTAAAGAACTCGCTTCCGTATTTAAATCGAAGCTCCGTCGGCCGGCCTGAATCATCGTTCGAACGTACTCGGCCTGACTCATGTCGAGTTCGTCGGCTTCCTCACGCCAACGCTCCCGTTGGGTCGACGACACGTAGGTCTGCACCGAGACGCGTTCGCCCTCGCTGCTCATAGTGGAGTCACGAACCCCTCCCACATCAAAGTACGTCAGACACGCCGATAAGGGTCTTTATCAACGAATGTGAGCTCCAGCCTGGTGGTGTTGTGGGCGCTTATCGGCCAATCTGATTTAGATATTACCGGTCCGATTTAGAAAAGACGATAACCGATTCTAAATTTGTGGTGTTCTGGGAGACAGGATATGTGGTGGTTTCTCGGCGTGACTCGTTTCGAGTGCTACACCTCGGAGTGTGGTCGGGCGCGCGTTACTCGAACCTTTGACGGGCATCGGAAACTGAGTCGGTGGTGTTGTCGGGTGTGTTTCTAATTCGTGGCCTCCTCCGGCTCTTTGGTATCTTTGGGCCACACGAGCTGCTGTATGGCGTGTTCGTGTCGTTGTGGTTCTGCCTGGTGGTGGGTCGTATGGATCTTCTGAGTAGCTCTGTCGGTTGAGGCCCTTGGGCTCGTAATGGGTGTTCGAGTCCCGTTTTCGTATCTTCAGTGGTTGGATAGTGGGTTATTGCCATCTCTAACTGTGTTGTGGCAAACTCATAAATCGTATGGTGCTATACACAACGCCCTCTCATCGATGCACTCATTCGATGTCGGATTTCGGGCACACTGTTGGCGTTACGGCCAGTCGTCGCGTTCGTGTGTGCTCGACTGCGGTGGCGTCGACGGTGTTTCGTCGGCGAGTTCCCAGCCAGCACGGTCGGCGGCGTCGGTCGTCGACTGGAGTTCCCACCCGTCCGGTGCGTCGGTTCCCGACTCGGCTACGAAGACGAACCTGTCGGTGTCGAAGTGCGCCAGCAGATGTTCGAGCGTCTTGTCAGCCGACTCGACGGCGGGCTCGAAGTCGTTTCGGATGTGGTTATCGCGAGTGAACTTCGTCAGGACGTGCGGCGGCCGGTCGGTAACGACGCCGACGTGTTCGCTCCATTGGCGCGCTTCGCGGACGGCTCCCTCGGGGTCAGCGAGGCAACGGAGCGCCGAAAGCTCGAAGGCGAGGGTCAAACTCATGGATGACTTTCGCCCTTCGAGGGAATTGAGTGTTCGGCTCCGCCCGCGGCAAAGCACAACTATCATGAACATTTATTATGTATACTCTCGAACGGTGGGATACGCGATGCACCCCAAACCCGTACCCACGTAATCCTGCTTCTTCGAGAGTTGCATCGCCACTCGACCGTCTACACACCACAAACCATGCAGTCACCTGACACCGACGACGCACCACTCGTTCCGTACACACCCGACCGCTCGACCGACGAAACAGTCCGAACTGACGGGTCCGGGTGCGAGCTATCACCACCGTTCGACCGTCCACCGAAGACCGACCACGCAACGCCGTACACTCGTGACGACGAAGAAATCGAACCGTTTGTCGCCGACCTCCGGTAGTGTCGGTGGGGCTCGGTCTCGGAGAAACTATTATCGACAGGTTCGTCCGACTTCGAAAACTGGTAGGTTACTCTTCGACGGTTCCGCCGTCGGCCATCTTCCGCTCTCCACGGGGGAACCACGCGAGTTCGTGGTCGGCGTCGAGGCTGACGAAGACGGGGTCGTCCAGCGACACCTCGTCGGCGTGGTTGTGCATACAGCCGACGACGTCACCGGAGTCGAGTTCCACCCGGTACAGCACTGTCGGGCCGAGATATCGGCGGTGGACCACTTCGCCGTTGGCCGTTCCGGGTTCCGCACCGCGTGAGCGAACGTCGTCCGGCCGGACCATGAGGTCGATATCGGAGCCGACGTACTCCTCGGTGAGGCCGTTGACCTGCTCGAAGGGGATACAGCCGACGCCGGTGTCGACACAGTCCTCGCGCACGCGCCCGGAGACGAACGACGCGTGGCCGAGAAAGCCAGCTACGAATCGCGAGCGGGGCTGTTGGAACACCTTTTCGGGGGTTCCGACCTGTTCGAGCCCGCCTTCGCTCATCACGGCGACGCGGTCGGAGATGGACATCGCCTCCTCTTGGTCGTGTGTGACGGAGATTGCCGTGACGCCGGCCTCCTTGAGGATTTCCCGGACCTCTTCGCGCATCTCGACGCGGAGGTCGACGTCGAGATTCGAGAACGGCTCGTCCAGAAGGAGGAGACTCGGCTCGGGTGCCAGCGACCGAGCCAGGGCAACGCGCTGCTGTTGGCCGCCGGAGAGCTCTTCGGGCGTTTTTTCGCCGTGTTCGGTTAGTCCGACGAGTTCCAGCAGTTCGTCGATGCGCTGCTCGCGTTCCGTCTCGGAGCGGTCCTGTATTCCGAAGGCGATGTTTTCGCGGGCGTTCAGGTGCGGAAACAGCGCGAACTCCTGGAAGACCACGCCGACGTCTCGGTCCTCCGGAGCGACGAACCGCTCTCCGGAGACGGTAGCCCCATCGAGTCGGACGGCCCCGCCGTCGGGGCGTTCGAGACCGGCGATAAGCCGGAGCGTCGTCGTCTTTCCACAGCCGGATGGCCCCAAGAGGGTGAGCAGTTCTCCCTCCCGAACCGTAAGCGAGAGGTCGTGAATCACCTGGGTTCCGCTGTAGGACTTCCGAACTCCATCGAGTTCGAGCACCGTGGGGCGTTCCCTCGATAGGTCGGTGGTGACGTCTGCCGCGCCGCCCGTGAACTCCGCCGTTCCGCTAGACATCGGAGACACCTCCCCTCGTCATCGGCGCGTATGGACTCATTACATCGTATTGTTTAGGCAAGCCAAAAATACTTTCCGCTCTGACCGTACTAAGTGTTGGGTGAAAACCACTTTGTATCGCACGAGGCGATACGGATAAACCACATGTTCCGATACGGAACCTCTTGGCAGCCTTGGGTACCTTTGGGTGGTGTATAATGTCTCGTAGGGTAACCGTTATACGAATCCGTGGTAGTGTTGTATTGAAGAAGCCGTGTAATAGAGGCTGTAACGATAAACTACTGGGGACAATTCGAAGCCATGACACTCGAAAACCGAACCTGCGTCGTCACGGGCGCATCGCGGGGTATCGGGCGGGCAATTGCCGAGGAGTTCGGTGACTACGGCGCGAACGTTGTCGTCAACTACCGCTCTTCCGAGGGGGAGGCACACGAGGTTGCCGAGGCTATCGAGGACTCGGGGGGCGCTGCGCTGCCGGTACAAGCCGATGTGGCCGACGAAGCCGAAATCGAGGCGATGGCCGAGACAACACGGGAGGCGTTCGGACCGGCGGATATCCTCGTGAACAACGCCGGCGTCACCGTCGACAAGAAGTTCGAGAACATGAGTCGGGAGGATTGGAAACGGGTCGTGGAGGTGAACCTCGGTGGGGTGTTCAACGCGACGAACGCTTACTTCGATGACATCAAGTCGGCGGAGGACGGCCGCCTCATCAACATTTCGTCGGTGGTTGGCCAGCAGGGCAACTACGGGCAGGCGAACTACGCGACGACGAAGTCAGGATTGTTCGGCTTCACCCGGACGCTCGCGCTCGAGTTGGCGTCCACTGGGTCGACGGCGAACTGCGTCGCCCCCGGGTTCGTGAAGACGGACATGTTAGAGACGGTTCCCGAACGGGTCCAGGAGAAAATCCTCCAGCGGGTCCCCCTCGACCGGTTTGCGACGCCGGAGGACGTGGCGGGCATCGTCCGCTTCGTCGCCAGCGAGGACGCCGGCTACATGACCGGCCAAATCCTCGCCGTCAACGGCGGCATGGAGTGGTAGGTCGCCAACCGACGTTCGCGTCGGCGTTTTCGCTCCCGAACGCTTAGGGCAGTTCCGCCGTGAGTCGGAACCATGCCCGACGTTGCTGTCATCGGCGCCTCGATGACGAAGTTCGGACAGCGCGAGACGTGGGTGCGTGAACTGCTCGCCGAGGCGGGCGAAGCCTGCCTCGACGACGCGGGTGTCGCACCCGACGCGGTCGAACACCTCTATGTCTCGAACATGGCCAGCGGCGAGTTCGAGGGACAGACCGGCGTCCCGAACGCCCTCGCTCACGACCTCGCGGCCGTCCCGGCGTACACGGCGCGCATCGACCAGACCTCGTCATCCGGTGGCGCCGGCATCTACGCCGCCTGGCAGTCCATCGCCAGCGGAGCCAGCGACATGACACTGCTCGTCGGCGGCGAGAAGATGACCCACCGCACGACCGGCGAAGCGACCGACGTTATCGCCTCGCTCACCCACCCAGTCGAGTACAAACACGGCGTCACGCTGCCATCTTTCGCCGGGCTCACGGCCCGACTGTACCTCTCGCAGTTCGACGCGCCCAGAGAGAGCCTCGCGAAGGTGGCGGTGAAGAACCACGCCAACGGCGCCCGGAATCCACACGCGCAGTTCCAGAAGGAAATCGACGTCGAGACGGCCATGGAGTCCCCGATAGTCGCCGACCCGCTGCGACTGTACGATTTCTGTCCAATCACGGACGGGTCGGCGGCGCTTCTGTTCTGTCCCGTAGAGAAGGCCAGCGAGTACACCGACGAGTACGCCGTCGTCTCCGGCATCGGCGGCGCGACCGACACCCACGTCGTCCACGAGCGCGCCGACCCGACGACGATGGGCGCCGTCGTCGAATCCGGTCGAGAAGCCTACGAGATGGCCGGAGTCGGCCCCGACGACATCGACGTGGCGGAACTCCACGACATGTTCACCATCCTCGAGTTCCTCCAGATGGAGGGTCTCGATTTCGCGCCCAAAGGAGAGGCGTGGAAAGAGATGGACCGCGGGACGACCGAACTGGACGGGGAATTACCCATCAACACCTCCGGTGGTCTGAAATCGAAGGGCCACCCGCTCGGCGCCTCCGGCGTCGCACAGGGGTACGAGATATACAAACAGGTCACCGATTCGGCCGGCGACCGGCAGGTCGACGCCGACGTGGGGCTGGCCTGCAACGTCGGTGGCTTCGGAAACTGTGTCACCACCGCGATTATGGAGGGCCGACGATGACGATGGAAGCCTACCGCTACGAGGATGGCTCGATAACGTATCCGGGACACCCCATCGGCCCGGACGGCAGCGAACCGGTCGACACCGTCGACCTCTCGGAGTACACCGCCGAAGTCGTGACGTGGACGACATCAAACGCGACGCCGCCGGGCGTCCGCGAACCGAACCACCTCGCAATCGTGGAGTTCGATATCGAAGGCACGCCCGTGCGTGCGCTCGGACAACTCACGACCGGCGATGTCGACATCGGCGACGAAGTCGAACCCGTCTACTGCGAGGAGCTACGCGACCCCGAGACCGGCATCCGCGAACCGGACAGCCAAGCATGGGACGGCTACCGGTTCGACCCCGTCTGACCGTCGCCCCCGTCAGTCGACTCGTCGCTTTCCTCGCCATCGACTTCTCGTTTTATCGATTCCAGTTCCGCGTCCACGTCGATGCCGATGGCGTCGTCTTCTGACGCGTCCCGAACGGTGATGCCGACGCTGTCGTCGACGCGTTTACGGTCCGATTCGGGTCGGTCGGTCGCCGCCGCCAGTCGGTCGTCGACCTCTTCGCGGAGCGAACGGGCTTCCCCGAGTAATCGCCGAACCTCGGGGTCGTCGGGCTGGCCACCCGCAGCGGCGTTTTGAACCTCCGCGAGTGCGTCGTCGAGTTTTCGAAGCGTCGACCGACTCACCTCGGCGAGGCGGTCGGTGCGTTCGTTCGAGTCGTCGAAGGCTCGTCCTTCGGCCAGCCTGATGGCGCCGCCGAGCAACTCGAGAACGCGAATGCTCGTCTCCAGCAGCGAAATCAGCGCCGGAATAGTGTACTGTTCGGTGAACCGGAACAGTTCCCCGGGCGTCGGCGGTCGGGGGAGGCCCCCCGGGCCGCGCGGCGGCGACTGTAGTTCCTCCCGAAGCGCCTCGAGCGTGTCAGTGAGGTCCTCCGTGGCGGCTGTGAGCTCCCGTTCACGGTCGTTCATACGCGTGTGTCGGTGGCCGACGACCAAAACCTCGGGGGTGGCTGTCGATTCAGGACGCATATGGGGTACGCTCCCGAGGGCTATGTCGGCCGAACCGGCGGTGTTCAGATAAGGATGAAGAGTGAGGCGGTGTGTTTTCTGAGTGGTTCATGCCCGAAAACACACGCCTCAGCGGATGTTTGGACGAGATTGAGTTAGGTTTTGTGGAGCGCGAAGCGACACCGCGACTGCTAATGAAGCTCGGTATTCACCTCCATTTGGCTGGATTATCACTTTCGAATACCGTTTCTATTCTTGAGATATTCGGTGTCAATCGGGCGCGATCTACCGTCCACAACTGGGTTCATAAAGCCGATCTACAGCCCGAGTCTGATCAGAACCCGAATCACGTTGCAGTCGATGAAACCGTGATTCGACTCAATAACGAGCAGTACTGGCTGTATGCCGCAGTCGATCCGACGACGAACGAAGTACTCCAGACAGCGCTTGAACCGACCACAAACAGCGTTCTTGCTCAAGCATTCTTTGCTGAACTCCGCAAAAAACACAACGTCGAGGACGCTGTCTTTCTCATCGACGGCTCGCACTCGTTGAAAGACGCCTGCCGTCGTCACGGCCTCGATTTCAGATACGAAAAACACGGAAATCGGAACAGCGTCGAACGTGTCTTTCGTGAGATAAAACGACGAACTACCAGCTTCTCAAACTGTTTCAGCAACGCCGAAGCAGACACCGCCGACGATTGGCTTCGATCCTTCGCCTTCGCATGGAATCAGCTTATCTGAACACTACCGCCGAACCCGTCCGAACGTTTATGCCTCTCGCGGACTTTTTATCAAAGGATTAGTCAATGAAATTCGAATCGCCCCCGCCGTTCGACGCCGCCGTCGCAGAGACGCTCTCGGCGGTGAAACAGCGAGGCGGTTCGGTGCTCGTCGTGGGGCCCTCCGAAGTGTCCCACACCGACATCTGTCGACGCTTCCTTGACGGCGACGCCGAGGAAATCGCCGTCCGGACCGAGCGCTCCGCCTCGGGTGACAACACCGTCGATAGAGTCATCGAGCGGACGATTCCGACGCGGAGTGCGTCGGCGAGTCGGACTGCGAGGGGGCAGTCGTCGACGAGCGTCGACATCGAGTCGGTCAGCGAGGACCTCCGGGTCGAGATGCGCGATGCCGCCGGAGAAGCGTCGTCGTTGCGGGTGTGTTTCGACTCGCTTCGGCCGTTCGTCGACTCGGGGGCGGACCGACGACTCGCCGACGCACTCGAAGCGATTCGCTCGACTGCCCGCGAGACGGATGCTGTGGTCCACTTCCACCTCCCGGCGATGCCGAAAGCGGTGCCGTCGACACTGTTCGATGCCGTCGATTTGGTCGTCGAGGTACGTCGTCAGGGCGACGCCACGTACCAGCGCTGGCAGTTGAGTTCGGAGGAACCGAAGACGGAGTGGGTCTAGATTTAGGCCGACCAAAACATTTTACCCACCTGGGCAACGAGAGTCGGTAATGGCAGTTACCTCCGACGACGAGGACTCGCCGGTCGGACTCAAGGCACACTGTACCTCACCCGACCGGACGGTTTTCATCGAACCGGAAAACCACGATGGCTGGATAGCGACCGACTACACCGTCGACATAGAACGATAGTTCGGCGGCCGAGTTACTTCGTCGCCGACGCGACGACCAGCGTATCGTCTTCGAGGTAATGTTCGAGGTGGTGGGCGTGCTCCTCTACGTCCTCTAAGATATCGCGGAGCAGTTCCTCGGTCGTGTAATCACCGAGGTCGTTGGCCAATTCGATGTGGTCGCGGAGGGACTCGATGATGATGCCGAAGGCCTCGATGTCGTTTTCCAGTGAAGTCCGGACGTCGTAGACGTCCTCACCTTCGGGCTCGATGGGTGCGTGCTCTTCGAAGGTCCCACCGCTGGCCAGCGGAACGCCACCGATGGCCTGTGCGCGTTCGGCCAGTTCGTCGGCGCCCGCTTCGAGGTCTTCGGCGACTTCGCCGAGGTACTCGTGTACGTCGAGGAACTCCGCGCCCTCGACGTTCCAGTGGTGTTTCTTGGTTTGGTGATACAGCACGTACGTCGCCGCGAGGTCGGTGTTCAGCGCGTCGACGAGTTGTTCGGCCTTCTCCGGTTCGATGCGGAGTGCGGTCTCTTCGACGCTTCCTGCCTGACGACGAACTGTCTCTTGGGTGCTCATGGGTACCTACAAATTGGGACGCATCTCTCTTAAACCCTTTCTATTGAAGAAAGGATATTTTACGATTTCAAAAATATTGTTCTCCCGACTTCTGTGTCGAAGGTGGAGAGAGCGATTGACAGCCGCTCCGGAACGGGCGGTCTGCGTCCTGTTCGCACGCCCGAGTGAGTTCATAAGCGCTTTTATGCGGTGATGCAGTACGGGAGTGTACAGCCTACGCGGGGTTGTGATGCTCCTAGCCGGACAAGGACAAGCGCGCCCGTCGCGGGTGCGAGAACCGCGTCCCGACTCGGGATGACTCGGTTCGACGGCGGGGGAGCGCGAGCCTGCGCGTGGGAGGAGCCAATACAAACAATGTCAGTGTACGTAGATTTCGACGTGCCGGCAGACCTCGAAGAGGACGCCCTTGAGGCCCTCGAGGTCGCCCGGGACACAGGTTCGGTAAAGAAAGGAACGAACGAGACCACCAAGGCAGTCGAGCGCGGGAACGCCCAACTCGTCTTCGTCGCCGAGGACGTCAGCCCCGAGGAGGTCGTCATGCACCTCCCCGAACTCTCCGCCGAAAAGGAGATTCCCTACGTTTTCGTCGGCACGCAGGACGATGTCGGCCACGCGGCGGGTCTGGAAGTCGGCAGTGCCGCCGCCGCCATCGTCGATGCCGGCGACGCCGAAGGTGACGTCGAAGACATCGCCGAGAAAGTCGAGGAACTCCGGTAGGTGACCGAAGATGAGTGCTGAAAACGAAGGGGACGGCGCAACCCCTGCCGAAGTAATCGAAGTCGTCGGCAAAACCGGCATGCACGGTGAAGCCATGCAGGTCAAGTGCCGGATTCAGGAGGGCGAAAACCAGGGCCGAATCATCGCTCGGAACGTCCTCGGACCGGTGCGTGTCGGCGACATCCTACAGCTTCGCGAGACGGCTCGTGAAGCCGACTCCATCGGAGGCCAGTAACCAATGCCACAGACCCGAGAATGTGACTACTGCGGTGCGGACATTGAACCCGGTTCGGGAACGATGTTCGTCCGCGTCGACGGTTCGGTCACGCACTACTGTTCCGGAAAGTGCGAAAAGAACGCCGACCTCGGCCGCGAACCGCGAGACCTCGAGTGGACCGAGACGGCACGCGCGGAGGGACAAGCGGCGGAGGCCGAACCCGAAGCCGAACCGGACGCGGAACCCGAGGAGGACACCGAGGCAACGACCCCCGACCTCGAAGCCGCCGAGAGCGAATCGGCAGCCGACGAGGAGTCGGCGGAAACTGACGAGGCCGACGAGGCTGAGGACGCCTCTAGCGACGAAGAAGCCGACGAAGAGGAGGCTGAAGCGTAGATGAGCGACCACGAGCGCACGTTCGTCATGGTCAAGCCCGACGGCGTCCACCGCGGACTCATCGGCGAAATCGTCTCCCGCTTCGAGGACCGCGGACTCAAGATGGTCGCGGGCAAGTTCATGCAGTTGAGCGACGACCACGCCCGCGAACACTACGCGGACCTCTCCGAGGAGCCGTTCTTCGAGGGTCTCGTCGAGTTCATCACCTCCGGCCCCGTCTTCGCGATGGTGTGGGAGGGACAGGACGCGGTCGCCCAGGTTCGGAACATGATGGGCGAGACTGACCCCGCCGAATCGCCGCCGGGCAGCATCCGTGGCGACTACGGCATCGATTTGGGTCGGAACGTCATCCACGGTTCGGACACCGAACCCGGCTCCGCCGAGCGCGAAATCGAGCTGTTCTTCGACGACGAGGAACTCATTGATTACGAGCGCAACGACGAAGCCTGGCTGTACGAGTAACGGCGTCATCGCGACGGTCCGCGTTTTCGTTTCTTCAGACTGATTCGGTCCACCAGCACCGACTGTGCCATCGATGACTATCGACCCGTGGCGGTAGAAAATCAAGAGCGGCGACCGGCGGAAAACTTAACCTCGTCTCCGTCTACGTGCTAGCAGATGGCACGCCCTGCCCCGAATCGGCTGTTGCGCGTGGACCTCTCTTCGGGCACCGTCGAGAGCGAACGCGTTCCGGAGGCGTGGCGACGGAAGTACGTCGGCGGGAAGGGACTGGGCGCTCGGTATCTCTACGAGGAACTGTCTCCGGGCGTGGACCCGCTGGGGCCCGACAACGCCTTGCTGTTCATGCTGGGTCCGGTTTCGGGGCTTCTCCCCGGCGAGGACCGCTACGCCGCGGTGACGAAATCGCCGCTGACGGGGACGTTCCTCGACTCCTATGCCGGTGGTTCGTTCCCGACGACGCTCGCCGGTGCGCTCGGTGACCACCTCGGCGTTCTCGTGACCGGTGCGGCCGAGGAGTTCGTCCGCCTCGTCGTCGAAGACGGTGACGCACGCATCGAGCCAGCAGAGACTGCGGGCCTCGACGCCGCCGAGACGGCCGAGGCCCACGACGGCGCGGTGGCATGTATCGGCCCGGCCGGAGAGGCCGAGGTGGCGTACGCGACGATAGCCTCCGACGGCGCCGAACACCACGCCGGGCGCGGCGGTGCCGGCGCGGTGATGGGCTCGAAATCGCTGAAGGCGGTCGTCGCCCGGGGTGACTCTCCGGAGGGGTTTTCGGACCTCCGTCGGCGCTACGCCGAGCGGTATCGGCGCGACGATACCGGCAAGTGGCAAGCCGCCTCTGGCACCGTCGAGACGGTGGAGTTCGCCGACGAAACCGGCGTGCTCGCTGCGCGCGGGTGGACCGAGCGCGGGTTCGACAGCGCCGAAAGCGTCGGCGTCGGTGCCGTCCGGGCACGCACAATCGAGCGGGAGCACGACGGACCGATTCCGGGCGGCTTTCGCATCAAGACTGAGGCCGGCGACTCGGTGCCACGAGGTGCGACCGCCATGACGCTCGGTGCCGGCCTCGCGTTGGACGATTTCGACGCCGTCGCCGAGTTGGGCGAGCGCTGTAACCGGCTCGGGCTCGACCTCATTTCCGCGGGCAATGCGGTGGCGTGGGCGGCCCGCGCCAGCGAGGCGGGGTTGGTAGAGGTCAACGTTCGTTTCGGCGATGCGGCGGGCGCCCGAGAGCTACTGGAAGCCGTGGCGACCCGTTCGACGCCGCTCGGTGACGCCCTGGCAGACGGCGTCGACGCCGCGGCTCGGGAGTACGGTGGCGGCGAGTTGGTGCCGACGGTCAAGGAGATGGAACTTCCAGCATACGACCCCCGCGGCGCCGCGAGCATGGCGCTGGCCTACGCGACGAGCGACCGAGGTGGGTGTCACCGCCGGGCCCGCCCGGTCGAGGAAGAGGCGTTCGACGGGCCGTGGAGCCCCGACCGAGCGGTCCGGTCGGTCGCCGCCGCACAGGACACCCGCTCGGTGCGGTGGTCGCTCGTCGCCGACGACTTCGTCGGCGAGGTACTGGCCGACGACGGCGCCGAGTGGCTCGATTCGGTCGGCGCCCCCTACGACGACCTCGGCCGGACCGGCGAGCGCATCTGGAACCTCGTTCGGCTGTTCAACGTCCGGGAGGGGTTCGACCGAGCCGACGACGCGCTCCCTGCCGTCGTCGACCCCGAGGAGTTGTCGGTTGAGTTCGAGGCGACGCTCGACCGCTACTACGCGGCCCGCGGCTGGAGCGAAGCCGGCATCCCGGCCCAAGAGACGCTTGACCGGCTGGACCTGCTCGAAGCGGTCGACGAGGAGACGCCCGTGGCGTCGAACTCCCTGACACTCGACGATGACTGACGAAATCGATCTCGACGACATCGAGACCGAATCCGAATCGGAGACCGGAAACGACGGTGACTGGCTCTGGCGCGATGATGCCGACCAATCGCAGCCGGAGCAATCCGACTCCCCGGAAGCCGAAACAAGGGCCGCTCGGAACGCGGACCCAGGGGGTGGAAGCACCACCGACGAAGACGGTGGCTCCGGGGCGGTCCCCCACGTCCCCCACGAGAACAAAGACAGGCCGGCAGGTATTCCCGTCGAAGGCGGCGGTTCCGGGGGCGGTGCCGGCCGGAGTGCGGACCCCGAAGCCGCGCAACCGGAGGCGTCGGAGGCCGACAGCCAGCAGGCGTCCGGTCCACACGGCGGGGACGCCGACGACATGACGCTCGCGCTCACCTACGAAGCCGCAAAACGGCTGGAAAATCCCGCCTACGTCTTCGCGGACGCGGCAGAGTGGGCCGACTGGCTCGGGTTGGTCGGCGACGTACCGGCCCACGTCATCAACCGATTCCAGCGAGAGCACACCATAGACGTGGATTTCTTCAGCGGAAGCGGCACCGGTCCCACCGAACGCCTCGCGGAAATCAACCGCCACTCGATGTTCTACGCCGAGCGGTTCGTCCTCGTCGGCGTCCCCGAGGAGGCGGGGTGGACACCGGATGGCTGGGAGTTCCTCCCGCTGGAGGACGCCGCGGAGAAAGCAGAGTGGCAGGTGGAGTAACCTTTTCATCCTCGGCCCCACAACAGTCGTGTGGTAAGTTACCATGGGTCTCAGAACTGCGCTTCAACGGACGCGGTGGATAACGTTCGCGGCGCTCGCAGTCGCGATTTGGTCGGTCGTCGTCTGGTTCGAGGTGTTCGGGTCGATACAGTGGGCGTCGATGGACTACATCGGCCGGTCTGCCCCCAGTGGGGTCGTCGGGTTGGTCGTCCTCGCGGCCTTCCTCGCGTTGCTCGTCGCCCTGTTCGGCGAACTGGGCGAAGAAGAGCCGTCGCCGGAGAGTTGGCCACCCGAATGACGTACTTCGAGTGCACCGACTGCGGACAGATGGGCAACTTCGCCCGGATGGAGCGGTCGGAACTCCGCCAGCAGTGTCCGGTGTGTGAGGAGGAAACCGTCTGGACGACCGCCTTCGAAGCCGAGGAGGGAGCGTCGTTTTGATATCCTTCGAGGTCAGCGACCGGCTGTACGACGCCGCCGAGCAGTGGGGTGAGGCGCGTCTGGAGGACATCGACGACGCACTCGAGACCAAGGTCGAACAGGCGCTGTTAGAGGTCGAACACCTCGTCTCCGGAGCCCACGAGGTGACGTTCGAACTCGAGGGTAGAACCGTCCACCACGAACCGACCGACGAGTTGGCGGCGTTCCTCGAAACGCAGGCCGCCTCGGCCGACATCGAGGCCTCGGACGTACTCGCGATGTACGTCGACCTGTTCGCGCGGGTGTTCCTCGACGAGGCCGACCGACCGTCCAACGCACCGCCGACCGGGTAGCCCTTGACAGGACACCGCACAAAACTTAATACCGTCTCGGGAGTATGTCACTATATGGCACACAAGGACGGCGAATGGCGTCCCAAAGGCGCAACCGAGACGTTCGACGGCTTCGAGGTGTGGGACCACGGGGTCTGGCCGAACGAACTCCCAACCGGCGAAGTCGACGGCGACGTTTCCCTCGAAGAGTAAGAGCTACGGCGAGAACGCCGGAAACGCTCGGTCGGAACGCGGCGGCACGTAGAAGTTCGCCCGCGACTCCACCTCGATGAAGTTCAGCAGGCCGTTGTTCTTCCTGTCGGTCACTTGTTCGTGCTCGTTGCGCAGGAACCACCCGTTCATCGCCTTCCGCGTGGCGACGAAGTCGTCGAGGGACGCCTGAAACGACAGGAAGTGGACGCCCGCTCGGCCGCCGTCTGTGGTGTTGAAGTCCCGACGCAGGATGACCGGTTTGCCATCCTCGCGCGCCCGAGCCACCTTCTCGTGGTGGCCGACGACGCCGAACTCCGCGGCGTGGTCGAAGGCGCTGTCGGCAAACGGTACGGTGTCGGTCAGCGCGTCGATGTCCGAGGGGGAGAAGTCGGGTGAGAACATCCGAGCGACGCGCTCTTCGTCGGCCATCGCCCACCAGTCGTCGAGTGACTCCGAGAGATGCGAGAGATGCATCGTCGTGCCGCCGTCGAAGCGGCTGTCGTCGAGGGCTCCGTCGTCGATGGTAACGCGGTCCTCGCTCGGCTGTGTGCCCCGGCGCATCGACATAAAGCCGGTAAACATGGGTGCGTCCTGGGGAATGTCGTTCGGGACGCCTTCGGCGTCGGTGTGTTCTGCTGGAAGGCCCGCCCCGTGGAACCCGGTTCGACGGCCGGCAATCGAGAACACCTCGCCGAGTCGGGCGTCGAGGTCACGTCCTTCGAGGGAGTCGGACTCCGAGAACAGCGCCGTCTCCGTGCGGACCAGATGTGAGGGCACGTCGGCGGCGAGGACGAGGGCCGCGTCGTAGGAGAGGAGGTCGGGGTCGTCGGTTCGGGACAGCACCTCCGGCTTGCGAATAGGCGAGGCGCTCAACTCGCCGATTCGCTCGAAGTAGTCGGTCCCCCACGCCAGCGCGTGGAGGAGTCCTTCCGGCGACCACTCGTAGGTGGCTTCCACCTCTCGCATCGCCGTCTCGACGGTGTCGGCTGCCTCGACTGACGGCTCGGCATCCAACTCCAACAGGAGCACCCGGTGGTGACGCGGTGGCTGGCGGTTGTCATGTTCGTCGGTGTGCAACACGGCGTCCCACGCGTGCTGGCGGTCGGGCACCTCGTGGGGGTTCGGCGGGAGCGACACCGGCGAGTTACGGCGCCGCGAAAGCACCGCCGAACACCCCGGAATCGTCGCGGCACCGAGCGCCACCAGCCGTCCGAGGAGGCCGCGTCGCGATGGCATGCGCTGGAGTACGTCTGAACAGTCAAAAGCGTTTTTCGCGGCTCGGTGAACTGTTCGATTTTCATTCGTGACAGAATCGATTGGGGTCCACAAGGGTTTAGACTGGCGATTCACAACTATGACCATGGTCCATGGTATCGCACATCTTGGGACGACACCACAGGCGTCGTTGACCTCGTTCGTCGTTCTCGGTCTCGGGTTCGTCGCCGTCGCCGTCGTCGTCTACGACGCCTACAGGGAACACTGGTGTTGAAGATGGCCGTCGAAACGGACTCCGACGCGCCGACCGACTTCGGCGCCGACCGTGTTTTGAGCTACGTTCGCGCGGCCGTCTACGTAGTCGCGGCGCTCATCGGACTGTCGCTTCTGGTCGTCGGTACCGTCGCCATCATCGCCGGGCTGAAGGGAACGTGGCACTGGTCTATCCACCTCGAATCGACCATCAGATACATGTCGACGCTGGTGAGCTATCTGCTCACGGCGCTCGTTCCGCTGTTCGGCATCCTCGTCGTTGGGCGGTGGTACGATGGGTGAGATGAGTACCGCGGCGCTGACGGCCGCGGTCGGCGCCCTGCTTGCGGTGGTCGCCGGCGTCGGCGTCGTCTCGCTGTTCGCCGAGTGGCGCGGCGTCTGGAGTAGCTATTTCCTGATGGAACGGACGATTGCGGCTGGTGCACCTCTCGCGGCCGCCCTCGCGGTGCTCGCGTTACTGTCGGGGTTCGTCGTCGTCTACGGGGCTACGTAGGAACCTGCTGGGCGACGAGTTCGTCCTCGAACTCGACGAACCCGACGAGTACCTCCGCGCCAGCGAGAAAGAGGTTCGTCTCTGCGTCGCCCTCATCCAGCTCCGATTCGATAGTTTCGAGGAACGGTTCGTGCCACGTCTGGAGGTGCTCATCGATGAGCACGCGCTCGTAATCGAAGGCGGCCTCCTCGCCGCGTCGCTGGCGGTCGACGAGGTTCCGGAGGAACGCGAGTTCGACGGCGACGTGGTCGTTTTCCTCTGGGTAGTTCTCCGGTGGTGTCCACCCGGCCGCCGAGTAGGCGGCTTCGACCGTCGTGAGACCCTCACCGATGAGTTCGGTGTCCTCACGGAAGTACGTCTCGTGGGGCAACGCCGGCGGTCGCGGCCCCACGAACAGCCGGGTGTACTCCGTTCGGAGTTCGTCCGCTACCGCCTCGACCGGACGGGACCGGTTGGCCTCGATGAACGCCTCGAGTCGCTCGAAGCCGCGGTCCATTCGCTCGTTGATTTCGTCGTCGGGAACGGCTACGTCGCCGGAGAACAGCCGTCCGAGGAACTCCTCGCTCGGGGCGTCGTAGAACACCTCGATGAGGAAATCTATCACTTCCAGTCGGGCCTCGTAGATTCGGTTATCGTCCATCAGTTCTCACCTCGTTCGAACAGCAGGTGCGTCCGGCAGTCACCACAGTACTCGAACACCGAGTGTGGAGAGTCTGGGGCGATACCTTCGACGGCGTCGCCGACTTCCCCACGAACCGTCTCGATGGTGCCGGCGGAGGCAAACGGTTTGCCACAGCGGACACACTCCTGCATCTCGCCGTCGTAGACGCGGGTCCACGCGGTCCCGAGTTCCTCCGGGACGCCATCGGTCGGTTCCTCGCGGTTTTCCGGCAACAGCGACAGTTCCAAGCCCTCCTGCATCGTAATCGCCGTCTCCGGACAGCCCTCCTCACAGAGGCCGCAGTTGACACAGCGCTCGTGGTTGAAAAGCAGGTCACCGCCGTCGGTCCGCTGAATGGCGTCGGTCGGACAGAGGTTCGTACACGTCGGCGTCAGGTTGCAGGCGTCCGACACCTCCATCCGACCGAAGTCCTTCAGCCCACGAACGATTTCTCGGTCGGGGTCGACGTGTTCGAGGAGCACGCGAACGGATTCGAGGGTCCACGCGTGGGAGGCGAAGGACGGACGGTCGATGTCGCCGTCGATGGTGCCCGTCGCCTCGTGTTCGCCGGTGGGAACCGGCGACTCGTCGAGGCCGTCGACGAACGACTCCAGTTCCGCACAGAACGTCTCGGGATTGGCACCCGGTGCGAGGAACGTTACGCGCTCGCCCAATCCGAGATCCGAGCAGGCGCGGTTCAGTCGCTCGACGAGTTCGGCCTTCGGGTCGGGGCCGGAGTGGAGACAGGAATCCCCACAGCCGACGACCGCGACGCCGTCGGCGCCGGCGGCCAGTGCGTGGAGGGCGTGGGCCTCGCCGACCGTGTCGGTGCAGTTGACCTCCGCGGGCAACACCGGCGGGTAGGAAACGCCTTCATCGAGTGCGGCCTGACGGCCGTACTCCCGCAGGCGGTCGGCGGCCCGCTCCGAGCAGACGAAGGCGACGACTGGTCGTTCGATGCCGTCGGTCCCGCGGGCAAACAGCCAGCCACCGTCGTCGTTCTCGGCGGTGAGAAGCGCCTCGACTTCGCGGGCGATGCGTCGGTTGGATGGGTCACGAAGCTTCGTCGCACCCGTGGGACACGCCGAGGTGCAGGCCCCGCAGTTCTGACAGGCTACCTCGTCGAACTCGACGGAGTCGATGGTGGGTCGCTGGACCGCGTCGTGCGGGCAGGCGTCTGTACAGGCGGTACAACCCTGTTGGGAGGACTCCCCCGCGGCACACACGTCCATCTCGAGGTTGAGGAAGGCTGGCTTCTCGATGCCGCCGAGATGGGTTTCGACGGCCGCTATCGTGGCGGCGTCGACGGGTCCGGTGTAGTAGCCGACGCGGCCGCCGCGGGTGTCGGAGTCGGCGTCGGGGTAGACTACCTGGTCGACGACGATTCGCCGGGTCGTTCCCTCCATCTCGATGGCGTCGGTGGGACACAGGTCGGTCCACCCGCCGTCGGGGGCGTCGGCGGGAATCTGTACGGGTCTGGCCGTGACGCTGTCGGGTCCCTCCCGAACACACTCCATGCAGTCGATACAGGCGTCGGTGACTCGCGACTCGAGCGTGAGTTCGAACTCGCCGAACGACCCATCGACGCCGACGACCTCCCCGCGAGCGATATCGACGGCTTCGAGGTCGATGTCCGCGTTTTCGAACTCCTTGCCGTCGGCGACGAGGGTCACGTCCGCGGAGTCGGCGAGGGCCGCCGCCGCTTCGGCGTCGCCGACGACGGCGACCTCGTCGCTGGCTTCTCGGGACACCGTCCGGGAGACGGCCTCTTCCTGTAGACCGGCGTGGGTCGCGTTGAGCAGGCGTGCGGTCTTGTCGGTGGCAGCCGCGTCGTCGTGGACCCACGCGTTGCGTTCCCTGTGGTCGACGAACGCCGCGGCCTTCGGGTGCAGCCCCTTCCGGTCGAGTACCTTCCGGAACGTCTCTTGACACCGGTCGTCGGGGGCCGTCACGATGAGTTGGTCGAGGTCGTACTCGTCGATGACGTGCTCGACGCCGTCGAGGCCGCCCTCACAGAGCAACTCCGAGGACGCGACGACGTCGACGTCGCGGACGCCCTCGCGGACGCCCTCGAGGTCGACACTACACGTTCCACCACAGCCGCAGACGAACGCCCCTACATTCATCGAGTGTGTTCAATGCTACCACGGATATATGCCTTGCGACGGTTTCTTTCAGAAAAGAAACGATAAATGGTTGAATACTCACGGCTTTTGACCACTGGTTTAAAAATATGTCCACGGCTAGCCCCGTATTTTAATATAGGATGATTCCTAACGTGCTAGGGAATCGCAAGCAAAGACGAGGCAGAGAGCCAACTAATGGAATGAGCACGGAACCAGTCTCCCTCGACCTCGACCGGCGGTCGTTCATGAAGGCGAGCGCGCTGGCGGGCGTGGCGGCACTCGGTGGCGGTACGGCCGGGCAGGTACTCGCCCAAAACGACGACGAGGTCGACGGACAGGACACGGAAGGAGAGTTGACAAAGACCATCTGTAACTACTGTTCGGTTGGCTGTGGCTTCCACGGCGAGCGGAAGGGCGACTCCTTCGTCGGCATGGAGCCGTGGGAAGATCACCCGATAAACAACGGCTCGCTCTGCTCGAAAGGGGCGGGCATCTACGAGACCGAACACTCCGAAAAGCGCCTCAAACACCCGATGATTCGGGAGGACGGCGAGTGGCAGAAGCTCTCGTGGGACACCGCCTACGACCGCCTCGCCACCGACATCCGGGCGCTGTGGCCCGACTCGGACGTATCGCCGAGCGATGCGGTCGACGTCGACGAAGAGCACAGCCGCGAGAGCGTAATGTTACTCGGGAGTGCCCACCATTCCAACGAGGAGTCCTACGCCATCCGAAAGCTCGCGGCGTTCATGGGGACGAACAACATCGACCATCAGGCGCGCATCTGTCACTCGACGACGGTTGCAGGACTGGCGAACACCTGGGGCTACGGTGCGATGACGAACACGGTTCCGGACTACCGGAACTTCGATTTGAACATCATCGTCGGGCAGAACCCAGCCGAAGCCCACCCCATCGCGATGCAGCACATCTTGGAGGGCCAGAAACGTGGCGGGACGATACTCGTTTTAGACCCCCGGTTCACCAAGACCGCGGCCCACGCCGACGAGTTCGTCCGGTTCCGGCCCGGCACCGACGTGGCGTTGATGATGGGCGTCATCAAGGAACTCCGCGACGAGTACGGGCTGGCGATGGACCCGACCGCCGACGACACGGGCCAGAACATGCTCACGGACCGCGTCCAGGGCTGGGAGGACGTCGACGCGGAACTCGACCAGTACGACAAGGAGACGGTGTCGGACATCACGTGGGTCGCCGAGGAGGACATAGAGCTAATCGCCGAACTCGTCCACGAGAACCGCCCACAGGTCCAAATCGAGTGGGCGATGGGCGGCACCCAGCACAACAACGGCACCCAGAACATCCGTTCGTACGCCGCGCTGAGCCTCGCCTCCGGGAGTTCCGCCCGAAGCGGCGGCGGCCTGCAGGTCATGCGTGGCCACGCCAACGTCCAAGGTGCGACCGACCTCGCGGTGGCGAGTCACATCCTGCCGGGCTATTACGGCCTCACGCCCGGCGGCTGGTCGTGGTGGGCCGAAATCTGGGACAAAAACCCCTACACCAGCGGTTCGACGTCCTTTGGGGACATGTACGACCGCTTCGAGTTGATGCCTCCCGATAAGTACGTCCGTCAACACCCGGTGTACGAGGGCAACGACGAGGCGGACCTCCCGGCGAATCGGGACGACCCCGGACACAGTCCCGAGGAACCCGCCGAGAACTCGATGATGTTCCAAAACGGGCTCACGGTAGCCCGCTGGTTCGAGGGGGCCCTCGACCAGGAAGACCGCTATCAGGAGACGCCGATTTACCAACCCGACCAGGTGAAAATCGCGGTGTTCTGGGGCCACTCGGCGAACTCCATCAGCGAGATGGAGCAGATGAAAGAGGGCATGGAGAACCTCGATTTGCTCGTCGTCATCGACGTGTTCCCGTCGGTCGCGAGCGTCCTTCCGGACTACGAGGACGGCCCGCCGGTTCTGTTGTTGCCGGCGTCGAGTCAGTACGAGCACTACCGCTCGCTGACGAACACGAACCGGTCGGTGCAGTGGTCGGAACCGGTCGCAAAGCCCGCACACAACTCCCGACCCGACCTGCGAATCATGCAGGAGCTCGCCGACGCGCTCGGCTTCGGCGAACACTTCGATTGGGGGTCAGGTCCCGAAATCTACAACGGGAAATCGACATACGAGAACGTCATTCGGGAGTTCAACCTCGGGACGAACACCATCGGCTACCGGCAGACGCCCGAACGGCTCCAACAGCACTTGGAGTACGACTACGCCTTCTCCAGTGAGGACCTCAAAGGCGCCGAGGGAACGCCCGTCGAGGGCGAGTACTGGATGCTGCCGTGGCCCTGCTGGGGCGAAGGCCATCCAGGGACGCCCATCATCTGGAACGACGATATGAACCCCAACGACGGGGGACAGGACTTCCGGACGCGGTGGGGCGTCCAAGCGCCGACGCCGGAGGAGTGGGACGCGATGCCGACCGACGCCGACTACCCACTTCAGGAGACCGTCGACGCCGTCGGCGACAGGTACGACAGCCAAGCGGACGCGCTGAGTCTGATTCGGGACCCCTACGTCCCCGGCTGGGCCAGCGACAGGGAGTTGGCCGCCGACGGCCAGATTCACGGCGTCCCCGAGTATCCGGGCTGGAAAACGACGCCGCCGAAGAGTCTCATCGACCCGACGCAGTCGACCCAATCCGACGAACTGACGATTCCACAGCAGTACGCACTCGACAGCCAAGAGTCGGTGTACACCGCCGCACAGGCGATTGACTCCCCGGATACTGGGAGCGTGACGTTCGACGAGTATCTCGAACGCACAAAAGACGTCGACCCGTCGTTCTACGAGCAGTACGACTACAGCCAGCCCGACGCCCCGACCGGTCGCGGGCGGGCGCGGGCGGTGGTCTGGAGCTTCCTCGACAAGGTTCCGGTTCACCGCGAACCCATTGAGAGTCCGCGGCCGGACCTCGTCGAGGAGTGGCCGGCCAACGGCCAACAGCAGAACTTCTACCGACTCGACCAGAACAACGCCGTCGAACAGCAGGAAGCGATGGACATCATCCACGGCGAAAGCGACGGGCCGGAACTGGATACCATCATGACGACCGGCCGACAGGTCGAACACCAGGGTGGTGGCTCGGAGACGCGGTCGAACATTCACACGGCCGACCTCCAACCCCACATGTACGCCGAGATTACGCCCGCGAAGGCCGAGGAAATCGGCGTCGACGGCGGCGACCTCGTCGTCGTCTCCTCGACGGACCGGGGGTCGGTGTTGGTGAAGGCACGCGTGACCGACCGGCCGAACGACGGCGAGGTGTTCCTGCCGTTCCACTGGGGTGGCGTGTTCAAGGGGAACAGTCAGGAAGACAAATACCCGGAGGGGACCGTCCCCTACGCCATCGGCGACTCCGCGAACGCGATTACGTCGCGCGGCTACGACGTCGAGACGCAGATGCAGGAGACGAAGGTGTCGATGGTCGCCGTCCGACCGGCGACACAGGAGCTACTCGAGGAGCTCGGGATGGACGCGGACCTCGAGTTCCCGCAGGACCGCAACGACATCGGTTCACAGAAGAACTTCGATGTCCGTGACAGCGAAACAGTTCAATGAGGTGATAATCCATGTCCCAATCGAACAAAGAGGTAATGGGCGATGGCGTGATGAGCGTCGGGGAGGGGACGCGAATCTTCCCGGACGTCGGCGCCTGCATCGACTGTGGCGGCTGTGTCGTCGCCTGCAAACGCACGTGGGACGTCCCACGAGACGAACAGCGAATCAGCATCTCGACGATGCTGGAGGGCCAAGAGGGGTCCGAGATGTCCGGTGCGGCCGCGCTCGCACAGGGGGAATCCCCCGGCGAGACGGCCATCCCGATGCAGTGTTACCACTGCGAGAACGCACCCTGCGTTTCGGTGTGTCCGACCGATTCCCTCATCAAGACCGACGAGGAGTTCGTCGACGTGCGAGAAGACCTCTGTGTCGGCTGTCAGTACTGTCTGTCGGCGTGTCCGTTCGGCGCGCCGCAGTTCCCCGAATCCGACGACGGCGCCGCACAGGTGTTCGGCACCGGTGGCAAGATGGACAAGTGTACGATGTGCGAGGAACGCCAGGACATCGGAAAGGGGCCGGCCTGTGCCGAGGAGTGTTCGACCGACGCCATCCTCGTCGGGCAACCCTCCCAAATCGCGGACGAACTCGATAAACGCGACGAGGGTACGTTCTTCAACGACGTGGCGATGGACATCGTCTTCGGCGAGGACGCCGGTGAGTTCCGATGAGTTACGAGACGCCGGACGTCGACGGTTACTCTCCGATTTCCGTCCTCGTTTCGGCAGTCGTCGGGGTCGCCGTCGCGCTCCTGTCGGTGTGGTGGGCCAGCGGCTTCGGGCCGTTCTACGAGACGCTGTTCCGGGTCAGCCCAACCGTCGAGGGCGGCGGCGTCGGTAGCGACTGGGTCGCGGGCAACACCATCCCCTCGCTGGATTTCCTCATCGCGCTGGTTCACGCCGCAGACGTCATCATGGGGGTGTTCATCCTGTTTATGGTGTTCCTCCACTGGGCGAGTTTCCGTCGAATCGCTGCCCGAATGCGTCACCCCAATGAGAGCGAGTCGGGTGATGCCGTGATGGCCGACGGCTCCGGTTCGGGAGGTGAGACGGAATGACCAACCTCGACCACGGGAAGTTCACGCGGGTGACGACGCTGTTCCACTCGCTTTTGGCGCTCGACGTGTTCCTGTTGTTCTTCACCGGCTATGCCATCATGTTCAACTCGGAGTTGTGGTGGATGGTGACGCTGATGGGCGGTGCGACCGGGGTCACCGCACTCCACCGCGCCGCGGGACTCGGACTCATTGCGCTCATCGTCTTCTGGATGGTGCTGATGGTCATCAGTCCGACCGGCCGAAGCAACTTCCGTGAAATCCTCCCGCGGAAAGCGGACGTCGACGCGTTCCTGCAGGACGTCCAGTTCATGCTCGGGCGGACGGACGAACGCCACCCGCACGCCCGGCAGTTCGCCGGCTACGAGGCCGACGAGGTGCCGCTTCTGTCCTACGTCGGCAAGGGGGTCGTCTTCATCTTCGCCATCGAACTGCTGTTGCTCACCATCTCGGGGCTGCTCATCTGGTCGAAAACCGGACTGATGCAGTACTTCGCGACGCGGACCGCGGCGATGGCGTTCGTCATCTTCCACGGCCTGTTGGGCGTCATCATGGTCATGGGAGTGATGTTCCACATCTTCGAACACGGGATGCACCCCGCGTTCTACCCGGTGGAGACGAAGGCGTTCATCCCACGGAGCATGATTCCGGAGTCCCACGACGAAGACGACGACCACGAGGGAACCGGCATCGAGGCGCTGGAACTCGCGCCGAGTTGGCACTCCGTGTCGACGATTTTCGGCTCGCTCGTCGTCGTCGGCATCGTGTCGGTGCTGATGGGAAGCATCGTTCGGGAGGGGTATCCCGTCCCGAGGGAACTGGTCGTCAGCGGCGACGTGACCAACCTGCTTCTCACCATCGGCATCAACATCGGGATGTTCGTGCTGTTCGTCGGTATCGTCCTCTCGATGTACGGCAACGTCATGCGAGTCCGCTGGGAGAAAGAGATGCAACAGCGACAACGCGAGGGCGAGACGGTCGCTGACGGCGGGGAGCCACAGACCGACGACTGAGGCTTCCGATTTCGTATTCAGGCCGTTAGCAGTTTTGCTCCTTCCTCGGATAACTCGACGGTGACGTCCTGTCGAGTCTGCTCTTGAATCTGGTCGATGTTACGCGTGAGCACTTCGAGGATGTCCTTCGGCTCCGGATACACCAGCATGTTGCCGTCTTCGTCCTCCATGACCAACTGGGTGTCCGAGAGGGTCACTTGGTCGTTTTCGATGCTGGCGACGATGGCCGGAAGCGCCTCGGCGCCCCCGGGGTCGCCCTCTTCGACTTTGGTGATGTAGACGGAGTCGAGACCGATGAGGTCCTTGTACTCGCGGACGCGCTCGGCGCAGTCCACCATGTCCCTCGTCACCGCCGTCTTCTGTTGGTTCCCATGGTCTCCCTCGTGGCAGTGCTTGCACACCCGCAACTCGATTCGCATGGGTCACTGTATCGACTGGACCGGTAAAGACGGTTGTGCCGCCAACGTTTTTATGCGGCCGAGAAGTATGGTAACATATGGCAGGAGCATTGAACATCGTCTACGGGGTCATCGTCGCAGTGGTCGCAATCGGCGGCTACGCCTACGTGCTGACCCAGTCTGACGACGGCACGGGCAAAGAGACACGGTGGAGCGACTGGGGCACGATAGCGGCCGTCGCGTTGTTCGTGGTCGGGCTGTTGTGGACGACCGTGCTTTAGTCGCCGACGTAGGCCGCGTCGACTTCGCCCGCGTCGAGTTCGGCCTCGACCTCGCGGGCGGCCTGCACCATGTTCTCCATCTTCTGGTAGGCCACTTCACGGGGCAGTAGTTTGACGCCACAGTCCGGCGAGACGGTCAGACGCTCCGGCGGAACGATTTCGAGGCCCTTCTTGATGTTCTCCTTGATTTCCGTGACGGATTCGACATCCGTCGTGTGGACGTCGACGACGCCCAACGCGAGGTCCTTGGTGAACTCGTCTGCGGTGAACACGTCCAACTGCTCGTAGTCGCCGTTTGCGAGTTCGAGGTCGTACTCGTGGACCGGCATGTCGAGGATTTCGGGATAGATGCGCGAGTAGTCGCCGTAGCAGACGTGGAGGCCGAGTCGGACGTCTTCCGGAATCCCCTCGGCGATGTGTTCGAGACACTCGCCGACGATGGCGTGGTCGTCGGGCGTCGTCGCGAGGGCGGGTTCGTCGATTTGGATGTACCGACAGCCCGCGTCGACGAGCCGTTCGATTTCCTCGTTGACGAGGCCGGCGAGTTCGTAGGCCAACTCCGCCTCGCTATCGTAGTGTTCGTTGAACGACCACGACGCCAGCGTGTAGGGGCCGGTGATGGGAACCTTCACGGGTCGGGTCGTCGCGCCGGCGGTGAACTCGAACTCGTCGACGAGCCACGGTTCGTCGTAGGCCACCTCGTCGGCGACCGAGGGCTTATCGAAGTAGTTGTGGCCCCACACTTTCACGGGGCCGTTGAACTCGTAGCCGTCGATGCGGTCGGCGAAGTACTCGACCATCTCGTTGCGCCGCATCTCGCCGTCACACACCACGTCGAGACCCGAACGCTCGTGTTCGTGGGTGATGAGGCGGGCGGCGTCGTCGAGGGCCTCCTGGAGGTTCTCCTCGTCGAAATCGCGGTCGTCGTCCTCGTGGAGTTCCTTCGCGCGGTTGAGCCACTTGGGCTTGGGATACGAGCCGACGACGGTCGTCAGCAGGAAGTGTTCGGTCGGGTGGTCCTCGGGACGGAACTGCTCGCGGGTGTTGGTCTGGTTCGTGGGGCTCATAGTGTCACCTCCGCGGCGCCGTCGGCCAGCGCATCCAGTTTAGCCTCGAACTTGTTCTGTGGGAGGTAGAACAGTTCGGTGTTGCTCGTCGCGTAGACGGTGTCGAACGTCTGAGCGGGGACGCTGTCGTCGACCCACTCGATGCGCTCGGCGATTTCGTCAGCCGTCTCGACGAGGGTGTTCTGGCCGTCGACGACGCCGAGGGCGATGCTGTCTTTCGTGCCGTACTCTTGGATGTTGTAGACGTTCTGCTCGTGGTCGGCGACGAAGTCGAAGCCGATTGCGTCGATTTGGGCGTCCATCAGATGCGCGTAGGGTTTCTCCGGAATCGCACCCCAGTACGTGTGGACGACGACATCGGCGTCGACTGCCGTCGCCACGCGGTCGATGGCCTCGCTTGCGCGTTCGTCTTCGCCATCGTCGGGAGCGTTCTCGACGAGCGACGGTTCCAAGAGGAACAGCGTCTCGGTGTCGAATTCGGCGGCTTCGCCGGCGAGGAACTCGGCGATGGCATCGAGGAACGCGGCGTCGTCGCCGTAGTGTTCGTCGGTCGCGAGGTCAGCAAGCGAGTAGGGGCCGGGCAGGACGGCTTGCGTCACGTCCGACTGGCCGGCCAACTCCTCGGCCACGTCGCCGTCGAAGTCGAGGTCGCCGGTGACGACCGGCTCTCGATAGAAGTTGTTGTTGTCGTAGTAGCGGACGATACCGCGGGTGTCGACGCTGTCGTGGACGCACAGTGGGTGAGCGAGCATGTCGTCCCACCGGAGTTGCCCCTCGACGACGCCGTCGAGTCCGGCCTCGAGTTGGCGCTCGATGACTTCCGTCCGTGCGCGCTCGTAGGCCGCGACGACGTCGTCGCCCTCGTCGCCGGAAATGAGGTCGTCCTTCTGGTGACCTTTCAAATCCGAGAGGTCGTCCTTCGCCCAGTCGGGCAGCGGGAACAGTCCCGGTGTCGTAGCGATTACCTCCGTCATTACCGGCGCTACGTAATGACGGCGTTTAATATTTCCTACTCACGAATGTCTGGGAGTAATTCCAGAACGACCAACCGCTCGAAGGGAAACGTCTCCTCGGCGAGTTCGCGTGCGGTGAGTCCAGCGTCGGCGGCGAGGTCGGCTACGGCCTCGATGTCGGTCAGCGAGGAGACCAACAGCAGGACTCCGCCGTCGGGAGCGAGCACTCGGGCAACGTCCGCGAGGAACGGTCGAATCACGCGGCGGCCGTCTTCACCACCCGACAGCGCGTGTTCTAGCGGGTCGTCCCACTCCCGTTCGGGGGGCGTCGGGAGGTAGGGCGGATTGAACAGCACCCAATCGAAGGTGTCGGCGCCGAAGGGGTCGGTCAGGTTCCCGCGGACGGCCGGCACGCCGCGCTCGCGGGTCTGCCGGCAGGCCTCGGGGTTGATGTCGCTGCCGACGACCCGGGCGCCCGTCTCCTCGCCGACGTACTCGGCAACGTGGCCCGACCCGGTTCCGACTTCGAGGACGAAATCCGCACCGTCCACAGTCTCGGCGGCCGTTTTGGCCAACAGTCGGGAGTCCTCGGCGGCCTCGTACACCGTCGGCATCTCCCGGTGGTCCGAAAGCGTCATTCGTCGTCGCCCCGCTCGTCCTCGTCTTCGGGGCTTTCACGCACCGGGTCGGGGTCGCGCTCGAAGCCGTCGACTGCCATCGGGTCGTCGGGGTCGTGGCTGTGTTCCTCGCTGACGGGTTCGCTTACGTCGTTCGGGTCCTCGCCTCCTTTCTCTTCGTACTCGTCGTCGGCTTCGTCCTCGTCGACGGGGTCTCCGGAGGGGTCGCCGCCGTAATCCTCCTCGACCGGTTCGGACACGTCGGTCGCGGAACTCCCCTGAGAACGGCTATCTCGGTCGTCCGTGTGTTGGTCCGCGACGGTCCGTTCGTCGGCGGAGAGCTGTTTCCGCTCGGCTTCGGCGACCTGGAGGCCGCCGGTCTCCTCTCGGCCCATCAACTCCCGCTGTGGGAACGGTATCTTGATGCCCTCGGATTCGAAGGCACCCTTCACTGCCTCGATGACCTCGTTTTTCGCGCGCCATTTGTGCTGGATGGTCGGCTTGTCTATCCAGTAGCGAAGCCGGAGGGCGACGGCCGAATCGTCGAAGGCCGTCCGGACAACGTCGGGTGACGGCGAGTCGGACACCGACTCACAGCGTTCCATCGCTTCCCTGGCGACGTTCGCTGCCGTTGCCACGTCCACGTCATAGTCGATGCCCACATCGGTCGTGATGCGAAGCCGGTCGGTCTTCGAGTAGTTGATTATCTCGCTGCCGGTCACCTGGTCGTTTGGGACGAGGACGTGCTCTTCGTCGAACGTCCGTATCTGGGTGTTGTACAGCGTGATGTCGGTGACGATGCCCTGTCGGTCGTGGACCGAAATCCAGTCGCCGACCTCGAAGGGTCGAGCGAAGAGGATGACGAAGCCCGACAGCGCACCGGACAGCGTCTGTCTCGCGGCGAAACCGAGGATGATTCCGAGGGCACCGGCACCGAGAAAGAGACTCTGGACCGGCACCCCCCACAGCGCGATGGTGAACAGTATCGCCGGCGCGAAGACGACGATTTGGATGATGTGGTGGGCCACCTCCCGCTGGTGGGCCGTGATGACGTTCCGGCCCGCGCCGTATTTGATGGAGCGTTTCGTCAGGCGCGAGACGGTGAACGCACCCACGAAGACGATGAACGTCAACAGGACTTTCACCCCGACTTCGGGGCCGAATGCGAGAAACGACAGCGACTGTACGACCGTTCCGGTGAGTCCCCAAACGACGACGAGAAACCCGCTGAGGACGATGCTTCCGATTGTCACGAACACGCCCTGTATGGCCCGCACCGCGTCGCTCCGGACCCGTCGCTTCAGGAGCTTTCCACTGAAGTATGCAATCGCCATCAGGAGACCGAACACAGCGAGTGCGAGCGCCGTCAGGTAGTACCGCTCGGTCGACGAGAACGTCCGGTAGAACTCGAACTGGAGGTCAGTCCACCACGGAAGGCCCTGAAGGACGACCGATTTCACCCGCCGTCACCTCCGCCGACTTCACTCGCGATTCGGGCCAGTCGGGCGAACTCCTCTGGCGGCACGTTCCCGGCCCGCTTGCCCATTAACTCCTCACCGGCCGCCTCGACGACGGCATCTGCATCGTCGATACCCGAGATGTGTGTCGTGTTCCGAACCGCGTTCCGCATCGTCTTCCGACGCTGGGTGAAGACTGCTCGAACCAACGACATGAACTGCTCGTCGTCGGGCACCTCGTAGGTCGGGTCCCGCGGCGTCGTCCGGACGACGGCGCTTTCGACGGCCGGCGCTGGCGAAAACGCCTCCTTCGGAACGGGTTCGACGACTTCGATTTCGGCGTAGTGACCTGCAGTCACCGACAGTCGACCGTAGGCGTCGGTCCCCGGTTCCGCGGCCATCCGCTCGGCGAACTCCTTTTGAAACATCAACACCGTCGGCCGCTTCTCCGGGAGGAGCCGGAACGTGATTTCCGAGGAAACGCCGTAGGGGAGGTTTGACACCGAGGCGGTGAAGTCGGGTAACGCGACCTCCAGGGCGTCGCCCTCGACGACGGTGAGGTCACCGTCGGCGATTTCGGACTCGAACTCCTCGCGCAGAAACGACGCGAGTTCCGGGTCGCGCTCGATGACCGTCACGCGGTCTGCGATGGCGAGGAGGCGGTCGGTGAGCGCGCCCGTCCCGCCGCCGACCTCCAGAACGTGGGTCGTGTCGGCGTCCTCGGGGAGGTAGCCGGGAAGTCTATCGAGGACGCGGTCGTCGACGAGGAAGTGCTGGTCGTGGTCTGGGTCGCCACGGACGCCAGCACGAGCGATGAGCGCGTCGGGGTCCCGCATGTTGTCCCGCCGTATGCCCGCACCCCGTATATCGTTCACCCTTTGGTGTCGCGAGTGATTACTCCTCGTCGCTCTCCCGGCGGGCGAAGATACGGTACTTGAGGTCCTCCTCGCCGAGTTCCTCCTCGATTCGCTCCAGGAGGACGCCCCGGGGGTCGTGGAGTCCCGACACGCGCCCTTCGATGTCCTCGAAGCTCTCGAAGGGCTTGCGCTTGCGCGCATCGAGGATGTTGTTGCGGAGTTTCTTCCCGATACCGGGCAGTAGATTGAGCACGTGCAGTCGGGTCGTAATCGGCTGGGCGTCGTTGTAGAAGTCGACGAAGCGCTTCTCGTTTGCGTCGATGATTTCGTTGAGCGCGTACTCCAGTTCGGACTCGGCCGTACTGGAGAGGTCACCGTAGGCTATCGCTCGACAGTCCTTGACGTTCTCGCCGGGCGGGTCGATTTCGACCCGGTCGCCGATGTTGACGCCCGCGTCGTCGGTGAGGGCGAGTTCGACGAGTCGGAAATCCGACTCGCCGAGGGCGTAGGCGACCGGTGACTTCTGATACTGTGGCCGGTCGTCGTCGGGGCGGCCCCGAGGCAAGAAATCCAGCACGACTGCGGTAGTAGGGTTTCCGGCGTCGCTGTCGCTCATACCTACGGTACGGGGAGGCGATATTTAAAACAGGTGCCGGTCCGAGTCAGGCGTACTTGACGACGATGTCGAGAACGTCGTCGAGTTCGTCACCGGACATCGAGTACCGCCCCTGTGAGAACACCGAGCGGAGTTCGTTGCGGTCCTGCGGCAGGAGGTCGGCGATTTTGTACGCCGTCGCCTCGTCGACCTTCTCCAGTTCGGTCAGTTCCGCGACGAGTTCGTGAGACTCCTCGGCGTCGAGGACTGCAAAGCGGTTGACGTGCTCGATGGCGCGCGCCAACTCATAGCGCATCTCGCGGTCCTCGTCGAGTGCGCGCTCGGCTTCGATGTCGGCGAGCAGTTCCTTCGCCTCGGAAACGGTGAGGAACTCCTCGTCGACGACCTCCTTGAATATCGTCATTCCTGCTGGCGTCGGAGGTGGGCAGGCGCGACGATGAGCGTCTTCGTGACGCCGCCGTCCTTGATTTCGACCTTGAACGCACGGCCCTGCTTGCCGGCGACCGTTCCGGTTCGGCCGTTGAATCGGGGGTGGAACTGGCCTTTCGGAACCGAGGGGTCGACCTTGAGGTGGACTTTCTCGCCGTTTTCGTACTCTTCGACCGAGCGCTGCGGCGGGGATGCTCCGCGCTCTCGGGGTTTGTTCTTCAGCTTGTTTCGGGTCGCCTTCCGCGGACCGTTGGAACTCGGCATTGTTGATGAGTCCTAATCAACTCCGACACATAAAACGTGCGTTCCGGCGACGCCCCGTCGGCCGCCCGACGGTCGGCGATTCCTCTCGGTGATGCGTCGAAAGAGGAAAGAAACGACCGACTATATTCGGCCGACTTCGTCGACGTCGACGCTCTCGACGCCCTCAACGCCGCCGAAGGCCTCCTCGACGGCGTCGGTGCCGCCGGCCTCGTCGGGGATGAGCACGGTCGGGAACAGCGCGATGAGTCCGAACGCCACGTCCTCGCGGTCGACGCGGCTGATTTTCGCACCCTCGGGTAGGGAGTTCTCGAGGCGGTCCTGCAGTTCGTCGAGGTCCACCTCGGGGCTCTGCGGCATGACCTTCATCTTGGCTGCGACTTTCCCCATCGTTACGGCCCCATGAACCCGCAATCCGGGCATTCGTAGAGGTTGCTCTGCTTGCGACACTTCGAGCAGCGGTAAATCTGGTGCCCACAGTCGGGGCAGTCGAACTTCGCCGCGCTCGTCCCGGAGATGTTTATCCCACAGGAGATGCACTTCCGTTCCCTCCGTTGGGTACTCTCGCTACTCATATCAACTGGTCCGGCGCGGCGACATTTAACCCTTATCAAGCGCGTTCGTCCCGTCAGGCCCCCCGTTCGACGGCGGGATAGGATTGGCTGGCTCCCGTCGTGTTCCGGGCGACGATTCGGGCCGTCGCGCTGTGTTTTCCCTCGTGAGGCGTCGTCGTCTCGTCGTAGTACAGCACCGTCATGTCGAGACAGGCGTGGAGGAGTTCGTTCGAAGCGAACCGATGGCGGTCCGTACTCGGCCCGGACAGCGGGCCGTCAGTCGACCGAAGGTGGTGTTCGATGAACAGGACGCCCCCGTCGACCAGCGCCTCTTTGATGTCGGGAAATCGGTCGACAGCGCGGTAGTAGCTGATAGTGATGGCTGCGTATCGGTCCTCGGGGAACTCGTAGGTCCCCACGTCGTCCTGAATCGGTTCGATTCGCTCTTCGACGCCCGCCTCGGCGGCGTTTTCGCGGGTGATTTTCAGGCCCTCGCGGGACTGGTCGAGGGCGTCGACCTCGTATCCGGATTCGGCGAGGAACACCGCGTTGCGACCCGTTCCGGTCGCTACGTCGAGGGCCCGTCCGTCGGGAAACGACTCGACGTAATCACACAACACCGGCGATGGCTCTGGGTTTTGGGGATACTCGCCGGCGGCGAACCGTTCGTCCCACGTGGGCATCTCAGGCCTCCCGTTGGCCCACCTGCACGAGCTGTTTCCCGATTTTCGTCCCCTCGAACAGCCCGAGGAAGGCGTCGGGTGCGTTCTCCAGTCCATCGACGACGTTCTCGCGGTACTCGACCTCGCCCGAGGCGACCCACTCGGAGAGCCGCTTCAGCGCCTCCCCCCAGCGGTCCTCGTAGTCGCGGACGAGCAGTCCCTCGACGCGGGCGCGTGACTCGATGAGTTTGCCGAGTTTCCGCGGCCCCGTCGGCACCTCAGTGGCGTTGTACAGCGCTATCTGTCCACAGACGGCCACCCGTGCCCGGACGTTCAACAGCGGCCAGACGGCGTCGGTGACCGGTCCACCGACGTTGTCGAAGTACACGTCGATGCCGTCGGGACAGGCTTTCCGGAGCGCCGCGCTCACGTCCTCTTCTTTGTAGTTGATGCCCTCGTCGAAGCCGACGGATTCGAGCCACTCGAGTTTCCCCTCGGCGCCCGCGATGCCGACGACGTGACAGCCGGTGAGGTCGGCGAGTTGGCCGACGACGCTACCGACGGCGCCGGCGGCGGCGCTGACGACGACGGTGTCGCCGGGCGTCGGTTCGGCTACGTCCGTCGTCCCGAAGTAGGCGGTGACGCCGGGCATACCCAACACGCCGAGCGCCGTCGAGATGGGCCCGTGTTCCGGGTTGACACGCCGGAGGTCCCGACCGTCGGCGATTGCGTAGTCGGCCCACTGGAGGTCACCGGTCACCACGTCGCCGACTTCGAAGTCGGGGTGTTCGGAGGCTTCGACCTCGCCGACGACGCCCGCCTGCATCGGGTCGCCCACATCCCACGGTTCGGCGTAGGATTCGGCGTCCCGCATCCGCCCACGCATGTAGGGGTCGACTGACATATACAGCGTCCGGACGAGCACTTCGCCCCGCTCCGGGTCGGGGAGTTCCGTTTCGACCAACTCGAAGTTCTCCATCGTCGGCTCGCCGACGGGTCGGCTGTCGAGTATCCACTGTCTGGTTGCGGTTGCCATGCTCGGAGGTCAGCCCCATCGGTGAAAGGGCTTCGCCCAACCGGTGGAGCCTTCCGGTACCGACTCCTTCCGCCGGGCATGGACGCGGTTCGCGAGACGGCACTCGCCCTGCGCTCGGAGGCCGAAGCGACCAACGAGCGACGGCTCCTCGTCTGTGCCGGCAGCCACGATGATGGCTACGCCGCCGCTCGGGCCGCTTGTGAAGCGGCCGACCTCGATGCCATCGCGCTGTCGGAACGCGACATCGTCGGTCGACGACTCGCTCCCGCCCGTGCCGACGAACTCCTCGGGGAAACCCACGACTGCGTCGTCGTCGACTGCCACGACGCCTGTCGGCCGAACGCACTCGGTCGTGCCGTCGGCGCCGTCGACGGCGGCGGTCTGCTCGTCCTCGTGGCGCCGCCGCTCGACCGCTGGCCGGACGAACGCGACGGGTTCGACGAAACCCTCGCGGTCCCCCCGTTCGGCCTCGACGATGTGGCTGGAACGTTCCGTCGTCGACTCGTCCGGACGCTCCGCGAACACCGCGGTATCGCTATCGTCGATGTCGACGCCGGAACTGTCGAAGCCGACGGGCGAACCGACCCCTCGCCGAAGTTTGCCGAGGTCCCGTTTTCGCCACCCGATGACGCCGCCTTCCCGAAGTCCGTTTACGAGGCCTGTCTCACCGCCGACCAGCGCGACGCCGTCCTCGCCTGTGAGGCGCTCGCCGACCCCGGCAACGCTGTCGTCCTCGAAGCCGACCGGGGCCGCGGGAAATCCAGCGCCGCGGGACTGGCGGCCGCCGCCCTCGCCGCCGACGGCCGGGACGTACTCGTGGCGGCGCCGAACTACCGCAACGCCGCCGAACTGTTCGACCGCGCCGCCGAGACTCTGGGAGAACTCGACGCTCTCGTCTCCGACGAGCGGGACACCGATGCCGCTCACGAACTCCGAGCCGAGGGCGGCGGCCGGGTTCGCTTCTGCCGACCGACTGACGCCGAAGCCGAAACCGCCGACGTACTCGTCATCGACGAAGCCGCCGCGCTCCCGGTTCGCGTCCTCCAGTCGCTGCTGTCGGTCGCCCCGAGCGTCTGCTTCGCGACGACGGTCCACGGCTACGAAGGTGCAGGTCGTGGTTTCGACGTTCGATTTCGGGACACTCTCGACGACGAGCGGGCGGTCGACACCGTGACGCTCGACGACCCGATTCGCTACGCCGCGGCCGACCCAATCGAAGTGTGGCTGTTCCGGGCGCTGCTGCTTGACGCCCGCCCCGCGGTCGAACCGCTCGTCGCCGAGGCGACGCCCGACGACGCGACCTACGAACGCCTCGACCCGACGGCGTTAGTCGGCAACGAGAACCGGCTCCGGGAAACGTTCGGCCTCCTCGTCAACGCCCACTACCGCACCGAACCCGACGACCTCGCTCGCCTGCTCGACGCGCCGAACATCGCGTTGCGGGCGCTGACCGTCGACGGCCACGTCCTCGCGGTCGCCCTGCTCGCCCGTGAGGGTGGCCTCTCCGAGTCGAGGCGACGCGAGATGTACGAGGGCGCCCGAGTTCGGGGGAACATGCTCCCCGACGTGCTGACGAGCCAACTCCGGGACATCGAGGCCGCCCGCCCGGTCGGATTGCGCGTGATGCGCATCGCGACACATCACGCCGTCCGCTCCCGTGGGTTCGGTTCACGGCTGCTGTCGGCAATCGAGGCCGAGTTCGACGCCGACGGCGACCGGCCTCTCTCGGGCCGATTCGACGCCGTCGACTACCTCGGCGTCGGCTACGGCGCGACGCCGGATTTACTGTCGTTCTGGGACGATAACGGCTACAGGACGGTCCATCTCTCGACGACCCGCAACGACACGAGCGGCGAGTACTCGGCGCTGATGGTTCGTCCGCTGTCGGATGCTGGCACCGACCTCGCAGACCGGCACGCTGCGTGGTTCCGACGGCGAATCCCGGACGTCCTCGCGGACGCACTCGACGATGCCGACCCGGATGTCGTCCGCGGCGCCCTCGCCGCGGCGTCCGGCCCCGTTCGATTGGACCTGACCGACACCGAGTGGCGCGTCCTCGCAAGCGCCGCCTACGGCCCGGGACTGTACGACGTGGCTCCCGGCCCCTTCCGACAGGTGGCGCTCCGGGCGCTCGTCGACGGGGCGCTTGACGACCCCGACGCAGAGCGACTCCTCGTCGTAAAGGTCCTGCAGGCGACGCCGTGGGAGGAGACCGCCGACCGCCTCGGCTACGTCTCCCGCCGGGAGTGTATGCGCTCGTTGGGTGACGCCTACCGGCCGCTCGTCGATCGCTACGGGACTGCGGCGGCCCGCGAGGAGGCCGACCGCTACCGGGGGTGACTTTTTCAACGGGCGAATCGACACTCGACCGATGGAGCACGACCACGCGGACCCCGACAGCGCAGGCCAACTCCACCACATCGAACTGTACGCGGCCGATTTCGACGCTGCCGTCGGTTTCTGGGAGTGGTTCCTTGGCGAACTCGGCTACGAACTGAAGAACGACTGGGCGGACGGCCGTTCGTGGAAAAACAACCCGACGTACATCGTTCTCGTGTCGGCGGACACCGACGACCACCCTTTCGACCGGACTGCGCCCGGACTGAATCACCTCGCCTTCCATGCCGCCTCCCGCGAGCGGGTCGATGCACTCACCGAGGCCGTTCGGGACCGCGAGGACGCGACGGTGCTGTACGAGGACCGTCACCCCTTCGCCGGCGGCTACTACGCGCTGTACTGTGAGGGACCGGAGGGCGTAAAGCTCGAAGTCGTCGCCCCCGAGTAGTCAGGCCCAGTAGCGTTATCCACTCGCCGCCGAACATCCGAACGTGCTCCCCGTCGACCCGCTGTACGTCGCCCTCGCGTTGCTCGTCGCGGCCGTCGTCGCCAGTTTCGTCCCCTTCGTCCCTGGCGGTGCGCTCTCCATCGCCGGCGTCGGCTACTACTGGTATGCCACCGGCGAACCGAGTCTATTGGTCGTCGCACTTCTCGTCTCGGTCGGCCTGTTGACGCTCGTCGTCGACTGGCTTGCGGGGGCGCTGTCGGCCCGATATGGCGGCGCCTCACTTCGGACGACGGCCATCGCCGCTGTCGCTGGGTTCCTGTTGTTGTTCGTCCTCGGCCCGCTCGGCGTCGTCGTGGGCGTCGGCGGCACCGTCTTCGCCGCCGAGTACTATCGCCACGGCGATGTCGAACGGGGGCTTCGAACGGCGGCGTACGCGACGGTCGGGATGCTCGCCTCGTCGGTGATGCAGGCGCTGTTGTCCGGGGTCGTGTTGGTCGGATTTCTCCTCGCTGTGTTCGTCTGACCACAACGGCTGTTAGCCGGGGGGTCCTACGGCTGACATGGAGTGTACAGAACCGGACTGTGAGGAGACGGCGGCCGTCGAACTCCACATCCCGTGGGCCGAAAACAGGGTGGTGTGTTCGGGACATGCCCGGGTTTTCGCCCGGCAGGACGGCATCGTCGCCGACCCACTGACGGACGCTGGCGACGAGTGGTCCTGAACCCGATTGCTGCAGCTACAGCGACTTCTTCATGCAGGTGGCCGTCGACGGACAGAACTCCGCGAATTCGCGGGTCTCTCGGACAGCATCGGGAGCCTCTTCGCGGTCGATGACCGCGTAACCTCCCTCGGCGAAGAAATCAGCGGCGGTCGTCGTAAGCAGGTACAGCGTGTCGACGCCGTCGGAACGGGCTTTTGCATCCAGCGCCGCCCGAAGCGCTCCGCCGTAGCCCCGTCCTCGAACGCACTCTTCGACGACGACCGACCGAAGGAGGGCGTCGTCACCGGCGGGTTCGATGCCGCCGATTCCGACTCGGTCGTCGCCGTCGAAAGCGACGTAGAACCACTCCGGGTTCGACCGAACGTCCTCGACAGGGAGGTCCGCCGCTGCCAGCAGGGTTTCGACGTACTCGAGTGCCTCGAAGTCGGCGCCCCGAAGTCGGAGACTACTCTCGCTCATACGCGATTGTTTAAGCAGGGGGTGTAATACGGTGTCGGCAAAAACGGGCCGTGGTGGTTTTGGTATCGTTACGCCAGCAGTTTCGCCATCATCACTTCGTCGAGATACTCGTCGTCGATTTTGTAGTGCTTTTTCCGGACGGCCTCGGTCTCCCAGCCACGGGCTTCGAGGAACTCGATGGCCGCCTCGTTCGAGGAGGGGACGCTGTTGTACAGTTTCTCGAAGCCGTTGTCGAGCGCCCAGTCGACGCCGTGGTCGAGCAGTTTCGTCCCGATGCCGTGGCCGCGGTACTCGTCGATGACGCCGACGGTCAACTGTGCAGTGTGTTCGAGTTTCTCCAACTCCGGCGCGTTGAGGTGGACCCATCCGACCACGTCGCCGTGGACCGTCGCGACGAAGAACATCCGTTTTTGCAGTTCGTTGTGTCGCAACAGGACGTTCTCGCTTTCGACCACGTCGGCGACCGTCTCACCCTCGATGTAGGTCTTATCGCCAAGCGCCTCCCGAATCGCGCCGACCAACCCGGTTAGGTCGTCCTCGCGGGCTGCCCGGATGGTGACTTCGAGGCCGTCGTCGACGTACGTCTCCTCGCTGTCGTCCTCGAAAGCGATGCGGAGTTCGTCCTCATCTCTGGTGACGATGCCGTCACGCCGAAGGACGGCGATGTGGTGACCGAACGCCTCCGGACTCATGTTCAGTGCCCGACGCGTCTCGTCGTAGTCGGCCGTCCCGTACCGCTCGACGTACTCGTAGATGTCCTTGCGGTCCCGGTGGCTGAATTCGAGCTCGTCGGAGAACTGCATGAGGATTGGTAGCACGAACCAACATATAAAATTGTTGCCGGAGCCGAACTAGTTATATGTCAGTTTTCGAAACGCTCTGTGACCACGGCTTTCTGCGGTCCCTGTCGGGGACGTTCGTCAGCAGTATCGCGGTTTCGCGGATGCTGTGGGTGTCGACGACCAGCTCTGCGGCCTCCCGAACGGTGAACGACGCCTCGAGGTCAACGCCGTAGCATGCCGCATACAGGTCGAGCCAGTCGTTGAGCGCCCGCTCCAGCATGGCGAACTCGGCGTCGTCGAACCGGACCAGTTCGCCGGTCCGCGCTTCGATGTACAGCCCGACGACATCACCGACGCCATCGACGAGGTACTCGAGTGCGGCCTCCTCGTCGGGCGGGTCCACTGGCGGCTCGAAGGCCTCTCGGTCCCGACGGGCACGCTCCGACAGTTCGGCGATGCGGTCGCTGAGGTCGTCCATCTACCCGTCCCTGAACTCCACGCCCTTGCCACCGGCCGGGTGTTCCCAGTCGGTGTCGGCGACGACCGCACAGGTGCCGCACTCGACGCAAGGTTGGGTGTCGAGGCTGACGACCTTCTCCTCGCTGCCGTTGGTCTTGACGGTCTCTTCGCGGTAACAGCCGCCGCCGAAGTCCTTCGCGCTGACCGGACAGGCGGCCACGGCGGCGCCGCTGGCTGCGAAACTGTTGTCGACCAACTCGATGTGGGGGTCCCCAACGTCGTAAGTCAACTCGCCGATTCGGTCGTCGAGTTCCGGCGGTTCGATGGTGTTTTCGGCGTCGATTTCCTCGCCAAGTACCTCACCGACGACTCGTGGAATCGTCACGTATGAGGTCCGGGTGTCGGGTATCATCCCCAGCAGGAACGGGGAGTTGAACGCCCGCTCGATGGTTCCGTCGAAGAGTTTCACGCCGGCCCGGCCGACCGCCGAGTTGAGGACTCCGCCGGCTACTTTCGTCACCAGGTCGCTCTCCGAGAGGGTTCGGGTCATCCGGTACCGCTGGGGGCGGAGTTTGGCCATCACGCCCTCGTCGACGAGTTTCTTCTCGTAGAGATCGCCCGCACTGTCGGGGTTGCCACGGGATTTCGCCTCCGCGAACGCTTCGGCGGCCAGTCCGCCGGCGGTGACCGCGTGGTTCATCCCCTTGATTATCGGTCCCTGTGCCTGCATCTGTCCGGCGGCGTCGCCGACGAGCAGTAGCCGGCCCCGATGTGGCGAGGGGTTGGCCGCCTTCTTCGAGTCGGGGACCAGTTTCGCCGAGTATTCCCGCTCTTGGTACTCGCCGTCGAACCACTGGTCCAACAGCGGATGGGTGAGCAGCGAATCGAGCAGTTCGTGCGGTTCGGCCTCCTCTTCGGTTAGCGAATCGAGATGGAACACCGTCCCGATGGACAGCGAATCCTCGTTCGTATAGAGGAAGCCGCCGCCGCGGACGCCCTCGAAGAGGTCCCCCGAAAACAGGTGGGCGACGCCGTCGTCCGATTCGACACCGAACCGCTCGTTGACGGCTCCGGGGTCCATATCCACGACGGCCTTGACGCCCTGGAACCACTCGTCGGGTTCCTCCCAATCCATCAACCCGGCGTCGCGTGCCAACTCGGAGTTGACGCCGTCGGCGGCGATGATGACGTCGGCCGTAATCGGGTCGATTTCGTCGCAGGTGACGCCGACTATCTCCCCGTCCTCACGGAGTAGCCCGTTGACCCGCACTTCGGTTAACAGTCCACCACCGGTGTCTCGGCACTTCTCGTGGACGCGCTCGGCAAGCCACGAGTCCATCTGTCGTCGGAGTACCGAATCACACCACTCGGTATCGTTGTGGTGGACCTCCGAGAGGTCGAACGTCTTGACCTTCTCGCCGGCGAGGTTGTGGATGTAGTACTCCGAGATGGGCCGTTCGGAAGCCGCCTCGCGGAACCCATCGAAGATACTGTCGATGGTGTAGGGCGCCGATTCCTCGGCGTAGATGAGGCCGCCCGAGACGTTCTTTGACCCGGCGTCGACGCCGCGTTCGAGGACGAGCGTTTCGACGCCCTGTTCGGCCAGCGTCGCCGCTGCCGCCGCCCCGCCGGGGCCGGCACCGACGACGACCGCCTCGAAGTGTTCGTAGTCGTCAGTCATCGCTCACCTCCGCGACCGCACGGGAGAACTCGCCTTCCTTCAGCGCCTCCGTCAGCCGCGGTAACACCTCGAAGAGGTCGCCCTCGATGTAGTAATCGGAGAACCCACGGATGTCGGCGTCGGGGTCAGTGTTGATGGCCACGATGGTGTCGGACTCGTCCATGCCGACCTTGTGCTGGACTGCCCCGGAGATGCCGGCGGCGATGTAGAGGTCGGGTTCGACGACCTGTCCGGACTCGCCGATTTGCCGCTCCTCGGCGACGTAGTCCTCGACGTGGCCGTCGAACTGATAGGAGGCCGTGATGACGCCCCGGGAGAGACCGAGGTCGGCCTCCTCGAAGGCGTCGGTGAGTTCGAGACCCAACTCCATTCCCTTCGTCGGGTTCTCGCCGATGCCACGGCCGAGCGCGACGACGACTTCGTTGCCCGTCAAATCGACGCCACCTTCGAGTTGGTCGTAGTCGGTCACCTCGACTTGGAACCACTCCTCGGGCAACTCGAGTTCGTGTTCGACGATTTCGCCCTCGCGTTCCGGGTCCGGGTCGGGCAAATCGAACGTTCCGGGAATGACGCTCGCACCCTGTGGGTGGAAGTCCCGGTGGGGTTTGTCGATACAGAGAATCGTCGAGTACTCGAAGCCCGAGAAGTCCGGTCGCGGCATGTGAAGGACTCGCTCGAACACCTTGTTGTCGCCCGGCGTCCCCGTCTTCGCGGGGTTCGAGATGGTGGCCGAATCGATGTAGAGGTCCGAACAGTCCGACGCCAGCCCCGAATCGAGTTCCGCCTGTACCAACGCCGAGAGGTCACGGCCGTTGTTCGTCGCCGGGAAGACGGTGTACCGCGGTTCGTGGTAATCGCGCCACTCGAAGTCGCTGTCCCGACACATCGAACAGAAAATCTCGGTGTAGGGCTTGTGTCGGAACCGTCCGAGACGTTCGTCCTCTTGATAGACGACGCGGTCGGCGCCGTAGGAGACGGCCTCTTCGGCCAACTCCGAGACGCCGTCGCCGATGAGCACCGCGACGACTACCTCCTCTTCGTCGTACTCCTCGTTGTAGTCGGCCATCAGTTCGCTGGCCTTTCCGAGAATCTCCTTGGAGGCGTCTAGCAACTCGCCCTGTTGGGTCTCACAGTACACCCACATATCTCGGTAGTCGCCGTCGACCGTTCCCTCGACCCACCGCTTCTCGGAGGTCGGATGGTCGAGTTCGGGGTACTTCTCCTCCGGCGGGACGTACTCGACTTCCGCCTCCTCGCCGTCGTCGGCCTGTGTCAGGTCCTCGATTCGATTCTCGATTTGAGAGATGGCGGATTTCCGTTCCTTCCCGTCGCGTTCGCGCTCCAAGATGTCCTCGAGAACGTCGACGTCTTCGATGCCTCGAACGAGGTTCGCGATGTCCGCGACGGTCAGTTCGGTCAAATCCGCCTCGCTCGGGTCGGGTTCCTCGTCGTCCGCCGAGAGCTTCTCGATTCGTCCCTCGATAAGCGTCTTTACCGGGTCGCGGTCCTCCCCGTCCTCTTCGAGTTCGAGCATCTCCTCTAACTCGTCGAGGTCCTCGATGTCCTTGATTTTCGGTCCCAACTCCGCGATTTCGTGTTCGGTTGGGTCTACGGATACCATAATCAGTCACCTGCCGCGAACGGCTCCATCTCCTCGAGTACGTTTCGCATTCCCTCCTCGTCATCCGGCGTGACCGTCGTCGCCTCGCGCTCGGAGGGCGCCTTCGGAATCGGGTCGACGCCGGAGACGATAGTCGGCGAACCGTCGAGTCCGATGTAATCGGGGTCGAGGTTGAGGTCCTCGTGGTCCCATACCGTCACGATGTCCTCGTAGTTCTCCGCGCGCTGTTGGGTCTCTTCGCGGAGTTCCTTGTGTTTGAGCCGGTGTTTGGCCTTCCGATAGGTCGGCTCGAACTCCGGGTCGGTGACGACGAACGCCGGGAGATCGGCCTCGACGGTCTCTATCTCCTCGACGTCTCCCTTGACGAGTCGCTTCGCTCGGAGTCGGCCGGCCTCCTCGTCGATGTCCAGAGCAATGACGTGGGTGACAAGCGGCCAGTCGAGACACCAGTTCGTCTGTGGGCCGGTGTGGCCGGTCTCCCCGTCGGCACTCTTGAACCCCGCGAACACCAAATCCGGCGTCTCCTCCATTTTTTCGATGCCGGTCGCGACGGTCATCGCCGTCGCCCACGTGTCCGCCGCGCCCATCTCCCGGTCGGAGAGCAGATACAACTCGTCGGCGTAGACGTCCCGCATTCCCTCCTGAAGGACCTCCTTGTAGCCGGGCGGACCCATGCTCATCAACGAAACCGTTCCGCCGTGACGGACCTTCGTCTGTAGCGCCGCCCGGAGCGCGAACTTGTCGTTCGGATTCATCACCGTCGGCGTCTTCCCACGTTCGAGGTGGCCGTCCTCGTCGAAGGAGACCTTCCCCTCTCGGAAGTCGGGAACGCCTTTCGTCAACACGAGTGTGTTCATTGGTACCTCATCACCTGTGGCAAATACTGCTACCGCTCCCTAATAGTTGTTAGTGCGGAACAAAAGTGAAAATCGCGATAAAAGGCTGTATCGAGGGGCTAGCCGAGGAGTACGACGAGGCTGTTAGGTCCGGCCTGCACGACCGGGGTCGACGTCGATGGCGTCGACGGGACAGACATCAACACACAGCATACAATCGATACACTGGTCCTCGTTGGTCGGGTTGGCCTTGATTTCGCTTTCGGGGTGGTCCGGTGAGTCAACCCACTCGAAGACGTCGACCGGGCAGTCTTCGAGGCAGGCGCCGTCGGCGATGCAGATGTCGAAATCGACAGCGACATGCGTGCCCCGAATCCCCAACTGCTCAGGTGGGTCGGTCGGCCCCCACACGTCGACGCCGTGTTCCTGCCCCTCGTTTTCGCGGTTTTGCTCGAAGTTCGGGTCGATGGCCATTGCTACCTATCACCAATACTGGGCGGGACTTAAACGTTCCCGACGCTCAGGGATGGCCGAAGTAGGCGACGGACTCCTCCTCGGCATGTTCGTCCACCCGTGCGAAGCCGATGCGCTCGAACTGGACGACATCGTCCGGGTCGTAGTCGGCGAGACCGGGTTCGGCGTAGCCGGCCTCGTCGCCGTCCATCGTCCGGAGACGGAGCGGGACGTTCTCGTCGGCGGGCACCCAGTGGACCACGTCGACGCCCTCCTCGCGGACGATGTCGAGGTCTTCGCCGGTGAACTCGAAGGCGTCGCGGGTGTGACGGACGGGGCCGAGTCCCTTCAGCCAGATTCGCTTGCCGTTCGGCGGCACGTCCTCCGGTTCGACGAGGACGGCGCCGCCGACCGGAATCGACCGGGTTCCGCGGTCCTCGTGGTCGGGGTGAACCGGCGGTTCACCGACTTCGGGAGCACCGAGGACGGTCTTCTCGACGCCGTCGCGGACGAAGAAGGCGCGGTCGGATTCGTCGTCTATCAACTCGCGATTCTTCGCGTACACCGACGACATCGCGAGGTCGACGTTCGAGGTCGACGTGCCGAGTTCCGCCATCGCTTCGACGATGGCCTCACCGCGGATGCCGCGTCGCCGCAAACTCGCGACCGTCGGCGCACGGGGGTCGTCCCAGCCGTCGAGTTTGCCCGACTCGACGAGTTCCTTGATGGTCGATGTCGACATCTGTACGTCGTAGGCGTCGATTTGAACGTGTCCCCAGTGGAGCACCTCGGGGTACTCCCAGCCGAAGTAGTCGTAGACGAACGCCTGTCGTTTCGCCGAGTCCTGTAGGTCAATACCGCGGATGATGTGGGTGATGCCGAAGAGGTGGTCGTCGATACCCGACTGGAAGTCCAACATCGGCCAACAGCGATACTCCGCTGCCTCCTCCCGTGGATGGGGCGTGTCGACCATCCGGAAGGCGACCCAGTCGCGCAGCGCCGGGTTCTTGTGTTCGATGTCGGTCCGAACGCGGAGAACCATCTCGCCGGCGCCGTATTCGCCGTCTATCATCGCATCGAACTCCTCGTGGGTGGTCTCGGCGTCCTTCTCGCGGTGGGGACAGGCCTCGGCGTTGTTCTTCAATTCGGAGAACTCCTCGCCGCTACAGCTACACGTGTAGGCTCCCCCTTCGTCGATGAGGTCCCGAGCGTACTCGTAGTAGGTCTCGACGCGGTCGGATGCCTTGACGACCTCGTTGGGGTCGAAGCCGAGATAGTCGATGGCGTCGAGAATCTCGCCGTAGGCGTCGAGGTCCGGGCGTTTCGTTTCGGGGTCGGTGTCGTCGAAGCGACACAGCATCCAGCCGTCGTACATCTCCTTGTACGTCCCGATGACGGCGGGCATTCGGGCGCTTCCGAGGTGCCACGGACCGTTCGGGTTCGGTGCCAGCCGCATCCTGACTTCGTCGTACTCCTCGACGTTCGGCAGGTCCGGCAACGGCTGGTCGTCCTCCTCGTCGTCGGCGTCGAGTTCTTCGACTAACTCGGGGGCCAGTTCTTCGAGTCGCTCGCGTTGCTCCTCGGTCGAGCGGCCGTTGACCCGCTCGATGACGGGTGCGATGGCGCCGGGAATCTCGTCGCCGTGTTCGCGGAATTCCGGGTTTTCACCCATCATCGGTCCCATTATCGCGCCGACCTGTGCGTCGCTTTCGTGTTTGAGCGCGTTGAACAGCGCGGCCGTCTCGGCCTCGCGTTCGACCCGCTCTCGGAGGTCGTCGTCCATTGACGACGACTTCCCCGGGGAGCACCAAAACATCGTGGATTCCGACCGGGGGGAGCGGTCGGGGCAGGCCGTCGACTACTCCTGGCCGACCCGACGCTCCTCGTCGTCCCAGTACCGCTCTCGGAGTTCGTACTTCTGGACCTTGCCGGTCGCCGTCTCCGGGAAGTCGTCGACGAAATCGACGCTGGTCGGCGCCTTGTAGTTCGCCAACCGCTCCTTGACGAAATCGATGAGCCCGTCTTCGGCTAGGTCGGCTCCGGGTCGTTCGACGACGATGGCCTTCGGCGTCTCGCCCCACTTCTCGCTGGGAACGGGGATGACGGCGGCCTTCATCACGTCCTCGTGGTCGTAGAGGGCGTCCTCGACTTCGATGGAGGAGATGTTCTCGCCGCCGGAGATGATTATGTCCTTGCGGCGGTCCTGGATGGCGACCATGCCGTCCTCGTCGATGGTCGCGAGGTCGCCGGTGTGGAAATACCCCTCGATTCGGTCGCTGAACGCCTGCTCCGTCGCTTCGGGCTTGTTGAGATAGCGGTCCATGACCTGGTTGCCGTTGACGACGATTTCGCCGATGGTCGTCCCGTCTCGGGGGACGTCGTTGCCGTCCTCGTCGACGACCCGAACATCGGTACAGAGTGTCTCCGAGCCCTGTTTGACCTTCAGGTCACGACCGCGTTCGGCCAGCCGTCGGGGCGAGTTGCTGGTCGTGATGATGGGCGCGGTCTCGGTGAGGCCGTAGATGTGGATGATGCGCCAGCCGAACTCATCTTCGACGGTCTCTATGGTCGCCGTCGCGGGGGCGCTCCCGGCCGTCGCGATGCGCACGTCGCGGTCGCCGGTCGTCACGACATCCCCGTCGTTGTCCTCGTGAAACTGGATGAGGTTGTTCAGCACCGTCGGCGCCCCACAGAGGAAGCTAACGTCGTACTCCTGGATGCGCCGGAAGGTGTCGGCGGCGTCGAAGGTGCGCTGGCAGACGTGGGTCCCGCCGGTACCCGTGATTGCGTAGGTGTGGCCCCAGCCGTTGCAGTGGAACATCGGCAGCGTCCACAGGTAGGTGTCGTCGTCGCGAATCTCCATGTGCTGGTTGAGGACCAGTGCATGCCAGTGTTCGGTCCGGTGGGTCCGAACGACGCCCTTCGGGTCGCCTGTCGTCCCCGAGGTGTAGTTGATGCTCGCGTCGTCGTCCTCGGCGATGTCCGGGCGGTCGGGTTCGGCGGTCGGTTGCTCCGAGAGTTGGTCCTCGTAGTCGTCCCACTCCCCGTCGATGCGGCCGGCCTCGTAGCCGATGAAGTGGTCGGCGGCTACGTCCTCACGGATGGGTTCGACCTCCTCGGCGAAGTCGTAATCCGCGATGACGACGTCGGCCGCACAGTCGTTGAGGATGTACTCCAGTTCGCCGGCGGTCAGCCGGTAGTTCATCGGGACGAAGACGCCGCCGAGTTTGTTCGTCGCGTAGAGCGTCTCGATGAAGTAGTGGGTGTTCGGCGCCAAAAGCGCCACGCGGTCGCCCTTTTCGACCCCGCGCTCCTCGAGGGCGTGGGCCAACCGGTTGACGCGGTCGTTGACCTCCGCGTAGGTGTATTCGCTCCCGTCGTGAGCGACGACTCCAGTCACGTCGTCGTAGATATCGACGGCCCGGTCGAGGAAGTCCGTGGTGCGCATCTCTCGCTTCATGAGCCTTGTCGGTCAATATCTATCACGAACCTCAAAGCTCTTGTCACGAACCTGTCGGCAGATGGCGAACAGGCGGAACGAACCTCACCTTTTCGACTATCCGTATTCCACACTCCCGTCTCGGCGGATAGCCGGCGAATCGTCAGGGCATGGGCCCTCTGGCCGCGCTATCATTTATAAAAAGCCGGGCGGAGTGTCTTTTTCATCGAGGTGGTTCGAGAGTCACCGTCGGTGAGCAACCGTGCAAAAAGGGGTCTTAGTACCCGCGCTCGACGAGGTAATCCGCGATGGATTCGAGCAGTCGACGGGACTCACCGTCGGGAAGCACTTCGAGTCGCTCCTTGCCGCTCTCGACGAGGTCCTGTGCCATCTCGCGTGCGAAGTCGATGCTGCCGGCGTCTTCCAGCGTCTCGACGGCGGCTTCGATTTCGGCCTCGGTCGGGTCCTCGGGGACGAGACTCTCCACGTCGATGCCCTGGTCGCGGGCGTGCAGCGTGATAATCGTCCGTTTCCCCTCGATGAGATCCGATCCGCGCTGTTTGCCCAGCGTGTCGCTGGAGACGGTCAAATCGAGGAGGTCGTCCTGAATCTGGAACGCACGCCCGATGTCGAGGCCGTAGCCGTGGAGCGCGTCGACAGTCTCGTCGTCGGAACCCAACAGGATGGCGGGTATTGACGCCGCCGCCGCATAGAGGACGGCGGTTTTGAACTCCACCATCTCGAGGTACTCCTCTGTCGTCACGTCCCCGCGGTTCTCGAAGTCCACGTCCAGCGCCTGCCCCTCACAGATTTCGGTACAGGTGGTGGCGAGTTCGTCGAGCGCCTCGACGCTCCGCTCGGCCGGTGCACCGGTGTCGAGCATGTATTCGAAAGCCTTCGAGTACAGCGTGTCCCCGGCGAGGATTGCGGTTTCGAGGTCGTACTCGCGGTGGACCGCGGGGACACCGCGCCGAAGGTCGTCGTCGTCCATGATGTCGTCGTGGATGAGGGTGAACGACTGGATGACCTCGATGGATACGGCCGCGGAGAGCACGTCAACCTCCTCACCGGCGGGCGACGGGAACTCGCGGTACTCGGCGTCGAACGGCTCCACGCCGGAGATGGCCTCGGCAGTGAGCAGTAAGATAGTCGGTCGGAGTCGCTTTCCGCCCGCGTCCAGAAGGTAGCGGGAGGCGGCGTACAGTCGCTCGGGTTTCTGGACCGGCAACTGCTCGGTAATCGCCTCGTTGACGATTTCTCGTCGCTCCGCAATCGCCGATTCGACGCGGTCTGATGAGCTCATTCCGTCAGCTGTATCGTGTTCCCGTTCTCGGTGACGTGGAGGTCACGACCGAGCTGATAGCCCTGATTCCGCGCGAGGTCGACGTACGGCGAGAAGCCCTTCATGTCCTGGTGGGCCGGGATGAGGTTCTGCGGCTGGAGTGCCTCCAGCATCTGGTAGTGGCCCTCAGTGTTGAGGTGCCCGGAGACGTGGATGTCGTCGTAGATGCGGGCGCCCTGCATGCCGAGCAGTTTTTCGGCCTGGTAGCGCTGCCCCTCGTTGGTCGGTTCGGGGATGACTCGTGCCGAGAAGACGACCTTGTCGCCGTCTTCGAGTTCGTACGGCGTCTCGCCGCGGGCCATCCGGGTGAGCATCGCTCGCGGCTCGCCCTGGTGGCCCGTCACGACCGGGAGGTAGTCCTCTTTGCCCTCGTTCATGATGCGCTTGAACGTGCGGTCGACGGATTTGCGGTGGCCGTACATCCCGAGGTCACTCGGGAAGTCGACGAAGTCCAGTCGCTCTGCGGTGCCGGAGTACTTCTCCATCGAGCGGCCCAGCAGGACGGGCTGGCGGCCGATGTCCTCGGCGAACTCGACGAGCGATTTCACGCGTGCGATGTGGGAACTGAACGTGGTGGCGACGATGCCGCCGTCGTAGTCTTCAAGCGAGTACAGCACGTCCTTCAGTTGCTCGCGGGCGACCGACTCCGAGGGTGTTTTGCCCTTCTTGCTGGCGTTGGTGCAGTCCTCGATGTAACAGAGAACGCCCTCGCCTTCGCGGCCGATTTCCCGGAACCGCTTCATATCGATGGGGTCGCCCAGCACCGGCGAGTGGTCCATTCGCTTGTCGAGGCCGTAGACGACGGCGCCCTCCGGCGTGTGGAGGACGGGGTTGATAGCGTCGATAATTGAGTGGGTGACGTTGACGAACTCGAGTTCGCACTTCTCGCCGATGGGCATCGTGCCGCCGGCTTCCATCTCGACGAGGTCGTTTTGGACGCCGAACTTCTCTTCGCTCTCGATTTGCTGTTCGACCAACGCGAGGGTGAACGGCGTGGCGACGATGGGTGCGTCGTAGCGGTGGGCGAGTTTCGAGATGGCGCCGATGTGGTCGAGGTGGCCGTGCGTCGGAACGATGGCCTGTACGTCGCCCTCGATGTCGCTCATCACGCGGTCGTCCGGAATGGCCCCCATGTCGATGAGGTCCAGGCTGTGCATCCGTTCGGTTTCGACGTTGTCGTGGATGAGCACCTTCGAGAGGTTCAATCCCATGTCGAAGATGACCACGTTGTCGCCTGCCCGTACCGCTGTCATCTGTCGTCCGACTTCCTCGTAGCCGCCGATTGTCGCGATTTCTACTTCCATAGTTGAGAGCCGAGAGACCGCTCTCCGGACTCACGAACGAGCGACCGGCTTCCGCAGGGCCGTCTATGACGGACGCGACACCGACCGATTCGGTGGGCCGGCGGTCGGAACCGACGAGGCAACCGTCGCGGCAACGCCGCCACGTTCCTGCCCAATCGGCCGTCTCCCGCCAGCGTCTGCCGGTCGCCCATGCGTGTCCGGGGCGACCGTTGCTCGGTTATCCGAAGCTTCTACCTCCGGGGTTAAAAAGTACGTGGGTCGGACGAACTCACGCCGTAGCGCCTCTCCGCCGGCGATTACGGTGGGAGAACCGTCGCTGCCACCACCCCGAGACCGGCGAGGGCGGCGAGACTTCCCGCCCCGGCGTACAGCAGCCAGTCGCGTCTGTCAGCGATGAGTTCCGACTCGGTGCTGTCGGCGACGAGGAACAACTCCGCGTCGGGATGGCCGTCGTCGGCCGACTCGATCAACTCGAAGTCGTTGCTCCCGAACGTCTCCGCGCCGACTCGGGTCGCGGTTCCGTGGACGTACACCTCATCGCCGGGTTTCAGGAGTCGTTGATGATACTTCCGGTCGCCGACCTGCGTTCCCCAGTCGAGGGCCTTGATGAGCGCCTCGTTGGGGTCTCCCGGCGTCGAATCGAGGTCGAGAAACCGGCGTATCGACTCCGGCGGTTCCTCGTCGACGCCAACGTGAGTCGTCTCCCGTGAACCGGCGAGGTCGACCGTCGCCTCGCTCGGCCGTACCAACACCCGGTCGGTGCCGTCGTCGACGTAGAACGGCGTCGTCACCGTTCCTTTCCCTTCGGTTCGCCAACTGGAGTGTTTTCCCGACTCCTCCCACTCCTCGATTTCCCACTCGGCGAGGAGACACGACTCCTCTGAAAAGGGCGCCGGGAGCGGCCCGTCGTCGCTCCGTTCGGCGGTCCCGACCACTTCGGCCGGTCCGGGGGTCAGTCGTAACACGTCGGTCGTTTCGGTGCTGGCGATGACGCTTCGGTGTCGGCGTCGGCGCCAGCCGTATCCGACGCCGAGAACGCCCACGGTGAACAACAGCAAGCCGAGAACACCGACGACGACGCTCACGTCGAACCACCACGAATGGAGGGCATAGACGGCGCTCGGAGCGGGAGGGAAATCAAACCCTAGTACGGCGACGGCAACAGCAGGTGGCCGCCGTCGACGACGTAGTAACTGCCGGTGACGTACGCCGAGGCGTCGCTGGCGAGAAACACCGCAAGCGGCACGCAGTCGTCGGCCGTTCCGAAGCGGTCGGCCGGGACGGTGTCGAGTATCTGCTCCGGGAGGGCACCGCCTGCCGCTTCGGTGACGCCTTCGGTTTCGATGATGCCCGGTGCGATAGTGTTCGCGCGGACGTTGTACTTCGCCCATTCGCTTGCGACCGTCTGCATCAGATTGTGGACGCCGGCCTTCCCCGCCCCGGAGTGGCCGTGGAACGGCGCACCGTGGACGGAGTTCGTCGCACCCATCGCGATGATGGAGCCGCCGCCGTTGTCTATCATGTAATCGCCGACGCTCATCGTACAGTAGGCCGTGCCGTCGAGGATGGTGCCGACGACGGCCCGCCAGCCGTTCGCCGAGAGGTCCTCAAGCGGCGTCAGGAAGTTCGCACCGGCGTTGTTGACGAGAATCGAGATGTCGCCCAACTCGTCGAGAACCGTATCGCGCATCGCGTCGACCTCTTCCTTCTCGCGGATGTCGACGGTGGTCGCACAGGCGTTTTGGCCCTTCTCCTCGATGGCTTCGGCGACGGGTTCGAGGTGGTCCATGTTGCGGGAAGCGACGGCAACGTCGGCACCGTGGTCGGCGAAGGCCAGCGCCATCTCCTCGCCGATACCGGTCCCGCCGCCCGTGATGAGCGCGGTCTCTCCGTCCAGCAAGTCGTCGGCGAATATGTCGGTACTCGGTGGCGTCTCCGGCCAATCGTTCGGCATGCGAACAACCCCCGCAGGGAGCCAGTATTAATCCGTCGTCTCCCACTACCGGGGGATTAATACGGGCGTCAGAAATCGTCCCGAAGCGACACCTTGTCGATTTTCCGCGTGGAGGTCTTCGGTAACTCCTCGACGAACTCGATGCGACGGGGAATCTTGTAATCGGTCAACCGGCCACGGCAGTGCTGTTCGACATCGTCGGCCGAGAGTCCATCACCGACGACGACGGCGGTGACCGTCTCACCGAGTCGATCGTGTGGTGTCCCGATGACGGCCACCTCGACGACGCCATCGAGTTCGTAGATTACGTCCTCGATTTCACGGGGGTAGACGTTCTCCCCGCCGGTGATTATCATGTCGTCGATGCGGTCCTCGACGAACAGGTGACCGTCCTCGTCCATCCGGGCGATGTCGCCCGAGCGGAGCCACCGTTTGCCCTCTCGCTGAACGAAGGCCTCCTCGTTCTTTTCGGGCATCCGGAAGTACCCCGGCGTGACGGTGTCGCCGTGCCACAGCAGTTCGCCTTTCTCGTCGGTATCGGCGGCCTCGCCGGTCTCGGGGTTCTCGATGCGTACGTCGACGACTTCCGTCGCCGGCGGGCCGATGCTGCCGGCCTTCCGAACGTCCTGCCCCGGGCGGTTGATGGCAGCGAGCGGCGTCGTTTCGGTCATGCCGTACCCCTCCAGGAGCGTCACGCCGAAGGTCTCCTCGACGGTCTCGATGCGCTCTTTCGGCATCGGCGACCCGCCGACACCAATCAATTCCAGCGAAGAGAGGTCGTGGTCGGACACATCACGCTCCAGTAAGTCGATGACCATCGTCGGGATGAAGAAGGCGTAGGTGGCGTCGTGTTCGGCCATCGTCGCCAGTGCGGCGTCGGGGTCCCACTCTGGTAGGAAGTGGTTCTCCGCGCCGACGGTCAAAAGTGGCGTCGTCGAGACGTTCAGTCCCGAGACGTGGAACAGCGGACACACCGTCAGCGTCGTCGTATCCTTCGACCACCCCATCGCCTCGACGAGGCCGCGAGCGTTCGTCCCGAGGTTTCGGTGAGTGTGTTTGACGCCCTTCGGCCGGCCCGTCGTTCCGCTTGTGTACATCAACTCCGCGAGTTCGTCTTCCTTTCGCGGGTAGGCGTCGTAGTCGGTGTCGGCGGTCCCGACGAGTTCGCGGTAGCTGTGTCCCTTCTCGCCGTCGGCGACGACGAGATGCTCCAACGACGGCACGTCGAGTCCGGCGAGTACGTCCTCGAACTGCCCGTGAGTCACCGCTGCGACCGCTCCCGAATCCTCCAGTACGTACTGTATCTCCTCCCCTTGGAACCGCATGTTGATGGGAAACGGAATCGCACCGCGTTTCATCGCGCCCAGATACGCGGTCATAAAGCCGATACTATTCGGCAGGTACAGCGCGACCCGGTCGCCGGCCTCGACGTCGAGGGACTCTAAGGCGTTGGCGAAGGCGTTCGTCTCCCCGGCCAACTCCGCGTAGGTGACCTCCCGTGTGTGGTTGGTCATCGCCAGACGGTCGGGTGCACTGCGAGCTATCGCGTCGACGTGGGTGGCAAAATTCATGCTGTGTGCTAGTATACATCATTATTGATTAGTGTTACGCCACCACATGTTCCGGCAGTACCTGCGAGCGCCGGCAGGATTAAACTGACACACTTGTTTGTAGTTTCATGGTACACTTCGGCTTCTCCGAAGAGGAGCGCGCAATTCGACAGACCGCCCGCGAGTTCGCCGAGAACGAAATCGCTCCCGTCGCACGTCACCACGAGGAGACCGGCGAGTGGCCCGAGGAGGTCTGGGAGAAGGCCGTCGATGCGGGACTCGTCGGCGGCACCATCCCCGAGGAGTACGGCGGTGCCGGCCTCACGCAGGTCGAGACGTGTCTGTTCATGGAGGAGATTTGTCGCGTCGATGCAGGCATGCTTGCCGCCATCGGCACGGAGTTCGGCACCCGAATGATTCGGGAGTACGGCACCGACGAACAGAAGGAGTGGATTCTCCGCGGCATCGCCGAGGGGGAACTCATCGGCGCGCTCGGCAACACCGAACCGAACCACGGCTCGAACGCCGCCGGCATCGAGACGACCGCCGAGAAAGACGGCGACGAGTACGTCATCGACGGCGTGAAGACGTTCATCACCCACGGCACCATCGCGGACTACGTGTTGACGATGGCCCGCACTGGTGGTGAGAGCCACGGCGGCATCTCGGCGTTCATCGTCGAGACCGACCGCGACGGCTTCGAGGTCGAAAGCGAGATTCACAAACTCGGCTGGAACGCAAGCGAGACGGCGCAACTCCGCTATGACGGCGTTCGCGTCCCCGAGGAGAACCTCGTCGGCTACGAGGACGCCGGGTTCTACCAACTCATGGAGTTCTTCGAGGAAGAGCGTGTCGGCATTGCCGCCCAAGCGCTCGGCATCGCACAGGGCTGTCTGGAGGAGACAATCGATTACGTCTCCCAACGCGAGCAGTTCGACCGCGAACTCCGGGAGTTCCAGGCTGTCCAGCACAAGGTCGCGGACATGGGGATGAAAGTCGAACTCGCACGCCGACTCGTCTACGACGCCGCCCAGCGCGTCGACGACGGGGAGAAGCCGACCAAACTCGCCTCGATGGCGAAACTGTACGCCAGCGAAATCGCCGAGGAAGTCGCCAGCGACGCCATCCAACTCCACGGCGGCAACGGCTACACGACCGACTATCCGGTCGAACGCCACTACCGCCACACGAAAATCTATCAAATCGGCGAGGGCGCGAGCGAAATCCAGCGCAACATCATCGCCAAGGAACTGCTCGACTTGTAGTCACGCGGCAGACATTTCGATTCCCTCCGCCGTCACGTCGATTGTCACTCGCCCCTCCGCTTCCAGGTGTCGCAAGTACTCGTAGACGACGAGCGTCAAAAACGGCGCCCGTGCCCCGCCGACTCCGAGTTCCTCGGCGACGAACTCCCGTGCGTAACACGGACCACGTCGGTCGAGAAAATCGAGCAGTCGCCGCTCGGTCGTCTCGGCGTTCGAAAGCGAGGCTTCGATTCGCGCCACCGGGTCGTCCATCGGTGGGCCGTGCATCGGCACCAGCGTTTCGGGGTCAAGGTCCCGAATCCGCCGTAGCGACTGCTTGTAGTCGCCCACATCTCCCAACAGCGGTCCGTACTGGAAGCGGCCGTCGCGGTCGACGAGGTCACCCGACAGCAGCGTTCCGCTCTGCTCGTGGTAGAAGACGAGATGTGGGTCGGCGTGGCCCGGCGTCGAGACGGCCGTCAGTTCGTAGTCACCACAGCGTACCGTGTCGGCATCACTCAGTTGTCGTTCGACGCGAATCCGTTCCTCGGCGTAGTCGTCGCGGACGGGGAAGTACACGTCCCACGTCGAATCGTCGGCATCGAACCCACCGAGCAGTCGCGTCATCTCCTCGCGAGCCCGCTGGAGATACCCGGCGTAGTCGTAGAGGATGTCGACCGACCCTTCGGGAACGATGTGGGGCAACTCCGCCAGCGCGTCGATGGTCTGGGACCCACCGACGTGGTCGATGTGGGGATGTGTAATCAACACGCGCTCGATGCTGGCCAGTTCGTCGTCAAGGGCGGCGGCGACGGCCTCTCGCGAGACGGAGGCGACGTGGCCGGTGTCGACGAGCGTATCGCCGATTCGGAGAACGTTAACGCCGCCGTACATCGGTTGCGTGAACTCGAAGCGGTCGTACTCCATCGTCCGCTCAACGGCGCTGGGGCTGAAAAGTGCTCCCTGATAGCGGGACCCACACTTATATCGAGGCGCGTACAGCAACGGCTATGAACATCTACGAGCGCTTCGCACGACAGGCACGAAGCAACCCCGACGCCTCCGCAGTCGTCGACCCCGACGGTGAGGATATCACCTACGCCGCTCTCGACGAGCGGGCCAGGGCCGTCGCCGCGTTTCTCGACAGCCGGACGGAACCTGGCGACCGCGTAGCGGCCTACATGCTCGACAATCCGACGGTCGTCGCCACGGCGTTGGGTGCGTGGCGCGCCGGCTGTGTGTTCACACCGGTCAACTACCGCTTCGGGGCGGAGGAAGTGGCGTACGTGCTCGATGACGTGGCTCCGGAAATCGTCGTCCACGACGCCGTCTTCGCCAGCACGGCCGAGGACGCTCTGGAAGCCGCCACCGTCGAGCCGACGGTTCTGCAGGGCCACGCCGGCCAGTTCCGCTCCGAGGCCTTCGGTGACCCCGAAGACGCCCCCGACCCGGCGAAGCGGTTGGATGACGACACCGCAATCGTCATGCACACCTCGGGGACGACGGGCGACCCCAAGGGTGTCGTCCAGACCCACCGAAACGTCGGCGCGCAGGTCGAGGCGGGCATCTCGACGTACGACGTGACGGCCGAGGACACCGCCGTCGTTTCCGTCCCGCTGTTCCACGTCGGTGGGTTCCACGGCGCGACGCTGATGGGGCTGTTCACCGGTGGGTCCGTCGTCATCCATCCGGCGTGGGGCGCCGCCGAGTGGGCACGACTTGTCGCCGAAAGCGAAGCGACCATCTCGGGACTGGTACCGGCGATGATGGTCGACGCACTCGGCGACGAATCCGCCCGGGAACACGACACCTCCTCGCTCCGGATGTGTTTCTACGGCGGGAGTCCGGCCACCGAATCGACGCTCCAAGAGTTCGAATCGGCCTTCGGCGTCGACGAACTGCTGAACTACTACGGCCAGACCGAGGCCGCGGGCCTGACCGTCGCAGGGACACCCGAGACGCCCCGGACGGAAGGGGCACTCGGACGGCCCGTCCCGACAGTGGAGGCACGCGTCGTCGACCCGGACACCGGTGCGGACTGTGTCGACGGCGAGAACGGCGAGTTGTGGCTCCGCGGCGATAGCGTCATGGCCCGCTACTGGGAGGCCCCCGACCGAACCGACCGCGCCTTCGATGGGGAGTGGTTCCGAACCGGTGACGTGGTTCGCCGCAAAGACGAGGTGTTGTACTTCGTCGACCGCCTCGACGACATCGTCCTCTCGGGTGGAGAGAAGGTCGCTCCCTCGCGGGTCGAGAGCGTTCTCACCGAAATGGACGGTATCGAGGCCGTTGCGGTGTTCGGCACGCCGGACGAGCGTCTCGGTGAAGCCGTCACTGCGGCAATCGTCGGCGACGCCGACCTGACAGCCGATGCCGTCGAGGCTTTCTGTGACGACCATGCGGGGCTCGCCGGCTACGAGAAGCCACGACGAATCGAGTTCGTCGACTCCTTCCCGCGGACCGGAAGCCAGAAAATCGACAAGACGGAACTGGTCGAACAGTTTGAATAGCTGACAGGCGGTGTCGCCGCTCCCCGACGCCACACCGCACGGTATCCGACGGCGCCGGGACAGTTCACTCGGGCACGGGGCGTCTGGTCCCGGCTTCGAATAAAAACCTTCAGTCGATTCGCGTGCCCGGTTGCCGTCCGTCGAGGAACGCATCGAGACCGTCGATGCCGAAGACGTAGGCTTCGGCGTCGAGTTCGAGCAGTTGGCGGACTTTCCCGGCCATACCGCCGGTCACGTCCGTCTCGTCGCTCCCGCCGAGGGCGTCGGCAACGGCTTCGAACGAGTCGATGTGTGAAATGACCTCGCCGGATTCGTCGTAGACGCCCGGCACCGCCGAACAGACCCCGACGCGGTCGGCATCGAGCGCAGAGGCAAGAGCGACGACCAGTTCGTCACCCGAGAGGATGGTCGCCCCTTTCTCGTCATGGGCGATGACGTCGCCGTGGAGAACCGGGACGAACCCTTCCGCGAGCATCGTCTCGACGTGGGCCGTGGGTGCATCAAGGCGCCCGTTGGCGTCCCGTGAGGCGACCGACAGTGGATGCACTGGTAGTGCGGGCGTCCCCTCACCCGAGAGCCCTTCCACGACGGCCGCGTTCAGTCGCTTCATCGCCTCGTGGATGGCTCGAACCGCTTCGTCGTCGTGCGTTCCCTCGGTCGTCGAGACGCCGTGTTCGGCGGCGTGGTGGTGGCCGAAACTTCCCCCGCCGTGGATGACGACGACGTCCTCGCGGCCCGCGAGGGCCTCGACGGCGGCGCCGAGATTCGCCACGTCGACGGTCTCCGTCCGGTCCTTCTCGGTGATGACGCTCCCGCCGAGTTTCAGTACCGTGGTCATGAATCTGGCTCCGCTCTGACGCCTTCGGTGTCCAACTCCGCCCGGAACGCCTCCTCACAGCCGGGTGTGTACTCGAGGGCGGTGTGGGTCTGTTCGGTCCGGTCTAAGGCGACGATACAGCCACCACCACCGGCGCCCGTGAGTTTCGCTCCGAGGGCGTCGGCTTCCCGTGCGGCCCACACCATCGTGTCCAGCGTCCGTGCCGAGACACCGAGCGCCGACAGCAGGCCATGGTTGAAGTCCATCAGTCGCCCGAGTTCCTCGATGTCGCCGTTCCGTAGCGCGCCCTCGCCGTTTCGAACGATGTCGCCGATGGCTTCGACGGTGTCGGCGGCGAAGTCGTACTCGTCTTTGAGCGCTCGGACGCCAGCGACGAGTTCGCCGGTGTCGCCGGTTCCGCCGTCGTAGCCGATGACGAAGGGGAGATTGGGTGGGTCCTCCAGCCGTCGGCAGTCGTCGCCCTGCACGCGGACGGCCCCGCCCATCGCCGAACAGAACGTGTCGGCACGGGAGGCTTCGCCGTCCTGTACCTCCCGTTCCACCTGATAGGCGCGGTCGGCGAGTTCCTCGGGCGCGAGGTCGGCCCCCAGCGCCCGTGTCGCAGCGTCGATGCCCGCGACGACGACGGCGGCGGAGGACCCCAAGCCCGCCCCTAACGGAATGTCGCTCTCGACGGTAATGTCGAAGCCCGCTTCGGCCGCGTCGGCGGCGTCTCGAGCCTGTTCGACGGCGCCGTCGATGTAGCCCATCGCCGCCTCGACCAGCGGCGTCGGAACGTTCACGTCGGGACGGTCGTCGGCGTCGCCGCCCCACGTCACCGTGAAGCCATCGAGCGTCAGGTCCTTGGCCTGCACGCGGAGGCGGTCGTCGTCGCGGGGTTCGACGGTCACCCGCGCGCGCCGTTCGATGGCACACGGGACGGCCGGCTCGCCGTAGACGACGGCGTGCTCGCCGAAGAGATACACCTTCCCGGGCGCGCTCGAAGTGGTCATACCCGAACCTCAGGCCGGCCGATAAAAAGCGTATCCGAACCGGTCGACCCCTCGTCGTCCCCGCTCGACTAACACCCGGTTACAGTAACTGCGAGGCCACCAAGAGACCAACGCCGACCGCACCGACGAGCACTCCGAACAACACAGCGCCACTCCCATCGGGCACGTCGTCGAACGGCTCCGTCGACAGATACAAAGTCGACTCCTCTGAGTGGGTGATGACGAAGCGCTCGGATTCGCCTTGCGGTGCCACCGAATCGCTCCGCTTGCTCACGTGTCCGAGGAGACTGACCTCGTCGCCCGGTTGGAGTGTCGCCTCGCTGTAGCGCCGCTTGCTCGCATCGACGACGAGGTCCGTCGCCATCGGGTCGACCGATACGCCCGGGGTAGCAGCGAGGAAGTCTCGTATTCGCTTCGGTGGCAACTCCTCGTAGCCGGTTTCGACTTCCGTCTCGAAGGTGCCGAACGCACACTGCAATCCGTCGACTGCGACACCATCGGAGACGAGCAACTTTTCCGGGGTAAACACGTCGCCGGTCTCGTTTCCGACCGTCCGGTCGTCGATGGCCACCGACAGCGTTCCCGTCGCGTCCTCGATACCGAACGGCTCCGAGCGGACGCCCCACGCGGCGGATTCCCAACTGTTCGTCTTGGGGGTGTCGTACTGCTCTTCGATTTCCCACGCCGACAGCACACACTCCCGGTCGCCGGCGATGGGCGAAATAAACGTCCCCTCTGCCGACTGAGCGACCGTCCCACGGACGCGAACGAGTCCCGGTGATTCGATGTCGCCGATGTCGACACGCGGCGTCTCGTCGACGAGTGTGGCCATTTCCCTTTGCTTCCAGGCGGAGTACAGTGCGAGAACGCTCGCGAACACCAGGAGGACGCCGCTCCACAGGGCGAGTTCACCGAGGATGTCGCCAAGCCAGCCACCGACGAACGCGATCAGCATTCACGCCGATGCCGACGACGACGGCACGAATAGTTCTTTTGCCGTCCCCATGGCTGCCCCGAAATCAGTAATGCACAAACCGCTCGGTCCCGTTTCGACGGTGTGTCCGCCGAACTCCACCGGCACGTCAACGCGCTCGTTGCGGACCTCGCGGCCGAACACGGCGAGGTCGACCTCGTGGGTCGCCGCGTGGACTGTGACCCGGACGCCCGCGACGCCTTGGTAGAGACGTTCGACTCTTTCGGCGTCGTCGGCGGGGCCGGGGTCCGGGTCCGCGACGACGACGGTCGCGTCCTGCTCGTCCGCTTCGAGGGAACTGAGGGGTGGGTCGACCCAGGCGACGGCCGACTTCCGGGAGAGTCCTATCGGGAGTGTGCCCGACGCGCGCTTGAGGAGGTGGCCGGCATCGGCGCCGACATCGCTGGCCTCGCACAGGTTCACCTCCTCTATATGGACGACTGGACCGACCGCCAGCCCGTACCCAACCCCTACGTCTGCTTCGACGGTCGGCCGGTCGATGGGGAACTCGAAACGACTCCCGGTGACGACGTTGCGGCACTCAGATGGGCCGATTCGGTCCCCGAAGACTTGCTGTACGACGAACTCGCGGAGTTGTCACTGGACGGTTGAGAAACACGAAAACGAAAGCCGTTACAGTTCGGTCTCGAAGTCCTCGAGTGCGTAGGCGGGTTCGGCGCCGCGGCGGTCGAGGGTCTCGTTTGCGAGCAGCCAGTAGATAACCGACAGGGCCTTCCGACCCTTGTTGTTCGTCGGCACCACCAAATCGACGTTCGACGTGGTGTTGTTGGAGTCACACATCGCGATGACCGGGATACCGACCGTGATGGCCTCCTTGACCGCCTGGGAGTCACCGATGGGGTCGGTGACGACCACGACGTCGGGTTCGATGTAACCCTCGTAGTCGGGGTTGGTCAGCGTGCCGGGGATGAACCGGCCGGTGCGGGCGCGGGCGCCCACGGCGTCGGCGAACTTCTCGGCCGGGAACCGACCGTACTGGCGGCTAGATGCGACCAGAATCTGCTCGGGGTTGTAGTTCGCGAGGAACGACGCCGCCGTCCGGATTCGGCTGTCGGTCTGGGAAACGTCCAGCACGTACAGGCCGTCGGTCCGGACGCGGTGGATGAACCGCTCCATGGACTTCGTCTTCTGTTGGGTCCCGATGTGGACACCCGCCGCGAGGTAGTCCTCAACCGGGATGAGGAGGTCAGCCTCGTCGTCGGGCATGACGTCCTCGTCGAGGACGGGGGCCTCCTCGGCCTCCTCCGAATCCTCGTCGGCCGCCTCGGTGGCGTCCTCCGTGTCGTCTGGTTCTGCCTCCTCGGCCTCCTCGGCCTCGGGGGCGGGCTGTTCGTCATCGGTGGGGTCGGCCTCCTCGGCCTCTGTGTCGAGTTCCTCCTCGAGCTCGTCTTCGAGCTCGTCGAGTTCCTCGTCCAGTTCGGAGGCGTCGAGCCCCTCGTCGTTGTCGCTCATGCGTTTGCCTCGATTCGAATGAGTTCGTTCAGCTTTGCGGTGCGCTCGCCACCGACCGCGCCTGTCTTGATGAACGGGGCATCGGTCGCGACAGCGAGGTGTGCGATGGTCGTGTCCTCCGTCTCGCCGCTACGGTGGGAGACGACGGGATCGTAGCCGTTCTCGACGGCCAACTCGATTGCGTCGAAGGCGTCAGACAGCGTGCCGATTTGGTTGGGCTTGACGAGGATGCTGTTGGCCGCACCCTGCTCGATGCCCTCGGCGAGTCGCTCGGTGTTCGTGACGAACAGGTCGTCACCACAGATGAGCGTCTCCGAACCGACGCGGTCGGTCAACTCGGCGAAGCCCTCGTAGTCGTCCTCGTCGAGGGGGTCCTCGACGTACGCGAGGTCGTATTCATCGACCAACTCGGCGATGTAGTCGATTTGCTCTGCGGGCGTTCGGGTGTCGTCGCCGTAGCGGTAGACGCCTTCCTCGGCGTCGTACAGTTCCGCACCGGCAACGTCGAGTCCGAACTTGATGTCGAATCCCACGTCGTCTGCAACCGTCTCGACGGCTTCCTCGACGATTTCGAACGCCTCGCTGTCGTCGATGGAGGGCGCCCACGCGCCCTCGTCGCCCTTCGCGGCTGGGACGCCCCGCTCGCTCAGGATGTCGCCGACCTCGCCGTGGACCGCCGCGTTGGCGAAGACGGCGTCGGCGACCGACGGCGCTCCGATTGGCGCGGCGAGGAACTCCTGGATGTGGGTCGCGTCGGCGGCGTGTTCGCCGCCGCCGATGACGTTGCCGAGCGGCGTCGGGAAGTCACGGCCACGGAAGGCGCCACCCAGATGCTGATACAGCGGCGCACCAAGCACGTCGGCGGCGGCCTTGCCCGCTGCCATCGAGATGGCGACGGCGCTGTTGGCGCCGATTTCCGAGAAGTCGTCGGTGCCGTCGGCGCCGCGGAGTGTCCGGTCGACGCCGCGTTGGTCGCCGGCGTACACCTGCCCTTCGAGTCGCGGGACGGCGAGTTCGCGGGCTGCCGCGATGGCCTCCTCGGCCGGCCGCTCGACGGCCTCGTACTCGCCGGTGGACGCACCGGAGGGAGCCGCACCGCGGCCGAAGCCGCCGCTTTCGGTGCGGACCTCGGCCTCGACGGTCGGATTACCGCGACTGTCGAGAATCCGGCGCAGCCGAACCTCCGTGATGAGCGTCATCTACTCGTCACCCCGCCGGACGGTAAACGGCAACACGCCGGCGTCGTACTCCTCTGCGGCCACGAGAATCGGTTCGGTCTGTTCGGTGTCGATGAGCACCGGCGCTCCGTAGGACACCTGCAGGGCTCGTGCCCCGAGGATACGCGCCTTCTCGTAGCGGTTTGCGCCTCTCATTGGTAGGGGGATACGATGTCGACGAGGTCTTTATGTGAGACGAGCATGCGACGACAGCACGCGCGGTCGACGCCGAGCTCGTCGAGCACCTCGGCAGGGTCTTCGTCGCCCTCGCGGGCGCGAGCTTTGAACTCTTCCCAGTGCTCGCCGACGACTTTACCGCACGTGAAACACCGGACCGGTACCATCATTTGTGAATCACCTCAGCGGTAGGACTTCTGGTAACGGGCCCGAGCGCCGGGGCCGCCCCACTTCTTCGGTTCGGACTGCCGCACGTCGTTGACGAGCAGCGACCGGTCGAACGACATGAACGCATCGCGCAGTTCGGCGTCGTTGGTGTGCTCGACGAGTCCGCGGGCGATGGCCGTACGAACCGCGTCGGCCTGCCCGGAGAACCCGCCACCGGAGACGACCACGTCGATGTCGACGCTGTCTCGGAGGTCCTCTTCAGCGATACGGAACGGCTCGAGCATCTTCAGTCGCGCCTGCTCGGGTTCGACCAGCTCGACGGGTTTGGAGTCGACCCGAACCCGACCGGAGCCGTCACGAACCGTCGCACGGGCGACAGCTGTCTTCTTCTTACCGGACGTGTTAGTTACCATGTGACGTTAGCACCCAAGTTCTCGCTGACTTCGCCGAGCGAGATGAACTTGATGTTCGACAGTCGGTCCAGCGAAGTGTCGTCGAGGACTTCCGCGTCGTCGTAGGGGTTGCCCAGGTAGACGCGGACGTTCTCGAACGCTTCCCGGCCGCGAGTCTCCTTGTACGGCACCATCCCGCGGATGGCGCGTTTGAAGATGCGGTCGGGTCGCTTCGGGTAGTTCGGCCCGCGGTCGGAGCCGACTTCCGCACGCTGGCGGTAGACGCTCATCACGTCGTCTTCGCTGCCGGTGATGACCGCGCGTTCGGCGTTGACCACGGCGACCGTCTCGCCGTCGAGGGCGCGCTGGGCGACCTGCGAGGCGACACGACCCATGATACAGTCACGGGCATCGACGACGACATCGGCGTCGAATTCAGCGTAACTCATCGAATCACCCGTACGTTGGAGCCGTCGGGGTTGTCTTCGAGTGCCTGTTCGAGTTCGATCGCTTCGCCGACCGTGTCGATTTTCGTCTGGGCTGTCGACGAGAAGTCGACAGCTGCGACGGTGACCTCCTTGCGGAGGGCACCGGACCCGAGCACCTTGCCGGGCACGATGACGGTCTCGTCTTCTTGGGCGTATCGCTCGATGCGTCCCAAGTTGACCTCCGCGTGCGTGCGCCGGGGTTTCTCGAGGCGCTCGGCCACATCGTTCCAGACCTCGCCACCGCCGTTGCGGGCGGTCGACTTCAGGTCAGCGATGAGACTGGAAAGCCTCGGGTTCGTTTTGCTACTCATCGGTTATCTCTCCTGAGAAACGAATGCAGGGAGCAGGATTTGAACCTGCGGACCTCTACAGGACAGCGCCCTGAACGCTGCGCCGTTGGCCTGACTTGGCTATCCCTGCGCGCGTTTTCGTGTTCTTCGCCCCCACTAAAGCCCCTTTCGGTCCGGCGGATGCCGGTCCCAACCGAGGAACGCGCGGCCGCACCGCCGCTCGTCGGTCGGGTGGCGACGCTCTCCGTCGTGGCGAGCGTCGTGGTAGGGGTGTGGGGTGTCATCTGCTTACAGTTGGACCGCTTCTTCGAGTTCTTCCGCGCGGGCCTCGATGCTCTCGACGGCCGCGAGGACGAGTTCGTCGACGGGCAACGACCCGTCGCTTTCGACGCTGAAGACGAACGCGTTCGGAACTTCCTCGATTTCGACCTCCTTGCCGGGGTACCGCTGGCTGAGGTCGTTGTCGAACTCCTCGGTGGGGACGAGTTCGCCATCTTCCTCGATGACGCCCCGGATGATTTCCGGTTCGTCGTCCTCGAACTCGCCTTTCTCTCCGACGACCTCGACACGCTGGAGGTGTCGATAGCCGACGGCGACGCCACCCTGGTGTTTGGCGTGGTCCTTGCCGCGCCCGAGGACGGCGTCGGCTTCGAGTTCGAGCCGTTGGCCCTCCTTGAGTTCGATGATGGGGACGTTCTCCTCGGCCGGCTGGACCTGTTCGTCGCTGGAGACGAGGTCGCCCGAATACGCGGTCGCGGGACCCTCGACGTCGATAGCGAGCGTGACCGTATCGCCCGGTTCGTAGTCGTCCGGCGTCGTCAGCGGGACGAGTCCGAGTCGGAGTGCGATTTGCTCGTCGAACATCACCGACGAGTTCTCGATGACGCGCAGCGTGTCTATCGACAGCGTCTCCACGTCGGCGAGCATCGCACGGCGGATGCCGTTGGCGAAGGCGGGCGTGACGCCGCGAACGAGGAACCTCGCGCTCCGGTCGTCGCGGTCGATGAACGTTACCTCGTACTCCTCGCTCATCTCAGAACCCTGCGTTCTTCGGCCCGCGGGTGCCGTCGTGCGGGATGGGAGTCACGTCCTCGATACGACCGATTTCGAGTCCGGCACGGGCAAGCGCGCGAATCGTCGCCTGGGCGCCCGGACCGGGGTTCTTCTGTTGGTTTCCGCCTGGGCCGCGAACGCGGACGTGCACGCCGTCGATGCCGGCGGCCTGCACTTCCTCGGCGACGACTTCCGCCATCTGCATGGCGGCGTACGGCGACGCCTCGTCGCGGTTCTGTTTCACGACCGTCCCGCCGGAGGACTTCGTAATCGTCTCGGCGCCGGTCAGGTCCGTTACCGTGATTATCGTGTTGTTGAATGAGGCGTACACGTGTGCGACGCCCCAGGTGTTGTCGTCTGCCATTTACTGTCCCTCCGCGCGTTCGGGGTGAAGGTCGTCCGCGAGTGGACTCGTCTCGTCGAACTCGATGCTGTCCTCTTTGGCCACGTCGACCTTGTACGACGGCGCCGACACGCGGGCGCCCTCGATGGTGACGTGTCCGTGGACGATGAACTGTCGAGCCTGCTTTGCGGTGTTGCCCACGCCGTTGCGGTAGGCAACCGTCTGCAGGCGGCGCTCGAGGATGTCGGTCACGTCGAGCGACAGGATGTCGTCGAGGCTCTCCTCGTCGTCGAGGACGCCGATTCGCTTCAGCCGTGCGAGGAACTCGCTTCCGGCTTCCGCGGCGGCCTCGGCGTCACCCTGTGCCTCGCCGAGCAGTCGGCGGGCCTCTCGCCGGTAGTCGCGAAGCTCCGATTGGGCACGCCACAGTTCTTCTTTCGTGGCGAGACCGTACCGGGAGACGAGGTCTCCCTCATCGGCGATTCGCTCGCCCTGGAAGGGGTGATTCGGCGTCTCGTAGAACTTCGTGTTGTTACCGAGTGCCATTATTCCTCGTCACCTCCCTCATCTTCGGCCATGTCCTCCTTGATGGCCTCGACGTTGACACCGATGGTGCCTTCCGTTCGGCCGGTGGATTTCGTTCGCTGGCCGCGAACCTTCTGTCCACGGTTGTGGCGAACGCCCTTGTAGGAGTCAATCATCTTCATCCGGTTGATGTCCTGTCGGCGACTCATGTTGAGGTCATTGCCGATTTCGTGGGTGGTCTCGCCGGTGAAGAAGTCGTCCTGGTGGTTCGTCAGCCAGGCGGGCACTTCGTCGGCGTACCCCTCGACATGTTCGACGACGGTGTCGATGGTGTCTTCGTCGAGTTTACCGAGAATCGCGGTTCGGTCCACGTCGGCTTTCTCGGCGATGATGCGAGCGACGCGTCGACCGATACCGTTCATGTCGGTCAACGCTCGCTCGACGCTTTTCGTCCCGTCGAGGTCTGTCTGTCCGATGCGGACGAAGTACTGGATGTCCTCGTCTTCCTCGTCCGCCGGGGGTTCTTCTGCACTCATATGTGGGTTGTGTTAGCGTCGTGGCGGGGATTTGAACCCCGGAGGCTGTACGCCACAGAGTTAGCAACCCTGCGCCTTGGGCCATGCTTGGCTACCACGACTCGCGTGCGTGTATCTTCGCCCTCTCGGACTCGGGGCCTGTGCCCCTACATCGATTGCGTTCTCCGCTAACCGACCACCGTACTTAAGCACAACGATAGTTGCCCTGCATGCGAGCGACTCGCGTAGGCTGAGAAATCAGTCGTCCCGTTCGGGTAACCCGCCGCGTGCTTTGATTTCGAGGATGTTCTGGACGTTCCGATGGATTTCCGGCACCGTCGTCTCCTCGTCGGGGTCGTAGAGGTCCGACACGCGATACAGGATGGCGGCGAGCTGTTCGCTCTCCGAGGAGTCGCCCCGAACGTCCTCGGCGATGTCGCGTAACTGGGCGACACGGTCGGTGTTTCCCTCGCGCTCGCTGTCGGCGTCGCCCGGCATGACTACCGCTGGCTACTCGCCTGTCGGCGGCGGACGATTCCCTGCATCTTCGCCGTCTCGTCGGCGAACGACCGGAACGCCTCCCCCGTCTCGCTGTCCTCGTCGAGGACGATTGGAGCGCCCGAGTCACCGCCCTCCCGTACGGCGGGGTCCAGCGGTATCTCGCCGAGGAACGGCATCTCTACCTCGTCGGCGAACTCTCGACCGCCGCCGCTTCCGAAGATATCGTGTTCGTTGCCACAATCCGGACAGACGAACCCGGACATGTTCTCGACGATTCCAAGCACCGGCGTGTCGTGTTTGCCGAACATCCGAAGACCCTTCCGGGCGTCGTCCAGCGCCACCTCCTGTGGCGTCGTCACGATGACCGCTCCCGACACCGGCACCGACTGCAACAGCGTCAACTGCGTGTCGCCGGTCCCCGGCGGCAGGTCGACGACCATGTAGTCCAGCGTCCCCCACTCCACGTCCTCCCACAACTGTGTCAACACCTTGTGGACCATCGGCCCCCGCCAGATGACGGGGTCGTCCTCGCCGACGAGAAAGTCCATGCTCATCAGTTTCATCCCGTATTTCTCCGGCGGGATGATGGTCTCTTCGTGGGTCGCCTTGGGCCGCTCGTCGGTTTCGACCATCCGTGGGACGTTGGGACCGTAGATGTCGGCGTCGAACAGGCCGACGCGGGCGCCCATCTCCGAAAGGCCCGCAGCGAGGTTGACCGCGACCGTCGACTTTCCGACGCCGCCCTTTCCCGAGGCGACGGCGATGATGTTCTCGACGCCCGGCAACACCTGCTCGTCGTCGCCCAGCCCGGTGTCGATACTCGCCGAGAGGTCGATTTCCAACCCCGTGTCGGCGAGGACCTCTCGAACCTCGCCCGCGATGGCGGTTTCCGTCGACGAGTAGGGTGCTCCGAGTGCGAGGTCAATGCTGACCGTATCGCCGTCGACAGTCACGTCGTTGACCAATCCGAGCGAGACGATATCGTCTCCGAGTTCGGGGTCTTCGACTGCCGACAGGCGGTCGAGGATAGCGTCTTCGTCCATACCTTCGGTAGGCCCCGTGGTTCCGATAAGAGTTGTGCACCGATACCCACGGTCTGAAGCACGTCGGGTATTCGTCGCAACCTAGGGAACCACAATCGGTTACGTAACGACGCAATCTAGCGTCGAATTTAAGCACGTGTGACCGAACTCTCGCGCATGCTCGAAGACGGGTTCGGACGAGAAGTCACCGGCGTTCGCGTCTCCCTCACCGACCGGTGTAACTTCGACTGTGTCTACTGTCACAACGAGGGGCTCGGCGACACGCGGGGGCCGATGGAGCCCGCCGACGACGAGATGTCCACCGACGACGTGGTCCGCTTCCTCGAGGTCGCCGCGGAGTTCGACGTCGATTCGGTGAAGTTCACCGGCGGCGAGCCGATGCTTCGAGAGGACCTCGAGGAAATCGTCCACCGGACGCCGGATTCGATGGAAACGTCGCTCACGACCAACGGCACCTTCCTGCCCGAGCGCGCCGACGCCCTCGCAGACGCCGGACTCGAACGCGTCAACGTCTCCCAGGACGCCCTCTCCCCGGAGGCTTTCGCGGAAGTGACAAAGAGCACCGCCTACGAGGACGTTCTCGAAGGGGTCGATGCGGCCCTCGACGCCGGCCTTGCACCGGTCAAACTCAACATGGTCGTCTTCGAGCAGACCGCCGGATACGTCCCCGAGATGGTCGATCACGTCGCCGAGAACGACGGCCTCCAACTCCAACTCATCGAGTACATGCCCGAACTCGCGGGCCGCCCCGACTGGGCCGTCGACATCGAACGCGTCCACGGCTGGCTCGAAGAGCAGGCCGACCGTGTCGAGCGCCGGGAGATGCACGGCCGAAACCGCTACTTCGTCGACGGCGGGATGGTCGAAATCGTCGACCCCGTCGGCAATGCGGACTTCTGTGCCAACTGCCACCGCGTTCGCGTCACCCACGAGGGCTACCTCAAGGGCTGTCTCAACCGAAACGACGACCTCAAATCGATGGGCGAGATGTCCAAACCCGAAATTCGTGAGGCGTTCCGCGACACCGTCGCCGAACGGGTGCCGTACTACGGCGAGTACATGGTCCAAGAGGACGGCGAATGGGTGTTCAACGAGGAGTACATCGGCGCCTAAGCGTTCGGATGCTCCCGACAGAAGTTCTGCGTCGCGTAGATTTCGCCCTTTCGAGTGACGTAGACGCCGACGGCGCTTATATGGTAATATTTACTAGTCATTGTCCTATTATGCCCCGGTGAGTTCGCCCACATATCGACGAACTTCGCTGCGACGTCGTCCGTCTCGTTCACCTGACGTGGCGTTAGATACGCGATGTTCTCGTTGGTGCTGTCGCATCCACCGTACTCTTCGTGGCGCTCTTCGGAACCCTGTCCATCCGGATTCCGGTGGTCGTAGAAGTCCCGGTCGGCCATGTCCTTGCTGTGAAGGCGTGCGATTAACCGGACTCGCTCGGAGTGGACGAACGGCTCGCGACCGTACGCCGACCGTCGTTCGTTTACCGCCTCGAAGATGTCCATCTCTAGTCGCTCACCGTCGATATCTGGATGTGCCGACGCCTCGACATCCGGTACGCCCGTGGTGTTTTCTGGGGCGTCGACATCGGGTTCGGCCGCCCTGTCGATTGGACCAAATGAGACCGCCAGAGCCACGAGTACCGTCCCAGCGAGGGCGAGCAAAATAATCGACGAAACGACGTTGAGTGCTCGCTTCCACACCATTTTTCACGAGTGGTTCGGGATGATAAATACTCCGTTTATTCAAATCGGTTGTGGTTCAGTTACACCGGTTTCGCTGCTGTTTCATTCGTTGGATTGCCTCCCGGGCGAGCGACTCGCCTTCCTGTTCGTTTCCGGCTTCGATTTCCTCGATTGCCTCGGCGAGCGTATCCGTTCCGTCCAGCAGCCCCGACAACGAACAGCGAGATTGCTCGACGATTGGGATGACGTAGCCGACTCGCTGTCCTCGACCTCGTGCCTCCTCGAAAGAGTCGCTCGCACTCTCGAATCGGACGTTGGCGGCTCGATACTGCTCTATGGCTGTCGCAGGGTCGTCGTCTTCGAGCGACCGATTCGCATCGCTGAGCAGTACGTAACCACGAGCCATCTCGTGTAACGCTCCGTTGATTGGGGAGAGCCAAGTCGCGACGTTGAGCAACATCGATTGCTCCCTCTTCACTGCCTCGTGACTGTAGCTGTCTATCGTCACGCTCGTCTCGTCAAGTTGCTGTTGGGCAGTCTCGACTCGTTGTCCGACCGTGGATAGCTCTTCGAGCGTTTCGCCCGCGAACGCTACGGGTTCCATTGCTGCATCGTATCTCGCGTCACGAACCCGTTTGTCGTAGGCGAACGAGGCCGCGATGGTCTGATGGAGCAGGTATCGCTGTGAGGCGCGGTCGTCAGCCAACCGTGCCAGTGTAGACAGCGTTTCAGCTCGACTCGTGGAAACGTCGCCCCCGTCCTCCAGTTCCGCTACATCTGCACGGATTTCGTCAGTCGTGTCGGAAATCGCTCGGTGGTCGAACTCGTCTTCGAAGGTATCGATATCGAAGACGAAATCGCCGCCGTCGACGATGGGGAGTGCTGTGAGGCGTTCGTACACGCGTTCTAACCGAGATTCGACACTCAACAGTTGTTCGGGGCGCCGTTCTTCCTTCTGTGACCACTCCGGTGTCCCGTCCCCGTCAGTCTCCGATGGTTGGTCGTCACCGCATCCCGCGAGTCCGCAACTGACCGCCGCTGCCGCCGAGACGACTCCACGGCGCGTCCATTTTCGACGTTCGGAACCGCGTTGACTCATTCTACCAACCCCCCTCCGATACCGCTCGGTCCACCCATATCGTCCGGCAAGGTCGGTTCGGACTCGTCGTCAGCTCCACCCGCTGTATCGTCGTCAGTTCCACCAAGGTCGGTCTCGGGTAACCGGGAGTGGAGGTCAGACGAAGCGGTTGCTGATTCGGAGGATTCCCCATCAGATGGGCCATCGCCGGACGCAACCGGTGTAGTGGGCTCGCTCCAACTGTCCGGTTTGGCGTCGTCGCTTGACTCGTCTCCAGAGGTAGATGATTGACCGATATCACTGACGGCCTTGACCACATCGATTCCTCTTTCTACGATGTTGTCTTTGCCCTCTTGAACGACAACGGTAACATTAGCGTCCTGCCCCTTCTCAAGGTTCGTTGGGTCTGGGCCTGCAATTCGCTCCGCATTTTCTAATCCGTACTGATGGTAGGCTCCCCCGTTTGAGGAAGAGTACGCGTTCGTGGTTCCGCCCTCGTCTTCGAGTTGTCGTATCTTCTCGTCACAACTGCTCCACTCACCACCGGTCGTCTCACACGTCACGGTTTTCTGCTCCTGTCCGAAGACGAACGTCGAGGCTGCTCCGACGGTATCCTCGTAAATTTGCTCGCCCAGGTCCTGTTTCCACGGGGCATTTTCGCCCCCGTCGAGGCCGACAGCGTCGGTCGTAGTTCCGAGATACGACGAGTCGGCGATTCGCGACCCGACACGGAGTGTCGAGTCGTACCCGTCGCTGTCGTAGAATATTTCTTCGTCTTTCGGAGGCTGTGGCGTTGGTTCGGGCGTTTCGGCGTCGGTCGTCGCCGCGGCCGGTGTCGGCGTCGGTGGACCGCCCGGTGGCGATTCGTTCGAAAGGCAATCATCGGTGTTCGAGGCGAGGTAATCCGGGTCGCCGCAGTCCGGGGAAGATGGACCTGAGTCGACATCGTCCCACTCGGTGTCCGGTGTCGATTCTCGTCCGGGGTAGACGACGATATCGTCGTACGCCGTCCGACCGTTCGTGTCCACTACGACCGCCTGTACGCGGTACGGGCCCTCCCCCGGAAACGAGATTCGAAGGTCGTCGGTGGCGGCCGTTCCGTCGAGCGACTGTCTCCCGACGATTTCGTCGTCGACCGCCCACGCGATTTCCTCAAGTTCGGCATCCGGACTCTCCGCGGTGGCGACGTACTCGGTTGGGGTTGTGGTTTTCGGTGTCGTCGCGCCGGTAACCGAGACTGTCGGTCCGGCATCGTTGACGTAGACGTACAGCGTGTCGGAACTCCGCGCTCCGTCGGTGCCGATAACCGTGAGATTCACCTCGTATCGGCCGGGCGTCGTCGGGACGAACGACGTCCGACTGCAGTCCGCACAGTTGGGCGTCATCCGACGGCCACCGGGCGTGTCGATTTTCCATCGGTACGACGCGATGTCTCCGGAGGGGTACGTCGAACCGGTCGCATCGAGTTGGACCGTCGTGTCGACGGTCACCGTTTGGTCGAGCCCTCCGTCAGCCATCGGTCTATCGGCGGCGGCAGCGGCACCCACAATCCCACAGAAAGCGAGCGAAACGGCGAGGAACAACACCAATCGTTTCATTCGAAGTGAATCGGATTAATATTGGTTTTATTCAAAAGGTTTCGCATCGGAATCGAATGGATGAACCTTCCCAAAATACAGCGCTCGTCCTCGAAAGTATCCTTTTATAATTCCCAACCGACGTGTCGATATATTGAGAGAGATGTCTCTATCGATTTGTAATGGGTCCACATCGTGAGCGGGCGTCAGTCGGTCGCGCTGTCGGCGCGCGTTCGGTCGTCGGTAGCGACCACGTAGCCGTCGTCGTCCGGCAGGTCTTCGAGCGCCTCGTCGAGTTCTCGCTCGACGGCCTCCAGGCGGCGACACAGTTCCTCGTACGCCGGAGTCCCTTCGACGTCGCCATCCGATTCGGTTTCCAGCGTCGCTCGCTTGGCAGACAGCGAGAAGTACTCCTGAAGCTTCTCGTCGTAGGCGGCGCGTTCGAGCATCCGCTGGACTGTCCCCCGGAGTTCGTCTCTGTCTACGGGTTTTCTGAGGTACTCGTCGAAGCCCATCGAGACGATATCGACGGATGGCTCGATGGCGGTGAGCATTACGATGCGGCAATCGAAGCCCTGCTCGCGTGCGGTTTCGAGCACTTCGTCGCCGGAAAGCCCCGGCATCCGCCGGTCGAGAAACACGATATCGACCTCCTCATCGAGGGCGTCGAGTGCCTCTTGACCATCGTAGGTCGTCCGCACGTCGTGTCCCTGCAGTCGGGCCGCGTACCCATCCGCGAGCCCGGGTTCGTCGTCTACGATGAGTATCGTCGCCGTTTCGTGTTCTCCCATCTCGGTGTGCCCCTTGGTTACACACCAATATCCACCCGTCAGGATATGTCTTTCGTCAGACAATAGTCGGTTAGGAAACAGGACGTTTCGGCGAGCCGAGATCTTCGAGTGCCCACGAGACGATGCGGGCTTCGACGATGTCGCGTGTCTCGACGAGTTCGTCCCCGGCCTCGAAGCGCTCCAGCGTTTCGCGAGCGTCGTCGAGCATTTCGGCTTCCAGCGGTCGCTGGTCGGGTTCCTCCCGGGTCGCGTTCAACAGTGCCTCGAAGTCCTCTCGGAGGACGAAAGACGCCCGGGCGGCGTTACACCGCGAGAGGGGACTCATCCCCGTTTCGAGAACGAGGTCCCGGACAGTGTGCCAATCGTCGGCACAGAAGTGCAGCGACACCTCGCCTTCGATGTCCTGCCAAGCGATTGGCCCGGAGTGTTTCAACAACTGGACCGCACGCGGCGGGATGTCGATTCGGTGGGCGGTTTCCGGTCGGCCGCAGAGACAGCAGGGTTTCTCCGTTCGCCCGGTGTACATATTCGAAGTTGGGTGGGAAGACGTTTGGATGTACGGTAACCGGTTATCCGTACTCGTGTTGGGTGCCGATGTCCGTGTGGGTCGGTACCGCTACTGGACGTACCCGAACGTTTTATCGGCCGTCTCACGGTAGCGAACGCATGGACACGGCCGAGCGGACCGAACTGGTCACGCGATTCACCGAAGAGGTCGTAGAGGTCGACGAAATCGAGGCGCTGTTCGAGGAACGCGAGAACCCCACCGCCTACATCGGCTACGCTCCGACCGGCGAGATGCACATCGGCCACTTCACGACGATGCGCAAACTCGCCGACTTCATCGATGCCGGTCTCGACGTGACGGTGTTGGTCGCGGACCTCCACGCCCACCTCGACGACGCCAAGAGCCCCTTCGAGTTGCTCGAAGCCCGCTCGGCGTACTACGAGGCGGCCATCGTGGGAATGATAGAAGCCGCGGGTGCCGACCCCGATTCGGTCTCCTTCGTCCGCGGCACCGAGTACCAACTCGAGGAACCCTACACGCTCGACCTCTACCGGATGCTTGCGGAGACGACGCTCTCACGCGCCCAACGCGCTGGCAGTGAAGTCGTTCGACAGTCCGAGAACCCGAAGTTGGGTGGACTCGTCTACACGCTGATGCAGGCGCTCGATGTGGCCGCACTCGACGCGGACATCGCCTACGGCGGTATCGACCAGCGCGGCATCTACATGCTCGCCCGCGAGCAGTTGCCCGATTCCGGCTACGACAAGCCGGCGTGTGTGTTCGCACCGCTGCTGTCGGGGCTCTCCGGCGGGAAGATGTCCGCCTCCGAGGAGTCCTCGAAAGTCAATCTCACCGACGACGACGCCGCCGTCGAAGAGAAAATCAACGGTGCGTACTGCCCCGCGGGAGAGGTCGAGGACAACGGCGTCCTCGAGTACCTCCGATTCCTCGTGTTCCCGGTTCTCGACGAACGCGGCGAGCAGTTCGTCGTCGAACGGCCCGAGGAGTACGGCGGCGACCTCGTCTACGATGACTACGAAGCGGTCGAGGAGGACTTCGTCTCCGGCGAACTCCATCCCGCGGACCTCAAACCCGCTGCGGCCGCCGCGATTTCGGCGGTCATCGACCCGGTTCGAGAGCAACTGCTCGATAATCCGGAACTCCTGGAAGACGCCTACCCCGAAAAGTACGCCTGAGGGCTCTTACTCCGCTTCGGCTTCGAGCCAGTTGTCGGCCCACGCCTCGATTTCGTCGAACACTGGGCACAGCGACTGCCCTTTGTCGGTCAGCGAGTAGTACGTCGCCACGGGGGCGTCCTCTTCGAGTCGGCGTTCGACGAAGTCGGTCTCCTGGAGGTCGTCGAGCACGCGAGAGAGCGTCCGCGCGTTGGCCTCCGTCGAGCGCTTCAGTTCGTTGAACCGCTTTTCTCCGTCCTGTAAATCGTGTAAGACGAGCAGGCGCCACTTCGAGCCGATTTGCTCCATCGACTCGACGACCGGACAGGCCGCCTCGACTGGCGCTTGGGGAACGTTCGACATATCGCTCTGTACGAGGCCCTCCAATAAATATTCACGCCGATAGTGTGGTAGTGGGTGGCACTCGAACTCGGAACGTGGATGTCGAGCACTACTGGTCGGTTACGTCGGTCAACACGAGGAACGCCTCGGCACCGCTGTCGCCGTAGGGGACTACTTGGACGATGAACTCGCAGTCCTCGCCGTCGACGGACAACTGGCGGTCGACTTCGAAGGATTCTCCGCGGGCGACGGTTTCGTGGACCGCACGGTACCCTCGGACATCATCGTGGGCCTCTCCGATGCGTTCGATGATGCGGTCGACGTCGTCGACGACGCGGTCGAACTCGCGGTTGGTCTCCAACAGCGTCACGCTGTTTCCGGCGAAGGCGACCGACCCGATGGCGTCGGTCGTGTTCCTGAACAGCGCCGAAAACCGGTCGCGCTCCATCTGGAGTTTGGCGCGACTCTCCCGCTGGCCGGAGTCGTAGATGCCGGCCGCAAAGGTTCCCATCGACCCGATGATGACCGCACCACCGGCGATGACGAGCGGTTTGTATTCGCCCTGTACGTACTGCTGGATGCCGAGAATCCATGCCAGCGCTACCGAGAAAATAGCGGTTCCACCGACACACCAGCTCGCGGTTCGCACCACGCGTGCGTCGGTCCACTCTCGCGTGTAGAGCCAGAGGCCCGTGGCGACGACGACGAGTCCGAGCGCGATAAGGATGGAGTTTTCGAGCAGCGTCGACCACAGCGACTTCCCTTCGAGCCAGGCATCGCTGTAGACGTCGTAGCCGGGAACGGCAAGGAGAAACAGACCCACCAGACTGACGCTTCCGGCCGCAAACAGTCGCTTCGCTCGGGATAGACGGCTTTGCTCCCGTGACATTGGTAGCAAATGTTTTTCTGTCTACATAAGTTTCGTGGCACCTAACATCGGTGTTACCCGGTGACACCAGTGTTCGCGAAATGATATAACAGTTCGAAAGCGTACGTGGTTGTGTAATGTTACTAAATTCGCGGCCCGACCGCATCGACCCTCGAATGCCCGCAGTTACGGAGGAGAACTAATGCTGGAAAGCGTCGGTGCCGAAATCGCGTTTCTCGTCGCTCGAGTGCTCTTCGGCGGCGTCCTCGCGTTCATGGGCTTGAACCACTTCATGGACACAGACGGAATGACCGGCTACGCTGAGTTCAAAGGACTGCCCGCGCCGAAGGTCTCGGTCCTCCTCAGCGGTGGCCTGCTCGTCTTCGGCGGCATCTCGATTGCCGCCGGGATTCTTCCCACCATCGGAGCGGGTGCCCTCGCCGTGTTCCTCGTCGTCTCCGCGGTGACGATGCACGACTTCTGGAACATGGAGGGTGAAGACGCCCAAAACGAGATGACCGGCTTCCTGAAGAACCTCTACGGTGCCGCTGGCGCCCTCGTGTTCCTCGCGCTCGCGAGCGCCCCGTGGCCCTACGCCGTCAACGTCGGCCTCTAAGAGCGCCCCTTTTAGGTACTCGACGCCACGGTACACCTACCTTACTCCATGGAACTCGACCCGGATTCCGTCGATTCGATGTATCGCACCCTCTCGACCGCCGTGGTTCCCCGCCCCATCGCGTGGGTGTCCTCGACGGACGGCGAGACCGACAACCTCGCACCCTACAGTTTCTTCAACGTCGTCGGTATCGACCCACCGGTCGTGATGTTCGCGCCGGCGTCGATGAAGGACACGCCGCGAAACGCCGTCGAGACCGGCGAGTTCGTCGTCAACGTCGTCACGCCCGACCTCGCAGAATCGATGAACGCCTCTTCGGCGACGCTCTCGTCGGACGCAAGCGAGTTCGACCACGCGGGCGTCGAGCGTGCGCCGTCGGTAGCCGTCGACGCACCCCGCGTTGCGGCCTCTCCGATTAGCTTCGAGTGTGTCCTCTACGACACCGTTGAGGTCGGCACGTCGACGATGGTGCTTGGCGAAGTCGTCTACGCCCACGTCGACGACGAGTTGCTCACCGACGGCAAACTCGACGTCGAGAAGTTCGACGCTCTCGGCCGACTCGCGGGAAGTCAGTACACCTACACGCGCGAGCGGTTCGGCCTCGAACGACCCGACTGACCGTCGGTACAGAACGTCGCTTCGTCTCGGAGTGGACGAACGTCCACTAACCCTCCGAAGCGTCTCTAACGCCGATTTGCGGCCCTCTCAGCCACCAACGAACGAAGGGGCACTTCTATTACCCTTCACGTCAGACGTTCGGATATGACCCACACGTGCCGTAACTGCAAACGGACGTTCACAAGTAAACTGCAGTACGAACTCCACCGGGACGTATGCTCCTCGGAGGCGCTCATCTGTGAGGCCTGCGGCGAGCAGTTCTCCGAGCGCCGTGCCACCCGCGACGGGTGGCACTACGCCTGCCCCAACGAGGACTGCGACGGGAACGGACTCGGCGAGGACCTCCACTCCGTCGGCGATTTCAGCCTCGAAAAGAGCGTCCAGTAACGACAACCGACCCACCTACCCGCGTAAGCCGCTCTTACTGTTCGGTGAGCGCCGCGATTGACCGACACGCCGCCCGACACACCGGCGCGTAACCAACGGCTGCAAGCGGTATTTCGAAGACGACCCGACAGCCACCGACACGTTCTTCGACGCGGTGGCCCGTCGCCGGTATCCGCGCCACGTCCCAACTCCAGCGGCGGATAGCGTCGTCGACCGTCGTCACCTCGAAGGGAATCCACGCGCCGACCCCTCGGATTCGAACACGTCCCGTCGTTCCCGCTTGGACGTGTCGCTCGGAAGCCTCCACGTCGGTAATGGAGACGCCCCACTCGGGCCACCGCGCGGTGTCGCACAGCACACTCCAGACGGCCTCGGGGTCGGCATCTATATCGCGACCGACGACCCACCGGCGGCCGTCGGGCGTCCGTTCGAGGTCCATACCTACCGATTCGCGGGCCGGATTTTTGTAACCGCCGCTCTACCCCTCGGCCGTGATAGACGTACGCGACCTCCGGAAAGAGTACGGTGGGTTCGTCGCCGTCGAGGGCAGTTCCTTCGCCGTCGATTCGGGGGAGGTGTTCGGCGTCATCGGGCCGAACGGTGCCGGGAAGACGACCACGCTGAAGACGCTGGCCGGGTTGTTGGAACCGACGAGCGGCCGGGTCGAAATCGACGGCGCTCCCGCTGGCGCCCGCGAGACGCGTCGAAACCTCGGCTTCCTCCCCGAGGAGTCGCCGCTGTACGAGGAGATGACGCCGCTGTCGTACCTCCGCTTTTTCGCCGACCTCTACGACGTTCCCCGGTCGACCGCCGACGACCGGATTCACGACGCCCTCGACCGCCTCGAACTCGACCACCGCGACCGTGCCCTCGGCGACATGTCGAAGGGGATGAAGCGGAAGGTCGCCATCGCCCGGTCGCTCGTCAACGACCCCGACGTACTCGTCTACGACGAACCGGCCTCGGGGCTGGACCCGCTGACGACCAACTACATCATCGAGTTCACCCGCGAGTTGGCCGAGGAGGGCCGAACCGTCGTCTTCTCGGCGCACAACCTCTATCACGTCGAGGAGGTCTGTGACCGCGTCGCCATCATGAACGAGGGCCGCATCGTCGCGAAGGGCCCACTCCAGGACCTCCGGGACCGCTACGGCGACACCGAGTACCACGTGTTCACGACCGTCGAGGTCCCCGACGCAGTCGCGGAGAACGGTCGCTATCGCAGCGTCGTCGATGACATGGAGTCGGTCGAAGAACTCCGGGAGACTGCGAGTGACCGCGGCGGCGAAATCGACGATATCCGAACCGTCGAACCGAGCCTCGAACGGCTGTTTCTCGACCTCGCCGAGGCCGACGACGCGCGGGAGACGGAGGCCTGATGCGCCCCCGAAAACTCCTCCGCATCGCCCGCTGGGAGGCGACCAAGGGCGTCGGCGGCCTCGACCGCGGGGCGGTTGCGGTTGCCGTCGCCGCTACTGCGTTCGTCCTCGCGGTCAGCGTCGCCGTCGCCGGGGGCGGCGTCGCTCTCGAAGACGGCATCTATCGTGTCGGCGTCTCCGAGGATAGTCGGCTTCACGACCCCATCGCGGCGGATTCCTCCTTTGCCGTCGTCGAACCGGACCCCACAGTCATCGAGAGCGGCACGCTGCCGGCCGACAGCCAATACGACCTCTACATCGAGGAGCGTGGCGACGAGACGACGCTGTATCTGGCAGCCGAAGGGGGAGCGCCGACCGACAAGAGTCGGGCGGCCGTCGCGACGTTGCGGGAGTCCGTCGACCGCTACAACGACCGGCGGATGTACGAGGAGGACAACGAAACGGCCGCCTTCCCCGTGACGGTGACGATTCGGTACGTCGAACGGGGCTTCGATGCGGGGGGTGACGGGGGCGGCGGTGGCTCCGACGATGGGGGCGACTCCGGTGGTACTGGAACCGGCGGCACCGACGGCGGAAGTACCGGCGGTGGGAGTGTCGGCGACTCCGGGGAGACGACCGACGACGATTCCATCGGTGCACCGTCGCTGGGTGCCTTCGATTTGTTCGGCACGACCGAATCGACGGGGTCACCATCGGACATCTCGCCGCCGTTTCCCTTCCAGTCGCTCGTGTTGGCGTTCCTCTTCGTGTTGCCGCTGAACTTCGTCATCCAAGCCTATGGCAGTTCGATGCTCTCGGAGCGACTGAACCGCCGCGGCGAACTGCTTCTCGTCGCGCCCGTCAGCCCCGCCGAAATCGTCTTCGGGAAGACGCTCCCGTATCTTGCGGCGGCGCTGGCCATTACTGCTGCTGTCGTCGCCGGTCTGTGGGCGTTGGGCGGTGAAGCTGGCCCGCTGTCGGTGTTGGCAGTCCTGCCGCTGGCACTGCTGTTCCTCGCGACGACGTTCCTCGGTTCGATGTTCGCCCGCTCGTTCAAGGAACTCACCTTCGTCACCGTCACCGCGAGTACGGTGTTGACCTCGTATGCGTTCGTCCCCGCCATCTTCACCCAGACCAGCCCAGTCGCGCTCGTCTCGCCGCTCACCGTCGCGGTTCGGGACCTCACCGGGGCGGGCGTCACCGCAGGCGAGTTCGTCTTCGCGACCGGCCCCGTCACGCTCGTCGCCGGGGTCTGTTTTCTGCTGGGGTTGGGCGTCTACCGCGAGGAGGACCTCTTCACCCAGCGACCGGTCCACCTGAAGGCACTGGACGCGCTGGCGGGCCGTATCCGGCGTCCCCGGAGTCTCCTCTTGGTCGTGGCGCTGCTCGTCCCGTTCGTCTTCGTCGCCGAGTTGCTCGCCGTCGCGCTGCTGTTTGCCCTTCCGGTCGCCGTCTCGGTGCCGCTCGTCTTCGCCATCATCGCCGTCATCGAGGAGTTGGCGAAGGGGTTGCCGATTTATGCGGGGTACGTCCACGGCCGCTACGACCGCTCGATGGCCGTCGCCGTCGTCGTCGGCGCGGCCGCTGGCGTCGGCTTCTTCCTCGCCGAGAAGGTCTCGCTCGCCGTCCAACTCGTCGGGCTTCCGGGGTTGGAGGTGGCCGATGCCGCCTTCCAGACCGGCCTCGGCACTCGGGACCCAGCGATTATCGCCCTCCTCGCGGTCGCACCGCTGGCGCTGCACGTCGTCACGTCGACGCTGTCGGCACTCGGCGCGAGCCGTGACCGGACCGGGTTCGCAGTCGGACTCGTTGGGGCAATCGCGGTTCATCTCGTCTACAACCTCGCGGTGGTGAGCCGCCTTGTCTAGAACGACCATCGCCAGACGGGAACTCGGCTCGCTGTCCCGCGAGAAGACCATCGTCCTCGCGATTCTCATCCAACTGATTATCGCGGGCTTTTCGTCGTTCCTCGTCGTCGGGCTCACGTCGCTGTACGACCCCGGTGGAGGCGGTGAGGAGATACAGGTCGCCGTCACGGGCGAGGCCGCAGACGAACTGATTGCGGCGGGCAACGAAGTTGAGGGACTGAACCCCGTCGAGTATCGGGACCGTTCCAACGCCCGCGACGGCTTCGACAGGGGTGATGCGGCGGCCATCGCCATCGCCGAACATCGAGACGGCCGCATCGACGTGTCGGTGGAGGCACCGCAGTCGAGTCTCCAGAAGACGCTCGTCGTCGTCCGCCTCCGGGCGGCGCTGGAGCAACTCGAACGTAGCGAACGACGCGACCGTGCGGCACATCTCGATTTCGACCCCATCCCGCTGCCGCCGTCGGTCGACGCCAGCCCGTACTTCGGCTTTACCTACACCATCCTCGTTCCGTTGCTCGTCTTCCTACCGGTGTTCATAAGCGGCGCCGTCGTCGTCGATTCGGTAACCGAGGAGGTCGAACGCGGGACGCTCGAACTGCTTCGGGTCACGCCGGCCTCGCTCGTCGAAATCGTCGAGGGGAAAGCCGGCGTCATGGCGGTGCTCGCGCCGTTACAATTGCTGCTCTGGGTCGTCCTCCTGGGGTTCAACGGCATCGCTATTTCCAACGTCGTCGCGCTCGTCGTGCTCACGATGGCGGTAGCGGTCGTCGCCGTCGTCTTCGCCGCCGGCTTGGCGGTCACGATTCCCGTCCGTCAGCGCGCCCAGTTGACCTATTCCTTCGGCGCGCTCGCGGCCTTCGCCGCCGCAACGGCGCTTCCAGAACACCCGGGAACGACCGTCGCACTCCTCGCCATCGACAGTCCGACGCTCACGACCTACGCCCACGTCGCGGGATACGTCGCCGTCGCAGCCGTTGCAGCCGTCGCACTCCGGTTCGGACTCGACCGAATCGATGCCGAACGCCTCGGGTAGCTTTTTGCGCACGGCACGTGGGACTGTCCGTATGGAGTACACCACGCTGGGTTCGACCGGTATCGAAGTGTCACGACTCTGTCTCGGCTGTATGAGTTTCGGCGACTCCGACTGGCGTGAGTGGGTCAAGGGAGAGGAGTTCGGCCACGAACTCGTCGAGCGGGCGCGGGACCTCGGCATCAACTTCTTCGACACCGCCAACATGTACTCTCGCGGCGAGAGCGAGCGCATCCTCGGGGACGCCCTCGAAGGCCACCGCGAGGAGAGCGTCGTCGCGACGAAGTGTTTCTTCCGAATGCGCGACGACGACCCGAACTCGGGAGGACTCTCCCGGAAGGCCATAGAGCAGGAACTCGACGCCTCCTTGGACCGCCTCGGAATGGACACCATCGACCTGTATCAGATTCACCGCTGGGATTACGACACGCCCATCGAACAGACGCTCCGGGCGATGACCGACGCCGTCCGCCGCGGGAAGGTCCGTCACATCGGTGCCTCCTCGATGTGGGCCCACCAACTCGCCGAGTCGTTGCATACGAGCGACAGGGAGGGGTTAGAGCGGTTCGCGACGATGCAGAACCACTACAACCTCGTCTACCGGGAGGAGGAACGCGAGACGCTCCCGCTGTGTGAAAAGGAGGGACTCGGCGTCGTCCCGTGGAGCCCGATGGCTCGGGGGTACCTCACTCGCCCCCACGAGGAGTACATGTCGACGAAGCGCGCCGAAACCGACGACTATGCCCAGGAGCACCCCTACGCCGACAACGGCGGGAAGGAAATCAACGAGCGCGTCCAGGAGTTAGCCGCTGATAAGGGCGTCTCGATGGCGCAGTTGTCGCTGTCGTGGCTGCTACACAAGGATTGGGTCGACGCTCCCATCATCGGCGCCTCGAAGATTCAACACCTCGAAGACGCCGTCGAAGCGCTGGAAATCGACCTCTCGGCCAGCGACATCGCCTACCTCGAAGAGCCGTACGAACCCGTCCCCATCTCGGGTCACGAATAAAACGGCCCTCAGCGCCGACGAGCGAGCAACACCGCACCGACCAACGCTACGACGGCGACGCCGCCGCCGAAGCCAGCGCCGTCGCCGGCCGTCGGTGACTGGACGACTTCACGTTCCCACTGTGCCTCCGTCGGCGTGGGCGTCGGTTCCGGTCGCGCCGTCGGCTCCGGTGTCGTGGTCGGTTCGGGCGTCGTCGCGACGGGGGTGTCGTCGGGAGTCGGCGTCGATTCGGTCGTGGAGGTGTCCTCACTCGTCGTGTCGTCTTCAGGCGTGCTGTCGCCCGAAGACTCGGGCGTCGATTCCGGCGTCGGTGTCCGCGTCGGCGTCGGCTCCGGTTCCGACGGCGGCGGTCCGAGTTGCTCTCTGGCTTCGGCTTCGCTCTCGCAGTCACAAATCCAGAAGTAGTGGGATTCGGCCTCGACGGTCTTTCGCTCGCCGCTTGCGGTCACGCCTGTCGTGCTTCCGGTGAGTTGGTACCAACCGGGTTCGTCGGGGTTGGTGTAACACGTGGCAACCGAAACTATTTCGTCGCCGTCGTCGAGGTGGGTCGTCGAACCGCCGAAGTCGCTTTCGCCGTAGAACTCGATTTCGAAGCGGTCCTCGCCGGCAGAGAAACTCTTGACGTTGCTTTCGAGGCTCTCGTCGACCTGCTGGCCGTCGTAGGTGCTCCCGCGGTCGATACCAAACGTATCGGAGTTCGACGGCCCACAGCCCTCGAAGCTTCCCTCCTCGTAGACGGCCAACAGCGTTTCGAGCGTCTCGAAGTCCGTTCCGGCTTCACCGACGACGAACTGGCCGTACTTCACGTCGGTCGCGCCGGGCGAGCGGTCGCCCATCGGCTTGACGGTGAAATCCGCACTCTCGGGTTCGTGACTCGCGGCCGCGACGCCGACACCGCCGGGTACGGCGCCGACGAACAGCGCCAGCGTCAGGACGGTCACGAACCCGACGGTCACTCCCCGGTTCATCGTCTCTATTGGGTCAAACGGGTGCCATCGGGTTACGGCTACTGCCGGCAATGACCGGTTCCACGCGATCCGACCCGAGCGGGGAAGATATATAGCCCGCCTGCCAACGACGGGTTGATGCGGTACGTCAAAGTCTCTCTCATGCCCACGGACGGCGATATCGACCCCGTGGGAGAGGAAATCGAGGCCGACCCTTCGCTGACGCGGGAGTCAATCTTACATTTCAACCGCCTCAACGACGGCACTGCCGTCCTTCTCACACAACTCCGGGGGAGCCGCGAGCGACTCGAGGAGATATTCGAAAACTGCGACGAGATTCTCTCGTACAACGTCTCGTCGGTTCGAGACGGCCTTCAGGCGTACGTGCACACGGAACCGACGGAGGCCGGCGCCGCACTCTTCGACCTCACCGAGGAACACGAGTTCGTCGTCGACACCCCCATCGAGTACGGCGGTGACGGCTTCCGGGTCGCCATCATCGGCAAAGAAGAGACCGTTCGCCGTGCCATCGACGACGTTCCCGACAGCATCCGTCTCGAACTCGAACAGCTCTCGGATTACGACCCGGAACTCCGGGAACTCTCCTCGCTGCTCACCGACCGCCAACAGGAGATTCTCAACACCGCCTCCGACCTCGGATACTACGAGGTGCCCCGCAGAGCGACCCACCAGGACATCGCCGACGAACTCGACGTGTCGACGACGACCGTCGGTGAACACCTCCGGAAAATCGAGGCGCGGATGCTCTCGGAAATCGCTCACTGAGACCGGTTTCGAACTACTGGATTGACTCGTCGTTCTCTGTTTCGGTCGGTTCCTCCGGCGCCGGAACGGCCGCCGCTTTCTCGCCTTCGCTTACCCGACTCGTGATGTAGGCGCTCACCAAGCCGACCAGTCCGACCGGGAGACTCACCTGTACTGTCAGCGTGACGAGGCCGGCGGGGTCGAGTGGTCCGCCGCCACCGCTCAAGGCGCCGTACTCCGAGAGGACGGAGAAGGTGAAGAACAACGACAGCGCGACGAACAGGTAGAACCCGAGGAACGCACTGATGCCGACGACGACTGACGCAGCGCCCTCTCTGTCGGGAAGCACTTGGCCGATGACGACGCCGGCGACCACCGAGGCTATCGGACCGGTCGAATAAATGATGACGATGACGACGAGGAACATGAGCGCGACCTGTGTCACGTCGAGGGGGTTGGTTCCAGGGTCGACGAACTGCTCGATGAAGAAACTGAGCGTGAAGTTTCCGGCCAGACCCAACCCGACGCCGAGGACGCCGAACGTGCCTACCACGGCCAGCGCGTACGTGAACAGCCGTCTCATGTTGTCTCCATCCAACACGCCGAAACGGGTGTGCGTGTTGCCGCGATACAACGGTTCGTTAAATACGTCCGCGGTCACTCTGGAGTTCGCACCGACTCGGCGACCGCTCGAACCGTTTCGAACGCCTCGTCGCTGTAGGCGATGAATCGCACGTCCGACAGCGACTCGGGGTCGTAGGCGTCGATGGTTTCGGCGATGATGTGGGCGCCTTTTGCGAGGTCGAAGCCGGCGACGCCACAGCCGAGGGCGGGAATCACGAGTGACTCACAGCCGCGTCGGTCGGCGGCGGCGAGTGCGTTGTGAGTCGCATCGCGGATGCTCTCAGCGGTCGCCTGTCCGTCGCCGTAGTGCGGCATCGCGGCCGCGTGAATCACGTAGTCGGCATCGAGGTCGAAGGCGTCGGTGACGGCCGCCGCTCCGAGGTCGACCGGCCCTTCCGCGACGGCGGCCTCGCTGAGGCCACGACCGGCCGCTCGCCTGAGCGCGCCCGCGACGCCCGACCCCATCTGAAGGCTGGTTCCGGCGGCGTTGACGAGTGCGTCCGCCGACTGTGCAGCGATATCGCCCTGTACGACGCGGAACTCCATGTGTGACCGTTCGGAGAGCCGAGACAAAAGCACTCGGCGCATCGGGCGTTTCTAGGCTCGATTCCGCCAATGGCTTTTTATCGTGACAACAGTTGTCAATACGTATGGCATCGACCGGCGCCTCCGGAACGGACGGCGGGGTGACGGACGCCGTCGAATTGATTCGAGCCCACGCGAAGGAAACGGTGTACAGCGTCGTTCGGTTCGACTCCGATGGGTTCGAACCGCTGTACGTCGCCCCCGAGACGCGGGCGATGTACCCCGACGAGGTGTCGATGGAGAAACACTTCTCGGAACTCCACGACTACGTCAACGTCGACTTCGCGGAAATCGCGCTGTTCTCGGAGGAACTTCTCCCCGCAGCAGGGTCGGTGAACTACGTGACGACCGCGATGGACGGCGTGAAGATTCTCCGCGTCTACGCCGGCCACAGCGGCGTCTTCCTCGCACTTCATCCCGAGGAACCGGTCGTTTCGCTCGTCGACATCGTCGATGGGCACCTGCTGTAACTTCCGGGACCGTCACGCCGAAACCGACGGCGGTCGTACTTTCAACCATGCGGGCACTGCTCTCGATGACGTGGCGGGACCTGCTGTTCGCCCACTGGCCGGTGAACGCCGACATCGTCGCTCGACGCCTCCCGGACGGCGTCTCCGTCGACACCTACGACGGCGACGCCTACCTCGGGGTCGTCCCGTTCGTGATGGCCGACATTCGTCCCAGAGGCGTCCCCGTCGGACTCCGATTCGGCGAACTCAACCTCCGGACGTACGGTAACGTCGACGGTCGGCCTGGCGTGTACTTCTTCAACCTCGATGCCGACGACCGCGTCGGCGTCGGCCTCGCGCGGGCGCTGTTCCAGTTGCCGTACTACCGCGCCGAGATGGACATCCGGACGCAAGGAGAGGGAACCAACCGCGAGGTCACGTTCAGGAGCCACCGTCGAGGAACCGACGCCACCCCGGCGGAGTTCGACGCGACGTACGCCCCGGCGGGAGGCTTCGAGACGCCCGCTCCCGACTCGCTCGACGCGTTTCTCACCGAACGCTACCGGTTCTACACGACCGACGACGGCGGCCGACTGTACTACGGCGATATCGACCACGAACCGTGGTCGCTGGCGCCGGCCACCGCCGACATCCGGTCGAACACGCTGTTTTCGGCCAACGGCTTCGAGCGCCCCGATGGCGACCCACGACTGCGGTTTGCCGCCCCGATAGACGTGACCGCTGGTCGCATCCACCGCGAGTGAGACGGCGACCGGACACGGCCTACTATATACGACCCGTACACAACGAAACCCAATGGACGATACGGACTCAGCAGGCGACGGTCCCTTCGGCTCCGAGTTGGCGCCGGCTGTTCGGCGGGTAGCGGCCGACACCGACGCCGACACGGAGGAGTCTCCTGGGAGAAACGTTCCCGACATCGAAGCCCTCACCGGTCCCCAGCAGACGCTCGAACCGGCTATTCAGGCCGTCTGGATACTGCAGAGTGGCATCTCGGCGGCGGTTCTCGGCGTCATCGCCGCCGTCGCGTTCGCGTTTTTCTCCCCCGGTACCCCACGGCTCGGCGGCGTCGTCTTCGGCGCCGTGTTCCTTCTGGGCGCGGCGCTGTCGGTGCTCCGGTATCGGTCGTGGACCTATGAGGTCCGCGAGGATTCGCTGTATCTCGAACGCGGCGTCGTGACGCGCGTAAAAACCGTCGTCCCCTACGTCCGCATCCAGCACGTCGACGCTAGCCGCGGCCCCCTAGAACGGACGTTCGGGCTGGCGACGACCGTCGTCTACACTGCCGGCTCACGCGGCGCCGACGTGTCGATACCCGGGTTGACGCCGGAGCGCGCTGAGGACCTCCAGACTCGGCTGAAACAGTTGGCCATCGCCGCCGAGGGCGAGGACGCAGTGTAATGAACCTCGACCCACTGTCAGTTCCGTACCGCGCCGGCGAATCGGTCCTCAGGCTCGCGTGGGTGCTCGTCTTCCTCGTCTTCGGCAATCAGACGTTCGGCGGGTTCACGGGGGTCGGGTTGGTCGTCGTCGCGTGGTTCCTCGTCACGCTGGCGTACCAACTCGTCTACTACCAGCGCTTCGAGTACGAACTCACCGAGGACACCCTCGACATCGCCTCGGGGGTCGTCTCTCGCCGGAACCGCGAGATTCCGGTTCGACGGGTCCAGAACGTCGACATCTCGCGGAACGTCGTCCACCGACTGCTTGGCATCGCCCAAATTGACCTCGAAACCGCCGGCGGTTCCTCGACGGAGGGGTCCCTGAAGTACGTCAGTTTCGAGGAGGCGAAGCGACTCCAGTCGGAAATCGGCCGTCTCAAACGAGGCGACACCTCGACGGACGAGACGACCGCCGAAGCGCCGGCGGAACGCGAACTGTTCGCCATCACGCCGAAGGAACTCGTGTTGCTCGGCGTCGTCGGCATCGACCTCCGGTTGCTGTCGTTCGTGACGGTGCTGTTGCCGGTCGTCGCACCGTCGCTCACCGGGCAGTTCGGCGACCCGTTAGTCGGTCTCGCTGTGACGGCGCCGCTTGCGGCCGTCGCAATCGTCGCCGTGACCGCGGCGATAAGCGGCGCACTGGCGGTGACGAACTACTACGGGTTCCGGCTATCGCGGGTGACCGACGAACTCCACTACGAGCGGGGACTCCTTCAGCGGTTCAGCGGCACCATCCCGCTGGAGAAGGTCCAGACGCTCTCCATCTCGGAGAACGTCATCGCCCGACGCCTCGGCTATGCCTCCTTGGCCGTCGAGACGGCCGGCTACTCCCCGAACGACGCCGGTTCGCAGTCGGCGGTGCCGCTCGCCGACCGCCGACGGGTGTTCGACCTCGCCCAATCCGTCGAGGAATTCGAGGACGTGGCATTCGAGCGCCCGCCGAAACGCGCCCGCCAGCGGTACGTCGTCAGATACGGCATCGTCGCCGCCGTCGTCGTCGCCGCCGCCTTCGCCGTCGACCGGTTCACGGGACTCACGTTCGCGTGGTACGCGACGGCCGTGTTGGTCGCCGCGGCGCCGGTGGCCGCACACCTGAAATGGCGCAACCTCGGCTACGACCTCCAGTCGGAGTACATCGTCCTCCGGGAGGGCTTCTGGACGCGAACGATTTCGGTCGTTCCCTACTACCGGGTTCAGACCGTCGTCGACTCACAGACGATTTTCCAGCGGCGCCGTCGACTGGCGACGCTCGTCGTCGACACCGCCGGAACCAGCGGCCTGACGAGTGGGGCCACCCGAGCGCTCGACATCGACGAAGCGAAGGCGAGTGAACTCCGAGAAATCGTCGCCGACCGACTCCAAGAAGAACTCGTCAAGCGCCGCGAACAGCGGCGCCATGAGCGACTCGGCTCCATGGAAGCGGCGGCGTGACTACTCGAAGACCTGTATCTCGACGGTCCGTCCCTCCGGGTCCGTGAGGAAACACTGGTAAATCCCGTAGCGTTCGTTGTACGTCGGCGGCGACTCCCCGACGGCCTCCAGTTCGGCGTAGTACTCGTCGACTGCCGCTCTGGAATCGACGACGAAGGTGAGGATGCCGTCGGTTTCGGCCGTCTCGCGCTCACAGAACCCGAATCGGAACTCTCCGACTTCGAGGATGGTGCAATCGGGCTGTTCGCGCCACACGTCGGCGCCGAGACCCTCGGTGTAGAAGTCGACTACTTCTCCGAGTCGCTGCGTTCGAAAGAAGACGATACCGTCCATATTCGCGCTATGGCCACTACCCTTATACGTGGTACGCAACAGCCTCGGATATGGTATCCCGTTCGGCACTAGCCGTCTCGGTCGTGGTCGTCGTGTTACTCGCCGGGTGTTCCGGACTCGTCGGTGACAACGGCGGCGACGGAACGCCCGAACCAGAGGGGACGCCGGTCCCAGAAGACCCCTCGGAGTTCGACTACGCCGATGGATTCGGTTCCGACGGCATCACTGACGGTCAACAGGCCGTCGATAGCTACGAGGCGGCCGTCCAATCCCAGGGAAGCTACACCGGTGACTACCAGTACACAATCGACACCGCGGATGGCGAAACCCTCGTCGAGGGGGACTACCGCGTCGACTTCGAGAACGAACAGGCGCTGCGAACCGTCGCGGTCGAAACCGACAGCGCCAACGGGACGAGTGAGACCTACTACGGCGACGGCCAGCAGTACAACCGAAGCTCCTACAACGGCCAGTACGGAGACGTGGCGTCCTCGAACGAGACGTTCCCGACCTCGGAATTGACGGCCTCGGAGGCCGTCGAGCCGTTCCTGCTCAACGCCTCCCAGTACGACGCGAGCGTCGAACAGCGCGACGGAGAAACCGTCGTCGTCTACGAATCCAGCGACATCGCGGGCGCGGGAAGCTTCCTCGGCGTCGACAGTGCCGAGAACGTCTCCTCGTTCGACGCGAGCTTCGTCGTCGACAGCGAGGGGGTCATCCACACCGCGGAGTACGAAATCACCTACACCGTCGACGGCTCCGAGCGGACCGTCGACATGTCCTTCGAACTCTCGTCGCTCGGAGAGACGACCGTCGAACGCCCATCGTGGGTCGACAGTAGTTGAACCGAACACAGCGTTTTTACATTCTCGGTGACAGGAATTGGCATGAACCGCCGACTCGGAGTTCTCGCCGCCCTCGTGTTGTTCGTGTCGCTCGCCGGCTGTTCTGCGCTTCCAGTGTGGGACGAAGGTGGCACTGACACGACGCCTGAGGCGGACGGTGCGACACCGACGCCGACAGCAACACCGACGCCGGCCGGCGAATCAAGCGACAGCGTCCCGTCGGCGGACCCCGACGCCGACCCCGGTGAGGCCCCGGCCGACGCCGCATACCCCGACGGCTACGGTCCCAGTGGCGTCACCGACGCCGGAACGGCCGCTGCGACGCATCTCGACGCCCTCACCGGATACGACGGCTACATCTTCAGCTACGACAGCCTCATCCAGGAAGGGGAGGCGAACACGACGTTCACCTACCAGCAAATCGTCGACCGCGACGACGAACGCGCCTACGTCATTCAGGACACCGGCGAAGCATCGCAGGTGTCGTACTTCGAGGATGACCGCGTCTACATCCGGGTCGAATCCGGTGACGAGGTCCGGTACAACGACTCCGACCGTGCGTACAACATGTCGGAGTTCAGCGGCATCCAGTTCGTCGGCCCGCTGTTGGCCAACGTCGAGTACGGCAACGCGACGGTCCACGAAACCGACGAGGGAACGTTCTACAGCTACGCCAGCGAGAACGTGACGAATCCCGCCGCAATCCTTCGGAGCGATGTCGACGAAAGCGAAATCGACAGTTTCGAGACGAGCATCGTCGTCGACGAGCGGGGAACCATCCGGCGGGCGGCGTTCGTCGTCGAGTCCGACCGGACGGTCTCCGTCCAGATGGGTTCGGCGAAATCAACGACACGAGCGTCGACCGCCCCGACTGGTTCGAGCAGGCCAACGACTCCTGAGACTGCCGCGTCAACCTTTTTCTGCCCGCGACCCAGGGACGTTGTATGACACGCGAAGTCCGTCACGAGGCGACGACACCGGCCGTATTCGACGAGTCAGACCTCGCAGACGACGGCAAACTGTTCATCTGTCAGTGTGGGCTCTCCTCGGAGCGACCGCTGTGTGACGGCTCCCATCGGGCGACCGAAGACGAGACCGAGGATGTCGTCTACCGGTACGACGCCGACGGCGAAGGTCGTCGCATCGTCGAGGCCATCGAACTCTCGGAGGAGTAACGCGACGTAGATTTTTGACCCTCGGCCGTGTCCGGAGGGTATGCGCCCGACTCGACAGCGACTTCTCGCAGTCCTCCTCGCGGCGGTCCTCGTCGGTAGCCTCGTCGTCGCCAGTGGCCCAATCGCCCTCGTTGCGCCCTTCAGCGGCGACGCGTGGGCGCTGGCCGACGAAGCGAACCCCGATTCGGCCGGCAGCCAACTCTCCCGGGCGGCGACCGGGCCGACGACCGTCGAGAGCCCGTACGGTGAGGCGACGGTCCGGTACGACGACCGCGGCGTTCCACACGTCGAGGCCGAAAACGACCGGGCTTTGGCCTACGCCGTCGGCTACGTGCAGGCTCGGGACCGACTGTTCCAACTCGACTTACAGCGTCGACTGATGCGGGGGGAACTCGCCGAGGCGTTCGGCCCCGGACAGGTCGAATCCGACCGCTTCCACCGGCAGATGGACTTCGCGGCCGCCGCCAACGCCTCGTGGGAGGCCATCGAAGACGAGGAGACCCGTGCCGGCGTCGAGGCCTACGCCGACGGCGTCAACCGCTACATGGACGACCGACCGCTGCCCGTGGAGTTCCAGGTCGCTGGCTACGAACCCGACCGATGGACGCCACAGGACACGCTCCTCGTCGGCAAACTCGTCTCGTGGGGGCTGACCGGTTCGTTCGCCGACATCGAGGAGGCGACGGTTCGCGAGCGAGTCGACGGTTCGGGCGAACTGTACCCCGACCGCCTCGACCACGACACGCCCATCGTCCGCAACGGGACGGCCGTTACCGACTCCCAAGCCTCCGTCGCCCGCCCCGCCCCCGAAAAAACCGACTTCGGTGCGATACACGATGCCGTCGCACCTTACGAACCCGAACGCGGTATCGGCTCGAACAGTTGGGTCGTCTCCGGCAATATGACCGAGGACGGCACGCCGGTCGTCGCCAACGACCCCCACCTCCAGCTCACCGTCCCACCGACGTGGTACGAGATGCACCTCCAATCGCCCGAGACGAGCGTTCGCGGCGTCGCCTTCCCCGGCCTTCCCGTGGTCGTCATCGGCGCGACCGACGAGGTGGCGTGGGGCTTCACCAACGTCGGCGCGGACGTACTTGACACATACACCTACGAGTGGGCCGGCGAGGAGACCTACCGCTACGAGGGCGAGACGCGAACTGTCGAATCTCGAACGGAGACCATCGCAGTCTCCGGCGGCGAAAACCGGACGGTCGAGGTACAGAAGACCGTCCACGGGCCGCTGCTGGAACGTGAGGGCCAGCGCGTCGCGGTGGCGTGGCTCGGCCTCACGGGAACGCGGGAGGCCGAAGCCGTCTACGACCTCAACCACGCCGACAGCGTCGACGACGTTCGTGAGGCCCTCCGACGGTTCGATTTGCCGACACAGAACATCGTCGCCGCCGACCGCGACGGCGAGACGCTGTTCCGAATCACCGGCCAGTACCCGATTCGGACAGTAGACAACGAGACGGTCGCCGGCGACCGGGTGTTCGATGGCTCGGCCGGACACGGCGAGTGGGCCGGCTTCGAACCCTACGGCGTCAGCGACTTCGACGGCCCCGGGTTCGCGGCCTTCGAGGAGTACCCCGAGGTGCGAAACGCACCGTACGTCGCCACGGCGAATCAGCGGACCACGGACGACCCGCCGTTCTACATCGCTCGGAGTACGCGCTACGCCGACGGCTACCGCGGCGAGCGCATCTACCAGCGACTGGACGAACGGGCCGCCTCGGGCGAGCCGATGAACCGGTCGTTCCACACCGACCTGCAGGGCGACACCTACTCGAAGGCGGCCGAGGCGTTCCTGCCGCACCTGACCGGCGCTCGCGAGGAGATGACGCCGGAACAGCGCGCCGCGGTCGACGACCTCGAAGCGTGGGACCGCCGGATGGACGCCGATTCGGAGGCGGCGCTCGTGTTCCGACTGTGGCTCGACGCCTACCGCAACGCGACCTGGGGGCCGCAGTTCCGCGCCAACGGTCTCGACGAGTCGTACTTCCCGGCCGATCGGACTCTGGAGACGCTTCCGGCCGAAAGCAGGTGGTTCGACGACCCACGCACCCGCGAAACCGAGACGCGTGCCGACATCGCCGCACGGGCGTTGAACCGGACGCTCGATAGAATCGAGCGTTCGGGGTATGAAACCTACGGCGACTACAACCAACTGGATTTGAACCACCCGTTCCCGCTTGCCTTCCTCGATTACGAGGAGCGCGCGATGGATGGGTCGCCCGATACGGTGTTCAACTTCCGCTCGGACCGCTCGACGCAGGTCGGCGCCTCCTTCCGGATGGTCGTCGACGGCGACGGCGGCGTCGGGTCGCTGCCGGGCGGGCAGTCGGGGAATCCGCTGTCGCCGCACTACGACGACCGCCTCGATACGTGGGCGGCCGGCGACACCGACCCGCTCCCGTTCGAACAGCGCGGTCCGGTCATCATCCGATTCGAGGGGGAACAATGAGCGCCGCAGAACGCCTTCGCGGCGTCCGCGAGGGACCTCGCGCCGAGGCGGCCATTCTCGTCGTCTTCGTCGTCGGCGTCCTCGCGAGCGTCGTCCACTGGGCCGGGTTGATACTCGCCGGCGCGCTGTTGGGCCTCGTCGCCGTCTCGACCGGCCGGGCGTTCGTCCTCGGGGTATACTTCGGCGCGTTCGTCCTCGTGGCCTACGGCGTCGTGTTGGCGTGGTACGGCACTCTCGGCGCCGTCACGACGGCGTTTCCGCTGTCGCTCGGATTACTCGCCGTCTCGGTCGTCCTCCCGACGGCGGCGGCGACGATTGTTCGGTTCGGAACTCGCCTCGATACCGAGGGTTAACACCGACCGACACCTACCCCGGGTATGGCATACGAGGGCGCGGTACTGGACCTCGACGGGACGGTGTACCGCGGCGACGAACTGATTGCCGGCGCGGCGGCGGCCATCGACCGCCTCCGCGCGGACGGAACGCGGACGCTGTTCTTCTCGAACAACCCCACCAAGTCACGGGCAGCATACAGCGACCGATTGCGCAACCTCGGCATCGACGTCGACCCCGAGTGGGTACTCTCGGCCGGCACCGTCACGACGCGGTTCCTCGCGGCCGAACACGGCGACGATTCGGTGTTCCTCGTCGGCTCGGAGGGCCTCCGCGAGCAGTTCGAAGCCGCCGGCATCGACCTCGTCGCCGATGCCACCCAGACCGACGTGCTCGTCGCCTCCTACGACCGCGAGTTCGACTACGGGGATATGCTCGCGGGCTACCGGGCGCTGGAGTCCGGCGCGACGTTCTACGGGACCGACCCCGACCTGCTCGTCCCACACCACGACGGGATGATTCCGGGGTCTGGCGCGGTCATCAACGCTGTCGGCGGCATCATCGAACGCGACCCCGAACGAATCCTCGGCAAGCCATCCGCGGAAGCCCAACGCGCGGCACTCGATGTCCTCGACGCCTCCCCGGAGCGGTGTCTCGTCGTCGGCGACCGACTGAACACCGACATCGCCATGGGGGAGCAAGCGGGAATGACGACGATACTGGTTCGGTCCGGCGTCTCGACGGACGAGGACGTCGAAGAAAGCGACGTTCGGCCGGATTACGTCATCGACTCGCTGGCCGAGTTGGGGACCGTACTGGACGGCTGACGCTCACTCCAGTAGGTCACCGAGACCACCGGATAGTTCCTCAGTCGGCGCTTCGGGCGTCTCGGGCATCTCTGCGTCGCCGGCCTTGGCGGGCAACTCCGTCGCACGGTCGAGGATGCCGTTGATGCTGCGTTGCAGTCCCACCGGCACGTTCCGGACTGCGCGGATGCCGCCGCCGGGCACCGAGAGTAGTTTGACCGCGAGGTCCGTCACGGGACGCCCGACGTCGACGGTGTCGTAACTCCCCGTCCGAACCGTCTTCTGTTCGACGGCTTGGGACTCGACCTGCTCGCGGGTAATCGGGTGGGGTTTGTAGTCGAAGTTCACGTAGAGGTCGAGTTGGTTGGTCAGTCGGTCGGGTTCGTCGCCGGCCAACGTCAGGGGCAGTTCGTCGATGCTCTGGTGTCCGGAGTTACTCGGCGGCAACACAGACTTCGAGTCGTCCAGTCCCTCGCCGATGACGATGGACTGCTGGAAACTCGAACGGTTCGACATCGGGATGCGACTGGGGTTGGCGGCGCCGAGCGGTGCGAACTCGCTTTGGCGGTTCTCCAACAGCCAGTCGGCGGGGTCGTCGCTGCCGTAGCGCTCCGACAGCGTGTCGGCGGCCCGCTGCATCGCCTTCCGGATGACGGCGTTTCGCTGTTGAACTCGGGAGACCTTGTTCTCGCCGTCGATGTCGTCGAACCACCGATGGTCGGTGTCGCCGTCGATGGCGCTGACGAGCGTTACGTCTTTGTTGACCGTCGCGCCGTGGTCGGCGGCGTGGGGGTCGCCGCCACCCTGTCCGTCGACCGCAGTCGGGTCGTAGTTCAGCGTCGGCATCTGCTCGCCCAACTCGTCTTCGAACACCAACTCCTAGAGTTCTTTGCGGACTTCCTCCCAGATTGCCATGCCGCCGTTGTCGTAGGTGCCGTTCGAACCGGGCCGGAAGGAGTAGTCCTCGCTTTGCCACGTCTCCAGTTCCTCGGCCATCGCCTTCAGTTGAGAGTCGACGAAACCCGGCCGAGTGGCATCTATCATCGCGGGCGCCGAGCGCGGCGCGAAGGGGTGTTCGACCCCGCAGTCCTCGACGATGTCCGCCACGTCCTGTCTGGTGAGACTGCCGTCGGTGCGCTCGATGGCCTCGCCGATGAGTCGCTCCATCACGTCGACGCGGTGGACGGTGCCCCACTGCTGTTCTGAGTCACCCTCGCGCCACCCCGGCGCCGGGGCGTTGTTCCAGTTGACGACGTAGCCGCGGTCGGGGTTGCGGACGCTGGCGCCGATGTTGGTTCCCTGTTTGGTGCCGCCCCAGTCGTGTTCGGAGACGGGTTTCGGCATTCGGGGGTCGCCGTCACCGCGGCGGTCGGGGAGTTTGCCGGTGCGGAAGAACGCGATTTCATCGTCGGAGACGACGTGGAAGTTGAAGCCGAAGGGAAACTCCGAGAGGTACGACTCGAACTCGTCGATGCTGTTGGCGCGGCCGACTTCGGCCCACTGGAAGGCGCCGTCGAGTTCGCCCATCCGGGTCGTCACGCGCTGGCAGTAGGCGATGTTCTCTTCGGGGTTCCACGCGATGACCGGCATCGAGGTCCCTTCCTGTTCGACGCGGGCGACTTCCTGTTGAACCACGTCGTAACTCTGTGGGTCGGTTTCTCCCTGCGCCACACCGCCGACCGGACTGGTGTAGTGGGTCACCTGCTCGGTGGCCATCTCGTGGAACTCGCCGTCCCACTTGTATCGGTGACGGTCATTGGGGTCGAGTTCGACAGCGATGGTGTCTATCATGTCGTCGCCGGAGGTGGTGACCGTCCACGCGATTTCGGGCGTCCGGCCGATGACCAGTGCCGGGGCGCCGACGACGCCCATCCCGACCACGTCGAAGCCGGCGCCGTGGAGACCGACCTCGTAGGGTATCGGCGGCTTGAACAGCCCCATCTGTGGGCCGGCCCCGAGAATCGGTTTGTCTGCGGCGCTGAGTTCGCTGCCGACGATGATGGCGTTGGAACCGAACTTGAACCCTTCCATCATCCCGCGGGACTGTCGAAGTCCCTCGGTGACGCCGTCCGGGATTTCGATGGCGCTGCTCACGCCCCACGGTTCGACGCCTTTGGCGGCCCGAATCGCTTCCAGTTGCTCCTCGGAGAGGTCGCCGTATGCGAGGGCTTGTTCGTCGGTTTTCTCGATTTCGTCTTCGTCGACGGAGCCGTAGTGCTCGTCGGGGACGACGACGCGGTTGTGGTCGCCGTAGGCCTCCCACGCCTCGCGTTCGCTGTCGAAGTTCTCGAACATCTCGGCGAGAGTCTTCGCGTTCGACAGTTCGCTCCCGCCGTTGACGCCGAAGAAGCCGATAGCGTAGTTGATGAACGCGATGGAGTCCTCGGGTTTCCACGGTTCGGGGACCCGCCCCAGCGCCGCGAACTCCCCGGGGAGGTTCCCCTTCGCCGCCAGTTCGCTGATGCGTCGGTTGACGCCGTCGGCGTACCCACGGAGGGCCTCACGAGTCGTCTCGCTGGCCTGCTCCCACTGTTGGTTTATCTCTTCGCGACTGTAGAGGTCGCGGCGAACCTCGATGTCGGACGGCAACTGTGCGGGACCGAGCCACTTGGCGCTCTCGCCGCGGCCGAGCAGTCGGACGGCGTCCATCTGAAAGAGACGGTCTCTGGCCTGTACATAGCCGTTGCCGAAACTCAGTGAGTACACGTCGTCGGCGTAGATGTGGCTGACCCCGAACGAGTCGGTCAGTATCTCCACGTTCTCGATCGGACTCTCTACCTGTGCGGTGGTCGTTCCGGTTCCCAGTAGCCCAGCGGCTGTCGCCCCCGTCGCCCCGAGAAACGTGCGTCGCTTCATGAACGTACATCTCGTTTCGTGTTTCCAATATTAGGTTAATCGCCGTCGATAGTGGGTTACTTATACTGATTCCGTAGAGGGAAGCGGCGACGACGAACGGGCCGGATACGAGTGGTAACGTCTGACAAGGATTTATATACGATGGGTGCTGAAACACTGGTATGGTTAAGCACCACACACCATACGAGTACGGCGACGCTGAGACGGAAGCGCTGGGCGAGGACCCGCCGCACGAACGCCAACACGGTGCCGACACGGTCATCGTCGACGGGTCAGTGATGAGCTACAGGAGCTACACCAGCGAAGAGCCGGAGTGACCCCTCGGGCCGAGGAACTCGGCCACCGACCGGTCGCTGCCGACGGCCGGTCCGGTACGGCGAACACTGTTCTCGACTGACTTCGACGTTCTCGTGAGCGCCGCGCTTCGTTCGGGAGTGGGCGACCGGCAACCCCTATTAAGTCACCAGGCGACGAAGGTTCTCGGTATGGAGTACGCCGATTTCCTCGACGAGAGCTACGACCCCCAACCCGACGACCTCGTCTGTACGTTCCGACTCGTGCCGGGAGAAGGGCTGTCGGTCGAAGCGGCGGCCGCTCGCGTCGCATCGGAGAGTTCCAACGGCACGTGGGCGGCGCTCTCGCCGGAATCCGACGTGCGGCAGTACTCGGCTCTGGCCTGCGACATCGGCGACGACGGCGAACACGGCACCGAGGTAACCGTCGCCTACCCCGAGGCCCTGTTCGAGGACGGCAGTATGGCGCAGGTGTTGTCCTGTATCGCCGGCAACATCATGGGGATGAAAGCCGTCGATACAATCCGACTGCTCGACTGTGAGTGGCCCGAGGGACTTGCCGCCTCGTTCCCCGGGCCGCAGTACGGTTCGGCAGTCCGAACCGAAATCCTGGATGCCGGGGACCGACCGCCGCTTGCGACCGTCCCCAAGCCGAAAGTCGGACTGTCGACAGAAGAGCACGTCCAGGTCGGCTACGACGCGTGGGTCGGTGGCGTCGACTTGCTGAAGGACGACGAGAACCTCACCGACCAGGATTTCAACCCCTTCGAGACGCGCGTTGCCGATTCCCTGGAAGCGCGGGACCGCGCCGAGGAGGAAACTGGCGAACGGAAGGACTACCTCGTCAACATCACCGCCGAAACCGACGAGATGGTCCGCCGCGCCGACTACGTCGCCGACCAGGGCGGGTCGTTCGTGATGGTCGACATCATCACGGCCGGGTGGAGCGGCCTCCAGACGGTCCGCCGTCGGACCGAGGACCTCGATTTGGCGATTCACGCCCACCGCGCGATGCATGCGGCCTTCGACCGCCTGCCCCAACACGGCGTCTCGATGCGCTGTCTCGCACAGTTCGCGCGCCTCTGTGGCGTCGACCACATCCACACCGGGACGGCGGGCCTCGGCAAACTGGAAAACGAAGACACCGCCGGCATCAACGAGTGGCTCCGCTCGGACCTCCACGGTCACAACGACGTGCTGCCGGTCGCAAGCGGTGGCCTCCATCCGGGTATCGTCGACCAACTGCTCGACGCCTTGGGGACAAACGTCATGGTACAGGCCGGCGGCGGCATTCACGGCCACCCCGACGGGACCGAAGCGGGCGCTCGCGCACTGCGGGCGGCCGTCGACGCCTCCGTCGAGGGTGAGTCACTCCAGTCGCGCGCCGAGTCAACCCCCGAACTCGCCACGGCGCTGGAGAAGTGGGGCACCGAGACACCGCGATAACACGCCACAAAAAACGCTACTGGAACCCGCGGCCCACGTCGCTCTCCCCGATGAGGTCATCCAGTTCGTTCGTCAGCAGTTCCTCGGCTTCCTCGAACGTCTCCGAGAGGTCATCGAGTCCTTCGGGACGGTCGTACATGTCGTAGGCCATCGGGCCGTGGGCGGGGCTGTCGAGGGCGTCCATCACGTCCTCGAACAGCGCGTCGCCGGTCGTCGGCGCTTCCGCGTGGGTCTCGATGACGGTTTCGAGTTCCTTCGCGCGCTGTTTGGCCTCGTCTTCGTCCTCGATGCCCTGATTGACGCCGAATCGACCACCGCTGTCTTGGCCGGGGAACAGCGGGTCGAGTTCGTCGTCGATTTTCCGGGCGACGCGGGAGCCGACGCCCTGCACCTCGAAGGGGTTCTTCGCGTAGGTCTTCAGTTGATAGACGCCGACGGAGGGGTGGCCGAGGAACATGTCCTCACCGACGCCGCCGCGACGGTCGCCGGCCACCGCTCGCCAGTCGCCCGGGTCCGCTCCCGAATCGACCACGTCTTCGAGGATGTCCTGCCAGTCACGGACGCGCATACCGCGTTCTCGGTGCGGCAACGGAAAGAAGGTGTCGGCTTCGACGACCGATAGCGTTTTTCCGCCGAGGACGCAGGGGAATATGTGAACCTTCGAGGCCCCATCGTCGAGGCACGCGACCCCCGAACCGTCGAGACGAGTCGCGGGACCTCCGAACTCGCCGAAGTACTCCTTCGCCCCGACCGGGAGGCCGCCGAGGCGGTGCAGGTGACGCTGTGGGGGAAGTGGACCGAAACCGCCGAACTCCTCGAAGAGGGAATGGATTTCCTCGTCACCGACGCCGAAGAGAGGGAGTTCCGCGGGGAGACCCAGTACTCGACGACCGGCGACTCGCTCGTGGTCGTCGAACCGGATTTCCTCGTCGACGTGACCGACATCCGCGGGTGGGTGCAGTGTCCTCGCGTCTACTACCTGAACAAACTGAGCGGGATTCCGCTGAAGTATCCGGTCATCAAGGGGACCGTCGTCCACGAAGTGTTCGGCGACCTACTCAGGGGCCGGGACCTTGAGGACAGCATCGACGAGCGGGTCGCCGAGGCCGCACTCGATTTGGGGTTGCTCGGGGAGACGGCCGATTCGGTCGCTGACGACGTACGGCAGAACGCCGCCGCGATTCAGGGGTGGCTCCAGCAGGGTACCCTCTCCGATGAGGATTCCTGGCGCTCCGAGCAGACGCTCATCTCCGAGCGCTTCGGCATCAAGGGTCGGGCAGACGCCGTCCGACGCGGGATGCCCGTCGAGTTGAAGACCGGCAAGAACACGACGCGAGACCCCCGATTTCAGGACAAGGTGCAGGCGGCCTGTTATGCGCTTCTGTTGGCCGATAGCGTCGCGGACGCACCCGATACGGGGACGCTGTTGTACACCAAGAACACCGCACTCGACCGCAACGAGGAATCCGGGGACCTCTCGCCGGCCAAGGAGTTCGCCATCGGCCCCGGTTTCCTGAAGTTCGTCCTGCGCCAGCGCAACGAAATCGCCGCCGCCGAGTACGACCTGACGGTGCCGACGGGCTACGAGGCCGACGCGAAATGCGAGTACTGCTTCGAACAGGACACCTGCATGGTCGTCGCCGGCCGCCTCGACCAGGAGTCGAAGGCCGGCCAAATCGGCCAACCGCTCCCCGAAGAAGAGCGGACGTACTTCGAGCGGTTCTATCGCGCCATCGAGGAGGAACGCCGGGAGGTCCACCGCGAGTACCGAAAACTGTGGGAGCAATCCGCCGAGGAACGCGCCGACGACGACCGGGCACTGCTGGACCTCGAACCGCTCGGTCGAGAACCGGTTTCGGGCGGCCGCTGGCGACTGCGGGCCCGACGAACCCCCGAGGCGGTGTCGAAGATACGCGAAGGCGACCGGGTGCTGGCCAGCGACGGGCATCCGACACGCGGGACAGCGGAGTTGGCGACCGTCGAGGAGTTGGGTGACGAAATCGTCGTCACCGCTGACGAACCGCTCGAACTCCGTCGACTCGACGTGTACCCCTCCGAAATCGGCGTCGACAGGCAGTTGACGGCGCTTCACGACGCCATCCTCCGTGGCGACCCCGACCGCAAGGACGTGTTGTTCGGCCGCCGCGACCCGTCGTTCAGCGACGGCAAGCGGACCTACATCGACAACAACGCGGCCCAAGACGAGGCGGTGAACCTCGCGGTCACCGCCGAGGACTTCGCGCTCGTTCACGGCCCTCCGGGGACGGGCAAGACCTACACGCTGGCCCGGACGATTCGCGCCCTCGTCGACCGCGGCGAGCGCGTGTTGCTGTCGGCGTTTACGAACCGTGCCGTCGACAACGCCATCGAGGCGCTCGAAGAGCAGGGCTTTACAGACATCGTCCGCTGGGGGTCGGAGACTGGAGTTCGAGAGGACATGCAAGAGTACCGACTCGAACGGTCCGGAGACCCCCGAGAGCGTGCCGCGGCGCTTCGGGACGCCAGCGTCGTCGCGGCGACGACGGCCGCTTGCGGGTCGCGCGTCCTGAAGGAACAACAGTTCGACGCCGCCGTCGTCGACGAGGCCGGACAGTTGACCGAACCGGGGACGTTCCTCGCGGCGAACCTCGCAGACCGGTTCGTGTTGGTCGGCGACCACCAGCAGTTGCCGCCGGTCGTTCGGGCCGAAAACGACCTCCAGGAGTCGCTGTTCCAGCGGCTCATCGAGGCGTATCCGGAGGCGGGCGTGATGCTCGACAAGCAGTATCGGATGAGCCAGCGGGTGCAATACTTTTCGAGTCGGGAGTTCTACGACGGAGCGCTCCGTCCGGCGACCGGCGAGGTCGCGGCCCAGCGACTCGACGATTTGCCGGGCGTCTCGACGGACGCCTTGCCGTCCGAACTTCGTGACCCCGTCTCCTTTGTCGATCCCGACGGCGTCGCCGACGGCAACACGAACTCCATCGAGGCCGACCGCGTCGCCGAAGTCGTCGCATCGTTCCGGCGAGCGGGTGTCGACCCCGATGATATCGGCGTCATCGCGCCGTACCGGGCACAGGTCGCCGAGATTTCGCGCCGACTGCCCGACGTGGCCGTCGACACCGTCGACCGGTTTCAGGGGTCCTCGAAGGAGGTCATCGTCATCTCCTTCGTCGCCACCGAAGACCTCACGAGTCCCATCTTCGAGGACAGCCGTCGGATGAACGTCGCGCTGACGCGGGCGAAGAAGGCCCTGGTGTTGGTCGGCGACCGTGGGGCGTTGTCGACGGACCCCTTCTACGCGCGAATGTTAGAGTGGGCGGCCTGATCCCCCTCGTCACTCGTAGGTGAACGTCTCGACGCGCCGGATTGCGTATCGATAGCACACGAATCCGACAACTGCGAGGAGCGCCGAAACGGCCCCGACCGGCAGGATTCGGATGGCGACCGAGGACGTATCGAGGAGGTGCGGGACGGCGATGGCGAGAAAGCCGACGAGTGCGGCGACGCCGACGCTGAAGAGGTGGCCGAAGACGGCCCACGGTGTCGGCTGAACCGCCTCAACGCCGAAGACGCGCTGGGACTCGAAGTTCGGGATGAGTGTCCCGAGACCGACGGCGAGGGCGGCGCTGAACCCCGTCAGGACGACCCCGAAGGCGACGACGAGTGCGGCGGTCGTGAGCGTCATCGGACCGACGACGCCCGCAACGACGGCGAGTATCAGCGCCGGCGGCAACAGCAGCGCGATACCGGCCATCATGCGCGCACGGACCAGCGTCCGGCCGGCCGCCCTCGCGAGAACGACGGCCGGCAGCGCCGCCCCCTCGTCGCCGAGGGAATTCAGCCCGAAGGCCGCACCGGCGAACAACGCACCAACGCCGAGGGCGACGGGTGGAAGCCACAACAGCGGTTCTTCGGCCCCCGCGAGCGACCCAAGCGCCGGAAACGTCGCGAAGACGACGTACAGCAGGTGGACGAACCCGGTCGGCGCACGAACGCCGCGGAGCCACAGCCAGAACACCGCCCGCCCGAGAGGCCGTCCCGACAGGAATCCCGGCATGCTGACTGTTTCTCTGCTGTCAGCCGTGTCGGTTCGGCGGTTGGCGTCGCCGAACCACAGTCGGACCGACAGGGGTATCGACGCCGCGACACCGACGGCGGTAAGCGAACACACCACCGCGATGCCGAGGCCCGTCTCGACGCCGACTGGCGGTGCAGTCGGTGTCCCGAGGACGAACAGGTCGGCGTACGGCGCCAGTGGGACGGCAGCGAGCACCGACGGCGGCGACTGGACGAAAGCGATGACTTCGGTGGTGGCGACGAACGTTCCGCCGACCAGCACAATCGCGCCGAGGACGCCGAGCAGTTGGCCGCGCCGTCGGGTTACTCTAAATCGTCGCCCCGCCAGTCGAACGAGCAGACCGAGGGCGTACCCGAGGGTGAGCGTAGCGGCCAGTGCGGGAACGGTGGCGAGAACGGCGACGGCCCCCAGCGCCGGCGTCCCAAGTCCGAGGAGGAACGGTCCGTAAACCACGAGGAAGACGGGACCGAGGACGCCGAGAGTGCGAAGGAACTCGGCGCCGATGAGGCCGACGGTGAGCGAACGCGGTGAGACGGCCGTCAGGAGGTAGTCGGCGTGGTCGACCGTCGAGGCGCGTTCGAGCGCCCGGATGACGCCCAACCCGACGAGGCCGGCGAAGGTCGTGACGAACTGTCCACGGACGACCGTCGTCGACAGCGTCACCTCGCCGCTGGCGACCGCGTTTCCGGTCAGATACAGCGACGGCAGGGCGCCGACGAGGATGGGTGCCATACCGAGGAAGGCGAACCCGAGTGCGGCGAGTTGCCGTCGGTCCGACAGGAGCGCCCGGAGACTGCGTCGGGTCTCTGTCCGAGCAATCGTCCACGCGACGGCGGCGTCGGTTTTCAGTCCCATTCGTCGGTGATGTCGAGGAAGGCGTCTTCGAGCGTCCCCTCGCCACCCTCGACACGCTGCCGGAGTGACTCGGGCGACCCCTCAGCCAGTAGGCGACCATCGGAGAGGACGCCCACGGTGTCGGCGAGCTCCTCGACGACCGGGAGGATGTGCGTCGAGAGAAACACCGTCACGTCTTCGGCGGCGAGGTCGGCGATGAGGTCACGGACGGTCCTGGCCGCCCGGGGGTCGAGGCCGCTGGTTGGTTCGTCGAGGAACACCACGTCGGGGTCGTGCAGTACGGTCGCGATGAGCGCCGTCTTCTGTCGCATCCCCTTCGAGTAGGTGCCGATTCGGCGGTCGGCGTCCTCGGCGAGACCGAATCGTTCGAGGTAGGCGTCGATGTGCTCTTCGATGTCGCCGAGGCGTCGGAGGTCAGCGACGTAGCGTAGCCCCTCTCTGGCGGTGAGTTCGTCGTAGACGGGCGGCACTTCTGGGAGGTAGCCGACGTGTTCGATGACGGCTTCGCGGTCGGTCACGGGGTCGCCACAGACGGACGCGGTCCCCTCGGTCGGCCGCGTTAGCGTCGTCAGCAGTCGCATCGTGGTCGTCTTGCCGGCGCCGTTGGGACCGAGGAAGCCGTAGACGCTGCCGCGCGGAATCGAGAGGTCGAGGCCGTCGACGGCCGGAGTCGTGCCGTAGCGTTTCGTCAGGCCGTCGGCGGCGATAGCGGGGGTGGAGGACACGTCTCGGGATTGTGGCCCACGGTAGCAAAATACCGTCGAAAGCGGGGACTCAGAAGTGGTCGGCGTCGATTTCCATGATGTCGGCGGCTTCCTCGGGCGTGGCAGGTTCTCGACCGACGTTGCGGGTCATTTCGGCGGCTTTCGCGACGAGTTCGGGATTCGTCGACATCTCGCCGTTCGGGAGATAGAAGTTGTCTTCGAGGCCGACACGAACGTTGCCGCCCATCGCGAGGGCGGCGGCGACGAGCTGCCACTGCTCTCGGGAGATGCCGATGACCTGCCAGTTGGCGCTGTCGGGCAACTGTCGGACTTGGTGGGCGAGGTTCTCGACGGTCGGCGGGATGCCGCCGAGGACGCCCATCACGAGCGAGAAGTTGATTGGGTGTTCGAGGTCGCCCGACTCGACGAACGGTCGGATGTTGCCGATGTGGCCGGTGTCGAAACACTCCAGTTCGGGTTTGACTCCCGAGCCGTTCATCGCCTGCAGGAACTCCCGAATCTCGTTGAAGGGGTTCTCGAACACCATATCGAAGACGAAGTCATCGCGGGATTCGGAGTACTTCGCGTAGTTCATCGACCCCATGTTCAGCGCCGCGATGTCGGGCCGGACGCCCTCGACGTATTTGACGCGGGTGTCGACGGGTTCGTGCAGCGCGCCCGTCGAGAAGTTGATGAGGATGTCGGTGCGTGCGCGAACCTCGTCGTAGATTTCCTGATACGTCTCCTCGTCGAAGGTTGGCGAACCGTTGTCGGTGCGGGCGTGGATGTGTGCGATGGCCGCGCCGTTCTCGCGGGCGGCGGCGGCGTCTTCGGCGATTTCCTCGGGCGTGTAGGGAATCGCCTCACACTGGTCGCGAGTGGTGAGTGCGCCCGTGAGGGACGCACTGATTACTGCTTTGTCCGGGTCGTTGCCTTTGACTGAGTCTTGTTCGATGGTCATTGGTTGTGGTGTGGTTTCGGGTTTGGTTAGCGGGCTATTCCTCGTCGGGGCGGCCCTTCCAGTCGGGTTCGCCGTCGGTGAGGAAGGAGTTGAACCCCTCCTCGGCGTCGTCGCTCATCGCGAGCATCGTCACCATCTCTCGCATGTAGTCCAGCGCCTCGTCGAAGTTCATCTCCCGTTGGTTGTAGAACGACTCCTTGCCGATTTCTATCATGAACGACGACGGCGTCACGAGGTCGTCGACTAAGCCGTTCAGTTCCTCGTCGAACGCCGCCTCGGGAACGAGGTCGGTGACGAAGCCGATGTCCTGGGCCGTCTCGGCGTCGAAGTGTTCCCCGGTGAAGAGGTATTTGAACGCCTGTTTCTCGTTGACCGTTCGCATGATGGGGACGAGTGCCTGTGCGGGGAAGATGCCGATGTCGACCTCGGGGGTGCCGAAGGTGGCTTCCTCGCTTGCGACGATGACGTCGCAGGCGGCGGCCAAGCCCATCCCGCCGGCCAGACAGTACCCCTCGACGGCGGCGACGGTCAGGGCGGCAGTGTCGACGGCCTTCTCGATGAGTTGTTTCATGCCGGCGAAGCCCTCGCGGTAGGCTTTCGACCCCTGTCCGACGGCGCTCGCCATCGACTTGATGTCGCCGCCGGCACAGAAGGAACCCTCTGCGCCGCGGATGACGACCACGCGTGCGGGGCCGTCGTCGGCGAAATCGAGGACGGCCGAGAGGCCGTCGATGACGTTGTCGTTTAATGCGTTGCGCTGGTCTGGGCGGTCGATGGTCGCTCGGACGACGAGGTCGTCGTCGTCGACCGTCACGTCCAAATCCTCGTTCGAGAGTTCGTCGCTCGTGGCCATCCTGTCGAAGGAATGCGGTGGCGCCGGTATGATGATTTCGGACAGGTATAAACGAACAATTAGTTTAACCGTGAAATGGGGAATAGCGGTTTCTTTCGGTGTTCCGGCGTGGGTTTATACTTCGGGACTCGAAACGCTCCGATATGACGACCGACCCGATACGGTACGGCGACTACGACGAAGGCCGGTACTGCAACTACTGGGAGTTGGACCCGACGCTGCAGTTCGAGGCCCGGCGCATCTATCCCGACGACGAGTACGAGTGGGCCGAGGACGTGCTGTCGGGTTACGGCGAAGTACTCGGCGAGCGAATGGCCGACACCGCCGACCGAATCGATAAGGAGGGCCACGAACTGCAGTCGTTCGACAAGTTCGGCAACCGACGCAACGAGGTGGAGTACCACCCCCTCATCGAAGAACAGGAGCAACTCACCTACGAGGAGTTCGGCGTCACCCACGACGCCTTCCACGCGCCGCCGGGCCGCGACGAGCCGGTCGGGTTGAGCCACACCCTGATGATGCAGGCGCTTCTCTCCTACGTCGACGGCGGGTTCTGCTGTCCGGTGTCGATGACGACCGGCGCGGCCATCGTCCTCGATAAGTTCGACGACGGCGAACTCGATGAGTACTTCCAGGGACTCACCAGCCGTGACCTCGAAGAACACATTGAGGGTGCGATGTTCCTCACCGAAGAGCAGGGCGGCTCCGACGTGGGTGCAAACGAGGTCCGGGCGGAGCCACAGGACGACGGCACCTACCGGCTGTACGGCGAGAAGTGGTTCTGTTCGAACATCGACGCCGAGGGCGCACTCGCGTTGGCGCGGACGCCCGACGCTCCCGAGGGAACCGAGGGGCTGTCGTTGTTCCTCGTCCCGCGGACGAAACCGAACGGCGAGGTCAACGAATCCCACTTCCGGCGTCTGAAGGACAAACTCGGCACCATCTCGGTGCCGACCGGTGAAATCGAGTTCGAGGGCGCCGAAGCATACCTCGTCGGCGAGGAGGGTGAGGGATTCAAATACATGGCCGAGATGATGAACTTCGAGCGCCTGACGAACGCGACGGGCGCAATCGGTATCATGGGCCGGGCGCTGCTGGAGGCGAAGGTTCGCGCTGCGGACCGCGAGGCCTTCGGCAACCCCATCGACGAGTACCCTTTGATGCGCCGGGACCTCGTGGACATGTCCGTCGACTACGAGGCGGGAACCGTCTTCTCATTCGAGGGCGCGCGCCTGCTGGACGAACGGGAACGGCAGGGCGACGACTCCGATGCGTACAAACTGATGCGGCTGTTCATCCCCATCGCGAAGTACAAGACGGCCCGGATGTCCGTCGATACGGCGTCGTACGCGATGGAGATTCTCGGTGGCAACGGCTACGTGCGGGAACACACCACCGAACGACTGTTGCGGGACGCACAGGTGCTGCCCATCTGGGAAGGCCCCTCGAACATCCTCGCATTGGACGTGCTGCGCGCGCTCAACAGCGAAAACGCCCACGAGGCGCTACTTCCGTACGTTCAGGGGAAACTCGATGGCGTCGAACACCCGCTCCTCGAGGAGCTAGCCGACGATGTCGAAGCCGAGTTCCTCGAACTCCAGAACGCTCTGGCGACGATGGCGACCGAAGACGGCGACTACGCGCAGTATCACGCGAAGCGACTGGCGGATTTCATCTTCGACGTGGTCAGTGCGGCACTCCTGTTGGAGGAGGCACAGTGGCAAATCGACGAGGAAGACGACGGCCGAAAGGCCCTCGTCGCCCAGCGGTTCGTCGAGACGCGCTTCGGCGACGACGAAGCCTACGGCGTCGCCTCCGGGGACCGCTTCGCGATGGACGAGGAGAACTTCGCCGCCGTCGCCCACTACGCCAGCGTCGAACCGGAGTCGCTAGTCGAGGCGGCGCCGGCGGACGACTGACGGCTTTCGCGGTTTCGAAGTCGGCCGTCGCTGGACGGCGTGAAAACGGTAGAATACCGAACCGACTGCTCAGAGGCGGTGGCTGAATACGGTCTCTTCGAGGGTCTCCGCTTCGAGGGTCGAGGGAGTGGACTTGTCGGTCTTAATCGGGACCATCGGCGCGCCGGTGTTGGTTTCGTCGGTGTAGCGGGTCATGTGTCGTCGAACGCTTTCGCGCTGTACTCCATGAACAACAGTGAGGGATAATAAAGTTAATGAACGATAATGTTAAAACACCCTCATGACCTTAAGGATGTAATGATATTTGAACGCCTGAATCTATATCTATCTCAAATACCACGAAATGGCAATTCCATCCCGATAGATGGGCGAATAGGTGGTGGTTTGTAAATCAGTATACTCCCTGTCAATTCGGCCGATTTGCGGTTATCACCTCGGCTTCTCCCGCAAGTCCCGGTTCGCAATCAGTAGGAGTAAGTCCCCGCCAGTCGAAGCGCGGACATGGACGCCGAGTCGACGATTCGGGGGTACTACGATTCGCTCCGGGCGGGCGAGCCGCTGTATCCGTTCTTCGCCCGCGAGGAGTCGACCGTCAAGTTCGGCATCGGCGAGCGACTGACGGGGTACGAGGAGGTCGAGGCCGGCCTCCGCGAGCAAACCGAGACGACCGATGGCTGGGTCGTCGACAGCGACCGACTCGTCGTCACCGAACGCGACGACCACGCGTGGTTCTCCGACGACGTGTTCATGGCCTGGAACAGCCTCGAACGCGGTATCCGTTATGAGTTCGAAACCCGCTGGAGCGGCACGCTGGAACGGCGTGGCGACGACGCCGACCTCGGCACCGACTGGCGGTTCGTCGGAATGCACGTTTCGACCGAGGGGGGAACGAACTGATGGTCGGACCCATCTCGAACGAGGACCGCGAGCGGACGATGCGCAGAATAAAGATTGGGTCCGTCCTGCTCGTCGGCGCGTCGGCGGGTCTCATCACCCTACAGGGCGACGCCTCCCTCGAAGTCGTCGCCGGAGCGGTCGCGATTGGCCTGCTCGTCGGGATGGCACTCGTGTGGTATCTGTTCCCCGACACGGAGGCGTTGTCGCCCGCGTCGAACCAGGAGTACCGTCGTAAATGACAGGTTCAGTTCCGCATTCGTTATAAGTCACACTCCCCCACGGTGTGGTATGGCACGCGCAGCAGTCGTCGGCGCCGGCATGACGAAGTTCGGCGTCCACGACAAACCACTACAGGAGCTGTTCGGCGAGGCGGCGCTCCCCGCACTCGACGATGCGGGCGTCGAACCGTCCGAAATAGACGCCTTCTACTTCGGCAACGCGATGAGTGGACAGGCCGAAAACGACACGCACCTCGGCCCGAAACTCGCCTCCCACGTCGGGATGGCCGGCGTTCCGGTCCAGCGCTTCGAGGACGCCTGTGCGACCTCTTCGAACGCGTTCAAGAACGCCGTCGAGGCCGTCGACGCCGGAGTTCACGACGTTGTCTTGGTCGGCGGGGTCGAACGCTGCACCCCCGAAACCGGAAAGGACACCGCGGCGATGACCCGCATCTTCGCCTCGGCATCTCACCGACAGTACGAACAGCCGACGGGGCTTACCTTCCCCGGCGTCTTCGCGCTGTTCACCAAACGCCACATGCACGAGTACGGCACGACCGAGGAGCAACTCGCGGAAGTCGCCGTCAAGAACCACGGCAACGGCGCGTTGAACCCCAACGCCCACTTCGGCAAGGAGACGACCGTCGAGGAGGCCCTCGACGGCCCCATCGTCGCCGATCCGTTCCGACTCATGGACTGCTGTCCGTTCTCCGACGGCGCCAGCGCGGTCGTCGTCGTCAGCGAGGAACTGGCCGACTCCTACGACGCCCCCGTCGACGTGTCGGGCGTCGGCCACGCGACCGACGTGGTGCCCATCGGCGACAAGGAGACTCCCCACGTCACCCAGGCCGCACGCGATGCGGCCGCCCAAGCCTACGAACAGGCCGACACCTCGGCGGCGGAGATGGATTTCGCCGAAGTACACGACTGCTTCACCGGTGCGGAAATCCTCGCCAGCGAGGCGCTCGGCCTCGTTGAGGACGGCGAGGGCGGCCCCGCCGCCGAGGCGGGCCGGACGGCACGGGACGGCGACGTGCCAATCAACCCCTCCGGCGGTCTGAAGGCCAAGGGCCACCCCATCGGCGCGACGGGCACCGCCCAACTCGTCGAGTTGACCGAGCAACTCCGCGGAACGGCGGGGGAGCGACAGATAGACGGCGCCGACAGTGCCGTCGCACACAACCTCGGCGGGGACGCTGCCACTACCGTCGTCACCGTCATGGAGGCCCGCCGATGAGCGACCGACTCACACACGGCGAGTGGAGCGACGCGGTCGAGTCCGGCGACCTCCTCGGACAGACGTGTTCGGATTGCGGGAAGACTCAGGGGACACCGAAAGCCGCCTGTCCGCACTGCGGCTCCAGAGCCCTCGAAACGGTCGAACTCCCGACCGATGGCGTCGTCTACACCGAGACGACCATCAACGTCCCGCCGGTCGGCATCGAGGAACGCGGCTATCAGGTCGCCGTCGTTGACCTCGGCGAGGCGCGCGTGATGGGGCGACTCTCCGACGGCGAGGTAGAAATCGGAGACCCCGTCGAACTGTCGGGGTTCACCGAGGACGACGACGGCTACGTCGCTCCGGCGTTCGAACCGCGGTAATCCCCTTCAACTCCCCAAGCGCTCGGTCGGTCCGTCACCGCTCGCGGTCGTTTTTCCGGCCGAGAGGTCACTGATACAGCGTCGACAGAAGCGATAGGCGGGGTCGTTCGGGGCACCACAGGCCGGACACACCGTCCTATCGGGCTGTTCCCGTGGCCCCCGCTCGTGGTCGGGGGCGGCCTCGGTGGTCTGGCCGCCGGAGTCGGTCGCCGTCTCCCGATACAGGTACAGGAGGATGCCCATGTGGACGGTGATGAGCGCGGCGACTCCGAGCAGGAGCCACACGAGTGTGTTCATCGTTAGCACGACCTACGCCGTCGGAGTACTTATTCGTTCGGCGGGGGCGACGGTCGCCGCCGCTCGTCAGGCGACGCGTGCGAGCCACGCGTCGGGGTCGTCCAACTCCGCGTCGGTCGGGAGGTTCGCGGGGTCCTCCCAGACGACTGCGGCGCCGGCGACGCCACGCGCGTCGGCGATGGCATCGAAGAATTCCTTCCCGCGTTCGTACTGTTCGCGTTTCATTCCGAAGCCGAGCAGGCGACGAATCAGCGCCGAAACGGGGCCAACGTTCCGTCGACGGTCGTCGAGTTTCCGCCTGAGGTCCTCGTACTCGCGGTCGAAGGCGCGGTCCATGATGAGTTCGGCGTACCCCTCGACGGCGGTCATGGTGACGTTGAGTTCGCCCAATGCCTCGCGGTCGAACTCGCCGGTGGCGAGTTTCGAGACGGTTTCTTCCATCGCGTCTTCGAGATGCGGCGCGAGCCACGGGGCGGCCCCGAACTCCGCGGCGTGGGCGACCTCGTGGAAGGCAATCCACCGACGGAACCGGTCGCGGTCGACGTCCAGCACCGTCGCGACCGACTCGATGTTCGGATGGACGAAGTAGAGTTCGTGGTCGCCGTCGCCGAGCAACAGCGGGTCGTACTGTCCGAGGACGTTGTTCGCGAGGAACCCGAGCGTCAGCGCCATCGACCCCGTGTTCGCAGAGCGTGCCAACGACGGCGCCAGCGAGGCCTGTTCCTCGAGCGGGCCGAGCAGGCGCTCGAACGTGGCGAGGTTGGCGTCTATCCAGTGGTGGCGGTTCTGGACCTGTACGCTGTAGGGGAGGTCGAAGTCGACGCCGGCGGCCTCTCGGATGCCGTCGCGGGCGTCCGCCACGTCGTCGGCGTACCCCTGATGTTCGGCCTCTGAGAGGGTCAAATCGCCCGGTTCGGTCGCTGCACGGGCGGCGTTCCCGACGGCGCTCCAGTCCACCGGTCCCTCGCCCTCGGCGTCGGCGACGGCACGGACGGCGCGAAAGAGACTCACAGGACTGCTAGCCGGCGACACGGCAAAGAGTTTCCGGGTCAGCGGGATGCCGGGAGAGCCGAATCGGTGTCTCGACACTCCCCTCGGCCAGCGAGCGCCTGCATCACCTTCGATTCGGCGTTCCGCAGGTGTGTCCCGACGGTACCCGTCGAGCAGTCCAGTGCTGCTGCGATGTCCGTGTAGTTCGCTCCACGGGGGTTCCGGTAGTATCCCAACTCGACGGCCACGCCGAGGGTGTGTCGCTCTCGGTCGGTCAACCTTGCGAGCAACCGCTCGGATTCCGAGCGGTACTCCCCGGTTCGTTCGACACTGAACGAGACGGTCTCGGGAACGTCGCCGAGGCTCCGGCGCAGTTCCTCGTCGTCGCCGATGAGCGTCACCTCTGCCGTCTCGTCGCTCCGGAACGTGACGGGCCAGTCGACGGCGATTCGACGTGTGCCGAGGAGACCCAGAAGGCTCCGCAGGAGGCCGCTGGGTTCGGCGTGGGCGAACATCCACTCGTTGCCGTCGATGCGGCCGGTCTGCCACGCGTCGTCCCCGTCAATGGACTCCTCGGCCAGTCGCTCGGCAGCCTCTCGGCTCCCGACGTACTCGTAGAGGAGTACCGTCGACCCGTCGTCGAGCAACCGGAGTTCGTGCAGAGCCTGCAGCGACACGTCCGGTGACTCGACGACGCCGCGATGGAACGGCCCGAACCACCCCTGTTCGGAGGATACCCGGAGAGTAACGGCTCGCATGGTGGCACGGTGCTTTTCTCACCGAAAGGGGCTTCTGGCGGACATGCCCGGGGAACGTGGTTCGATACCGAGAATCACACTTCCGTCGTCCCGACTGCAGATATGCGACTGAAGAGTTATCCACCCGCTTGGTAACAAACGAGGCGTATGTCACCGAACCACAAAGACGGGCTTTCGAGGCGGCAGGTGTTGCGTCTGAGCGGCGGGACGGCCGCGGGCGTCGCCCTCGTCGGGACGGCGGCCGGAGAACACGACAACGGAAACGGACGCGGCCACGGCGGCCACGGCGACGACCACGACGAGTGTGCCTACGAGACTGTCGGCGGACACCACGGCGGTGGGGACCACGACGACGAAGAACACAGCGACCCGCTGAATCAGTACCTCCTCTGTCCGGACCATCCCCACACCGAGTTCCCATCGGGACATACGATGCATCACGTCAACGCGGCGATGGGGGGCTGTCCCGGTGGAACCGGGCTGGAACACTGTGACGTAGACACCGACGACCCGGACATCGAGCGAATCAACGAGGTGTGGCCGGAGTGCACCGAGTGGCCCGAACCGACGAAGGCCATCGTCAAGGCCTCCCGCGAGTCGCTCACACAGGTGTACAACGACGTGGGAACGCTCATCGCTCGGGGATACATTCCCTACTTCGACGTCGTCACGCCCGGTGCGACCGGTGGCGTCTCCCACTGGCTGAATCCGGGGTACATCGGCGACAACCACTACGAGCCGAACCCGCTTCGCCCCGACTCGATTATCCTCGACAACGAGTGGTGGAAGCCAATCGGCCCGATGTACGTCGCCGCCGAGGAGGGAGAGGTACACTGGCGGAGCGAGGAGGACGAACTCATGGAGGTCCGAGACGCCTGGGGGTACGAAAACGACTGCGGGGAGTGCTTCCCGTATCACCCCCACGATGGCGTTGCGGGCCGGTTCGCGTGGTGGTACTACCGGCAGGTCCACAAGCAGGACGCCGCCGAGGGCGACGTGATGTTGCCCTGTTACACGGCGCCAATGATGCACTCGTGGATTTACCCGACGCCGGACGGCCCCCACGGGGCTACCTCAGGTGCGCCGCCCCAGAAGTTCCGTCCGGGCGGGCCGCCGAACCAACCGGGGTATTCCACGCCCGTCGACCCAGCCGACACCGACCTTTCGCTGGAAGTGCTTCCGGAGGCAGTTCAGGAGGCGGCGATGCCGGAGCGGTTGGCGGCAGAGTTGGACATAATCGACGACCTCCCGCGGGAGTACCTGATGACGACGCCGATTGTCGAACTCGAGACGCTGATGGACGACCGCCTCGGACCGGTTGGGTCCCAGTTGGACGGCCTCGGGTCCGTAGACGTGTCCGATGTCCTCGACGCCGCCCAACTCCCGAACGGAAGCGGTCTGTAGCCGATACCGGTAACCCCGGTGTCAGCGAACGACTATGTGAACCCCGGCCGTCGGTCGGGTATGGCCTGTCCGCATCTGGAGTATCGCGAGGCCAACGAGGAGCGAACCTTCGAGACTGCACGCGCCTACTGTACCGCCGTCGATGCGTTCGTACAGCCGATGCGTGCCGACATCTGCAACGACCGTTACGAGTTGGACCACACGACCGATTGTGAGTTCTACCGAAACGCCGAGCGATGAGTTACGACGACTACCTCGCCGGCGACCCAGTCGTCATCACTGCGGCGCTGACAGGCGGCGTTCACGGCAAGGAGGCCAGTCCCCATCTCCCGGAGACGCCCGAAGAGATAGCCGACGCCGCCGAGGCGTGTGAAGCCGCCGGCGCCTCGGTCGTCCACCTCCACGCTCGCCGAGAGAACGGCGAACGCTCGTTTTCGCGTGAGCGATTTCAGGAACTCACCGAGGCAGTTCGGGAGCGGACGGACCTCGTCGTCCAGCACTCCACCGGCGGGACGGGTGCGCCCGACGACATCCGACACGAACCGCTTCGGACTGACCCCGCCCCCGACATGGCCTCTCTCGACATGGGGCCGCTCAACCGCTATCAGCACCTCACTTCCGAGAACACCCGCGGCCTCGTCGAATCGCTGGCCGAGGAAATGCGTGAGCGTGGAATCAAACCCGAGATGGAGGTGTTCAACGGCGGCCACCTCAACGAGGTCCACGAACTGCTCGACCGGCGTCCGGACCTCATCGAGGAGCCGATTTACACGACGCTCATCTTCGGCGGCGGCACGACAGCGATGCCGACGCCCGACACCTTCCGGTCGCTCGTCAATCACCTCCCAGAGGGCACACAGTTCAACACCCTCGGCTTCGGCCAACATCAACTCCCGTTTGCCGCCTTGGGAATCGTCTTCGGGGGCCACGTCCGCGTCGGCTTGGAGGACAACCGCTACTTCCGGCGGGGTGAACTCGCGACGAACGCCCAACTGGTCGAGCGGGCGGCAACGCTCGCGGAAACCCTCGAACGCCCCGTCGCGACGCCCGACGACGCCCGGGAGATACTCGATATCTGAGCCCCACCAGTAACACCGCCGTCACCTGATTGCGTCGGTGTGCGCGAACCGATTTAACCTCACAACTCGTAACCCGGTAACATAGATACAGTATGCCCGAGCCGATATCCGGACTTCACCACGTGACGGCCATCGCCAGCGACCCCGAGGAGAACGTCGATTTTTACACCGACGTACTCGGGCTCCGGCTGGTGAAGAAAACGGTCAATTTCGACGACGTGACGACGTATCATCTCTACTACGGCGACGAGGTCGGCTCGCCCGGGACGATTCTGACGTTCTTCCCGTTCGGCGCTGGCCACCGCGGGTCGGTCGGCCGCGGACAGACCTCCGCAACGGCGTTCGTCGTCCCCGAGGGGAGCCTCAAGTACTGGGCGGACCGCCTCGACGACCACGGGGTCGAGTACGACGCCGTCGAGGAGCGCTTCGAGGAGCGCGTCCTCCCGTTCTACGACCACGACGGCCAACCGCTGGAGTTGGTCACCGGCGCCGTCGACATCGACCCGTGGGACGGCAGCGACGTGCCGGTCGAACACGCAATCCGTGGGTTCCACGGCGTCACGCTGCTGTCGGCCGACGCCGAGGCGACCGCCGACGTACTGGAGACGATGGGGTACGAACGCCTCAAGGAGACCGGCCATCGAACCCGATTCGTCGGTGCGGGCGACCGCGCGTCGTTCGTCGACGTACTCGACGACCCGGAGGCGTCGGCGGGGATGCAGGGCGCGGGTACCGTCCACCACGTGGCGTTTCGAGTTCCCGACGACGACGCCCAGATGGCGTGGCGCGAGGAACTCGCCGAGAGGGGACTGCGCGTGACGCCACAGAAGGACCGACGGTACTTCCGGTCGATTTACTTTCGGGAACCCGGTGGCGTGCTGTTCGAGTTCGCGACGGACGGTCCCGGATTCGACGCCGACGAACCGGTCGCGGAGCTGGGGTCGGAGTTGAAACTCCCACCGTGGCTCGAGGCGGACCGAGAAACCATCGAGCGCAGTCTCCCGCCGCTGTCGGCGGAGTAACGGCTCAGGCGTCGATATCGTCGAGTTCGTCAGCGTCGTCCTCGAACTCGAACGTCGACTCGTCGTCGAGAACCTTCGTCTTGACCACGTAGGCGACGGCGACGAGGAAGACGAGCCCGACAATGGCGGCGATGGCGCCACCTTTCTTCGACCCGGAGGACTCTTCGAGCGGTTCGTCGGCGGCGGAAACCTCCTTTTCGCCGCTGTCGTACCCCTTCGTCGCGCTCAACTCGGAGTCCGTGAAGTGGACTTCGAGAAAGGTGAATTTGGCCATACCATAGGGTTCGCCGGAGAGGGACTTATAGGTTGATACGGCCGGTCGAGACGTTCTTGTGTCTGCCCGTCGGTCCGTGGGTATGGACGACGAACGGCGAGCGTTTCTCGAGGCGTTGCTGTCGACGGCGACCCCCTCGGGATTCGAGGAGACAGGACAGCGACGGTGGCTCGACTACGTCGACCCCGTCGCCGACGAAACACACGTCGACGCCTACGGGAACGCGGTCGCCGTTTCCGAGGGCGCCGGCGACGGGCCGTCGATTGCGATTGCCGGCCACGGCGACGAAATCGGGCTGATGGTCCGGGACATCACCGACGGGGGGTTCCTGAAACTCTCCAGTATCGGCGGGTCGGACAAGACGGTCACTCGTGGCCAACACGTCCGAGTTCACACCGCCGACGGAACCGTCAACGGCGTCATCGGACAGGTGGCGATTCACCTCCGTGACACCGCGAGCGACGAGTACGACGAAATCAACGAACAGTACGTCGACATCGGCGTCGAGGACAGCGATGCTGCCCGGGAGTTGGTTGAGGTTGGCGACCCCGTGACCTTCGACACGAACATCGCCGAACTGGAGGGCGACCGACTCGCAGCCCGCGGGATGGACAACCGCGTCGGCATCTGGACTGCGGCCGAGGCGTTCCGTCGGGTGGCCGAGACGGACCACGAATCGACGGTGTACGCCGTCTCGACCGTTCAAGAAGAACTCGGCCTCAAGGGCGCGAAGATGGTCGGATTCGACCTCGAACCAGACGCCGTCGTGGCGACGGACGTGACCCACGCTACCGACCAGCCGGAATCACCGGGCAACCGTTCGACCGGCGTCGAGTTGGGGGCGGGCCCCGTCGTCGCTCGTGGTAGCGCTAACCACCCGAAACTCGTGGAGGCGACCCGAACGGTGGCTGAAGACGAGGGCATCGACGTGCAACTACAGGCGTCGGGCAGTTTCAGCGGCACCGACGCGGACGCCTTCTACACCACGCGCGGGGGCATCCCCTCGCTGAACGTCGGCCTGCCGAACCGCTACATGCACACGCCCGTCGAGGTGGTCGACCTCGCGGACCTCGAGGCCGCCGCCGAGTTGCTCGCGGCCGTCGCCGTCCGGGTCGGGGCTTTCGCCCCGTTCACTGCCGACGTGTAGTCACGGGGGATGTGGACGTGACCCAAACCACGATACGTTGGGCGCCGTTGGGTCGGGGTATGAGCTCAGATTTGGGGAACATGCTCCGGATACTACAGGTGCTTCGAGACGAGGGTTTCGTCGACGCGCTGACCGACGTCGAGCGTCTGGTCGCCGACGTCGACGAGCGACTGGAACACGTCGAACAGGTGGAGAACGATGCCGAACGGGCGGTCCGGGATGCGGAGGCAGCCCTCGATGCTGTCGACGACCGCCTCGAGCAGTTCGACGAGATGATATCGCTGCTCGAAGCGAAAATCGAGGCGGCCTTCTCCATCGGTTTCTTCTTTTTCGCTATCGACCGGTGGACGGCTGACGACCCACTCTTGGCGGCCGGACTGCTGTTCATGGGATTGCTCGGGGTCTCCTCGCTTGCGGTGACGGTCAGACGGCTGCCGCAGGTGCGTCGGCTTCGCAGCGTCGGTCGGTACGCGACGAACCGTCTCGACAGCACCGACGAGGAGGACGATGACGAGTGAAGGTGAGTGAGTACGGCCTATAGCGTGACCGTACCCGGTGCGTTTATACTGTCGGGGTGTGCGCCGTCCAGTATGACCGACCGACCGCTCGATGTGCTCGAGGAGACCCTTGGCTCGGAAGTGAGTGTGACGCTGAAAGGTGGCGAGGTGTACGACGGTGTCCTCGCCGGCTACGACCAGCACATGAATCTCGTCTTGGAGGAGGGCGACAACGTAACCATTATCCGCGGCGATAACCTCGTCTCGATACAACCATGACTGGAGCCGGGACCCCGAGTCAGGGGAAGAAGAACAAGACGACCCACGTGAAGTGCCGACGCTGCGGCGAGAAGTCCTACCACAAACAGAAGAAAGTCTGTGCCTCCTGTGGCTTCGGAAAGTCCGCCAAGCGTCGCGATTACGCGTGGCAGTCCAAGCAGAACGAGTAACGAACGACCGACGTTTTCCGCTTTCGTTTCCCCGGCAGCCGCGGCTTCAGTCTCCCCGCTCGTCCTCCTGAGGCAGTACCGTCCGTCGAACTTTCGTTAGCCACTCGACTCGGGGTGTGTCGAGGGACCCACGATGTGGCACTGTTATTCACGAACATGTATACACACGTCCGTGTTTACCCGTATATCACGCACGATGGAGTGGGTTTTTACGCGTGGCCGTCAGAGAATCGTCTATGCCAGACGGGCGGCACACGGAGGGGCCGACGGAGAAATGCGGCGTGGTCGGCGTCTCGCTGGACGGGCGAGACGCGGCGCGACCGCTGTACTACGCACTGTACGCGCTCCAACACCGGGGCCAGGAATCGGCGGGTATCGTCACCCACGACGGCTTCCAACAGCACAGCCACGTCGAGATGGGGCTGGTCGGTGACGCCTTCGAGGAGGGCGACCTCGATTCGTTGAACGGGTCGACGGGTATCGGCCACGTCCGCTATCCGACGGCCGGCAGCGTCGACTCCAGTTGCGCACAGCCGTTCTCGGTGTCGTTCAAATCCGGGTCGCTCGGCTTGAGCCACAACGGGAACCTCGTCAACGCCGACGAGGTCCGGACGGAACTCGCCGAAAGCGGCCACGCCTTTACCAGCGACGGCGACACGGAGGTCATCGCCCACGACCTCGCGCGGAACCTCCTCGAAGCGGACCTTGTTCGGGCCGTCAAGCGGACGATGAGCCGCATCCACGGCTCGTATGCGCTGACGATTACCCACGACGACACCGTGTTGGGCCTGCGTGACCCACAGGGCAATCGACCCCTCTGTATCGGAAAACTCGACGACGGCTACATCATCACCTCCGAATCGGCCGCCATCGACGTTCTCGACGGCGATTTGGTCCGGGACGTCCGACCGGGCGAACTCGTCGTGTTGGGTCCCGACGGCGACGGCTTCGACTCCTATCAACTCGTCGAACAGGAAAACACGGCACACTGCTTCTTCGAACACGTCTACTTCGCGCGTCCGGACTCCCGCATCGACGGCAACCTCGTCTACGACGTTCGGCGCGAACTCGGCCGCAAACTCTGGGAAGAAAGCGGTGTCGAGACGGACGTGGTGCTCCCGGTGCCGGACTCCGGGCGGGCCTTCGCCTCCGGGTACGCCGAGGCTGCCCAAGAGGACGACGCCGACGTGGAGTTCGCCGAGGGGCTGATGAAGAACCGCTACGTCGGCCGGACGTTCATCATGCCGACACAGGACGCCCGCGAACGGGCGGTCCGGCTCAAACTCAACCCCATCCGCGACGTGGTCGAGGGGAAAACCGTCACCGTCATCGACGACTCCATCGTCCGCGGGACCACCTCGACGCAGTTGGTCGAGTTGCTCAACGACGTGGGCGCCGAGGCGGTCCACATGCGCATCGGCGCACCGGCTATCGTCGCCCCGTGTTACATGGGAATCGACATGGCCTCCCGTGAGGAGCTCATCGCCGCGGGGAAGGACACCGACGACATCCGCGAGGAAATCGATGCAGCATCACTGTCGTATCTCTCCATCGACGCCATCGCCGAGGCGCTCGATGAATCCCGCGCGGACCTCTGTCTCGGCTGTGTGACGGGTGAATACCCCTACGACATCGACGGGGAGTCGACAGACCGCGATGTCGTTCGTCCAACCATCGACGGCGCACAGGCCGGTGTCGCCAGCGACGACGACTGACGCCGCCCGTCAGTACACGTGATACAGTAGTGCGTAGATTATCAGACCCATGCTGAACGAAATCAGCCACAGGCTCGCGGCGATTCGGCCGGCCTTGCGGTGGGCGGTTTCGTAGATGTCGGCGACTGGGCGGGTGCCGGCGACGAGAAGCGCATAGAAGACGAACGGGACACAGACGATAGCCAGCGCGATGTGGACGAAGAGTATCGGCAGATACACGTAGGTGTAGACGACCTCCGGCCCGGCGAACTCGCTGGGGCCGAGGAGCGCGACCCGGTAGAGATACAGCGCGAGAAACAGTGCGAACAGTCCGAAACTACTCACCATGAGTCGTCGGTGTCGCTCGACGTTCCCCCGTCGAATCGAACGGACGCCGAGGGCGATGGTGCCGATTGCGAGAAGGCTAATCACTGCGTTGACGTGTGGAATCGCCGTGAGAAACGCGTTCGGCTGCGGGAGCGCCTCAACGGGTAACAACTGGAGGACGGCCCCGAACACGAGCGCCAGCGACACCGCCGTCAACAGGGCCGTCAGGGCGGGGACGTGTTCCCGGGCCCACGTCTGGGTTTGCATGCGTCGAATTACGTCGGTCCTGCGGATAGATGTTGGTGGTTTTCTACGAGGTGTGGTAACACTTAACACAAAACGGACCTAACGAAACACCGGCATGCGAGGGGCACAACCGGACGAGGATGCGCTGTACGAGTGTATCGACTGCGGTGACCGCCAGACGGACCCGGAGGGGCGGCTCTGTTCGTGCGGCGGCTACCTCAAGAACATCGGCGTCAGCCGCGGCCTCTAACTATTCTTCGATACCACCGCTGCTGGCCGGTGTAGCGTCGGTAGGATGATGCGTGGGTGCTGTCTGCGAGCACCCGCACTGTGTAGGGTGGCTGTGGGCCACCAGCAGTGCGTGGGACCGGATTTGAACCGGCGGACCTCTACAGGACAGCGCCCTCAACGCTGCGCCGTTGGCCTAGCTTGGCTACCCACGCACGGCGTGTCTTGCTGCAATTCCTCGTAAACCGGGGTACGATAAAAGGGCTTTCCTTTGGACTGCGCGCGGTCGCCCACGCCACGGAGCGTCGGGTTCAAGTACGTTCCAGCAGCACATAGGGCATGGCGAAATACTCGACCGGCGGAGTCGGGGGTGACTCCAGCGGCGCCTGCGAACTCTGCGGGGCCGAGGACCGCGACCTCCAGACGGCGACCGTCGCCGGCGCGCGACTCGAAGTTTGCAGCGAGTGCGCCCAACACGGAGAGGAGCCCAACCGTGGCGGGACGAGCGGGCAGTCCCGCGAGGACGAACCGAACCGCAAAAAGAAGGCCGCACAGAACGTCGCCAAACTCAGCGACGCACAGAAGGTCGACCACGACTGGGAAGAGGGGACCGACTACGAGGACGACCCCCTCCCGTATCTCGTCCGGGGCTATGGCGACGTGCTGGAAGACGCCCGACAGGACGCCGGCCTGCAAACCGACGAACTCGCCGCGGAGTTGGAAATAGAGGAAGACGACATCGTCGCCGTCGAACAGGGGCGGGCCGCCCGTGCCAACGTCGGCGGGTCGGTCATCGAAGCGCTCGAAGAACGCCTCGGCATCGAACTCGCAGAGGAGTAACTCGACTTCCGACCGGCTTTTTGTCTTCGAGCGTTCTGTCGGTAGCTATGGCACCCGCGACCGCAGCAGCGGACCCGGAAACGCTCGCCTTCGAGACGACCGTTCGGGACGGCGGGAGCGAGGTCGTTCTCGAAGAGACGTACTTCTACCCCGAGGGGGGCGGCCAGCCGGCCGACCGTGGAACGCTCGGCGGACTGACGGTGCTCGACGTACAGCAGCGCGGCGACGACATCGTCCACGTCGTCGACGGGACGTTGGAGACGGGAGAAATCGTTCACGGTGCTATCGACCCCGAGTTTCGGCGGTACTGCATGCGCGCCCACACCGCGAGTCACGTGCTGTACGGCGCCGGCCGCCGCCTCTTCGACGAATTGGGCTACGGCGGGTTCGGCATCACCCCGGAGAAAGTGCGCGTGGACTTCAGCACGTCGACCGACATCGACGACGAGACGCTCGTCGAACTCGAACGGCTGGTCAACCGCTGTGTCTGGGACTCCCGGGACGTGACGTGGAGCCGACAGCCGCAAGCGGAGGCACTCGACCGCGAGGATGTGGCGTTCAACACCCAAACCGAAGAGGGTCTCACCGGCGAGACGGTCCGAGTCGTCGAAATCGACGGTTGGGACGCCGCCGCCTGCGGCGGGACGCACGTCTCGAATACTCGGGAAATCGGCCCCGTGACCGTGCTGGGGCGGTCCAATCCCGGCGAGGGACTGACTCGGGTGGAGTTCGCTGTCGGTCCCGAGGGAATCGACCGCCGGACGGCGGAGAAAGCCGCTGCACTCGATGCCGCAGAAACGCTGGAGACGGCGGCGACCGACCTTCCAGAGGCCGTCGACCGACTCCAGGAGGAACGCGAGACGGTTGCCGCCGAACGCGACGCGCTTCGTGAGCGCCTCATCGACGCCAGCGTCGCCGACATCGCCGCCGAGTGCTTCGAGCGAGACGGTCGGACGTGGGCGGCGGGCGTCGTTGACGCCGACGCGAACGCCCTCGCAGAGCGGGTCCGAGACCGTCCGGACGGCATCGAGGTACTCGTCTTGGCGACGCCCTCTGGACAGCTCGCGGTCGGGGCGGGCGAAGGGTGTGATGCGGGCGATATCGTCGCGTCACTCACCGACCGCTTCGGCGGCGGCGGTGGCGGCTCCTCGGAGGTGGCACAGGCCGGCGGCCTCGACGCCGACGGGTCGACGGTCGTCGATTCCCTTCGGGACGCCTGACGGGCGGACTACTTTTGCCCCTCGCGGCCTACGTGGTGGCATGGACCTCTCGCCCGAACAGCAAGCCATCCGGGACACCGTCCGCGAGTTCGCAGTCGAGGAGATACGACCGACTGCTCGTGAGGCCGACGAAACGGAGACGTTCCCCGAGGAGGTCTGGGACGGCCTCGCCGAGATGGAACTCACCGCGATGACGATTCCCGAGGAGTACGGTGGCCTCGATGTCGACGGCCTCACCTACGCCATCGTCAACGAGGAAGTCGCCTACGGCCAACTGGCCGTCGCGACGGCGCTGTCGGTGCAGACTCTCGTGACCTCCTGTATCGCCGAGTTCGGAGACGAAGACCAGAAGGAGCGGTGGCTCCCGGATATGGTCGAGGGCCGACCCGTCGGCGCGTTCGCGCTCTCGGAGCCACACGCCGGGTCGAATCCCGCCGAGATGTCGACGGAGGCCCGACGCGAGGGCGACGAGTACGTCATCAACGGGACGAAACAGTGGATAACCAACGGCGTGCGGAGCGACGTTGTCGTGCTCTTCGCGAAGACCGACCCCGAGGACCCCCGAACGGTCACGCAGTTCATCGTCCCGAAGGACGCCGACGGTCTCGAAGTCGGCAAAAAAGAGGAGAAACTCGGACTGCGGGGCAGCGACACGACGACGCTCGTCTTCGAGGACGTTCGCATTCCCGTCGAGAACCGCCTCACGCCCGAGGGTCGTGGCCTATCTGCAGCGCTGTCGATTCTCACCGGTGGCCGGGTCGGCATCGCCGCCCAGTCGGTCGGCCTCGCCCAATCCGCACTGGACCTCGCCATCGACTACGCCCACGAGCGCGAACAGTTCGACGGCCCCATCGCCGACATCCAATCGATTCGGCACAAACTCGCCGACATGCACGCGAAGACGCAGGCAGGTCGGCTGTTGACCTACGAGGCGGCCCGGAAACTCGACGACGATGAACCGCCGTCGATGGCCGCCAGCACCGCGAAGTACGTTGCAAGCGAGAACGCGATGGACGTGACCAACGAGGCCATCCAGATTCACGGCGGCTACGGCTACACCACGGACTTCCCAGTCGAGCGACTGTACCGCGATGCGAAGATTACGACCATCTACGAGGGGACGACCCAGGTTCAGAAGAAGGTCATCGCCCGCGAACTGCTGGAATGAACACCGACCACGAGACGGTCGTCTTCGACCTCGACGGAACCCTGGTCCGCCTCACCGTCGACTGGGAGGCTGTCGCCAGCGACGTGGCTGAGACGCTCCGAGAGCGCGGCGTGGTCCCGCCCGAGAGCCTCTGGGGGATGTTGGAAACGGCAAACGAGACAGGGCACAGGCCGGCAGTCGAAGCGGTCATCGCAGGGTACGAACGGGACGGTGCCCGTGCTTCCGAGCGACTACCGGCGGCCGATGCCGTCCCGGAGCAACCGGTCGGCGTCTGCTCGCTCAACTGCGAAGACGCCTGCCACATCGCTATCGAGGAACACGGAATCGACGGCGTCGGCGCTGTCGTCGGCCGCGACACGGTCGGCACCGAGAAACCCGACCCGGAACCGCTGTTGGAGACGGTTCGTCGACTCGACGGCACCCCCGAATCGACGCTGTTCGTCGGCGATACGGTTCGTGACGAGCGAACCGCACAGCGGGCCGGCTGTTCGTTCAGTTACGTCTCCGAGTGGCTTCGGGCGTAGAGGAAGACGGGAATCCCGATACAGAGCCACACGACGGCACCGACACGAATCGCGAAATTCGCCCGCTGAGTCCACGTGTCCAACCCGACGAACACCGACAGCGCAGCGACGACCGGCGCGCCAACGACGATGGTGAGCACGAAGGTCACCTGCATCACCCAGCCGTAGTCGACGCCCTCGGGGTCCGTCGTCTCCACCTGGGTCGGCATAGAACCGAATCGGTGTCTCGGCGGGTAAGCCGTTACGGTTCCGGCCTCGTTCGATGGTAGCGTTTAACCGCCACCGCGATGGATTCGGAGGTATGCGAGCGAAGGATATCCGCGCGAAGGCCGGCGAGGAACCCATCACGATGCTGACGGCCTACGACGCCCCCACCGCCCGACTGGTCGACGAGGCGGGCATCGACATGACGCTCGTCGGAGACTCCGTCGGCAACACCCAACTGGGCTATGACTCGACGTTGCCGGTCACCGTCGACGAGATAGCCAGCCACACCGCGGCTGTCGCCCGCGCGACCGACGATGCGCTCGTTATCGCGGATATGCCGTTTCTCTCCTACGGCGCTGACGAAGCCGACGCCATCGAGAACTGCGGCCGGATGCTCAAAGAGGCCGACGCCGACGCCGTCAAACTGGAATCCGGTCCGCACACGGTCGATTTGACCCGCCGACTCACCCGCCTCGGTATCCCGGTACAGGCACATCTCGGATTGACGCCGCAACGCGAAAACGAGACGGGACTGTTCCGACAGGGGACGGACGAGGAGTCGGCCCGACGGATTCTCGATTTGGCCCGCGAACACGAGGCGGCGGGCGCGTTCTCGCTGGTCTTGGAACACGTCCCAGCGAACCTCGCGGAAGCAGTCACCGACGCCATCTCGATTCCGACCATCGGGATCGGTGCCGGTCCGCACTGTGACGGGCAGGTGCTGGTCGTCGACGAAGTCATCGGCCTTTCCGAGCGGACGGCACCGTTCTCGAAGGCTTTCGGCGACGTACGCGGCGAGATGCAGACGGCGATTTCCTCGTACGCCGAGGCCGTCGAAAGCGGGTCGTTCCCCGCCGAGGAACACAGTCACTACGAGGACGAAATCGAGGACGTGTACTGAGATATCGATTTCGTCCGGTCTAATCGCTGGTAAGCTAATCACTAAAACAGTTTTTTGACTTTCCTACGGGTTTTTGCTATCCTGCACAAATCGTGACGTATGAGGCGCCGTCAGGCACTCCGACTCGGTGGTCTTGCACTAACTGTCCCACTTGCTGGCTGTGCTTCGATAGGAGGAACAGAGCCGGAATCAGCGTTTACGTTGACGACGACGGGTGAAACGTCAGTTGAAAAACGTACAAGCGAATTCGCTCGCTCGTACCCCGGCCAAGAGCCCTTTACCGAGGTCGTTTTCGGTGAGAAGTCAAAAACTTCCGACAATTTGCATGGGGTGGAGATATATAACGATTATGAGAATCCGGTTGAGATATCGCTAACAGTCAATAGAGAGGGGAATGAACGAACGCTGGTATTCGAGGGCGAGGGAACGATTTCAATTGACAGATATATGGCGGTTGCTATTTCGAGCCCCGCAACGTACATCAACAAACTTGAGGTACGTGGAGATGACGTGAACCTTCAGAAGACCTTCGACGTACCACAGAGCGCGTGGGACGCGGAACCGAGTGAGGATAAAGGGATTGGTCCAGAGCATAATGTCCACATCAAAGAAAACGAGATTGAAGTAAGATTCGTCGGACACGAGAGGTAAGCGTAGCAGCCGTGGAGGTCCACGATCCCTCAACGAAGGGAAATTCACCCACTTAGTTAATACGTTCTGTGAGATACGCGCCTGTGCCGACCGCGAGTTCAGACATCGCCCGAGATAAAACCGTATCTCCTGTCCCGGATTACTCCTGCAGTTCGCGGGCGATGATGTTCTTTTGGATTTCGGTGGTTCCCTCGTAGATTTGGGTGATTTTGGCGTCGCGGTAGAACCGTTCGGCGTCGAAGTCGTCGACGTACCCCGACCCACCGTGAATCTGGACGCACTCGTTTGCGTTCTTGACGGCGGTGCGGGAGGCGAACTCCTTGGCCATCGACGCCAGCGTGGTGAGTTGTTCGTCCTTGTGGTCGACGGACCACGCGGACTTGTAGGTCAACTGTCGTGCGGCTTCGGCCTCGGTGTGCATGTCGGCGAGTTTGTGCTGGATGGCCTGGAAGTCACCGATGGGACGGCCGAACTGTTCGCGCTCTTGGGCGTATTCGAGTGCTCGTTCGGCGGCGCCCTTTGCGATGCCGACGCCCTGTGCGGCCACCTGCGTCCGCGTCTCGTCGAAGAACTGCATCTGCTGGAGGAAGCCAGCGCCGCGGGTCCCGACGAGGTTTTCCTCGGGGACGCGAACGTCGTCAAGGATGAGTTCGGCGGTGTCGGAGGCGCGGATGCCCATCTTGCCCGTGATTTTGTCGGCTTCGAAGCCGTCGCGGTCGGATTCGACGATAATCTGGGAGAAGCCGTTGTAGCGGCCGTCGGCATCCGGGTCCGTTTTACACAGCACGACGAAGAAATCGCCGATGGAGCCGTTGGTAATCCACATCTTGTTGCCGTTGATAACCCACTCGTCGCCGTCCTTCTCCGCCCGCGTCGACACCGACGACACGTCAGACCCCGTGTCAGGCTCGGAGATGGCCGACCCACAGATGGCGTCACCGGAGGCGAGGTCCGGCAGCCACCGCTCTTTCTGGTCTTCGGTGCCGAAGGCGATGATGGCCTCGCTTCCGAAGGCGGTGCCGAGGATGCTGCCACCGATGCCGGGGTCTGCGGCGTACAACTCTTCGACGATGAGCGCCACGTCGAGCATCTCGTAGCCGGCGCCGCCGTACTCGATGGGAATCTGTGCGCCACACAGTCCCATCTCGGCGCCTTTCTCGATGAGGTCGAACGGCGCCTTCTCCTCGCGATCGTACTCCTTTGCGACGGGTCGAATCTCGTTGTCGGCAAAGCGGCGGACCTCCTCGCGAATCTGTCGCTGCTCCTCGGAGAGTTCGAAGTCCATACCGTACTGTGTGACCGATGTATGATAAAACTCCGCACTAGGTTTACAGTGTTAGTGCTACTCCCACTCGCCGTCGACCAGGTCGGTTTCGGCCTGTTTGGCCATCTTCACCTGGTAGTTCGGGAGGTACAGCGCGAGGTCGGTCGTGGTGATGATGCCGATGGCCTTGCCGTTCTCGACGACAGGAAGCTTCTTGACGCCGTTGTGTCCCATCCGTTCGGCGGCGATTTTCAGCGTTTCCGTTGGGCGGGCGGTGACGACGGGGTCGGACATGAGTTCCGAGACGGGCGTCGACGGGTCCCGTTCCTGCCCGACGGCGGCGACGATGTCCATCTCGGTGACGATGCCTTCGAGTCGGCCCTCGCCGACGATGAGCGAACCGATTCCCTTCTCGTCGAGGATGCGGGCCGCCTCGGCGATAATCGCATCGGGCGAAACCGTCTCGACGGGTGAAGTCATTAACTCCTCGACGTTCGTGTCTTGCTCGGCCATGTTTTGTACTCCGAGCGGATGGCCATAAGCCTACGGCCTACAGAAATACGGAGCAGTCAGCACGTCCTCGACTCAGGAGGACCACGCTTCCCGACAGTCGTCGTCACAGAAATGAGCGGTGTGGACGCGGTCGTCCTCGACCCACGTGATGACGCGGTGGGTTGGTTCGCTCACTATTGGCTCGTCGCACACCTCACATCTCGGCGCATCGTCCTCGGTGACATCCTCACCGAGGTCCGAAGTCGGGTCGACCATCTTGTCGTACCGTTAGTTGGCACCCATATGAACGATTATGTTCACGCAGGCGGTGCCACGGGTTTTCGTCACTCCGGGCGCTCGTAGCTCGGGTCGAACATCTGGGCCGACATCGGGGACGGGTCACCCTCGGTGAGGTTGTACTTCGAGAAGTCCTCGACGCCGACCTCCCGGAGCAGGTCCTCGTCGTAGACGGCGTTACCCGTATACGAGGCGGGGTCGCGGCTGAGTATCTCCAGAACGGTGTCGGAGACGATTTCGGGCGTCCGCCAGTCGTCTTCGGTGCCCATCCCGAAGTATCGGGTCGCCCGAGTGTCGATGGCGGTGACGGGCCAAAAGGAGTTACAGCCCACGTCGTGTCCGCTGAGCTCCGTCGATAGCGACAGCGTGAGGAACGACATTCCCATCTTCGACCACGCATACGGTGCTTCTCCCGGTGCGCGGTCGACCGTGACCGGCGGCGCGTTCGTCAACAGCCACGCGTTGTCGACCTCCTTGAGGTGGTCGAGGAAGGCACGCGAGGTGAGATACGTCCCGCGGACGTTCACATCGGTCATCAAATCGAAGCGGTTCGCCGGCAGGTCCTCGACGTTCGCGATTTGGATTGCACTGGCGTTGTTGATGACGATGTTGACCTCGCCGAACTCCTCGATGGCCTCCTCTGCGGCGGCCTCGACGGCCTCCTCCTCGCGGACGTTCAACTGAATGGGGTGGGCCTCGACGCCCTTCTCGCGGCACTCCCGGGCGGTCTGTTCGATGGTTCCTTCGAGGTCCTTCTCCTCGCCGTAGTCGTCGTTTTCGCTTGTCTTGCCCGTCGAGACGATGTTACAGCCCTGTTCGGCCAATGCGAGCGCGATGGACTTGCCGATTCCGCGGGTCGTTCCCGTGATGAAGGCGGTCTGTCCCGAGAGGTCGGGCTTTTCGAGCGTCATACCCCGCACGTTCGCGGCAGTGAACTTAAAACCCGATTAGTCCGGCAACGATTCGGGCGCCGAGGCAGTCTCGGCGCCTCACCGGTCCCGAGTGACCGACTCCCCGGGGTCGGTTCGGGCGTTCGCCGACAGCACGACGCCGGGTGCGAGGCTGGTGTTGATGGCCGTCTTCACGTTCGGGCCGGCGACGACGCCGTACTTCCGGCGACCGGTCGAGACGCGGTCACCCTTCACGGTCTGTTTCACGTCCTCACCGTCGTGTCTGAGGTTGGCGACCTGCGTTCCGGCGCCGAAGTTCACGCCCGGCGCGAGCAGACTGTCGCCGACGTAGGAGAGATGCGGCACGTTCGAGTCGGCCATCACGACCGAGTTCTTCAACTCGACGCCGTGGCCGACGTGACACCCCTCACCGACCAGCGTCGCCCCGCGTATGTAGGCGTTCGGCCCCACCTCGGCCCCCGACCGGACGAGTGCGGGCCCCTCGATGACGACACCAGGCTCTATCGTCGCCCCCGCCTCGACGACCACCTCTCCGCGGAGTTCGGCATCGCCGCGTACGTCGCCCTCGACGCGTCGGTCGAGTTCGCCGAGTTTCCACTCGTTTGCTTCGAGCAACTCCCAGGGTCGGCCCACATCGAGCCACCGCGACAGCGTCACCGCCGTCACATCGGCGTCGTCGATGACTCGTGCCACAACGTCGGTTATCTCGTACTCGCCGCGGTCGCTCTGAGGTACGTCGAGGTGTGAGAGTGCCGCCTCTGGAAACGCGTAGGCGCCGGCGTTGGCGAGGTTCGTCCGCGGCTCTTCGGGCTTTTCCACGATGTCGGTCACTCGGTCGCCGTCGACAGAGAGGACGCCGTAGTTGCGTGGGTCCTCGACCTCGATGGCGGCGACGGCGGGGGCGACCTCGAACAGCGCCGCCACGCTCGCGGGGTCGTAGAGATTGTCGCCGTTCAGCACCGCAAAGGCGCCGTCGAGGTGTTCCCGCGCCGCCCGGACTGCGTCGGCGGTTCCGCGCTGTTTCTCTTGGACGGCGAAGGAAACGTCGACGCCGCGGTATTCGTCGCCGAAGTACTCCCGGACGGCGTCGGCTTCGTAGCCAACGACGAAAACCAGTTCTTCGGCACCCGCCTGAACCGCCGCGTCGGCGGTGTGGGCACACAGCGGCCGGTCAGCCACCGGTAACATCGGTTTCGGTACCGTCTCGGTCAGCGGACGCATTCTGGTCCCCTCGCCCGCAGCGAGAATGACGGTTTGCATGGCGAGTGGGTCGACGGCGACGGGGAAAAACCGGACGGTTGCCGCGCGGCTTACTCCTCTAGGAGGTCCTCGTCGAGCGATTCCGGTTCATCGTCGTCCGCACGACGCATCACGTCGACTTGGTAGTGCTGGAGGATGTCCCGACCGAGCAACAGCGGGTAATCCATGTGACTGCGGTCCTCGATGCTCGCCGTGACGGTGTGTTGAGTCCCGCCGATACCGACCACGAGGTCGACGACCGGACGCGAGCGGCCGCTCTTGACGCTGCCCGATTTGATTTTCACGATGTCTTTGATTGGTCCGGTCCCGATATCGGCGGCCAGACGCGCGTCGATGCTCGTTCGCGTCGCCCCGGTGTCGGATTTGGCGAGCACCGTCTTCGAACCGCTGGTTCCCATCGCAACGACCTCCTCGATGTAGCCGATGACGACCGTCTTCGCCGGTTCGGGGGATTTCTTTCGCGGCATACACGCCGGTCGGGAGTCGTCGAGGTTCGCCGATAGTTCGTACACCCGCTCTTCGTCGACCTCGCCGCCGGCGCGCTCGATTGCGAGGCGGGCGATGTGAGGGGCCGGCGAACGACCGGTCGCCTCGAACAGTCCCTTGAACCCGGCAGTGGGATTGACCTCGAGGACGTAGTAGCCGTCCTCGCCCTGTACGATGTCGACGCCGGCGTAGTCGAGTCCCACCACGTCCGTGGCTCGTTCGGCGATGGTGACGACTTCCTCGGGAAGGTCGTCGGTCGCGTCCTCGACGGCCCCGCCCAACGCCACGTTCGTCCGCCACTCACCCTCCGGGGCGTAGCGGTTCATCGCCCCAACGACGCGACCGCCGACGGTGTAGATGCGGAGGTCGTGGTGTCGTTTCTCGTCGTGTTCGATGAGTTCCTGCAGGAATGCCTGCCGGGACCCCACCATCGGGTTGACGGGGTCGTCGGTGTCGAGTTTCCACGTCCCGCCGCCGTGGGTGCCGATGGCGGTTTTGTAGACGACTTCGTCGCCGAACTTTTCGCGGCGGTCGTTGAGTGTGTCACCCGACAGCGCCAACAGCGCGTCGGGAACCTGGATACCGGCTTCGGCCAACGCCGTCCCCGTCGCGAACTTGTGGATTGCCGTCATCGTCGATGTCGGCGTGTTCAACATCGGCCGCATCCGGTCGAGCATCGTCGCCAGTCCGAGCGCCTCCGCGGGCTGTTCTTCCTTCGACAGCAGGAGCCGATTGACGACGATGTCCACCTCCGGCTCCAGCGTCACTTCGCCGTTTTCGATTTCGACGGCGGTGTTCTGCTCGCGGAGCCACTCGGTGTCGTATCCGAGCTGTTCGACCGCATTGAGAATCGCTTTCGACTCCTTCGAACTGTGAAGGCTGAGAACGCCAACAGTGAGGTCAGAAGACATACTCACACTCCGGTAGGTCTCGGCAAAATACTGACGGTCGATGAGGCAACGATGTGTGTTCCTTTTTGTATCCCTACGTCCTGTGACCCGTATGTCGGACCCGTTCACGTACGACGGTGGGTCGGTCGCGCCCGGTGAGACGGCCAACGTCCGCTACACCGTCAGCGAAACGTACCTCGGCGACCCGGTCCGCGTCCCCGTCACCATCGTCAACGGCGAAGCCGAAGGGCCGACCCTGTTCCTCTCGGCGGCCGCCCACGGCGACGAACTCAACGGCATCGAAATCGTCCGGGAGGTCGCCCACGAGTGGGACCATTCCGACCTCCACGGCACCCTCGTCTGTCTGCCCGTCCTCAACGTCCCGGCGTTTATCGCCCAACAGCGGTATCTCCCGATTTACGACCGCGACCTCAACCGGTCGTTCCCGGGCGACGACGCCTCGACGAGCGCGAAACGCATCGCCGCACGCATCTTCCGGAACTTCATCGAACCCTGCGATTTCGGGTTGGACTTCCACACCTCGACGCGTGGGCGGACGAACATGCTCCATGCCCGCGCGGATATGGACAACGACGCCGTCGCACGCCTCGCAAACGCCTTCGCCTCGAACGTCATCATCTCGACGCAAGGCCCGGAAGGAACGCTCCGTCGGGAGGCCGCTGACGCGGGAACGCCAACCATCACCGTCGAGTTGGGCGAGGCCCACCGATTCCAGCGCCCGCTCATCGACGAGGCGCTGGAGGGTGTTCTGTCGGTGATGGCAGAGTTCGGAATGCGGAACACCGAGACGGTGAAGTGGCCCGGATGGCGGACGGTCATCGACGGCTCCGACGAGAAGACGTGGCTCCGGGCCGACGCTGGCGGACTCGTCGAGATGCACCACGACCGAGGGTCGCTCGTCGAGGAAGGCGACCGAGTCTGTACCATCACGAACCCGTTCAAGACCGACTCAGCGGTCATCGAGGCGCCGTTTACCGGCCTGCTCGTCGGCGTTCTGGAGAACCCGTTGGTGTACCCCGGCAATCCCCTGTGTCACCTGGTCAAACTCGACGGGGTGACCCTTCGGGCGATTCGCGGACGAAAGCTTGCCGACCGAGCCTGAATGGTGTCGACGAGTTGCCGGTTCAGTACGGTGGTAGACGTTCGCAGAAGGTAACTACTATACCACCGCGGACCCGACCCTACCGTGCATGAGTCAATCGTACGACCGAGGTCTGATAGAGGACTTCGGGCGGTGGCAGGAGTTCTCCGCCGGCATGTGGGCTTGGATTTTCCACAAGTTCACTGGCTGGGTGCTCATCGGCTACCTGTTTACGCACATCGCCGTGTTGAGCACCGCCACGGTGGATGGAGCCACCTACACCACGACGCTCCAGGGGCTGGAGAGTCTGCTGGTGGTCCGAATCCTCGAGGTCGGCCTGCTCGCGGTCGCCGTGTTCCACATCCTCAACGGCGTCCGCCTGCTGTTTGTCGATTTGGGTGTCGGCCTGGAATCGCAGGACAAGGCGTTCTACGCCGCACTGATAGTTTCCGCGGCCATCACGGTCGCGAGCATTCCGACGTTCCTCGTGGGGGCATTCTGAGATGGCTGACTACTACTCCTCGTTCGAACCGAAGGGAACGCGGTGGCTGCTCCAGCGGCTTACCGCGGCGTTCCTCGTCGTCGTACTGGCGTATCACTTCATGCTGCTGCACTTCGTCAACCACGCAGCGGAAGTGACCATCGCCGGAACGACGGCCCGGATGAGTCAGGTCGGCTACTTCATCACGATGGTGTCGTTCCTCGCCGCCGGGGCGTTCCACGGCGTCAACGGCGTGTACAACGCCCTCGTCAATCAGGGCCTCGAGGGGACCCCGAAGACGGCCGTCAAGTGGCTGCTCGCCGTCGCAGGTGTCATGCTCGTCGTGCAGGGCATCCGCGTCGCAATCGCCATGACGAACCTCATCTGATATGAGCACGCAAGTAACCGAACAAGAAACCGAGACCGAACCGCAGGAAAAAGAGGAATCCACTCACCAGGAGCGGCGACTCACCGAGAAACACGACCGCGCCGACATGCGCGAGCGTGCCGAGGCGAACCTGAAGGACGCCGAGGAGACGGTGAAGCTGAAGGTGTTCCGGTACGACCCCGAAGTCGAGGGCAAGAAGGACCCGCGATTCGACACGTTCCGCGTGCCGTTCAAGAAGGGGATGACGGTGCTGGACGCGCTCATCTTCGCACGGGACCACTTCGACTCCAGTCTTACGTTCCGTCACTCCTGTCGGCAGGCCATCTGTGGCTCCGACGCGCTGTTCGTCAACGGACGACAGCGCCTCGGCTGTAAGACCCAGATGTCCGAGTTGGAGTGGCCCGTCCGCATCGAACCGCTCCCACACGCCGAGGTCGTCAAGGACCTCGTCGTCGACATGGAGCACTTCTACGACCAGATGGAGTCCGTCGAGCCGTACTTCCAGACCGACGAACTGCCGTCTGGCGAAGAACAGAAACAGACCCGCGAGAACCGCGAGAAGGTGAAGATGTCCACGCGCTGTATCTGGTGTAGCGCGTGTATGTCCTCCTGTAACATCGCCGCCGGGGACAACGAGTACCTCGGTCCCGCGGCCATCAACAAGGCATACCGCTTTGCGATGGACAAACGCGAGGGCGAGGCGATGAAGGAACACCGACTCAACATCATCGAGCAGGAACACGGTGTCTGGCGGTGTCAGACGCAGTTCTCCTGTACCGAGGTGTGTCCGAAGGACATCCCGCTGACCGAACACATCCAGGAACTGAAACGGGAAGCCGTCAAGAGCAACCTGAAGTTCTGGTAACCGCAGGCTGAAGTCCACCGAATCCTAACTACACACTATGACATTACACGAACACGACGTTATCGTGGTCGGGGCCGGCGGCGCCGGACTCCGTGCGGCCATCGCGGCCCACGAGGAGGGCGCCGACGTGGCCATGGTCACGAAACTCCATCCGGTTCGCTCCCACACGGGCGCCGCGGAGGGTGGCATCAACGCCGCCTTGCGCGACGGCGACGACTGGGAACTGCACGCCTACGACACGATGAAGGGGTCGGACTACCTCGGCGACGCCCCAGCCATCGAGACGCTGGCACAGGACGCCCCCGAGGAGGTCATCCAACTCGAACACTGGGGAATGCCGTTCTCCCGAGAGGACGACGGCCGCGTCTCCCAGCGACCGTTCGGCGGGTTGTCGTTCCCGCGGACGACCTACGCCGGTGCCGAAACCGGCCACCACCTCCTGCACACGATGTACGAGCAGGTGGTCAAACGAGGCATCCAGGTGTACGACGAGTTTTACGTCTCCGAACTCGCCGTCACCGACCACGACGACCCCGAGGACCGCGAGTGCCACGGCGTCGTCGCCTACGACATCAAATCCGGCGAGGTCACCGGCTTCCGAGCCACTCAGGGCGTCGTTCTCGCCACCGGTGGCGACGGGCAGGTGTTCGACCACACGACGAACGCCGTCGCCAACACCGGCGACGGTCCGGCGATGGCCTACCGCGCCGGCGTCCCCGTTGAGGACATGGAGTTCGTCCAGTTCCACCCGACGACGCTACCGTCGACGGGCGTCCTCATCTCCGAGGGGGTCCGTGGCGAAGGTGGTATCCTCTACAACGACGAGGGCGAGCGGTTCATGTTCGAGTACGGCTACGCGAGCAACGCCGGCGAACTCGCCTCCCGCGACGTGGTCGCCCGCGCCGAGTTGACCGAAGTCAACAACGGCCGCGGCATCAACGACGAGTACGTCCACCTCGACATGCGACATCTCGGCGACGAGCGCATCTACGACCGCCTCGAGAACATCATCCACCTTGCGGAGGACTTCGAGGGCGTCAACCCCGTCGAGGAGCCCATGCCGGTCAAGCCCGGCCAGCACTACCACATGGGCGGCATCGAGACCAACGAGAACGGCCAGACGTGCATCGACGGCCTCTATGCCGCCGGCGAGTGTGCGTGTGCGTCGGTCCACGGTTCGAACCGTCTCGGCGGCAACGCCCTCCCGGAACTCATCGTTCTGGGTGCCCGCGCCGGCCACCACGCCGCCGGCAAGGACATGGAGGTCGCACAGGTGCCGACCGGCCCCTCCGCGAAGAGCGAGGACGAAACGTCGCTGGAAACGCCGGTCACGCCGGGCGAAATCGGTGTCGACGACGACGTCGCCGCCGACGGTGGCGCCATCGCCGACCCGAAGGCCGTCGTCGAGAACGCCGTCGAGCGCGAACGCCAACGCATCGAGGAACTGCTGGAACGCGACGGCACCAACCACGCAGAAATCCGCGAGGACCTTCAGAAGGCGATGACCGAGAACGTCAACGTCTTCCGCAACGAGGATGGCCTCAAGAAGGCACTGGAGGTCATTCGAGAGTGCCGCGAGCGGTATCAGGACGTCGCCGTCGCCGACCCCTCGCGGACGTTCAACACCGACCTCATCCACACCATCGAGACGCGCAACCTCATCGACATCGCCGAGACCATCACCCTCGGTGCGCTCGCCCGCGAGGAGTTCCGCGGCGCCCACTGGCGGCAGGAACACCAGGAGCGAAAGGACGACGAGTGGCTGAAGCACACGATGATTTCCTGGAACGGCGGCTCGCCGGACCTCTACTACAAGCCGGTCATCCTCGAAGGCGAGAACAAGGAGTACGAGCCGAAGGTCCGCTCGTACTGAGTTCGGTTTTTCGTCACTTCCTTCGACGCTACAGCCCCAACGCTCCCAGCAGGTCGTAGCCCCAGCCGACGTACTCGACGAATTTGAAGCCCAGATAGATGCCGACGATGCCGAGGATGCCCGCGACGTTCGGTGGCGCGGGAATCGGGACACCGACGAGGGCGAACGTTGCCCCCGCGAGAATTCCAGTGAACAGTGCCAACACCGCGATGACGAGGCTCCCGTCGACCATACCTCCGAGGGAACCGGACGCGACAAAGCCGTTTGGTTCACAGCGACACGGCCCGTCTGGCGTCAAGCGAAGGTATTAATCTAGATGGGGTCGATGCCCCGCCTGATGGGGGGTCGGTTTCGCTGGAGCGGCACAATCGCAAGACGCGTCAGTGCGGGCAGCGCCCTCACGCTGGCGGGGGTTCGGAGCGTGCTCCCGGAGACGGGCGTCGCCGCCGTCGAGGAACTGGTTCCTGTCGTCTTCTCTGCGGTGGTGAACACGGGGTCGTTCGGGCCGGTGCTGGCGTTTCTGCTGAACGCCGCATTTTTCTTTGCAGTGTTCACGACGCTCGTTCCGGAACTCTACCCGGATTCGATGGGTTCCGCCCGGGAGACGGTCGTGTTTCGCCTGTCGGTCGGTACGATAGGCGCGATTACCGCGATACCGATTTATTACGCGCTTTCGAATGTGATGCCGCCGTTGAACTGGCCGCCGGCGCTCGGCGTCGTCGCCGCTGCCGTCCTGTCGGTGGTCGTCTTCTGGGACTGGGACCGTCGGGATGTCGGAATCGCGTCGGTGTCGGACCTCTTCGCTCGAACCCTCGTCGCCGAATCCGCTGAATCACCCGACGATGACGCCCTTCCACCGTGGCTCGACGAGGCCCACGAACGCGTCGAACTCCTCGCGGGAGTCTTGATAGTCGGTGCGCCGGCGTATCTGGCGGGCATACTCGGAGGTGTTCTGGGAACCTTCTTTCCGGCGCTCGAACTCCTCTTGGTGGTCGGCATCGTCTCGGCGCGGTTCGACTCCGTTTTGCCGACATCGCTCCGCCGTCGCCTCCGTAACGGCCGGTCGGTCGAGACGCGTGCCTACGATAGCCTCTCGGCGAGCATCAGACACGGCCGCGGCATCGCGGGATACACCACCTGTCTGTTCGGTCTCATCTTTGGTTCGCTCCCGCTCGTCGTCGGCTACGGCGGATACGGGCAGTTCGCGAACAACGCCGTCCACGAGTGGACGGTCGTCGTCGCAGTCGGCGTGAACGCGCTGTCGGGTGGCGTCTCGCCTACCGTGCTTCCACGGTTCCTCGCCGACGCCGTCGCGACGACCGTCTTCTTCGTCTCGCTTCCGCTTCTTACCGGCTATTACTCGTGGTACTGGTATCGACAACTACGGCGGATGCCGGCGGCGCTCCGATACGCCGAGGCGGTGTCGCTGACCGACCGAAACCTCCCACCGGTCGGCCGGCCACCGTTCGTGTTGGTTCCGGCGACGCTTCTGTTCGTCCTCTCGATGGTGTACGACCGTTGGTACGCGTTCGGCATCGACCAGTGGGTCGGTGAGACGCTGCTGGCGGTCGCCGGCCCGGTTTTGCTCGCGACGCTGGGAGTCGGAGTTCGACGGTCGCTCGAAACCCCACGGCGGTACCCGACTCGGGACGGCGTCGTGACGATGGCCGCACTCTCGGTGAGTTGTGCGGGCGTCTACGTCGTCGGGTCCGCGATTGGCGTGTCCAGTAGCGGACTCGTCGTTTTCATCCCAGCCATCTCCATCTTCGGATACTACTTCAAGAACGCCGTCGAGTTCGGCGTTTCGCTGTCCCGTGTTTCGAATGCACTCTTGCTGTTCGTTCCACTGGTTCCGCTCTCGTTGTTCTGGTTTCCGATGGTTCCGTTCGACTGGCGCGTGGCAGCGTTCTTCGTTGCCCTCGTCCCGCTTTTCGGTTACGCAAGCGTCACCAAGCGGTACGAGGAGTAACCGTTACTTCCCGATTACCTCCGCCACCGACTCCGCGATGTCCTCTTCGATACGCCACAGATACAGTGTCGCGTAGCTCCGATACGGCGCCCAGCGCTCGGCTTCCGCGACCATCCCTTCGCGAGTCATCTCCTCGTCGCCGTAGAGCGTCCGCATTCCCTTCCGAACGCCGAGGTCGCCGACTGGGAACACGTCGGGCCGGCCGAGCGAGAACAGCAACTGCATGTTCGCGGTCCACTCGCCGACGCCCGTGATGGACGTGAGTTCGGAAACGACCTCGTCGTCGTCGAGTGCTTCGAAGTGGGCTTTACTGTACTCCTCGCGGAACGCCTCGGCGACGTTGCGGACGTAGCGGGTCTTCTGTCGGGAGAGACCGGCGTCCCGAAGCGTCTCGGGGTCGGCGGCGAGGATTCCCTCGGGTGTCACCTTGACCGACTCGAACAGTCGATTTCGGGTCGCTGCGGCCGAGGCCATCGACACCTGCTGGCGGAGGATGGAGACGACCAATCGCTCAAACATGTCGTCGGCGGTGTCGAGTTCGAGGACGCCGTGTTCCTCGATGAGCGGTCCGACGTAGGCGTCGTCGCGGAGGTACTCGTGTGGCGACTGCACGGGCGGTCCTCGGCACGGCGAGAATAAAACTCACTCGGGCGAACAGTCCTCGGTGACCCGGTCGGACCCGGTTCCGGAGACCGGTTTCGCGGGCGACCCCGCGACGGTGGTTTCGGGAGGCACGTCGTCGACGACGACGCTACCGGCGCCGACGGAGGCGTTCTCGCCGACGGTGATAGCACCGAGCAGCGTAGCGTTGGCGCCGAGGGTGACGCCGTCTTCCAGCGTCGGGTGGCGCTTCTCGCGGCGCATCGAGTCGCCGCCCAATGTGACGCCGTGATACATCAACACGTCGTCGCCGATGTCGGCAGTTTCACCGACGACGACGGCCGCTCCGTGGTCGATGAACAGCCGCCGACCGATGTCGGCAGCGGGGTGGATTTCGACGCCGGTGAGCAGTCGGACGAACTGCGAGAGCGCACGTGCGGCGAAGGTGTTGTCGCGGCCCCACAGCCAGTGGGCGATTCGGTAGCCCCAGACGGCGTGTAGGCCGGGATACAACAGCGCGACGGAGATGGCGCTGGTGGCGGCGGGGTCCTTTGCGAGTGCGGTGCGAACGTCCTCTCTGAGTCGGTCGAGTACCATATCTGAGTCGTGTCGGGTGGGAAGCAGGCGGGGCGAGAGCGAAGCGGCCGTCACTGGGAGCGACGGCCGGAAAAGAGGCTCAACAGCAACACCGACACGCCGACGTTGCAAGCGGGACAGCGGCGCGGGAACGCGAATCGGCGTGGTTGTGTGCCATCCTGTCTACGTATCCCGCGACGACGATATAAAAACTGTCGGTCAGAGGAGTGGTGCTGTTCTACTCGTCGTAGTATTCGCCGTAGATGTCCCGGACTTGCTCATCGAACTCGTCGAGGACGTTCCGGCGCTTGATTTTCATCGACGGCGTCAGCAGATCGTTGTCGGCGGTCCACTCGACGGAAACCAGCCGGAACTCCTTGATTTTCTCCGATTTCGAGAGCTTTTTGTTGACGGCTTCGACCTCCTTTTCGATGAACTCGTGGACGCGGTCGTCGGCACAGATGGCCGTCTCGTCGTCGGGGAGGTCGATACCCTCGTTTTCCGCCCAGCGGCGGACGGCCTCGAAGTTCGGCACGAACAGCGCCGCGATGAACTTCTGGTTGTCACCGATGACCATCGCCTGGTCGATGCGGTCGGAGGTGGCGAACTCGTCTTCGATGGGTTGAGGCGCGATGTTCTTGCCCGTGTCCAACACGATGAGTTGCTTGAGTCGGTCGTGGTAGATGAGGTAGCCATCGTCGCTCTGTTCGATGATGTCGCCGGTTCGGAACCAGCCATCCTCGGTGAACGCCTCCTCGGTCGACCCGGGGCGGTTCCAGTAGCCCTGCGTGACGTTCGGCCCTTTCACGTGGAGTTCGCCGATGTCGCCGTCGACTTCCGCACGCCGGTCGTCGCCGACGACGGATTCGTCGAGTCGCACGTCGACGTTGGAAAGCGGCGGGCCAAGCGTACCGGCACGGGAATCTTCCGGCGGATTCACGGAGACGACCGGCGAGGTCTCGGTCAGGCCGTACCCCTCGTAGATGGGCAGGCCCATCCCCTGGAACAGCTGTGAGAGTCGCTTCGAGAGGCTGCCACCGCCGCTGATGAACGCCTCGATGTTGCCGCCCATCTGTTCGCGGACGTTTGAGTAGACCAGTTTGTCGAAGAGGGCGTGTTTCATCCGCAGGACGACGCCGGGATTTTCGGTCGTTGCCCACTCGCGGGCGACGGAGACGGCGCGGCCGAAGACGGCATCCGGAGCCTCTTCGCGGATGTTGTCGTAGATGCGCTCGTAGACGCGGGGGACCGAGGAGGCGCCCGTCGGCCCGACCAACTTGATGTCGTCGGCGACGGTGTCGGTGGATTCGGCGTAGGCGACGGTCGAGCCGGAGCCGAACTGCAGGAAGTGTCCGGCGACGCGTTCGAAGACGTGTGCGAGCGGCAGGAACGAAAGCATCCGGTCGTTCTCGTCGAAGACTGGGATGTCGGGGTCCTTGTCGGGCCGCGGTCCGACTCGCTTTCGGATGCCGTTGACGTTCGCTCGGAAGTTGCCGTGGGTCAACTGGACGCCCTTCGGTTTGCCGGTCGTCCCCGAGGTGTAGATGAGGCTGGCGAGGTCATCGAGGTCACGTTCGCCCAGCCACTCCTCGTAGGCGTCGCCGTCGAAGTGTTCGGCGCCGAGTTCGTACACCTCCGCCAGAGAGAGGATGTCGTCGCGGTCGTCGTAGCCGTCGAACTCGTCGATGACAGCGATAAAGGAGAGATTGAGGTCGTCTTCGACTTCGAGGACGCGTTCGAGCAACTCGGCGTTCTCGACGACGACGCCCTCGGCGCCGGGGTCGTCGAGGAGATACTGCACCTGTGGGGGCGCGGATTCGGTGTACACCGTGGTGACGACGCCACCGGCAGCCAACAGCGCGAAGTCGGATTGGGCCCACTCCATGCGGGTGTTGGCGAAGATGCCGACGCGGGTACCGCCCTCGACGCCGAGTTCGCGGAACCCGGCGGTGAGGTTGTGGACGGTGTTCTGCATCTCTGCGTAGGTGAGCGCCGCGTACTGGCCGGTCGGGGCGGCCGGAACCACGTCCGGCGTCAGCGAACGGTCGTAGACGCCGCCTTTGTACCACTGTGCGTCGCGACTGGCGTGACGCGCCGCGGCCTCCTCGAACATCCGAGGGAGGGTGGTGTCACCTATCACCTCGTCTTCGTACTCCGCCTCCGCCTGCATCCAAACGGGAGTGTTGCTAGACATCTTAGGTGATTGTTGGGTAATGAGCCATCCATATTAATGGGGGCGCTTCGCCTCGAGTGTCTACTAGCGAACAAATTCACGCCCTCGTCGAGCGGATATGTCGCCGAATGCGGTGATGAAACGGAAAGAAACGGAATCGCAGTTCTGGCGTATCGTATCGGATGCCAGAGGGGTCAGTCGATGTCGATTCGGTGGCCGCCTTCGGATTCGGTGTCGGATTCGGTGGGCAGGTGAACTTCGAGGACGCCGTTGTGGTAGCGGGCCTCAATGCCATCGACGGTGAGGTCACCGGGGATGCGGACCGTCTCGTGGACGCGGCGGCTACTCGTTTCGTAGTCGTCGCTCATCTCGTGGACGGCGCGGATTGTGAGTCGCTCGTCGTCGTATCGGAGGTCGATTTCTTCCTTCTCGAACCCCGGCAGGTCCGCGTGGAGGACGTACCCCTCGGAATCGGTGTCCAGGCGCACGTTGATGTCCCGGCCGAAGTCGTAACCGCCTTCGCCCATCATCGAGCGTCGCATTCCTCCCAGCAGGCGGTCCATTTCGTCGAACGGTGTCACTCGCATGTTGAATTTCACCTCTGTTCGACCTGTATTATGGCGCGCTGAGGGGATAAATACGTGATAATACGTGATAGCACGACTCCGAAAGCGAGTTGCAAAACGGCCAAGGCCCCTCACGCGCTCGTTTCACCTGTGTTTCCCTCGCTTCCCGACACCGCGCCCGGCGGGTGGCGCTACGCTGCCGTTCCACTCGCGCTCGCCGTCCCGCTTTTGATACTCGCCTTTCCCGTCGGTGTCGTCTGTCTGCTCGCCGGTCTCGGCGCACTGTGGTTCCACCGAGACCCCGAGCGGTCGCCGCCGCCGTCGGGTATCGTCGCGCCCGCCGACGGACGCGTCTCCGTCGTCCGTGAGGAAGGCGATCGCGTCCGCGTCGCCGTGTTCATGAACGTCACCGACGTCCACGTCAATCGCGCGCCCGCACCCGGGACCGTCGAGTCGGTCACGCACACTCCCGGCAAACACCTGCCGGCGTTCACCAAAGAGTCCGACCGCAACGAGCGCGTCGACATCGTCTGTGCGGAGTACGAACTGTCGCTCATCGCCGGTGCCGTCGCCCGGCGCATCCATCCTTACGTCGAGGACGGCGAGCGCCTCGAACGCGGCCAGAAGGTCGGTCACATCTCGTTCGGGTCGCGAGCAGACGTGTTGCTGTCGTCGGCGTACGACATCGAGGACATTCGCGTCTCGAAAGGACAGCGGGTCCGCGCCGGTGAGACCGTCATCGCCGCGTAGCGCCGCGAGTTTTTAGCCGTCGGAGTCCGTAGGGACGGCCGTGTCACAGCGGGAAGCGACCGTTCAAGGGGAAGTCCACGCCGCCGAAAGCGACAAGCAGGCTCTCTTGGAGCGCGGCCTCGAGGAGTACGACGCGGTGTTGGTCGAGGGGCGCTCACCGACGCTCGTCGTTCGGAAGTTGACCGTCGGCTATGCCGCCTTCCTCATGGGGTACGTGACGCTAATGTGGCTACAAGGGGTCGTCGCGCGAGCGCGGGCCCGTGTCGCCGGACGAACGTCGTTACGAGCGGCCGTCGAGGCGGCGGGCGTCGACTACCACGACCGCATCGATGCCGACACTGCGACCGTCTACGAGATGGTCCCCCGCTGGGGGAAGTACCTCCTCGGAAGTTGGCTCGTCGCCGCGCTCGCCGTCTCGATTCTCCTAGGCGTCAACCGCGTCGTCCTCGTCGTCTTCGCTCTTTCGGTCCCGTACCTCTACGCCACGTTTTCGGTGGTTCTCGTCGCGGTCGCCGGTGGTGGCCGAGCCTCCCACATGGCCGAGCGAATCACGGCTGTCGCAGACCGGCAGGCCTACGACCGCGTGGCGGTTCTCTGTGGGGACTCACACCGAGAGGCCATCCGAAAAGAACTGGAAAACCGCGAGTGGTCGGTGACGACCTACGGGAGTCGACACCCGCTGGTACGGTTGTTCGGTGGACGGTAGAACCGACCGCAGGATGCTCGCTAGGGGATTTGAACCCCTGTCATCGGCTGTCCTCCCTCGGAAGGGGAACACCCTTCCCGAGGCCGAAAGGCCGATATGATTGGCCGGGCTACACCAAGCGAGCGCGTACCCGACTCTGGGAGACGCCGTTGTATAAATCCTGCTCTTTGCGGTGGGTTCTGTGAGTAGTCACCACGGTGCGTTCTGTCGGTTCCCTCAGCGTCACACGTCGAAGACGACGTAGGCCCGCCAACCGTCTTCGGTTTCCTCGAGTTTCATCTCGGAGTAGGTGACGGCCTTGATTTCTCGGGCATCGATTGCGCCGAAGGGGACGCCGCGGGCGGAGCCCTCCAGTACCCACTCCCCGTTCCAGTGGACCTGGGCCTCGTGGTCGGCCGGGAGCACCGAGCGAACGTCGCGCTGGTAGATGAGTTCGTCGAGGTACTCGAAGAGGAGGGCGTCCTTCGACTCGGCGTGGGCGACCACCGGGAAGCGTTCGCCAACGCCGTCCGGTATGGACTCACAGTGGGCGGCGGAAAGCCCGTCTGCAGCGCCGACGAACACCTCGTCGATGTCCGCGCCGGTGGCTTCGACGGCCACGTCGGCGGTGTGTTCGCGGAGTTCGTAGCTCATCGGTCGTCTCCGGAGTCGGTGTCGCCGTCGTCGACAAGCGGTGAGTCACCTTCGATGTCGGCGGCGTTGAGTTTGCGTAACTGCTGTTCGCTGAGGCCGCTCGGGGCGTCGCCGTCCTCGCCGAAGGCGACGCCGCTGGTGACGATAGAGCGGATGCCCTGCTCGACGGTGAGGTCAACGTCGACGACGCGGTCGGTGGAGACGTGGATGACGAACCCGCCCATGACAGGGTTCGGCGCCATCGGCATGAACAGTGTAATCATCTCCTCGTTGCCGGTGTCCTCCGCGATGACTTCGGGGGTTTCGGCCGTTTTGAACGCGACGACGTAGGAATCCTTGCCGGGATACTCTACCAGTTTCACGTCCTGGAAACTGTCGGTGTCGGAATCGAGGAGGAGTTCGCTCATCTCGCTGAAACTGGTGTAGACCGAGCCGAGTCCGGGAATCGAGGCCATGAACTCGTTGAACTGGGCGCTGAGTCGGTCGTTTTCGGTACCGTACTCCGCGACGGAGCCAACGCCGACGACGAGCAACAGAAAGAAGACGACGGTCGATGCCGCGACGACGATTTCGCTCTGAAACGGCGTCACCTGAATGACGGCGGTGACCACCGGGTTGAGCTGTTGGAAGACGAATCCCAACATGAACGAGAGCACGAACAGCGTGACGAGAAGCGGCAGGAGGATGGCCAGTCCCTTGATGAACGACTGCCGAAGGACGTCTTTTGCGTCCGGACGCTCGGAAATGAGCTCTTCGGCGGCCTCGATGTCGGCCGGCGCGGAAGGCATTGGGAAATCGAACTCGTTGACACGTTGAAAGCCTTGTGGCATGGAGCGCCTCCGCTCGAACCCGGAAGGGTCGAACGGTGGCGGTGGAGTTATATTCAACCCGTTCCTATGTCATGTTAGTGAGTGTCACCGTCGATATTCGGGTGTTCGGGACGGGTGACGACGCGTTCGTCGAGGAGGCGTGGGAACTGAAAGAGCGCATCCGTCGAACGGAGGGCGTCCTCAAACAGCGGCGGGGCTTTTTCACCGATGCCTACAAGCGCTCGCGGGTGTACGCGCTCGTCGACCCCGGCTACGACAGCGAGGAACTGCTCGGGTTCGCCGCCACCCGGCGCGACGGGTACATCCTCTTTCTCGCCGTCGACCCCGAGTACCGACGCAAGGGTTTCGGCCGCCGCCTCGTCGCCGCGGTCGCAGAGGACCACAACTCCGTGACGTGTCACGCCCGCGCGTCCAACGACGCCGCGTTGGACTTCTACGAACGACTCGGCTTCGAGATTCAACGCCGGGTCGACAACTACTACGAGGACCACGGCGACGCCTACTACCTGCGACTCGGAGAGGGCGGCCTCGCCTCGAAGATATCCAAGTTCGTCCGTGGCGGTTGAGAGGGCAACGCTTTTTCGCACCTCTCTCGAAGCCGAGTCCATGGACGGTCGCACTCGTGAGTACCTGCAGGGTCGCTTCGGCGACCACTACCGTCGGAGCGACATCTCCCCGCCCCCGGCGGCCAACGAACGGGAGTGGGGGTACATCACGTGGAGTTCGGGCGGGACCACGATGGTTCGACATCACTCACACCTGGATTTGGTCGGCGGCGGCGATTTGGGCGACTTCCTTGCGGGCGAGCGCCCGCGTCACGTCTACTTCTCGGCGGGCCGCTACGACGACCCCGGCGCATCCAGCATGGGGAAGAAGGGATGGCGCGGGTCGGACCTCGTCTTCGACCTCGACGCCGACCACCTTCCGGGCGTCGACCCCGAGGCCGACAGTTACGCCGAGATGCTCGCCGAATGCAAGGAGGCGCTGCTCAGACTGCTCGATTTGCTGGAGCACGACTTCGACTTCGATGACCTGACAGTCGTCTTCTCCGGCGGCCGCGGCTATCACGTCCACGTCCGCGATTCCGGCGTCTTGGAGTTGAGTCGCAGTGCCCGCCGGGAAATCGTCGATTACGTCCTTGGGGAGGGCGTCGACATCGAGGCGCTCATCGAGACGGAGAAGGTCTCCGGCAGTTCCGGCCGGAAGACACCGGCGGACAAACGGACGCTTCAGAACGACGGCGGGTGGGGCCGGCGGCTCCAGACCGAACTGAACGCGTTCGTCGAGGAACTCGACGGTCTGAGCGACGACGAGGCGATGGAGCGGCTCACGGCCTTCGACCGCATCGGGGAGGGGAAAGCCACCACGATGCTCGGAGCGATTCGGAAACAGCGCGACGCCATCGAGGCGGGGAACATCGACGTTCACAACGCGCTCAAGACGATTGCCGAGACGCTGTTGACCCGAGTGCTCGAAGAACAGACCGCACCAATTGACGAACCGGTGACGACGGACATCAACCGACTCATCCGACTGCCTGGCAGCCTCCACGGTGGGAGCGGCCTCGAAGTCCAACACATCCCGCGGGACGAACTCGATTCCTTCGACCCGCTCGTCGACGCCGTCCCGGAGACCTTCGTCGGAAACGACATCTCGGTGTACGTCCGCGAGGAGACGACGGTGCGACTCGGGGGGGAAAGCTTTAGGCTCTCCGAGGGAGTGCATTCGATGCCAGAGTACGTCGGCGTGTTCGCGATGACTCGTGGCCACGCCACCAAAGCCGCAGAATGAATCTCGACGAACTTCAATCAGTGCAGGCCCGCGAGCGGCAATCCAGCGACCTCCAGCACCTGCGCTCGTCGTTTTATCGGGAGGTCGGTGAGTACATCCACGAACTCACCGAGGAGCGCGCGCGGAAGGTCGAACAGGTGGACGACCCGTTCTCCTCGCCGGAGGTCCGGCGGCTCTCCGACGACATCGAAACCGCAGAGGGGACCGTCGAGGCCATCTACGAGCGCCGTGTCGGCAAGGTCGTCAAGAAGGCCTCCATCGCCGCCGCCGGCATGCCGGTCGACGACGACGGCCTCACCGACGAGGAGGAGGCGCTGTTCGACGACCTCGTCGCCCGCATCGAGAACAACCGCGAGGCTGTCCTGTCGGTGCTGGACGGCGACGCACCCTCGGTGTCGTGTTCGATAGACGAGGGGGCCTCCGAGATGGCGCCGACGAACCCCGCTCAGACCGACACGGAAACGGCCTCTTCTCCCGACAGAGGTGAGAAACCGCCTCAGGACACCTCAACCGCCCCCGACACCGACGGTGTCAGCGCGGCGGATTTGATGGGGAGCGGTCCGAGTGACGCCCCGGCGGAAGCCGCCGAGACGCCGCCGGCGGCTGGCGCCGAAAGCGAACCGGCGACCGACCCCGAATCACCCTCTGAGGACCCGCTGGTCTCGGAGCCCTCGGGACCGACCGAGGTCCAACCCGACCCCAAACCGCCGGAGACCTCCTCGGAGTCCCACCCATCCGAGTCCGAGGGCGACCGACCACCGAAGGACGCTGCAGAGACGGATGACTCACAATCTTCGACAGACGCCGGTCACAGCGACATCCCCGGTATCCCGCGGACGACGGTCCGGATTACGGCCGACGTTGGCGAGATGGTCGGGACGGACAACCGCGATTACGACCTCGGTTCGGAGGACGTGGTCACGCTCCCAGAGGGGACCGCCGAGGCGCTCGTCGAAAACGGTGCCGCAGAGCCGTTAGAGTAGGAACGACCGGACCGACTCGTTGAACACCTCGGGTTTCTCCAGCATCGGCATGTGCGCGGCGTCGGCTATCTCGACGTACTCGCAGCTCGAAAGCTCGGCTTCGAGGTACTCGTGGAACGACGGTGGAGTCAGCGGGTCGTGTTCGCCACACAGCGCCAGCGTTGGCACGTCGATTTCGTCGAGGCGGTCGCGAACGTCGAAGGTGTCACAGCTCTCGAAGTCCCGGACGGTGACCGCCTGTCCTGATTCGAGGAGCCCGGCCTTCGAGACCTCGATGAGTTCGTCGTCAGGGTCGTGAAACAGGGTGTCGGGGACGTGTAGCGACGCAACTGCGGCCTCGAAGTTCCGGGCGAGCGATTCGAGAAAGCCGGGGTCGACGCCGAGTTTCGCGCCGGTGTCCGAGAGAACGAGCGCGTCGAGGTCTAGGTCACCTTCGAGGGCGACCCACAGCGCGACGGCGCCGCCCATCGAGTTACCGCAGATGACCGACGCGTCGGTTGCCTCACAGACGGCCGCCACATCGTCGGCGTAGGCCGCTATCGTCTCCATCCCGGGTTCGGTCGTCACGTCGTCGCTGTCGCCGTGACCCGAGAGGTCGACGGCGACGGCCGGCGGTCCCTCGCGGTCGCCGTACTGTTCGACCCAGACGCCGTGGTCGCCGCCGGCGCCGTGTACGTAACAGACCGTCGGCCCGTCGCCGAAGCCGGTCTCGCGGTAGGCTGTCGTCCGCCCGTCGTGAGTGACGGTTTCCATACGTCCGTCCTCACGGCGTTACCCGATAAACGCGACGACCGCTCGTCGTCAGTTTCTCGGTTCAGACCTCGCTTCGATAAGTGTGAACCGCAATTCCACTGTTGCTTCGCTACACGACCCCGTACTGCCATTTTTAGAGAAAGATTTAAATACTATGCTAACTAACTCTGAGTTAGTATGACTGAATACACGCAGTCGATTCGCGGCGACGCGGACGGCATCGTTCGTCACTACGAGTACGACGACGGCGCGGTCCTCGTCGCGGACTTTGGCCCCGTCGAAGGGGGTGTTGATGTCGTCGACGGGACGGCCATCGTGGTCGTCGACGATGAGCAGTACGAGTACGAGGTCCCCGAGGGGGCCTCCCGTGCTATTATGAACAACGGAATCGTTACTATCGAGGTGGAGCGATAACCGATGAAACTGACGGTCAAACCCCTCAAACAGAAAGACGCCGGTCGCGGACTGGCGGCGATAGACCGCGCGGCGATGGCCGAACTCGGCCTCGAGAACGGCGACTACATCCTCATCGAGGGTGACGGCCGCGCCGTCGCCCGGGTGTGGCCCGGCTACCCCGAGGATGAAGGTCAGGGCGTCATCCGCATCGACGGTCGCCTCCGACAGGAGGCCAACGTCGGCATCGACGACCGCGTGACGGTCGAGGCCGCCGACGTCAACCCGGCAAAGCAGGTGACGGTCGCGCTACCGCAGAACCTCCGCATCCGCGGGAACATCGGTCCGCACATCCGCGACAAACTCAGCGGACAGGCCGTCACGAAGGGACAAAACGTTCCCTTCTCGCTCGGCCTCGGGCCGCTGTCCTCACAGAGCGGACAGCGCATTCCGCTGAAAATCGCCGACACCGACCCCGACGGGACGGTCGTCGTCACCGATTCGACGGACATCCAGGTGAGCGAAAAGCCCGCTGAACAAATCGCCGACACCGGCGATAGCACGGCCGCAGGGGGCGACGGGACTCCCTCGGTGCGATACGAGGACATCGGCGGTCTCGATAACGAACTCGAGCAGGTCCGGGAGATGATAGAGCTCCCGATGCGGCACCCCGAGTTGTTCCAACAGCTCGGCATCGAACCGCCGAAAGGCGTGTTGCTGCACGGTCCGCCAGGGACGGGCAAGACCCTGATGGCGAAGGCCGTCGCCAACGAGATAGACGCCCACTTCACGAACATCTCCGGCCCCGAAATCATGTCGAAGTACTACGGGGAAAGCGAGGAGCAACTCCGTGAGGTGTTCGAGGAGGCCTCCGAGAACGCCCCCGCCATCGTCTTTATCGACGAACTCGACTCCATCGCGCCGAAGCGCGGCGAGACCAGCGGCGACGTCGAGCGCCGCGTCGTCGCCCAACTGCTCAGCCTGATGGACGGTCTCGACGAGCGCGGCGATGTAATCGTCATCGGTGCGACCAACCGCGTCGACGCCCTCGACCCCGCGCTTCGTCGGGGCGGCCGCTTCGACCGCGAAATCGAAATCGGGGTCCCGGACAAGGAGGGTCGCAAGGAAATCCTGCAGGTCCACACCCGCGGGATGCCCCTCGTCGACGGTATCGACCTCGACCGCTACGCCGACAGCACCCACGGATTCGTCGGCGCCGACATCGAGAGCCTGACGAAGGAGGCCGCGATGAACGCCCTACGGCGTATCCGTCCCGAACTCGACCTCGAAGCCGACGAAATCGACGCCGAGATACTCGAGGCGATGCAGGTCACCGAGGGCGACTTCAAGGACGCCCTGAAGGACGTGACGCCGAGTGCGATGCGGGAGGTGTTCGTCGAGGTTCCCGACACCACTTGGGAGTCCGTTGGCGGACTCGAGGACACCAAAGAACGCCTCCGTGAGACCATCCAGTGGCCGCTTGAGTACCCCGAGGTGTTCGAGCAGATGGACATGCAGGCCGCAAAGGGCGTCCTGCTGTACGGCCCGCCCGGAACGGGTAAGACCCTGATGGCGAAGGCCATCGCCAACGAGGCCCAGTCGAACTTCATCTCCATCAAGGGTCCGGAACTGCTCAACAAGTACGTCGGCGAGTCCGAGAAGGGCGTCCGGGAAGTGTTCGAGAAGGCGCGGTCGAACGCGCCGACCGTCGTCTTCTTCGACGAAATCGACTCCATCGCCGGTGAACGCGGTGCCCGCATGGGCGACTCCGGCGTCGGCGAGCGGGTCGTCTCCCAACTGCTGACGGAGTTGGACGGCCTCGAACAGCTCGAAGACGTGGTCGTCATCGCGACGACGAACCGGCCGGACCTCATCGACTCGGCGCTGTTGCGCCCCGGTCGACTGGACCGTCACGTCCACGTTCCGGTCCCCGACGAGGATGCACGGAAGGCCATCTTCGAGGTCCACACCCGCAACAAGCCGCTGGCCGACGACGTGGACCTCGATGAGTTGGCCGCCGACACCGACGGCTACGTCGGCGCCGACATCGAGGCCGTCTGTCGTGAAGCTTCGATGGCTGCGACCCGGGAGTTCATCAACAGCGTCTCCCGCGAGGAGGCCGCTACCAGCGTCGAAAACGTCCGGGTGACCCGCGAACACTTCGAGGAGGCTCTCGACGAGGTCGGCGCCAGCGTCGACGAGGACGTCCGTGAGCGCTACGAGGAACTCGAAGAACAGTTCACCCACGGCAGCGAACCCGACGAACCCGAAATCAGCCGGACGTTCCAGTAAACACCGCTCTCCACCACTCTATTTCTTTTGAACCCATCTATTGGTGAATGGGGGCATTTGAGGCACAAAGGGTTTATCTCCCGACCGCCTAGACCGGTGCGATGACCACCACAGGACGATGCGCCGACGCTCCGGCAGACAGGAAGACGGTCCTGTTCTGTCCCGCGTGCGGCCACGAGGCGCCAATCGACGGCGAGTGGTCGGTCCGACACCGCCACGACGTCGACGGCGAGCGTACCGTCACCGAATGTCCGGAGTGTGGCGACGTGGTTTTGAGCCAGCCGCAGTTCGAGCCCTCGGCGGCACGTCCGTCGTGGCACTCCCTCGATGTAGTCCGGCCGCTACTCGGGTTTGTGAATTCCGTCGTCCGTCACGACGTTCTCTAGGAGGTGCGTCGGCGTCGCGTCGTACGCCGGGTTCTCGATGGCGAAGCCCTCCGCCGGTTCTCGCATTACCTCGCTCGGAGAGCGGAAGTCGTTCTCGAAGGCGAACCCCTCGTCGATGAGCTTCGCGCTCGCGCCGAACACCGAGACGGGAACGGCCAACTCCGCCGCAGACGCGGCGATGGGGAACGTCCCGACGCGGTTGTACAGCGTGTCGTCGACTATACAGTCCATTCCGAGGACGACGCGGTCGCACTCGTCGAGGAAGTGGCCGGCGGCGCTGTCGACGATGAGCGTTACGTCGACGCGGTCGACCTCCGCCAGCGTCCGAGCGGTCTTCCGACCGAGAAACCGGGGGCGTGCTTCGGTGACGTACACCTCGATGTGGTGTCCCTTCTGGGCCGCGAGTTCGATGGCCTCGAGCACCGTCGAGGAGTAGTCGTGAGTCAACACCGTCGCGCCGTCTGGTAGCAGTTCGACGGCGTGTTGGGCGGCCTCGTGTTTCGCCGTTTCGACGTCGTCGACGATGGCCTCGATGGCCGACTCGGTGAGGTCCTTCGCTTCCTCGACGGTGTCGGGGTCGCCGTCCTCGACGCGGGCGACGATTTCGCGTTGGGTGCTGTGCAGCGACGCGTGGGAGGGTTGGGCGCGCCGGAGGGCGCTGCTGTTGCGGTCCAGCGAACGGACGTACTCCTCGACGGTCGCGTACTCGCGGTCGAGGAGCTCCCGCAACGCCTCGGCGGCCTTGATTGCGACGGTCGACGAGGAGTGGGTTTGCATCTCCCGAATCTCGTTTGCAGTCTCGTCTATCATGCCGGTACCGTCGTGCGGCGAGCCCATAGGCCTTCGGGGATGTCCGACGGCCCTATGGCGGTTCGGCCCCTACAAGCGGTATGGTCGACGTCTCGTATTACTGCCCGCGGTGTGGGGCTGTCGCCGAACTCGAACGCGACGCCTACCTCGAGGACAAATGCGTCACCGCCGAGCCGCTGGAGGGATGGACCTACGAGGACGCCTACGAGGACTTCGAAGACGGAGAAGGGGTTGTCATCGTCTGCGGTGCGGAGGAAACCGACGGTGAAGGGTGTGGCGAACCCTACTATCTCAGTTTCGTGAAGTTCGAAAACGGCGAGGAAATCGACCCGCGGGTGCCTGCCGACGAGGTCCGGTTCGACTTCCTGCGATAGTTCCGAGCAATCAGTCGTCGTCGCCGCGGCGTTTGACCTCGTCGATTGCCGAGCGGGCGGAGACGCTCGTCTCGCCCAGCGTGGCACCCATGAGTCCGCCGATGGCACCGCCGGTACTCGCCGCGTTCCGGCTGATTAACCCGCCGATACCCGCACCGATTGCACCGCCGATGGCTGCGTACCGGGCACGGCCCAGCACCCGTTTGATTTGTTTTCGCATACTTCGAAACTTCAGTCGGCGGTTGCATAAAGATGCGGTCCGCCCGGCACAGCGGAACGCGGCCGAGGCGGTCAGTAACTGCGCGGCATCCCGAGTTGGTGTTCGCCGATGAAGTTCAACACCATCTCGTTGGAGACCGGTGCGGTCTGGGTGAGGCGGAGGTTCTGCCAGATGTCGTAGACTTCGTACTCCCGGGTGAAGCCGTTGCCGCCGTGGGCCTGGATGGCGCGGTCGGCGGCCTCCGTGCCGGCCCGGGAGGTGAGCAGTTTGGCGACGTTGGCCTCGAGTCCGCAGTCCTCGTCGTCGTCCCACTTCTTGGCGCCCTTGTAGAGGATTTCGCGGGCCGCCATCAGTTTCGCGTAGGATTCGGCGATGGGGTGTTGGATGCCCTGGTGGGCGCCAATAGGTTGGCCGAACACCTCCCGGTCCTGTGTGTACTCGACGGCGAGGTCGACCGCTCGGAGGCCGCCGCCGAGTGCCGACGCCGCGCCGCCGAGACGTTCGGTGTTGAGGGTGTCCCACAGCAGATAGAGGCCACCGTCTTCCGTGCCGAGGATGTCGTCTTCGGTCACACGGAGGTCGTCGAACTGCACCTGATACTGCCGTTCGAACCACGGGACGGTTGTGTCGAGTTCCGACAGAGAGATGCCATCGCGTTCGGCGGGGTCGTCGACGAGAAACAGCGTCACACCGTGAGTCGGATTGGATTTGTCGAACTCGGAGGTTCGGGCGACCAGCAACATCGTGTCGGCGTTCTCGACGCCGCTGATGAACGTCTTCTGTCCGTTGACGCTGAACTCGCCGTCGGTCTTCTCTGCGTGCGTCGAGATGTTGAGCGTGTTCGTCCCCGCTTCGGGTTCGGTCAGCGCCATGCAGAACTTCATGTCCCCGTCGGCGATTTTCGGGAGGTACTCCTCCTTCTGCTGTTCGTTCCCGTGCCGCTGGATACCGATGCCGCCGAAGACGGGCGTGAGAACGAAGATGATTCCGCCCTGTCCGCCGCCCCGGGACAACTCCTCGATGATGATGGACATCTCCAACATCCCGAGTCCCTCGCCGCCGTACTCTTCGGGGATGGTGACTCCGAGCCAGCCGTCGTCTGCCAGCGCCTGCCAGTACTCCTCGGGGAACTCCTTGTCGTCGATGTGCTGTTGCCAGTACTCCCGGCCGAAGTCGTCTGCGATGCCGCGGACCGACTCTCGAATCAGGTCGTGGAGTTCGGATTCTCCGAGTGCCATGGTGCCCGTACCCAGTTACCATACTTATGGTTTCTGCCGCCTTTGAGAGGACCATCCATCGGCCGGCGGGAACCTACCGGCTGATTGACTCGTGTACCCACAATGTTTTTACCTCGCGTTGGTATATCACGGCATACGCACACACTGGAAACTCTGAACATTCGGTGAGTTTCCGAGGGCACCATGGAAATCAAAATCGACAACGACACCGACGAAGAAATCGCACAGGCAATCGCAACGGCAGTCTCCGAACATCTGGGACGCGGCGTCGAGTTGGTCGGCGACGACGGAACCCTCGCCGAAGCCGGCGAAAACTGGAGCGAGGAGGGCGCCGTCGTCACAGAGCGCGAGGAGGCCATCCGGGAGGACATCGAGAACATCCTGTCCGGCGGCCCCGAACGCGGCTTCGACAAAATCGATGACCTCGGCAAGGTGTTCGTCCGTGACCGCCTCGACATGATTTTCGACGAAATCGAGTACGAGGACGGTTCCTTCGCCCGCTTCGGCGATGACGACGAACTCCCGGCAGACGGCCTCATCACCGGCATCGGTACCATCGACGGCCGAAAGGTGGCCTTCACCGCCAACGACTACACCGTCAAAGCCGGTTCGCTGGGACAGATGGGCGTCGAGAAGGTCATCCGGATTCAGGAGCGCGCGCTGGACCTCGGTATCCCGATGCTGCGACTCGTCGACTCCACGGGCGCACGCCTCAACGCCGAAGAGCGAGAGCCCGGCGACACTCACATGGACCGCTATCGCGGCGGCAAGATGTTCTACAACCAGTGTCGGATGTCCGGCGAAATCCCACAAATCGGCGTCCTCTACGGCCCCGACGTGGCCGGTTCCGCCTACACGCCGGTCTTCTGTGATTACCTCATCATGGTCGAGGACATCGCCGGCATGGCCATCGCCTCGCCGCGCATCGTCGAGGCGATGACCGGCGAGAAAACCGACATGCAGCAGTTGGGCGGCCCACAAGTCCATGCCGAACACTCCGGCAGCGCCGATCTCGTCGTGCCCGACGAGGAGACCGCCGCCGAGAGGGCTCGGGATATCCTCCGATTCCTCCCGCAGAACTACTCGGAGTCGCCGCCCGAAGAGACGCCGAAACCGCCGAAGAAGAACCCCTACAGCCTCGACGACATCATCCCCGAAGAGCCAAACAAGGCCTACGACGTGATGGAGGTCATCGACCGCGTTGTCGACCGGGATTCGTTCGTCGAGATGAAGCCGGATTTCGCGCCCGAACTCGTCACCGGACTCGGACGCATCGACGGTCAAGTCGTCGGCATCGTCGCCAACCAACCCGACCACATCTCCGGCGCCATCTTCCCGGATTCCGCCGACAAGGGTGCCGGGTTCGTCTGGACGTGTGACGCATACAACATCCCGCTCGTGTACCTCTGTGATACGCCCGGATTCATGATCGGCTCACAGGTCGAAAAGGAGGGCGTCCTCCGGCGCGGCCGGAAGTTCATCTACGCCACCTCCAACGCCCAGGTGCCGAAGTTCTGTGTCATCACTCGCAAGGCCTACGGCGCCGGCATCTACGCGATGGCCGGCCCCTCGTTCGGCCCCGACGCGACGCTGGCGCTGCCCTCCGCCGAAATCTCGGTAATGGGGCCCGACGCCGCCGTCCACGCACTGTTCGGCGGCCAAATCGAGGACATGGACGGGGACGCCAAGGACGCCTTCATCGAATCCGCCAAACAGGAGTTCGACAAGTACATCGACATCAAAAAGCAGGCCGGCAAGATGCAGGTCGACGAACTGATTCCCGCCGGCGACCTTCGGGAACAACTCGAAGTGCGCCTCGACACCTACAAAACGAAACAGCGGGACGACCGGCCGCGGCACCACGGGACGGTTTTCTTCTAGGCGACCTTTTTCCACGGCGGGCCGCAGGCCCGCCGGCAAAAACGTCGATGAAAAAGACACGTCGGGCCTCCTTCCAGTCGGCCCTCGGTCCTGCGCGCCTGCGGCGCGCAGTGAACCGCTCGCTCACTTCGTTCGCTCGCGGATGCTAATCGACTACTCTAGGTCGCTTGTCACGTTCAGTTAAAATACACTACCCCACCAGCGTCCGCAGCACCCGCGACTCGGCCTTCCGGAGGTGTTCGTCGACCGTCGAGGGCGCACACTCCAGTCGGTCGGCGATGTCCTCGTGGGTCGCCTTGCGCGGAATCTCGTAGTACCCCAACTCGACGGCCTTTCGGAACACCTCCAGTTGTCGCTCGGTGAGTTCCGAGAGGGTGTCCTGTCGGTCCGGCGTGTAGGAGCCGACCTGCTCGATGTTGACCGAGATGTCGTCCGGGAGCTCCTCGATCGCCCCTTTCACCATGTCGTGGGCGCCGATGACGGTCAATCGGAGAGCCCCGCGCCGAGTGAAGTCGATTGGGGTGTCAATCATCAGCGCGTACTTTTCCGCGAGCATCATCAACGCCCCGGCGGGGTTCCCGGGTTCGATGTGGAGATACAGGTGGAACTCCTCGTCGTCGGCCTCAAGGAGGTCGTAGGAAATCACGTCCGGATGGTCGCCGATATCGGGAACCAACACCTCGGGATTGCCCTTGAGACGGTAAAGCAACACGCCCGTCCCGTCGCCGAGGGCGTCGATGTGCATGAGCGAGATGCGCGAGATGGCCCCTGTCTCCGCGATAGCCCGGTCTACGGGATGAATCGCGCCGTCCTCCGGGGTCAACGTGAAATCGAAGTATCGCATAGTCGACTGGCGGGGGCCTGTCAGCCTATTAAACCGGTTTTGCGGGTTTAGACCTTTCGGCTGGTCCACGTTTCGAGTGTACCGAAACCCCCCGCCACGGACGGCTCGCCTCTCATTCTAACTCCCGATATCGGGCCTCTATATCGAGCATGGGTTGGGGATAATCGATGCCCAACTCGACGCCGAAGTCGGCCTGTTCTTCCGGAGAGAGCCGCCACGGACGATGTGCGTACTCCGACGGGAGCGACGCCAACTCCGGAAGCCACGTCCCGATGTAGGTGGCGTCGGCATCGTAGTACTCTCCCTGTGAGAGCACGTCGAAGTGGTCGTCCCGCGAGTCGTTCCCGACGCCGGCTTGATACGCCCAGTTTCCCCAGTTGGAGGCCACGTCGTAGTCGACCAGTCGTGACTCGAAGTACGCTGCCCCCCACCGCCAGTCGATGCCGAGGGCGTCGACGAGAAACGACGCGACGTTCTGTCGGCCACGGTTCGACATGTAGCCGGTCCGGTTCAACTCCCGCATGTTCGCGTCGACGAAGGGGACACCCGTCCGGCCGTCGGCCCACTGTCGAAAGGCTGAGCGGTCGTGGCGCCAGTCGGTGTCGACGCCGCGAATCCCACCCGGAGTGAAGAACCGGGCGCCGTGTTTCCGGAACTGGAACTGAAAGAAGTCTCGCCACAGCAACTCGAAGACGAGCCAGTAGGTGTCCTCGTTTTCGACGCGTTCGTCCTCGTAGCGTTGGACTTCGCGGTGAATCCACCGCGGCGAGAGACACCCTGCCGCAAGCCACGGCGAGAACTTCGAGGAGTAGTTCGCCCCCAGCAGGCCGTTTCGGGTCTCCTTGTACTCCCGGAGGTGGTCGCCCTCCCAGAGGTACGATTCGACGCGCCGTTTCCCGGCCGTCTCGCCGCCCTCGAACCGCAACACTGCTCGGCCGTCGTCGGTCGGGTGTTCGATTCCGAGGTCGTCCAGTCCCGGTAGGGCACCCGGGTCGACGCTCTCGGGGACGGAAACCGAATCGGGGGCCGCCCGCGGGGGGTCCGGTTCGATGGTCTCCTCGATTGACTGCCGCCATGGCGTGAACGTGTCGTCGATGTTCTCCGGTGGCGTCGGCAACGAGTCGGGATGGTGCAAGGTGTGGGTCCACCGTCGTTCGAGGTCGATGTCTCGCTCTGCGAGGGCTTTTCCGACGGCTTCCTCGACTGCTCGCTCCTCGGTCGCCGGCTTCGTCTGTGCGTAGACGGCCGCCGCCCCCACCGCCTCGGCGAACTCGGGGACGACCGTCTCCGCCGACCCCTTTCGGACAACTAACTCGCCGCCGCGGTCACGAAGCGAGGCCCGCAAATCGGCGACCGCTTCCTGACGAAAGCGACCGCGATGGGGTGCCATCTTCGGTGGCCCGTATCGCGTCTGGCCGCGCCATTGGGGGTCGAACGTGTAGACGGGCACCACCTGGTCGGCGGTCGAGACGGCGTCGGAAAGCGTCGGGTTGTCGGTCACACGGAGGTCGTCGCGGAACCAAACGACGGCGGTGTCCATACCCACCATTGGTCCCCTCGGCGCAAAAGTCGGCGGAAGCCGGAAACCCGCTCACACTCGGACGTCGACCGTCCGCGAGCGCGGGCCGTCGCACTCGACGAACAACACCGACTGCCATGTCCCGAGGTCCAGCGTACCGTCGCTGACGGGAAGGGTCTCGGAGGCGCCAATCAAAAGCGCCCGGAGGTGGGCATCGGCGTTGCCGTCCAGTCGGTCGTGGTCCCAGGCGTCGTCGTCGACGGCGTCGGCGAGGAACGCCTCGAAATCACCCAGCAGCCTCGATTCGGCCTCGTTGACGGCGATACCGGCGGTCGTATGCCGGACGAACACCGTCGCGGTTCCGTCAGCGTCGTCCGGAACGGCGGCCTCGACGCGGTCCGTGATGTCGAGGACTTCGAGGCGGCGGCCGGTGTCGACGGTGAGCGTCGTCATCCTCGGAGTCGCTGAAAGATGATGCGGTCCTGCTGGCTGTACACGTGATACGCCGAAGCGGCCATCAATCCGACGAAGAAGACGCCGGAAACCACGGTCATCCCGACCTCCGAGATGGCCGGGACGCCGACGAGAACCGCAATCGTGGTCAGCAGGCCGAGCAATCCGAGGCCGAAGTAGAACTCTCCCCACGATAGGCCGTACTGCGGGACGACCTCCATGTACACCTCGATTTCGCGGACGCGGTCCCGTAGCGCCACGCGCTTGCTGTCGTTGTCGTAGTCGACGATGCCGAGGTCGTCGAGTTTCGGGAGATGGGTCTGGTGCAACGAGACGTAGACGGATTGGCGTTTGTCCCGCGGCGGCGGGTCCTCACCCGTCTCGCGAGCCGCGACCTCCTCGGAGAGTTCACGGACGTCCATCTCCCCCTCGCCCTCCCGGAGTGACCGGATGGCGAGCCGACGACGACCGTTCCGCAGAACGTCGTGGATTTCCCCCTCTTCCAGCGCCCCGTTGGCCGAGGCGGACCCAGCGCTCTCTGACACAGTTCGAGTAACGAACGCGCTCCTAAGAAGTTACCTCCTGTGTAACCCCGAATCGGTTCAGTTCACGTCACGGCCGATACACTTTACCACACCCGTCGTGAAAAACGGACCCAATGGATGAGGAGTCTTCGCTGTCCGAGAGCCGGGTGCCACAGGCACTCGTTGCGGCCAGCGGGGCCCTCCTGTTTGTCGTCATCTTGGAGGCGCTCGGTCGGTTCCGATACATCGAGTCCCTCACTGGCGTGGACCCGATAATCTTCACCGGTGAGTACCTCGTTGGGGTGGCCACCTCGCTTCCATTCGTCATCGGCGTCGGGTATGCCGGTTACTGGCTCACGAAAAGTTCGATATCCCCGCGAAGATACCGTCGCGTCGGGATATGGGGCGTCGCCGGTCTCGTGGCGTCCCTTGTTATCAACGGCGCGATGATTGTTGTCTTCACTGTCGACGCCACGTGGTTGCTCGTCGGTTGGCTCCGGTGGGCGGTGGCAATCGGACTCGGCATCGGCGTCGCAATCGGTATCAGCGAAGCACGAGCAGTCGACAGCGCGATAGAGGCCGAACGGGCAGAACTGCAGGCAGAACACCTCGAAGCCCAGCGTGACCTTCTCGAATACCTCAACAGTCTGCTCCGACACGAAGTGTTGAACTCAGTTAACGTCATCAGTGGCTACGCGTCACTGCTTCAGGAAGAACACCCATCCGAGAGCCGTTCACACGAGTACGGCGAGACGATACAGGAACAGAGCCAGGATATGTCCCAAGTCATACAGGACGTTCGGGTCTTGCTCGATGCGACCCACGGCACCGCGACTTTCGACCCGGTGAACCTCTCGGAGATACTTCGAGAGGAAGTAAAAAAGGCCGACCGGACGTACGACACTGCTGAAATAGACGCCTCGATTCCGGACGACGTCTTCGTTCCGGCAGACCGCCTTCTCCGTCGTGTGTTCGGGAATCTGCTGTCGAACGCCGTCGAACACAACGACAGCGAGATACCGGTCGTCACGGTCACCGTGACGACGACTTCGGAGACGGTCCGAATCGAGATTGCCGACAACGGGTCGGGTATTCCCGATACTGCGGCTGAAACGCTTTTCACCCGCCCCGAGACGGGTCAACCGGACCACGGCATCGGACTGTATCTCGTCGGAAAACTCGTCGAGAACTACCGGGGGCGCATCGAACTCACGGCGAGTGACTCCAATGGGAGCGTCTTCACCGTGGAACTCCCACGCGTATCACCCGAGAATCGGGGTCGGGGGAAGGCGTCCCGACGGCGTTTACCCTCACCGATGCCGAGCAACCCTGACTGTAGACGACCGGGCGTCGCTCAGAGCCACTCGTCGGGTTTGGTGTTGTAGTCCACTTCGGTCGCCCTGATGTCGGCTATCTCCTCGTCGTCCAGTTCCTCCTCCTCGAAGGAGTCGCCGTCGAAGCGGATGAGTTTCCCCTGTTCGGTCGGTTCGGGTTCGCGGTCCCGACGGCGAGCGACCTCAATGTCGTGTTCGTCGATTTCCTTCACGATGGTCTTCAGCGCGACGGGCCGGCCCCACAACTCGAAGACGCGTTCGAGCGTCTGTTTGGCCTCGGTCAACTCCAGCCCGACGCCGTTGTAGTGGTGGGCGAGGAGCAGTTCGTTGCGGTTCCGGTAGTTGCCGTCGTGGACCGCGATGGTCGGCTTCCCGAAGTTCGTGAACTGCAGCATGAGCTTCTTTTTTACGTCCTCGGCGTCGGTCGAGGTCACACGGAAATCCCGCGTCGTGTGGGTGTACTCGTAGGTGAAGTAGTCGTTGTCGTCGACGAACTCGTCGGTGAGGAACTCGTCGAGGAAGGTCACGTCGTTGTGACTCTCCCGGACCTCGCGCATCCGGTCCCAGCCGGCGGCGCGGTCGACCGCTTCGACGGCTTCCTCGACCGTGGCGTACCGATCGGTGTCGAAGAGGTATCGCGAGGTGCGTTCCAGTTCCTCCTGAGAAATCCGCTTGAGGAACCCGCGACTCTGCGGTCGGACGAGCGAGTAGTGACGCTCGGCCAATCCCTCGTAGGAGAGCAGTTTCCAGGGGTACGTCTCGGCGTCGATGTCACCCGCTCGCGCCGCTTCGAGCGCGCCGGCGTCGATGCGTGGGTCCTCGGGGTCGAGGGAATCGAGGTGTGCGACCGGGTCGGCGACGAGTTCGTCCGGTTCCAGTGACTCCAGAATCGCATCGAGGTCGACGGTGTCGGCGAAGTTCCGCCAGGTCACGCCCTCGACGCGGAGCAGGTGTTCGACGACCTCTCGTCGGTTCCGTCGGTTCTCGATGTACTGCCACAGCTCCAAGCCGAGTTTGTAGGGATTCAGTCCCGGCGAGCCCAACACCTGTGCCATGTGGTCGGCGTAGGAGACGAACTCGTCGGCGGCGGCGAAGCGCTCGCCGGCCATCATCTTCGACTCCCAGTAGGAGGCCCATCCTTCGTTCATGACCTTCGTCATCTTCTGGGGGGCGAAGTAGTACGATTCCTTCCGCAGCAACTCGAGTATCTCCCGTTGCCACTCCTCGTAGTCGGTGGCCTTCTCGGCGTCGTCGTCGTAGGCCTTCCCGTGGGCACGCAGGAACGCGAGGATGTCCTTTTCGGGTTCGGCGGGGAACGTCGGGCCGTCGCCGTCGTCGGCCATCGCGTCGAGCCACTCCTCGGAGAACACCTGTTTGCGGACCTCCTCGGAGAGGTCGAGTTCCTCGAGGTTCTCCGCGAGGTCCTCGGGCATCTCGCCGTCTTCGGTCCACCCCTCGGCCGTCGTGAACGCCCGATGCTGGTCGATGTTGTCCTCCAGACAGAGGACGTGGTCTATCCACTCCTCGACGGCCTCCCGGGAGATGTCGGGGTCCTCCATGTACTCGGCGACGGTTTCGCCGTGCCGTTCAAGCATCGCCGCGGCGTCGGGCGAGGTGCCGAACAGCCGGAACCACTCGTTGTTCTTGAAGAAGTCCGCGTGGGCCTCAACGTGGGTGATGACGGCCTTCTGGTCTGCCATCTCGTTGGACTCCTGCAGGAAGGCGTTCGAGGGGTCGTCGTTGTTGACGATTTCGAAGGCCTTCCCGCCGAGGAACTGCCGCTGTTTCCGCTGGCGGTCGTAACCCATCCCCCACCGCCAGTGTGGGTATCGCGACTGGAAGCCGCCGTAGGCGATGAGTTCGTTCATCTCGTCGTAGTCGACGACCCAGTAGTTCACGTCGAAGGGGTCCAAGCCGAGTTTCCGCGCGAGGCGGTTGGCCTCTCGGGCCGGCTCTTCGAGGTCATCGGCGATACGCTGCTTTTCGAGTCGGTCGTCGGTGCTCATTCGTTTGCCTCCGTGCTGAGGATGGTGTAGATGGCGTCGACCACGTCGTCGGGACTCTGGACGTAGGCGACGGCGACGTTGTCCGAGTCCTCGAAGTGGCTCTCGACCTCTTGGGCATGGGTCGCGTTGATGGCGTTGCCCGAGGGTTGGGTCTCGACGTAGGCGTGGAGGTTCGCCGGAATCTCCTCCATCAGCGGAATCACGTTCTGTTCGGTGTCGTTCGAGGAGTTCTCCGAGTCGCCCGCGGCGAAGACGTAGCGGTTCCACTCGCTCCAGGGGTAGCGCTCTTCGAGAACCGCCGCCGCGAGTTCGTAGGCACTGGAGATGCGGGTCCCGCCGCCCGACCGGATGCCGAAGAACTCCTCGCGTTCGACCTCCCAGGCGTCGGCGTCGTGGGCGATGTAGACGAACTCGGCGTTGTCGTACTTGCCCGTCAGATACCAGTCCAGCGGCGTGAACGTCCGTTCGACGAGTTCGCGCTTCGATTGGCGCATCGACCCCGACACGTCGCGGATGTTCACGACGACGACGTTCTTCTCCCGTTCCTCGATGATTTCCGGGTAGCGGTAGCGTTCGTCCTCGCGTCGGAACGGGATTTCTTTGACCCCCTCCCGTCGGATGCGGGCGGCAGTCGACTCCTCGTCGACGTTTTGCTCCATCTCCTCGATGGACGACCAGCGGTCCCGCTCGTCGGCCGGAATCGACTCGTAGGCGTCGGCTATCCACGGCCGCGAGACGGGGATGTGGTTGGCTCTGGCCCACTCGAAGACCTTCGCCGGCCCCCAACCGTCGACGCGGAGGGCCTCAGTGACGTACTCGCCGTCGAAGTCCATCGCGAGTTTCCGCTTCAAACCCTCTTTGAACAGTCGCTCGAAGTCCAGCGTCGAGGCGGGTCCGGTTCGGGTCATGTCCGTGAAGTCGCCCTCCTTCTCCTCGATGACCTTCTTGCCCTTCGGTTCGAGGTCCAAGCCGAGTTCCTCGTCGAGTTCCTGGGCGAACTCCTCGGGGTCCATCTCGTAGTATTCGTGTTCACCGCCCTCCTCGCCTGGTTCGTCACCGTCGCCATCGTCGTCGCCGTCTCCGGGTTGCGGTTCGGGCTGTCCGACGGGGTCGCCCACGTCGGGCGTCCCGCCCTGGCCCTTGCCGACGCCACCCTGCTCGCGAGGGTCGTAGACGAACTCCGGGAGGTCGACGATTTTGATTGGTATCTTCACCTCGTCGGGGCGGGACTGTCCCAAATCGCCGTACTGGATGAACTCCGAGAGGTCCTGTCGCTTGGCCTCGCCGACCTCACGGAAGCGGTCGAGGTCGTCCCTCAGTCCCATCGGTAACTCACCTGTCCCATGACGTGTCTGCTGGTCAACTCCGCGGAGGCCGGCGAGTAGCCGAACATCTCCTGGAGGTTCCGAATCGTCTCCTCCTTGACCGTCTCCGTGTCGGTGCCCGACGGCGGGTCGTCCCACTGGCTGGGGTCGAGGTCCTCGTGGGTGCGTCGCACGTCATCCCAGTCGTGGCTCCCCAGCACCGTCTCGATGACGGGAATCTCTCGGGGGTCCACGTCGGAGACGCGGAACTCGTCGTCGCGGTTCCGCCACGCGTGGCGGTTCAACGCCGTGATTATCTTCTCGGCGCGGAACCGCTCGACGCCCTCGGTCGGTTCGGCGCCGTCGTAATCCGCCTCGTCGAACCGGCCGAGGTGCTCGATTTCGAACACCTTCATCTTCAGCGGGTCGGGTTCTTCGAGTTCTCCGCGGTCGTTCTCTATCTGTTCGTCTTCGACCCACGCGTAGACGTGTTCGATGTACTCCTCGACGGTCGCCTCGTCGACGCGCTTTTCGCGCATGATGGCGTCGATGACGTCCTGTTCCTGCCGGCCGAAGACGTGGTTCTTGACCGGGACGAGGCGGTTCTCGTACTCCGTGCGCTCGCTGCTCGAAAAGACGGGGGCATCCTCGAAGCGCCCCGCCATCGCGTTCAACAGGTCACGCGGCATGATGACGTCCTCGACCGGCAACTCGGCGTGGAAGCGCTCGGTGTCCTCGTACAGCAAATCCGCGACGATGTCGCGGGTGTACGTCACCGGAATACCGCCGTCGCCGTCGTCGGGCGTGCCGAAGTCCAACTCCTCTTTGTAGCGGCGCTCGTCGCCGTCCTGGAGGTAGCCGCGGTCGTAGACGAGCGCCTTGTCGACCAAATCGAGGCCGGGCGGCAGCGACTCGGCGTCGAGTCGCGAGACGACCGCATACAGCGCCGCGGCCTCGATGGCGTGCGGTGCGAGTTCGCGCTCCCGCACCTCGCCGGCGCTGTTCCGCACCGAAATCGTGACGGGCTGGCGAATCCGCTCTTCCAGTCGCTCGTAGCTGTCGGCTTCCCAGATGTCGGTCTCGTTCGTCAACTCACGCTGGAGGAGTTCGGCCTCCAGCGAGAGGTTCGTCAGGTAGCTGAACTCGTGTTTGTCGAGGCGGCGCTTCAGCGCCTTCAGTGGGTCCTGTCCCTCACGTTCGGCGTGTTGGTTCAACTGCGCTTCGAGGTCGGGATTCGAGATGATAATCATCTGGGTGTCGATGTCCATCCCGATTCCCTTGTCGAGTTTCACGGTCCCTTCGTCGGGGACGTTCAGCAGTTTCTGCAACAGGTCGGCGTGTTGGGCGGCGTCCTCGACGATGGTCAGCAGGCCGTTGCCCTGTGAGAGGACGCCGTCGTAACTGAACGCCTGCGGGTTCTTCCGGCCGCGTGAGTCGAGTCGCTGGAGCATGCCGGCCATCCACGAGCCGACGAGGCGCTCCTTCGGGGTGCCGTCGTCCTCGCTGTGGAGGACGCCAATTCCCTGTCCCACGTCGACGACGAAGTTCTTCACCCGGAGGTGATTCTCGTCAGCCACCGCCGAGAACAGGTCCTCGGTGTCCTGTCGGCGGTACTGCTCTTCGAGGTGGTCGTAGGCCTCCCGACTGAAGGGGTCCAAGCGGGCGTCGAGGTGGACGGGGATGTGGTCGTCCAAGGCGTCGTTGAGGTCGGCGAGCAGTTCCTCCCGCACAGACTCGGGAAACACCGACAGCGGGTGGGCCTGCACGGGCGAGGGGTACCAGTCGTCCTCGTCGGGCGCGGGCGTGTCGCCGTAGGTCATCCCCGGGGAACTGTCGGCCCCGGAGACGTTCCACTCGACGGTGTAGCGCCGGCCGGCTTCGGTCTTGGAGTACTCCCGGAGTCCGTTGACGAGACAGCGTTTGAGTTCGGACTTGCCGGTCGCCGTCGGGCCGTCGAGCCACAGTATCTTCTCGTCTTTGCCTCGACGGGCCGCGATGGACCGGAGGTCGTCGACGAAGGCGTTCAACACCTCGGTGTTGCCGAGGATGGCGTGTTCGCCGTCGTTGTGCGGGTCGTCGAAGAAGCGATACCGCTCTTTGCGTTCGCCCTCCTCGACGACGGTTCGGGTACCGGCGGCCTCGATGGCTTCGAGCAGGTACTTCGAGGCGTGGGCCGCCGTTCGTGGATTCTCGAAGACCGTCTCGACGTACTCCGAAAGCGACATCGGCGGTTCGTACGTCTCCCGGAGGGCGTCGTCGGCGCGGTCGATGTACTCCCGTCCGGTCATTCCTCGCCTTCCATCTCGGCTTTGGCCACCTCCGCGCCGGCGAACTCGAGGACTTCCTTTGCGCCCTCGGTGCTGTACCCCTGTTCTTCGAGGGCGTCGACCCAGGCGTTGCGCTCCTCGTCGTCTAAGTCGCCGCTGGAGACCAGCGCCGAGAAGTTGATGTTGTGTTTCTTGTCCTCCCAGAGTTTTCGCTCCAGCGCACGGCGGAGGCGGTCGTTGTCCTGCGGATTGAACGTGTCACCCTCACGGGCGCGCCGGGAGACCCAGTTGGAGACTTCCTGTCGGAAGTCGTCCTTGCGGTCCTCGGGGACGTTGAGTTTCTCCTCGACGTCCCGCAGGAACTTCTCGTCTGGTTCCTGCTCACGGCCCGTGATTTCGTCTTCGACGGTGTCGTCGTCGATGTAGGCCATCACGTGGTCCATGTACTTCTCGCCCTGCCGCTGGATTTCGTCTAAGTCGTAGGCCAGGGCGTGTCGGACGTCCTCGATGGCGCGTTCTTTGTACTCCTCGCGCACCACTTCGAGATAGCGGTAGTAGGTCTCGAAGTTCTCCGCAGGGATGGAGCCGTGGTTTTCGAGGTTCTCCTCTAAGTGGTTGAACGTCGTCAACGGCGAGAGGAACATCCGATTTCTGTGCATCGAGTCCATCAGCGCCTCGGCGATTTCGTCGCCGATGAACCGCGGCGAGACGCCGTCCATCCCCTCGCCGATGTCGGCGACGTTTTCGGCCTCGTCCCGCAGTTTCTTCACGTCGATGTCCTCGGCTTCGTCGATTTCGCCGTTGTAGGCTTTCGCCTTCTGGACGACCGAGACGGTGCCGCCGTCGGGTTCCTCGATGCGGGTGAGGACGCCGAACAACCCCGCCATCTCCAAGGTGTGTGGCTCGACGTGCATATCGGGCACGTCGGCGTTCTTCAGCATCTTGCGGTAGATTTTCGCCTCCTCCTCGTACTGGAGGACGTAGGGGAAGTCGATTCGCTTCGTCCGGTCGTTGAACGCCTCCATCTTCTCGTCGCCCTTCTTGTCGCGGTACTCGGGCATGTTCGTCCGACCGACGATGACCTGGTCGATGTCGATTCGGGGGTTGTTCTTCGGCTTGATGGTCTGTTCCTGTGTGGCGTGCAGGAAATCATAGAGGAACTCCCGCTGGAGTTTGAGCAACTCCTCCCCGGAGAAGATGCCGCGGTTGGCGTTACAGAACGCCCCCGAGTAGTCGAAGGCACGGGGGTCGGACTCGCCGTAGACGGCGATTTTCGAGTAGTTGACGTCCCCGGTCAACTCGGTTTCGTCCTGGTTCTTCTTGTCTTTCGGTTCGAACGTCTCGATGGCCTGCCGTTTGTTCTCGTCGGCGATGAGACGGACGATTTCGATGTGGTTCTCCAACACCGACTGGAGGTCGTCGTCGTAGTACTCCAGCAGTTTGTCCATGTAGAACTCGCTCGCCGGGTCCAGCGCCTGCTCGTTGCGGATGGTGTAGGGTGCGTCGAGTCTGTCGTTTACGTCCTCGATGACGCCCTCGCGCTGTTCCAGCGGGAGCAACACGACCGGGTCCTGATTCATCGGCGAGCGAACCACGTCGTCTGCGGGGTCTTGGTCTCTGAGTACGTCACAGAGCCCGGTCCACCGGAAGGTGTACAGCCGCCCCTCCTCGCGGGTGGTGTAGTCCTCGTAGTACTGTCGGACCTGTCGGTCGAAGTCGGACTTCCCGGAGCCGACGGGGCCGAGCAGCAGTTTGATGCGTTTCTCCGGCCCGAGTCCGCGGGCCCCCGATTTCACCTTGTTGACGAACTCGTGGATGGCCTCGTGAATGACGCGGCCGTAGAAGGTGTTCTCGCCGTTACCGAGCGGGTCCTCGGAGGCGAGTTCGTACTCGACGACGCCGGCGTCCTCGTCGTACGACGTGCCGTAGTAGTCGAACATGTCCGCGACCCGCTGGTGGGCGTTGCGGGCGATTTTCGGGCTGTCGTACAGTTCTTCGAGATACCAGTCGAACGACCGCGTCTCGCGGAGGTCCGATGGAATCGAGCTTCTGTACTCCTTGCTGAGTTCCTCGAGTGTTTCCATATCGCTCATTCTATCACGGGGACGCTCACGCATCCCACCCGGCGGGGCCGGGCTGGCCGTCTGGCCGTCGTCTCGATGGCTCGGTACGTCACCACATACCACGACCCGATTCCGGTCGGCGGCCTCGGAGCACAACGACACGGTCGGAGCGGCATGTGGCGACGGCGCCACCGATACTATCTTATATATGAGTGCTGCTAACACATAAATCTTGTCTGGAGTTGACACACGACACGGTCGAACCGGCGCCGTAAAACCAGCAACAGACACCGGAATCCTTGGATTCGATTCACCCTTCGTCAGACGAGCGACTGACGCGGTTTATAAACCGAGGGGCTGATAGGGGCCGAGTTCGAAGTGACGGTATGCTCGAGGAGGCGGCGCTCGGCGACGGCTGGCAGGTGTGGAACGCCGAGGACGCTCGGGTCATCCTCGCCTACCGCCCCGACGTGTTCAATGGCAGCGAGTTCCCCGCAGCGTGTCTGCCGACGGTCTACGTTACGCGCGGTCGACGGAACCGCCGGCCGGAGGGCAACCGCAACCTCCCGCCGAACGCGCCGTGGATGGTGACGCTGTATCTGGAACCCGAGGTGAACCGCGACCCCGACGCCTACGACACCCGCTCGGCGGCGCTGGACGGCGCCGTCGAACTGACCCATCGGTTCGCCGACGGCGACATCGACTACCGGGGACTGTATCAGGTGCCGCGGGAGCGGTACTTCGAGAAACTCGACGAGTTGACCGGACGCGATACGTAGCCGCCGACGGCCTTAACACGTCACCGGGGAAAGGACGACACATGTCGAAGGTCACGCTCATCGGCGAACGGCTCGCGGAGGTGGGCACCGAGTTCGTCTACGGCGGCGAATCCACAGCCTGTGAGGGCTGTCCCTACCGCGAGCAGTGTCTCAACCTCACCGAGGGGCGCCGCTACCGCGTGACCGGCGTCCGGGATTCGGGGACGCTTGAGTGTGCCGTCCACGACACCGGCGTCACCGCCGTCGAGGTCGAACCGGCGCCTGTGTTGGCGAACGTCCCCACGAACGCCGCCTACGCCGGCAGCAAGGCCGAACTCGCCGGCCCCTGCCCATACACCGAATGTCCGAGCCACGAGTTCTGTGAACCCGCCGGCGCGGAGTTCGACGAGGAGTACCAGATTACCGAAGTCGTCGGGGACCCGCCCCACGACTACTGCATGCTCGACCGCGAGTTGACCCTCGTGGAGTTCGCCGCCGACGAGGAGTAGCCGAACGTTTTTGTTCGACGGCGCCGCGTGCCGCCGTGTGCTATCGAACGTCACTGCCTTTGTCACGGGTGCAAGCGGGGGAATTGGACGCGAAATCGCCGAAACGTTCGCCGACTGCGGCGCGAACGTCGCCGTCGCCGCACGGAGCGACGGCATCTACGAAACCGCCGAGACCATCGGCGAGGAACAGGCGCTGGCTGTGGAGTGCGACGTAACCGAGGAAGACAGCGTCGAAGCCGCAATCGAGGCGACCGTCGAGCGGTTCGGCGGCCTCGATTGCGTGGTCAACAATGCCGGCGTCGCCGGCCCGGTCGAACCCTTCGACCGCGTCGACACCGAGGAGTTCCTCGATGTACAGGCGGTCAACGTCGCCGGCGCGCTGAGTTGTGTGAAACACGCCGCACCGCATCTCCGCGACAGCAAGCAGGGAAGCGTCGTCAACATCGCCTCTATCGGCGGAAAGCGGCCGTACCCGAACCGCTCGCCGTACGCCGCCTCGAAGATGGGCCTCATCGGACTGACACGGACGCTCGCCTACGAACTCGGCCGCGACGACGTGACGGTAAACAGCGTCCTCCCGGGACCAGTCGAGGGCGACCGCATCGAGGAAGTCGTCGCAAAACAGGCCGAACTCGCCTCCGTCGAGAACGCCGAACCGGCGAGCATCGGCCCCGACGACTTCGCACTGCCGGAGTTCTACATTCCGAAATCAGACGTGGCCGAACAGGTGGCCTACCTCGCGGGGCCGAACGCTCGGAAGGTGACCGCACAGGAAATCGCCGTCGACGCCGGCGGGACGTGGTACTAGCTACCGGTTCCGGCCGTCGGCGCGGGCCGAGGCGCTCTCTCGGGCCGGAACCGCGGGTTCGTCGCCGTCGAGTCGACCCACTAGGTCGCCGGCGTAGCCGAACTCGTTCTCGTAGCCGTAGGCCGACAGGAGAATGGGGTAAAACGGCGTCTCGGAGAACAGCTCCTCGCCGTCGACGGCGGCGATTGCCTCGTCCTCCGCGACGCGCTCGAAGTTCTCGACGAACACCTCGTAGCGTTCGCCGGCGGGTTTCGGAATCTGCCGTTCCAGTCTGAACACCGGAAGCGGGTGGTGTCGGCCGTTTCCGGTCTCTCCCGAGAGGACGCCCGTCGCGACGAGGAACTCCCGGGCGAGTTGTTTGGCGTTCTCGGTGGCGGCCGCCGACCGCTGGATGCCACACTCTAACTCGACGACGTTCGGGTAGGCGATGAGCCGGCCGGTGCTGTAGCCGGCGGTTTCGACGACGGCCTCGACGGAGAGGTACGGACACACCGACCGGGCGTAGCCGTCCATCTCGTCGACGAGTGCGAAGGGGGCGGCGTACGATTGCGTCGAGTGCAGCGAAAGGATGTCACAGCCGCGAATCTCCCGTAGTAGTTCGTGTGCCAGTCGCCCTTCGTGGGTGTCGGCGTCGGGGTCGCCGGGGAAGGCGCGGTTGAGGTCCTCTTCGAGGTAGCGGACGCCCTCTTCGAGCGCCTCTTCGTTTGCGACGATGAGTTTCACCGGTCGCTGGATTTCGAGGTCGGCTTCGAGGAGGTCATCGACGGCGTTCGGGCCGCACGGCTCGTCGCCGTGTATTCCACCGACGATAGCAACTTCGGGGTCGCCGTCTCCCAGCGTCTCGACGCGCATCTACCTCGGCGTAACGGGGCCGGGAGTATGAACCCCGCGCTTCGGTGCCGTCAGCGACCCATCCCGTAGAATTCGTCGTTGGGGCGCATGTCGGCGAACGTCGCCATCCGGTTCGAGAGGTTGAACACCGAGACGACGCTGCCGATGTCCCAAATCTCCTCTTGGGAGAACCCGACGTCCCGGAGCGCTTCGATGTCGTCGTCGTCGACGCGTCCTGGTTCCTCGGTCAGTTTCACCGCGAAGTCGAGCATCTCGCGGTGCTGTTCCGAGAGGTCGGCGGTGCGGTGGTTCGTCGCCAGTTGGTCGGCGAGTTTCGGCGCGCTGGCAAAGATGCGAAGCAGGGCCCCGTGGCCGACGACGCAGTACAGACAGTCGTTGACGCCCGAGACGGTGACGATGAGCATCTCTATCTCTTCGCGTTCCAGCGGCGTGTCCTCGGTCAGCGCGTCGTGATATGCGAAGAACGCCCGGAAGTGACTCGGCTTGTAGGCGAAGCCCTCGAAGACGTTCGGCGTGAAACCGGCCTGTTCGGTCTCTTCTTCGATTCGCTCGCGGATGTCTTCCGGTAACTCCTTGTGGTCGGGGACCGGAAACCGGCCCATCGCATCGTCGCCCATAGTTGTCACTCGTCTCCCGTCGGTAAAACTGATCCCCCGATGTCGATGGGTTTACTCGTCGGTGCGGTAGTCGTCATCGTCGCGGAGCCGTCCCAACAGCACGACGACGCCGTAGAAGACGACGCCGAGAAAAAACAGGCCGGCGGGAATCAGAAACGGACCGAAAACATCGAGTGCCATACCCCTCTCGTGGGGCGGCCGATATACAGGTTCTTCCCTCCCGGCGCCGAACGGGGGGTATGTACAAAACGGGGCACTACGGCGCTGCACTGCTTGTCTACGCGCCCGTCGGGTTCCTGTTGCTGTCGGTCGACCCCGGTGTCGCCATCGCCGGCTGTATCGGCTCGGTCGGACTCTCGCGGCTCCCCGACTACGACCTCCGCGTGCCGTTTCTGGAACACCGCGGCATCACCCACACGCTGCTGTTCCTGAGTGCCGTCACGGCGACCCTCGGCGGTTCGGGGTTCCTCGTGGGACAGCGGGTCGGCGTCGACCCCGTGTTGGCGGCCGGACTCGGGGCAGTCGTCGCCATCGTCGGCGTCGGCTCTCACCTGCTTGCGGACGCGCTCACGCCCGCCGGCGTTCCGCTCCTGTGGCCGCTGTCGGGCACCGATTTCTCGGTCAGTATCGCGCGGGCGTCGAACCCGATAGCCAATTACGGACTGCTCGTGTTGGGCGTCGCCGCGACCGCGGCCGTCGGCTACGTCGCGGGAACGCTGTAACCCGCCCGTCACGGCGGTCCGAACACGGCACTCCGAAGACGCCCGATAGGTACGGGATTCCACCGATTTTAGCCGGGAGTATCTTTAATAGGCGTGCTTCGGAGTTGCGGACGCTACCATGGAACACTATAACGGTGCACCATTGCGGAATATGGGCGACCTCCCTTCGATGGCCGCCGACCGTTACGGCGAGAAGACCGCTGTCACGTTCATGGGTCAGGAGACCACCTTCAACGAACTGGAGGCCTCGGCCAACAGCGTCGCGAACGTGCTCGTCGACAACGGCGTCGAACCGGGCGACCGCGTCGGCCTCTACATCCCCAACACCGACCAGTTCCCCGAGTCGTACTTCGGTTCCATCAAAGCGGGGGCGATTCCGGTTCCGCTGAACCTCCGGATGGACCCGAACACCCTGGAGTTCGTCCTCCAGGACGCGGACGTAGACCATATGATTGGTTCCCCGCTGTTGGCCGGCGGAATGGACACCGAAGACGGGCGTATCACCGGTCCGACGGAACTCGCCGGTAACGCTGGCGTCTCGAACGTCTACGTCTCCGGTGTGAGCGACGACGGCGTCGTCAACTACTCCCAGGCCGTCGCCGAGGCCGACGACGAGTTCGACACCGTTGACCGTGATTTCGACGACGTGGCCTGCCAACCCTACACTTCCGGCACGACCGGCAAGCCGAAAGGGGTGCTTCTGACCCACGAGAACCTCCTTTCGACCATCGAATCCTACGCGAAGGGCGGACTCCCAATCGACCCCGACGACAGCATCGTCCTCGTGTTGCCGCTGTTCCACATCTACGCGCTCAACGCCATTCAGGGAACCTACCTCTACAACGGCGCGGAGATGCACATGATTCCGCGGCCGGACCCGAACATGATTCTGCAGACCATCTCGGACAACGACGTCACCAACTTCGCCGGCGTCCCCGCGCTGTACAACATGATGTGGCAGGTGTACCGACAGGACCCCGACGCCTACGACATGGAGTCGCTGACCGATGTCATCTGTGCGGCCGCACCGCTGGCCGACGACACCCGACGCACCATCGAGGAGGCGTGGGGCGTCCCGATGACCGAAGGCTGGGGGATGACCGAGACAGGCCCGGCCGGCTGTGTCGAACCCTCTCGCGGCGTCCGGAAATCCGCCGGCTGTATCGGCCCGGCGCTGCGGAACATCGAAATCAAGTTGGTCGACCCCGACACCCGCGAGACACGCATCTCGACGGACGACCTCGAACCGAACCCCGACGACGCCATCGACTTCTCCGATGAGGAGCAGGTCACCGGCGAAATCGCGATTCGGTCGGCGACCGTCTTCGAGGGCTACTACAACCGCCCCGAGAAGACCGCCGCCGTCTTCGACGACGAGGGCTTCTTCTACACCGAGGACATCGCCCGCGTCGACCAGGACGGCTACTTCTGGATGGTCGACCGCGCCGACGACATGATAATCGCCGGCGGGGAGAACATCTACCCGGCGGAAGTCGAGGACGCTCTCTACGAACACCCCGACGTAGCTGAGGCCGCCGTCGTCGGCGCTCCCCACGAAATCAAAGGCGAAGCGCCGGTCGCATTCGTCGTCCTTGAGGAGGGCGCCGACCGCAGCGAGGAGGAACTCCGCGAATTCAGCCTCGACCACGTCGCGACGTACGCCCACCCACGACGGATATTCTTCGTCGACGAACTGCCGCGGTCGGCCACCCAGAAGGTCCAGCGGTTCAAACTCGAAGAGGAGGTCGAAGAACGTCTCGGCGGCCCCCTCGGCTCAAGCGAGGAGTTGTAACTGGCGAGTACCGACGTTCGGCCCTCGACCTCGCCGTTTTTGTTCTTTCGCCGCGACGGCCACCGTATGGCTGCAGACCTCGAAGAGAAGACGAACCGTTACGAGGAACTGCTGGCGGCGGCGCTGGACGCCGCCGACATCGCCGCCCAAGAGGGGACGCCCCTACACGAGGCCGGCGAGGAGTTCGAGGAGATGGCTCGGTCGTATCTGGAGGACGGCCGGCACTTCCGGGAAGAAGACGATTTGGTCAACGCCTTGGCCTCCTTCTCCTACGGTCACGGCTGGATGGACGCCGGCGCCCGAATCGGCGTCTTCGAGGTCCCCACCGAGGGACATCTCTTCACCGTATGACATCGAAGTGATACCCCCCTATTTTACGTCATTCGGATGTGTGGGTGTCGCTAATGGAGGCGGCCCTCTGGTACGTACTCTCGGGCACGCGCGGCGGCGCCAATCGCGCCCGTATTCTGCGTGCACTCGACGAGCGGCCGCGAAACGCCAACCAGTTGGCTGAGGACCTCGAGTTGGATTACAAGACGGTTCGGCACCATCTCGATGTCCTCGAGGAGAACAACGTCGTCACCGACAGCGGCGACGACTACGGGAAAGTGTATCTCCCGACGGAGTCCGCACGCGTCCACTGGGACACCGTCGAGGAGATAATCGGGAAGGTAATCTGAGTATGGGCGGAATTTGGGTAAGAGTATATGTACGTCGATAAGTTAGGTGGTTCATAGTGCTCGTCAGTATCGTACAGGTGTTTGCCGTCCTGAACATCCTCCTGTTGGGTGCCCTGCTGTACGTGTGGGGTGGCAACTGGTGGGAACTCCGGTCGAAACACACCCTCGGACTCGTCCTGTTCGGCGTGTTCCTCCTCGGCGAGAACGCGCTGGCCGCGTACCTGTTCATCTTCCACGCCGGCCTCTCGGCGTGGATTCACGACCCCAACATGGTTCCGTACCCCGCCCAACTCGCACTCGCAACCCTCCGCGTCTTCGAGTTCGGCGGACTCGCGTTTCTCACGTGGGTTACGTGGGACTGACCCACTGCCGACCTGCTCCGACCATCTAACGTTTCGCGCTGTTCGGCCAGTACGTTTTTACTAACCCGCTCGCGACGAGAGTTCTCACATCACCATCAAAACCGGCCCAGAACCCCGCAATTCGGACGGCTGTGGGTCGAATTTGGGTGGCAGTTCGGCAAACGCCTTTTTATACGTCCCGGAACGGTGTGATATGCATCGACGCATAGGTGCAGTCGTCATGACTCTGCTCATGGTCGCAAGCGTCGCGACCGCGGGAGTGGGCGTCGTGTCGGCAAACCACGTGGCTTCAGCATCGATTTCAGACCAGACGAGCGGCGGCCACACGGTCGTCGTCGACGACGTGTACCTGCCCGAAGGTGGGTTCGTCGCGATTCACGACTCCAGCCTTAACGACGGCGGCGAGGCGGTGCTCACGAGCGTTCGTGGCACGTCCGGCTACCTCGAGGCAGGCAATCACAGCAACGTCACCGTGACGCTGGACGAACCGCTCGAAGACGACGAGACGCTCATCGCGATGCCGCACCTCGACACCGACGGCGACCGAACCTACGAGTTCGTCTCCAGCGGCGGCGAGGAAGACGGCCCCTCGACGAACGAGGACGGCGACATCGTCATCGATAGCGCGAACGTGACCACCACCGCGACGGTGGCCATGTCCGACCAGTCGACCGGCGGCTCGTCGGTCTCCGTCGACCGCGTCGAACTCTCCGAGAGCGGCTTCGTTGCGATTCACGACAGTTCGCTTCTGGACGGCAACACCTTCGACAGCGTCCGCGGCGTCAGCGGCGTTCTCTCTGCGGGCGTCCACGAGGACGTTCGTGTCGAACTCGACGATGAACTCGACAACGAGGACACCATCATCCCGATGCCGCACAAGGACACCAACGACAACGGCGAGTACGACTTCGTCACCAGCGAGGGCGACGCGGACGGGCCGTTCGAAGACCCCAACTCCGACTTCGACATTGTGGTCGACACGGCGGCAGTGACGCCGACGGACGAGGCCAGCGTCTCGATGAACGACACCTCAACGGGCGGGAACTTCGTCGTTGTCGACGAAGCGTTCCTGCCGAACGGCGGGTTCGTGACGGTTCACGACTCGACGGTGCTCGACGGCGATGTCTTCGACAGCATCCGCGGCACGAGCGAGTACCTCGAACCCGGCACGCACAAGGACATCCACGTGACGCTGGACGAGCCGCTCGAAGAGGACGACACGCTCGTCCCGATGGCTCACAAGGACACCAACGACAACGAAGCGTACGACTTCCCGGACAGTGAGGGCCAACAGGACGGTCCGTACACGACCGACTCCGGTGACGCCGTCGTCGACACCGCCAACGCGACGGTTTCGGCGCTGGTCTCCGGTTCCCAGCAGGAATCCAACGGCAACACCGTGACGGTCCACCACGTCGACCTCTCGGAGGGCGGCTTCGTGACGATTCACGACCCCTCGCTGCTCGGCGGGGCGACGTTCGACAGCGTCCGTGGCACCAGCGAGTACCTCGAAGCCGGGTTCCACTCCGACGTGGAGGTCACCTTGGACGAACCGATGAAGACCTCCCAGACGGCCATCCCGATGGCCCACCGGGACACCAACGATAACGAGGAGTACGACTTCGTGAGCAGTGAAGGCGCCGAGGACGGCCCCTACACTGCCAACGGCGGCGCAGTTATCGACACCTACCGAGCGAGCGTGCAGGCACAGGTGACGTTCACCGGTCAGGAGGACGTTTCCGACACCGTCACCGTCGACAGCGTCACGCTGCACAACGGTGGCTTCGTCACGCTCCACGACTCGACGGTACTCGACGGCGCTGTCTTCGACAGCGTCCGCGGCACCAGCGAGTACCTCGGTCCGGGCACGCACGAGAACGTCAGCGTCCCCGTCGACGAGGTACCCGGCGGCGAGGACACCTTCGTTGCGATGCCGCACCTCGACACCAACGGCAACGAAGCCTACGACTTCGTCACCAGTGAGGGCGCGGACGACGCCCCGTACACTGTCGCTGGAAGCGCTAACGTGGCTCCCGCGACGGTGACGGCGGTTCCGGAGGCGAGCGTCTCCATCTCCGACCAGACGACCGACGGCAACTCCGTCACGGTCGACAGCGCCTCCCTCTCGCAGGGTGGCTTCGTGACGATTCACGACGGGACGCTCCTAGACGGTGCGACGTTCGACAGCGTCCGTGGCACCAGTGAGTACCTCGAATCCGGGGACCACTCCGACATCGAGGTCAGCCTGGATACGCCGTACGAGGAGGACGGCACCGCCGTCGCGATGCCGCACCTCGACACGAACGGCAATCAGGAGTACGACTTCGTCGACACCGAAGGCGGTGAGGACAGTCCCTACACCACGGAAGGCGGTGACATCGTCCTCGACGACGCCTCGCTGACGGTCGAAGACGACGACATGGGCGAGACGGACAGCATGGACGACATGACCGAAACCGACGGCGACTCCAGCGCCGACGGCGCCGGCTTCGGTGCAGTCGTCGCGCTGTTGGCCATCCTCGGCTCGGTGCTGGCCGCTCGTCGACTGAACTGACGACGGACGCGACACCGCGTCCGACTCGGAAACGGCGGACCGGCCGCCGTGGCGTATTTCATGTGGAGCCCATCGTTCGTAGCAACATTTATCACTAACAATCGTTGGGCAAGGTGTAACACACGACATTCGGTAACACACAATACTGCCTGTACTGCCCGATATCGGTGTATTCGAGCCACACACCTGCGAAAGGTTTAAGTACCTTTCGAACTAACATACTGTTAGCAACAGTCCGATACCGGATTTCTTCGGGTTTTCCACCTCCGGAGACGGGCGTAACCCATCCACAATGAGCGATACAAGCATCCGAACCTACACCGACGAGCGAAGTACCGAGACGACGACCGAGCGAGCCGACGAACACGAGCACGAAGACACGACAGTGTGTCCGGAGTGTGGCGCCCGACTCGAATCCGACACCGAACACGGCGAGACAGTCTGCAGCGAGTGCGGACTGGTCGTCGAGGAGGACGAAATCGACCGCGGACCGGAGTGGCGCGCCTTCGATTCGGCCGAAAAAGACAGCAAATCCCGTGTCGGCGCGCCGACGACGAAGATGATGCACGACAAGGGCCTGTCGACGAACATCGGTTGGCAGGACAAAGACGCCTACGGCAACTCCCTGTCGAGTCGTCAGCGCCAGAAGATGCAGCGACTTCGCACCTGGAACGAGCGGTTCCGCACGCGGGATTCGAAGGAGCGCAACCTCAAGCAGGCACTCGGCGAAATCGACCGCATGGCGAGCGCCCTTGGCCTCCCCGAGAATGTCCGCGAGACGGCCAGCGTCATCTACCGCCGAGCGCTGCAGGACAACCTCCTGCCCGGCCGCTCCATCGAGGGCGTGGCCACGGCGTCGCTGTACGCCGCCGCCCGACAGGCCGGCGTCCCCCGCAGCCTCGACGAGGTAGAGCGCGTCTCCCGCGTCGACAAGATGGAGCTCACGCGGACGTATCGCTACATCATCCGCGAGTTGAACCTCGAGGTCAAGCCGGCGGACCCCGAGAGCTACATCCCGCGGTTCGTCAGCGACCTCGACCTCCCCGACGAGGTCGAACGTCGCGCCCGCGAACTCATCGAGGCCGCCCGCGAGGACGGCATCCTCTCGGGGAAGTCGCCGGTCGGTCTGGCTGCCGCCTCGGTGTACGCCGCCGCCCTGCTCTGCAACGAGAAGGTCACACAAAGCGACGTAAGCGAGGTGGCCGATATCTCCGAGGTCACCATCCGAAACCGATACAAGGAGTTGCTGGAGGCTGGCGACGTGGTTACGGCCTAACCCCGGTTCGGATTCATCGCTCGATTCGCGGCGTGAAACGTTTTCAATCGCTTTTACTAACCGTCCCTAGCGTAGCGTATGCGACGACGGGAGTTCATCGTCGGTTCGGGTACTGCGGCGACGGCGGCCCTCGCCGGCTGTCTCGGCGACGATGTCGACCACAGGGCGGCGTTCCGTGACGACGTCGAATCCCGCGGTGTCACGCTCGAGGCACTTGCGCTGGATTCGGGCGTGGTCTCGGTGGAGTACGACAGTGACAGCGTCGGCGACGACCTCGGCGCCGTCGCCGTTGCCTTCGCCGAACGGGTCGGTGAGGGGTGGAACGTCGAGAAACTCGACAGCATCGCCTACGCCGACCGAACGCTGACGTGGTATGCCGACGCAGCGTGGGCAAGCGCCTACGTCTCCGGCGATATCGACGCAAGCGAGTACGGCCGCCGAATCAACGAGACGCTCGCACCGGCGGTCGTCGTGGACGACTGATTCGTGACAAAGGTTTTCATACCTGCCCGCCGTTCCCGGAGGTATGGAAACGTACGTCCGACTGTTGTGTCCCGAGTGTGGTAAGAATTGGCAGGATTCCCCGAGCGAGTTGCCCGACCCCGGCCGGACGTTCCACTGCCCGAACTGTCACGCGAGCAGACGGCTCTCGGAGTTCGCCCGAACCGAACACGACCTCCAGAATCTCAAGCAGTTCTGAGACGGGGCCGAGAACGCCGCGTTAGAAAGCGTCGGCAGTCACGTCGATATCGGCGCGGAGTCCCTCTCGGAGTGCCGCGTGGACGTGACAGATTTCCTCGCCCAACTCGATGACGTTCTCGACTTGCTCGTCGTCGAGGTCCGCTTCGATGTGGAGGTGGAAGGCGATGGATTCGAGGTCGTCATCGTCGTCGAGGGCGGCTTCGGCCTCGGCTTCGATTTTACCGAGGTCGATGTCGAGTTCCCGCTGGGCGCCCGCGCGGCAGGCGAAACTGAAACAGGAAGCGTAGTCGGCGACGAGTACCTCGTTCGGTGTGGGGCCGTCGGACCCAGTGGCGTCGATGCTCAACTCGAAATCGCCGGCTCGGCTCAGTGCGTGAAACTTCTCCTCGTTGACGGTAGTGGTCTCGATGTCAGCCATTGCGGACGAACAATCGGACGGCGAGTATAAAAAGTCGGTGTAGCGCTCGACCGCCTACAGCGTGTAGGACTCGTCGCCGTCGAGGATGACTGCCTCGGCGCCGGCACCCGTGGCCTTCAGTTCACGCTCGAAGTCCTCCGTATCGATTTCTATCGGCGGGAACGTGTCGTAGTGCATCGGGCAGGCGTAGTCGACATCGAGCCAGTCGGCCGCGATGGCGGCTTGGGCCGGCCCCATCGTGAAGTGGTCACCGGCGGGAAGTGCCGCGAAGTCGGGTTCGAGGAACGGGGCGATGACCTCGCGCATCTCGACCATGAGACTGGTGTCGCCGGCGTGATAGAACGTGGTGGTGTCGGGGTCGGACTCCTGTGTCGGCTTCTTGTCGCTGATGACGAAACCGGCCGGCATCCCCGCCGAGGCACCGTAGTCGGTTTCGATGCCGTTGGTGTGGTCGGCCCGAACCATCGTCACCCACGCATCGCCGCACTCGACGGTTCCTCCGAGGTTCATCCCCATCCCCCCGACGGCGTCCTCGTAGCCGAAGTTGTCCTCGGCATAACTGACGAGTTCGGGCACGGCGACCAGCGTCGCTCCCGAGAAGCGGTCGGCGTCGCCGATGTGGTCGGCGTGGCCGTGGGTCAACAGGACGTAATCGGCGTCTACCTCCTCGGGGTCGGTGTCCGTCTTCGGGTTCTCGAAGAACGGGTCGATGAGCAGGTCGGTTCCGTCGACCGCAACATGCCACGTCGAGTGGCCGTACCAGGTGAGTTCCATTGCGCCTCGGAGTACTCCCGTCAGCGTATTAAGCATGGGTGTCCACCGCGGTCGCAGACGGCGACCGGAAACGTCAGGCCGCTCGGCACACACGCCTCGCGTATGGACGTTCGCCGGGTCGAAACCGACAGTGAACTGGACGACGCCCTCGCTGTCCGTCGCGAAGTGTTCATCGACGAACAGGGCGTCCCCGAACACAGGGAACTCGACGGCAAAGACGACGAGGCGATACACTTCCTCGCGACCGACGAGGGAACGGCGGTCGGGGCGGCACGGATGCGTGCCTACGACGAGACGACGGCGAAGGCCGAACGGGTCGCCGTCGTCGAATCACACCGCGGAACCGGCCTCGGCCGGGCGCTGATGGAAACACTCGAAGCGGAGGCGGCCGACCGTGGCTACGAGGAGGTCGTCCTCCATGCCCAAGTCCCGGTCGTCGAGTTCTACGAGCGACTCGGCTACGAGGTGACAAGCGAGGAGTTCGAAGACGCGGGTATCCCGCACCGCGAGATGCGGAAGCCGCTGTAATTTAACGCCAGACACAGCAACTCGGCGAACGCTCCTACACAGCGGGGCTTGCAGTTGCCGACGAGAAAAACGTGATGTCGGAGTCGGAGACGGACGGTCACAGGTACTCGCCGAGTGCCTCGATGAACGCCTCTTGGTCCGGCGACGACGAGAGGAACTCGATTTCGTCGAAGCCGGCCGCTTCGTGCCGTTCGATTTCCGCGAGTACCTCCTCGATATCTGTCGTAATCAGTCCCCACTCGTCGAGTTCCGAGAGGGGTACCTCACGGCCCTGTCGTTCGATTTCCCTGGGGTCCGCGACGCCGTCGTCGAAGTCGACGGCGACCGTTCCGCGCCAAAAGCCGGCGGCCTCACGGCAGGCTTCGGGGTCGTCGCCGTATGCGACCGTGAACTGCCGAATCCGGTCGATGTCATCGGGGTCCCGACCGGCCTCGGCCGCGCCGCGTTCCAACGCCGGCAGGAGTTCGGACTCGTACGTCTCGGGGTCGACCAAGGTGAGGAACCCGTCGGCGTAGCGCCCGGCGACTTCGGCGGTTTGTGGCCCGTTCCCAGCGACGTACAGCGGAACGCGCTCATCGGGCAGGGTGTACAGTCGCGCGGAATCGAGCGTCCAATGATGGCCGTCGTAGTCGTGGAAGCCACCGTCCCACAGCCGGTCGATTATTTCGCAGGCGTCGACGAGTCGCGCCTTGCGCTCGGGGTAGTCGGGCCACTCGTAGCCGAGCGGTTTCTCGTTCATCGCCTCGCCCGTCGCCAGCGTCAGCCGGATTCGGCCGGGGTACATCGCGCCGAGGGTGGCGAACGTCTGGGCGATTAGACCGGGATGATACCGCCCGATTGGCGGCGTGACGCCGGTGCTGAAGGCCACTTCGTCGGTGCGCTCCAGTGCCGCCCCGAGCCACGGCCATGCCGCCCCGCAGTGGGCGTCCGTGTGCCACCACGGGTGAAAGTGGTCGCTCGTCCAGACGCTGTCGAAGCCGACTGCTTCGGCGGCGCTGGCGTGCGCTAACAGCGTTGTCGGTGCGTGCTGTTCGTGGGCCGCGAACAGGCCGACTCGCATGGTTGGCGTTCGTTGCCGCCCCGCAAAAGCATGGGGCCGAGCTCGAACCGCGAACGCTTAAGCCACGGCCGGCCGTCGGACGCCCACATGAGATACGTCCGATTCCGCGACTCCGAAGGGACGGTGCGCCGCGGCGAATGGACCGACGACGAGGGCGGTGAAATCGATGCCTACCCCGTCGACGAGGGGCGAATCGACCTCGGCGAGGAGACGGTCACCGCCGACGAGGTCGAGATACTGCCGCCGTGTGACCCCTCGAAAATCGTCTGCGTCGGCCTCAACTACGCCGACCACGCGGCCGAACAGGGCAAGGAGGTCCCTGACCGTCCGCTTCTGTTCCTCAAACCGCCGAACGCGGTCGCCAGCCACGGCCAGACCGTCGAGTTGCTGCCCGACAAGCAGCGACTCGACTACGAGGCGGAGTTGGGCGTCGTCATCGGCGATCGCTGTCGGAACGTCGACGCCGACGACGCCGAGTCGGTCATCGCGGGGTACACCTGCGTGAACGACCTCTCGAATCGCGACGACCAGTCCGTCGAGACCAACTGGGTCCGAGGGAAGGCCTTCGACGACGCTGCACCAATCGGTCCGGTGGTGGCCTCGCCCGACGAGGTGCCGGAGGACGCCGCCGTCCAGTGTCGGGTCAACGGCGAACTCCGACAGGACTCCTCCCGAGAGCAGTTCATCTTCTCGGTGCCGGAACTCATCGAGGAGATTACGACGTATATAACGCTCGAAGCGGGCGACGTGATTTCGACGGGGACACCCGAGGGCGTCGGCCCGTTGGAGGACGGCGACACGGTCGAGGTGACCGTCGAGGGCGTCGGAACGCTGGAAAACGAGGTTCGGATTCCCTAGAAGGGGAGGCCGTATCGGCTGGCCACACCCAAGAGACCGGCGACGACGAGCAGACCGGCGGCGAGGACGGCGGCGGCGAGGTAGAACGGGCGGGCGTCGCGGGCCGGTTCGCGGATTTTCCCCGACTCGATACCGCGCTGTGCGCGAGCGCTGCCGATTTCGACGACCGCAGCGAGCGCCAGCCACAGCGCCAGCATCGTGAGGACGAGGTGGCCGCTCCCGCTTCCGGTCAGCGATTCGACGGAGTACAGCGTTCCCGCGAGGTGGCCGCCCGTGAGGAACGTCACGAGGACACTGAGTCGCGTCACCCACTGGAGTTTCGAGACGATACTGCCGAAGTTCTCGGGGGAGATATCCCCGTTCATCGCGAGCGGATGGACGGCGGCGACGACGAACAGGACTGACCCAGCCCACAGCGACGCGAAGGCCGTGTGGAGGGTGTACATAATCGTATCCAAGACCATACGCCAAGGCGGACCGCCGACCACAAATAAACACCCGAAGCGGCAGAGCCGTTTTGTGCCAGGATGCCGTCGGTCCGGTATGGACCTCATCGAGGCGTTCGACCCGGAGGGTGCGGTTGCCGTCGTCGGTGCCGGCGGCAAGAAGTCGACGCTGTATGCGCTTTCGGCCGCTCTCGACCAGGCCGTCGTCACCGCGACGGTTCGCATCCCGCCGTTCGAGGGCCACGTGGGTCGTCTCGTCGTCACCGACGACCCGGTCGGGGCCATCGAGGCTGCCGACCCCGGCGACTGGCCGCTCGGCGTCGTCCCGGGACGCGACGGCGACCGAGAGCGGTATCTCGGCTATGAGACGGAGACGGTCGAGAAACTGGCCGAGGCGACGGACGTGCCGATACTCATCAAGGCGGACGGAGCGCGACGCCGGTGGTTCAAAGCGCCGGCCGACGACGAACCCCAGATACCGGCCACCGCCGACGTGGTCGTCCCCGTCGCGAGCGTCCGCGCGGTCGGCGAACCGCTGACCGACGAGCGCGTCCACCGCCCCGAACGCGTCGCCGAACTGACCGGCCTCGATACCGGCGATGAGATACATCCGAACGACATCGTGACCGTCCTGACGCACGACGACGGCGGGCTAAAGGGAGTCCCGGATGGTGCCCGCGTCGTCCCGCTTTTGAACATGGTCGACGACGAGTCGCTGGAGACGACTGCCCGAGAAATCGCTGCCGACGTGCTCGAACACCATCGGGTCGACCGGGTCGTTCTTGGCCGGATGGACCTCCGACGGGTCGTCGATGTGGTAACGGCCTGAATCAGTCGCCGTCTTGGAGTTCGAAGGTAGCCTCGACCGACGCCTCGATTTCGACAGGGTTGGGGTGGAACCCCGACTCGGAGGAGCCAAGCGCGTCGTCGACGATGCTCTCCATCCCACTGGGCATGTTGTCCGTCGTCACTTCCAAAACCTCGCCGACAGTGAGGCCTTCAGCGGCCGCGATAGCTTCCGCCTTGCGGCGAGCGACTGTCATCGCGTCGTCGAGGGCCTCCTCGCCGAGACGCATCCGCGCTTCGTCGCCGACGTCGAAACTAATCCGTTCGATACCCGACCCATCGCCAGCATCGAGGACTGCGCCCACGATATCGTCGGCCTGTTCTGGGACACAGTCGACGACCATCGAAAACTCCGCTCGGTACTCGGGGTCGTCGGTGTGTATCTCGAAGCCGTTGTCTCTGTCCTCGAGTTGGGCGTCGGTCCGACGGATGCAGTCCTCCGGAACGTCGGCCGCAGAGAGTGCAGTTCGGAGCGACGCTTCGGTATTGCGGGCCCGTTCGTGGGCGATTTCGGCGACATCGTCTCGACCCGCCACCCACAGCCGGACTTCCGCGATGTCCGGTTGTGCTGCTGTGCTCCCCGTCCCGCTCGTGGTGACCGTCCGTTCGGTCATACGTGTTCGTGACGGCGGAGCCGCATAGTTCCTCGGACGGGGTTACAGGAACTCGACGGTGCCGTTGCCGTTGGTGAGATGAACCTCGAAGTCCATCGTGTCGGTCGACTGCTCGACCAGCGTCCAGTATCGCTCGGCGATTGCGTCGGGGTCCAGATACGACTCGGCGTCGTCCTCGACACCCTCCGGCGGTCGGATGACGCCGTCGAGAACGACGTGGGCGACGTGGACGCCTTCGGAGCCGAGTTCCTGTGCCATCGACTGTGCGAGGCCGCGACAGGCGAACTTCGCGGCGCTGAAGCCGACCGACCCCGCACGCCCGCGGACCGAGGTCGTCGCGCCCGTGAAGATGACCGTTCCGCCGTCGCCGTCCAGCATGTCGGAGACGGCTTCCTGCGAACAGCGGAACGCCGCCTCCGGACCGACGGCCATCGCTCGCCGGAAATCATCCGTCGATTGCTCCAAGAGGCCGTCCCACGAGGCGGCCGAGGCGTGATTGACGAGCACGTCAACGTCGCCGAATGCCTCGCGCGTCTCTGCGAAGGCAGCCTCGATATCTGTGGGTTCGGCGAGGTCCGTCGGCACGGCGAGCGCCTTGCCGGCTGTCTGCTCGTCGAGTCTGGTAGCGAGGCCGTCGAGGTACGCCTCCGAGCGCGCCAGCAGGGCCACCGAACAGCCTTCCTCCGCGAATCGTTCGGCGATAGAGGCACCCAGTCCGGGTCCAACACCGGCGATAACTGCGGTTCGTGACATATCCGACAGATGGCCTCCGGTGACAAGAGAGTGGCCCCTACTCGTGGAGTCGCTCGGCGGCCCACTGCAAATCGTCGGGCGTGTCGACGCTCTCGAAACTGTCGAGACTGCCGTTGGCGGTGAGGTCGCTTCGCTCGACGACGACGTGGTCCAGCGAAAACAGCGGTTCGATGATTCGGGTGTCCTCCTCTTCGAGGGCGGCCCCACAGGCGTCGGCCATCGGTTCGGGCCGGTAGACGGCGTGCAGCGGCTCGAACCAGTCGCCGGGCCGCGGGACGGCGGCGTCGTGGCCCGCTGCACGCTCGAAGAGATACTCGAAGAGGCCGGAATCGAGCAGCGGCATGTCGGCGGCGGCGACGGCCGCGTAGGGCGTCTCGACGGCTCTCAGCCCCGTTTCGATGCCGCCGACCGGCCCCCTGTCGGGTTCCCCGTCGATGGCGAACGTCGGGTCCAGTCCCGACAGCGCCTCGGCGATTGCCGCCCGCTGGTCGGCCCGGCAGTTGACGACGAGGTGGTCGGTCGCTTCGAGGAGTCCCTCGGCGGCGTGACGAATCAACGGCTTTCCGGCGAGGTCGGCGACCGTCTTGTCGCGGGCCCCGAACCGCACTGAGCGACCGCCGGCGACGACGACGCCGGTACGCTCGTCAGTCATCGGTGGAGGCCGTCGCGCTCTCGCCGTCGCTCCCGAGCGGCGTCACGCGGACGCTCCCGACCTTGTACTCGGGGATGCCGCTCGTGGGGTCGTAGCGCTCGCCGGTGAGGACGTTCGCCGCGCCGTCGGCGAAGTGCATCGGGACGAAGACGACGCCGTCGCCGGGTCGGTCCGTTACCCACGCCCGGACCTCGATGTCACCGCGTTCGGACTCGACGCGGACTGTCTCGCCGTCGGTGACGCCGAGTCGACGCGCCGTCTCGGGGTTGATTTCGACGAAACTCTCGCCGACGTGGTCGGTCAGCGCGTCGACACGGCGGGTGAGCGTCCCCGTATGGAAGTGATACAGCACGCGCCCCGTCGTCAGCGTCAGGGGGAACTCCTCGCTGGGGAGTTCGCCGGGTTCGCCCATGTCGGCGGGGACGAATCGTGCCGTCCCGTCTTCGAAGTTGAACCCGTCGGCGTAGAGGAACTTCGTTCCGGGGTCCTCGCTGTCTCTACACGGCCACTGGAGGCCGCCCTCGTCTTCGAGTCGGTCGTGACTGATGCCGCCGTAAATGGGTGCGACGCGGGCGATTTCGTCCATGATTTCGGTGGGGTCGTCGTAGTTCCAGTTCGCGCCCATCCGGTTGGCCAGCGACTGGACGATACGCCAGTCGGGGCGGGCCTCACCGGGCGGGTCGACGGCGGGATTGACCTTCTGAACCCGGCGCTCGGTGTTGGTGAACGTCCCCGACTTCTCGGCGAAGGAGGCGGCCGGCAACACCACGTCGGCGTGGTCGGTGGTTTCGGTCTCGAAGATGTCGACCACGGCGAGGAACTCCAGTTCCTCCAAGGCGCTCTCGGCGTGTCGGATGTCGGGTTCCGACAGCGCCGGGTTCTCGCCCATCACGAACAGGCCACGTACGTCACCGTCGTGGATGGCCTCGAAGGTCTCGGTGACCTTCAGCCCGATTTCTTCGGGCGGGCGGACGCCCCACTCGGCCTCGTAGCGGTCGACCGTCTCGGGGTCAGTCACGTCGCCGTAGCCCGGCAGTTTGTTCGGCAGCGTCCCCATGTCGCCGCCTCCGCCCTGGACGTTGTTGTGGCCGCGGAACGGCGAGAGGCCGGCGTTGGGTTTGCCGACGTTGCCGGTCAACAGCGCGAAGTTCGCCATCGCGAGCACGTTGTTCGTCCCGTGGCTGTGTTGAGTGAGTCCCATCGCCCACCCGAAGACGACGGATTCGGCCTCGGCGATGGTTTCGGCGGCCCGCTTCAGTTCGTCGGGAGCGATGCCCGCCAGCCGCTGGACTTCCTCGGGTGTGAAGGGATCGACCTTCTCCCGGAGCGCCTCGAAGTCGTGGACGTTCTCCGCGACGAACTCGGCGTCGTAGAGGTCCTCTTCGATGATGTAGCGGGCCATTCCGTTGAGCCACGCCACGTCGTAGCCGGGGGTCGAGCGGAGGTACTGGTCTGCGTGTTCGGCGATGTCGACTTTCCGGGGGTCGACGACGACGAGGTCGGCGCCGTCCCGGACGTTCCGCTTGATTTTCGTCGCCAGTACGGGGTGGGATTCGGTCGTGTTCGTCCCCGAAAGTAGGTAGGCGTCGGCGTTGGCCACGTCCTCGATGCTGTTGGACATCGCGCCGTAGCCGACCGTCTGGAGCAGCGCCGCGACAGTCGAAGAGTGACACAGTCGCGCGCAGTTGTCGACGTTCGGCGTCTCCAGTACCGTCCGGGCGAACTTCTGGAGGAGGTAGTCGTCCTCGTTGGTGCACTTCGAGGAGGCAAACGCCGCGACGGAGTCGGGGCCGCCCGTCTCACGGATGTCGCCCAGTTCCGATGCCACGCGGTCGAGGGCCTCTTCCCACGACGCCTCCCGAAGTTCGCCGTCTTCCCGAATCAGCGGCGTCGTCAGGCGGTCATCCCGTTCGACGAAGCCGTAGCCGAACTTCCCCTTGACACAGGTCGAGAAGTCGTTTGCGGGAGCGGCCTCGGAGTCTGTCGCCCGGACCCCGAGTATCGAGTCGTCCTTCGAGTACACGTCGAACCGACAGCCGACGGCACAGTAACCGCAGGTCGTCTCCGTTTCGTCGACGCGTTTCAGTCGGGCGTCGCCGACGCGCTTTGCGATACCGAAGAGCAGTCCCTCCGAGAGGACCGTCGCCGCCATATCCTCGGCGAGGTGTTCGCCGAACTTCATCACGCGAGCGCGAAGGTCCTTTGTGCTGTCGGTCGCCTGCCGCTTTGCACGCTGCATGAAGCCGTCGACGCCCGGTTCGGCTTCCGTTCCGCGAGTCGGGGCATCCTCCTCGTCCCGCTCCAGCACCTCGCCAACGGAGTTCCGCTGGGAGAATCCCGGCAGCGGGAGCGTCGTCGCGTCGACCAGTCCCTCCTCGACGAGGCTGCCGGTCGGACACACCGTCGCGCAGTGGCCACAGGAGACACACGTCGAGTCGGCCATCGTCTCGGCGCCGGTCTGGAAGCCGATTCGGGTGTCCTCGCCGGTGCCCTCCACGCGGAGGACGCCCTCGACCTGCACGTCGTTGCAGGCCTCGACACAGCGGTTACAGAGGATGCACTTGTTGCGGTCGATGTTGATGGGTGAGGAGGCGTCCAGCGGTTCGTACTCGCCGCGTTCGTCGAAGACGCCGTAGCGGGGGTGGGAGACGCCCGCCTCGATTGAGGCGTCCTGCAGTTCACAGCGGCCGTTCTTCCCGCAGGTCGTACATCTAAGGTTGTGATTCGACAGCACCAAATCGAGATTGACGCTTCGTGCCTCCTCGGCGTCCGGAGCCGTGGTCTCGACCGAGAGACCGTCCTCTGCGGGCGTCGAGCAGGCGGCGACGAGGTCGCCGTCGGACTCGACGACGCAGGTACGACACGTCGAGCGCGGGCCGATTTCCTCGCCTGCGTCGGTGTCGCGGTCGTAGTGACACAGCGCCGGGACCTCCTCGCCGGCCGCTTCGACGGCGTCCAGAAGCGTCGATTCGGGCGGGACGACCACCGTCTCGCCGTCGACGGTGAGCGTCGCGGCGCTGTCGGTTTCGAACCCCTGCCTCGGCGGGTCGTTTGCGGTTCCGGTCCGGAAGTCCTCGGTCAGCGGCGTCGACGGTCGGGGGTCCTCGATGTCCGGTATCCCTGGCGTCGGTCCGGGTTCGTCGGCGCTCATTGCATCCCCCCGCAGGCGCCGGCCGGACACCTGCCGTCGGCGTGGGCGCGGAACTCGCCCTCGAAGTCCTCTAGTGCGGTCCGGACGGGGCGAGCGGCGGTCTCGCCGAACTCACAGAGGCTCGTCGTCGCCATCACGCGACTCAACTCCCGAATCGCCGCGGCGTCGAACTCGCCGTCGTACACCGCCCGAAGCGCCTCGTGGAGTTGTTTCGACCCCTCCCGGCAGGGGACACACCGGCCGCAGTTCTCCTCGCGGGCGAAGGCCGCCCGTTCGCCGACGCTGGCGACGATACAGCGGTCGGGACCGAGCACCTCGACGACGCCCTCGGTCCCAAGCCCAGCGGCCCTCAACGCGGGGGCAGCCACGGGAACGTCCAGCGAACGGGTCACGCCGCCGAAGCGGCCGCCGACGGTGAAGCGAGCGTCAGCCGGCGAATCGACCGCCGAAAGCGCCCTCGACAGCGGCACGTCGGTCTGTAACTCGACGGTCGCCGAGGTGGCTACGTCCCCTCCGACGGAGACGAGACGCGTCCCGGGGTCGGCGGCGTCGGCGTCGAACGCCTCGGGATTTCGCCACAACTCGGCGGCCTGCAACAGCGTTCGCGGGGTGTGGACGGCGGTCGGCCGACCGTACAGCCCCCACTCCTCGGGGCCGGGTGGGCGGCGTCGCGCCTCGATTCGGTCGTTGCCCTCCAGTCGCTCCAGCGCCATCGTCGGTTCGCCGAGTCGGAAGTCGTCTTCTGTGGCGACGACGTGCCACTCGCCGGCGTCTTCGAGGCGCTCGGAAACGAGGGGGTCTTCGGCAGGAGCCAACACGATAACGTCTTCTGCGCCGACGACGGCGGCGACGGCCCGTGCCGCATCGTGGAGTCGGCCTGCGGCGGCCGCAGCCAGCAGTCGGTCTCCGCGGGCCTCAGGGTCGGCGTCGGCAGTGTTGACGACCACAACGGGGTCGTCGCCGCTTTCGCGTATCCGTCGCCACGATTCGGCGAGCGGTTCGTCCGCGGCCGCGTCGGCACGCCCCCGTCCCAGCAGGCCGATTCCTTCGACCGCCTCAAATGCACTCTCGAGGTCGGCACGAACCTCGGGAGCGACAGGGTCGGAGACCGTCGTGGGGGTGTGCCAGCCACAGCCGGCGACGACGCGACGCGTGCCGACCGACAGCGCGCCCTCGGTCGGACGCGGTGGGTCGTCGCCGTCGGTGACCGCCTCGGCTTCCGCCGTCGGGAGCGACCCCTCCTCGCAGGCGTCGAGCAGTCGTTCGAGCGTCGAGTCGGTGACGGCGGCGTACAGCGCCGTTCGACCGTCGACTGTGGCGTAAGCGTAAGGCCCGTTCGGCGCGCCCGTCGGTCCGGTTTCGATGACCGTGGTTCGCTCGGCGCGGTCGCAAACGGCGTCCAGACCGTCCCGGTCTGTGGCCTCGGAGACCGTCACGCGGAGCGTCGGTCCATCGGCTGAATCCGTCATCCCGTAGACGGTGGGACGACGCCGTGAAAAGCGTTGTCGCACCCCCTCGGCCGGACCGGATGGACGCCTACTTATGGCCCGCCGCACAGAGTGTCGGGTATGGAACCACGGGACCTGTCGGCGCACGTCGCCTACGAGGCCGGCCGCGGCGTCGAGGAAGTCGCCCGCGAGTTGGGTCTCGACCCCGACTCTCTCGTGAAACTCTCCTCCAACGAGAACGCCTACGGACCCGCGCCGAAAGCGGCCGAGGCGATTCGGGAGTACGCCCCGAACGTCCACACGTACCCGAAGTCGTCGGCGGCGGACCTCCGGGAGGCGCTCGCCGAACGGTGGGCCGTCACGCCCTCACAGGTGTGGCTCGCGAACGGGGGCGACGGAGCGCTGGACTACCTCGCCCGCGCCATGCTCGACCCCGGCGAGGGCGTCCTCGTCTCCAGGCCCGGCTTCGCCTACTACGCGATGAGTGCCCGGTATCACCACGGCACCGTCTCGGAGTATCCGATTCGGAAATCCGACGACTTCGAGCAGACCGCAGCGGGCGTCCTGCAACACTACGACGGCGAGCGCATCGTCTACATCACCAGTCCGCACAACCCCTCCGGTAGCGAGATGTCGCTGTCGGAAGTCGAGAAACTCGCCGACGCGGCCGACGAGGGGACGCTGGTGGTCGTCGACGAGGCTTACGGCGAGTTCTCCGACTCCCCATCGGCGGTCGCCCTCGCCGAGGAACGCGACGACGTGGCCGTCCTCCGGACGTTCTCGAAGGCGTACGGACTGGCTGGCGTCCGCCTCGGCTACGCCGTCGTCCCCGGGGAGTGGGCCGACGCCTACGCCCGGGTGAACACGCCATTTGCGGCGTCGGAAATCGCCTGCCGGGCCGGCCTCGCCGCACTGGACGACCCGGCCCACGTCGAGAAGACCGTCGAGGGAGCACGCTGGGCGCGACAGTACATGTACGACGAACTCGACTGTCACACCTGGGAGAGTTCGGGGAACTTCGTGCTGTGTGAAGTCGGCGACGGAACGGCGGTCGCCGAGGCGGCCCAACGCGAGGGCGTCATCGTCCGCGACACCACCTCTTTCGGACTCCCCGAGTGTGTCCGCGTCACCTGCGGTACCCGCGAGGAAACGAAACGCGCCGTAGAGGTGTTGAACGAGTTACTATGAGGGTCGCTGTCACCGGGACCCCTGGAACGGGCAAGACGACCGCGACCGACCTCCTCGACGCTGACCTCGATGTGGTTCACCTCAACGACCTGATTCGCGAGGAGGGGCTGGCGACCGGCGAGGACCCCGAACGCGGCAGTCTCGTCGCCGACATCGACGCGCTTCGCGAGCGACTCGCCGACCGCGAGGACGTACTCGTCGAATCCCACCTCGCACACCACCTCGACGCCGACCGGGTCGTCGTGTTGCGCTGTCATCCCGAGGTGTTACACGAACGGCTCTCCGAGCGGGGCGAATCCGCAGAGAAAGCTCGCGAGAACGCCGACGCCGAGGCACTCGACGTAATCCTCTCCGAAGCAGTCGATGCTCACGGCCTCGATTCGGTGTACGAAATCGACACGACGGACCGAACGCCCGAAGAAGTCGCCGCCGACATCGAAGCCGTCGTCGCCGGCGAGCGAGCGCCGTCGGCAGGAGATGTGGAGTTCATCGATTACCTATGACACTCGATAAGTTCCGGCCGCTGGCCGACCGTATGCTCGACCCATTCGTGACTGCCGCCGACCGCGTCGGCCTGTCGCCGGACGGCGTCAGCGTTATCGCATTCGGGTTCGCCGTCTTCGCCGGCACCGCCTACGCATTGGCGGGAGCGGCGGCGGGTATCTGGCGCCCCGACCCGCTTCTGTATCTCCTCGGTGCGGCCTTCGTGTTCGTCAACGGCTGGTTAGACCTCTTAGACGGTGCTCTCGCCCGCCGGCAAGGGACCGACTCGAAAGCCGGCGACCTCCTGGACCACGTGCTTGACCGGTACGCCGACATCGTCATCATCGCCGGACTGGCCGCCGGAACTGAAGAGTACTTACTCGGCTTCCTCGCGGTCACCGGCGTGTTGATGACCTCGTATCTCGGGACGCAGGCCCAAGCCGTCGGCTTGGACCGAGTGTACGGTGGTCTGGTCGGCCGTGCGGACCGACTGGCCATCATCGGCGCCGTCACCGCCGTCGCCGCCTTCTACACTGCCGAACCGTATGGGTTGACGCTGGTCGGGTGGCTGCTGGTCTTCTTCGCCGTCGTCGGCCACGTCACCGCACTCCAGCGGTTCTACTACTCGATGGTCGCCCTGGAGTAGGCGGAAAACCCTTTTGCGCCCCGACGGTAAGGACGAGTATGGTACAATGTGAGATGTGCGGCGCCGAGACGGCGTCGCCGAAGACCGTCAAGGTCGAGGGGGCCGAACTCGACGTGTGCGACGACTGCGCGGACTTCGGCACGGAAGTCCAGACACAGGACACGTCCTCGTCGTCGACGAAGTACTCCACGTCGTCTTCATCCTCCTCGTCGTCTTCGTCGTCGTCCAGTTCCACGTCGTCCTCGTCGGGCGGCGGTGGTGGCGGCCGTCGCCGCGACATGTTCGACGAGATGGACGAGGTCGTCACCGACTACGACGACCGAATCCGAGACGCCCGTGAATCCGAGGGCCTCACCCAGGAGGAACTGGCGAATCAGCTCAACGAGAAGGCCAGCCTCATCCGGAAACTGGAGCGCGGTGACGTACTGCCGAGCGACAAGGTTCAACGCAAACTCGAGAAGGCCCTCGACATCACGCTGTCCGAGGGCGGGTCGACCGACGACAGCGAGTGGTCCGGTGGGTCCTCGACGGGTGGGACGACCCTCGGCGACGTCGTCAAGCGGAAGGACTGACGAACGAGACGCAGTCGGCTCGCGCTTCGCACAGCGTTTCGAGGTGGTCCGTCGATAACGCGACGGTTTCTGCGCCAGTTTCGTCGGCGACAGCCTTCGCGACCGACGGCGGCACGTTCTCGTCATTCTCGCCGTACCAGACGGTTACGGGAACCTCCGGGTTCGGAACCGACCACGATTCACTAAGCAGTGCTAACTCCTGTGCAGGCCACTTGCCGCCCTGCTCGGTTGCGGTCAGGGTGTCCTCGGCGAACACTTCGACCGGGTCGACGCCCTCTGGAACCGATAACTCGGAGGGGTCAGCATCGGTGTACAGCGATAGTGCGGCATCCGGGTTCCGGCGAACGATTGGGCGCTGGACCGCAAAGAGCCCCCGGAGCAGTATCGGCGCGTACCGACCGGCCACTGTGAGCGGGTCGGTTGGGCTCACCTCGGGTGGACCGCTGGGGGCGAAGAGTCCCACTGCCGTCGCTCCCGGTGCGTCCCCAGCGGCGAGTGCAAAGGGGCCACCGCCGGAGAAGCCGACGACGCCGAACTCCTCGATGTCGAGTTTCTCCGTGAGGGCGGCAACGTCCTCGCGCCAGGAACCGAAGTCGCGTCCGGGGTCGGGGTCAGAACCACCGATACCGGGGCGGTCAGGGGCGATAACGTGTACTGGGCAGTCATCGAAGACAGCGGCCGAGCGCCGTGACCCGGGCGTGCCGTGACAGAAGACGACTGGCGGCGCGTCCGCATCACCGTACTCCTCGTAGGCGAGCGTGCGGCCGTCGGGGAGGGCAACAGACTTCATTTCAGGCCTCACTTTCGAACAGTACGTCGTCAATCTGTGGGTTTACGACCACTTCGTCGGTGTCGCCGACCGGGTCGTCCAACTCGACGGCCAAAAGCGGTGCCCCCGTCTTCGGGGCATACGAGTACCTGACCACCGTCCCGAGTCGCGGTTCGCCGTCGACCGACACCCACGCGCGGCGTCCGTTCATGTGTTTGCGTAGCGACTCCGCCACCGTGTATCCGTCGCTCTCGATATCTGGACGTCGGTTCCGGATAACGATTTGAGACGAATTCTAGAGGGAGTTCCAACGGATTCACCTCGAACCTGCGACGGACCTTGAAAAATCTCCTTTATCCACTACCCTCTCCGCCCGAGTGTGATGACGGACGACACGACTCGACGGAAGCTACTGCTCGCAGCGGGAACGACTGGTGCCGTCCTCGTCGCCGGCTGTGCCGGCGCTGGCGGGATGGACGACGGCAACGACGGCGGGATGAACAACGAGAGCATGGACGACGGTGGGACCAGCGACGATGGGATGGACGGCGACGCGACGACCACCTTCACCGTCCGAATCGAGAACGTATCGACCGGCCAGACGCTCGAAACCTCCGAGGGGACGGCTGCCGTCCCGCTGTCACCGACAGCCTACGCGGTTCACGAGTCCGAGGGGGCGCTCTTCGAGTCGGGCGCGTCCGCGAGTGCCGGCCTCGAGCAACTCGCGGAGGACGGTTCCCCCGCGGGGTTGGTGAACGAACTGGAGATGAGCGAGGCGACGGTCGGCGCCGCGACGACGCCCGTCGATGGCGAGGGCCCCGCGCCTATCGGTCCCGGCGAGGCCTACGAGTTCACCGTCGAGGCGGCCGACGGGCAACGCCTCTCGCTGGCGACGATGTTCGTCCAATCAAACGACCTGTTCTACGCGCCCGAACCGACTGGCATGCCGCTGTACGAGATGGGAGAACCAATCGAAGGCGACGTGACCGACCGCCTGCTGTTGTGGGATACCGGCACCGAGGAAAACGAGGAACCCGGCGTCGGCGGAAATCAGGCACCGAGACAGATGGAAGCGGGTGCCGGCCCCGAAGAGAACACGACTGTCCGTCGTATCAGTGAGGTCGACGACGGCTACGACTACCCCGAGACGGCCGACGTCGTCCGCGTGACGGTGAGCACCGGTGGCATGGAGAACTAAACCCTTGGCGTACCTACAGAAACCATGAACGCCGCGTCTCTCCGAACGGTCCACCGACGGCTCCCTGACGCCGGGCGGGCTTTGGTCTCGGTACTCGCCGGTGTCGCGGGCGTCGCCGGCTCCTACGCCGTCGCCGGGTTCACGCCCTCCTTCGTCGTCGGTCCTATCGCCGGCACGATGGCACGACGGCTCCCGAGCGAAATCATCACGTTCGGCATCGTCCAGTTCGGTGAGGTCGGCAGCCAACTCAACGTCGTGGCAGCCATCGGCATCGCCGTCGGCGTGTTCGCCCTCGTTGCGCTGGGCTGTTCGGCTCTCGGCCGGCGTCTCGATGCACCGCCGGTCGGCGTCCTTCTCTCGATAGCCTTCGGCGTCGGCATCGCGTTCGGCCTCACGGCCGCGCCGTTGCCGTCGATAGCCGCCGGCGTGTCGGTGGGGGTCGTCCTCGCCGCCAGCGACCTGTTTACCGGAGTTGATTCGGATGTCTCGCCGGCCCGTCGGCGGGTCCTCGGCGGTGTCGCCAGCGCGTTGGCACTGTCGGTCGGCGGCTTCGTTTTCGGTCGGCAAGGGGGACTTCGGGGGACGGAGGAAACGTCCGAACTAGACGTTTCCCAATCGATTACGGCCGAAATCGACTCCCTGCTCGATGACGCCGAGGGGAACTCGCTTGCGGTGTCGGGGCTGGAACCGCTCGTGAGCGAGGAGTTCTACGAGGTCGACATCAATGCGACGGACCCCACAATCGATGCCGAGGGGTGGTCGGTTTCGGTCACCGGTGCCGTCGAAGAGGAGGTGTCCTACACCTACGACGAGATACGAGCGATGGCCGCGGAGAACCGCTTCGTCTCGCTTCGCTGCGTCGGGGAGAGCCTCAACGGGAAGAAACTCGACAACGCGCTGTGGACCGGCGTCCCCATCATGGACCTCGTCGACCCCGCCGTTCCCGCCGAGGAGTGTTGCGTGATGCTGCGGGCGGCCGATGGGTTCTACGAGGAGTTCCCACTGCCGGCGCTGTCGGACGGCTTCCTCGCCTACGGGATGAACGGCGACGTCTTGCCGCGCGGCCACGGCTACCCGGCACGGGCGCTCATCCCCGGCCACTGGGGCGAAATCAACGTCAAGTGGCTCACCGAAATCGAGGTGCTGGAGCAAGAACAGGACGGCTACTGGGAAGAGCGTGGCTGGCACGGTACCGGCCCGGTCAACACCGTCGCGAAACTGCACGTCGTCAACGTCGGCGAAGATACAATCGAGGTCGCGGGCCACGCCTACGCTGGCACGCGAGATATCGAACGCGTGGAGGTGTCGACCGACGGCGGCGGTTCGTGGTCGGAGGCAACCCTCTCGGAGCCGCTTCCCGGCGATGACGTGTGGCGACAGTGGACGTACAGCTACGACCCACCCGACGGCGAACACGAGGTGGTCGTCCGGGCGACCGACGGCGAAGGTACTCTCCAACCCAAAGCGGAGTCCGAGGCCTTCCCGAGCGGCCCCTCTGGATGGGTCTCACGGATAGTACGCCCGTGACCGCCACAGATATACGACTGTTCGATGAACCCGTAGGCGAGTTCGGATGGAGAAGGCTCTCTGGTATCTGTTCGTCGGCACGCGGGGCGGGAAGAACCGCGCCCGCCTCGTCGACGCACTCTCCGAGCGCCCGCGGAACGCGAACCAACTCAGCGAGTCGCTGGACCTCGAATACAACACCATCCGGTATCACCTGGAAAAACTCGTCGACCACGACATCGTCGAAACCGGCGGCGACGACTACGGTGAACTGTACTTCCTCACGGACCGCTTCGAGCGCCACCGCGAGGAGTTCGACCGAATCACGGACCGAATAGAGGACTGACGATGGCAATGAACACGACCCTAACGATTGCGAGTGCGCTGTCCGGTGTGAGCATCCTGCTTCTTTTGGGCCTTGTCGGCGTGTGGCTCCGCAACTACCGGACGTTCAAGTCGTCGCTGACGCTGGGACTGCTGGCGTTCGGCCTCGTGCTGTTGGTGGAGAACGTCCTCGCGCTGTACTTCTTTTTCAGCACGAACATGCTGTATGCCGGCGACCCCTTGGCACAACGAGCGCTGTTGACCCTCCGCGGACTGCAACTCTGTGCCGTCGCCTTCCTCACCTACGTCACGATGAAGTGACCGCCAAATTCCGTTTGGGATGACGTAAAGTACCACACGAACCGCCATTGACCGCTCATAGCAGGCGTCTTTGTCGGTTCGGGCGACCTCTCGATGTATGTCAGAGACCGATGTCGAGATGACTGCGGTCGTCAGGGAGCGCACCGACTCGTTGCTGACGGAAGTGGGCCAGTGTGTCGAGTTACTCCCGAAGTTGCTGGATGAGTACGGTCGCGCGCGCGAACCGTTCGACTGCACCGTCTCGACGCTCCGAGAGCGTGAGTCGGTGTGTAACGATACCGCCCGCGAACTCCGGTTGGCCGTCGGGCAGTCGGTGACGCCGGAGTCGACCGGACTGTACCTGATGGCGGGTGACCTCGTGTCTTTGTACACGCTCATCGAAGCCGTCGCCAACAGGGCCGAAACCGTCGGAACCGAACTCGCAGCGATACGGCCGGCGCTCCCCGAGAACTGTCGCGGGGCCTTGGTCGGCCTTGCCGAACGCGCCATCGTGGCAATCGAGGCCCTGTCGGCGGCGGCGAAAGCTTACGTCGATGTCCTCGTCGCTGACGGCGACCCAAGTGCCGTCGTCGACCCCGTCGGGCGCGTCCGCTCCATCGAAAGCGACTGCGACGAGTACCGACAAGCAGCTCTTCGGATCGCCTTCGAGGACGGGCCGAGTCTCGACGCGCTCGCGCTTCGGACCGTCGTCTACAACCTCGACGGCGTCGTCAACGGCATCGAGACGGCCGCCGACCGACTCGACGTGATGCGTGTGACGCGAATATGAGGTCTCTGGAACGCTCAATAGTGCTGTGGAGGGCAATTAGCAGCCGTTTTGGTCCGGTGGACCAGCCTTCGAGATGTCGATGACGACTATGGGCGAGGGACTCGACGGGACGGACCGAACGCGAAACCAAGCACAGCCGATTACCCTCACGGCGGCCCTCGTCCGGTACGACGGTCGGCCCGACCGGCGGACGGTGTATCCGCCGGGACTCTCGGGTGTTGCCCGGATGTCGACGTGGCTGACCGCCGACGCCGACGCGTTCGTCGACCTCGACGCTGCCCGCTGACGCGCCCGGCATGGACAACTATTTTTGGCCGGCAACCGCCCTCCCGCTATGTTCGTCCTCGTCAACCTGAAGGCGTACCCCTGTGACCCCATCGAAGTCGCGGAGGCGGCCGCCGAAGTCGCCGACGACACAGGCGTCCGAATCGCCGTCGCACCGCAGGCCGCACACCTCGACCGCGTCGCCGAGACGGGTGTCGAAACGTGGGCCCAACACGTCTCGCCCGTCGAGTACGGCTCTCACACGGGGTCGACGCTCGCGGAGGCCGCCGCCGACGCCGGCGCTGTCGGAACCCTTCTGAACCACTCGGAGAACCGCCTGAAACTGGCCGACATCGATGCCTCGCTCCGGGCCGCCGAGCGCGCCGACCTCGAAACCGTTGTCTGTGCGAACAACCCCCGACAGATAGCGGCCGCGGCCGCACTCGACCCCGACGCCGTCGCCGTCGAACCGCCGGAACTCATCGGCACCGGAACGCCGGTGTCGAAAGCCGACCCCGACATCGTCACTGATTCGGTCGATGCTGCCGCCTCGGTCTCTGACGTGCCCGTCCTCTGTGGTGCTGGCATCTCCACCGGCGAAGACCTCGACGCAGCCGCTGGCCTCGGAGCAGAGGGCGTCCTTCTCGCTTCGGGCGTCGCCAAAGCAGACGACCCGAAGGCGGCGCTCGAAGCCCTCGTCGACCCGGTGGTGTAACCGCCGTCACTTCGACAGTAGTCGGTCCGGTCGTCGCCCCGACCGCGAGGGGACCGGGAGTTCCCCTGACAGAAGCGTCTCGATGGCCGCTTTGACCGTGTAGGTCTCCCCGTCGACGGAGTGTGGGAAGACCGCCGACAACTCTTGATTTCGGTAGACAACGAGACACAGAAGCGGCGTCACGAGAACGCTGTGTTCGTCGTCGGCGATAGAACAGCGTGTCCGTCTCTCGAACGCCGGGCGGATGCTGACCCCGTGTCGGTCTCCCCACGCTTCGAACTGCTCGAACTGGCGGACGACTTCGCGAGTGGGGTTCTCTTCACCATCCACCCGGACGCTCCCTGGCCCCCCCTCGGAGAACGACCCGGTCGGCGAGCGGGCCGTCCTCACAGCGCTTCAGCAGTTCGATGTTCGATTCGACCGATTCCGAAACGATTGGCTCTCGTGCATAACAGAGCACCGTGATTTTCGTGTCGTTGGACATGTCTCTCCCCACGCAGTTCGTCCGGCACCGCTGCCGGCGTCGAGAGAAGCTACTCCAGTATCGAAAATAAGGGTAGTTACGAAGTGGTTGTGGTTCGCCTAGCGCGGATGAGGGAATCGCCCCCGGTTCGAGAGCCGTCTTCGCGTCAATCCGAGGCCGTTTCGGCGGCCTGGGTGCCGGCCGTCGACAGCCGCTCCCACCCGTCGGAGGCGGCCGCACCGACCCACGCACAGTCCGGACAGATGAACACGCCCTGTCCATTGACGAGGGAGCCGTCGCAGTCCGGACAGCGTCGCGGTTCGGCCGTGGGACTCGATTCGATAGACCCGAGCGGGCGCGGCAGTTCACCGTCCTGAAGCGCGTCGACGGCCTCCTCGACGGTGTAGGTCTCCCCGTCCGAAGAGTGGGGGAAGACGCCCACTAACCGCTCTTCGCGGTAGACGGCGAGACACAGCGTCGGCGTGACCAACACGTCGATGCCCTCCTCTTCGACTATCGACGACCGGGTCCGCGTCTCGAACGGCGGCTGGATGGAGACGCCGCGCCGGTCGGCCCACGACCGGAACCGCTCGTATCGTGCGCGGGTCTCGTGGTCGCCTTCGTCGTCGAGGCGGACGGTGTCTGGCCAACTCCGGACGACGACGGTGTCGACGAGCGGGCCGTCTTCGAGGGAACGGAGCGTTTCGACGCGCGATTCAACCGGGTCCGCGACGAGCGGCGCCCTGACGTGACAAACGAGGGTAGTTTCTCCTTCGTGCATGTGGTTTCACCTCCGAACGGTTGTACCGACACACACGTCGCTTCCGACTCGTTTGAATCAACGTCGCAATCGAGAATAAAAATTTCGCTGGCGTGTGAGCGGCTTACTCTTCGGGCCAGGGCGTCACGCCATCGGCGTGGTCGGATTCGACTTCGCCGCCATCGGCGGCCGCGGTTCCATTGCCTTCGTCCGCTGTCTGTGGCTCGATACCCTCCACGAACGCCGCCTCGATTGCTTGGACCAACTCATCGCGTTCGTCGTCGGGCAGTCGCTCGTTCGGCTCGAAGGGGTCGACCGACTCCTCGGCGACCAGCGACGGCAGGGCGTAGTCGTGTTTCCCGCGGCCGACGTGGGCGACGAGCCCCCGCTGGCGCAGCGCGCGGTTGGCAGCGTAGGATTCGGTTCTGTCGCCGGACCCGCCCGCGGCGGCGTGGGCCTCCTGTGGCGTCGTCGGTCCGTAATCCCGGTAGTGTCGGAGCATCTCGACGGCGATGTCGTCGAGAGAGTAAATCTCGTCCCGCAGTCGGGTGACGAGCGGGTCGCTGGCCGTCTCCGTCGCAGTCGCCGTCGGCGAGCGGTGTTTGCCCTCTGCGACCTCGGCGACGGTTGGTTCCGTGTCGTCGTCGGTGGGCTCTTCGGCTCCGACCGAATCGATTCCGTCGAAGGCGTCCCCGAAGTTCGCCGGCCCCTCGGCGTCGTCGACGGGGTCGGCCTCCGGTTCCGCTTGCTCCGAGGTGTCGACCTCTCGGTCGGAGTCGTCGCCACTCGTGGATTCGCCGTCGGTTGCGTCGGCGGAATCTACCTCGGCGGCGTCTGGGACCTGTCCGGACTCGGGTTCTCGCTCGCCGCTTCGGACGGCGTCCAGTTCCGCTTCGAGTTCGGGGTCGCGGCGAACCGGTTTTCGGGCGACTTCTTCGAGTTCGCTCTGTCGTCCTGGCGCGGCCGACAGCGGCCGGCCGGTCACCTGTTCCATCATCGCCCGCGAGAAGCGGTCGGCCATCTGCTTGAGGTCTTGGGCCTCCGACAGTTGGCGTTCGAGGTCCTGAATCCGCTCGTCTTTCTGCTTCAGTTCGCGCTGTAGCTCCTCGATCCGGTTCTCGCGTTGCTGTTGGGTTTCGGTTATCTCCTGAAGTTCCTCGACGAGGTCGCCGGAGACGCTCTTCAGTTCGGGCCGCTCGAAATCGTCGAGACCGGGTGTCGCACCGGCGTCGAAAGTTCGCTTGCGCTCGAACTGGACGACGCGGATGTCCTCCGACCAGTCGGTCATCAGGAAACACTCCCCGTCGTCCATCTCCTCTATGTGGTCTGCGTACTCGCTGCCGAGGATGCGCCCGACGACTTTCGTGTCGTTGTTCCACGTCAGGCGGTGCCAACAGAGCCAGTCACACTGAGTGATGAAGTCCTTCTTCACGTCGGCGGGGCGCTGGCTGATGCCGACGATGCCGAGGCCGTGTTTGCGGCCGCGTTTGCCCACCTTGATGAGCATTCGACCGCACTCGTCCATGCCGCCACCCTCGGGGATGAACTCGTGAACCTCCTCGACGAGCATCATGAAGGGCTGTTTCAGTTTCTTCTCCTTGGCGAAGAGGTGTTTGGTCACCTCCGTCAGCAAATCCCGTGCCTCCGATTCGTCTAAAAAGCTGGAGATGTCGAGGATTATCGGGACGTTCTGTTCGAGCGCCAACTCGGCGATTTTGCCGGCGTGTTCCTCGTTGACCTGCAGGTCACACTCGTCGTCGCCGCCGACGTGGAGGATTTCGTACTCCTCTTTGAGGCCGTAGTACTCGCCGTCGATGTCGACCGCGAGCAGGCTGTAGCCGCGGTCGAGCAGTTTCTCGGCGACGACGCTCGCGCTGTTCGACTTCCCGGAACCGGACTTGCCGGTGATGAATCCCCGTCCGGTGAGCAAATCGACGATTGGCAACTCGACGCCCGTCCCGGCGTCGTCGCCACGACTCACTTCTCCGACGGTAATCGTTTCCTCGCCCATTGGGGAACCGAAGACGCCCACCGCACATAGTTCTCCGTCAGACGACCGTCATGCGGTCAGCGACGGCTATCGGCCGTCCCGAACGACCGTCCCGGCCGCGACGTCTTCCGTCACCGTCACGCCGGCCCCGACGACGGCGTTCTCGCCGACGGTCACGCCGGACAACACGACCGCGCCGGCACCGACGAAGGCGCCATCCTCCAGTACGACCGTCTCGAAGGTGTCCTCGCGGAAGGTCATTCCGTCGCCGTCGCGGTCGTGAGTCACGCCGACGACGGCGGCGTTTGGGCCGACCTGTACCTCCGTCCCGATTCGGGCGTTCTCGACGTAGGCGTTGGCGTTGATGTCTGTCGGGCCGTCGATGTTGGATTTCTTGATGGACGTTCGTTCGTAGATTCGGCACCCGGTGGCGATTTCGGAGTCGTGTACGGTCACGTACTCTCGGATTTCTACGTCGCCGAGCGTCGAATTCTCGATACGTGCCGTCTCGTCAATGTTCATTCGGCCTGTGGAACGTACCCACCCATGACGGGCGTATCCGACTGGATGGTACTGCCGTAGACGGCCTGTTCTGTGACGAACTGAGCGAGGAACCCGTCTGTCGACCACGCCTGCTCGCCACTCGGCGTAAGCGCCGTTGTCTGCGCCGTTAACGACTCTTCGGATGTTCCACCACCTTGGACACCGCTGACGTAGATTCGGTCGCCGGCACCGAAGAGGAACGCTACTGTCCGAACCCCGAGCGAGACGGACCACAGTTCGTCACCACTTGCCTTCTCTCGGGCGAGGATGCTTCCGGCCGACCGGTCGAGATAATAGAACCGCTCGTCACCGACGACGAAGTTGTAGGGTTCGGTGGCTACGTCCCAGGCCGTCTCGCCGGAGTCGGGGTCGACGGCGCTGAGGCTTCCACCACCGCGGAGGTAGTAGAACCGGTTATCGACCGCTGCCGGAGCGCCACTGTCGAATATCCGGGAGTCCCTGCCCGTCTCGGCGTCCAGCGTGAGCGTCACCTCGTCGCCGTCGGCCCTCCCACGAGCGAAGAGGCGACCGTCCGCGACGAACTTAGGTCGAGCAGACTGAACCTCGGAGAGGTCGTACGACCAGCGCTGTTTGCCGTCATCGACACCGCGCTTCCGAACCGGTCTCGGCTGCCCGGCGTCGAATCCCTGACCGTACAGGCCCGTCGCGTCGGCACACTGTCCACGGAAGCGGTCGGTGTTCACGCGCTCCCACAGACGACTGCCATCGGAAGGGGAAACCGCGCCGTAGGAACAGATGACTGCATCCTCGTCGACCCACAGCGGGCGACCGATGGCGTCGCTGCCGTCGTCGATAGATGTCGACCATTCGTCGCTTCCCGTCGCTGCGTCGACGACCGTGATTCCCCCGGATTGCGAAGACGAGTCGTGATTGTAGAACCGTCCATCCGGCCCGATGAGGTTGAAACCGGTATTGATGTCCCCATCGGACCACACCCGCGTGAACGGGGGTTCGGGACCACGGCCCGAGACGCCATCGATGCGGTTTGCCTGATTCGTCGGTCCTCCAGCGGTTTGCCACGTACCGGTGACGCCGCCGATAGAAGGGCTACTCTCCGCGGGTGTTCCGCCGTCGGTTCCGCCGTTCCCGTCGGGGGACTGGTCACCTGAACAGCCGGCGACCCCCACTGCCCCCGCCGCGAGCGCAGACAGAACCGTTCGTCTGCAATATCGCATCAGGGAGTGCGTCCGATGGCTGTCAGATAACACTTTGGAAGGACGAAGGGCGTCTCTCGCTAGCCGTGGCCGTCGTGAGGCCTCAAGTCGATATCACTCCGCCCGGATGACGAAGTGGTCTTCGGCCTGCCGTTCGAGTGTCGACTCCTCGCGCAGTTTGGCGATGTAACCGGTCGGCTGATTCAGGAGTTCGTGGTCGGCATCGACGCGGACGAGGTTGCCGATGAGTTGTGCCGACGGGGGCTTTTGAGCGGCCCCGCAGTCGTAGATGGTGATGAACTCGTTGCCGTCGGGCGTCTCGTGGACGATGACGTGGGCGTGTCGGGGCAGATGCCACGTCTCGTCGCCGGCGACGGCGAGGTGGTTCATACCCGCGTTTCGCCCCCGACAGCCAAAAGCCTGCCCACCCTACTGGAACTCCGAGAGGTCGACCTGTCCCCCTCGGGTCCGTTCCCGGTGGCGTTTTCGGATGTCGTGGTCCGTCTCGACCTCGTCGTCGGAGTCCTCCCACGCGTCCAGACTCGCCTGTTCGCGGTCGTCGAAGGAGAGATTCGAGACGCGGACGCCGAGTTTCCGAACCCGGTCGTCGTCGAACTCCGAGAGCAAATCGAGCGCGACGGCTTCCACGAGGTCCGGGTCGTCGACCGGTCCCGACAGCGACCGAGCGCGAGTGTTCACGTCGAACGGCGGTTCGACGACCTTGATGCCGATGGTGCGATACAGCGCGCCCTTCGCAGTCGCGCGGTCGGCGACCTCCTCGGCCAACCCTCTCACTTTCTCGCGTTTCGTCTCCGGGTCGGCGGTCGCCTCAACGAACGCCGACTCGCTGGAGAGGCTCTTGGGTCGGCCCTTCGGTTCGACCTCGCGGTCGTCTTCGCCGCGCGCTTGGGCGTGGAGGTCACGTCCGCGTTCGCCGAAGGCGTCGACTAGCACCGTCTCCTCGGCGGCGGCGATGTCGCCGGCCGTCTCGAAATCCATCTTGCGCAGTTCGCGGGCGGTGACTGGCCCGACGCCGTGGAGGTCCTCGACGGCCATCGGCGCGAGAAAGTCCCTGACTTCGTTTGGTTCGACGACGACGAGTCCGTCCGGTTTATCGGCATCGGAGGCGAGTTTCGCCGTCGTCATGTTCGGCGCGATGCCGACCGAGGCGACGACACCGGCCTCATCTTCGATGTCGGCTTTCAACTCGCGGCCGAACTCGCGGGCCTCCTCCCACGCGAGGTCGCCCAAATCGAGGTACGCCTCGTCGATGGAGACGTTCCGGACAGTCTCGGCGTCGTCGTCGAGGACTGCCTTCACGTCGGCGCTTACTGACTCGTAGAACGCCATGTCGACGGGCCGGTAGACGCCGGTGTCCTCGTCGTCCTCGGCGGTTTCCCGGCGGGGGAGCAATTCTAAGGCCTCCGAGATGGCCATCGCCGACTCCACGCCGTACTCCCGTGCTTCGTAGCTGGCGGTAGCGACCGCGCCGTGAGCCTCGCCCGACTCGTAGCCCATCCCGACGACGACCGGTTCGCCCGCCAGCCCTGGCTCCTTGAGTCGCTCACAGGCGGCATAAAAGCAGTCCATATCGACGTGACACACCACCTGGTCGGGCGTCGATACGCCCGGGAGCCGAGCCATATTCTGGTTTGCCGCTACGTCGTCTATAACCTTGTGAGAGCGCGGTGAAACTGAACTGGCCACCTACTCCAGCGGACAGCGCACGACCCGGTAGCCGAACAGCGATCCGAGATACAGCGCGCCGTCGTGGGGCGTCGCGGAGGTGACGCCGAAGACGCCGCCTGTGGGGTCGTGTAGCGACTCGACGATATCGCCCTCGGAATCCAGCCGCAACACGGGTCCGTAGGCGTCGCCGCTGACCTGCTCTAAGACGGCTTCGGGGAACTTCCCGAGTTGGCGCTTCAGCCACGGCACCCGATGGAGGCCGTCCAGCGTCGAGTCCCGGAGGCTCGGAATCGCCACCCAGTGGTCGCCGTCGCCGGCGACCTCGATGTTGTCCGGGTAGCCGGGGAGGTTCTCGGCGAAGACCTCGGATTCGCCGGCGCGGTCGCCCTCGACGTAGTACCGCGTGATGCGATAGCGAGAGGTCTCCGTTATCAGCAACGACTCGCCGTCTTCGTGGGGACAAACGCCGTTGGCGAAGCCGAGGTCCGCCAGTTCGACGGTCGTCTCCCCGGAGTCGGGACGGTACGCCAGCAGACGGCCGGTGTTCTGTAGTTCGAACAGTTCGTCCTGGAACAGTTCGTGGACCGTCGCATCGGTGAAGTAGACGGTGCCGTCGTCGGCGACGTGAAGGTCGTCGGCGAAGACGATGTCGCGTCCGTCCGCGCTACTCGATAGGGTCGTCACCTCGCCAGTAGGGTCGATAGACAGCAGGCCCGCACCTTCGGCGGCGACGAGCAAGTTTTCGCCGTCGAACTCCATGCCGAGTGCGCGACCGCCGGTGTCGGCGAACGGTTCCAACTCGGCGTTGGTCGTCCCGTCGTCGACCGGTTCCGTCGTCCGGACGACCGCGCCGTCCTCGGTACCGGTGTACAGCCGTCCTTCGTCGTCGAAGGCTACGTCCTCTGGCCCCTCACACTCCACGACGGTCTCCCGGCCGGTGAGGCTCCGATTGGAGTTCAGCGGGCCGACCATTGCAGGGGGGTCCGGTGGGTTCCAGCCCGCCGGGTCCAGTCGTGACTCGACGCGTGAGCCGGCGATGCCGACAGCACCGACCAGTATTCCTGCCGTCGCGAGCGGATGCCGTCGGACGAATCCGAGTGCCATGGTGTCGTTTCACTCGGCGTCGTGTCAAAAGTTTGGATTCCGACGGACCGAATCGAGCGCCTCGACACCCGTCGCTGCCGACTCATTTTCGGAAGCCGTTGCGGCCTCTCTGGCCTCGACCGCATGGAGACTGAGACCGCCTACACCGTCCACGAGAGTACTGCGACCTGTGCGTTTGAGACGCTGAACGCGACTCGCCGCATCGATGTTTCTGAGCACATCGCCAACTGACTCGAAGCCCACGCGGCGACCACCCGAACCGGCGACAACTCTTTGCCCACTGTGGACGAGGCCCCTCTATGGCCGACGAGGACCCGACGACCGCCGAGGTGCTCGAGCGACTGGAGTCCCTCGAGGAGTCGGTGTCGGCCGGAGAGGAGCGTCGCCGTGCCCGTCGAATCCGCCGCCTCGCCGAGGGAATGCACCGATTCGAGCGGCGGACGTTCGACAACGTCGAGCGGAACATCCAGCGATACACCACCAGAGACGTACTGGAGGCGTTCGTCGGGTCGACCATCTTCTCGCTGCCGCTGGTCGTCGAGGGAGGCGTCCTCGAAATCGGCTCCCACTTCGCCACCTCGCTGGTGTACGGCGTTCCGGTGTACTTCTTGGCCAACGCCGTCTTCGTGGTCACCATCACGGCCGGCCTGCTGTACTACGCGGAGTTCCGGGAGGTCGAGATACAACTCGCCTTCGGGTTCGTCCCGAAACGGCTGGTCGGTGTCCTCGCCATCGCGTTTCTGACTGCCACGGCGACGATGGCGCTATGGGGGCGGCTCGACATCGCAGAGCCGTTTCTCAGCCTGTGTCAAATCAGCGTCGTCTGGACGGCCGGCGCGTTCGGCGCCGGTCTCGGGGACATCCTCCCCGGCGAAAACGAGGGCGAGGAAATCGGCGACCTCTTCGGCGGAACGTAACTATTCGAAGCCGGTGGTGGGGTCGCGGGCGTTCTCCTCTTCGGGTGCTTCGGTCAGGCCTCGGAACGGGACACCGCCGAGCAGCGCCGCGACGACCAACAGTGCCGCCGCCAACACGACGAAGTCACCGCTGGGGTCGTAGCCGGCCAGCCCCGCCCCCGTCGAGACGACGAAGACGGTGACGTAGAAGGCGGCGATGGCGAGCAGTATCAACACGACGAACGTGACGACGGTCTGGACGAGGCCGCCCAGCACACGGAGCAGTTTGCTCATGGTGTCGGACGTTCGACACGGTGTGGTAAGAAAGCGATGGCCCCCGGACCGAGGTGTCGATGCGGCCTACAGCAGGGCGCCGGGGTTCATGATGCCGTCGGGGTCCAGCGTCCGCTTCATCGACTGCAGGGCGTCGAGGTAGCCGTCCGGCACCTCCTCGTGGTAGTGGTCGCGGTGGACCCGGCCGACGGCGTGGTGGTGCGTGATGGTCGCGCCGTACTCCATCAGCGTATCCGATGCGGCCTGCTTGATGACGTTCCACTGCTCTAGCTCTCTGCCCACCTCGGCCGGCGCGAGCAGGGTGTAGTACGGCGCGGGGCCGTCCTCGTAGACGTGCGTGAACCGACACGAGAGGAACCCGGCGCCGCATTCGTCCTCCATCGCGCCGACGACGTTCTCCTGGAGCGCCTCGTGGAGGTCGGGGAACTTCTCCCAGGTCACCGCCGTCTCGAAGGTGTCGACGAGGACGCCCATCGAGACCAGCGAGTTGAACATGTACGGCGCCTCGATGAAGGAGTCGCGCCACGACCCCTCCGAGGAGTCGGAGCGGTCGTTGTCCGATTCGCCGCTATCGGCCGAGCGGTCCTCTATCGTCGGTCCCTCGGGGCAGGTGCCGCCGTGGGCTTCGGCCAACGCCATCGCGCGTTCGAGGTCGTCGTCGACGGGGTGGTCAGTCGACTCGAAGCCCAACACGAGCAGGTGGCTGCCGTCGAAGGCGAGTTCGTTCAACATCGCCTCGTTGCTGTCGAGGAGTCGGCAGTTGGCGGGGTACAGTCGCGCCTGAACGATGTCCCGCGTCGCCTCGACGGCGTCCCAGTAGTCGTCGAAGTACATCGTCGCCCGGGCACGGTGCGGCGGCCGGGGCTGGACGCGGGTCCACCCCTCCGTGATGACGCCGAAGGCGCCCTCGCTGCCCAAAAGAAAGCGGTTCGGATCGGGGCCGGCACCGGAGGTGGGCAGTCGACGCGTCTCTAAGTTTCCGGCGGGCGTCACCGCTCGGACCGACTCGACGAAGTCGTCGATGTGGGTGTATCGCGTCGCGAAGTGGCCGCCGGCGCGGGTGGCGACCCACCCGCCGAACGTCGAGAACTCGTAGGACTGTGGGTAGTGTCGCAACTGCAGGCCGTGTTCCCGCAGTTGGTCCTGAATTTCGGGGCCAGTCGCGCCGGCTTGAATCTTCGCACTTCGGGAGTGTTCGTCGACTTCCAGTACCGCGTCCATCTCTCGCATGTCGAGCGAGCAGACGCCGGCGTAGCCGTCGCCGCCGCACTCGATGCCGGCGACGACGCTCGTGCCGCCACCGAAGGGCACGACGGCGACGCCGTCGGCGGTCGCCCATTCGATGACCGCCTCGACGTCGCTTTCGTCTCGGGGCGTTGCGACCACGTCGGGGGCCTTCGAGAAGTCGCCGTGGAAACCGCGAACGAGGTCGCGATACCCCTTCCCGTAGGTGTGGCTGGCCCGCGCTCGGCGGTCGGTCGTCGCGAAGTCGGCCAGTTCCGCCGGCACGTCGATGCGGGGTTCTGGCATGTCGATGTCGGCAAGCGTCGGGTACTCCATGACGGGTCGTTCGGGAAACCCGAGCATCCCCTCGATTCGGGCAGCCAACTCCCGGCGCTCGTCGTCGTCGGGGAGGCGGTCCTCGTAGCCCCACGCCCAGAAACTCAGCTGTCGGTCCTCGGTCATGGCGTGGTGTGAACGCGACGCATGCATAAATCCCCCGCGGGCTTCGACCGGAACTGTTGAGTCGGACGATTCCGAGTGGACGCGTATGCTTCCGCTACACTCCGGTCACCCGGCAGGCGAATCGGCGTTCATACTTGCACTCGCAGTCGTTGTCGTCGCAGTTGCGTTCGCGCTCACCCGCGAGGGGTGGGCCCGTGTCGGCGGACTCGTCGGCTCGGCGACGCTGGCTGGCACGGCAGCCATCATCGCCGAGGCGTTCGATATTACCGTTCACGGACCGCTTCATGTACTCGGCCACGGTCTCGAAATCGGCGCGCTCGCGCTGCTCGCCCTTGCCGGGTTCTACGCGCTGTTCGACGCCGACGCGTCGATAACCTTCGACGACGGATAATGGATGTACCCGGAACCGCACGCGAACAAATAATCACGCTCCTAGTCGTGGCGCTCGTGCTCCTGCTTGCCCGTTTCGGGGCCACACAACTGAGTGCACCGGCGGCCGTCGGTCGGGGGCTCTACGTTCTCGCAGTTGGCTGTCTTCTCGGCTGTGTGGTCGTCATCGCTCTCGACAACCGCTGAGACTCAGCGGGCCGCCGTCGGACGACTTCAGACAATCGGGCGACACGTATACCAACATGGGGCCTGAAGAAGGGACGATGTTCGAAAGCCCCGGTCGACGGTGGGGGTTCGTGTTTATCTCCCTCGGCGTGACCCTCGCAGCCGCGGGACTGACCTTCTGGTTCGCGTGGGGACTTCCGGGGACGTCGTCGGTCAATCAGGCGGTACTGGGAATCGTCGTCCACGTCGTCTTCGGATACATCGTCGTGATGTCGGGGCTGACCATCTACCGGAGCGACCTTGACACAGCAGAGTGTTTCAGCGCCGCGAAGTGGTGTGCCGGCGGGTTCGGACTCATGGCGCTGTTCGTCCTCTGGGCGTCGGCCCCGGACCTCCTCGCGGGACAGTTCACTCTCGAAATCCTCAACGAACTCGTCGTCGTCGGGTCGGTCGGCGCCGCCGCGGGCGCCCTCATCGGCCTCAACCGGGGCCAGGCCGTCCAGAACCGACGGCTCGTCGAGGAGAAGGAAGACCAGCGAGACACGCTGTTGTTCCTGCTTCGACTCCTCAGACACGACGTTCGTCACGACCTCGTGACCATCGGCGGCTATGCCGACCTCCTCGAAGGCGAGGTCGAATCCGCACAGAACCGCGAGTACCTCGAACACATCGAGGGCCGCACCGAGTCGATGCGACAACTGCTCGAAACCGCCGACGCGATTATCGAATCCGAAACCGGAAACCGCGACCTCGAACCCATCGACCTCGCCCCCGTGCTTCGGGAACAGAGTTCGTTGATACAGTCGAAGGCGCCCGAAGCGACGGTCGTTACCGATATCGACGACCCGCTGTACGTCGAGGCTGACGACCTCGTCGTCGAGTTGTTCAAGAACCTTCTCGACAACGCAGTTTCGCACAACCCGACCGAGAATCTCACGGTTACGGTCGATGGCACCACCGACGGCGAGGCCATCGTCGTGCGAATCGACGACGACGGCGAGGGGATTCCGGAGTCGGTTCGAGACGACATGTTCGACCCCGAAGTTCGGGGACAATCGAGCGACGGGGACGGACTGGGGCTGTACCTCGTCCGGAAACTCGCCGACTCCTACGACGCCGGCATCGACGTAGCCGACACCAACGACGGTACTCGGTTCACGGTTCGCTTCCCGCGGTCAGAGGGCGGGAGCGACGGTTCGCTCGGACCCTTCGAGAACGGAAGCGGAGTGGGGAGTGGCGGGGAGAACGTCACACCCTAGATGCGTGACGGTGACCCCGTCCCGACAGGTACCCAACGCCGCCGAGCGGTGCAGTCGTAGGTTCGGCGCGTGAGGTATGGACGTACTACCCGGGAAATCGGGTAACGGTCAGTCACCGCGGGAACCGAACCCTCTATTGTCCATCGGGACGGCGACGCGTTTGATGGGTTCCGAGGAGTCACGACCCGACAGCGAGAGGACGTGTGAGCGCTGCGGTGGGGCTGCGGTTCCGAGCGAGGCGCCCGGCGTCACGCTTTTGGAATGTGTCGACTGCGGCAACGTCGTCGGTATCGCGGATGCGGCGGAGGACACGCTCGATTCGGGTCCGGGCGACGCCCGGACGGTCACTGCGACGGACGGCGAACTCGACCAACTCGTGACGCTGTTGCGGTCCCGCGGCGCCGAGGACATCCACGCCGAGGCGCTCCGAATCGAGACGGCCGGGGCGACCCTCGCGATCACGGCCGCAGATGGCCAACTGCGGATTCGGGAAGTCGAAACAGAGTGATGAACTCTGCTATAACCGGTTCCGGTGTTCTTCGGTGAGTCGCTCGGCCTGTTGGCGGTTCTGGGTCGTTTGCCACCGGACCTCTTCGCCGTCGCCGTAGGCGAGGGCCTCCTTCAGGCTGTCACGGAGCGGTCCGTGGTCGACTGCGAGGACGTTCCCGTCGCCGTCTCCGAGTTCGTACACGCCGTACCGGTCCGGTGCCGTCCCGACGGTCGACCGTTCGAGCGGTTGCCACGCCTTCTTCAGCGGCATCACTTGTCCCCGTCTGAATCGTCTCCGTCGGTGACGGGTTCGCCCTCGTCGTTGCTCGCCGAGACGATTTCGTAGGACGCCTCGCCCATCTCGTCTTCGGCGAAGACGAACACCCGCCCGCGGGCGGCTTCGGGGTCTGCGGACACTTCGACCCGGTAGCCGTGGTTTTCGGCGTCGACGCCGGGAAACAGCGAGGTCTCCTCGTCGCGTTCGATGATGACGCGCCCAACGCCGGTCGATTCGAGGATGTCGTCGTGGGTGTTGCGGTCGTTGACGTACACCATGACGCCCTCCCGTTCGTCGGGGGAGGTGACGAGGACGTGGACGTCCTTGCCGGGGCCACAGACGACCGACCCCTCCCGCTTTGCCGGCACGCCGTGGTAGAACACCGACCGCCCGTCGACGTACTCCACCTCGACGCCCTCCGGCTCCAGCGAGACCGAGAGGGTGTCAGGTGCGATGTCGCTTCGCTGGCTCATTGACGGGGCTTCGGCCGGCGACGGCAAAAGCAGGGCGGTTGGGCGACGGCGGAGGTCGGCCGTCGGCCTCTATCGGCCGTCGCATTCGGTTCCGTGTTTCGTCGGAGCGTCTGTCGCCGTCAGTTCCACGGCGCGCCGTCGGGGTCGACCACGCGTCGTCGTTCGTCGATGCCGTCGAGACAGGTCCGGGCTTCGTCGGTGAGTGCGACCTCTCTGGCACCGATGTTCTCCCGGACGTGTTCGCCGCGAGCCTTCGGAATCGGGATGATGTCTCGGTCAAGGTGCCACGCCAACACCGCCTGTGCGGGCGTCACGCCGAGGTCGTCGGCGACCATCCGAACGGTGGAATGTTCGAGTAACTCACCCTGTGCGAGCGGGGAGTACGCGACGAGACGATGGCCCGTCTCGCGGGCGATATCTGCCAACTCGGATTGGGGCAACAGCGGATGACACTCCAGTTGGTGGGCGAGGATTGGCGAGTCGAGCAGTTCGCGGGCCTCCCTGAGGAGTTCGGGCGTGAAGTTCGAGATGCCGACGTGGCGTGTCAGGCCCGCCTCACGGAGTCCGTCGAACGCCGCCAGCGTCGTCTCGGCGTCGTAGGCGCGAATCGGCCAGTGGACGTACAGCAAATCGACCGCATCGACGCCGAGTCTGTCGAGACTCGCTTCGGTCGTCCGACGTACGTCATCGGGCGCGAGCGAGTCGGGGTGTACCTTCGTCGCGAGAAACACCGCCTCGCGGTCAACGTCGCTTTCGGCCAGCGCCTCGCCGACCGCCGCTTCGTTGTCGTACATCTGTGCGGTGTCGATGTGCCGATAGCCCGCTTCGAGCGCCGCACCGACCGCTTCGACGCACTCTTCGCCCTCTAATCCCGACGTGCCGAACCCCGGGGCTGGGATTTCCGGTTGTGACATGCCCCGACCCACGGCGTCGAGCAGCAACTGTCTTCGCCCGTCGGAAGTGCCTTCCTCGCTCGGCGAGTGGTGCCACCCATGACCGACCTCACGGCCCACCACGTCGGCCTGACAGTCTCGAATCTCGACCGTGCAGTCGCTTTCTATCGCGACACGCTCGGTCTCGAAGTCCTCTCCCGGTTCGAAGTCGGCGGCGAGGCGTTCGCGACCGCCGTCGACGTCGACGGCGCCTCCGGAACGTTCGCACACCTCGATGCCGACGGCGTCCGCATCGAACTCGTCGAGTACGACCCCGAGGGACCGGCTTCCACCTCGGCGCTCAACCAACCGGGGGCTTGCCACGTCGGGTTCGCCGTCGAGGACGTCGACGCCTTCGTCGCCGGCCTGCCCGACGACATCGAGACGGTCAGCGAGCCACGGACGACCGAAAGCGGGACGCGACTCGTCTTCCTCCGTGACCCCGATGGGAATCGAATCGAACTACTCGGAGGATAATGCGCCGTTGCGCTAACCGCCACCGCTTTGTAGCCGCCCGGCCGAGGTTCGGCCGATGGATGGTCGCGCAGTCGCCCCTGCAGCGGGCACCGTACTCAACGCTCTGGCGAACGGCTACGGTTCGGCTTTCGCCATCGACGCCTACACCGAGGCGACCGTCGAGTTGGATGCCACCGGTGAGGTCACCGGCGAGGTGGCCGAAGCGCCCGACGCCGACACCCGCCTCATCGAGCGATGCGTCGAGAGCGTCGTCGAGCGCTTCGGCGACGGCGAGGGCGGCCACGTCCGCACCGAAAGCGAGGTTCCGATGGCCTCGGGACTCAAATCTTCCAGCGCCGCCGCCAACGCGACGGTGCTGGCGACGCTGGACGCCCTCGGCGCCGAGATGGACCGCGAGGACGCCTGCCGCCTCGGCGTCGAGGCCGCCCGCGACGCCGGCGTGACGATTACGGGCGCCTTCGACGACGCCTCGGCGTCGATGCTCGGCGGCGTCACCGTCACCGACAACACCGACGACGTGCTCATCCGACGGGACGAACCCGAATGGGACGTACTCGTCTACACGCCCGACGAGCGCTCGTTTTCCGCCGACGCCGACGTGGCCCGGTGTGAGCGCGTCGCGCCGATGGCCGACGTGGTTTACGAGCTGGCGTCCGACGGCGACTACGAGCGAGCGATGTGCGTCAACGGCCTCGCCTTCTGTGCGGCCTTGGGCTACCCGACGGAACCCATCGTGGAGGCGATGCCGGAATCGGCCGCGTCGCTTTCGGGAACCGGACCGAGCTACACCGCCGTCGGCGACCGCGAGGCACTGGAACGACTGAAAGATATCTGGGACCAACGAGACGGACACACATGGCTGACAACGACACAACTGACGGGAGCGACGACGAAGTGAACGACGAGGCCGCCGCTCGAACGGGCGGCGACCCCGCCGAAATGGACCTCGACGAACTCCGCGAGGAGATACAGACCATCGACCGCGAAATCGTCGAACTCATCGCCCAACGGACCTACGTCGCCGAGAGCATCGCCGCTGTGAAGCGCGAACAGGGACTGCCGACGACCGACGAGTCCCAAGAACAGGCCGTCATGGACCGCGCCGGCGACAACGCCCAGCGATTCGGCGTTGACGACAACCTCGTGAAAGCGATTTTCCGGCTGCTCATCGAGTTGAACAAGGTTGAGCAACGTGAGTCTCGGTAACACATAATACGATTTTGTGCAGTCCTCTCTTTCACGTTAAATTGGCCTGACTAGCCGCTGGGTCGAGTCTGCTTATAGAACAATCTATAACCGGCACTAAATATTCTTAAATTGAAGTTTCAGTATATGGTATGAAACGGCGTCGTCTCGTCGCTTTGGGCGGTATAACCGTCTTTGGGGGCTTGTCCGGGTGTTCGAGCGTATCTGGCTGGGGGTTACATACCCCACAGACGCCCGACGGGATGACTGTCGAAACGGAACATTGGGGAGATGGTCACGTTGATTCGAAAGGGCGTGAACGGCCATCTGCAATCGCTGTAACGAGCGCTTCTGAGGCAACCGACGCAGTATTGACACTCCGAACGAATCGAGAGGACTACGATCCGATAGATTTCATCGAGGAAACGGATTTCGCCAGTTGGTATCTTATCTTGGTCGAATGGATGGGTGCTTCCAGCGGTGCCTCACTCGAACTGGAACATATCAAACGTCGGGACTATGGCCTGCACGTCGAGGCAAAAGTCGTCGAACCGGATGGAGTCGCCCCCTCTGATGTATCAGTCCACTCGCTATTTATCCGCGTAACTGACGAACAGGGAGATGCTCCTGAGAGAGTCACGGTGACCGTGCGTGAGTGAAGCGATTGCTCGCTGTTTTGCCTACATCGACCGATTTGCATCTCTCTGTTCAGGCAACAACGGCTTGGCGATTCTGGCGTCGATTCGTTCCTCTCACGAAGAGTCGTATCTGCCAGCGAAACAAATTCAGCAAGACGAGCGTAATACGGACGTATGTCTGGAGCAACCACTGAAAACGACGGAGAGGACGAAATCGTCACGGTGAATTTCAAAGTCACCCAGTCGTTTCTCGACGAGATAGACGGGACGTGGCAGGGACGCGGCTTCAACAGTCGGAGCGAGTTCATCCGGTATACACTGCGTGACGCAATCGAGTTCCCGACGTTCGACCGCGACGAACTCGTTGCCCTCCTCGAAGCCGAAGAGGATATCCGCAAGGGGCGAACCATGAGCGCCGAGGAGGCACGGGAGCAGTTCGGCACGGACGGCGATGAGTGACGAGGACTGGACGTGAGACACAGAATATCCTCACCGCGCGAAGACCGATATACGGCGGCAACAGGTGTATTTAACCCGTGTCTCAATCCAGCCCGAGGCTCAGTTTTAGAGCTTCGTCCACCTCGGCCATGGTCGGCTCGCTCAGACTCCCGAGAACCGAGTGAATCCGTTTTTCGACAGAGACGACGCGAATCTGATCCAGACGAACTGAGGAGTCCTTGTCGAACGGTGACCCATCCGCTTCGACCAACACCTCGAACGGATAGCCTTGATGGGTACCGGTTGCCGGAGCTACGATAGTCGTGCTGGAGTTGCGATTTCCAATATCGTTTTGCACAATCACCGCAGGTCGAGTCTTTTTCATCTCGCGGCCCTCAGCAGGGTCGAGACGAACAACTACGACATCGCCACGCCGAATCTCTGTATCATCGTTCATTCATCGAGTCCGTTCCATGCCTCGTCGGATGCCTCCGTCCACTCCTCAGTGAGATGGTCAGCGCTCTCGGAAGCCTCGCGGTACGCAGCGGCTAATTCGGCCTCGTCGGGTGACTCAGACTCGACTTCGACGACCGCGACGGTCACGCGCTTGTTCGCGTACTCCGTACCGAGGTAGATTCGACCTCGGTCGTCGGTTTCGTTGGTTCGCAGGTCGTGAGCGTCCACTTTCGTCATGGTATCTACTACGGCCTACCGTTGGATAAGACTTACCCACTATTACCCACGAGCTTATTTTTCCGTGAACATGCGTACGCCGCCGACGATGACTGATTGCACTCCGAAGAAAGCGGCAAAGTAGACGCAATCGTGTTACATCAGTCTATGACTTGAACAAGGTTGAGCAGCGTGAGTCACGCTGACCGGAGGTCGTTCAGTTCACGCTCTTTGAGAGTTCGGCGCCGGCTTTGAACTTCACGTCGTCAGCGGCGCTGGCCCCCGTGAAGTGGACGATTGGTGCCGACAGGTGGTTAGGTTGGCAGACGAACGTGTTCTCCGCCTCACCACCGGCTTCACTTTGGGCCTTCGTTCGCCCCGGTCGCTTCCGAAGGATGATGTCTTCACCTTCTGTTTCTGAAAGCACACCCTCGGCAACCGCATCCGATACCGTCCCATCGAACAGCCGCGCTCCTCGATGGTCTCCGTCTCCCGACAGTCGACGGGCCATCACGTCACCGTAGCCATCGCCATCTAAATCACCACCCCCAACGCCGATGACTGCTGTTGGACCACTCACCGGCAAGGTGGTGATTGTGTTCCCGTAGAGGCTGCCATCGTCGATGACCCAGCCACCCGTGTAGATGTACTGGTCCGCGTTCTTACATCGTCGGACGTACAACAGCGCGGGGAATGGCGAGGGGCAGTCCGGTGGCGCGACCATAATCGGGCACACCAGCGTTGACGTGACCGCGCTCTCACCGTTTTCAGGACCCCACTCGTCGAAGTCGGCGCGGTCGGGAGACGACCCGTCTGTACTGACAGCGAGGGCCGGTGTCGTCTCTGTGGCCTGTGGGGGGTCGTTCTTCACGTGAACCGTGATTGTCCCGTTGTCGCCTGATGTTTCGAGGTGGATGCCCGTGTCGACTGGCCCGGAGATTGCGGAGCGGAACGTGTCCGAGGCGTACAGCGTATTGTCGTCAGTCATGAGGCCCCTGTTGAGCGCGCTTTCCCCACCGACTGCGTCGCCTTCGTAAAGCGGACTGGAATCGTTGTTCTCGTTGGAGACCCTATTGTCCCCCCACGCGTAGACGTGCCCGTCGTCGTCAGCCCGGCCGGTCACGTACTCGATGAGGCGACGAGGCGTGAGTTCGTCGACAAGCGCGACGTTCCCAGCGGAGAGACGAGCGTCAGGGACCGCGATGGTGAACTGCTCGCTGAGTATGGGTTCGCCAGCGAGGTACTCGTAGAGTGCAACGATGTCTTCGGCACTCGCTCCGGTCAACTCTCGTAGACGAGGGGTGCCGAGAGACGCTTCAGAGGTGTCTTTCAACGATGATTCCAGCAGCTCGATGTCTCCCTCGACGATTTCTCGTACGTCTCGAACGGCTTTGCCGGCGGCATCCCACTCGCTGTTTTCGATGTGCGCGGCCGCCTGCTGAGTCAGCTTCTTTCGACCATCTGCGTGCTCTCGGACGGTTACGCACACGTCATCGGAGCAGCGTTCGAGGGTCGCCTGAATCTCTTCGATGGTGTCGCCCATGTCTGCGATGCCGCGCCGCCCCGTGCGTGCGGAGCGCTTGCTGATTGAGTCGGTTGCTGCTTTCGTCTGGGAGAGCAGCTGGTTCTCTAGGTCCAGAGCTTTCGAGCGGAGTTCGACCGTGTCGTCGAGTCCGTCGGCGTCCGAGTCTGCGTCGCCCGGGCCGCGGATGACCGAGCGGTTGCTCCGAGTGTTATTGTAGTTGGCCCGGTTGCTTCCACTCTCATCTCCATTGTAGTCGAAGCAGCAGGTGGCCCCGATAGCGGTTGCGGACACCCACGCTTCGAGTTCGAGTTCGTCTGAGACGGGCCCGATGTCTGCGGAGACTGTTGGCGTGAGTTTGTATACGGTTGGCTCGTTCATTGGCGACGGTCCCGTGTACTCACCGACGCCCGCGAACGGTGCCGCTGGCGATGCTCCCGTGGTAGTCGTCGCGCTCGCGAGGCTGCCGAGACAGCCACTCAGGCTACCAAGCGCCACTAGCCCACTCCCCGCTAGTACCTGACGACGGCTAACCGGCGACGGCGACAAATCTCGCGACGAACTAGAAACTCTTCGTGAACTCATCTATGAGTGGTAATAACTTCCACACACAATAAGGATTCTTATATAAAATATCAAATAAATATCGGCAACGGTCGCTGTTTTCATCGACCTACCGCTGCAGACGACGCCCGTGAGTTGCACTCAGTACTCCCAGAGTCGGTCGATGCGCCCCGCTATCTCGGGGTGTTCCTCCCTGAGCGTCTCGACGCTGCGCTCGCCGTCGACGTTGATGACGTGGACCTCGCCGCGCTTGCCACCGTATACGTCTTGGAAGTCATAGACGGCACCGACGGCGCTGACGCCCTCGGGAACGTCGTCGCTCTCACGCAGGAACTGCACTTGCCGGTCGACGTTGCACTCGACGAGGCGGTTGATAGCGTCGGACCGGTCGATGTCGTCGGGCAGCGCCTCGACGCCGTCTTCGAGACGCGGCTTCAGAAGGTCGAGACAGCGCTCGATACCCGGCGGTTCGGAGACGCCATCGGTGAGTGCGTCGTAGGTCGCCGTGACGGCGCCACAACCGGTGTGACCGACGACGACGGCGAGGTCCGTTCCGGTGTGTGCGATGGGGTAGAGTACGTCACCCGAAACGAACTCCTCGCCCTCGGCGCGGTCGATGACACGGTTCCCGATGTTGCCACAGGTAAAGAGGTAGCCGGGGTCGTCGTTGCCCCACATCTGGTCCTGCAGGACCCGGGAATCCGAACAGCAGACGGTGACCGCCTCGGGGTGTTGCCCGTCCTGGAGGTCGTCGAATTCGGTGTCGTACTCCGAGGCGTGTGTCGCGTTGTGTTCCAACAGCGCCACGAGCGTCGAGTGCATTACCAAGCGAACGATACACCCCGACCCAATAATCGGTTTCGGAGGGAATCAAGACGATTACGCCTCGTCACGGATTATCATCGTTTTCACCCGCCGAACGCCATCGAAGTCCCGGAGACGGTAGGTCAACTGCCGAACGCGTTCCGACGTACCCCGACAGAACAGCGACTCCAGACACCACTCGCCTTGGTGGGTGTGACTTGTGTTCAGGATGACGTCTTGATACTCGTGTTGAATCGCGTGGAGCTCGCCGATGACCTCGTGGTGGCGGTAGTCGAACCCCAATAGTGCGACGACCTCGCCGCCGGTGTCTTCCAGGCGAGCGTGGGACTCGATGTACTCGGACATCGCCTCCCGGACGGCACGCGAGCGGTTCTCGATGCCTTCCGCCTGCCAGACGCGGTCGAACTCCGCGAGGGTCTCGTCGGGGATGTTGAAACTCGTTCGCACGTCGGTATCATCGCATCAAGGCCACAAATAGCGTCCGTGTCAACCACATAGCGCCCGCGTCAACCGCGAATCGTATGATGATTTCCCCGTCTGGATAGTAACAACCCCTAAGACGGGCCTTCACCGAACACGAGACGACATGTTACACGGCGAGGCGCTCGGACTGCTGTTCGGTGCGGTCGCCCTCGGCGCGGTTCACGGCATCGAACCGGGTCACGGCTGGCCGGTCGCGGCCTCTTACGCCCTTGACCAGCGATACAAGTGGGTCCACGGCTTCGCCGCCAGCCTCCTGCTCGGTATCGGCCACCTCGTGAGCAGCATCGCCATGGTCGTTGCGTTCTTCTATGCGAAAGCATATTTCGAACTCACGCAGGTTGACGACCCCATCGCACTGTTCGGTGGCGTCGAAATCGGCGGCCCAGTGAGTCTCGTCGCGGGCGCTCTTCTCATCGCACTGGGCATCCGTGAGTATCGCCACGGCCACAATCACGGCATCGGGACCGACGACGGGCACAACCACGACCACGGCGACGGTGAACACGTCCATCACCATGACCACGAACACGGCCACAGCCACGGTGGCCGTGACCACACACACGACCACGGGGAGAGACATGACCACGACAGCCTGTTCGAACGCCTGAAACGGAGGCTTCCGTTCGTGGGCGGTCACAGCCACGCCCACGACGCCGACAGCGCCGACGAGCGCGGCCTGTTGGGAATCGCGTGGTTCGCGTTCCTGCTCGGCTTCGCCCACGAGGAGGAGTTCGAAATCATCGCGCTTTGCAGCGGTTCCGCACACTGTCTGGAACTGATGACTGCCTACGCCCTCACGGTCATCGTCGGCATCGTCACGCTGACGATGCTGCTCATCGCCGGCTACGAGTCCTTCGAGGAGGACGTCGAGCGCCTCGCGCCGTACCTTCCGGTGTTTTCGGCGGTCGTCCTCGTCGGGATGGGTCTCGGGTTCGTCCTCGGCGTCCTCTAACCGTCAGGAATCGGTCGCAATCGCCCGGGCGGCGGTCGTCTTGAACGCCGCGACGACATCTCTACCCTCCCGCAATCCGAGTCGCTCCCTGCTCTCCTCGGTCACGACTGCCTCGATGTCGACGCCCTCGGCGACGGTCACCGTCACCGTCGAGACTGCGTCTGCGGTTTCGATTCGGGAAACCGCCCCGGAGAGTTGGTTTCGAAGACTGGTATGACCCTTATTGGCCGTCTCGGGGTCCATGAGAACGACGGCGTCGGAACGGATGGCTATCTCCACCTCCCGGGAGCCCTCGGGAACGCGGGCGGTCACGGCTCCGGCGTCGGTTTCGACGGTCGCCAACTCGCCGTCGCGGTCGAGGACGGTTCCCGGCACGATGGACTCGGTAACCGAGGTGACGCCCGACAGTTCGACCCGGAGGCGGTCGAACTGCCGGATGAGGTCTCGTGCGTCGTCGGTGAGGGCGGTACCCCCGCCGTCGCTCCCGCCGCGAACTCTGGTAGTCAGCGGGCCGAAGGCGCCCTCGATTTCGTCGACGCGGCGCTGGAGGTGAGGATATGACCGGCCGAGGGCGTCGGCCGCGCCGGACATCGACCCCTGTTCGTCTATCGTCCGCAACATCCCGATGTCCCGGCCGGTGACGGTCACGCCCTCGCGTGCGAGTCGTGGCTCGAATCCCTTTTCGAGCGTCATGTGTTCTCCGGCGGCCCGTCGATGGGCAACATTGGGTTCAGTACACCAGTTCCCCGGAAATAAACTTCCGGGTGCGTTCGTCTTCGGGACTCTCGAACACCGCCTTTGCCGGGCCGACCTCGGTCAAGTCAGAATCGAGAAGGACGGCGACGCGGTCGGCGATACGTTCGGCTTGGTTCATGTCGTGTGTCGCGACGACGACCCCGATGCCGCTGTTTCGTGCCGTCTCGATGGCCGATTCGATGACCGCCGTGTTGCGGGGGTCGAGGTCCGAAGTCGGTTCGTCCAACAGGAGCACGTCGGGGTCGTACGCGAGCGCCCGTGCGAAGGAGACGCGCTGGGCCTCGCCGCCCGAAAGCGACCGGGCATCCTGGTCGATTTTCTCTGTCATCCCCACGACTTCCAAGGCGTCTTCGACCGCGTCAGCGGTGCCGTTCAACCGGACCACGGACCGCAGTTGCTCCCGAAACCGTTCGCGCCACTGTCGCCGGATTCGGAGGCCGTACTCGACGTTCCGGGCGACGGAGGCGTCGAAGAGGCTGGCTTCTTGAAACACCATCCCGACCCGTCGGCGGAGGGCAAGCCGTTCGTCCTCGTCGACGGCCCACACGTCGGTGTCGTCGAAGGTCACGCGGCCGGAATCGGGTTCCAGAGACAGCGACAACAACCGTAGCAGCGTCGTCTTCCCGACTCCGGAGGGGCCGATGACAGCAACCACCTCGCCGGAATCCACCGACAGCGTGAGGTCGTCGACGACGGTTTCGTCGCCGTAGGCCAACGACACTGAGTCGGCTCGCAACATCAGCCCATCACCTTGTCGTCGCCGAGTCGGACGACGATGGCGTTCACCAAGAGAACGATGGCGACGAGGACGCCGCCGAGGACCATCGCCGTCTCGTAGCGGCCCTGTCTGGCCTCCAGTTGGATTGCGGTCGTCAGCGTCCGCGTCTTCGAGACGCCCTCCGACCCCGCGATGTTGCCGCCGACGATGAGGACCGACCCGACCTCGCTAATCGCCCGTCCGAACCCGGCCAGTATCGCCGTCGCGATGCCGTATCGGGCCTCCTTGATGACGACGAGCGCCACGTCGAGTCGCGTCCCGCCGAGACTGCGGGCAGCGTCGCGGACGTTCTCTTCGACGCTCGTGACGGCGGCGAGACTGACCGCTGTTATGGCGGGTGTCGCCAACACGAACTGCGACATAATCATCGCTTCCTTCGTAAAGACGAGTTCGAGCGGTCCGAGCGGTCCCTGATTGGAGACGGCGAACAACACGAGCAACCCGACGACGACGCTCGGAAACCCCATCCCGGTGTTGATGACCGACTTGATGAACCGCTTTCCGGGGAGGTCGGTGAAGCCGACCACGAGCGCAATCGGGACGCTCACTAGCGTACTCAACGCCACGGCGATGACGCTGACGTACAGCGAGACGTAGATGATACTGCGGACGTACACCGACTCGAAGGGGAACTCGGCCAACAGCGTGAGTGAGGCCAGCCCGGTGGTCACGGTCAGTTCTCTGCGGAGTCGCTACTCCAACCTTCCGGAACGTACTGTTGGAAGTCGGGGTCCTCGGACAGCGCCCGCGGGAAGAACAACTGTTCGCCGTTGGCCTCGTAGCTGTCGATGATATCCTGTCCCTCGGGACTGGTGATGAACCCGATGTATGCCATCGCCAGGTCGTAGTTGACGTTGTCGTGGACGGCGGGGTTGACCGCGATGACGCCGTAGGGGTTCGCGAGGATTTCCGGGCCGTCCTCGATGGGTCCCTGGACGAGAATCGTGAGGTCGATTTCCGACCGCTGGGAGAGGTACGTCCCGCGGTCCGACAGCGTGTACCCACTCTGCTCGTTGGCGATGTTGAGCACCTGCCCCATCCCCTGTCCGGTCTCGCGATACCAGTCGCCGGCGGGGTCGACGCCGGCTTCCTCCCAGATGATGAGTTCCTTGGTGTGCGTCCCCGAGTTGTCGCCGCGGGAGACGAACGTGGACTCCGATTCGGCGATGGTCGCAAACGCCTCCGTCGCCGAACCCATCCCCTCGATGCCCGCTGGGTCGCTCTCCGGCCCGACGATGACGAAGTCGTTGAACATCAAATCGCGGCGGTTCACACCGATGCCGTCGCGCATGAACTCGTCTTCCAGCGACCGGGCGTGGACCATCACCACGTCCGAGTCGCCGTCGCGGGCGGTCTGTAGCGCCGCACCCGTCCCCTGTGCAACGGTGTCGACGGTGACGCCGTACATCTCCTCGAATGGGGCGTTCAACTCGTCGAGCAGTCCGGTGTCGTCGGTGCTCGTCGTCGTCGTGAGGGTCAGTGTTTCCCCGGCGACGCCGGGGGCGTCGTCGTTTTCGCTGCCGCCCAATTGTGCACAGCCAGCCAGTCCGGCAACCGCACCTGTCCCGAGTGCCGTGATGAATCGACGGCGTTGTATCGGCATAGACACATCGATGGCAGGGACCATCAAGTAAGTTACGCCGAGGAGTAACCACTAACCGTTACAATTTACGCGAAAATTCGCGTCCAAAAATCGATTGTAGCTACGTTTCGGAACGTCGATTACGCCGATTCGTTGCCGTCCGATTCGGGCGAGTCGGTTGCTTCCGGCGTTTCGGTCGGTTCGGCGGTTTCGGTCCCGTCGTCTTCGTCGTCTTCGTCCTCTTCCCCATCCTCGTCGTCATCGTCGTCGACTTCCTCGACTTCGACATCCGCACCGGCGACCCCACTCTCGGAGATGACCGGTTTGAGGATGTAGCCGTTGTTGGGGCCTCGCTTGACGACGTTGATGTCGAAGACGAAGCTCACCTCCCCGCCCTCCTCGACTTCGAACGTCTTGGTAATTTGCAGTTTCTCGCTGGGGAGTTTCACGTCGACTTCTTCGCCGTCGACGATGCCGACCACGTCGGAGGCGTGGAGCTCGATTTTCGTGTAGGTGCCGGCTTCGAGTTCGCCCTCCAGCACGGAAATCGCCTTGTCGCCGACGACCTCGGTCAGGTCGACCGTTTCGCCCTCGAGGTCGAGTTCGGTGAAGCCGCCCTCACCGTCTTCGTCGTCCTCCTCGTCATCGTCTTCGTCGTCCTCGTCTTCGGTGTCCGTCTCCTCCGTCTCGGTCCCCTCCTCTGTTTCAGTCGGCTCCTCCGTCTCGGTCGGCTCGGCGGTTTCGGTTCCCTCGGGAGTTTCCGTTCCGTCGTCATCGTCGTCTTCCTCGTCGTCGGCAGCGCGGAACACTCGTGCTTTCGAGAGGGTGACATCCAGCGACTCGAAGTCCCCGATGTCGGCCGGTTGGTCGCTGATGAGCAGTCGGAACGTCCCCATCGCGGACCCACCGTTCCCGCCGTTCCCACTGGGACTTTCGGAGCCGCCGTTGCCCGTACAGCCAGCGACGAGAGCTGTTCCCGCGCCCGCCGTGGCGGTCAGGAATCGTCGTCGGTTCATATCGTATCGGCCTCCGTCGTCAGTTTGCGTTGCCGTGTCTGTCGCATCGTTGATTCGTACTCGACAGCGACATAAACGGTTGATGGCCGAACGCGGGCCAGAAGGTTCATCAGTGAACTCTTGACCCGACGCTCGTCGTTCGGTTCACCCGTCGTAGGCTTCCGCCAGTCCGTCGAGGGCCTCGTGGCGGGTGGTCGTGTGCGGTGCCGTCAGCGGCGAGACGCTGACGCGGCCCTCGACGACCGCGCGTCGGTCGCTGCCCTGCGGGTCGGGGACGGACCCCTCGGCCATCATCTCCCAGATGCGGTCGCGAATCGTCACCGTCCCGCGCTCGTTTTCGGCGTCCATCTCGTAGACGTGTGAGGGGTGGGTGATTTCCATGTCGGCGTGGCCCTCCTCGGGCGGCAGCGGCGCGTTGACGTTCAGATAGTCGGCGTCGTCGAAGACGCCCGCACCGAAGGCGTGTTCGATGAGGTACCGGACCGCGCGTGTTGCCTCCGAGAAGTGCTCCGGTTGGGGGGTGAACTCCTGAAACGTGATGTCACCGGCCGGGAAGTACACGGATGCGGCGATGGCCGGGACGCCGAAGAAGGCGGCTTCGACGGCTGCCGAGACGGTTCCCGAGCGGCCGAGGACGTACTCTCCGAGGTTCGCCCCGCGGTTACAGCCGGAGACGACGATGTCGGGGTCGAAATCCATCGCGCCGAGGGCGGCGACGACGCAGTCCGTCGGCGTTCCCTGGACGGCGTAGCCGAGTTCGTGCTCGGTCAGTTCGACGTTTTGCGAGAGCTGTCGCCCGACCGCGCTCTGGTCGACCTTCGGTGCCATCACCGTCACGTCGCCCACCGACTCCAAGGCGTCGTACAGCGCCCGGATGCCGACGGCGTCGATGCCGTCGTCGTTCGTCAGCAGAATATCCATACGAGCCGTGGGTACCGGCGGCGCAAAAGTTCACCGCACGGACCGATTCGGAGTGGTCAGCTAAGCCGGTCGACGACCGTCTCGGCGTCGACGACGAGATTGTACGCCTCCTCGTCGTCGTTCCACAGGACGAGGACGTTCTCGAAGTGAAGCAGCGTGCCGTACGGCGCACGGAGGAGGGATTCGTTGAGCGCCGATTCCCGCGTGAGGACGGCGTAGTGGTCGACGGCCTCCGAACCGTCGCTGATTTTGAACAGCGGATTGCCCTCCTCGGCGAGGTTCGGCGACAGTTTCAGCGCGTCGAGGTCGATTCGGTCGGTGACGTGGGACTCCATCTCGGCCATCTTCGCCACCTCGTCGGGGTCCGGCGTGTATTCGATGGCCCGTTTCCCGTCGGTCCGAACCAGGAGATAGGCGTACTGAACGTCCGTATTCAGATACGTCCCGTCGCCGGCGGCGAGGCCGTCGTCGTTCCCGTCGACTGCGGCCCGGTCGAGTCGGCTCTGGAACGCCGGCGGTTCGAGGTCCGACTGACGGGCGAACGTCCACCCGCGGTCCTCCGGGGACTCCTCGGGCCAGAGTCGAACCGTCGGCGCGTACACGGTCGCGTCCTCGCGGCGAGTCAGAAGGCCACGCTCGATGTTCCGCAACCGAGTCGCCGTTCGCTCCTCTGCGGGCGACAGCGCCACCAGCGTTCCGTCGTCGGTGAGGAACTCCAGATATCGCTTGGCGACCGAGACGGGGTCGTCCAACTCCGAGAGAACGTTGGCGAAGACGACGAGGTCGTACTCGCCGTCGGGGGCGAACGATTCGGCGCGTTCGCGGTGGACCATCGTCGCAAAGCCCGGGCGCGTCTCCTCGAGCATCGCTTCGAGGATGTCCGCGGCAGCGCTCGGTTCGACGGCGTCGTACTCGACGAGGGTCCCCTCGGGAAGGTAGTCATGGATGCCGAGCGCCGGCCCGCCCGTGCCGGCGCCGACCTCCAGTACCCGGAGACGGCGACCGAGCAGCCCTGCTCGACCCACCTCGTCGAGGACGTACTGTATCGCCGCGTAGTAATCCGGCAGGTGGTAGATGGCGTAGGCGAGGGCGGTGTCCTCGTCGTAGGTGACCGCCTCGTCGGCGAAGTACGCCTCCTTCAGGCGGTCGATGCGCTCCCGGAGGCCGGCGCCGCTGTCACCCTTCGGCCAACCGGGGCCGTATCGATCGACGAGGAGGTCTTCGAGGCGGCGGGCGTAGGCCTCGGGGAACCGCTCGACGCCGTCGAACGCCGGGGTTATCGTGCCGTCTTCGACCGGGACGAACGTGCCGTCTTCGCGCTCGCGAACCCCCAACTCGAAGGCGTGTTCGCGCAGCGTCTCGCGGACGACCGCCGGGTGCGGTTGGCCGTCGACGTACTCGTAAATCTCCTCGGGGTCGATGGGTCGGACGTTCCGGAGATACCGGGCGTTGTCGAGGATGGCGTCGGTGTCGGTCATCGTCCCGCCTCCTCATAGAGGTCCAGAAACGACTCGCGGTCGGCCTCGGAGAGCGCGCGTGCGGCCTCGGCGACGGAGTCGCCACCCTCGAAGCGCTCCTGAATCTCGGCGTACACCTCGGGCGTGTTGCCGGCGATTCTGTCGACCAACTCATCGAGCGGTTCCGAGAGGTTGGTCTGGAACCGCGGGTCGACCTCCTCGGCGGCCAACGCGTAGGCTAACACCGCCGTGTGCGCTTTCGCCTGCACCGTCTCCATCGCTCGGTCGTGTTCTTCGGGCGTCGTCTCGAAGACCCTGTTGCCGGCCGCCGAGAGCGATTCGCGGATGGCATCGACCGTCGGCCCGCCCGAATCGACGACGACCGGGAGGTTTCCGGGGGCGTTCGACGCCGAAAACAGCGGGTGAAAACTCGCCCGCTCGCGGCCGTCGGCGTGTGTCGACAGCGCCGCCACCGAATCGCGCATCTCCCCGGATACGTCGACGACTGCCTCGGTCGCTTTTGAGGCGTATTCGGAGATAACGTCGGGAACAGCGGTCATCGGAACGGCGACACAGACGACCTCGAATCGCTCGTCGGTGTCCAGCGGGACTGTCGTGGCGTCGGCCGTCTCGTCGGCAGCCTCTCGGGCCACCTCGGGGTCGCGGTCGGCGAAGGCGACGGCGTCGGCGCCGCTGTGACGGGCGAACCACCGGCCCATCTCTCCCGCGCCGACGACGAGCAGTTGCATGGCGATGGATTGCTCCCCGTCAGTCAAAAGGCGTTCGTCTGGCCCCGAGCGATAGTACGCAGTGGTCGCGTCGAATGGCGGCTCAGGAGTAGGCGTCGTCACAAGGGGCTCGGAGCGGGGGTAGGTGCCTCATCATCGCCGCCGTGTGCCGGTAGGACTGGCGGGGGTTTGTAGCTTACCGGATTACAACACGAGCGATTTCTCGTAGTCAGTGAGGTTCTCGTGGCCGTCTTCGGTGACGACGACGAGGTCCTCGATGCGGACGCCGCCAACTGCAGGGTCGTAGAGGCCGGGTTCGACCGTGACGACGTGGCCGGCTTGGAGTTCGTTGTCCTGTTCGGAGACCCGCGGGAACTCGTGGATATCGAGACCGACGCCGTGGCCCGTCGTGTGGATGAAGCCGGTTTCGGTCGTCTCGTCGCTTCGAAGGGTCGGCAATCCGGCGTCCTCGTAGACGTCACACACCGCGCCGTGGACCTCGCTGCCGGTGACGCCCGCTTCGATGGCATCCAGCGCGGCCTCCTGTGCCTCCAGCGTGAGGTCGTACCACTCGGCGATTTCCGCCGAGGGGTCGCCAACACAGAACGTCCGGGTCATGTCGGCGTAGTACCCCGTCTCCTTCGAGCGCGGGAAGATGTCGATGATGATGGCTTCGTTGGCCGAAAGCGGGCCGGACCCACGGTCGTGGGGGTCGGCGGCGTCGGCCCCGCAGGCGACGATGGTCTCGTCGAGCGCACAGCCGTGGCGCAGGAGTTCGATTTCGATTTCCTGTTTGACGCGCTCGGAGGTGAGCGCCTCGCCGTCGAAAACGAGCGTTCCGTCCTCGATGTCGGCCTCGGCGAGCAGTTCCTCGGCGCGGGCCATCGCGGCCTCGTTTGCCTTCTGTGCCGCCCGGATGTGCTCGACCTCCTCGTCGGTCTTCGTCGCCCGAATGGATTCGACGGTGTCGTCGTAGTCGGCTTCGACGGTCACGCCGAGTTCGCGGAGGCCGTCGGCGGTACCGAGCGGGAAGTCGGCCGGTGTGGCGACCGATTCGACATCGTGGGCGTCGAGGAACGCGGCGAGCGTCCGGTGGCCGCCCTCCGTCTGGCCGTACTCTTCGAGGTTCTTCCGGTGGTCGTACTCGGAGTGGCGTTCGACGGTTTCGGCGCGTGCGTTGCGCTTCGCGCGGCCGTACTCCAGCGCCGAGACGAGGAGATGCGCCTCGCCGGTGTACAGCGTCACGAAGGGGTCGGGAGCGGTGAAGCCGGAAAGGTACCGCTGGTCGGAGTCCTCGCCGTCGGCCTCGACGAGGTAGCCGTCGAGGTCCGCCTCCTCGAGAAACGCATCGAGCGCAGAGAGGTCGGGGTTCATACCGGATGCCGGGGGCGGGAGGAGTAAAGCCCTACCCCTTGTCGGCAGGCCTTTGTCGGCGGCCCACCACCCGCCGATATGGACGTTCGCATCTCGCCCTCGCGGGTCCGCGGGAGCGCCCGGGCGCCGCCGTCGAAGAGTTATACCCATCGCGCTATCCTCGCCGCCGGTTACGGTGGCGGGGCGCTCGTGAAGAACCCGCTTTTCAGCGCCGACACGAAGGCGACGGCCCGCGCCGTCGAAGCCTACGGCGGGTCGACCGAACGCGTCGACGACGACCTCGAAGTCGTCGGCTTCGAGGGAGCGCCTGAGACGCCCGGAAACGTCGTCGACTGTGCCAACAGCGGGACGACGATGCGCCTGACGGCCGCGGCCGGCGCCCTCCTCGAGGACCTCGCGGTGTTGACCGGCGACGCGTCGCTTCGCTCGCGACCGCAGGGGCCACTTCTCGATGCTCTCGGTGACCTCGGTGCGCGAGCGGAGTCGACCCGCCGAAACGGACAGGCACCGCTCGTCGTCGGCGACGGCATCGACAGCGATGCAGTGTCCATCCGCGGCGACGTGTCCTCACAGTACATCACCGGTCTGCTGATGGCCGGCGCAGTCACCGAGGGCGGACTCGAAATCGACCTCACGACCGACCTCAAATCCGCGCCGTACGTCGACATCACACTGGAGGTGCTCGCGGACTTCGGCATCGACGCCGAGGTCATCGGCGGCGACGACTCCGAGGTTCGGGCCTCGGGTGCCGAGGGCTTCCGGGTGCCGGGCGGGCAATCCTACGAACCGACCGACGGCGAGTACCACGTCCCCGGTGACTTCTCGTCGATGTCGTATCTGCTGGCGGCGGGCGCTCTCGCCGCCGACGGCGAGTTGCTCGTCGAGGGGGCCTACCCCAGCGCACAGGGAGATTCGGCCATCGTCTCCATTCTCGAACGAATGGGCGCGGACATCGAGTGGGACCGCGCGAACGGCGCGATTTCGGTCGCGGAATCCGAACTGGAGGGTATCGAGGTCGGCGTCGCCGATACGCCGGACCTGCTGCCGACCATCGCGGTACTCGGCGCCGCCGCCGAGGGGGCGACCCGGATTACGGACTGCGAGCACGTCCGTCTGAAGGAGACCGACCGGGTCGCCGCGATGGCCACGGAGTTGACGAAGATGGGCGTCGACGTAGAGGAGTACGAGGACGAACTTGTCGTTCACGGCGGCGGCCTCGAAGGCGCCACCGTCGAAGGCTACGAGGACCACCGCATCGTCATGTCGCTGGCCGTCGCTGCACTCGTCGCCGACGGCGAGACGACAATCGAGGGCGCCGAACACGTCGACGTGTCGTTCCCCGAGTTCTTCGAGGTGCTGTACGACCTCGGTGCGGACGTAGAGAAGTAAGGCTCCCTCGGCGTTCGCTACTCGTAGACCACGCCGTCGCTGTCGCCGGACAACACCACCTCGTCGTCTTCGTTGCGGCAGACGTACTCGGTCTGGAGACGGACTCCGTCATCGCGTTCGGTGACGGAGGTGACAGTCATCGCACAGCGGATTTCCTCGCCGGTGTACACCGGTCGGTGGAAGGTGTAGTTCAACTCCCGGGCGATGTAGTTCAAATCGCCGCCGATTTTCGTCGGGAGCGTCCCCGTCAGGAGGCCGTGGACGACCAGTCGGCCCTCGTCGTCGGGTTCGACGTGATGTGGGTTTTCGTCCTCCGACAGTTCGACGAACTGCTCGACATCGGCAGGGGTGAACGTCCGACTGTGCGTGAACGTCTCGCCCTCGGTGAGCGCGTACGGGTCGACCATACGCCGTCCCTCGAAGGGCATCCGCTTGAACGTTTAGCGGTTTATGAGCAAATGTTGTGACTATCGAGCGAGGATATCACGGTATGCCATGCCGGATTCCGTTCACGCGCCGGGGGCGTCGAGTGTCGTGCGCCGTCAGGCCTCGGGGCGCGGCAGCGACAGGACGACGGCGCCACCGTCGTGGTCATCGTCGAACGACAGCGAGCCGTCGAGAGATTCGACGACGTAGTGAGCGAGCCACAGTCCCAGTCCCCGACTGTGGTCGAGTTGCGTGATGTCTCGCTCGCCGGAGACGACCTGCCGCTCGCGTTCGGGGACGCCGGGACCGTCGTCCTCGATTCTGATGGTGACCGTCTCGTCGTCGACCGACCCGCTGACCGTAACGTTGGGCGCGTCGCCACCGTGTAACGCCGCGTTCTCTACGAGTTCCACGATGGCTTTCCGCAGCAGGTCGTCACCGTAGACGGGGACGCCCGCCACGTCGGTTCTGAACGTCGCCTCGGTGTTTTGGGTGTGTGCCCGTTCGATGGCGTCTTCGACCACCGACGAGAGATCGACAGTCTGATGATCGACGTCGTTCCCGGCGGTGTCGAACGCCCGTTCGATGTCACGGACGTTCTCGGTGATGGCGGCGATTTGCTCGGCGGCGTCGCTCGCGCTGTCGACGTATTCGAGGGTTTCACCATCGGCGTCGTCTCTGAGAAGGTCCAGATACCCCTGAACGACGCCGATGGTGTTCCGGAGGTTGTGACGCAACACCCGGTTCAGCATCTTGATGCGCCGTTGGTCCGCCTTCCGGTCGCTGATGTCGGTGTAGATGCCGAACGCGCGCGGCCCCTCGGTCGCCCGGCCGTAGGAGACACCGCGGAAGAGGAACGTCCGTACCCCGTTCGGCGTTTGCCGACTCACCTCGATAGGGTCGGTCAACGCTTCAGGGTCGAGTTCGTCGAGCCGTTCGGCTTCCGGTCGGTCGCCCTCGGGGACGATGAGGTCGTTTGTCGACTGGCCGACCGCCTCGGCCTTCTCGACGCCGAAGGTCTCCTCGAACGAGCGGTTGACGTCCCGGATGATGGGTCCGTCGTCGGTCAGCGTCGCGTCGGTGATGGCGTCGGGCGACTGCTCGAAGAGGTTCTCGAAGCGCGCCCGTTCGGCTTCGAGTTCGCTCCGGTCGCGGACGACGCCGACGCTCCCGAGGAACTCCTCGCCGGGGTACTGCGAGAGTTCGATTTCGACGGGCAGTTCCTCGCCGTCGACGGTCAGAAGTGCCGTCTCGTAGCTTCGACTTCCCGCTGTCTCCATCCGGTGGAGGTCGGCCAAGAGCAACTCACCCGTCTCGTAACCGGTCTCGGTGAGGAATCCCTTGACGGAGCGCCCGATAAGCGAGTCGGGGTCGACGCCGAGCGTCTCGGCTAGGGGGTCCGTTACCAACCGAAAGTCGCCATCTGCATCGATGAGAAACACCGATTCCCGGACGCTCTCGTGGACCGCACGGTACTGTCTGAGTTGTGCTTCGCGTTCGGTGCGGTCGAGTGCGGCTTCCGCGTTCGTCGCGAGAATGTTTGCGAGACTCCGTGCCCCGTCGTCGATTCCGTCGGGATTTTCGCTGCCGATAGATAGTGTTCCGTGCTGGCCGAGCGGTATCGCGACCGCCGCGCGTATCGGGCCGTAGGAGTCCGGAATCGGTCTGTCGTGTTCTTCGGTGTCGAGAATCCGTTGTCGCTGGAACGCCGTCCCCGACAACCCCTCACCGGGGACGTACGCCGGGAGGGGCTCCATCTCCTCGGTGGCCTTCTCGCTGAGGGCCGTGGGGACCAGTCGGTCGGCCTTCTCGTCGTACAACCGGACGGCATTAAACGAGAGTCCGAGGATATCACCGGCGGCCCTGCTGACGATTTCTGCGATTTCCGTCCGGTCGGTCGCACTCATCAACTCTCGGGTCGTCGAGTGAAGGTCGTTGAGCGCTCGTTTGCGACGCTTTTCGTCGGTCACGTCTCGGAAGAACACTGACAGTCCCTCGTCGGAGGGGTACGCTTCGACGCCAAGGTGAACGCCGAGCGGCTCGTAGTACGCTTCGAACGACTCCGGTTTTTGAGTCTCCATCGACCGTCGGTAGTGCTCTTCGAAGAGCCCACCAACGGCGTCCGGGATGGCCGCCCAGAGGTTTTCTCCCAGGAGGTCGCTTTTTGCGTAGCTCTCCGCCGCGGCCTCGCTGAGAACCTCGTATCCGCTGTCGTTAACGTAGGTGATACACCAATCGGTATCGAGCGCGAAGAACCCGTCGTCGATGCGCTCTAAGACGGTCTCGAACTCGTCTCGTGCCGTCTGCAGTTCCGCCTCCCGGTGTTCTCGTTCGAGTTCATAGCTTGCACGGTCGATGAGCAACTCGACGAACGTCCGCTCGGACTCTGTGAACGAGGCCGCTCTCGGTTCGGTCCCACCGAAACACACCGTCCCGTAGGCCTCGCCGTCGATACTGAGCGTGCCACCGAGATAACACCGCAAACCGGATTCATAGGCCGGGTCATCCTGCCAGCCGTCGGTCGCGTCGGCGATTGCCAACAGCCCGTTTCCGCGGACGGTCGCTTTGCAATAGGCTTCTTCAAGCGGAAACACGTCGCCAGCGTCGAACGCGGCATCGCCAGCGACGGCGAGCATCTCCAACGTCTTCTTGCCCGTATCGATGGAGGTGGCAAAGCCGATGTCGAGGTCCAGATACTCCCGGCCGACTTCGAGGATGCGTTCGAGTTTCGCCTCGAAGTCACCGTCGCCGGTCGAAAGCGAGTGTAAATCGCGCAACGCCCGTTCGTTGCGCCCAGCCGGGGCGTCGCTGCTGTCGACCACCGCGTGTATCCGTTCGGCGAGGGTCTCGTCGCCGTTCGTGAACAGCTCCGTCGGTGCGTACTCGACGCCGAGTCTGGAGGCGAGTGCTCCGACGCCGGGGTCGGCCGCTCCAGTGACGATAATCGGGACCTCTGGGATTCGTCGCCGGAGGCCCTCGGTAGTGTCGGTCCAGCCGTCGTGGGCGGAGATGACGACGCACTTGGTTGTGCTGTCGACGGCCGCCGCAGACGTGACTCGTTCGAACGGGACCTCCGGGAGAAGTTCGGCTTCGATTGTGGTCCCCTCGGGAGGACTGACGTAGGTTACGGTCGGGGTCTGCACGTGTTCGCTGGGCACCCACTCTCAAGAGGTACCTCAGGGTAATAAACGGGTATGTAGGCTTGCCGACGGTTTAGGAGAATACGGCCCCAAGGAGCCTTGCCTGTCCCCGCCGCAGCCGCTCCAGAAACGCGGATTTCGAAACGCCGAGTTCCGCCGCGACCTCCGCGGAGGTCACGTCTTTCGGGACCTCGAAGTAGCCCATCTCGTAGGCAGTTTCCAACGCGAGGGCCTGTCCCGGTGTCAGATTCCAGCGCGTCTCGACGGCGGTCTCGCCGTCGTCGCCCAGCGGCGAGATTCGTTCGAGTTTCACGCCGACGGCCTCTCCCGCCGCCTCGAGGACGCCGTGAAGTACCTCTTGGCCGACGACCGCGCCGACGTGTCGCTCGACGCCGTCGCGGTACTGAACCGAATCGACGAGAAACCCCTCGTCGATGAGTTCGTGGATGACACAGCGGTCCTTCGAGAGACAGCGAAAGGTGTGGCGGCCGTCGACGCTCGTCCGATGGAGATATCGGATGCGGTCGTCGGCATCGAGGGAGTCACCGACGGCGGCGTCGACGGCCGAAAACCGCAACAGCGTGTTGCCGTCTCCCCGTCGGAGCGGTGGTGCGGCCTCGATGGGTCCCTCGGCGCTCCGAGATGCCGCCGCAAGCGGGCAGTCGTCGCCGGTAACCCGGAACTCGACGACGAGACACTCCGAAATCATGGGGCTTGTTCGCACGATTCACATTTAAAACCAGTCCATAGGCTGGTCAAACAGTATGTTAATTCATGATAATAGTTCGCGTGGGATGGACATCGACACAGTGAAACGGCGCGCCGGGCCGCGGGAGTTCGGCCCCGGCGACGACATGCCACGGGAGTATCGGGAAGCCGCCACGCGGATGATTCAGTTCCACGCCAACAGCGAAATCATGGGCGCCTACATCGAGCGTCCGTTCATCCGGCAGGCGCCGAGTCTCGACAGAAAACTCGCCATCTCGGCGCAGGTCCAAGACGAGGTCGGCCACGGCCAACTGCTGTACCGGGCCGCCGAGGAGTTGGGCATCAAAACGCGCGAGGAGATGCTGGAAGAACTCGAAGCGGGCGAGGGGAAGTTCCTCAACTGCTTTCACTACCCGTTGGACGACTGGTACGAACTGCCGATGATAATGTTCTTCGTCGACGGCGCGGCGATGCGCCGGCAGGCGACGCTGAAGCGCACCTCGTGGGAACCGTACGCCCACGCCATCGACAAGATTTGCTTCGAGGAGGGGTTCCACATCAAACACGGCGAGGACATCCTGCGGACCATCGCTACGGGGTCGAAACGCGACCGCGAGCGTCTGCAGGCGGCCTTCGAGAAGTGGTGGCCGCGCATCCTGCAGTTCTTCGGGCCGACAGACGACCAATCGACCCACGGCGAGTTCGCGATGGAGGTCGGCCTGAAGACGATGAGCAACGACGACCTCCGGAACGCCTTCCTCAACGCCTACGTCCCGAAGGCGGAGAAGTACGGCCTCGAACTGCCGGAGTACCCCCGCGTCGAGTACCACGAGTCCGACGACTACTACGAGGTCTACGAGGAGGACCTCGACTGGGAGGAGTTCTTCACCGTCGCGAAAAACGAGCACCCAACCGGCGTCGGTCAAATCGAAAAACGCGAACGCACGCAGGCGGCCGTCGAGTGGGTTCGTGAGGCCATCGAATCCCCCGAGCAGGGCGGGGTAACCCCTGCGACAGCGGACGATTGACCATGATTTGGGAAGTGTTCAGACAGGAAAAAGAGAAGGACTACCACACCCACGTCGGCAACGTCCACGCGCCGGACGCCGAGTTGGCGAAACAGTACGCCCAGATTATGCACGCCCGCCGGAAGCCGGCCAACAGCCTGTGGGTCGTCCCGAAAGAGAAAATCGAGACGGTTCACGCCGACGACCCTGGAACCGAGATGGGCGGCACCACCCAAAAGCAGTACCGCTGGGCGACGAACTACAACACCGACGAGACGTTCGCCGAGGAAATCGAGGCCAGCCAACGCGAACAGGAGGAAGCCGAACGCGACCTCGCGGAGGCGGATAACTGATGGTCGCGACCGAGGAACTGAGCGACCGCGAGCGGGCGGCCGTCGAGGCGGAACTCCGGACGCTGGCCGACGACGAGTTCGTCGTCGCCGAACGCTACACCGAGTGGCAGGTTCGCGGGCCGACGCTGGAGGCCGATATCGCCATCGCGAACATCGCCCAAGACGAGTTGGGGCACGCCCGCCTGTGGTACGACCTACTGGAGGCGTTCGGCTACGACCAGGTCGACCTCATCTGGGAGCGCGACCCCGACGACTTTCGTCACACGACGCTCGTCGAGTTGCCGTTCGAGGACGGTGACTGGGCCGACTGCGTCGTCCGCGGCTACCTCTACGACACCCACGAACACCTGCGTCTGCAGGCGCTCGAAGACAGTGCCTACGTACCCATCGCCGACCGAGTGGGGAAGGTCCGCGGCGAGGAACACTACCACCGCGAGCACGCCCAAAACTGGCTTGAACGGTTGGCCGAGAGTCGAGAGGGACGCGAGCGTGTCCAGGGGGCCGTCGACCGACTGTTCCCTCACGCGCTAACGCTGTTCGAGCGGACCGACCACGAGGAGGCCATCGTCGACACCGGTGTTCGACCGGAACCAATCGCGGACCTCCGAGTGGAGTGGCGTGATATCGTCTCCGGGTTCCTCGCTGGTCTCGGTGTCGAGGTACCGGTCGAGTCAGCCGAGGAACTGCTTCCCGAGGCTCGCGGCCGAAACGGCATCCACACCGAGGCCTGGCGGTCGCTGTACGACGAGTTCACGTTCACCTACCGACAACTGGGGCGGAGCGAGGCGCCGTCGCTGATGCCTGCCCCCGAGGAGGCCGATGTCGATGTCTGAGCCGCCCGAGCAACCGGACCCGGACCTCTTCGAGGGCGGCCCGGAGTACTGTGCGTACACCGACTACGAGGCCGGCGACGCCGCGGACGGGTTGCCGGCGACCGGCGAGGGGGCCACCGGCGTCGAGGCGGCGGTCTGGAGGCGACTCCACGAGGTCGAAGACCCCGAAATGCCGATCTCGGTGGTCGATTTGGGACTCATCTACGGCCTGACCGTCGAGGGGGGCCACGCGACGGTGACGATGACGCTCACATACACCGGCTGTCCGGCGCGTGATTACCTTCAAGAGGACGTACGGCGGGCGGCCGCGGCCGCGGAGGGCGTCGAGACGGCCACCGTCGAGTTGGTCTGGAGCCCCGAGTGGAACGTCGAGATGGTCACCGACGACGGCAAAGCCGACCTCCGTGAGTTCGGGGTGTCGGTATGAGACGGCGACCGGACCCCTCGACGGACACCGATGCCGGCGGCGAGGCGGCGACTTGCCCCTACTGCGGGTCGGAGAACACCGACCGAGAACACCCGAAGGGGCCGTCGCTGTGTCGGTCGATGCACTACTGTCGGGACTGTGGGGAACCCTTCGAGGCGTTCGGCTGACTGCGACGAGAGCGGGACGCTACCACACCGATGGCGAGTACTCGAAGGTCAGGCCGTCGACCGTCTCCGGCGGGAGGCCAACGTCTTCGAACATCTGTCGGAACACGTCACGATACTCCTCTTCGGGAATCTCCTCACCGACCGGCAGCCGAACCTCCAGATTGAATCCACCGAGTCGGTCGAGTTTGAGCCGGTACGTCCGAGAGCCATCGCGGTGGACGATAGCCATACTCTGGACGATGAAAGAGACGGTTGCAAACCGCTGGCCGTCCAAGAGAGATGTCTCGTTGTACCAGCCGTCGCCGCCTGTCTCGGAGCCGAGAACGTCCGTTCGTTCCGACTCGATCGCTCCGTAGAAGGCGGGAAAATCGAGCGCCTCGCTCACCTCGATTCGAGGGATGTCAGTCCCTTCGGCGGCCTGCTCGCGCAACGCCGCGGCGTACTCCCGGGCATCCGTCTCGGAAACGTCGAACGCCAGCGTGAACTGCTTCGTGAGCCACGTCTCCGGCGGCACGGAATCGACCGGAATCCCCTCGACTGTACCTCGGTCGTCGAACAGCGATGCCGACGGCTGCTCGCCGGTGAGTGAGACTTCCAGAAACACCGTCTCGGTGTGGTAGCGGGCGAACCCAAACACCCGATAGTCCGGGCCGAACTGCTCGTCGAGGTCGGTGAGTCCGTCGGGGTGGACTCCTCTGGGTTCCTCGGCGTTGACGTAGTACGGCTCCTCAACGTCGTAGCCGGCTTCGCGAGCCGCCGCCATCACGGCGTCGTAGTCGACCTCGAACTGTCCGCTGTCGGACCAGTAGGTGGCGTGGTCGGCGCCGAGTATCGAACAGCCGGCGAGTGCGGCAGTCAGCCCCGTCGCTGTGAGTGCGCTCGTCCCCTTGAGTATGGACCGTCGACTCCAGCGTCGGTCCGGAGCGGCAACCGATGGAGGGGTATTCATGTCATAGAACACGTCATTTGTTCGAATAAATATGCCGGGTGTTCCATCCTGTACGTCGAAACCTACACGGGTGACTCAAAAGTCCGTTTGAGTCTCCTGAAGGCCCTTATCGGTACGCCCAGTAGTTCGACTCATGAAGCGTCGTGCCCTCCTCGCTGCCGTCGGCTCGAGTACCGTCGCCCTCTCCGGCTGTCTCGTCGGCCTCGACCCGTTGAACTACGGCGATTCGAAGAAACCGGACCCGTGTACGGTCGACCGGAGAGCCCCCGTCGACCCCGGCGGCCAGATGGAGCCGCGAGAACTCCCCGAGCGTCCCGAAGAAAGGACCGACGAGACCGTCGAATCGTATCTCCGGGCGTACGAGAGCGCGTACCGTCAGCACCTGATTCTCTCGGAGAACACGACGGCCTACGGCCACAGCGAATCGCTCGAATCGATACGGGAGGTCGAACGCGGCTACCGCGTCGAGATGCGGACGAACTTCTATTACGAGGAGGATACCGACCGCGGGGAGGTCCACACCGACAGTCCGTACTTCCGAGTTCACTATCTCCTCGCGGATGACAGACTCCTGCGGGCAGCGGGGGAGCGCCACGACGCCGAACTGACGCTGGAGGATGCGAAGACGATGGAGTGTTGGTGAGCTAGTCGGCGGTTTCCAACTCGCCTCCCTCGGCTTCCCACTCCGTGAGGCTCCCCTCGTAGAAGGCGAGGTTCGGATAGCCGAGATGCCGGAGGACTGTGTAGGTGTGGCTGATGCGACGGGCGGTGTTGCAGTACAGGAGGACGCGCTTTCCCGGCGTGATGCCCCGTTCTTCGAGGAGGCTCCGAATCTCGGATTCCGGGTTGATTCCTCGACTGTCGTCGTCGACGAGTTCGCGCCAATCGAGGCGGACCGCTCCGGGAATGTGGCCCTCCTCGTACTCCCATTCCTCGCGGGTGTCGACGATGACGGTGTCGGCATCGTCGATGGCTGACTCGACGGCGTCGAGTCCCACGAGGGGGCCGTCGGTCCGGAACGACGCCTCGTAGTCGGCCGATTCGGTTGGCGGTGTCGTCTCGCTGACGGGGTGTTCGAGGCTCCACGCGGAGTAATCGCCGTCCAGCAGGTGGAGTCTCTCGGGGTCGTGGCCGTACAGTTCGGCGGTCACGAGCAGCCGCGCGGCGAAGACGCCGTGCATGTCGTCGTAGGCGACGATTTCGTCGTCGGTTCCGATACCGACATCGCCCAACAACTCGGCGAAGGCCTCGGCGCCGGGAAGCATGCCGGCCTCGCCGTCGTCTTCGGACCGGAACGTCTCGAAGGGGACGTTCACCGCCCCGGCGATGTGACCGATGCCGTCGTACTCCCAGGCGTCCCGAACGTCGACCACGTGCACCTCCTCGAGTCGGTCGGCCAACCACGCCGCCGACACCACTACGTCGCTCATATCCGTTTCTCCGGCTACGACGGCTTCAATCCGTTCACTCGGCGGCGCTCGGAGATAGCGGATTATTTTGCTGGTACGTGTCCCGCAGGCCACTCGCCACTCCGATCCGTCTCCCGACGACTCTCCAGCGTCGGGGGTCGTCGAGAAACGGCGCGACAGTAGCGGCAACTGTTGCTGGTAGATGGGAGGCGTGGCTGAACGTGCCGAGAGTCGTACTGTTATGGTCGTGGTTGGAGTAATAGGGGTTGTAACATGAGCGACTACGCGAATCCTGACGTACTTGTCTCGGCGGACTGGGTGGAGGACCACCTCGACGCCTTCCAGAGCGACGACCCGGACTATCGCATCCTCGAAGTCGACGTTGACACGGAAGTGTACGACGAGGAGGGCCACGTTCCCGGCGCAATCGGCCTCGACTGGGAGCGAGACCTCCGCGACCAGGTCCAGCGGGACCTGCTCTCGAAGGAGGACTTCGAGGCCCTGATGGAACGACTCGGCATCACCGAGGACACCACCGTCGTTCTCTACGGTGACAACGCCAACTGGTTCGCGGCCTACACCTACTGGGAGTTCAAGTACTACGGCCACGACGACGTGCGCCTGATGGACGGCGGCCGCGACTACTGGGTCGAAAACGACTACCCGCTCACCGACGAGGTGCCGGAGTACCCATCGACTGAGTACGCCGCAAGCGGCCCCAAAGAATCCATCCGTGCCTACCGCGAGGACGTCGAGAAGGCCATCGACAAGGGCCTGCCGCTCGTCGACGTTCGCTCCCCCGAGGAGTACTCCGGTGAGATTCTCGCGCCGCCGGGACTGCAGGAGACCGCCCAGCGTGGCGGCCACGTCCCCGGCGCGGAGAACATCTCGTGGGCCGACGTGACCAACGACGACGGCACGTTCAAGACCCGCGACGAACTCGAAGAGCTCTACGCCGAGTACGGCATCGACGGCGGCGAGACGACCATCGCCTACTGCCGTATCGCCGAGCGCTCGTCGGTTGCGTGGTTTGCGCTGCACGAACTGCTGGGCTACGAGGACACCTCCAACTACGACGGTTCGTGGACGGAGTGGGGCAACCTCGTCGGCGCCGAAATCGAGACCGGCAACTGAGCCGACATCGGTTCTCGCATTTTTCACGGCCGATAGCCCCGCAGCCGTCGGTATCGACCCTACCTCGGACCGCTGGTTACAAGCGCTCACCGAACTTACACCGGCACATGACAGATTCGGAGTTCGTCGAGTCGGTTCGGGAGGCAAACAACACCGCGCTCTCGCGGCTCGGCTCCTCGAAGTCGCTGTACGCCGACACGATGGGCGAGATGGACATCGATGAGGTGCTTCGGGCCGCCGCGACGGCCGAACATCACGCCGCCGAGACCTACGAGACGTGGGTCGAGACCGTCGACGGGGACGTGGCCGATGCCTTCGCCGAGACGGCCGAAGAGGAACGGGACCACTACGACACCGTCGTCGGCGAACTGGATGACCACGACCCCGGCGAGGTGCCCGCCATCCAGTCGTACCTCCGCGGCCTCGACGACGACATCGAGCGTCTCGGTGGGTTCGTCGGCCGGACGCTGGCGGCCGAAAAGTCCAAAGAACAGATGACCGGCTTCTTCGTCGGCAAGGCCGACCCACAGACGGCGAGTCTGTTCCGCGGGATGGGAGACGACCTCGATGCGCAACTCGAACGCGCAATCACGCTCCTCGAAGCCCACTGTGGCGACGACGAGGACTGCTGGGAACGCGCCGAGGAGGCCGCCTCCGAGGCGATTCAAACGGCCTACGAGGAGTACACCGAACGGCTGGAGTCGATGGGCGTCAACCCCAAACCGGTCTGCTGAGAGAGACGGAGCGGCGTGTGAGGGCCACCCGTGTGAGGGCCACCCACTGTTCTTGCGCTGCCATCGCACGCTCATCGGCCAGTTGGTTTTTGTCGACTCATCGAGTCCCCTCGTCCAATGAGTCGCACACGGAGGTCGGTTTCCGGTGGTCGTCGATAGGCTCCGTCGGGACAGACAGAAAGGCACGAGCGGGAAGTACCTCGTCTCCACCGGCCTGTTCGTGTTGGCGGCCGGACTGTTCACCGAGACGCTCGCGTGGCGGTTCGGGGTCGCCGGTGTTCGCATGTCGGTTCTCGAGGTCGGATTGCTGATTCTCGGGGTTGCACTCGGGCGGTTGCTCGTTCGCGTCATACTCCGCAAACTCAAACGAACCGTACTGAAGGGCCTCGCCGTCGGCGGCCTCTCGCTTGGCGTCGGCCTGCCGGCGCTGCCAGCGGTCGCATCGATACCGTTCGCCGGCCGCCTCGCCAAGCGCCTGCCGCACCGTGAATTTACCGAACGGCTCCCGTGGTTCGGCGTGTCCCGATTTGAGCGCCTCTCCCGCGCGGTCGGCGGCAAGCGGGGCGTCGGGTTGGGTGGCGTGAGTGGAACGCTGTTCGTCTACGGGACCGAAGCGGGCAAATTGAGCGACACCTACGTCGTCTTCGGTCACCGGCTGGAACTGGCAGCGATTTTCGCGCTGCTCGCGGTTCCCGGCGCGGTGATTTACGCCGTTCGCAACGTCTGAAAGTTCCGTTCTGGCTTGCGTCGAGCCCCCACCGACGCGCAAATCTGAGCCACTGCGGGACGCCGTGGACGGACACACTCACGGCATCCAGAAACAGAGGGCGATTATTCCGAGATGAACTCCAAGGTTCTTTCGTCGCGCTCACCGTCGTAATACTTCTCTAAAGCCGTTCTGAACGGGGTTGCATCATCTGCGACTGTCTCGAAGAGCGTCATGGATGACTGAAACTTCAGGTCATCCGGTGACCCGAAAACATCGTTCGCAGAGCGTCCATCGATGCCATTGACGGTTTCCGTGCATTCGCGCAACCGAGGACCCAATATCGGATGCTCCAGATAGGCTTCGGCCTCTTCGCGTGAGGAGATCCCATATCGCTGTGCCTTCCGACTACTGCCGAGGCCAGCCACTTGCGGGAAGATATACCACATCCAATGAGTACGCTTCTGGCCCGAGTTGAGTTCCTGTTTCACCTGCGAAATCACCGGGTTTTGTGCCTCAACGAAGCGCTGCAAATCGTACCGACCACCCGAGCCAGCCATTACCACGGAGTGTATGCTAGGTTGTCGGATATACTCTTGGTTGGCTCCATTGAACTCACATTGCATATTTGACTTGGATGTGGTCGATGTAGGATTCGTTCGAGTGGCCGGCACTCACAGCAGAAACGCGAACACCGGGTAAGAGGTGACAATCGCCAGCGACGGCGTCAACACCCACATCGTCACGATACGCTTGGCCGCTCTCGGGTCAAAGAGACTCCGCTCGTCGAGGTCGGCCGGTCCCTCCGCGCCGACGCCCGGTACGTCCGGAATCTCCTCCGGCTTTTCTGCGGGTTTCTCTTGTCGAGCGATATCTCCGATGGTCGGGCCAGCAGGGGCCTCCTCGACGCGTGAGGTAACCAATGCCCCTGTCGCGACTTCTAAATCCGGACGCTCGGGTGCTGGCGTCGCTAACTCCGCTAGTGTCGCTGCCCGACTCGCCCGGCCCCACCCGAGCCCAATAATCGTCGATGTCGTACTTACCGCGAGACTCGCGGGAATGCCGAAATAGGAGAGCATCGTGATAACTGTACCACCGACCACGGAGACAATCAGTGACGCGAGAATCGGCAGCTCCGTAATATTGTCACCAACCGTCTCCAGCGTGCGACGGGCGATGGTGAAACTGCCCAAACCGAAAGCCGCCACCGCGAGCAGGACGCCCTGATTGACGGTGAGCGAACCCCCCTCGCCGACGAGGGGAGCCACAGCGTTCGCCGCGTTCGACGCTCCCGCAGAGAACGCCATATAGCAGGCGATGAGAATCACCAAGAGAGACCCGACGACGTCCTGTGGTGATGCGTTTACATTTAGATACGGGCGTGGAATCGCCCCCGAGCGGTCGAGTTGGATGAAATGGAGGTCGAACTTCGTGAACGCGATGTAGCGGTCGAGATATGGGTAGATGTACCGCCCGACTACGACGCCGATGACGAAGCACAAAAGCGGTGCGACAATCCACGCCGAGACGATGACGAACATGAGTGCCCGATTGAGGGTGCCGGATGCAAGACCCAAGCCGACGATGGCACCGACAGCCGTCATCGAGGTCGAGGCTGGAACGCCATAGAGATTCGAAATCAACAACGACGCGCCTGTGAAAAATAAGACAGCGACGCTTGCAATGGGCGTGAACTGAGCCGCAGGCACGATACTGCTGCTCATCGTCTCGATGACGTTCCGGCCGACGGTCCACGCACCCAAAAAGCCGAAGCCGACGAACAAGGCGCCGGCAGTCGGCTTCCGAATCAAGCGTGAGCCGACTGCCGGACCGAACGCTACGCCCGTCGACGAGCCTCCGATATTGAACCCCACGAATACGGCGACAGCGATACCAACGACGGTTAGTACCAACACCATCGTATCAAGCTTGAGTCAACATTGCCTGACTTCCATATATAACTCCGGGAGCCAGCCCCGAGTTGGTGTTGGTCAGGGTTTACGACGGAACCAACACATACCCATATCGAAGGTTTGGTGTTCGACTTACGGCTCCGTTCGGTGCTGCCGCCCTCCGCTTGCCCACGGCACACTTCGGTCACCGTTCGCAAACGAGAACGCGCAGTCATGATACTACGAAATCCCTCGGCAAACGAGCGTCCGAGATATCGTCGAGGTAATAGGCTGTTCGAAGAGTACTGCTGCAAATCATCCACGAAACACAGAGCCACGGCGTGTACGGCATTACAACGATCGTTCCGCTACAAAATAATCAGTTGAGGCGGAGTCAGTTGCCGCTCTCCGGAACTGGCGTCTCCGTTTCGTCGATGAAATCGCGCACCGCAGCCATGACGCGGTCCGGCGCTTCTGTCGGACCGCCGTGACCGACGCTCTCGAACTCGACCAGTTGACTGTTCGAGAGGGCGGCATCCACTGCACGGACACCGTCTTGGAGGTGGGGTGGCCCCTCAGTCCTGGTCAGCAAAAGCACCGGCGCGTCAATATCGAGTGAGTCCGGGAGACTGTACTGCTCGATAGCACGGTTGATTCGTGCGATGTCCTCAGTAGCCCCCGACCCAACCCGTTCAAGGTCGTGTTGGGCAACAGCGACAGCGCGAAGAATAGCGACCCGAGTATCGTCAGCACGAGGTCGAAAGACATCGGTAGCTGAACGAGTGTCGCTCATGGTCTTTTGTACGTAGTTCCAGTTCGGCGGCGGTATTGAAACTTCGTTCGGGGGTCCGCAATCAGGCCAAGAAACCCCAGCGTCGGGGTTAGTTGATGTCGATAATCTCGATTTCGAAGGTGAGCGTTTCGCCGGCGAGTCGCGGATTGAAGTCCACCCGGACGACATCCTCGCCGACGTGGATGACCTCGCCGGGTTGGCCGTTCTGTGCTTCGAGATAATCGCCTTCTTCGGGCAACTGGCCGCCGAGCATCTCCCGAAGTTCGTCGGTCTCGAACTCCTGGATATTCTCCTCGCTCGGCTCGCCGTAGGCCTTCTCCGGGGGAATCGTCAGCGTCGTCGTCTCGCCGGCTTCCAGCCCGATAAGTCCCTCTTCCATGCCTTCGATGACCTGTTCGGCACCGACGTCGACGGTCAGCGGTGCGTACTCTCGGTCCGGTTGGGCTTCGGCCAGTCCTGCTTCTTCGGCGACGGCCTCCCGTGAGGTGTCGAAGACCGTGTCGTCGTCCAGTCGACCCGTGTATTCCAGCGTTACAGAATCGCCAGTAGCAATCGTCATGGGTAATCGAGGAGCGACACGCGGAAAAGCCATTGCATCAAGAGATTACAGCGAAGACGTTGCCGAACTCGACTCCGACTCACGGAGTGGCGGTGAAATACAACCTCCTCGGAAGGGTGTTTTCGATGAGGTCCATTTCGCCGACATCAGGGCGATAGCTGGACAGCTGTTACAGAGAGCAGTAGCGAACCTCTAACCGAGCTTCTCGGCCCTCGGTGCCGACAAACGAGTGACACCGGGACACCTATGTGACCGACTCCGAAACGGGATACCATGAACGAAGCCGACCCCTCGTCCGGGGGGTGGTTCGAGAACGTCGACCGCGAGGACGCCGAATCGGTCACCGAGGCGATTCGGACGGGCAGTGCCGAATCGCCGGCGGCGTGGCCGGAGCGCGCAGTCGAGTCGGGGTTTGCCGACGAACGAGACGAGTACTACGAAATTCTACACGATGCGACGGTGCGAGCGACGCGAGAGGCCGTACAGGAGGCAGAACGCTCCGATGACAAACAGTTGATGCATAGCATTCGGGCGATGGACGACTGTGAGCGCGTTGCCAACGAACTCGCCGAACGCGTCGCCGAGTGGGCCGGGAGCAGACACGAGGATGCGGAGACGGGGGTCGAATACGCCCGAGAGTTAGCAGAGACCGACGACGATGACCCGCTCGTCTCGCTTTCGCGTCGGGTCCGTGACCTCGACGACGAGGCGGACGCACTCAGGGCACACGTCGAGCGGACGGCGCCGGAGGTGGCGCCGAACCTCTCGGCGCTGGCCGGGCCCGTGTTGGCGGCCCGACTCATCGCACTCGCCGGCGGACTGAAGCAACTCGCCCGCAAGCCCGCCGGGACGGTTCAGGTGCTGGGCGCCGAGGAGGCGCTGTTCGCCCACCTCCGAGGGCGGGCGCCGTCGCCGAAACACGGCGTCATCTTCGTCCACGAGGCGGTTCAGGGAACTCACCCCGACAACCGGGGCTCGGCGGCGCGTGCGCTGGCGGGCAAACTCTCCATCGCCGCTCGCGTCGACCACTACTCCGGGGAGCGGAAACCGGAACTCGACGCCGAACTCGCCGAACGCATCGAGCGCATCCAGGCGCGTGATGTCGATGAGTGACCTGCCGGCGGGCGTCGAGCGCCGCGCCTTCGACGGCCGCGAGTCGCTGGCGACGGAGGGAGAGTCGGTGTACGGCGAGCCGACCGTCGACGGCTGGCGGAAGTGGGACGTTCGTCGCTCGAAACTCGGCGCGATGTTGGAGAAGGGAATGGACACGAACCTCGCCGGCGGCGAGACGGTGCTGTATCTCGGCGCGGCGGCGGGGACGACGGTTAGCCACGTCGCCGACTTCTCGGGGCCGACCTACGCCGTCGAGTTCGCGGCGCGGCCGGCGAGGGACTTACTCGATGCCGCCGAACCGCGAAAGAACCTCTTCCCGCTGTTGAAGGACGCCCGAAAGCCGGAGACGTACGCCCACGTCGTCGAACCGGTCGACGTCCTGATTCAGGACGTGGCCACGCGCGGACAGGCGAAGGTGGCGCTCGCGAATCGACGGTTCCTCGACGACGACGGCCGACTCCTGTTGGCCGTGAAGGCCCGAAGTGAGGACGTGGCTCGGGACCCCGATGCGGTGTTCGAGGAGACGCTGACGGCGCTGAAAGACGGCTACGAGATACTTGAGACGCGGTCGCTGGAGCCGTTCCACGACGACCACCTCGCGGTCGTCGCCCGACCGGAGTAACGACAACCGTCGGGCGCAATCACTATGCGCTCGGTGATTCTTCGTTCGATAATGAGCCATCGTACCTTCGAGGGGTTGACTGTCGGCGAAACCATCGACTGCGGGACACGGTCGGTGAGCCGCGAGGAAATCGTCGCCTTCGCCGAGGAGTACGACCCGCTCGGCATCCACACCGACGAAGCGGCCGCCGCCGACTCGCCGTTCGGCGACATCATCGCAAGCGGCATCCACACCTTCGCGCTGACCCAGCGACCGGTCGTCGAGCACTTCTACGGCGATTCGGACCTCGTCGCCGCCGGCCACATCGAGGAGATGCGACTGCCGGCGCCGCTCCGACCCGGCGACACGATGGCTGTCACGCTCGAAATCGCGGACAAGCGACGCTCGAAGCGCAACGAACAACGCGGCATCGTCACGACCAACCGGGAGGCGACCGTCGACGGCGAGGTGGTGTTCGCGCTCGTGAATCGGACGATTTGGACGCGATGAGTCCGTCGATTCGGCGACTGGGCCGGGGACGGCTGTGCGGTCCGGTCACAGCAGGTCAAATGGTATTTAATCCGCCCCGGCCAAGGTGTCGTCGATGGAACTGGGCTCGCGGGATGCCTTCGACCGGATGGGAACGCTCGGCATCGAAGAGGAGTTCTTCGTCGTCGACGAGACCGGGCGCCCCACCGCCGGCACGGACGAACTCGTCTACGAGTCCGACCCACCGGAGATACTGGACGGGCGACTCGACCACGAACTGTTCAAATGTGTCATCGAAACCCAGACGCCGACCATCGGGTCGCTGTCGGCCGCCCGTGATGCCCTCGCCAACGTTCGGGAGGCGGTAGTCGACCACGCCGAGGGTCAGGGGTTCGGCATCGCGGCGGCGGGCCTCCACCCGGCGGCGAAGTGGCGCGAACTCGAACACGCAGAGAAGCCACGGTATCGCGCACAACTCGACCGGATTCAGTACCCACAGCACCGAAACACGACGGCCGGACTCCACGTCCACGTCGGCGTCGACGACGCCGACAAGGCCGTCTGGGTCGCAAACGAGATGCGCTGGTATCTCCCGATTATGCTCGCGCTTTCGGCGAACTCGCCGTTCTGGAATGGGTTCGACACCGGGTTGGCCTCGGCTCGTGCGAAGATTTTCGAAGCGCTTCCCAACACCGGGATGCCCACCACCTTCGAGGACTTCGAGGCGTTCCAGTCCTTCGAGCGGATGATGGTCGAAAACGGGTCGATAAACGACCGTGGCGAACTGTGGTACGACGTGCGCCCTCACTCCGAACACGGCACCGTCGAGGTGCGGACGCCGGACGGCCAGGCCGACCCCGAGCGGGTGTTGGCGTTCGTCGAGTACACGAAGGCGCTCGTCGAGGACCTCGCCGCCCGCTACGAGGACGGTGAGAATGGACGCCGCCACCGCCGGGAACCGCTCGACGAGAACAAGTGGCGGGCTTTGCGCTACGGCCACGACGCCGAACTGCTCTCGAAGGACTTCTCGGAGGCTCTCCCGCTCGGCGAACTCGTCGACCGCGAGAGCAGTCGGCTCGGGGTGGATGGTATCCGCGAGATGTACGACGCCGAAAGCGGCGCCGAGCGCCAGCGACGACTCCACGACAGCGACGGTCTCGATGCCGTCTGTGCGGACCTGCTTCTCGAGTGACGTTCAGCATTGGATTTATATACGGGTATTCCTTGTGTCCGATTGATTACGACGCATGTCTACTGACGACAGTTCCAAGGAGGGGGAATCCGAGATTGGGGAGAGCGAAGAGGGCGTCCGGGAGAAACTCGAACAGGAGGCCGAGCGGGCAGCCGAACAGTTCGATGAGGGCATCGTCGACCTGTTGGCGTGGGTGCTCGACACCGAAACCCGGGCGCGAATCTACGTGTATCTCCGACAGAACCCCGGCAGCACGAGCGAAGAGGTCGCCGAGGGCACTGGGCTGTATCCGAGTACCGTCCGGGAAGCACTCGCCGCACTCCATGAAGAGGAGAAACTCGACCGGAGCAAGCGGGAGTCCAGCGGCGCGGGCAACAACCCCTACGAGTACACGGCGATGGCGCCGAGCGACCTCGTCGGCACCATCGTCGATGACCTCCAAGAGGAGTTGAACACCGTGTTCAACCTCGATTCACACCTCGGTATCGGCAACCGAGAGAGCGTCGACCCCGTCGACATCACCGTCGAAGACGGGTCCGAGAACTCCGACGACACCGAGTCGGCGGACGGGGCCGACGATACGGACGACTGACCACCCCGTTTTCGCATCGAAGCCACTAAACCCGGTCCCTGCGTTGCCGTCGTCATGAACGTCGTTTTGGGTGGGACCTTCGACCCGATTCACGACGGCCATCGGGCGCTGTTCGAACGAGCGTTCGAACTCGGTGACGTGACCGTCGGCCTCACCAGCGACGAGCTCGCACCCCGGACGCGCAGCGTCGACCGTTACGTCCGCTCCTTCGAGGAGCGTCGGGCGGACCTCGAAGCCGAACTATCGAACTTCGCCGAGGAGTACGACCGCGAGTTCCACATCCGGACGCTCGAAGAGCCGACCGGCGTCGCGACCGAACCCGGCTTCGACGTGCTCATCGTCTCCCCGGAGACCGAAGACGGCGGCCACGCCGTCAACGAGGTCCGGCGAGAGAAGGGTCTCGACGAACTCGACATCGAAGTCGTCGACCACGTCTACGCCGAAGACGGAGCGGTCATCTCCTCGACGCGAGTGGTCTCCGGAGAAATCGACGAACACGGCAACCTCACGCCGGATTCCGACGGCCGCCCGCCCGCTCGGGAGTAACTACCACTTCGGTGGTTCCAGTCCCGCCTCGGCCATCAACTCCTTCCAACGTTTCTGGACGGTCAACCGCGAGACACCGGCGGCGTCGGCCACGTCCGATTGGGAGCGACGCTCACCTGCGATGAGCGCGCCCGCGTACAGACTCGCCGCGACGGTCGCCCGCTTCGAGCGGTCAGCCTCCGGCACCGTCGACAGAAAGAGGTCCGTCGCACGCGAGCGGGCCGCCGTGCCGAGGTCCAGCCGTTCGGCGGCGTCGTCGATGGCGGCCAGCCACTCCTCGTTTTCGACGTGGTCCCGCGCCCGGTACATGTGACCAGTTCCGGCACGCAGGCATATAAACGGTTGCCGCTCTAACCGAAGCCATGCGTCTGGAGGACATCTACGTCACGGAGGCCGGAGGCGAACCGATGCAGTCCCGACAGCGCATCGACGCCGTCGCGGGAGGACTGGACAACGACCGCTACTGCACCGGCCGCGGCCACTACTCGCCGTTCGACGTCTGTGAGGTGACGTTCGTACAGGCCGAAGCGCTCGAAGAAATCGAACGGACCACGGGCATCGACCTCTCGGACGGTCAACACCGCCGCAATCTCGTCGTCCGGGGCGGCGATGTCCACGACCTATTGAACAGCCGGTTCCGACTCGGAGAGGCGACCTTCGAAGGGACGCGCCCCCGACCGCCCTGTCGCTATATCGAACAGTTGAACGACGAAGATGGGCTGATGCGCGCACTTGGTGAGGGTCGCGGTGGTATCTGTGCGCGGGTCGACGAGCCGGGCGAAATCGCCGTCGGCGACAAAATCGAGGGCATCGAGGAGATGGGCAACTTCGAGGGGATGGTTGCGAGCATCCGGGACCGCGTCGGGCGGTAGCGACAGGTATTTTTGGGTGACGGCGGTACGGAAGCGTGCGCGCGGGTTGCCGAGCCAGGCCAAAGGCGCAGCGCTTAGGACGCTGTCCCGTAGGGGTCCGCCGGTTCAAATCCGGTCCCGCGCATAGCGAGGTGCGAACGGAGTGAGCACCTCGAGAACTCGAACGGCGAGCGAAGCGAGCCGTGAGAGCACTGAACGAACGTGAGGAAGAGCAGAGCTGGATTTATCGACTGACTGTATCACGAGCTACGACTGAAGAAAGACAACGAGATGGCTCTCAGATACCCAGCGTCGCCCGAATCATGTCTCGGGTTCCGGGGCCGAGTCCGACCGCGAGGATGGCGATGAGGAGCAGGTAGGCATACCGGGGGCTTTCCTCGAAGATTTCCCGGTCGAACACCCAGACGACGGCGACCGCGGCGAAGACTTTGATGAGGAGGAACGGCCAGACGGTGCCGATGGCGTCGGTGAGCCACTCGGGTTGAATGATACCGGTGTAGCGGTCGACAGCGGCATTGACGACGTGTTTCGAGCCGTACTCGACGGGGAGACCGAGTTCCTCGTGCCAATCGAGGCTCAACACGTTGGCGATGCCGTCGACGGAGTGCCCCCAGACGACGAGTGGCCCCATCGCTCCGGTGCCGGCGTTGATTCGCGGTGCGTATCGCTCCGAGAGCACCCAAAACGCCGCCGCGGTGAGCGTCGCGCCGACGAGAACGATGACGGCGACGGCGGGGTAGAAGCCGACGATGTCGGAGGTCGCGGAGACGTACAGAAGGACGGCGAGGGTGGCCGCGAGTGCGACTGCGCCGACGCCACCGAGTACGGTTTCGAACTCGTCGATGACGCCTCGCTTCGACAGCGAGATGGTACCGACGAGGGCGGCGAGCGTGATGCCGAACATCGTGAAGTAGATGAACGGACTGATAATGAGGCCGACAGTAGGAAACGGGATAAGCATCCCGACGCCCTCCCGGACGAACGTGGCGTTGACGTCCTCTACGACCCGAAGTGCGCCGCCGAACAGCATGAACGGGAACAGCGCGAAGTAGAACCGCTTGGACATTCGAATGTCGAGTCGGCGGAGCAACAGCAGCACACCCACGAGCATGAACACGAGGACGATAGCGTAACTCACCGTCGAAACGGTGGTGTAGCCTGGGGTGGCGACGATGCCGTCGGCGCCGGCACAAGCGGTTTGTCCGTACAGCCGTTCGGTCACGCCGCCGTCACGGACGGCACACGTCGCGCCGTGGGCGTCCGCGTCGACCGGGCCCCAGAAGTACCGCCACAGGAACCCGTCGTAGACGCGTTGGGGAAACGCCAGCGAGCCAACGACGAGGGCGGCGATGCCGCCGAGGAACGTCGCCAGCCACGCGCGTTCGAGGTCGAGTCCGTCGGACAACTCCATGCCCGAATGCCCGGCTTGTGGTGTTTTCACCCTTCCGGTCGCTGGCGAGGGTCGTACACGGCCGGGGTTATCGAACGCTCTCTGCTTCTCGGGCCGCCGCCAGCACCGCGTCGTGGGCTTGGCCGTTGGAGGCGACCAGTCCACGGCTGTCGTGGCGCCACGGGTCACCGTCGATGTCGGTGACGACGCCGCCTGCGGCTTCGACCAGTCCGACGCCGACGAGGCTATCCCACGGGCTCACGCGGACGTTCGTAATCACGCCGTCGATGGCACCGGCCGCACACAGCGCGAGTTCGAGTTGGGCCGAGCCGAACCGGCGCATGTCGCCGAACCGTTCGACGATGCCCGCACAGGCGGCAGCGTACTCCTCGCGGCGGTCGAACTCCCACCACACCGTCGGCACGACGACGAACTCCTCGGGGTCGGTTCGGTCGCTGACCGACAGTTCCTCGCCGTTTCGGTGTGCAGTTCCCGAATCGAGCAGGTAGGTATCCTCCAGCGCGGGACAGACGGTCGCCCCCGCGTGTGGTTCGCCGTCGACCGTCGCCGCGACGCTCGTCGCCCACGTCCGTATCCCCCGAACGAAGTTGTTCGTCCCGTCGATTGGGTCGACGACCCACGCCGAACCCCTGTCGGGAACGGCACCGAGTTCTTCGTCCTCTTCGCCGACGATAGGGTCGTCGGCGTAGTGGTCCCGAATCGTCGAGACGACCTGCGCCTGAGCGTCGTGGTCGGCTTGGGTCACCACGTCCGTCTTCTGTCCCTTCGTCTCGACGGCGATGCCTTCCCGGAACGACCCCGAGGCCACCGCCGCGCCCGCCTCGGCCGCCCGCAAGGCACAGTCCGCACGCTCGCTCATACCGGAACTCCGAAAGCGGCGCGGAAAGCGCCACCGATTTGCCGACCCAATTCGCTGTATCCGATATGAACACCCTCGCAAAGCGCATCCACAACATCACGCCCCGTGACGTTCGACTGACGTTCGAAGACGATGCGACGGTCGTCTTGAAGATGCGCTCGGCGGAGTTCTTCCAAGAGGCGTTTCAGGCCGAGGGCGTCGATAGCGAGGGAACGACCTACCGGCTAGTCACCGACGGCGAGGACGACCCCCTCGTCGCCGGCCGCGAGACAGACGACGGGTGGGCCTCGGTCGGCGAAGTCGCCGCCGTCGAAGCGGCCGAAGACTGACCCTCGAGTTTATGTACCGAAACGCGGCCACCTTGCCGCGATGCGCTCGATACTTGCGCTGTTGGTGGTCGCACTGCTTTCGATGACGCTCGTTTCCGGGTCGGTGGTCGCCGCCGACGGTGGTGATACCGCCGTCGTCGACCAGGTCGGCGAGGAGTACGCACTGATTTTCGTCGAAGAGGGCGGCCAACAGGAGGGCCGACTCGTCGAGACGACCGACCTGCCCGAAGAGGGTCGCCACGAAAACGCCGTCCTACAGCGCGTCGACGGCGAGTGGACCTACGACGCCGCCGAGACCGAGCGGCGATACGAGGCCGCCCAGAACCGCTTCGACGAACTGTCCGAGGACCTGTAGCCGCGGCTATGTGGGCGGTTTCGTGAGGAATCTTGCGAGGGAAGGCCGCTCCAAGAGCGGTCTTCCGCATGTTGCGTCTCGCGGCACGAGGCCGCTCGACTTCCCGAGGCGCGTGGCGCCTCGCCATGCGAGGGAAGGGATTTGAACCCTCGGACCTCTACAGGAGCGGATCTTGAGTCCGCCGCCGTTTCCGGGCTTGGCTACCCTCGCACGCAACCGTTTCTGAGAGAGGCGTCGGGTAAAGCGTTGCGTCTTTCGGTCGAACCGCGCGACCGAAGTACCCGGAGCCGCAAGGTCCGGTATGGCCACCGCTCCACACCTCGTCGAGGAAGACGGCGAACTGAAACTCGACGTCTCGGTCGGACAGTCCGGCCGCCGGCAGTTCGCGCTGTCGGATCGCGCGATGACGATGCTCGTCGACGACCTCGGCTACGGCAACCGCGACGTCGTTCCGTGGGTCACGACGAAGACGCTGGCCCTCGGCGGCGGCGCGTACCTCTACGACGAGAAGACCGACGCCCGGGAGTTGGCGTGGTCGATAACCGGTGCCGATGGCGGCAAACGCGCCTCGGAGGCGGAACTCCAGCGACTTGCGGAGTACCTCACGAGCGTCGAAATCGACCAACACGCCGTCGATACCGTCGAAGAACACGTCCGCGAGAGCTCGTTGTCGACGGTCATGTCGCCCGAAGACATCCGAAGCAAACGCGAGCGAATGAACGACCTGCGCGGCATCGCGAAGGACCTGTAGGTTCCGACGATGGACGACCACACCCGTGATTCGAGCGTCGACCCGCCGGCCGGCAATCCGACGGGCTGGCGCTCCGACGGGCGGTGGGAACACGCCACGCTCCGCCGGGCGACCGAACACGGCGTCCGCCTGTACAACTCGACGGCGTTCCACGAGTCACACGACTGTTTCGAGGCGGAGTGGTACAACTACGGTCGCGGCACCACCGAGAGCAAGTTCCTTCACGGGATGGTCCAAGTCGCCGCCGGCGCCTACAAGCACTTCGACTTCGAGGACGACGACGGGATGCGCTCGCTGTTTCGGACGGCACTGCAGTACTTTCAGGGCGTGCCGAACGATTTCTACGGCGTCGACGTGCTTGACGTTCGGACGCGGTTGACGAACGCGCTTGGAGACCCGACCGTACTGGAGGGGTGGCAGATACGCTTCGACGAGACGTTCCCCGAAGCACGCGAAGCGGATTTCCGCTACGCCGAACGCGTCGACTGACGGCGGCGCAAGCCGTTTGTGGCCCGCCACCGAATCGCCGGTATGCGCGACCTCGACGAAACCGACAGGCGATTGCTTCGATTGCTACTCGACGACGGGCGACGACCGTACAGCGACTTGGCCGAGGAGGTGGGGCTGTCGGCGCCGGCCGTGAGCGACCGCATCGACCGACTTCGGGAGTTGGGAATCGTCGAGCGTTTTACCGTCGACATCGACCGGTCCCGACTCAGCGATGGGGTTCGTGTCGCCGTGACGCTCGATGTGACGCCCGGCGAAACGACGACGGCCCGGGAGGCGCTCGGCTCCGTCGACGGCGTCGAACACGTCTTTGCGACCGCCGATAGCCGACTGTTCGTCGTCGCGTCGGTTCCCGACGGCGACGTAGAGCGCCACCTCGCGGCGGCGTTCGACACCGGCGCAATCGAGGCGGTGTCGGCGTCACCGCTCGTGGCCGCCGACTGGCACCCGGCGTTGGGCGAGGCGACGCTCGGCATGGAGTGTGCCGAGTGCGGCAACACCGTGACCAGCGAGGGCGTCACCGCGACGCTCGACGGCGAACGCTACGAGTTCTGCTGTGGCTCCTGTGAAGCGCGGTTCGTCGAGCGCTACGAGGAACTGAAAGAAGGGGCTTAGGCCGACGCCTCGTATCCGGCATCGTCGACGGCCGCGACCAGCGCGTCGGTGTCAGCCTCGCCCTCGACGACGACGGTCCCGGACTCGTGGTCGGCTTCGACGCCGGTGACGCCCGCGACGCCACGAATCGCTTCCTCGACGTTCGCTTCGCACCCATCACACGCCATGTCGTCGACGTTCAGTGTCGTTTGCATATTCACTCATATGGGACCCACGTTATTGCCGTTTTCTCTTTTATAACCCAAACAGATCCGGTTTTTGAGTTTGGTTTCGAAGGTTTGCGACGTTGTAGTGGTCGGTGTTCAAGGGACAAACCGCATCAACGAGGGGCCCGTATGTATCTCCATGACCAGACGAGAACGCATCGGTGTTGGCGGGATGCACTGTGCGACGTGTTCGGAAACCATCGCCGACGCAGTCGAAGTACTCGATGGAGTCGTTGCGGCGTCGGCGAACTACGCGACCGACGATACAACCGTCGAGTACGACCCCGAAGAAGTGTCGCTGTCGGCCATCTACGAGGCCATCGAGGATGCGGGCTACGACCCCACCATCGAACGCCGAACGGTCGAAGTCGTCGGCATGCACTGTACGAACTGCTCGGAGACCGTCGAGAACGCACTCGACGGGGTTCCGGGGGTCGTCCGTGCGGACGTGAACTACGCGACCGACGAGGCAACCATCGAGTACAACCCCGAATCGTTCTCGCTGGACGCCGTCTACGAGGCCATCGAGGATGCGGGCTACGAACCCGTCCGGGCCGACGACGAAGGGTCGACGGATGAAGACGGCGAGTCGCCCGCCGAGCGAGAACTCCGGAAACAGCGCCGCCTCGTGGTCGGCGGGGCCGTTCTCACCGCGCCGTTCATCTACCTGATGGCGACGATGGTAACGCCGCTTCCGCGGCCGGAATCGCTGTTCGGCGTCGACTTCGGGATTGTCGAGTTCGCCATCGCGACGGCGCTGATGGCGACGCTGGGCCGTGAATTCCTCGTCGGCGCCTACAAAGCCACCCGCAATCGTACCGCGAACATGGACACACTGGTCGCCGTCGGCACCAGTTCGGGGTACCTGTTCAGCACGGCCGTTCTCGTCTTCGAACTCCCCGCCGGCCTGTACTTCGAAGCGGTCGCGTTCATCCTCTGGTTCATCACCGTCGGCAACTGGCTGGAGGCCCGCTCGAAAGCCCAGGCTTCCGATGCCCTCAAAGAGCTGTTGCAGATGGAAGCCGAGGAGGCGACGGTCATTCGCGATGGAAAGGAGGTCACCGTCCCGCTGTCCGAGGTCGAGGTCGGCGACCGGATGAAGGTCCGTCCGGGTGAGCGAATCCCGACCGACGGCGTCGTCCGTGACGGCCAATCGGCCGTCGACGAATCGATGCTCACCGGCGAGTCCGTCCCTGTCGAGAAATCGCCCGGAGACGAGGTCGTCGGGTCGACGGTCAACGAAAACGGCGCCCTCGTCGTCGAGGCGACGAAAGTGGGTTCGGACACCACCATCCAACAAATCGTCCGTCGGGTGAAGGAAGCCCAGTCGCGACAGCCCGACATCCAGCGGGTGGCGGACACCGTCAGCGCCTACTTCGTCCCCGCGGTGTTGGCTAATGCCGTCCTCTGGGCGACGCTGTGGTATCTGTTCCCCGGACAACTGTACGGACTCGTCGAACTGCTCCCGTTCGGGCAGGTCGGCGGTGGCCCGGTCGTGGGCGGCGTCCCGCTGTTCGAGTTCTCGATGATTGTGTTCGCTTCGGCGGTGCTCATCGCCTGTCCCTGTGCGCTGGGGCTTGCGACCCCCGCGGCGACGATGGTCGGTTCGACCATCTCCGCGAAGAACGGCGTCCTGTTCAAGGGCGGCGACGTGCTCGAACAGGTCCGGGAGGTCGACGCGGTCGTCTTCGACAAGACCGGCACGCTCACCGAGGGCGAGATGTCTCTGACCGACGTCGTCGCCGTTGAGGGAGTCGACGCCACCCGAACCGACGGTGGCGCGATGCTGGAACCCGAAATCGACGAGTCGTTCGTCCTCGAAGTCGCCGCCAGCGCCGAATCCGGGTCGGAACACCCACTCGGAGAGGCCATCGTCGACGGCGCCGAGGAACGGGACATCGACCTCCAGTCGGTCGAGTCCTTCGAGAACGTCCCCGGGAAGGGCGTCCGAGCGACCACGGAGTACGGCGAGGTGCTGGTCGGCAACCGGGCGCTACTCGCCGAATCGGGCATCGACACCGACCCCGCCGACGAGGCGATGGAACGGCTCGAACGCGAGGGCAAGACGGCGATGTTGGTGGCCGTCGGCGGGTCAGTCGTCGGCGTCGTCGCCACCGCCGACACCGTTCGCCCGACCGCCAAGGAGACGGTCGCGGCGCTGACCGAACGCGACTACGACGTGTACATGATTACCGGTGACAACGAGCGGACGGCCCGTGCCGTCGCCGAGGAGGTCGGTATCCTCGCCGAGAACGTCCACGCGGGCGTCCTCCCCGAGGAGAAGGCCGACGAAATCGAGGCCATCCAGTCGGACGGCATCCGGGCGATGATGGTCGGTGACGGCGTCAACGACGCCCCCGCGCTGACGACCGCCCACATCGGCGTCGCCATCGGGTCGGGAACCGACGTGGCGATGGAGGCCGCAGACGTGACACTGATGCGGTCGGACCCCGCCGACGTTCTGAAGGCCATCCGGGTTTCGCAGGCTACCATCTCGAAGGTGTGGCAGAACCTGTTTTGGGCGCTCGGCTACAACGCGGCGCTCATTCCGGTTGCCTCGCTCGGCCTGCTGAACCCGGCGCTTGCGGGCGCGGCGATGGCCGCCTCCAGCGTCTCGGTGATGTCCAACAGCCTCGCGTTCGCCCGATACACGCCCGACCACGACTACGTCCCGCTGCCGTTGCGGCCCCTCGCGGCGCTCCGACGGTAAGTCGGCGCCGGGTCGGACTACAGCCCTTTTGTCGTCGGCCATCGGAGACGTGGTATGGACGTGTTCGTCAACGCCGCGGTCAGCGCCGACGGCAAACTCTCCTCTCGGCGGCGCGAGCAAATCGCCATCAGCGGCGAGGCCGATTTCGCACGCGTCGACCGCCTGCGGGCGGAAGCCGATGCCGTGATGGTCGGCGTCGGAACCGTGTTGGCCGATGACCCTTCCTTGGTCCGCTACGACGAGAGCCACCGCAGAGATGTTCGGGGCGCCGATTCCGACCCGCCTGTTTGCGTCGTCGCGGATTCCCGATGCCGAACGGCCGCTGACGCTGCCGTACTCGATGGCGACCGCGAGACGTACGTGTTGACGAGCGAGGCGGCGCCGACCGACCGACGTGACTGTCTCGAAGCCGCGGGCGCCACCCTCGTCGTCGCGGGGACGGAGCGGGTCGACCTTCCGCGAGCGTTCGACGCTCTCGAAGCCGAGGGCATCGAGCGCCTCATGGTCGAAGGCGGCGGTGAACTCATCTTCTCGCTGTTCGAGGCCGGCCTCGTCGATGAGTGTTCGGTGTACGTCGGGAACCTCGTTATCGGCGGCCGTGAGGCGCCGACGCTGGCCGACGGCGAGGGGTTCGTCGACGACTTCCCTGAGTTGGAACTCGAAGAAGTGGAACGAGTCGACGACGGCGTCGTCCTCCACTGGACGGTGCCGTAGTCTACGCGAGAAGTACAGTTAGCCGCTTAGTGCTGGTGGCCGGTCAACTCGGCGTAGGAGGCGCCGAAGCGGTCCTCGAACAGGTCCATCGTCTGTTCCTCGATGGCCTCGTACTCCTCGGTGTCGCCGCCCTCGGCGTGGTGGACGGTCGCGTGGATGCGCTGGGCACAGGAGAACAGCGCGAGGTCGCCGACGATTTCGGCGTTGGACTCGTCGTTTTCGCGCATCAAATCCAGCATCTCGGTGGGAAGGGTCACTTCGTCGTCGCCGTCGGGGCCGTCGATGTGTAGGGTAACGGTTTCGTCTGCCATAGGTGACTTACCGCGTGCCCACAAAAGGAATTTCCGGTCGGATGCGTCGCTGCTGCCAGCGCGGTCGCGTCAGTCGTCGGCCGCCGCGGCGTCAGCCGTCTTCTCGGCGCGCTCCAGTTCTTCGAGATACTCGTCGGCGTCGATGGCGGCCTTACATCCCATCCCACCGGCCGTGATGGCCTGCTGGTAGTGATAGTCGACCACGTCGCCGGCGCCGAAGATGCCGGAAACGTCCGTCTTCGTCTGCCCGCCGCCGGAACCGCCGACGGTCTGGATGTAGCCGGTGTCGTCCATCTCGACGCCGGTGTCTTCGAGGTAGTCGGTGTTCGGCGTGTGGCCGATGGCCATGAACACGGCGCCGACGGGGAGGTCGAACTCCTCGGTGTCGGGGTCGTCGAGTTTCTCCTTCGGGTACCCCTCGGGGTTGCGCGCGAGGCGGACGCTTTCGATGCCCTCCTCGGCGGTGCCCTCGATTTCGAGGAGTTCGGTGTTGGTCATCACCTCGACGGCACCCTCGTCTTCGAGTTCGCGGATGCGATCGGTCCAGTAGTCTTCCGCTCGGAACTCCTCGCGGCGGTGGGCGATGTAGACGGTGTCGGCGAACTTCGTGAGGAAGGCGGCCTCCTCGCAGGCGGCGTCGCCGCCCCCGACGACGAGCATGTCCTCGCCGCGGAAGAACGCGCCATCGCAGGTGGCACAGGTGGAGACGCCGTAGCCCATCAACTCGTCTTCGCCGGGGACGCCGAGAGTGCGCGCGGAGGCGCCCGAGGCGGCGATGAAGGCGTCGGCGGTGTAGACGGTGCCGTCGCGCATTTCGATGCGGTGGGGTTGGCCGGGCTCTACGTCGACGATGACGCCGTGGTCGATTTCGGTGCCGAACTGCTCGGCCTGCTCTTTCATGTTGTTGACGAGGTCCGGTCCGCCGATGCCGTCGGGGAAGCCGGGGTAGTTCGCCACGTCGGTCGTCAGGGTGAGTTGACCGCCGGGTTCGGGCCCCTCCAACACGAGCGGGTCGTTGTTCGAGCGTGCGGCGTAAATCGCCGCCGTGAGTCCTGCGATACCGGAGCCAGCGATGACGAGTCGACGGTGTTCGGCGTCCTCGGTCATGCCAGAACGTTGCCTTCCGTGGGGTATGTAAGTTGTGCTGTGGGGTGTCGACCGCACACGTCCCGCCGTCGCCCGCTTGTTAAACTGGCGTCGTATGCAGGGGGAAGCGGTTTGTATGTGTGCATCTATCATGGGGTATGACTCAGATACGAGACACCGGTCGTGAGATGCGTATCGACCCCGACTCCTTCGCCGGCGGCTACTTCCGGAACGCCGTCTACCGACACTGGGACCCCTACGAGGACATCGCCGAAGAGTTGCTCCAGCAGGACCGGCGGCGACTCGTCGACTCCGATATGGACTTCGAGCAGTTCGAGGCGTTCCGCGCAAGCGTCGCGAAGTTCGGCGCCGGGGAGGAGGCGGTCACGGAGGACCTCGCGCCGCTGATGCTCACGCTTTCGGACATCAACGACCAGATGTTCGTCTCCAGCCAGATTTACGAGGAGGCCAAACACACCCAGTTCTTCGACCGCTACTGGCGGACCGTCATCGACCCAGTCGCCGAGGCCAAGGGGTGGGAAGTCACCCCGCCAACCGACCAGCGGTACTTCCCCGAGGAGTACGTCGAGTTGTTCGACCGTACCGAGGAAGCGATGCACCGACTGCTGGAGGAGGATACTCCCGAAAACCGGGCGAAGGCGTTCTGTCACTACCACCTCGTCGTCGAGTCCGTACTGGCTCAGACCGGCTACTACGGCTTCCAGGCGACGTTCAGCGACGCCGGCCCAGACGACTGGGGCGAGGAGGCCGACACCGAAGACATCTACCTCGACGGCCTCATCGAGGGCATCACGCGCATCCGTTCCGATGAGGGCCGCCACGTCGGCTTCGGGATGCACAAGGTTCAGCACCTCATCGCCGAGGAGGGCGTCGACCCCGACATCGTCCAGGGGATTCTCACGGACCTCCTGCCGCTCGTCGCCGGCACCGTCCAGACGGAGTTCGACACCGGCGCCGACCCCGCACCGCTCATCGAGTACGCCCAAGAGAAACTCTCGAAGCGCATCGAAATCATCACCGACGCCGACGCCGAATTGCCACCCGTCGAGGAACTCGTGAAAATCGAAGGCGCCGACGACCCGGCACCTGCCGACGACTGAGCGCCGCCCAAGACGCCCACCGGTCGTAACTTATTGGGCCGCTCGCGTCGAACCCCGGGTATGACCACGTTCGACGCGGGCGACGTGACGCTGCACAAGGTCCGCGACTACGTCTGGGAGATTCCACCCGAGGGCGGCATGCGCGTTCCGGCGCGGGTGCTGGCCAGCGAGGAACTCCTCGAAGAGATTTCGGAGGACAAGACCCTCGAACAACTGAAGAACACGACGCATCTCCCGGGCGTCCAAAAGTACGCCCTCTGTATGCCCGACGGCCACCAGGGGTACGGCTTCCCGGTGGGTGGGGTCGCCGCCATCGACGCCGAAGACGGCTGTATATCCCCCGGAGCGGTCGGCTACGACATCAACTGCGGCGTCCGAATGGTGAAGACGAACCTCACCTACGACGACCTCGAAGGCAACGAGGAGGAACTCGTCGACGCGCTGTTCGAGGCGGTTCCCTCCGGACTCGGCGGCGGTGGCGTCGTCGAGGGCGATTCCGGCACCGTCGAAGCCGTCCTCGAACGCGGAATGGACTGGGCCCACGAGGAGGGGTATGCCACGGCCGACGACCTCGCCCACTGCGAAGACGAGGGCGTCCGCCACGATGCCGACGCCGCCGCGGTCTCGAAGAAAGCCAAGGACCGCGGGCGCAACCAACTCGGCTCGCTGGGGTCGGGGAATCACTTCCTCGAAGTCCAGCGCGTCACCGACATCTTCGACGAGGAGATAGCCGACGCCTACGGGCTCGAAGAGGACCAAATCGTCGTCCTCATTCACTGTGGTTCCCGGGGGCTAGGCCATCAGGTATGCAACGACTACCTCCGAGACATCGAACAGGCCCACAGCGGCCTGCTGTCACAGTTGCCCGACAAGGAACTCGCGGCGGCACCCGCCGGGTCCCAACTCGCAGAGGACTACTACGACGCGATGTGTGCGGCCATCAACTTCGCGTGGGTGAACCGCCAACTCATCACCCACCAGACCCGGGAGGTGTTTGCCGACGTGTTCGGCCGCCCGTGGGAGGAGTTGGATATGGAGTTGCTGTACGACGTTTCCCACAACATCGCCAAGAAGGAAGTCCACGAAATCGAGGGCGAGGACCGTGAGTTGTTCGTCCACCGCAAGGGCGCAACCCGGGCGTTCCCGGCGGGCCGGAGCGAGGTGCCGAAGGCCTACCGCGACGTGGGACAGCCGGTCATCATTCCCGGCAGCATGGGTGCTGGGTCGTACGTCCTCTGTGGCGGGTCGGAGTCGATGGGTCTCTCCTTCGGCTCGACGGCCCACGGCGCCGGTCGCCTGATGAGTCGGACGCAGGCGAAAAGCGAGTTCTGGGGCGGCGACGTACAGGACGACCTCCGCGACCAGCAAGTGTACGTTAAAGCCCAGAGCGGCGCGACAATCGCCGAGGAGGCACCGGGCGTGTACAAGGACGTAGACGAGGTGGTTCGCGTCAGCGACGAACTCGGCATCGGTGACAAGGTCGCCCGCGTCTACCCGGTCTGCAACATCAAGGGCTGATGTCGGCCGTCGAACTCTCGTTCGGCGACGGAACCGTGTCGGTCGACTTTCCGGAGTGTTCGGTGACCGTCGCCGAACCGGCCGGTGGAAAGGCGGTCGAGGTCCGACTGGCCGCGGAGGCGGCGCTCGCCGACCCCCTCGGCCCCGACCTTACGACGCTCGTCGACCCCGACGACACCGTCGCCGTCGTCGTCACCGACATCACCCGTGCGACCCCAGACGGCGTCCTCGTCGACATCCTGCTGTCGGAACTCGAACGCGCCGGCGTCTACCGCGAGCAGGTGACCGTCGTCGTCGGATTGGGCCTCCACCGGCCGATGACCGACGACGAACTCACGGAGATGCTCGGTGAGCACGCCGACCTCGCGGTCAACCACGACCCAGACGATACCGTCGAGGTGGGGTCGGTCGACGGAACGCCCGTCGAACTCAACCGCACCGTCGCCCGCGCCGACCGCGTGCTCGCGACGGGGATGGTCGAACCCCACCAGTACGCCGGCTTCTCGGGCGGCGGGAAGACGGTCGCCATCGGTGCCGGCGGCGAATCGCTCATCGGCTACACCCACGGCCCCGATATGCTCTCCGAGGACGGCGTCCGCCTCGGAAGCATCGATGGCAACCCCTTCAGAGACGCCATCGACGCCGCCGGTGAGGCCTGCGGCGTCGAGTTCTGTCTCAACGTCACCCACGGCCCACCGGGGATTCTCGACGTTGCGGCGGGCGAGCCGAAACGCGTCGTGCGGTCGCTGGCCGACAGCGCAAAGACGGCCCTATCGGTGAGCGTCGACGGCGAGTACGACGCCGTCGTCGGCGGCGTCGGCGCGCCGAAGGACGCCAACCTCTATCAGACGACACGGGCGGCGACGTACATCCTGTTGGGCGCGAACAACCCACTCCGCGACGACGGGCGGGTCGTCCTCCCCGCCCTCCTTCAGGAGGGTGCCGGCGAAGGGCGCGGCGAACAACGCTTCTACGAGTGGCTCTCGGGAGCCGAAAGTGCCGAGGAACTGTACGAGACGATGCGGGGCGGGTACGAGGCCGGCGCCCAGCGGGCCTTCGTCGTCGCTCGTGCGCTTCGTGACCACGACGTGTACATCACGAACAGCGAATCACCGGACATCGTCGAGGAGTGTCTGATGTCCGCCTGCGACTCCGTCGACGAGGCCATCGAACCGGAAAGCGACGTGCTGGTCGTTCCGGACGCCCTGAACACGCTTCTCGTGTAACCCTCAATCGTCAGTCCCGACGGTGACTCCGTCGCCATCGTCGCCGATTTCGGCCATCACACGGTCGTGGAACTCCTGGAGGACGGCGGATTCGTCCTCGGCGAGCACCACGTCGCTGGCCATCAACGTCGCCAGCCCGAACGCCCGTGGTGTCGGTGAGTCGACCGTCTGGACGCAGACGTCGATGTCGCCGGAGGCCACCCCGGCGACGAACGTCTCGACGGCGTCCACGTCGAGTTTGTCCGCCAGTATCTCGCGATAGGTCTCTTCCATCACGGCGAAATCCTCCTTTTCGCGGGCGAAGCCGATGAGCATTTCACTGGAAACCTGCTGTTGGCTCGCCGACTTTTCGTAGCCCTTGTAGCGCTTCAGAATCATCAGCGCGCGGGTGGCGTTGATGCGGAAGTACCGCTTCAGGAGGTCGGTTCCGTCCAGTGCGGCCCGCAAGTCGCCACGCACCTCCCACGGTTCGATGTCGGCGATGATACCGTCGATGTCGACCTTGCGATTGAGCGGCATCGACAGCGTAAACCCGTGGTCGGCGACGGCGACTTTCACGTTGGCGTTGGCCTGCTGGGCACACCGGTAGGCCAGCAGTCGCGAGAGTCCGTCGTTGAACCGCCGGCCGTAGTTGGCGTGGACGTGGTAGTTCCGGCGGTAGGCCTCGCGGTCGAGTTCGATTTCGACGGCGAGTCGTCGGTCCGTCGAGACGCTCTCGACGCCGGCGTAGCGAACTTGCGCGTCGAACATCCGCGTTATCGCCCGGACGGTACTTTCGTCCAGCGGGAACTCCCGGAGCCACCGGCGGACCTCGGGCGGCCCGCCGGATTCGAGCCGGTCGCACAACTCTCGCTGGAAGGTCAACACCTCTCGGCCGAGGTCGTAGGACAGCGGCAGGCGCTCGGAGTACCACGATGGAACCGTCGCTCGGGCGCTCGTCGGGTCGACGTACACCTTCGACCCCCGTCGGTAACTGTACTCGTAGTTCTGTCCGCCCAACACGAACACGTCGCCGGATTCGAGCGTATCGAGATACGACTCGTCCAACTGTCCGACCCACTCCTCGCTCGACCGGGTGAACACGTCACAATCGAAGGAGTCCGGAATCGTGCCGATGTTCGTCATGTAGATGACGCGGGCGAGACGACCGCGTTTGCCGACGAGCGGCGTCCCGGGGTCGAACGCCTCGTAGTGGTGTTCGCCGCCGGGTGGGTCGTTCTCGTCGCGCCACACCTTCGCGTAGACGTTCTTGTCCTCCATCCCCTCGTAGTCGGCCGTGAGATACCGGAACAGCGACTCGATGTCGTCCTCGTCGTAGTTCCGAAACGGGTAGGCAGACTGGAGCGTCGACAGCAGTTCGGATTCCGGAAGCGGCCCGTTGATGGCCATTCCGTAGACCTGTTGGACGGCCACGTCGTGTGCGTTCTCGGGGACGAACACGCGGTCGACGAATCCCTCTTCGGCCTTCTTCAACATCACGGCACACTCGATGAGTTCGTCGCGGTCCAAGGCGAACACCCGACCCTTGACCGTCTCGCCCAACTGGTGGCCGGCCCGTCCGACCCGCTGGAGCAGCGAGGCGACGGATTTCGGGGACCCGACCTGCACCACGAGGTCGATGTGCGGCATGTCGATGCCCAACTCCAGTGAGGTCGAGGTCGTCACCACGTCGAGCGTCCCCGATTTCAGCCCCGCCTCGATTTCCTGCCGCCGGTCCTTCGACAGCGAGCCGTGGTGACAACCGGAGTTCGACTCGTCGTAGTCGCCACGTTCCCGGAGGTTGTTGAGAACGCGTTCGGCGCCCGACCGCGTGTTCGTGAACACCAAAGTGTTCGTGTGGTCTGCGACGAGTTCGTCTAGTTCCCGGTAGAACCGCTCCGTCACCACGCCGTGTGGCGTGTTGATGAGGTCGTCCGTCGGACAGCGAAGCTCCATGTCGAACTCGCGAACGAACCGCGCGTCGACGATTTGGCAGTCGCGAGCGTGCCACGTCCCGTCATCGTCGGGGTCGCCACCGACCAGAAAATCGGCCATCGCATCGAGCGGTTCGACCGTCGCCGAACAGCCGATGCGTGTCGGCGAGGTCTCACACAGGCGTTCGAGTCGCTCCAGCGACACCGAGAGGTGTGTCCCGCGTTTGTTGTCCGCGAGGGAGTGAATCTCGTCGACGACGACGTACTCGACGGTTTCGAGTTTCTCCTTGAACTTCGGGCTGTTGAGGAGGATTGCGAGCGTCTCCGGCGTCGTGTTGAGAATGTGCGGCGTCTCCTCAAGCATCGCCTGTCGGTCGCTATCGGAGGTGTCGCCGTGCCGAATCGCGTGCCGCAACTCGACGGACTCCCCACGTGCGTCGAGCTTCTCGGTGATACCGTCCAGCGGCTCCGCGAGATTGCGGTGGATGTCGTTGGCCAGCGATTTCAGCGGCGAGACGTACAGACAGTAGACGCTGTTGTCGAGACCGTCGTCGGTCCGCGCACGCTCGAAGAGGTCGTCGATGATGGCGGTGAAGGAGGCGAGGGTCTTGCCCGACCCCGTCGGTGCCGCGACCAGACAGTTCCGACCCTCGTCGATGAGCGGGACGGCCTCCTTCTGCGGTGGGGTGAAGAACCCGCCGTTGTCGGGGACGAACGCGCCGAACTGCTCGACCCACCACTCCCGGACGGCGGGGTCGAGGCGGGCGAACGCGTCGGCATCGTCTATCTCGACCGACGCCGCGTCGATCCCGTGGTGGTCGAGTGCCTCCCGGGCGACGGCCTCGGCTTCCTCCGACGGGCCACCCTCCATCGACGCCGGCTACGTCTCCGAGCGGCAAGTGGGTTCCGACACCGGAGTGAAAGTGAACCGACCGCAGGGCACTTGCCCCTCGCCGCCGAGGCGTCGGTATGCGCGTGACCTTCCTCGGAACCGGCGCCGCGATGCCGACCGGCGAGCGGTTCCAGACCGGCCTGTTGCTGGAAGACCCGGACGGCGAGGCCGACCCGCTTCTCGTCGACTGCGGCAGCGGCGCCCTTCACGGCCTCGCCCGCACCGACGTAGGCTACGCCGATATCGGGACCGTCCTGCTGACCCACCACCACCTCGACCACGTCTCCGACCTCATACCGCTGTTGAAGGCCCGCTGGCTGGCCGGCGAAACCGACCTCGAAATCGTCGGTCCCGAGGGGACCCAAGCCCTCGTCGAGGACCTGCTGACGGCTCACGACTACATGGAGGATCGCTTCGAACTCACGTTCCGAGAGGTCGAACCGGGGACGTTCTCTGTGGCTGGCTACGACATCGAGGCTGTCGAGACGATTCACTCGATGTACTGTCTCGCCTATCGCTTCGAGAGTGCCGGTGCGACGTTCACGTTCTCGGCGGACACCGAAGCCTGCGATGCCGTCTCGGAGCTGGCCGAGGGGTCGGCCATCCTCGCTCACGACTGCTCGTTTCCCGACGACATCGACGTTGACAACCACCCAACGCCGTCCCAACTGGGCGAGAGCCTCGCCGGGCGTGACGTTGGACGGGTGTATCTGACGCACCTCTATCCCCACACGGACGGCCACCACGACGAGATGCTGGAGTCGGTTCGTGAGCGCTTCGACGGCGACGTGCGGATGGCACGGGACGGTCTCACCGTCTCGGTCGAGCGAACGTGATATTTGAATACAACACCGCTTTTCCCCGGCTATTTATCTATTCTGACCGATAACGGACGGTATGACTACGGCGGGAGACACTGTCTCGTTTGACTCACTGCCGGCACCGACGGTAGTCTTCGACAGCGACGGGTGCATCACCCGCTGTAACGCCGCCGCCGCGACGCTGTTCGACGCCGCCCCCGACTCACTCGTCGGCCGAGAGTTCGCCGAGTTGTTCGCTCCCGACGCTCGGGAAGGAGTCAGAACACGTCTCGCGGCCGCCCTCACCGGTGAAGCGCCGCGGCGAGGGGAGTCGTTCCGCGTTCTCGACACCGAGCGATACGTCGACATCGAGTGGCTCCCTCACGACGGCGACAGGGCTTGGGGACAGGTCGCGCTGTACGACGTTACCAACCACTTCAGAACCCAGCGTGACCTCCGGCGACTCCACGAGATATCGTCGGACGGCAGCCGAGAGTTGGACGAAAAAATCGAGGCGATGCTTGCGGTCGGCCTTGAGCGGTTCGACCTCGAAATCGCCTTCCTCTCGATGATAGACGACACCTTCGAAGTCGTCGCCGCCCTCGGCGACCACGACCGTCTCACCGAGGGTGCGACCGCGCCGTTGGCCACCACCTACTGCCGGCGAACCCTCGACACCGAGGGCGCGATGGTGGTCGAAGACGCCCTCGAAGAGGGGTGGGAAGACGACATCGCTTACCGGACGTTCGGTCTCGGCTGTTACATCGGCTCGAAGGTGTACGTCGACGACTCCACCTACGGCACCCTGTGTTTCGCCGACACCGACCCCCGCGAAGGGAACTTCACCGAGACGGACCGGGCCATCGTCGACCTGCTGGCTCGCTGGGCGGGCTACGAAATCGAACGGAAGCAACGGGAACTGCGACTCCGACGGCAGAACGAGCGACTCGAGGAGTTCACGTCGACCGTGAGCCACGACCTACGGAACCCCCTGACCGTCGCGAGCGGGAACCTCGAACTGCTGGCCGAGGACCTCGACGACGAGCGTATCGACACCGCTTTGGAGGCGCTGGAACGCCAGGAGAGGCTCATCGACAACATGCTCGAAACCGCACGACAGGGCGAACTCGTGACCGATGCGGAACGGGTCGACCTCGAGTCGGTCGTCGACGACGCGTGGCGGTCCGTCCGAACCGACGGTGCGGTGCTGTCAATCGACTCGCTGCCGACGCTTCAGGCCGACGAGACCCGACTACAGACGCTCCTTGAGAACCTCTTTCGAAATGCCGTCGAGCACGGCCCGACGTGCCCTGACTCGCACACTCGTCAGGACAGCGTGGAACACGGTTCCACGGACAGTCGGATAGGGTCCGACGACGCCGAACTCACCATCGAGGTCGGGCCCCTCGAGAAAGGGTTCTACGTCGAGGACGACGGTGTCGGAATCCCTGCCGAAACTCGGGAAGCAGTGTTTCAGGAGGGGTACACCACAAGCGAAAGCGGGACGGGCCTCGGCCTCGCCATCGTCGAGCGAATCGTCCGGGCTCACGGCTGGGAAATCGAAGTGATGGAGAGTGCCGACGGCGGCGCACGGTTCGAAATCCGGCTTCAGACCCAGTTTTAATCGAGACGATAGCGCAACAGCGCGGCGACGCCACCGAGATTCGAGAGTTGCTTGCCGGGGTCGAACTCGTGAGAGAAGACGGTCACGTCACCGCCCTGCCGCTCGACGGTTTCGACGAGTTCGTTGGCGTCGACGTCCCACTCGCCCTCGCCGGCCCGTTCCTCACGGAGACGCTCGTCGAGCAACAGGAGGGTCTCGACGGCGCCGTAGTCTGCGGCCTTCATCACTTCGTCGATACCGTAGGCTGCTTTCGCGCCCTCCCCAATCTGTGTCATCAACTCGTCGATTAGTTCGGCCTCCTTGGAGATTCGGGTCTCCGTCTGGACGCGGTCGACGGCGCCGCGCTTCAGCACTTCGTGGACACCACGGTCACCGACGGATGCGGTGTCGACGGTCTGTATCTTCTCCGTGACTTCCGGGGTCTCGTCTTCGATGTATTCGAGGGCGTCCTGTTTCGTGAAGCCGGGGCCCGCGAGGATGATGGCGGAAACGTCCATCCGCTTGAGCACCTCGGTCAACTCCGCGAACAGTTCGTCGCGGCCGCGGGCGTACTCGCCTTTTCCCGTCGTTCCGGTAATCGAGGCCCGCTCGTCGACGCCGTACTGGGCGACGGTGTGGACGTGGGCTTCTCCCTCCTCGACGGTCGCGATCGCGACCTCCGGGTTCTCGGCGGCCTCGACGGCCTCCTGAAGCCGTTCGAGTTGGTCGACCTGCCAGACCTTCTCGATTGTCAACTCGTCGTGTTCCTCGATGTTGAGCGTGTGGTGGAAGCCGAGTTGGTCCTCTCGGGAACACTCGATTATCTCCCCGCCGACCCGGAGGCGGTTTGCGAACTTCGCGAACTCCACGTCCGACACCTCGATTTTCACCCACATCGGTTCGCGTTGGCCGCCGGTGTCGCGGGTCTTGTCGTCGTCCCGCTGGATGCGACGCGTCGTGTCGCCGTCGACGTGGTCGCCCGGTTCCAAGACGTAGGTGAGATGCCAGAGGTCGTCGAGGCTCTCGGGGACCACCGAAATCCGCTCGCGGCCGCCCTCCGTGCGTGTCCGGTCGGCGATGCGCATACCGACTCCTCCGGGCGGGGCCCCTAAGTGCGTACTGTTCGACCGTGGCTTCGTCTCAGCGTCGTGTCTTCGATTCCTCCCACTCGCCGTCGATGTGCCTGATGGCGGCGGTGACCTCGCCAGCACCGTCCCGCGATTCCTCGTCGGGCGTGGTGCCGACCGGTTCCCACCCGAGGGCGGCGCCGACGCCCTGTCCGTAACAGTAGCGGACGGCGACCGCAGCGAAGAAATGCAGGAAGAACCCGACGAGAACCGCCCTGAGTGGGTAGGCGACCGGAATCAAAAGCGCCTGAATCACCACCGAAACGACCCACGCGACGGCGTAGTCTTCGGTGAGGGAGCCACCGAGAACCGTCCGGAGGTCGAACGCCGCGGCGAAGCGGTCGGTGTAAGCGAAGTTGGCGACAGCCACGGGAAGGGCGTACAGCGCGCCGATGAGATACAACAGTGCGAACAGCGCAAGCAGTCCCGTCACCGAGAGCGCAGCGTTCGAAAGCGCCGCTGGAAGCCCGACTCGGGCGAACAGCGTCGGCAACTCGACGCCTGTCGTCCGGGCGACGACGAGCGGCCCGAGGACGACGACGCCCGGAAGCAGATAGAGGGCGGCGATGGCGACCGCTCGGATACCGTCGGCGAACAGTCGGTCGACGTCGCCGAAACGTGGTGGCGTCGGATAGGTACGCCCAGCGGTCGTCCGAACCACGCGGACGTAGTAACCGCGGACGAGGAGCCACGGCAGCACGGCGACGAGGCCGACCGGCGCATATTCGATACCGATTCCCGCGATTGCGATTGGGATGCCGACGAAGAGCAACAGCGCGCCGCCGACCAGAACCGACCGGCCACCTATCGGCGGTCTGGTCGGGTAGTCCAGCGCATCGCGGAACATACCTGAAAGACGCACGGACCGGCTTTATATCTCGGGAAAGCGGTGGGTTCTCAGTCGGCAGTCAGTTATCGACCATCCGACTGCCACCGTTCGGACAGAACTCCTGAACCCGGTCTGCACTGGCGATTTTGCGGACGAAACTCGTATCCTCGAACCGTTCTCGGAACGTCCGGTAGATGCGCTTGGCGATGTCGTTTTGGGCGTACTGCCCGGGTTCGAGACGGACCGAGGTTTCGACGCGGGACTCGATGGCCGCCGGCGGACCGCCGACGACGCGCGTGTCGGGTTCGCATTTGATGCCGATTGAGACGCCGACGGGCACGTCCCGGTGGTAAGTTCGGTCACCGCGGATGACGAAACTGCCTTTCTCGATGTACTCACCGCTCTCGGGAGTCTTCGACACCTGGTCGGGGTCGACCTCGTAGGCGTCGCCCTCGAACTTGCCGTCCTTCCATACCGACGAGTAGGAGACGGCGAACTGGGCCGCCTCCTCCTTGCTCGATTCGGGGATGTCGACCTCACGGGCGGCCTCGTCCGGTTCGGTCGCCTTCAGCACCGTGACGGGCGCGCCGTGGGCCTGTGCGTGGAAGAACCGGTCGGAGGGCTCCATGTACTTCTTGACCAACTCCTCGTTTTGGTCGGCGTTGCGCCCGCCCAACACGAGAAAGCCGTCGCTGGTCCGGAACCACCGGAACCGCTCGTACCACTTCTCGTCGTAGCGAACGGGTACCGACCCCATCGAGAGGTAGTCGCGTTCGAACTGCTCACCGTCGTCGTCCTCGTCGTCGTCCGACTCGTCGGCTTCCTCCCACTGTTCGCGGCGCTGTTTGACGGCTTCGAGGTCCTCGCGGGTGTCCTCGATGGCCGCCTGTGCGCCCTCCTTCTTTCCGCGGATTCGCTTTGCCTCGGTGTACAGTCGGTCGGCGTTCTTCTCGACGCCCATCGAGGGGTCGACCTCGATGTCGGTGCCGTCGAGTTCGATGGTGACGGTGCCTTCGGCTTCGTTGATGCCGACGACGGCCTCGGCTTCGTCGATGCCGCGTTCGGCCCCCTCCGCGAACGTCTCCTCGATGTCCGCCCACGGGACGCCTTCTTCGCGGGCCGCCCGAATCGTAGAACAGATGTCGTCGACGAGGTCGTAGTTGCCGTACAGCAGTTCCGCCTTCTGCTGTTCGGCCTCCGCTTGGGCCTCGAAGTCCTCGATTGCGCCTTCCTGCTGTTCGATGATGCGTTCGTATTTGGCTATCTCGCCTTCGAAGTCCGGCCGGTCGCTACCCGGTTCTTCGTGGACTTCCTCGTCTTCCAGTTCCAGCCGGCGGAAGTACTCGTCGATGGCGCCGTTGAAACTGTCAAAGGCCGTCGCGACGTATCCCTCGGCCTCGTGTTCTTCGAGCGGTAGCGGCGTCGCGTCGACGACCTCTCCCTCGTCGTTCTCGTACAGTCGCGGCTCGGTTCGACCCTCCAGTATCGGCTCCCGGAGGCGTTCGAGTGCGCCGAACAGCGCTTCGTACTGCTCCTCGTCCGACTCTTCGATTGCGAGCGTTTTCTCGACGCCGGCGCGGGTACACAGCTCCTCGGCGTACAGTCCACCGAAGTTCAACTGGGTCGCGAGCGTCCGGACGAGGTCGGTGTCGGATTCCGCCATTCGGGCGGCGAAGGTGTCGTAATCACAGTCCAGCGGACTGAATCGCTCGTCGGGGTAGCCGTACTGCGATCCGGGCGCGACGGTTCGAGAGCGTAGGCGAACGGTGTCGAGACAGTCGATGACCTCGTGGTCCTCGTTGAGGACGGCGACGTTGCCCTCGCCGAACAGTTCGGCTACTATCAGCGTCGTCTGGTCCTCGCGCTCGAAGCGGAACGTGAGGATGCGGTCGAAGCCGTACTGCTCGACGCCCTCGAAGTTCGCCCCGGCGATACGGTTGCGCATCATCATCGCGAAGTTGGGCGGTCGTCCCGGCGCGTCGGGGACGTGTTCGGGCGCGGCGACGTGGGCGCGTTTGGGGTCGCCCACCTCGACGATGAGTTCGATGCGGCCGCGGTCGTAGTCTCGCATCTTCAACCGCACGAGGTCGTCGCCGTAGAGGTAGGCTTTGTCGACGATGGCACCGGTGTAGCCGCGCAACTCGCCGACCAACGCGGCGAGGTCGACGCTCGTCATCGCCCGCTTTCTGTCCATACTCCCGTCTCCGTCGGCGCGGAGAAATGCCTGACGGGTTGGGTCGCCCAGCGTGGTCCACAACCCATTAACCGCCGGTGGCCCGACGGCGAGTATGGACAGCCGTTTCACTGCCCTCGTCGCCGTCGCCGTCGGCGTTTCCGTCGCCGCCCTCGGCGCAGTCCGGTATCTCTCGGCCGGAGCGCCGCCGCCGTTCGACCCCTTCGCGACGGGCGCCTTCGTCGTCGTAACCGGAGTGTTGTTGACTGCTGCGGGTGGACTCGCTCTTTCGAAGGGACTCGACCACCTCGCGCTGCGGGCGGCGACGGCCGTCGGTGCGGTGACGTTACTTTTAGCCGCGTTCTCGCCGGGTTCGCTGCGATTCGGCGGCGTGTTCTGGCTCGCGTTGGTCGCCTGCGCCCTTGTGGGGACCGGCGCCTACCGAACCGTCGTCGCCTCGCGCGCGAAGTGACTACGTGGACGCTGAGATTTAGGTTCCCCACAGTCGTAGCCGGTGTATGTCCATCGAAATCCTCCCCGGCGTCTACGACATCACCTGTGCCCGGACCGAGTCCGGACGGATACGGGCGTTCTGCTTCGAGGACGGCACGCTCGTCGACTGCGGGCTTCCGAACACGGCCGATACGCTGCTGGACGGCATCGCCCAGACGGGAATCGACGTGGAACGCCTCGTCATCACCCACGCCGACGCCGACCACGTCGGCGGCTTCGACGCCGTCGTTCGTGACCTCTGGGTCGAAACCTACGTCCCGGAAGGTGCGGAACTGGACACCGAGTTTGACCCCGACCACCGTTACGGCGACGGCGACGAAATCGGCCCCTTCGAGGCCGTCCACGTCCCCGGACACCGCGACCACCAACACGCCCTCGTCGACGAGGACCGCGGCGTCGCGGTGCTGGCCGATTCCCTCTCGGGGGCCGACCAACGTGGCCTCCCGGAGGGGTACTTCCACCTGCCGCCGGAGACGTTCACCGACGACCTTGGCGAGGCCGAGCGGTCCCTAAAGCGACTGCTCGACTACGAGTTCGACGCCGGACTCGTCTACCACGGGTCGTCAGTTCGGTCGGGCGCGAGCGAAAAGCTAGCAGCGTACGTCTATCGGTGAGCCGGGACATCACCCCGAGATGTCTGACGGTTTTTCATAGTATTTCATATCAGTTCTCCCGAAAACCGCTCCGAAAGGCCCTCAGCGACCTGTTTTGCGGTTGTCTTTCATGGTCAGAATAATACACAACGTTGATAATCCGATGCGTTCGTTGTAACCGACATGCTTCCGTCACCACGCCGTGTCTCCGAACTCGCGGGAACGGTCTGTGGGATCGGCGGACTGCTGGTCCTTGGAATCGTCTTCGGTGTCGAACTCGTGACCATCACCATCGAGTCCCTCTCGGTCACCTTCGACTTCTTCGGTGGGGCGGTCTCGGTGTTCATCGCCACCGCAATCATGGTCACTGGCGGCGCCTTCGTCGTCCGTGACGTGTGGCGCGACCCCGACACCGACGAGAAAGTCCTCTCGGGACCGGACGTGTGTGCCATCGTGCCGGCGTACAACGACGCCGAAATCGTCGGTGTCAGCGTCGAGAGCCTCCTCGACAGCGAGTACGACACCCTGTCGGTCGCCGTCGTCACAGAGCCGGACGACCCCCGGACGCGGGCGAAGGCCCGCGAACTCGCAGAGGAACACGAGTCGGTCACCTGCCTCGTCAACGGCAATCCCGGGTCGAAGGCCGGCGCCATCAACTACGCTGTCGAGTGGAGCGACGCAGACTACTTCACCGTCTTCGACGCCGACGAGCGCGTCTCTCCGGAGTTCGTCCCGCTGGCGATGACGGAACTCCTCGGCGACGCCGACGTGTTTCAGGGTCGACGCATCCCCCGTCCGAACGGCGTCGTCGAGACGCTGGCGTACTGCGAGCGCATCGCAGTCCAGACCGGCTACGCCCTGGGTGAGTTGGGCGGCTTCACCCACTGTCAGAGTTCCTCGACTGCGTTCACCCGCGAGGCGTTCGAAACCGTCGGCGGGTACGACGACAAACTCACCGAGGACATCGACTTCTCGCATAAGGTGTATCGGGCGGATTTGACCGTCCGACAGAACCGACGCTGCACCACGACGATGGAGGCCCCGCACACGATTCGGGACCTCTGGGGACAGCGGAAACGCTGGCGCATCGGCCACGTCGAAGTCGCCGACGCTCGCGCCCGTGAAGCCCTCGACGGTGACCTCGGACTCAGCGACGTTCTCTCTATCGGTCGGGCGGCCGGCAGTATGGTCGCCGGTGCGCTAATGCTCATCGTCGTCGCACAGATTCCCTTCCTCGTCGCCCAAGACGTCGAATCCGCCTTCTTCGTTCCGTACGGCCTCGTTTTGGCCGTCGTCGGCTCCGTCTGGCTCAAGGACGTCCTTGAGGGTCGCGTCGTTCGCCCGACGTGGGCCGTCTCTCTCGTCCCGCTCGTGTACCTCGGACACGGCGTGCTCACCGTCAAAGCGTTCCTCGAGTACTACCTGACGTGGGACGGGGAGTGGTATCAGGTGACGAAAACCGAGGCGTGAGGGCATCTATGACGAACACTTCGTCCAGATGACGACCCCAGTTCGGAATCGAGCCACCGTCAGACCCACAGGGGCCTCGCCACGGGCCTTCGAGGACGACGAGGGAGCGTCGTGACCGGAAGCGATGGGGGGATGGCGTGGCCGATGGACCGCGGCACCACGCTGAAACTCCTCGTGGGGTTCGCGGTTGCTCTGGTTCTCGTCTACCTCCTCGGTGCCGTCATCGGCTGGGACCGAACCATCGAGCGGTTGCGAACGGCCGACCTCTACTGGGTCGGGGTCGCCTGCGTGTCGACGCTTCTGTGTCTCCTCGCGTGGACGAAGACGTGGCAGGTCGTGTTGGGGGCCGCCGGTGTCAACGTCCCGTTTCGCAAACTCGTCGTGACGTTCTACGCGGCGACGTTCGCCAACTACATCACACCGATGGGACAGGCCGGAGGTGAACCCTTCATCGCGTACATCCTCTCGCGAGATACCGAGGCGAACTACGAGCAGAGCCTCGCGAGCGTCGTCACTGCCGACCTGTTGCGAATGTTGCCGTTCTTCAACGTCGGGTTGGTCGGTCTCGGCTACCTGTTGCTTCAGTCTCAACTCCCGGAAGGGACCGAACAGTTCGCGGCGCTACTGCTCGGCCTCGCTATCACCCTCCCGGTCGGTATCGTCCTTGCGTGGCGGTACCGAGACGCCGTCCAGCGTGCGGTCGTGAGGCTGTTCGCTCCACTCGCAACGCGCACCGACCGATTCACCGTCGAGGGAGTTCGAAAGCGCATCGACCGACTGTACGAGTCGATAGACCTCATCGCGGAGTCGCCGTGGGATTTGCTCGTCGCAGTCGCCTTCGCCTACGTCGGATGGGTGCTGTTCGCGCTGCCGCTGTACTTCTCGGGGCTGGCGCTTGGACTCGAGATATCGCTGTTGTTGGTGGCGTTTCTCGTCCCCGTGACGGTCATCGCGGGGTCGACGCCCCTCCCGGGCGGGTTGGCGGCCATCGAGGGCTCGCTCGTTGTGCTCCTCACGGCGCTGTTGGCGTTTACCGCCGACGAGGCGCTGGCCGTGACGACCGTCTATCGACTGACGAGCTACTGGTTCGTCGTCGGCGTCGGCGGCATCGCGACGTTTTGGGTGCTCGCTCGGGTGTAGGCGCCGGCGCCGTCACTCGACATTTGCGATGCGCTCGGCCACGTCGAGTCCGGTTTCGACCGCGCGGTGGACGCGGCCCTCGCCTACGGTCCAGTCGCCGGCGACGTACAGCCCGGCACCCTCGGCAACCCGAAGCACCTCGGCGTCCCCGCCGTCGTCAGGGAGCGCGTAGCGCCACCCCTGCCGGTCGGTCCATTCGGGGTCGGCCAGTCGGTCGTCCCCGAGGAGGTCCGCGACGAGACGGGCGGCGTCGGCCTTCACCTCCTCACTCGGGTCGTCGTAGCGCTCGCTGGACCACGCCGGCGACATCTGTGCGACCAAAAGTGTCTGGCCGGCGGGGACGTGGCCGGGCTTCAGTTCCTCGCGTGCGAGCCACCCCACCTCGTGTTCCCGGTCGGTGTCGAGCAGCGCGTACCAGGGATATTCGAGTTCGAAATCGTAGTTCAACACGACCGTGTATATAGTTCGGAACGGGACGGCATCGACGGCGTCGTGTAGTTCACCGAGTCGGGCGTCGTCCCACGAGGACGCCGCGAGGAGGTCGGCGGTCTGTGGTGCCGGCGGCGTGAGAAGTACCGCATCGAAGGCGCCGAGTTCCTCACCGTCGGTGTCGTTGAGTCGCCAGATTGTGTCATCGCGGTCGAGGCGGCCCACCCGCGTCTCGAATCGTATCTCGGCGTCGGTCTCGGCGAACAGTCGCTTTGCGAGTTGTGTGATGCCGGCCTCGTAGGTCCATTTGTGTTCGTCCCGGTCCTCGCCGGGGCCGATGTCGCCGTCGGCGCCGAACGTCCAGACCGGCGCCTCGATGTCGGCCAATCCATCGGACGACAACGTTTCGGTGAGCAGTCGGTCCACGCGGTCGGAGCCTGATTTGACGTAGTTGGCGCCGTGGTCGTAGGTACAGCCGTGTTTCCGGCGGGTCGCGGCACGGCCACAGACGCCCCGGGACTTCTCGAAGACGGTCACGTTCCAATCCGTCCTCCGGAGGCGGTAGGCGGCCGCCGCGCCCGACGCGCCGGCGCCGACGATAGCGAGGTTCATACTCCGGGTAGGGCCGACGCCCTCAAAAGCGCGCGCTCGCCCTACAACTCTGCCGCGAGTTCCCGAAGCCTGTCGCTCCCACCCGGCGAGACGGGCCGGCCGTGGCCGACGCAGGCGTGTTCGAACGACTCCCCTGCGACCCGGCGGATGCTTTCGTCGATGCAGTCGGTGTCGTAGGAATCCAGCCACGGCGGGGCGACGAACCGACCGTCGGTCTCCCAGACGAGGTCGCCGAGCAATCCAGTGTTGAGGGCGTCGTTGAGGTACACGATGTGGCCGGGGTTGTGACCGGGCGTGTGAACCGCCCGAAACCCACCGATTCGGTCGCCGTCTTCGACGGTCCGGAGGTCGAGTTTTCCGAGCGAGTACAGTCGCCTGACGAGGCGGTGGAACGCTCCCTTGTGGTGGTTCCATGGTGGCGACCACCGACGGCGGACGAGGTCGGCGTCGGCCGCCCCGATGTAGACGGGGGCGTCGACGTCGAGTCGGGCCAGACCGCCCACGTGGTCGATGTCGTAGTGGGTCACCAAGATACGGTCGAGGTCGGCGGCCTCGTAGCCGGCGTCGCGGAGTTCGCCCTCGAGGGGGCGGCGCGGTATCGGCAACCCGGCGTCGACGAGCGTCACGTCGCCGTCGTCGACGAGGTAGGCGTTCGAGCCGACCGGCTCGGGCCAACTCACCGCGAGCAGGTACACGCCGTCGGCAACGGGTCGCGCCATATTCGGACGTTGGAGCGCCGGCGGTATCAACCCAGTGCGTCGGGCGCGGGGAGGGAAGGCGTCAGCGGGTCGGACAGTCAGGCTTCGGTGCCGCCACCGACGGCGTCGGGTTCCGGCGGGTCACTCGACCGAACGTCGCTCCAGGTGTGTCCGATGACGTAGTACGCCGAGACCACGAAGTAAAACGACACGAACACGCCGACGATGGAACCCAACACGGGAACAACGTTCAACACGCCGGCGATGACCCCGCCGATGAGAATCATCACGAAGGCGGTCAGCCAGCCGACGGCGTATCGTCGGTCGAAGAGGACCCCTCGGAGCGTGCTGAACTCGAACCCCGAACCGATGCGGCGCGTCTCGGTGTAGTTCGCCAGGGCGGCCGGCGTCACGTACGCGACGACGAGGTTGAGCGCGAACGCCACGAGGAGGCCGGCGGCGAGTGCCAGCCCCCCGAGTGCAGCCGTGTTCTCGCCACCCGCGACGCCGAGGGCGCCGACGCCGATGGCGAGAAACGCCACGATGGCCGGCAGCAGGCTGTACGCGAAGAGAATCACGAACGCCTTCGCGCCGTCGACTATCATCGCCTCGTGGTCGTCGAACACCGGCGGTTCGTCGTCACCCTCGGCGGTGCGGTCGATGACCCGAAGGATGTAGCCCAATGCGAGGAACCCCGGCACGAGGAGCCACGCGAACAGCAGACACAATCCACCAATGACGACCGTCTTGACGACATCGTCGCTCTCCCGTGGGTAGTTGAACGCGTCCTCTATCATCGGTCCTCACCCCCCGCTATCGCGAGCCGAGTCGACTCGTTACCGGTGGTTCTACGACGATACGACAGTGCTTCCGGACGTTCTGAGTACATGATTACACCGCATTGCGGTCGAATCGAATACGCTGTCCGGGTATATAGCTATTCGTAGCGTATCCTCCAATAAGCAGGGATTACACGGCGAAAGCGGCTCAGAGGCGCGTGGAGACGTACGGCCCGTCCTGATAGTAGTCCAACTTCTCGCGGTAGTACTCGCGGACGCCGATGCCGGAGATGACCGAGAGTTTGTCGTAGCCGGCATCCGCGGCCATGTGTTCGGCTTTCTCCAGCAGTCGGCGACCGTAGCCTTTGTGTTGGTGGTCGTCACCGGACTGTTGGCCGACGCCGACCTCGTTGCCGTAGACGTGCAGTTCTCGGATGAGGGCGGCGTTGTCGAGTTCGCGCCGAACCGGGTCGTTCGGGAACCGCAACCGGCAAAAGCCCACGAGCAGGTCCTTCTCGAAGTCCTCGAAAGAGACGAAGTGTTCCGTCCCGCCGGCGACCTCGTAGGTCAACACGTCCATCTCGACGTTTTCGGGGGCTTCGTCGTTCATGCCGACTTCTCGACACCGGATGCAGTCACACTCCCAGCCGTGTTCCTCCATCCGTTTTCGGGCCAACTGCCGGAGGTTGGACTTCCAGACACCGGCGTCGATGAAGTCCGCGGGGATGTCGCGCTGGACGCGCTGGAGGCGGGTGTAGCGCGGAATCATCGACTTGATTTCGGCGACCAACTCGGCGGCTTCCTCGTTCGTGAGCGGGTCGTACTCCTCGTTGCGCCACATGTCGTAGGTGATGGTGTCGCGGACGACGAGCGTCGGGTAGATTTTCAGGTAGTCGGGCCGCCAGTCGGGGCTCTCGAACAACTCCCGGAAGTCCTCCAGACACATCTCTTTGGACATGCCGGGTTGGCCAGGCATCATATGGAAGCCGACCTTGAACGCCGAATCTCGGAGGCGACGGTTGGCGTCGAGGCTGGCCTGCACTCCGTGGCCGCGGTGCATCTCCCGGTTGACGCGCTCGTAGGTGGTCTGGACGCCGACTTCGACCTTCGTGCCGCCCAAATCCAGCATGCGGTCTATCTGTTCGGGGTCACACCAGTCGGGTTTGGTCTCGAAGGTGGTGCCGATGTTGCGTATCTCGCCGGTCTCGTTTTCGGCGATGACATCCTCTAGATACTGGAAATCGACTTCGGAGGGGTCCGGTTTGAACGACTCCTCCTCGCTCGGGTTCGGCTCGCTGTCGAGGTCGTAGTCGTTCATCGCTTCGAGTGCCCGCTTGACGAACCACTCCTGATAGTCGTGGGAGCGGGCGGTCATCGTCCCGCCCATCAGGATGAGTTCGACCTTGTCGACGGGGTGGCCGATGTTCCGGAGCTGGTGGAGCCGAAGCGTCACCTGTCCGTAGGGGTCGTAGTCGTTCTGGACGCCGCGGGCCGCGGCCGGTTCCTCGCCCGTGTAGCTCTGTGAGGAGGAGAACTCCGAGGCCGGCCCGCCGGGGCAGTACAGACACTTCCCGTGGGGGCAGGTGTGCGGGGAGGTCATGATGGCGACCGGCGAGACGCCGGATGCCGTGCGGACGGGCTTGCGCTGGAGAATCGGCTCTAGCTCATCGCGGCGCTCGTCGGGGGCGTAATCGAGCAACTCGGTGTTCTTCGGCACCTTCGGAGAAGAGTACTCTCGGCAGGCGTCCATCTTGGCGGCTTCGAGGTTCTCGCGGTCGATGTCGCCGGCGAGGATGTCAGCCACCAGCGACTCACAGACGCGCTCGAAGGCCTCCGTCTCCGCAGGGTCCGGTTCCGTGTCCGCGCTCATTCGTTGCCGGGACAACGGGGCGCGACGGTAAGTGGCTAGCGGTCCTCGCTGTCGACGGTTCGGACGGTGAAGACGGTCCCGTCGTGTTCGAGTCGCGTCTCCGGTCCCACGTCGACGGCTCTGACGGGGGCCTCCGAGAGGTACTGAAACACCAGCGGCGCCGACGCCGTGTTGATTCGAACCGAACGGACCTCCGACAGCAGCGGAATCGTATCCCGGAACATCGGTATCGCGCCGATGACCTCCGGAACCACGGGGACCGCGCTCTCCGGGTCGTCGTCGACGCGCTCGAAGACGACCGTCCGTTCGGCGAGTGGACTCCGGACCAGCGTGGCTACGTCGCCGTCGATTCGCGGCGACCCGGCGGGTCGCACCTCGTAGTCGGTTCCGGATACCTCGAACAGCGCGCCGAGCCGAACGCTCTCGCCACCGATTTCCCCGTTATCGACGCGAACGTCCTCGATGCGAGCGTACAGCCCCGGCCCCAACACCGGGAGGCTGAACACGTTCGTGATGTTGTGACGGCGACGCCACACGCTGTTCGGGTCGACCGACGTGAGTCCACCGCGGTTGATGTGTGGCGCGAGGATTCGGACCCACCGCGAGCCGGTGTACTTCCGCAGGCCCCACCCCGACGAGACGTACAGCGCCGTATCACGGTCGTTCCGCAGCCGTATCTGTGCGCTACTCCGCTCGGCCGTGAACAGCTCTCTGTTCGGCTCTACGGCCATCCGTTCGTCGCCGGACAGTTGGTGGAACAACCGAACACCCTCGGGCGTCGGGGTGTCGGCGTCGAAGCGCGAGTCCGTCGGCGACAGCGGACCGTTGTCGCCGCCGGTGTCCTCCGGAACTCCTACGGGTGTCACTGTCGGCGTCGACTCCGACTCCCGGCCACCGCTACAGCCGGCGAGTCCCGCCGCGAGAGCCGCGAGGACGGTCCGTCGGCGCATACCTCTCGTTGGGACGCCGGGGGTAAAACCCAACCGACGCTGTTGGTCGATTCGTATCGAACAGCAGAAACGAGACGGCCGCTCAGGCCGAGGCGGTGACGACCTGTTCGGCGAGTGCGTCGATGAGTTCGTCGAGGACGGCGTCACGCTCGCCGGCGAGGAACTCGAGTTTTGGCTGGCGTGCGCCGGGGTTGGCGACGCCGGCCTCCGGCGCTTCGAGTTGCAGCGAGGCGACGATGGCCTCCAAGTCCAGCGCCGCGTCGGAGCGGATGTGGAGTTCGTCGGTCGCCACACCGACGACGGCGTCGACGTCGAGGCGTCGGGCGAGTTCGTCCAACAGGAGTCGGGTCGGCGGGAAGTCGTAGGTGTGGGTGTAGGCGTCGGTGTCGAGGACGGCCACCGTCGCACCGTCGACGCTCCGTTCGTCGAGGTTCGCGGTCGCGGTCTCGAGTTCGTCTTCCAGTTTTCGGCCGAACTGCTCGGAAACCTGCTCTGCGAGACCAGTGCGCTTCTCGAACAGGAGGTCGACGATGAGTTCGCGCTTGTCCTCGTAGGACTGATAGAACGCCTCCAGCGCGATTGCCTCTCGGAGTTGCCGGGCGGTGTCGTCGTTGACACCGGCCTCGGCGGCCAACTCGACGTACGCCTCGGGCGTGTCGTCCCAGTAGCTGATAGCCGGCAGGTGAGTGAGGTCGTCGCGAACGTCGCCGTTGACGGCAGCGGCGACGTTGGCCGCGACGGTCGTCGCGGTCCGTTCGGCGACGGTGACGAGCGAGTCGATTTCGTCGACAACTTCGCTGTCGGCGGGTCGACCGTCGAGGACGACCCGCGGGGCGCCGTAGATGTCGAGCAACTCGAGACCGTCCGTGGAGGCGGCGGTCGAACCGGCGGCGGCGAAGACGAAAAGCGGGAGTTTCTCGTCGTGGCGCTCGCGGTCGCCGAGCATCCGGGTCACGTCCTTCGTCGCGTCGTTCATGTCGTAGACGCCGTCTTCGAGCGGTCGCCGGTCGAAGTAGTGGTAGACGGCGTCGGCGGTGGCGTGCTGTTCCTCGACGAGCGGGAGAATCGCTCGCTCGACGGCGGCGCCGGCGACGTAGCCGTCGGTCGTCGCGTCGTGGCGGACGACAACGGGTCGGGATTCCAGCACCGCACGGCGGATGGTCGTCGCCGCGTCGGTGATGTCCTCGGTGATGGCTTCGATGGCGTCGTCGTCGGCCAGCGACTCGACGGAGTCCGCACTGGCCTGGTCGTCGAGGGCGGCGTCCATCCGCTGTTCGACCTCCGCTTTGGCGTCGGCTTCCAGTTCGACGAGGGATTCGGTTTCGACCTGAATCTCGTCGCGTCGGAGTCGAACCTCGCCGTCGAGGCGGACGTAGTCGTCGGCCTCGATGTCGGGGTAGGCGCGAACGCCGGCCTCGACGAAGGCCGCACAGTCGACGACGCCGGTCTCATCGCGGAGTTCGAACACCGTGGGGCCGGACGTCTGTCGTGCAGAGACGACTTCGCCTTCGAGTCGGACCACGTCGCCGACGTGCTCTCGGAGCGTCTCCACCGGCACGCGGTCGATGTCGCCTTCGACCGGCTCCTCGGCGTCCGATTCGGCTTCGTCGGTGTCGCTCTCCTCGGTGACCGGTTCGTCTTCGGCTGCGATGTCTGCGAGTTCCTCGTCGCTCGGATTGCCACCGGTCTGTTCGTCGGCTTTCGCCTCGGTCGGTTCCGCTTCGGCCGGCTCGTCCTCCGTCGCCTCCTCGGTGGCCGTCTCCGGTTCCCGTCCTGATTCCGGCTCGGCAGCGGACTCCTCGGTCGATGCGTCGGTGTCGCTCTCCTCGGATTCCGCTTCGTCGCTCTCGCCGTACTCGTCGGCGAGGTAGTCGCCGTCGGGCGAATCGACGAGAACGCCGCGGAACTCTCGTTCGGACTGGCGAATGGACCAACCGAGGTCGATGTCGCCGTTGTCTCGGATGTTGTTCACCTGCACGAACACGTCGTCGCCGACCTCCCAGTCGAGGCTCTCGAGTCGGCGGTCGAGTTTGCTCCGGTGGAGCAGGCCGGTGACGTTGCCGATGTTGATGAACACGCCGAATTCGGCGTAGCCGTCGACGGTTCCCCGGTAGAAACGGCCCGGGGTCAGTTGGGAGGGCTGGTCGCCTCTGAACTCGAAGACGACGTCCTCCTGGTGGACATCGCAAATCGGCCCGTCGGAAGACGTGCCGCAAATGATACAGTCGGGCATTACTGTGAACGTACAGTCGGGGCTTAAAACGGTTGTCGGATTCTATCCGCTACCGCGGGTCCGGCGTGATGTCGATGCCGACGGCGGCTTCGAACGCCCCGATGCCACCGAAGGCGAACCCAAAGACGAACAGGGCGGGCACGCTGGCGGCGAGGACTGCCCGCGGCATCGGCGTCTCGTGGACGACGCTGATTCCGACGACCAGCAGGATACAGCCGTACAGCGCGGCGAGGGCCTGTATCGCCGGGACCGGAATCGCCACGAACGCGCCGGGGGCCGCCGCGTAGGCGATAACCTGAACCGTCTCGCTGACGCCGCCGCGGTTCTTCGCGACGGGAATCAACGCCAGCGTTCCGACAGCGGCCGCGAGGTGCAACACCAGCGGTGCGACGAGAAAGCAGGCTGCAACGAGGACGACCGCCGCCGAGAGGTAGACGCTTCCCGTCGCCGCAGCGATGCGACCGTACCCCGACAGCGTCTCGGGGGCTACGAGGAGTCGACCGCCAACGTAGGCGATTGCGACGGCGATGGCGAAGGTCAACCCCGGCGCTTGGTCGCCGGGTGCGACCCCGTTCTCGAAGAACCGTCTCGGTCGAAGTAGTACCTCTACCCACGCCCGCGCGAGTCCGCGCGGCCCGCGGGCACGCCCGCCGCTCGGGTTTTCGACCCACTGCGTCACGCATCGACGTTGGTGGGGTCGCTGTATGAGGGTTCCGGGACGGAACACGGCGCGTTATCACCGGGGTATTTAGTGAGTGGCGACCACACCCCGGCGTATGTCCGCCCTCCAACGACGACGCTTGCTCGCACTCCTCGGTTCGACCGCAGCGGTCACGGCTGCCGGCTGTATTGACGACTCCTCTCTGCCGACCGACGGAAACGGTGACGGTGGTAACGGCGGTAGCAACGCCGCCGGCGTGCTCCGAGACGGCGCTGTCGTCGACTACCCCGGGATGGTCGACGGCAACGCCTCGGTCTCCGGTGACGAACGCGAGATTACCTACCAGGACCCCGAAGCGACGTTCACGTTCCAGTACGCCTACGAGGGTGACACCGACGACCCCTCCCAACTCCGCGTGAGCAGGGACCTCTCCGGGGAGACGATGGCGGCGTTCATCGCCCCAGTCTACGACGGCGACGCCGAGGCGTTCGAATATCACGTCTTCGCCAACGAGGCGTTTCTCGAATACGCCGACTGGTACTACGTCTCTGGGCCGTCGAACGACCCGACCGAAACCGGAAGAGCGTCGTTCGAACCCGTCGAAAACGGCGTCTCACGATTCATCATCGGGCCAATCGACGCGGGGACGGCCGGCCTCATCGACGCCCCGCCTGAGGAGGCTCAAAACGGAGGCGAGGAATTGACTGGCGTCATCCTCACGAACGGCTCCAGCGGTGGTACCTCATCCCCCGCCCCGAACGTGGCTTGGGACTTCGACTACGACAGCGCCGCCGAAGAAGTCACCATCACCCACGAGGGCGGTGACACCGTCCGAGGTGCCCAACTCGAAGTCGTGGTAACCACCGCCGACAAGACGACGACAAGTCCCTTCGAGGGAGAAGTGACAGCCGGCGATTCCGTTGCCGTCGACGCACCACCGAACGCCGTCGTCAGGGTCATCTGGGAGGCCGAAAGCGGCGACTCCGGTGCCGTCCTCGCCAGATGGGAGGGTCCCGAGGCCTGACTCAATCGTCGGCGCCGACGTTCTGTTCGGCCTCCATCGTCCGCGGGTCTGGCTCGATGTTGGCGTACTCGACCATCCGTCGGCCGAGAGTGTGGATGCGCTTTCGGGCGTCGTCGTCGGTCAGTACGCCGTCCTCGAAGGCGTTTTTGACGCGTGGAAGTGCGACCTGATGGGGGACGACCCACGCGTTGACCGACCGGCCGACCGACCGCAGGTGGTCCAGCGTCGTCGTCGGGAACGACCCACCGGCGACACACAGCAAGCCGACGGTAGTCTCGTCGAACTCGTCGAAGCCGCAGTAATCGAGTGCGTTCTTCAGCGCCGAGGAGTAGGAGGCGTGATACACGGGTGTGCCGAGAATCACCGAGTCCGCAGCCGTCACGCGCTCTCTGAGCACTTCGGCATCACCAGCGCCGTCTTCGTCGGCGTCGTACACCGGGAGGTCGAACGTTCGAAGGTCGATACAGTCCGTCTCGACGCCGTCGAACTCGCCGGCAGCGTCAAGCGCCTCCTCGCAGGCCAACCGCGTGTAACTGTCGTCGCGGAGGCTGCCCACGAGGGCGGCGACTCGTACATCGGTCATACCGCGCGTTGGCGTGGTGGGAATAAATGGGATGTGGTCACTTCTGCAGTCCTGCGACTGGCTCTTCGTCCTCGCCGTCGAGTTCGACCAATCCGTCGGCTTCGAGGTCCTCGAGCAGTCCACGGAGCCACTCACGGCCGTACTCACCGTCTGGCGAGTAGTCGACGCGGACGCGTGGCCCGAGTTCGTCGAGGGTGAGTTCATCGAACTCCCGGAGCGTCGCGACGACGCGACCCCGCATCTGCCGACGCGACCCCTCGAATTCGGGTTGTGTCGGTACGTCGGGTGCCGTGAAGTCGCCGCTCTCGTAGGCGTGACACCACGCTCGCCACGGACAGCCGGCCTCGTCGCAGTTCGGCTGCTTTTCGCAGGCGACGCCGCCCAACTCCATTATCGCGTTGTTCCAGACCCGCGACGCTCCGTCGGGCAGCAGTTCCGACGCCACGACAGCGAAGGCGTCGTCGTCATCGGGCACGTCGAAGGCCCGATACAGCACGCGCTTGACGTTCGTATCGACCACCGCGTCGCCGTTGTTGAACGCGAATGAGGCGACGGCGTTTGCGGTGTAGGGACCGACGCCCATCAACTCCTGTAGTCCCTCCGGTATTTCTGGAAACTCGCCGCCGTGTTCTTCGAGGACTTCGGTTGCGGCCTCGTGAAGGTACTTCGCGCGGTTGTTGTACCCCAGCGAGTGGTCGGTCCAGAAGCCGACCACGTCGGCGCGGTCGGCGGCCGCCAGCGCCTCGACGGTGGGCCACTCCTCGAGGAAATCGGTCCACGCATCGACCACGCGGTCGAGTTGGGTCTGCTGGCTCATAACCTCGGAGACCAGAATCTCGTAGGGGTCCGTCGTCTGCCGCCAGGGGTACTCGCGGTGGTCGGCCTCGTACCACTCGACGAGCGCCGACTGCACCGCATCGGGGTCTTCGGGGAGGAACTCGGCGGCGTCGGTCATCACCCCTCGATTTCCCCGCCCGGCGTTTGTGTGTGACGGTTCCGGCGGTATCGGAGTCGAACGTTTTGCCGAACGAAACCCACTTCCCCGGCCCGGACCGACCGACCAGTATGGGATTGGACGACCTTTCGGAGGACATCGAAGCGACCTACGCCGAGTTGGGCGAGGAACTCACCGTCGAGTTGGACGCCGAGACGCGAAACGAACTCGCGATGTTGGCCAGCGCGTACGACCCCGACGACGTGGACGAACTCCTCCGGCGTGCGGTTCACACCCTGTTTCAGGGTGCTGTCGAGACCGGAAACCTCGATTTCCACCTCCGGAGCGGCTACGACGTGACCTACGACGAGTATCTCTCGGGGATGACGTTCGAGGAGATGACCGGCGGTGCCGGCGGCGTGAGCGAGCAGTACCCACCGCAGGACGACAACGCACGCCGATATCAGTTCTGAGATACGGGGTCAGGCGGCCGCTTCCGCAGCGTCCGACAGCAACCCGATTGCCATCGTGATTTCGCGTTCCCGAACGTCCAGCGGCGGCAGTAGCCGGAGCGTCTTGTAGCCACAGCCGAGCGTCAACAGGCCGCGTTTCATCGCCTCGTCCTGTACGTCGTCGCGGCGTTCTTTGGTGTCGAACTCGACGGCGAGCATCAGCCCCCGACCCCTGATGTCGATGGCTCCCGGAAGGGTCGCGTCGTCGAGTTCCGCGGTCGCCTGCTCGCCCCGAGTGACGGCGTTGTCGAGTAAGTTTTCCTCGTGAATCACGTCGATGGTGAGCGCGCCCTGCATGGAGTCGACGATGTCACCGGCCCCCCACGTCGAGGAGAGCCGTGACTCCTCCTCGGGAAAAATCGACTCGTTGGCGATGGTCGCACCGACGCGGGCGCCCTTCGCCGCACAGATGATGTCGGGTTCGATTGGGAAGCCGTCGGAGGCCCAGAAGTCGCCGGTACGTCCCATCCCGGATTGGATTTCGTCGGCGATGAGCACGATGTCGTGGCGCTCACAGATGTCGGCGACCTCTCGCATGAACGCGTCGCTGGGGACGTGGTACCCGCCTTCGCCCTGTATCGGTTCGAGGATGAGATACGCCACCTCCTCGGCGTTGACGTACCCCGTCTCGGGGTCCAACATCCGCCGGAGTTTCGTGGTGTCGCCCGCGAAGAACCCACACTCACACGTCGCCGCCGTACAACTCCCGTCCCGACAGAACGGCACGTCGTGGACGGGGCCGATTTCGGGGAACTCACGGCGGTAGATCTCCTTCGAGCGGTTCAACGACAGCGTCCCCAGCGTCCGGCCGTGGAAGGCCCCCTCGAAGGTGATGGCGTATTTCCCGCCGGTCCGGTCGTAGCTGATTTTCAGGCCGTTTTCGACGGCTTCGGCGCCGGAGTTCGAGAGAAAGACCGTATCGAAGCGTTCCGGAGAGGCGTCGACTAGACGCTCCATCAACTCCGGCGGCCCCGGAAAATCCACGTCAGCGGGGTCACCGGCCGTCGAGTAAAAATCCTGTCCGGCTATCTTCACCGGGTCTATCATGTCGAAGGCGTCCATCCGTTCGAGCAGTTCGGGGTTGTTGTACCCCAGCGGCGCGGCGGGGACGTGGCCGGTGAAGTCCATGAGGACGTTGCCATCGGCGTCCGTACAGAACGGTCCGATTGCGGGTTCGGTCACGTCCCAGACGAACTCGTAGACGTACGTACTCGGGGCGGCAAGCGACCGATGGAAATCGACCCGCTCTCGGGCGTTCGGTCCGGGTATCTCGTCGACCTGCGGCGAGGTCGTCTCGCGGTCCATACACGATATTGGTCGAGTCGCGTGTTAATAGTTCACACTGCCTGTTCAGGCGATGAAGACCAGTGCAGTCACGACGGCAGCGACGCCCAGCACCGCGGCGCTTCGGAGGAGAACGCTCCGAGCGAACGCCCGGTTCGGCGACATCGCGCTCAACCCCGCCTTGACGGCGATGCTGGCGGCCGTCGCCAGCAGAATGGCAATCGTCGCCTCCGGGGCAGTGACGCTCCCGTTGGAGTAGAGAACGACCGCAGAGGCGGTCGCGCCCGCACTGGAGACCAACCCGGCGAGCAGCGCGGCGACGTACAGTCCGCCGGTGCCGAACTGCGCTTCCGCGAAGCCGCCGCCCAACAGCACCGCGAGGAACAGGGCGCCGACACCGAGGGCGTACCGAAGCGTAAACGGCGTGTCCAGTTCCATTTCGATAGTCGAAGACCAGTCGGCCGTGGTCGCCGCGACGACGACCGCACCCACGATGACCGCCCCGAGGGGAATCAGTGGTTCGTAGAGAACCCCAGCACCGAGCGTGAACACGACGGCGATAGCGAGGTTCCGGAGCGCCATCGAGGCGTTCGCCAACAGCACCGCCGCCACGCCGTAGTCGGTCACCTCCCGGCTCTGGCCGACGTGGTCGAGTATCGCCCCGACGACGGCCGTCGAGGAGGCCAACCCGCCGAAAAACCCCGTGACGACGATGCCGCGACCGCCGTACATCCTGACGATGGCGTAGTTAACGATGCCGATACCGGCGACGAACACGACCATCAACCAGACGACCCGCGGTTCGAAGGACACCGAGAGTGTGGCGACCGAGAGGCTCTGTTCGCCGGTCGGCAACAGGGGGTAGACGACGAACGCGAGGATGGCGAACTCGGTTCCGGAGCGGACCTCCTCTCGCGAGAGGGCCTCGGCGATGCCGTGCAGTTCCTCTCGCAACACGAGGACGAACGAGGAGACGACCGCGACCGTCACCCCCTCGACGACGAACCCCGCGGCGACCAACGCGCCGACGCCGTAGGCGACCAGCAGCGACGCCGAGGTCGTAAGCGAGAGCGTATCGACCTGTCCGAGCAGTCCCTGCACGCCGAGGACGACGCCCAACGCGACGACCAGCAACGCCCCGGCGACGAGCAACAGCGGTTCCTCGAGGATGGTGAACACCGCCGCAGAGAGGCTGACGAGCGAGAAGGTCCGGATGCCGGCGGTCTTCTCGGACCACTCGCGTTCGAGGCCGAGAAACAGCCCCAGCGCCGCCGCCAACACGAGCGCGACCACGCTGTCGTCCAACACCACCGGGCCCAGGGAACTCATCGACGGCCGTTGGCGGGCGGAGGTGGTAAGGCCATCGGCGGGTCGGATTTTTAATCGTCGGGGTCCGGGGTGGGGTATGGTCAGCGAATCCTCCCGTGGCCGACTGGCGTGGTGGGGCGTCGGTCTCGCTTTCGCCATCGTCGTCGCCGCGACGTTCTACGCCTTCGTTGGGACGGTCGTCACGGCCCTGTTTCTGTACTACGTCTCGCGGCCGCTGTACCGCCACCTGCGTGGACACCTCCGCCCGACGTTCGCCGCCGCAGCATCGCTCCTCTGTCTTTCCGTCCCAGTCATTCTCCTGTTGGCGTACACGACCGCGGTCGCGCTACAGGAACTCAGAACGCTCGCTCAAACCGTCGACTTGGGTCCGGTCCAGAGCATCGTCTCGCCGTACTTCGACGTGTCGGCGCTCGTCGAAGACCCGGCGACGCTGTTCCAAAACCCCGACGTCGTCGACGCACTTCTCGTCGTCTTCGACGGGATTTACGACTACCTTCCCTTCGTCGTCTCGGTGCTCCTGCACCTGTTCGTCGCGCTCGCGCTCACGTTCTACCTGCTCCGTGACGGGCCGAAACTCGCCGGCTGGGTGCGCGACGTTTTCGGCGACGAGGCGGGTGTCCTCGACGCCTACGGCACGGCGGTCGACCGCGACCTCAAGAGCGTCTACTTCGGTAACATCCTCAACGCCGTCATCGCGGCCGTCATCGGCACCATCACCTACAGCCTGCTGAACCTCGTCGCCCCGCCCGGGCTCGCAGTCCCATACCCGGCGCTGTTGGGCATTCTCGTCGGCGTCACCAGTCTCGTTCCAGTGGTCGGAATGAAACTGGTGTACGTCCCGGTCGGCGGATTGCTGTTCGGACAGGCGCTGCTCCGGGGCGACCCACTGTGGTTTCCCGTGGTGTTCTTCGTCATCTCGGGGATTCTCATCGATTTCATTCCGGACCTCCTCCTGCGCCCGTACGTCTCCGGCCGGAATCTCCACGTCGGGCTCGTGATGGTGGCCTACATCCTCGGACCACTGTTGTTCGGCTGGTACGGGCTGTTCCTTGGACCGCTGTTGCTCGTGTTGGTGTTTCACTTCGCCCGCTTCGTCCTCCCGGAACTGCTCGACGGCACGCCGATTCAGCCGATAGTTGTCTCACCCGCCGCGCTGCGGCAGTCACACCATAGCAGTCCCACTGCAGCGGAGTCGGTGGCGGCCGAGTCCGACGTGACTGACTCCACCGAGTCCGAACCGGTCGAAGAGGATGCGGGAGACGACAAACGTGAGGACACTCAGTAATCGCCGTCCGTCTCGACCAGTCGGCTTCCGTCCCGCGGACAGTAGTCGTAGGATTCCTCGGTCGTCCTGAACCCACACCTGCCACATCGTTTCGGCTGTCGCCCCGACTCGTCGGTGAGGCCGCCTGAGCCGAACAGGAACGGAACGAAGGGGACGAACAGGAAGAACAGCACCGACCCCGTATACCAGTACAGCGCTGCACTGACAGCGAGGCTGCCGAGGAGTCCCACCAGCGCCGTCAGGGTTCTGGAGCCGACCATCACGTCCGGGTAGACGCGGCTGTCGGTTGTCGGTTTCGGAGCGGGCTGCTATCGGGCGTCGGAAAAAATCAAAATCGGGTGGAATCGACGTTACTTGCCTTCGAACTCGGGTTCGGTGTCGCCCATGAAGGCCGTGATGCCCTCCATGAGGTCGTCCGTGCCGATGAGGTGACCGAACGCCTGGGCTTCGAGTTCGAGGCCGGCTTCGACGTCCTCGAAGCCACGGTGCATCGCGCGCTTGGTCAGTTTTTGGGAGACCGGCGGACCGGCGGCGAGGTCGGCGGCGAACTCGTGGACGCGCTCGTCGAACTCGTCGTTCTCGACGACTTCGTTGACCACGTCGTAGTCGTACATCGTCTCGGGGTCGTACCGCTCGGCGGTGAAGACGATTTCCTTGGCGCGGCCGAGGCCGGCGATACGGCCGAGACGCTGAGTGCCACCCCAGCCGGGGAGCAGACCGAGGTTGTGCTCGGGCGTGCCGAGTTCCGACCGCTCGGAGGCGATGCGGAAGTCACAGCACAGCGACAGCTCGAAGCCGCCGCCCAGCGCGAAGCCGTCGATGCCGGCGACGACCGGCATGTCGCAGTCTTCGAGCTTGCCGAAGGTCTGTTGGCCCTTCCGGGAGAGTTCGATGGCTTCCAGCGGTTCGGCGTTGGAGGCCATCGAGGTCACGTCGGCGCCGGCGGAGAACGCGCGGTCGCCCTTGCCCGTGATGAGGAGGGCACGGACCTCGTCGTCGTCCTCCATCAGGTCGATGGCTTCGGCGAGTTCGTCCAGAAGGTCCGGGTTGATGGTGTTCATCCGAGCCTCGCGGTCGAGGACGATTTGACCGACCATGTCGCCGGGGTGGCGAATCTCGATGTTGGTGAACTCGACTTCGCCGTCGTCGTCGCCGCCGTGGAAACCGCCGGCCTCGGCGGCTTCCTGCAGACCGTCGGAGACTTCGAAGCGCGGGTGGCCCGTCTCCTCGCCCAGTTCTTCGAGCGTCTCGACGAGCGTATCGAGGCCAACGTCGTCGGCGAGTTTCGCCGGGCCGTCCGGGAAGCCGGCACCGAGCATGACTGCCTCGTCGATGTCGGCGGGGTTCGAGACGTCGTTGCCGACGAGGTTACCGACTTCGTTGGCCATCACGGCGACCAGTCGGTTGGCGATGTCCTCGCTACCGGCGTCGGTCGGGATGTCCGGTCCGTCGCCGTCCTCGTAGTCGTAGAAGCCCTTGCCGGTCTTCTTGCCGAAGCGCTCCGCTTCGACGATTTCCTCGAGGTACGGTGCGGGCTCGTAGGGTTCGCCCAATACCTCGTGCATGTACTCCAGGACGTGGTAGGTCACGTCGTTGCCGACTTGGTCGCCGAGTTCGAACGACCCCATCGGCAGGCCCATGTCGAACTTCGTCGTCGAGTCGATTTCCTCCTTCGTGGCGGCGTCCTCCGAGACCATCCAGCAGGCCTCGTTCATCAGGGGAACGAGGATACGGTTGACGATGAAGCCGGGGGAGTCCTTGCGGACGCGGACGGGCGTTTTGCCGAACGCCTCGGCGAGTTCCTCGGTCGCATCGAGGGTCTCATCGGCGGTGTGTGCACCGGATATGACCTCGACGAGTTGCATCCGGACCGGCGGGTTGAAGAAGTGCATCCCGCAGAACTGCTCGGGCCGCTCGGTGACTTCCGACAAGTCCGTAATCGAAAGCGAAGACGTGTTGGAGGTGATGATGGCGTCTTCGGGGAGGTGTTCCTCGACGTCACCGTAGACGTCCTTCTTGATGTCCATCTTCTCGGGGACGGCCTCGATGACGAAGTCGGCCTCGCCGACGGCGTCTTCAACGTCGACGTACGGCGTCACGCGGTCGATGGCGTTCTCGGATTCCTCCTCGGAAATCTGTTCTTTCTCGGCGAGTTTCTCAAGCGACCACTCTATCTGCTCGTAGCCGTTCTGGACGAACTCCTCTTTGATGTCCCGCAGGTTCACGTCGTATCCCGCGAGGGCGGCGACCTCCGCGATGCCGTGGCCCATGTTACCGGCCCCGAGCACCGCGATGGTCTCGATATCGTCGAATTCCATTGTTAGCAGGCGAGACCACACTCGGAACGTGTTTCAACGTTTCCTTCTCGGCTTGTTTTCGTACTGAAGCGTCGGCCACCCAACCGGTTGGGCCAATTGAGAAGTGTTATGTGGTGGCAATCCTGTTGAAGAATCATGGACTTTGGGCTCTCCGACGAGCAACAACAACTCAAAGAAGAGGTCAAGCGCTTCGCCGACAACGAAGTCCGACCGAACGCACAGGAGTACGACCGCGAAGAGAAGTTCCCCCACGACATCGTCGACGAGGCCGCCGAGATGGGTCTCTGTGGAGCGACGATTCCCATCGAGTACGGTGGCGCCGGCTACGGGGCCGTCGACTCGGTTCTCATCGCCGAGGAACTGTTCGCGGCCGACCCCGGTATCGCGCTGTCGATTCTCGCCACGAGTTTCGGCACCGAGGCAATCCTCGAATACGGCACCGAAGAGCAGAAAGAGGAGTACCTCGAACCCGTCGCGAGGGGCGATGCCATCTCCGGAGCCGCAATCTCCGAGCCTGACACGGGGTCTGACGTGTCGTCGGTGTCGACGCGGGCGGAGAAGGACGGCGACGAGTGGGTTATCAACGGCAACAAGATGTGGATTACCAACGGCAGCGTTGGTGACTTCTTCGTCGTGTTGTGTAAAACGGACCCGGATGCCGACGGCCGCTACAACGGCTTCTCCCAGATTATCGTCGAATCCGACCGCGACGGCTTCGAAGCCGACAAAATCACGGGCAAGATGGGCATCCGCGCCTCCGACACCGCCGAACTCATCCTCGATAACGTGCGTGTCCCCGAGGAAAACCTCGTCGGTGCGGAAGGTGCCGGCTTCCTCCAGCAGATGAACTTCTTCGACGCCACTCGAACCGGCGTCGCCGCACAGGGTATTGGGATTGCGAAAGGTGCCGCCGAGCGCGCTCTCGAATACGCACAGGAACGAGAGCAGTTCGGCCGTCCCATCGGCGACTTCCAGGCTATCCAGCACAAACTCGCCGACATGCACACCGAAACCGAAGCCGCACGCAACCTCACCTACAAATCCGCCTGGGAAGTCGACTCCGGCGGCCAGCCGAACACGATGCTCGCCTCGATGGCCAAGGAGTTCGCCTCCCGTATCGCCGTCGACGCAGCCAACGAGTGCGTCCAGATTCACGGTGGGTCGGGGTACGTCGACGACTTCGACGCCGAACGGTTCTACCGCGACGCCAAAATCACCCAAATCTACGAGGGTACTACCGAAATCCAGAAGATGATTATCGCCCGCGAACTGCAGGGTAAGGGCTTCTAGGAACACCCACTTTTTCGAGGAGGGGTTTCCTCGCGCGCCTCCGGCGTGCTGCGGGCACCACTCGGTCGCAAAAACTTGGGGAAAAACGACGCGGACGCTCCCTACGGTCGCGTCCGGAGAACCGCGAGCGCCTACGGCGCCCGCGGATACTTACGATTCCGTCTTCCTCCCCGGCGAACGCTGTTTTACTCCTCGTCGTTCTCGGTCCGCTTCGAACCGAACATGCCACCCAACGCCCCGAAGACGAGGTCTTCGAAGACGTTCGCGGGGCTTCCGGGATGTGAACGGTCCGCCAGTCTGGTGGCCCGGGTCACGTCTACGGTGCCGCCGGGGACCATCGTTTCAGCGAAGGCGAGCGTGGTGTCGAGGAACGGCACTTCGAGTTCACTCGGCGTCGCCGGGTCGGTTTGGGCGGTGAATTCGTAGCGCTCGACGAGCCGGGCCAACTCCGCTGAGAAATCGAAGGCGGATGCATCGGGCCATCCCAACTCCTCGTGGACGAGTTCCGAAGCGCGTTCGATGGCTCCAACCGAGCTGAGGTGGCCGGCGCCGATGGCGGCTTTCGCTGCCTTCGCGGGGTCGCCGCTGCAGACGACGGGACCGATTTGAGCCACTGCGCCGTCGCCGATGCTCACGACCCACCCGGGGGAGTCGAAACTGTACGTCGCGAGTCGGGCGTGTTCGTCGTCGTCGCGGCGTTCCCTGACGAGTCGGTCGATGTTCTTTGCGGCGATTCGCGCCTCACGGACGGCTGTCTGGGCGCTTGCCGGAACGGGGTCGCCCCACTCGTCGGTGACTGCGCCGGCGTCGCCGACGACGAAGGTCCCGTCACCGACTGCGAGGTCGGCGTTGACGGGGCGTCGCTCGCCGCCGAGGGCGTCGGGGCCGCGGATGCCGCCGGTCCAGACGAGGAAGTCGGCGGCGAGCGTTCGGCCGTCGGCGAGGTCGATACCGTCTTCGTCGGCGCGCTCGACGGTCGCTCCCGTCTCGGCGGCTATCCCCCGGGCGTCGAGTTCCCGCCTGACGGCGCGGGCGAAACTCTCGTCGAACGACGGTGCGACGCGGTCGGCCATCTCGACGACGGTCACGTCGAGGTCGAGCCCCTCGCTATCGGAAAGCGCCGCGAGTTCCCCGGCGACCTGAATCCCGGAGAGGCCGGCGCCACCGACGACTGCGTTGCCGCCGGCGGAATCGAACGCGTCGCTGCGGATGGTTTCGGCGTGATTCAGCCGTTTCAGGGGCGTGGCGTGCTCCTCGACGCCCGGTAAGTCGTAAAACGCCGTCTCAGCGCCGAGACACACCGCGGCGAAGTCGTACTCCAAGGACTCCGTCTCGCCGTCTACATCGAGCGTCGCGACGCCCGCCTCGGGGTCGAGTTGGGTGACACGTGCCTGCCGAACCGTTGCCCGAGTGAGTACGTCCTCCAGCGGCACAGTAATCGTATCTGCGAGGTCCGGGTAGCGAATGGCTCGATGCAGTTCGTGTTGGACGAGATGTGAGGGCGACTCGTCGACGACGACTATGTCGACCGCCTCCGGGAGCCACCGTTCGAGTCGTCGTGCGACGGTTAGACCGGCGTAACCAGCGCCGAATACAGCAACGCGCATACCCTTCGTAGGCGCGGCGAACTCATAGTCCCTCTGGGTGTGTCATCGTCCTCCGTTCGCTCTGTGGTTTTTTGAACAGTCTCGATTTCGAAACTCGAATATCCTCTCCCATTAATAAGCTTCGAAGAGTTCGAAACGAACGACAATGAAAACCGTCGGTGAGCGGGCGCAGTCAGGGGTCATCGGGAACGTGCTCATTTTGGGCTTCGTACTCACTGCGGCGGCGACTATCGTGGTCATCGGTGGGGCTGCATTCGTCGACACGAAAGCCGACGCACAGATGCAGAGCGCAGAACAGGCCGTCTCACAAATAAGCGCAGGCGGTAGTCAGGTCGGCTTGGGCGGGTCCCCTCGGCAGCAGTTCCGTCTCGATGGGGCTGACGGGACCGTTTCGTTCCGGCCGAACGCCGGGTCAGTCCGGGTGTATCACGATTACGGGAGCGGTGAAACAGAAATTCTCAACGCCTCGTTTGGTTCCCTCGTCTACTCCGTCGGCGATGAAGAAGTGGCCTATCAGGGCGGTGGCGTCTGGCGTGGCGATGCCGACGGTGGCGTCATGGTTTCGCCGCCGGAGTACCACTATCGTGGACGGACGCTGACGTTCCCGCTGGTCCGAATGACCGGTCAGCCGTGGTCTGACTCCGGGACGGTTCGGGGGACGATGGGCGACAACGGAACGGAAATCGTGTTTCCTGATGGGGGGTTGGGGAACCCGCTCGATAACGGCACGGTGTACGTGGAGGTCCAAAGCGACTACCACGACGGATGGGCGACGTTCTTCGCGAGTCGTGCCGAGGGTAACGTCCAGCACTTCCCCGACAATCGGACGGTCGTCGCCGACCTGACCGTCCCCTTCGAGGAGACGTTCGACCACGCCGTCGCGGCGACGACCATCGGCGGAATCGACGAGGGGGCGGTCGAGGGGCCGACCATCGACGGCGTCGACCGACCCTCTCCGAGTTCCGAAATCGAAGCGCGTATCGACGACTGTGAAACCGGTAGTTGCGCCAGTCTCGACGGAACCGTCGAGAACGAAGTCATCAAAAACGGAGTCCACTACGCCGACGAGTCGGTCACCATCGATTCCGGAACGACGTTCGACACCAGCGACGGTGACATCGACATCGTCGTCGACGGCGACCTCACCCTGAAAGGACAGGGCGGACCCCACAGCGTCGACCAAGAGATAACGGGCGGCGGCACTGTCACGGTGTACGTAAACGGGACGCTGGATGCCACTGGCAATCCGCTGACGAACACGAACGGGAACCCATCTGATTTGCTCGTCTTGATTCATACGAACCAGAGCAATACTCTGTCGTTCAGCGGCACAGCGCAGTTCACCGGTGCAGTCTACGCGCCGGGGTCGACAATCGAAATCAACGGCGGCGGGGCGGTAGACGACAACATCGTCGGCGGCGTCGTCGCAGAGTCCTTCGAGGCCGATGGGAACGGAAAACTCGCTTACGAACCGATGACCCACGAGTTGGAGTTGAACAACACGGAGAACCAGATTACGTTCCTCCACGTTTCGGAAAACAGAATCGACATCGAACGAGCCGATTAGCGGGCAGCGGTCAGTACACGCCGTCGAGGAACGCGGCGAGTGCGTCGTTGACGGGGTCGGGGTTTTCGAGGTTCGAGGAGTGGCCGGCCTCGGGAACCATCACGCGTTCGGCGTCCAGTCGCTTGAGGAGCGACTCGGAGCGCTCGGGTTCCAACGCCACGTCCTCCTCGCCGTGGACGACGAGCGTAGGCACGTCGATGTCGTCGAGTTCGTCGGTGAAGTCGGGGCGTTCGAGCCACGAGTTCACCTCGTGATACACCGATTCGCCGGGGTAGGTCCGCCAGCGGTCGACCCACCTCTCGGCGAGGTCGGCGTTGTCCGCGTTTGTCGTCGCCCCGAAGAGGATGTGCTGGATGACCCCGGCCAACTGTTCGGGAACCTCGCCCGTCTGGCGGGCCGTCTCTATCATTTCGGTGTAGCGCTCGATTTCGTCGTCGTCGTGTGTGCCGGCGGTGGTGTCTATCATGACGAGACCGTCGACGCGGTCGGGGTAGCGCTCGGCGAACCGCAGCGCCATGAACCCACCCATCGACATGCCGCCGAGAACACAGGAGTCGATACCTTTCGCGTCCATCAACGCGGCGCAGTCGTCGGCGAGGTCGTACAGGTCGTAGGGGCCGTCGTAGCGGTCGGTTCGCGCCCGGGTGTCGTAGGCGACGACGCGGTAGTCGTCTTCGAGGGCCTCGATTTGGGGTGCAAACATCGTCCGGTCCATGAGCGTTCCGTGACACAACACGAGCGGTGGTCCGTCACCGCGGTCCGTGGCGACCGTTTCCGGGCGTCTCCGATAGCGTTCGACCGAGGGATCGTCAGATGATGCCATGACACGTGGGCGAGTGCCACGGACTTATAACTGTGTGCGAATCCACGAGTCCCTACGACGTAATGGCGTGGTAACGCTCGTCAGTCAGGCGTCGTACTGCCCGCAATCTTTTTTCCTGTCTGATTCGATAGGCAAATGATGAGTGAACTCGGGGACCTGTTGGATGATATCGTAGCCGACGTGGATAGCGTGTTCCTGTTTTCCCCGAGCGCATCGCTTTTCGAGCGGTTCGCCGACTCCGAGACGCCGCTGGTGGTCGTCGGTCCGGAAAACGACGTCGACGCCGACAACTACGTCGAACTTCCCTTGGAATTTCGGGACCTCAGAGAGCGGATACGGTTCGGCATCGAGGGCGGCCTCGACAACGAGTACCTCGAAGAGGGCGACCAGGTCGCGTGTGCGACGAAACTGTTCGCCGACGACATCGACACGATTTCTCGCGTCCGCGCGGGTGACTTCGAACATTCCGGAGTGTACGACCTCTTCGTCAACAGCCGTGCCGACCCCAACGTCATCCGGAACGTCCTCGAAGTCGCAATCGAGTTGGGGAAGAAAGGACAGAAAGGCAAACGCGTCGGCGCGCTGTTCGTCGTCGGCGACGCCGGCAAGGTGATGAACAAATCCCGTCCGCTCTCCTACAACCCCTTCGAGAAGAGTCACGTCCACGTCGGTGACCCAATCGTCGACGTGATGCTCAAGGAGTTCTCTCGACTCGACGGTGCCTTCGTCATCAGCGACGCCGGAAAAATCGTTTCGGCGTACCGGTACCTCGAACCCTCCGCCGAAGGGGTCGACATCCCGAAGGGACTCGGCGCCCGACACATGGCCGCCGGCGCGATCACCCGCGACACCAACGCCGTTGCGGTCGTCCTCTCGGAGTCAGACGGACTGGTTCGCGCCTTCTCCGGCGGTGAAATCGTCCTCGAACTCGACCCGGAGGAGTACTGATGGCACTGGTCACCGCACGCGGGTGGTACGCCGACCTCACGGCGGCCGAACAGAACCTCGCCGTCGCCGTCGGAGTCGTCGTCGGTGGCCTGATACTCGGTGCGGTGACCGCGTGGGTCGTTCATCGCGTCCTCGTCGCGCTCAGCGTCGACGATGCCGTCGAGGGGACGCCGTTCGAGCGAACCGCCCAGCAACTCGGCAGTTCCAGCGTCCGCCTGCTCGCACAACTGTGTGGTCTGTTCGTCTTCACCGTCGCGGCGCTGTACGCGCTCCGAACGCTCGGAGTGCTGCCCTCGGAACTGTTCATACAGGAGTTGGTTGATTTCCTCCCACGGGTGTTCATCGCGGTGCTCGTCGTGATGGTCGGACTCATCGCCGCCGACAAGGCCGAACTCGTCGTCGGCGAACAACTCCGAAGCATCAAACTGCCCGAAGTGACGCTGATTCCGACGCTGGTGAAGGTGTCGGTGCTGTACGTCGCGGTGCTCATCGCGCTGTCGCAACTCGGCGTCGCGACCGGTGCGCTGTTGGTCCTGCTCGCGGCCTACGCCTTCGGCGTCTTCTTTCTCGGTGGATTGGCGTTCAAGGACCTTCTGTCCTCGGCCGCAGCCGGCATCTACCTGCTTTTGACCGAACCGTACACCATCGGTGACGAGGTCGAAATCGCGGACAACCGCGGTATCGTCCAGGAGATGGACGTGTTCGTCACCTACGTCGAAGACGACGGCGAGGAGTACATGATACCGAACCGGACGGTACTCCGAGAGGGCGCGATGCGGGTTCGGGAGACCTGATTGCGCTCGCGGCTTCGGTGACCCACAGAATTTTGCCTCGAACCGACGAAGGGATCATATGCTCTCGGAAGGGACGACCGCGCCCGACTTTACACTCTCTGGACTCGGACTGCCGAACGACGCCGACGAACGGGGGATGACCGAATACCACCTCGAGGAGTTCGCTCGCGGCTCTCCGACACTTCTCGCGTTTTACCCCGGCGATTTCAGCCCCGTCTGTACCGACGAACTCTGTTCGCTGCGCGATATCGCCCTTTCGTCCATCGACACGTCCCGAGATGTCTACGGTATCTCCCGGGACAGCCTCTTCACGCACGAGGCGTTCGCCTACGACCACGACATCGATTTCCCGCTTTTGAGCGATGTCGAAGGGGACGTCTGTGCAGCCTACGACGCCATCCACGAGGAGGACGCGGGGGACGGCGTCGAAGCAGGACTGGCCAAGCGGACCCTGTACGTCCTCGCACCGGACCTGACTATCGAGTACGCCTGGCAATCGGATGACCCCTGGGTCGACCCCGACATCGAAGCGGTTGTCGACGAATTGGTCGCCGCAGGCTCCTGAACGGCAGGGACTCGACTTACTCCTCGTTGCCGTCAATTGGCTCGGCGGGAACGCCGGCCCACGTCTCTCCCGGTGGCACGTCGTCGGCGACAAGCGAGTTGGCGGCGACCTGCGCTCCGGCGCCGATTTCGACGCCCGGCAACACGACGGTACCGGCGCCTATCATCGCTCGCTCGCCGACGTGTACCTCTCCGGTTCGGTACTCCTCTTGGAGGAACTCGTGGCACAGCAGCGTCGCGTCGTAGCCGATGATGGCGTCGTCGCCGACGGTGATGAGTTCGGGCCAGAACACGTCGGGCGTCGACTCCAACCCCCACGAGACCCCGGTTCCGACGTCGACGCCGATACGGCGCAGCAGCCAGTTTTTCAGACGCAGACTCGGAGAGTGTCGTGCCGCGACGATGAACGCGTAGTTGAACGCGACGCGGAAGGGGTGTTTCGCGTCCGTCCACGATTGTAAGGAGTTCCGGGGTCCGGGCGTCGAGTGGCGAGCGAGTCGCTCGTGGCGGGGCTGGCCGTCCGCCTCGGAGCCGTCTGTCACGAGTCGACAATCGCGGGGGACCGATTTGAACCTACTCCTCGCCGGCGGGAGCCGAGGAATCGTCGCCGGCCACCCGTCCGCCGCCGAAGGCGATGGGGTCGGCCTCCCGAACGCGGACGCCCCGCGATGCGAGGTGTTGGGTGCGCTTGCGTGCGAAATCCTCCTCGCGCGTTCCTCGCGTCGCGAGGACGTACATTCTCGCTTTGCCGACGGGGCGCATCGTCCGGCCGGCCCGTTGGGCACCCTGACGGCGCGACCCACCGAGTCCCGAGGCGGCGATAGCGACCTCCGTGTCGGGCAAGTCGATACCTTCGTCGCCGACCCGGGAGACGACGATGGTGTCGAGTGGGCCGGTTCGGAACCGGTCGAACAGCCGACTTCGGCGGGCGTGTGGCGTCTCGCCGCTGATGAAGGGCACGCCGAGGGCCTCCGCTATCGCGTCGCCCTGTTCGATGAACTCCACGAAGACGATGGCTTTCGAACCGCGGTGGTCGCGGAGAATCGCCTCGATTTCCTGTATCTTGGCGGGGTTGGTCGCCGCGAGTTGCCGCTTTTCGTGGCCCTCGCTGGAGCCGTACTCGTTGCGGTGGGTCTCGGAGGCCCACGGTAGATATCGTATCTCGACTTCGGGTTCGGCGACGTAGCCGGCGTCGAACAGCGCGTCCCAGTCGGTGCCGATGGGCGGGCCGACGAGCGTGTAGATGTCTCGCTCCTTGTCGTCTTCCCGGATGGGCGTCGCCGACAGCCCGAGTCGATGTTTCGTCTGCAAGTCGGCGCTGCGCCGGCTTATCGGCGCCGGGATGTGGTGGACCTCGTCGTAGACGATGAGACCCCACTTCCGGGAGTCGAACAACATTCGGTGGCGGTCCATCCCCGCCGTCTGGTAGGTGGCGATGGTGACGGGACGAATCTCCTTTTCGCCGCCGTGGTACTCCCCGACCTGTTCGGGAGTGAGGGACGTGTCTTCGAGGATTCGCTCGCGCCACTGGGCGGCCAACTCCCGAGAGGGGACCAAAATCAGGGTTTCCCCCTCGATGTCAGCCATGATGCCGAGGGCGGCGACGGTCTTGCCGGACCCCGGCGGGCCGACGAGGACGCCCGACTTCGCGTCGGCAAAGCGAGCGACCCAGTCGGCCTGATACGGCCGCAAGTCGAGTTCGAGTTCGAGTGGGAGGTCGTCGCCCAAATCGAGCTGGCGGTCGTCCTGTACCGGGTAGCCGGCCTCGTACAGCGTCCGCTTGAGGTCGGCGGTTTTCTCTTCAGCGACCCACGCCGTCTCGTCGCCGATGCGGGCCCGGAGGACGCCGTCGTCGAGGTGCTGTTCGGCGACGTTGCCGAGTAGGTCCGCGCTCTGTGCTTCGAGGACGACGTAGCCGTCCTCGTGGGTCGCCAGTCGGAACCTGTGGGCACGAACCCATTGGCCCTCGACCCATTCCTCTAAGGCGTCGTAGCGGCCACCGAGCGCCGTGCGGATGGTCGTTCGGAGGTCCTCGTAGTCGTCGTGTGGAACGTTCCAGATGTCCTGTTCGCGGACTTCGTAGATGTACCCCTGATCGCGGTTCGTATCCCGGAGATGTGCGAACTGGGAGAGTCGTGCGCGGGTGAACTGCGTCGGGTTGTCCGCGACGATTTCGCGGCGCTTCGGGAACACCGTAATGCGTTCGCGAGCGGCGGTTTCACGGTAGTCGTTCGGGAACCAGACGACCGGGTCGGCCTCGACGTCGAGTCGCTGGAGGTCGCCGGTCTCGACGAGGGATTCGAGGGCATCGACGGCGGCCGACTGCGAACAGTCGACGAGGCGGGCAACCTCGCTGGCGGTGACGACCGGCCGCTCGTGGCGTTCGAGGGCGTCGAAGAACGTCCGAACGTCGACCGCCGGGTCGTCTGGTTCGTCGGATGTGGCGGACTCGTCGGTCACTGACGGCCGTAGGAGTCGAGTGGACAAAAGCGGCCCGTGTCACCGATGCGACGAGTGGGTCAGACGGCCAATCGAGAACGGACGGCGGCGACAGCCTCCATCGGGTCGACGCGGCCGTCGGGGTCGACCGACCACACGGGTTCGTCGTCGACGTGGACGCAGAACACCTCCTCGCCGCTGGGGTCCAGCGTGACACCGTCGACTTCGTCGTAGTCACGGAGATAATCAGAGAGAACCCGCTGTGTCGCGACCGCCTCGGCCCCGAGTCGACACGGGGCACAGTACTCGATAGCGATTCGTACCATATCAACGGACAACACGCAGATAATTTAATGACAGGTGTTGGTGGCAGGCGTTGCCAGAAGACACACGTTCGACTCCCGGAACGGAGAACGGTTATGCCTCCTCGACGCCCAGCGAGGATATGCTCAACCTCAACCTCGATTCGTTCATGGTCGAGTTCAAGGACGGAAGCGTCAAGAACGTCGGACCAACCGACAAGTCGGCGACCGCCAAACTGTTCGACGCCACCGACGTCGAGGGGCGTGCATTCGGTGACCGACGGGTGAAAATCGTCGCCACCGATGCGGAGGGCAACGAGGTACAGATAGCTCTCGACCCCGAGCAAGCCGCCGCGGTGGCAGACGACATCGACGCGCTTCGGGAGGAAAGCGCGGTATTCGAGTGAACTCCGGCCCGCAAGTGAGGCCGGCAGGCTTTTTCTTCAGCGCTCGATGCATCGGGTATGAGCGACTTCGACCTGGACTTGCAGACGGCGGAGGGAGAACTCGACGACCCCGAAACGGGCGGGCAGGTCGTCCTCGGCGTCCTCGACGGAACGACGGACCCCGAGGAGTGGATTGCCCACGTCGAAAGCGGGGACGTGCTCGTGTTGAACGTCGATGGTGACCTCAACGAACTCGCAGCCGGGTTCGCCCGCGAGATTCGGGACATGGGCGGGGAGTTGATGCACTTCCGGGACTTCCTCGTCGTCGCCCCGCCCGACCGAGACATCGACACCGACCGCCTCAACTGAGAAACGTCAGGTAGTGGCCGTCGGGGTCCCGAACCCGGACGCCGCCGTCGACCGACTCCCGTTTCGTCACGCGTGCAGCCACGGAATCGGCTACGCGTTCTGGGTCCTGTGAGTCCACCCCCACGTCGACGTGGACGCCGCCACGGGCGTCGGCCAGTCCCAGATGCGGCTCCCACAACTCGATGTCGAACGGTCCCGTCGTCAGCCGCGTCCGTCGTCTGTTGTCGCCTTGGTCGACGATTTCGAACCCGAGGTCGGTGTAGAACGCCTCCGCGCTCGGGAGGTCTTCGACCTCGAAGACGACTTCGAAAATCCCCGAAAGTGCCGGACTGTCGCCGTCGGTGCTCTCGCCCGCCGTTCCGATTTCGACGCAGTTGCCCTCGGGGTCGTAGAAGTACAGCGAGCGCATCCCGCCGAAGTCGACCTCCTGTAGTTCGAAGTCGTCTTCGAGGCGGTCCCACCACGCATCGTAGTCGTCTTCCGGGCAGGCGAAGGCGTAGTGGGTGTGAAGTCCGCCCCGTGGGATGCCGTCGGGACGACGCAGGCGGAGTTCGGAGTTGCCACCGACGCCGAGGGTGACTTCCCGGTCGGATTCGGACACGACCGGAACGTCGAGGTGCGTGCGGTAGAACTCGACGATTGGGTCGAGATACTTGACCTCCAACGTCAGCCAGCGACACGCACCGAGCATACAGGAGATGTGGCCGCCACGTCGATAAACCCCGGGGGCGGTCGATGGGGTGGTGGCGACTGCCGGCACTCCGAGATTTATACCGCGTCGGGCCGTTCCTGTCGGTATGCCGATTAAAGCATCTGGGGATGCGGAGATGGAAGTCGTAGACCGCTTCGACGACGGTGTCGGCTGGATTGCCCACCCCGAGGAGACGATGCAGCGTGCCTCCCACGCCGTCGTCAGCGACGACGAGTTGTGGGTCCTCGACCCCGTCGACGCCGAGGGTGTCGACGAACTCCTGGCGGAGTTCGGCGAGGTGGCCGGCGTCGTCACGCTCTTAGACCGACACAAGCGGGACTGTGCAGCTATCGCCAACCGTCACGACGTACCCGTCTTCGTCCCCGAGTGGATGAACGGGGTCGCCAACGCCCTCGATGCACCTACCGAGCGGTTCGGCGGCCAGTTGGCCGACTTCAGGGTCGACGCACTCGTCGACAATCCACTTTGGCAGGAAGCAGTCCTGTACGACGGCGAGACGCTCGTCGTCCCCGAAGCGCTGGGCACTGTCGACTACTTCCGGGCATCCAGTGAGTCCCTCGGCGTCCACCCCATGTTGCGGATGATTCCCCCGCGGTCGCTACGGGAGTACGACGCCGAGCGACTACTCGTCGGGCACGGACCCGGCGTCTTCGAAGGCGTGAACGAACACATCAGGACGGCAATCAAGGGCTCCCGCTCGAAGGCACCCAGTATGTATCTCAAGAGCTTCAAGCAGTTTTTGGGTTTCTGACACCGTCGATAGGCTTTTGCTCGTGACAGGAGAACCCCCGGCAGGAATGGGTTCCGGCACGAGCGGAGAGGAGGGCAAACACATCAACCGTGTATCGGTACGCTCCCTCGACGGCGAGTGCGGGATTCGCATCGACGACCGTATCCAACGGCGCCACTGTGAGATTCGGACGGACCGTCCGTCCGACCCGACGCCCGCCGACGACAGTCAGTTCAACTACCCCGTCGACACGGCTGTCGAACTCACGGCTGGGCGACTTACGTTCGAAGGGTTTTCGCGAACCTTCGTCCACGACGGCACGGACGTTACCGAGGTGGAGTACTTCGAATCGGTGTCGTTCGACGACGGCCACTACACCCTCGAACTGTCGGGTCCGGTGAAACTCTACGTCGAACTCGAAGGCGCGATAGACGTTCAGACGACCGTCTCCGAGATGGATGTTACACTCTCGGAGGCCGCTTCTGTCCGAATCGGTGCGCGCTCGTATCACGAACAACCGGCGGCGACTGTCACCACGACCGACGACCCGACGGACGTGATGGCCGCGGTGTCGACGTTCGGCAGTGCGATGAAGACGACCGCGAGCGAGCGGTCGTATCCGACGCTCCGCGGGCACCCGCCCGCGCTCCAGCGGGGGTCGTCGCTGTCCGTCCCCGACGGCCTACAGCCCCCCGAGACGGACGTTCACATCGAAGTCCCGGAGTCGCTGTTCGAGCCGCTGGCCGTCGCACCGCTGGCGTACTATCTCGGTGCCGAGGTCGTCCCGGGGTCCGAACCGCAACTCGTCGTCGACGGAGAACCGTTCTCCCTGGAAGGAGATGGGGGCTTCGAGCGGACCGTCGAGCGGACGCTCAAGCGGACCTTTTTTCTGGACTGCGTGGTTCGGACGGCAGGTCCCCGGTCAGTCCCGCTGTACGAGCGCCGCGCCGTCGCGTCGTCGCTCGATGTCGACCTGAGCGACTTGTACGGACGGTCCGGCGCCGAGCGCCTTGCGGCGTACAACACCGTCGATTACGATTCGATTTCGTCGTTCGTCCCGACGTGGAAACTCACTGCCCACGTCGACCCAGTCGGGTCGAGCCTCGAGGTGCTGCCGTTCCTCGTCGACGACCTCGCGGTCGTTCGCTCTCCGTCACAGCTCTCAGTGGAGAACGACGACCCGTTCGTCGAAAACGACGGCCCCTTCGAGGCGTCGACACCCGACGACGGCGAGTTCGTCCGCTCGACGACTCGCTCTCCATCCGAGTCCCCGGCGACCCCGACCCAACACGTCCAACCCGACCAGGCGGATTCCCTCGAACAGACCTGGGTTGGAGAGGGGACGCCGCTCGGAGCCAGCAAGGCCATCCCGGAAGCGTTCCGGAACCGACTGGACCGAGACCCCCGTGAGGGCGATATCGAAATCGTCGTCGTCTGCAACGACGAGGAGATGCTGGAGGAACGCGACGTCGCCGCGGAGGTGTACGGCTCTCGCGAGGAGTTCCCCATCGACGTGACGTTCTACGAGGATTTGACCACCGACCGCCTCGCGCTCGTCCTCGAATCCGACGTGGACTTCTTTCACTACATCGGCCACGTCGACGAGGGGGGATTCGAGTGCTCCGACGGCCTGCTCGATGTCGATTCCGTCGGCGACATCAACCTCGACATCTTCTTTTTAAATGCCTGTCGCTCCTATCGGCAGGGCCGGCGACTCATCGAAAAAGGTGCGATTTCGGGCGTCGTGACGCTCGATGACGTGATAAACAGCGGTGCTGTCCGAATCGGAAAGACGCTGGCAAAACTGCTCAACTACGGGTTCCCGCTGCGGTCGGCGCTGAACATCGCGCGCGAACGGAGCATCGTCGGGACCCAGTATCTGGTTATCGGCGATGGGAACGCCGATATCGCCCAACATCAGGGCAACGTGCCAGTTCTTGCGAGAGTTGACGCGGAGTCGGATGAGTACGACGTTACGCTCACGACGTACGCCACGAGCGGATTCGGTATGGGAACGCAATACCGCCCGCCGATTCAGGGCATCAAAGAGGTCTATCTGTGTCCCGGAACGTTACCGACGTTCAACGTATCCGAGCAGGTGCTCGAAGAATACCTCTCGTTGGCTGTACTCCCGGTACTGTTCGATGGAACGTTCGGCTGGTCTGACACGCTCTCGTTGAGCGACTTGTTGTAACTGGGTCTCTACGGTCCAGCGTACCCGCCACCAGCGACCATTCCAGCTTGGCTCAGCAGCAGCAGGGCGGTGAACAGGACGCCGGCCATTCGGGGGTGCTCTGCGAGGAACGCCTTGATCGAACTCGACTCCGACTCGGGGGTGGTGCTTGCGGACATTACAGTTCACCCGATGAGCGCCATATATATAAAGTTTTTGTCAATTTAAAGATAAAATTAACGTATGCCATCCGTCTGCCGTCTCAGCGCTCGCCCGCACGGGTTATTTATAATTACGTGTTAACTTCCCCCACGATACGGCTAATGAGCTGTTAGTTCTACCGACGGGCCGTCTCAGAACGTGAAAATTCAACCGTCCGACGGACATTTACCGCTGTTCGTCGTACTCCACCCGTGGTCTACATCACGCAGGGACTGCTGACCGCGCTGTTGGAGTTGGCGACGGACCGCGACCCCTCGTCGGTGACCGTCGCCTTAGCGGTGACACCGGCGTCGGAACTCGATGCCGGACTTCCGTCCGAGGCGTCGGTGTTCACCGACATGTACCTCCCCGACACCGGCGGGTCTGTCACCGCAGTCTTCGGGATGGACCTCTCGACGCCCGGCACGGCCGGGCGGTTCATCTCACATCCGGACGGCGTGTTGGCGCTGACGAAAGCCGACGACCTACACGAAGTCGTCTTCGTCGCGGTGCCGCCGTACGAGGAGGACTGCGTCGCCGCCTTCGACCGCTCCGGCGACGAATACGGTCTCGAGGTCGTCGATGCCGCCCCGCCGCCCGGAGAACTCGAGGACTACTCCAGGTAACCGAGGTCCTGTAGCTGGTCGGTTATCTCTTCGAACTCAGCCTCGGTGAGTTCGCCGCGCTGTTGGTGCTGGATGACGATACTCCGGAGCAGAAACCGAACGAGGTCGCTCGTCGACGAAAAGCTGGTTCCCTCGATGGTCTCCTCGATGCGCTCTGCGAGGTCCTTCGGAATCGAAACCGTCGTGTAGTCGGTCATGTCCCCCGAGACGGCGCCGGACCGGATAGGCGTTGTCCATCCGTGTTGTCACGAGAAGTGAGGGTTTACAGTGATGAGGCTCGAACCTCGGTGTAATGGGAGTCCGGCCACCACAGCAAGGGGACGATGAACCCCCCGACACAGTCGCTTTCGGTATCGCCGCGCTCGATGAGCACCTCGACCGGGCGGAGATTCAGTTTCCTGCGACCCAGCAGGAACTGCTCGATGCGCTTGGTGACCCGGAAATCCCCTACGACGCGACAGGCAACACGATGTCCCTGTCGGAGGCACTCGACAACACCCACGTCAGCAACTTCGAGACAAAACAGAACCTGATGAACGCCCTGCATCCCGTCTTCGAGGCCCGGCGACAGGCGGCCAACGGAAGTCTCGTCGGGCAACTGCGCTCCCTGTTGCCGTTTTAATCTTCCAGTTCCCGCAGCCGGTCTGATATCTCTTCGAGCCGCCGCGTCTGCTCTCGGTTCACCGAGACGATGATGTCCGATAGTACGCCGAACATCAGCAACTGCATCGACAGGAGAATGAAGAACACCGACAACAGGGCGATAACTTCGTGTGAAATGCCGCGGACGAAGTAGTCGTAGCCGACGTAGGCGGCCAGAACAGTCCCGAGTGCGGTTCCGGCGACGGCGACGCTCCCGAAATAGAAGATGGGATTGTTCGTCTTCGTCAGCGTGTACAGCGTGAGGACGATTCGGCCGCCGTCCTTCAGCGGGTGGAGGTTCGTCTCGGAACCGCCGGGACGGGCCTCGTAGCGAATCGGTACGACTTCCGTCGAGACGCCCTGTCTGATGCATTCGACGGCGAGTTCCGTCTCGATGCCGAACCCGTCGGCGTCGAGTTGGAACCGCTCGAACGACGACCGCGTAAAGGCCCGATACCCCGAGAGGATGTCACGGAGGTTCCGGCCGTGGACGGCGGCGAACAGCCGATTGATGAGTCGGTTGCCGACGGTGTTCAGGCGACTCATCGCGCCGTCTTCCATGTCGGCGAATCGATTCCCGATGACGTGTTCGGTCCGTCCATCGAACAGCGGTTCGAGCATCGCTTCCGCGTCTTCTGGCCGATACGTCCCGTCGCCGTCGGCCATCAACACGTACGGTTCCTCGACGTGCTCGACGCCCTCTCGGACGGCCTGTCCCTTCCCCGACCCCGACTGGGTGAGGACACGCGCTCCGTGCTCGCGAGCGATGTCGCGCGTTCCGTCCGTGGAGTCGCCGTCGACGACGAGAACGTGTTCGAACCCCTCGGCACGGAACCCATCGATGACGTCGCCGATGGTCTCAGCCTCGTTCAGCGTCGGCAGGAGGACACACACGTCCGCGAGGTCGGGCATTACCGCCGTCTGGAACACCGAAGGATAAAAAGACCAAGCTTTCGGCGCCCCCCGAGTGAGCCACCTTTTCGAGGACCAATGGAAAAGGCTTATGCGCGTTTTGACAGTGGGTCAGGGCAATGAGTCAGCGGTTCGACCAACTAGAGGAGCGACTCGACGAGTACGAGTCGCAACTCGACATCATCTACCGGCTGTACCACATCCCCGTCATCGTGGCCCTCATGGCGTTCATGTTGTGGGTCCGGGTGCGCAACTGGGAGCGCTTCCTCACCGACGACGGCGCGCTGTTCGCCGGCAACGACGCGTGGTACCACTACCGGTCGACGAACTACGTCCTCGAAAACTACCCGTTCACCATGCCCTACGACGTGTGGACGGGGTTCGACACCGGTACCGCAGCCGGACAGTTCGGGACCCTCTACGACCAACTCATCGCCACGGCCATCCTCGTCGTCGGCCTGGGTGACCCCTCACAGGGAACCATCGATACCGTGTTCATCCTCGCGCCGGCCGTCTTTGGCGTCCTGTGTGCGATTCCGCTGTATTTCCTCGGAAAGCGCTTCGGCGGTCGCTTCGGCGGTATCGTCGCCGTCGCCCTCCTTGCACTGACGCCGGGAGCCTTCCTCTCACGGAGTACCGCCGGCTTCACCGACCACCACGTCGCCGAAACCCTGTTCATCTCCATCTCGCTGTTGGCGATTATCGGGATGCTCACGGCGGCTCAGCGTGACCAGCCCATCTACGAGTTCATTCCCGCCCGCGAGTTCGAGGAACTCAAACGACCGCTCGGATGGGCCATCGTCGCCGGCCTCGCGATGACCGCCTACATCTTGGTTTGGTCGCCCGGCATCTTCCTCGTTGGTATCCTCGGGTTCGTCTTCCTCGTTCATCTCACGCTGGAGTACCTGAAGGGCCACAGCCCCGACCACGTCGCCATTCCGGCGGCCGTCTCGATGGTTGTCGTCGCGGTGCTTATGCTGCTGTTCATCCAGACGACATCGCTCTCGGCGACGGACTACTCGCCTGTCCAACCGCTCATTGCACTCACCGTCGGTGTCGGCGTCCTGTTCATGGCTGGTCTCGCCCGGCAGTGGGACCGACGTGACCTTTCGGCGCGGCTGTACCCGGTTACCATCGTCGGCATCGGCGTCGTCGGACTCGGCATCATCGCTGTGGTACTTCCGGATGTCTTCGATTTCCTGGTCACGCAACTCACCCGTGTCGCCGGGCTCACGACTTCCGACACGGCCGCGACGGTTGGCGAGGCACAGGCCGTAACCAACCCCGGACAGTTCTTCTACAGTTCCTACGGCTTCGCCATCTTCACTGCGCTGTTCGGGTTTGGACTCCTCGCGTACCGGCTTGCGTTCTCCGAGCGACCGAAGGGTGAGGACTCCCTCATCCTAGTGTTTACCGTGTTCATGTTGCTGGCGACGCTGACCCAGCGACGATTCGACTACTACTTCGTCATCTCGGTGGCCGTTCTCAACGCCTACGTCGTCCACTGGGTGTTCGGCTTCGTCGACCTCAAAGCGGTTCGAAAGGACGTCACCAACATCCAGCCGTACCAAGTGCTCGTCGTGGTTGCACTGCTCGCCATCGTCGCCGGGCCGCTCCTCGTGATACAGGCCCCGGTCGCCGCAACTGAGAACGTCGGCCCCGGTGGGGTACAGAACTGGGAGGGGAGCCTCGATTGGCTCTCCGAGGAGACGCCCCAGATGGGGTCGTACTCGACGGGCGATGAGCCCCGACTGGAACCGTACGGTACCTACGACAGAACGGACGACTTCGAGTACCAGAGCGGAGAGTACGGCGTGTTGGCGTGGTGGGACTACGGCCACTGGATTACCGTCGCTGGCGACCGTGCGCCGGTGGCGAACCCCTTCCAGCAGCACGCCACCGAGTCCGCCGACTTCCTACTGGCGGACAACGAGACCGAGTCGCTGAACATCCTCGAAGAAGACAGCGGTGAGGCCGAGGGCGTCCGCTACGTTATGGTCGACTACCAACTCGGCTACGCGGGCACGACGAAGTACAACGCCCCCACGGCTTTCGAGTCGCGTCACGACGTTTCATCGAGTGACGTTGGCGTGACAGTCATCAACCAGAACAGACAGCCAATCTATGGCGTCCACACTCAACGCGCCTACGAGAGCATGCGCGTTCGGCTGTACCAACACCACGGGTCGGCCATCGAACCGGCGCGGTTCGTCACCCGGTTCGGACAGTACGACCCCGAAAACGGCGTCGCGACCCCGCCCGAAGAAGGGTCACTCATTCGCTCGTACAACAGCAGCGAGGAGGCCCGTGAGGCGGCCCAGCAGAACCCCAACGCGATTCACGGCGGCGTGATGGGCCAACCGAGTGAACGCGTCGAGGCGCTGGAACACTTCCGACTGGTCCACGGCAGTCAGGCCGCCGCGCGCTCGCCGTTCGAGCGCGCGACCGGCCAACAGACCCAGCCCGATTCGTGGGTCAAGACCTTCGAGCGCGTCGACGGCGCCACCATTGAGGGTACCGGCCCGGCGAACAGCGAGGTGGAAGCCAGCGTCGAGATGGTGGTTCCGAGCACCGGCGAGACGTTCTTCTACAACCAGTTCGCCCAGACCGACGAGAACGGAAACTTCGAGATGACGGTTCCCTACTCGACGACCGGATACGACGAATACGGGACCGAGGCCGGATATACGAACGTCTCCGTGCGTGCGAACAGTTCGTATCAGTTCATCGGCTTCGGCGAGGATGACCTCGTCGGCTGGACCGGTACGGCGGACGTGACCGAAGGGCAGGTACTTGGCGAGGACGAGACGGCTGTGCAGGTCGAACTCGAACAGGCCCAACAGCCCGAAGGTGCCCAACAGGACGGTACCAGTGACGGGAGTACTAACGAAACGACTAACCAACAGACGGCGTACGCCCCGCCAGCATAGATGTCGGACTCCGCCGGCTTCCGTGGATGGCTGGCGGTGTACCTCAAGGGCGCCTGTATGGGTGCCGCAGACACTGTCCCCGGCGTCTCCGGGGGAACCATCGCCGTCATCGTCGGTATCTACGAACGGCTCATCACGGCGCTGACCTCCTTCGACCCGTCGTCGCTTCGGCTTCTTGCCCGCATCCACACGGCGGAGGGACGGTCCGCGGTCGCGGAGGAACTCGTCCGGATGGACGTTCCCTTTTTGCTCGTCCTCGGGGCGGGCCTGCTTTCGGCGGCGGCGACCATTGCGACGGCGATGAACGCCGCGCTTCAACTGTACCGCGCGCCAACCTACGCCTTCTTTTTCGGCCTCATCGCTGCGTCGGCGGTCGTTCTCTACCGGTACGTCGACGTGGGGACACCACGCCGCATCGTGGTCGCCGCAATCGGCATCGTCCTCGCGTTTCTCGTCACCGACCCCTCGCTGAGCGGGTCGACGCCGTCGACGCTGCCCGTGCTGTTCGTCGCCGGTGCCATCGCCATCTCCGCGATGGTGTTGCCGGGCGTCTCCGGGGCGTTCCTGCTGTTGGTGCTCGGCCAATACGAGTTCGTCAGCGGCATCCCGCGGGCGATTCTCTCGGGTATCCTAGAGGCCATCAGGGGCAACACCGCGCCGCTTCTCGACGCGCTCGCACCGTTTGCGGCGTTCATGGCCGGTGCTATCGTCGGCGTGTTCTCGGTCGCTTACGCCGTGCGAGCGGCACTCCGACGGTATCGCGAGGCGACGCTGACGTTCCTCATCAGTCTCATGGTCGGTGCCCTCCGACTGCCGGCGACGGAGGTTCTCGTGAACGTCGGCGAGATTACGGCACTCTCGGTACTCTCGGTGGTCGTGCCGGCGGCCGTCGGCATCGTCGCGGTGCTCTTCCTCGACCGCCACACCGACGACCTCGAATACTGATTACCACGGCGTCCGAAGGCGGTCCATGGCCGACCGTCCGACGCTGACGACGCTATCTCTGTTCGGGGTCGTCTTCGTTACCCAAACTGTCGCCGGTGCGGTCGGCGTCGGGTCGTGGGCGTTCACCCTCGCGTTGCCGCTCGAACGTCATCCGTGGACGCTCGTCGTGAGCGTGTACGCCCACGGTGACCTCATGCATCTCGCCGTGAACGCTGTCGCACTCGCAGTCGTGGGGCCGCTCGTCGCACGTGTGACGACACCGCCACGCTTTCACGCGTTCTTTCTCACTGCAGGGGCGTTAGCGGGCGTCACCCATGTCGTCGTCACTGCAGCGTTCGCTCCAACGGCAGTACTCGGCGCCAGCGGTGCGATTTTTGCGCTGTTCGGCTACCTCCTCGTCGGCAACCGGGCTTCGGAGCGAGTGTTGTCGTGGGTGCCTCTCGGTCGCCGTGGCCGTCTCGTGGTGTTTCTGCTCTTGGCGGTCGGCGTCACGCTGGCGACGGCTGCTCCCGGCGTTGCCGTGGTCGCACACTTTGTCGGCTTCCTTCTCGGGTCCCTCTGTGGTCGACTCCGAGTGCTCCACGTGGGCCACAGTCGGCTCGAAATTGGGTAAACGCTGATATGGGCCTAACGGAACTCACCCGTATGGTCAGATGGGGACGGAATCGCGAAGACGGCTCACTGAACGGTCTCACCCGAGTTCGGAAACCCATCGAAGCCACTGCGTTCTGGGCAGCCGTCCTCCTTCCCGTCGCCTACGTTCCGGTGCTCGCCGACGGCATCGGCGGCCTCCAAGGGGCCGGGTTGTTCACGTCGCTCGTCGCCTTGCATCTCATCGTCCTCGCGGTCGGCCACCGATACGGTCGGTCGTGACGTTCAGCCGACGATGTCGGTATCTGCCGGCCCGACAGCATCGAACGTCTCGACGAGCGCATCGAGTTCCTCGGCGTCTTCGGCCGGTAGTTCCGCATCAGCGGTCCGACACGGTTCGGAGACGCTCAATCGCTCACAGACGGCGTCGGAGACTGCTTCGGCCATCAGCCGATACGTCGTCAGTTTTCCGCCAGTAACCGTCGTCAGCCCCGCTACGTCGTGGTCGTGTACCTGAAACCCCCGAGAGGCGTCCCGGCCGCGTCCGCCGTCGTCGCCCCCATACAGTGGGCGGACGCCCCAGTACACGTCGACCACGTCGGCGGCGGCGACGGAAGGAACCATCGCGGTACCCTCCATCAGCATCGCCACGACGGCGTCCTCGTCGGTCGGGAAGTCGTCGGGGTCTTCGACCGGCGTGCTGGTCGTCCCGAGGACGACGCGGTCCTCGTGTGGGACGACGATGTCCCCGTCGCCCGGCGGCCGACAGCGGTTGATAACCGAGTCGACGCCCTCAACGTCGACGGCGACCATGACGCCCGTCGTCGGTGCCATCGGAACTTCGACGCCGGCGAGTTCGGCGATGCGGCCAGCCCACGCCCCCCCGGCGTTGACGACGTGGTCGGCCGCGATTCGTTCGTCGTCGGTTTCGATGGCCGTGACAGTTCCGTCAGCGACGACGATGTCGGTCACCGGGGCGTTCGGCCGTATTTCGGCGCCGTGCTGTCGGGCGCTTTCGGCAGTCGCCGCGAGGAGTCGGGAGGGGTAGATGACGCCGTCGGGAACGCGGAAGGCGCGCGTCACGTCCGAAGTGAGTTCCGGCTCAATGTCGCGGACGGCGTCGGTAGATAGCGTTTCCGTCGGTATTCCAACGTCGTGGCAGGCCTCGATGCGAGCGTCGAACGCGGCGGGGTCGTCGTCCGGCAGTTGGACGAACAGTCCGTCGGTTCGTTCGACCGCTTTCCCGGCGATATCTCGAAGCACGCGACTCTCACGGATACACTCGGCAGCGCCCTCAGGGTCGGCCGTCGCGTACCGGGCGCCGCTGTGCAACAGCCCGTGGGACCGACCAGTCGTTCCAGCCCCGAGGCCGCCGCGCTCACACAGCACCACATCGACGCCGCGCATCGCGAGGTCGCGGGCGATGCCGACTCCTGTCGCACCACCGCCGATGACGACGACATCCGTCTCGGTCATATCGTCGCTTCGAGGGGTGGCTGCTTCAGTGTGTTCGTCGCCGCACCGCTTTTCCTGTTGGCTGGCGACGTGAGGTGTATGAACGGCGCAGTCGGTGAGACGCCGCTCGTCGAACTCGACCTCGGTATCGGGCCGGACGTGTACGGGAAAGTCGAGTGGTTCAACGCCGCGGGCCGAGACCACGGCGGTGGGTCGATAAAGACCCGCATCGGGAGGGCAATGCTTGACGCCGCGGAAGCGTCACCGGACAGCATCGCCGAGGGGAAAACGATACTGGAGGCCTCGAGCGGCAACACCGGTACCGCAGTCGCGCGATTCGGTGCCGAACGGGGGTACGATGTCGAAATCGTCGTCCCGGAACACGCCGGCCGTGGCAAGGTCGACGCGATTCGGGGCGCGGGCGCCTCGGTTCATTTCGTCGACGGGGACCGTGGGTACGACGGGTTCGTCGAAGTCGCTCGCCGGCGGTACGAGGACTCTCCTGGTCGGTATTACTGGCCGAACCAGTACCAAAACCCCGCGAATCCGGCGGTCCACGCCGCGATGACGGGGCCGGAACTGTACCGCGGTACCGACGGCGAGGTAGACCATTTCGTTGCGGGCGCCGGTACCGGCGGAACTATCACGGGCGTTGCACACGCGCTGGCCGACCGCGGCGTTTCGGTCCACGGCTTCGAACCGGCCAGCACTGACCACGACATCGCCGGTCTCAAGCGGATGAGTTCACCCGAAACGTTCGTCCCCGACACAGTCGAGTTCGAGGCCCTCGATTCGCGACACGCCGTCGAAACCGATGCGGCCCACGGGTACGCTCGGAGACTTCGGGAACGGCACGAAGCGACGGAGATACCGATTCGCGACACCGGGCAGTGGTCGGTCGAGGCCGTTCGAGAGTACCTCCGCGTCGACGGCGAGTTCCTCGTCGGTCCCTCCAGCGGTGGGGCTGCCGCGTTGGTCGAGCGGTTGACGCGGCGGGGAGTAATCGGCACAGACGAGACCGTCGTGATTCCGCTCGCCGACCGTGGAGACCGCTACCCCGACCGGGAGCTGTGGTCGGCGTACCTCTGAGGGAAGACACAACACCAAAGAGCGCGCCGGTCACAGTTCGTCGTATGTACGAGGGCGTCCACGCACACCCGGACGGCGAAGCGACCGTTGCGCGACTCGCGCGGACGGCCGCGGAGTACGGGTACGACGGCGTGGTGGTTCGGAACCACGGCGACGCCCAGGCCACCTACGACCCCGACCGAATCGAATCGGCCTACGGCATCGACGTGGCATCCGGCATCGAAATTCGGACCGACGACGCCGGACAGGCCAGCGGCCTCATCGGGAACTATCGCTCGAAGCGCGATGTCGTCTGTGTCCACGGCGGCGACCTCAACCGATTCGCCGTCGAGCAGGCGAAAGTCGACGTCCTCACCCATCCGATGCGGGATGGCGACGTAAACCACGTCCTCGCGAAGGCGGCCGCCGAGAACGGCGTCCACCTCGAGTTCAACTTCGGGCGAGTGCTTCGGGACGACGGCGGTCCCCGGGTACAGGCGATTCAAGGGCTTCGAAAACTCCGGGAACTCGTCGACCAGTACGACGTGCCGTACGTCGTCTCCGCGGACGCCTCCTCGCATCTCGGCCTGCGCGGTCCGCGGGAGTTACTCGCGGTCGGGGCGACCGTCGGCTTCGACAGGGAGGCCATCGAAGTCGGGCTGTCCGCGTGGGGCGACATCGTCACAACGAACCGACAGCGGCGCTCCGAGACGTTCATAGAGCCGGGCGTCCGTATCGAAGAGCATGAAGAAGACGCTTGAGGAACACGCAGCGCGGTTCGACGACGTGGCACCGGAGTACGACGACGACAAGACCGAGGAGTACCGCGCCTGTGTCTCGCTCGTCGTCGAGTACGCCGACCCGACTGCCGAGGACACCGTTCTCGATTTGGGCTGTGGAACCGGCGCCATCGGGTTGGCCCTCGCCGAGGATGCCCGTCGCGTTCTCGGGCGGGACATCAGCGAGGGGATGATGGCAGAAGCCCGGGAGAAAGCCGCAGCACGGGGCCTCGACAACGTCTCTATCGAAGCGGGGACGTTCCGAGAGCCGAACGTCGAGGGGTCGGTCGACATCGTCGTCTCGAACTTCGCGATGCATCACCTCTCCGACGAGGAGAAACGGGCGGCAATCGAGGTCATCGCCGACCTCGGTCCGCGACGGTTCGTCCTCGGCGACGTGATGTTCTTCGGCGAACCCGACCCGGAGGAACCCTTCTACAGCCCCGAAGTGGACGACCCTGCCACTGTCGGTGTCCTCGCGGACGCACTCACCGACAGCGGGTTTTCGCTGACGGCCGTCGAGATGGTCCACGAACAGGTCGGTGTGCTGGTCGCCGAACGGACCGCGTAAGGCGACTCAACAGAAATCGGCCATCTCGTCGACGAACCGCTCGGCCCGGACGATTTTCGCATCGAGGTCCAGTTCGACGGTCTCGTGTTCGTAGTCGGCCTTCTTGCGGTAGGCCCGCATGCTGTTGAGGAACTGGGCCTCCTCCATCGGAATCTCTTCGACCATGACCACGTCTTCGGCGAAGTGTGAGGGGACGTGGTCTTCGTCTTCGGGGAGGTTCCCACGCTCGGAGAGGACGGCCTGTGCAGCGTGAAACGCCGCGTAGTAGACGCGGTTGACGACGCCGGCAGTCGAGCCGTCGTTCTCGTTGAGTATTCGGGCGTCCGCGAGTGCTTCGCGGGCTTTCTCCAGTTCGGCGTCGACGTGTTCAGACATGGCTTCCCCCGTCCGTCGTGGTCTCGGTGTCGTGTTCGGAACGTCCCGACTCGTTCGTTCGTGTCTCGTGACACATGTGTATTCGATGAACAGTTTCCGTAATCAATCCCGCGGTTGTTGTCGGCGGTGACCGCCGACTCTTTGTCGGTCCGTGACGAACGTGATTCCGTGAAACACCTCCCGAAGCACCTGCGTCCGCGGTGGCGGTATCTGGCGGTCGGGTTGGAGTCGTGGCCCGAGGCCGACCTCGACCGGCGGTCGTTCCAGCGGGAGCTGTGGTTCGCCGCCCAGAACCTCATCGGTGACGCCGGAAGCGCCGACCTCGATGGGTCGGTGCTGCACTTCCACTTCGAGGACGGCGACGGCGAAGCGGTCATCCGGGCTCGACGGGACGAAGTCGAACAGCTCCGGGCGGTGTTGGCGACCGTCGACGAAATCGACGGCCAGCCGCTCGGGGTGTTCGTCCGGGGCGTCAGCGGGACGGTCCGTGCGTGTGAGGAAAAGTATATAGGACGCCCGGGGGAAGAAATCGAAGAGAGAACCGTCGCGTTCGCCGACGCCGACCGGCCCGCAGTCGTCCGGAACGACCGGGTCGACGTGGAACTCTCCGGCGGCAACGTGGGCGCGACAGCACTCGATATCCGCGACAACTAACAATGCAGGGACAATCGCAGCAGCAGGCGTACGACCGGGGGATTACCATCTTCTCCCCGGACGGCCGCCTGTACCAAGTCGAGTACGCGCGAGAGGCGGTCAAACGAGGCACGGCGTCCATCGGGATTCGGACGGCCGACGGGGTCGTGCTGGCGGTCGACAAGCGCATCCGCAGTCCGTTGATGGAGCGGACGAGCGTCGAGAAGATTCACAAGGCCGACGACCACATCGGTATCGCGAGCGCCGGCCACGTCGCCGACGCTCGCCAACTCATCGACTTCGCCCGCCGACAGGCGCAGGTGAACACGCTCCGATACGGCGAACCCATCGGCGTCGAGACGCTGACGAAGGCCGTCACCGACCACATCCAGCAGTACACGCAGGTCGGCGGCGCCCGCCCCTTCGGCGTCGCGCTCATCATCGGCGGCATCGAGGACGGCGAACCCCGCCTCTACGAGACGGACCCCTCCGGGACGCCCTACGAGTGGCAGGCGCTGGCGGTCGGTGCCGACCGCGGCGAAATCGAGGACTACCTCGAAGAACACTACAGCGAGGAGATGTCCGTCGACGACGGCGTCGCCCTCGCGTTGGAAGCGCTGGCGTCGGTCAACGACGGCGAATTGGCGCCGGAAGGGATCGGCGTCGCGACCATCTCGGTCGGCGACGAACAGTTCCAGGAACTCTCCGACGAGGAGACCGAAGTCCACCTCTCCGAACACGGCCTGCTCGCCGCCGAAGACGACGACGAAGAGTAACTCCCTCGGGACCGACCGCACTCGTTTTCGATGGCAGGCGTAGCAAACACCTTTTAGCCCGGGCCGCGCGTACCGGGACATATGATATCCCTTGACGAGGCGGTGACCGCACGGCTCGAATCCCACGGCCAGCGGTTCGAAGTGCTCGTCGACCCCGACGCGGCGCTGGAGATAAAACGCGACGAGTTCGACGGCGAACTCGAGGAGGTAATCGCCGCCGAAGACGTTTTCGAGGACGCTGCTTCCGGCGACCGGCCGCCGGAGAGTTCCCTCGAAGAGGTGTTCGAAACCACGGACCCCCTCGAAATCATCCCGGAAGTCATCAAACGCGGTGAGATTCAGATTACGGCCGAACAGCGACGGGAGATGCAGGAACAGAAACACAAACAGCTCATCAATCAAATCGCCCGCAACGCGGTCAACCCGCAGATGGACGACGCTCCACATCCACCGGAGCGAATCGAACGGGCCCTAGAGGAGGCGGGGTTTCAGGTCGACCCGATGGAACCGGTGGAAAATCAGGTCGACGACGCTCTCGACGAACTTCGACCAGTCATCCCGATTCGGTTCGACGAAGTCATCGTCGCCGTACAGGTCCCGGCTGACTACGCCGGCAGCGCCCAGGCACAGATTCGCCAGTTCGGCGAACTGCAACGCGAAGAGTGGCAATCCGACGGCTCGTGGGTCGGCGTCCTGAAGTTCCCCGCCGGCCTCCAGAACGACTTCTATGACCTCGTCAACGAACACACCAGCGGGGAAGCCGAAACCCGAATCGTCAAAGACGAAGATGAAATCGGAACCCGCTAAACCACGTTCGTCTGTCATCCAGTAACACGATTACCCGGCCCTTAAATATCCTCGTCGCGTACACCACGGTGAGTGACAGGGACTAACGGAACGGCCATCGTCGCGAAGCGAGTCGACGACGGCACACCCGACACCGAGGAGATACGGGACCTCACGCGTGCGGCCGGTTACACGGTCGCCGGTGAGGTGACCCAAACGAGAACCGAAGACCCCGCGCTCTGTCTCGGAGAGGGGAAAGTCGAGGAGTTGGCGGCTCTCGTCGCGGAAACCGACGCGACGACGGTCGTCTTCGACAACCGTCTCGGGCCGTATCAGACGTACAATCTCGGCAACGAACTGCCCGAGGGCGTCGAGGTGGTCGACCGATTCAAACTCATCCTCGACATCTTCGGTCAGCGTGCCCAGACCAAGAAGGCCCAACTGCAGGTCGAACTCGCGGAGTTGCGCTACGAACTCCCACGAGCGGAGGCGAAGGCCTCACTCGCGAAACGCGACGAGCGGCCGGGCTTCATGGGACTCGGTGAGTACGACGAGTCGCGCGAACGCGACATCAAAGCCCAGATTAGCCGCATCAGCGACGAACTGGAGCGCATCGAACAGACCGAACAGCACCGGCGCGAACAGCGCCGCGAGTCGGGGTTCGACCTCGTGGCGCTTGCGGGCTACACCAACGCCGGGAAGTCGACGCTGTTGCGCCGACTGGCCGCGGACCTCGACATCGACGAAAACGAGGGGCTTCATCCGGACCTCGATTCGACCGCCGAATCGGAAAACCGACTGTTCACGACGCTCGGGACGACGACGCGACGGGCGGAGTTCGACCGACGCGACGTACTCGTCACCGACACCGTCGGGTTCATCTCCGATTTGCCCCACTGGCTCGTCGAATCGTTCAAATCGACGCTCTCAGAGGTGTACCGGGCCGACCTCGTGTTGCTCGTCGTCGACGTATCCGACCCAATCGAGGAGATACGGGAGAAACTGGTGACGTGTCACGACACCCTCTATGAGCGCAACGAGGCACCCATCGTCACCGTGTTGAACAAAACCGACGCGGTCGACGAGGAGGAACTCGAACGGAAGAAGGAGGCGCTGTCAGCGCTGGCACCGACGCCGGTCGCCATCAGCGCGAAGGAGGGCGAGAACATCGACGAACTCCGGGAGCGCATCGACCGCGAACTGCCGGACTGGCGCCGTGAGCGACTCGTCGTCCCGATGACCGACGACACGATGAGCCTCGTCTCGTGGGTCCACGACCACGCCCACGTCGAGGAGGTCGATTACGGCGACGAGGTAATCGTCGACTTCGAGGCTCGACCGGCGATAATCGAACAGGCCCGTGCGAAGGCCAGCGACCTCACGGCCGCGCCGGCGGAGTAACCGTTTTAATTTTTGTCATCAGGGGATGATTGGGGCGTCGTCACAGCCGTTGGTGCGTCGAATCGGACGGTCGTATCAGGCAGCCACAATCCGGGCTGAAAACCGAACCTCGGAACTCGACGCGACTGCCGTTATGCGTCTTCGAGCCTGCGTTTCTCCTTCGAAACCACCTCTACGTCCGAAATCCGTGTTCCGGGGTACTGTCCCTCGGCATCCTTTTCGGCGGCTTTCACCATGTCCCAGACCACGTTGAGGCCCGTCGTGACGCCCTCCAGTGCCTCCATCTCACAGCCGGTTTTCCCCGTGGTCTCGACGGCCACCTCAAGCGTTACCCGGTCGTCGGTTACGTCGAAGGACGTGTCGACGTTCGTAATCGGAATCTGGTGACACATCGGAATCGTCTCCCAGGTGTGCTTGACCGCCTGAATCGCGCCGACGCGAGCGACAGCAAGTACGTCGCCCTTCGCGATGCCGTTCTCCCGAATCGCATCGATAGTCGTTTCTTGAAGACGAATATGTCCACGCGCGACCGCTCGACGCGCCGTGTCGGGCTTTTCGCCCACGTCGACCATCTGTGCGTCGCCGTCGTCGGTGACGTGCGTGAGGTCCGAACCGTCGCTCATATCCTCCCTTCCAATCGGCAGGGCGAAGAACCCACCGACGAATCAGGCGTCGGGCCACAGCGCCCGCGGGAGCGAATCGAGTAGGTCCGTCGCCACGAGGCCGTACCCCTGTTCGTCGACGACGATGTCGCCGGACCGACCGTTGGCGTAGGCGCCGACTGCGCCGGCCGACAGCGGGTCAAGAACACAGACGAGCGCGCCCGTGACACCCGCGAGTACGTCGCCGGTCCCGCCGACGGTCATGCCGGGGTTGCCGGTGCGGTTGACCCGCGTCGTCTCGCCGTCGGAAATCACGTCGTAGGCACCTTTCACGAGCAGCGTGTGGCCGAGGTCGTCGGCGAAGGACTCGACGAGGTCGGCCCGTTCGTCCCAGTCGTCGGCCGTCTCTCCGCCCATCTTCTCGAGTTCGCCCTGATGTGGCGTACAGACGAGCGTGGCGTCGGTGTCGACCGACGGGACGACCTGCAGGGCATCGGCGTCGACGACTGCGGTTCCCGAGAAGGATTCGAGGAACGATTCGACGGCCGAAAGCGTCTCGTCGTGACTGCCGAGACCGGGACCGAAGACGACCGTGTCGTGTCCCTCGGCCTCCGCCAGCAGCGAATCGACGTGCTCGGGCGTGAGATGCTCGCCGTCGAAGGGGCGAACGATGAGGTTCTCGCTATACCCCTGAATCTCGCGGGCGACGTCCGAGGGACAGGCGACAAAGGCGAGGTCAGCGCCGGCACGGAGCGACGACTGGGCGGCCAGCGCCGGCGCGCCGGTGTAGGGGCCGCCACCGACGACGAGGACGCTCCCGAAATCGCCCTTGTGAGCGGTCGGGTCCCGCGACAATCGGAGGAGGTCACCGCGTTCGACGAACCGCTCGGCCGCATCGGGGATGCCGATGTCGGCGACGGTCACCTCCGCGTCGACGTTTGACAGTCCGGGTTTGTCGTCGTGGAAGGTGACCACGTGGTCGGCGTCGACTGCGGTGCCGACGGCCTCCCCAGTGTCGGCGTCGACGCCCGAGGGCACGTCGACTGTGACGACCGTGGCGTCAGCGTCGTTGATGGTCTCGGCGGCGGTCGCTTCCGGTTCCCGTAACGCGCCGGTCACGCCTGTCCCGAGCATCGCGTCGACGATGACGTCCGGAGAACCGAAATCGAGGTCGGCGGCGTCTCGAACTTCCTCGGCATTCAGTTCGGCCCGCTTGAGAGCGGCCCAGTTTTCCGCGGCGATGTCGGTCGTAATCGTCTCTGCACGGCCGAACAGGTGTACCGACACGTCGTAGTCGTCAAGGAACCGCGCGGCGACGAACGCGTCGCCACCGTTGTTGCCTCGGCCGCAGATGAGAGCCACTTCGTCGTCGGAGTCGGCCGTTTCGCGGACGACGCGGGCGACGGCGTTGCCCGACGATTCCATCAACTGTTTCCGGGGGACCCCCAACGCCTCCGCGTTCGCGTCGACGACGGCCATTTCCTCGCTGGTAATCATACTCTCCGCTTCGACCGCTCCGGCGGTAACTGTTGTGGGGCTACCAGCGAACCTCGAAGCCTGTGAGCCCCTCGGGCTTCTCGTACTCGACCTCGACATCGTCGACACGGGCGCGCGGACTGCCCGTGTGGCACCACTCGACTAACTCCTCGACGGCCGCCTGTTCGCCTTCGAAGACCGTTTCGACGCGGCCGTCGTCGAGATTGCGGACCCAGCCATCGACGCCGACCTCGTTTGCGGTGTCGCGGGTGGTCGCCCGGTAGTAGACGCCCTGTACCTTGCCGGTGACGAAGACGTGCGCTCGGGTGCGGTCGTCCATGAGAGACGATTCGTGACCGACCGTCAAAAACGTCCATCACGGTCGCCTCACGAGGAGGTCGTTTCGCCGTCCGATTCGGGATGGCTCGGTCGCATCGAGACGGTCAGTCCCGTCGTTACTCGCATCAGCGCCTGCGTCCGTACCTTCCGACTCTGTCGAATCCACGCGCCGACAGACGAGATAGTTCGGACCACGGCCGAGCGCCTTCGTCGCACACAGTGGGGCGAGAGTCACGTCGGTCGCTCCGAACGACCCCGGAAGGTCATCGTCGGGACAGACGACGACCGCGTCGTCGGCCACCGGTGCGCGATGGGTTCCGTCGAGGTCGCGTTCGACGGTCAGCGAAACCGGCCAACTGTCGTCGGATTGGGCGTCCATCGAGTACGGTTGCCCGCGTTTCAGTAGATAAACCTTCGGCGGTTACTCCCCGCCAGCACGGAGGTAGTGAAATACGTACGTTTGGGCGTATCCGGCGTACTGTCCGCCGAACTGTTCGCGGATGGCCCTCGATGTATCGGTGTAGTTGCCCTGCTCACAGTCCGGGTAGTGGTCTTCGATGGCGGTCCGAATCCACGTGTCTAGGGGGACGGCTTCCAGATACTCCAGCGAGAACAACAACACGCAGTCGGCGACCTTATCGCCGACGCCGACGAACCGAGTCAACGACTCACGGGCGGCCTCGTAGTCGAGTCCACGCGCCTCCTCGGGGAGGGCCTCGCCGTTTGCGACCATCTCGGCGGTGCGCTGGACGTAGGGTGCGCGGTACCCCAACGAGATGTCCCGGAGTTCCGCTTCAGTCGCCGCCGCCAACGCCTCGGCGGTCGGGAAGGCGGCGTAGGTCTCGCCGTCGAAGGCCACCGACTCACCGTAGGTTTCGGCCAGCGCCGTCTGCATGCCGTGGATGCGGGCGACCCGCATCTGGGCCGAACAGATGAACGAGACGAGACACGCAAAGGAGGGGTCCCGGACGAGTCGCATTCCGCGGTAGGCGTCGTAGGCGCGTTCGACGAGGTCGTCTTCCGGCGTCGACCCGATGATGGCGTCGAGGTCGTCGTCCAACCGGAGGAGTGCTTCGAGGTGTGCGTAGGCGTTCGGCGTCGAGGCCACCCACTCGAGTCGACCGTCGGTCTGTCGCGCGCGGAGGACCTCCGGCTCGTTCGTTTCGGTCTCCGTCGAGGGAAGCACAGTGTAGTACCACGCATCGCCACCGTGGGCGTCGGTTCGGTCGTACATCCGACCGTCCTCGCGTCGCCACAGGTACGACTGTCCGCTCTCGACGGTCGCCTGTAAATCGAAACCTCCGTCGAGTTCGTCGACGGAAATGTCCCCCGTGTCCATGTGCATTTCACGCGACGGGAGGGCTTCGACCTTTCGAGTCCCGGCCGGTTCTCTCCCCCGTATTCCGGTGTGGGCGAAGGTTCTTTGCGATGGGGGTGCAATAACATACCATGGACTGCCGAGTCGTCGTCGAAGCCGCAGTGCCGGTGTACGACGTAGCCACGGCGGACGAGGCGGTGCGAATCGCCATCTCGAAGACGGGCGCGATGTTGAATCCCGACCTCAACTACGTCGAAATCAACATGGGGAGTCGCGCCTGTCCGCACTGCGAGGAGTCACTCGAACCGGCGTTCATCGCTGCCGACGAGGGGTTAGTGGCCCTCGAGTTGGAGATGACTGTCTTCAACGTCGAGCGCGACCAACACGCCGCCCGCATCGCTCGCAAGGAAATCGGCCAACGACTCGACAACATCCCGCTTGAGGTACTCGAAGTCGAGGTCATCGAATCCGATGATGAAGAGTCGGGCGAAGAAGAGGAACCCGACGACAACGAGACAACTGAATTGGACGATTCACCGGAGGGCCGCGACACCGAAAGCGAAGAGATGGCGGACGAAGACGACGACGTACTGCCGGAGTTCGAGGAGTTAATCGACGAGTAGCGCGGCCGCTTGCCGGTGGCTGGATATGAGAATCCGCGTCGCGTTGGCCGAATTAATCCGCGGTCGCAGAAACGGGCTGTTCGGTTTCGCTCTCCATTTCTTCGGTGATGCCGTCCGCGAGCGCGAAGACGGCTGCTTTGTGGTCGGTTTTCGATTTGTGAATCGATGTCGGTCGGACACCGAGTTCGCTGTACTTGACGTGGTCGACTTCACACTCTACCATCTGCTCGTAGTGGTTACAAACCTCCGCAAGCAGGCCGTGGAGATGAATGAGCTCCTGCTTCTTCATGGTCAATTGCGGGTAGCGACTCGGGGCATATAGAACTATCCTGACACTGGTTAACACGCACCGCCGTCTCAGCCCCCGTGCGTAACGTTACCAATGGTTTCGGATTTTGGGTCGAATGAGAATGTACCTGTAAGACTTTTCGGGTCGGCGGTCGTACCGTCCGGTATGGATTACGAGAAGCAACTCGACCGCGCAATCGAGGAGACTCCCGACATCGAGGGTACGTCGAGTCGGTTCTCGCTGCCAGACCCGGAGATTCGACAGGAGGGTTCGGCGTCCGTCTACGAGAACTTCCAGTCGACGCTGAACACGCTCGACCGCGACGCCGACCACGTGATGAAGTACCTCCAAAACGAACTCGGGACGAGTGCGAACATCGACGACCGCGGTCGCCTGCGCCTCAAAGGTGAGTTCCGCCAGACGCGCGTCCGGGAGGCGATGGAGGAGTACGCCGACGACTACGTTCTCTGTTCGGAGTGTGGCCTCCCCGACACGCGCATCGAGACGGAAAACGGCGCGGAAATCCTGCGGTGTGAAGCCTGCGGTGCCCGGTCGGCGACCGGGGAGTGACGCGGACGCTCCGGTCGGCGGTGCGTCGGGCCGTCCCGTCCACGCCACCTAAGAGCCCCGAGGCCGTACCGCAGTCTATGAGCGAATGGCGCGATATGGTCGTCGGCGACCGAATGAACGTCGACAGCGAGTTCGCCCCCCGAATCGATAACTCTCCCTTCTCCCGACAGGAGTGGGGTCTCATCATGACGGCGACGTCCTTCGAAATCGAGAACGCCGACGACGAGGCGGCCGCTCGAATCGTCGCCGACACCTCCGAACTTCCGACGGTGATGCCGGAACTGGAGAACGTCGCGAACATGGGTCCAATGGGACAGCAACCGAGCGACGACACCGGTGGCGGACTCCTCGATTCGGTGTTCGGCGCCATCGGTCTTGGGAGTGGAGGCGACGACGGCGACGAAATCGACGAGGAGAAGCTGCAGGCCGCAGAGGAACTCGTCGCGGCCTACGCCGAAGAACTGCAGGCCCACCTCGAAGCCGAAGGGCGATGGGGAGAAGTCCGGGCCACCGCGGCCGCGGAACGCACGGAGTAGTTACAGTTCGTCGACGATAGCCGCGGTGACGTCCTCGGTGGAGGCCGACCCACCGAGGTCCGGCGTCCGCGGACCGGATTCTAACACGCCTTCGACTGCGCCGCGTACCGCCGCGGCCTCGTCGCCGTAGCCGAGGTGTTCCAACAGCATCGCCCCCGACAGAACCGTCGCTGCGGGGTTTGCGATGCCCTCACCGGCGATGTCGGGTGCCGAGCCGTGAACCGGCTCGAACAGCGCGTTGTCGTCGCCGACGTTGGCGCTCGGAAGCAAGCCGAGACCGCCGACGAGACCCGCCGCGAGGTCCGAGAGCATGTCACCCGCGAGGTTCGGGCAGATGACGACGCCGTACTCCTCCGGCCGAAGCAGGAGGTGCATGGCGAGGGCGTCCATCAGCGCCTCGTCGTAGTCGGCGCCGCGCTCGTCACCGACCGCGCGCGCTGCGTCGAGGAACTGGCCGTCGGTCGTCCGCATCACGTTCGCCTTGTGGGCGAGCGTCACGTCGTCGTAGCCGTTCGCGTCGGCGTACTCGAAGCCGTACTCGGCGATGCGCCGAGAGGCGTCTTCGGTGATGACGCGGGTGAGCGTCGTCACGCCGTCGGCGATTTCCGACTCGATGCCGGAGTAGACGCCTTCGGTGTTCTCCCGGACGAACACGAGGTCCGTCTCGGGCCGGAGCGCGTCGACGCCCGGATACGCACGGGCGGGGCGGATGTTGGCGAACGAGCCGACGGCCTCCCGAAGCGGGAGAATCACGTCGGCGGCGGATTCGCCGGCGGCGCCGAACAGCGTCGCGTCCGCGCCGGCCGCGAGGTCGTAGGTCTCTTCGGGGAGCGCCTCGCCGCTCGACTCTAACACGTGGTCGCCCGCTTCCGCCTGGATAAACTCAAAATCCGCGACCGCATCGAGTACCTCAACGGCGGCGGGGACGACCTCTTGACCGATGCCGTCGCCGGGGATGACGACTATCTCCTCAGTCATCGGCGTGGCCTTTCCGGGGTTCTGAGTCCCCGACGTACGGCAGCGACTTCGCCGTCTCCTCGATGGCGTTCGTGTTGGACTTCATCAGCGCCGTCGTGTCCCAGATGCCCTCGACGAGAGCCTTCCGTTGGGCGTCGTCGACGGTCACCTCGATGACTCGGTCGTCGTAGGAGACGGTTTCTGCTTCGACATCGATTTCGATGTCGGCGTCGGGGTATTTCTCGACGTAGTCCTGCAGTTCTTCGATGGTCTCGGTGTCGGCAGTGACGGTCGGAACGCCCAACGCGAGGCAGTTGCCCGCGAAAATCTCGGCGAAGGACTCGCCGATGATGGCGTCGATGCCCCACCGCTGCAGCGCCTGCGGGGCGTGCTCACGGGAGGAGCCACAGCCGAAGTTGGAGTTGACGACCAAGACGTTGGCGTCCTGATACTGGTCTTCGTTGAACGGGTGGTCCTTCTCGTTGTCCTCGTCGTCGAAGCGCTGGTCGAAGAAGGCGAACTCGCCGAGGCCGTCGAAGGTGACGACCTTCATGAACCGCGCCGGGATTATCTGGTCGGTGTCGATGTCGTTGCCGCGAACCGGAATGCCGGTTCCCTCGACGTAGTCGACGCTCGGAATCTCCTCGCTCATGCTTCCACCTCCGTCTTCGGCAGTTCACGCACGTCGGTCACTTCGCCGGTGACCGCCGCGGCGGCGACCATCTCGGGACTCATCAGGACGGTCCGGCCGTCCTTCGAGCCCTGTCGGCCGACGAAGTTCCGGTTCGAGGAGGAGGCACACGCCTCGTCGCCCTCCAGTTGGTCGTCGTTCATGCCGAGACACATCGAACAGCCGGCTTCACGCCAGTCGAAGCCGGCCTCTTTGAAGACCTCGTCGAGACCCTCGGCCTCGGCGGCGGCCTTCACGCGCTGGCTGCCGGGGACGACCATCCCACGGACGGAGTCGTCGACCTCTCGGCCTTTGACGATTTCCGCTGCTGCTCGCAGGTCAGGCAGTCGGGCGTTCGTACAGGAACCGAGGAACGCCACGTCGATGTTGTACCCTTCCATCGTCTTGCCGGGTTCGACGCGCATGTGCTCTTGGGCGCGTCGTGCGGTGTCCTGTTTGTCGGCGGGCAGGTCCTCCGGTGCCGGAATCTCCTCGGAGATGCCGATGCCCTGTCCGGGGGTGGTTCCCCACGTGACGACGGGTTCGATTTCCGAGCCGTCGATGGTGACCACGTCGTCGTATTCGGCGTCGTCGTCGGACGTGATGGACTCCCAGTAGGACTTCAGTTCCTCGAAGCGCTCGGGGTCGTCCTTGAACTCGTCCGTCTCCGCCAGCCACTCGTAGGTGGTCTCGTCGGGGTTGACGTAGCCCGCGCGAGCGCCGCCCTCGATGGACATGTTACAGATGCTCATTCGACCCTCCATGCCGAGGCTCTCGATTGCCTCGCCGGCGTACTCGTAGACGTAGCCGACGCCGCCGTCGGTGCCGAGCCGTCGGATGATGGTCAGGATGATGTCCTTGGCGGTGACGCCCTCACCGAGTTCGCCGGTGACCTCGATTTTGCGGACCTTCTTTTTCTCCATCGCGACCGTCTGGGTCGCCAGCACGTCCCGAATTTGGGAGGTTCCGATGCCGAACGCTAAGGCACCGAAAGCGCCGTGTGTGGAGGTGTGGCTGTCGCCACAGACGATTGTCATGCCGGGTTGGGTCAGTCCCTGCTCCGGCCCGATGACGTGGACGATACCTTGGTCGCCGGTCGTCGGGTCGTCTAACTCGATGCCCGCCTCGCGGACGTTCTCTTCGAGTTCCGCCATCATCTCCTCTGCGGCCTCGTTATCGAGTGGCCGCGATTGGTCGCCGGTCGGGACGATGTGGTCGACGGTGGCGTGAGTCAGGTCCGGTCGAGCGACTTCGATGTCGCGCTCTCGGAGCATCCCGAAGGCCTGCGGACTGGTCACCTCGTGGATGAGATGGAGTCCGACGAACAGTTGGTCCTGGCCGTTCGGCAGGGTCGTCACCTTGTGATTGTCCCAGACCTTATCGTACAGCGTCCCTTCACTCATCGTTTACACCACGGTCGTAGGCGCGTTGTGCGCCGTCACTATCGCCCGGCGGCGTGTGGCTCACGTCGCCCAGCGTTTCGGTTTTCTCGGGGACTGCCTCCGCGGCGCCGCCGTCGGCGGCAATGGTCTGCCCACGGCTGTACGTCTGTGTGCTGCCGAACACCTCGCCCGTGATGGGGTTGGTGTGGCTCATTTCGCCCAGTGTGTCATTGTCGTCTGTCATGTCGGTGTCCTCGATCATCTCACTCCTCTCCCCACGCGAACAGCGCGCGCAGGTCCTCGCCCACGTCCTCGATGTCGTGGTTCTTCTCGGCGGCCCGCAACTGCTTGTAACTCGGGCGGCCGGCCTGATTTTCGGTAATCCACTCCTTTGCGAAGGTGCCGTCCTGAACCTCTTCGAGGACCTCCTCCATCCGCTCGCGGGCGTGTTCGTCGACCACGCGGTCGCCGCGAGTCAACCCGCCGTACTCGGCGGTGTCGGAGACCGAATCCCACATCTCGCTGTTGCCGCCCTCGTACATGAGGTCGACAATCAGTTTCAGTTCGTTCAGGCACTCGAAGTACGCCATCTCCCGGGAGTAGCCGGCTTCGACGAGCGTCTCGTAGCCCTGCTTGACCAGGGAGGTGACGCCGCCACAGAGGACGGCCTGCTCGCCGAAGAGGTCGGTTTCGGTCTCCTCGCGGAAGGAGGTCTCGACGACGCCCGCCCGCGTACAGCCGATGGCCTTCGCGTAGGCCAGTCCGATGTCGTGGGCTTCGCCGGTGGGGTCCTGATAGACGGCCAGCAGTCCGGGGGTCCCCTCGTCGTTCTCGTAGTTCCGCCGAACGAGGTGGCCGGGCGATTTCGGCGCGACCATCGTGACGTTGACCGACTCCTTCGGCTCGATTTGGCCGTAATGGATGTTGAAGCCGTGGGCGAACTGCAGCGTATCGCCGGGCGTCAGCACGTCCTGAATCTCCTCGTAGACGGCCGGCTGGACCGTGTCGGGGACGAGGACCGAAACGAGGTCGGCCTGTTCGGCCGCGTTCCGCGGCGTGGCCACGTCGAGGCCGTCGGATTCGGCGGCGCTTCGGGAGGACGAGTCCTCACGGAGGCCCACCACAACGTCCACGCCGGACTCGTCGAGGTTCTGTGCGTGGGCGTGGCCTTGGCTGCCGTAGCCGAGAACGGCCACGGTCTTGTCGTCGAGTACGGTGCTGTCTGCGTCGTCGTCGTAGTAGATAGTTGCGTCAGTCATGTATGGGTCTCGTCAACTCGTGCGGTTTCCTCTTCGCCTCGTGCCAGCGCCGCCTGTCCGGTCCGGGCGATTTCCCGGATTCCGAACTGCTCGTAGGCGTCGATAGCGTCGTCTATCTTCCCCTCGTCGCCGGTAATCTGGACCGTAATCGTTCGGGGGCCGGCGTCGAGCGTCTCGCCGCCGTACATCTCCGTGATGGCCTGGACCTTGTCCGGCTCGTCGCCGTTGACCTTCAGGATGACCAACTCGCGGGCGACGGGTTCGGCGTCCAACTCACGGACGTGGACCACGGGCAGCAGTTTGTTCAACTGCTTTTTCGCCTGATCGATGCCGGGTTCGGGTTCTTCGATGACCAGCGTGATGCGGGAGTAGCCCTCGTTTTGCGTCGGCCCGACAGTCAGCGACTCGATGTTGAACTGCCGGCGGTGGAACAACCCCGAGACGCGTGCGAGCACGCCGGGTTCGTCCTTGACGTACGCCGAGATGATGGTCCGCCGCGGCTCGTGTTCGGCCTCCACGTCGGGGTCGACGCGGATGCCCTGTTTGTTTCGTCGCCCGACCGGTCGGGTACGTTCTTCGGGGGCCGGGCCTTCCAGCCCGTTCCGGTGGAGGTCCTGATTGCGGCTCATAGCTGGTCCTCCGAGAGTGCGAACTGCCCGTTGTCGCCGCCGCTGGGAACCATCGGGTAGACGTTCTCGCCGGGGTCGATGTGGGCGTCGACGACGCTCGGCCCGTCGTAGTCCAACGCCTCCTCGACGACCTCCTCGACCTCGTCGTAGGTGTCGATGCGGAAGCCGCGGGCGCCGAAGGCCTCAGCGAGGGTGTCGAAGTCCGGAATCCAGGGGTACTCCGAGGCCATGTGGCGCTCGCCGAAGAAGGCGTCCTGCCACTGCCGGACCATCCCGATCGCCGCGTTGTTCAGCACGACGATGGTGACATCGAGGTTCTCCCGGACCGCGACCGAAAGCCCCTGACACGTCATCAGGAACGACCCGTCGCCGTCGAAACAGACCACGTCCTTGTCGGGAGCGGCCAGTTTCGCGCCGATGGTGGCGGGAACGCCGTAGCCCATCGCACCGAGGCCATGAGAGGACACCCACGTGCGAGGCTCTTTGTACGTCCAGTACTGGCAGGCCCACATCTGGTGTTGGCCGACGCCGGTGGTGACGATGGCGTCGTCGTCGGTGGCGTTGTCGAATGCCTCGACGACGTACTGCGGTTTGACCGGGTCGTCTTCGGGCGCAGCGTAGTCCATCGGGTACTCCTCTTTCCACACCTGGACTTGCTCGCGCCACTCGTCGCAGGCCGGCGAGCGCGGCATCGCGGTAGCCAGTTGCTTGGTGACGGCTTTGGCATCGCCGATGAGCGGGTAGTCAGCCTCGACGTTCTTCGAAACCTCGGCGGGGTCGATTTCGACGTGGATGACCTCCGCGTCGGGAGCGAACGTCTCCAAGCCGCCCGTAAGGCGGTCGTCGAAGCGCGTTCCGACTGCGAGCATGCAGTCAGTCAGCGTGATTGCCATGTTCGCGTAGCCGGTTCCATGCATGCCGGCCATTTCCAGGGAGAGTTCGTGGTCTTCAGGGAACGAGCCGATGCCGGGCATGGTCGTGATGACCGGAATCTCGTGTTCCTTCGCGAACGCCCGGATTTCCTCGGAGGCTTCGGCCTTGATAACGCCACCGCCAGCGAGGATGACGGGTTGGTCCGCCTCGGCGAGCACATCGGCGGCTTCGGCGACGGCCTCGGGGTCGGCCGTCTCCGGCGGGTTGTACGTGTCCGGAGTCTCCGGTGTGCCGGGGTCCTCACTTGCGACGCCTTTCGTCACGTCCTTCGGCAGGTCGACCAGCGTCGGCCCCTGTCGACCGCGTTTGGCGAGCGCGAAGGCGGTTCCGACATCGGTGCCGACCGTCTCCGAATCGTTGGCGAAGACGTTGGCCTTCGTGATGGGGCTGGTGACGCCGATGGTGTCGGTCTCTTGGAAGGCGTCGTTGCCGACGAACTCCGTGGGGACCTGTCCGGTCAGCGCGATGAGGGGGTCAGAGTCCATGTTGGCGTCGGCGATGCCGGTGACGAGGTTCGTCGCCCCCGGCCCCGAGGTCGCCATGCAGACGCCCGGGTCGCCGGAGACGATACCGTAGGCGTCGGCAGCGTGGGCGGCGCCCTGTTCGTGAGCCATCGTGATGTGCTCCATTTCGGAGTGATACAGGGCGTCGTAGACGGGCATGATGGCCCCTCCCTGCACGCCGAAGAGGTGTTCGACCCCGGCGTTTTCGAGTGCACGGACGACCGCATCCGCGCCCGTTTCGATGTCCTCGGTGGCCGCATCGGTCGTCTCGATGTCCTGTGGTGCCTGTGCCTGTTCACCGCTCATGAGGCGTCACCTCGCGTGCGATACCGTCGATTGCTGTGTCGTGTGTACATTGTCCTGTCTGTAATCGGCTGAAAGCGATGCGAACTGCGTCGGGAAGAAGGGTGTGTAGGGGCTAGGCCGCCCCTACAATAATCGTCGCGACGCTGGGGGCAAGCGCGAGCGTGCCGGTTCCAGCGGTCGCATTCATTACAGTCGATGTTGTGCCGTGAACCGACATAAGGATTCCGTGTCGCGCGAGCGTTGCCCGACGGTCCGCCGGCGCGGCCGCTCACCGGTCGCTGCCACGGGGCGAAACCGTCCGCGGGGGGCATCCCTATGCGCGAACCTCCTCGCGTCGGACGCCTACCTCGCGGGCCAACTCCTTGAGCGTCTCGAAGGTGACCTTCTCGTCGGCCGCGCCGCGGTCCTTGACCATCCGGGTCACTTCGCGGACCTCGGCGTCGCTCGGGTCGAACCCGGCTTCTTCCAGCCGTTGGCGGACGGAGTGGGTGCCGGTGTGTTTGCCGAGCACCAACTCGCGTGTCGCACCGACCATCTGCGGCGTCATCACGCCCGGCTCGAACGTGTCGGCGTTCTCGATGATGCCGGCCGCGTGGATACCGGACTCGTGGGAGAAGGCGTTGTCGCCCACGATGGGCTTGTTCGCCGGGATGGCGATGTCGCTTTTCCCCTCGACGAGACGTGCCAGTTCCGTGATGCGCTCGGTTTTGATGCCGGTGTCGACATTGTACAGCGACTCCAGCGCCATCACGACCTCTTCGTAGGCCGCGTTGCCGGCGCGTTCGCCGATACCGTTGACCGACACCTGCGCCTGCTTGGCCCCGGCTTCGTAGCCGGACAGCGCGTTGGCCGCCGCCAGTCCGAAGTCGTCGTGGGTGTGGACGTCGATGTCGGCGTCCGTGTGCGCACAGACGGTCTCGACCATGTCGTAGAACCGCCGTGGCGTCGCAACCCCACACGTGTCGGGAATGTTTATCCAGTCCGTCCCCGCGTCGGAGACGCCCTCGATGACATCAATCAGGAACGATTCGTCGGTACGCGTGGCGTCCATCGGCGAGTACATGCAGGTGACACCGGCGTCTGTGACGCGCTCGACGGCCTCGATGGACCGTTCCAGCGCCTCCTCTCGGCTGGTGTGCATCGAATCCTGCAGTTGTACGTCGCTCGTCGAACAGAACACGTGTACCATGCCGACGCCGGATTCCAGTGCGGCGTCGATGTCTTTGTCCACGACACGGGCTAACCCGCAAACCGTGGACGACGTGGCTTCGGCGATGTCCTGAACCGCTTCGAACTCCGCATCGGAGTTCACGGGGAAGCCAGCCTCGATGACGTGGGTGCCCATGTCGTCGAGGATGGCTGCGATTTCGCGTTTGTCCTCGTAACTGAACGAGGTTCGTGGGGACTGTTCGCCGTCGCGCAGCGTCGTGTCGAAAATTCGGGCCTCGCTTATCTCCGAGGTACTATCTAGCGTGCCCTGGAAGAACTCGATCCGCCGCCGAAGGCGACGTATCCTCGTGCTGTGTCATAGCAACTGATGGAGTGTCTTGCAGATATTTAAATCTACCTTTGCGGCTGGCGATAGCCGGTGTCGGTCATTCCCCCTCGCGGACTTCCGGAACTCCCAAACCACCGGATGTAAACGCCTAATACGGGATTATCCCGTCTTGCATCGTTCAGCACCGCATCGTCGAAAACCCGCGTTTAAATAATCGTGTGGTAGATTATTCCGAGATATATTTTAAGAAACAACCAATTACCAAGTTCGCGCGCGCCGTGTAACCGGACGGATATCCACATCGGTTCCGTCGTACACTCCACATCAGTCAGTCGTGTTCGACGGTGGTATCCTCCCTTCAGTAGGACTCTCCAGACCGATACGATAGGGCGGGCCGACAACAACTGAAGGCCGTTCCGCCGGAGGCGTACGTTTAACTCGCCGCCCGCGGAAAATCGGATATGCTACGCAGTTTCGACGGGATGGAACCCGACATCCACGACAGCGCTTACGTCGACCCCGCCGCGGTCGTCATCGGCGACGTGACCATCGAAGCCGAAGCGAGCGTCTGGCCGAACGTGACGTTGCGCGGCGACCACGGTCCGATTACGCTCCGGGAAGGCGCCAACGTCCAAGACAACGCAGTGCTACACGAGGGCGCGGAAATCGGGCCGTACGCGACTGTCGGTCACACCGCCATCGTCCACAACTCGACGGTCGAGGAGCGCGCCCTCGTTGGAATGAGTGCGACGGTTCTCGACCGCTCGACGGTCGGCGAGCGCGCGATGGTCGGCGCGAACAGCCTCGTCACCGAGGATACCGACATCGAGCCGAACACGCTGTACGCGGGTACGCCCGCCGAGAAAATCAAGGAGGTCGAGGACTCGCCGTGGGCCTACGCCGGCGACCGTTACGTCGAACTCTCCCGCGAACACATGGAAAGCGAGATTCTGGATTAATCCCGGAAGTACTGCCGCGTTCGCCACTTTCCCTGTACGATGAACTTCAGGCGGTCCCACAGCGTCTCGTTGCGCATCGAAAACGAACTCGCCGGGTCGAACACCACGCGGTCGCCCTCGTTTCGACACTGTCCGCGGTACAGCCGCTGTCCGAGTTCGTCCAACCCCGACGAATGCCAGTGACACAGCAGACACGCCGGACTGCCGTCCTCGACGGACAGCGGCACGTCGAGGAGCGCCACCTTGTCCCGAATCTCGACGCCCTCGACCGACCGTGTCGTCGGCCAGCCGTCCTCGTCGACGACGGTGAACGCCAGCCGGTCGTAGGATTCCGCCTCGTTTCCGTCGAGGTCGGTTGCGGGCCACGGCGGAAACTCGCCGACGTCGGTTTCGACCGGTTCGATGCGCACCGGCTCGATTTCGACGACGATGCGGAGGGCGTACCACCCGAGTAGGAACCGGCCGATGCGTGACTCCAACACGTCGGTCGTCTTCGAGAACCCCTCTCGCTTCGGTGACGGCGGTTCGTCCTCGATGAGTTCGCTGACGTACTCGGCGTTGGCTTCGAGGTCGTCGTCACGAACTGTCCCGCGTCCGTAGAGGACGAACGGATCCTCGGCGTCGTAGAACAGAAGTGAGAGCTTCGGATTCTCCCGGACCGCGTCGACCTTTCCGGCGAACGCCGGCGGGGAGGTGACGATAACGGATTCGGTCGACTCGTCGTAGAACGGACTCAGCGGGAATGTCTGAGGGCGGTCGCCGTTGGCGGTCGCGACTTCCGCGGCCGCCGAATCGTGGACGGCTTGCCGTACTCGCTTCACTTCGGACGACGAGAGGCCACCCTCGGCGAGGGAGGGGTCTGTCATAGCAGTTCCAGCGCCTGCTGGTAACTTATACTATCCCCCGTCAGTCGTCGTCCGCGGCCGTCCCCTCGGGAGCGGGCACGTCTTCGAGACCGTCGGCGTCGTGGGTGCCGGTCGGCGGCAGGTTCACCTCGGCGGCCGGCGAGGTTTCGAGGTCGGTGTTCCCGTCGATGCTGTCCATCTCGCCGTCGGCGTCGCGGGCGTCTTGGTCGATGCGCATCGAACAGAAGTCGACACCACACATCGAGCAGAATCGCGCTTCCTTGTAGTTGTCACCGGGAAGCGTCTGGTCGTGATACGACTGTGCGCGTTCGGGGTCCAGGGCCAGGTCGAACTGCCGGCGCCAATCGAAGTTGTAGCGGGCCTCCGAGAGCGCGTCGTCCCAGTCGCGGGCGCCCGGCAGTCCGTTTGCCACATCGGCGGAATGGGCGGCGATGCGGTACGCCGCCAGTCCCTCGCGGACATCCTCGGCCTCCGGCAGTCCGAGGTGTTCCTTGGGCGTGACGTAACACAACATCGCAGCGCCGTGGCGAGCGGCTTCCGTCGCGCCGATGGCGCTCGTGATGTGGTCGTACCCCGGCGCAACGTCCGTGACGAGCGGTCCCAACACGTAGAACGGCGCGCCGTCGCAGACCTCCTGTTGGCGCTCCATGTTGGCCTCGATTTCGTCTAGTGGGACGTGGCCCGGCCCTTCGACCATCACCTGAACGCCGTGGTCCCACGCCAGCCGTGTCAGTTCGCCGAGCGTGTCGAGTTCGGCGAACTGCGCGTCGTCGGAGGCGTCCGCCAGCGACCCCGGCCGGAGGCCGTCGCCGAGGCTGAACGTCACGTCGTGGCGGGCGAATATCTCACAGATGTCCTCGAAGTGCGTGAAAAGCGGGTTCTGCTCCCCGTGTTCTTCCATCCACTGGGCGAGAATCGACCCGCCACGGGAGACGATACCGGTCGTCCGGCCGTCAGTCAGCGGCAGATGTTCGGCCAACACCCCTGCATGGATGGTCATGTAGTCGACGCCCTGTTCGGCCTGTTTCTCGATGACCGAAAGCAGCAGTTCCGGCGTCAACTCGGCCACGTCGTCGACCTTCGTGACAGCCTCGTAGATGGGTACCGTCCCGATGGGAACCGGTGAGTGGCCGACGTTCGCTGCCCGGATCTCGTCGAGGTTCGCGCCCGTCGAGAGGTCCATCACTGTGTCGGCGCCGTAGTGAACCGCGGTGTGGAGCTTCTCTAACTCCGCCTCGAGACCGCTCGTCGTCTCACTGTTGCCGATGTTGGCGTTGACCTTCGTGGCGAACTCTCGGCCGATTATCATCGGATCAAGGCTCTCGTGGGCGTGGTTGCTCGGAATGACGGCCTGCCCCTCTGCGATTTGTTGGCGGACGAATTCAGCGTCTCGGTTCTCCCGTTCGGCGACCCGCTCCATCGCCGGCGTAACCTCGCCGTCCCGTGCGCGCTGTAGCTGTGTCGGCATGTATAATCTAGTAATACAACTAAGTCATAAACATTACCCCCGCCGGTCAGTATTTGCCCCCAGCGCTCGGGGAGTCCGCATGGAGTACGTCGCGGCCATCGACCAGGGGACGACGGGCACCCGGAGTATGGTGTTCGACCGTGAGGGCCGAGTCCACGGCGCTGCCTACGAGACCCACGAGCAGTACTACCCCGAGCCCGGGTGGGTCGAACACGACCCCGATGAACTATGGGACAACACGAAGCGGACGCTTCGAGACGCGCTCTCCGACGCGGATGTCGAGGCGAGCGACCTCGCAGCCATCGGCGTGACGAACCAACGGGAGACGACGGTGCTGTGGGACGCTGAAACGGGCGAACCGGTCCACAACGCCATCGTCTGGCAGGACCGCCGAACCACGGACCGAATCGAACGGCTGGAAGCCGAGGGGAAAGCCGCCGAAATCCGTCGGAAGACGGGACTTCAGCCCGATGCGTACTTCTCGGCGACGAAACTGGAATGGCTGTTGGACAACGCCGACCCCATCGCGCCGGACCGCGGCGGCAGCGGCGACGTGTGGGAACGCGCCGAGGCGGGCGAGTTGCGGTTCGGCACCGTCGATTCGTGGCTCATCTGGAACCTCACCGAATCCCACGTCACCGACGTGACCAACGCCTCCCGGACGCTGCTGTTCGACATCCACGACCTGGCGTGGGACGACGAACTACTCGCGGAGTTCTCCGTTCCGAAGGCCGTCCTCCCGGAAGTGCGACCCTCCAGTGATGCCAACGTGTACGGCTACACCGACGCCGAAACCCTGGGTGCCGAAGTACCGGTCGCGGGCGCGCTGGGCGACCAGCAGGCCGCGCTGTTCGGACAGACCTGCTTCGAGTCCGGCGACGCAAAGAACACCTACGGCACCGGGTCGTTTCTGCTTCTCAACACCGGTCCGGAGCCGGTCGATTCCGACCACGGTTTGTTGACCACGGTGGGGTTCCAGCGCTCCGGCGAACCACCGCAGTACGCACTCGAAGGCTCGATTTTCGCCACCGGCGCCGCGATAGAGTGGCTCTCAGACGTCGACCTCATCGACGACGCTGCCGACACCGAGCGCCTCGCCCGCGGTGTCGACTCGACCGACGGCGTCTACTTCGTCCCCGCCTTCACCGGGTTGGGCGCACCCCACTGGGACCAGCGCGCCCGCGGGATCCTCCTCGGAGTGACCCGTGGCACCCGCAAGGAGCACATCGTCCGGGCGACGCTGGAGGCCATCGCCTTCCAGACGCGGGACGTCGTCGAGGCGATGGTCGAAGACAGCGGCCTCGAGTTACAGAGCCTCCGCGTCGACGGCGGCGCCGTCAAGAACAACTTCCTCTGTGGACTGCAGGCAGACATCCTCGACACCGAAATCGTCCGCCCGGAAGTCGACGAGACGACCGCACTCGGCGCCGCCTACGCCGCCGGACTCGCCGTCGGCTACTGGGACTCGCTTTCGGAACTCCGAGAGAACTGGCGTATCGACCGCGAGTTCGAACCGGACGCCGACGTCGACATCGAGCAACGATACGACCGGTGGAGCGAGGCCGTCGAGCGGTCGCTGGATTGGGCCACGGAGTAATCAGTCACTCGACGGCTCCGGGGCGCCGTCAGCTATCGCCGACCGCGTCGACTCCGTCAGCGTCGTCACGACCGCTTCGCCGGTCCGTTCGCGGTCGACGAAGCCGCGGTCTTCGAGCGCCGAGAGGTGATACGACACCGTCGACGGCGCGCGGTCGGTCGCTTCGGCGACGACCGTCACCGATGCCGGTTCGTTCGCGGCGACAGCGGCGAGTACCGTCCCCGTTCCGTCGGCGCCGAGGACGCCAGCGAGTTCGGCGTCGACCTCCGCGGGGGCGAACCGTAACGACCCGGCGACTTCGGAAGCGTCGACGAGGCCTGCCTCACGAAGGACGCCGACGTGATACCGGACGGTCGACTTCGTGACGTCGACGCTCGCGGCGATGCTTCCGAGGTCGGTCCCCGGCGAGGACTCGATGGCGCCGTAGACGGCCGACCGCGTCGGTTGCTCGAGGACGCCGTCGGTGTCGGCGCGGCTGAGGCCGCTCGAACTCGCGGCCGGTCGCAGACGGTCGAGTAACGGCGCATCGACACCGTCACCGACGGAGAGTGTCGTCCCGTCGGCCGACGGTGTCGCCGTTCCCACTGCTCCCGGTGCCACCAACCCGACGAACAACGCGGCGACCAGAACCGTCGCGAGGACCCGACGAACCATACCGGGGGTCGGCCTGCCCGACGTGTATATTTTCTGGCGAGCGCGTCGAAGGGGTTAATCGTCGAAGAAGCCCTCGACACCATCGAGGCCGAGAACGAACTCGGGGGTGAACGCCGCCGCTGGCGTCTCGAAACCTGTGAGATCCTCCTCCATCGTTCGTTCAGCGGCCGTCGTCGCGGCGTCGACGGTCAATGCGTACGTTTCGGGTGTCTTGAGTCGCGAGGTCACGGTCGTCTCGCCGTCGGTCGCCTCCCCCCACACGTAACAGGCGCCCGCCTCGCGTTGGCGCTCGCTCGGCCCGGTCATCGTCGCACGGACGAGCGTCTGCAGCGACTTCTTGACCGGCGGGAAACCCAGAACCGGTGTGGCGAAACGGCCGACCTTCATCGCGGTACCCGTCATCGGCGGCACCGCGGTGTACACCTCGATGTTCTCGATGCCCGTCGTGTAGTAGGCGGTCGAGACGTCGCCCCACGGGATGGTGACGGCGTTGTGCGACCCCCGTCCGAAGTCGATTCGTCGGCTAGCGTGGGCCGGCGGCACATCAATCACCTCGCCGCCCCGTCGCACTTTCCCGCCCTCGTCGAGGTGTTCGATGACGGACGCGAGCGTCCCTCGGGAGATGGTTCCCGAGGGGTCGAAGCCGAGTCGGAGTTCGTTGGCTTCGGGGAGACGGTCGTGGAGATGGCCGGCCAAACAGTCCGTCGGCACCACGTCGAAGCCGACGCCGGGGAGCAGACAGACGCCCGCCTTCTCGGCTTCCCGGTCGCGTTCGGCGATGGCTTCGAAGACGGACAGCTCGCCGGTGATGTCGAGGTAGTCCGTCTCGGTCTCCAGACACGCCTCCACGAGCGGTTCGTAGGTGTCGACGAACGGGCCGGCGCAGTTGAGCAGTACGTCGACGTCGTCGAGATACGCCTCGGCGGTGTCGACGCCGAAGGAGCGGCCCTCACAGTCCAACCGGACTGCGAGATGGTCGGTTTTGACCTCGTTGCGACCGGCGATGACGGTGTCGATACCGCGGTCGACGGCCTCCTCGGCGATGAGTTCGCCCGTATATCCGTAGGCACCGTAGATGAGCAGCGTCATATCGACCGAGACGACGGGCGAACCCAAAAACCCCGTTGACGCCGCAGGCTACAAGCCCTCCGCCGACGCAGCGACCAACATGACACGCGACATCGTGCTACCGGGCGGTCTCGAATCCATAGACGACATCGTCGAGGTGGCAACACATGCCGAACAGCGCGGTTACGACCGCATCTCGCTGCCGGAGGTGACCGGACGCGACGGCGTGACGCTTCTGGCGACGCTGGCCGAACGAACCGACGATATCGGCCTCTCGAACGACGTGTTCTCGCCGTACGGTCGCTCGCCGGCCCTGCTGGGACAGACCGGCGTCACGCTACAGGAGGCAAGCGACGGCCGCTACCGGATGGGATTGAGCACCTCCTCGCCGGACCTCACCGAGAAGTGGCACCTCGAAACCTACGAACGACCGCTCCGCCGACTCAGAGAGACCATCGATATCGTCAAGCAGGTGTCTCGCGGCGAACGCGTCGATTACGACGGCGAGTTCTTCGACGGCGGCGGGCTGAAGTTACGCGGTGTCGACCCCGCCGAAGTCCCTATCGACGTGGCCGCCCTCGGCCCGAAAGCCGTCGAGTTGGCGGGCCGCTTCGGCGATGGGTGGGTCCCGCAGTTGTTCACCACCGACGCCCTCGAAGAGCGGATGGACGACCTCCGCCGAGGGGCAGATCTCGGTGACCGGGACCCCGCCGACATCCGCGTCTCAGTAACCGTCCGGTCGTGTGCGCTCGACGATGGCGAGGTCGCCCGAGACATCGCACGCCGACAACTCGCGTTCATGGTCGGTGCCTACGGCCCCTACTACCGAAAATCGATTTCCCGGCAGGGCTTCGACGCCGAGACCGACGCGATACACGGGGCGTGGACCGACGGCGACCGCGGGGCGGCGGTCGGCGCGGTCACCGACGAGATGGTCGAGGAGTTGGTCGCTGCCGGCACACCCCAAGAAGTCCGAGAGACGGTCGCCCGCTTCGAGGCCGTCGACGGTGTCGATGCGGTTCGAGTCGGCTTCTTCGGTGAGATGACGCCCGAACAGCGCCGCCGAACCGTCGACGTGTTGTCGCCGTCGGCGTAACCGACGTCAGGCACCGTTCCAAGTGGCGAGTGTTGAACTCTGGCCACCGCCTTTGGCGGTCCAGACGACCCGAAGCGCTCCGTCATCGTCGACATCGACTTCGGCGCTGTCGCCGGCGCTGATTGTCGTTCCCGCACTCGAACAGTCCGGCCAATCGGCCGTTCCGCCCGCAGTCGTCAAATCGACACGGTCGGCATCGATGGTGTCGCCGCCTTCGTGTGTGATGGTGAGGACGCCCGAACTCCCGGCGTCGGTCAGATCACAGTCGCCACCGACGGCCGCCGCGTCGCCGTCGAACGCGAAATCGATGTTCGAGTTCGGTGGTGACTCTCCTATCTCGCCACCCAAACCGAGCACGAACGTCCCGATGACCGCCGCGAGGATGACGGTGATTGCGACCATCAGTATCACACCGATGACGGGCGAGACCGCGCGCTCGTCTCCCAGCCGTCGTATCTCCATACACGAAGACAGACGCTCTGTGCCTTTAGAACCGATTTCTCTACTGAACTGGAGACGGTTCCGGCGTGATACCTGCCGACCGGTTCGAAACCAGTTCCGCTGTCGGAATCGCTTCCGATTTCCGAGGCGGGGAACTGTTACGTAGCTGGAAGATATTTTTCGTGATATGGAGTGGACCTTCGCGATTCAGGAGACCGTCGGACAGAACTGTTACGTCCCGCTCCCGGCAGAGGTGCGAGCAGTTGTCACGCGGGAGCATCCACTCGACGGCGAGTGTGTCCACTGGAACTACGAGCGACATTCGAACTTCGCGATCCTCTCGGGGGAACCGTTGTCGAAACCCAACTACGTCGACGTGGGGCGGTACAAGGTGTACGACGGCGACGAGGAGCGTGCGCGTATTCGTCCCCCGGACGCGCTCGACGAGGTCGTCCGGTCCGGCTTTCTCCCCGACGAACGAGTGACGTATCTCGCCCACGAGGAAACCCTCGGCGAGAACCCGGCCGTCTATCTGCTGTCGGCCGGGCAGTTACTCGGCCTACTGCCGGAGTCGACCGACTGCGAGAGCGCAAGCACAGACGACATCGCGTCGGCGTTGCTTCGGGCCCCCGGCTTCATGCCGGCCTGAACGATGCGGGTCTACCGCGAGCGTCGACCGCTGGAGTGGCCGCCGGACATCGTCGCGAGACGATTGTTCGAGGACAGCGAGCGACGCGAGCGGACCGAGACTCGCTGCCGTGGCCTCTTTCGGACCGACATTCGAATCGACGAAACCGACGGCGCGGTCGTGACAACGGTTCGAACACCTGGTGCCGGCGTCCTCGCCGCCGTCGCGGCGGTGGTGGCCATCGCCGCCGTGTTCTACCCGTCCATCAGAATCCCGGTACTGTGGTTTTGTGCGCTCGCCGTCGCGGGACCGATGGCACACCTCTTGCCGCCGCTCGACGCCCGTCCGTCGGTCGGCCGCGTCCGGTCGCGACGACTCACCGGAGTTTCGGCACCGGCGTTCGTCGCCATCGTTGGTCTGCTCTGGGTAGGGATTCGCCCGGAACTCGGTGGTGTGGCGACGGTACTCTGTGGTTCCCTGTTGGCTATCGGTACCGGCTGTTACGTGGTTGCAGCGGGCTGGCGAATCGAATCGGTGTCCGCCCTCTGGCTGGCTGTTGCCGGACTCCTTCCGGCGGTCGCGTCGGTATCGAACCTCGCTGTCGCCGCCGCGTTGTTCGGGGATGCCACATCGATGGGCGCCGTCCTCGCGTCGGTCGGCTTCGCGATCTTCTCGTTCCTTCTGGTCGTCGCCTACTGCCTGCTCGTCTACGACGCCGTCGCCGAGGCGTCGTTCGAACCCTTCGCATCCGGGCGGTTTCGGGCCGTCGCGTTCCTCGGCTACTTGCTCGTCGTCGGTGTCCTCTGTCTCACCGCGTTCCGGTTGACGGGCCGAGTTCTCACCACGGCACCGTGGCCCGTCGTGGTGACGGCCCTGTCGCCGTTCGGGCTTCCGGTCGGCGGATGGCTGGCCGACACCGGTGGAACCCTACTCGCTCGCTCGCGGATACTCCATCACGGCGACCGTCGAGACATCGACGGTGTGACACTCCTCGTCGTCAACGCTCCGGGGACACACGTCCGGGCAGTACCGTTTCCACAGTGTGTGGTCGTCACCCGGTCAGTCGTCGAGAGGCTCTCCCGGGAAGAACTCATGGCCGTCATCGCCCACGAACGACACCATCTCCGGGCGCGTGACCGACTGGCCGCAACGCTGGCGACACTCGTGGCAGCACCCGTCGGTCGGAACGCGCTGACGGCATTTCTCGATTATCCAGCTCGCGAACGGGCTGCCGACCGACACGCCGCCGACACTGCCGGCCCGGGGCCGCTCGTCCGGGCGCTTCGACGACTCGGCGGTCCGAGTTCGGGTAAAACCGCTGGTCGGGACCGCAACCCACTGACCGCTCCGTACGCGCTATTCTATGGACCGATAATCGACACCGCAACCTATCGATCCCTAGAGGACCGCATCGCGGCCGTTACTCCTCCGCCAGACGGGCGGCGATAGCCCGGGCGCGCTCGACGTGGTCGTCGGCGTCCGGGTGGCCCGTCTCCTCGATTTTTTCGAGCAGTTCGAGGACGACGGCCGCACGTTGTGTTCGCACCTCGGGGCTGCAGTCCCGCAGGTCGTCGGCGACCGCCTCTGCTTCGCCGAGGAGTCGGCTGGCGCTTCGGTCGACGGGGAGTTCCGCCGTCGCGGCGAGATGTTCGTACAGCGCCGTGGGGTCGGTGGTATCGCTCACAAGGACGCCTCCGCTCGCTCGATGTCTTCGACCGTATTGACATTGACGCGCCAGCCGTCGAGACGAACCGTCTCGACACGGCCGCCGTCGGCCAGGAGCCACTCGATTGCGTCTGCGAGTTCGAACTCGCCCCACTCCGATGGCTCGATTGCGCGACATGCCTCGAAGACGCGTTCGGAGAACGCAAAACAGCCCGTAGTCGCCAACCGCGACGGCGGGTCGTCCGGCTTTTCGACGATGCCGACCACCTCGTCGTCTTCGAGTTCGAGGACGCCGCCACGTCGCGCTCGCTCCGGTGAAACGCGGTCGACGAGCAGCGTCGCATCGGCGTTCGTCTCACGATGCCGTCGGGCGACAGCGCCGACGTTCCCACGAAGTACGTTGTCGCCGTTCAACTGGAGAAAGGGCCCACCGACCGCCGATTCGGCCCGTAGTACTGCGTCTGCGAGTCCATCCCGTTCCGGTTGGTCGACGTACGTTATCGGCGTCCCGCGATACACTGAGCCGTAGTGGTCCCGAATTTGCTTGCCGAGATAGCCGACGACGACCACGTACTCCTCGACGTATGGAGCCAGCGTCCCGAAAACGTGTGTGAGCAGGGGTTTCCCATCCACATCGATGAGCGCCTTGGGTCGGTCGTCGGTGTGTGGACGGAGCCGCGTGCCACGACCGGCGGCGGGGACGACACCTTGCATACTGGCCGTTGGGGTCGCCGCGGGAAAAAGTCCGCCTACCGCTCGGCGACGAGGAACGTCCGGCCGCCCTTCCGCTCGAAGTACACGTCGTCGGCCTCGCGGGCGTACCGCTGGACCCGCGTCGCCGGCAGGTCGCTGACCTCCAAGACGCCGTTGTGAGTCGTTTCAGCCGTCGACTGGGTGTTCGTGGACATACAGATTCCTACCGGCGACAGCAATAAAGGGGTCAGCCTAGTCCGGAGTGAAAGTGAAAGTGTGGGACGGCGTCTCGGCGCCGTCGACGGTGCCACCGGTCGTTATAACACCTCGGCCGCCTCTATCACGGACGATGGAAGACAAATCGGCTCTCGTCACCGGAGGGTCGGGGTTTATCGGCGGCCACATCGTCGAGACACTGTCGGCAGACAACGACGTGGCGGTTCTCGACACCGCCGCGGGCGACCACCCGAACGGGGTGACAGCCATCCACGGGGATATCCGCGACGAAGCGACTGTCGACGCCGCGGTTGAGGGCGTCGATGTGGTGTTCCACGAGGCCGCACTCGTCAGCGTCGCCGAATCGGTCGAACGACCGACCGAGAGCCACGCCATCAACGCGACGGGGACACTCAACGTCTTGGAGGCCGCACGGAAACACGACGCCCGAGTGGTCATCGCCTCCAGCGCTGCGGTGTACGGCGACCCCGAGGAGACGCCAATCGACGAAGGCCAGCGACTCGAACCGACCTCGCCGTACGGCCTCGATAAACTCGCCTCCGACCATTACGCCCGACTGTACGAGGACCTCTACGGACTCGATACCGTTGCTCTCCGCTACTTCAACGTCTACGGCCCGGGACAGACCGGCGGCGACTACGCCGGCGTGATAACCGTGTTCCTCCAGCAAGCCCGAAACGGCGAGCCGATTACGGTCCACGGCGACGGCACCCAAACCCGAGATTTCGTCCACATCGACGACGTTGTTCGTGCGAACCTGCTGGCCGCCGAAACCGACGCAGTCGGCCGGGCCTACAACGTCGGCACCGGAGAGTCGGTTACGATTCGTGAACTCGCCGAACTGATTCGCGACGCCGTCGGCAGCGACTCCGAAATCGTCCACACCGACCCGCGTCCCGGCGACATCCAACACAGCTGTGCCGATATCGGCCGCGCGCGTTCGGCACTCGGCTACGAACCGACCGTCGACCTCGAAGCGGGCCTCCGTACGCTCGTCGACGGGCGCTAATCGCCCCCGTTTCGACCCCCAAGCCGACTCCAATCCGTTTCCGCCCGGGCTTTTTCAGCGGATGAAAACACTAAACCCCAATTATATTGATAGCCGGATGACGGGGAGTATGGTCATCCTACCCAAGGTGAGACGATGAGCGCGAACGGCCAGCAAGGCGTCTCCGTCGAGCAACTGTACCGTGAGTTGACGGATGCCGACCCGGTCGCCGATACCTCAGGAAGTCGGTCGGGGGAAGTCGTCGGTGCGGTGACCGACCAACTGTTTCCCGGCCGCTCGTTCAGTTTCGACGAGCGACTCGTCAAGAACTCACTCGACGAACTCCTCCTCGTGTTAGTGGCGCTGCGAGACGGTGACACCCACGGCAAAGGACTGATGGAAGACCTCTCGCAGGTCTTCGACGCACGACTGAGTCCGGGAACCGTCTACCCGCGGCTCCACGACCTCGAAGCGGACAACCTCCTCGAGATGCACGAACTGGTCCGAACCAAGGAGTACCGACTCGAGGACGACAGCGACGCACGCTCGCACATCGAAACCGCGATGCGACAGCACCTCGCGCTCGGGTTCGTGTTCTACTCGGCGCTCGACGAACTGTAACTCGGCTCTTTCTCCCTTACTCGAGCGACAGCGACGACTCCCTCACCAGAACCGACAGCGCCTCCTCCGGGTCGGCGGTCGGGGCCATCCCCTCGACGTACCACACCAACAGTTCGTCGAACAGTTCCCGAACGTCGTTCGTCGACACCTGGGTTGCCCGAGTCCCCTCCGGCGTTCGCATCGTTACTGCCGCGGCGTAGGCGCCGCTCGGTAGCGGCGCTTCGTCCGTATCGTCGTTCTCCGAGGTGGCGGCTATCGCCGCTTCCTCACCGGCCGCGTTCGGCGAAGAGTCGCCGTCGGGAGCGACCACGAACCGGTTTTCCGCCAACTCCGTCACCTCATCGGGTGGCCCCAACTCGGCGGGGCTGAGAACGCCTTCCGGAGTCTCGTCGAGTCGGTCGCCCGCCTGTCCGTCGTCCGGTTCTCGCTCCGGGTCGTCGGTGTTGTTTCGCTTTCGTGTCATTTGTATGGTAGAACGAACAGTCGTTCGGTCGCGAAGTACGCCAGTCCGGAGGTCAGTACCAACACGACCATCGCGGCGACGGCGACGCCGAGAAGTATCGCGCCGTGTCGGTCGTAGCCTCCCTCGGGGTGGCTACTTGCGAGAAGCGCCCAGCATCCAAGAGCGACGGCCACAGCGAGGTTTACCACCGCGTGGGTCTGCATTCCAGTTCCGGCCGTCACTCCTGTGAGACCGACGGCTGCGAAGGTGAGTCCCCCGACGGTTCCGGCGGAGAGCCCTCCGACGAAGCGCTCCGGGTGCATCGATACCGCCCGTCTGACGACCGCCAACCTGAACACGCCGTATACGGCCAGCGGCGTCATGGGTGCCAGATACCGAACGGTAATCGTCGAGTGCAACGGGAGTCGAGGGAGGTACAGAAGCGTCAGCACAATGCCGAACCCGACTGCGAGGCAGTCGACACCGGCCCGTGGGCCTCGGTGGTCGAGGCCGGCAGCGAGACGGCGCGCGAGCGCGACTGGAGCCGCGAACAACGCCGCGAGCAGCGGTGCCGATTCCAGCAGCGTCAGTTCGACCGTCTCGCCGCCGGTCTGACTGTAGTCGACGCCCGGAATCGTGCCGCTTCGAACGAACACGTGCCAGAGGCGCTCCGCGTTCAACGTCTCGACTGCTCTCGTGAACTGGTCGAGTAGAACGCCGAACGCCGCCGTCACAGAGGACACCACACCTGCAACCAAACGCACGACGACTGCGAGTCGGTCCGGCGCCGATTCGCCGGTGGTCGTCCCTTGCTTTGACTCACTCGTTGAACCGCCGGTTCCCGACCCTCCTCCGGAATCGCTCGCCACCGTCTCGCTTCCGCTACCGGCGCTTCCACCCTCTCCGCCACCGAGGACAGCATCAGCAGTCACGCCGGCCGCGTCAGCCGACTGGAGCATCCGCGGCGGCACGAGCGGGTTCCCCGAAATCACGGCGTTCGTGACGAAGAATGGGACGAGCGAGAGCGTGAACACGCCGCCGATGACTGCGAGGTCGAGGGGACGGTTCCGACGCGCGAACAGCAAATCCAGTGGCGCCAGTACGACGAACAGAGCGAGCGCATCGGGAGCGCTCACCCATGCCAATGCCCCAACAGCAGCATACGACGCTGCGCGCCAGCGTCGTTCGAGTCCCACTGGCCTCTCCCGCGCCCGGGCGAAGCAGTACGCGGCGACGAGCGCGAACAGGGCAACGAAGGCGTGTCGTTTCGGTATCGGCGCCCAGAACGCCACGGTGGCGAGACCTAGCGTCGACACGCCTGCGGCCGCTCCGATTCGTCGGTCGTGAAACCGCGTCAACAGCCGGTAGACGACAACGGGGCACAACGCCGCAGCGACCATCGTCGTGAACTGCAGCGCCAACAGCGGCTCGACACCCGTCGGCAGTTGTGTCGCCGAGAGAACGCCGGCGACGAACAGCAGCGCCGCGATCGAACAGCCGACCAGCGTCCCGACTCGCTCACGGCCGAGCAGTCCGCCGAGGTTTCGCGAGACGCCAGCAACCCCGACACACCACAGTCCAGTGAGTGCGATTCGGAGATCCGCAAACGCCGAGATGGCCTCCAGCACCACCAACGCGGGCAACGACAGCACGATTTGACCGTAGTTCCGGCCATAGAGGGACCCATCCGAGACGTACACGCCCGGCGTCGCCCCGTGGTCGGGGCCGAACGCAACCGTCTGGATGGCGAGGCTCCCATCGGCGACACTCACGAGTGCGTTCACGATGGCGAACGTGTCGATGATGAACACGTCGACGCGCCAGTACAGCGCGTAGAACACGAGCGAACCGAGGAACAGCGTCCATCCGATTCGGTCGCCGAACGCCACCCGAAACACGGTCTCACGCACCGAATCCAGCCGTTCCCAGCCACGGTCACGAGCCGCGAGGAGCCGCTTTCTCGGCGTTTTCGTGCTCACTCCACGTTCACCTCTTTGCGGTCCAGCACGTACGTCTCCCCGTCAACAGTCGCTTCGACGACTAGCGTCGCCGTCTCTTCTCCATCGAGGGCGACCGCCGGTGACAACTCGACCGAACGCGTCTCTCCGGGTGAAACGACCACCGAATCGGTGGCGTTCTCGGAGTCGAGGCGTGCGATCAGCGTCGCTGGCGAGTCACCTGTCTCGACCGAAAAAGAAACCACGACCGTCGCGGAGCCGTCTCCGCGTTCGGTCGTCGTCGAAATCGGGCCCGACGAGAAGCGGCGGTCGGCGTCGAGGCCGTCCGTGCCCGCATCGAAGCCAGTGTACAGTTGGGTCGGTTCGTCCGATTCGGCGAGTGCGGCTCCCGGGACGAAGGGGCCCGCGACCACCGCCGTCGCGGCAACAAGCACACAGAGGCCGAGTACCGAGAGTCGCGTCGCGTTCATTCGGTGTTAGACCGTAACGTAGTCGCGGCCACCGAGGGAGTCGGGGACGTTGACGCCGTAGATGGTCGTCGCACCGGACTGGTCGACAATTCGGAGGGTGGCTTCCTCACCAGCTGCGAGGCCACTTCCGGCCGTGCCATCGCCCTCAATGTTGCTTGTGTCGATGGTAACTGTAATTCGGTCACCATTGTCCGACATAACCGTATCGCTCCCGCTCCCGACGCTACTTGTCCCGAAAGCATCGGACCCAGCACTACCTTGGGTCAGGGTCTGGGTCGCAGTGTCACTTGTGTATTCTATGGTCGCATCACTGAGGTCAAGTGGGTCTGAACCGGCCGACTTCTTGACGACCAAGTCAACCTGATCGACAGCCCCATCGTTGACCGTTCCCGTTGCACTCACGACCGAAATCTGGTTGCCAACTTCGGACTGTGCGTCCTGTCCGGTGTTCTCGGCCTGCGCTTGCAGGAGCCCAGAGGTCTGTACGAGTACGCCCGCCGCAACTGCCGCCACGAGTACGAGCGCAATGAATATGATTAATGTCCCGATACCGACCTGACCGCGGTCGTCCTCAGAGGTGAATTTCTCGAACATTAATTACACCGTGACGTACTTTTTACTGTCGCCGAGCGAGTCAGGGACGTTAACGCCGTAGATAGTCGACGCACCCGACTGGTCGACAATGCGGAGAGTAGCCTCTTGCCCAGCCGGAATTCCGTTACCATCTGTGTCAACGGATGACGTGTCAATAGTGACCTGAATGCGGTCACCGTTGTTTGACATAACCGTGTCGCTACCGCCCGATATCCCGCTCGTGCTAAATGTCTCGGCACCTCCTGCAGAAGTATGGGTGAGCGTCGCAGAGTTACTGGCACTAGTATACTCGATGGTGGCTTGGCTGAGGTCAAGCGGGTCCGACCCCGCGGATTTCTTCACAACGAGGTCAACCTGTTCAACGTGGGTGTTTCCGGTATCGACATGACCCGTTGCACTCACGACTGAAATCTGATTTCCGACTTCGGACTGTGCGTCCTGTCCGGTGTTTTCGGCTTGCGCCTGCAACAGGCCGGAGGTCTGTACGAGCACGCCCGCCGCGACTGCCGCCACGAGAACGAGCGCAATGAATATGATTAATGTCCCGATACCGACCTGACCGCGGTCGTCGTCCGTTGGTTTTGGTATCATTTGTTGTCTCCTGTGTCCCGACCCGTTGCCGGCCGTTCCGGCACGGGCCGAACGGGGCACAACCCCTACTGCCTCGGAAGACTCCATATAAAAAAGAAGTCGGCAACGATTCACACGGCGTATCGACCTGCGTTTCGAGATTCGATACACCCGTCGTAACGCCCTCCGATAGCGAACGGCGGGTAAAGGGGGTCGATGAAGTAGTCCCTCGCGTGCCACGAACATGCGCGGGTCACCCGCGGGTGAGGAGAGACGAACCATGGACATCTTCGAACAGCTGTTCGGCGGAGGGGAACGGAGTATGAGCGATGCCGAACCCGAGGAATCGACTATCGACACCGACCAACCCGAGCCGGACGCCGAGCCCCACGACGACGAGCGAGCGCTTCGTGACCTCGATGTCCGAGTCGGCGATTTGGAGTCGAGTCTCGAACAGACGGAGTCGTCGCTGAAGGCGATTCGGAGCCAGCAGTCTGAACTCTCCGAGGACATAGAGGAGGTCAACGACACCGTCCGGCAGTTGCTCGGAGTGTACGACCAGTTGACCGCCGAATCGAACCCCTTCGAGGATGGAAGTTCTGGAAACGGATTCGGAGTCGTCGAGACGCCCGACGGCGAGGACAGTGACACTGACGCTTCGACTGACGACGCCCACGCTGAGGACCCTCACCAAGACGCCGACGAGGAGGTCGTGACCTTCGAGGACCTGACTGACGGCGAAACCGACGCCAATATCGACCCCGTCGACGACGAGGAGTTCCTGTGGGACGAGGAGCAGTCGGCCGTCGACGACCACGACGCCGAAGAGTACACCGAAGAACGAGGCTCCGAGGAACGGACGGCAGTCCCAGCGGAGGCCACCGCGGAACTCTCCGAGATAGAGGGCGGGTATGCAGCGGACTTACTGGTCTTCGAGTGGCTCTCGGAACTCGTGTGTGCGTCCGGGCCCGCGAGCACGCTGAAAGCGCTTGATTACTACGAGTCCGTCGGCTGGATATCCCCGTCGGTCCGGCGTGAACTCGAAGCGGTTCTCAGTGGGCCACATCTCGATGCCCACGTCGACCCCGGAGAGCCCTCCGAACTCTCGGCGGGCGACCACGCCGACAGTCACGGCTACGTTCGACGACTCGGGGCGCTGGCGGCGATGGACATCTAATGGGGTTCAGTGCGAGCGGCGCGACGGCGGTGATATTCATCGGGCTGTTGGTGAGCGCCGCGACGCTCGTACCGGCGGTGCAGGACGCACGCGAGGCACAGCGCGACGGACTGACGGAACGAGACGACAGGATGCTCGAACAACGCAACACCGACATCGAGGTCGTGGACGCCGTGTACAACGACACCGAAGAGAGACTCGTCGTCCGCCTCGACAACACCGGGACGACGACGCTCGACGCCGAGGAGACGGACCTCCTCGTCGACGGTGAGTACGTCGGCCCCTCCACGACCGTCGACGGCGACGGCACGCGGTCGCTGTGGTCTCCCGGCACGCGACTCGTATTTACCCACGACACGACCACGGCGCCGGACCGCGTCCATGTCGCGACGCGACCGGGTGTCCAGGTCGCGACGAACGTGACCGTGACGGGGGTGAACTGAATGGCGAGCCTCTCCGCGTCTAGTCTCATCCTGTTCATCGCGGCGATTGGCATCGCCGCTGGCGTCTCCGGCGTCATGGTCGACAGCGTCGGCGGCATCTCCGAGTCGATAACTACCCACGGCGACTCCGTCGAGGAGCAACTCGAGACGGACATCACGATTATCAGCGACACCGGGAGCGACGCGATTTACGACGGCACCAACGACACGGTGACCGTCCTCGTGAAGAACACCGGCGCTCGCCCGTTACCGACGGACCCCGACCTCGTCGACGTGGTGTTCGACGGCGAGTACGTCGTCCCGTCGTCGACCACTATCGACGTGGTGAGTACCAACACCGGCACGTGGAAGGAAGGGGAGGTAATCGAACTCGTCATCGATCTCGATGGGAGTCTCGCTACCGGCGAACACCGGGCGACGGTCATCGTCGACGGCGACGAGGAGGTGTTGCGCTTCTACGTATGAGTCACTACTCCATCGGACTGACCGACCGCGACCGGGTGAACCACGCCATCGGCGGCGGACTTCCATCGGGGTCGGTGTGTCTCCTCGAAGGGCGCGACGGCGCCGGCAAAAGCGTCCTCACCCAACGAATCGCCTACGGACTCGTCGAAGAGGGTACCTCGACCGCCGTCGTCTCGACGGAACTCACGGCGAGTGAGTATATCGGACAGATGAACTCGCTGTCCTACGACGTGGTCGACCACCTGCTTGCCGACCGGTTGTTGTTTTTCCACGCGAACGTCGACACCCACGTCGAGGCCGGCGGCCGCGAACGTGGCACGCGCAGACTCATCTCGCGGCTGTTCTCGCCGAGTCCGCTCTGGTCCGGCGACGTTCTCGTCGTCGACGGCTTCGATGCGATGTTGCGGAACGACCCGCGCTTCGACGCCGTCACCGAACGCGGCGAAGAGGACCACGCGATGCAGCGCATCGTCAGCGCGCTCCGACAGCGGACCGCCGACGACCGGACGGTCGTGTTGACGGTCAACCCGGCAACAGTCACGGACCGCGCCCTCCAGCCTCTCCGGGACGTCTCTGACGTGTACCTCCAACTCGAAACATCGACAGTCGGACAGGAAATCAGACAGAAAGCCGTCGTTCGACGGTTCGCCGGCATGAAAAATCCCGTCGACGACACCATCGGCTTCGCGGTCCAGCAGGGCCGCGGCGTCGTCATCGAATCGAGGACCATCGCATGAGCGACCACGGAACACTCCGGATGGGCGACGAACTGCGAGCGTACGTCAAGGAGTACCCACACCTCGCCGACCACCTGGAGACGTTCAACGACCGTACCGGCGAGTATCCGCTTCTCGTCGAGGAACCGGACGACGAACACGACACCCAGCGCCCGAACATCATCTACGCCACCGAACCGCCAGTCTTCGCCCACGTTTACGGCGACACCGGCGTCGAGACGATGTACTACTGCATCGAACCGGCGCTGGACGGGGAGGCCGACGAACAGCGCTACGAGCGGCTTCGAAGCCGGGTGTTGGACCTCTCGGTGACCCGACAGGCACCGTCGACGGATGCCGAGTTCACCGAATTCCTCGATTCGCTCATCGAGGAGACGCTGGTCGTCAACGGCGATGCGACGGCGCTGACGGGTCTCCGCGAGCAGTTCGTCGGCGACCGCATGACCGTCGGCAAAGAGACGTACGACCGACTCCGCTATCGCCTCCAGCGAGACATCGCGGGACTCGGCCCACTGGACCCCGTGATGACCGACCCCGAAAACGAGGACATCCACGTCATCGGTCCCTCGAACTGCTACGTCGACCACGGCACCTTCGGTATGCTGGAAACCACTGTCGACTTCGGCACCCCACGGGAGTTCGAGTCCTGGATTCGCAACATGGGCGAACGGATGAACCACCCAGTCTCCGACTCCCAGCCAATCATCGACTCGACGCTCCCGAACGGCTCGCGTATCAACATCATCTACTCCGACGACGTCTCCATCAAGGGGCCCTCTCTGACCATCCGACAGGGCGAGGACGTGCCGCTGTCCATCCTCCAGATTACGAAGTGGGGGACGCTCTCACCGGAACTGGCGGCGTATCTGTGGCTCTGTATGGAGAACGAACAGACTGTCTTCGTCGTCGGCGAGACGGCTTCCGGGAAGACGACGACGCTGAACTCGATGTTCTCGTTTATCCCACGGGACCACAAAATCTACACGGCAGAGGACACCGCCGAAGTGAAACCACCGCACGAGAACTGGCAGCAACTGCTGACCCGGGAAGGACAGGGCGACGGCTCCGCGGACGTGGACATGTTCGATTTGGTGGCGGCGGCGCTGCGCTCCCGCCCCGATTACATCTGTGTCGGGGAGGTTCGAGGCGCAGAGGCACAGATGGCGTTTCAGGCCGCCCAGACCGGCCACCCCGTCCTCATCACCTTCCACGCCTCCGACATCGTCTCGATGATTCAGCGCTTTACGTCCAACCCTATCAACGTCCCCGAGACGTTCATGGACAACTGCGACGTGGCGCTGTTCCAGAACCGCGTCAAACAGGGCGACGACATCCTCCGACGGGTCACCTCGGTGCAGGAAATCGAGGGCTACTCCGACCACGAGGGCGGCGTCGTCACCCGTGAGGCGTTCGGTTGGGACCCCCGCGACGACGAAGTCGTATTCAAGGGACAGAACAACTCCTACGTCCTCGAAGAGCAAATCGCGACGCTGCTCGGCTACCGCGATACGAGAAAGATTTACGACGAACTGGAGCGCCGTGCAGAGGTCCTCCGGCGGCTCATCGACGCCGACATCCTCGGCTATCACGAGGTCAACGACGCCATCGAGACGTTCCAGCGCGACGGCGTCGAGGCACTACCCATCGACATCGCGGGCCTCTCAGAGGAGGCGAGACCCTAATGTGGGAGGTGAACACCGGTGGCGACTGCTGACGACGAAGACTCCTTCGAGGTCGATTTTCGGGACATCGTCCTCTCGGTGGCGGACTCCTATCGGTACATGGAAATGCCCCTAGAGCAGTACGCGCTGTTCGTGTTGCTCCCCGCTACCGTGTTGGCCATCGGCCTCCCAATCGGAGCGGTGATCGCCGGTGCGCCGCTTGCCATTTCGTTGCCGCTGTCGCTGCTCGGTGCGTTGTCGTTTCTCGGCGCCGTCGCCTACCCGAAGGTGGTTCAGGACCGCAAACGCAAACAGATTCGCGAGCGGTTCCACCTGTTTCTGACACACATCACGGTGCTTTCGATGACGAACATCGACCGCGTGGAGGTGTTCCGCCGACTCTCACACGTCGAGGAGTACGGCGCCCTCGCCGAGGAGATGGGCCGCGTCGTCGCGTTGGTCGACACGTGGAATCAGAGCCTCGACGACGCCTGCCGGCGGCGTTCGAAGCAGGTCCCCTCGGAGTTACTGGAGGACTTCTTCGAACGGTTGGCCTACACCGTCGGCGCTGGACAGAACATGAGCGAGTTCCTCGTCGACGAACAGGACAGCATCATCCAGCAGTTCGTCATTCGGTACGAATCGGACCTCCAGAAACTCGACGTACTGAAGGAGTTGTACCTCTCGATGATGCTATCGACGACGTTCGTCCTCGTCTTCGCGACGGTGCTGCCGTTGCTCATCGCCGTGCCGCCGACGCTTCTGGTCGGCGGCGTCATCGTCATGTTCGTCTTCGTCCAAGGTGGGTTCCTCTTCATCATCCACACCGTGGCCCCACAGGACCCCGTCTGGTTTCACGCCAACGAGGGGCGGTCGCCGATACGTCGAACGTGGCCGTATCTCGGCGTCGGCCTCCTGTTAACTGGCGTTGCACTCGCCGTGGCGTTGCTCTCCTCGTTGGGATACGGGCCGCTTGCGGGCGATACCGTACCGCTGGCGATTTGGATGGGCGTCTGTGTTACCCCGCTTGCCATCCCGGGGCTGGCGATGCGTCGGGAAGAACAGCGCGTAAAGGACCGCGACCAGGGGTTTCCGTCCTTCATCCGTGCGCTCGGGAGCGTCGAGAGCGTCAAACAGTCCTCGACGGCGTCGGTGCTTCGGACGCTCCGTACCAAGGATTTCGGCGCGCTCACACCGAACGTCGACGCCCTCTACAAGCGGCTGAACACTCGCATCGACACCGCCCGGTCGTGGCGACTGTTCGCCATCGAATCGGGGTCGTATCTCATCCAGAAGTTCGGCGACATGTACGTCGTCGGCCGGCGGATGGGTGGCGACCCGAAACAGCTCGGGCAGGTCATCTCGAAGAACTTCCACGAAGTGTTGCGGGTCCGCGAACAGCGAGAGCAGGCGACGACGACGTTCATCGGCGTCGTCTACGGCATCACGGCAGCCGCCATCTTCTCGTCGTTCATCGGGTTGGAAATTGCCGGGCAGATGCTCACCATCGCGGAGGGACTGACCGAAAGCGACAGCCAAATCGCGACGATGCTGTTCAACCCCGACCTCTACGACATCGACCTCATCGAGTTCCTGCTGCTGTTCGTCATCCTCCTGAACGCCTTGCTGTCGTCGCTGATGATCCGGCTGATGGACCGCGGCCACCCCATCTCCGGGTTCCTCCACTTCGTGTTGCTGACGTGGGTCGGCGCGCTCGTCAGCGTCCTCACTGAGTACGTTGTCGGTGGCCTCATCGCGTAGGGCGAGAACTCACTCTTCGAAACCGTATGCCATTTAAAGCGAATCCCTGACGTACGCCGGGTCATGAGCCCACAGAAGCCGTACCTCGAAACTATCGACCCCGAACCCGGCCGGGTGAAAGCGGTCATCGAGTGGATGGAGTACCTTGGAACCACCTTCGGTACCTCGGGCGCACTCAACGCCTTGGAGTACTACGAACGACTCGGATGGATAACGCCCCAAGCCCGCGAAGGACTGCTCGATTACCTGCGTGGTCTCGGCATGGACGAACTCCACAACAAGAAGTACGACGAGCCCGGCACGCTCGAAGGGCCGCTGGCGTCACTGTCCGGGACGCCGTTCGGCGCCCACGCCCGGTCGCTGGAGTACGTCGCCGCCATCGCGGGCGACGACCTCGAAGCCGAACTTCTGTTGGCATCGATGGCCGAACAGCGCGCGAAACCCGACGGCAAGTCGGGGTGGCAACCCAGCTCGGCACACACCGATGCGGTTGCCGACGGCGGTAACACCGAACGGCGCGTCCCGTTCGACGATTCGATGTTCGACGGCGAAAAATAGCGTCGGGAACCCCGATTGTCAGTTCACTCGAGGTCGAAGCGGTCGAGTTTCATCACTTTGCTCCAGGTGTCGACGAAGTCCTGGACGAACTGCTCTTCGCCGTCGTCGGCCGCGTAGGCCTCTGCGATGGCCCGAAGCCGCGAGTTCGAACCGAAGACGAGGTCCACGCGGGAGCCCTTCCACTCGACTTCGCCCGTGTCACGGTCGCGTAGCTCGTAGACGTTCTCCGAGACCTGCTCCCACTCGTAGCTCATGTCGAGCACGTTCTCGAAGAAGTCGTTGGTCAGCGTCTCCGGCTGGTCGGTGAAGACGCCGAGGTCCGTGTCCTGATAGTTCGCGTCCAGCGTGCGCATGCCGCCGACCAGAACCGTCATCTCGGGTGCCGTCAGTGTCAGGAGGTCCGCCCTGTCGACCAGTAGCTCTTCTGGCTTGCGGTCGGCTTCCTCCTCGTCGATGTAGTTCCGGAACCCGTCTGCCTTGGGTCGGAGCGCCTGGAAGGATTCGACATCGGTCTGCTCCTGTGAGGCGTCCGTGCGTCCGGGCTCGAACGGGACCTCCACGTCGTATCCGGCCTCCGCGGCCGCCTGCTCAACGGCCGCGTTGCCGCCCAAAACGATGAGGTCGGCCAGCGAGACTCTCGTCCCGTCGGACCGGGAACTGTTGAACTCCTCTTGAATCCCTTCGAGGGTCCCCAGCACCGTCTCCAGCGCTTCGGGCTCGTTCACCTCCCAGCTCCGCTGGGGTTCAAGCCGGATACGCGCGCCATTGGCGCCACCGCGCTTGTCGCTGTCGCGGTACGTCGCCGCCGCCGCCCAGGCGGTCTTGACCAACTGGGAGACCGACAGGTCCGACTCGAGAATTTCCTCTTTAAGCGCGTCGATTTCCTCGTCGCCGATCAGGCCGTAATCTGCGTCGGGGACGGGGTCCTGCCAAATCATCTCCTCGTCGGGGACCTCCGGCCCGAGGAACCGCTCCGGCGGGCCCATGTCGCGGTGGATGAGCTTGTACCAGGCCTTCGCGAAGGTCATCCCGAACTCCATGGGGTTCTCTTGGAAGCGTTCGACGATTTCCCGGTAGTCCGGGTCTCGCTTGAGGGCGACGTCCGTGGTCAGCATCATGGGAGTGACCTTCTCGGAGGGGTCGTGGGCGTCCTGTGCAGACTCGTGGAGTTCCTCGTCGACCGGCGTCCACTGCCACGCACCGCCGGGGCCCTTCTCGGGTTCCCATTCGTAGTCGAGCAGGTTGTTGAGGAAGTCCATGTCCCAGTCGGTGGGCGACTGCGTCCATGGGCCCTCGATGCCGCTCGTAATCGTGTCGGGACCTTTGCCCTCGCCGTAGTCGTTCTCCCAGCCGAGCCCCTGATTCTCGATGGGGGCCGCTTCGGGCTCCGGACCGAGGTGGTCGTCGGAGTCGGCGCCGTGGACCTTACCGAACGTGTGGCCACCGGCGATGAGCGCGACGGTCTCTTCGTCGTTCATCGCCATGCGGTCGAAGGACTGACGGATGTACTTCGCGGACTCTTCGGGGTCGGGTTCACCGCCCGGCCCCTCGGGGTTGACGTAGATGAGGCCCATGTGGTCGGCGGCGAGGTCACCCTCGAGGTTGCCCTCTTCGTCGTGGCGCTTGTCCGCCATCATCTCCTCTTCGGGCCCCCAGTCGACGCCCTTGTCGGGCGCCCAGGCGTCTTCTCGGCCGCCAGCGAAGCCGTAGGTCTCGAAGCCCATCGACTCCATGGCGACGTTGCCAGCGAGGACGATCAAGTCGGCCCACGAGAGTTTGCGGCCGTACTTCTGTTTGACGGGCCAGAGGAGTCGGCGCGCCTTGTCGAGGTTTGCGTTGTCGGGCCAGCTGTTGACGGGTGCAAAGCGCTGTGTGCCGCCGGAGGCCCCGCCGCGGCCGTCCGTGGTGCGGTAGGTACCGGCGCTGTGCCACGCCATTCGAATGAACAGCGGACCGTAGTGACCGTAATCAGCGGGCCACCAGTCTTGGGAGGTCGTCATCACCTCCTCGAGGTCTTGTTTGACGGCTTCGAAATCGAGTGACTCGAACGCTTCGGCGTAGTCGAAGTCCTCGTCCATCGGGCCGACGCTTCGTGCGTTTTGGTCGAGAATATTCAGGTTCAACTGGTTCGGCCACCAGTCCTTGGTAGACTTTCGGCCTGTACCCATCTCGGAGGCAGGGGTGTCGTCGTTCATCGCGGTACGTACCTCTTGGAGGAACGCGGATACAAAAGTTTGGATTGTAAAACGGAAAGGTTCCCTTTCGAAAGAGACAGATTATTTTTCCGAATCGACGCTTTCGGCGACCCACTCACCGAACGAGGGCCAGAGGGCTTCCTCGTCGAACCGCTCGATGCAGGGAACGTCGTAGGGGTGCAGTTCCTCGATGCGGGACGCCAGTCGGTCGTAGGCGTCGTCGGTCGTCTTCGCGAGGAGGACGACTTCCTCCTCGGAGACGACATCCCCATCCCAGCGGAACGTCGAGCGGCAGTCGAATCGGTTGACACACGCTGCGAGGCGTTCTTCGACGAGCGCCTCGGCCAGTTCGGTGGCGGCCTCCGGCGGAGCCGTGATGTAAACCGTCGGCATCAGGCGTCGGCGTCGACGTTCGGCTTGCCCTCTATGGGGTTGTACCGACCGTTGATGTCCCACTCGTGAATGCAGTGTTTGTTGCCGACCTGTCGCTCGCCGTCCTCGACGGCGATGACCCAGTTCTGCGTGTCGGCGTCCCAACGGTCGGTCCGGCCGCACAACTCACACTGGCGCTCCGTCGGGGGAACGATTTCGTCCGTCATACTCGAAGGAACGATGGCCTGCATAATCAAGGGACCGCTCGAACGGTCCGGCGAATCCGTCCCGGTGGGGTCATTAACGCTGAGCACGAAAGACGGGTATGCGACGGCGCGAGTTACTGGCGGGACTTCCGGCAGTCGGGCTTTCGGCGGTCGCCGGCTGTACCGTCGGTGGTGAACCCCCCGAACCGGACGACCTGACGCTGTCCGCTCCGGCCTTCGATGAGGGACGGATACCCAAGCGGTTCACCTGCGATGGTGAGGACGTCTCGCCGCCGCTGGTCGTCGAGGGCGTTCCGGACGGCTCTGAATCGCTCGCCATCGTCGGCGAGTGGCTCCGCAGTTACGGTTCCGCCACAATCTGGCTGCTGTGGAACCTCCCGGTAGAGGGCCGGCTGGAACTCCCGGCGGACATCCCCAACGGTCCGCGCGTCGAGGTGGTCGATGGGGCCAGACAGGGAACCAACGACGAGGGGTTCGTCGGCTACCGCTCGCCGTGTCACGAAACACCGGGTCAAAACGAGTACCGGTTCAACGTCTACGCCCTGGATGAACCGCTCTCCATCGAGGGCGGCGCCGACCGCGACGTCTTCGATGAGGCCCTCGAAGGAGCAGTTCGCTCCAGTACGACTCTCACCGCGGTTTACGAGCGGTTCTAGAAGTCCGGAAGGTCGTCGGGGGCCTCGTATTCGGCTTCCCAGTCGATGTATTCCTCTTTCAGCGTCCGGCTGACCGTGTCGCCGAACTCAGCCAGCGCCGCGTTGATACCCGACACCGTCTCCCAGGAGTTCAGTTCGGGGTGAAGCTCCTGTTCACGCCAGTCTTCGGGGATGCCGGGGGCGTGGTAGCCGACCCGGTCGGCGAAGTCGTCCCAGAAGAAATCGAATTCGGCGAACAGTCCGAGTTCCTCGGCGACGGCGAACTCCTCGGCGTCAAGGTCGGTGTGTGCCGCCCACTTCTCGAAAGCGTCGGCCCAGGCGCCCTCGGCGAGCAACTCTTCGAGTTCCTCGCGACGGTACTCCGTCCCCTGTACGTCCACGTCGTCGTACTCGCCGGTGTCGACCTCCGGCAGTTCGGGCGGTGCGGGCGTATCGACGTTCAGTCCCATGGTGGACGTACGTCGCCGAGGGGTAAAACCACCTCCGACGAGTCCTGGCTGGGGTGTCGGCACACCCCACCCACGTTTAACACCGATGACGGAGTACTCCTGAACATGCGTGTCGTAGTCCCATACGACGGCTCCGAGCAGGCTCGCAAGGCGCTCGACCACGCGGTCGAGCGCTACGGCGACGGCGAAATCGTCCTCCTGTACGTTCAGGACTTCGTCGCGGCGGGGTACGAGGCCTCACCCGGAGCGGCACTGCCGGGCTACTGGAAGGAGTGGTACGAGGACGCCCAAGCCGAAGCCGAACAGTTGTTCGAAGAAGCCCAAGCACGCGTCGACATCGACCTTGAGACCGAATCCGCCGTCGGCCGCCCGGAGCGGGCAATCGTCGAGTACGTCGAGGACAACGCCGTCGACGCCGTCGTCATCGGAAGTCACGGCCGCAGCGGCGTCTCCCGGGTTCTTCTCGGCAGCGTCGCGGAGACGGTTGTCCGGCGGTCGCCAGTTCCCGTTACCGTCGTTCGCTAGCGGGGTGCGTCGTCGAGCGCTTCCTCCAGAAGTTCCTCGCCCCGCTCCGAGGAGACGGTCAGTTCGGGCACCGTCATGGGCGTTCGATTCTCGTCTATCGCCACGAACACCATGTAGGACTCGGTGGTGAGTTCGGTCGGGTCCCGCCCGGGGTTCTCCCGGAACACACGAGTTCTGATGTGAATGCTGCTCGTTCCCGCCCGGTAGACGTAGGACTTGACGAGCGCGACGTCGCCGACCTCGATTGGCCGCTTGAAATTCACTTCGTCCATGTGGGCCGTCACGCAGGTCTCCCCGGAGAAGTGCATCGCGCTCATCGCACCGGCTTCGTCCATCCACTTCATCACGTTCCCCCCATGGGCGGTGTCGAGGTTGTTCGCGTGGTTCGGTTGGACTATCCACCTGTTTTCGATGAGCGTATCCAGTAGGTCCGGCATCTCCGGTGTATCCGAGGGCCGGCGTGAAAAGACCAGTCGGTTCGCTGGAAGTCTCAGCCGGGGGCGCTCCTCGGGTCCGTCCCGACACACGTAAGCCGCTCGCCCGACTGAACCCGACAATGAGCGAAGACGTCGAGGAGGGCTCCGTCCAAGTCGTCGGGACGGCGCACGTCTCCGAGGCGAGTGTCGAAGAGGTCGAGGACGTCATCGAAGAGGAGCGACCGGATGTGGTCGCCGTCGAACTCGACGAGGGTCGGTACCGCCAGATGAAAGGCGAAACGCCCGACGACCTCGATGCCGGCGACCTGTTGCGCGGCAACACCGTCTATCAGTTCCTCGCCTACTGGATGCTCTCCTACGTGCAGGCGCGTCTCGGCGACCGTCTCGACATCGAACCCGGCGCCGACATGAAAGCCGCCATCGACACCTCAGAGGGATTGGGTATCGACGTGGCGCTCGTCGACCGGGACATCCAAGTGACGATTCAGCGCTTCTGGGCACGACTCTCGTTTCTGGAGAAACTGAAACTCGTCGGGAGCCTCTCTATCGGGTTCGGAACGCCCGTCGAAGTCGGCATGGGCATCGGCATCGGGGTCGGGTTTGTCATCTCGATACTCGCCGGCGCCCTCGCGGGGCCGTTCGTCGTGCCCGCCGGGGTTGGACCGGGCATCCTCGTGGGTATCGCGGACACGCTCCTCGTGGCATTGGCGGTCGGCCTCGGCCTCGGGATAGTGCTGACCGTCCTCCTCGAACGGATGGTCCCCGAAGAAGACATCGACGACATAGACATCGAGCAGATGACTGACACCGACGTTGTCGGTGCGATGATGGAGGAGTTCCGGCGGTTCTCTCCGGGCGGTGCGGAAGCGCTCATCGACGAGCGGGACGCCTACATTGCCCACCAACTCGTCGCGTTGCGCGACCAGGGTAAACACGTCGTCGCCATCGTCGGCGCCGGCCACCGCGAGGGAATCGAACGCTACCTCGAGAAACCGTCGCTGTTGCCGCCGATGGCGGAGTTGAGCGGCCGAACCTCCGGCAGTCGATTCTCGCTGTACAAACTGTTCGGCTACCTGTTCACGCTCGGCTTTCTGGTCTTCTTCGTCCTGCTGGCCATCGCGACGTACACGGGCGTCGAGGGCGCCTCGAGCGAACTGCTGTTCCGGCTGTTCGCGGCATGGTTCCTCGTCAACGGTGTGTTGGCGTTCGGCCTCGCCAAACTCGCTGGTGCCCACTGGCGCTCTGCGGGCGTCGGCGGCGGCATCGCGTGGCTGACGAGCGTCAACCCGTTGCTCGCACCGGGATGGTTCGCCGGCTACGTCGAACTGCGGTATCTCGACGTGAACGTCAGCGACATCTCGACGCTCAACGAAATCCTCTCAGACGAGGATGCTCCGATTCGAGACCTCTGGCGAAATCTCAGGGGTGTGCCGCTGTTCCGGCTCATCATGATAGTCGCGCTGACGAACGTCGGGAGCTTCGTCGGAAGCGTACTCTTCGCGACGGTGTTCCTGCCGTACGTGTTCGCCGGGTCGGGTATCGAGGGTGCCGACGGCATCGCTCGGCTGATGCTCGAGGCCGCTCGAAACAGCGTCGACCTGCTCACGGGGGCGGTCGCATGAGCGGCCTCACGCTCGCGGACGTTCGGTTCTACCCGGACGAAATCCGGGATTTGGCGATTGCGTGGGGCGCATTGGGACTGGCGTTTACGCTGTTCATCTTCGTTTCGACCGGGCGGCAGGTGTTCCCCGACATCGCGGGTGCCGTCACGTCGCCGCTTTTCGTTCGCGTGTTCGCTCTCAGCGTGCTGACCGTCGGGGTCGGATTTCTCCTCCACGAGTTGGCCCACAAGGTCGTCGCGGTCAGGTTCGGCCAAATTGCGGCGTTCAAAGCCGACTACGCCATGCTCGCGCTGTGTGTCGGAGCCGCCTTCGCCGGATTCCTCTTCGCCGCACCGGGAGCGGTGTATCACCGTGGACGAATCACCGAACGCCAGAACGGACTGGTCTCGGTTGCCGGCCCGCTGACGAACGTCGTACTCGTCGCCGTGTTCCTCCCGTTGGTCTTTTTCGGCGGGTTTGTCGGCGAACTCGGGCAGTTGGGTGTCACGATAAACGCCGTCCTCGCGGCGTTCAATATGATTCCGTTCGGACCCCTAGATGGCAAAAAGGTGGTCTCGTGGAGCAAAGCCGTCTTCGCGGTCGTCTTCGCCGGCACCGTTTTGCTCGCCGTCGGTGCGTTCCTCTTCGTCGGCTTCCCGTACTGACCACCTTCAAACTTTGAAACCGTTGGTGGGTATTTATACCGGAACACCGCATCTCAACTCGTGAGCTACACGTATCGGGAGACTGTCGTCAGGACGACCCCGGTCGTGCTTATCGGTGGGTTGGGGGTGACGCTGCTCGTCGCAGCCGCACTCTACCTGTGGCAGCATCAACCCACCGTCCCCTCGACGGCAGTCGTCATCGGGTTCGTCTTCGCGCTCGTCGTCGTCGCTTCCGGAGCACTTCTCTATGCGAGCCTGCGGCTCGCCCGAACCCAACTCGATACGCAAAAGCGGTGGTGGGCCAGTCTCTGGACGCTGCTCGGGTTCGCCGGCATCGTCGCCGTCGTCGCCCTCGCCCAGGGGTGGCGGTCGCTGCATCAGTCGATGAATCCGACGGTGATGTTGGGCGAGTTGTTGCTCGCAGGGACGGCCGGGTCGGTTGCCGGCTTGCTCATCGGCGTTTCGACCGTCGATTCGATGACCTCAGACGAGGCAGCCGAACGCCAGCGTGACGGACTCGTGTTCGTCAACCGACTGCTGCGACATAACGTCCGAAACAGCATTCAAGTCATCCAGTCGTACGCCGACCTCGTCGAGAACGAAACCGCCGACGACACCGTCGCCCGCCACTCGGAACTCATTGCCGACCGGGCACGCCACCTCAACACGGTCATTGACGAAGCACAGACGCTGACCGAATCGCTCTCCGGAGGGTTGTACCTCACGTCGACGGACATTTCGGCGACCTTGCGATGCGTCGTTGAGGCGAGAGCAGAGGCGTCGCCGGATGCGACGTTTCGAACCGACATCGAGGACGGACTGTCGGTTCGCGCCGATAGCCTTATCGATACGATATTCGAGAACCTGCTGTCGAATGCGGTCGAGCACCACGACGGAACCCCGACGGTGACGGTGACTGCAGAGCGCGCCGTCGGTGAAGTCGTCGTGCGAATCGCGGACGACGGGCCGAGCATTCCGCCGGAGAAACGGGAGAGTTACTTCCAGCCTGGAACCCGAACTCCGGACAGCGACGGCGAGGGGTTTGGGCTGTATCTCGTCAGGACTCTGGTCTCCCGATACAACGGCGAGGTGACCATAGAGGACAACGAGCCACGTGGCACTGTCGTGACTGTTCGACTCCCAGCGGCGTGAGCCAACCGACGCGCTTTTGCTCCGGTCGGACCGCCCATTGGATATGACCGACGAGAACGACGAGGGACTCACTTACGCGGATACGGGCGTCGACATCGACGCGAGCGAGGCCGCTACTGCGGCACTCATCGGTGCCGTCGGCGAGTTCGAGGGCGACTATGCCGGCTTGGTCGACATCGGCGACCGGTATCTCGCCCTTGCGACGGACGGCGTCGGGACGAAACTGCTCGTCGCCGAGGCGCTCGACGACTACTCGACAATCGGCATCGACTGCATCGCGATGAACGTCAACGACCTCATCGCGACGGGAGTGACGCCCGTCGCGTTCGTCGACTACCTTGCAGTCGACACTCCCGATGACGACACCTCCGAGGCGGTCGGCGAGGGGCTCTCGGCGGGTGCGGAACGCGCCGAAATCGCTCTCGTCGGTGGCGAGACGGCCGTGATGCCCGACGTCATCAAGGGATTGGACCTTGCCGGCGCCTGCGCTGGACTGGCGACCGAGGGGGAACTGTTCGACGGTGAGGCACAGACCGGTGACGCCCTCGTCGGACTTCCGTCCTCGGGGATTCATTCCAACGGGCTGACGCTGGCACGGGAAGCAGCGACGCTGAACCACGAGTACACCGACCCGTTCCCCTACGATGACCGAACTGTCGGCGAGGCGTTGCTCGAACCGACGCGTATCTATCGGGAGGTGCTCGAACCGCTCCACGCCGTCGAGACACACGCGGCAGCCCACGTCACGGGAGGCGGATGGACGAACCTCTCACGGATGGGCGAGTTCCGCTACGACATCGACGACCCCTTCGAGGTCCAGCCGGTCTTCGAGTTCGTTCAGGAGGAAGGAGACGTGAGCGACGAGGAGATGCACCGAACGTTCAATATGGGAACCGGCTTCGTCGCGGCGTTGCCCGAAGACGACGCCGACGCAGTCGTCAACGAACTCGACGATGCACGGATCATCGGCAGCGTCGAATCCGGGGATAGCGTCGAGATTCGCGGTCTGGAGTTGTAGGCGAACAGGCGGGGCGAGACGGTATCGGCCAGCCCTGCCCCACGCTCCCGCCTTGGGGACTGACCGCCGATGCACGGCGCATACGCCGGGTGGTCCCGTTTCGGTACTTGAACCCTCGGACCGACCGTAACAGGGCCGGTGGCTTTTTGTATAACTGTTAGTTATTGGTTCGTATGGGAACCGACCTGCCGACGCCGGCGGACCTCCGTGAGCGGCGGACGAGTCTGGAGTTGACCCAGAGCGAACTGGCCGACCGCGCGGACGTGTCACAGCCGCTCATCGCACGCATCGAGGGAGGCGACGTCGACCCGCGACTCTCGACGCTCCGGCGCATCGTGGGGGCGCTCGACGAGGCCGAAAGCGCGGTGATGCACGCCGACGACATCATGCACGAAGGCGTCATCAGCGTCGCACCGGACGACAGCGTCCGCGAGGCTATCGACCTGATGGTGAAGGAAGGTTACTCACAACTCCCAGTCGTCCGGGACGGCCGACCGCAGGGAATCATCTCGAACTCGGATATCAGGCAACTGGACGACGAAAACGCCGGCGAACTCCCCGTCGCAGACGTGATGCGAGAGGCGATTACGACGGTCGAACCCGATGCCACCCTCGACGAGGTCAACGCCCACCTCAACCACCAGGACGCCGTAATGGTCGTCAGAGACGGGCAACTGGAGGGTATCATCACCGAGGCCGACGTCGCGGCCCACATGTCCTAGTTGTCGTCGTCTGCGTCGTCGGTTTCGAATACTTCGATGACTTTCAGCGGAACGTCTCGGAGCGCGCCGCCGACTTCGCTCTTCGCGATGCGGGAGGCGTGCTGTTTGCTGTCGGCGTTGAACACTTTCATTTCGAGTAAGAGCCCGACCAACGCGGTGTCGGCGGCGATGAAGGCCGAGTCGAACGCCTCGCCACAGGCCGGACAGGGCGTCGCTCCGACCTCGACTTCGACGTAATCCATCTCTTCGCTGTTGAGCCGTTTGCCGGCTTCGCTGACGGCCACCCCGATGGCGTCGTCTATCTCCTCGACATCACGCACCAGCCACGCGGCCTCCATCGCGACGAGGTAGTTGCTCATACTCGAACCCTGCGGCCCCCGACGGATAGCCCTATTGTTTCACGAGCGCCGGCCCGCATTCCCGTGAGTCGACCGTCGAATCGCGCCGCGCACGTCACCACCATCGTTCTCATAAGTTATGGCGATGGCGCCGACCGGATACGCGGGTAATCCGACGACGGCGACGATTACGCAACCGCAGTTCGTCGAAATACAATTCGACTGGAACCGCATTACTGCGGCGCCGTTGTTCTGCATAATTTATCATCCGGCCCGCCGACACGAGAGGAAAGCTTATACCCACCTACCTGATTGCCACGACCGAGATGGAATCCCAGGCGTACCGGGCGGTCGTGTTCGCTCTGTACCAGTTCAGCATCGTCCTCGGCATCACCCTGCTCCCCGTCGCGCTCGTAGCCAAGCGAGCGGGTATCCCGTTCCCCATCGGGCGACTCGTCGAGCGGCTCGGTGAGGCCCACGAGAAAGCGGAATCGGCGGCCTGACCGGAAGGTTTTATCTGCGGTCGGTTTCTACCGCAGTGCAATGCGACAACCAGACACCTCCCTGCCCCGCACCGGTCAGGACCACACCCTCTCGCCGTACGAACCCGAACTCGGCGAGGTGCCGTCGAACGACCTCTCCGCGGACGATTTGGAGGGCGTCAACAAGACGGGAACGACCACCATCGGCATCACGACATCCGAAGGCGTCGTCATCGCGACCGACATGCGCGCCTCCCTCGGCGGCCGATTCGTCTCCAACAAGGACGTCCAGAAGGTCGAGCAGATTCACCCGACCGCTGCCCTGACGCTCGTCGGCTCGGTCGGCGGCGCCCAGTCCTTTATCCGCTCGCTCCGAGCGGAAGTCAACCTCTATGAGGCCCGTCGCGGCGAGGACATCTCCATCGAGGCTTTGGCCACTCTCGCGGGGAACTTCGCCCGTGGCGGCCCGTTCTTCGCCATCAATCCCATTCTGGGCGGCGTCGACGACGACGGCCACCACGTCTACTCCATTGACCCCGCAGGCGGCGTGATGGCCGACGACTACACCATCACCGGCTCCGGGATGACCGTCGCCTACGGGACCCTCGAACGCGAGTACGAGGAGGGAATGAGCAACGAAGAGGCAAAGCGCGTCGCCGCCTCGGGTATCAAGTCCGCCGTCGAGCGCGACACCGGCTCCGGCAACGGCGTCTTCCTCGCCACCGTCACCGAGGAGGGTGTCGACATCAAGGGCCACAAGGACTTCGACGACGTACTGTAACGCCGTAGTTCTCACTCTTCGGCTGTTTTTCGGTCTGCCGGCAGTCCATAGCCTACGACGTTCGACCGGAGTCACATCATTTAATCCCGGCACCTGCCAAGCCGACAGCGATGGAGTTCGCCGCCTTCGCCGACCGCGCCGCCGAGATGGAAGCCGAGCCTGCGGACCTCGAAACGGTCACACTCGTGGCCGAGTTGTTCGCCGAGACCGGCGACGAACTCGACACGGTCGCTCGCTTCGTGCAGGGCCGTGTGTTCCCCGCCCACGACGGAACGAAACTCGACATCGGGCCGTCGCTGTGTTACGCGGCGCTGGCGAAGGCCGCCGGAACGAACGTTTCGGTCGCCGACATCGAGGACCGACTGGCAGAAGTCGGCGAAATCGGCGCCGTCGCCGAAACCCTCGATTTGGGCGGCCAACAGGGGCTTTCGGCGTTCGGGGCCGGTGGCGGCGATACGCTCATCGTTTCGGAGGTGGACGACCAACTCCGGTCGCTTGCGGCCGCCGAAGGGTCGGGCAGTACCGACACGAAACTCGACACGCTGTTCGGACTGTTCAACCGCGCCGACGACCTCGAAGCGCGCTTTCTCGCTCGCCTCGTGTTGGGCGAGATGCGCATCGGCGTCGGCGAGGGAACCGTCCGGGACGCCATCGCCGACGGATTCGAAGTCCCCGTCGAAGCGGTCGCACGCGCCATTCAGGTCTCCAACGACTGCGGACTCGTCGCCGAAACCGCCCGCGAAGATGGCAAGGCGGGCCTTGAGGACGTACACCTCCAAGTCGGCCGCCCCGTGAAAGCCATGCTCGCACAGGCCGGCACCGCCGTCGACGCACTGGACGAATGGGAACGAGCGGCCGTCGAGACGAAGTTCGACGGAGCGCGGGTGCAGGTCCACCACGACGGCGAGACGACGCGGCTGTTCTCCCGAAACCTCGAGGACGTGACCGACTCGCTGCCGGAGGTCGTCGAGTCCGTCGACCAACAACTGGATGTACCGGCCATCCTCGACGGCGAAGTCGTCGCCGTCGACGAGGCCGGCGAACCCCTACCCTTCCAAGAGGTCCTCCGCCGGTTCCGCCGCAAACACGACGTGGCCGCGACACGCGAGAGCGTCGCCGTGGAGTTACACGCCTTCGACTGTCTGCACGCCAACGGCGACGATTTACTAGATACCTCGCTCGTCGAGCGCCACGACCGCCTGTGTGGCCTGCTGTCGACGGGCGTCTCGGAGTTGGTCCTAACCGACGACGCAGACGCCATCGCCGAGTTCGAGGCCGAAGCTCTCGATGACGGCCACGAGGGAATCATGCTCAAGAACCCCGACTCGTCGTACACGCCGGGCAACCGCGGGAAGAACTGGCTCAAGCGAAAACCCGACGTGGAGACGCTGGACCTCGTCGTCACCGGTGCCGAGTGGGGTGAGGGGCGTCGGGCGAACCTGTTGGGAACGTTCCTGCTTTCGGCCCGAACGCCGGACGGCTACGAGACGCTCGGGAAAGTCGCGACCGGCATCACAGACGAAGAACTCGCGGCGTTACACGACCGGCTGGAGCCGTACGTTCGCTCCGAGTCGGGGACCGAGGTCGACATCGAACCGGCCGTCGTCTTCGAGGTCGGGTACGAGGAGATACAGCACTCACCGACGTACTCCTCCGGGTATGCGCTTCGATTCCCGCGGTTCGTCGGCGTCCGTGAGGACAAATCGCCCGATGATGCCGACAGTCTCGAACGCGTCGAACGGCTCGCAAACGCCTAATCCCTGGCTTCGAGGGCGTCGAGGCGTGCTTCGAGGTCGTCCAGCCGGTCGATAATCTCTTCGAGTGCCGCCTCGGCGGCAGTACAGTCGTCGAGTTCCTCGATTCGCCGCGCGAGTTCGTCGTGTATCTCGCTGGTCGTCGCTCGGTACTCCGCCAACTCCTCGCTCGCCGACGCCGGCGCCAACCCACCGGTGTTCCCCGAGGACTCCAGTTGCGTGACACGCTGTTTCAACTCCTCGTCCGTCGCCATACGAGTTCATCGGGTCACCGTCTCATAAACCGAGTAGCGCTCTTTCAGCGCGTGAAAAACCGCCGGGCTTGTGGTGTCGGAACGTCTCGCCCCGAGTATGCTCGAACACGAGGGGTTGGAACTCGAATGGCTCGGCTATGCGACGCTCCGACTCGAAGCCGTCGGAACCGTCGTGTATCTCGACCCCGGTCGCTACGGCGTCCTTGACGGCTACGACGGCGGCGACGGGAATCTCGTCTGCGTGTCCCACGACCACCACTACGACACCGACGCGATTCGCCGTGTCGCCGACAACGCCGCCACAGTCGTCGTTTTCGAGGGCATCAACACCCACCGAATCGACCGCAACGTAGAGCGGCCCGCGGACCTCCCCTACGAGGTTCGGGATGTCGACGCCGAATCCGACATCGCCGTCGGTGACGCCATCATCAGGACCACGGCGGCGTACAACGACCCCGACGGCTCACACGTCAGACCCTCCGGTGAGCCGTATCATCCGAAAGGCCGCGGCTGTGGCTTTCACGTCACGCTGGACGGCGTTTCGGTCTACTGGCCCGGCGACACCGACGTACTGGCGGGCCACGAACACCTCGACGTGGACGTGTTCTGTCCGCCAATCGGCGGGACGTTCACGATGGACCGCCACGAGGCGGCCGACCTCGCCGAGGCGATGGACCCCGAACTGGTCGTCCCGATTCACTACGACACGTTCCCCGAAATCGAAACCGACGCCGAAGCCTTCGCCGCGGACCTCCGCGAGCGGGGGGTCGCCGTTGAACTCGACGGTTAGACGAACGCCTGTATCGTCACGACGACGGCGCCGAGCAACGCCAGCGCCAAGAGGAGACGGAAGGCAACGGCCACGTAGGGCTCATCGCGGACGAGACTGCGGTCGCTCGACTGCGGGTCCAACAGACGCTCGCGGAGTGCCGACAGCGAGTATCGACCGTCCTCACCGTCGTCGGGGGTGACGTTCGCGGCGCCACAGACGCAGGTCTCCGGTGGATTGTCGTAGACGCGCTTGCACTCCGCACAGCGCCACTTCATACGTCGTGTTTGGTTCGGGTCCGTAAAAACCAGTTCCCTCGCCTATAGGACGTCCATCTCGCCGAGTCGTTCGGGGAGGTAGGTGTCGGTCACGAAGTCGAGGCCCCGCGAAGCGAGTGCCTGCTGTTCGGCCTTCTTCCCGATGTCGAGTTGGAGTTCGATTTGCTCGGTCCAGTACTCGCTTTGGAATCGGGGGTCGTCGAGCTCGCTTTCGAGGGCGTTGATGTCCGAATCCGACAGCGGGTCGGTCGGTAGGTCGTACTCGACGATGTCTTCGGGCTGAATACCGACGAACTCCGCCTCCGGCGTCGCGAGGTACTCCGAGAGGTGTGCGGACTTGATGGAGCCGTAGGCGACGGAGCCGTAGATGCGATACGACCACGGGTCGCCGTCGGTGAACACCACGACCGGCAAATCGAGTTCGTCGTGGAGCCGTTTCGTGATTCGGCGGGTCGCACGCGCGGGTTGACCCTTGAGGTGGACGACGATGACGTTGTGTTCCTCGTCGAAGCCGTTCTCGACCAGTCGGTCGCGCATCCCACCGGTCTCGACGCACAGCACGAAGTCGGCGTCGTTGTCGAGGAACTCGATGGTGTCGGGGTTGTTGGGAATCTGATACCCACCTTCACCCACGTCCTTCTGGCAGTGAATCTCCCGTTCGCCGCGGCGGGTCTGCTCGCGGAGATACAGCGGCCCCATGATTGTCGCCCCGGATTCCTCGGGTCGCATGTGGAAGTCCTCGCGGGTGACGCCGCTGACGATTTCGAGGTCCTCGACGAGTTGGTTGGACTCGTCTTGGCCGCTGAACTGTGCGCGCTCTTCGTCCCACGACTCCGAGAGGTAGTACAACTCACGCAGCGTCGACGAGCGGTCCTCGTCGAGTTGGTTGGCGAGGAACTCGATGGTGTAGATGGCTTTCAGGAGTTTCTGGGCGCCGCGGACGCTGTTGGCCGACCGCGTGGAGTGGCGGTCGCCGTACACCCACACGTCGTTGTCCTCGTCGAAGACGATGTTGCTCTTCGTCCGGGTCGGTATCTGCATCGAGGGAACGTCTCCCTCGGCGAACTGGTCGTAGAACTCCGCCGCGAGGTCGATGAGTCGCTCGCGGGCGAGTTCGTCCTTCACGTCGGGGTCGGTGTCTGTGCTCATGTTAGGCGTTGATGGTGAGTTTCTCGGCTTCGATACCCTCGACGGAGACGTCGAAGTCGGCGTCGCCGTCGATGTCGTACGCAAGCGTCTCGCTGTCGCCGGCTGCGACCGTCGGCGACCACTTCAGGAACCACTCGCCGTCCATCTCGACGACGGTGGCGTCGTCGTGGTCGCCGGGGTTCGAACTGACGATTTCCGTGATTTCGGGGGCGACGTTCGTGTCGCCGTGGTTGTGGACGGTGAGTTCGACCGTCCCGTCTTCGACGCTCCGCTCGATGAGGACGTTGTTCATGATGCGGGCCAGCGAGTCATCGATATCGAGCGGTTCGCGGCCGGTCACCTCCGAGAGTTTCCCGGCCATCTCCGGCAGGATGTCGGCGATGACGTTCTGTTTGCGGCGGCGTTTCTCCATGGACCGGCGCTTGTTCAGATACGACTTCAACTCGCGGGCGGCCTCGCGCAAGGCGAGTTCGATTTCGTCTTCGATTTCGGGGATGTTGGCGACGGCGTCCTTCGACTCGCTCGTGAACGGGACGTTCGTCGACGCGACGTGAATCATCAACACCGCGGGGCCGTTCGGCATTCCCGACCCGCCGGGTTGGTCCAGGCCGTAGTTCCGCCAGTTGATGTTCTTGACCACGTCGACGGTGGCACAGGCGCCGCGCTGGTAGACCAACGGCACGCGGTTTGCGAACCGGAGCACATCGACTGACCCGCCGGCGTCGAGGTCGCCCCCGTAGGCGATGCCCGCCTCGACGACGAAGGGGTCCCCGCCGTGGACCTCGGCGTCTCGGGTCGCGGAGGCGTAGAAATCGGCCTCGTACTCCTTTTCGAGGCCGGCGTAGACGAGTTCCTCCGAAATCGGGGCGAGACAATCCGTCGGCGGCGAGAGGATGTCCGTCTCCCGCATCGCTTCGAGCAGGCGGGCCGCCGTGTCGCGGTCCTCGGCGACGGATTTGACGTTCGGCACCTCGTCGGGGACGCGAACCGACTGTGACCAGACCGCTTCGACGACGTTTTCGCGGGCCGTCTCGCCGAAACTGGCGTCGTCGCGCTCGATGGTCATGTCTGCGGCCCGGTCGACGAACTCCCGTAGTTCGTCACGCGTGACGCGGTTTCGCTGGTCCTCCTGGTCGTCGAACTTGTCGGCCAGTCGGCGGGCCATCGCCTCGACGACCGCATCGTCTTTCCGACTCGTCGTCGCCTCATCGACCAGTTCATACAGGTCCGAACGGCGGTTCGACGTTATCTCTCCCCACGCTGCCTCGACGGCGTTTTCCCGGACCGTCTCCCCGAACGTCTTGTCGTACTCTTCGCCGACCGCCTCGGCGTGTTCGTCGACCAACGTGACGACCTCGCTGTGGGCGACTCGCCCGGCGTCCTCGACGCTTTCGGCAACGTTGGTTGCGAGTGTCTTCGTCGCTTCGGCACCTTTGTTCGAGACGGCAGCGGTAACCGCCGCCCGGATATCGGTGTCCTCGTTGGCCTGCGGTGCGGACCAGGCGGCCTCCCGACCGAAGTGACGGTCCCGGAGGTTGTCCGCGACGCTGGTTGCCGTCTTCTGGCCGACGCGAGTGAACTCCCCCTGCATGAACCCCGTCACCGAGTAGGAATCCGTCGCGTCCAGCATCTTCAGAAGCGTCCCTAACTCGACGCCGTGGGGATGTGGACGAATCTCTTCGGTCTCCGGCGGCAGGTCGTCGGTCGCCCGCTCGAACTTGAACGACTCCTTCGGTTCGTGGAACTCGATTCGCGCGTGAGGGTTGACGACCGCGGTGTATTTGATGTAATCGTGGAGTTGCTGGCGGGCGCGCATGTTGCCCTCCATCTCCAACTCGATGCGCGTCCCGTGGGGTCGCTCCCAACTGGCACCCTCCTCGACGTCGATTTCGGGTTCGTTCGTGTCGGTGTCGATGGTCAACTCGAAGTACTGGGCGTCGCTGCCGTTGTTGGTCTTGGAGGTGATTTTCGCGGGCTTGCCGGAGGTGAGTTGTGAATAGAGGACAGCCGCTGAGATACCGATACCCTGCTGGCCGCGGCTCTGTTCTCGTGCGTGGAACCGCGAACCGTACAGCAGTTTCCCGAAGACCTTCGGCACCTGCTCTTTGGTGATTCCGGGGCCGTTGTCCTCGATGGTGAGGCGGTAGTAGTCGCCGACCTCCTCGATTTCGACGTATATGTCCGGGAGGATGCCGGCCTCCTCGGTGGCGTCTAAGGCGTTGTCGACGGCCTCCTTGATGGCCGTGACGAGCGCCTTCGCCCCGCTGTCGAAGCCGAGCATCTGCTTGTTCTTCTCGAAGAACTCGGCGATAGAGATGGAGCGCTGGCTGCGGGCGAGCTCCTCCGCGATGGGGTCGGGGTCGGGATCGTCACCGTCGCCCTCCCCGAGTTGCGACTGAAACGAGGTCATTCGTTCTGTGATGAATCCCCCGGTACCTAAAACCTCGTCGCTACCGGAGTGAAAGTGAAAGCCGACGGCGTGGCGCCCCCGCTGACGCCTGTCTGACGCCGCGGAGAACGACCGGCGGCCGAACCCTTTTGCTGTCGGCGGCCGCCGTCAGTGTATGGTAACGGCCACGGAGTTCCTGACGAACACTGTCGCTCGGGCGGTCACCGAACTCGCAGCGGGTGTTCAGGCGGCGATTCCACGGGTCCTCTCAGGGTTGATATTCATCACCCTCGCGTACATTCTTATTCGGGTCGTGTTGGCAGTCCTTCGGCGGTCCTTAGAGCAGGTTTACTCGGACCGACAGTCGCTCGTCGCCGACCTGTTCGTCACCGTCGTGGGCATCTTCATGTGGTTCGGTGTCGGCTTGGCGTTTCTGAAAATCGTCGGATTGGGCGACCTCGCGGCGAGTCTCGGCACCGCCGTCGGCTTCATCGCGTTGGGCATCTCGTATGCGCTCTCGGAGATGATAGAGGACACAGTCGCGGGGGTGTACCTCCTCAAGGACCCCGATTTCGAGGTCGGAGACCGGGTATCAGTCGGCAGCGTCGAGGGAACCGTCGCTGCCATCGAACTCCGAAAGAGTCGATTCACGCTGGAGAACGGCGATACGACGGTTCTCGCCAACCGGGACGTGGAATCGAAGTGGACGAAACGGGGCGGCTGAGAGGGCCGCTTCTCGCGCTTTCGCGCCCGCGCGTGCGGGGGATTTATACCCGGTGGGGAGTTAGGGACGGACAGGTATCCAGATGTCTCAGGATAGTGAATACAGCGCCGGGCAGATTCAGGTACTGGAGGGTCTCGAAGCCGTCCAGAAGCGCCCGGCCATGTACATCGGGTCGACCGATACGCGCGGTCTCCATCATCTCGTCTACGAGGTCGTCGACAACTCCATCGACGAGGCACTCGCTGGCCACTGTGACTCCATCGAGGTGGTCATCAACGAGGACGGCTCGGTGTCCGTCAGGGACGACGGTCGCGGCATCCCCGTCGACACCCACGAGGAGTACGACCGGCCGGCCGTCGAGGTCATCATGACCGTCCTCCACGCCGGTGGAAAGTTCGACAGCAAGTCCTATCAGGTGTCGGGGGGCCTCCACGGCGTCGGCGTCTCCGTCGTCAACGCCCTCTCGAAGTGGCTCGAAGTCGAAATCAAACGCGACGGCGCCGTCTGGCGCCACCGCTTCGACCACGGCGAACCCGAAGACGACCTCGAACGGGTCCGCGACATGGCCGACGACGAGGAGACGGGCACCGAGATTCGGTTCTGGCCCGACGACGACATCTTCGAGACGACCGAGTTCACCTTCTCGACGCTCGAATCGCGACTCCGGGAACTCGCCTTCCTCAATCCCGGAGTCGAAATCGCGATTCGGGACGAACGCCCCGAGGACCCCGAAGAAATCGTCGAGTCCACCTTCGAGTACGAAGGCGGCATCAAGGAGTTCGTCGAGTACCTCAACGAGACGCGCGACGTGCTCCACGAGGACGTGGTGTACGTCTCCGACGAAGAAGACGACATCCACGTCGAAATCGCTCTGCAGGCGACTGCAGGCGTTCAGGGGTCGATTCACGCCTTCGCCAACAACATCAACACCCGCGAGGGCGGGACACACCTGACGGGATTCAAGACGGCTCTCACTCGCGTCATCAACGACTACGCGACCTCCAACAGCATGCTGTCGGACCTCGAGGGTACGCTGAAAGGAGACGACATCCGGGAAGGGATGACCGCGGTCATCTCGGTCAAACATCCTGACCCGCAGTTCGAGGGACAAACGAAGACCAAACTCGGTAACAGCGAAGTTCGCGGCATCGTCGAAAGCGCCGTCCACGAGGAGTTGGCGACGTACCTCGAAGAACACCCCGACACCGCAGAATCCATCATCTCGAAAGCCGTCGAGGCGGCGAAGGCCCGAAAGGCCGCAAAGAAGGCCGAGGAGCTCACGCGCCGGAAATCGGCACTGGAGTCGACGAGCCTCCCGGGCAAACTCGCGGACTGTCAAACGCGTGACCCCGAAGATTCGGAACTGTTTGTCGTGGAGGGCGACTCCGCCGGCGGGTCGGCCAAACAGGGCCGCAACCCCGAGTATCAGGCCATTCTTCCGATTAAAGGCAAAATCCTCAACGTCGAGAAACACCGACTCGACCGCATCCTCGAAAACAACGAGATTCGGAACCTCATCACCGCCATCGGGACGGGTATCGGCGAGGAGTTCGACATCGAGGAGGCCCGCTATCACAAGATAATCATCATGACGGACGCCGACGTCGACGGCGCCCACATCCGGACGCTCCTGTTGACGTTCCTGTATCGGCACATGACGCCGCTCATCGAGTCCGGCTACGTCTACGCCTCCCAGCCGCCGCTGTACCGCATTCGGTACAAGGGAGAGACCTACGACGCGATGACCGAAGACGAACGGGAGGAAATCATCGAGGACGTCTGCGACGGCAACCCCTCGCAGGTCCAGCGGTTCAAGGGCCTCGGCGAGATGAACCCAGAACAACTCTGGGAGACGACGATGAACCCCGAGAACCGCATTCTCAAGCAGGTCACCATCGAGGACGCCGCCGCGGCCGACCGGATGTTCTCGGTGCTGATGGGCGACGCCGTCGAGCCGCGAAAGCAGTTCATCAAGGAACACGCCGACGCCGCCGAATGGGTCGACATCTGAGGACGAACGACGAGACACCACCAGTTCACACATGAGTTCAGAGACACCCGAACCTCCGGACGAACCCGCAGACCGAGTAGAGCCCGTCCGCATCGAAGACGAGATGGAGCAGTCATACATCGACTACGCGATGAGCGTCATCGTCGGGCGTGCCTTGCCCGACGCGCGCGACGGTCTCAAACCCGTCCAGCGACGCATCCTGTATGCGATGTCGGAGATGGGCGTCACCGCCCACGCCGGCCACCGCAAGTCCTCGTCGATTATCGGCGAGACGATGGGTAACTACCACCCCCACGGCGACAGCGCGATTTACGACGCCCTCGCCCGGATGGCACAGGACTTCTCGCTTCGCTATCCGCTGGTCGACGGGCAGGGTAACTTCGGGTCGGTCGACGGCGACCCGCCGGCGGCGATGCGGTACACGGAGGCCCGGATGGCCCCCATCGCCGAGGAACTGCTGGCGGACATAGAGAAGGACACCGTCGACTTCGAGAGCAACTACGACGACCGGCTTACCGAACCCGACGTGTTGCCCGCGCGGGTGCCGAACCTGCTCGTGAACGGTGCCTCGGGTATCGCAGTTGGGATGTCGACGAACATCCCGCCGCACAACCTCGGCGAGATAATCGACGCCTCTATCCACCTCATCGACAACCCCGACTGTTCGGTGTCGGACCTCATCGATACCCCGAACTCCGAGGGGTACGTCAAGGGGCCCGACTTCCCGACCGGCGCGAAAATCGTCAACCGCGAGGGGTTGATGAACGCCTACACGGAGGGGCGGGGTCGACTCCGCGTGCGTGCGGACATCGACGTGGAGTACACCGACCGCGGCGGCGACCGCATCGTCATCAACGAGATGCCGTACCAGCAGAACAAGGCCCGCCGCATCGAGCGCATCGCCGAGGACGTCCAGGAGGGCAAAATAGAGGGGATAAGCGACATCCGCGACGAGTCCGACCGGACCGGAATCCGCGTGGTCATCGACTGCAAACGCGGCGCGAACGTCGACGTGGTGAAGAACCAACTGCTCGAACACCACCTCGAAAATACGTTCTCGGTCATCTCGTTGGCGCTGGTCGACGGACAACCCCGGGTGTTGAACCTCAAGGAGATGCTCGAACAGTTCGTCGAGCATCGCCGCGAGGTCGTCCGCCGGCGCTCGCAGTTCGAACTCGAGGAGGCCGAAGACCGCGCCCACATTCTCGAAGGCCGTCTCGTCGCCTTGGGCAACGTCGACGATGTCGTCGAACTCATCCGCGGCAGCGACGACCGCGACGCCGCAATCGCCGGGTTGGAGACCGAGTTCGAACTGTCGACGGAGCAGGCCGAGCACATCGTCCGGATGCAGTTGGGGTCGCTCACCTCGATGGAGGCCGGTGAGGTCGAAGCCGAGTACGAGGAGGTACAGGCCGAAATAGAGCGTCTCGAAACCATCCTCGGCGACGAGTCGGAACTGCTCGAAGTCATCAAAGGGGAACTCCGCGAAATCAAAGACGAGTACGCCGACGACCGCCGCACCGAAATCATCGAGGACGCGGGGTCGGTCACCCGCGAGGACCTCATCGCCGAGGAGGAAGTCGTCGTCGTCGTCACCGAGGAAGACTACGTCAAGCGGATGATGCTTTCGGAGTTCGACACCCAACACCGCGGCGGGAAGGGCATCATCGGGACGCGCCCCAAAGAGGGCGACCGCGTCTCGACGGTGTTCACCGCCTCGACACACGACTACCTGCTCTGCTTTACCAATCAGGGGCAGGTGTACCGCCTGAAGGTGTTCGAGTTGCCGGAGATGGGTCGGACCGCTCGGGGAACCTCCGCGGTAAACGTCCTCGATTTGGACGACGGCGAGGAGATTACGGCCGTCGTCAACACCGACGACATCGACGACGGCTACCTCGCGATGGCGACTCGCGGCGGCTACGTCAAACGAACCGCGGTCTCGGACTTCGAGAACGTCCACTCCGGCGGCATCCGTGCCGTCCGACTGGAAGACGACGACGCGTTGGTCGACGTGGAAGTCACCGCCGGAAATGGCGACCTGCTCATCGGGACCCGGGGCGGAATGACCATCCGCTTCGACGAGGCCGACGCCCGGCCGATGGGCCGCTCCGCCCGCGGCGTCAACGGAATCAAGCTACAGGAGGACGACGAAGTCGCCGGACTCGTCGCGGCCGAACCCGACGACGACCGCGACCTGCTGACGGTGACGCGGAACGGCTACGGCAAGCGGACGCCGCTGAGCGAGTACCGCCAGCAGTCCCGCTACGGGAAGGGCCTCATCGACATCAAAACCGACGAGCGAAACGGCCCCGTCTGTGCCATCAACGCCGTCTCGGAAGGTGACGGACTCGTCATCATGAGCGAATCCGGCCAAATCATGCGAACGCACGTCGACGAGGTCTCTGAAGTGGGCCGAAACACGAAAGGCGTCGTCGTGATGCGTCTCGACGAGGACGACCACGTTTCCGGCGTCGACGTCGTCGACAACACCGGAGGCGACGACGCGTCCGCCGAGGAGACCGACGAGTAGCGATCGAGACCCCAACGCTGTCCACTTCGCAACCGTTTTGTACGGTAGTGCGTACCACTATCCATGTCAGACGCGGACGACAACGAGTTCGGCGAGTTCGGTGGGCGCTACGTTCCCGAACCAATGCTCGAACCCCTCGAACAGTTGGCCGGTGCGTTCGACGACATCGTCGATAGCGAAGAGTTCCAAGCGGAGTTCCGGCACGTCCTCGAACAGTACGCCGGTCGGCCGACGCCGCTGTTCCACGCCGAGAACCTCAGCGAGGCCTACGGCGCCGACATCTACCTCAAACGAGAGGACTTACTCCACGGCGGCGCACACAAAATCAACAACGCCATCGGGCAAGCGCTGTTGGCGAAGAAGGCGGGCAAAGAGCGCATCATCGCCGAAACCGGCGCCGGACAACACGGCACCGCGACGGCGATGGTCGGTGCACTGTTCGACCTCGACACCGAGGTTTACATGGGGAAGAAAGACGTCGAGCGTCAGGAGATGAACGTCTTCCGGATGCGACTGATGGGCGCCGAGGTCAACGAAGTCACCCGCGGCGGGTCCGGGTTGGCTGACGCCGTCGATGCCGCCTTAGAGGACTTCGCCGAGAACATGGACGACACCCACTACCTCGTCGGCAGCGTCGTCGGTCCGGACCCGTTCCCGCGGATGGTCCGGGAGTTCCAGTCGGTCATCGGCAAGGAGGCCCGCGAGCAGGCCAAAGAGCAAATCGGCGGCCTCCCGGACGCCTGCGTCGCCTGCGTCGGCGGCGGGTCGAACGCAATCGGCTTGTTCGACGCCTTCCGGGACGACGACGTGGACTTCTACGGTGGCGAAGGCGGCGGTGAAGGCGCGGACTCCAAGCGCCACGCTGCACCGCTTGCGGCGGGCAACGAGGAGGTCATCCACGGGATGAAGACCCGCGTCATCGACGACGATGTGGAGGTCCACAGCGTCTCCGCCGGACTCGATTACCCCGGCGTGGGCCCGGAGCACGCCATGTTCCGTGCTGTCGGCCGCTGTGAGTACCGCGGTATCACCGACGACGAGGCGCTGGCCGCGTTCCGGGACCTCTCGGAGTTGGAGGGCATCATCCCGGCGCTGGAAACCGCCCACGCCGTCGCGTTGGCCGGACAACTGGCCGACGAGGGCAACCACGACACCATCGTCGTGAACCTCTCGGGTCGCGGCGACAAGGACATGCAGCAGGTCGCCGAGATGCTCGACTTGTAGACGAGTTCCCGACCGATTTCAGAGAATCACTTTTCCGAGGCCACTCGCGATTAACTCGACAGCCAACTCCGCAGTTCTGTTGTGTGAATCGAGGATGGGGTTGACCTCGACGACCTCCATCGACCGGACGGCACCGGTATCGGCGATGAGTTCCATCGCGGCGTGTGCCTCTCTGTACGTGACGCCGCCACGAACGGGTGTCCCGACGCCGGGGGCCTCGTCAGGGTCGAGAATGTCCATATCGAGGCTGACGTGCAGCGCGTCGACTCCGTCGAGCGCCGCGGCGATGGCATCCTCGATGACCGGGACGAGCCCCCGGTTGTCGATGTGGCTCATCGTGAACGCCGTCACGTCGCTGTCACGGATGGCGTGGCGCTCCTTTTCATCGATATCTCGGAGACCGACCATCGCGATGTTCTCCTCGTCGATGTCGGCGTTGGCCCACCGCTTCTCGGCGAACGCCCCACGTCCGAGCATGGCCGCCACAGGCATCCCGTGGACGTTCCCGCTCGGGGACGTTTCCGGCGTGTTGAAATCGCCGTGGGCGTCGAGCCAGAGGATGCCGATGTCCTGGTCCGCGCTCGCCCCACCGACGCTGCCGATAGCGATGGAGTGGTCGCCGCCGAGGACCAAAGGGAGGTCGCCGTCGTCGATGGCGTCGGCGACGGCGCTCTCGACGCGGCGACACACCCAACGCGTCTCTCGGAGGTACTTCGCTCGGCCCTCTCCCGGCGTTTCGGCGTTCGGGTCTCGACCCTCTGGTCGCGGGACGGGCAGGTCACCGGCATCGTCGTAGGAAAGGCCGACGTCTCGGACGGTATCGGCGAGACCAGCGTACCGAATCGCCGACGGCCCCATGTCGACGCCACGTCGGTCCGCACCGAGGTCCATCGGCGCACCGATTACTCGGAGGTCCATACCACCGGTACAGTACCGACCGTCTAAAAACCGCCGCCAGTGCCCTTCACGTCAGCGACCGTGAGGAAACCGAACGCCGGCGAAACGCATTGTCCCACCGTCGGGTTTAAGGACGGAACTATCGAATGATAGCCTATGTCATCAATCGAGCTCACCCCCAGTCAGAAGACGATTCTTCAGGAGCTCATCAACCTTCACCGTGAGTCCGAAAGCGCCGTCAAGGGGGAAGACATTGCCGAACAGGTAGACAGAAACCCCGGGACGATTCGCAACCAGATGCAGAGTCTCAAGGCGCTCCAGTTGGTCGAAGGTGTACCCGGACCGAAAGGCGGCTACAAGCCTACAGCGAACGCCTACGACGCGCTGAAGATACAGGAGATGGACCAAGCGGCGGACGTCCCCTTCCGACACGACGGCGAACTCATCGAGAGTGCGAACGTCCAAGAAATCGACCTCACGAGCGTCCACCACCCCGAGTTGTGCCGTGCCGAAATCAAACTGCAGGGCTCCATCGCCGATTTCAGCGAGGGTGACGACATCACCGTCGGGCCGACTCCGCTGTCGCGACTCCTCATCGCGGGAACCATCGAGGGCAAAGACGACACGAACAACAGCCTCATCCTTACCATCGACAAGATGGAGGCACCGGCGGGCAACGAAGAGGCCGCCCACTGATACCGAGGCACAATCGCCCGAAGGGAGTCGATTCGGCAACTTTCGCCGGCCGTGCGGTTCCAACAGGTTTGTATCGGAGGCATCCCCACTGTCTTACATGACGGACGACGTCGTCGTGCTCGGGTCCGGCTATGCCGGCACCGGCGCGGTCAAACGGCTCGAATCGGAACTCGACGGAGAGGCAGACATTACGTGGGTGTCAGACGTCGACCACCACCTTGTTCTCCACGAATCCCACCGCTGTATCCGCAATCCAGAGGTACAGGAGAAGATCACGTTCTCGGTGTCGGAAATCAAGTCGCCGTCGACCCGGTTCGTACAGGGCCGCGTCGAGGGAATCGACACCGAGGACCGTCAGATTACGCTCGACGACGACTCGACCATCGACTACGACTACCTCCTCGTCGGATTTGGCTCCCAGACTGCCTTCTTCGGTATCGACGGCCTCGAAGAACACTCACTGACGCTGAAGACGCTCGACGACGCCCTCGAAATCCACGAGGCCATCACCGAGGCTGCCCGGGAAGCCTCGCGGAACGACCCCGCACAGGTCATCGTCGGCGGTGCCGGCCTCTCCGGCATCCAGTCCGCCGGCGAAATCGCGGAGTTCCGAGACAAACACCGCGCCCCGCTCGACATCCACCTCGTCGAGGGCCTCGACAACGTCTTCCCGAACAACGACCCCGTCGTGCAGGCGAAACTCCGCAAACTGCTCGAAGAGAAGGACGTCGAGATTCACACCGGCGAGTTCATCGGCGAGGTCGACGAGGAAACCGTCTACGTCGGCGACGAGACGGAACTCGACTACGATGTGCTGCTGTGGACCGGCGGTATCACCGGCCAAGACGCCGCCGAGACGGCCGAGGTCGACAAGGACGAACGGAGCAACCGCATCGAGTCCGCCTCGAACTTCCAGACCTCCGACGAGCGCATCTTCGCCCTCGGCGACGCCGCGCTCATCGACCAGCCCGGACAGGAACAACCCGCACCGCCGACCGCACAGGCCGCCTGGCAGGCCGCCGAGGTCGCCGGCGAGAACATCGCCCGCACCATCCGCGGCCAGCCGCTGAAGGAGTGGGAGTACGACGACAAGGGGACGCTCATCTCCGTCGGCAGCAAGGCCGTCGCCCACGACGTGAAGGGACTGCCTGTCGACACCTTCGGCGGCCCCGCCGCAAAGGCGCTGAAAAAGACGGTCGCCGCACGCTGGATTAAGACGGTCAATGGGTTCGCCGACGCCGCAAAAGCGTTCCCGGACATGTAAACCCACTTTTTGCACACTCCGGCGGTTCCCCGTGGGCGAACACGCCTCCGTGGCAAAAACTTGGGGAAAATATGCGCGAGCGCCTCCTGCCGCGCCCAAAGGGCGCGTTAGTCGGCACTCGCTACGGCGACTCGACGGCACAGCCGTCTCGTCGCCGCGAACCGCGCTCGCTTCGCTCGCGCGGATGCTTTACTTCCGTTACCCATCATCAAGCGACAGCCCCGCGTGCCAGTGGTCGACACCTGCGTTAGCCTTCTCTCGGTCCATCTTCGACAACAGCGCCGCCGCGAGTGAGGCAGTTTCGGCGGCCTTCCGCTGGCCCTCGGTTCTGAACTCGCCGGTGACGCGGTTGGCGTAGACGGTACAGACGGCTCCGGCCCGGAGCCCGTACAGACTCGAAAGCGTGAGGATGGCGCTGGCTTCCATCTCGAAATTCAGGACCCCTGCCGCTTGTAGTTCTTCGATTCGCTCCTCGGCGCCGGCGGCACGGAACCCCTCGAATCCCGGCCGTGACTGCCCGTCGTAAAACGAGTCCGTAGAGCAGGTGACGCCGAGGTGGTAGTCGTGGTCGAGTCGCTCGGCGGCGGTCACGAGCGCCGTGACCACCTCGTCGTCGGCGGCCGCTGGGTAATCCTCGCGGACGTACTCGTCGCTCGTTCCCTCCTGTCGGACCGCCGCCGTCGTGATGACGAGGTCGCCGACGGACGCCCCCTCCTGTATCGCACCACAGGAGCCGACCCGGATGAACGATTCGGCGCCGATGCGGGCGAGTTCCTCGACGGCAATGGCCGCCGACGGCGAGCCGATTCCGGTCGACGTAACCGCGAGCGGTTCGTCGTCGTACATCCCCGCAAGCGTTCGATACTCGCGGTGAGAGGCCCGCTCGCGATACTCATCCCAGCAGTCCGCGATTATCTCGACGCGGTTCGGGTCGCCCGGAAGGAGTACCGGTCCCTCGATGTCCCCGTCGGCGAGTTCGACGTGATACTGTTCGTCGTCGTTCGGGTCTTCGCTGTCGGCGGTCATTCGAGATGCTCCATCGTGATGGTGTTCGGGAGAAGTTCGCCGAGCGTGTACGTCGTCGGCCCGTCCTCGCCCTCACAGACAACGCGGAAATCAGCGGCACAGAACTCCGACAGCGACTGTCGGCACATCCCACAGGGCGTGACGCCGTCCCGGCGGTCCGAACTGACCGCGACCGCTTCGAACTCCCGGTGGCCATCCTCGACGGCTTTCGACAGCGCCAACTCCTCGGCGTGGACGCTGTTGGAGTAGTTGGCGTTCTCGATGTTACAGCCGGTGTACACCGACCCGTCGTCGGTTTCGAGGGCTGCCCCGACGTAGTACTCCGAGTACGGCGCGTAGGACCGCTCGACGGCCTCGCGAGCGATTTCAAGTAGTTCCCTGTCGTCCATACGCCGGGACTCGGCCGCCCAGCGCAAATACCTGCCGTCGACGGCTTCGGCGGCATCGGGGCCGGGGCTACGACACGTCGTCGATGGCCTCGACGACGACCTCTCTAACGTCGCCGACGAGCGCCTCGACATCGTCGCTTTCGGCGTAGATGCGGACGTACGGTTCGGTGCCGCTGGGACGGACCAGCGTCCACGAGGCGTCGTCGAAGGTCAACCGGACGCCGTACTCGGTGTCGACCGACGCCTCGGGGAACGACTCCGGGAGTCGGGATTCGAGAACATCCATCGTTGGCCCCTTTCGGTCGTCGGGACAGTCGACGCTTACCTTCCTGTAGGGTCGCTCGGCAATCGGTGCCCGGAGTTCCGCGAGGCCATCGCGTGCAATCAACGCACCGACGACCGCGGCGCTGGTGACGCCGTCTATCCACGGTCCGAAGCCGGTATGGACGTGTTTCCACGGCTCCGCCGCGAAGACGACATCGGTGTCGGCCGTCCCCGTATCCCGGACGGCGGCGACGCCCTCGTGAAGCGCGCCGAGTCGGACCCGTTCGATTCGGCCGTCGTGCGTCTCGACGTGTTCGTCGATGCGCGCCGAGGCGTTCGGCGTCGTCACGACGACCGGGTCGGCGGCGTCGCTCTGGCGGGTGTAAAAGCCCGCGAGCATCGCGAGGATGGTGTCCTCGTGGACTATTTCGCCTTCCTCGTCGACGACCACGATGCGGTCTGCGTCGCCGTCGTGGCCGATGCCGAACTCGAAGTCGCCGTCGGCGACGAACGCACGAAGGTCTTCGAGGCTCTCGGGTGTGGGTTTCGACTCGCGTCCGGGGAAGTGGCCGTCGACGTTGGCGTTGAGCGCGACGACGTCGGCACCGAGCGCTCGGAGGACTTGGGGAGTCGCGACGCTCGCCATCCCGTTGCCGCAGTCGACGGCGACTTTCGTGTTTTCACAGTCACCGACGACTCGACGCGTGTACTCGACGATGGTGTCGCGATAGTCGTCGAGTACCTCTTCGCGGGTCGAATCTCCCCACGCGCTCCAGTCGGTCGGTCCCGTCCCCCCGTCGACGCGTGATTCGACCGCCTCCTCGGCCGTACGGTCGTACTCCGTTCCGTCGACGAACAGTTTCAGTCCGTTGTCCTGCGGTGGATTGTGACTCGCCGTGACCATCACGCCGCGACGTCCCCGAGAGGCGTAGGCGAGCGCCGGCGTCGGGACGCGGCCGACCCTGACAACCTCGGCGCCGCCGCTTGCTATTCCGGCTTCGACCGCTGCGGCGAGCGCCGGACCAGTTTCGCGGCCGTCGCGGCCGACGACGAACGTCTCGCCGTCTACGGCCGCGGCTCTGCCGACCGCGAGCGCGAGCGACGGCGTCACCGCCGTCGTCGCGTCGCCCCGAATCCCGGCGGTTCCGAACAGTTCCATACCCGGAGTTGTGCGGCGGGCGCACTTGAATCGTGGCGAACGACAGCGCTCCCGTCCGGCAGCCCTCACGCTGTGCTTCGGCCTCGGCGGACTGCCGGCGTCCGTTCAGAGCATGGGCGCTCTGGCCGCGTTTCCGTACATAAATCGTGGGGTGCCGGGGTGGTGACCCTATGCGATGTCGCGGCTGGTGTCGATGTCGACCTCGTCGGACAGTTCCAGTTTGATGACGTCCGAAAGTGCCTGACCACCGCGAAACTTTGGGACGGCGAGGCGGTTCTCGATGCGGTCGCCCTTCACCGAGGTGTCGAGTTGGAACACCAAATCCGCCATGTGTTCTGTGGTGTCTCGCAGGTCGGGAACGTTGCGGCCGTCGAGACAGTGCAGGATCGCGAGTCCTCCCGTGTTGTAGATGTGATTCTGGAGTTCGTTCATGAAGTTCCGATAGCGGGTCGGCTCCTGGCGTTCGAGCACGTCGGCAGGGTCGATAATGAGATTCGAGGACTCCGGAAGCGCGGAGACGAGTTTCGTCGCGTTGTCGAGTGGGGCGTCGCCCGTCACGTCCCGCACCGTCGGGTCTCCCGTCATCGTGTTCGAGTTGTCGATGCTGTTGGAGACCGAATCGCCTGTTCTGTCCAGTGAGAGATACAGCGTCCCGCGAGTGGCCGTGAGTTCGTACAGGAACAGTTCCGCTTGGCTTGCAGGCTGGGCGGTGAGCGCCACGATGCTCCCGGCCGGAATCCCACCGTTGAGCTTCCGGTCGAGAACGTTAATTCCGGTTCTGAGGCGCTCGCTCATCTGTTCGGTTTAGCATGTCCACCTGATTAAATGTTCTGGCAGGGTTGTGTGTTGATTCGGCAAGACAGCGGTTGGGACTGCAAACCACGGGAGCGATGTGCGGAGTCCGGTCGGGTCGGGAGATTCAAGAGCGTCCGGGGCGGGTCTTTCGGTAATGCGCCACGATTACCTGATAAGCGCGAAGCAGTTGTCGCGTGGCGATATCGAGGCGGTGTTGGACCGCGCCGCCGAAATCGCCGACGACCCCGGCGCGGTCGCTCACTCCCACGACAACGACCTCCTCGGGTTGTTGTTCTTCGAGCCGAGTACGCGGACGAAGATGTCCTTCGACACCGCGATGAAGCGGCTCGGTGGCGACACCGTCGACATGGGGAGCGTCGAGTCCTCGTCGGTCAAAAAGGGCGAGTCGCTGGCCGACACCGTTCGCGTCATCGAGGGATACACCGACGCCATCGTCCTCAGACACCCCTCCGAGGGCGCCGCGAAACTGGCCAGCGAGTTCGTCGACGTGCCCGTCATCAACGCGGGCGACGGCGCGGGCCAACACCCCACTCAGACGCTATTGGACCTCTACACCATCCGCGAGAACGCCGGCTTCGACGACCTCACCATCGGCATCATGGGCGATTTGAAGTACGGCCGGACGGTCCACTCGCTGGCCCACGCGCTGACGAACTTCGACGCCAGCCAGCACTTCATCAGTCCAGAGAGCCTGCGACTGCCGCGTAGCGTTCGCTATGACCTCCACGAGGCCGGTGCGCAGGTCCGCGAACACACGGACATCGAGAACGTCCTCGAAGCACTCGACGTGTTGTACGTCACCCGCATCCAGCGGGAGCGGTTCCCCGATGAGAACGAGTACCGGCAGATAGCGGGCGAGTACCGCATCGACGCCGACCTGCTGGAGAAAGCCAAGGACGACCTGACGGTGATGCATCCGCTGCCGCGCGTCGACGAAATCGCACCCGAAATCGACGAAACGGAGTACGCGACGTACTTCGAACAGGCACACAACGGCGTTCCCGTCCGAATGGCGCTGCTCGATTCAATCCTATGACCGACACAGAACTCCGCGTCTCGAAAATCGAAAGCGGCACCGTCATCGACCACATCGCCGGCGGTCAGGCGCTCAACGTCCTCGCTATCCTCGGCATCGACGGCACCTCGGGCGAGGAGGTCTCCGTCGGGATGAACGTCCCCTCCGACCGACTCGGCCGCAAGGACATCGTGAAGGTCGAAGGCAGAGAGTTGAGTCAAAACGAGGTCGACGTGCTGTCGCTCATCGCGCCTGCCGCGACAATCAACATCGTCCGCGAGTTTGACGTGGTCGAGAAACATCGCGTCTCTCGCCCCGAAAGCGTCGTCGGCGTACTGTCGTGTCCGAACGCCAACTGCATCACCACGGAAAACGAACCCGTCGAATCGCGCTTCGAGGTCCTCGACGAGGGCGTCCGGTGTGCATACTGCGATACCATCATCAGGGAGTCGCTGGCCGCACACATCAGCGTCGCATAGGGATGTCGTCGTGGCTCGGCCGCTCCGGGGGAAAGACTATGCCGTTACGGTTCGTCCGTGATACCGTATGTCGAAGAAAGCTATCGCGCTGGTCCTCCTCGCTGCAGCAGTCCTGCTGTACGTGAAGAAACAGTAAGCGTACCGCCACCCAACCACTCTTCCGAACGACTTACCCACGCCGAGTGCCGACTACGGGTATGTACGGCGTCGTCACGCGAAACGAAGAGGAGGCACGCTGGCCGGAGTTCGACCGCGCGTTCTACGAGGTGAAAGACGTCTCGGGGCGCTCTGCGGACCCCATCGCGGATGCGGTGAGTATGGTGTCGTGTTTCGGTGACAACGCCGCGGCCGACGGCAACGAGGACATCGTCCCCGTCAACCCGGAGGGCCAGCGGGCGACTCGCGAGCGGACCTACTTCGATTGGGCCTACGTCTGTCCGACCCACGAGGGGTATCGGGAGGGACTCTTGGAGATAATCGAGGATTGTGCCGAAGTCAACCCGGACGTCCGCCTCGACGACATCGGCTTCCCGCGGGCGGAGTACTGCTACTGTGACCGCTGTAACGCGGCCTTCGAGTCGTGGGTCGAGACACGCCACGAAAACGGTGAGGGGCCACCGCCGGAGGAGACGACCATCGAGGACCGCTACGAGTGGCGCGCCGATGTCATCACCGAGTTCGTCGAGGCGGCCGCAGACCGGATTCCGGGAACCACCTACATGACGCTGTACCCCGACCCCTACGAGGGACACCTCTACGAGCGCGCCGGCATCGACCTCAACACAATCGAGGAGTACGTCGACGAGTTCGTCGTCCCGCTGTACGACACCCACTACGGGACGACCTACTGGCTCGAAACCATCGCCAGCGGGTTCGTCGACCGCCTCGATACGCCACTCAGCATCGAACTCTACGCCGTCGACGTGGACATCGACGACTTGATTCACGCCGCCGAAGTCGCCAGCGAGTACGGCGAGTCGGTGCTGTTCGGCTACGACGCCTCGACGGCGCGGGCGCTGTTGCGACGAATGGACGCCGACGAGAGCGAAGGCGTCGAGTGGTAGTCAGGCGACGGCGCGTACAGCGTCGATGAGGTCCTCGCGGTCGCGGGTGTCCTCGGGGACCGACGGCGGGTCGAACCACCGCGCCGCGCTGATTTCATCGTCGGGGTCGGCTATCGCCGTGTCGGTCGTCTCCGCCCGCGCACGGAACACCGGGAGGACGCCCCACGTCCGGTGGCCCCCACAGGTAATCTCGACGCGGTTGAGCATCGCCAGGCCGTCGTAGGCGGCGTCGACGCCGGCTTCCTCCTGTAGTTCCCGCTCGGCGGCCTCGCGGAACGACTCCGAACCGTCGACGCCGCCGCCCGGGAGAACCCACAGGTCGACGCCCTCGTGACGCACGAGGAGGACCTCCCCCGACGGACGGTATACGAGCGTGTGGGCACCGTAGGGTGCGCCGCTGCGTTGGATGCGTTCGGCAAGCGTCCGGAACCGCCCGCGTGAGACGTGTTTCCGGTAGGTGCGTTCGAGGAGCCCCTCGCCGTAGGTGTCGACAGTCCGGTGGTACGCCTGTGCGGCGCGCTGTTCGGCCTCGTCGGCGAGATACCAGAGGCCGTCGACGGTCGTCACGGCCTCATCACCCCTTCGGAAAAGGCGAACGCGGGAGGAAAGCGTGTACGAACGGCAGGGACGGTCATATACGGTCGTTCGTGCCACCGTCTCAAAAGCCGTTCGAACCGGGAAACGACGGGCTTTTTCCGCACGGGCGAGAATCCGCGGGTATGGCATTCGAGAAGGGCGACAACGTCGTCTTCCACGACAAGCACAGCGAGTACGACGGCGAGACCGGCGAGGTGACGCAGGTCTCCGAGACGATGTTCGGCGACAACACCTACATCGTCCAGTTCGAGGAAGGACAGGAAGCGGGCATCCCCGAGGACTCCTTGGAGGCTGCCGACGCGGACGACGAAGACGAGGAGTGAGCCGATGAGCGCCGTCCCGTTCCACTACGTCGACCTACGTGCGTTCTGTTATGCGACAGAGGACGAAAAGCGGGTCGAGGCGGCGCTGCGGACGTTTCTCCCCGAAGACGTCGACATCGAACGCGAGGAGACCGAGGGCCACCACGGCGACCGCATCCTCGTGTTGTCGGTACGACTCGAACGCGCCGACGAGGTGCGACACGTCCTCTCGGCGTTGGCGCGACTGGACGACTTCCAGCGACTCATCGACGAACTCGACCAGCGGGTCGACGACAACTGCGCCTTCTTCATCCAACTCGACAAGCAGGCCGCCTACAAAGGCGACGTCGAACTCGGAACGGGGTTGATGCTCCGCGGCAAGGTCGAAGCCTACCCCGCCAAGAAGGAGAAGGCGGTCGAGACGGCCGAGGAGGCGCTTCAGGAGTTGGCCGAGGAAAGCGACTGACTACGCGTTGCGGTCCAGCAGGGCACCCATCGCGGCCCGTTCGGCTTTTCTGAGGTGCTCGGAAGCGGTGCCCGGCGCACAGCCGAGCCGTTCGCCGACCTCCTCGACGGTTCCCGCCCGCGGAACGTCGTAGTAGCCCACATCGAACGCCGCGACGACGGCCTCGTACTGCCGCTCGGTGAGGTCGACGCCCGAGGTCAACTCGGGCGTGTCGTACTCCCCGACGCGTTCGATGTCGACGCTGGCGGCCGCCGGAACGTCTTCCAGAGCCGTCTGCAGTGCCTCGGGTTCGCCGACCGCGGTTAGTCGGGCCGTACCGTCGCTGTGGAACTCGACCGGCGGGATGACGAGCAGTCCCGGCCGCTGGAAGGCGTCCTCCAGTCGCATGTCGAATTCGCTGGACCGTTCTCGGATGTAGGCGTAACACGCCTCGTCGTCGAGTGGCGTGATTCGATACTCCACGATGCGGTCTGTCGCCTCCAGCGCGTCGGCGTAGGCTTCGCGGTCGCCCTCGACGTAGAACAGAAGCGTCGCACGGCCGTCCTCGGCGCGGTGGCTGTGTAGCAGTTGGTCGTTGACGAGCGCCTCGTCCCGCGTGAGTCGACGGTGGACGGGGTGCATCGCCGCCTCTTCGAACCGCAGGGTACAGCGGAGGGACTTCATCGTTGCGGGGCGTTCGGCCGCGCATAACTTAAAACGCCGAACTCGTGAGGCAGTATTCATGTCCCGATGCCGTCGGTAACGTCGCGTATGTCGACTGACGCCGTTGCCCGACAGCGCTCGGAGACCCCCGTCCCGGAGGCGCTTTCGGAATTCGCGATTGGCTACGAGACCCACGAGAACGCCCCGGCGGTGGTCGTCCGCGCCGACGAGGTCGCGGACGCCCTCGAAGCGGCCCGGTCGCTCGGATACGACCACTGCGCCTGTGTCACCGCACAGGCCTACGAGGACCGCTACGAGACGGTGTATCACCTCCGCAGTTACGACGACCCGACGGATGAACTCGGCATCGTCGTCCCGACGGCCAGCGACGCGCCGGTCAGCGAGTCCGGTGCGTCGGTGTACCCAACCGCCGAGTGGCACGAGCGGGAGGCCTACGACCTCGTCGGCATCGAGTACGCCGACCACCCTGACCTGCGCCGCATCCTGCTGCCGGAGACCTGGCAGGGACACCCACTGGCTCCAGACTACGACATCGAATCGTCGCAGGTGGTCCCCTATCGCGAACACGCAAATCCCCTCCAGGACGACAAACGGCGAGGAGATACGATGTTGGTCAACGTCGGACCGCATCACCCCGCGACCCACGGCGTCCTGCACCTCGAAGTCACACTGGACGGCGAGACGGTCGCCGACGTGGACCCCGACATCGGCTACATCCACCGCTGTGAAGAGCAGATGTGCCAGCAGGGTACCTACCGCCACCAGATAATGCCGTACCCCGACCGCTGGGACTGGGGCGGTGGCGGCATCCTCAACGAGTGGGCCTACGCCCGCACCGCCGAGGATCTCGCCGACATCGAGGTCCCCGAGTACGCACAACTCATCCGGACGATGGCCGCGGAGTTGAGCCGTATCCTCTCGCATATGCTCGCCGTCGGTGCCTACGCGCTCGACGTGGTCGGCGATTTCAACGCCACGTGGCAGTACGCCTTCCGGGACCGCGAACTCGTCCAGGAGATTCTCGAGGATTTGACCGGCCAGCGACTCATGTTCAACTACTTCCGGTTGGGCGGGGTGTCGTGGGACATTCCGGGCGACCGGGAGGCGTTCTTCGATAAGGTCCGGTCGTTCACGCAGGGGCTGCCGGCGAAGATGCGGGAGTACCACGACCTGCTGTCCTCAAACGAGATACTGCAACTCCGAACGGTCGGCGTCGGCGAACTGCCGCCCGAGACGGCGAAGGCCTACGGCTGTACCGGCCCCGTCGCCCGCGGGTCGGGGGTCGATTACGATCTGCGCCGGGACGACCCCTACGGCTACTACGAGGAGTTGGACTGGGACGTGGTGACCGAAGACGGCTGTGACAACCTCAGCCGGCTGCTGGTCCGACTCGGTGAGGTAGAGCAGTCCGCAAAAATCATCGAACAGTGCGTCGAACTGCTCGAATCGTGGCCGGAAGACGAGCGGACGATTCAGGCCAACGTCCCGCGGACGCTCAAGCCCGACCCCGACACCGAAATCTATCGGGCCGTCGAGGCCGCGAAGGGCGAACTCGGCATCTACATCCGCTCGGACGGGACGGACAAGCCCGCTCGGTTCAAGATTCGCGGGCCGTCCTTTTCGCACGTCTCGGCGCTGCCGGCGATGACGGAAGGCGAGTACATCCCGGACCTCATCGCGACGCTCGGCAGCCTCGACACCATCATGGGCGAGGTCGACCGCTGACCACCCAAAGATTCCTTATCCCTCCGTGACTGCGGACAGTCGATGACGGACGGCGAGACGGCGGAGACGACCGCCGAAGAGGCCTTCGCGCTCGTGGGCAACGAACTCCGGGCGGGCATCCTCCGCGTCCTCGGGGCGACGCCACACGAGAGAGTGTCGTTCTCGGAACTCCGCGAACGCGTCGACAGCGACGTCGACAGCGGCCAGTTCAACTACCACCTTCAGAAACTGGTCGGCCCGTTCGTCGAGAAAACCGACGACGGCTACGTCCTCCGACCGCCGGGGGTGGCGCTGTATCGCGCAATCAAGGCGGGGGCATTCAGCCGAAGTCTCACCGTCGGGGGCTTCGACGCCGACTTCGACTGTTATTTCTGTGAGACGCCGGTCGAGGCCGCCTACGACGACGGACTGTTCACGATGACCTGTCCAGGGTGTGAACACCTCTATGCCCGGACGACGCTCCCGCCAAGCGCCGTCGAGGGCGACCGAAGCGAACTGTTGACCCGAGTCGACCAGTACAATCGCCACCAGATGGGGCTGTCGGCCGACGGCGTCTGCCCGGTCTGTGCGAACCCGATGGCACTGGAGTTCCTCGAAAGCGACGCAGTCGCGTGGGCCGACGGGGCCGAACGACTCGACGTGTTCTGCCACCGCTTCTGTGGCCACTGCGGCCGAGAGCAGTACATGACCGTCGGGTTGGCGTTGCTGCATCATCCCGCTGTCGTCGCTTTTTTCCACGAACACGCTGTCGACGTGACCGCGATTCCCCACTGGGAGTTGGCGTTCGTGATGACGGACAACTACCTGACCGTTCGGTCGAAAGACCCCTGGAAGTTCGAACTCGCGGTTCCCTGCGAGGGCGAGACGCTGACGCTTGTGGTCGACGACGAGTTGAACGTTATCGAAGAGGAACGTTCCTGAGTCAGAACAACTCCAGCGTTCGTTTGACGCTTCGGTGCGTCTCCCGTTCGGCGACCATCCGCCCCCGCATCGCGGTGTCGAGAAGCGGCGTCGAGGTGGAGTCGTCGCCATCGAAGAGATGCGTCGTCTCTACCTCGCTTGCAACCGAACCGAGCAGTTGGAACATCGGAGCATACCGCAGCCGCCGAAGCCGATTGCCGCTCACCGACAACTCGCCGGTCACGACGGCCGACGACGAGGGCCGGCCGTCGACGATGTCGCGCCACACCTCGTAGGAGCCACGCATGACGAACCCCGTCTCGCGGGCTTCGGGACCGTCGACGACCTCCACCTCGGTACAGCGGCCGTCCTCCAAGCCGACGTAGGCGTACACCGTGTCGTCGACGACGTGGGACTCCAGTTGGTCGAGTTTGTCAGCCAAACTGTCGGGAATGCCGGACTGAATCGGCGCGAACGTCTCCGGGGCGTCGGCGACGGTCACGTCCGACACCGTCTCGTAGACGTGGTCGGGGAGGCCATCGAGCGTCGCCTCGGGTAGTTCTCCGAGCGTCGTCTCCTCGGTTGGAAGGTCGGTGATGACGTACAGCACGTCGCCATCGAAGCCCTGTCCCCACCCTTCGCCGAGTTCCGCGAACGCATCGCTGTCGTTGAGGTGGCGTCTATACTCCTGTAACCACTGTTCAGTCGGGAACTGTGGCATCGGTCTTGCCGCGGACGACGACCTGCCGTACAAAAAGGCTGCTGCCGCGTTTACGCGGGTTCCCTACTCGCCGCGAATCTCGTTCATGTGGTCGATGCGCTGCTGGAGGAGTTCGGCCTTGCCGATGTCGTGGCGGACGCGAAGTCCCTCCTCGCCGGCCTTCGCGAGTGCCTCCTCGGCGATGGCCTCCGCGCCGGTGATGGTCTCGGCCAGTCCGACGACGGCGAACGACCGCGAGGTCGTCGTGTAGACGCCGTCGTCGCGAGCGTCGACGCTGGCGTAGAACAGCAGCGCCTCGCCGGCGCTTTCAGGGTCTATGTTCACCTTCGCGCCGGCCTCGGGGTCGGTCGGGTATCCTTCGGGGACGGCGTACTTACAGACGGTCGCCTGATTCGAGAAGGTGAGTTCCGGCAGTTCCTCGCCTTCGCGGGCGGCGACGAGCAACTCGACGAAGTCGGTCTCCAGCACCGGCAGTGTGTTCATCGCCTCGGGGTCGCCGAAGCGGGCGTTGAACTCGACGACCTTCGGTCCCTCTGACGTGAGCATGAACTGGCCGTAGAGGATGCCCTTGTAGTCGGGCATCGCCTCAACGACCGCGTCGATGATTTCGACGGCGTCAGTGTAATCGCCCTCCGTCATGAACGGCAATTCGAAGGTGGCGTCGGAGTACGACCCCATGCCGCCGGTGTTCGGCCCCTCGTCGCCCTCGTAGGCGCGTTTGTGGTCCTGGACGGCCGGCGAGACGCGATACTGGCCGTCGGCGACGAACGCCTGTACGGTGAACTCCTCGCCGACGAGGCGTTCCTCCAAGACGTAGGTGTCGTAGTCGCTTTCGAGGACGTACTCGGCGCCCTCCTCTTTGGTAATCTGGTCGCCGGTGACGCGGACGCCCTTGCCGCCGGTGAGGCCGCGCGGCTTGATGGCCAGGTCGCCGTCGTAGTTCCGGATGTAGTCGGCGGCGGCCTCGCCGTCCTCGAAGACCTCGAAGTCGGGACAACCGGGGATAGCGTGGTCCAGCATGAACTCCCGCTGGAAGGCCTTGTCCGTCTCGATGCGCGCCTCGGCCTCTCGGGGGCCGAAGGCGTAGACGCCGGCATCGTCGAGGGCGTCGGCCACGCCCGCGTTCAGTGCGGACTCGGGGCCGATTGCGGCCAGCGTCGCGCCGACCGACTCGGCGAACTCGACGATGGCGTCGGGGTCGGTCTCGTCGACTTCCTCGAACCCCTCCGCGAGGTCGGTGATTCCGGGGTTTCGGTTCGACGCACAGGCGTACAGTTCGGCGTCGGCCGAGTCGTCGACGGCACGGGCGATGGCGTGTTCGCGTCCGCCGCCACCCACGAGGAGTACGGTCTCGGTCATACGCGAAATCGGTGGGCAAAGAAGTGTAAACGTTGCTGTTGGACGCCGACGAAGTGTGCAGGAACGTGAGTATCCGACGGCCGCGTGGCGGCTTCGCCGCCACGGTATCCGGTTGCGCGCTCCGCGCGCAACCCCACTCAGACGTTCTCGTCGAACTGGTAGGCGGCGCCGACCGTCCAGAAGAAGTCGTGGTCGCCGGTTCGGCTCTCCTCGAGGACGCCGTTGAGCGACTGGACGCCGTCGACGCTCCCGCCCCACTCGGCGCTAAACGCGCCGTTTCGGCTGCGGTCGCTGTTCGTCTCGAGGCTCTCGGTCGTCTCGTTGAGCGGGAACGTCGCCGACGGCGCCCCGCCGAGTGAGACGGTTGCCTCACCGTCGCTCCGGGAGAACTGCGCGCTGTCGGCCACCGTTCCGTCTCGGAGTTCGACGTTCGCCGAGAGCATCGCCAAGTCGATGTCGCGCACCAGTCGGTCGTCGGCGGCGTCGGCGGCGACCCACAGCCAGTAGCGATAGCGGTTCTCACCGATTTCGTAGGCCGACACCGATGCGTCGACGTACAGAAGCGGCGCGTCGGGGTCGACATCGTCGGGGTTCAAACTCGACTCGCTGCCACCGGGGTCGGCCGGGGTCTCCCGTGACAGCGCCAGCCGCTGGACGTAGGCGGTGTCTACGGTGTCCGGTGTTTCGCTTTCGGTGCCCCAGACACCGCTGTCGCCGTAGCGGTCCGACATTGAATCGACGTAGTCGCCGAACGCCGCGCCGTCGAGTTCCGCACCGACGCCCGGGTTCAACGCCCACGTCGTCGACGTCTCGACTCTGGTCTCACGGCGCGTCACGCGCTGCTCGATACAGCCGGCGAGACCGGCCGCCAGCAACCCACCGCCGGCACGGAGGGCGTCCCTACGAGAGAGCTTCATATCGCCCACGACAGGCCGGTGACTCAAATAACCCGCTAATCGCTCGTGGCTCGGTTCGTCGCCGCTCGCCTTTCCCGAGGACTCCCTTCGGTCGTCCTCTCATCGAGACCTCTCGTTTCGCTCGACCGCCCTCGCATCGAGACCCCTCGCTCCGCTCGGCGTCTCGCAAAGCCACGCCGTTTACTAACTTGGCGACCCGACTGCCAGTATGGACAACCGCCTCGACGAGGCGTCTTCGCCGTACCTCAAACAGCACGCCGACAACCCGGTTGCGTGGCAACAGTGGGACGAGGAGTCCCTCGCCCTCGCCGAGGAGCGCGACGTGCCGATATTCCTCTCTATCGGCTACGCCGCCTGCCACTGGTGTCACGTCATGGAAGACGAGAGCTTCTCGGACCCCGACATCGCCGAGCAACTCAACGAGAACTTCGTTCCAATCAAAGTCGACCGCGAGGAGCGCCCCGACGTGGACTCGGTGTACATGACCGTCTGTCAACTGGTCCGCGGCAACGGCGGGTGGCCCCTGTCGGTGTGGCTCACCCCGGAGGGCAAACCGTTCCACGTGGGGACGTACTTCCCGCCCGAGCAGAAGCAGGGGACACCCGCCTTCGGGCAGGTGCTGGACGGTATCGCCGAATCCTGGAACGACCCCGAGGAACGCGAGAAGATGGAGGACCGCGCCGAACAGTGGACCGACGCCGTCTCTGGGGAGTTGGAGGACACCCCCGAAACGCCCGGCGAGGCCCCGGACGCCGAGTTCGTCGATTCGGCTGCCAGCGCGGCCGTCCGCGGGGCGGACCGCGAACACGGCGGGTGGGGTCGCGGCCAGAAGTTCCCCCAACCCGGCCGGGTTCACTTGCTCTTGCGGGCCTTCGACCGAACCGGGCGCAACGAGTACCGGGAGGTGGCGACGGAGGCACTCGACGCGATGGTCTCGGGCGGCCTCTACGACCACGTCGGCGGCGGCTTCCACCGCTACTGCGTCGACCGCGAGTGGACCGTCCCGCACTTCGAGAAGATGCTGTACGACAACGCGGAGATTCCGCGGGCGCTGCTGGCCGGCTACCAACTGACCGGGGCCGAGCGCTACGCCGATGCCGTCCGGGGGACGTTCACGTTCGTCCAGCGGGAACTCACCCACCCCGACGGCGGCTTCTACTCGACGCTCGACGCCGAAAGCGAGGACGAAGACGGCGAGCGCGAGGAGGGCGTCTTCTACGTCTGGACGCCCGAGACGGTCGAGAAGTCCATCGAGGACGACACCGACGCCGCAATCTTCCGTGACCGCTACGGCGTCACCGAGGCGGGGAACTTCGAGAACGGGACGACCGTCCTCACCGAATCAGCGTCCATCGAGGAGTTGGCCGAACGCCACGAGCGAACGCCGGGCGAGATACGCGACCGACTGGAACGCGCCCGAAAGCAGGCCTTCGACGCCCGAAGCGAGCGTCCGCGCCCGCCACGGGACGAGAAGGTACTCGCCGGCTGGAACGGCCTGATGATTTCGGCGTTCGCGGAGGGCGCTTTGACCCTCGACAGCGAGTACGCGGCCGCGGCCGAGGACGCGCTCACCTTCTGTATGGACCGGCTGTGGGACACAGAAGAGCGCCGACTGAACCGCCGACTGAAGGACGACGACGTGGGGATTCAGGGCTACCTCGAAGACTACGCCTTCCTCGGACGCGGCGCACTCGACACGTATCAGGCCACCGGTGACGTTGCGTTCTTGGAGTTCGCGCTCGAACTCGGCAGAGTCATCCGAGATGCCTTCTACGACGACTCGGAGGGGACGCTCTACTTCACGCCGGTCGACGGCGAGTCGCTGGTCGCTCGGCCGCAGGAACTCACCGACACGTCGACGCCGTCGTCAAGTGGCGTCGCCGTCCAGTTGCTCACCGCACTCGCCCACGTCGCCCCCGAGGAAGGATTCAACGAAATCGCCGAAACCGTCGTGGAAACCCACGCCTCGAAACTGGATTCGGACCCGCTGTCGCACGCCTCGCTCGCGCTCGCGGCCGACGACCGTGCGGTCGGCGCCTTGGAGTTGACCGTCGCCGCGGACCACCTGCCCGAGCAGTGGCGGACATCGCTGTCGGAGCGGTATCTCCCGACGCGGTTTCTCACCATCCGACCGCCCGCAGAGAACGGTGTCGAGCAGTGGGTCGAAACGCTCGGACTCGAAGAAGTGCCGCCCATCTGGGCCAACCGCGAGGCCCGCGACGGCGAACCCACCGTCTACGCCTGCCGGTCGTTCACCTGCTCGCCACCGCAACACGAGATGGATGCGGCGCTGGAGTGGGTGGAAGACCTCTGACGGAAAAATCGACCGCTGTTACGCCAATTGTTCGGCGAGGTACACCGCAATCGGCATGTCCTCCTCCTCGACGAAACGGGCGAGCTCTTCTCCCGTCTCGACGTCTTCCACGACGACGGTCGGAATCAATTCGATGCCGTATTCTTCGACCTTCGGGCCGGTCTTGCTGCCGTCGTCTTCCTTCTCGACGGGATAGTGTTCGACGTTCTCGACGCCGGCGGCATCGAGTGCCGCGCCGAAATCGGGCAGTTGCGAGCGGCAGTCCTTACACCAGTCGCCGCCCCACACCTTCACAACGATGTCGTCGGCGTGCGCCTCGAAAGTCGCGACTGCGTCGTCGTAGGAGTCGGCGTCCCACACCGGGTTCGGCCGCATCGTTTCCAGTTCCATACCTACCGATTCGTCGCACGCTTCTTAAGGAACGCGCTCCCGTGGACGGAGCCGACGGAGTCGGTCATACGGCCTCCATTGCGGAGGTTCAAACCGCCGTCACCGGCCGACCGCGGGACAGTCGTAGGTCCCGAACTCGACGTACTCGGTCGGGTTGGGTCCGTCGAGGTGAATCTTCTCGCGGACGAAGCCGACGGTAACCGAGTCGACGGGGCCGTCCGTGCTCCGACAGAGATAGGCGGCGAACGCCCGGCGTTCCGTCTCGCCGCCGCGGACCTCCGAGAGGTACTTGCGCCACCTGGCGTTGGGGTACGTCGCGGCTACGTCCGGCGGCCGGTCCAATCCGGTGTCGGCGTGGGGATAGGCGTCGACCGTCTCACCCGATTCGAGGTCGGCGTCGACGACGAACCACCCATCCGTCGTCGGCGGATCGGGCGCGAACAGTTTCCAACTGTGGTCTTCGGGGTCGACGGGGGAGTCGCTCGGTACCGAGAGGTAGCCGACCGCCGCGGCTTGCCACAGCAGTCCGACGACGAGTATCGTCGCCGTCGCGGCGGGGGCGATGCGGTGGCCAGAGCGTCGAACCGCTTTCGGAAGCGACGGCCCGAGGGGAACCCTCGGGTGACCTTCCGCGGTCGTCAGTCTCTCCTCCAGTCGCGTCACCACACCCGAGAGCAGACGCTCGATTCGGTTCCACACTGACGGTGGCAGGAACACGAGCAGGCAGGCCACCATGACGTGGGGAAACAGCCCCAACTCCATCGTGAGGAACATTCCGACGTGGGCCGCGAGGAACGCAGCGGTGAGCGCCGTCCGAGCGCGGCCGATCAAAACGACGAGCAGCGGTGCGGCGACGAGCAGGCCGAACCATGCCCAGTTGACCGCGACGAGCAACGGTTCGATGCCGGCGAAGAAATCGCCGAGTCGAACCGTAAAACGGTCCAGGGCGAAGACGTACCGGACGGCCTCTCCCTCCATCCACAGCGACCCGCGGAGCTTGAAAATCGCATTCGTCGTGTAAATCAACACGACCTGTGAGAGCAGTGCGGCGGTCCCGAAGCCGACGACGAACTGCCGAGGGGTTCGCGACTCGCGGCCGAGGGCGTCCAGCGACCACCGATCGCCGAGCGGGAGGAACAGGCCGACGAACAGCGCGACCAACAGGACGGTGTCGCCGCCGTTGAGGACGAGATAGTTCCGCAGTTGCAGCGATGCCAAGAGCACCCACGAGACTGTCGCGGCGAACCGCGTTCGGTAGCCGACCGCGAGCAGGACTGCGAAGACGCCGGCGACGAGAAAAAGTGCGGCCTGTGCCCACAGCGCTCCCGAGAGTCCGTGCAGCGACAGCCGCGAGAGCGTCGGATACAGCGCCGCGTTGGCCGCCCGCGGGAGGACGCCCGCGTCGGTGTAGAACACCCGCAAATCCCCGGCACGGCCCAGCAAATCCAAGAGGAGAAGACACCCCAACGCGATTCGGAACGCCGCGAGGCCGCGAGCGTCGACGCCGAGGCGGCGCTCCAGCGCCGGCCGAACCGCTTCGAGCGTTCGCGGAACCGATAGCCCCGACGCCATTCGTTGCTGGGGGATTCACCCGGCGGCCGATAGCTCTTGTGCTGTCTGCGACGACGGCAGTCCCTCCCGCGTTCAGGGAGGTTTTATACCGCGACGGTCAATCGCCGGCTATGAAACGGGGCATTCTCGGTACGGTCGGGTCGCCGCTGGTGCAGGTCGAGTCGCCACCGGGGGCGGTCATCGCAGCGAAAATAGAATCGAAGAACCCTGGTGGGTCAGCCAAGGACCGCCCGGCGCTGGCGATGGTCGAAGCCGCCGAAGCCACCGGTGAGTTGACTCCGGGTGACCGTATCGTCGAACCTACCTCGGGCAACACGGGTATCGGGCTCTCGATGGTCGCTGCCGCGAAGGGGTACGACATTACGGTCGTGATGCCCGCCTCGAAATCCCCGGAGCGCCGCGCCATCATGAACGCCTACGGCGCCGATTTGGAACTGGTCGATGGAACCATCTCGGACGCCAAGGACCGCGCCGACGAACTCGAAGCCGAGGGGATGGTCCAGGTCCGGCAGTTCGAGAACCCCGCCAATCCAGAGTCCCACTACCGGACGACCGGCGCCGAAATCATCGAACAGGTCGGCGACCGAACCGTCGACGCCCTCGTCGCCGGCATCGGCACCGGCGGCACCATCACGGGCACCGCCCGCCGACTCAAGGAGGCGTTCCCCGAGATGGAGGTCGTCGGCGTCGAACCCGAGGACAACGCCGTTCTCTCGGGCGGCGAACCGGGCGACGACGACTTCCAGGGGATGGGCCCCGGCTTCGTCAGTCCGAACCTCGACCGTGACCTCCTCGACAGCGTCGAGACGGTCGACATCGAATCGGCCGAAGCCGAGTGTCGCCGCCTCGCTCGCGGGGAGGGCATTCTCGTCGGGCAATCGTCGGGCGGGAGCCTGTTGGCTGCAAAGCGGGTCGCCGAGCGACTGGCCGAAGACCGCGGCGTCGAGTCCTGTCCCGGCCCGGACAACGAGGTCGGCATCCTCGAAGACGACCCTACCGACCCCGAACCGATTCCCGACGACTGCCCGCTCGTCGTCACCGTCTTCTGGGACTCCGGGGAGCGCTACATGTCGACCGGAATGTTCGATTAGCCCCGCTGAAGCCACGCGTCCAGTCGTGCGACGAACGCCTCGGGGTGTTCCCGCGGCGGCCAGTGGCCGCAGTCGGCGAGCGTGAACAGGTCAGCGACGGGCGCGGCGTCGGCCGCTGCCTTCGACTGTTCGAGGGGAATGAGGTCGTCGTCCTCGCCGTGGACGAAAAGCGTCGGGACCGGCAATTCGGACATCCGGTCGGCGTAGTTCGTCCGGAGGCCACGCCAGCCGACCTCCGCGCGCTGGAAGCGTCGGTAGGCATCGCCGGCATTCGGTCGTTGAACCTCTCGAACAGCGTCGTCGACGAACTCCTCGTCGAGGTTCGCCGGGTTCACGAGGTTCTTGATGGCGGCTCTCGTCACGCGGCGGCTTCGCTTCATCGCCCACCACGTCGCCTCCAGTAGCTTCGGCGCCTTGACGTAGGCCGCACCGGGTTTACCACCCGGAACGTCGCCAGCGAGGCCGTAGCTGTCGACGAGACAGAGCCGAGAGACCCGTGCCGGTCGGTCGAGCGTGTAGCCGAGTGCGATGCCGCCCCCTTTCGAGATGCCGACGAGCGTCACCTCAAGGAGGTCGAGTTCGGAAAGGACGGTACCCAGAACGTCGACGTAGTAGTCGACGTGTGGGGTTTTTTCGTTGGGAACGGGGTCGCTTTCGCCGTATCCGGGCCAGTCGAGCGCGTAGACGCGGTGGGTCTCCGAAAGCGCCGGAAACGCTTTTTTCCAGGAGACGCTGGCGGCGTCCATCCCGCCGCCGTGCAGCAACAGTATCGGGCGTCCCTCGTCTGGGCCGGCCACGTACACGCGAACGTCCGTTCCGTCCACGGAGACATCTCGCGTCGTCGCGTCGAGTTCGCTCATACCGTCCCGTCGAGGGGCGGCGTGAAATACCGTCGGCTAGGCACCGAACTCGTCTTCGCTGACGCGGACGACGAGCGTGTCGTCGACCTCGTGGAGGTCGTACTCCGGTAGTTCGTGGCCGGTGCGGGTGACGAACATCGGTTCGAGCAACTCGCCGTCGCTGATGCCGAACACCTTCAGGAAGCGCTCGGAGTCCTCGGCCGCAACGTCGTTGTCCCGGATTGCCGCCGCGAGGTCACGGGAGAGCCATTCTTCGTCGCTAACCGAGGGTTCGAGGACCAGCGATTCGTCGGCGAAGCGGACGAGATACCAGTTGAGGTCGTTCAACAGGGCGACGGCCGCACCGAGGGAGACGGTCTCTAAGGCGACGGTGTTTCGATACGGTTCCCGGAGGTCGTAGGTTGCGAGCGCGTTGCGGGCCGTCTCGCGGCTGACGAGTTCGTAGCGCAACTCCACGTCCTCGCTACCGACCAGACACACCCTCGTCATGGGTTTTCATTCGGGAGGCATCAAAAAGCGGTTTCGGACCGACGCTTGGCCGGTTCGGAGACGGTCAGCAGTCGTAGGACCGCGACCCCTCTTGGACGGTCACGTTTCGAGTGGCGCGTGTGACCCGTGAGCCATCGATTCGGACGCGAACCTGAACCGTCTCGGTGTCACCGACCGAGAGCGTCTCGTCGTCCTCAAGAATCCAGAACACGTCCATCGTCTCCCGGCCCGGTCCCTCGACCGTCGCTGTCGTCGTCTCGTCGGTGTGGGCGAGGCTCACCTCGACTGTCGCCGAGCGCTCGGCGGCGTATCCACGGCCGGAGTCGGGCGGTATCTCGACGACCACGTCGCCGAGAACGCTGACGCTATCGCCGGGCGTTCCGCTCGCCATGCACGTCTGTACGGTCCCGTTTTCGCCGTCGGGGAACGACAGCTCGTCGTTCAACGCCACCGTGAGGTCGACTTCCTCGACGGTGACGTTCTCGTTCGTTCCGTCGTCGACGACACCGCCGAACACCACGAGGGTGCCGACACTGAGCGTCGTCAAAACGACGAAGACGGCGACCGTTGCGGGGGAGGGGGGCCAATCGAGCAGCCAGGGCAGCAGGTTCACACACCGAATTAACGGATACCCCTATACAGTTCTTCTGTGCTCAGAAGGTCGTCAGTTCCCCGTCGATGACGCGTTTGGTGATGGAGGTGACGTTCGCCAACTCGCGGTCGATGATGGCTTCGACCTCGTCTTCGATGTCGCCGACCTCGACGCCGTCTTCGGTGACGAGGCTCGCGTCGGCGACGTGGGGTTTGTCGATGGGTTGGCCGATTTGGCTGAGCAGTCGGATGCGAATCTCGCGGATGCCGGAGACCTCCTCGACGACCGATTCCGCGATATCCGTCGAGAGTAGGTTGTAAATCTTCCCGATGTGGTTGACGGGGTTCTTCCCGGAGGTGGCCTCCATCGACATCGAGCGATTGGGCGTGATGAGGCCGTTGGCGCGATTGCCGCGGCCGACGGAGCCGTCGTCGCCCTGTTCGGCCGAGGTGCCCGTCGTCGTCAGGTAGATAGAGCCCTCTTCGTAGTCGTCAGCAGTGTTGACGTGGACCTCCACCGAGCGGTCGGTGTACTCCGAAGCGAGGTCGGTGACGAACTCGCGGATACCGCCGACAGCATCGTCGTAGTCGTCGAGCCCCTCGATGTAGTTGTCCACCATCGCGGCGGCAACGGTCACGTCGATTTCGTTGCCCTCGCGTTTGCCCATCACCTTGATGTCCGTGCCGACTTCGGGGTTATCGACGCTGTACCTGCCGTTGAGCTGTCGCTCGGCTTCGAGAACGATGTTCTCGGTCTCGGTCAGCGGCGCGTGGCCGACGCCGAAGGAGGTGTCGTTGGCCATCGGCACCTGTTGGCCCTCCTCGCCGAACACCTCTTGGAGGTCCCCGGAGCCTTCGCCCAACTTCACGTCGACGATGATGTCCGTCCCGAAGTCGACCAGCGGGAAGTGTTTCTGGAAGTAATCCCGGGCGGCACGGAGCGCGATGGTTTCGGTCGGGATTCGCGTCCCCTGATACTCTTTCGTCGCGCGGCCGGTGATGAGTAGATAGATGGGTTCGATGACTTCACCGCCTTCGAAGGCGGGTGCGGAGGTGCCGGCGACGAGTTGTGTCTCGTCGGTGTTGTAGTGGAGGACTTTTCCGACGCGGTCGATGTACGCCGACGCAAGCGCCTGTGAGACGTGTTCTGCGATGCCGTCACAGATTGAATCGGGATGTCCCAACCCCTTTCGCTCGACGATTTCGACCTCTTGGTCCTCGACCGCGCGGCCGACGACCGGCTCGACGCGGATGTTTCGCTCGCTCATTATTCGCAGTAGCTCTCCGGCGGTTCTATAACTTACGGAAACCAAACGCGGTTGATAGATTACCGCGGAGCATTACTCATCGTCGAGCAGCAAGCCGAGATACGACGTTCGAATCTGGTCTGCGGCATCGAGACCCAACTGCGAGAGCAGCTCCTCAGCACCCTCTCGGGCCGGTTCGACGGTTTCGGCTTCGGTCTCGACTTCGACGTACTCGTCGAGTCCGACGACCGAATCGAGCGTCACGGTGTACTCGCCGTAGCCGAACCGCTCGCGACGCTTCTCGACGGTCGCAGCGGGCTCGAACCCCAGCGCCTCGACGATTCCGCCCATCGTCTCGCCGTCGGCGACTTCGGTCTCCAACTCCTCGCGGGTCTTCGAGGCCGCCTCGACGAGCGGCCCCTTGTAGGTGACTCGGGCCGTCGTCTCCCCGTCGTGTGTCTCCCGGCGGATGCGGAACGCCTCGTCGGTCTCGGCGAACTCCCGAACCGGGTGGTCGTAGTAGGTGTCGGCCTGTTCGACCGCCCCCAGCGGCTCGGCGCCGAGTTCCGAGAGCCGCTCCCGAACTGATTCGTGGTCGGCTCGGACCTTCAACTCGACTTCGTACATGGACTTTCGGTGTCTCGGCGTCGACTAAAGCGCCTCGGCTCCGGGCGGACGGGAAACGTGATTGTTAAGGGTGCGACGGCTGACGTAGCGAGTATGAGCGACGAACCCGATGAGGTCGAGGAGACCGACACCGAGGCCGAAGCGGCCGAGGAAGAAGTAACAGACACCGAGACCGAGGAGCAGGACGAAGTGGAAGCCGAAGGGCTGCAGGACGGCGACTTCATCCGACTGGCCTACACCGCCCGCACCGTCGAAGACGACAACCTCGTCGACACGACCGACGAGGATGTCGCAGAAGAGGAGGGCGTCGCCGACCAGGGCACCTTCGAACCGCGCGTCATCGTCCTCGGTGAGGGCCACCTCTTCCCGCAGGTCGAAGACGACATCCGCGGCAAGGAGGTCGGCGACGAGGGAAGCGTCGTCGTCGCCGGCGAGGACGCCTTCGGCGAGTACGACGAAGAGCAGGTCCGCACCGTCTCGGCCGACAAAATCGACGAGGATGACCGCTACCCCGGTGCTCGCATCCAGATTGACGGCGAGCAGGGCGTCCTCGAGACCATCATCGGCGGCCGCGCACGCGTCGACTTCAATCACCCGCTGGCCGGCGAGGACATCGAGTACGACTACGAAATCCTCGAAGAGGTCGACGGCGACCTCGAACAGGCCAAGGGTCTGCTCGGCATGTTCCTCGACCTCGACCTCGAGATGTGGGTCGAAACCGACGAGGTCGAAGAGACCCGCGTCGAAGAGCCGGAAGAGGACGACGAGGATGCCGAACCCGAGACCGTCACCGAGACCGTCGAGAAGCGCACCCTCTACGTCGAGTCGACGCCCCAGCTCTCGATGAACCAGCAGTGGATGATGCAGAAACAGCAAATCGCCCAGCAGGTCATCGACCTCACCGACATCGACCGCATCCTCATCCAGGAAATCCTCGACGGCGGCGGCATGGGGATGGGCATGGGCGGCATGATGGGCGGCATGGGCGGCGGCGGTGGCGTCCCCGACGACGTCGACATCGAGGAGGCCCTCGAAGAGGCCGACATCGACGCTGACGAAATCGCCGACGAACTGTAATCTCAATTTAATCCCCACCCCAGCGATTCGGAACTGGGCTGTTCGCGGTCCATCCCGTACTCGTTTAAGAACCACGTACTGTTCGGTAGCGACTGGGAAACGTAGCGCAAAGAAGCGATTTCTACCGTATCGGCCGAGTGAACGGCAGTTTTCGGTTCCTGACGATAAGTACGAACTAACTAAGATTTCGCGTGATAGAGTGTAACACACTGCCCGAGAAGGCAGGGAACGTGAGGAACAATGGACCCCGAACATCGACCGTTTCAACGGCGAACAGTGTTAAAAACAATCGGCGCGGGTGCCGTTAGCAGTGTTGCTCTGAGCGGGGCCGTCGCGGCACACAGAGGCGGGGTAAGCCGGGAACTGGCCGAGGTACGTTCGGCAACGGCGGAGTACAACAACCCAGCCAACGCGGAAGCAGACGGGGACGAAGGCGAAGACCAGGCAGTCTGTGGGATGGGTTATCACTACGTGAATTTCGACCTCGTTATGGACGGGAGGCCGGAAAAGCTCCGACCAGAGGGGATGGTGTACGGCGAGACCAGCAACGGGAACCGCATTCTCGGGGCAGTAGAATACATCGTACCGAAGGCGGCCCCTTACGAGACGGAGCCCCCATCGGGGTTGTTCGACTATGCCGACCCCGAGTGGGATATCCTCGACCTTGGTAACCCGGCGATTCCACTTCTATGGACGCTCCACGCCTAGGTGCACACCCACAGCCCGGACGGCGTGTTCCATCATACGAATCCGCGAAAGCAGTTCTATTCCGAAGGCTGTCGTTCCCACTAACGAGCAGTAATACATGTATTTTCGACAGCCTCAGCCGGACGTACCCAACGTTGACCCAGAGACGCCTACCAGTAAGAATCGGGGTTGCTGAGCCATTGGCGGTTCTGCGCACCGACGACGACCATCCCGATGACGGCGACGGCGACGAGTGCAATCGTGGCGATAGCCGCGACGGCGAACTCACTGGTGAACGTCGAGCGAAGCAGTTCTACGACTCCGCCGATGGCCAACAGCGCGACCAGTGCGGCGAGTACAAACGACAGCGGTTTCGTCGATTCCATACCCGACACTGCGAGCGCCGGATTATAAAACTCAAGACCTTCCCGCGAGTGGTGTCGGTATGACCACGACCGCCGTCCTCGTTGACCCGCCACGAGCGGGCGAAGTTCTCGACCGACTCGTCGAAACGTCGCCGCTCTCAGAGAGCGAGGCGGCTGACCTCTACGCCGCGATGACGAAAGACGTCGCCTCGGCCGTCGACAAAAGCGGCGGGCCGCTGTTGGTGAACTACCGCTCCGAAGACGCCGAAGCCGAAATCCGTGACCTCCTCGACGGCGTCGTCGACCCAGACGCCGACGACGTTCGCTTCGAGGTGCAGGTCGGCGAGTCGTTCTCCGGACGGGCGGGCAACACCGCGACGCACCTCCTTGAGACCGAAGACGAGGGCTCGGTCGCCATCACCCGCCCCGAGGCCGCCTTCCTCGCCCGCACCGAAATCGACGGGTCGGCGATGAAACTCCGCAGCAGCGAGGTCGTCCTCGGCCCCGCACCGGGCGGCCGAGTGTACTTCGCGGCGTTCAAAGAGACAATCGACTACGCCGACGCCTTCGCTGCGCCCGCCGTCGAGACGCTCACCGACCGCGGACTCGACGCCGGATATGAGGTCGACTTCCTCGAACGTAAACCGGTCGTCGAAACCGGCGCCGACCTCGCAGAAGCGATTACGACCGTCCGAACTCGCCGGAAGGCCGACCGCATCGTGTCACGGCACCTTGCGGAGTGGATTGCGGATTCGGAGCTCGCAGTCGAAGCCGACGACGACGGCTTGACGCTCGTCCGGTGACCGACAACGCTTAGGGCCGTCCGTCGATAGGACGAAACGCGGTGGGGTGGCAGAGTGGACTATTGCGTCTGCCTTGAGAGCAGATGGCCTCACGGCCTCCTGGGTTCGAATCCCAGCCCCACCGCTCGTGTTTTCAGCCTACTCCTCGACACACGGCTGTCGGGCGTAGGCCGTCACTCGGTCGTCGAGGTTGATGACGAACGTCACTCGGACACAGCCGGCGCCGGCTTCGGTGACGTTCAACTCGGTCGGAGCGGTTCGAAGCCACTCGCCGTCCCCGACTCGGAACCCGAACCGATACTGCCCCCGCTCTTTGGGAAAGTCCTCGAACGTTAGCGCCGCCGGCTGGGAGTCCGATTCCGCGCTGGAGATGTCGCGTGAGCGGTCGAGGATTCGGTCGCCACCGTACTCGACTTCCAGTTCGAACGGGTACGCCTGCGAACGCCGATTGAGAACGTAGACGTGAGTCACCGTCGCGGAAACGCCCTCGCCACCGCCCGGGAGCGTACATCCAGCGGCAGAGGCCACGCCAGCCCCGGCAGCGACACGCAGAACGTCGCGTCGACGCATCGTCGGCTGTTGTCAACGAGACGAAATAGGCGCTTTGGAAACGCCCGTCGCCGAAGCGAAGCGAGAAAACGATTCTCTCGCCAGCGCAGTTACTCGTTGCGCGGACTGGAAGGGTGGTAGTCGGTGTCGTACTCGCCGGCGCGGCCGTCGAGTCGGTCGGGGTTGATGCGGCCGCCCAGCAGCATGAAGTCCAAGACGGTGAGATACAGCATTGCCTCAACGACGGGGACGCCACGCGGCGGGAGGACGGGGTCGTGGCGGCCGATGACCTGTGCGTCGTCGACGATTTCCTCGGTCTCCCAGTCGGCGGTCTGTTGCTCCTTGGGAATCGAGGTCGGCGCGTGCAGCGTCACTTCGCCGTAGATGGGAAGGCCAGTCGTGATGCCGCCCTGCAGGCCGCCGTGGTCGTTCTCGACGGGGATGGGGTCGCCCTCTTCGGCGACGACATCGTCGCGGCCGCCCTCGTAGAAGGTCCACTCGTCGTTTCTGTCCTTCCCGGTGTAGGTTCGGGCCTCCCGGCCGAGGCCGAACTCGAAGCCCGTCGTTGCCGGGACGGACAGCATAGCCTGTCCGAGGCGGGCCTCGAAGGCGTCGAATCGGGGGCCACCGAGACCGCGGGGGACGCCGCGGATTTCGAACTCGATTGAGCCGCCGATGGAGTCGCCCTCCTGTTGGTACTCGTCGATGCACTCTCTCATCTGCTCGGCCGTCTCGGGGTGGCCACACCGAACTTCGTTCTCCTCGGAGTGTTCGACCATCTCCTCGAAGGTGATGTCGGGCGCCTCGATGTCGCCGATTTGGTTGACGTGGGCTTTGATTCGCACGTCGTGCTCGGACTGTTCGAGCACCTGTTTTGCGACTGCCCCGGCGGCGACCCAGTTGACGGTTTCGCGTGCCGACGACCGGCCGCCACCGCCCCAGTTGCGCGTGCCGAACTTCGCCGAGTAGGTGAAGTCGCCGTGGGAGGGCCGTGGCGCGGTGATGAAGGGTTCGTACTTGCCGGAGCGGGCGTCTTTGTTCTGGATGACCATGCCGATGGGGGTGCCGGTGGTGTAGCCGTCCTGCGTCCCGGAGTTGACCGTCACCTCGTCGGGTTCCCCGCGGGAGGTGGTAATCTTCGATTGCCCGGGTTTTCGCCGGTCGAGTTCGTACTGGATGGCCTCCTCGTCCAACTCGACGCCTGCGGGACAGCCGGAGACGGTGACGCCCATCGCGTCGCCGTGGCTCTCGCCGAACGTGGTCACCTGAAAGAGCCGACCGAAGCGGTTGCCGTTCATTGTCGGACTCTGGGACCGCCGGGGGTTTAGGTTTTGCAATTACGCAACGCACGCTGTGTTCGGCGGACGACCGGCTCGCTTGCATCCCTCACATCCCGTCGTTCCGGACAGTCATGATGACGCCGCTTGCGAGCATCAACGCGGCGATAGCGACCATTCCGGGGTCGGCACCCATCGTCGCAGTGGAGTTCATTCCGGTCCCCATTCCGCCACCCATCCCGTCGTTCACCATCCCCGCGGCACCGCCGAACTGCATTCGGAGCTGATTCAAAAGCATCAACGCGGCGTAGACGAGCATAAGCGGGCCACTTGCGTCTCCGAGGCTGTCGGCCGCGGGCGTGAGCAAGACGACGCCGTGGGCGAAGACGACCACTCCTACCCCGAGCATGAACCACGCACCGAGCGTCATCGCCATCCCGGTGACCGCGACATAGCCCGAGTACAGCCCCGAGACGAGGGCAACCGTCGCACCGTACAGCCGCATCGTCGACACGCCGTCGGATTCGTCCATCGTAGAAGTTGACAACCCGGCGGAACAAAACCGTTCGGCGGTGGTGCAGCCCCTGCCCACGGTCGTACGCTGCCGAAATCGCGGGGCTTATACGGCCGTATCTGATACGCTTGGAAGGTTTGCGTATGCCCTACGAAACGGGACTCTCGTACGACGACGTGTTGCTCGTGCCACAGCGGTCGCCGGTCGACAGCCGCTCGGAGGTCGACCTATCGACGGAGTTGGCCGATGGCATCGAACTGCAGTTACCGATAACGACGGCGGCGATGGACACCGTCACCGAGGCGGAAATGGCCCGCGCCGTCGCCGAGTCCGGCGGACTGGGCGTCGTCCATCGGTTCCTTCCAATCGACGAACAGGCCGCGATGGTTCGGTCGGTGGCCGACGACGACCACCCAGTCGCCGCCGCGGTCGGCATCGCCGAGGCCCACCTCGAGCGAGCACGGGCGCTGGTCGAGGCGGGCGTCTCGATGCTCGTCGTCGACGTCGCTCACGGCCACATGGACCGAGCGCTGGAGGCGACGGCTGACCTCGCCGAGACGTTCCCCGAGACGCCGCTGTGTGCCGGCAACGTCGTCACCCGCGAGGCGGTTGCCGACCTCGCGGCGGCGGGTGCCGACTGCGTGAAGGTCGGTGTCGGCCCCGGCTCACACTGCACCACCCGCGAAGTGACTGGGTTCGGGATGCCGCAGTTCACGGCCGTCGAGCAGTGTGCTGCTGCGGCCGACGAGGCCGGCGTCACGACCATCGCCGACGGGGGTATCCGAACCTCCGGCGACGCCGTCAAGGCGCTGTTGGCGGGCGCCGACGCCGTGATGATGGGCGGGTTCTTCGCCGGGTGTGCGGAAGCACCGGGCGAAACCGTCGAAATCGACGGCGAGCAGTACAAGCGTTCCCGTGGCATGTCGACGGCGGCGGCCGCCGAGGACCGCGACGACAAGGAGGGCGATGTCGATGCCGACGAGGGCGTCGAGGCCGTCACCGAGTACGTCGGCCCGGTCGCGCCGCATCTCGAGGAGTTCGTCGCCGGCATCCGCTCGGGCTTCTCGTACGCCGGCGCTCACGACCTCTCGACCGCCCAGAAGAACGCCGAGTTCATGGAAGTCAACGGGACGACGAAGGGGCGAAACGGCGCCCACGGGTTCGCACGCAAGAAGTGACACCGCCGGCACCGACGCTCGTTTTTCAGGGGTCGTATCCGTAGGTTTCGCGGGCGGCGTCGAGGCTCACCTTCCCGAGTTCGATATCCCGTTCGAGCGCCGATCGCCGGCGGTCCGTCGGGTCGCCGTAGCCACCGCCGCCGGGCGTCCGAAGGCTAACCGTGTCGCCAGCAGCGAGGTCGTGTGTCGATTTCTCCGGGAGGCGGCGCCGCTCGCCGTCCGCCAGCAGGTACGTCTCTCCGCAGGCACCCCCCTCGCCACCGACGAGTCCGTATGGCGGGTGCCGCTGGCGGTCGGCCAGCAGGCTACAGGTCGCGTCGGTCAGGACCTCGATGTCGCGTCGGAGGCCGAGACCGCCGCGGTACTCGCCGGCGCCGCCGGTGTCCGGTCGGAGGGCGTACCGACGGACGCGGAGCGGATACGCCGTCTCCAACACCTCCGCGGGCGTGTTGAGCGTGTTGCTCATGTGGACGTGGACGGCGTCCATTCCGTCGCCGTCGGCGTGTGCGCCGAAGCCACCGGCCTGGGTTTCGTAGAACGCAAACGAGTCGCCGTCAGGGTCGGTACCGCCGAAGGTGACGTTGTTCATCGTCCCCTGTCCGGCCGCAGCGGCGCGTTCGGGGACCGCCTCGGCGAAGGCGCCCAAAACCACGTCAGTGACCCGCTGGGACGTTTCGAGGTTGCCGCCGACCACCGCCGCCGGCGGGTCCGGGTCGACGATAGAGCCATCGGGCGTCTGGATGTCGATGGGGCGGTAACAGCCCTCGTTGGGCGGGATATCCGGGTCGGTGACGGCGCGGACGGCGTAGTACGTCGCCGACGCCGTGACCGCGAACACGGCGTTTATCGGGCCGGGCGTCTGGTCGGCCGTGCTCGCGAAGTCGACGGTCACCGACTCGCCGTCGACGGTCACCGACGCGACGACCGGGAGGTCCTCGTTGCCCCGGCCGTCGCCGTCGAGTCGGTCCTCGAAGCGATACGTTCCGTCCGGGATCTCGGCGAGTTCGCCGCGCATTCGTCGCTCGGAGTAATCAGTTATCTCCGCGAGGGCGTCCGCAAGCGTTGTCGGGCCGTAGCGGTCGAGGAGTTCCCGGAACCGTTCTGCGCCCGTCTCGTTGGCCGCGACCTGTGCCCGGAGGTCTCCGCGGCGCTCCTCCGGCGTGCGGACGTTCCGCTCGATGAGGTCGTAAACGGCGTCGTTGGCCTCGCCGCCGACCCGGAGTTTCACCGGCGGGATGCGGAGTCCCTCCTGATAGATTTCCGTCGAATCCGACCCGACGCTGCCGGCCGTCGCACCGCCGATGTCGGCGTGGTGGGCACGGTTGGCGGTGAACGCCGCGAGGTCGCCGTCGTGATACACGGGCGTCACGAGCGTCAAATCCGGCAGGTGGGCGCCGCCGTCGTAGGGGTCGTTCAACAGCACGGCGTCGCCCGGTTCGAGCGTCTCCGGGGGGAACGCATCTAGCGCCGCTTCGACGGAAAAGGGCATCGCCCCGAGGTGGACGGGCATGTTCTCGGCTTGGGCGACGAGCGTTCCGTCGGCGCCGAACAGCGCACACGAGCAGTCCTTTCGCTCTTTGATGTTCGGTGAGTAACTCGTCCGGACGAGCGTGGCGTTCATCTCCTCACAGACCGCGGCACAGGCGTTGCGGACGACCTCCAGTGTCACCGGGTCCACTCCGGTCTCCCCCGATGGCGTCTCCTCGTCTGTCATCGGCCCACCTCCAGCCGGAGCGTGCCGTCTCTCTCGACCGTCAGGGAATCCGCCGGGCGAACGGCGACCGTACTCTCGGCGCCCTCGACGATGGCAGGCCCCTCCAGTTCGGTTTCGGTCGGCAGTTCCCCCCGGTCGTACACCGGCGTCTCTCGGTCGCCGTCGAAGCGTACCGTCCGAGTCTCTCGAACCGCGTCGTCTGCGGTGCCTGCGTCGGTCGGCGGGTCGATATCCGGCGGGTCGACGACGCCACGAGTTCGTACGCGGACGGTCACGAGTTCCAGCGGTTCACCGCGTGCCGCGTGGCCGTAGCGGGCTTCGTGGCGCTCGTGGAACCGCGCTGCGACCGTATCGAGTGCGGCAGCGTCGATGTCGTCGGGGGCCGGAACGCGCAGGTCGAAAGACTGTCCGACGTAGCGCACGTCGAGGTAGCGCTCGTGTTCCACGGGGAGGCCGTCGGGAACCCGCTCCGTTCCCACGCGTTCGAACTCCCGGAGCGTCGATTCCAGCGTCTCGGCGTCGAGGTCGTCCCACGGGCGGATTCGGGTCGCGGAATCGTCGTAGGTCAAATCCGAGACGAGCAGTCCGAGCGCGGAGAGAACGCCCGCGGCCCGCGGGACGAGCACCTCTGGGACGCCCACGTCGGCGGCAACCGCTGTGGCGTGTAGCGGTCCCGCACCGCCGAAAGCCACGAGGGCGAACTCCCGTGGGTCGTAGCCGCGCTCGACGCTGACCACTCGGAGGGCACGCGCCAAGTTTGCGTTGGCGACCTCGATGACGCCGGCCGCCGCCTCCCGTCGGCCGACACCGAGGCGGTCACCGAGTCGTTCGAAGGCCGAATCGGCCGCCGCGACGGCACCGCCGACATCGCCGAGGAACGCACCGGGGTCGATGCGCCCCAACACGCAGTGGGCATCGGTGACCGTCGGGTCGGTGCCGCCGCGTCCGTAACAAACCGGTCCGGGGTCGGCGCCGGCGGAGTTCGGACCGACGCGCAGTGCGCCGCCCTCGTCGAGCCACGCGAGTGACCCCCCGCCGGACCCGACGGTGTGGACGTCGACCATCGGCACCGCGACCGGATACGGTCCGACCTCTACGTCCCGGGTCACGACCGGGTCGCCGCCCTCGACAAGCGACACGTCACAGGAGGTGCCGCCCATATCCATCGTCAGGAGGTTCTCGTGGCCGAGTCGCCCGGCGACGTGGGCGGCCCCACGAACGCCGGCGGCCGGCCCCGACAGAAGCGTCTCGACCGGTCGGGTCCGGGCCGTCTCGCCGTCGACGATGCCGCCGCTGGAACCCATCACGCGCAGGGGTGCAGTCACGCCCAAATCGTCGAGTTCGCTTTCGAGACGGCCGAGATAGCGGTCCATCACCGGCCGGAGCGCGGCGTTAAGCGACGTGGCGAGGGTGCGCTCGTACTCCCTGATTTCGGGCAACACGGTCGAGGACAGCGAGACGCTCTCGACGCCCGCCTCCCGCAGGATGTCGGCGACGCGCTCTTCGTGTGTGGAGTTCTCGAAGGCGAACAGCAGCGAGACGGCCACGCTATCGGCGTCGATGTCGGCAGCGAGTTCCCGGACCGCGTCCTCGTCGAGCGCTTCGAGTTCCTCGCCGCGGGCGTCGAGGCGGCCCGGAATCCCGTAGCGTCGGTGCCGGGGGACCACCGAGTCGGGCTTCGTCCCGTGGAGGTCGTAGATGTCGGGGCGGTTCTGGCGGCCGATTTCGAGAGCGTCGCGGAACCCTTCGTTCGTGACGAGCGCCGTCTCGGCGAACTCACCTTCGAGGACGGCGTTGGTCGCGACGGTCGTTCCGTGGGCGAAAAAGCCGATGTCGGCCGGCGGGGCCGCGTCCGCGATGGTTTCGAGACCGTTCGCGACCGCCCGCTCGGGGGCGTCGGGCGTCGAGGCCACCTTCTCGACGCGAACCGACCCGTCGGCAATCGTCACGAGGTCGGTGAAGGTGCCGCCGATGTCGACACCAAGGCGTGTCTCCATACCGACAGCGTGGGGCGGCCAACCCCTGAACGTTACCCAACAAAGGCTCCCGGACAACCCCTGTTCAGTTGTCGTCGGGTTTATGACCAGTCCATCCCAGCCACGGGTATGCGCGATGCCTACGTCGTCGGGGCGGGCCAGTCGAAGTACGGCTCCTTTCCCGACGAGAGTTATCGGTCGCTGTTCCAGACCGCCGTCGAGAACACGGTAGACTCAGTCGACCACGGAATCGACACCGCCGAAATAGACGAGGCTTACGTCGGAACCCTCGGTGTCGGCGGCCGCCAACTCGGGTTGCCCGGTCCGGCGGTCACCGAACACGTCGGACTCCACGGCGTGCCTGTCACCCGCGTCGAAAACGCCTGTGCGGCCTCCGGGTATGCCGTCCGACAGGCCGTGATGGCGGTTCGGTCGGGAATGGCCGACGTGGCGCTCGCGGGGGGCGTCGAGGTGATGACCGACCTCTCGGGCGACGCCGTTCGCTACTGGCTCGGCGTCTCAGGAGAGACTGAGTGGGAGCGGATGTCGGGGACGACGTTCGCCGGCGTCTACGCCCAGATGGCCTCGGCTCACATGCGCGAACACGGAACGACGAAAGAACAACTCTCCCACGTCGCGGTGAAGAACCACGCAAACGGCTCGAAGAACCCGAAGGCCCACCTCGGGTTCAGTTGCACGCTCGAAGACGCGGTGAACGCCCCGGATGTCGCCGAACCGCTGAACCTGTATCACTGCTGTCCGACGACCGACGGCGCGGCGACGGCACTCATCGTCAGTGAGGACGTCGTCGACGAGTACACCGACGAACCCGTCCGCGTGGCGGGCGTCGGCGCCGCCTCCGACCGCGTCGGCCTCTTCCAGCGGGACACCTACAACTCGGTGCCGGCCTCGGAGAAGGCCGCCGAATCCGCCTACGAGGAGGCCGACATCGGTCCCGATGACCTCGATTTCGCCGAGGTTCACGACTGCTTCGCCATCGCGGAACTCATGGCCTACGAGGATTTGGGCTTCTGCGAGCGTGGCGAGGCCGGCCCTTACGTCGAGTCGGGGGCAACCCGAATCGACGGCGAACTCCCCGTCAACACCTCCGGTGGTCTGAAATCGAAGGGCCACCCCATCGGCGCGACGGGTGCCGGACAGGTCGTCGAGGTGTTCGACCAGTTGACCGGACGAGCCGGCGAGCGACAACTCGACGAGCCGGCCGTTGGGTTAGCCCACAACGTCGGCGGCTCCGGCGGCGCGGCGGTAGTCCACGTCTTCGAGCGTGAAGACCGAGCGTCCGAGGAGGTGGACGCATGAGCCGCGGTATCCTCGCTATCGGCGCGTACACGCCCGAAAACCGAGTGACAGCCGAGGCCTTCGAGGAGGCGTGGGGGCGCTTCGATGCGCCGGGCGTCGAGACGAAGGCCGTCCCCGACGCCGACGAGGACGCCCTGACGATGGGCGTCCAGGCCGCACGGCGGGCGCTGTCGGCCGGTGACGCCGACGGCGGGGCCGTCGACCGACTCGCCGTCGCGACGACGACCCCACCGCTGGAAGAGGAGGACCTCACCGCACGCGTGGGGTCGTACCTGAACGTCCCGGCCGACGCTGTTCGCCGTATCTACGCTGGCAGTACACGTGCGGGTGCCGACGCATTACTGGAAGCCATCGATGGCGACGGCACGGTGCTCGTCGTCGTCGCTGACTGCCCGGAAGGCGAACCGGACGACAGCCGCGAACACGCCGCCGGCGCAGGTGCGGCAGCGTTCCTCGTCGGCGATGACGCCCCGGCAGTCGTCACCGACCGGGCGGCTCACGCCGACGTGCGTCCGGGAACGAGGTTCCGACAGCATGGCAGCGAGAACGTCGAGGGACTCGATATCGGCACCTACGACCGCGCCGCCTTCACCGAGCCAATCGAGGCCGCCGTCGGTTCCCTCGAAGACGCCGACGCCGAAGCTATCGCGCTGCAGGCACCGAACGGGAAACTCCCCTACCGGACGAGTCTCGATACCGAGGCCATCGCCGCGGTCGAGACGGTTTCCTCGCTGGGCGACACCGCCGCCGCGAGCGTCCCGCTATCGCTGGCAGAATCCTTCCGAGCAGGCCACGACCGAACGCTCGCCGTCGCGTGGGGGTCAGGCGCCGGCGTGACGGCGTTCGTCGTCGAGGGAACTGCGCCGGTCGAGGCGTCGCTGGACGGCGACCAGGAACTCGACTACCCGGCGTACCTCCGTCGACGCGGCGACATCGTCGGCGAGAAACCCGACGGCGGCGCGGCACACGTCCCGGTTCCGACGTGGCGTCGGAGCCTCCCACAGCGACACCGCCACGAGGCGGGACTCTGTCCGGAGTGTGCCGCGGTCGCCTTCCCGCCGGAGGGTGCCTGCCCCGACTGTCTGTCGCTCGTCGAGTTCGAGACGGTCGAACCGCAACTGGAGGGCGTCGTCGACGCCGCGACGACCATCGGACAGGGTGGCGCGCCGCCGGAGTTCGCCGAACAGCAGGCCCGACAGGGTGCCTTCGGCGTTGCCATCGTTCGCTTCGGTATCGACGACGAAGACGGCGAGGTGTCGCTGCCGATGCAGGTCGCCGGCGGTGCGTCCGTCGGTGACCGTATCCGGGCCGTCCCCCGACGTGTCTACGTCGAAGAGGGCGTGCCACGCTACGGACTGAAAGCCGTCACGCTGTAGGTTAGTCGTCGTCAGACGGTGTCCGGGTTGGCGTGCCAGTCAGTTCTGGCGTCTCGGTCTCGGTGCCGGCACTTACCGACTTACTGGCGCTCGACGACCCGCTTCTGACCCCGGATTGGTCGACCCGCACCGACGACGGTTCCCCGTTCTCGAAAGTGAACGTCGCCACGTACTCGATTTCGACGATACACTGTGCCGACACGTCATCGCCGTCACCCTCGATGCTCTCGATTTCCACGTACAGTTCGTCGGCGTCGCGGTCGTACTCGGTTGTGACGAGTTCTGCCGTGTACGAGGGGTCTCGGCCGTCGAGAACGCCCTCGACGGTGACCACGCCGTCCTCGGTGGTCACGTCGTGGCTGCCGTAGTCGTCGCCGCATTCGACGCGTTCGACCTCGAAAGACCGGTCGACGAGTCGGGGGCCGGTCGGCGTATCAGTCGGGTCGTCGCTTTCGTCGTCTTCGGGGGCCGTGGCAGGGCCGCCACCGAGACAGCCAGCGATACCGGTCGTGGTCGCGGCCGCCGCGGCCGTGAGGAGGGAACGTCGTTTCACGGTAGCGGCTACCGGGGAGATTATAAAAACCGTGCCGAAGGTTCAAACGACCGTTTGACTCTCATCGGGGGATTCTTGCACACCGGCCGACACCCCCTCGCTATGCACCCGAGTGCAGAGGAGTTCCGGACCCGTGCTGCGGACCGTCACGGCTTCGAGGTCGACGTACACGAGTTCCCCGAGGGAACGAAGACGGCGGCCGACGCCGCCGAAGCCATCGGCTGCGATGTCGCCCAAATCGCCAGCGGAATCGTTCTCTCGGCCGACGGCGACCTCGTCGTGGTCGTCACGAGCGGCGCAAACCGCGTGAGCGAGGTGAAGGTCGCCGACCTCGTCGGCGTCGACGCCGAGAGCGTGTCGATGGGCGACGCCGACGACATCAAGTCGACGCTGGGGTGGTCCATCGGCGGCGTCCCGGCGTTCTGTCACGACGAGGACGTCCCCGTTTTCATGGACGAGACGCTTCTAGGGTTCGAGGAGGTGTGGGCCGCCGCTGGAACACCACAGGCGGTGTTCCCCATCGACCCGGAGACGCTCCGGGACCTCGCCGAGGCGACGGTCGCCGACATCGCGGCGTGAGTCGGTTAACAAGACAGCGCTGTATTGGCCCCAATATTATTAACTAAGGGCCTATAGATAATAACATTTTTAACTGGAGATGGGTAACTGGTGGGTATGAACCCGACGCGACGACAGGTACTCGGCGGAGCGGCGGCAGTTGTCGGCGGGAGCCTCGCCGGCTGTCTCGGTGACCCCGGCACCGCTGGCGGCGATAGCGGGGGGGAGGGCGTGTTTACCTCGTTTTACACGTTGGCCGACTTCACCCGTCACGTCGTCGGCGACGTGACCGAGGTGCAGAACCCCATCCCGCCCGGCGAGATGGGCCACCAGTACGAGGTCGGCTCCCAGGCACAGGTCGACGCCGCCCGGTCGGCCGCGTTCGTCTACCTCGACATCCCGGGGTTTCAGAACTGGGCGCTCGACAGCGCCGAAAACCTCGAGGCGAACCACGAAGCCGTCACCGTCGTCGACGCGCTCGCCAACGTAGAGCTTCGAGAGGTCGACGGCGGAGGCGACCACGAGGACGGTGGCGGTCACTCGGAGGACAACCACGACGGCGGCGACTTCGACCCCCACTACTGGACCGACCCACTCCGGTCGGCCACGAGCGTCCAGACCATCGGTGAGGCGCTGGCTGAAGCCGACCCGGACAACGCCGAGACGTACCGCTCGAACACCGACGCCTACGTCGATGAACTCGAAGCGCTCGACGAGACGTTCGAGTCGGAACTCTCAGAGCGCGCTATCGACACCGTCGTCGTCGCGGGCCACGACTCCTATCAGTATCTCGCCGCACGCTACGACTTCGAGGTTCGCTCGCCAGTCGGCGTCTCCCCGAACGCCGAACCCGGGTCGGCGGAAATCAGCGACACCATCGAAGTGGTCGACGACAACGGCATCGACGTGGTCCTCTACGACACCTTCTCCTCCCCGCGTCTCGCCGAGACCATCGTCCGCGAATCGAACGCCGAGGAAGCGGTCGCCATCTCCTCGGCGGAGGGAACGAAAGGGGAATGGCTCGACGACGGCTGGGGGTACGTCGAACAGATGAAAGAGCTAAACCTGCCGGCATTCAAAGCCGCACTGAAAGCCGAATGACCGACGCCGTCCGCATCGAGAACGTCTCGTTCAGCTACGGGGAAGCCCCGGCCCTACGAGACGTGTCTCTGACCATCGCAGAAGGCGAGTTCCTTGGACTCATCGGCCCGAACGGCTCGGGAAAGACGACGCTTTTGAGCGTCATGTTGGGACTCGTCGAACCCGACGAAGGCTCCGTCGAGTTGTTCGGCGAGCCCATCGAGTCCTTCGAGGACGGCCACCGAATCGGCTACGTCTCCCAGAAATCGACCGAAAAGGGAACCGCGATGCCCGTCACCGTCGAGGAAGTCGTCGAGATGGGTCGCTACCCCCACGTCGGCTCCGGCCGCCTTCGGGAGGAAGACCACCAGGCCGTCGAGGCCGCTATGGCTCGGGTGGACATCACCGACCTCGCCGACCGAAAGCTCAACACCCTCTCCGGCGGCCAACGCCAGCGGGCGTTCATCGCCCGCGCGCTCGCCAGCGACGCCGACCTGCTCGCACTCGACGAACCCACCGTCGGCGTCGACGCCGAGTCACGGGACCGATTCTACGGCCTGCTCGACGAACTCAACAGTGAGGGCATCACCATCGTCCTCATCGAACACGACATCGGCGTCGTCACCGACCGCGCGAGTCGCATCGCCTGTCTCAACACGGAACTGTACCACCACGGCGACCCCGAGTCCTTCCACGAGAGCGACGCCTTAGAGCGCGCCTACGGTTCGACCGGACAGGTCGTCGGCCACCACCACTGATGGCGGTTCGACGCACTGCCCGGCGGGGACTCGTCCGAGTCGGCGTGGGTGTGACGGCGCTGTTGGCCGTCGTCTCCGGACTCTACCTGCTGGCGACGTTCGCCGAAGCCTACGGGCCCGGAACTATCGGCGGCCTCGGTGCGACGCTGGCGACGACGCTCGTCGACACCGGCCACCTCCTCGGCCTCCTCGTCGGGACCGACCTGCTTCGGTTCCGGTTCGTCTGGAACTCGCTTGCGACCGGCGTCCTCATCGGCATCGTCGCGCCGCTGGTCGGCACCTACCTCGTTCACCGCGAGATGGCGCTCATCGGCGAGACGCTGGCCCACACCGCCTTCGCCGGCGTCGCCTTCGGTCTGTTCTTCGCCGCCTCGACCGGCTGGTCGACCCCGATCCTGCTTCCGGCGCTCATCGCGGGCATTCTCGGTGCCTTCGCCGTCCAGTGGCTCACCGAACACACCGACACCTACGGCGACGTGCCCATCGCCATCATGCTCACGGGGTCGTTCGCCGTCGGCACTATCGTCATCTCCATCGGTGGCGGGTTCTCGGGACTCAACATCGAGAGCTTCCTGTTCGGCAACGTCGGCTTCGTCACGCCGAGCGGTGCGTGGCTGATGGGCGCGCTGTCGGCAGTCGTCGTCGCCGTCATCGCGGCCCGACACAAGCAACTGCTGTTCATCACCTTCGACGAGCAGGCCGCCCGCGTCGCCCAACTCGACGTTGGCCTCCACAACACGCTGTTAGTCGTCCTCACGTCGTTCGTCGTCGTCGGGGCGATGCAGGTACTCGGCATCATCCTCGTCGCGGCGCTTCTGGTCATCCCGGTCGCGGCGGCCACCCAAATCGCCGCCGACTTCCGTGAATCGATGTACCTCGGCGTGCTGTTCGGCGAACTCTCGGTTTTGCTCGGCCTCTCGGTGGCCTTCCCGTTGAACGCCCCGCCGGGCGGCACCATCGTCGTCGTCGCCATCGGAATCTACGCGCTGTCGGTCGCCGCCGCAACCGGCGATTTCCGGGCGCTGTCGACGCACTGACAGCAAACATCTCACCACGAAGTACAGCTATTTACGCCGTCGTCGAGAATCGACTGCCGATGAGCGAACTTTCGGGACTGTTCGCCCCGGAGCGGGTCGCCGTCGTCGGAGCGACCGACCGTAAGGGGTCGGTCGGGCGAGCCGTGATGGAGAACCTCGTGGCGGATTTCGAAGGGTCGGTCGTTCCGGTCAACCCGACAGACGACCGGCTGTTCGACCGACCCTGTTACGACGACGTGGCCGAAACCGGCGCCGACCTCGCGGTCGTCGTGGTGCCGGCCGCCGCGGCCCTCGATGTCATCGAGTCGGCAGGCGAGGCAGGCATCGAAAACGTCGTCGTGATTACCGCCGGGTTCGGCGAATCCGGCGGGGAAGGCACCGCACGCGAGGAGGCGCTCGTCGACCTCGCGAACCGCTATGGGTTGAACCTCGTCGGCCCGAATTCGCTGGGCATCATCTCGACGCCGTCGGGGCTGAACGCCACGTTCGGCCCACGAAACGCCGAGTCGGGCTCCATCTCGTTTATGAGCCAATCCGGCGCGTTCGTCACGGCCGTCCTCGATTGGGCCGCCGACCGCGACATCGGGTTCAACGACATCGTCTCCCTCGGCAACAAGGCCGTCCTCGACGAGACGGACTTCGTCGAGGCGTGGGGGGCGGACCCCGGGACCGACGTGGTGTTGGGGTATCTCGAAAGCATCGAGGACGGCGAAGCGTTCGTCCGAACCGCACGCGACGTGACCGCCGAGACGCCCGTCGTCGTCGTGAAGTCGGGCCGAACTGAGGCCGGCGCCCACGCCGCGGCCTCCCACACCGGCGCCATCGCCGGCAGCGAAGCCGCCTACGAGGCCGGACTGGACGGGGCGGGCGTCCTCCGCGTCGAGTCCGCCGAGGAGTTGTTCGACTTCGGTGCGATGTTGGCCGGCCAACCCCTCCCGAATGCGGACGGCGTCGCCGTCGTGACCAACGCCGGCGGGCCGGGCGTGATGGCGACCGACGCGATTGGCGATGCCGACCTCAACCTCGCCTCACTCGGCGGGGAGACTCGTGCGGCGCTGGCCGACGTCCTTCCACAGTCGGCGAGTGCGCACAATCCGGTCGACATCATCGGCGACGCACCGGTCGAACGATTCGAGCGGGCCCTGGAGGTCGTCCTCGATGACCCTGCCATCGGCGCGGCGGTCGTCATCGCCTGTCCGACCGCGACGCTTTCCTTCGAGTCGTTGGCCGAGCGGCTGACCGCACTCGGCGAGACGCGAGAGCAACCGGTCGCAGTCTGTCTGATGGGTGGCTCCTCGGCCGAGGAAGCGGCGGAGACGCTCGCGGCGGCCGGCATGCCGACGTACTTCGACCCCGCTCGGGGCGTCCGAAGCCTCGAAGCGTTGTACGACTACCGGGCGGTTCGACGGCGCGAGTACGAAGAGCCGACGACGTTCGACGTCGACCGCGACCGCGCTCGCGAGATTCTGGAACGCGTCGAGGGTGCACGCGACAACCGACTCGGCATCGAGGCGATGGGACTGCTCGACGCCTACGGGATTCCGACCCCCGAAAGCGACATCGTCGACTCGCCGGTTGAGGCCCAACGAGTGGCCGAATCAATCGGCGGCGACGTGGTGATGAAAATCGTCTCGCCGGACATCCTTCACAAGACCGACGTGGGCGGCGTCGAAGTCGGCGTCACGGACGCAGACGTAGCGGACATCTACGAGACGCTAATCACGCGCGCTCGGAACTACCAACCCGACGCCCGAATCCTCGGCGTACAGATACAGGAGATGGTCGACTTCGACGACGGCGTCGAGACCATCCTCGGACTGAACCGTGACCCGCAGTTCGGACCGCTCGTGCTGTTCGGCCTCGGCGGCGTCTTCGTCGAGGTGTTCGAGGACACCACGCTCCGCGTCGCGCCGGTTTCGAAATCCGAGGCCGCGAGCATGATAGACGACATCGACGCGGCACCGCTGTTGCGGGGCGCACGCGGCCGGACGCCGGTCGACGAAGACGCCGTCGTCGAGACCATCCAGCGACTCTCTCAACTCGTCACCGACTTCCCCGCCATCGTCGAACTGGACATCAACCCGCTGGTGGCGACGCCCGACGGCGTCGTCGCCATCGACATCAGACTCACCGTCGACCCAGAAAGATTATGACCCTACTCGTCACCTCGACCAAAGAGAGCACAGGCAAGACCGCCGTCGCACTGTCGTTGGCCAGAGCCGCCCGAGAGCGCGGCGAGCGCGTCGGCTACATGAAACCCAAAGGGACGCGACTGCAATCGTCGGTCGGCAAGACGCTCGACGAGGACCCGCTTTTGGCCCGCGAGGTGTTGGACCTCGACAGCCAGACCCACGAGATGGAGCCGGTCGTCTACTCCTCGACGTTCATCCAAGAGGCGATTCGCGGTCGCGAGGACCCCGAGGCCCTCCGTGAACGAATTACCGAGGAGTTCGAGGGGATGGCCGAAGACACCGACCGGATGATACTCGAAGGGGGCGGGTCGCTGACGACTGGGGGTATCGTCGGATTAACCGACCGCGACATCGCCGAATTGCTCGATGCGACGGTCGTCCTCGTCGTTCCCTACGCCCAACCGAGCGACATCGACGAGGTGTTGGCCGCCGCCGAGTTCCTCGGCGACCGCCTCGGCGGCGTTCTGTTCAACGCGGTTCCCGACGCGGCGTTCGACAGCCTCGCAAGCGACGTTGTTCCATTCCTCGAAGGGCGGGGGGTTCGGGTGTTCGGCACCGTCCCGCGTGACCGCGACCTCGCGGGCGTCACGGTCGCGGAACTGGCCACGGAACTCGGTGCCGACGTGCTGACCAGCGAGGCGCCGACCGACGGCCTCCTCGAACGATTCGTCGTCGGTGCGATGACCGCCGGCGAGGCGCTCGGGCAACTCCGCCGAGTCCGCGACGCCGCGCTCATCACCGGCGGCGACCGGACCGACGTGGTAACTGCCGCACTGGAGGCATCGGGCGTCGAGTGTCTGCTGTTGACCGGTGGGTTCCGGCCGCCCGAGGCCGTCCTCGGCCGTGCCGAAGCCGCCGACGTGCCGGTCCTACTCGTGGGTGCCGACACCAAGACGACACTCGACCGCGCCGAGAACATCATTCGCTCGGGACGAACCCGCGACACACACACCGTCGAGCGGATGGGTGAGCTCCTACGCGACTACGCGGACATCGACGCGATGCTCGGAGCCTAGGACGTGTCGCCCGTCACCATGTCACAATAACGCACAATACGCCCGAGTCGGTGCATCACCGTATGGACGAGACGGATGCCTTCGGTCGGATGGTTCTTGACTTCCACCGCGACGACTACGACGGCAGCGGCCGCTACCGGAGCCACACCGGCGCGACCCGCGAGGGCCATCCCGAGTGGTACTTTGGCGACTCCTTTCCGCCGGAAAGCGAAGCGGCTCTAAAGCGAGTTCGCGAGACCGGCGGTACCGTCGTCGACGCCGGCTGTGGCGCCGGTTCACACGCGCTTGCCCTCCAGCGGAAGGGGACCAACGTGGTGGCAACGGACGTGAGTGGGGGCGCACTCCGGGTTGCCCGTGACCGGGGCGTCGAACGAGTCGCCCGCGCTGACCTCCGGTCGCTGCCGGTCGTCGCCGACTGCGTCTTTCTCGCCGGGACGCAGTTCGGCGTCGGCGGAACCGTCACGGCGTTACAGGAGACGCTTTCGGCGCTCGAAGACGCCACAACCGAAGGTGGTCGCGTCGTCGGTGATTTCAAAGACCCCTTCGCTGTCGCCGACGACCACGTCGCCGGACGGGAGGAACTGCTCGACTTCGACCGCGAAGCCGGCGTCGCGCGCCGACGGATGCGAACCGAGTACCGCGACCTCGTGGGGCCGTGGCTGGATTTGCTCTGTCTCACGCCCGCGGCCGCCGGAGATGCTATCGATGTGACGGCGTGGTCGGTCACCGACATCATCGAAGGCGACGGCGCACGATACTTCGTCGTCTGTGACCGCTGAGGGCGCACACGACGGCCGACCACAGAGTTAAGCCGGTTGCTACGGTATGGCACACTGGAGCCGAACGGCTCCGTAGTGTCACACGGGGGGTCACTCCCCCATCAGTCTGTGTGCGGGCAGGTGGTCCGTGAGGCCGCTGATTTGCTTCGGTGTCGTGTCCTCCAGTTCCGGGAGCGTCCAGACCGGACAGTCACACATCCGTTCGAGTTCCGTCGGGTTCGTCCGTTCTGCGACGGTGGCACCCTCGTATCGGTTGAGTGCGATGCCGGCGACGGACACGTCCCGGCGTCGAAGCGCCTCGACGGTCAGCGCCGTGTGGTTGAGCGTCCCAAGGACCGAGCGAGCGACGACCAACGCCGGCACGTCGAGGTCGGCGACGAGGTCGAGAATCTCTCGCGGTGGGTCGTTCGACAGCGGCACCCGGAGTCCGCCCGCCCCCTCGACGACGGCCGCGTTGCTGTCGGCGAGCGCCTCGCGGGTATCGGCCACGAGGGCATCGTAGGCGATGGGGTCGTCCGCCCGGCGTGCGGCGACGGCAGGTGCCAGCGGTTCACCGTAGGTTCGGAGTCGCACCGCGGCGTCGTCAGTCCCACAGACGTGCTGGACGAACGCGGCGTCGTCGTCCTCGGGAAATCCGGTCTGGGCGGGTTTGATAGCACGGGCGTCAGTGTCGGCGTTCCGAAGCGCCGCGACGAGTGTTGCGGTCACCACCGTCTTGCCGACGCCCGTGTCCGTCCCGACGACGGCGAGGCTCACAGGAAACCGACCTCCTCACCTGCAGCCTCGAAGGCAGCGAGACAGCGGTCGATATCGGCGTCCGTGTGGGTCGACTGCGGTGCGAGTCGAATCCGACTCTCTCCGGCAGGAACCGTCGGGGGGCGAATCGCCGGCGCGACGATGCCCGCTTCCTGCAGACGTTCATCGAGCGCGACGGCGGTGTCACGGTCGCCGACGACCACCGGCAGGACGTGGGTGTCGCCCCACACGTCGTAGCCGAGTTCCACCAATCCCGAACGGAGCCGTTCGACGTTCTCCCACAGTGCGTTGCGACGCTTGGGGGCGAGTTCCAGCGCCCGTTCGGCGGCCGCCGCCGCGGGCGGGGCCAGCCCCGTCGAGAATACAAAGGACCGTGCGGCGTTGAGGAGGTGTTCGACGAGCGGTTCGTCGCCGGCGACGAACCCACCCTGTGCGCCCAGCGCCTTCGAGAGCGTCCCCAACTGCACGTCGATGCGGTCTCCGAGGCCTCCCTCGCCGACGATGCCACCGTCGTAGACGCCCGTGGCGTGGGCCTCGTCGACCATCACCCACGCGCCGTAGGCGTCGGCGGCGTCACAGATCGCTTCCAACGGTGCCACGTCGCCGTCCATCGAAAACACCGAGTCGGTGACGACGAGCCACGACTCCGTTGGCCCGGCCTCCGCTCGGGCGTCCATGGCCTCGGCCAGCGCCTCGGCGTCGCAGTGGTCGTACACCACCACGTCGGCCTTCGAGAGGCGTGCGCCGTCGACGATGCTGGCGTGGTTGAGTTCGTCCGAGAAAATGACGTCGGGGTCTAAGGCGGTGAGCGTCCCGACGTTGGCGGCGTACCCCGAGGAGAACGCCAGCGCCCGCTCGGTTCCCTTCTCGTCTGCGAGTCGGCGCTCCAGCGAGCGGTGGGTCGGGGTGTCACCGACGACGAGTCGGGAGGCCCCGGCGCCGGTGCCGACTTCGCGGGCCGCCTCGGCGGCGGCCGCAGCGACCCGTTCGTCGCCCGCGAGTCCGAGGTAGTTGTTGGCGGCGAAGACGAGTCGCTGTTCGCCGAAGACCGGCGGGTCGCCACCGGGGTCTTCGGCGACGGGGGTTCGGGCGGCGACCGACTCGACGGGCGTGAGGTCACGCCGGAGGCCCGACTGCTCACGGTCCCGGAGTCGCGCTTGGAGGTCGAAGCCGTGGGAGTGCTGGAGACTCATGCGATTCGATTCAAAAGCCCGGCATCAGGTCGGCGGGACCGAAGACGCCGTACTCGCCGGCGCGGTTCCGTCGGACGCCCGCCTTCAGGTAGCCGAGCGCCGGGCCGTTGACGTTGGCCTCCATGCTCGTGGCGTCGTCGAGTTGGAAGGTGTTGGTGCCGACCTCGCCGTCGAAGGTCCTGCCGGTGACGCTGACGGTTGTCGTCGTCGGCTTCTCGTCGGAGCGGACGTCCAGGATGCCGCCGACGGTCACGTCTTCGGCGTCACAGATGCCGGCCCGTTCGAGCAGCACGTCGTCGGCGTGTTCCATGTCCTCGAACTCGATTCGGCCGTCGTGGTCCTCGATGATGGCCTCGATTTCCGCGTCGGAGAGGTCGCGTGCGGTCTCGATGTCGTAGCCATCGAGGTGGGCGATGTCTTCGCGAACGGTGCCGCGGTTGTCCTCGTAGCCCGATTTGAGACCGACGCCCCACCAGATTTCGACGTCCTCGACTTCGACGAACGACTGGGCGGCGAGGGCCGCAGCGCCCGTGAGGAATCCGGGCGTCGCACCCGCACCGCAGACGAAGGTGATGCCGGATTCTTCGAAGGCCTCGGTTCGTTCGTCGAGCATGTCGATGACGCGGGAGCGTTTCAGCACGTCGACGAGGACGCCCTCGTAGTCGGCCTCGGCGAAACGGTCGGCGACGCGGGGGATGAAATCGTGTTCGAGGTTCGGCAGCGCGATGAGAACCGCATCGATGGCCTCCGACTCGGCAATGATGTCGTCGATTGGCGTTTCCGTGGAGTCAGCCTGCACGGAGGCGGCGACGCCTTTCCGTTCGCCGGACTGTTTGACTGCAACCGCTCCGCCGTCAGTTCGCGGTTCGCCTTGCTCACCGCTCTCGGTCGAGGCGCGTCGCGCCTCGCTCGCAATATTCCCCTCCGTCGCCGCCAGCAGTTCCTCCACGTCGAGGCCGTCGTGGTCGACGGCGACGCCGTGGCGGTCACACGCCGCGACGGGCGTGAGTCCGTCTTTCCGCGTCGAGTATTCGAGTGCTCGTCGGCCGATGCCACCGGTTCCCAGTACTGCGAAGTTGATATCTTCCATTGTCGTAGTGTCGTATTAGTCGTCCAGTTCGCTCGTTGCGTTGCTCGTCGCCGTCCCGACGGCCGTGTCGGTGGCGGGGTCTCGGTGCTTGGCTTTCACTTCCTCGGGGTCGAAGTCGTTGACCGCGCGATTCGGCTCCAGACCTGCCCGCTCGACGATTTCGATGTCGTCGCCGGGGTCCTGTCCCTCGGTCGTGAGGTAATCGCCGGTCAGCATTCCGTCGGCGCCGGCCTCGAATGGCAAGTGCTGTTCGTCGGGTGCGAGGTTGACTTCACGACCACCCGTCAGTCGGACCCGGGAGTGGGGATGGAGCAGTCGGTACACCGCGATGGTCTTGATGACCTCCGACTTCGAGATGGCGGCGTGGTCGGCATCGCCCATTGGCGTGCCGGCGACGGGGTTGAGGATGTTCACTGGCAGCGAGGAGACGCCGATATCCTGCAGTTCGATGGCGGCGTCCACGCGGTCCGTGGGGGATTCGCCCATCCCGAGGATGACACCGGCACACAATTCCATCCCGGCGGCTTTCGCCCGCCGGAGCGTCTTCAGTCGGTCCTCGAAGTCGTGGGTACCGACGACCTCCGGGAAGTACCGTCGAGAGGTCTCGATGTTGTGATTGTAGTGATTGAGGCCTTCCTCGGAGAGGATTTCGGCTTCATCTTCGGTGAGTAATCCGAGTGAGGCGTCGACCTCCACGTCGGTTTCGTCGCGAACCAACCGAATCGCTTCGATGATTTCGTTCCACTCATCCGGGCGGTGTTCCTTCGAGACGCCCTTCTCGGCGACGACGATGCCGAAGCGCTGGGCACCGTCGGCCTCGGCGCGTTTCGCGGCTTCGAGCACCTTCTCCGGCCCGAGAAAGCCGTAGGTGTCGATGCCGGTGTCGAAGTGGGCTGATTGGGCACAGAAGCCGCAGTCTTCGGCGCAGTCGCCCGCCTTCGCGTTGACGATGCTGCAGGCGTCGACCGTCCCATCGGAGAACTCCCGACGGACGAGGTCGGCGCCGGCGGCCAACGCCTCGGCCGGTTGGGCGATAAGCGCCAGCCCGTCGGTCCGGTCTAAGGTCTCACCATCGAGAACTCGCCGGACCGCGTCGTCGACCGTTTGGTTACCTGTTTCGTAAACCACGCTAGCGACAGCGGTTGACAGTATAATAAATCTACTGGGTGTTGTAAGTTTTCGAGAGCAGCCGCTGGGCGAGAAGCGCGGTCGGCGTGTGAACGCACCACGGAGGGGTGTTTCGTAAACCTATCGAAGTAACAGTGTTGACGAGGTGATCGTGGAACGCGTCGCGTCCGTTCAGGCGTGCTGTTCGATTTTGTTCGCCAGCGATGCCTTCTCTTGGACGCCGACCATTCGGTCTGCGGGTTCGCCGTCGACGAACAGATACAGCGTGGGAACGCCCTGGACCTGATACTGCTGGGCGATGTTCTGGTGGGCGTCGACGTCGACTTTCAGGACAGCCGCGTTCGTCTCGGCGGCGAGTTCCTCGACGGTCGGTTCGAGCATCTTGCAGGGACCACACCAATCGGCGTAGAAATCGACCAACGCGACGTGGTTCTCTTCGAGGAGTTCCTCGAGGTGGCCGGCGCCGTTTACGTGGACCGGTTCGCTGGGCGAGCCGGCTTTGGCCGTCAGTTCCTCGCGTTTCTTCGCTCGAATGTCTTCGATGTCTTCGGAATCGCTCATAGGCGTAGTAGTGGAATCGTGGTTTTAACCTCTTCGGGGGTGTGTCCGATGCACACGACCGGTGGTCGTGGTCGTGTTTAGTTAAGGATGAAGAGTGAGGCGTGGTGATTTTCTGAGTGTCTATGGCAGAAATCACACGCCTCAGCGGTTGTAGCGACTGGATCGAGTTAGATTTTGTGGAGCGAGAGCGGACACCGAGCGAGCTGATGAAGCTCGGTATTCGACTCCATCTGGCTGGTCTATCACTTTCGAATACCATTCGAGAACTTGAGAAGTTCGGTGTCGAACGGTCACGAAAAGCCGTTCACGATTGGGTGCAGAAAGCCGATCTACAGCCAGCCGACGATACCAGTCCGGATCACGTTGCGCTTGACGAAACGGTGATCCAAATCAACGGTCAGCAGTTTTGGCTGTACGCCGCTGTCGATCCAGAGACAAACAAATTCCTGCACGTACGGCTGTTTACGACCACTACAACTGCATTGACACAGCGATTTCTGCAGGAACTTCGTGAGAAACACGACGTCTCTGACGCCGTGTTTCTCGTCGATTACGCCAAACATTTAGCGGCAGCACTCCGCCGAGCAGGGCTCCGATTTCAGACGATCCGGCATGGAAATCGGAATGCTGTCGAACGTATCTTTAGAGAGATAAAACGACGAACTTCTTCGTTTAGTAATAGCTTTAGCCACGTGCAGCCGACGACGGCAGAAACATGGCTGCAAGCCTTCGCCGTCTGGTGGAATTCACTTAACTAAACACGATGGTGGTCGTCTGCAAAGCAGTTAATAGGTGTCGTCACGACCGGCCGCTATGGAGATGGAGTCCGTCCCCCAAGAAATCACGTCGCTCGTCGGCCGAGAAGTCTACTCGAACAAGGGCGTCTTCGTCGGCGAGGTCGAGGACATCCGCCTCGACCTCGACAGCGAAGTCGTCACCGGACTGGCCCTCGGTGAGGTCAACCGCGACCTCTTCGATACGCGTGTCAGTGGCTCGAAGGGGGTCATCATCCCGTATCGGTGGGTCCGAGCGGTCGGTGATATCGTACTCGTCAACGATGTCGTCGAACGGCTCCGAGAACCCGAAGAGGAAGAGGCGCCGGCTTAACTCCCGTTCGCCCCTTCTCCCCCGCTACTTCCGCCTTCGACGCCCATCGCTTCGAACAGTTTCGTCCGAACCGCTTCCTCGGTGAGCGACAGCAGTGTCTCGCGGTTGTCGCCGGTTATCTCCAGTCCGGTGAAGATACCGAGCGGGATTTCCGCGGAGGCGTCCGTCGAGTGGCCGACCACCTCGCCGATTTCCCCGAAGGCGTCCTGCAACACGTTGCCGATGTTCATCCGGATGTCCTTCGACCGAGCGGCGAGGTAAATCGTGTCGTCGGCGATGGCGAACACCGCCGAAGTCGTGATACCCTCAAGGTTGAGCAGGTGTTGGGCGGCTTGGGACAGCGCATCGCGGTCCCGGATGAATCCGGCGTTGGAGACGAGATGACTCCCCTTGACCTCGCGGTTCCGAATCGCCTCGGCGAGTACGTCCAACGTCTCCGGACTCATCGACGGTGACTCGACCTGTTCGAGGGTGTCGTGGTTGGCGAACGGATAGAGGTACGCCGCCGCGGTGAGGTCCGCCGGCGTCGTATCCCGTTTGAAATCGAGGGTCTCTGCCCGAATACCGTACAGCAGTGCGGTGGCCACCTCCTCCGGCGGCGTGATGTCGAACTCCTGGATGTACTTCGTCAGAATCGTCGATGTCGAGGAGACGTTCGGCCGGATGTCGGTGAACTCCGCGTCGTATTCGACTTCGGGTTCGAAGTGGTCGATGAAGATGTCGACGGTGCCGTCGACGACGGGGTCGGCGGCCTTCGCACAGTCGACGAGCGCGAGGTTGTCGTAACTGTCGAGGTCGGCGTCCGACAGCGGCGTCAACTCGATACCCAGGAGGTTGACGAACGCGCGGTTCTCCTGGTGGCCGATTTCGCCCTCATAGAGGATGTCGGCGGATACGTCGCGGGCGTTCGCGATAGCCTGCAGCGCGACGGCCGAGGCGATGGAGTCCGGACCGGGCGAGCGGTGGGCGAGGATGGCCAGCGACTCACCGGAGTCGATGACATCGGCCAGTTGCGTGGCCTTGAACTCCAACTCGCCCTGTTCGAGTGCGCGAAGCGCCGAATCCGCGATGACCGCCGAGGGGTTGATGACCACGTCTGCGCCGGCCTCGGTGAGTTCGTCGGCGGTGACGGGGTCGGAGGCGCGGACGATGATGAACTTGTCCTCGGCGCGCTCGCGGATGGTTTCGACTGCCACCTTGTTGGCCTCGACGTCGGGCGAGAGAATGAGGATGACGTCGCGGTCGGAGACGGCTTGAGCCGCCGCCTCCTCGGCGATGTCGGCGGTGCGGGCGTCGAGGTCTTGGTCTCTGAGCGCCTCCACGCGCCCCTCGTCGCGGTCGAGAATCAGTACGTCCTTTCCCTCCGCGACGAGTTCCTCCGCGACGGCGTGGCCGACGCTTCCGCAGCCGAGAATCGCATACGTCGACATCGAAGCCATCGAGATGGCGCTGCTCATGATAGCCGCTCCGAAGGCCGGGACGTACTTAATTTGTCCGTACCGTCCGAACCGTGTGACGGCGTCCCGCTGAGGCGTGGGAACGCAACCTATTTGAATCAACCGCGGTTACGTGGAGTCGCAGGGCCGATAGCTCAGCCAGGGAGAGCGTCTGGCTCTTAACCAGACGGTCGGGGGTTCAAATCCCCCTCGGCCCGCTTCTGTTTCGAACAATACGCCGAACAGTGCCGAGCGACAGCGAGGCCTGCTCGTCTCCTCGTGAGGAACGAACGGGGTCAGCGATTCGAACCCTGCAAGTCGCGCACAGCGACCGAAGGGAGCGAGCACGTCTTGCTCCGGTTCAAATCCCCCTCGGCCCGCTTCTACGCGGAGCAATCCACGGAGCAACGCCATCCGTCAGCGCCCGACGAACCAGCGCCACCGTTCTTCGAGCGGTCCCTCGACATCCGCGAGTAACTGCTGGGCGCGTTCGACTCGGGCTTCGGCGTCGAGTCGAGGATACAGTCGGGCAGCGATTGCGGGGATGGCGTGGAAGAGCCGAAGCGTCTCACCGGTCGCTTCGAAGGTCCACGTTCCCGTTTCGAGGTCGAATTCGCTGGCGAGTGCGGCCTCGACCTCGCCGGCATCGGCCGGCGAGCGGGAGTCGCGGTCGAGTTCCGCGAAGACGTCCTCGCCCGCGGTCGTCCGCCAACCCAGCGGGGCGACCGCACCGACGGTGCCGCCCGCTCGGAGCACGCGCCGCGTTTCGGCGACGGCCCGTTCGGGGTTCGGCGCCAAAAACAGCGATGCGGTGAACGCGACGGCGTCGAAGGTATCCGAACGGAACGGCAGATTGTCGAAATCACCCTGTACGCGGTCGGAAACCGAACACTCCCGAAGCATCTGTCGACTCAAATCCAAGGCGACGGGGGTCGCCCCTCGCTGTTCGAAGGCACGGGCGCTGATACCCGACCCGGCGCCGGCGTCGAGGATGGAGTCGATACGCCCCGACCCGTGGTCGGCCATCCGGTCGTACAGCCGCAATGCTAACTCCCCGAACCGACCCGTTCGGGCCTCGTATTCGGCGTAGGAGACCGTACTGACGTCGAAGTTCTCCCGTATGTGTTCTTTCATGCGCCCGGTTTCGGCGGCCTACTAAATGTGTGTGATGGACTGCCATTCAGAAGCGTCATTCAAGCGTCAGACGCTGAACCGGATATGACTGTGTATTAAGGTGTTGCCTGATATATCAGGATCTCGTTTTTTATCCCAATCTTCCCTTGGTAACATTGGTCACACTACCAAGGATGTGACTCGGGGCACACCATGAGCATGAACACCTACGTTTGTAGTCGATGCGGAGAGCAGTTCGATGCACACGATTCGGCCGAAACCGCACGGCTGGGGTACTGTAGCCGGCGGTGTATGAACGCAGTACGGCAGTAGGGCAGACGGTGCGTCGGGCAGTGGGCGGGTCACACTGTTAGAGGCGGTTCCACACTGTTTCGTGTAACTCGGTCTGTAGCAGCCGAAAGAATTGGACACGGTCGATGGACTGTTCGAACGGGTTCGTCCGACAGTATCAGTTATCGGGACTGTAGTTCGGTGCTTCGTCGGTGATAACCACGTCGTGGGCGTGGCTCTCGGTCTGGCCGGCCGAGGAGACGCGGACGAACTCGCTACGCTCTTTGAACTCCGGAATCGTCTCCGCGCCGACGTAGCCCATCCCGGACTGCATCCCGCCGACGAGTTGGTGGAGTTCTGATTCGAGCGAGCCCTTGTACGGAGTCGCGGCTTCGACGCCCTCCGGGACGTACTCCTCGTCTTCGGGGTCGTCTTTGAGATAGCGGTCCCCGCCGCCGGATTTCATCGCGCCGACCGACCCCATGCCACGGTACTGCTTGTAGCGCTTGCCGTTCATCGTGATGACGCGACCGGGTGCCTCGTCGGTCCCGGCGAAGTACGACCCGAGCATCACGGCATCGGCACCGGCGGCGATGGCCTTGATGGCGTCACCGGAGTACCGAATCCCGCCATCGGCGATGACGGGCACGTCGTGTTGGGTTGCAACGTCAGCGACTTCGGCGACGGCCGTAATCTGGGGCATGCCGGAACCGGAGACGACGCGGGTCGTACAGATGGAGCCGGGACCGATGCCGACCTTGACGCCGTCGGCGAAGTCGACGATTGCCTCGGCGGCCTCGCGCGTGCCGACGTTGCCGACCACCACGTCGGCGTCGACCTCGGCTTTGATTTCGCGGGCGGAGTCGATGACGTCGAGGTTGTGCGCGTGTGCACAGTCGATGAATACGATGTCGGCACCGGCCTCGTCGGCCGCCAACGCGCGGTCAGTCTCGAAGGGGCCGACGGCGACGCCGACGACGAGCGACCCGTCGGAGGCCCGGGCGGCGTTGTCGTACTCCCGGCGTGCGAGGATGCCCTGCATCGTCACGAGTCCCGTCAGACGCTCTTCCTCGTCGACGATGGGGACGCGCTCGATTTTGTGTTCGTACATGAGTTCGAGTGCTTCGCGAGCGGTGACGTCCTCGCCGGCGGTGATGACCTCGTCGGTCATCGCCTCACGGACTTCGTCGCGGTCACCGACTTCGAGGTACGGCCGGATGTCCGTCCCCGAAATGATACCGAGGACGACGCCGTCGTCGTCGACGACCGGCGCGCCGGAGACGCCCTCGTCCCCCATCATGCGGTCGACCTCCCGGACGGTCTGTTCGGGCGAGGCCGTGACCACTTCACGGATGATGAGTTCGTCTGCTCGTTTGACTGTCTCGACGTGTTCTGCGGTCTCCTCGACGGTCATGTTCCGGTGAAGGACGCCAAGGCCGCCCTCGCGGGCCATCTCGATTGCCAGTTCGGCTTCGGTGACGGTGTCCATCGCCGCCGAGAGGACGGGAATGTTCAGCGTAACGTTCGTCGACACGCGGGTCGCCATATCGGCGTCATCCGGTTCGACACGGCTCTCCTTGGGCCGGAGCAGCACGTCGTCGAACGTCAATGCCTCAGGTACGCGGAGTTTCTCCGAGAAGGGTTCGTCGCTCGCCATGTAAACCGTCGGAATCCCCCGCCCAAAAGCGTTGCGAGAGCGTACCGCCCGGCACCGACACACACGGACGGACCACCCGGTGGCTTTGTCGACACCGATGTCCGAATGTGTGCATCGACGGTCGCCGGTGGATGTTCGTCCGAATCGTGTGTGAATGTCGGGCGATTCGTCCCAGAATCAAACCGGTCGGTACCTACTCTTCAGGTGTATGCGGACATGACTCACACAACACTTATGATTCAGTCAACTCTTGCATGATGTATGGACTCCGCCAGTCCCATCGCACAGCGCATCGCCGGGCAATCCAGCCTCGCCACCGGCATTTTCTTTACATTTGCGATGTGGACAAATAAAGCGGAGAAAGTCGCACCCATCCGGAACGGCAGCCGCTCCGGACACGTCAGAGGGTATCGCGACATCCACCGCCGTTCGTCCCATGGTGAGGGTCGCCCCGCCTGACGAATGAGCGCATCACGCCACCCGATTGCGTTACGCCTTGAGCGACAGGTCGGTGAAGGCACGCGCCTGCTTGCGACGGTCATGGCGCTGCCGCTCATCGACGGCATCTTCACGGCGCTCATCGTCGCCGGCGCGGTTTCGGACCTCCTCGGTATGGTCGAGGTCGGGCTGCTCATCTTCGGCGGTAGCGCGACGCTCGCCGTCGTCCTCGCCGAGATGGAGGGCTCCCGACGCGACCGCGTGAAGAACGTCCTGCTCGTCGGCGCAATCGTCGTCCCGCTCGCAGCGGTGCAGGCGACTATCGCCCCGACCATCGCATCCGTGCTCGATATGGTCATCTTCGAGCGTTTCGCCGCACTCGTCATCCTCGCCATCGCGGCGAAGACCGCAAGCGCCACCGTCGGTGAATATCTCCCCCGACCCAGCGTCATCATCGGCCTCGGTCTCGTGGCGAGTTTCCGACCGACCGCCTTCGAGTTCGGCTTCGTCGCCGACCCGATGTTCGTCGTCTACGGCACCGGTGCCGCCGTCGTCGGCGTCGCCTTCGCGCTGGCCGTCGCCGGCCTCGGGCCATGGCTCCGCGGGAACGTGGACATCGACCGCTTCCGCTTCGGGAGCGCGGTCGCGTTGGGTGTCCTCCCGCTGACCATCCTCGAAGTCGGCCCCATCACGGGCGAAGAACCGCTGGCGCTCATCGTCCTCGCGGTCACCGGCCTCTTCGCCTTCAACCCTGAAGGCGCGATGGATGCACCGGCCGATGACGCGGATGCCGCGGCCGCAACCGATGGCGGTGAACCCGACGACCCCTTCGAGGAAGACGTCGAGGACGCCGTCGAACGCGTCGACGACGAGGAATCCACCGCTCCCGGAAGTCCCGAGGGCGACCGCGCCCCGTGGCTGTAAAGCCTTAGGGGCCTCGGCGACACTCCTCCTGTATGGCCGACAACCGCGTCGTCGAGGGTCGAATGGTAACTCCCGGAAAACTCGCCGAACTCATCGAAGGCGAGCGTGTGATGGACGCCGAAGGCATCGAGGACACCGACCGAGACTGTCCCGACTGCGGTGGCGATGTCATCTCGGTGGGCTACATGCCGAGCGTCACCGAGTTCGTCACCGGATATAAATGTCAGGATTGTGGTTGGAGCGAAACCGACCGCTAATCCGGGAGTACCTGTCCCCAGAGGACTTTTTCGAGTAGTTCGACTCGGAGGGGTTCTTCTACCCGAATCTGACAGGACAGTCGCGGATACCCCCAGCGCTCGGCGGCCGCGTCGTGCCACTGCGATGGCTCGGGGGCGGCCTCGATTCGGACACCGCAGGTGCCACACAGTCCCCGGCCGCCGCAGTTCGCAATCCGTGACACCGAGCCATACACCTCAAAGCCCCGCTTGGAAAGGGCGTCTCGAAGCACCGTCCCCCGCGGCACCTCGATGGTCGTCTCGTACTCCCCGTCGATGACGGTCACTGGAACGTGCTCGGTCATACACTCACTTCGGACGGCACAGCCAAAGTCGATGCGCCGAATCGAAACCCCTTTAGGAAGAAGGGAAGTACGGGGAATCGAGGGGACGTGGCCAAGCCAGGCATGGCGGCTGACTCCAGAGGCCACGCGCCCGGTGACGAGACTCCAGACTGATATACCGAGCGGACGACTGATCATCGCTCCGCGTTGACGACCCTCTGGAGGACCGAGGCGCTACACCGGAGATATCAGTAGATCGGGGGTTCAAATCCCTCCGTCCCCATACTCACCTTAAAGAAACTGACCGCGTACTGATATGTGTATGCTGCAGTGAGACTATCAAATCGAACCTATCTGCGAAAATCGTGGGTCGATAAGGAAACCGTCAGAACGACTGCAAGCCGGAATAGATGCTTGAGGAGGCGTTCTCCGGGCCGATTAAACCGTTTGAACGGTGATAAAATCGGTAGAACGCCGTCCAACGGTTTCCCTGACTTATACCTCTCACAGCCGTCGCGTCGAATGCAATGTCAGTCTCAAAAACGATGGTGGCGGTGCTGGCAGTATTGCTCGTTGCTGGAAGCGGTGCCGCAGTAACGGGTCTGGCCCAAACGGATAGCGGCGCGTCGGCGGCGTCCGTATCCGACTTGGAGATGGATGCAACGCTCGATAACGAAACCGTCACGGTGACTGTGACTGACGACGGCACGCCCGTAGAGGACGCCTCGGTCACCGTCGAAGGAGAAGAAGAGGTAACTGTCACAACCGACGCGGAGGGGACCGCGACAGTCAATCAGTCAGCGCTCAGTGAAGACGACGAGTCTCTCGAGGAGCTCGAAGTCGAGTACGAGTCCGACCACGCGGAGGGCGAACTGGAGTACGTCGTTGCGGATGACTCGCTAACCCTCGTCGAAGAGAAATACGAGTACGATGTCGATGGAGGAGAGGACGAGGCGGATGACGATGAGAGCGAGGACGACGAAACCGACGAGTCCGAGGAAGAAGAGGACGATGAGGATGACGATGAATCCGAGGAAGATGACGAAACTGAAGAAGAGGACTAACCGTTTGTAACGTCACCAACTCTACGGACAGGAGGCAGAGTTTTCTCGCCGACTCACTTCATTTTCCCACGTTTTAAGAAAGAAATCAGGCTATCGGCCACTTGTAGAGGCGTTGTTCCCCGTTCCGGTCTCAACTGAATATTATTTCTAAAGAGAGGGAAGGGATGTGCTAAGGTAGAGGGTCAAGATGTGGGCTGGAGACAGTAGGCGTGTCCCGGCGTTTCGACGACGGCTTCGGCGTCGTCGTTCCAGTAGCCGGAGATGTCCGCCCGTTCGGCGTAGTAGATACGGCCATCGTGTGGCACCGCTTCGCTGGTCACGTGGCCGATGTTCCCGACGCGCCAGCGAACGTCGCCGGTGTCCTTTTCGAGGGCGTACAGATTGGTGTCGTAGGAACCGACGAGGACGGCGTCGGCGGTGACGGTGAGCGACCCGATGACGTGTCCACCGACGTACGTCGACCACAGCTCCTCGCCCGTCTCGGTGTCCAGCGCGTGGACGTGTCGGTCGTCGCTACCGACATAGACGACGCCCGAATCGGGGTCGATGCCTGGGTTCGACATGGTGACGGCACCCGTCTCGAAGGACCACTCTTCGCTGCCGTCTTCGAGGTCAAGCCGATAGAAGTAGCCGTCCCAGGACCCGACGAATGCGCCGCCCTCGTAGGTCGGGATGGTGCCCTTGATTTCGGCGTCGGTTTCGAACTCCCAGACTGGTTCGAGGGAGGGGAACTCCCAGCAGTAGCAGACGCCGTCGTTAGAGCCGGTGAGCATTCGCTCGGTGGCGGGGTCGATAGCGGTCGAGGGGTGTGGCATCCCCCAGAGCCTGTCGTCGTGCCACAACGGTCGCCCCGACTCGGCGTCGAGCGCCCACATCGTACCCGAGGGCTCCTGCCAGGGGTAGTTGTACTCGGCGACGACGTAGAGGACGCCGTCCCAGTAGGCGGGGCTGGAGCCGATGGCGATGGCACCGTGAAGCCGCCAGTTTGAGGTTTTCCACACTATCTCGCCGCTCCGGACATCGAAGGCGTACATCGACCCATCGTAGCCGCCGATGTAGCCAGTGTCCCCGACGATGGTCGGCGTACCGTGGAAGCCGAGGCTGGTCGAAGCCCCCGTCTCGGTGGTCCACTGGCGTTCGCCGTCGGGTGTCACGCCGTGCAGTTTGCCGGTGTCGTCGGGGATGATGAGGCGATCGCCGACCGGCGTCGGTCGGGGACTTGATTTCGCGGCCGTGTGGCCGATTTCGTTCATCGGTATCGACCACTCGACGTCGACCGACTGGGGGACGACCGCGTCGGGGTAATACCCCAACCGTCGGGTTCCGCGGCGGAACATCGTCACGTCGTCTCTGGGTGGGTACGTCTGGTCGTAGGGGAGAATCTCGGGTTCGAACGACGACTGCTCACGGTCGTAGCCGAGTCCCGGTAGGCTCGTACAACCGGCGAGGGCGGCGACCGCGGCGGCACCGGCGCCTCCGAGAAACCGACGCCTTCCGACTCGACCACGCCCATTCTGGCGGCCTCCGGATTCGGACATCTGCCGGCGGTTCGACCCGACTCGACATAGATGCCTCGGTTGCCCCATCGAGGCGCACTCAGTACGACGCGGTGCCGGCTTCGATTCGGTCCAGTCCGGCTTCGAGACGGTCCATCGAGTTGGCAAAGGAGAGTCGAAGTCGCCCCTCGCCGGCCGTTCCGAAGCCGCTTCCGGGCGCCAGAACGACGCCGTGTTCCTCGAGAAGATACTTCGCGAACGTGAGGGAGTCGCCCTCGACTTCGGGGTCGAGAAACGCGTAGAAGGCTCCTTCCGGTCTGGGTGCCGACAGGCCGTCGATAGCCTCGATGCGGTCGACGACGTAGTCGCGGCGACGACGGAACGCGTTGTACATCTCCTCGAAGGGGTCCTGTGGGCCGGTGAGCGCCGCGATGGCCGCGTGCTGTGAGACGCTCGACGCACAGGCCGTCGTCGACTCCCGTATCTTCAGTATCTCGTCGACGACGTCCCTATTGCCCGCGAGCCATCCGAGACGCCAGCCGGTCATCGCGTAGGTCTTCGAACAGGACCCGACCGTGAGGACGTGGTCGGGATGGCCGCAGAGCGCTGCGACGCCGCGCGGTTCGCGGTCGTAGGTCAACCCGGTGTACACCTCGTCAGCGATGACGTAGACGCCGTGGTCGGCGGCCGCCTCGACGACCGCCCGAATCGCCTCCGGGTCGTAGACCCGTCCCGTCGGGTTCGAGGGTGTCGTGAGAACGACTGCCGCCGTCGTCGGTCCCATTCGGTCGATGAGTCGGTCGGCGTCGAGGTCGAAGCCGGTTTCGGGCGCCATCGACACCTCCACCGGTTCGCCGTCGGCGAGAAACGCCTGCGTCACGTAGTTGGGCCACGCCGGCCCCGGGTACAGTAACTCCTCGTCCGGCCCGACGGTGGCCAGCGTCGCCAGGTGGAGGGCCTCCATTCCGCCGACGGTGACGACGACCTCCTCGGGGTCGTGTTCGACGCCGTAGTCTGTCGCCATCGCGTCGCATATCGCCCGTCGGCACTCCGGGAGACCGGCGTTGGAGGTGTAGTGAGTGGCTCCCTCGCGGGCCGCGGTCGCGGCCGCCTCGACGACGTGTGCCGGCGTGTCGAAGTCCGGTTCGCCGACCTCCAGGCGGACGATGTCGCCCTCCGTCCGGGCCGCGAGGTCGTACATGACGCGAATCTGTGAACGCTCTGCTCGCCGGACCCGGTCGGTCGGTTCGTGCATGGCGATTCCTCGAACCGGGCGTAGTAAACTCGCACGTTCCGTGGGTCTGAAATCAGTTCGCTTCGTCGAGGATTTCCTTCAGGCGGCTTTTGCCCAACTCCTCGATGAGGACGGAGAGTTCGAGGATTTTCTCTTCGCCCAACTCCTCGACCAGCGCCTCTATCTCGTCGGGAGTGAACGTTCGTGCGAGACTCGCCATCGTCTCGACGACCTCGGCCGTCCGGTCTGCGACGTCCGACGACGGCGCTACCGTCAGGGGCCTGTTCACGAACTCCCCGTCCTTGTAGTAACAGAACCGGAGTTGGTTCTCGTCGCTGGACTCCGGAGTGACGATTTGGACGACGCCGTAGCCGTCTTCCCACTCGTCGACTTTCTGCTCCAGCAGCGTCCTGTATCTCATCGTCCCAACGGTTCGAGCGTATGTGATTAAGCGTTTTCGCTTGGAGATATCTTGAATCCACCGGGCTGAAAACAATGTCGTAGATTTCGAACGACTGATGGGCTGAATCAAGAGATACATTCTATTCAAAAGTTAACTTCTCAAGTACCTCACTAACTAAAACGCTTGTGTACATAAGCGATAGAATTTGTAAAAGTAGTCTCTCCGTGAGTGAGTCAATACCGAATAAGGGGTTTAGCCTAACAATCGCATGTCCCGAACTATCCAATAACAAATTTAACTATGTTATTTCGAGTCGCCCTTGACGGAGTCAGAACGGCCGAATACCGGAGGAGGGAGCGGCGGTTCCTCAGAACGACTCGATGCGACGGTCCGCCTCGACGTTCGCTGCGTCTTCGGGCAGCAACGCGACGACGAGATACTCGCTGTACCCCGCGACGTACTCGACGAGCGTCGCGATTCGGTTCGCGTCGATGGCCTCCAAGGAGTCGAGAACCATGAACGGAACGGTCTCGTACACTTCGTGGGCCAGATAGCCGGCGAGTGCGAAGATGAGTCCCGTCACTTCGCGTTCGCTCTCCGAGAGGTGGTCGACGGTGTCCTCGTAGGTCGTCCCGGACTCGGTCTGTCGAATGATGTGTAAATCGAAGACGCTCTTGGTGACCTTCCGACGCCCCTCCCGCACTCGCTTCTCCGTTCGCTCCAGCCAGATACGGGCGAGGTTGTCGTACTCGAGACGGTCCAGAACTGTCTCCATGTGTTCGTTGAACGCCTCGATTGCCTGCTGTTCGATGCGTTCGATTTTCGTTCGCAACTCCTGAATCTCCTCCGAAACCTCGTCTTTTCGGGCTTCGAGTTCGGCCTCCCCCTCAAGCCGCTCTTCGATGGTCTCGATGTTGTCCTCGACGCGTTCGAGGTCGGTTTCGAGGGTTCCGAGGTCGTATTCGAGCTGATTGGCCTCCTTGTGGAGGTCGAGGACCTCCTCGTAGGAGTCGTCTTCGAGTTCTTCGATTTCCCCTTCGACGGTCTCGATTTCCTCGCGGAGGTCTTCCCGGCGCTCGGAGAGCCGTTCGATGCGGACCTCCGTCTCCTCGATTTCGTCTTCGAGTTCCCGTTTGCGGCGGTCGAGGCGTTCACGCCGGCGCTGTTGGTCCTTTCGGTCCCGGCGCTTCCCCTTCAACTCCTCGAGCTCGTCGTCGATGTCGTTGATTTCGCTGACCGTCTCCTGACTTAGACTTCGCAGTTTTTCGATGGTCGACTCGATTTGAGCGGCGTCGACTTCGCTCCCGCAGGTCCAACACGTCACGCTGTCGTCGGGGAGGAGTTCGTCGGTTACGCCCTCGCCATCGCGGTCGCCGTCACGGAGGGCATCCGATACCTCGTCGCCGGACTCCTCGAGCATCTCCTGATTGAACCCGATGACGCTCTGGAGTTCGTTCAATTCGGACTCCAGACTCTGTTTCCGGGTCCGAAGCGTGTCGATTCGGCTCTCGATTTCCTCTAAGTCACCCGCCGGCGTCTCCGGGAGTTCCTCGTACTCCGACTCGACGTCCTGTTTTTCGGCCCGAAGCGACTGGAGGCTATCCTCTTCGGTCTCCAGTTCGTACCGGACATCTTCGAGGTCCGAACGCGTCTCGCGCAGTTCCTCCAGTTTCGCCTCGAGTTCGGCCTGTTCCTCGCGGCTCTGTTCGACGTCGGCGTCCTTGGATTCGATTTGCTCTTCGAGCGCTTCGAGTTCCGACGTCGTCTCCTCGATTTGGTTTCGGAGACGGGTGCGCTTTTCTTCCAGCGACGGCAGTCGGTCCTTGAGCGAGTCCAGTTCGTCGATTTCCTCGGAGAGGTTCCGCCGCTCCTCGACGAGTCGATCGATTTCGGCCTGAATCTCGTCGGTGTCGACGGGTCGCATGATGAGGTCACGGAGGTCCGCATCGGTCACGACGGCCCGGCGGGCTTCGTTGGACTCCAAGAGAAACGCAAAGAGGTCTGCGACCGTGGGGTCATCGAGGTAGGGGTCGCCGCTGGTCTGTACCGCTTCGTTCCGGCGCTGAAGCGTCCGCGTGTACGTTTCCTCACCGATGGTCAACTCCACGTGGGCCTCCTCGGCGTCGCCTTTCATCGAGACGTTGTCGCTTCCGAGTGCGGCCATGATGGCCTGCAGCAACGATGTCCTGTTGGTGGCGTTGCGGCCCGCCAGCACCGTCACCCCCGGCTCGAAGTCGACTTCGGCCTCGTCGATTCCTCCGATGTTACGGACCGAAATTCGGCTACCCGTTTCGGTCTGCTTCGTACTCATATACCCGTGCAATCGATTGAATCACATATCAAGGTTTGGGACCCGTCAGAAATCGAACGGGACGACGACAGTCACTCCGAAGCGCAGTTACAGCCACCGCGGTCGAACAGTTCGAGAACGTCGAACTGGGTGTTGCAGTCCTCACAGATGACCTGAATCTCCGCCAGCGTCCGGAACTCACCGAGCGTGAGGTGGCCACCGTCACGGAGCTGTTCGAGTTTTCCCTCGGTGACCGAAACCATCCGTCCGCGCAGTTTCTGGACGTTCGTCGCCTCCCGCTCCAGTGGGTCGGTCTCGGCGGGCGTGTACTCGGCGCCCCGGTACTCCTTGAGATACGTCCGAATCGCCTGATACGTGACGAAGTCCTGTTGTAGGGCGTCGACGTCGACGCCGTCGCGTTCGAGCCGCCGTTGAATTCGCGTTGATTCCGCACTGCTCACGTCGTCGTCCGTCAACAGCCGGTAGGTGTTTTCCAGTTCCCCATCGAGGTGTTGGACGTTCGCCGCTTCGAGGGCCTCTCGGAGGAGTTCCTGATTGAACTGTGCGGCCAACTCCCGGAGGCTGCTCCGGTCCTCGTCGGCGGTCCAGCGCTGTTCGAGTTCCGCGCCGAGACCCTGGAGGTCGTACTCCTCGATGAGCCGGGCGACCTTGCTCCGCCGGCCACGCCCGGACCCCGATGTGTCGTCGGACTGGTCCATATCCACCTCAACGGGAGTGGGCTGGTTGTACCTTTCGTCTCGTGAACAGAACACCTGTATCGGACCGATACGCGGCTGAACGACGATACTTCCTCCGCCACACAATAAATCTCGCTTATGGACATAAGCGGGAAACATTGGTATAGAATTGTGAGGATGGTAGCTCGAGATGGGGTTCTCACTACGCTGGAAATGCGGAGCGTGCTTTATCCGGTCACGTTCTACACCGAACACGATGAGTCCCGACGAGGGGGACGCTTACGGTGGTGTTCCACGCAGCAGACTACGACCAACTGCAGGCGGCGATCGGCGAACTCCGCGAGCGATTCCCCGAGGTGGACATCAAACGGTTCGTTCGGTCCCCGACCGACGACCAGCCACGGGACACCGTCTCCGTAAACCGCAGCAAACTCACGGCGCGCCAACTCGAAGTGGTGGAGACGGCTTACGAACGGGGCTACTTCGAGCGCCCGTGTCGGGCTAACGCCACCGAAATCGCGGCCGACCTCGGTATCAATCCCTCGACGTTCAGAGAACACCTCACCGCAGCGGAGTCGAAAATCCTCGTCGACGTACTGTGACGGTCGAACGCGACCGGCGCGGGGGGTAATAAACGTGCCCGGATACTGTGGGTGTGGGTTCCTGCCGCCGGCCGGTGACAGAATGACGTATGAGCCAGTCATCGAAATCGTTTCCGAGCGACGGCACCGACCGGTCGTCCCAGTGGATTCGTGCAGTCGACGCCGAACCGGCGAAACAGCGGCTGCTCGATGCGCTCGACGACCGCGGCTGTCGTACGATTCTCGATGCGACGAGCGACGAGGTGCTGTCCGCAAACGAGGTCTCCGAGACCTGTGACCTCCCGCTGTCGACGACCTATCGGAAACTCGATCTGCTCACCGACTCCGGACTGCTCGAAGAACGGACTCGAATCCGGCGGTCCGGAAAACACGCGAGTGAATTCTATCGAGCGGTCGAGGACGTTCTCGTCTCCCTCGACACCCACGGCGGGATTTCACTGCGGATGATACACCGCGAGAACACCGAGGAAGTCGTCACGATGGTCCCTCGTTGAGCGGTGGTTCGGTCCCAGACCTCAGGAACTCCTCACAAAAGAGTTATTCACCTCGATGTACGCGTCCAGCGACTCTCGGAGCGACTGCCCGACAGTTATTCGAAGTCGCGAGGCTTCTACTCCCTCCAATCATGAAACCCTACAACGGACTGTACGAACGGTTTTACCGAGGGGAACGTGATTTCACTCGAAGACCGACTCCCCAGTGAAGCGGTCGTAAACGCAGTTTCCGACATCGAGGATTCGGATGTGACGGACCTACCGCCGTTGTACGGCGCTATCGACACCGACGCATTGGACGCCCTCTTCACCGGAGACGCCGCCACAAGCGTCACGTTCGAGTACAGCGGATACACGGTCACCGTCGAGGATAACGAAGTCGTCTTCGTCCAACAGTAAACGAACGTCCGACTCACTACGCCGGGCTGATTCTTATCCGCTGAGAATCGGGGAGGTGGACTTGCCCACCCAGACCGAAGCGATAGTATGTACGAGAGAATCCTCGTCGGAACCGACGGAAGTGAATCAGCGAACTGCGCGATAGTCCACGCACTCAAGCAGGCGGAGCGACACGACGCCACGCTCCACGGTATCTTCGTCGTTGACACGACTCGCTACGACGAGCCGGCGCTGAGCAGCGACGAGTTGGTGACCGACGAAATCGAGGACGTGGGCCGGGAGGCCCTCGAAGCGCTCGAACAGCAGGCCCGTGACCTCGACATCGAGTTCGTCCGGCGGTCCTGTCACGGGAGGCCACACGAGGAAATCATCAGCTACGCCGACGACATCGACGCCGACATGATAGTGCTCGGCTACCAAGGGCAATCACACACCCAAACGGACACCATCGGAAGCGTGACCGAGCGCGTGGTTCGAAGCGGCGTTCGGCCCACGTTCATCGCCTGACGGATTCGTCGGAGATATTAGCCAGAGATAAAATTATTTTACAGTTCAGAAGAGTTTGTCAGCATGGAAGTCGACTTTGAGTGCGTCTGTGGCTGCCGAGTCTCCGAGTTTACGCGGGGTGGGACCTCGAAGAGTACCTCTACTGAGTGTCCCGACTGCGAGGCTGTCTGGACCGTTACAATCACGAACATCCGCCCTGGCGATACGGAGGCCTGACCGTACCGTCCACTCCGTTCGGACATACCACGACCGCTCTACGGGTTCGAAACGGTGGCGAAGACAGGGACCTGCCATATCGGATTTCCTGCCCTCGCCTACGAAATATCCGCTAGCAAACGAAAATAGCACTGTCGCCGGACATTGCCCATGTTTTATCTCTGCGGCCGTATCGTGGCGCTCGCGGCCGTGGCCGCGAGGCGACCGGGGTGGCGGGGGGACGAAACGTTTTTTCGCCCCCGCCGGGACTCAGTTGTCGTATGGGGGGAGACTCCGAGGAATCCGACGAACCCGACGAGGACGGCGGGGTCTCTCGACGGATCGTCGTCGGAACCGGCCGTGGACTCGACAAGCGTGACCGCTTCGAGACGCGAAAACACATCAGCACGGACTGGGATTTACAGAAACTCTCGTTGCTCGGCCCGATTCTGTGGAGCGTCGTGTTGGTGGTCTTCATCGCCGGAACGGTCTGGTACGTCGCTTTCTCCGCTGGCGGTTACCTCGATTTGGTTCTTGGATTACTCGGTGACCTCGCGTCGTTTCGGCTTCCGGAAATAAACGCGTTCGCCCGGTCTCGAAGCCTCGAAGTCGTCTCCGTGCTCGCGGTGACCGCCTGGATTGCGCCCCGCGTCGTCGCCTTGGTGCGTAAGGAGGTCGCGAACATACGCGAGAAGGCGTTGGCCGGCCTCTATCAGGTCCGACACCTCGGCGTCCTGTTGGATATCGACACGTGGTCGAATCACAACTACTGGCACCCGTTTACCTCCCATTTGTCGGACCGCGACCCGCTCGTGATGTTGGCGAACGCCGACCTCGATGCGACCGTCAGCGGCGTCTTCACCGACGTACCGTACTACCGGAACGTGTTCGTCGACAGCGTGTACGTCACCTTCGATTCGCTGCCGGACCGGACGACGCGACTGGAGTTGGAATGGTTCGACTGGCGACTCGCCTACCCGCGGCGGTACGTCCTCGGGGCGGCCGTTCTGCTGCTCGTCGTCACTCGATTCCCGGCGACCATCGGCGTCGTTCCGGCCCTCCCTTCGGTGCCGTGGTCGACCCTGGAGTTGGGCGCCCTCTATGGGCTCTCCGGTTACATCGTCGTGACGGCATTCACCGACTACGTCGGGTTCCGGCGACGGTTCTTCGGCAACTCCGCCGGCTTTTCGGAGTACGGCCTCCTCCAGAGCACGGAGAAGTCGACGCTGTTCGACGACGAGGCGAAGACGGTCGACCGACTCGGCAACTCGCTGGCCGGCTACGGACTGTTCTACGTCAGCGAGTTCCTCTGGAGCGTCGTCGGCCGCGACCGTTCCTATCGCGTCGAGAACGCCGTCGAAGCCGACGAGGACAACCGAGAAATCGCCGCCGAGGCGGGGACGGAACTGCTGGAACGTGCGATACCGACGCCGACCACCGCCGAGACGGAAGACGACGGCAACGACGAACCCATCGAGATGCGCCTACAGGGCGTCGATTACCTTCGGCAGGACGTCCACCGACGGCGACTGCTCGAACGTGTCCCGGGCGTCGGCAAGCGCTACGGTCGCTCGGTCGGCGAGGGCAACGACCGAGGGTTGGACCACGCCGGCGCGAAACGCGGCGTCAGACTTCCGGTGAAGCGATTCGTCAGCGTTCCACACCCGTTCTTCGCCGATTACAACCTCGAAACGAACGACGAGTTCCCGTTTTACTTCGACCGGACCTGGGACGAAGACGAGACGCACTACCTGCTTTTGGGTGGCGCAGAACACCAAGAGGCGCTCGTGAAGTTCATCCAGTACCTCCGTTCGCCCGACGGGGCCGGCTTCGAGAACGTCGACCTCATCGAGAACGCCTTCACCGACGAGGACGACCTCCAGTTCGTCTCGGAGTACTTCGTCTCCTCGGTACTGCGCGGCGACGACGATTTTCGCGGCTCCCGCGACGAGGACGGCAAGGTGTTCCTCGTGTTGCGGCACCACATCGACGACGACCGAATCGTCCACGTCGTCTACGGAATGGGCGCCCTCGAGAGCAAGATGGCGTTTCTGTTCTGGCTGGACTCCTTCCCGGAGGCCCCCTACGACGACGACGTGCTGTATCGGGTCCGGTATCGGGACAACGTCGACGACGTGGGGCGTCTGTACGCCGACCCCTCGTGGCTGAACGACCCCACAAAGTCGGTCACGTTCGACTGGCAGACCGACACCGAAACGCCCGTCGTCGAGGGCGGAGAATCGACGCTCGACTGCCGACAGATAGACGTGGAGGTCCGCTTCGAAGATGGCGATGAATGACCACATCCCGCCGGCGTACGACGACCGTGTCTTCTACTACGCGGAGCGAATCGTCCACGACACGGCGGCCGGCGAGTGGGACGTACACGTCGACCCCGAGAACTGTCTCGTCGCCCTGAGCGACGGGGTGAACGAGCGGTTCGGGACGGCGTTGCCGACCGTCGACGCGCTCGTCGACGAACCCATCGAGCGTCACACCGCGGGTGACCGCGAGATATACGAGGGGCGACTGCTGTTGGGGGCGGGCGTGATTCCGATGGTCGGCGACGACCTCGTGCTCATCTTCAGGGATGCCGACGCGCCGGCGGACCCGCTTCGGTGGACCGGTGCCGACGGCCGCGTCGACGCCACCCCCACGCGAACGGCCTTCGAGGAGTTCCACGAGGAATTGCTGGTGTTTCGGGCGGGGACTCCGGTGTACGTCGACGTACCGGGGGCGCCGCCGTTGCGGGACACCTACACCGAGACGCTCCGAGCGAACGGTTACGAGGTTCTGGACCCACTCCCGACCGTCGAGGGGACGGTGCCGGAGCGCTACCGCAAGTCGTTCGAACCCGTTCGGACTCACTTCGGCGAGGAGCGAACGACTGGGTCGTTTTTCGTCGACTGGAACCCTGAAGCGGGCAGCCTCGAAGCCGCGAAAGTCGTCGCCATCGGGGAAACGAACCTCACCTTCGCCGACGGGGAGTTCGACCGCTGTGTCCAGCGATTTCCTCTCGAGATGGCCGCCGGCCGCCCGGCGGAGATGTACGTGAGAACCGTCGCGGCGTTTCTCGAACATGTCAGCTAACGCTGCGGCCCTGAATCGAAACGCTACACCGTCGCCGAATTTATATTAGTTGGGGGAAACTGCCGAATTATGGACGAGAAGCGCGCAGTGGTCGCCCTCTTCGGTGTTGCCGTGGCCGCAGTCATCGCCTACGTCGCCTACCGGTTCATCGCCGCACTGACCATAGCCGTCTTCCTGTACTACTCGACGCGCGGCTTCTACAAGCGACTCGCTCGGCTTCGACTCCCGAAGCGGGTCCGTGCCGTCACCGCAATCTCGGTGCTAGCGTTGCCGCTCATACTGCTCACCAGTTACACCGTCGTGTTGCTCGTGACCGAACTCCAGACATTCATGGACCAGTCTCCACTCATCGAGACGACGGCGAGTAACGTCTCGTGGCTGCAGGGGTTGGAGGACCCACCGGAACTCTCACCGAGCGGGCTGTACGAAGCGTACCAGAACGGCCGATTCGACGCCATCATCGGCTTTCTCTCCGACAACGCCTCCTTCCTGACCAGCGCCATCTCCGGGTTCTTCCTCAACCTCCTCATCGTCGTCATCGTCACCTACTACCTGCTCATCGACGGCTCGAAGATTCACGCGTGGTTGTTGCGCTTCGACGACGACGCAATCGTCCGTGAGTTCCTTGAGGACGCGGACGCGGAGTTGGAAGCCGTCCTCTTCGGGAACCTGCTCAACGTCATCGCCATCTCGATTATCGCCATCGCCTCCTATCTCGCGTACAACGCCGTCGTTCCGGCCGCCGTCGAGGTTCCCTACCCCGCCCTCGCCGGTGCTCTGACTGGCATCGCGAGTCTCATCCCCGTCGTCGGCATGAAAATCATCTACATCCCACTGGCCGCGGCGACGGCGCTGCCGGCCGTGCTCGGAGGCGACACCTCGTTGCTCATCTACACTGTCGCCTTCCTCGTCGTCGCCCTCGTCGTCGTCGACACCATCCCCGACCTCGTTCTCCGGCCGTTTTTGAGCGGCGAAAAAACCCACGTCGGCCTGCTGATGCTCGCGTACATCCTCGGACCGGTCGTCTTTGGCTTCTACGGCCTGTTCTTCGCGCCGATACTGCTCGTGTTGGGGCTGACGTTCGGCGACATCGCGCTCCCGCGACTCCTCGGCGCAGAGCCACAGGACGACGGCCTGCCGGATGGACAGACCGTCCTCGACGAGTTCCGAACCTGACGGAACGGCGTGTCGGATGAAATCTTGTGCATTATAAGTCAGCCTCGCGTGGGGATGAACGACTCCGGACCGACTCGGCTCTCGCTGCAGGCGTCCAATCCTCGCCCGGCCGTGAGTGGGTCGGCATCACTCACAAACCATGAAACGACAATCTCTCGGTGCGATTGCGGCGGCCGTCTCCCTGACCGTCCCGTGGCTCGTCATCTGGATACTCACGACGGTCCTGCCGAAAGTCGCCTCGTTGGTGGGCGTTCAGTACAGCCCTCCGACCGTCCTGCTGAACCTCCCGACGCTCGCGATAGTCGGCATCAGTGGGCTGTCGGTACTCGGTGCAGCCTTCCTGTTGGCGTGGGGCGCCGAAACCGCCGAGAAGGACGTTCCGCGGGCCTTCGCCATCGCCGTGTTGGCAGTTCTCGCCGTGGCCCCGGAGTACGCCGTCGACGCGCTGTACGCCTGGAACGCCGGGCAGTTCGCGGGCACGCCACGCGGCATCGAAGCCGGCAACCTCGCCGTCGCGAACATGACCGGCGCGAACCGCATCCTCATCGGTATCGGGTGGGCCGGCATCGTCCTGTTCAGCGTCTACCGGAGCGGGTCGACGGCGGACCCCGCAATCGAGTCGCGGCCGGGGTTTCTGGCCGACACCGTCCAACTCGACCGCGACCTCAGCCTCGACGTGGTGTTCCTGCTCGCTGCCACGGTGTGGGCGTTTCTCGTCCCGGTTAACGGCGGCATCGACATCCTCGATATGGCCGTCCTCGTCGGACTGTACGTCACCTACATTGCCGTCATTCTCCGAGGAGACGTCGACCCCGAGGAGGAACACGTCGGCGTCCCCCAGTACCTCCAGTCGTATCCGAAACCGAAACGCGTCGCGACCGTCGTCGCGCTGTTCGCCTACTCGGGGTTGATGATATTCACGGCCGTCGAGCCGTTCGCCCACGGCCTCGAAGAACTCGGCACCGAAATCGGCGTCCCCTCGTTTTTCATGATTCAGTGGATTGCGCCGCTGGCCTCCGAATCTCCGGAACTCATCGTCGTCGCCTACCTCGTGAACAAGGCTCGTTCGACGGCGGGGTTTAACGCGCTCATCTCATCGAAACTCAATCAGTGGACGCTGCTCATCGGGACGCTCGTCGTCGTCTACTCCCTCGGCCTCGGGCAGTACGGCCCCCTGATGTTCGACCAGAAGCAGGCCGGCGAAATCTGGCTGACGGCCGCCCAGTCGTTCTTCGCTATCGCCTTGCTCATCAACTTCGAACTCTCGGTTCGGGAGGCGCTTGCGCTTCTGTTCCTGTTCAGTTCGCAGGTGCTCTTGGAGTTCTCACTGATACGCGGCTACGTCGAAGTTCCGGTGACCGACTACGAACTCCTCCTCGGGTTTAGCGCCGTGTACATCGTCCTCGGGGTTGGCCTGTTCGTCTATCGAAGAGAGGAGTTCCAGTATCTCCTTCGACGGACGGCCGGCACGGTGAGCGATGCCATCTCCGGCACCGAAACGCAGCCCAAAGGCGCCGACGACTAACTACTGAATGTAGGAGGGTTCCTCGGCGTCGCAGTTGGCCTCGTGTTGCTTCGCGTCGGATTGGTCGTCGAACAGCAAACCGCACTTCTCACACTCGTACCACGTCGACCCGTCCCGTTGTGTGGTCGCGACCATACTCGATATTGTGCCGTGGTAACGTATAGTCGTTTCTCCGAGCGGGTGCCGGCGGAACGGTAAAGCCGCCGGCGGCCTCACGGTCGGGTATGGACCGGCGGGTGTCGCTGACTGTGAAGGGGGCCGAGAAGCGAGACGCGGGGCGGGGCGTCGCCCGACTTCCCGAATCGGCCCGGCGGGCGCTCGGCGTCCTCAGCGGCGACACCGTCGTCATCGACGGCGACCGCCCGACCGTCTCGAAAGTGTGGCCCGCGAGCGGCGGCGACGGGGTCGTTCGCATCGACGCCGACACCCGAGCGAACGCCGGCGTGAACATCGGCGAGACGGTGACCGTCCGGCCGGTTTCCGTCGCCGAAGCCAATCGAGTCGTCGTCGAACTTCCCGTGTCTGTCGACGATGAACTGCTCGATGCCGTCGCCACGGACCTCCGCGACCGTCCCGTTCAGGCCGGCGAGCAGGTCCGTCTCGAACGACCCGGCGTCCGCGCGACCGTCGTCGAGACGACACCCGACGGCACCGTTCGCGTCACCGACCGGACAAACGTCCGCGTTCGGGAGGTCCCCGATAGAGGCGCCGACGTGGACCGAACGCCCACTTCCGACGACGCCGGTGGAACCGACGGCGAACTCGCGCCGACGCCCGAACCGACCTCCGAGGCCACCTACGAGGACATCGGCGGTCTCGACAGCGAGTTAGAGCAGGTTCGGGAGATGATAGAACTCCCCCTCTCGGAGCCGGGGTTGTTCCGAAAACTCGGAATCGACCCGCCGTCGGGTGTGCTGTTGTACGGTCCGCCCGGCACCGGCAAGACCCTCATCGCCAAGGCCGTCGCAAACGAGGTCGACGCCCACTTCGAGGTCATCGACGGCCCCGAAATCGTCTCGAAGTACAAGGGCGAAAGCGAGGAAAAACTCCGGGAGACGTTCGAACGCGCCGTCGAGAACGCCCCCGCAGTCGTCTTCATCGACGAAATCGACTCCATCGCCGGGACCCGCGACGAGGACGCCGACATGGAAAACCGCGTCGTCGCCCAACTGCTGACGCTGATGGACGGCCTCGATTCCCGCGGGCAGGTCATCGTCATCGGTGCGACCAACCGCGTCGACGTAATCGACCCCGCGTTGCGCCGGGGCGGCCGCTTCGACCGCGAAATCCAAATCGGAGCCCCCGACGAGACCGGCCGCCGGGAGATACTCGACGTCCACGCCCGGGGGATGCCGCTCGCCGACGACGTCGACCTCGATTATCTGGCCTCCCGCACTCACGGCTTCGTCGGTGCCGACATCCACTCGCTCGTCACCGAGGCCGCGATGCGTGCACTCCGGGACCGCGAGGAGCGCGAGGAACTCTGCGTCACCGCCTCGGACTTCGAGGCAGCGCTGGCCGCCGTCGACCCCTCCGCGATGCGGGAGTACGTCGCCGAGACGCCACACGCCACCTTCGAGGACGTGGGCGGCCTCACGGATGCCAAACAGATACTCACCGAGGCTGTCGAATGGCCGCTGTCCTACGGCGCGCTGTTCGAGGCGACCAACACCGACCCTCCTTCGGGCGTCCTTCTCTACGGCCCGCCTGGCACCGGCAAGACGCTTCTCGCCCGCGCGCTCGCCGGCGAGAGCGACGTGAACTTCGTCAGCGTCGCCGGGCCCGAACTCATCGACAAGTACGTCGGCGAAAGCGAGAAGGCCGTCCGGGAGGTGTTCGACCGCGCCCGACAGGCCGCTCCGTCGATAATCTTCTTCGACGAAATCGACGCCGTCGCCGGGGTCCGGGGCGATTCCAGCGAGGCCGCCGAGCGGGTCGTCTCCCAACTGCTGACGGAGTTGGACGGTCTCACCGACAACCCCAACGTCGTCGTCATCGCGGCGACGAACCGCCGAGAATCACTCGACCCCGCGCTGTTGCGGCCCGGGCGACTCGAGACCCACGTCGAAGTTCCGGACCCCGACGAGGCCGCCCGTCGCGAGATTCTGGCCGTCCACGCCCGCGGGAAGCCGCTCGTCGACGATGTCGACCTCGACGACCTCGCCGCCGACACGGAAGGATTCTCCGGCGCGCAACTGGAGGCACTGCTCCGTGAGGCCTCGATGCGAGCGATTCGGGAATTGGCGACCGACCTCGGACCCGAGGAAGCGACCGAACGGGCCGAGGAAATCGAGATTCGAAGCGACCACGTCGAGGCGGCCTTGGGGTCGATTCGCCGTGCCGAACGCGGTGGCTGAGACTGCCGTCCCGACCGACGCCGCTCAGTCCCAGAAGGACTTCGTCTTCGCGTACTGTCGCTCCCGTTCGAGGATGTCCCGGTAGAAATCCGTCTCGTCCTCGCGGTGGTTGTTGATGATGTAGGCGGCGTTTCGCGGGCCGACGCCGCGTGCGGCCAGCGCAATCACGGCCTTCTTGCCGTGGCTCTGGACCAAACTGGCGGCCTTGTAGGCGCGTTCGGTCTGTTTCTGCTGTTCGTCGTCCTTCTCTTGGCTTCGGACTGCCTCCAGCACCTCGTCGGCCCACGGGTTCAACGCCGCGACCCGGGTCGACCCACAGTTCGGACACTCCGGTTGCTCGTCGACGCGGCGCACCTGTTGACGGCGGTCCCACTCCTTGCAGTGCAGACACGCCAACAGCACCCGGTCGCTCTGGATGCGTTCCTTGACCGTCTCGATGACGGAGGCGTCGGCGTTCTCCGGGGACAGCAACTCCCGGCCAGAGGAGCGGCCACCGCGACCGATTGGCGTCCGTTCGCCGACCGTTTCGAGGGTGAATTCACCGGTCTGGAGCCGCCGCAACGCGTCGGCGGCCCCGTCGGCGTTCAACTGCTCGTGGAGGACGACCCGGACCGCCTCGTCGTAAATCGGCGTGTCCTCCAGGGCCTTCAGCAGGCGGTCCTTGCCGAAGCGGTTCTGACTGGAGCCCTTGCCCTTCCAGCGCTTCAGCGACCCGAACTTCGCGGCGACCTGTGCGAGCGTGAACTTCAGCGCGTCGCTGTTCTTCAGGCTCAACTCCACGAGCGTCCCGACGTGGTCGGGGTCGGTCGTCTCCAGTATCTCGACGACGTCGCCCATCGTCGTCCCGCCCGGCACCTCCAACTCGATGCGATAGGGGTCGGCCTCCATCGCAACCGAGGACCCGGTTCGCTGGCCGATGAGCGCCGACAGCAGGCGGCCGAGCGTCTCGTTTATCGTGTGGCCGAACGCCGCGTTGACGACGACTTCCCGGCCGTACGCCTCGACGACGATGCGGTTATCGCAAGGAAACGCTACATCGTGTCGTTCGACCGGGTCGAGCGCCCGACTGGCGGTGTACTCGTCCGTCGGGAAACGGTCGGTGAGGCCGCGAGCGACGAGTTCCCGACTGGCGCCGTCGTCGAACCGCTCCCTTGCTTCGGCCCGCGTCCGACCGACGTGTTGGGCCACGTCGTACGGGACCGGAATCTCCTGGCCGACCCACGACGGCACCTCGCCGGTCGGGTCCTCGATTGGTGTGACCAGCACCTCCTCTTCTTCGTCGTCGATTTCCGTAATTCGCCACATCTCCCCGCGCTGGATGAACGTCTCACCCGGTTGGGCGAAGGTGACGACGAACCGCTCGGCGAGCGTCCCGACCGTGCGGCCCGAAGCCATGTCTTTCACCGTGTAGTTGGCCTCGTCGGGAATCATCGAGAGGTTCGCATAGAAGTACTGCCAGGTTCCTCCCGATTTCTCCAGTCGGTCCTCGCTCTCCTCGAGCCACAACACCCGGTTCTCCGACAGTTCCCGAACGACCGCTTTGAAATCCGCTTCCGTGAGATTCCGGAACGGGTACGCCCGGGTGACGATGTCGTAGGCCCGCGCCGCCGACATCTCGCCGAATCCCATCAATAGACCAGGAATCTGGTTGGCGACGGTATCGAGGCTGGCGTGGTGGATACCCGCCGCCTCCACCTCGCCGCGTTCCGCGCGGTCGACGATGGCCAGCGCCTCGAAGGTATCGTCGGGGTGCGTCGTCAGTACCGTCCCCGAGGAAGTCGCCTCGCGGCGATGCCCCGCCCGTCCGACCCGTTGGAGCAGTCGCCGCACTTCCCTGGGACTCGAATACTGAACGACGTGGTCGATTCGCCCCACGTCGATGCCCAACTCCATCGAGGAGGTACACAACAGCGCGTCGATTTCGCCGGCTTTGAACCGGTCTTCGACATCGATTCGTGCCTCTTTCGACAGCGACCCGTGGTGGATGCCCACGTCGGTGCCGTAGGCCTTCAGTCGCGACCCGAGTCCCTCCGCGGTCTGTCGCGTGTTGACGAAAATCAGCGTCGAGTCGTTTTCGGCGACGAGTTCGTCGATGGCCCGGACGTGGCTGGCGACCGTCGCGTCGGTCAGCAACTCGCCAGCGGCGCTTTCGTCTTCGGGTTTGACCTCCGGCTCCCGTACCTGTACGTCGATGTTGGACCCGGCTTCGACCTCGACGACTCGACAGCCACGGTCGCCGGTCAGGAACCGACCGACCTCCTCGGGGTCGCCGACGGTCGCCGAGAGACCGATGCGCTGGAACGGCCCCGCGTGCTCCCGGAGGTGTTCGAGGCCGATGGTCAGTTGTGCGCCCCGTTTCGAGGCGGCGAGCTCGTGTACTTCATCGATGATAACGTGTTCGACGTCCTCCAGCGCCCGTCGCAGTTTCTCGCCGGTGAACATCGCCTGCAGCGTCTCCGGCGTCGTCACGAGCACGTCCGGTGGGTTCTCCGCTTGCTTGCTGCGCTGGTAGTCCGTCGTGTCGCCGTGACGCACGTCGATTGTGATGTCGAGGGTCTCGCCCCACCACTCGAGGCGCTGGCGCATGTCGCGGTTCAGCGCCCGCAGCGGCGTGACGTAGAGCGCCTGTATCCCGTGGCGATGGTCGCGGTCCTGGATGGCCGACAGCACGGGCAGCATCGCCGTCTCCGTCTTCCCCGACCCCGTCGGCGCGACGACCAGGGCATGCTCCCCCGCCGCCAGCGGCGGAATCGCCTTCCGCTGTGGCGCCGTCGGCGTCGAGAACCCACGCTCCGACAGCGCCTCACGCACGTCGGTGTGAAGCCGCGAGAACGCGTCCATCCCGGCGACACGGCCCTCACTCATTGCTGGTCGTTGGAGCGCGAGCGGATTAAGCGCCGCGCTCGCGGATGCCGAAGACATAAACGACCGGGTATGCCCCGCGATGGTGCTTTCTCGCTGTATCGACCACGAACGATTACGGAGAACGGGAGTCCCCGAGTCCCGTTCTCCGATGTCTCCTGTCTCCGGTTACACCGACCGATAGTCGCCGAGTCGCGTTCCGTCGAGCAGGTACGCCTCACCTTCGGCCAGCCCCTCGGGCAGAAACGGCGAGAGAAAGTCGTCGCTCTCGTTGACCAGCGTCCCGCCGGAGAGGTCGTTGAACGCCGGACAGACGACGATGCGCTCGCCGACGCGGTCGTAGTCGGGAAAGCCCGCCTCATCGAGGCGGCCACGGAGCCACACTCGCTCTCGACGCGACCCGCCCACGTCGTCTTCCAGTCGGACCATCGGGTGTTCGTGGGCGGTGCACAGCGTCGGCGCCGCGACCACCTCCTCGTCGGGCCAGGTGTGGCCGTGGCAGAATCCGACGTCACCGATTCTGACCCCGGGACCGTCGACGACATCGACGCCGTCGATTCCCTCCACGACCGACTCGATGGCCCCGTCGTGGTTCCCCTTCGTCAGCGTTACCGGTACCCGCTCGGTGACAGCCTCGAACAGCGCCGACAACTCCTCCCGTTCGGCGCCGCTCGGTTCGCCGATGGCGTCGCCGGCGTCGCCCAACAACACCAGTCGGTCCACGTCGGACTCGGCCAGCAGTCGGAGTAACGACTCGCGGCGCTCGGCCGCGTGGCTTCGAATCTCGACACCGTCTCGTCTGAGTCCGACCTCCAGACCGGCGTGGTAATCCGCGACGACGAGGGCTCGTTCGACGCCACAGTCGGCGACCGCCGCCGGCCGGCCCGACACCGGTTCGAGCATTCAGATGGACTTCAGGACGCCGTCGGAGGGCTCGTAACACCGACCGCTCATCAGCGCGTCTTGGATGGCCTCCTCGACTGCGTCGGCGGCGACGCCGTGCTCTTCGACGAGCGTCGCGACGAGTTCCTCGCGGTCGGCGCCGTCGCCGTCGTCCAGCGCTTCCATCGTCTCCATGACGGCGTCTTCGAGGTCGACGTCGTCGGCTCCCGCCGCATCTTCTTCGTCTTCAGTCGCTTCCGGTTCCGGTTCCGGCTCCGGTTCGGCGCCGTCGCTCTCGGCTACCTCGGACGACTCGTCGGGACCCGGCGTCTCGATGCCCGCTTCCTCGACCTCCCCGGCCGTCGAGAACTCGGTTCCGTACTCCTCTTCGACCTCGCGGCGCTCCTCCTCGTCGAGTTCGAACTCGCCCGGGTCGAAGTCGTCCAACTCCTCTTCGACCTCCTCACGAACGTCGTCGTCGGCCGGTTCGGTGGTCGACTCCGTGGGTTCCGTCTCGGCGGCGATTTCATCGGCCGGTTCCGAGTCGGCAGTCGTCTCGGCCGGTTCGGCATCCGGTTGGAGTTCCTCTGCTTCGTCACGCGCTTCTGCGCCGTCAGATTCGTCGGGAGCGGCGACCGCCTCCGAGTCCGACTCCGATTCGGTTCTCGTGTCGGTGTCAGAGAGCGTCGGTTCGGCCTCGGGCGTCGACTCCGTGTCAGTACTCTCTGATTCGGCCTCTGCCGTCTCGGCTGACTGGCCCGTGGCTTCAGCATCGTCGGCGTCGTCGGCCTCGGATGTCGGGTCAGACTCACCGACGCCGGCCGCGGCGGCGGCCGTCTCCGGCGACGGTGCCCCCGAGAGGTCGAGCGTCGCGAGCGCACTGGCATCGCCCATCCCCTCGTCGGGAGCCACGTCGAGTCGGCCCACTTCGTCTTTCTCGCCGGCGACGACGCGAAGCGCATCGAGAGCCGTCTCACGGAGAGCGTCGAGGTACGCCGGTGTGGTGCCGTAGTAATCCAAGGCGAGTGCGACGCCGTCGGCGAGGCGTTCGTCGACGCCCGCTTTCAACAGTGCGGCGCGCAACTGCTCGCCGGCGAGGCCGGCCTCGATGGCCGAGGCCATGATGCCGATGCGTTCGAGCGTCCGCTCGGCGGTCGTGACGACCCAGCGGTCGCGGGTCTCGGCGTCGACTTCGCTGACCGACTCCGGGCGGACCGAGGTGTATATACGGTCACCGTCGTCCGGTTCGAACGTGCGAGCCTTTCCCGAAAGCGCGAGGAACGTCGGCGGGTCGGCGCGTTCGAGGAACGTGAGCGCGTCGGGTTGATACTGACCGGCGTAGGTGACGAAGGCGCCGGTCGGGCCGACGACCCGGCCGCGGACCATCTCGGGGTTGACGTCCTCGACTTCGGTGAGGACGCCGACTGCAAAGAGCCGATTGACCCGGGCGCCGGTCGGCGTGACGACGTAGTTCGGTGCCCGTTCCTCGTCGGATTCACTGTAATCGAACTCCGAGTCGTCGAACTCCGCCGCGAACAGTCGGTAGGCGACTTCCCGGCGACCGGGACCGTCGTCGCTGGAACTCATCGGCCCACCTCCGCGAGCAGGGCCTCGGCACGTGCGGCAGGGTCGTCACCGCTTTCCTCGAACTCGGTCGCATCGAGGTTCGCGCCGTACTCGTCGACCGACAGCGCCCCGCGGACGCGGTACTCCCGTCCGACGACGCCCGCGGCTATCTCCTCCGCGACGACCTCGCGGTCCATCGCGTCGCGAGCATGGTTCAACGCTTCCTCAAGCGTGCCGCCGTACACCTCCTCGGTCAACTCCCGACCGAGGACGACCGTCACCGTGTCGGTTCCGTCGTCGAGGATGGCTTTCACCCGCATGTCGTCTTCCGCGTCGACCTCGCCATGGCTGCGACATTGGCCGTTCTGGACGACCCGGCCACACTCGGGACAGCGCTGAATGAGACCAGAGCCATCCCGGACCTCGATGACGTTGCCGACCAACTCCACGTCGAAGACGCCGCCGGCCTCGACGGCCTCCCGAACGCCCATCTCCGTCGCTGAGTCGCTGACATCGACGTCTGCGGTCGGGTCGACCGTCGAGAACTCCGTGACGTTGACCGAGGGGACACCGCGGAACTCGCGGATGTATGCGTCCTCGATGCGGACCGACGCCCCGGCTTCGATGTCGGCGTGTGGGTCCCAGTCGGTGAACGGCAGTCTGGCGGTTTCGTCACCCACGACGCCGCTGAGGATGTCGGTTTCCCCGTCGCGGCCGTCGATGGTCTTCTCTTCGACTTCGAGGACCTGCACCTCGACCGTCCGGCCACGGTCTCCGGGTTGGAGGTCGATGAGGTCGCGCTCGCCGCCGACCTCGTAGGGGACCTCGAGGGAGTCCTCTTCGAGTGTCACCGTCGTCGACTCCCCGAGGTTGAGTTCGGGGTCGCCTTCCCACTCGCGGACGCCCGCGTTGCCGGCGGTGATGGTGTCGCCGGGCGACAGCGAGAAATCCGTCCACGCGGTGTAGGAGATTTTCCCCGTCTCGTCGGCCAACTCGCCCTCGAAGATGACCTGGTCGTCGCCTTGATACCGGATGGAGCGCTTGCCGACCGTCAGCACGCGCGCGGTAACGCTGACGTTGCCCATGTCGGGTTCGATGTCAGCGATGTCGGTCGCTGGTGGTTCGCCGCCACCGCCGCCACCGCCGCCGGAATCGCCGTACTTCCGACGGAGGCTCTGTTTGGCCTCGTCCATCGGCACCGAATACGAGACGAGTTTCTCCAAGTCCTCTTTGACCTCCGCTTTGTCTACGCCGAGGGTGGAGGCGAGCTCCTCGGCCGCGTCGTCAAGACTCATTTCAGTCGGGGGTTCGTCGGCGCGGGTCAAAAGCGTTCGCCGCGCGAGGAAGGCCCGTGCGCTCGGCGCTCTCAAGGGTCACCCGAGCGCGTCTCCACTCGGGAGACGTCGGAGGACCTGTCGATTTCCGTCGCCGTTCCATTCATCAGTATCTTGTGAACTGATTACACAATAGGTGTTGACACGCCTCGTGTGCCTTTTATCTTGCCACGGACCTAACTGTAATTCGTTATGAGAGATGTGAGCCGACGACGATTCGTGCAGGCTACCGGCGCCGCAGTCGCGGCCGGTACACTGGCGGGCTGTACTGGCAACGGCGGCGGAAATGGAAACGGCAACGGCAACGGAAACGGCAACGGGAACGGCAATGGCGACGGCGACGGTGCCGAGGTCCCACAAGAAATCGACGACTTCCTCTCGGGAGCCAACCTATACGATGGCTCTATCGTCGACATGACCGGCGAGGACGAAGTGACCATCATGGTCGGCGCCGGCGACGGTGGATTGGCGTTCGACCCCGCCGCGGTTCGCATTAGTTCAAGTACGACGGTCGTCTGGGAGTGGACCGGCGAGGGCGGCTCTCACAACGTCGCCTCCGTCGAGGACTCCGAATCCGACTTCCAGAGCGAAATCGTCGGTGAGGAGGGCCACACCTTCAATCAGTCATTCGACAACACCGGCATCCAACTCTACGTCTGTCAGCCCCACGAGACGCAGGGCATGAAGGGCGCCATCGAAGTCGTCGAAGAGTAAGCCGCGACCGCGTTCTTTTATTCACCGCTCGCCTAGCCCACGGTGTGAAGCGCGTGACTGACCGGGTGTCGAACCCCTTCGGGATGACTGCTCCGGGTGAACCCGCCGTGTACGGCTACGGCGACGCCAACGCCGACTTTCACGTCGTGGGCCTCGACGGCGAGACTCACGGCGGCACGGAGACGGGCGTTCCGTTTACTGGAACGCTCGCCGGCCGGCGGTTACAGGGCGTTCTCCACGCCGTCGGCTTCGCCGCGGAACCGTACAGCGACGCCCCCGAACTGTCGAACTGCTATCTCTCGTACCTGTGGCTCTCCCCCGGCGACCCCGCGGACCTCGAACGATACGCCGACGCCGAAATCCGTGCAGTGAACGCGCATATTCTCCTCCCTGTCGGCGACGAGGCGCTGTCGTACGTCCTGACGGAGTTCACGACGCAGGCGCGAAAGCTCCCACACGACGCCGCTCGACTCCACGCGAGCGACGTGCGGGGCCGCGGCTTTCTCGTCGTCCCCGTCCGCGAACCCACCGAGTGGGAGTCGGGGGACAGAGAAGCGCTCGTCGACCGACTCGAGGCGCTGCTGGACAGCGATTACCGACAGACGAAAGGCGTCGCGACGACCGTCGGTTAACTTCGCTCGACGAAGGCGGCTATCTCGTCGGCGATTTCCTCGCCTTTGTCCTCTTGGAGGAAGTGCATCGCACCCTCTATCCACGTATCCGGCTGTTCGCTCGCGGTGGGAATCAACTCCCGAAGCGGGTCACGAGCGTTGCGCGTGATGGGGTCGGAGTCCGAAAAGAGGACGAACGCCGGCTTCTCCCACTCGCTCAACCGCTGTTTGGCGGCCTGCATCGTGTCGGCGCCCTCATCGTCCGGTGAGTGCGGGATAAGGAAGGGCAGTACGCGGGCACAGGCTTTCGACTCCTCGGTCGGAAACGGCGCCTCGTAGGCGGCGATGACCTCTTCGGACAATTCCTCGGCCGTGGCGTTTTGGATTAACATCCCGATGGGGAGTTCCTCGACGTTCTCGACGAAGTCGGCGAACTGGTGCCACGCGTCGGACATCTCCTGTGTGCCGTCGGGGACGCCGGTGTTCATCGCTACGAGGCGGGCGAACCGTTCGGGATTGTGGCCCGCGAGCGCGAGCCCCAGAATGCCGCCCCAGTCCTGACAGACGAGGGTAATTTCGGAGAGGTCCAACTCCTCGAACAGCAGCGTCTCGAAGGCGTCGTAGTGGAGGTCGAAACTGTAGGCGTCGGGGTCGGTGTACTTGTCCGAGCGGCCGAGACCGAGCATGTCGGGGACGATGACGCGACCGTGCTCGGAGAGCGTGGAAATCATCTTCCGGTAGAGGAAACCCCACGTCGGTTCGCCGTGCATGAGCAGGAACGTCTCGTCTCCATCGCCCTCGACATCGACGTAGGCCATCTCGGCGCCATCGTCGGTGACGGGGACCTTCTCGTGGGGATAGTCGTAGTCCGGAACGTCTTCGAATCGCTCCTCGGGAGTGGTGGTGAGAGTCACGGAAGCAACTCCCACGGCGCGCCCAAAAGGATTCGGGTGACGTTTGCGTCACCCGGTATCATCGAGGGTAGAGGGGTCTATTTGAGGCTCGACCGCCTATCGAAGATATGGAGCATACCCCCGAACACGACGTTACCGCAGAAAAGCCCGACAGCCCGGTCCACACCATCGGCACCGACCACATGACCGTGATGGGCGGCGACGCCGCGAGCACGCTCGCCTTCTATCGGGACCTGCTGGGGATGCCGCTGGTGCTCGAACAGCCAAATCTCGACGCCCCGGAGTTGACGCATCTGTTTTTCGACACCGGTGACGGACGGATTCTCACCTTCTTCGTCGGCGAGAACCGCTCGCCGCGACCGTACCGCGGTGCCGGCAACGTCCACCACCTCGCTTTTTCCATCGCGCCCGAGGAGTTCGACGATACCAAAAATGCCCTCCGTGCGGCCGACTACGGCTTCAACGAGTTCGACCGCGGGGCCTTCCACTCGCTGTACACCCAGGACCCGACAGGTCTCGTCATCGAGTTGGTCGTCGAAAAGTACGACTTTCCGCCCGAGCGCCGTGGCGAGGTGCTCGCACTCGCCCACGAGAAGCGCGTCGAGGACGGGTCGGGGTTCGTCGACGACGAGCACATGCAGGCGGCCTTAGAAGAACTGGGGCTCGATTCCGAACCGCGGTTCGAAGGCGACGCGCCGACCGGGACGGGCGTGTAATCGACGGGGGTCGAAGTACCTGACCGACATTGCTGCCGAGGGAAAGCTTTTGCCGGACAGGCGACCACGGTCTGGCATGCAACTCGAGTTCGAGTTCTACGCGACGCTTCGCGACGCCGTCGGAGAGAAGTCGGTGATTCGAACCGTTCCCGACGGGACCACCGTCGTCGAAGCCCTTCGAGCCGTCGCCGACGACTACGACGGCCTACAGTCACTGCTGTTCCGCGAGAACGGCGCGTTGCGCACTCACATCACGGTCGCGCGAAACGACCAGCCACTTCTCGAAGACCGCGACGACGTGGTACTCTCCGACGGCGACACGCTCGTGTTGTCGCCGGGCGTCTCGGGTGGAGCGGCGACGACTCGACTCGCGGAGGTCGCACAATGACGGACCCCGCCCTCGATTTCGAACTCGGACTCGTCGCGCTCGGCAACCACGCCTTCGAGGGGAACAACAACTGCTACGTTCTCGGGCTCGAAGACGGCGCGACGACGACGCTCGTCGACACCGGCGTCGCATCCGACGACACGCGGAGGCAACTCCAAGAGGGGTTGGCCGAATACGACCTCGCGTTCGCCGACATCGAGCGAATCCTACTCACGCATCACCACGCCGACCACACCGGATTGGCCGGCGAGATACAGGCCGAAAGCGGCTGTCCGGTCAACGTCCACGAGGCCGACGCGCCGCTCGTCGCCCAAGACCCCGAGGCGATGGCCGCACAGGAGGACCGACTCCGGAACGCCATCGACGAGTGGGGAATGCCCGAGGAGAAACAGGAGGAACTGCTGGCGTTCCTCGACGGCAGTGCGGGCATGGACGGCGAGGCTCCCGAGGTGACCACCTTCGAGGACGGCGACACCTTCGACCTCGGGAGCGTCGAACTCGAGGCGGTTCATATGCCGGGGCACGCCGCCGGACTGGCGGGCTTTGCCTTCGAGGGCCGCGATGGCGAGGAGTTGTTCAGCGGCGACGCGCTGTTGCCGTACTACACCCCAAACGTCGGTGGCGCCGACATTCGCGTCGACGGTGCCCTCGAACAGTACCTCGACGCGCTCGTCGACATTATTTCACGCCAGTACACCCGGGCGTGGCCGGGCCACCGCGGCCCAATAATCGACCCGCCGGGACGAGCCGCCGACATCATCTCCCACCACCGCGACCGAACCGAGCGCGTCGTGGGCGTATTGGACGACGGGCCCGCGACGCCGTGGGAGGTCAGCGCCGAACTGTTCGGGTCGCTGTCGTTCATCCACATCCTCCACGGACCGGGAGAAGCCTTCGCCCACCTCGAACATCTCCTCGATGCGGGCGTCGTCGCACGGACCGGCCGTGCGTTCGAACTGCTGGAATCCGAACCGAACCTCGATTCGCTGTTCCCCGACGTACCTGCCGCACTTGCTGTCGGTCGCCATCCCGGACACTAACGGGTGTGCGCGGCGGCTACCAAACCGACCCGGGATTAAGCGGTATCCACCCGTCGATAGCAGTATGTCTGATGCCGAATCCGTTGTCAAGGACCTCCCGCCGAGCGCGAAACTCGTCTACAAGACGCTCGAATACGAAGGTCCGATGACCCAATCGCAACTCGCCGAGGAGTCGCTGCTGCCACAGCGGACGGTCCGACACGCCCTCCGGAAACTGGAGGACGCCGACATCGTCGACGAGTCGGTGTACCTCATGGACGCACGGAAATCGACATACGCCGTCCGGACGGGCGAGGAACCCGACACCGCGACGCCGGCCGCGTAAGTCCCGCTTCTTACAGTTCGACGACGCGTTTTACTCGACCGACCAGCAGGTCGCCGTCCGGTCCGCGGAACGCCCGCACGACGCCGTCGCGTTCCCGTTTTTTCAGTCGAATCGTCGCGTGGTTCTCGCTTTCTCGGTCGTCGAGGCGCAGTCGCAGTTCCCCATCCTCGGCCACGACAATTCCGACGAGCCGTTGGTCCTCGCGGGGCTTCGGGACCGTGAGTTCGACACGCGAACCGGAGAGTGCCGCGATATCGTCGAGCGTCGGTCTGCTCATATATCCCCGTAGCACAGCGGCGAGAGTAAACGTCTCGGTAGCGCCGATTTGGGCCAACGCTGTTTCGAGTGGCCTGCCGAATTCAATGGAGGGCGTGACGGGAGTGAGAAAACGCGAAGCGTTTTCGAACTACGTCACGCGCGTCGAGCGAACAAAGTGAGCGAGACGGGCGTGACGGGATTCGAACCGGAGAAAGACGGTCGCCTCGCTACGCTCGGCGCTGCGTCTTTCAGGGTTCGAACTCCGTGCCCGTTCGCTCGTCGCGTCCGCTCCTCGCAGAACGGGCGTGACGGGATTCGAACCCGCGCTCTAGAAGTTAGGAACCTCTCGCCGTAGTCCGCTTGGCCACACGCCCTGCCGAAAATGGGTACGGGAGGCTGAAAACGATTGCTGTCCGAGCGGTTCGTCAGTTCGTCTCGGTCCCGTCGTCCGATTCCGCCTCCGCGATTTCGAAGTCCTCGTCGTCTTCATCTTCCGCGGCGTCGGTCGTCTCGTCGCTTTCGGTCTCTGTCGTCGGTTCCGTCGCCGGTTCCGTCGACGAACTGCTCGTCGACTGCCCCGTCGCGCCGTCGCGCATGTCTTTCAGTTCCTCTTCGACCTCTTGGCGGCCTTTCTGGAACTCGCCCATCGCTTCACCGGTTGAGCGGGCGAGTTTGGGGATTTTGTTCGCGCCGAACAGTAACACGGCGATGAGCAGGATTATCAGCACCTCGGGCCCACCGGGAAGCCCGAACTGCATTGGAAGTAGGTCCATCATTGCTACCTGAGGCTAGCCCAGTGTTGATTATAGGCTTTTTCCTCAAAAATCGGAATCGAGTCGGCGAAAAGCCGCGTTCAGGCGTTCGAGCGCTCGGCGTCACCGGACGTTTCGGCGTCGGACTCCGCGGAGACTTCCTCGTCGTCGTCCTGTATCTCTTCGAGTTCTTCTTCGACCTCTTGGCGGCCCTTCTTGAACTCGCCCGTCGCCGACCCCATCGACCGTGCGAGTTCCGGAAGTTTGCTCGCTCCGAACAGGAGAATCAGGATGCCGGCGATTAACAGCAGTTCGGGCGGACCCAACCCACCGATGAACAATGGCGTCGTCATACCTGTTGCTTCGCGTGCCCACTTGTAGGCTTTTCGCCACTCGTCGCCCGGTCGCCGGAAGCCGGAGATTCAAACGGGAGGGTCACAAGGGGCCACACATGGTAGACGTAGGCGACGACGCCCCCACGTTCAGCGCACCGATGACGACACCGAGCGGCGACATCGAGGAGTTCTCGCTGGCCGACGCCACCGAGGACGGTCCCGTCGTGTTGGCGTTCTTCCCCGGTGCGTTCACCAGCGTCTGTGCCAGCGAGATGGCGACGTTCCGCGACCGCTTCGACGGCCTCACCGACGCCGACGCGGCGCTGTACGGGGTCAGCGTCGACTCACCGTTCGCACTCGAGGAGTTCGGCACACAGAACAACCTGAACTTCCCGTTGGTCAGCGACATCGCCAAGGAAGTCATCGACGCCTACGACGTGTCGATGGACTTCGATGCCCTCGGCGTCGAAGGCGTCGCAAAGCGTGCGGTGTTCGTCGTCGACGAAGACGGCACCGTCACCTACGCGTGGGTCTCCGACGACCCCGGCGTCGAACCGGATTACGACGCCGTCGAGTCCGCTGCGGCCGACGCCTGACACGCCGGACGTTTTTTCTCGGCACCGACCGTTGTCGCGGTATGAGCGACTCCGACACGGCCGACAGAGGGGAAACCGGTCGCGTGTACGACCCCGATGCGGACCACGACTTCCCCGACGAGCGCCTCAACACGGTGCTCGAAGCCGTCCAGAGCGACACAGAAGTCATCACGTACCTCGAAGCCCAGAACGTCAACCCCGTCGACCGCAAGGGGTACAACGACCACGGCACCAAACACATCGAAATAGTCCGCAATCGGGCGCTGTGTCTGTACGAACTCCTGAAATCCGGCGATGTCGGGTTCAACGGCGCCGAACAGCAAGGTCTCGAAGAGGCCGACGAGGCGGTCATCATCGCACTGGCCGCGACGCTACACGACATTGGCCACGTCGTCCACCGCGACGACCACCCCTACTACTCGATTCCACTGGCCGCGGACATCCTTGACCGACTCCTGGCGGAGTTCGATTTCTACGACGCCGCCGAGCGCGTCCGGATGAAAGGCGAAGTGCTGCACGCCATCCTCTGTCACCACACCGAGGAGACGCCGCTGACGACCGAAGCCGGCGTCGTCCGCGTCGCCGACGCCCTTGACATGGAGCGAGGGCGCTCCCGCATTCCCTACGAGAAGGGCGGACGAGGCATCAACACAATCTCCAGTCGGGCGATTCGGAAAGTGTCGCTGCAGCCCGGTGATGACATGCCCGTCATGGTCGAAATCGAGATGACCGATGCTGCCGGGGTGTACCAGGTCGACGAACTCCTGAAGCACAAACTCCACGACTCCCGAATCGAGGAGTACGTTCGCATCGTCGCGCTCAACACTCACAGCGACGACGGCGAACTCGTCGAACGAATCGAACTGTAGCGGTCGGTTGGCGTCGGAGACCGACCTCCGTCGTCGAGAATCACCTCGCTTTTGGGCTCCGATTTGCTACCCCGAGACGTGTCGAGTACCCTCCGTGCCTTCCGTGACCCGGAGTTCCTCTCGCTTTCGGGGACGGCGTTCGCCCGCGCACAGGCGTACTCGACTATCGCTATCGCGTTGGCGCTGTACGCCGACCAGTTCGGGACGACGAGTACCGTCGAGGGGCTGTTCGGCACCGTCTTCGCGCTCACGCAACTGCTTATCGTCCTCCCGCTCGGCCGATACATCGACACGCACAACGCAAAACGAGTGTTGCTCGTCGGATTCCTCGTCAATCTCGCCGTTTTCGTCGGATTCGCGCTCGTCGAAACCGTCTCACACGTCATCCTCGTTCGGATGATACAGGGGGTCGGAGCGAGTCTGCTGTGGATTACCGGCTCGACGGTCGTCGGCGACATCGCTCCCAACGGCGAGCGCGGTCTCTGGTTCGGCACGTACAATCAGGTCGGTGCGTTCTCCAGTCTCGCCGGCGACATCGTCGGCGGCGCATTGCTCGCCGTCTACGGTTTCACCGAAACGTACGCCGTTCTCTCCGCAATCACGCTCGGGGCGTTCCTCGCCGTCGCCGTCGTCCTGCGAACCAACCCCGGCGGCCGCTCAACCGACGACCGCAGCGGCCGGGAGACGTTCCGGGACCTCCTCGGCCGACGAACGCTTCAGGCGCTGACGGCGTTTCGGCTCGGAACCGGATTCGGAAAGATGGGCGTACTGTTGTTCCTCCCTATCTACGCCCGAACGGGGTTCGGGATGAACGCACTCGTCGTCGGTATCGTCCTCGCGGGCGGCAAACTCACCAAAGCGCTCACACAGGGATACGTCGGTGAGTTGACTGACCGTGTCGGCGGCAAGAGCCGTTTCATCGTCACGGGGGCGCTGCTGTACACGGCCGGTACGCTCGCGATTCCACTCGCGGAGTTCGCCGACGGCCTCGTTCCCTCGCTCGCAGTCAGTTTGGTCGGCCGCTCGCTTACCTTCCCGCCGGCGTTCGCCGTCCTCTTCGGAGCGTTCGCACTCTGTGGCGTCGCCGACAGCATCCGACTCCCGGCGAGCATGTCGCTGTTTATCGAGGAAGGCGAGGCCGTCGATGCGACGGCGGGAAGCATGTCGCTCCGGTCGGTGTCGTGGAAAATCGGGCAGGTCGTCGGTCCACTGACGATGGGTGTCGTCTGGGACGCCTTCGGCGTATTCGCCGCCTTCGGCGTCGCGGCCGGCTGTATCCTCCTCTCGACTGCGACGTTCATCGGCCTCAGTTTCTCGCGGCCGGCGACCGCCTGACGGGCGACGCTACTGCGTGAATCCGCTCCCGCGTAGCGCAGGTTCCTCGTTGTCGACCGACACTTCACAGTCGAAGACTGCACGAATCGTGTTGTGCGCCTTGTCGTCGTGCATCGTGGGGTCCATCGAGAACACGCCCAACATGTCGCCGGAGCGAATGCGTGCGGTGAACACGTGCAGGAACCGGAACATCGTTCGCAGTTCCGCATACATCAGTGCCGTCGACACCGTCGCGAAACCGACACGAACCGGCTTCGTGTCGTCATCGTCAAGCAGTTTCGCGAACTCGAGGCTGATTCCCGTCAAGTCGCCGGGGGAGTTCAGTTGCTTGACCGGCACGCCCTCGACGGCGCTGTCGTGGTTGGTACACTCGATGACGCCGAGTTGTTCGCGGGATGCGCCGCGGTCGAGCAACTCCTCGACGACGGTTTCGGCGTCCGTGTTCGTCGTGATGACGATTGCACGTTCGCCGGAAGCGGGCGTGACGGCATCGAATAGCCGCTCGTTGGTCTCCGGTGACGGCCCGGACACCAGCACGCTCGTCCCGTCGTCGAACGTCGCGGGTTCGCCGAACCCGTCGACGCGATAGCTCACCTGTCGTCACCCCCTCCGTCGTCTGACTCGCCCTCGATGTCCCGAACCATCGCCACGAACTCGTCGCTCTCCATACCCGGCAGCGCCGAATCGATTTCCGAACGCAACTCCATCAACCGATTTTCGAGGTCCGCGAACTCCTCGCTCTCGGCGAGTTCCTCGTCGGGTTTCGACGACCGAAGCGCCGCCTGCTTGGCCGACAGCGCGTACAGTTCCTGTTCGAGGTCCGCGAACTCCGAGCGCGAAAGCAGCCGCTGGACGGTCTCCAACAGTTCCTCGCGCTCGACGGGCTTCGTGAGATAGTCGTCGAAGCCCATCGTAATCACGTCGAAGTCGGGTTCGACGGCCGTCACCATCGCCACCTTACAGTCGGTGGTCCGCTCCCGCAGTTCGGCAAGCACTTCGTCGCCGCTCATCCCCGGCATCAACCGGTCCAAAAGCACCACGTCGACCGAATCGTCGAGTTGTTCGAGCGCCGCCTCACCGCCCTCCGCCGTCAGAACCTCGTAGTCGTCCTCCAGCCACCGAACGTACAGTTCGATGAGCGCCCGTTCGTCCTCGACCACGAGGACCGTCGGCTTTCCATCTCCCTCGGTCATTAGATATCTCGTCTTTTGGTGGGGGGCACGTATAGTTTGGCGTCTGTCTGCTCAAAGAGTATTATCGCGGCTATGAGGATGCCGAAACGAAGTAGAGTGATCGTTCATTATTCTCGTACACAATTGTTAGAACGGCATAGTGGTCTGATGTGACAGCTTCATCAAATGTTAGTACGAAGGAGTTCTGTTCATCTTTGACGATTTTATTTAGATTATCAACCCCATCACCGCTGCCAACGTAATCGCCACCGATGACGATACCCGTGACTTCCGCATTACCGCCATCTCCGTCTGACAGGTCGACCGGACTATGGGCGTTTGGATCTTTGTGATAGTGGTTGATACGGAACCGTTGAATGCTGGTATTTTCATCACTCTCAAGAGTGAAGGCTAACTGATCACCTGCAAGAGTGAAATCAAGGAGGGGTGCGTCAAACTCCGAATTGGTCGCATCCGTCAATCTGACTCCAGCTGATGGATTTGGATTCAAACTCGAGACCTGCACAAGGTAATTTGCCTGACAACGAGGACCAGCAGAACATACGCTTGAATCGACTTCTGCAGTCACCGAAACTCGACTATCCGGAGTAACACCAAGTGAAACGCGACCCCTGCCATCAGTTGTTTTCGTCACACTTGACCCAGTGGGTGGTTCGATAGTCACGTCAACGCCGCTAACTGGATTGTTGTACTTGTCTCGAACTTCGTATTTCACGGTCGCGTTCTGTCCGGCACCAACGGTAGTGACGCCGTCCTCCGCCGGCACGATGTAGTGTGGCTCCGGCTTCTCCACACCCGGCTCTAGACCCAGCCGAGACATCCGAAGCGTGTAGCGCTCGCTTCCATCGAGGTCGATTCGAACGGTGTCGTTCGTCGGCTTGCTGACGTTCAGAACGGTACTCTGGCTGCCAACTATTTGCTCCCACTTCGAGAGCGACAACTGGGTTGGAAGTTCGAGCGTGATGTTGTCATCGTTCTCCCCTTCGATAGTCACCGGTCGGGCCGGTGAGCTGACCGCTCTCACGTCTACCGACTGGGTCAACCCACCGGAATCCGAGTAATTGCCGGCCATGAAATTGAGGTTGATATCCGTATCGTCAATGACTGAGCCGGGGTTCTCGATTATCGTCGCATCACTGAAATTGTTGTACAGGATTCCGTACTCGTATCGGGTCGTCGGTGCGTCGTCGAGGTAATTGTAATTGACCGAGTATCGAAGGTTCCGACTCGGGAGCAAGAGCGTATTGCTCCCGTTCATGTAGTCGTTGACCTCCGGTTCGGTTGCACTCGCGTTGGTTATCGTTACGGTTCTGTTCTCGGTCGTCGACAACTGACCCGTCGCTGACGGTGGACTGTAGAACAACAGCCGCGAGGGGTACCCAGTCCCGGTCTTGATTCCTACCGACTGCTTTTCGCCGGTCGTCGCGACCTCATCGACGGTTTGATGGAACTTAATCAAGTCCCCCTGTACCTCCTGATTGTGGTCGAATTCTACTTGTTGGTTTGCTGCCGGAATTGCCTGCGTTTGTAGAATCGCGAGTAGTGCGATTAAGACGCCGAACACCAGTATCGCGCCGACGACCTCCGATACGCCTCTGTTGTCTGTGATGAAATTCATGGGTTCAGATGAGGATGAACACGCCGAGGGTGAGCACCGCCAGAATGATGCTGAACTTCAGCCCGGCGAGGACGTTGTTCTCCGCGAGTTTTCCGGCGAGTAGCCCGCTGCCGATGCCCTGAATCAGCGCCGAGTGGAAGAACACCGTCCGATAGATGTCGACCGGCACGTCGCCGACCGACAGCGGCGTGCTGGCCGCACCACCGGTGTTTGCGCTCGCCGGCGGCGCAGTGTCGGCCAGTTGGCTAATCGGTGTCAGATAGCTCGTATCGAGCATGACGATGACCGCGAGGTACACGAGGAAGCCGATGATGACGATAGCCGTGTAGGCGCCCATCTCGCTGCGGCGCTTCCGTTCGATTTGATAGCGGTTGCGGGTGTCCTCTGCGGCGATGGAGATAATCGTCGAGAGGTCACTGGAGGAGTGGTTGCCCTTCGCGATGAGCTTCATCGTCCGGGTGACCTGCGGAACCTTCAGGCGGTTGGCGAACTCCAAGAGTGCGCGCTCGATGTCGCCGTTCCAGCGGATGTCGTTGCGCACCTTCCGGAGTTCATCGGAGAGGGCGCCCTCGGACCACCGCGAGACGAGGTTCAACGCGTCGACGAGTCGGATACCCATCTGGTTCGCACTCGAGAGGATGTTCAGCGTGTCGGGGAACCGCTCTGCGATTTTCTTCTCGCGGCGGCGCTGGCTCTCGTAGAACAGCGTCAGCGGCACCGACGCGATGAGAAACGGCACGACGAACAGGCCGATTGTCGCCCGAATCGGCACTTCGAGGATGCCCTCGATGGACGCCGGGACGGCACCGGAGATGAAGGCGAACCCGATTGCCAACAGTGCAATCGGAACCGTCACGATGAGCGACAGCAGGGGGTTTCGGTCCCGAATCTGGTCGATGGGGTTGTACAGCATCTCGAGGCGTTCGTCGCGTTGTTTCTTCTGTTCGTAGGTCTCGTATTGGGGGTCCTCGGTGACGCGGGAACTCCACTCGCGGTCGAACTCGACGTCTTCGATTTCGAGTTCGTCGGTGTGTTCGGCGTAGGGTTTCGAGAGGATGTCGACGGCCGCGAGGAAGCCGAGCATTCCGAGCGGAAGGCCGACGTAGACGAGGAAGTACGTCTGCAGCAGCGCCTGTCCGCCGAGCAAACTGATGACGAGCAGGGTGACGATGAGGAACAGCGGCGCGGCGACGAAGGCGACGACGAAAATCTCGGAGAGAATCGACAGCGTTCCGAGGAAACTGTCCTGTTCGTCGCGAGCCTCGTCCATGTACGTCTCGGCTTCGTCTTCGAGGAACACCGAGAACTCACTGCCCGAGTCCAGCACGGAAATCATGTCGTCGAGGAACTGTTCGAGATTCTCTGACGGCGTGAGGTTGCGGGCGTCGCGCAGCGCCGTAAAGAGGTCGTTGCCGAACAGTTCCACGTCGCGGACGACCATGTCGAACTCGTTGGACACCTCGCCGTACACCTCGTCGGCTTCGGCGAGTTCCTTGACGACCTCGAAGGTGTTCATCCCACCGTAACTGAGCGCGTACATATAGACGATGGCGTGCGGGAGCAGGATGTTGATGCTTCGTTCGCGCGTGCTCGTCCGCATGCGAGGTAGTAATACCCCGTCGCGAACGCGCCGCCGGCGAACAGCACGACGGAGAAGACGACGACTGCGATGCCGAGGAGGGCCTGAAACACTGTCTCGGTGACGCCGAGTTGAGAGAACCCACCGAGGAACGCCAACTGGACGCCGAGCAGTGCGCCGAGGAACAGTCCGATGGCGGCCGCGATGAAGGTGTAGCCCGTGATGCGGGTGAGGTAGATGTCGTAGGTGTACCCCATCCGCGCCTGGTTGAGCCACCGCTGAAGGTCACGGAACCGCTCCGGGTGGGTGAGAAACCACGTCCGAAGGTAGCCGTGTTGGTCGCGGAGTCGCTCCTTGTCGGCCTCCGAGAGGTCGTGTCGTTCCGGGAAGTACTGTTCGAGTTCGTAGTCCGGAATCGGCGTCGCGTCGTCAATGTTTCCCTGACTCATTCTGTGTCTTCGAGGTCGCCGGGCTCTAAGGTGCCCTCATTGACCATCTTCAGCAGTTTCTCCTTGTTGCTCCCGAACATGTGAATCGCGCTCGTCACCTCGTTGTAGCCGGAGATGTCGTTGTCGACGAGGTATTGGAGGAACTCACGTCGCTGTCGAAGTTCCTCGGCCAACTCGCGGCCGCTCCAGCCCCGGTCGTCGGCGATTTCCTGGAGCACCTGGGAGTTGTTCACTCGCTGAATGGTGTCGGAATCGGCATCGCGTGCGAAGATGTCGATGGCACGGATGGACTCCTCGGCGTCGCTGCCGGGAAGGATTTCGGTGACGCCATCGTTCCGCCGGACCCGGTCGCCGTCCTTGAACGTCTGTTTCTGAACGGAGATGATGTCCAACTCCAACACCATCTGTGCCGGCACGTTCAGCGGCTTGTTTTCGAGTCGGTTCAACACGCCCTCGACGCTTTCGGCGTGAATCGTCGTGTAGGCGGTGTGGCCCGTCCCGATGGCCTGGAAGAACGTGAACGCGACGTTCTGCTCGGTTCGAATCTCACCGACCAGCAGGTACTCGGGACGCTGTCGGAGTGCGGCCTGCAGCAACTCGTACATCGACACCTCGCCACGTCCCTCCGAGGTGATGGACTCCCGCGTGAGGCTCTGAACCCAGTTGTCGTGCGGGAGCGTGATTTCGCGGGTGTCCTCGATGGAGACGACTTTCGCGTCCTCGGGGACGAACATCGAGACGGCGTTCATCGAGGTGGTCTTCCCCGACCCGGTGCCGCCCGAGAAGATGAGCGAGCGGTTGTTCTCGATGGCGAGCCAGAAGTACGCCATCTGCTCGACGGAGAACGTCCCGCGTTCGACGAGGTCGACGGGCGTGAAGGGGATGTTGGCGAACTTCCGGATAGTGAAGTTCGACCCCCGGGTCGCCACGTCCGACCCGAAGGTCAACTGCACGCGGGAGCCGTCAGGAAGCGTCCCGTCCATCAACGGTTCGGAGACCGACACCTGCTCGCCCGCTCGCTGGGCAAGCCGCAAGGCGAACGAGGAGAGTCGCTGTTTGCCGAAGGTGATGTTCGTCGGCATGTCGCGGTGTTCGGCGTGGTAGACGTAGACGGGAATGTCGATGCCGTCACAGGAGATGTCCTCGATGTTGGGGTCCCGCATCAGCGGGTCGATACGGCCCAAGTGAACGAAGTCCCGCAGGAGGTAGTATTTGAGCTTCAGAAGCGAGCCGTCATCGATGGTCGCGGCCGCGTGGTCGGAGATGATTTCCTTGGCCTTCTCCTCGAAGATGGCCTCGCGGTCGTCGTCGGCCTCCAGGTCCTGATACATCAGGCTGTTGCGGAGAATCTTCACGAGGTCCTCACGGACGTACTCCTCGAACTCCGTCAGTTCTGGCTCGTGGACGTGGTATCGGAGCCGTTCTTCGTCGTCACGTCGAAGAATCGAGACGTACGCGTAGGGCTTGTTGACCCACAACCGCTCGATTTCCTCGTGGTTGTCGAGATACGAGAAGTCGAAGAACTGGCCCTTGATGAACTCGATGCCCGGGCGCTCGGCGAACGATTCGTCGATGTCGGTCGTCTCGAAGTACTCGTGTACCTCCCGAAGAATCTCGCCCTTTATCGGGTGGTCGGAGACGATTTGTCTGTCTTCCTCGCGCGGACTGCGGGCCTCGGCGACCGCCGGGGAGTCCTCCTCGGTGTCCGACGCGGCCGCCGACTCCTCGGCTGCTTCATCCGTAACGTCGGCTCCCCCGTCATCGGAATCCGACTCCTCAGGTCGTTCTGTCGTCTCGTCGTTCCACTCGAATTCCTCGGCCTCGCCGTCCGAGGCTTCACTATCACTGCTCACGGTTCCTCCGTCTGTCGCCGGTGTGTCGGTCGGCGAACCGTCGTTTTCGTCCCCCATTTGGCTCGAACCTACGTTTTCCGTTTTTGTGTATCATCATTAGTGTTATACCGGGTTTGTACGGCGCTACTTATGTGGATGGTCCTTGAGACCACGTCTCAGTATCTCATGGGTAGTGTCGTCGAGGTGCGACAGAGACGTGTGTTAACTCAGGCCTAAAGGCGAACGGCCTTATTAATGATGCACGAAACGAACAGTGAATCTACCGAAATTTTTCATTAGAGGTCGGTCACGGTTCGGCGGCTTCCGGGAGTCGATACCGCGAAAATCAGGCGTCGAGGCCGACGGTCATCACGGGAACGGGCGACTGTTCGACGACCCGCTGGGAAACGCTACCGACGATGTTTCGCTCGTAGCTACCGCCGCTGGTCCCCATCACTACGAGGTCGATATCGGTCTCATCGATGTAATCGAGGATGGCCGAAGAGGGGTTGCCGACATCGATATCCGACCCCGTTTCGATTCCACGCCCGTCCGCCGTGGTGACGGCATCATCGACTGCGGCCCGTGCCTCGTCTTCCAACTCATTCCGGACGGTCTCGATACGGTCGTCGTCGAGAGTCAGAAACGCGCGGTCGTCAACGACGGACAGCACGTGAAGCGTCGCATCCCGCGTCTCGGCGATATCGAGTGCGTACTCCAGTACGTTTCGGGAGTGGTCGGTGCCGTCCGTTGGAAAGAGAATTCGGTCGAACATCAACAGTGGTACCGAAACGTTTCGGACACATAAGTCCGCCGTGAACCCGCCGACACAGGCGTGCTAGCGTGGTTCTCGATGACAGAGTGACGACCCGCTTCGAGTACAGGAAATATATTGATGGGTCGCTTCACTCCCCGTTCACCGTTCCGAGGCCTCACTACGTTCGGCCTCGCTATGCGCCGGCCGGGAGTGAGAAAACGCGAGCGTTTTTCGAACTACGGGCGGCGCACGACCGCAGGGAGTACATTCACGGGTCGCTTTGCACCCCGTTCATGCTCTTGAGGCCTCACTACGTTCGGCCCCGATATGCGCCGGCCGGGATTTGAACCCGGGCCATGAGCTTGGAAGGCTCAGGTCCTACCACTAGACCACCGGCGCTCACTCTGGCCCCACCACGGGGCACATTCGGACCTATATCCGCCACCCCCTAAGGAGTTTTCCGTTCTCACCGACCCATAACGGTTTGTGGGCGGCAAACCTGTTGCCTGTATGATCATCACCGTCCCCGTCGACGGGACCGAACGGGGCCTCGAAGCGCTTCGGACCGCTGTCGACATCGCCAATCGAATGGACGCCGGGGGTGGATGTCGTCCACGTCACCGACGACCGTTCGGAGGAGAACTGGTACCTCCTTGAGGAGGTAAACGGGGTACTCGAAGCGTACGACGGCGACGCCGAACCTCGAATCCTCATCGAGGACGGCGCCGACGGTGCCGGTGCTTCGAAGGCCGTCGGCGAGCGCATCGTCGAGGCCCTCTCCGAAGGCGACTACGAGTTCGTCGTGATTGGACGACACGAGGAACGGGGTGCCCTCGACCGCGCGCTTCTCGGCAGTGCCCCGGAGGTCGTCCTCGAAAATTCGACGGTTCCGGTCATGCTGGTGTGACGACGGCGTAGCAGTTCCCGCTCGATATTCGTGAGTCGACGACTTCGAGACCGCTTGCCGCAATGTCGGCGTCGAACTCCTCGGGCGCGTAGATGTGATAGAACCGCGGGACGGTCTCCCCACCCGGGAGCGTCCAATCGACATCCGTATCGAACCCCTCCGTGGCGTCGGCGGAGGCATCGAAGGCGTCGTGGGCGGTGCTCCACGCGCTCACGAGCGCCTCGCCGTCGGGTGTGAGGACGCGCGCCATCTCGTCGAGGCTCTCCCGGCGTAATTTCCGGGACGGAAGGTGATGCAGCGTCGCAACGTACACCGCCAACTCGGCGCAGTCGTCGGTCAGGGGGAGTGCTGAAGCGTCACCTGTGAGAAACGACCCCTCCGGCGCGCGCTCCCGTGCGAGGTCGAGCAGCCGTCGACTCACGTCGACGCCCACCACCCTCTCGGCGTGGTCGGCCAAAAGCGCCGTGTGACGACCGTTCCCACAGCCGATGTCGACTGCTCGGTGAGCGTGGCGTCCCTCACAGAACGATTCGACCTCCGGCCAGGGGTACTCACGGGTCGCCGCGAAGTGGTCGGCGATTCGTTCGTACGTCGCCCGAACCGCCGCCCGGTCGTCGTCCATACCGCGCGTTCGACGAGCGCACACAAGAGCGCGACGGTAGACGGCGCTTTGCCCCCCGCCAGCCGGCGTGAGCGACTCAGCCCAGAAGCGTCAACACGAGGTACGTCACGGTGAGCATAATCGTCGAGTGCTTGACGCCGTCTTTCACCGACCCACCGCCCATCATGCCGCCGACCAGTCCGGAGAGCGTCGACTGTATCAACGCGGTGTGGAAGAACACCAACCGGTAGGCGTCCTCGTCACCACCCTGAAACCCTCCAAGGACGCTCGGAGCGTTCTGTGCGAGGTCACCCTCGACGGCCCCCGTATCCGGGAGGTTCGGGATGAGGACGAAATCCAAGGCGACGATGACGATGAGGAAGACGATAAAGGAGACGTAGATGACGACGAGGTAGGTGAACATCTCCTGTCGCCGTTGGCGGCGGAGTCGCTTGTCCGCCCGAGCCTGTTCGGCGGCGATGCGGAGCACCGGCCCGATTTCGTTCGACGCCCGCATCGCGTTCGTGATGAGCGTGACGACCCGGGTGACGGAGGGTGTCCGAACGCGCGTCTCGAAGCGGTCCAGCGCCTGTGCGACGGTCGCTCCCCACTGGATGTCCCGCCAGATGCGGTCGACCTCCTCGTCGAGGGCGCCGATGTCGCTGCGCCGAACCCGGTCGAACGAGGAGACGACGGCGATACCCGCCTCGTTGAGACTCGCCAACCGTTCCAGCAGGTCGGGGACGGCGTCTTCGAGGCGCCGAAGCCGCCGTTGCTTGATTTCGTAGACAACCGCGAACGTCCCCATGAGGAAGATGCCCGCTTGTACCAGCAAATCGTCCAACAGTCCGAATTCGATGGTGCCGTCGACGACCACCGACGGCGCCCGATACGCCGTCACCAGCACCGCGATTGGAACCGTGACGACGAAGACGAGCGTCGGTCGCTGTATGACCGACTGCAGCGGAGCGGTAAGCGTCTCCCGAACCGCTCGGAGGCGGTCGTAGGCGCGCAGTCGCTCGTGGTTGCGTTCGGAGTTCGGATAGTTGTAGCCACCATCGGATTCGATGCCGACGTGTTCCGTCGTCACGTTCGACTCGGCTTGGAGGATTCGGCTGCTGCTCCCGGTCGTCTGTAGCGGTTGTAACACCTCGATGAGATACGCGAGAAACAGGAGATTCCCCGCCGGAAGGACGACGTACGCGATTGCGCGCATGAGAAACAGCGTATCGCCCGCGGTCAGCCCGATGATGAGGAGGATGGTGACCAAAAACAGCATCCCGGCGACGACGGTGGTGACGTACACCTCCGCGGTCGTTGCGAGCAAATCGAGGATTTCTTCCTGCTGTTCTTCGGCCTCTTCACGGTAGCGCTCGTACTGCTCTCTGAGGAACTCCGAGATGTTCCGGCCGCTCTGGAGGACACTCGAGAGGTTCTCCGCGAACTGCTCGAACTGCTCGGAGGGCGTCCGCTGGGAGAGGTCTCCGATTGCCGTCACGAGGTCGACGTTGAATAAGTCGATGTTGCGGACGGCGACGCCAACTTCGGCGGCCCCTTCACCGAAGACGCTCTCGTTTCGCGACAGCGCCCGCATCACGTCCGGAAACGCCATCCCGCCGCGGGTGAGGGCGTAGATGAACGCGACCATCCGTGGCATCCCGGCGTCTATCTGCCGGCGCCGCGCATCCGCCCGGAGCGACGGAAGCCGCCAGCGGACGGCGTAGGCACCGCCCGCAGCGAGTAACCCAACGAGGCTGCTCGTCGCCAACAATACGGCGAACACGAAGCCGTCGAACACCTCGATTCCGAACGTCGCCCCCGGGAGCTGCGAGAGAAACGGCACGTCAGCGATGCCGTCGAAGAGACCCAACGAAGGTACGGTAATCGTCGTCGAAAGCCCCACCTCCCGAAGCACCGCCAACAGGCCGACGCCGACGTACACGCCGAGAACACCGCCGGCCATCGCCGAGCCGAAGATATACAGGTACGTCTTGGCGGTGTACTCCCGGTAGGGCGTTCCGATGGCTGCGCTGCGGAGCAACCGCTCGCGTTTGACACTCGGTTCGATGCTCTTGCCGTCGAACAGCCTGAAACTGGTTCGTGACAACAGCGCCGAGAGGCCCTCACTGTACGCCGCCGCGAGAAACAACCCCACGATTGCGAGCGCACCGAGCAGCGGGAGGAACTCCAGCATCTATTGACTCGGCGTCTCGACGGCGTTGGCGTCCAGTTGGTTCGTCTCGATTCGGTCGATGACTTCCTCTGGGGTCGCGTAGTAGCGGTTCACCATCGCCGTGAACTCCTGATACTGGTTTACCCCCTGCTCCCAGAGGTACTTCAGGAACGTCCGGCGGCGCTGCATCTCCCGGAGCAGTTCGGACTGGGACCAGCCTCGCTCCTCGCGTATCTCGTCGAGCAACTGCTTGTTCCCCTCCTGGAAGGAGTCGTTAGAGGAGTTCCACTCGTAGGCTCCGGTGTAGTCGAGTTCACCCGTCCGCTGGTCGATGCCCTCGATTTCAGCGATGGCGTCCACCCGGCGAACTCGCTCGCCGCCGAAGCGTGCGAGCGTCTGGACACACAAAACGTCCAGCGACTGAACCATCGGCCGCGGAACGTTGATGGGTTCGTTCTCCAGCCGGTTGATGACCGTCTGCACCGAGTCCGCGTGCATCGTCGACAGCGTCGTGTGGCCGGTGTTCATCGCCTGAAACAGCGTAATCGCCTCTTCGCCACGAACCTCGCCGACGATGATGTACTCCGGTCGGTGCCGGAGGGCACTTCGGAGCAGGTCGTACATCGTCACGTTCGAGGCTTCATCGAGGCGTTCGCGGGTGACTGACGACAGCCAGTTGTCGTGATACAGCGCGAGTTCCCGCGTGTCCTCGATGGTGATGAGTTTCGAACGGGGCGGAACGAACATCGAGATGGCGTTCATCGAGGTGGTTTTCCCCGATGCCGTCCCGCCGGCGAAGATGATGTTCTTGTTGTGTTCGATGGCCATCCACAGATACGCCATCTGGTGAAGCGAGTACGTGCCGAACTCCAGGAGGTCGATGGGCGTGAACGGTTCCTCGCTGTATTTCCGGATGGTGAACGCCGACCCGCGTGGCGTCACTTCCTTCCCGAGTGCCAACTCCGCTCGCGACCCGTCCTGAAGGGTCGTCTCGACGACGGGGTTCCCCACGGAGATGTGTCGGCCGGCCTGCTGGGCCATGCGGACGACGTAGTTGTCGAGTTCCTCCTCGGCGAAGGAGATGTTCGTCTCGATGTCCTGATACTCGTCGTGGTAGGCGTACAGCGGGATGTCGTAGCCGTCACAGGAGATGTCCTCGATGGAGGGGTCGTGCATCAGCGGGTCGAGACGACCGAATCCCTGAAACCGCCGGTGTAAGTAGTAGTAGAGCCGATAGAATCCGGCAACGTCGATTTCTATGCCGTACTTTTCGAGGCGGGTCCGGAGTTCCTCGGCCAACACCTCCTCCGGGGTACCGTCTCGGGAGTGATACAACAGCGGCGTTCGAACGTCGTCGTACAGCGTCGAGAGGAGTTCGGCCTCGAACCGGTCGAGTTCCGGTTCGATGACGCGATAGAGGTGTTTGTCGTCGGTATCGCTGTAGGTCACGACTGCGTAGGCAAACGGCGCGTTCAGCCAGTACCGCTCGATTTCGCGGTCGTCGAACTGGCGGTCACCGACGACTTCGTCGTGCCGGCCCGGTTGGTACTGCGTCGCTGGAATCCGGGAGCCGCTGAACGTCTCCGCCGTCCGACGGAGACTGTTGCGGATGGCGTCGAGCGGACCACCGGCTTGATTGCCTGACATTGGTTTAGTACCCTCCTAACGACAGTTATGACTCCGTTGTCGCCGGGTCGGCATAAAACCACGCTGCAACTCGCGGTGTGTCCCGGAATCGATGGGACACGAAACGTCGGACATCAGGTCCGTTCGACGACGAGCAACAACCCACCCAGCAGGTACATGAACAGGATTCCGATGGGAACCGTAATGCCGGCGAACCCGGTCAAAAGGAGATACGTCGACGCCGTCAACGGCACCGCGGAGAGAATCAGCAACGCCCCCATCAGACGAACGGGGTCGACCGGCGACTCGGCTTCGAGTCGTTCGTCGTAGACGTAGTAGACGGCGCTCAGCGCCAAGGCGACGGTGAAGACGGTGGCGGCGAGTATCCACAACTGGTAACCGAAGGCGACGCTCGCGTTATCCGGAAAGCCCGGCGCGCGATGGACGAGTAGATACGGTGTGTCGTACTGGCCGAAGTCGACGCCGGGGATGAACTGGAAGAACAGATAGAGGAAGTGGATGCGGTACAGTCGTAGACCGCCCTGACTCGCATACGAGACGCTCCACGGCAGCAGCGCACACAGCCACGCGGACAGTACCGCGAGTTCACCGGCGTACTCCGAGCGGACCCACATACCACCTCACCCACGCGGGGGCAAATAAAAGATACCGCATGGCAGTCGTCAACCACTGCCTCACTCTCCGAAAATGTGCACCGAACGTCTGACGCTGGCGTTACGTTCATCACTACGGCGACCCTACGTCGTAGTAGCAAAGGGATGCGGCGTGACTACTTCACTCTGACCGTCGACGGGATGGACGCGGACGACCCACAGCGGCCGGTCGTCACGATTACCTACGAGGGACCGACCGGTCAGCTCGAATCGAGGTTGACCAAGGGCGACAGCGTACTCGAAAGCGACGAAATCGACGTCGCCTTCCGGCTCAAAGAGCCGCTGGACTCCGAGGAAGCCAACGGCGTCGTCGCCATCGCCGACCGCGTCACCGGCGAGTACGTCTTCGAACTCAACGCCACGGCCGGCGACGTGTTCTCCTTCGTCGAGGCCGCCCGCGAGTTCGGCCAGCGGAGCGACTCCGAGAGCCGCTACCGAATCGTCCTCGAAACCGAAGACGAACACCTCGCCACCTACGACAAGTCGACCCTACTCGTCTACGACGCCGATGGCGAACTCCTGCGCGGGCAGAGTCTGATTCCCAGCGGCGTCGAACTGTAACCGCCGAGGACGTTTTTACCCGGCGAGAAAGCGAACGAAGAGATTACTGGACGAGGCCGGCGACGACCCGCGATTCGGCCTTCCGGAGGTGTTCGTCAACCGTCGACGGCGCACAGCCGAGGTTGTCGGCGATGTCCTTGTGGGTGGCCCTGCGCGGAACGTCGTAGTACCCCTCCTCGATGGCCGTCTCGAACACTTCGAGTTGGCGGTCGGTCAACGGCGACAGCAGGTCTTCCGAGCCCGGAACGTACGTGCCGGCGTCGCCGACCGAGAATTCGAGCGAATCGGGTATCGAACCGAGTGCCCCACGGAGGTTTTCGTGTGTTCCAACGAGCGTCGCACGCAATTCGTCCCCGGTGAACTCCAGCGGCGTGTCGATGATGAGCGCGTACTCGTGGGCGATGTCGAGCAGGGCGTTGCCACGGGTCGTCGAGTCGGCCTGAATAAACGCGTGATACCCCTCTCCGACGATGTCGACGACCTCGTGGTCGTGGACCGACGGTTGGTCGTCGAGTGCGTCCCCGAAGGCGTCGCCGTCCCCGACGACGCGGTACAGCAGTACGGTCGTCCCGTCGGCGCGGGAATCGACGTGTAAAAGCGACTCCCGAGAGACGGCGTCGTGGCCGGCCACGAACTCATCGATGGGGTGAATCGCTCGTTCCGTGGGTGAGATATCGAGTTTGAGGTATTTCATGGGGTCTCCGCTCTATCGGATTCGGGACCGTGTTTGGGATTTAAGCTTCTGACAAAACCATCCAAACGACCCCGGCATCGGGAAACGCAGAGCGGAAACGCTTTTGGGACGGGTCGCCGAGTGGCCCGTATGGACTGGCCCCACGACCCCGACGGCGAGGAAGGCTCCGAGGGGATGCGCAAGTACGGGCAGGCGATACTCGCGAAGAAACTGGACGAAGAGGGAGACTTCCCCCTCTCGAAAGCCGACTTCGTCGAGGAACACGGCAACGAGCCGGTTCGACTGAACCACGAACGCGTCGTCAGCGTCGAGGACATCTTCGAACACGTCGAGGAAGACGAGTTCGAGGACATCGTCGCGTTCCACAAGGCCGTCGGTCGCGCGATGCGTTCGGCCGGCATGTGGGAAGTCGAGCTCTCGAAGGGCGTCTAACGTCGGCGACGCCCCCGTTTTCTCCGAGGCATGCCACGACGCTAGCACTGCCGTCGTGGATGGTAAGGCAAATACCGGCGCGTCGAGAACCCTCGGGCGTGACGAACACGCAGGTAACGCTCATCCAGATAGACAACTACGGACCGTGGACTGTCACGCCGGAGCCGCGGCGCGAAGTCGACCTCCAGACGCTGCAGTCGCGACTGTACGCCGACCTCTCGCAGTTGTTCGGCAACCGCGAAGGCTACGTCTTCTTCACCCGCTTCGACAACATGGTCGCGGTGACGAACGGCCTCGATGCCGACGACCACGCCCTGATTCAGGAATCCGTCGGAAACCGCTATCCGGTGTCGATTAGCCTGAGTACCGCCGTCGACGCTGCGCCGGCGGAGGCCCTCGGGGTCGCGACGGACCAACTGCAGGACGCCGGCAGCGCACAGGACCGCGGTCGGAGAGAGGTGCTCCGCGGCGACACGCTCGCTGACGACGACCGGACCGACGACGACGTCCAAATCGCTCACTTCGACGTCAACGACGCAACCGGGAAGTACACCGACCGCCTCAACGAGTTCGACTCCTTCATCAACATCGAACAGGGGTACGCAGAGCTGATGCGCTACATGCGGAAAGCACACGACTCGCTTTCGTTCTTCGTCGGTGGCGACAACATCATCGCCGTCTGCGATGCCGTCGACCGCGAGGGATACGCCGACGCCATCGAACACGTCCACGAGACCGTCGGGGTCGACCTGAAGGTCGGCGTCGGTACCGCCAGAACCGCCCAGTCGGCCGGCATGGCCGCCAAACACGCCCTTGAGACGTGTCGCGAGGAGAACACCGACGTGGAGTTCGGCCACTAATCACGGCTGTATCGCCGATAGTACTCCGCACATTGGACGACAGAACCACGGTAGAGGGGCGCATCTTTATAACGTATCAGTTTATATAAGAACCCGGTATGCAACGCAACGTACAACGGCGTGACGTGTTGAAGGGTGTTGGTGCAGCGGGTGCCACCATTACCCTCGCTGGCTGTCTCGGAGGCAACGGTGGCGGTAACGGCAATGGGAACGGCAACGGAAACGGTGGCCGAGCGCTCAAGCAGGGCGTCCTCCTGCCGCTGACCGGTGACCTCAGTAACCTCGGTCAGCCGATTCGCGACGGAGCCATTCTTCCGGCCGCCGAACTCGAAGGGGCGACCAACTACACTATCGACATCCAAGAGGAGGACACGGAGACGAACCCACAGGCGGGTATCTCCGGTGCTGACGCGCTCGTCGACGCCGGTTATCCGGCCGTCACGGGACCGGCGTCTTCCGGTGTGAACATCCAGGTAACCAAGCAGTCGCTCATTCCGAACTCGACGGTCGGCGTCTCGCCATCCTCGACGGCACCGGCCGTCACGAACCTCGACGACGACGACTACATCTTCCGAACCTGCCCCTCCGACGCCCTGCAGGGACAGGTCATTGCCCAAGTCGGTTCCGAGGAACTCGGCCAAAGCGACGCCGCGACGATGTACGTCAACAACGACTACGGCCAGGCGCTGTCGGAGTCGTTCACTGCCACCTTCGAAGAGGAGTACGACGGGGAAGTGAAGCAGCAGGTTTCCTTCGAACAACAGCAGAGTTCCTACTCCTCGCAGTTGGAGTCGGCGCTCAACGACAGCCCCGGAATGCTCGTCGTCATCGGCTACCCCGAATCCGGCAACCAGCTGTTCCGAGACTACTACAGCGACTTCGACTCCGGCGAGGACATCGTCGTCACCGACGGTCTCATCGACAACGAACTCCCGGACAACGTCGACAACGACATGGGCAACGTCACGGGGACGGCACCGAAGTCCAGCGGTCCCGGGCGGGAGGACTTCGACCAGCTCTACGAGGACGAATACGATCGCGCCCCCGGCGTCTTCAACGCCCACGCCTACGACGCGACGGCTGTCTGTCTGCTTGCCAACGTCTACGCGGGTGAAAACAGCGGGGAGGCGATTCGCGACAACATGCGAGCCGCCGCCAACCCCGAAGGCGAGGAGTTCGGTCCCGGCGAACTCGCGGAGGCCATCGAGGCCGCCGACGCCGGTGACGAGATTAACTACCAAGGCGCCTCATCGTCGGTCGACTTCGACGATAACGGCGACATGACTGCCGTCTCATACGGTATTTACGAGGTCGAGGACCGCGACTTCACCGAAGTCGACAGCGTCAACTTCGGCGGGTAATCCCGGAACACAAAAACCGACTTTTTTCGAGCGACAACGTCGCGAGAGCGTACTATCCGCCCAGGAACTCCTGTCGGACCTGCTGGTCGTTCAGGAGTGCCTCACCCGTGTCCATGAACCGGTTCTGCCCTTGAACGAGCACGTAGCCGCGGTCACAGCGACGTAGCGCCTCCTTGGCGTTCTGTTCGACCATTAGGACGGCCGTTCCCGCCTCGTTGATGCGGTCGATACGGTCGAACATGTCGTCGACGAGGTCGGGCGCCAACCCCGCCGAGGGCTCGTCGAGCATGAGCAAATCGGGGTCCAACATGAGCGCTCGCCCCATCGCGAGCATCTGCTGTTGGCCGCCCGACATCGTGCCGGCCTTCTGTCCCTTGCGCTCTTCGAGGATGGGAAACCGCTCAAACACCTCGTCGAGGCGCTCCTGCGGCACCTCGTCGAGGATGTACGCCCCCATTTCGAGGTTCTCCAGCACCGACAGCGACGAGAAGATATTGTCGGACTGGGGAACGTATCCCAATCCGAGGTGGATGATGTCCTCCGGCATCCGACCGGTGATGTCGCTGCCGTCGAACTCGACGGTACCGCCCATGACGTTCGTGAGCCCGAATATCGACTTCATCACCGTCGACTTCCCGGCACCGTTGGGGCCGACGATGGTGACGTATTCGCCGTCCTCGACGTTCATGTCGACCTCCTCGAGGATTTTGAGGTCACCGTAGCCGGCATCGAGGTCGCCAACCTCCAGGAGGCTGTCCTCGGACGTGGTGAAGTTCGTCGCGTTGACATCCGCGTCGGTTACGTCGCGTTGGTCGCCGGTGCCCGAACTCATACGTCCTCACCCAAGTATGCCTCGATGACCTGTTCGTTGTTCTTGATGTCCTCGGGTTCGCCCTCCGCGAGGAGTTTGCCCTGATGCATGACGATGACGCGTTCGCAGTTCTCCATGATGAGGTCCATGTCGTGTTCGACGAGCAGGAACGTGTATCCCTGCTCGCGTAAGTCGTGTACTCTGTCGAGTAGTTTCTCCTCCAGCGAGGGGTTGACGCCGGCGAACGGTTCGTCCAACAGCAGCATCTCAGGGTCGACCATCAGCGCACGCGCGAGTTCGAGCAGTTTCCGCTGGCCGCCCGAGAGGTTGCCCGCGTACTCCTCGGCGAGGTGGTCGATTTCGAAGAACTCCAGGGTTTCCCAGACTTCCTCTCGGAGGTCGGTTTCCTGGGCGACCACGTCGTCGCGGAGACCGGGCGTGACCGCGTTCACCAGTTTCTCGCCACGTTGACCGCGAGGGGCGAGCATCAGATTTTCGAGGACGGTCATCTCTTCGAGTTCTCGGGCAATCTGGAACGTCCGAACGAGACCACGGTTGGCGATTTCGTACGGCTTCAGGCCGGTGATATCCTCGCCTTGGAACAGCACCGCGCCCCCGTCGGCGTCGTGGACGCCCGTGATGCAGTTGAACGTCGTCGATTTGCCGGCGCCGTTGGGGCCGATGAGTCCGGTCAGCGACCCCTCCTCGACTTCGAAGGAAACGCCGTCGACGGCGGTGATGCCGCCGAATCGCTTTTCGAGTCCCTGAACCCGAAGTGGGAGTCCCCGCGGCGTCTCTTGGGCCGCCCGCTCGATGTCGCTGTCTTCGACCTCGGGTAGTTCGTCGGGGTCTTTACCCTGCGGGGCCGGTGTGTCGGTGGCGTCACTCATCCGACTCACCTCCGTCGGCCGCTGCCGACTCCCGATTCCGCGTCGTGCGGTCGCTGAGGTCGACACTCGAGGCGATTTCTTTCCGGTGGCCCAAGAGGCCATCCGAGCGGTTCTGCATCAGATACACCAACACCGCCCCGAGGAAGACGAACTTCAGCGTCGAGACGTTGTCGATGGTGTAGCCGAGCCACGCCAGCGGGTTCAACGACACCACGGCGGCGTAGAACGTGGTCGGCGACGGGAGCGACCCGAAGGCCGACGTGACGAGCGCCTCGACGATTCGGGCGAGTTGCCGGGGCCCCTCGAAGAGGAACGCGGCGAAGACAGCCCCGCCGATGACGCTGCCGGTGTTGGAACCGGCGCCGCCGACGATGAGCGCCGTGAAGATGTAGAAGGTCACTATCGGGCGGAACGTGTTGGGGTTGACGAAGCCGAACGAACCCTGCCAGAGGATGCCGCCGAGACCCATCAGCGCACAGCCGACCATGAACACCTTGACTTTGAACCAGCGGGTGTCCTTGCCGAGCGATTGGGCGACGAGTTCGTCCTCCCGAATCGCCTTCAGGACGCGCCCGAACGGCGAGTTGCCGATACGGACCAACAACACGTAGTACAGCGTCACGACGACGACCAGCAGGAAAAACGAGTACGTGGCGCCGTCGACGACGCTGGAGTTGACGCCGACCGACTCGGCGGCAGCGTAGACGGTCGACCCCAACGCGTTGGGGTCTCCGCTCGGACCGTACAGCAGGTCACCCAGCGACGTGGTCGAATAGAGGAAATCAGCGGGCGAGGACGTCGGCGTGTTGATGCCCTGTCCACCACCCGTGCCGAACTGGATGCCGAAAATATCGACGACGTTGTAGCCGCTCGCTTCGGGGTCCTGCACCGTTCCGGCGAAGTAACTCGCGTTGAGCACGAGGCGGATGATTTCGGAGAAGCCGACGGTGACGATTGCGAGGTAATCCGCATCGAGTTGCAGCGCCGGAAGCGCCGCGAGTCCGCCGACGATGGCGGTGATGGCGACGGCGCCGACGATTGCGACCGGAATCGGGAGTCCGAGGCCGGGCGGCGAACCGGTCGTCGGGGCCGCCAGAATCGACATCGAGTAGACGCCGACGGCCATGAATCCGGCGATACCGATGTTGAACAGGCCGGTGTATCCCCAATGGAGGTTCAACGCCAGGGCCATGATGGCGTACACCGCGATGAGGAAGGTGATGTTCTGGAGGCTGTTTGCGACCGCTGGCAGTATCGCCGCGTTGTTCGTGACCGCGAGGAACGTTTGGGCGAGGACGTAGAGTAGGTAAGTAAAAACCAAGACGCCGGCGATGAGTTGGGTGTCGCTTTCTTTGACGGAGTCGGGAACGGCTCCCCACGCACGTTGTGCGACGCTCATGCTGTTTTCACCCCGCCGAAGAGACCTTCGGGTCGGTACAGCAACACGAGAATCATCACGGAGAACGCCGCCACACGAGCGAAGTCGGAGGGAATCCACACGAGCGAGATGCGGGAGGCGATGCCGATGATGATGCCGCCGGCCATCGCACCGTAGACACTCCCGATACCGCCCAAGATGACGCCAGCGAAGATGAGAAGGAGGAGCCGCCAACCGATGTTGAAACTGAGCGTTCCGCGTTCGAGGACGATGAGGAAGCCCGCGATGCCGGCGAGTGCGCCGCCGATAATCCACGTCGCGCGGATGACTCGTTCGGTGGGAATACCGGTGACCTGTGCGAGGTCCTTGTTGTCGGCCATCGCACGCATCGCTTTGCCGAGTTTCGTCCGCTGGAGCAGGAAGTGAATGCCGAACATCAACACGATGGCTGCGACGATGAGCGTCCCTTCGTGGAGGTTCAGCGGAATCGTCCCATCACCAGTCGGAATCGACACCTGTGGAATCGAGCCGGTAGCGGTCACGCCCCGCGAGCCGGTCCCGAAGATGAACACGATGGCGTAGCGAAGTGCCAGCGCGACCCCAATGGACGCGATGAGGAGCGGGATGCCACCCTTGTCACGCATCGGTCGGTACACGATACGGTCGAGGAACAGGGCGGTGGCTACGGCCCCGAGTCCCGCGAGGATGATGCCGACGACGATTGCCAGTGGCGAACTGAACGCCGAGACGAGCGATGGCGCCTGAATCATTAGGAGTCGGCCGATGGGTTCCTCGACACCCAACGTGAACGCGCCGACGAGGTACGCCGCAATCCAGCCGCTGAACGCGCCGGTGGTGACGTAGTCGCCGTGTGCGAAGTTCGCGAAGTTGAGAATGCTGTAGGTCATCGAGAGTCCGACGCCGGCGAGACCGACGACGAGGCCGACGATTAACCCGTCGAGAAGGAATCGACCGAACGTAGAGACGGCGAGCGTTCCGCCGATAACCTCTACGCCCATCAGTTCGACCGGGACGTTCGCAAGCCGTAACACGAGGTCGACGAACAGATACAGGAGTGCGACCCCGAGTAGGGCCACTGCCGGTCGTTCGATGAGGAGCCGTCTACCACCCGAGTATGTCTCAGCTACGTCCATGACTCTGTTTCACGCAGTACCTTCGGAATCGGAGCACTAAATAAACCGGCGGTACCGACCAACGCGGTTGTAATGAACCCTCGGAGATGGACGGCAGTCGACGGTACTCGACGGCAACAGACGACGCCGGCAGCGAGTGGGGTTGGGGGAGAACAAAACGCCTATGCGGGCGCCGTGGGCACGGGGAGGTATGATACGGACGCTCGACGACCTCGACGCCGAGGGGAAGGCGCTCGGGGTTCGCGTCGACATCAACAGTCCGCTCGACGAGGGTGGACTCGCCGACGACGCCCGAATTCGCGCCCACGTCGACACCATCGAGGAGCTGTGTCGCCGTGGTGCGCGCGTCGCCTTGCTCGCCCACCAGGGTCGACCCGGCGGCGAGGACTTCTCGGACCTCTCGACCCATGCCGAGCGGTTGGACGACCTCCTCGAAGTGCCGGTCGGCTACTGCGACGCCACGTTCACCGCGGCCGCACGCGATCGCGTCGCCGACCTCGATGACGGCGAGGCCGTCCTCCTTGAGAACACCCGTTTTTACTCCGAGGAGTACATGTCTTTCGACCCCGCCGAAGCCGCCGAGACGTATCTCGTCGAGAAACTCGTCCCCGCACTCGACGCCTACGTCAACGACGCCTTCGCGGCCTCTCACCGTCGGCAACCCTCTATCGTCGGCTTTCCGAAAGTACTCCCCTCTTATGCCGGCCGCGTCATGGAACGCGAACTGGACGTGCTCGGCAACATCTCCGAGAGCCCGGAACCGCGCGTGTACGTCCTCGGCGGCGCGAAGGTGGACGACTCCATCGAAGTCGCTCGGTCGGTGCTCGAACGGGGCCTCGCCGATGCGGTGCTCACCGCCGGCATCGTCGGCAACGCCTTCTTACTCGCCGACGGCGTCTCTCTCGGGGCGGCCTCGGCGGCCGTCGTCAACGAGCGGAGCCACGAAGCCGTCAAGGGCGCTGGCGACCTGCTCGACGACTTCAGCCACCGCATCTACATGCCACGGGACGTGGCAATCGAACGCAACGGCGAGCGCGTCGAACTCGACCTCGAGGACCTCCCTGCCGAGAACCCCGCGATGGACATCGGTGCTCGAACGCTGGCGGCCTACGCTGACATCCTCGAAGACTCTGGGACAGCCATTCTCAACGGCCCCGCGGGCGTCTACGAGGACGAACGCTTCGAGGTGGGCACCCGAGAACTGTACACCGCATCCACACGCTCGGAGATGAGTATCGTCGGCGGTGGCGACACGGCCGCTGCGCTGCGGCGACTCGGCGTCGATGGGTTCGACCACGTCTCGACCGGCGGCGGCGCCGCACTCAACATGCTCACTGGCGGGTCGCTCATCGGCGTCGACGTGTTGAACGACCAGTCGTGACCGGGGCGTGTCCGTCGGACGTGACCGTCGGTGGTGCCGAAAGCGACGACGCCGCCCGACTGGCCGATATCTGGGTCGACCTCGCGACGGACCAGCGGGCACACGGTTCGAATCTCCTTCCGGCGGAGAACCGCAACCGAGTCCGCGAAGCGATGCTCCAGCACGTCGTCACGGATACGGTTCTGGTGGCTCGACGAGAGGGCGCCATCGTCGGATTCGTCACGTTCGGGCGGGAAACCGAACACTACGAACAGGACGTCCACCGCGGCGTCGTTCACAACATCTACGTCACCGAGGGCAACCGCGGGGAGGGAATCGGGACCGCACTGCTCGCCCGCGCGGAGGCGGCGCTTTCGGAGATGGGCGTCGACGCCGTCGCGCTGCAGTCGATGGCGAAAAACGACGCCGCCCGTCGGTTCTACCGACGGCACGGATACCACCCCCACCGAATCGAGTTCGAAAAGCCGACCGAAAGCGACACTCTCACTACGGGCGACGAATAAGACGCGAATGCGCCAGGGGAGCTTGGGTGGTTCAAGCACCCGACTTGTAATCGGGAGTTCGAGGGTTCAAATCCCTCCCCTGGCTCTTTTGACGGGACGAAGCGACATCGGAAAGCCACAGCTCGGGAAGTAACGGAGCGAGGACCGCGAACGGAGGCGGACCGTCTCCGGGCGAACCCGGAGCGGTCGGACGCCGACGGCAGCACGACGGTGGTAATGGTTATCCGTAGTGTCGGCGCCCATCGTTCATTAGGACCCGGGCAGCCTAATTCCCTTGCCACGTATTGACGGGTCCTTAAACGTATCTGCTCGGTCAGGGCGGAACCGGACCGGTTTTGAACGCGGCCGACGGAATCGACGGTATGACAGCGGACGACGACGAACCGGAGATACCCATCGTCTGTTCGGACTGCGGGACGCGGACGAAGATACCGTTCTCGGAGGTCGAAGACGCGGTCGCACGCCACAACGAACAGCTACACGGCGGCGACGCCGTCGCGGAGGTCGACCCCGACGTGTTCGACCAACTGGCCGACTACGTCGCCGACGACCTCGGATTGTTGGAGTAGTCGGGTCGGTTGCTCCTCGGCCGTTCTCAGGCCGTGAAAACGCGAGAGACCCTTAACGGACTCCGGAACCAATCGTCGCGTATGCATCTGGCGGCGAAGGCTGGGTTGTTCGTGCTCACGGCCGTGGTCGTAGCGTCGGTCCTCCTCGCGGTGACGTATCTCGGAACGACGCTCTCCTGAAAACGGGGCCCGTTGAGCGGTCACGTCGGCGAGCGTCTGGACGCCCCGGATTTCGAATCTGGCGCCGCCGTTGGCACCCTCGGTTGCGGAGATTTCCCAGCCATGGGCCTCGGCGATGCTCTGGACGATAGCGAGGCCGAGTCCGGTGCCGTCGTCGCCGGTCGTGTAGCCGGCCTCGAAAATCTCGTCGCGTTTGTGTTCGGGGATTCCGGGGCCATCGTCTTCGACGTAGAATCCCTCATCGTCGCCGAGCATCCCGACGTGAATCGTGGCGTCGTCACCGCCGTGTTCGATGGCGTTTCGGAAGAGGTTCTCGAACAGTCGCCGGAGGCGTTCGCTGTCGGCGGTCACGGCCGGCAGATCGTCGTACTCGACCTCTGCCCACATCTCGTCGAGGCTTCCCCACGCGAGTTGGACGACCTCTTCGAGTTCGACGCGCTCGAACTCGTCGACGTCCTTGCCCTGTCGGGCCAGCGTCAACACTTCCTCGATGAGCCGTTCCATCCGTTCGAGTGACTCCTCGGCGGTTTCGAGTTGGTCGGCGTCGTCTTCGCGGCTCTTTGCCATTCCGATATTGCCGATGGCGACGTTCAGCGGGTTCCGGAGGTCGTGGCTGACGACCGACGCGAACGCCTCCAGTTGCTTGGTTCGCCGTTCGAGTCCTTCGATGTGTTCGCGCTCCTCGCTGCGGTCGGCGAGAACGAGGACGTAGCCGAGCAGCGACTCCTCGCCTTCCACCGCCGAGAGGGTGCCCGACCCGTAGAACGTCGTTCCGTCGGCGCGCAGGAACGCGCCGTCGAGGTCGACGCCGTCGGTTCGGAGCGCCCGCTGGAGGTGCTGTTTGGCCTCCTTGTCATCGTCTTCGGGGTACAGCGCATCGAGCCGAGCGCCGACGATATCGGCATTGGCGTATCCGAATATCTCGGTGGCACCGTCGCTCCACTCCTCGATGTACCCTTCGGGGTCCAGTCGGGCGACGGCGAATCCGTGTGCGGTGTCGAGCGTCTCTTCGGCGACCGTTACCCGTTCGGAGAGGTCTTCGACGGTGTTTCTGCGCCTGGTGTCGACGAACGCGGCGGCGGCGGCGCCCGCGGTGCCGACCGAGGCGACGGCAGCGACGACCAAAAGCGGGTCCAGCGGGGCGCCGAACGCCCGGGTTCGAAGCAACACGGCATCTGCCGCCCCACCGACCGCGATACCGCCGACGACGGTCCACAGGAGGATGCGACCCGCGTCGCCGGAGAGCGTGGTGACGCGGTAGCCCAGCGTCAACAGCACGCCGCCGGCGAGAAACATCGGTGCGAGCGCGAGCACGAAAATCGGGTCGATAGTCTCGGCGGCCGTGGCTCGCTGTCCAGCCACGCCGATGGCGACGACGCCACCGAGTGCCAGCAGGATACCGACCGGAACTGCATCCAAAGAGCGTCCCATCGAGACGTGTTTCCGAGCCCATACGGTATAATGGCTCGCATCAGATAGCGATTCGACCCGGTCTCCAAGCGGTCGAAAGGGCTTTTCGCCACCGGGTTCCTCCAACGGTATGGTTGAACCGACGGTCCAGTTGGTCGCCGCCGTCGCGGTGGGAGCCCTCGCCGTGGGTGTCGCCGGCTGGGTGAAGAGCCTCCCCATCTCGGAGGCGACGGTCCCCGCGACGGGACCGTGGACCGTCGCTGCCGGCGGTGTCGTCGTCGCCGCAGAAGTCGGCGTCTACGACGGAGTGCCGTACGTCACGGTACCGACGCTGTTGGTGAGCCTTCTCGTCGTCGCGCTGGGAATCTGGCTTGCCTTCACCGGAATCGCGCAACTTCGGAAGCGACCACACAGCGAGCGCTATCTCGCGGCGTCGGGAACCGGCACAGCGGTGGTCGTCGTCGGTTCGCTGTTGTTCACCGCATCCGACGTGACGCCGGTGCGTCTCGCATGGATTGCGTTGGCCGTCGTCGTCGCCCCCGTCGTCGCCGTCGGACCCTACTTCGTGCTGTCGTTGGTCTACACCGACGCAGTCGCCCAGCTTCGGTTCGCGGGGCTGTACGCGGTCACAGCCGTCGTCTTCGATGGCGTCGCCTCGGCCATCGCCACGGAGACGCTCGGAACCGGCCGTGAAGCGCTCGTGACCTCGGGACTGTCCCTCGCCGTCGGGACGGTCAGGGTCTCGCCGTCGGGCTGGCAACTCCTCGCGGCACACGCACTGGTCGGCGTCGTCGCCGTCGCGGCTCTCGGCCGAATCGGACGGTGGCGACTCAGCGTGGGCTACGCCGGCACAGCCGTCCTGTCGGTCATTGCGTTGGGGTCCGGGACGACCGTCCTGCTTACGTCGGCGTTGTTCGGATAGTGACTCATTATCCGTGGTGGCGTCGATGGGGCGGTTTCTTGACCGCGGCGACCGATGCAGCGACAACGCATGCAGATACGAGATTCGGTCGGAACCGGGTTCGCGCTCCTCGTCGGGGCGTTGGTCGGCGTCGTCCTCTCGGCGCCCGCCCTGCCACGGACGGTTCCGTTCGGCGTGACCACGGTCACGGTGAGTCCTGCGAGCGCCGCGCTGTTGGCCGGGTCGTTCGTGGTCTTGGTCGTTCCGATGGTTATGCTCCTGCTGTACTTGCTCGTCGCCGGAAGCGAACGATGACGCGGGCGCGAAGCCTCGGACTCTTCGTCGCGCTAGCGGGACTGTGGGGTCTGTCCTTCCCGGCGATTCGTGCCGGCCTGTCGTCGCTGCCGCCGCTTTTGTTCGCTGCGGTCCGATACGATGTTGGCGGGGTGCTCCTTTTGGCCTTCCTCGTCATCCGTGGCATCGAGTGGCGACCGCGGACACGGGAGGACGGCCTCGCCATCCTCGTCGCCGGGGCGTTTCTCATCGCTGGCAACAGCCTGCTGTTCGTCGGCCAGCTTTCGATACCCAGCGGTATCGCCTCGATTCTGTACGGTCTCATCCCCATCTTGACGACGGGGTTCGCCGCGGCGTTCCGCCCGGAGGAACCAATCGGCATCCGACGAATTGCCGGCGTGGTCGTCGGCCTCCTCGGTGTCGCCGTCATCGCCCGACCGGACCCCACGAACCTCCTCACTGGCGAACTCGTCGGGATGGCGTTCGTCGTCGCCGCGGCCGGAAGCGTCGCGTGGGGGAGCGTCCTCCTGCGGGCTCGGCGTCCGACGCTCGGCACCGCCGGAATGACCGCGTGGGCGATGGTCGTCGGCGGCCTCATGCTCCACGGTGGAAGCCTCGCCGTCGGTGAGCGTGTCGCGGACGTGACGCCGTCGCTCGTCGCAATCGGCGCCGTCGTCTACCTCGGCGTCTTCGCCAGTGCCATCGCCTACGTCATCTACTTCACGTTGCTCGCTCGCTTCGGTCCGCTGGAAATCAACCTCGTCTCCTACGTCGTCCCGGTGTTCGCGACGGCAGGGGGCGTCGTCCTGCTCGACGAGACGGTGTCGCTGCCGATGATCGGTGGATTTGTCCTCATTACGGCCGGCTTCGTCGTTCTAAAGGCTCGAACCATCGCTGAAGAACTCGGTAGACAAAGGTGAGTATCAACCGCGAACAGCGAACTACTCGAGGAGTCTAAAGTCGTTGCTGCCACACTGGCAGTTGGGGTTCCCGACAGCGTGGACGCTCCCACCAGGTCTGACTTCCACCGGTTGGATGGAATCGCAGTTCTCACAGATGCCGATTCCATGCCTCGCTTCGTCGGTACTCGACATACGCACATCAACTCGGTCCGCCATCTAAGTGATGTGTTATCATACACCGTCCGAGTCCGGCAGAAAATTTAAATAACAGAATGGACTCCCGGAAAACTCGGGGCGAAAAAGAACGGAGAACTGCTGCCTCAGTCGAGAACGACCAGCGGGTCGCCCTGATTAACCGACTGTCCCTCCTCGATGGCGACCTCCGTGACCGTGCCGCCGAGTTCGGCGATGACGTCGTTTTCCATCTTCATCGCCTCAAGCACGCAGATGACGTCACCGGATTCGACGGTGTCGCCCTCCGCGACGTTCACTTCGAGAATGGTTCCCTGCATCTCGGCGTTGACGACCTCGCCTTCCGCGGAGACTGCGGGGGCGCTACCGCCGCCACCGCCTCCGCCACCGCCTCCGCCGCCTCCGCCAGCGGCGCCCGGTGCGGGACGGGCCGCGGCCATCTCGGCGCGCTCTTCGAGGTTCACCTGGAAGCGCTTGCCGTTGACCTCGACGGTGAACTCACGCTCGACGACCTCCTCGTCGGTCTCGCTTTCGGTGTCACCGGTGCCCCACTTCTCTTGGGCCTCGTCGAGGCGGTCGCGGTCGAGGTGGTGGTCGAGGTACTTCGTCGTGTGGGTGCCCGCGGTGAACTCGTCGTCGTCCAACATGAGCCGGTGGAACGGGATGATGGTCGGGATACCCTCGATGTCGTACTCGGCGAGTGCCCGCGCAGAGCGGGCGAAACACTCCTCGCGGTCCTCGCCGTGGACGATGAGTTTCGCTATCATCGAGTCGTAGTCGGTGACGAGGTCGTCGCCCTGTCGGGCCGCGTCGTCGAGTCGAACGCCGATACCGCCCGGCGGGTCGTACACTTCGAGTTCCCCGCCCGAGGCGGGCGCGAAGTCGTCGGCGGCGTTCTCGGCGTTGATGCGGTACTCGATGGCGTGGCCTTCGAGTTCCACGTCGTCCTGTTCGAAGGTCAGCTCCTCGCCAGCGGCGACCCGCAGTTGCCACTTGACGATGTCGATGCCCGTCAACTCCTCGGTGACACAGTGTTCGACCTGAATCCGAGTGTTGACTTCGAGGAAGTAGAAGTTCGCGTCCGGACCGAGCAGTTCGCCGTCCTCGCGGTCCTCTTCCTCGACGAGGAACTCGAAGGTACCGGCGTTGTAGTAGTCGGCCTCGTCGGCGCCGCGGCGGGCGGCCTCGCCGATTTTCTCTCGGAGTTCATCCGAGAGTGCCGGCGAGGGGCCCTCCTCGATGACCTTCTGGTGGCGGCGCTGGAGCGAACAGTCACGCTCGCCGAGATGGCGGACGTTGCCGTGTTCGTCGGCGAGAATCTGTACCTCGATGTGTCGAGGTTCCTCGAGGTACCGCTCGAGATAGACTGAGTCGTTGTCGAAGTACGCCTCACCCTCTCGCTTGGCGGTTTCGAGTTGCTCCTCGGCCTCGTCGGGGTCGCGGACGATTTTCATCCCGCGGCCACCACCGCCGCCTTCGGCCTTGATGGCGATTGGGTAGCCGTTCTCCTCGCCGAACTCGTGGACCTCCTCGACGGTGTCGACGGGGTCGGTCGTCCCGGGGACGATGGGCACGTCGGCAGCGTCCATCACCTTCCGGGCCTTCGTCTTCTCGCCGGCCTGCTCCATCGACTTCGAGGACGGGCCGACCCACGTGATTCCCTCGGTGTTTTCTACCTTCCCGGCGAATTCGGCGTTCTCCGCGAGGAACCCGTATCCGGGGTGGATGGCGTCGGCGTCGGCCTTCTCGGCGGCCTCGATGACGCCCTCGTGGTCGAGATACGAGTCGGCCGCACGCGCGGGGCCGATGTTGTACGCTTCGTCGGCGTAGCGGACGTGGCCGCTGTGTTTGTCGGCGTCGCTGTAGACGGCGACGGTGTCGACACCGAGGTCGTCGCAGGCGCGCATCACGCGCACCGCGATTTCACCCCGATTGGCGACGAGTACCTTATCGAACATCGTATACTGGTCCACCGACGGAGAACTTGTCATTCTATCGGTTTTCACGATTTTCAACACCACACTAATTTATCGTTTATTTGCGTACACCGCATCGACTACGGTGGTTTACGCGGCCCCTGTGTCGGTGTGTCGAAGGTCTGTCAGCGTACGAACAGTCAGCGGAACGGCATCCGTTCGGTGCGGCCGGCGGCGCTCCAGGCGTCGTCGGGAGCCCCCGCCGGCGTGCGGATTCGACGGCCCTGCAAGGAATCGACGCGGCCGCTGAATCGCCACCGCCGGTCGTTCCAGTCGGTCGTTTCCTCGTCGTCGCCGTCTTCGGCCGCGTTGACGTGAGCGCGGATGACGGCGGCGATGGCGGCGGCCTCGTCCTCGTTGGCGTCGTCGGGAACGTTCAGACGCATGCTCACAGCGGGATGTTGCCGTGTTTGCGGTCCGGCGTGTCCTTGCGTTTGGATTCGAGCATCTCGAGGTCGCGGATGAGTCGCGGCCGCGTCTCCTTCGGCTCCAACACGTCGTCGACGAATCCGCGCTCGGCCGCCGTGTATGGGTTGGCGAACTGGTCGCGGTACTCGTCGATGAGTTGCTGGCGACGGGCCTCGACATCGTCGGCGGCCGCCAGTTCGTCGTCGTAGAGGATGTTGACTGCACCCTTCGGACCCATCACCGCAATTTCGGCAGTGGGCCAGGCGTAGTTCACGTCGGCTTCGAGGTGCTTGGAGGCCATCACGTCGTAGGCGCCGCCGTAGGCCTTCCGGGTGATGACGGTCAAAAGCGGCACCGTCGCCTCGCTGAAGGCGTACAGCAACTTCGCGCCGTGTTTGATGATGCCGCCGTGTTCCTGGTCGGTGCCGGGCATGAAGCCGGGCACGTCGACGAACGTGACGATGGGAATGTTGAACGCATCACAGAACCGGACGAATCGGCCGCCTTTCAGCGAGGCGTCGATGTCCAGCGTGCCGGCGTTCACGCGCGGTTGATTGGCGACGACGCCGACCGAGCGGCCGTCGAGGCGGCCGAACCCGGTGACGAGGTTGCGGGCGTACCCCTCCGCGACTTCGAAGAAGGAATCTTCGTCGACGACGCGGTCGATGACGTCGACGATGTCGTAGGGTTTCTGCGGTTCGGCAGGCACCACGTTGGCCAATTCTTCGTCGCGGCGCTCGGGGTCGTCCCACGGTTCGACCCGCGGCGGGTCCTCGACGTTGTTCGAGGGGAGATACGACAGCAGGTATCGGATGTCGTCGAGTGCTTCCTTCTCGGCGGCCGACGAGAAGTGTGCGACACCGGATTCCTTGGTGTGCGTAGACGCCCCGCCCAACTCCTCGAAGCCGACCTCCTCGCCGGTGACCGTCTCGATGACGTCGGGACCGGTGATGAACATGTGGCTGGTCTCCTCGACCATGAAGATGAAGTCCGTAATCGCGGGCGAGTACACCGCGCCGCCGGCACACGGCCCCATGATGGCCGAAATCTGGGGGACGACGCCGCTTGCCTTCTGATTGCGGTGGAAGATGTCGGCGTACCCAGCCAGTGAGTCGATACCCTCCTGAATTCGGGCACCGGCGGAGTCGTTCAGGCCGATGATGGGCGCGCCGGTTTCGACGGCACGGTCCATCACCTTACACACTTTCTCGGCGAAGGCCTCGCCGAGCGAGCCCCCGAACATGGTGAAGTCGTGTGCGAAGACGAACACCTGTCGGCCGTCGACTTCGCCGTAGCCGGTGACGACGCCGTCGCCGTAGGGCTGGTTTTCCTCCATGTCGAAGTTCGTACAGCGGTGGGTTTTCAGCTGGTCGAACTCCTCGAAGGTGCCGTCGTCGAGGAAGTACTCGATTCGCTCGCGAGCGGTAAGCTTCCCCTTTTCGTGTTGTTTGGCGATGCGCTCCTCGCCACCGCCCTTCTCGGCGTCCCGTTTCAGCTCGCGTAGTTCCTCGATCTTGTCGTCCATTGTCAACCCAGTTGGCGGGAAAACGTGGAGCCACGAAAAAGGGTTTCCGCTATCGGGACAGCGGCGACCCGAATGCGTTCACGAGTCGCTACAGCGGCGCACCGGTCAACTCGAAGAGGCTCAACGCGACCGTCCCGAGGACGGCCAAAAACACGATAGAGCGGACCGACCACAGCCACACCGTTCCGAGCGTGTCGAACCCGTCGGCGCCCTTTTGAATCTCGTCGACGGCGTCGTCGGCGAGCACCCACCCGACGAAGACGACGACCAACAGCACGGCCGTCGGCAACAGCAGGTTCACGCCGATGGCGTCGAACCACTCCAGCCACGCGGTGTCCAGCGCCGAGGGGACGCCGAGTGCGAAGACGATGCCACCCAGCAGCGCCGTCGTCCGACGGCGTTCGAACCCGTAGGTGTCGACGAGATGCGAGACGACGACCTCCAGAAGCGAGATGGCCGACGACAGCGCCGCGACGGCCACGATGAGGAAGAAGACGAAGCCGACCGCCGACCCGAACGGCACGTCCGAGAGCGCGGTCGGAATCGAGACGAAAATCGCGCCAGCACCGGCCTCACCGTAGCCTCCTCCTTGGACGGCCAACAGCGGGAAGACGACGAGTCCGGCCGTGACACCAATAAGCGTGTTCGTCAGTGCGATTGCGCCGCCGTCGACGAAGAGGTTCTCGTCGTCGGCGATGTAGGAAGCATACGTTATCATCACCGCAAATCCGAGCGACAGCGAGAACAGTGCCTGACCAACCGCCGCAGGAACGACCGTCTGGTAGTTCTCGAAGAGCGCATCGAAATCGGGCGAGAGGAAGTACTGATAGCCGGCGCCCGACCCCGGGAGCGTAAAGGCGTACACCGCCAGCCCGACGAGTAAGACGACGATGCTCGGAACCATCACTTTCGTCGCCTTCTCGATGCCGCCGCGGATGCCGAAGGCGACGATGCCGACGGTGACGAGCATGAACGCCGCGTGGAAGGCGAGCGCCTCCGGTCCGGCGGAAACCGCCCCGAAGTACTCACCCGGCGCCCCGAGGTAGCTGCCGGTGACGCTGGCGCCGATGTAGCGGAACACCCACCCGCCGACGACGCTGTAGTACGACAGCGTCCAGAAACCCCCGAAGACGCCCAGAGCGCCGACCACACGCCAGCCGGGGTGGTCGAGTGCGTCGAAGGCGCTGATGGCGCTGATATCGGCACGGCGTCCGACGACGAACTCCGCGAGTATCGCCGGTAACCCGATGACGACGACCGCGAGTAAGTACACTAACAGAAATGCTGCGCCGCCGAACTCGGCGGTCTGGTACGGGAACCGCCAGATGTTCCCCAAACCGACCGCCGACCCGATGGACGCGAGGATGAATCCGATTCGTGTTGCCCACGTTTCTCTGTCTGTCATCGGTCGAATCCCAGAGGTGGGGACGCAAAAATGGCGCTATTCGAAGGTAGGCGCGTTCCCACACCACACGCTTACGTCACGCTTCGCCGTACACCGGCACTGCCGCACCGCTCGTCACCGTCGCCTCGTCCGAACAGAGGAACATCACGACGTCCGCGATGTCGCCCGGATTGACCCACGAACCGTGGTCGGCGTCGGGCATCATCTCACGGTTCATCGGGGTGTCGATGACGCTCGGCATGATGGCGTTGGCCCGAACTTCCCCGAGGTTCTCCTCGGCAACGGTTTCGGTCAGGAGTCGAACGCCGGCCTTCGAGGCGCGATACGGACCGTCTCCCTCACCGCCCTCCAGCGACGACCGCGCCGACACCGAGACGATGGCGCCACCGGTCTCTCTGAGGTGTGGAATCGCGTGCTTCGAGGCGAGAAACATCGACTTGAGGTTCACGTCGAACAGCATCTCGAACTCCGAAACGTCGGTGTCCTCTATTGGGTCGCCGCCGCGCCACGTGCCCGCGATGTTACACAGTACATCGAGGCGTCCGTAGTCATCGACGACTGACGAAACGGTGTCTCGAACGCTGTCTTCGTCGGTCGCGTCGGTTTCGTAGAACTCGACGGCCGAGGAATCGACCAGCGCGTCGTCGTCGCTCGGCGCGACGATGTCCGCAGCACACACCGTCGCGCCGGCCGCGTCGAAGGCTTCGGCGACGGCGCTGCCGAGAGCGCCGCTGGCCCCGGTCACTAACACGACCGCTCCGTCGAAATCGTATTTCACTGCCATACCGCCTGTAGGGGCGCGTACCGCATAAAATCGCGTGGCGGAAACTCGGGCGACCACTTCCACCTGCTGGCGGAGATTTATATACAACGGTTCGACGGAGACTTACTCCCGAAGTGCTCGCAACACCTTCCCCTCGATCCGACGGAGATGTTCGCCGACCGTCGCGGGAGCCAGTCCGACGGCGTCGGCGACATCGGCCTGTGTGCCACGGCGCGGTTCCTCGTAGTAGCCCACCCCGAGGGCGGCGTCGAGTACTTCCAGTTGTTTGTCGGTGAGCAGCGACTCCGGGTGGTTGGTCTCGGGGGCGTACTCGCCGATTTCGACCAACTCGACGTGAAGGTCCTCGGGGAGTCCGTCCAGGGAGTCCTGCAGCGTCGCGTCGTCGCCGACGGCGGATATCTCTAGACGGCCGTCCGAGAGCCACCGTATCGGGGTTCGAACGACCAGTTCGTGTGAGCGCCGAAGCGCCAACAGCGCCGCCGCGGCCGCGGTCTGCTCGAAGTGGACGAACACGTGGATGGTCTCGTCGGTAACGCTCGCGTGGAACGCCGAGATACCCGCCGACTCCGAGAGGATAGCGCGGAGTTCCTCGACATCGCCTCGGAGCCGACACAGCGCCACGCCGGTGCCGTCATCCAACACCGCAATCTGGTCGATGGCCACCCGCTCGATGTCGGGATGGTCGGCCACGCCGTTGTCGGCCGGGTGGAGGCCGCTGCCGGGCGCCGCCAGCCGAATCGTGGCGGTCCGCATACAATCCCTGTCGAGTCCGACCGTAAAAAACACTCCCCAGATAACCGGGGGAGAGACAAACATCTGTTAGCGTGTCACAAGGCCATGGCACGACTGACCGAAACCGACCGCGGTACCCGCGCCGATATGGATTCCTTCGCTGGCGGCTACTTCAGAAACGCCGTCTATCGTCACTGGGACCCCGACGAGGTCGACATCGGGGGAGATAGACAGGAGTTGCTCGACTACGAGGAGTCGTTCACCGGCGAGGAGTTCGACATGCTCAGACTCGCCGTCGCACGCTTCGGTGGCGGCGAGGAGGCCGTCACCGAGGACCTCATGCCGCTCGGTCTCGAGCTCGAAGGCACCGACGAACAACTGTTTCTCACGACGCAACTGTACGAAGAAGCCAAACACACCCGATTTTTCGACCGCTACTGGGAGGAAGTGTTGACGCCCGTCGCCGAGGAACTCGGCTTCGAAGTGACCGACCCGACCGACGAGCGGTATCTCAACGACGACTACGTCGCGCTGTTCGACGCCGTCGAGGAGGCGATGACCGCGCTGTTGGGCGACAACTCCCCGGAGGCGCGCGCCCGCGCCTACAGCCACTACCACGTCGTCGCGGAGAGCGTCCTCGCCCAAACCGCCTACTACAGTTTGCAGTCGGCGTTCAGTTCCAGCGGTGACGACGACGTCGTCACACGCCCCCGGTCGGAACTGCCGGACCTCGACGGCCTCGTCGAGGGCATCGCACGGATTCGCTCCGACGAGGGCCGACACGTCGGCTTCGGGATGCACCAAATACGGAACCTCATCCAAGAGGAAGACGTCGACGAAGCCGTCGTCCGGGAGGTGCTGACGGAACTGATGCCACACGTCGCCGGGATTTTCACGGACATCGAAGGGCCGGTCGACCACGGCGCGCTCGTCGCCTACGCCCGGAATAAACTCACGCGCCGACTCGACATCATCACGGAGGCCGACGCCGAGGTCCCACCCGTCGCCGACCTCGTCGCTATCGAACGGGCAGGCTAACCGATCCAACCGCACCATACTACCGGTGTTCGCTCCAACCGGACCGACGCGAACGGTCAGAAACAATAAGTCATCTGGTATCGTATACCAAGGCGGGCGGCACGTTTTACATCGGCCGACGGGGCACAACCCCCCACCACCCGCGAATTCGCGGGCCCGTCGTCCGACGCCGTCCATTCCGAGGAAACCGGACGCCGAGGGCCCACTTCTACACCATACTAATAAATGGCCTAGACTAGCCGGCTAAATCCCTATTCTTAAGAAGACAGTACCATCGGACGCCGCGGTCACCCCACAGTGGTCGTCGGCACGACTCCGACCGTGGTTTACCCCACTAGGTCGGTTCTCCCATTTCGGGTGGTGGCACTCCCGCCGCCGCCTCACGGAACGCACCGAGTCGGCACCGGCGATGGACGCCCCTGAACGAGACGTTACCCCCGCTGACGCCATCTCGGTGGAGAATAATCGCTAAATAACTTTACGGGTCAAAGCCGGTAGTGTCTCGTGGGCGCCGCCCGTCCGAGTTCCCCCATCCCCACTACGGAGTCGGCGCCCGTGCGGCGGGACTCCAGTGGCGGACGATTCACTCCCGCCGTACGATTTCCCCCCACACAACGAGTTGATGGTTTAGCGCACTCTCGGGGATGATTTCGCCCCGTCCGTGGACGCGTGTCGAGTTTCGAGCGCTATTTTTCGAGCCGACAAGCCACCAAATGGCACGATTTAAGCGGCTGCCACTCGCCGTTCGATGTGGATGAAACTTCACGAGTACCAAGCGAAGGGTGTCTTCGCCGACGCCGGGGTTCCGGTGCCGGACTCGAAGCTCGCGTCGACCGTCGACGAGGCGGTCGATGCGGCCGAGGACATCGGTTATCCCGTCGCCATCAAGGCGCAGGTACAGGTCGGTGGTCGTGGGAAGGCCGGAGGTATCGAGTTGGTCGACAACGCCGAAGAAGCCCGCGAGGCCGCCGAGAACATCATCGGGATGGACCTCAAGGGCCTCCACGTCGACCGCGTCCTCGTCGAGGGAGCCGTCGACTTCGTCAACGAGCTGTACGTCGGCGTGACGATGGACCGAAACGAGGGCGAACCCGTCGCGATGGTCTCGACCCGCGGGGGCGTCAACATCGAGGAGGTCGCCGCCGAGGACCCCGAGGCCATCGAGCGGGAACACATCGACCCCGCCTTCGGGATGCAGCCCTACGAGTCACGGAAGGCCGTCTACGAGGCCGGCGTCGACCGCGAGGTCGCCGGCGACGTAGCGAGCGTCCTCCGGACGCTGTTCCAGTTGTGGGACGACTCCGACGCGACCGAAATCGAGGTCAACCCCCTGATGATTACGGCCGACGGCGACGTCGTCGCCGCCGACGCCGTGATGAACATCGACGACGACGCGCTGTTCCGTCACCCCGACCTCGCCGAAATGGAGGATGAGGCTGCAGAGGACGACCTCGAAGCGAAGGCCAACGAGTACGGCTTCGACTACGTCCGACTGTCGGGTAACGTCGGCATCATCGGCAACGGTGCCGGTCTCGTGATGACGACGCTCGACCTCGTCGACTACTACGGCGGCCAGCCCGCCAACTTCCTCGACATCGGCGGCGGCGCGAAGGCCGAACGCGTGACGAACGCCCTCGATATGGTGTTCTCCGACGAGAACGTCGATTCCGTCGTGTTCAACATCTTCGGCGGCATCACACGGGGCGACGAGGTTGCGAAGGGTATCAACGAGGCTCTGGAGAGTTTCGACGAGATTCCCAAGAAGGTCGTCGTCCGACTCGCCGGCACGAACGCCGAGGAAGGCATGGACATCCTGAACACCGACCTCGTGACCGTCGAGGTGACGCTGGAGGAAGCCGTCCAGCGCGCCGTCGAATACGCCGAGGAGGAAGCACAATGAGCATCTTAGTCGACAACGACAGCCGCGTCGTGGTACAGGGCATCACTGGCGGCGAGGGGAAGTTCCACACCCGCCAGATGGTCGAATACGGAACGAACGTCGTCGCCGGCGCCGTCCCCGGTAAGGGCGGTCAAGAGGTCGACGGGATTCCCGTCTACGACACCGTCGACCGCGCCGCTCGCGAGGAGAACGCGGACACCTCGGTCGTCTTCGTCCCGCCGGCCTTTGCCGCCGACGCGCTGTTCGAGGCGCTCGACGCGCCGCTCGACCTCGTGGTCGCCATCACCGAGGGCATCCCCCAACAGGACATGTCGAAGGTGTACCGAAAACTCCGAGAGACCGACACACAACTCGTCGGTCCGAACTGTCCCGGCGTCATCACGCCTGGACAGGCGAAACTCGGCATCCTGCCGGGCAACATCTTCGAGAGCGGTAACGTCGGATTGGTCTCCCGGTCGGGGACGCTGACTTACCAGGTCGTCGACAACCTCACGAAGCGAGGCATCGGCCAGACCACCGCCGTCGGCATCGGCGGCGACCCCATCATCGGCACCGACTTCGTCGACGCGCTGGAGATGTTCGAAAACGACCCCGATACGAAGGCCATCGCGATGTGTGGCGAAATCGGCGGCGAAGACGAGGAGGAGGCCGCAAGCTACATCGGCGAGTACATGGACACGCCGGTCGCCGGCTTCATCGCCGGCCGTACCGCCCCGCCGGGCAAGCGAATGGGCCACGCCGGCGCCATCGTCTCCGGTGGCGGCGGCACTGGCACTGCCGAATCGAAAATCGATGCGCTCAACGACGCCGGCGTCCCCGTCGGCGACACGCCCGAGGAAGTCGTCAACCACATCGAAGGCTTCCTGTAACGGGAGAGCGGTCCTCACTGCCGACATTTCTTGATAACTATCTCTCGCGACGCAAGCGACATCTCGGATGGACCTGACGAGACCCGCCACCGATACCGTGATACCGGCGGCCTCCGAGGGACCGGATATGCCGACAGACCAGTTCAGCGTCGACGGCTGTAACGCCATCGTCACCGGTGCCTCACAGGGCATCGGCCGAACCATCGCGGAGCGACTCGCCGCCGACGGCGCCAACGTCGCCATCTGCTCGCGGTCACAGGACCGCGTCGACCCCGTCGCCGAGGGGATTCGAGCGGAGGGCGGCACCGCCCTCGCCGTCGAGTGCAACGTTCGCGAACCCGACGAAGTCGAGGCGTTCGTCGAGGCCACCGTCGAGGAGTTCGGCGGCGTCGACCTGCTCGTCAACAACGCCGGCGGCGAGTTCGTCGCCCCCTTCGAGGACATCTCCGAGAACGGCTGGAAGGCCATCGTCGACCTCAATCTCCACGGCACCTTCCACTGCACCCAGGCCGCAGGCGAGTACATGCGCGAGGGTGACGGCGGTTGTATCATCAACCTCTCCAGCGTCAACGGCCAACACGCCGCGCCCCACGAGAGCCACTACAGCGCCTCGAAAGCCGCCATCATTCGGCTGACGGAGACGCTCTCCGTCGAGTGGGCGCCACACGGCATCCGCGTCAACTGCGTCGCACCAGGACTCATTCAGACACCGGGCGTCGCCGAGACGCTCGGCATTCAGGAAGACCAGATGCCACCACGAGCGACGGTCGACCGACGCATCGGTCACACCGAAGATATCGCGGACGTCGTCCAGTTCCTCGCCAGCGACGCCGCGGCGTTCATGACCGGTGAGACGGTGACGGTCAAGGGCGTCCCGCGCGCCGGCAACAGTTTCGACGTGGACCTCGGTCTGGACCAGTAAAGCGAATCGAGCGGTTCGGGAATCAGTTACTGCGAAAAACCGGTATCGTCGTCTTAGAGTAGACCGCCGAGCAAGCCGTCGTTGCTGCTCGTGCTGCTACTGTCACCGCCACCGAGGATGGGGTCGGTGATGGGGTCGAGCGTGCCGTTCTGCTCGGGTGTCGGGGTCGCCGTCGGTTCAGGGGTCGGTTCGGGAGTCGGTTCCGGCGTTGGCTCTGGTGTTGGCTCCGGCGTCGGCGTCGGGGTGGCGACGACCTGTGCGTCGCCTCCATTGTCAGCGGGCGGCGAGCTGAACCCCTGTGCCGGGCCGAGCGCCGGCACGGCGCCGGCGAGCGTCAGTGCGACGGCGACGATACTCGCAGCGAACAGCGCGAACGCCGCGACCTTGATTGGCGGCGTGTCGGTGATGCCACCGCTTCCAGGCGTCGGATACGACGGTTCCCCGCCGACGGTCGCACCGGCGGCAGCCGGTTCGGGTTCGGGCGTCGGCTCCGGCGTCGCGGCGACCGGTTCGAAGTCGCTCTCGCCCTCGCCGAGCCAGCCGCTGAAGTCGAATCCACCGGGATACGTGTCGACCGGCTCCGGTGAACCGACGAACGGCAGCACACCGAGCAGTCGCGAGCGCGCTGAAACGGCCCGCTCGGGCGTCGAACCGACCACGCGAGGCATGTCAGGCGGCTCTTTCGGCCCGGCCTCGTCGTCGTCGGTAATCCAGCGACTGAAGTCGAATCCGTCGTAGACGGGGCCCAGTTCGGCCGCTTCTTCGGTCCCTGTCTCGGCTTCCGTAGCCGTCGCCGTCGTCGCCTTGGCTTCGGTCTCTTCGAGCCACTCGGCGAACTCGAAGCCGGCGAAGTCGGCCGGACTGACGGTCGCCTCGGCTTCCGCCGACGTGGTCGTCTTGGCGGCGGAAGCCGTCGATTCATCACCCGTATCCGGAATCACGTCACCGAGCCACGAGTCGAAGTCGAAGCGACTGTTGGTGTTCCCCGCACCGTCGGTACGTGTCGGTGGTTTGTCGTCGGATTCCTCGGACCCACCATCGGGAACTCCAAACTGGAAATCGCCGACCTCGGCCTCGTTTCGGTCGTCGTCCGGAGTTTCGTTGTTTTCGGTCATGCGATACAGAGCGCTCTGTCCTTGGTGAAATGATACGAGAAGATACGTATAAATTCTCCGCAGAATATACCCGGTGACTTATACGGAGCCGCCGGAACACAAGCGGCCGTCCCCGCCGCCACCCCGGTCTTATTGCCCCGCGAGACCCTACGTTAGGTATGTCGATGGACGACCAGCCGCCCGGACCGAACGGCGTACCCCTCCTCGGAAGTACTCACCGGTACGCCCGCGACCCGTTCGTTTTCATGGACGCGGTCGGTCGCGCCTACGGCGATATCGCCGCCTTCGAACTCGCCGGACAACCGACGTACATGCTCACCGGGCCGGACACCATCGAACGCGTGCTGGTGAGCGAGGCCGAGAGTTTCCGAAAGCCGGCCTTCGGCGACGACGCCGTCGAGGAACTGCTCGGCAACGGCTTGCTTCTCAGCGACGGCGAGGCGTGGCGACACCAGCGGAACCTCGCGACGGAGGCGTTCGACCCTAGCCGGTTCGACGACCTCACGTCGATGATGACCGACCACGCCCGGACGCTCGTCGAAGGGTGGGCCGCCGGCAACGTGGTCGACATCCGGGAGGAGATGGCCGAACTTACGGTGAAAATCATCGCCGAGGCAATGTTCGAGGCGACGCTGGACGACGAGACGACCGCGACGATACAGGCCGCCCTCGAACCGCTCGGCGCGCGGTTCGAACCCGACGCCCGCCGGTTCCTGCTGCCGAACTGGCTTCCGACCGCCGAAAACCGGGATTTCCACGACGCAATCGGCACGCTCGAGGACATCCTCGACGACATCGTCGCCGAGCGCCGGGCGGCCGGTACCGACGGCGACGACTTACTCGGTGTCCTGCTCCGTGCACAGGAACGCGGCGAGCAAACCGACCGACAGCTCCGGGACGAACTCGTTACGATGCTTCTGGCCGGCCACGACACGACGGCGCTGACCCTCACCTACACGTTCTTCCTCCTCGACCGGAATCCCGAGGTTCGCCGGACGCTGTACGAGGAACTCGACGATGTCGGCGACGACCCGACGTTCGCGGACGTGCGAAACCTCGAGTACACAGACCGAGTGCTAAACGAAGCGATGCGGCTGTATCCGCCGGTGTACACCCTGTTTCGGGAGTCGACCGAACCCGTCCGTCTCGCCGGCTACGACCTCCCGGAGGGGGCGCTGTGTATGCTCCCGCAGTGGGTCGTCCACCGCTCGCCGCGGTACTACGACGACCCCGAGACGTTCGACCCCGACCGCTGGCTCCCCGAACGCGCTCGGGAGCGCCCGCGGTTCGCGTTCTTCCCGTTCGGCGGCGGCCCGCGAATCTGTATCGGAAAACAGTTCTCGCTTCTGGAGTCGAAACTCATCCTCGCGGCCGTCGCGAGCGAATTCGAACTCGAACGCGTCGACGACGAGCCACTGGAACTCCGGCCGTCGCTGACGATGCACCCTCGAAACCCGGTTAGAATGCGTCTAACGCCCCGTTAGCGTTCGTCCCAGCTGTCCGTTTCGGTGTCGTACTCGAATTGGTCCGAAAAGAGGTTCTCAACCGTCGAAACCGCTCGGTCGTCGTGGGCGGCGGGGTCGATGTGGAAGTACCCGAGCGCACCCGTGTTCTCGATTTGCCGAGTGAGCATGTGCAGGAAGCGGAACACCCGCTGGAGGTCGGCGTACTGCAGCAGCGTCGTGAGCGAGTCGAAACACACCACGGTCGTCGCGTCGTCGTCGCGCCACGCCGAGAGACACTGTCCAACCTTGATTCCGATACCGGTGAGGTCACCGGGTTCGGAGACTGTCGTCGTCGACACCGTCGTCCCGTCCGGCCCAACCATCGCCGACGGCGTGTCCGCGGCCGCAGCACTGCGCGTTTCGTCGGCGGTCACGATACCGACCTTCGATGGCAGGCCACCGTAGCGGCCCCACGTATCGAGGATTCGGTCTGGCGTTCCAGAAAGCGAGACAACACACAGGTTCACGTCGTCGTCAGCGTGGAGCGATGGACAGATGCTCTGCTTCGCGTCGCTCAACGTCGGCGCCCGAAGGAGAACGTTCCCCGGTGGGACAACCGACACGTCGTCCGAACCGCGACGACCGCGCGTAGTACTCATCGCTACCTACTCCTAACAGCCCTATGCATATAAATCGAGGTTCGTGTTATCGCCGCGAGAAAACGCCCGAAGGTGGGGGTCCGTCTGCTATCCCGGAGCCGACACCTGTGGGTCGCTACTCACGAGCGAGCACCTCGTCCCAGAGCATGTGGCACTCGCCGGTCTTCCAGCCCCGTTCGCTGGTGAATCCCCGTATCTGAATTCGTTTGACGTTCTCGCCCTGTTTGAGTGCGTGCGTTTCCGCATACGAGGTCCCCGACTCGGTGTCCTCGAATTCGACTTTGACTGTCTCGCTCGTCCAATCGAACCGCAGCGAGACTCGAACCCACCGTTTGTACTCCGTCCCGGGATGGACCTGCGTGACACCCTCGCCATCGTCGACGATCCACTGTGGATTGTCCGAGGTCGTCCCGATTTCGACATCGCCGGCGTCGTTCAACAGCCGGATACCGCCACCCCAACTCGCGGACGATTCATACCAGTAGTAACTGAACTCACCAATCCGTCGCGCCGAATCGAAGTCGGCGGTCGCAATCGTCCCGACCCCACCGCGGGCATCTATGCCCACGCTGTTGGCCCCGGACGCCGCGGACGTACTCGTCCGACGCCACGCCGACTCGACGACGTTCCACTGCTCGAGGTCCTCCTCGAACCCGTCGTAGAACACGGTGTCACCGGGGGGCTCCGTTTCCGTTTCGGGTTCGTCCTCCGTGTCGGTGTCTTCGGACTCCGTCGGGGACTCCGTTTCTGTCCGTGTTCGTGTCGGGGTCGGGGTCCTTCGACCCCGCTGGAGTTGCCAGATGCCCCACCCATCGCCGTCGCGTCGAACCTCGAAGGTGTACCAGACCTGCCCGTCCTGACGCCCCGAACCGCCACTGAACTCCAACTGTGCATGGACGGTCGCCGTATCGTCCTCTGAGGAACTCGTTTCGATGGTGACGATGTCGATGCTCGTTCCACTGACCTGCTGTTCGCTCAGCGACTCTCGAAGCGGCGACTCGGGGTGAAGCGAACTCCTGATGGTGTCGACATCGTTGTTTCTGAACCCCTCAGCGAACGTCCGAACCGGCTGGTGCCGTTCGTCGCCGCCGGTTAACTGGCCACTGGAACATCCCCCAATCGCGGTTGCCACGGCGAGTGTCCCCGTCGAACGGAGGAACGACCGCCGATTCCGCGTGCCCTCGTCGGGCGACTTTCGCGTCACGGAACGGGCGTACTCGCAGGCACATTATAGAATTATTGGACCGGTGTGGCCCGAGAGAACGCCCGCCCGTACAGCAATCTCGTCTCTACTCCTGAGTTCGAGCCGCCGCGACGTGGGTGCGCGCCTCCGCCCGCGTCATCCCCCGCACGCCACAGGAACAGGAGAGCAGTTCCGGGTCGGCCAATTCATCGACCTGTTCGGTCTCCGTCCGTTCGAGTTCCCCAGCGCTCTCGTCGTACCTGAAGGAGACGCGATAACTCACCTGCGCGACGCCCTCGATTCGGTGGTCCTCGTCCGGGTCCGGGTTCTCGATGGCGGTTCGTGTTCAGCCTGCATCTCCGCTTTCCACTGTTCGAGCGCCTCGTTAGTCTGGGTCTCGTCGGTCATAGACGACACTTGTACGGCGACCCTCAAAAAGGACGACAGGACCGGCTTTCGGTACTCCTTCAAAAGCAGGAAGTAAACGGATGGGTCGGGGCGGATTCGAACCGCCGGCTTCCTCCGTGTGAAGGAGGTGTCATAACCAACTAGACCACCGACCCTGCAGCCGAAAATATCCCCGCCCCGAACTTAACCCTTTTCAAGCAGCCGTGCGCTCGCGGCGACGGGTTCCGAGTTTCTTGCGACCGGTCCGAATCGCGGTACGCGTTCTATCCTCGGCACGCTCACCGAACCCCACGATTTCGGCCCGAACAACGTCGACCCGCCGGGGTTTGGGTTCGGACTCCCGAACCGTAAACCCTCGAACCCTCGTCTCGACTGGCTTCAGTTCCTCGACGACGCCCGCTTTCGTCGTCTCGCCCGCGCGCTTCAGGTAGTATCTTGTGTCTTGGAAGTGCTTGTTCATGTTACATGAGTAACTACTCCGCCAGCAGATATAGCCGTTGTGGCACTTGTGATACACCGAATCACTGTTCTTCAGTCGTGGAGTCTCATCCGAATATATCTAATTTATTACTATTTTTTGCATCCTGTAGTGGGCACGTTCGTCCCAAGAGAGCAGCCACCGGGCGAGTCGTGACAACGGCGTCAGGATTATTGCCGTCGGCGTGGTAGCAAGTTTCATGAGCCAGACCGCCGACGCAGGCGAGGGAGCGGAGACGGGCGAACCGGTACAGGTAACCGAGGAAGCGGCCGAACAGGCCCTCGATTTGATTCGCGACGAGGGCTTGGACACCGACGAGGCCGGCCTCCGGCTGTTCGTCAAACAGGGTGGCTGTGCGGGACTCTCCTACGGACTGCGCTTCGACCTCGAACCGGAAGACGAGGACGCGGTGACGACCCACCACGGCCTGCGCGTGTTCGTGGACTCGGCCAGCCAAAACTACGTCGAGGGGTCGGTCCTGGACTTCGAGGGCGGGCTACAGGGCGCCGGCTTCCACGTCGAGAACCCCAACGCGGAGAGCGAATGCGGTTGTGGCGAATCGTTCCGGACCTGAGACTGGTCGGTCAGTCGACGAAAAGCCGTCGTGCCGTCCGGCACGACGATGCTCCTTCCCTCCTTGCGCGTGCAAGGCCGCGATGGTTACGCGAGTTCGAACGCGACTTCGACTTCGGCCTGATACTCGCGGCCTTCGACCGAGGCGACTTCGACGCCTAACTCCCCGATTTCGACCCACTTGACGTTGTCGAGGGTGTCTTCGGCCCGGTCGACCGCGTCGTCGACCGCCGCGTCGAAACTCTCGTCGCTCGTCCCGATGAGCGTTATTTTCTTGAATACCATCGCATGTTACCTTCACACGGGGGGTTAGTAAAACTACCTTGACGTGTCGGTACACGTACCGTTACTGGGCACTTCCGTACTCCTTTTGTGCTGTGGCTGTCCACGTTCGTGTATGGAACCCCCGGTTGCAGAGTTGCGGCTCCCGGACCGCCTGTTGATGGGTCCGGGTCCCAGCGAGACTCACCCCCGCGTGTTGGACGCCTTCGGGACGCCGCCCGTCGGCCACCTCGACCCCGCATTCATCGACGTGATGGACGACACACAGCGGCTGTTGCGGGCGACGCTTCGAACGGACAACGAGTGGACTATTCCGGTCAGCGGAACCGGGTCGGCGTCGATGGAAGCCGCCATCGGTAACCTCGTCGAGCCGGGCGAGACGGCGGTCGTCCCCGGAAACGGCTACTTCGGTGACCGCATGGCCGAGATGGTCCGACGCGCCGGCGGCACCGCCGTCCAAGTGGAGACCCCGTGGGGGAAGCCGCTGGACCCCGCCGACGTTCGAGACGCCTGTGCCGAACACGACCCCGCCGTTGTCGGTGTCGTCCACGCCGAAACCTCGACGGGCGTTCGACAGCCCGAGATGTCCGCCATTACGGATGCGGCCCACGACCACGGCGCCGTGGTCGTCGCCGATTGTGTCACCTCCATTGGTGGCGTGGAGTTCCGGATGGACGAGTGGGGCATCGACGCCGCCTACGCGGCCTCCCAGAAGTGTCTCTCCTGTCCGCCGGGAGCGAGTCCACTGTCGGTCAACGACAGGGCGATGGCGAAAATCCTCGACCGAGAGGAGTCGGTTCGGTCGTGGTATCTCGACCTCTCGCTGCTCGACGACTACTGGGGCGAGGAACGCGCCTACCACCACACGGCTCCAGTGAACAACGTCTATGCCCTCCGGGAGGCGCTCCGACTCGTCGACGAGGAGGGCGTCGAAAATCGCTGGCAACGACACGAGGAGTACGCCGAGGCGCTACAGGAAGGGCTGTGGGCGCTGGGGCTGGAACCGGTCGTCGAGTCGGACGTGCGACTGCCGAGTCTCACGACCGCCCGACTCCCGTCGGGACTGGAACCGGGGGAAGTCGTCGCGACGATGCGGGACGACTACGACGTCGAAATCGCGACGGGACTCGGCGCGTTCGCCGACGAGGCGATTCGCGTCGGCTGTATGGGTTACGGTGCCCATCGCGGTCCCGTCCTCGAAACGCTCGGTGCACTGGGCGAGACGCTGGCGTCGGCCGGTGTCGGCGTCGAACCCGGAGCAGGCGTCGAAGCGGCGGTGTCGACCCTAGGGCGCCGGTAGGACGTCACCGCTCGGGTGGAGCACCTGATACTCCTCGTCGTCGACGCGCATTACTGCCCAATCGTAATCGGGCTCTGTGGAAAGTAACCGTTCGCGGACGGTGTTCGCTTGGTCACCGCGGGCGACGAAACATCGAAGTCGGCCATGCGTGGCCGCGTCATCTGGGTCATCGGTCGTGACGTGGACGGTTCGCCACTTGCGTTCGGCGCGGAGTTCGTCTCCGTCCTCCGTAACCTCGTACCCGAGGTCGGAGAAGATGGTTCGTGCCTCCTCGACGAGAGATGTGCTAACAGCACCCATTCGTACGCAGATTGCGCGCGCCGAGAGATAAAGATTAGCACGTACCCGTTCGGTGACCTATAAGATACCCTGAATCAGACAACCGTCAGACGTAGCCCGTATCGTCGAAAACGTATTCGTTGGATTACTCGTGGGCGGCGTCCCACTCCTCGGCCTTGTGGAAGTTGGCACACTGGTTGCACTGGATGCGTCCCATCGCGTCGACGGCGTTGTCGAACGTCTCACAGTTGGTGCAGAAAAAGCCCCAGCGACGCTCACCCTCCGGGTCGGCGTACACCACCCGGAACGGCCCCTTGTTGCCGCGGACGACCTCGCGGGAAACGTACAGCGTCTCTCCGTCAGGTCCAGTGCGCTCGTCCATACAGACGGTGGGCCGCGGGGCGGCAAAACCGTCACGGTCTCGATACGGTTTTGCGCGTCGGACTCCTCGATTGGCGTAGTGCGACTCCTCCATTACTCCGACATCGAGAACGCCCACGACGACCCCGAGGTCGTCGGCCGACTCGCCGGCCTCGTCGACGCACTCCGCGACGACGACACCCTCGTCTGTGGGACCGGTGACAACATCGCACCTGGAGTCCTCCCACTCGTGACACGCGGGGAAATCGCCCTCGAGTTCTTCGAGGCCGTCTCGCCGGCGGTGTCGACGTTCGGCAATCACGACTTCGACTTCGGCGCCGACCGGGCGGCCGAACTCGTCGAGCGGTCCCCCCAGCAGTGGCTCAGCGCGAACGTTTACGACGACAGTGAGCGCTTCGCCGGCGTCGAAGCCGCCACCATTCGAGAGGTCGACGGCGTCCGCGTTGGCTTCCTCGGAGTCACGGACCCGACGACGCCCTCGGCCAATCCCGAAGCGACCCAACTGACGTTCACCGACCCCGTCGTCGCGACCCGGGAGGCGACCCGAGAACTGCGAGCAGACGGTGCAGAGTACGTCGTCGTCTGCTCGCATCTCGGCCGCGGCGACGAGCGCCTCGCCGCCGCCTGCGAGGTCGACGTCATCTTGGGCGGCCACGTCCACAGCGAACGCGTCGAGCGCGTCGCCGGAACGCTGTTGACACGGCCCGGAACCGGCGGCGAAGTCCTCCTCGAAGTCGAGCTGCCGACACTCGAAGTGACCCGTCACGTCGTCGCCGACGCACCACTCGACGAGGAACTCACGGCCCGTTACCGCCAACGACTCGACGAGGCAGGGCTCGACACCGTCGTCGCGTGCGTCGACGAGCCGATTCGGCGAACCGAGCGGGAGGCGTTTCGTGGCGAGAGCCGCGTGGGCAACTTCGTCGCCGACGCCTACCGCTGGGCCGCCGAACGGGAACTCGACGACTCCGAGACCGTCGTCGGCCTCCAGAACAGCGGCGGCATCCGAACCGGACCGGCGCTGGCCGACGAGGTGACCGTCGCCGACCTCGTGAGCCTCGTTCCCTTCGAGGAGCCGGTGGCCGTCCTCGAGTGCTCCGGGTCGGAACTGCTGGACACGTTCCGAGAAGCCGCCGACACCCCCGGGTTCGGTGAGTCCGACTGGTGGCACGCCCACGTCTCCGGTGCACGGCTCGTCTACGACTACAACGACGACGAACTCATCGAGGCACAGGTCGGCGGCGAGGCTATCGACCACGCCGCGCGATACGCGCTTGCGACGACGGAGTTCCTCCTGCACACCGACGCCGAGTTCCCGACGCTGACCGACGCCAAACGAATCGCAACACTCGACATCCAGTACGACATCCTCGCTGAATACGCCCGCGAGGTCGGCGTGGCCCCGCAACTGGAGGGGCGAATCGTTCGGACTGGCCTCTGAGCCTCGCGCACAACCGGAAGGTTGAGGCACCGCGGTCCGCTTTCCCCGGTAATGACGCTGGTCGTCGTCCCGGTCCGCTATCCGCTCTCGGAGCACTCGCTGGCGACCCTTCGGCGCGCCATCGAAGTCGCCGACGAACACGACGCCGAACTCACCGTCCTCCACGTGAACCTCTATCAGAACGACAAGCGAGTCACCCGAACCGAACTCAAAGCGGCAGCCGAACGCGAGTGTGGCCGCATCGACCGCGCGCGATACGTCGTCCGGTCGGGGTTCATGGTCGAAGACACCATCCTCGACGAAGTGGCAGCCGAGGGCGCCGACTACGTCGTCATCGGCCGCAAGCAGGCCAGCCGCTGGCGGCGAATGCTCCGCCGATTGGTCGACGACCCGGACATCGAGTCGTTCCTCCGTCGGGAACTCGACTGTCAGGTCATCACTGCGAGTCTGTAGCGTCCTCGTCCGACTCGTTTTCGCGGTCCACGACGGCGTCCTGTGCCTCCACGTCGGCCTCCCGACGCGTCGCCCCCCCTGGGCTGGACGGGGCCTCGCTCTCCATCTCGCGGGTCGCGACCTGCATCTCGCCGCTGGTGTCGTCGAACACCAGATGGGAGTGCGGGTAGGGGATTTCGATGTCGTGTTCCTCGAAGCGCGTCCAGACGTTCGTCAGGACCTTCGAGCGAACCGCCGTTTGCTTGTATGGCTCCTTGGCCCAGTAGCGGAGTCGCAATGCGACCTCGCTGTCGCCGAACTCCCGGATGTAACAGGTCGGCGACGCCGGATAGCGCGCGCTCCCGACGCGGATGTCTGGCCCACCCTTGATGACGCCCTCGACAGACCGAGCGGCGGCCTCCATCTGCTGTCTGGCCGTCGGGATGTCGCTTTCGTAGGTGACGCCAACGTCCAGCGTCATCCGAATTCGAGTGTCCTCGGCGGAGTAGTTCACCACGTCGCGGTCCCGCATCGCCCCGTTCGGCAACACGATGAACGTGTTGTCGAGCGTGAACATCTTCGTGTACGACAGCGTGATGTCCTCGACGAACCCCTTGGTGTCGGTGTCCGCCAACTCTATCATGTCGCCGATTTCGTAGGGCTGTTCGTTCAGAATGAAGATGCCGCTGAGGAGGTTTCCGATGATGGGCGCGAGGATGACACCGACGACTGCGGAGAACACACCGACGGAGAGTGCGAGGTTCCCGAATCCAAGGCCGAAGATTCCCAGGGACGTAAACAGTGCCAACAGCATGATTCCGACCTGCACCCCCCTGAGCACCGTCCGGGTGACCGACGGCCGTTTGAACCGCCGTGCGATACGCCGTCCGAGCGCCTGTCGGACGAGTTTCGAGAGGTAGTAGGCGACGACGAGAATCGCGACTGCGATGAACAACCGAAAGGCGAAAGACGGGATCGCCTCGGGAAGCCACGGTGGACGGGGAAGCGGCCCCTCGGACGTCTGAATCGTCGGCGTCGGGGTTGGAGTCACTCCACCGGTCTGCAACACCACCGTCGTCACGTCCATATCCGGCAGTCACCGGGCGCCCGAAAAAGCGTTCCGCCCTGAGTGGACTCGGTGGACGGCTCCGACATCGATACCAATCCCCTCAATCGGGTTCGCCGAGACGCTGTCGAAGCAGTACGAGGAACTCGCCGCCCGACTGGAGTCCCAACGCGAGGAGATGCGTCCGGAAGACCGGATGTACATGTAGCCCGGTCGCGTTCAGAGTTTCTCTTCTGCTTTCGCCTGCTCGGAGCGACGGCGGGCCTGCGCCAGTCGCAGTTCGACAGCGCGTGCGATGTCGTCGGGGAGCGACCCACGTGCGTCCTCCAACCGGGTCTCGACCTGTTCGAGCAGCGAAATGACGCTCTCGAGGTTCCGGTCGGCGGCGTTTCGGTTCCCCGCGTCGGCCTGTTCGGCGGCCTTGCGTGCGGCCCCGCCGACAGCCGACAGCGCTCGTGACAGCCCGCCGATGGCGTTGGCCGACCCGCCACCGATATCGACATCGTCGTCATCCGTGAGTCCCGACAGTTCCTCGGAAGTCTCCTCGGAGATGGTCGCGAGGAACATCGCGAGCGACGCCTTCCCGGTTCGCGGGCGGTCGATTCGGACCGACGACTCCGAACCGGGATTGACGCGGAACGCCCCGATGGCGTCGTCGCTGTCGCGGACCTCCGTCGTGTAGGCGCCGCCACGGTGAACGTACACCGCGTCGCGGCCCGAAACTGGAGCGTCGTACAACCGCCCGCCGAAGTCGTCCTCGACGGCGACGCCTGTGAGGTCGGAGTCGGTTCCCTCGGCATCGATTTCGAGTTTCGTCGCGTTCTCGCGGGCGACGAGCGGAATCTCGCCATCGACGCCGGCCACTGTCGCGCCGTCCTCCTCGCTCACCGACACCGCCTCGCTGTGGGGAGTAAGGCCCGCGCCGTTGAGCGTCAGGCGATGGTCGCCGGCCGAGACGCCCTGTGCCACGACGTATCCGCCGAAGGTCGGAACGGCCACGGGGTCGCTTTCGACCAACGCGAACGCCTCAGTCGAGGACTGCTCGGTCGTCACTCCCTCGCCGTCCGGCGCTTCCTCGTCGGAGACGGCTTCGGTGACCTGCGCGACGACGGTGTGAATCGGCGCCGCCTCGCCGATGGCGTCGTAGCGGTCGGCCAGTGCCCCCCTGTGGTTTGGTTCAGTGATGTCGGTCGCAGGGTTGTCATATCGGGGCTGTTCCCACGGCAGACCCGTCGTTGTGATATGGCCGGCGACGGCGTCCTCGGCGAACTGCGGAACGTCGAACTCGAAACTCAACTGCGGCCCGGTGAACGCCTCGATGTGTTCGAGTTCCCTCGACGGGACGAGTTCGTACTCGACATCGGCATCGCCTGTCTCCCTGTCGACGTGTTCGAAAATCAATCCCGTCCCGCGTTCCGGTAGTTCGTCGGGGGGCGAAGTCAGCGCGTCCAGCGACCGAATCGTCAGCGACTCGTCGATTAAATCCGACCGTTCGACCGACGGGAGCCGCTCGTGTTCGTAAATCGGCTCACCGTCGAGTTCCGGGACGAGATACGGCAGCGCCGACCCCTCGTCGCGGGGCAAACCGTAGGCGACCGGTATCTCCTCTAAATCTTTGATGCTCTCGATTGCGCTGTTTGTGATATCGGCGAAGGTGTCGCCGATGGGAAACCGCTGGAATCGGTCGGGAACGTCGTTGACCGACAGCGCACTGGAGTGTGACCCCAACTCCGAGAGCACCCGAGGGACCATCTCCCGGGCGGGGTCGAGAAACTCGTTGTTCGGCACCGACCGGGAGTGAGAACTGGCGACGTACAGTTGCGGGGTGTCGGTCTCCGTGTCGACGAAGACATGCAACACCTCCCAGTCGTGCCAGTGGAAGTTCGTCGTGAACTGGTCGAAGGCGCCGTACTGCCAGTACTGGACGACCGCAAGCGGGGAGTCCTCATACTGGACGACGTTGAAGAACACCGTCGGATTCGGTGGCGTCTCGGATCCCTTGAACTGCCGGGTGTAGCCGTCGAGGGATTCGAAGCCGTCGACGACGGTTTTTCCATCGCGTTCGACCTCGTAGGAACGAGGGTCCGTCGGGAACCACTTCTCGTAGGTGTCGAAGTACAGGGTCGGCGCGTACTGGGCGGCCAACTGTCGGGCCGTCTCGTCGTCTATCGTAGTCGTCGGGTCGTCGGGTTCGGGTTCGAGGGCCGAACAGCCGGCTATCGACATCGCCCCGGCGCCGGCTAGCGCTTCCAGTACCGTTCGCCTGTCGAGCGACGGGGCAGAGTCGGTCATTCGTGGCTCACGTTCGCCCCCTTCGGGGATGACCGTTACGGCCGATTCCACCGGTCAGTCAGTCGGCGGGCTGTTCGTTCCGTCTGCGCCCCTCTACGTCTAACGGGTCCCCCGTCGAGGTCGCGGTGACCAATCGCAGGAACTGCCCCGCGTTCGTGAGCAGTTTGTTCTCCGCCTTCCGGAGGTGTTCCTCGTACGTCGAACGGGCGACGCTGGTTCGGTCCGCCAACTCCCGGAGCGACGTCTTTCGAGGCTGTTCGTAGTAGCCGCTTTCGAGTGCCAACCGAAGTGCCGCCATCTGTCGTTCGGTGACCCCCTCGAACAACTGGCCGACCGGTGCGAGCATACTGTGAGGAATCCGCTGTTCGGTAATCGCGGTCTTCGAGAGGACTTCGATGTCCCGGTCGGACTCTAGGTCCTGAACGAGGTTTCGAGCGTCGCTCTCGTCGAACGCGATGACCGTGTAGTGCTCCCATCCCTGGCGGTGAATCGTCGGCGGCTGATACAGGCAGTTGTACGCCTCGAACCGCTCGATGATGGAGTCCTCCAGCGAACAGAGACAGGACTGGGTGACGACGTGGAGCCCGGATTCGTCGACCGATTCGTGGAGCACCGTCCCCAGTTCGTCGATTTCCTCAAGGAGGTCCTCGGTCGGCGAACCCGGGGCCGTGATTTCGATGACCTGGCAGTCATTCAGGTACCACTCGCGAATCGTGAGGTCCGGGTAGCGCTCCGATATCTCTCGATACGGACATTCGTGTTTGACCCGAAAGGAGGCCTCGTACAGACTCATGTCGACACGTTAGAGTTGGAGGATATTATCGGTGCCGGTCATGTCCGGCAGTCACTATATTCAGATACCCCTCATAAGACAGAACACTGATGGCGGAGATTTCCCCCGAAGAACTCGGAGAACGGTTACAGGCAGATGACGACGACTTGCTCGTCCTCGACATTCGCCACGAAGCGGAGTACGAGGAGTGGCACGTGCCGGACAGCGTCAACGTCGACGTGTACGACGAATTGACCGACGACCCCGACGCTGCAGCGGATGTCCTCGAAGACCTCCCGGAGGGCAAGGAGGTGGTGACCGTCTGCGGTGCGGGCATCGTCGCCGACACCGCAACCCAAGTTCTCGAGGAGATGGGGTACGACGCGAAGACGCTCACCGACGGGATGAACGGCTGGAGCCGCGTCCACCGACACGCGACCGTCCCGGCCGATATCGACGGCACGCTCGTTCAAGTTGCACGGGCCGGGAAGGGCTGTCTCTCCCACGTCCTCATTTCGGACGGTGAGGCCGCCGTCTTCGACCCCTCACACTACTTCGAGGAGTACGACGGGATTCTCGAAGCGTACGACGCGGACCTCGTCGGCGTCTTCGATACGCACGCCCACGCCGACCACGTCTCCGGCGCGTCGGAACTCGCCGACCGACACGGCGTGCCCTACTACCTCCACTCGGAGGACGCTCTCGCTCTCGACGCGACGCCACTCGAAGACGGCCAACGCGTTACCGTCGGCCACCTCGACGTCGAAGTCATCCACACGCCGGGACACAGCGAGGGAAGCGTCTCCTTCGACGTCGAGGGTGCGGCGCTGCTCACGGGCGATACGCTGTTCCACGACAGCGTCGGCCGCGTCGAACTCGGCGTCGAAGCCGGCATCGAGGACTCCGACGTAGAGGGCAACGCGGCGACGCTCTACGAGAGCCTCCAGCGGTTACTCGACCGGCCGGATGACGCACTCGTCTTACCGGCACACGACCCCGGTTCTCCCGAACCGCCGGTGACCGCGACTCTCGCGGAAGTCAGAGACCGAAACGAGGACCTCGGCCGCGACCGCGAGGAGTTCGTCAGGGAACTCGCCTCGGACATCCCGGACCATCCCCCGAACTTCGAGCGCGTCAAGCGGACGAACGTGGGACAGGAATCGGTCCCCGAAAACGAACTGGCCGAACTGGAACTGGGGCCGAACAACTGCGCCGCCGAGTAATCGATGAGTACGACAACCGAACTCAAACAGGGAATCCGCGAACACCTCGGGCAGTTCTCGCTGCACGTCCTGTTGGTGTTCGCGACCGGGTTGACCATCGGGTCCGAACGCACCGTCGTCCCTGTCTTGGGGGAGGACGTACTCGGCGTCGAGTCGTTCCTCGTCATCGGGTCGTTCGTCGTCTCGTTCGGAATCGTAAAATCGATTCTCAATCTGTATGCCGGAAAGTGGGGTGAGTCCTACGGCCGCAAGCCCGTACTCGTCGCCGGGTGGGCGACGGCACTCCCCCTGCCGGTTATCCTCATCTTCGCCCCCAGTTGGGGCTGGATTACCGTCGGGAACATCCTGCTGGGTATCAATCAGGCGCTGACCTGGAGTATGGCAATCAACGCGAAAATCGACCTTGCAGGCCCCGACCAGCGCGGTCTCGCAGTCGGCATCGACGAGTCGTTCGGATACACCGGCGTCGCCGTCGGTGCCTGGGTTACGGGCCTCATCGCGAGCCAGTGGAGCCTCCGGCCGGAGCCGTTCTACTTCCTCGCCGTCGTCGTCGTGCTGGCGTTCCTGATTTCCATCTTCCTTATCAAGGAGACGGTCCAGTACGCACAGGCCGAAGGTGACGACGACCACCACGACGCGAACCTCCCGTTCAAAGACGTGGTGAAGCGAGCGACCTACGGCGATAGGACGCTATTCGCTGCTGCACAGGCCGGCCACATCGAGAACTTCGTGGACACGCTGTTCTGGATTGCCGTTCCCCTGTATCTGGTGGGCGAGGGATTGGGCATCGCGGCCGTCGGCGTCGTCGTCGGCGTCCACAGCGCGATGTACTTCCTCCAGATAGCCACGGGCGGACTCGCGGACCGAATCGGCCGGCGCCCACCGGTTATCGCCGGGATGTTCCTGGCCGGCGGCGGCGTGCTTGGGATGGTACTCGTCGAGGGGTACCTCCTGTGGGCCGTCCTGGCCGCCGTCTCGGGGCTCGGGATGGCGTTGCTGTATCCGAACCTGATGACGGTCCCGAGCGATGCAGCCCATCCGAGTTGGCGGTCGGCCGGGATGGGCGTCTACCGCATGTGGCGCGACTCCGGCTATGCGGTCGGGGCTATCCTCATCGGCCTCTCGATGGAGTTCGTGAACGCCGAAGCCGCGTTCTACATGACTGCGGCCCTGATGTTCATCTCCGGAGCCGTCGTGTATGTCTGGATGGAAGAGACACACCCCGACTTCGGAACGCACGAACCACCGGCACCGGCGACAACTCAATCGACCCAGGCCGTGCCCGAAGATTGAATCCGCGAGAGAACGGTCGCCGAACGCGCGTTTTGGCGCGGCTGTTCGATTCGGATGAGTAAGCCGGGCTTCTCGGTTCTCCAGCGCCCCCGCTGTTCGGTATCGTGAGATGTACGCCCGAAACACTAACGTCCGACCTCATCCCAGGCGGCGTGCCGCGGTCGGTCGGGAAACCCTCGTGTCGGGCGGGGGACACTACGTGTCCCCGGATGGCGAGACGGCTGACGCCGTCTCGACGAATCGAGTGTGTCGCACACCCGGGTTCTCCGGTCCGTCATCGCTGCCCAAAGGGCCGCTCAGTCGGGGACTAAAGGTGCGCAACTCACCTACACCGTCGAGCGGTAATCCTCTTTCGGCTTTCAGACCGTGTAGTCGTCCTCCCGGACCTGTGCGTAGCCGCCGTTACGGAAGCGGAACTTCCGCCATTTGTATTCGCCGAACAGTTTCGCACCAGTCAGGCCAGCGTACACCGCCTCGTAGGGCGTAAAGCCGTCATCGCCCTGGACGTCGCTGACCAACCCGAAGATGGTGTCCCAGTCGTCGGGTTCGTAGCCGCGAACCATGTCGGCGAACACGCAGTTTCGGCGGATTTCGCTGCCGATGGCACGGTGCCACTCGGCGTTGTACGCCCGCAACGCACCGAGGGCAGCGAGGCGCCCGGCAATTTGGCCGGTCCGAATGGCGACGTGGTCGCCGCCCTCGTGGAACGCCGAGGTGGCACCCATCGCTCCGCCGACGACGGCGACGTTGGCCGCCGTCGGGGATTCGATGGGACGCGTCGAGGAGATGGGATAGGTCTCGGTGCCGCCGGACTTCCCGCGGTCCTCGACGAGCGGGAAATCCGCGAGGTCGTAGCCGGGGTACACCTCCTCGATGAGTCGCTCGATGTAGGTGTTGCCCTGTGGAACACGTTCGTCCTCGTCGTGGAGCAGTCGGTAGGCCTCGCGATTCTCCACGTCGTCGAGGTCCATCCCAATGGGCATCGTCAGCCCGACACGCGCGACGGGGTCGTCGTTCGGGAACACCCACGGGTAGGCGGTGTGGCCGGGCATGTACCCCCACCAGAACTTGATTCGGTCGCGTTCGAACAGTTCCTCGGGGAGTCGGCGGTACTCCTGATAGGCGATGTGGTTGGCCCGGCGGGATTCGAGGTTCTCCATGTGGGCGTCGGCGAGCCAGTTTTGCAGCACCGTTCCGGTAATCGTCCGCTGGGGGCCGTCGGCGAGAATCAGATACTCCGTCTCGATTCCGGTGCCGTCACGCAGCGTCAGCGTGTGTGAGGGTGTCCCCGTGAGTTCGGAACCGACCGACGCGACGCCGGTTCCGACGCGGTACTCGGCGCCGGCGTCTTCGGCACGCGATCGAAGCCAGTCGTCGAACCTCGCGCGGTGGACGGTGAACCCGAAGTTCGGGTACGTGGCGTCCATCCCCGTTTCGGTCAACTCCAGCGTCTCCGAGGGGCCGATGAACTCCGCGGCGTTGAGTTCCTGATGTTTGACGTGGTCCGGAATCGGCTCGTCGAGGTCCATCAGGTCGACCCAGTAGTCGAGGATTCCGGCAGCATCCGTCGAATCCGGTCCGAGTTCCTCGCGGTCCGCTCGGGGGACGCCCTTCTCGATGACGACGGCGTCGGCGCCTTCGCTGGCGGCCGCATACCCGGCCGAGGACCCGGCCGGACCGCCACCGATGACGGCGACGTCTACCTGTTGCATACTGCCTTCCGTGAGCGGATGGGGCTTAAGCCCTAGTACTCCGGTGCTTCCTCGGGGACCCCGTCGCGTTTGTTGACGACGCGGGCCCACACGAACAGCGCATCGGAGAGGCGGTTGAGATACGCGACCGCGGCGCCGTTTACGGGTTCGTCGGAGGCCAACGACACCGCCCGGCGCTCGGCGCGTCGACAGACGGCCCGTGCGTGGTGGAGTTTCGACCCGGCGTCGCTGCCGCCGGGGAGGATGAAACTCTGCAGCGGGTCGAGTTCGTCGTCGAAGGCGTCCATCCAGTCTTCGAGCTTCTGGACGTGATGCTCCTCGAGATGCGGGGCGTCGGCGTCCTCGCGGTCGGGATTGGCGAAGTCGGCCTGAATGATGTGAAGGTGGTTTTGAACCGCGCTCAGTTTCTCGTCGATGTCGTCGTACCCCGAGGGGCGAATCCGTCCGATGACGCTGTTTACCTCGTCGACGGTGCCGTAAGCCTCTATTCGCGCACTGGTTTTCGAGACGCGGGACATGTCTCGCAGGTCGGTCATTCCCTCGTCGCCGCGACCGGTGTAAATCTTCATATCGGACCGTTCGGCCTCCGGTGGCTTATAGCTCGCTACCGAGGCAGTCGTCACGGTTCGTTGCCTGTTCCGTCGTCGGTCGGGACGAGAAAGAAGTACGCGAGGACCCCGAAGACGACGCCGAGTCCGAGTCCCAACTCGACGCCGAGGCGAAGTTCACCCAACAGGTACCCTCCGACCGCGGTGACGAGAAGCGCCAAGGTGAAGAACGTCGCTGCGCGCGTGAGGTCGTCGGCCACGAGGCTACTCATGACACGCCGTAGCGGTGGCTACCGGGTAAAGTGTGCGTTTCGACCAAAGAGAGAAACCAACGCCAAGCATCCGCGCGAGCGAAGCGAGCGCGGTTCTCCGGACGCGACCGAAGGGAGCGTCCGCGTCGTTTTTCCCCAAGTTTTTGCGACCGAGTGGTGCCCGCAGCGCGCCGGAGGCGCGCGAGGACACCCGAGGGAGTAAAAAGTGGGTGTTCCTAGAAGCCCTTACCCTGCAGTTCGCGGGCGATAACCATCTTTTGGATTTCGGTGGTTCCCTCGTAGATTTGGGTGATTTTGGCGTCGCGGTAGAAGCGCTCGGCGTCGAAGTCGTCGACGAACCCGGAGCCGCCGTGAATCTGGACGCACTCGTTTGCGTTCTTGACGGCGGTTCGGGAGGCGAACTCCTTGGCCATCGAGGCGAGCTTCGTCAGTTGGCCGTCGGCGTTGTCGACGGACCACGCCGATTTGTAGGTGAGATTGCGGGCGGCTTCGGCCTCGGTGTGCATGTCGGCGAGTTTGTGCTGGATGGCCTGGAAGTCGCCGATGGGACGGCCGAACTGTTCGCGCTCTTGGGCGTATTCGAGAGCGCGACGCGCCGCACCCTTTGCGATGCCGACGCCCTGTGCGGCGACGCCGGTTCGGGTCTCGTCGAAGAACTGCATCTGCTGGAGGAAGCCCATGCCCTCGGTACCGACGAGGTTTTCCTCGGGGACACGCACGTTATCGAGGATGAGTTCGGCGGTGTCGGAGGCGCGGATGCCCATCTTGCCCGTGATTTTGTCGGCTTCGAAGCCGTCGCGGTCGGATTCGACGATAATCTGGGAGAAGCCGTTGTAGCGGCCGTCGGCATCCGGGTCCGTTTTACACAACACGACGAAGAAGTCACCAACGCTGCCGTTGGTAATCCACATCTTGTTGCCGTTGATAACCCACTCGTCGCCGTCCTTCTCCGCCCGCGTCGACACCGACGACACGTCAGACCCCGTGTCAGGCTCCGAAATCGCCGCACCCATGATAGCGTCGCCGGAGGCGATGGGTTCGAGGTACTCCTCTTTCTGCTCTTCGGTGCCGAACTCGATGATGGCCTCGCCACCGAAGCCGGTCGAGGACAGACACAGGCCGATACCTGGGTCGGCCGCGAACAGTTCCTCGACGATGATGGCGGTGTCGAGGACGTCGTAGCCGGCGCCACCGTACTCGAAGGGAATCTGCGGGGCGAGCAGACCCATCTCGGCGGCCTTGTCGACGACCTCGTGGGGGTACTTCTCCTCGCGGTCGTACTCCTTGGCAACCGGGAGAATCTCGTTTTCGGCGAAGCGCTGAACCTCGCTTTTCAGTTGTTCCTGTTCCTCGGACAGTTCGAAGTCCATACCGCTACGTTCGACTGAAACTATAAAAGGCCAACTTTTCCTAACGACGTTTGCAGGAACTCTGCCTTTGCTTTACAACGATAACCGTTATTTACCGGTCGTTTATGTGAGGTCGACGTACTGGTCCTCCCACTCGCGGCGTGCCTCTATCTCCCGGCGGCCGCGGCGGGTGAGCGTATAGAAGTTGGTTCGGCGGTCCCGCTGGCCCTTTTCGACGAGTCCCTTGTCGACGAGCGTATCGAGGTTGGGGTACAGCCGACCGTGGTGGATTTCCTTCTCGTAGTAGTCCTCCAGTTCTTCCTTGATTGCGAGGCCGTGGGGGTCGTCGCGACCCGCGATGACGTACAGCAAGTCTCGCTGGAACCCTGTCAAGTCGTGCATCGGTAAGTTCTATTTTGGTGTTACTGTCCAATTAGGTTAAATATGTCGGAGTGTCGTTCTATTCAATCCCGCGAACCAACCCGAGACGACCGCTATGTGTCGTTCAGTCGAGTCAACCTTGCTTGGATAGGTGATACGTTTCGGTGAACTATCGGAACGTGAACACTGTTCGGACTGGTCGTCGGAGCCACACTTGGAGAAAAGCCATTACCCTGTCGCGTCCTCAACAACGTACGCCGATTCGATGTTCACGCTCGAAGCACTCGTGGTAGCACTACTCGTCGCCGGCATCGTCGCCGCGCTGGTGGAAGGACTTCGACGCGAAAGTGGTGCCATCGTCGTGAACGCCGTAGCCGCCCTCGGCATCGTCGCCGTTCCCTCGGCTGTCCTGTTACCGCTCGGCGTGGGGACCCCCTCGCTTGTCTGGGACCTCACGCTCTGGGCCGCAGCAGCCAGTTTCCTCCATTCCCTCGGCATGCTCGGACTCTATGAGTCCGTGGACTGGTGGGACCACCTGACGCATACGCTCTCTGCCGGCGTGCTCGCCGCGGTGTTCTATCCGGCGAGTCTCGTTGCCACCCAACTCCGGCCGGGCACGCCGGAGTGGGTACTCGCCGTCGCCGGGGTGACTGTCGGCCTGACGCTCGCGGCCGGCATCGCGTGGGAACTCCTCGAGTTGGTCGCACGCGAGTTGGGTGAGCGCTACGACATCGAGCCGGTCCTCGTCCACTACGGCCGCCGAGACACCGTCCTCGACCTCGTCTTCGATATCGTTGGCGCAGTGTTGGTCCTCGCACTCGACGTGCGACTGTTCCTCCCTGTCGTCGAACGGTACCCCGAGACCGCGGGCGCGTTACTGACCGGGACCGCAGTCGGCTGTGCAATCGGCATCGTCGCGTTGACTGCCGCGATAATCGCCCTCCGTCAGATGGAGTAACGCCGGCTTCGACCGCCACACCGACCACCTATCCGTTTATTTCCACCGACCGCGTACGGGGCCCATGGAAGAAGTCCTGTTCAAAACCGAACAACGACAGTCCCGAGCCGAAATCGCAGACCACCTTCGTGCAGTGGCCGACAAACTCGAGGCCGGTGACCAGGTGACTCTCTCGTCGGGCACCGAAAGCATCAGCCTCGAAGTCCCAGCCCGCCCGACCTTTGAGGTGAAAGCTGAACGGGAACAGGAAGGGGCCTCCTCCGAACTCAGCGTGGAGTTCGAACTGGAGTGGGACGAAAACGACGACGGCAGTAACGGCAACGACGACGCTGGTCTGGAAATAGCCTAACACCGGACACAGAACTCTCTTCGTGTGTTAGTTAGCGAGTGGAAAGCCCCGAGCCGGATGAAAAGGACCGGCTTGGGGCTTGCCGCCCTGAATTGGTCCCCGCTGACGCTTCGGCCCTCCAAGCGAAGCGTCACCTGAATCAAGTAGTCACCGCATCATAAATGTACCGGCACCGGTGAGGTCTACCGGACTAGATGTACTCCTCTTCGAGGACCCATCCCAGCGCCCGCTTGTAGTACGTGAACATCTGCCGGACACCCTCGTGATTCATATCCTCGTCGTCGAGTTCGTTTTTCAGGAATTCGTACTGCTCTCGGATTTCCTCTTCGTCGCGCATACCGGACACTGTCGCGGGAGTCAAATGAAAGTTCGTCACCCGGCGACCACAACGCCCAACCCGACGCCGACAGCAGGTGGCGTATGCGCGTCCACGTCATCGCCACCGGCGGCACGATTGCCTCGACCGAAGACGGCGACGAGGCCGGCGCCGCCCCGTCGCTCTCCGGCGACGACCTCGTCGAGGCCGTCCCCGACCTCGAATCCTTCGCCGACATTACCGTCGAGAGCGTCGCCAGCAACCCTGGATTCGACATGTCGCCCGCGGTCTGTGCCCGCGTCGCAGAGCGCGTCCGAGCGGTTACCGACGATGTCGACGGCGTCGTCGTCACCCACGGCACCGACACGCTCGCGGAGACCGCCCACTACCTCGACCTCACGACGGACGGGCCAGTCGTCGTGACGGGCGCGCAGCGACGGCCCGACGAACTCGGCAGTGACGGCCCCACGAACCTCCGAACCGCGGTCAGAGCCGCCGCCCACGACCGACTCGACGCCGGCGCGTTCGTCGCCTTCGACGAGGAACTGCACGCAGCCGCGACGGTCCAGAAGTCCCACACGAGTTCTCTCGATACGTTTCAGTCCCCCGAGGCGGGACCCATCGCTCGGTTCACCCGGCGCCGAGTCCACTGGCACCGCGACCCACCGGCAGCCGACACACTACTTCCCGTTCCCGACCCCGAATCCCACCCCACGGTACCCATCGTCGTTTCGGCCTCCGGCGTCGGCAGAGACGCGTTCACCGACGCCGAATCCCGCGGTGACGCCATCGTCGTCGCCGGTACGGGCCTTGGAAACACCACAGGGGCGCTCGGCGAGACCATCGCAGACGCCGACTGTCCGGTCGTCATCGCCTCGCGGTGTTACGCCGGCCCCACGGAGCCGGTGTACGGTACCCCCGGCGGTGCGGCGACGCTGGCGAACTACGACCACGTCCGATTCGCTCACGGAACGCCGTGGGCCGCACGCATCGAGCTCGTCCTCGCGGTCGCCGCCGGCCGCGTCGACGAGCGCTTCGAGGGGTTCGACGAACCCTCGGCGTGACGGTCCGAGGGTGTTTTGCCGGCGACGGCCCAAGGAAGCATATGAAGGTCCGCGGCCGACGGGAATGCAAAGAGTGCGGGACGCGGTGGTCCTACTACGACACCGGGGCGATTGCGTGTCCGAGCTGTGGCAGCCTCCACAGCGTCGGGACCGACGACGAACGATCGTTGCACACCGCGACGGCGACGACGCTCGACCTGTCGCCGGTCCGAAACGCTATCGACGAACAGCCCACCCGCCGACTCGCAGAGCGTGCCGTCGAACGATGCCGGGAGTTCACCGGCGGCTACGGATTCATCCAATCAGGGTCGCTTCAACCGCTCGACGACACCTATCTCGCCGCGATGGAGCTTCGCCACGTCGCCGGAGAGCTCACACGACGAATGGACAGCATCGACGACGAGGAACTGTACTTCACGAGTCTGCTGCGTGCCGACGAGGGCGAACGTCCGGCAGTCGAGGAGGTCCCGGATTCCCTCCGGGCGATGCGTGGGTTGGCGTACGCCAACGCCGTCAAAGAGTATCGCTCGGACCTCCGTCGTTATCTCGAGGAACACCCCGACCCAGTCGTCGGCGACGTCCTCGAACGCCTCGGCGACCACACCAAACGCATCCGCGCACTCGACGGCGACGTGTCCCCGCGAGCGGTCGAGGCGCTCGTGGAATCGACCCGCGACATTGGCCGATATCTGACTTCGGGCGAGGAAAGCGCGCTCGCCGCCGCCGAATCCCGACTGGACGAACTGGCCTGAACCACCCCCGAGTGTTTAGTCCGGTCCGTCCACAATCCGAGATATGAATTGGCTCATCGATGGACGTCAGGGGGGCTCGAGCGAATGAGACTCTGTGATACAACGCTTCGAGCGGCCGCACGGTACTCCGACCGAACGTACACGGCCGACCAGTTGGTCGAAGCGGGGCAGGCGCTCGACCGACTCGGCGTGCCACTGGTACGGGCCGGAAACCCCTCCGTGGCGGGCGTTGAGGGAGAGACGATCAGCCGCCTCGCGTCGAACTTCGAGGCCGACGTGGTGGCGACCTGTCGCGCCCGGACCGACGAGGTGGAGACGGCGCTCGAAACCGGCGCGGACATCGTCGAGGTGTCGATTCCCGTTTCCGACGTGCGACTCGAAGCCACACTCGGGATGTCGCGAGAGGAGGCGTTCGACCGCGCCGAAATGGCGATACGCCAAGCTCGTGAGGGCGGTGCGGACGGTCACCTCCATTTGCAGGACGCGTTCCGTGCCGACGTACCGTCGGTTGCCGGCGCGTTCGGACGGTTCGACGGCACCATCGTCCTCGCGGACACCGTCGGCGCTCGGACACCGCCGTTCGTCGCGGGCTTCCTGCGGACGCTCGCCAACGCGAGCGCCGACCTCACACGAGCAGGCGTCAGTTTCCGCGACGACCTCGGCTGTGCAACGGCGAACTCGTTGGTCGCCGTCGAGACGGGCATCGACCGCGTCGACGCCAGCGTCGCTGGCATCGGAACTGGGGCCGGTAGGGCCGCGACCGAGGAACTAATCGTCGCGACGGTGACGGGCGGCGACGACGCTGGCGTTGCCACTACCGAGACGATTCCCGCCTGCGAAGACGCCCTCCAGGCGCTCGGCGAATCCGTCGACGAACGGAAAGCCGTACTTGGCGCGGGAGCGAGCGGAGACGAGTCGGGTGAGGGGACCGAAAGTGGGGTGGACGACCCCGCGGCGTTCCGAGCGTACGACCCCTCGACGTTCGGCGGCTGACGACGAGGGGAGCGTGGTGAGGCGAATTCGTCCCGGGCGATGGGACTCACAGCGATTGGTGAACAGGCGGCACGTCGATCCCCGAAGCGCTGTGCCGCGCTCCCGCTGGACGCTCCGGGGCGTACGAGTCGAGCACGGGGGTGCTGGTCCCGTGTTCGTATTTAAACGTACGTGTCGACGAGTCGAGAGACGAGGGAACGATCGAACGTGTTCTTCGGTACCTCTTCGAGCCATGCTGCCTCGTCGATGCCCTCCGATGGGCGTCCCGGATTCGAATCGATGCCCGTCATCAGGGGTGTCCCGAGGAACGTCGCGAAGTAGAACTCGTAACTCGCCCCATCGCCTGTCCGGACGAACGTCTGTTCTGCGATGGCGGCGAGGCCGGTGATTTCGATGGTGACGCCGGTTTCCTCTTCGACCTCGCGCATCGCGCCGACCTCGGGCGGTTCGTCCGCTTCGAGGCGGCCGCCGGGCAGGAGCCACGTGTCGCCCTCGCGGACGAACAGCACGCGCCCGGAATCGACGACGAGCGCGCCGACGCCCCACGCGCCGTCGTCGTCGCGCTCCATCGCTCGGTCGAACCGGTCGGCGTCGATTTCGATACGCTCGGCTTTCCGGTAGGGGTCGTCGTAGCGGGCGGCGAGGTCCTCCAGCGTGAGCGACATGGCCGAGACAGTCAGGGCAACTCGACGGCGAGGTCCTCCTGCAGTCCGGCGGCCTTGACGGTGTTGTACAGCAACATCGCACGCGTCATCGGTCCGACGCCGCCCGGAACGGGCGTGATAGCGCCGGCTTTGGCCTTCGCGCTCTCGTAGTCCACGTCGCCGACGAGTTCGTACCCCTTCTCGGTGTCGGCGTCGACGCGGTTGATACCCACGTCGATGACGGTCGCCCCCTCCGAAATCATCTCGCCGTCGATGAACTCCGGCAACCCGGCGGCGGCGACGACGATATCGGCGTTCCGAGTCTTTGCTTCGAGGTCTTCGGTTCGGGAGTGACACACCGTCACCGTCGCGTTGCCGTCGGGGGCTTTCTGGAGCAGGAGGTTCGCCAGCGGCTTGCCGACGATGTTCGAACGGCCGACGATGACCGCGTCGGCGCCTTCAGTTTCGATGTCGTAGGCTTCGAACAACTTCTGGACGCCGTGGGGCGTACAGGGCCGATAGCGGTCGTTGCCGGCGACGAGTCGGCCGACGTTCTCGGGGTGGAAGCCGTCGACGTCCTTCACCGGGTCGATACTCCGGAGGACACGCCGCTCGTCGACGTGGTCGGGCAGCGGCATCTGGACGAGGATGCCGTGGACCGACGAATCGGCGTTGAGTTCATCGATGGTGTCGTACAGTTCCTCGGCGGGCGCGTCGCTGTCGATTTCGACGTGAATGCCGTCGATGCCGACCTCCTCGCAGTCGCGCTGTTTCATCGAGACGTACGTCTCGCTTGCGGGGTCGTCGCTCATCAGAACAGTCGCCAGTCCCGGCGTCACGCCCGCTTCGGCGAGGGCGTCGATGCTCTCGGACAGCGACTCGCGAATCTCGCTGGCGACGGCGTTGCCGTCGATGACCTCTGTCATTGTCGAGAATCCGGCGCGCCGAACGTATCAATGATTCGGGTTCGTGCTTGTTTGTCGCCGTATAGCGGTGCGAGTGTACACGAACGTGAGTATCAGGGGCAGTCACTTTCGTCGAACGTCATCGGTTCGCTCCCCTGCTCGACGCCGCGTGTCGCCCCCGAGCCGAGGGCGAACAGCACCGCTCGCCCGCCGTATCCGTGCGTCTGGTCGTGGCCGCAGACGACCACGCAGTCGACGTCTTCGGGTATCTCGACGGTCGAAGAGCGGGTGAACTTCCGGGTCCCGTGGGAGTGGGCGAGGTCTCGACGGCCGAGACGGTCGCCGTCGAGCGTCTCGAGTTGCCACCAGTTCGCGTACCCCTCCTCGCCGTCGTCGTCGTGATACAGCGTCACGGAGAACCGATACCCGCCGTCGACGCGTTCGGCTTCGACGCCAGTGACGTTCGCCTCACGGAGGTCGAGGCCGCCCTCGTCGGACCCCTCGCTGTCTTCATTTTCGTCGCCGGTATCGCCCTCGTCGCCGGTATCGCTGGTACAGCCCGCGAGTCCCGCGACGAGCAATCCGAGCCCACTCGCCAACGTGCGACGGCGCCCGACGGTCACAGTTTCCCACCGAGCACCTTCGCCGCGGTCAACACCGGGTCCCACGTCGTGTTGAACGGCGGTGCGTACGCGAGGTCGTAGTTCGCCAGTTCCTCGACGGTGACGCCCTCGGTGACGGCGCCGACGACGGCGTGGCTCCGGTGGACCGCGCCCTCGCCGTACTCGCTGGCGAGACTGGCACCGAGGACCCGCCCCGACTCGCTGTCGGCGGTAAGCGTGACTTTCACCGTCCCGCCCTCAGGGTAGTAGCCGGCCCGAGATTTTGCGTCAATGGTGACCGTCGTGGGGTCGAAGCCAGCGTCCCGTGCCTCCTCGTCGTCGAGGATACCTGTCCGTGCAGCCTCGACGTCGAAGGCCTTGACCGCGGCCGTCCCCGCGATGCCGCCGCCGACGGAGGGGTCCCCTGCGACCGTCTCCCCGATGGCGCGGCCGTGGCGGTTCGCGGTCAGTGCCAACGGGACGTACGCCGGTTCGCCGGTGACGACGTGTTCGGCCTCCGCACAGTCACCGGCGGCGTACACGTCGGGGAAGTTCGTCTCCCGGTAGGCGTCGGTCGCGATGGCGCCCGTCGACCCCAACTCGATGCCGGCGTCCTTGGCGAGGTCGGTCCGGGGTCGGACGCCGGTTCCGAGCAGCGCCATCTCGACGGGGACGTGCTCGTCGTCCGTGACGACGCCCTCGACGACGCCGTCGCCCTCGAATGCCTGTACTTCGCTGTTCAGATACAGCGCGACGTTCTGCTCTCGGAGGTGGTCGGCGACGTAGGCGCTCGTCTCCTCGCTGAACCCCTTGAGCACGCGGTCGCCACGCTGGAAGAGATGAACCTCGAAGTCGTTTTCGGCGAGCGCCTCGGCCATCTCGACGCCGATGTAGCCGCCGCCGACGACGGCGACCGGCCCGGTACACGATTCGAGGAACTGACACGCCGGCCCGCGGTCCGGCTGTTCGAGTGGACTCGATTCCCGCGAGCGGGCGACGAAATCACGGAGTTCCTTGCCATCCGTCATCGACCCGAGAGTGTACACGCCCTCCTGCTCGCGGCCGTCGATGGAGGGGACGACCGCTTCCGCGCCGGTCGCGACGAGGAGGTGGTCGTAGCCCACCGTGACCTCGCCGTCGTCGCTTCGGGCCGTTACGGTCCGGTCGTCGGCGTCGATGGCGACCACTTCGTGGCCCGTCCGGAGGTCGATATCGCGTTCCTCACGGAACTCTTCGGGCGTGATGGAGACGAGGTCTTCGAGGCGCTGAATTTCACCTTTGATGTAGTAGGGCAGCCCGCAGGCCCCGTAGGAGACCCACTCACCCTTCTCGAAGACGACGACATCGATGTCGGGGTCGTCCCGTTTCGCCTTGCTCGCGGCCGACATGCCTGCTGCGTCTCCGCCGACGACGACGAACGTGTCGCTCATTGGTCGGCCGTTGGCCCGGCAGCGGAATAAAACCGAACTCCGGATGCACACGCGATACACGAACAGCGTCGCAATGACGCACAATTAACTGTCAGGCTGTCGTCGCCCGGAGTATGTCGACGCCGGGCGATGAGGGCGAGACCTGCGACTACCGGACGACCGAACACACCGACGACGGGTCCGTCTGGGAGTGTCCCCATCCGGCCGCCGAGGGTCACGACCGATGTCCGTTTCACCTGCCTGCCTCTGAAGATATCGACGCTCGGGCGGTGTTCTTCGACGCTCTCCAGCGCGCGGAGACGGCCGATGACCCGGCGGCTCAAAAGCGCCACAAACAGTTCCTCGGAGCCACCATCGAGCGCCTCGACCTCTCGAACGAGGTCGTCGACGGTGGTGACAACTACCCTGTCGACCTCCGGGGAGCGGTCGTCGAGTCGCTGGACTGTCGCCGAGCGTCGCTCGAACAGCCATTCCGTCTCGACGGCGCGGAAGTCGACAGCCTGACCGGCGATGAATCGACTGTCCAGCGGCTCTCGGCCGCCCGAGCAACCTTCGGGTCGGTCTCCTTCGACCGCGCCAGAATCGAACACTTGGAGTTCGACGATGCGACCGTCGAGGCGGCGACGTTCCGGTATGCGACCATGGAGTTCGCCGACTTCCCCGACGCAACGTTCGAGTCGGCGGACTTCCAGTACGTCGAGACCGAGGAGTTCGGAACTATCGGTGCGACGTTCCGAACGGCGACGTTCTTCGGGGCGATTCTCCGCGGTGGTTACTTCGACGACACCCAATTCGAGTCGGTCGACTTCGAGTGGGTCCGGGGGACCGAGTACCACTTCGACGGAGCGGACCTCGGTATCGCGACCTTCGAAGGGACCACCGGCTGGCACGCCGACTTCACCGATGCGACGTTCCGGACGGCGCACTTCCCGGACGTGGAAATCGACCGGTGTCGGTTCGCCGACGCCGACCTCGGCGTCGCGACGTTCGAGGGCGCCGCGTTCGAAACGCTGGGGCTTGAGGGAACGGCATTCCGAGCGCTGTCGCTCGCCGACGCGTCCGTCCAGTCCCTTCGTGCCCGTCCGGCCACCGGGTGTGAGGGTTGTCTGTCACTCCGGGACGCCGTCGTCGAGGGGGGATGGCTCACCGACGCCGGTCGCGTCGTCTACGATTTGGCCGAGGCGACGGTCGGGGACCTCTCACTCGAAGCGTCCGGACCCCTCGTCAGCCGACTCCATATCCACGGAACCGAGTTCGAGGGATTCGATTTCGGACAGGCGACGCTGGGGCTGGAGGCCGCCCAGTACGTGCTCCACGAACTCGAAGGCGGCGCCGAACGGGTCTCACAGACGACTGGACTGTTGGCGGCGCTCGGTACGCTGTACGAACGACTCGATGGCGACCCGCCCCGAACCGTCGACGCCGGCCACGCACGGGAGGTCTTGGACGTCGATGTCACGGACGCCGGCGTCGTGTCCGCTTTGGAGGCCGCGGCCGATTACGAGGGCCCCGTAGACGCCGCAGCAGCCGACCCGGACGCGCCCGGTTCACACGACCCCGGGGCGCTCGAATCCACATATCGGAAGGCGAAAAACGGCGCCGACGAAAGCGGCAACAGCACCGCTGCGGGGCGGTTCTTCGAGCGACAGATGCGCAATCGCCGTCGGAATCACGCCAAACTCGCGTTGGACGGCGACCTGTCGGGACCGGCGCGTGCCCTGAAAACGACGGAGTGGCTCCGAAACGCGGTGCTGTCGGTCGCGACCGGCTACGGCGAACGACCCTGGCGAGTCATCGTCTCGTCGGTCGGTGTCATCGGATTCTACGGCCTCGTTTACTGGCAGCTCATTCGCCCGTCGTTCGACGTTCCGAACCCCTCACCGGTCGAATACTTCGTGTTCAGCGCCCAGAGTTTCATCACGTTCGTCGTCGGGCCGCCGCCGGCCGCTACGTCGTTTTGGCTTCGGGCCGTAACCGCCAGCGAGGGGTTCGTTGGCGCGTTCTTCATCGCGCTGTTCGTCTTTGCGCTGACGCGGCGTGTCCACCGCTGAGCGGCGCTACTGATACAGGGGGAACGCTTCACAGAGGTCTTGGACCTCCTCGGCCGCCTCGGCCTTCACGTCCTCGTCGTTCGGCGCGTCGACGATGCGGGCGATGATGTCGGCGACCTGCTCGCAGGCTTCCTCGTCGAAGCCACGCGTGGTGAGCGCGGGCGTGCCTGCGCGGATGCCCGAGGGGTTGAACGCGCTTCGCGTCTCGCCGGGGACGGTGTTCTTGTTGAGGACGATGCCGACTTCCTCGAGAGCCTCCTCTGCGACGCCGCCGGGGGTGTCGGGGTGGGACTCACGCAGGTCCACGAGGACGAGGTGGGTGTCGGTGCCCTCGGAGACGAGTTTGAAGCCGTGTTCCTGGAGGCGCTGGCCGAGTGCCTTGGCGTTGTCGACGACCTGCTGGGCGTACTGCTCGAATTCGGGCTGGAGGGCTTCGTTGAATCCGACGGCCTTGCCGGCGATGTTGTGCATGAGGGGGCCTCCCTGTGCGCCGGGGAAGACAGCCGCGTCGATGTCGTCGGCGTACTCCTGGTCGCACATGATGATGCCGCCGCGACCGGCGCGGATGGTCTTGTGGGTCGACCCGGTGACGAAGTCGGCGACGCCGACGGGCGATTCGTGGACGCCCGCGGCAACGAGGCCGGTGATGTGGGCGATGTCCGCGAGGTGATAGGCGTCGACGGAGTCGGCAGTGTCCTGCACGCGCTGGAAGTCGACTTCGCGGGGGTAGGCGGAGTAGCCCGAGACGATGATGTCGGGGTCGAACTCCTCGGCCAGCGAATCGAGTGCCTCGTAGTCGATGTAGCCCGTCTCGGCGTCGACCTCGTACTGTTCGACCTCGTAGGTCTTGCCGGTGAAGTTGGCGGGGTGGCCGTGGCTGAGGTGGCCGCCGTGTTCGAGTTCCAGCGAGAGGATTTTGTCGCCGGGGTCGAGCATGGCGAGGTAGACGCCCATGTTCGCCTGCGTGCCCGAGTGAGGCTGGACGTTGACGTGTTCGGCGCCCCACAACTCTTGGGCGCGCTCGATTGCGAGTTCCTCGACGGTGTCGGCGTACTCACAGCCGGCGTAGTAACGCTCGCCGGGGTAGCCCTCGGCGTACTTGTTCGTCAGCTCCGAACTCTGGGCTTCGAGAACCGCCTTCGAGACGTGGTTCTCGGAGGCAATCATCGCCAAGGTGTGCTCCTGTCTGTCGCGTTCGCCGTCGAGGGCGTCGGCGACCGCGGGGTCGGACTCCCGAACCTGCTCGTAGCTCATACCAGCAGGTCGGGAACGCCGGAACAAGAAGCTACCCGTTCTTGGCAAGCACGTCCGGTGTCGACGCCTCCGAAGGCTCACCCATCGCCGGTTCGGAACGACCGTTCGATGCTGGGAGTAGTATTATACAACAGGGAACCAACAGGACGATAGATGGTCGAGTGGGCCGCGGCTGAGGACTATGTCTGCGGATTCGGCGACGACGAGTCGGTGCGAATCGGCGTCGAGCAATGGCGACTCGGCGGCGCCCCGCCGTCGCTTTCCGCCGCCATCGACGCCATCGTCGTCGGCACCACCACCAAGCTCGATTTGCCCGCGGAAGCGGCCGCCATCGTCGCCTCGTCGGACGGCCGACCGCTCGAACCCGGCGCGCTTCCGGCCGACCGACACCACCTCCGAGTGGCCGCGCCGCTGGAATGCCACCTCGCCTTCGACGGTCCGGCGACCGTAACGGAGGCCAGCGGCGGCTTCGAGGTCGAATTTCCGAAGCGAACGGCGGTCGCCATCGGGTTCCGGGAGACTCCGGCACCGCGTCCCACGGTGACCGTGCCGAAGACGCCGGCGGGACTGGCGACCGCAGTCACGGCCGCCGGCGGGACGCATCGAACGACTGGCCCGGCCCGTTCGCATCCGGGCTTTCGGCCCCGGACGCCCCGCGTGACCTTCGGCGAGCAGTCGATACCGGCGGGGCTTCGTGACCGCTCGCCGCCGACGGTGGTAACCGTCCCGCCGGCGACGAGGGCCGTCCTTGTCGCGGCACCGCTGACGTACTACCTCGGAGCCGAGTTGAACGTGGCCGACGGGCCGCCACGCATCGAAAGTTCCGAACTGTGGCGGACCTTTGAATCGCTGCCCGCGTTCGCCGACACCGTCGCGGAGTGGCTCCGACGGCTCTGTACGCTCGATAGCAGACTGCGTTCGGTCCCCGGTGAGTCGGGGGCGATGTCCGTGGACGGCTACGACGCGGAGACGTTACGGTCGGAACCGCCGACGGCGCGGTTACAGGCCGCACTCGAAGCGCCCTCGCCGACGCTGCCGCAGTGGCCGCTGTCGACGTACGTCGACGACGCCGTCGAAAACGGCCGGTATCTTCCGTACGTGCTCGACCGATTGAGTCTCGTCCACCTCGCGGAGTCGTCGTCGCTCGACCCGAAGGCGCTGTTGAAGCGGAGTCTCGACGAGTTCTACCGCGGTGAGTCCCCGAACGTCGAGGCCGTCGACCCGGCGCTCTCGGAAAGTCGTTTCCACGCGTGGCTCGCCGACGGAACGCCCGTCGACGCCTACACCCTCCTCGGAGCACCGTTCGAACGGCGGCCGCCGACGGCGGGGCTGACGGTCGACGTGGTGTGCAACGACGCGGACATGGCGTCGGAACGGGAAGTGGCTGCGGTGTATCGACGTCTGCTCGCGGGCCACGACGTGTCGGTTCGAGTCCACGAAGGGCTCCGCAGTCGGGAATTGGCGTCGGTGTTCGAAGAACCGACCGACCTCGTCCACTTCATCGGCCACGTCGAAACCGACGGACTGGTGTGTTCGGACGGCACGCTTGCCGCGGCCGACCTTGATGAATGCGGGGCAGCGGCGTTCTTCCTCAACGCCTGTGGCTCCTACTACGAAGGGTACGACCTCGTCAGACAGGGCGCAACCGTCGGGGCAACGACGCTGACGGCGGTGCTTGACGAACAGGCGGTGCGACTCGGGACGACGTTCGCTGGGGTGCTCGCCGCCGGTTACTCCTTCGACCGGGCGCTATCGATGGCGCGGCGCGAAATCATCGTCGGGCGTGATTACGTCGTCGTCGGTGACGGCACCCACCGACTCCGCCACCCGACGGGACAACCGATGACCCTCGACGTACAGACCGACGATGAGGGGTTCACCGTCAGATACGACGTGACTGCACCGGATTCGGCCGGCAGGCGGTACGTCGAACCGTTCGACGGCGAGGAGCGACTTACGGGAACGGCGGCGACTGCGACCCTCGACTGCGAGGACCTCCGCGAACTGCTGTCGCGACACTCGGGGCCGGTGCGATACGACGATGATCTCGTGTGGACGGCCGAACTGGTCGAGCGATTGGGGGCGGCGAGACAACACGGTTAAATGCGCGTCGGGCTATTGCATAAATAACGAAGTCCGTATAGGTACGGCTATTTATGTCTTTGCGAAGAGTTTTCCAGCGATAATCCCGCTAATATTAAATACGTTCGAAGTCATACTTTTACATACGATAATGCAATCAAACCTTGTCGAGCGGACCGTTGCCGACGTTCTCAACGAGGCGCTCAGCGCCGCCGACGAAGAACTGTTCGTCGTCAACCCCTCCGCAAACGTCATCGAGGAACTCGTCGAGGTACTCGACGAGGAGGCACCGACGGTACGGTTGCTCGCGGCGGAGAGCGAGCTGAAATCGGTGATGGACGACTTCATCGTCGCGAGTCGCGCGGCCGACCACATCGAGGCCGAACAACTCAGTGTTCGAACCCACGAGGGTGGGACCAACACGCTTCTCGTCACCGACTCCTCCGTCGTCGCCATCGTCAACGCTGGCGACCGAGTCGCCGGCTTGGCGACCGACGACGAAGCGTTCATCGAGAGCGCCTACGAGCAGTTCACGACCGACTGGGAGAGCGCCGAGCCGTTTAACCTCCGAACGCCCGCCATCTCTCGGGTTCGCGAGACGCTGACAACCGAACTCGGCGAACCGACCGCCGACGACTTCGACGGCGTCCTCCAGTCGCTGGAGACGGCCCGAGGTGGCGGCGATGGCCTCGACGAGGTGACCATCTCGCTGCTCGTCGCGGCGAAGAACGAGGACCTCCTCTACGACATCTCGAAGTGGGGCGAGGACGTCGGCATCGCCTCGAAAGCAACCTTCTCGCGGACGAAAACCCGGATGGAAGAGATGGGACTCATCGATACCGAGAAAGTGCCCATCGACGTGGGCCGTCCGCGCCTCCGTCTGAAACTGGGCGACGACCGTCTGCGGGAAGCCGACACCGGCCAACTCGCCAGCGTCGCGCAGTCGATGCTCGCCGCCTGAAGCGCCCAACGGTCCGCCTTTTTCCCTCCGTTGCCCCCCACGTTTATCGACCGCCGACCGGTAGAGGCGGTCATGGAACTCAATCGCGAACGGCCGTCCGCAGTCGGCTCCCGAACGGCGGTGTCGTCGGCGTGACGAAGGTCGGCTTACTCGGTGGGGGACCGGCTGTCGAAGCGATTCGCTCGGCACTTTCGGACACGGATACCGACGCCGTCGCCGTCGATGCCGACAGCCTCGGTGCGGCCGATGTCGCCGCGGCCATCGGTTCGGTCGGCGACGATGGCTTCGCCGCTGCAACGGCAGCAGCCCGACGGACGGACACCGCGCTTCTCGCCGTCGAACTGGGCGGCGTCGGCGGTCAGACCGTCGAGGGCGTCGACGCCGCCGTCTCGGGGTTCGCTCCCGGAACGGCGTGTCACGACTGTCTCCGAGGACGCGTCGCTGCGGCCGACCCAGACATCGACGACGGGGCCTACGACGCCGGAACGGCACGGTTTGCGGGCGCGCTCGCGGGACGGGAGTTGACGACGCTCGTCGCCGGCGGGCAGTCGGCTGTCATCGGGGGCGTCATCGAGATACCACACAGCCAACGTCGCGTTCTGCCGCTACCGTACTGTGACTGTGCCGGCTCCGAAGACCGACGCCTCCGCCGGAATCACGACTCACGGCCGCTGGAGGAGGCGCTCACGATGGCTGAGGTGGCCTTCGACGAACGCGTCGGCCCAATCGCGAGCGTCGGCGAAATCGAGTCGTTCCCGGTTCCGTATTACCTGTCGACGCTCAACGGGACGCCGTTTTCCGACGCCGACGTGCCCGAACACGCCGCTGGCGTCGGATTGGACTGGGACCCGGCGTTCATGAAGGCGCTCGGCGAGGCCTTAGAGCGCTACAGCGCCGCCGTGTATCGGGAATCGGCGTTCGAGCGCGACCCGACGAACCCAATCGACTGCACTCGGTTCGTCGCACCTGACGACGCCGCCGACACCGACTCGGTCCAGCGGTGGCATCCGGCGAGGAATCTCGAAACCGGCGACGCCGTCGAACTGCCGGCGGAGTTAGTCGTGTTCCCGCCACCGGAGCGTCGGATTCGCCCCGCGATTACGACCGGCCTCGGGTTGGGCAACGGCAGCGTCGAGGCGCTGTTGTCCGGACTGTACGAAGTGATAGAGCGGGACGCCGCGATGCTGTCGTGGTACTCGACGTTCGAGCCACTCGGGTTGGCGGTCGACGACGAGGGGTTCGAGACCCTCGCCGCACGCGCACGGAGTGAGGAACTGACCGCGACGGCGCTGTTGTTGACACAGGACGTGGACGTGCCGGTCGTCGCGAGTTGCGTCCACCGCGAGGGAGAGTGGCCGCGGTTCGCGGCGGGGATGTCCGCCGACTTCAACCCGGAAGCGGCCGCGCGGGACGCCCTAGAGGAAGCCATCCAGAACTGGCTCGAACTGCGTCGGATGGGCCCCGACCGTGCCGCCGAGGAATCGGGAGCAATCGGCCACTACGCCGATTTCCCGGCGACGGCACGGGAGTTCGTCGACCCGGAGACGACGATACCGGCGGCGAGCGTCGGCCCGGAGACGGTACCCGACGGGGAAGCCGAACTCGATGCGTTAATCGAACGCGTCACCGAGTCGGGACTCGACGCCTACGGTGCCCGGGTGACCCCGCGGGACGTGGCGACGCTCGGGTTCGAGGCCGTCCGCGTGGTCGTTCCCGAGGCTCAGCCGCTTTTCACGAACGACCCCTACTTCGGCGAACGCGCCGAATCGGTGCCCGAGTCCCTCGGATTCCAGCCCCGACCGGACCGAGACCACCATCCGTTCCCGTAACGCTCACTCTGAGAACGGCTCGACGATGTGGTCGACAACATCGATATCCCGGCGTCGGAGTTCCCGAGTGAGCCGAAGCGCGAGGCCGTAGCCGACGACGGCGACGACGACCGCGATGATGACGTTCCCGACGAGGAGTCGTACCAGCACGTCCGGCCCAAGAGAAAGCGACAACGCCGAGATTGAGGCACCCTCAACCGGTCCAAGGATTTGTGAGCCGAGCCAGAAACTCGCGGCGTAGATGGCCCACTTCACCGGCGGATTCATCACGACGACGGAGGCGAACAGTGCGAGTTTGCTGACCCGTTCGAACGCGTAGGCGAGTGCGACGAACAACAGCAAGGCGACGCCGAGGTTCGGAAGTGCGGAGACGAACACGCCGACCGAAAAGCTCGTCGCCACGTCGTGGGGTGGAAGCTCCTCGGAGAACGCACGCTCTAACTCCGCTCTGACCCGGTCGCGGTACGCCGTCAGGCGTCGCCGAGGCATGGTAGTCAGTCGCTTTCCACGGGTATCAACGCTCCGGGCGGCGCCGCATCACGGTCCGAGAAGTACCCGTTCACGAAGGAGTTCCGCGACGCCGGAGAGGTGCGCCTGTCCGAAGACGGCCACGAGAATTGCACCGAGGGAGTTGAACATCAGGTCCCGGACGGTGTCGTCGAGTCCGTGCTGGGACACCGGCATGTCGAGTCCGGTCGCGGTCGCCGCCACGTCGAGGCCGAACTCGAAGAGTTCCCAGACGACGCCGAAGGCCAACACGACGACGAGCAAGTAGACGAAGAAGAAACGCCGTGGAATGTAGATGTCGTCGTTGTGGAGGTCGACAGCGCGGGCGAACGTGTAGCCGACGCCGGCGACGAGCGATGCCGACATCGCGTGGGTGATGCTGTCCCACCAGTCGAGTTGACTGTAGAGGCCAGCCGACCCCAGCGTGTGCAGGAAGACGGCCAGCGTAATCCAGAGCGCGAGCCACGGGTCCAACGGCAGGTCGTAGTTCCGCCTGAGCAGCGCCGGGACGAAGGTGATGACGAGTGCGATGGTGCCGTTGGTTATCGCCTTGGGCTGGCCGAACAGAAGCCCGAAAGCGACGATACCGACCAACAGGAGTTGCATGCCGCGGGTGAGTCGGCGCTGGTTTCGGTGCGATGGCCGGGGGAGGAAACTCATCCGCGAATCACCGTCCGGATGCGCTGTCTGAGTCGGCGGCCGCGGCGTCGGAAGTACGCATCGAAGAGGACGCCGGCGGCGAAGCCGGCCAGCGTGACGTAGGCCCATTCTGTCATCAACGCGGCGTTGGCGGCGTCCTGACCGAGGCTGGCGCCGCCCAGAAACTCGGTACCGAGGTGTCGGTCGGCGTTCCACCGCAGCACCGTCCACGACGCCTCGGCGGCCATCGTCGTCATGACGACGAACGTGATGGCAAACCAGTGTGTCATTCGGAGGGCGGTGAACATGTGTATCTCCACGGCGATGATGAGCGCGAGGGCTGCGATGGCGAGATAAAACGAGAACGTCCCGAGTTCGCCGCCGACGAATCCGCGCACCAGAATCGGCAACAGTGCGAGGACGAGCAGTTCCCACGGAAGCATCACCTGGAACTCCCGATGGGCGACCGGTGGCACGAGCACAACTGCACCCGTCGCCGCGACGAACGCTATCCACAACCAGTCGAATTCGAGGAGGCTCTCGACGAATACGACCACGAGGACGGCCACGAGCAGCCACGACAGCAGGGCGTTGGTCCGGCCGCTGCGGAACAGTCGCGAGAGGACGTCTTCGAGTTCCTCCCGCGTCACCGACTCCGTTCTCCCCTCGCGGTCTGACATCGGTCATCCGGAAGCGTCGTGTACGGATAAAACACGCGCCGGCGTCGTCCGAACGGGGTTCGGTTTCGACCCTCAAAAGGGGTGGTATATAAGCACACGGCGATGCGTAGCACAACATTCAATTGGATGTGCGTTTGATGAGCGTACGCAATGGTCGACAAAGACGACCTCCGTCAGCAGTTCATCGACGCGTTCGAAGGTGCCGACTACCCCGTCAACAGCCCGATGGACCTCGTGCCAGCCCTGCCGCAGGGCCCCGGCACGACGTTCGAATCCGGCGACTTCTCCATGACCGCCATGGAGCTCAACACGAAAGGCGGTGGCAGCCAGGACTTCCCGTACGAGGACGTTGAGGACCTCGTCGACGACATCATGGAAGGCCTCGAAGAAGAAGGTCACCTGTAAACGCCGACAACACCCTTTTTATTTGCGCACGTCCGAGTCGGTAGCGACTGCTAATGCGACAGAACACGTTCGTCCGACTCTCGCTTCTCGCCTTCGGGTTGGTCATCGCGAGTTTCATTCTCATGGGGACATCGCGACTCGTCCTCGCCGACGACACCGCACGGCTGTTGTCGGCGCCGACCATGCTCGCCGGCGGCGCCCTTATCGTCTTTCTGACGCTTCGGTCGGTGCTTGCGGTGTCGGGAATCCGCCCGCTCGAAGAGTGAAATGGCGGTTTGAGTTACCGGAAGGGGTATTTCCGCATCTCGAGTACGACCCGCCAATGAGTCTGTTGCCGAGTCGATTGGAGGTGTCACCGTCGCCCGACGAACCGAAGGTGCTCGACATCGACGGCGAAGGCGCCGACGCGGCGTTCGACGCGCTGGGGTCGGAGACCGCCCGGGAGGTGCTGGCCACGATTTACGACGAGCCACGAACGCCGACTGAAGTCCGCGAAAGCGTCGGCACGTCGCTGCAAAACGTCCACTACCACCTCGACCGACTTGAGGAGGCCGGCCTCATCGAACCGGCGGGGATGGGCTACTCCGAGAAAGGCAACGAGATGACCGTCTACGGGCCGGCGAGCGAAGCCGTCGTCCTCTTTGCGGGCCGTGACAACGACAGTTCGCGGCTCAGAGACACCCTCCAGCGACTGTTCGGACTGTTCTTCGTCGTCAGTCTCTCGACGCTGGTGTTCGCGGCGGTGTCGGAATGGCTTCGCCCCGAACCGGTCCCACAGCCACGTAGCGACGACGTGGGTATGATGGCCGAATCACAGTCGGCGGCCGACACAGCCGCGTCCAGCGTCACCGCCGTCGACCCGCTTTTGGCCTTCTTCCTCGGTGGCTGTGTCGTCGTCGCCGCCATCGGCTTGGTGTGGGGACTCCGCGAGTACCGGGCCCGAAAGACCGCGTCGGCCTGACCGTCAGGCCTCGGCCTCGGTGACTGACACCGTTTCGATGAGTCGGGCGATTTCCTCGGGGAGGCTCTGTCGGCCCTCGGGTGTCCGCACCGTGACGAGTCCGAACGGTGCGATTTCGACGATTTCGAGTTCGACGCCGGGTTCGATACCGGCATCGGAGAGATAGCGCAACTCCTCGTCGCCCTGATGGCGGATACGCCGGACGACGACGTGGTCGCCCTCCGTCGACGAGGAGAGACGCCGCGTCTGCTCGTCGACTTCGGGCAACCGGAGGTCGGCGTCGGGTATCGGGTCGCCGTGGGGGTCGACGCCGGGATTGTCCAGCGCCTCGGCGATTCGTTCGGTCAACTCGTCGGAGACGTGGTGTTCGAGGCGGTCGGCCTCCTCGTGGACGTCGGCCCAGTCGTAGTCGAGGTGTTCCGTCAGGAAGGACTCCAGAAGCCGGTGGTGACGGAGGATTTCGAGGGCAACGACCTCGCCCTCCTCGGTGAGCGTGACGCCGCGGTACTCCTCGCGGTCGACGAGCCCGCGCTCCTCCAGTTTCTTCACCATACTGGAGACGGTCGGCGACGTGACGTCGAGGTAGTCGGCGAGTTCCGACGTGCTGACGCGCTCGTCAGTGTCGTTGCCGATGGTGTATATCGCCTTGATGTAATCCTCCATGACGGCGCTCAGCATCGTCCGAGTCTTGGCGACCGGGAGGGATAGTGTTTTTCGTCCGAATGGACGACGTTACAGCGTCTCTTCGGGGTCGTACTTCTCGGCAGTTCGACTCGCCGCGTCGGCGAAGTACTCGCGGTCCTCCGGGGGCGTCTCCCCGAGGTTCGCGGGGTCGGCGTCGATGGCGGCGGTCGTCTCGCGTTTCGCGCCGGTGAAACTCGTCAACGCGCGCTCTTTCCGCAGGTATCGCTCGCCCTCGGGGGTCGCATACGTGAGGATGACGAGATTCAGTTCGTCGTCCCCGTACGTTCGCTCGACGAGCCAGACCCGGACGGTTTCCGTCGCTGTTTCGGCCATACTTGAACTAGGAACCGCGGACGAATGAGGCCGTCGTTGGCGTACACCAACTGTGACGATGGAAACCGCTTTCCGGCCCGACCGCCGAACGGAAGGTATGAACGTCAGGAAGGTCGCCGACCTCTCGCCGGCGGAGCGTGCGGCGCTGTTCGAGCGGGACGCCGGCGTCGCCGACGCCCGCGAGGCGGCCCGGGATATCGTCGACCGGGTTCGGACGGAGGGCGACGTTGCGCTGCGGTCGTACGCAAGCGAGTTCGACGGCGTCGAAATCGGGAACATCGACATTACCGACGAGGCCGAACGCGCCTACGAGGAAGTCGACGACGCGGTCCGTGAAGCAATCGAAGCGGCCGCCGAGAACATCCGCGCCTTCCACGAGCGACAGGTCCCCGACGACTGGCGGGAGGACTTCGAGGGCCGTGAGTTGGGCCGACGCTACCGACCCATAGAGCGCGTCGGTGTGTACGCGCCGGGGGGCACGGCGGCGTACCCCTCCAGTGTCCTGATGGGCGTCATTCCGGCGACGGTCGCAGGGGTCGACCACGTCGCGGTCGCGACGCCGCCGGCCGAGGAGTTGAACCCCGCGACGCTTGCGGCGATACACGTCGCCGACGCCGATGCGGTGTATCAGGCCGGTGGCGCACAGGCCATCGCGGCGCTTGCCTACGGCACCGAGACGGTGTCAGCCGTCGAGAAAATCGTCGGGCCGGGCAACAGGTGGGTGACTGCAGCGAAAGCCGAGGTGCGCGGCGACGTAGAAATCGACTTCCTCGCCGGTCCCTCCGAGGTGTTGGTCGTCGCCGACGACACCGCCGACCCCGAACTCGTCGCCGCGGACATGGTCGCACAGGCCGAACACGACGAGAACGCCTCGGTGGTCTGTGTGACCGACGACGAGGCGACCGCCGAGGCAGTCGCCGAGGCCTGCACGGAACAGGCCGCAGACCGGGAGCGCCGGGAGGTCATCGAGGCGGCGCTGGACAACGACGCCTCGGGCGTTCTCTTGGCCCGGTCGATGCCCGAGGCCGTGCTATTCGCCGAGGAGTACGCCGCAGAACACCTCTCGATTCAGACCACCGACGACGAGGCGATATTGGACCGCATCGACTCCGCCGGCAGCGTCTTTCTGGGCGCCGCCTCGCCGGTCGCCGCCGGCGACTACGCCTCCGGCCCGAACCACGTCCTCCCGACCGGCGGGCTGGCGAAAGTCGCCGGTGGCCTCTCCGTGGACCACTTCCTCCGCTCGACGACAGTCCAGAAACTCGACGACGGCGCGCTCGCGGACATCCGCGAGACGGTGACGACGCTCGCCCGCGCGGAGGGGCTGGAGGCCCACGCTGAGAGCGTCGACCGACGCTTCGACGGTACCGAGAATTAAGAGGGACCGCGCCGTCGACAGTTGTATGTCACAGTACGACACAATCGAGGTGACTCGCGACGGGTCGGTCGGTCGCGTCGCCTTCGACCGCCCGGACGCACACAACTCCCTGAACGAGACGATGGGCGAGGAACTCGCGGCGGCGGCCCACGACCTCGTCAGCGACGATTCGGTGCGGTGTATCACACTCACCGGCAACGGCCCCGTCTTCAACACCGGTGCAGACCTCACGATGCTGTCGGGCGACGAGACCGACGAACCCACCCTGCGACGACTGACGAACCTGCTTCACGAGTTCGTCGCCCAACTGATTCGGGCGCCGAAGCCGGTCGTCACCGGAATCAACGGCGTCACCGCCGGCGGCGGCCTCGGCCCGGCCATCTGTGGTGACATCGTGCTCATCGCCGAATCCGCGCGACTGGAGTTCGCCTACCCCCGAATCGCGCTTTCGGGTGACGGCGGGTCGACGTACCTGTTGCCGCGACTCGTCGGGATGCGAACCGCACAGGAAATCGCGTTCCGGGACGAGCCAATCGGCGCCGAGGAGGCCGTCGACATCGGTCTCGCGACGGAAGTCGTCGGCGACGACGAGTTCGAAGCGCGCCTCACCGAGGAGGCCGAACGGCTCGCCGCCGGGCCGACGAAGAGCTACGCGGCGACGAAGGGACTGCTCCGGAAGAGCTTCGACAACTCGCTGAACGAACAGCTCGCCGAGGAGGGCGACACCATCGCCGGACTGACCGACAGCGAGGACTTCTCGCGTGGCCACGCCGCCTTCAACAGCGACGAGGAACCGGATTTCACCGGGGAGTAAGGCGTCTCAGTCATCGACGACGACGACCGCCCGACGCTCGGCATCGTAGGTTTCGACCAGCCCCCAGGCCACGAGCGCGGTCGCGAGGAAGCCGACGAGACTCGCCGCGACGAACGCCAACTCGTAGCTGTACAGCGTCGCGACGCCACCGACGAGTGCGGGACCGAAGACGCCGCCGAGTCCCTTCGCTGTCTCCCGTATCCCCATCAGCTCCGATTCGCGGGTCGCCGGCGCCACGTCGCTGATGAACGCCAGTCCGCCGATGGTCATCGCCGAAAACGACGCGCCCAAGACGACGAAGGTGGCGACGCCGAAGGCGAGGCGGAGAACACCGGCCGGGACGGCCGTCAGCCCGGCGGCCATCAGCGCGAAGACCGAACTGCCGCCCATCCCGACGACGACCAGCGGTTTCCGGCCGACATTGTCGGCGACGACGCCGAGGGCATACATGAACAGCACTTGCGAGCCGTGATTGAACGCGAGTAACACGCCCATCAGGACCTGCGTGACGCCGACGACGGTGATGAGATACGGCGCGACGATTGCCATGATTCCGAGGACGGCGAGGTTTCGGAGCGCCACCGCCGCGTAGAGCCACAACAGCCCGTTCGTCGTGAGGTGGCCCCGTTCGTCCGGTGCGGGGAACAGTCGGCGGCGCGTCTCGGCGACGACTTCTTTCGCGGTCGGTTGCCGCTCCGGCGTCGGTGTCGGGTCCGAAACGGCGAGTACCGCGACCGTCGAGAGGAACGTCACCGCGGCGATGGCCCAGTAGATGTCGACGGGCGTGACGTACTCCAACAGGGCACCGGAGACGACGTAGCCGAGCGCGAACCCGCCGGAGCGGGCGCTGTTGAAGATGCCGATAGAGCGGCCCCGCCCCGTCGTGCCGCCGTGGTGGCTAGCGATGGCGAGTGCAACCGGCGCGAAGCCGGCGAGGAAGGCGGCGTAGACGCCTCGTGAGCCGACCGCGACCGCGACGGTGTCGGCGACGACCAACGGGAGAACGGCGAGGACGCCACCGATACCGGTGACGAGGAGAACGAGTCGGCGCTTTCCGGTGATGTCGGCGAGGGCACCCCAGAACGGCGAAAACAGCATCAGCCCGGCGTAGTAGGCCGTGCCGACGACGCCGGCGGCGAAGGCGGAGGCGCGTGCCTCGACGACCACCGCCAGGGCCGTTCCCATGAGGATGGCGCCCGCAAACCGCGCGAAGGTGGCGAGGCTCAGCGCCGCCCACTGCCGACGACTCGTCATGTCGGGAGCGAGGATTGGGTAGTTGGTAAGCGACGCGATTCGCGCCGACCCGAAGCTTCGAGGGCACCGCCGTCGAAGCCGTCGTATGCGCTATCTGGTCGCAACCGATTCCGTACACACGACGGCGGCCGCCTGTGATTACCTCGACCCCCGACTCGAAGACGACGACTTCGTCAGCGTCGTCTCGGTGCCCGGAACCGACGGGCGCGACGCCGAAGACGCCCTCAACGTCGTGACCGCTCGGTTGGCCGGACGCGCGGAGGTCGCCACCGAGCAGTTCCTGACCGACGGCGACCCCGCTTCGGGCATCCTCTCGGCGGCGAACAACGCTGCCGTCGACGTCATCGTCATCGGACCCCACGCCGGTGACCCCGAATCCGGCCCGGAGTTGGGCAGCACCGCACGGCGAATCATCGAAGGTGCCGACGTTCCGGTCGTCGTCGTTCCGCTGTCCATCTGAGACGCCGGCGTTGATTAGGTGTGCCGACGAACAAGCCAGCATGGAGATACTCGTCCTCCGGGAAGGAGTCCACCGACTGTCGGCGGCGTCCTACGCCGAACGACTCCGGGAGCGACTCGACGACCACCGGGTTCGGTTCGCTGCAACGCCGGCCGAAGAGCGCCGACTGCTCGCGTCGGCCGACGTGGTGACCGGGCCGCGAATCGACGCCGAAGCAATCGACGATGCGTCGAACCTGCGGCTGTTCGCCTGCACCTACGCGGGCTACGGTCACCTCCCGATGGACGCCTTCGGCGACGCCGGCATCACGGTGACGAACGCCACCGGTGTCCACGCGCCGAACGCCGCCGAACACGTCCTCGGGGCGATACTCACCTTCTCGCGACGCCTCCACGAGGCCGCACGCAGCGACACGTGGCAGGCCCTCGACCCGGGTGAACTAGCCGGGGCGACCGTGACCATCGTCGGACTGGGCGCTATCGGCGCCGCGGTCGCCGAGCGCCTCGATTCCTTCGGCGTGACAACCCTCGGCGTCCGGCAAACGCCCGAAAACGGTGGTCCGACCGACGAGGTGTTCGGCCCCGACAACCTCCACGAGGCGCTGGCCCGAACCGATTACCTCGTGTTGTGCTGTCCGCTTACGGAGTCGACACGGGGGCTAATCGGGTCAGCCGAGTTGACCACGCTGTCGCCGGAGTCGGTGCTGGTCAACGTCGCCCGCGGGGCGGTCATAGACACCGACGCCCTCGTCCGTTCGGTCCGTCGCGGCCGTATCGGCGGCGCCGCACTCGACGTCACCGACCCTGAGCCGCTCCCCGACGACCATCCCCTGTGGAACTTCGACGACGTGTTGATAACGCCACACACCGCCGGGGCGACGCCGAAGTACTACGACCGACTGGCCGACATCGTCGCGGACAACGTGCGGCGCTTGGCCGACGACCGGCCGCTCCGCAATCAGGTCGGCACAGCCGAAAACCATTAGCGACGGGTCGTCTAACGTCTCCGACGATGACACGGTACCTCGTTGCGACGGCGTCCGCACCGACGACGGAGGCTGCCTGCGAGTACCTCACGGAGAAGTTGGAATCCAACGACGAAGTATACGTTCTCACCGTCGACGTGCCCGAGGAGGCCGACGACCGCGAGGCCGCACTCGACGTGGCACAGGTGGAGTTGACCGAACTGGCCGAGGTTCGGACGTTCCGACAGAAGGGCATCCCGGGACAAGAAATCGTCAACTTCGTCCGCGACAACGACATCGACGAAATCATCGTCGGGCCGGCGAGAAGCGGCGGCATCTCGACTATCGGGTCGACGACACGGACGGTCCTCAACAAAGTCGACAAACCTGTGTTCGTGCTCCCGGCACGAACATCCTAATCTTCCAGCGGTTCGATGAGTTCGATGGCGTGGCCGTCAGGGTCGCGGACGAACGCCGTCCGGGCGCCAGCGGCGGGCTGGTCGCCCGGCTCTTTGATGACGCCGTTGTCGTCAATCTCCTCGAAGGCCGCATCCACGTCGTCGACTTTCACCGCGAGATGGTCCCAGATCTCGCCCTCTTCGCTGGGAGTTTGTCCCTCGGTATCGGAGAGCTGGAGTTCGACGCCGTTGTCGTCGGCGACGTAGCGGTTGACGGTCTCGCCGTCGGGCGTCTCGAAGCCCCACGATTCCTCGAAGTCGAGGTTCTCGGTGTACCACTCGATGGACTGCTCGACATCCGAAACGTTCAGACAGGTGTGCAGGATGACCATACGATAGCGGCGCGCCGGGGAGCCATAACATCGACGATGTCGACCGCTTAGAGGACGGCCGCGACGCCGAGCATCGACAGCCCGACGACGGCGGAGACGACGAGGAGGCCGAGTAAGTCGGCCCGCGAGGGCGGGTCGGGGAGGTCGGCCGTCTTCGCGTCGCGGCGATGCTTTTCGACGGCGACGGCGAAGCCGACGCTACCGAGCAGAACGCCTCCGCCGACGGCCCCGAGTGCCGAGAGTCCGACCTCGCGGAGCGACCCTTCGACGAGGACGGGGCCGACGCGGCCGGCGAGCGGGACCGTCCCCGCGGTCCAACTGGCGAGGACGCTCCCGTTGAGGTAGCCGGCGACGAACGAAAGCAAGAGCCCGCCGAGGACGCCGACGGCGGCGTACACTGTAAAAACCGTCGCGGAGAACTCGCTTCCGAAGACGGTTCGGGCCGCCTCCAGCCCCGCGACGAGCAGCGCCAACCCGACCGCGATGCCACAGAAGTAGCCGGTAAGTCGTGGCGTCCGACCGAGGAGGTGTTCGCGCATACCGGCCCGTGGACGCGCCGCTATACGTCGGTTTCGGTTGGGCGAACAGGCGGCACACTCCAGTCCGTAGCCCGCGTGCCACGCTCCCGCCACGGCGGACCACGGCCGTTCGTCAGCGCATACGGCCCGTGGTACCGTCTTTGTATATAAACTCGAGGGAGTCTATAGGTAGCCCTCTTCGAGCAGCAGTTCGCCGTTGAGGACCGACGCACCGGCCGCACCGCGGATGGTGTTGTGGGCGAGACAGTTGTACTGAACACCGCGTGGCGTCGACTCGATGCCGCCGGCGGCGACGGACATGCCGTCGCCGAGCATGCGGTCCATTCGGGGCTGGGGTCGTTCGGGGTCTTCGAACACCTCGATGAGCTGTTCGGGCGAGGAGTGGAGGTCGGCGCTCGGGTAGTCGGTCATCGCCTCGGCGATTTCCTCGACGGTCGGGGCCTCGGAGAGGTCGGCCCAGACGTTCTCGAGGTGGCCGTCGAGCGTCGGGATGCGGTTGCAGGACGCCGACACCTCGGCGTCGTGCATCCGGAGTTCGGCGCCGTCGAAGTCCCCGAGCAGTTTGCGGGATTCGGTCTCCATCTTCTCGGCCTCGCCGCCGATGTGCGGCAGGGCATTGTCAATGATTTCCATCGAGGTGACGCCGGAGTAGCCGGCGCCGGAGACGGCCTGCAGCGTGGCGACGTGGACGCGCTCGACGCCGAACTCGTCGAGGGCGGCGAGCGTCGGCACGAACGTAATCGTCGAGCAGTTGGGGTTCTTGACGAGGGCGCCGTCCCAGCCGCGCTCGTCGCGCTGGACTTCGATGAGGCTGAGATGGTCGGCGTTGACCTCGGGGATGGTCAGCGGGATGTCCTCGTCCATTCGGCCGTTCGAGGAGTTCGAGGAGACGACGTAGCCCTCCTCGACGAAGGCGGGTTCGACCGCCGCGCCGACGCTGGAGGGTAGCGAGGAGAACAGCAGATCGACGTCGTTGGGAACCGCGTCGGGCTCTGTTTCGACGACGGTGATGTCGGCGACGGATTCGGGAATCGGCGTTCCGACGCGCCACTTGGCGGCGTCGCGGTAGGTTCGACCGGCCGAATCCTCCGAGGCGGTGAGTGCGGCGATTTCGAACTCCGGGTGTGGTGCAAGCAGTTGGATGAGTCGCTGTCCGACGGCGCCGGTCGCGCCGAGGACACCTACACGGGTAGACATTGGTGGACGTATGACGACCCCACCAAAAACGGTTGTGAAAGACGCAGGAACTGTCCGGCGATTCCTGCCGGTACCGCCGCTGTCCGTTCGAAAGTGAGAGAAACGAAAGCCCGTTCTACGCCGGCGTCGCGCGCTGCTTGCGGGTGACGTACCCGGCGACTCGGTTCCGGACGCCCTTCGATTCGATGTTGGTCAGCTCCTCTACCAGTTCCTTGTTGTGCTCGAAGTCGGCACCGAAGGCTTTCGGGTATCGTTCCATGAGCAGCGTTGCGGTCTTCTTGACGTAGGCGGGCTTGATGGCCATTGGTAGAGTCCTCTACTGTACTGTGATTCAAAAAAGGTTCGAAAGGGCCGCCAGACCGTGCGGGGCCGAACCACGTGTGTATCGGCGTCACACAGAGATGTCGGTGTGTGCTCGCAGGCGGTCGAACGCCGCCCGCTCTCGCTCGCCACCGCATCGCTCGACGACATCGGCGAAGTACGCCAACCGCTCCCGAAGCGTCTCGTCGTCGTAACTCGGCACGTCCAACCGTGAGGCGGCGACCGTCGCCTCGACGACGGCGTAGTAGCCGCGGTTCGTCGTGGGAACGACGCGCCGCTCGATTTCCGATTCGACGGGGGAAAGCGCCCACTCGACCCATTGGGTGTCGCCCTCGACTCCTTCCTCGACGGCGTCGACCTCGACCCGAACCCACGCGTCGGCGCTGTCGAGAACCGGGTCGTCTTCCTCGCGAATCGAACACGCCGCGTCGACGAAATCGACCGGGTCGCGGGTGAACTGCACGTACCCGCCTTCGCGTTCGGTGAAGTTCCGCCACGTCCGCGTTCGGCCCCACGTCCGGGCGGTGACACCGTTTCTATCGGTCGGTTCGAACAGCCCGAGCGCGGCGACGTTCCAGCGGCCGTTCGGCCCGAGCGTCGTCACGACCGATTCGGTGACGCCGCGTAACTCGACCGGCCACTCGGCGGCGTCTCCGTTTTCGCCCATCGCTCACACCTCCATGCCTCGCTCCAGCGCGACGAACAGCGCGGCAGCGGTGAGGTCGGCCGTCGTACCGGGGTTGATGTCGCGGTCCCGGAACTCCTCGGCCAGTTCTTCGCCGTCTTCGCTGCCATCGAGGACGGCCTTCGCCCGCTCGGTCGCCTCTTCGGCGGCGGCTTCGCCGTTTCGTGTGACGACGAAGGTGTCAGGTTCCTCGGCGAGCAGTCGGATGAAGGCCCGCGAGGCGCGTCGGTAGATGGGGCCATCGTCGTCCAGCAGCCACTGCGCGGCCTCGAAACTGCGCTCGAATCCGTTCGTCCACTCCGCGGCGACGCCGTCGACGCCAGCCGAGAGTTCCATCACGTCGTACAGCGTCGTTTCGCGTTCCCGGAGTGTCTCCGTGGCGTCGCTCCCGCGGCGTACGTCGAGCGCGTCGGCATCCTCGGGGAGGTCGTCGACCGCCACGTCGACGTGGTCGAACGCCCGGTAGAAATCGCAGGCGTCGTCGATGGTGGTCGCTTCGACGATATCGGCAGTCCCCACCGGGGAGAGTCGGTCGGTCGCGGCCGCCCGAACGAGCGGCGTCAACATCAGGAGCGCACCGAACTGGGTGTTGCCGCCGGATTGTTCGGCCATCCCCGCGACGGCGCGCTCGAAGGACCGGCCAAGTGCCGCGCCGTCGGCGGCCATCCGGAGGCCGCGAAACGAGCCGACGGCGCCCGCGAGGAACTGCTCGAACCGCAGGTCGTCGTAGTCGCGGTGGCGGTCGACGTTGCCCGGTTTCGGCGTTCCCGAGACCTCCAACAACAACGCGAGTTGACCGTTCTCGGCCGCGTCACGCATCCGGCGACACCTCCGCTCCCGACCGTGTGTCGGGGAAGTACGCCTCGACTGCCTCCCGGACCCGTCGGAGGACTGCCGGGTCCGTCGAGGGGCGACCGACCGACACCGCATCCGCGCCGTATTCGAGGTACTCGAAAACCGTCTCGCGGTCCCGAACGCCGTTGTTCGCCACGACGAACGCCACCGGGGCCGCCTCGACGACATCGCCGACGACCGACTCGCTATCCATCGCATCGACGTGGATTACGTCCGCGCCCGCGTCAACGAGTCGCGCCGAAAGGGCCGGCAGTTCGACACCCGAAACCTCAGTTCTGACCTTCACGCTCACGGTCGCGCCGGCGTCGGCTGCCACGCTGACCTGCTCGCAGAGTTGGCTCCCGTTTCGGAGCAGCGATTCGCCCGCGCCGGCGGCACACATCTCCGTCTGCCGGCAGTGGGCGTTGATTTCGAGGAGCGCGTCGTGGTCGGCACAGACTGCCGCCGCCTCGGCGATGGGGTCCAGCGTCGCGCTGCGGACGTTGAATCCCGGCAGCACGCCGACAGCATCGAGCGCGGTGAGTTGGTCGTCGACGAACGCAATCGGGTCCGCCGGCAGGAACTCCTCGCGGTCGCGGTCGCGGAGGTCTCGGGCGGCGCTGCGCGTCGCCTCATCGAGGGCGACGCCGCCGAGGAAGACACAGCCGACGTGGGGCGCAGCCTGCTTCGCCCACGCGGCGTCGGATTGGCCGGACAGCGACGCGGCGGCGAGACGGGGCCTGAACATCAGACAATCCCTCCGACGCGTTCGATGGCCTCACGGACGGCGCGGCACACGCGTTCGCCGTCGGCAGGGTCGTCGAGCGTCGTGTCGGTCCGGACGACCGGGCGGTCGAGGCCGGTTCCGTCGTCGGCGTCGAGAACGAAGGCGTCGACGAAGGGGTAGGCCTCGGCGACGCCGGCGGTGGAGGGGTCCGAGCCGGTCGCCGCCATCAGTTTGCCGGCGGGCCCGGAGAACACCTCGTCTTCGACGAACGGGGAGACGGCGACGACCGGTGTCGATTCGAGCGCCTCGCGAATCCCATCGATTGCGAGCATCGGGCCGATGCTCGTCACCGGGTTCGAGGGACCGACGACGACCGGGGCGTCGAGTGCATCACGGACTGCCGACGTGGCGCTCGCCGTCTCGGCGCCGCGGAACTCGACGGACTCGACTGCGGGTTCGGCGCGTCGGTGAACCCAGAACTCCTGGAAGTGCATCGGTCCTTCGTCGGTGTGGACGATGGTGGCGACGGGGTCGTCGCTCATCGGGAAAACGGGGCGTTCGACGTCGAGGGCCTCGGCAAGCGTCCGCGTCGCCTCGGTCAGCGTCCGGCCTTCGTCGAGCAGTCCCGTCCGAGTGATGTGGAGTGCGCGGTCGCGGTCACCCAACTCCATGAACTCATCGACGCCGGAGAAGCGCCGCCAGCGTGCGATGTCCCGACCGGCCGTCTGTGCGGAATCAGGGAGGTATCGCGGCCCCGAATCGAGGCCGGCCGCGTCGGCGAGGGCCTGTAGCTCATCGTGGGTTTCCGTCGTGTCGTCTTCGATACCCCACCACGTCTCGCGGTCGAGACGGCCGCTCTCGGCGAACAGCGTCGTGTCCACGTCGGGACAGACCAGCAGGCCGCCCAACTCCACGTCGTCGCCGGTGTTGGCGACGACGGGCGTCTCGGCGGGGTCGAAGACGCCGTCACCGCCGTCAAGGAGTTTCGGCGTTCCCGTCCCGCCCGCGAGGAACGTAACCATACGTCGGCTTGCGTGCCGACGGGTTTGTATCTGACCGTTAGCCGACGGTCACGTCGGCGGCCCGCAGAATCTGTTTGTACCGGTTGCGAATGGTGACCTCGGAGATGTCGCTAACCTCGCTGACCTCGTTTTGTGTGACCTTCTGATTGCAGAGCAAGGCCGCGGCGTACACGGCGGCGGCAGCGAGGCCGACCGGCGACTTTCCCGAGACGATGCCGGCGGCCGCGGCACTGTCGAGTAGGTCCCGAGCGCGGCGTTCGACTGCCTCGTCGACGCCGAGTTCGCTGCCGAACCGCGGGATGTAACTCTTGGGGTCTGCGGGCTGGATTTCCAGTTTCAACTCGCGGACGACGTACCGGTAAGTGCGGGAGATTTCGCTGCGACCGACGCGTGAGACGCGCTCGATTTCGTCGAGACTGCGAGGCGTCTTGGCCTGTCGGGCGGCGGCGTACAGCGCCGAGGCGGCGACGCCTTCGATAGAGCGGCCGGGAAGCAAGTCCTCGTCAAGTGCCCGTCGGTAGATGACGCTGGCAGTTTCGCGGACGTTTTCGGGGAGGCCCAGCGCCGAGGCCATGCGGTCGATTTCACCGAGCGCCTGCTTGAGATTGCGTTCCTTCGAATCCCGCGTGCGGAACCGCTCGTTCCACGTCCGCAGGCGTTGCATCTTCTGGCGCTGACGACTCGACAGGGAGTTGCCGTAGGCGTCTTTGTCCTGCCAACCGATGTTCGTCGACAGCCCCTCGTCGTGCATCATCTTCGTCGTCGGCGCGCCGACGCGGGACTTCCGGTCGCGCTCGGCAGAGTCGAAGGCGCGCCACTCCGGCCCGCGGTCGATTTCGTCCTCCTCGACGACCAGCCCACACTCGCTACAAACAGTTTCGCCCGTATCGGCCGCCGATTCGAGCCGACCGTCACACTCCGGACAGGCCTCCGTGCGTTCCCGTGAATCGGCCGTGCGGCGTTCGGTCGGTGATTCGACTGCTTCGGTTCCCCGCTCGATGTCCGTTCGCGTGTTCGTGTTGCTCATTGTCGGAATCCAGCGCCGTTCACTCGAACGCCCGTTCTCCGGTGATTCCCGCACGCACTGGTGGTATCGGAACTACCCCGTACCGTTTCAAGAGGATTTTCCGAATTCTCACCCAATTTCGCCGTTCGACGGCCACCGACGGACCCGAACGCCGCACGACGGTTTTTAACTGATGCCGCCGAACGCGGGCGTAATGGCGACCATAAAGGACAGCGTCCACGACCACATCGCCGTCGAGGGGGTTGCCGAGGACCTCCTCGACACCCCAGCCGTCCAGCGCCTCCGGCGCATCAAACAACTCGGCACCGTCGAACTCGTCTACCCGAGCGCCAACCACACCCGCTTCGAACACTCACTCGGCGTCTATCACCTCGCCACGCGCGCGCTCGACCATCTCGGTATCGAAGGCAAACGGGCCGAGCGAGTTCGTGCCGCCGCCATCCTCCACGACATCGGCCACAGCCCCTTCAGCCACAACATCGAGGGACTCGTCGCCCGCCACACCGGGAAGTTCCACGACGAGGTCGAAGACCTCCTGACGGGCGGCGAAGTCGCTCGCACCCTTGCGCTTCACGACATAGACCCCACGAGGGTCGCCGCGCTCGTCGCCGGCGACGGCGAGTTCGGCCAGTTGGTCTCCGGAGAACTCGACGTCGACCGGATGGACTACCTCATCCGGGATGCCCACCACACCGGCGTTCCCTACGGCACCATCGACACGGGGCGACTGGTCCGGGAGTTGCGGTTCGTCGACGGCGAACTCGTACTCGCCGACGGCAACGTCCAGACCGCTGAATCGCTGCTGCTCGCCCGTGCGCTGATGAATCCCGTCGTGTACAACCACCACGTCGCGCGAATCTCGAAGGCGATGCTGCGGCGGGCCACCGAGGCGCTTCTGTCGTCGGGCGCCGCCGACGCCGAGACGGTCCGTCGGATGGACGACCGCGACCTCACCGTCGCCCTCCGGGACTGTTCGGAATCAGCCGAGTTCGCACGACGACTCGACGACCGGGACCTGTACAAACGGGCGGTGTGGGCTGAGTTGCGGGACGTTCCCGACGACATCGTCGACGCCGACCACGAGGAAATCGTGGCCCTCGAGCGGGACATCGCCGACCACGCGAACGTCGACCCCGACTGGGTCGTGCTCGACGTTCCCCCTCGACCGGGGATGCGCGAATCGACGAGTCGCGTCGTCGTCAGCGGCGAGGTGCGACAACTCGGAACGCAGTCGACGCTGGTGAGTGCGCTCCGCCGCGCCCAACACGAGCAGTGGCGTCTCGGCGTCTATGCGCCCGAGGAAGCGACCGACCGCGTCGGGCAGGCCACCGAGGAGGTCCTCGGACTCGACCTCGACGCCTTGGTCGTCGACGTACGGAAGAGCATCAACACGACCCTAGACGAGTTCTAACGGTGCCCAGACGTCGATTCCCGCCGGGAAAAGAAGTAATCGGATAACGGGCCTGTTTTTATCGGAGGCCGCCACAGAGGGAGACATGGAACTGTCGGGGACGATACTCGCCGGAGCCGACTACGAACCGGTCGAGGGCCGCGTCGTCGTCGAGGACGGCGAAATAACGGCCATCGAGGAGGTCGAGACGGCCTCGACGGACATCATCTGTCCGGCGTTCGTCAACGCGCACACGCACATCGGCGACTCCATCGCCAAAGAGGCCGGTCGCGGCCTCTCGTTGGACGACCTCGTCGCGCCGCCGGACGGCCTCAAGCACCGACTGCTTGAGGACGCAACACGGGAGGAGTTGGTTGAGGCGATGCGTCGCTCGCTGTCGTTCATGGAATCGAGCGGAACGACGGCGTTTCTCGAGTTCCGAGAGGGCGGCGTCGACGGCGTTCACGCGCTGCTCGATGCGACGGCACGCCTCGACATCGAACCGTTCGTCTTCGGCCGCGAGGAAATCGAGGTGTTGGAGGTAGCCGACGGCTACGGTGCCAGCGGCGCCCGCGATGCGGATTTCTCCGCGGAGCGCAACGCTACCCTGCACGCGGAGAAACCCTTCGGCATCCACGCCGGCGAGCGAGACCCCCACGACATCAATCCCGCTTTGGACCTCGACCCCGACTTCGTCGTCCACATGGTGTACGCCGGGGAGATGCACCTCGAACGGCTGGAAGATAGCGAGACGCCGGTCGTCGTCTGTCCGCGGTCGAACCTCGTCACCGACGTGGGCGTGCCACCAGTCTCGGACCTCCTGGAACGTACGTCGGTCGCACTCGGCACCGACAACGTGATGCTCAACAGTCCGTCGATGTTCCGAGAGATGGAGTTCACCGCGAAACTGTGTGACGTGACCGCGCCCGAAGTGCTGCGGATGGCGACGGCCGCCGGCGCCGACATCGCGGGGCTGAACTGCGGCGTCATCGAACCCGGCCGGGAGGCCCGACTGTTCGTTCTCGACGGTGACTCGGACAACCTCACCGGCGCCCGCGACCCGGTTCGGGCGGTGGTTCGTCGCGCCGGCGTCGACGACGTGAAGAACGTCGTCACGCCCCGAGACAGCGCGTAAGCGATTCAGAGTCGTCCGTGAACGGTCGAAAAGGGTTTGTGCGGGTGCCGCCATTGTTCGTGTGGTGTGGTGACAATGTACAATCGAATTCTCGTTCCGACTGACGGGTCGGGCGGCATGGACCGAGTAATCGACCACGCGTCGGAACTGTCGGAGGCCCACGATGCCGAGGTTCACTTCCTCTACGTCGTCGACACCGCCGGGTTCGCGAGCCTCCCGATGGAGACTTCCTGGGAGAGCGTCACCTCGATGCTCCGCGAAGAGGGGGAGGCCGCGCTTCGCAACGCCGAGAAACGTCTCCGGGAAGCCGAAACCGCCACCGCGATGGCCGAGGGACCACCGAGCAAAGAAATCGTCAAATACGCCCGTGATAACCGGTGCGACCTCGTCGTCATGGGTACCCACGGACGGGGCGGACTCAACCGACTCCTACTCGGCAGCGTCGCCGAACGGGTCGTCCGCGGCTCTGAGGTGCCGGTGTTGACCGTCCGTGTCGGTGATATCGAGGAACCCCTGCCCGAAGAGACCACCGACGAACGCCCATTCGCGGCCGACCCCGCCGTCTCGGAAGTCCTCAGGTAGCGTCGGATCACCTCGCCGGAACGGGGAGTTCAGACTGGCCGGAGGTGTTCACAGTCGCCCGCCGACACGCGTTTCTCACCCGCTTCGGTGTCGACGACGAGCGTTCCCGGGAACTCGACGTCGATGGCCTCCCCGACCACCTCTCCGGTGGCCGTCTCGACTCGGACCCGCTGGCCGAGCGTGATGGAGTGTTCACGCCATGCCGGCAGGATTGCCTCCGGGTCCCGCCGTAGTTCGTCGAACCGTTCCAGTATCGTCCGAGTCAACTCGGCGCGGTCCACGTCGCCGACCTCGTTTCGAATCGTCGTCGCCGTTTCGGGAACCTCGCTTACGTCGACGTTGGCGTTGATGCCGATGCCTGAGATGACCCACGAGACGCGGTCGGCCTCGCCCTCCATCTCGGTGAGAATGCCGACGATTTTCTTCTCGTCGGGGCCGACGAGGATGTCGTTGGGCCACTTGATACCGGCGTCGACGCCGACATCGCGGAGTGCTTCGGCCGTGGCGACGGCCGCCGCCAACGTGTACACCGGTACCTGCGCCGGCGTGAGGTCGGGACGGCAGACGATGCTGAGCCAGATACCGCCCGACGGCGCCGACCACGCTCGTTCGAGGCGGCCGCGGGCACCGGTCTGTTCGTCCGCGAGGACGGCGATGTCGGCCGCACCCTCGGCCGCCAACTCCCGGGCGCGGTCGTTCGTACTCCCGACGGCGTCGTGGTACTCAACGTCGAACGGTGCCTCGAGACCGAACTCGACGGCCGCACCGCCGAACTCCGGAACCGACGTGAGAACGTAGCCGTCCTCTCTGCTCTCGATTCCGAACCCCTCCTCGCGGAGCGCTTCGACGTGTTTCCACACTGCTGCCCGCGATATTTCGAGCCGTTCGGCCAGTTCCGGCCCGCCGACCGGACCGTCTCCGACGGCATCGAGGACCTGTCGTCTCGTTTCCTGCATACTCGACCCTCGATGGCCGGCGATAAAAGCCTCCCTCAGAACGGCACGTCGTCGGCGTCGAATCCCCGGGGGGTTCCGGCGTCACCGTCGCCGGTCTCGGTCTCGACCCGGGTTATCTCGGGTATCTCCTGGACGAGTCGCGTCTTCAGCGCCTGCGTCGTCATCGGCGAGACGCCACACCCCGAACACGCGCCGCCGAGACGGATAGTGACGCTACCGGCCTCCATGTCGAGTTGCTGAATCGCTGCGCTGCCGCCGTGCATCTCTATCTGCGGGAAGTTCTTTCGAAGAAAGGCCATGATGCGCTCCCGAAGGTCGTTCTCGTCGGCTGTGACGGTGGTCATCGGACTCACTACGTAGACGACAGCAATAAAATGCGGGTCGGTTCCGAGTTACAGCCGTTCGATGATGGTCGCGATGCCCTGTCCGAAGCCGATACACATCGTCGAGAGACCGTACTGGCCGTCGCACTCCTCGAGTTGGTAGGGGAGTTTGCCGACGAGCGCGGACCCGGTCGCACCCAGCGGATGGCCGTGGGCGATGGCGCCGCCCCAGACGTTCGTCTTCTCCCAGTCGGCGCCGGTCTCTTCGAGCCACGCGGCGACGACGGCCGCGAAGGCCTCGTTGACTTCGAAGCGGTCGATGTCGTCGATGCTCATGTCGTTCTGCTCGAGAATCTCCTGAGTCGCCGGAATCGGGCCGGTGAGCATCGTGATGGGGTCGACGCCGACGACGTGGCTGTCGACGATGCGAGCCATCGGGTCCCAGCCGTGTTCCTCGGCGGCTTCCTCGCTGGCGATGAGCAACCCGCCCGCGCCATCGACGATGCCCGAAGAGTTGCCGGCGTGGTGGAAGCCGTTCTCGGCGCTGCGGAACGACGGCGGGAGGTTCGCGAGTTTCTCGGCGGTCGTACCGGGACGGGGGTGTTCGTCTTCCTTGACCGTAACCGAGTCGTCGTCCAGTTCCGTCTCGACGGGGACGACCTGGTCGTCGTAGTGGCCGGCCTTGGCGGCCTCGCCCCACCGCGATTGGGACTCGGCGGCGAGTTCGTCGAGATACTCCCGGGAGAAGCCGTAGTTCTCGGCGATGCGCTCGGCACCCTCACCCTGTGTGGTGAGTTCGTCGAAGTACTCGAAGTACGTGTCCGTGACGCTGTTGCCGTCCGACCCCATCGGCACGCGCGTCATGTGTTCGACGCCACCGGCGATGATGACGTCGTGGTGACCCGCAGCGATTTGGCCAGCGGCGAAGTTGATGGCCTGCTGGCCGGAGCCACACATCCGGTTCAGTTGGACGCCGGGAACGCCGTCGCCCCAACCGGCTACCATCGGCGCCAGTCGGGCGATGTTGAGCCCCTGCTCGTCGACCGGCGTCACACAGCCGTAGATGACGTCCTCGATGGTTTCGGGGTCGAAGTCGTTTCGCTCCCGAAGGGCGTGTAGTGGTTCCGCCGCGAGGTCCTGTGGGTGGGTGTCGCTGAACGAGCCGTCGCGCTTTCCGAACGGCGTTCGGACGGCGTCGACGATGACTGGTGTGCTCATGAGTCTCTCTAACAATGGTAAAGGTCTCCCTTGTGCGTTGTGGTGGCCATGACAGGCGTGTTCATGTTAGCCGCGACTTCGGCCAATATCCGCCGTTCGTTCAGGATCGACCCGAACACACGCGACATAGTTCGATATCCCCACATACGGTTTATTACTGAAAATACCGCAATCAGATGCGAGCCGCCAACCAGTAAACTACAACTGTCCGCCCCGAGTACGCCGATGTATGAGCCTCTCGCTGGAAGACGACTGTCCGGTCTGTGAGACGAGCCAGGAGTTCTACAAGGCTGCGAGCATGCGCATCCACCTCGGTACGAAAAAGAAGTGGCACTGCCCGGAGTGTGACTACGGCTTCGTCACAATCAACGGCATCGACACCTCCGCCTCGGCGTAGATTCGGCACGGAGTATTTGTCGGTTCGGTGTGTGCGTTGGATAGTATGAAACTCCGGTTGCGCCTCTCGCTTCTCGGCCGAATGGCCGTCTCGCTCGGTATCCTCCTGTCGATATCGCTCGTTCTCGCCGTTATACTCTCGATTTTCGGTGGGATGCTCGGATTCACGATTTTCGGGTGGGTGTACGAAGGCGTCGACGCACTCGCCGACCTGCCGCGGCTGTCGACGGCAATCCCCGTGCCGGCATGGGCCGTCGCGTCGGCTGCGATAGCCGCCATAGTCGGTGGTGTTCGTGGGTGGTCCTACGTTCGGAACTACACCGACACTGAGTATCTGATTCCGCCGACAACCCCCATCTCCTTGACCGTTACCGTCGGATTGCTCGGGTGTCTCTACCTGGCGCTTATCGAGGGGAGCGCAGCGCTACGGGCCGCCCTGTCGACGGCCGTCGGTCTCGTCGTCGTGTTCGGACTCGGCGTCGTTCTCGCGCTGTGGGTGACGGTCGCGGACGTTCGAGCCCGGGTTCGAGGACTCCGGGAAGCACTCGCCGAAGACAGCCGCCCTATCGAAGAGAGCCACTCCGATGTGGCCACGACCGTCAGTCGCCTCGCACAGCAGGCCGACGTTCCCAAGCCAGCAGTCCACGTCACCGAAACGGACCGTCCGGAATCCGTGACAGTGGGACACGCCGACGACGCAATCGTCTTGGTGTCGACGGGACTGCTGGAGACGCTTACTGGAGACGAACTTGAGGCAGTTTTAGCCCACGAAATCAGCCACTTGGCCAACGGGGACAGTCGGGTGATGGGCGCCGCACTCGGACCAGTACTCGCGGCCGACGAGTGGATGGAGGATGAACCCCACGACTTCGGGGACCGCATCTGGAACGGCGTTTTCCTTCTGTTGAAGCGGTACGGACAACTCGGGACGGCTATCCTCTCGCGCGGACGCGAGTGGAGTGCCGACGCCGGCGCTGCCGAGTTAACTGGCGACCCCGCGGCTCTCGCGAGCGCACTCCGTCGGCTCGACGACGCCAGAACGCGCCCGGAAACCGACCTCCGCGAGTGGGAGCACTCGGTCGCAGTCATGGACATCTTGCCGCCGGCAGCGTCTGATATCACGACGGGGCCGTTCCGAACACACCCCGCTACCGAAGCACGCATCAAATACCTCCGAAACCGGACCGAATCCCTCGAAACGGCGGATTGAGCGCAGATGACTGCCAACCCATAAACGACATACTGCGATAGCAAATCGGCTCATTCGCGCAGAGTCGCGACTGTGGACGGCGGTTTCGCGTGAGAAAAAACGGATGAGTTACGCTTCGTCCAGCGCCTGCCACGACAGTCGGGGGTCCCGCGCGGCCGACACCTGGTCGATTCGGCGGGCCGCGGTCCGTTCGGGGGCAGCCTCCAGCGTCTCGATGTCGTCGGCCCGGGCGGCGTTGAACGCTGCGGCGAGTTGGTCCAGCGTCCGTTTGTTCTCGATTTCGGTCGGTTCGGTCATCAGCGCCTCGCCGACGATTTCGGGCCACTTCGTCGTCGGCGGGTGGACGCCGTAGTCGAGCATCCGTTTCGCCACGTCGGCGGCGTCCTGCTCGCCGGCCGAGGCGACGAACTCGTGATGAAACGGCCCGAACGGCACCTCGTAGTCGACCATCTCGGCGAGGTAGTTGGCGTTGAGGACGGCCTTCGCGGAGGCGTCGGCCAGTCCCTCGTCGCCGAGGCGGGCGATGTAGGCGTAGGCTTTCACCGCGACCAGCCAGTTGCCCTGATAGCCGTGGACCTTCCCGATGGAGTTCTCGGGAGCGTACAGTTCGTACCCGTCATCTGATTCGCGGACGTGCGGGTCGGGGAGGAACTCGGCCAACTCTTCGACGACGCCGACCGGTCCCGCTCCGGGGCCGCCGCCGCCGTGTGGCGTCGCGAACGTCTTGTGGACGTTGTAGTGCATGATGTCGAAGCCCATGTCGCCCGGTCGGCCGTGGCCGAGCAGGGCGTTGAGGTTCGCACCGTCGTAGTACAACAGGCCACCGACATCGTGGACCATCTCGCTGATTTCGGTGATGTCCCGTTCGAAGAGGCCGAGCGTGTTCGGGTTGGTGAGCATCAACGCGGCGGTGTCCTCCGAAAGAGCGGCCGCAAGGGCGTCGAGGTCGACGCGGCCGTCCTCGCCGGAGGGGAGCGTCACCACGTCGTAGCCCGCCATCGCCGCCGACGCGAAGTTCGTCCCGTGAGCCGAATCGGGGATGAGGACCTCGCTGCGGTCGTCGTCTCGGGATTCGTGATACGCGTTCGCGATGAGAATGCCGGCGAACTCGCCGGCGGCGCCGGCGGGGGGCTGTAGCGTTACCGCGTCCATCCCACCGATTTTTCCGAGGTACTGCTGGAGTTCGTACTGGAGTTCGAGCGTTCCCTGCGTGCTCTGCTCGGAGCGGTCGGGGTGGACCGACGCGTCGGCGACTGCGGCCACGTCCTCGGTGAACTTCGGGTTGTACTTCATCGTACAGGAGCCAAGCGGGAACGGCCCGGACTCGACGCCGTAGTTCATCTCCGAGAGCCGCGTGTAGTGGCGGGCGAGTTCGGGCTCCGAGAGGTTCGGCAGTTCCAGAGAGTCCCGCGTGAGGTCGTCGGGCAGCGCCGAGTCGACGGCGACCGATTCGGTGTTCTTCTCGGAGAGCAGCGGTTCGTAGGTGTCCTCGTCGTCGGTCCACCGAGCCTGGTTGTAGCCGAGCGGCGACTCGCCGGTCATCGTGCGGCCTCCTCGAAGGCGGCGACGAAGCCGTCGATTTTTCTCCCGTTGGTTTCGGTCACGCAGACCTGCAGTTCGTGTTCGCCCACGACGTGAACGGCGTAGCCCGCGGATTCGAGGTCCGCGGCGACTGCAGAGGCCGGTTGGTCCGTTCGAACGACGAACTCCCGGAAATGGTGGCGGTCGTGGACCGGGGCTTTCACCCCCCGGATGTCGTTGAGCCGGTCGGCGAGGTCTCGGGCGAGGGTTACACAGTCCTCCGCGAGGTCGAGTAGGCCGTCGGGGCCGAGCCACGCGACGTGCATCGCCGTCCGGAGGGCGACCCACGCCTGATTCGTACAGATATTCGAGGTGGCCCGCTCCCTGCGGATGTGCTGTTCGCGGGTCTGGAGAGTGAGCGTGTAGGCGCGGTGGCCCGTCGTGTCCTCGCTGGCGCCGACGAGGCGGCCGGGGACCTGCCGAAGGAATTCCTCTCGGCAGGCGAAGATACCGAGTCCCATCCCGTAGGCCGAGGGGAGGCCGAGCGTCGCGGCGTCGCCGACGACCACGTCCGCGCCGACGCTGGCCGGTTCCTGCAGTAAGGCGAGTGCGACCGGGTCCGAGCCGAGAACGAACAGCGCGTCGTTGTCGTCGGCCAGTTCGCCGACCGCACCGAGGCCTTCCTCGATAGTGCCGCGAACGGTCGGGTTCTCGGCGTAGACGAGAAGCGTCTCCTCGTCGACGGACTCGGCCAGCACCTCGCGGTCGACGTTGCCGTCGTCCATCGGATAGGTGTCGATGGTGATGTCGTGACCCGCGATGTAGTTCTCCAGCGTACCGCGGCGGCCCGCAGATAGCGTCTCGGGGACGACGATGCGGTCCCCGGAGGTTTCACGGACGCGGACCGCGAGCGTCGCGGCCTCGCCGAGTGCCGTCGCCGCGTCGTACATCGAGCAGTTGGCGACCGACAGACCGGTCAACTCCACGAGCATCGACTGGTACTCGAACAGCGCTTGGAGGAACCCCTGTGCGACTTCGGGTTGATACTGGGTGTAACTCGTCAGGAACTCCGAGCGCGCCGAGAGGTGGTCAACCATCGAGGGGACGTAGTGGTCGTAGTGGCCGCGACCGAGGAACTCGACGAGGTCGTCGTTTTTCGCGAGCGTGTCTTCGACGAGTTCGCGTGTCGCCCGCTCGCTGCGGGCGTCGATACCGAACTCGCCGTCGAACCGAACGTCGTCGGGAATGTCGAAGAGTGCCTCCTCGCGGTCGACGCCGACCGCCGAGAGCATCGCCTCGGTCTCGGCCGGCGTGTGGGGCGCGTAGGGGCTACCGTTGGCTGTCATGGGAAACTGAGCGTACACCGTCTTTCGGCGCATGGCTAATGATAGCCCCGGTTCGGCTGCAGTAAACTGCATATTCCGGTTCGAGATGTCAAAAATATGTGCACGAATATGTATATTCGAATCAGCGGACGGTTTTAATAGGGTACCGGTCGTCGTGGGTGCACATGACGACGTTCTTGGCAGCGACCGACAACGAGACGACCAGCAAACGACTGCGACGGTACCTGAAGGGCCGGGTCACCGACGACGACACGGTGTACGTCGTCAACTCCCTGAAAGGCGGCGACAGCACGTCCGACCGGGACGTCCTCGACGGAAAGGAGGCCGCCGAGGAACTCACGGAGTCGATTCCGAACGCCGAAACCCACCAACTCGTCCGTGGGAACGACCCCTCGACTGACATCCAGAAGTTCGTCGACCAGTACAACGTCGACGAGGTACTCATCGGCATCCGACAGCGGAGCAGAACCGGGAAAATCGTCTTCGGTTCCACCGCACAGGACGTGTTGCTGACCTCGGACGTGCCGGTCGTCGCAATCCCCCTCGACACATGAGCGCGGACGAACTCCAGTCGGCCCTCGACACGCTCGAAGCCGCACGGGACCTCGCCGACGGCGACGCCGAACAGCGACTCGACCGAATCGTCGAGAAGGTATCGAAGGCACTCGATGCCGGCCGGCAACTCGACCACGGTGCCCTCGCGCGGATGGACCGGACGCTGGACGAACTCACCGACGAGACGACCGGCGAGACGGCCGACGCCGTCGCGGACGCGAAAGCGGCGCTGATAACCTACCGGGAAGGCGTCCCGGGCGCGTAAATCAGTCGTCCAACTCGACGGCTCCTTCCTCAAGCAGATTCTCCGCGAGGATGGGTACGAACGTCCCGATGTCGGTGACCATGCCGACCGCCTGTGCGGACCCGCGGTCGAGCAGTTGTGTCACCGTCGCCGGGTTGATATCGACACAGACGACCCGCGTCGTCGACGGTAGACAGTTGCCGACGGCCACGGAGTGAAGCAGCGTCGACAGCATCAACACCATATCTGCCTCGTGGGCCTGCTCGCGGATGGCGTTCTGTGCCTCGATGGCGTCGGTGATGGTGTCGGGCAACGGGCCATCGTCCCGAATCGACCCCGCGATGACGTAGGGAACGTCGTTTTGGACACACTGATACATGACGCCGGATTCGAGGAGGCCCTCCTCGACGGCTTCCTCGATGCCGCCGGCGCGGATGACCTCGCTGATGGCGTAGATGTGGTGTTTGTGACCGTGTCGAGCGTGGTCCAGCGTCTCGGTGTTGACGCCGAGTGACGTGCCGTAGAGGTCACGCTCGATGTCGTGGACGGCGAAGCCGTTGCCGATAGAGAGGTAGTCGATGTACCCTTCTTCGACGAGCGAGGCGAGGTCCTCGCGTGCGCCGGAGTGGATGAGCGCGGGGCCGGCGACGACCAACACGTCGCCGCCCTCGGCTTTCGTCTCCTCGATGGCCTCGGCTATCTGCTCAATGGTCGATTCGGAGGGGCGTTCACTGGAGATGCCGCCCTGCATGAACCCGAAGGCGCCCTCCTGACTCCGGGGCCGTTCCGGCGGTTGGACTCGAATCCCGGTCTCGCCGGTGACCACTCGGTCGCCCTCCTCGATGGCATTGAGAACCTTCGTGTACGCGCGAACGCCCGAGTCGGTTTCCTCTACGATTACCGCACAGTCCATCTCGATGTGTTCGACGTCGACCCACTCGCCCTCGTAGCGAATCTGGGTGGGGTGGTTCGTCGTCGAGTAGAAGCCGTGCGGGACGACCTGGTCTTCGGGAGCCGGTTCCAGTTTCGCGTCGTTGGGGTCGGCGAGGTTCGCCCCGTTCTGGTGGAGTTCGTGGACGATGCGCTGGAGGTCCTCCTCGGTGTCGGCGGTGACGAGCATGCGGGCGTAGGACTCCTTATCCTTGTGGCGGCCGATGTCGAACTCCTCGACGTCGAAGGAGCCACCGTGGTCCATGACGATACCGAACGCGGCCTGCATCATCCCCGAGTCGATGATGTGGCCCTCCAACTCGACGACGCGAGAGACGCTCATATCGGTGCGTCGGTTCGGGTCGATAAGTCGGTTGTGGGTGAGAACTGCGATTCGGGTCGAATTTGGGTAAACACTGATACGTCGGTTGATACTGGATACCAGTGGGTGTGAGTGGGAGCGACCACTTCGACACCCGGAACGGAGGCATCCCTGTCCCCGCTTTTGCCAACAGACGAAAACGACGAGCGACGGCCGCGGGCCTTACGTCGACTGGCCGATGACCACCACGTCCGTTGTCCCGCCGAACGTTGTCGACTCGGAGCCACGGTTCTCCTCGGGGACGGCCCACGTTTCGACAGTGGCCTCGGCGGCGCCGAAGGTGTACGGCCCGCTGGCCTGAACGCCCTCTGGTGCCTCGATGAAGTAGGTGAACTTCACCGGACCGTCGTCGAGGTCGGATGCGGAGACGGTGCCGAAGTCGACCGTTCCGGCGTCGTTGTCGACAGATTCGTAGGTCCCGCCGTATTCGAGGAAGTTCCACTCCGGGGGGAACTGGTCGACCACACGGACGGAATCGGCCGCGTCGGTGTCGAAGTCCCGGAGCGTCACCGTGACGCGAGTGGCCTGTCCGCCCGTAAGCACCGTCGCGTCTTCCTCGCGACTACCACTGGCCGTCAAACCGAACTGCTCGGGCGGTTCGACCGATTCGACATCCTCGACGAGCGCGTCGAGTCCGGTGTCGAGGTCGGCGACTGTGAGACCCCCGGCCAGCGCCTCGGCCGTTTCGATGGCTGCCTCGGCGTCGACGAACCCGGCGCCCGTGTTCGTGACGGTGTATTCGGGGTTGAAGTCGGCCGCGCTGTGTTCCAAAACGCGGATGAGGTCGATGGGGGAGAGTTCCTCGCCGCCGCTTTCGGCACGGTAGGCCTCCTGGACCAGCATGGCGATGCCCGCCGCGCCGGGACAGGACATCGACGTACCCGAGAGGCGGCCGTAGAACGGTTCGGCGTCGCCCGTCTCGCCGAGCGGACCGAGCACGTCGGCTTTGTCCTGCGTGCTCAACACGAGGTTCCCGTGGGCGCTGATGCCGGGGCGGAACAGGGTCAGCGGCCGAGTCTCGGAGAGGTCGCCGTCGGCCTTCTCGTACTGTTCGTACTCGATGGTGTAGTCGGCCGCGACGGCGTCTTCGGGTTCGAGTTCGACGAGGTAGGTGTTCCCGCCGTCGACATCGACGGTGAGCGTGTCGTGTTGCTTCAACGGTTCCTCTCGGGACTGTGCGATTTCGACCCAGTTGCCGTTCTGTTCCTCGTAGACGCGCATCCGGACCCACTGGCCTTCGGGGTCCAGCGTCAGCGTCAAATCGACGAGGTCGACGTTCCCGAAGGTTTCGAGCCGCTCGTAGGCGGAACCGGTGTCCTCGTCGACGGCGGCCGCGCCCGGACTGCTGTTGACTGCGGGGCCGACGGTTCCGGTGAACGTGCCGCTGTCGACTGTCGCGTGGGTGCCGCGCTGGATGGCGTGGAATTCCCGGAGGTTCTGGAGCAACTGTTCGCGGTTGTAGAACGTCTCGTCGTCGACCTCACGACCACGCGAGGAGAAGTTCGTAATCGAGCGGTTGTTGACGTTGTCCTCGGGTGAAATGGTCTTCTCGGCGGCGCCGACGCCGAGGACGTGCGGTGCCTTCGCAAAGCGGTTGCCCGACCCGAGGTCCGGCCCGTCGTTGCCGTAGGAGAACACGGGGAGGACGCCCTCGTTGAACGCCTCCCACGTGGCGACGTTGACGGGGTCGTTCGGGTTGTAGACGTTGTTCCGGGAGACGCCGTAGGAGTTCGACACCACGTCGGGGTCGAACTCCGGTTCGGTTCGGATGCGGCCGAGGAGGTGGTCCCACGCCGCGACCACGTACGGGAGGTAGACCCCCTGAACGACAGCGTAGCTGGTGATGGTCGCGTCGGGTGCCATCCCCTCGTAGGTGCCGTTGACGCCGCCCTCGCCGTTGCCGGCGACGATGCCCGCACAGTGTTGGCCGTGGCCGACGGTGTCGGTGTCGCCGGGGCCGGCGTCGACCCACAGGGGGTCCCGCGGCCCGGTCGGTTCGTCGACGTACCGAAAGTTCGCCTCCACGCGGTCGGAGCCGATTCCGGGGTGGCTAGCGTTGAGCCCCGAGTCGATGACGACGACGTGGGCGTCCTCGCCGGTGTAGCCGAGGTCCTCGTGGACGGCTTCGACAGCCATCGACTGCCGGGAGGTGTCGTCGTTGTGCCACTCCAGTTGTTCGGTGCGCTTGACCCGCCGAACCGAGTCCCAACCGGCGACGGTCTCGATTTGGGCCGGCCGGAGGTGCGTCCACGCGATGCCGAGGTGTTCGAACAGGCGGTAGCCCTCTTCGAGATCGAGCGTGTCGAGCCGTTCGGCGTCGTCGGTCGAATCGAAGACGACGAGCGCCTCCTGAAGCCCGCCGTCGAGGTCGAACTCCTCGTCGAGAACCGCCGTCGAGACGACCGAGTTCGCCGCGGCCGTGCCTGCGAAGGCCGCCGTCCCGGCTGCGATGCCGATACCCTTCACGAACGTTCGTCTGTGTATGCCGTCGTCGCTCATCTGTATCAGGCACTCTCGAAGCCACACTTAATCCGATTCTGACAAACCCGTCCAAAGGTCCGGTCACTCGCCTTTTCGCGTGACTGACCACGACGAGTCCGTCGCGTCGGTCAGTCGGCGATACAGCCCGCGCAATCCCGCCGAGTCCGTCGCCGGGAGAACGTGGAACTCGACGGCACCGTCGCGGACCGCGACGCGGAACGTGTCGCCGGTGTCGTCGTCGTGGACGAGATACAGCGGCATCGGCAAATCGAACCAGTCGCCGTACCGATACGGGCCGGCGTCGAGAACCGACTCGACGACTGCAGCGAGAGCGTCGTCGTCGAAGTCGACGGTCGGCCGCACCGAAAACACCGTCTCGCCTTCGTACTCGACGCCGCCGCCCCGAGGGTAGCGACGCTCGGGAGGTGTCGGGATGGCGAACGTCGGGTCGTCGTCGTCGGCCACGGGGCCGCTACGGCGGCTTGTCGTTTAAATTCGCGGGCGGAGTCGACTCGACGGCCGGGGCGGACGAACCGCACGCCACCAGTCGGCTTCCTGTATCTTTATCCCCAACCGACGTGCACCGAACGGACATGGTAACCTTCGAACGGCCGCTTCCCGATTTGGGTACCGAGGACGACGTCGTCGTCAAACGAATCCTCGCGTTTCTCATTGACGCGGTCGGGTTCGGCCTCTTAGTCGGCGTCGTCTCCGAAGTTTTGGCAGTGATTTCCGAGACCCTTGGAGTGCTGGTCGGCGGCCTCGGGACGCTCCTGTTTTTCGCCTACTTCATCTACTTCGAGGCGGAGTACGGACAGACCGTCGGGAAGATGGTGATGGACATCGTCGTCGTCACCGAGGACGGCGACCCGATTACCTACCGCGACTCGGCCATTCGGACGCTGCTGCGAATCGTCGACGCACTGCCGTTCTTCTACGTCGTCGGCCTCGTCGCCATCTTCGTCACCGACCGCAAGCAGCGCGTCGGCGACCTCGTCGCCGATACCGTCGTCGTGAAGGCGAAGCCGACGGTCGACAAACTGTAGCGACCGACCCTTTTTATCGGATACCGCGACCAGACTGCCCGTGACCTGAGAGAGGCCGGCGGTCGGTCGAGGCCGTAGCGTGGGACCCGCCGCCGGATACGCATTCCCGCCTGTTCGCCATCCGTCCACCGCCGGCACCTATTTCGAATCGGAGCCCGTAGTCGCGGCTATGTGTGGCCGTTACAGCCTGTTCACGCCACCGGAGGAACTCGAAGCCCGCTTCGATGCGACGTTCGCCTTCGAATTCGAGCCGCGGTACAACGCCGCGCCGAGCCAACGGCTTCCGGTCATCACCGGAGCGCAACCCGACGCCATCCAGCGGCTCGAATGGGGGCTCGTCCCGCGCTGGGCCGACGACCGGAGCGACGGCCACATCAACGCCCGTGCGGAGACCGTCGACGAAAAGCCCGCCTTCGCCGAGGCCTACGAGCAACGGCGCTGTCTCGTTCCCGCCAACGGCTTCTACGAGTGGGCCGACACCGGAGACGGGAAACGACCCTATCGCGTCGCCTACGAGGACGACCGCCCCTTTGCGATGGCCGGCCTCTACGAGCGATGGACGCCAGACACGCTCCAGACCGGTCTCGGGGAGTTCGACGGCGGCGAGAGCGGGTCGACAGGGCAGGCCGACCCAGTCGAGACGTTCACCGTCGTGACGACGGAGCCGAACGGCGTCGTCGAGCCGCTACACCACCGGATGGCCGTCGTCCTCAGCCCCGACGAGGAGGGGGCGTGGCTCGATGGGGAGTCCGTCCCGCTGGACCCCGCCCCCGAGGACGACCTCCGGTCGTACCCCGTCTCGACGGCCGTGAACAATCCCGCCAACGACGGCCCGGAGTTGGTTCGGGAGGTCGAGGGGTGAATCCGTGCCGTGGGACCGGCCTGTGCCGGGCGAACGCCTAAACCGACGGGCGACGACTGGCCAACGATGACCGTCACCGACCGCCTGCCGCTCGGCGGCGAGGAGGAAACGGAACTCGACCCGTTTCTGGACCGCGCCGCTCGGTGGGCGACCGAGTTGGAGTACCGCGACGTGCCGCGTCCGGTGCGGTGGGCCGCACGCGCACAGTTGGTCAGCACCGTCGGTGCGGCGGTGTGGACGTGCTCTCATCCCCTCGGCGAGCGAATCGCGACGGCGTCCGAAAGCCACGCTGACGGCGACGCGACGTTCCTCGGTGGCACAGACCTGACGCCGGAGGGTGCGGCGGCCGGCAACGCGGCGCTGTCGATGGCGCTGGACTTCGACGACACCGTCCTCGGCGGTCACACCGGCCACAGCAGCGTCTTCGTCCCGCTTGCGTACGCCGAATCGACGGGGGAAAGCGGCGAACGACTGCTCGTCGCACATGTCGCCGCAAACGAAGTGGCCGCACGGCTGGCCGCCGCGGCGGCAATCGGTCCCTTCCGGGGACAACAGACCGCCTACATCCACGCGGTCGCTGCCGCGGTGGGACGAGCGGTCATCGAGGGCGACGATGCCGAAACGCTGAGCGACGCCCTCGGAACGGCGCTATTACAACCGCCGTGGCCGCTCGAATCACCGTTCCTCGGGAGCGATGCGAAGGTCTGGAGTGCGAGTGAACCGCTGAAGAGTGGTATCGCCGCCGTCGACTCCGCACGCGCTGGGCTCTCGGGCCGCCCGGACCTCACCGAAGCCGACGCGGGGTTCCTCGATTCCTTCGCCGACCTCCCATTGCCGGAGTTCTTGAAGGGGTTCGGCGAGCGTTGGCACACCCGCGCCGTGACGGTGAAGGGCGTCCCCGGCTGTGCGTACGTGACGGCGCCAATCGAGGCTGCATTGGAGGCTCGTGGGCGATTCGACCGCGGCCGAACCACCATCGAACGCGTCGACGTGTACGGGTCGCTGTTCGCAACGGAGGTCGACGACCGCGCCTCGCCGTACCTCGACGGGCCGAACAGCCCCGCCTCCGCGCTCTCGTTTACGATTCCGTTCAACGTCGCGGCGGCGCTCATCGACGGCGAACACACGCCGCGACAGTTGTCCGGACGGGTCGGTGACGCCGACGTCTGGCGGTTGGCCGACCGGGTGTTCCTCCACCACGACGCGTCGTTTACCATGGCTGCGCTGCAGTCAGAAGTGCCGGTGGGGGCGATGCTCCGCCGGGTCGGAGTCCCCGTCGTGGGGTACGCGGCGAAAACCGTCGGCGTCGGCGCGACGCTTCGACATCTCCCGACGCTGCTGCGGTTCGCCCGCAAGCGACCACTCCCGACCGACCTCTCCGAGGCCGACAAGCGGATGGGTGCCCGGGTCGAGGTGACCACCGCCGACGGCCGGACCATCGAGACGACCGTCGACCATCCCTCGGGGTTCGCCGGCAAGCCGCTCGAAGAGATACGGGCGGTCGCCCGCAACAAGTGTCGGTCGGGACTCGAAGCCGCCGGTGTGGGACCGTCGGATGCGACCCAACGCGTCGACGAACTGTTCGCCGTCGACAGCGCCCCGTCCGTCTCGCTTGGGGCGTTCGCTCCGGAGGAGTCACCGTGAAACCCGAACGCGTCGGTGCGGTCGTCAATCCACAATCCGGCAGCGGGAACGCGGCGGAGTTGTTCGCCGACCTGTCCGCGCAGTTCCCCGAGGCCGATGTCGATGCGGCCATCACGACCGGTGCAGACGACGTTCCCACCGCGGCGATAGAGCAAGCGAGGTGGGCCGACCTCGTGGTCGCTATCGGTGGCGACGGAACCCTCCGTGAAGTAGCCGCGGCGCTCGTCGATGCCGACATCGAAACGCCGCTGTTCGTCGTTCCGGCCGGCAGGGGGAACTCCTCGTATCGACATCTCTACGGCGATTCCGACTGGCGGAGCGTCGCCGCCCGGTTGGCCGACGGAATCGAGACGCGGCCGCTGGAGGTCGGTCGAGCCGACACGACACCTCGAATCGGCCCGACGTATTTCGTGCTCGGATTTACTGCCGGACTGTTCCGGAGCGCACTCGGCCACGCCGAGCGATTGCGACGCCTGCCCGGCCCGCTCGCGTACCTCCTCGCGACCGGGTGGGCGACGCTGGCCGACGACCCCGTCGAACTGTCGCTGTCGGTCGGCGGCGACCCGATGTATCACGGCGCCGCACGAATCGTCGCCATCGGCGGCGGCCGCTACCGCGGGAGCGACTTCGAACTGCTCCCGGAGTCCAGACGCGGCGACGGACTCCTCCACACCCTCGTTGTGGAATCGGTCGGGCCTCGTGAGGCCGTTCGACTCGCGAGGCGAGCCAGAGCGGGGCGGATAATCGAGGACCCGTCGGTTCGATACGCCACGGGTGAGACCGTACGGCTCCGTTCGGAGGCGGGACTCCCGGTCGAACTCGACGGAACGCCCGTCTCGGAGCCGGTAACTGCGGCCGAACTCGAAGTGGTCCCGGAGGCGCTGTCGGTCGCGTACCCCTCCGAGTGACCGCATCGGTGCATTTCGTCCAGCGATAGTGACCATAGAATTTATACCATGAGTGTATAATCCGTGTTCACAAATGGCGATAAATTCGACATCGGCCTCTGAGGCGGCCATCGAGCGGCCGATATCGGTCGCGTGCGTCGACGACTACGCGGAGCTGTGCGACCTCACCGCGGAGGGCCTCGAATCGACGAGCGGCCGGCTCCGGGCGACACCGATAACCGACCCGGAGACGGTGACAGACCGCCTCGATGAGTTCGACTGCATCGTCTCCGATTACGAGATGCCCAGTACCGACGGACTGGAGTTACTCCGACAGGTCCGCGTCCTCAACGACGACATTCCCTTCATCCTCTTTACAAGCGAAGGCTCCGAGAACGTCGCGAGCGACGCCATCTCGCTGGGCGTCACCGATTACATCACGAAATCGGGCGGATCAGAGCGGTTTACTCGCCTTGCACACCGAGTCGAGAGCGTCGTCGACGCACGGCGGGCGACCGAACAGGTCGAACGGACACGAGAGCAGGCCACCGAAGCCATCCGTACCGAACGCGCTCGGTTTCGAGCCCTCATCGAACACTCCCCGGCGACGGTGTGTGTCCTCGACGACACCGGCACCTTCCAGTACGTCAGCCCCTCGATGGAGGAGGTGACGGGGTTCGCGCCACGGGAACTCCGCGGCGAGAGCGCCTTCGATAGGGTCCACGACGAGGACCGCGAGCGCGTCGAACGCGAGTTCGCCAAATCGCTGTCGAACCCCGACTACCGACCCACCGTCGAGTACCGCTTCCGACACAAAAGCGGCGACTGGCGGTGCATCGAATCCCGAGGTGCCAACCGACTCGACGACCCGGACATAGATGGGTTCATCGTCAACAGTCGCGATATAAGCGAGCGTCGCGAAACCGAACGGCGCCTGCGTCGGGAGCGGGACCTCACCGACCGAATCCTTGAGGTAAGTCCGACGCCGTTGCTGTTGATGGAGCGGGACGGCCACATCCGGCGGGCGAACGACCGGGCCGCCGAGGTGTTCGGCATGGAGCGACAGGAGCTAATCGGTCTCTCACCGGCGGAGCCGTCGGTGACCTTCCGGAACGCCGACGGAGAACCGATTGCCGACGGTGAGTACCTCTGGGAGGTCGTCGCCAGCGCCGGAACCGCGATTCGAGGCGTCGACTGCGAAGCGTCGCTTCCGAGCCGGGATTTCTGGCTGACCGTCAGCGCCTCACCGATGTCCGGCGAGGACCGAACGCTCGTCGTCGTCTCAGTCGACGACATCGGTCCGTTGTGATGACGACTGCTGATGGGAAAGCCAAGCCGAGTTTTAAGAGGTAGATACGGTAGACAACGAGAGGATGGCGACAGACAAGGGTTTGCGAAGGGGGAAAGGCGGCCATCACACCCATCGTCGACGTGACACCCTCGGTGACGATAACAACACGTAAGTCCGGGGCGGCCGCCGGCCCCAACATGAAACAGGCACGCATCGAGACGCCCGACGGCGTTCTCAAAGGCGAGTACGACGACGACGGCACCGTCCACACCGAGGACGGGACGTACGAACCCGCTCAGTACGATTTGCTGGCGCCGTGTGAACCATCCGTGTTCTACTGTGTCGGTCGCAACTTCGGCGAGAAGGTCGACCAAATGGACTACGAGGTGCCGGAGATGCCGGACTTCTTCATCAAGCCGCCGGTCTCGCTGCACGACCCCGGGACGCCGATTCCGTACCCCACCTTCACCGAGGAGTTGACCTACGCCGGCGAGTTGGCCGCCGTCATCGACACCGAGTGCAAGAACGTCGACGAAAGCGAGGTCGACGACGTGGTGCGCGGCTACACCATCCTCAACGACCTCGACTGTCTCGACCAGGAGCGCCGCACCGCCCGGAAGGCGTTCGACTCCTCGGGACCGCTCGGCCCCGTCGTCGCCGACGTCGACCCCGTCGGTCTCGACATGACGACCCACATCAACGGCGAACTCCGACAGGAGGACAACACCGAGAACATGTTCATCAAGCCGCGAGAAGTGATTTCGTTCCTCTCGGAGCGCTTTACGTTCAAGCCCGGCGACGTGATTTCCTTCGGCAGTCCCGCAAACCCCGGGCTGTTGGAGCGCGGTGACGAAATCGAAATCCACTACGAGGGAATCGGGACGCTGCGAAACACCGTCGAGTAGTCGGCCGTTACCCGATGTTGACGACGGTGACGGGACGTTCGGACTCCTTGACGACGCGTTCGGTCGTACTGCCCAGATGGAGGCGTTTCTCGCGGCCCGTTCGACCGTGCGTTCCGAGAACGAGAAGGTTGAGGTCGTTGTCGGCTGCGTAGGCGAGAATCTCCCGGTGAGGGACGCCCTCGGTCGTCGCGGTCGTGGCCTCGATACCCGCCTCTGCGGCCCGGTTCGCGAGACCCTCAACGGCCTCGGTCGCGTCGTCGGAGAGTTCGGAACGGACGGCCTCTTTTTCGTCGGTGTCGGCAGCCAAGACGACGCGCCGGTCGATTATCGAGATGATGTGGAGGTCGGCGTCGAAGGCGGTTGCGACTCCGATGGCGTGTTCGAGCGCCTCGGCAGCCCCGTCACTTCCGTCAGTCGGCAACAGCACGGAATCGTACATGAAATCCACTCCGGGGGCCACCCACTTCAAACGGGCTGTCCCGGATTCGGGGACGGCGCGACCGTCGGAAACGTTTTTATTCTGCCCTTCCTGAAACGGGTTGTGGCAGACGATCGTAGCATCGAGGATGTCCTCGATACAATTGGCGACCAACACGCACGGACGGTACTGGCAGCGATTAGTCGCCAGCCTCGTTCGGCGAAGGAACTCGCCGAAGAGTGTGATTTGTCGCTTCCGACCATTTACCGGCGGCTCGAACTGTTACAGGACCACGAACTCATCATCGAGCAGACGGCCGTCGCCGAGGACGGCAACCACTACAACGTCTACGAGTGCAACTTCGACAGCACCGTCATCCAACTGGAAGACGACGAGTACAAGGTCCGCATTTATCGACGCGAGAACCTCCCGGACCGCTTCACGCAGTTGTGGGACGACCTCGGCGCCGAGTGAGACGAACGCGTTCGTGTCGACTCCGCCGTCCGGGCGGGTGGTTTTAATACGACGGCAGGAATCCCCCGCACATGGTCGATATCCTGCAGGGCGTGTTGATTCTGATGCGACTCGTTCTCTTCGGCCTCTCGCTCGGACTGACGCTCATCAGTTTTCAGGCGTACTCCAAGCGGGGGTCGGACCGACTCCAGTACGCGTTCATCGGGTTCGCGTTCATCAGCATGGGCGTCGCGATGACGAACCTCACGACACAGGTCGGCGTGAGCGGTGACCTCGGCCGGCAGTTGTTCTACCTACAAATCGCCGAGACGGTGCCGTTTATCGTCGGCTTCGCGATGATTTACATGTCGCTGTATCGCTAGCCACCCACTTTTTGTACGCTCCGGCGGTCGCGCGCCGTTCGGCGCGCGACACGCCTCCGCGGCAAAACTTGGGGGAAAATAGCGCGTACTCCTTCGGTGGCCTGCGGCCACCTCAGTCCGTGCGCGCTACCGACGCCTCACGCCTTCGGCGTTCGGCATCGGGGAAACGCCTCGCTTGCGCTCGGCGTACACTCACGATAAAAGGGCCAAATCGAGGCTTACGGCGAAAATCTCAGCGCCACTCCTCGACGACGGTGGCGCCGGAGCCACAGAACAGACACCGCTCGCCGTGTCGAAGCGCGACCAACTGTCGACCGCAGTTCAGACAGTGCAGCAGTTCGCGGTCGCCCGCCTCCAGTTCCGCGCGTATCTCGTCGGTCTGTGGCGGGATGGCGTGGTCGGGTCGCCGCAGGTTCCGGTCGCGTTTCTCGGGCACGTTCGTCATACGCACTCGACCGATAAGAACCTCTCTTCCGCAGCAACGGCCCTCGTCAGCGGTCAGTTCGTTGTGATGAGTTCGACCACGTCCCGGTGGTCAAGTTCGTGGTCGCCGCCGATTTGTCGGCCGGCACGGCAGTCGACGCCGTGGAGCAGGCCGTCGCCGAGGTCCGAGTGGATGTGGTAGGCGAAATCCGAGGTGGTCGCATCCGGCGGCAACAGGAAGCAGTCCGGGAGGATTTTGCCGTCCGCAGTGCCGAGGCCGCCCGAAGAGCCGGGGAACACCGCCAGCAGGCCGAGCGTGTCGAACAGCGCGGTCTCCAGTGCGGCTTGGACGCCGGTGCCGTCGTACTCGGCGGCGAACTCGGCGATGCGGTCGAGGCCGGCGGCTTGTTCCTCAGAGATGTCGCCGACTATCTCGAAGTCGGTGCTGCCGGGGACGTACTCGACGACGCCGTTTTCGTCGGCCGCCTTCAGCGCCTTCTCGGCGTGGGCGCTGGCGGGGACAATTTCGAGGTGGTCGTAGTCGGGGTCCGACGTGATTTCCTCGTAGTTGGCCTGTGCTTCGGGGGTGTCCATCTTGTTGGCGGCGATGACGATTGGTTTGGTTGCCTGCCGAATCTCTCTCGCCAACGTCTCGCGGTCGTCTCCGTCCCACTCGGCAGGTTCGAAGCCACAGCCAACCCGGCGGATGAGACGCTTGATTTCGTCTTCGTTGGTCCGGAAGGCGGTCATCTGCTCTGCGAGTTCGACTTCGATGTCCGTCTCGGCGGTGTTGTAGGCGCCCTCGTAGCGCTCGATGCCGCGTTCGAGGATGTCGAGATACCACATGTCGAGTTCGTCTTCGAGGAACTCGATGTCGTCGCGGGGGTCGTGGCCCTCGGTGGGTTCGCCCTCGGCGTCGGTCGTCCCCGAGAAGTCGACGACGTGGACCAACACGTCAGCCTCGTTGAGGTCGGTGAGGAACTGATTGCCGAGGCCGGCGCCCTCGTGGGCGCCGGGGATGAGTCCGGCCACGTCGACGAGTTTGACGGGGACGAACCGCTCGCCCTTCCGGCAAAAGCCCGAATCGGGCGTACAGGTCTCTTCGAATTCGGGAGCAGCACAGGGGACGCGGACGTACGCTTCGCCGATGGAGGGGTCGATAGTCGTGAACGGATACGCACCCTCCGGCACGTCGTTCATCGTCGCGGCGTTGAAAAACGTGGACTTGCCGACCGAGGGCTTGCCGACGAGTCCGACCGTATAGCTCATACTGTCGGTTGCTCGCTGGCGCCCAAGAGGGCTTCCATCGGCGCCGTCAGTGCGTTTCGGTGACACACTGCAGTCGGTTTCGACTGACGATTCGGCGCTCGATACCGAGCGGAGTTTAAATCGGACGTAACCGCTACGGTGGGTATGGCAACGGACCACGCCACGGCCGTCGAGACGGAGGGCGTCGAGTCGGAGTCGACCGCTTACATCTCGCCGACCGCCGATTTCCTCCTGTTGTTCGGTGCGACACTGCTCGTCGCGCTCACAGCCGCCGCCGTTATTACGCCCTGACTCGACAGGTCGCCCAGTGAGCGCCGACACGCCCGCCCGGAGCCCCTTCGAGTTGCTCGCCGACGCCGAGCGACCGCTGTGGGTCGCGGCGGTGCTTCTGTACGGCGTCGGTGACACCGCGACGACGTTCTGGGGCCTTTCCGCTGGCGGGGCCGCCGAAGCCGGCCCCATCGCCGGGGCGTTCATCCACGCCTACGGCCCGGTCGCGCTGTTGGGCCTCAAGGCAGTCGTGTTCACGCTGTTTTACCTAGCGTGGCGCGTGTTGCGGACGCCCGGCCGAACGGCCGTCCCGCTGGCGCTGGCGGTCGTCGGCGGACTCGTCACGGCGTGGAACCTGCTGGTGCTGTCGGGAACGCTGTGAGCGTCTCGGGTCGCGAACCCGACACGGCCGACCGCCCGGAGAATCAGTTCGCCTCGGTACCGTCGGCCTGCCCGCTGGGAGTTGGGTCGGCCAGGACGAACTGCAGGAGGACGCTCACGGCGAGATAGACGACGGCACCCACCAGTACGACGAGAGCGATTTCGTCGGCTACTTCGAGGGTCAGGTTCGTGTACGGGTAGCCATCGGTCTCCAGTCGGGCGACGAACACGATAGGGTACAGCGACAGCGGAATGGCCAACACTGCGGTACAGCGCCGAATCGTCCGTTGGAGGGCATCGGACATGGATGGTGGTCGGGGTCGGATGTCAAAAAAATCCCTCCTCGACCGGGAACCGCTCAGTCCTGATGTGGGAACTGTTCGGCGATGCGCTGGGTGCCTCGACAGCGACGAGGCCCGGCCTTCCGAACGAGGCGTTCGCGTTCCGGGAATGAAACGCTCGCAGCGATTCAGAGGACGAACAGCGCGAGTTGATACAGCAGTCCGAGAACGAACGCGGCCACGAGAACAGCCGAGGAGGCCACGACGACGGGCGACAGTTGCTGTTCTTCCTCGACGATGTAGTCGGTCATACGCGTTCCGAGAGCGCCGGGCGGAAAAAGCGTTGCGTCACCGCCGCCGTACTCGGCCGCTCCTGACAGCCATCTCACCGGAGGGCGAACCGATATCACCCTCCCGGTGGAACGGGGGCGTATGACCTTCGGCTCGGACGACGAGATACACCGCCGACTCGATTCGGACGGCCGGCCGCTGGACGACGGCTACGAACCGCCGCTGTCCGACGAGCAGTTGGTGGAGTTGTACGCCGACATGCGGCTGGCCCGGCACTTCGACGAGCGGATGATAAGCCTCCAGCGGCAGGGCCGTGTGGGCACCTACGCCTCGCTGGCAGGACAGGAGGGGTCACAATTCGGGTCGATGTACGCCGTCGACGACGCCGACTGGATACTGTACCAGTATCGGGAACACGCCGCCGTCGTCGACCGCGGGCCGCTGGCGGAGTACGTCCGCTACTGGATGGGCCACGAGTCGGGAAACGCCGCACTAACCGACCACAACATCGCGCCGCTGAACATCTCCATCGCGGGCCATATCCCCCACGCGACAGGGATGGCGTGGGCGTCGAAACTGCAGGGCGACGACAACGCCATCGTCTGTCACTTCGGGGAGGGTTCGACCAGCGAAGGCGACTTCCACGAAGGGCTGAACTTCGCCGGCGTCTTCGACGTTCCGGCAGTGTTCATCTGCAACAACAACGGGTGGGCCATCTCCCATCCGGCCGACGAGCAGACCGCCAGCGAGTCCTACGCCGAGAAGGCGGCCGCCTACGGACTTCCCGGCGTCGTCGTCGACGGGATGGACCCGCTTGCGACCTACGAGGTGGTCTCGGAGGCGCTCGCGAAGGCGAAAGACCCCGACGCCGAGACGCGGCCGACGCTCGTCGAGGCGGTCCAGTACCGCTTCGGTGCCCACACGACCGCCGACGACCCCACCGCCTACCGCGACGACAGCGAGGTCGAACAGTGGAAGGAGTGGGACCCGATACCCCGGATGGAGACGTTCCTCAGGGAGCGGGGGTCCCTCGACGAGGAACGAATCGACACCATCGACGAGGAGGTCCAGGAGACCGTTGCCGACATCATCGACCGCGGGACCGATGTCGAGGCCGACCCTGAGGACCTCTTTGCGGACGCCTACGCCGAACCGACCCCGCGGGTCCAAGAAGGTCAGGAGTACCTCCAGCGACTCCGCGAGGAGTACGGCGACGAGGCACTGCTGGACGGGGAGTAAATCGCCCGCCTCTTCCGCCTCGACAACCTTTATTCCCGGAAGACCGTACGGCTAGCATATGGATTCGCTTCCGGGTCGGTCGTTCGGTCGGGTGACCGCACCCGAACTCGCGGTGTTCGTCTCCGGCGTGGCGAGTATGGGGCTGGAAATCCTCGCCGGCCGCATGGTCGCCCCCCAGTTCGGCAGCAGCATCTACACCTGGGGGAGCATCATCGGCGTGTTCCTCGCGGCGCTGAGCCTCGGGTATCACTACGGCGGCAAGCGCGCCGCCGAACGCGCCAGCGTCGACCGCCTGACGTGGCTGTTGCTCGGGACGGCCGCCTACGTCGCGCTGTTGATTTTCGCGGGCGACTTGCTGTTGGCGGCGGGGTCGTCGTTCCCGCTTCCCAGTCGGTTCGCCTCGCTGCCGGCCATCACGCTGCTGTTCGGTCCGCCGACGTATCTGCTCGGCTTCATCAGTCCCTACGCGGCCGAGTTGTCGAACACGGAAGAAATCGGCGAGGCCTCCGGTCGGGTGTACGCGCTCGGAACGGTCGGAAGTATCCTCGGCGCGTTCGGTACGACCTTTTTCCTCATCCCCTCGTTCGGCATCGAGGCTATCAGTTTCCTGTTTGGTCTGCTGTTGGTCGGGACGGCGCTGTCCATTGCGCTGCCGTCGATGAACCGCGAACCGCTGTTCGCCACGGTCGGCGTCACGGTGCTTCTCGTCGCCGCCATCGGTAGCGGTGCCGTCGGCGTCTCGACGGGTGGACAGGTCGTCTACCAGACCCAGACGCCGTATCAGGAACTCGAAGTGGCAGACCTCGGCGACACCCGGACGCTGTATCTCGACGGCCAACGCCACAGCGCGATGGACCTCGACGACCCGAACCGCCACGTCTTCGAGTACACGCGATACTTCCACATGCCGTATCTGTTCGCGAAGGACCCCGACGACATCGACAGAGTGCTGTTCGTCGGTGGCGGTGGGTTCACCGGCCCGAAACGGTTCGCCGCCGAGTACAACGCCACCGTCGACGTGGTGGAAATCGACCCCGAAGTCATCGACGTAGCCAAGCAGTACTTCCGCGTCGAGGAGTCGGAGCAACTCAACATCCACAACGGCGACGGCCGTCGGTTCCTTCGGAACACCAACCACACCTACGATCTCATCGTCCTCGACGCCTACAAGAAGGACAAGGTGCCGTTCCAGTTGACGACGGTGGAGTTCATGCAGTTGACCAACGACCGCCTCTCGGAGGACGGCATCCTGTTTGCGAACCTCATCTCAGCGCCGAGCGGGCCGGCCTCGGAGTTCTACCGCGCCGAGTACCGAACGATGGAGCAGGTGTACCCGCAGGTGTACAGTTTCCCGACCGCCGGGTCGAGCGTCGTCCAGAACATCGAAATCGTCGCCACGAAGAACCCCGAACAGGTGACCGAAGCCGAACTGCGCGAACGGAACCGCCAGCGCGACATCGGCATCGACCTCGAAAGCGAAATCGGAAGCTATCGGAACGACGAACCGACCGACGACGTACCGATACTCAGAGACGACCGCGCGCCGGTCGACAGCCTGCTGGACCCGATGGTGGGCCAGCGGTACGTCATCGAGCAGACGGCACCCGGAAACGAGACGGCCGGCTGAACGCCGTCAACCACCCCCGGACGCCGAGAGCGCGGAATGGTCGACCTCGTAAATCGTCACCGCCTCGTTCTCGAAGGCGACGGATAACTCCGGTCGCTCGTCGAACGCCCGAAGGTTCTCGCCGTACTGTTCGCGCTCGTTGGGGCCGACGTAGACGTACTGCACCTCGTAGGTTCGGAGCGTCGCTGCGGCGTCGGACCACGGCCCGGCGTAGACGGCGTCGACCTCCTCGGCGCGGCGCTCGAATGCCTCGACGCCGCGATACCCCTGTTGGTGGTCCCATCCGATGACCGCGGGCAGGCCAGTCAGCGTCGAGGCGGGACTGCTCCAGCGGTACGTCGCCCGACCCGGCGCCTCGACGATGGTCGGCGTCCCCTGCCGGTCGTCGAGCCAGTGAATGGCCTCCATCTCTTCGGCGTGCCAGTGTTCGTGGGTCGCCAGTCCGTCGAGAGTCGCCTCGCGGTCGGCGGCCGCGTCGGAGCCGACTTCACCGGCGAACGTCAGGACTGCGAACGGACTGCTCAAGAGGATGACGGCGACGACCAACGTTCCGGCGACCACAGCGGAGCGCGTCGGCGTCGGCATCGATGGAATCCGACCGGTCACGTCTTCTGCCCCACCGTCCGCGCGAGCGGCAGTGTCGGTCGATGTCTCGGTGGGTTCACTCGACAGTCGCTCCGCGAGATACTGGCGTGCGTCCGTGAGGACGAGCGCGCTCGCACCGCCCATCCCCGCCGCGGCGAGGGTCCACCCCTGGACGGCGACCTTCAGCGTCGTGTTCCAGCGAATCTGGGTCGGCGGCCACACCTTTGCGTAGACGATTTCCATCGACAGAATCAGCCCGACACCGGCGACGAGCAACAGTCCCTCGAAGCCGATGCGGTCCGTTCGGAGGAGCCACCACGCACCGAGCAACAGCGGGCCGGTGACCGCCAGCACCGCGAAGTCGACGAGCCAGAGCAAGGCGGCGACGGCGGCCAGCCCCGACAGCGAGACGGCGACGACGGCGACCGGCGAGGCGTCACGAATCGCCTCGCGGCCGCTGTAGAGCAGGTAGCCGGCGAACAGCGCCAGCACGTTGCCGTAGATGACGAGGAAGGGCCAGATATCGGTTCGCGGCGGCAGGAAGCCGACGCCCTCGTTGGTCGGGACGTTGCCGAAGATGAGGAACGGAGAGGCCAAGGCGACGCCGACCAATCCGACGCCCGCCGCGAGGACGCCCGCGAGGACGATACGCCACAGTTCGGCGCCGAGCCATTCGAGTCGACCGCCGGATTCGGGGTCGGCATCGACGGCCAGTCGGTCACCGACGCCGGGAAGCAGCGTCGCCGGGTGGGCGTCGGCGGCAGCGAGTGCGAGCCACGCCAATCCGACGACGGTCGGCAGCGACCACGTGTTCATGAACCCGAAGACGCCCGCGACGAGTCCCATCCCGCCGTAGACGACGGCGAGGCGTCGGCCGCGTTCCTCGGCCGGCGTCAGATAGTAACTGAGCGCCAAGGCGGCGGCAAAGAGAATGTAGCCGTTGGCCAGCGCGTGGCCGTGGAGGTCGGACTTCACGAAGGAGTACAGCGGGAACTCTTGGAGGGTGTTGGGGACGACGTATCGGGTGTAGAACCAACCCCACTCGAAGGGATTGCTCAGTCGAACGACGGCCTCCTCGTAGGGCATGTGCCGGACCGCGTCGAAGGCGGGCCGGCCGTACTCGAGGGCGGTTTCGCGGGGAAGCAGGCCGAAGCCGAGGCGGACGGCGGTCGTCAGCGCGCCCGCGAGGGCGACGAAGAACACGCCGAGTGCGCCGCCGAGACGGTAGGACCGACCGCGGAGCGCCGTCGCCGCGCCGACGAGACCGTACGCCGACACGACGAGGAAGCCGTAGAACGCTGCGATACCGAGGTTGAACCCGTACCGCGGTGCGGTGTCGGTCAACAGCGTGTAACTGGCGACCTGCATCTGGGTGCCGTAGTAGTACCGGAGCGGTTCGCCGGCGAACCAGAAGTCCTCGGGTGGAAGCGTCTCCGCTCGCAACAGCGCCTTCACCAATCCGAAGTGGAGGAACTGTTCGCCACCGGCCGGCGTGATGCCGGCGTTGTACATCCGGAAGGAGACGAGAAACAGGAAGCCGACGGCGAAGACGGCGTAGCCACCGGCGACGGCGCGCCACTCCGGTTCAGCGCCGCGGCGATACGCCAGCGCCGACGCCGCGACGACGAGACCCAGGCCGACGACGACGGTGTGGAGACCGAAGGTCACCTGTCCCAGCCAGAACACCAACAGCGCAAGCGGGACGACGGCCGCCGGGAGGGCCAGCGCCGCACCGCGGCGGGGAAGCCGCGGGAAAGCGGCCGCCGCCAGCGGCGCGCCGACCGCGGTCAGGGCCGCGAACGCAACGAGCCACTTCAGGACGATAGCGAGTTCGAGCACGGGTACGTTCGGCCGCGCTTCGGGCGTAAACCTTCTGGATTACGGGATGTTCCGACCGGTGACGGGCGATTACTCCGCCGACGTGTCCGGGTCATCGGGCGCGCTTTTGATTCGGAGCGTCGAGATACGGGCGCCGTCGACGCTCGTCACTTCGATGACGTACCCCTCAGCCTCGATGTTGTCGCCGACTTCGGGTGCCCGCCCGAGGCGGTCGAACACAAATCCGGCGAGCGTCTCGAAGCCCTCGGTCTCAAAGTCGGTGTCGAGGGTGTCGTTGATGGCCGACAGCGTAACCGACCCGTCGGCATCGTAGGTGTCGTCGTCGACGCTGCGTATCGAGTGTTCGCGGCGCTCGGCATCGAACTCGTCGCGGAGGTCACCGACGATGGCCTCAACGACGTCTTCGACGGTCGCGATGCCTTCGAGGGCGCCCCACTCGTCGATGACGGCAGCCATCTGTCGCTGTTCGTCCCGGAACTGCAAGAGGAGGTCGTTGACCGTCATCGTCTCCGGAACGACGATGATTTCGCGTGCAAGGTCGCCAGCGGTCGCCGACTCGGAGCCGGTCTCGGCAGCGCGGAGCACGTCTTTCACGTCGACGAATCCGACCACACGGTCGGCGTCGTCGGCCTCGACGACGGGGTAACGCGTGTGCTCGGCGTCAAGCACCGTCGACCGGAGGTCGGACAGCGACAGGTCGGCCGGGACGCTCACCACGTCCGGTCGCGGCACCATCACCTCTCGAACCACGGTGTCGTTGAGGTCGAACACGCGCTCTATCATGTCGACTTCGGCCATCTCGACGTGGCCCTCTTCGCCCGACCGCATCAAGACGCGACGGATTTCGCGCTCTTCGAGCGTCTCGTTGCTCTCGGAGGCCGGCGGGACTCCCAGCAGGCGGGTGAAGGCGTTGGCAGTGCCGTTGAACACGACGATGCCGGGTTTGAACAGGTAATAGGAGAACTTCATCGGCGGGGCCAGCAACAACGAGACTCGCTCGGCGTCAGCGATTGCAATCGTCTTCGGTGCGAGTTCGCCGAAGACGACGTGGAGGAACGTGATGAAACTGAAGCCGATTGCGAACGCCACGAGGTGGATGAGACTCGCCGGCAGTACGGATTCGAGAATTGGCTCGATAAGTGCCGCGACGGCCGGTTCGCCGATCCAACCGAGGCCGAGCGAGGCGATGGTGATGCCGAGTTGCGTCGCCGCGAGGTAGTCGTCGAGGTTCGCCATCACGTCCTGTAGGACGCCGGCCCCAGCGCGTCCCTCCTCGGCCAGTTGTTCGACCGACGTAGACCGGACCCGGACGAAGGCGAACTCCGAGGCGACGAAAAAGCCGTTCAGGACGACGAGGAACAGGGCGAGGAGGACCCGCGCCGCGGAGAAGGCGACGTCTACCATCGTCGCCTCCGGGGAACGCGTCCGTTCGAGCATCGAGTGAACATACTGCCGTCTCGTGGGGGTGATTATTAAAACGAGGCTGTCGGGAATCGGTCGAAACCCGTTCCTGCCCCTTCTGTAGCGCCGTCGCTATCGGAGCAGTCCTCGAAAGAAGCGAAGTTACGCGGCGTCGCCGTGTAGCGACGATGCAGTAACCGTAATTAAGCGCGGACGACGTTCGTCGCGCGCGGGCCCTTGGGGGCCTGTTCGATCTCGAATTCGATTTCCGTCCCTTCTGTCAGATCCTCACCGCCAACGTCCTCCATGTGGAAGAAAACGTCGTCGTCAGAGTCCTCAGTCGCGATGAAACCGTAGCCGCCCGTGTCGTTGAAGAAATCAACCTTACCGTTTACCATTGCAAGTAACCGAAGTAGAGGCACACTGATAAGGGTTCCGTATACGTCCGCTATAATCCAATATTAGTAAACGTACATCCAAAGTAGACGCTTTTTCAAACACAGAACGGACCATAATGGCCATATCTGAGAAATAATGTCCGATTCATCACAACCAACGCATACTTCGGTGGAACCCACAATTCTAACGCATCCGACATTTCCTGTGGACTGTTGTCATGGGTGGGCGCGGTTCTGACCGGCGTCTACGCGGCACGAGAATTCGATTTTCGCCGGTGGTGTCTCTACATCATACCGTATCGTCGCCCGGGAAGATGCTCTTCGGAAGATACGCTGACACCGTCCACATCGGTCGGTTCACGACCTGGTTGATTTTCAAATCGACCGCGGCCGAACAGAGGAGATACGCCTCATCGCGAGTGAGTCCCCGCACCGCTTCGAGGTGGTCGACCATGTGACGGACGGCCAGTTTGGTCGCCTCCATGAGTTCGTCGGCGACACCCGCCGTTCCGTACGTCGGTCCGTCCACCCCATTCGCCGTGAACGGTCCCGTCGTCTCGAACTGTGGACCGTCGACGTTCATATCCGACCGCACCGAGAGTCGAGCAGTGACGAACATCGGAGCCTCGATACCGGTCACGCACACCTCCCCATCACCCTGTGCCGCGTGGCAGTCGCCGATGCTGAGCAGCGCGCCCTCGGTCTCGACCGGGAGGTACAGCGTCGACCCCGTGGTGAGGTGTTTGATGTCTATGTTCCCGCCCACCCGCCTCGGTGGGACGGTGCTGTGGGTCCCCGGTTCCGACGGCGCGACGCCGACGACGCCCGGAAACGGATGCAGCGGGACTTCGATTCCGTCGACGAACCGTCCGACTTCGCCGTCGAGGTCCCACACGTGGAGTCCGGGGTCCTCGAAGGACTCCGGAAGCAGTCCCTTCCCCGCATCGCCCGGATAGAAGTAACTCACACCGAACCCCTTGTGCTGGAACTCGAGGAACTCGACGGCGAGTACGTCCCCCGGTTCGGCCCCCTCGACCCGAACGGGGCCGGTCAACGGATGCCCCTCGAAGGACATCGTTTCGAGGGCTTCGACCGTCGACTCGCTGTCGAAGTGCCCGTCCGGTGCCCCTCGACAGTCGAATCGCACGACTGACCCCGGTTCGACCGACGCAATGGGGTCGAAAGCGGCACTCCAACCTCGGTGGACGTTCTCGTCTCGGGCGCTTATCTCCCGGTCGACAGTGGGTTCCGGTGACATACCCGACGAACGGACCGAGTGGGCTAAGAACTGTTCACTGGCCCCGGGGACCACCGGGTTACCGAGCGTCAGAACCGTTCGCAGTCGTCAATCCACTAGCGGATTCGACTGGACTGTTCTACCTCGAGGGGGTCACGTTCTATCGCTGCTGGGACTCGACTTACTCACGCCCGCTCGGTTTTGAGACTCCATAACTAATGACGTATCCCTACTGCTACCGATATGGAGACCACTACAATCGCGGCGTCGGTCAAACACCAGTTGTCGGCCGGGGTTGCTAGCTTGGTCCCGCTACAATTGTCAGGCGATTTCCTTCAGTGGGCGGTGATATTTTTCGTAATTGCAATCGTCGCAGCAGTCCTCGGTGCACGCGGGGTCGCCGGAGTCACGATGACCATCGCAAAGTGGTTCGTCATCATCTTCTTGGTGTTGGCTGTGATTTCGCTTCTCCTTTGAGCACCCCGAACGACAGCGAGGACGCCACCACACGTCGTTAAACGACCTCACGTCAGAAATCACCTAAGAGACTGGCACCGGTCTCACGACTCGTCTTCTATGTATGGTCGCTCCCGACACGCCGCAGGGAGCCACTCGGTTCGGCACTGCCGCCAGCGGCGCCGGCACCAGTGAACCAACCGAACATCCATGTCATCGCGGCACGTATAGACATCAATGCGTGTTCTCGTCGTTGGAGCGACCGGGTTCGTCGGCGGGCGGCTCGTCGAGTCACTGCGCTCGGCCGGCCACGAAGTCGTTGCCTTCTCCAGAAGCGCGAGTCAGTCGAGGTTCCCGGACGACGTTGAAATATTCCAAGGTGACCTCAGTAATCCGGCATCGCTGGAGGGGCTCTGTGAGGGAATCGACGCGGCCTACTACTTGATTCACTCGCTGACGGCCGAGAATTTCGCGGAGTTAGACCGGACCTACGCCCGCCGGTTCCGAGAACTAGCATCGGAAGCCGGCGTCGACAGAGTGATTTACCTGAGCGGCATCAGCGGCGACGAACGAAACCTCTCGCCACACCTCGCCTCCCGTCGAGAGGTCGAGTCGGTGCTCGAAACCGGGAGCTTCGATTTGACCGTCCTCCGAGCAGCGATTATCATCGGTTCCGGCAGCGCGAGCTTCCGCATCGTCGACGACCTCACCGACCGCCTGCCCGTGATGACGGTCCCGAAGTGGGTGCGGACGCCGTGTCAGCCGATTGGCATCGACGATGCCATCGCCTACCTAATCGGCGTCCTCGACGTCGAAGAGACTCGAGGCGGTATCTACGACATCGGCGCGCCGACAGTGTGGTCCTACGAGTCACTGCTCAAATTGACCGCCAAAGAAAAAGGAAAGCGTGTCCTAATCGTGCCGGTTCCGATAATGTCTCCGGCACTGTCTTCACACTGGCTCCGACTGACGACGGACGTCCAGTACGACATCGCCCGGCCGTTAGTCGAGAGTATGCGAAACCCCGTGACCGTCGACCCCAAGCGGGACCTGCAGTCGGTCGTTCCCATCGAACAGACGCCGGTCGAGGTGGCAGTCCAGCAAGCGCTTGCAGAAGGCTAATCAGGGCCCCACGGGAGGGCCCTCCTGAACCGGTATCGCTCGAACCCGACGGAGTTCCGCGAGATGGGCTTCGGCATCCGCCGACAGCGGGAACGTTCCGCTGAGGTCCGCTACCGTTCGTCCGTGTACCAACCGGCCGAACGTAGCGCCCCCGACAGCGTAGGTTCGTTCCAGCCCGTCGACGAGCGAGTCAGCGAAGCCCATCCGACCGAGTACCCGCCCGACGGTCTCTTCGCCGACGTGGACGTCGTCATCCTCGACGAAGATGAACGCGAAGGGTCGGGCGTCGAACTGCGCTTCGAGGAACGCCTGTACTGGCTCGGAGTCCCAGCGGGCGGCCACGAGTTCGTCCGACCGACGGGTCGCCGCCTCGACGGCCGCGCGGAACAGCGGGTTGCTACCGTCGTAGACGAGAAGCGACTTTTCACGTGTCCTCTAGGTGCGTCGGGGATTTGAGTGTTTGCGAGCGAGTCGGACGGTCGTCCACTTCACGTCCCTTCGTAGATGCACGGGTAGAAAGCTGGCCTCGGCACTCATAAAGAATCAGTCCTATCTAGGACATAAAAGAGTTGACACGTAATTGTGTCATGTCCGAGGTCGAGGGAGCGAACCCGCTCTTCTCCTGGCATATCGGAGGTCGACGAACACAATGTCAGAAGAAAATAAGAAGCAGTGGAAAGAGACCGGCGGCTTCGCAGAAGACAGCGACGTCGCACAGGTCGTATGCAAAGAAGAAGATATCAAACAGTGGGATGAGGAAGCAGACGAGGCAGACCTCTCCCGCTCAAAGTACCTCTACAAACTGATCCAGGAGGGCCGGGCCTACAGAGAGCACGGAGCGATGAGGTCTGGCGGCGACCAGAAACGGATCCAGGAACTCAAGGAAGAGGTTGCGGAACTGGAGCAACGGTTAGAAGAAAAGGAGTCAGAAAGCTCAGCAGTCATCAGCTTCGAACCGGCTACTCTGCGAACCGTCCTCACCGATAACTACCAAGAGTTGGATGAGATCCTCCGGAGTATCGTTGAGTCCGGCGTGTTGGACGAGGCCTTGCGGCAGCCAGTAGAGAACCAGCTGTACTTCCTCGCAGCTCAGGACGAAGTCGACTACGAACGGGGCTGGGGCTGGAAACTCGTCGACTCGGACAACGGAGGTGACGCTTGAAAATGCCACGCGAAAAGAAACACGAAGTATTGCTGGACGCTGATGTCTGGGATCATAAAGTCTTCAAAAACAAGCACGACTGCATCAATCAGTGGCTTCGTCGGAAGGACTCCACCGGAGCGAGTAGACGGACTCTGAACTCCTATAGCCGTACCGCTGCGAAATTCTTCCACGAACACTTCCCGGACACTCATCCCTCAGATGTGGTCGTGGGGGATATCGAACAGTACGTCCTGATCATCGACAAGCGAGACGTAGCGGATAACACGAAGAGGAGATACGTCGAGTCCCTCTCCAGCTTCTATGACTGGGCGATGAAACGTCCAAGATTCGATGATATCACCGGCAATCCTGCTGGCGTCGTCTTAGAAGAGCTGGGCCGTGTACGTAGAGAAAGGCCTGATACGGCAACCTGGGAGAAGGGTAGGAGTATTATCCAGAATATCTCGGATCCACGGGATAAGACAGCAGCCGTACTGATGGCAAAGACTGGTGCTCGCACCGATGAAGTTCTCTCATTGAAGGAAGACGACTTGATGCTGGAGGATGGATTTGTCCGTTTCAGAGACCGGAAGGGAGGATCGAACACAGTCAATCCGATCGATGAAGAGACTGTGCAGGCCCTGACCCGGTTGATGGCGATCTCATCTGACGACTCAGATTATCTTTTCACGTCGATCAGAGGTGGCCGAATCGATCGGGAGAGAATCCGCCGTTCCGTTCGCCGTGCAGCTGTCCAGGCAGAAGTCATGGAAGAAGAAGACGAGAAACGATGGCACCACAAATTCGTTCCTCACTACTACAGGACGATCTTCACGAGCTTAATGAGGAACAACGGAATGCCCGACCACTACACCCGGTACCTGCGTGGAGACGGCGACCAAGAGGTCATGGACCTGTATACGAAGATTCCGCGTGACGAGGTCCGAGAAGAGTATCTGAAGCACATCAAACCCTTGAATCTGTACGCTAGAACTGACGGCGGAGGTGAGAATCACGAATCGGTGAACACGAAATCGAAGCTTCGACAGACCAAACTGGACAGATTGTAGGAGCACCTATCTGGCTTTCCCCAGAGGAAGTAGAGGAACTCCGAGAGACAGGATCTGTCGAGATCAAGTTGGCTGAGGAGTAACGTCAAAAATGTTCTGTCATATCTTCAGCTTGCAAGGGTAGATAGCGGATTCAATCGGTCGACAGAAAAGAAATCGAAGAATCTCAGCAGTTGGAATACGTCGCAACCACCGGTCGGCACCCAATAGTGACTGAGGGAATGAAGCTTGGATATCTTCCGGGAAACCGTGAAGACAGCACCTACCAGTTGTCGGATGAGCACGTCAATGTCGATCTTCCTGAAGGCTTCATGGACAATGAATACGAAGACCCGGATCTGGAACGGTTTCTCGACAAATTTCAGGAACGGGAGCCGCAAGTCGCTGTGATCGGAGACGCCTACAACGCAGAACAGGCCAGAGAATACCAGAAAGTAGTCGAGGATCTTCTCGAAGACTATCCACGACGCCGATTTATCGTCGTTCCAAAATCTGAGGAAACGTTTGATCTCCTTGATCCAGAAACGACGACCCTCGGATACGCAAACGGGAACAGTCAGATTCAGGCAGAGGATTTGGGGCCTGCGAAGTTCCGTGCCTGGGACGTGCATATCTTAGGTGGCAACCCTCACGAAGCCTATGACGCCATAGAAAAACTGACTCAACCGACTGTAGACCGAAGGCCTCCTGCTAACGTCGTCGGTTACGATTGTAATCTACCGCTGCGGATGGCGCACTGGGAATACTGGACACCCGACGGGTGGATCGACAACGGACACTTGACGCCTCGAGAGACTGCCCGTCGCTCATACCAGGAGATCAAGGAGTTCTGGCAAAAGAAAGATCTGTGGCCGGAGACCGAGCCAGTTGAGTTGTACGGTGAACCAACTGAAGAACCGGAAGAACTGATCTGGATGGATGAGGGCGGAGACCCTATCGGTAGTATCAAAGATCTCGAGGAGGCCTATGTCGGGCATTACGAAGACAGGGGTAAGATGGCTTTTCGAAGCGAAGTCGAGAAGAAATTTATCGAGTACCGCGAAAATCTCACCGGGATCTAGAGGCTACGTGTCATCTTCGAGGATCTCTTCGATATCATCCCAGGCCTGTTCCCACTTCTTAGAATGGATTTTCCTCTCCCAATCTTTCTCCGACACAGGGACATCCGCCTCATCAACCTTATCTCGGACCTCTCGCACAGCTTTCTCCACCTTCATCTCCTCCGACCTCAACTGGCCGACCGCATCCGAAAACATGTTCTCATTACTCAGTAGAAACTCGACAAAGAACACTCCGAATGGCGTTAGATCATATGTCTTCCCAGAATCCTCAGGCCTGTAGAGCAACTCGCAGTCTATCAATTTCTCCAAGTGATCTTGCATCCCTCCACGGGTGATGTCCAGAAACTCGGCGATATCGTTCAAAGACTTATCCTGATAAATCCCCAGTAAAAGAGCCAACCGAGCCTCATGAGCAAGGCCTTGAAACAGGGCTGACACAGCCTCCAAATCAGTTTTCTGCCAACGATCAGGCTCCATTACTTCTAACGCTACAAGGTACTGCGTAAAAAGGCGTTGGGATAATTCTGCACTATCCATTGATCTGGATATTCTTAATTTAGGGAAACACATAAATTTGAGGACCCATTAACAACCAGATAGAGGTAGGACACAAACCAGTCATGAACACTCCACTATACGCAGCATGCCTGGCAACAGGAATGCTGACAACTATGAGCGGCCTCAAAGGCATAGAAACAGAAAACATATACAGAGGCATTCTATTCCTGCTGATCGGCACTGCAGCAGGTTTCTTCGTAATCTCTCTTGGAACAGGGATTCAGACGCCGGAAAACGTATTAACAGTGATCTTCGCTGTCACCGTAACAGGTCTTGGATCCGGACTAACTGTGCTCTTCGTCGACTCAGAAAACAAAGGTGAGACAGAAACATGAAACTACGAAGTTGGCTGACCAGCGACAAAGAAGAACAGGCCGATGAACCAGTAGAAGTGGCTGGCCTCGAACTCGACGGCGACGGCGAAGTCCTCGAATCAGGACACGATATCCAACAGTTCGAGCAAGATATCGAAAGCCGGGAAGAAACCATAGACCAACTGGAACGCGAAGTTTCCCGGCATCAAAAGAAAAAGGAGAAAGCCTTCGACAAGGCGCGGGGAGCTTCCACAGAGTCTGACAAGAATGATTACATGGTGGAAGCGAAAGAGCACAAAGTCGCCGGAGAAAAAAAGGAGAAAATCCTGGATCACCTCCGCAGCGAGAAGCTGACTCTGACTCAGCTGAAGCTACAGCACCTGCAGAACAACATCAGGTCCGGAGCTATCGAAGGCCTCGACATTGACCTGTCCGAACTCTCAACCAGAGATATCGAATCTGCAATTGAGGAAGGGGAAGACCAGCTGATTGATGCCTCTGAAAACATGGATGACTTGGATCAAGCGATGGATTTAGCAGACGAGGAACTCTCTGGAGTAGATATCTCTGACATCAAATCAGAGGTCAAAGAAGAGGATAATGGAATCAATCTGTCTGACCGCAGCTTGGAGACTGAGGAAGAGATTGACCGGGCGATAGAGGAAGAGTACGAGAAAATCGAGGAGATGAAGCAAGGATCATGAGCTTGTCCAGTGAGTCTCATTACACGAAGCAGTTCAAGCAGGCCGTCGACGAAGCTCATGAAGCCGATTCCTCAGAAGAACGAGTGAAGAAACTCTTGAAGGCGAAGAAGTACCTGCAGAAGGTCTCCGAGGAGATCGAGGACGAACGAGCAAGTGAACTTGAGTATATGAGTGACTCGTTCGACGACATCGCTAAAAATGAAGTGAACAACGGTAACGGTCGGAAAGAGCGTCGAGGGAAGAAGGAGATGAACGGTCAGATGGATGGCTCTGAGTTTTTCCAGGAGCCTCCAGATCTGGACCTGGACGACGTTGGCGGGATGACAGACTTGAAAAAACTGCTTCAGCACAACGTCATCCACCAGTTCGAGGACTCTGAGTACCGTGAAATGCTTGGAGTCAGCCCTACGAACGGCATTCTTCTCCACGGCCCACCAGGAACCGGAAAGACGTATATCTCCAAAGCCCTCGCCGGCGAACTTGGCTACAGCTACGCAAAAATCCGAGGTTCCGATCTTATCTCCAGCTACGTCGGAGAGACCGGGAAGAACGTAGCCGACTTGTTCGATGAGGCCCTGCAGATGCAGCCCTGCGTCATCTTTATTGACGAGATCGACTCTATCGCTTCCAACCGGCAGAGTCTGGAGCGAGACGGACAGGCCTACAGCAACGCTGTCAGCGAAATGATTCAAAGCATTCAGGAAGTCCAGGGCGAGGATATCGTCGTGATCGCGGCAACCAACCTTTTGGACAACGTCGACGGCGCTATCCGCCGGAGCGGCAGATTCGACCAGAAGATAGAAGTCCCACCACCAGAACCGGATGCCCGCGAAGAAATACTACAGATCCATTTAGGAAACCGGACCACTGCAGAAGATGTCGACACTCACCGGTTAGCCGAATTAACCGAGGAGTTCTCAGCTTCCGACCTCGAGAAAATAGTGGAGGAGGCTGCTCAAACGGCACACATCGAATCCGTGGAGCAAGATGAGCTACAGCCAGTCAGTCAACGTCATCTACGGGAAACAGTCCAGGATACCGAGCCAAGCCTCAAACACTGGGAAAGTTGAACAATAGTCACAACAAGCTATCCCTGTTTAAGAACTGACGAAGAAGACGGATCTCTACTTGTTCAGTAGATACGTCGATATCAGAGATCCTGTTCTCAATGAATCCCTTGATCGATTCGTTTCTACATAGGGTCACCACTCTGTCAAACTTTTTATCCAGGCGATCAGAGATGTGCTCAACCTCTCTATCGTTCCTGCCCATTGCGACTTCGACTGCTACAGCTTCCCCATCAACGTTAACGTAGACATCAGCATGGCTTTTCTCAATAACCGTGTTCAGGCCCTCTTCCTCAAGACTATCGGAAACACGGTGTTGCCAGTACCTGTGGACCACGCCACCTCTGCCAGATCTCTCAAACTCTACATCAAGATCCTCGACGACGTCTTCCCCTCGATCAGTGAGCTCGAACAGCTTGACCCTGCCCTGCTTCACCTTCGCACTTTTCTCCTCAACCAGTTCCTTATCCAGTAGTTCCTTCTTCGCCTTGTCCCCCTGGTATCTACTGGAGAAATCCTCGTATCTTTCAGTAACAGATCTGAACGGGTTTTCCACTATATCTCTCACTAAGCGCTCCGCTCTCTCAGAAACGTCCAGTTCGGGTTCTTCGGCAGGCTTAGAGCTATTTTGCTCCGATCTATCCACTTGTTCGGAGTCTTCTACATGACCTGAAATAGAGGAATCTATAGGCTGGAAAGACAGATCCCTCCACTCCTCACTCATGTAGGAAACCAGGTCATCATCAGTCACGTCCTTCTCCAAATCAAAATCAGGAAGCTTCACCGGGACCGGTTCATTCTCCCCTTTCTGAATAACGGCATCACCCACTGCCAGCTTCTTCGCCCACCGCTTCTGCAGGCCATCCATCTTCAGCGACTCTGCGATTGACCTGAACTCCTTGGCATCACCTGTAGCCAATAGTACCTTGAAATACGTGTTTGCCTTGATCGAGTCAGTCAATTTGTTCGCCTCCTGATCTGCCACGATGAATGACTCCTGAAACTCCCGTACCTTCGCTATCTTCTTATCACTCTCAGGCAGTCCAGAAGCCACCTGTTTCTCCTTGTAAACTGAAAATATGGTCTTGGCCTCATCCAGGAACGTAACGTGGCGCAACCCGTCTCCCCTATGATTCTGCGCTTTCCTATACTCGTATATCCATGCTATCAGGATCTCCATCAGGAAGTTCTGAGTCCACTTCTTCAGACCCCCGAACTCGAAGACGACGTTCCTTTGCAGTAGATCTTCCAATTCATAACCCTGCTCTACGTTGAAAGTGTGAGGTGCATCTCTCAGCAGTCGTCCGATACTCGTCCTTATCCTGTTCTGGAAACCTTGCCGTTGAGGATGAACAGAAAGACCCTGAATATAGTTCCTCAAGTTAAGCAGCGTTGGCTGGCCTTCCTTCTTATTCTGAAACTGGTGTAGGTGCTCATCGAGGAAGCGGTCAGACCCTCCCAGCAACTCCTGAGTCTCACAAAACACTTCCATGAAAGCGGAAAGCCAGTCCCCTTGTTCGACACCTGGCGGAGCCTCTAATGGATTGAACCTGAGTTTCTCCACCGGCAGCACCAAGATATCATCAAGCTCCTCTGACTTCACCAGGTGCCGGTAGTCCTGCTTCAAGTCAAACGCCCAGAAAGGGATATCCAGATCGTCCAGCTCCGACATCAAGTTATAGAACAATGTGGTCTTTCCCGAACCGGATTGACCGACTGCCAGAAAGTGCTTCGTAAGGTCGTCGACAGGCAGTGAGACCAACCCCCCTTTCCAACCCCTCCCAACATTAATCGAGGACCGCGGTACTACAGGTGACTGCTCACCGGGGAAAGGATGACTGCGGTGTTGCCTTATCAAGGCCTTCAGTTTCTTCGCATACAGTTTCTTGACGTGGTCATTTGGAGCGAGGTTGACCAATTTCAGATACTTTTGAACCTCAGGGTCATCATCGATGTTCGCATCCTTAGCCTCCTGCAGAAGCCGATCGTGAAGAGACACATCAACAGTTTACTGAAATTATGCTTTTATAACATAGAGAAAAAAGCATGATCAGGCCTCAGCGTAGATCCCGTCCAGTACATCAATCAAGGCTTGGCCTTCACTCGTGATTGAATAGAGCTTTTCCCGCTTATCATCGTCTGACCTCTCCTTTTCTACAAGGCCCTCGTCTTCTAAGCGTTGAAGCGTACTGCTTACGTACTGCCGGGAGAGCGAAACTCTATCTAATACACTCGAGACGGACTGCCGATCTTCCTCCGCCACCGCAGACAGTATTTCAGCGCGTCCACCTCTCACAACAGAAGAATCACCGATATCGGTCACTCTACCACCCCGTCGACGAGCTCATCCACTTCATAGAAGTCCAAGACCTCACTATCGTCGACATCGTAGACCCCGATTGCGTCAACAGGTTCGTTCTCGTCTAACCGGATAAGGTCATAACGGACTCCATCACCTGTCTCAACTCCAAATTGTGGGAACTGAGAACCATAGACCTCCGCCCCTTGATCTTCCTCCAGGATCTGCCGGACTTTCCCAGCTGGCAAGTCACGAGGAAATAGGTAGTCTTCTCCGAACTCGATCGTCCCTCCGAGGCCTTCGTTCAACTCCGGATTATAGCGTGGTTCGACATAGTCCGTAATCAGGGCACCACCCGCGGATACAGTATTTTCTCAGTGCTGTGAGGCTGAATCTCCCATTTCTCCGTGCTCATAAGAAGAGTTTCCTGCACATCAAACGCAAGCCACAAAACAAAGTTCATGGCTGTTCCACCGCCGGATCCTGAAAACCTCCGACCAATGCTTCCAAGCTTGCACGCGGAAGAAGACCCTGACTCACTGCTGAGATCCACCTGCAGGCAGTGTTTTCTGTTTTCTCTCTGACTCAGGAACAACCTGCTTCAGATTATCACCTTCCTCAATGTACTCTATCCAGCCTTCCTCGATAAGCTCCTCAACACACTCCTCGATATCAGCTTCAACCTTCACTGCTTCCAGATGATCCTCAGTCTTCTGGACGAAGCTATCTCTATCGTGGAAAAGCGAGTTGTTGAGCTTTGCTACGAAAAATCCCTTCAAACGCTCCTTCTTCACTGCCGGCACCTCAGAGGTAATCCTCCAGTGATGAGTCCGGTTTTGATGAGGAATCTGTGGAGGCACTGTTCTGCATACTGACTGCCGTGAAATCCGAATCCTTGGCCCGCTTCACTATGCCCAGCTCGTCGTCCTCTTTGTCTGCTTTTCGCTGCTGTCTGTGGTTTTGAACCGCTTCTGGAACGGTACTGATTCTAGGCTCGGGTTGAACCCGGACCATAGTCCGACTACGTTCTGTCATTGTGTAAACTAATTGTTTACATTTATTTATAAATTCTTTGCAAGTTCTGCAGGAGTGCTTCTCAGCTATCAAATACCTCCTCCTCCATATAACCCAAGATGTCATCTTCCACATCATCCTTGATCCTGGCCTTTGCGTACTTTTTCCCTCCTCTACCGCTCTTTGAGCCTGTTTCTACAAGCCCAAACATATCGAGATCATCAATAGCATACCGGACCTGTCTTTCGCTGACCGGTTCGTTATTCCACTCACTGCAGACTTTCTCGTACTTGTCGTAGACCTGTTTGAAGCTGGGCTTTTTTCTTCTTTCCTCCATCACCGAGTAGAGAACGTACTTTTTCGTGAGAGCAAGCTGTTTGACGGATTTGAGAATCTGATTGGTTTCCACCTCGTCAATAGCCTCATCGACGTGATCCATTTTGACCTGCTCGTGAGTCTCCTCAGCTATTTGCCCAGCTTTCTTTAGTACGCGGATAGCCTTCCGGGCGTCCCCGCTATTTTTCGCCACGTAGGCAGCTATCTTGTTGAGAACACCGTTCTGCAGTGCAGTCTGTTTGAAGGCCTTCTCAGCTCTGTTCCCCAGGATCTTCCTAAGCTGGTGAGAGTCATATTCTGAAAAATCTATAGTATCATCGGCATAGCGGCTGCGATTTTTCGGGTTAAACTGATCATAGATGTCTGAATTGTTGGTGACTCCTCCAACTACAAGGCCTCCATCGCTATTGTTCAAGGCGTATTCTCTTACTTCATATAGTTTCTTGAGAAGTGAATTTCCATGGTCGTTCTGGCTTTTATCGCTGAACAGGTGATCGATATCGTCAAGAACAAGGATGTATGAAGCGTCCTCTTCGACTATCTTGTTCTTCAGTTCGTGGTAGTACTTGCTGAGATCACTTCCTCTGTAATCGATTTCTATGTCGTGAGCTAACTTTCTGAGTACTTGCCGCTCGTTGGTACAGGCCTCAATGTAAGATACAGTGAGATCTTGGTCTTCCTCCTGCATCTTTTCGTCAAGTTGGTTGAGGACAGCTTTGACACAGGTTGTCTTTCCAAGCCCTGTATTCCCTGTTACTACGAAGTTTTCTCCATATCCTGTTTTGAGTATTCCTTTCAGTTTCTTTCTTATCTGTTTGATCTCTTCTTCTCTGGCTACTATGTTTTCGAGTGAAGGAAAAAACTCGTATCCGAGTGGCCGTGTTGATTCGAAGATCTTATTTTCTGAATAGTCATCGAAGAGGTTAGTTGTATTGTCGCTTTGAGACATATTTATTTCTGGACAATTTCCTTTTTTATTCCTTTGGTTCAATTTGTTCTGTAAGTTCGGAAAAGATCTCATGGATCTTAGCTCGACAATCCAATTCTCCAAATCTGTACTCAACTGTGTGTGAGAGATTTGCCTGTGTGTGACCATTTCCTAAATATCCAAGAGAAGAGAGGTGTGAGACCTGGAAAATATCGGACCTTTTTAAATGAGGTGAGGAGTGATATAGAATATAACAGCGTTATATAATATAACAGTGTTATATCAAATTTCTTTGGGAAAGTAGTTTTTTCGGAAATGGTCACACACACATACTTGACGTCTTTAAAAAAACTGCTGAGAAGCAATATCGACATCTTTAGCTCTTTTACCTTTGATTTACCCCTCTATTCATCACATGCCGGTAGCAAATTTTTCGGAAATTAATTGAGTCAGCCTGAAAATCTGCTCCTATATTTCAAGCCGTTAAGGCCTATAACACTCTATTTCTGCCACCATTTCCTAAAAACTTGAATAATTCTAAGATTTTGTCATCAGTGGGGTGTATCATCCCCAAAAAAAAATTTCCAAGGGATGTTTCTCTCTGAATCGTCTTTACTAGAGTTCGAGGGTGTCATAGAACGAGTACCACACCAAAGAGCAGGGTGAACGCTGAGATGGTATGGCCTCAGAGTTCCTGTACTGGTTGATGAGTGGTTTTTACCGGTTAGAAATCCTCCGTGTTTAAATCGAAACGCACTCCTACATTACGGATTGTTGAGGCCTGTATATGCTGTTTTGCCCTACCGTTTCGAACCGATTCTGTACTCAGGGGTTTGGAAGCCCCATCTTTCCTGATGTCTTATAGTGTTGGAGAATGGTAGTTACATGGTAAGGAACGAGGCTTTCAGATAGCTATGGGAGACAAGCATCCGCTGATCGAGTTCACGCAGGGTTTCTTAGATAGTTACGAGGGTGTAGACTATACTCGTCCTGAGGATCGTGAGGAGGTTGCTCGTGATGAGCTAGATCGTAAGTTTGGGCAAGGAAATGATCAAGTGAATCAGGACGTTGAACCAGCTGGATTGGGAGGTGGTGGCCGTGAGATCCCTGATCCTCCGTCACTGGATGATATTGATGTTGACGTCGGACCTGGTCGAGGCCAGGGAGAGCAGGTGAGGGATGATACTGGCGGTACTGGCGTGGATATGAATTTCAGGCCTAAGGACGGTGTTTCTAGAGCTGATTTCGAGACGATGTATGAGAGAGATATTATAAACGTCAACGGCCGGGATCAGTGGGTTAGGTGGCTTGATCGGCATGAGTACTTGGATCGTTCAGAACTTCGGTCTCACCGCTCGGAGGATAGGATGTACAAGTTCGTTTATGAGAAGTGCAAGGAGATTCTTGACGGAGAAATAATGGCAGATATTCGTCGGAGGCCTATCAGTTACTATGAAAGCGGCAGTGAAATTGATGGAAGTTCCGGAGGGCAGGGATTTGATTACGGTGAGTTGAGTTCTGAGGAGTTGCTGTCTCTCTTGGGGCAAATGGTGGAGGAAGGTAAGGTCTCAAAGATGGAGGCTGAGAGTTTGTTGATGAAGGTGAAAGAGAGTAAAGGAAGTGGAGGCCTTGCCTCTACTGAGGATAGTTACGGTGAGATGACTGGGAAGTTCCCTGATCAGGGCGGTGAAAGTAGTGATCCGGAGGTTGAGAAGTTAGATGAGATGTTGAACCGGTTCAGGGATTGAAGGGTTATGGTTGTTGATTCTGTAGCGTATTTTTCGGAGTTGGAGCCGGAGGCGTTTCCTCACGTTCCTAGTGAGCTTAGACGTGTTTTTGCTGGCAGTGAGTTCCCCGATTGGATGGTTGAGGCCTGTGCTCTGCATTTTTTCGTGGAAAGTGGTTCGAGCTATTCTCTTTCAGGCCCTGATGTTCCGTCTCCTGGGGAGATGATGGATCGTTTGGATGGTGACTGTCAGGATCAATCTGTGTTGTTGGGAAGTCTGTATCAGAGTGTAGGCCTTGATGTCCGGTTTGTTGTTGTCAGGGATCCTTTGGGTGAGAATCAGCATGTGTTTCCGGAGGTGTATTGTCCTGTTCCGGACACTGAGCTGGTGTGTAGTGTTTTGCGAAAATTCTATCGTCAAGAATTGGGTAGGGATGCGGATGAGATCTTCTTTGAGGAGGAGAGTGCTGAGACTGGTTTTTGGTTGGTTGCTGATCCGGAGTTCAGCTACTATGTAGGAGATCTACAGGATTTGAAGATGGATGGTTATGCACGGGATCTGTCTGGCGGGGGTTGGGAGTGGACTAACTTGGTGGAAGTACAAGAAAGGTAGAATGAACGTCTTAGCAATTTCCTTAATTATTAATCGTTAATGATTGGTGGCTGGCGGCTAATGTCTCGATTGTAGTGTTTTCCGATTGTCCAAGTCTTTTGCTCATAAGGTGGAGGTCGAATAGTTTCTGTTCTTCTTGGGTGAGTTTTTCGTAGGTTTCTTCGAACTGTGTTCCTGTCTGGTGGGCGATCTGAACTTCTTTGGAGGCCTCGTGTTTGTGACTAGTTTTCTTGGCGTGGAAGTAGTCTGCGAGGTTTTCTATCTGTGTTTTGCCGTTGCGTGGTGTTGGAAATTCTGATAGGATTTCGTTGATGTCTTTGGTCATTCTGTGGTTCACCTGCTTCTTTATTTGAATATATGTAAAGATATTTTTAATATCTATGGAAAATGTAGCATAATACGAGGCGTCTGCAGTCCTTAACAGACAAACCCTTGCGTATAACGGTGTTATATCAGTCATTGTCTGGTAAGACAGGCAGAGAAAAAGAAAGAGAAAAAATCTGGTAGGCCTTACTTCCCGAGAACTCCGTGTACCGGTACTTCTTCAGGGTGTCCGAAGGCCTTGATGTCGTCCCACTTGACGGCGAAGTAGTGCTGCATCTCCATGCAGCTGGCCTGCTCGATCTCCTCGGGATCCAGGTCCTCAACGTGTTCGTCGATGTACTTCTTGATGGCGTGTTCCTTACTCCGGGCCTTGAACGGGAAGTCATTTGCTCTGAAGTCTAAACAGTCGGCGTCGGAGGCCTCAGTCCGTAAAACCACGTATCTTTCTTGATTACTGTTCAGGTGGTCGTAGGCCTCTCCCTCGGTTTGGAACTCTTCCCCGCAACTACAGGTGTACCGCTTCCCGCCACTGTCACTGCTGTAGTCCACGGTTTCAGTTTCTCCTGTTTCGGTGAGGAAAGAGGAAGAGGAAGGATCAGGCCTTACCGTGGCCTTCTGCACCTTCGTTCGGTGTACCGTTATCTCGTGTTCCTTTCCCAACGGTTTCACCCTTCTACTGTTTCCCGGACGACCGCCCGTGTTCCCGAGTTAATCTGCTCCTCTTCCCCGGCTTTCTCTATCACGTACTTCAGGATTTTCTCGACTCTTCCGAGAACTTTCAGAGCCAAATCATAGGCCTCTTCGTTTTTCTCACTGTAGTTCTGGAGATATTCGTAGCTGTAAGCCTCTTGTGCCACTTCCTCTCCCTCATACAGTCTTGTGAGAACGGCGGCGGCGAGTTCCGCACAGGCCTCTTGTTCCCGGTCTTGTCCGGCCTTCAAGCCGCCTTGAATCTCTTCATCTACTTTGTGGGCAAGTTCGTGGTAAAACGTCTGCTGTTCCTCAGTGTGAAGTCGGATTTTGTCGTTACCGTAACTGCCGTAGGCCTTCCGGGTTCTGACGGCGTCGTATTCCACTTCTACACCGAGTTTTTCAGCGAGCGGAAGCAGTTCCGGGAGATCGTCGCTGTCCGGTGTGTAATCGAGGTGTTCAGGCCTGTACGGTTCTCCATCGAAGTCTTCCATCTCCTTCGTGTCTTCTACAGGGAAAACAGGAACAGCCCTGTAACCGTTCATAATCTCGAACTGTACTCCGTCCTCGGTTTCCTCTATCTTAGACGCATAGCCTTTGTCACGGAGTCTTTCAATCTCTGAATCTGTTTCTACAGTTTTGGTGTAGGTGCTGGGTGCGAGGATTCTAACTGATTCTGCTCCTTCCTTTACTTGCCGCCCTACTTCCTGCCACTGGTTGTAGCCTCTGGCGTCTCTTGTACCGGTTATCATAACCATCAACCGGTTTCTGAAGCTCCAGTCGTGTAGAGGCCTTTCATCTCCTTCTTTAGGAGTGATTAACGCTTTTGAGGCCTTTTCCTCAATCTCTCCTGACTTGAACAGTTCGTATATTTCTTCAAGCTGATTTTCTGCTTTTTCGTATTCTTGTGGTAAATTGTCTTGTTGTGTAATCCTAACCACCTATAGTTTACATATATCTAAATATTTAAAAAAGTTTAAACATATCTAAAGAATAGTTGGTTAGAATATGTTAGCACACAAAATAAAAGATGGAAAATGCCCCAACTGCGGCGAAAAAGCAGTATACTCAAGCACAGAAGAAAATAGCTCAATCTGGAAAGTCTACGTCAAATGCGAAGAGGATGACGGCGGTTGTGGCCGGGACTTCGGAAGAGTAGGTGTAATCAAGAGAAGCAACATCGACCACACCGACCAGATGCACGAAAAAGCCGAAAAAATAGCAGAGAAATTCGTAGACTGAAAGGGCCTGATACAAAGTGGACTTACCAGAAAACTGGAAACCCGTAGAGGAACCGGGCACAGCAGTAGAAGCATGGAGAAACCAGAAAACAGGAACCCTCGAAATCAGGCATACCGGACAATCAGATACAGAGGGATTCGACCTTTTCCTCATTATAGGACACGAAGAAGGATTAGTCGAAGACACCGGAATCAGCGACCTCGAAAAAGCCCGGACAAAGGCCTTCGAATGGATGGAAGAAAACCCCGAACCAGCGAGGCCTTGAACCACTATGGAACAACTCAATCTCAACAAGCACGACCGTAATCGACTCGACAAACTGACAGAGGAATTGGAGAGGCTGAACGAAAACCTCGAAGCACTCAACAATTCAGAGAACTGAAACCGGGAACCTCTCCCTCTCTCCACATCCTCTCTCCCGTTTCTATCTTCCTCTCATCACACTTCCATACCCGTCCCGAAAAACAGATACCGCCCAGAATTTCAGCACCGATTGAATCCCCGGTGTTCTCTATACCAGCCTACCTCTCTATACCGGGGTATTCCCCGTAAAGGCCTACCCCTGTTCCACCCGATTTTCCTGTTCTACACTGTGTGAAACCCTGTTCTAAGGCCTATACCGTTTTCATCCAGTACACGGGGTGTTCCGTCAATAGTACAGGGGTGTAGTACACGGGTGTACCTTCAGCGCAGAACGCAATATGTCCGATGGAGGTTGATCGACGACGTCCACAGGCCTACCCGTCATGAGAGTGTGCAGCTGATGCAGTAAATCAGTCCAGGGTCTACTTGTACACCTCAGAATGATTATACTGAAATCTCGGTTCCGACCCCCAGAATAGATTTTTAAACATAAGTAAGAAAGTTGATGATACAGTCTGGAGGTTATTGGCGGTTGGAATCACCACTTAGATTCTGACTTCACTCACGGCGTGCCCATGGAGTGAGGCCTTGTATCACACCGTCTTTGTCGGTGAGTGGTTTCCATAGTTCAGAAGCCTCAGTGCCTCCAGCTTTCTCATCCTATTTCTATCACGATTAATCATAGGGAACGCGAAACCTTTACACTGCAAATTTTTAACACGGAGTGAGACTCTACTTTAGAAGTAAGAAACAGTCATGCTGGGTTCTGCTGCTCGGAAGGTCAAGAGGAAGATTCTAGATCTGCTGAAAGACCGGGATGTCCTATACGACAAGTACGATTCCTACTACTACACCAGGATCCGGGGCGAGTCCAAGGTCGATCTGGTCCACCGCAGCGAAGTCCCCGAAGATCAGCTCCGGGGGAAGCACCGACAGATGGAAGAAGATGAAATCGAGGAAAGGCCTGAAGTCGAACCCGACGACGATCTCGACGATGAAGACGAAAAGAAGCTGATGGATCAAGCCGATAATCCGAGAAGATCTACACACTTGGATTACGGAAAGCAGATGATATCTGAGGCCCGGCAGTACAGCTACAGTCAGGAGCTTCCTTCCCAGACTGCTCGGAAAGCAGGGAACAACCGGTTCATCATGAGCGACGTGATGAACGACCCGTCTATTATTGATGCGGACAGCAGGGTCGAGGCCAAGGCGATGATCGACGCCGCCCAGCCAGGCAACACCAGCACCAGTTACAGCGATGTAGCAGCGGAAGGAGACTCAGGAGACAGTGGAGAAGCCGGTGACAGCGGCGAGGTGAGTGTAGCAGACAACCTCGGGCCTTCGACGGACGTAGACGCCTATGCAGAAGCTGCAAACGCTTCCTCAGGAGACAGCGGATCTGGAGACGCAGGGGACAGTGGTGATGTAGCAGGCATGGGAGATAGTGGGGGCGTAGCAGATGGAGACGTCGGCGGCATGGGAGACAGCGGAGGGATGTAGATATCTATGTCCGTAAACCAATTGCAGAAGCGGCTTGAGTCAGCTGTCGACGATCTCGGATTAGACATCGATGTCTCCTCTGTCGAAGATGTAGCCGTTGATCCTCCGGAAATCGAAGAGCTGGATGACGGTACCGACAAGCTCTCGGCAGAGATGAATATTCTGCAACCGGTCGAGGCAGGGAACGGGAAGGCCTCGAACATAGTTCTGCGGGGAATGAAGAATGGAGATCAGTTCGAGATAAAGATCCGGAAAAGGCCTATCTGCCCTTCCTGTAAGACTGTTACCGGTGGCCAGGAGTTTTCTAACAAGCTTCACGGCCGGTGTGTGGAGTGCAAGACGAGGACGTGTGAAATCTGTGCAGGGCGTTGTGCGGCCTGTGATACAGTCCTGTGCCAGGAGCACAGGTATGGTTACGGGCCTCACCAGGAGGCCTACTGCTGGGACTGTCTCCAGGACGTGTACGAGGAAGTCGAGTTCAACCGCAGGCTTCAGGCCTGGGAGATGCAGTTCAAAGCGTGGCAGGAACAGGTTCAACAAGTTCGGCAGTTAGAGGAGGCTGAGCTGCAGAAGGAGTTCGAGATGAAAAAAGAGAGGATGAAGAATCGGTTGGAGAGGGAGAAGGTTGAGATGAAGCAGGAACGGCAGTTAGAGCAGACCCGTATTCAGGAGGAGACGAAGAAGGAGAAGATCCGGAAGGAGGATGGCCGGAAGCGGATGCAACGGAAGCTGGATCATGAGGAGGATATGCGGAGGATGGATCTAGATGAACAACGTTTGGAGAAGGAGTGGGAGCAGCAGGACTGGGAGATCGAGAAGGCGCGCAGCCAGCTCGAGTTTGAACGTGACGAGCATCGCTGGGAGAAGGCGGATAAGATGATGGAGATGGTTGAGGGCATGATCGAGCTGCAGGATGAGTACAAGGATGAAGACTCCGGAGTGGTCGAGGTGGATTCCCAGATCGGGCGGAGTGCTCAGAAACTGCCCGATATCTAAGGGTATCCATGGTCCGTGCAACTGTTTCCAAGGCCCGTACTGATCAGGACGCGGTCAAAGAGAAGCGGTACCGCTGCAGTCTCTCTGAGAAACTGGCGCACCAGCTGGGGAAGAGTCGGAAAGGCCATGTCCGGCTTGAATCGGATACTTTGAATGCGTACTACGTCGTAGAAGAAGTTCACAGCGACAGTTCTGTAGATTTCCGTACCAGTAAGAGAGGCCGTGAAAGAGTCGGGATGGAACCAGGCGACGAGGTCCAGCTGCGTTCCACTGTCCCGCTCGAGGATAAGGACGAGGCCTTTCCCCGTGGTGATATTGCGGAGACGTTCTGGCATCAAACCGCGGCAGAAGTCTTCATCTCCTGTCCTCACGGCGGCGATGTCGAGTATAACACTGATGAGATGGGGATGTACCTGTTCAAGCAGTTGCTTGGTCAGGGAATCCCGAGCACGTTCTGGGGCCTACACGGGTACTATTCTCCGGAGGGGAAGGATGCGACGAAGCGTTGGCACGTCAGCAAGCCGGTCAAGGGCTACGATGCGTACCCAGGCCTGAAACAGCTGAAGGAGGAGGACAGAAGTTTTCGGTACGGTATCGGTTTCCATATTCAGAAGGCGGATCATGTCGGCGTCGGTGGCATGGCGGATCGTGAGATCCGGGAAAGAATAGCGGACAGTATTCGAGGTCCTGTGCCGTCGAAGTACGATGTCAGGACGGATTACGAGGAGATGAAGCTGACCGGGAAGGGAACGTCGATGTCGATGAACCATTTCGCGGAGGACTACCAAGGGATCCAGATTGAGATGCCGCGCCGTGTAGCTCACAAGAAGTTCCACAGTTTGCCTGAGGCAGTGGCAGATGCTCTTGTTAAAGTTTTGTGATTTATTTATAAAGGGTCGGGTAATTTTCTCAGAAAAGTGAGAATACAGGGCCTGTATTCGCAAAAATCTGCGAATAAGAGTCAACAAAGTATAAAAAAGACCATCGGTGGTTATTTAGTATTGGTGATACTTTACTAATGGCTCATAAAGGAGATCGATGGTCAAAACGCGAAACACAAAAACTCAAAAACAAATGGCCGGACAACACGGCGGAAGAAATCTCGAATATGCTTCCTGGGCGTACCGAGGAAGCAGTAGAAAGTAAGGCCCAGCGCTTGAACGAGAAAGGCGAACTACCGGACAAAAACCGCAGCACGTCCTCACAAACCAGTCACTCAACCTCGCAGAAACAGGTCGAGAAAGGAGGCTCACAGATACAACAGGTCTCAGGCGAGATTACGGACGTAAAACGTGACGCTCCAAGGTCGATGGGAACATCAAACGCGATAGGCCTGAAGATCAATGGCGAGTGGTTCTATGACACCTACAGTCCATCCAGATTTGAAGACACGGGGAAGGGAATCGCATTTAAAGTCGGCGGAGACCTGTTCACGGTCAAAGGAGCACGTCTCTCCGGAGCCGACTACGCCGTAGAAGATTCTGGCAGCGGACAGGGATACAACAGGCTACAAAGCTACGGCACGATCCAGAAAGGAAACGCGACAGAGATCTCGCAGACCAAGGAAGTCAAAATTAAGAAGAGCCAGCTATTCGAGGACTTCCATCAGGCGATGCTTTCTCGTGCTACCGGTAGAAGTGAGAGCTTCGTTCTGGAGGTCTGGGATCACAAGGAAGCAGTCAAGGAGAAATGGAAGAGTAGTGGAGAGTACTACTCTGGAAAGGGTCCTGTTGCGACCTTAGGCTACGAAAACCTGTCTTCTGTCTCGCTTAGAGGTAGGAACTACCATTTATCGAAACAAGATGTGGTCAACGATGTTGTTGATGCAACGTCAAAAACAGAAGATGAAGTTTCAGAAAGAGACATCCAAGTCAATGTTGAGGCCACAAACGAAGGCACGCTTCAGGATCTTTGGAATGCCCGGAACGACGTTCTGACTGAGGAAGAGTTGAAGAATCCTCACGTATTTGAGAAAAGTCAGTACGAGCAGATAGAGGTTGAATGGGTGGACGACACATCGGCGGAGGCCTTCCTTGAGGGAAAGTTCGACTTCTTTTGATCAGGATGGGAAAACGCTCTTCCCTGACTTCTCTTTCTCTTCTTCTCGCAAGTTCTTTAGGTCTTCTCCTAAATATGTATCTGTATGAAGTTGGGTGTGATCTCAGATATCCACGGCAATCTACCTGCCTTGGAAGCTGTCCTCAGGGATATCCCGGAGGACGTCGACGACATAGTCTGCCTCGGAGATGTAGTCGGCTACGGGCCGTGGCCGTTGGAGTGTCTCCGGAAAGTGTGGCAGCATTGTGATGTGGTTGTCCAGGGGAATCATGACCGGGAGTTCGTGGATCCGGAAGGGTATACTGATAACGGGCAGGCGATGGAAGGCCTCCGATACGCCAAGAAGGAAGTGAAGGGCAGTTATCGTGAGTGGCTGCAAAACCTTCCGGAGAAGACCAGCTACAATGAAGACATCTTCCTGGTCCACAGCCATCCAGAGAAGATCGACTACTACGTGGTTCCCCGTGACTTTCCGAAGATCAGGGCTTTCCTCGACGATTACAAGGCCTGTTTCCTCGGTCATACTCATATCCAGCATAAAGCGGTGATCGACGACCGCCTCATCCTGAACCCGGGAAGCGTTGGTCAACCAAGAGATGGTGATCCGAGAGCAGCTTATGCAGTAGTCGAAACCGAGGATTGGAGTGCCGAGTTGCGTCGTGTGGAGTATGATATCGGAAAGGTGCAAGATATGGTTGAGGAGCAAGGCCTTCCGAGCGAGATCGGGACTCGTTTGGAAAGTGGAAGATGACCTTGGATCTAGTAGTCGAGGAACTCGGAAACCGCTTAGTCGGTGAAGGCGGTGGCTTGGATGATGCGTTAGGTTTGCAGGCGGTAGCAGCGACTGACTCAGCTGTCAGCGAGGCAGCGTGGAACTCCCTGGAACACGCCTTACTGGAGGAGAACGGTGAGGCCCGGGTTTGTGCGGGCGTGTCTTTGGCGTATACAGCGGTCAGCAGCGAAGAGGACTGGGAGAAGGCCTTAGAGATCTACGGAAAGGGAGCGAGTTCTGATTCTTGGTTTGTACGTTTGGGAGTGGTGCAGGGGTTGCGGAAAGCCGTGGAACTGAACCCTGGTGTAGCGGAGGATGTGGCAGTTTTGTTGGGACGTGTTCTGGACGATGGTCTACAAGTCCTGGCCGGGGAAGACGTTGAAACTGGTTCTGTGGAAGATGTGGTCCGTTGCTCGGTGAAAGCCCTCGTGGAGATCGGGCAGCATGATTCGCAGCTGGCTGTTGAAGTGGTCTCGGATCAAGGCTTGGGCGGCTTTTTGATGGAGGAGTTTCCTGAAGGTCTCAGTACTTCCTGAGTTTCGCCGGACGGTTTTTGAGAAAAAGGTATTGAGTTCATCCCCTGACAGGGGATTAGTATAAAAGATTTGGGAGATAGTTGTTGTTTAGATAGTAAAAGATGTCAACGCAAACCGAATCTGAGGAGGGTGGCGGCCCAACCGCCGACAAAGGACAGAACACTGAGGCTGGCAGCCTATCTGCTGAACATCCTGAAACCGAACTACCCTACGACAGTGACGAGTTCGCAGTAGTACGTAGTTCACCGGTTGAACACGTTAGAGAGGGAAAGATAGTGATGGCGGGTTCAAAGAGGAGGATGAAGAAGGAGGCCTTTGAGAAAGACAAGGTAGTTGGCACGATGTACACTTGCCACAAAATCTCTGATCTCGAAGAGATAGGTTTCCAAGGTGAGAATCAGTAGTGGGGGATGCGACGATTTACTACTTGAACTGGGATGAGGAAGCTAAAGAACTAAGAGAGGATGATGACTACGACGGCCATCCTGGAATGGGGCCTGCTGGAGAGCTTCACCACAAACTCACCGTTATGGAGGTTCTCGATGAGGACGAGAAACCGTCCATGGAGTATTCTGAGGAAGAGTTTGACGAGCTGTACAGAGAAGTCACGGAGCTGGAAGGATACAGTGAGGAAAATCTGGGGCAGCTCTGGAAGGAGTGGAATGCCGGCAGCAGGCAAGAAAGTCAAGAGTTCTACGAAGCCGAGGAGCGTTCCATGTCGGTCGGTGATGTGATCGAGATCGACGGCAGCTACTACCAGGCTCAGAACGCCGGGTTCGAGGAAATCGAAGTCAGAGGTGAGAATCCTCAGTGAAAGCTATTGATGAAAACTCTGTTTATGAAGCTCTTGGCAGTGTAGTAGCCGTTCTGGCATCTGCTGGGACAGGATTCCTCTTTTTCGCATTTGCGGCGTTTATGGATTTGCCGCATCTGGGTTCTCTCATCGCAAGCCTGCTTATCTCGGCCGGTATGCCGGCGATGATCTTCCATTTCCTGGGCGAGGTGAACGCTTCCAATGAGTGATGAAGAATTGCTGGAAGAAGTTGCCGAAGAGATTAGAGATACTGGAGAGGCTTTAATCGGCTACGAAGGATATGCGGATAAGCGAGGGGCAGAGTATGGAGATGGGTGGAATGATGCCATCGACCAGTTCGTCCTTGAGCTCTTGGGCACAAAAGGAGAAGACTCTGTAGAAAAGCTTGAAGAAGAGATCAAAGGCACTATTGAGAAACCGGAAGAGGTGAAATCTCAGTGAGTTTTGAGCCTGATCATAGGGACAGTGGGCCTGTCTTGTATGAGACCGGGGATATGATTGTTTACGAACGTCCTGTTGGCACGGTCGAGGTTACCCCTCTGATAAAAAATCATTGTGATTCTCATAGGAAGGGTGAGACGGCTGGTAGCGGATCCCCGGCAACTGCTTTCTGTAGCCGTGAGAAAGGACATGATGGCAACCACTATGCACAGGATCAGTTAGGCAGGGTTGTAGCCGAATGGGAGAACAAGGATCAGAACGAGCAATTCAGAGGTGTAACTGTAAAATGAGTGACGCCGGATTTTCTCAGGAGTCCTTGTTTACGTATATCGGTGATCCTGCGGATCAGAACATAGTGGAGCTTGAGCAGGGTGATGTCATCCGTTACAGGAAACGGGGAAGAGAGATGGAGGCCTGGTTCGTTGCGGCTGAGAAGGGGTCGAACAAGGTCAAGATCAGGAAATGCGAGAACGGGTATGACGTGATCGCCCTGGAAGAGATCTTGGGGAAGCTCGAAGACCCTGAGATCGAGGAAGGATTCTTTATAGAAGATGAGAGTCCGGATGAGGTGGCTGTTCAGTGAATGATGTTGTTGGGAAGTATGCTACAGAGCTTGCAGATATAGAGTGTCCTGAATGCGGTGCAGAGAACCGTATCAACACGGAAGGTATTGAATTACCTGAGTGGAGCTGTAAGGAGTGCGGCTACACCCCTGACTGGCAGTTGATGAAGAGAGAGGCCGATGGTTATCCATGCACTTGGTGTGGTAAGGATATATCGGACGACCACAGGACTGTAACTAAGTGTAGAAACTGTAGTAGAGAGGCTCGGAAACGAGAGAAGATGAGACAGAATCAATGCTGCCCTCACTGTGGAGAAATGCTATCCGCTGACGATCTGCGGAAGATCAAAAAAGCACGCTCTGAAGCAAGAAAAAAGTACGAAAACAAGGAAGGTGAGAACTCTAAGTGACCCTGAGTGAGGAACAGTTCAACTCTATAGTGAAAGACGTTATGACTGATTTGCCGTTTGTAGAGTGGGATAGAGGAACAGAATGGACCTACGGAGACGGCCTCAAAGCCATCGGAATCTATGGCTGGATAGATCGAGAGGAAGACGGCTACAAGGATTTTGTGAAGATAGAGATCTACGAAAGAGAAGACGCCGAGAAAGCCAAAATCGAGTTCCACGGAACAAGTAGTGAGAAATACAGCGAAGAAATCCATCGACGTCTCTTCCCTGAAGATGATCTGGAGACACACAATGAGTGTTTCAGGTTAGAGAACAGGTTTGACGTGGAGAACACCATCAACCTGAGAGGTGAGAACCATAGTTGAGTGATGGAGGATATCAGCAAACCATTGTGGGTGACTCTCCGGTTCTTGACGAGGAACTGATTGTTGAGAAGTATTGGGATGGGGGTCATCGTCAGGTCATCGATGAGCTCCCCGGCGAGGATTCGCATCTAGATCTGCAGGAGACATCGTCAAAGATCGGTGCCCCAGAGGTAGAGTACCCAAGAGACCGGGACCACTACGACGTCTCCAAGTTCACCGGTTACTACGATGGGAGAAGCCGGTCGGAGTACAAGATCTTCGACATCCAAGTTGATCGGGAAGACTATCCTGAGGACGCTGAACGGATCGAAGAACTGCTTTCCGAGCTACGTAGGCTTCCAGGCCTCGAGGAAGAGATCGACCAGTACGACTCCTTCGAGGAGCTCCAGAGTAACAGTGAGACGGTCAGGGAGTACGAGGCCCTGTACGGCGCACTGAAATCGGCGTGGGACAACGATAGTTTAGCCGAGTATGCTACCGGGACTCGGAGGCCTCGGATGTTCGAGGTCGATCAGTTCCCACAGGGGTTCTACGGTGTACCTCGGTTGTTCCACAGTCACGCTGACCAGCTGGTCGGCGAGAAGTTGCAGGAGGAAGATCTCGGCAGTCACTCGGTGGCGTGGGGCAGTTTCATCGTCGAGCCTGAGGACCTCTCTCAGGTCCACGACTTGTTGGAACCGTTCTACCACACACCCGGCGACGAAATCAGAGGTGAGAGGCCTTGAGATATAATTGGTGTCCTGAAGAGGAAGAGGAGACAGCTTTCGCCCAGATGGACGCTACTGGAGAAGACGCAGAGGAGTTTGATGATGTCAGTGCTTTTGACAAGGTGTGGCATTGTATGCACTGTGGAGCGAGATTCCCTCACCTGCCTAAAAAAGAAGAGAAGGGTGAGAGCCAGCAGTGACAGTGTTTCGCTGTAAGAAGTGTGGCCTTGAGATCCACGAGGAAGACCCGGACAGGGATACCAGGTTCTGTGACCGTGTAAAGTGTAGCGGTACGATGTACAGGATGGATACTGTGGAAGGCCTGCAAAAGCTGACGTTTCTCAGTGAGAGGCAGGCAGAGGCCTATCTCCTGGTCAGCGAAGAACATGAGGAACTTACTGCGGCGGAGGCGGCTGAGGAGATGGGTATCTCTGAGGGCAACGTCAGTGGGAAGATCGGAAAGATCCGTGAGAAGATGACAGAAGGTGAGGCCACGAACAAACTGTCCATCTAACCGTCTTCTTTCCTTTCGATGAACCGGTTGTCTTCCACGCTCCAGTCCGTCTCTCCTTTTCTCTCTTGTTTTTCTCTGTCCCAGTGTACGTTGTCGTCGCCGGCGTCGAACGTGATCAAGTATTTGACGTGGGGTTTGCCGATGTACCGGGGATGAACTCTTTGATCCCAGAGCACAGGCAGGTCGTTGGAGAACTGGTATTCGTCGATCTTCCTCTGGACCTTGCCCGGCGGTTGCTTTTCTCCGCTGCAGTGGAAGAACAAGAGGTGTTCAGGGGTCTCGTATCTGACTCCTGGTGTAAGGCCTACAGCACTGTATTCGTTGTTCGGCGTATCGATATACAGCTTCCCCATCCTGTTGTTTCCGGCTACCGCTGCGATCTCTCCATTCCCCAGGTCTTGGACGGTCATGGGAAGCATGGCCTCGAACATGTCTGCGATGAACGAAGGCAACAGGCCTCGAGAAAGAGCTTTGAGTTTGATGGGGACGAGAAGGTTCACCTGTTCCATCAGGTTCTCCGGTGTACTGGTTAGGCCTTCAGCGAACAGTATTTTGACCGCTTCCGTTTCTTCGAGCAACTGGTTTAGGCGTGGATGAATCTCCAAGTCGGTGACTTCAGCGGTTAGGAAGAGGAAGTCGGTGTCCTCGGGTATGTCCGAGGGTGAGGGGTTTTCGAGGAGTTGGGCGGAGGATTCTGTCTGGATGTGCTGTATGGTTTTCCTGCCGGTTTTTCCAAGTCCTGCGACAGAGACTTTGGGCGTCCAGGAAGGCTTCTCATTCATGCTGTTTCAACTGCAGTTGGGGCAGGCGTATATTTCGCTGTGGGGGCCTTGGCTGATCCACTGTTTTTCCGTGCCGCATTCGCTACAGCAGTTGGATTGTTCTTCTGGTTCTTTTCCGCAGCCACAGGTCTGTCCTGGCATAGGATCCATAAGAAGTTCCTCTCTGTTGGTGTTGCGGTCAGTTGTCTTCGAGTTCTTTTTTGAAGTCTTCTGGGTCCTGAGTGATGTCCGCGCCCAATGCTTCGGATAGCGCCTCGGTTCCTTCGGAATCGTCTGGAAGACCGTAGTCGCTGTCGTCGTCCAGGTATCCTTCTTCGAACTCTTCCAGGCGTTGCCGCATCGACTCCAACGGCCCCATAATCGAGGCGAAACCTTTGCCTCCGGCTTGGATCTGTGAGGCCTGGTTTTCGATGTCGTTCAGCTCCTGTTTCAGTTCCAGCTTCTCCTTCTCAGACTCCGTCAGTTCTTCCTCCAGAAACTCAATATGGTCGTGTAGTTGGTCGATGTAGGCCTTCAGTTCTTCCTCGCTGTCGAACTCGTCAGGGACGTTGGGTGCTTCAGTCATTTTCCGTAGTCGTTTCCTGTGATGTCGCTTACGGTTTCTGCGACAGGATTGCTGTCGCTGATACCTCCTCTGTTGCTGGTGTCTACTTCGTCGAGTCTGTCTTGGAATCTGTTGATAATCGCGTCAATTTGTCCGAGATCGTTTTCTGCGTTGTAATCGAGGTAGTCCTCTATTGTCTCTAATTCTTCTACGTTGTCCCGGACTTCGTTGACCTGTTCCTCAAGATTCTGCATTTCAGCATCTTCCAATTCTTCTTCAAGGAACTCGATCTGGTCGTGTAATTGGTCGATGTAGGCTTTGAGCTCTCCCTCTGTTTCGAACTCTTCGGGGACGGGCGGTGTATCAGTCATGAGTTGGACCTGCTACATGCCTGTAGTGTTCGTGGATACTTCTAATTTAGGGAGATCCCTAAATATCTTCTAATTTCCCCCACGCTCCCAACTATTATGTCGAATGCGACAGTAACTTTCCGCTGTCATCTATGGGTAGACCATCCCTTAGTCAAATCAAGCGTGCCAAGGAACAAGCACAGCTACACGGTCAATGGGGGAAAGTTGAGAAACTGAGTGAATTAGAGCATCAGATACACGCCGAAAGAGCATATCCTCCTGAAGATCCTGTCCCAGTACAGGAGGACTCGTCCTCCGATAACTGGTCTGATGGGTTGAAGGATCAGATCCTTTCCACAGCCGCTAAGCACACAGACTTAGCTCTGAGCAAGGTGTCCTCCAGTGCTTACAAGTACAAATGCAAGAGCTGTGGAGTCAAGCCGTCGGTAGCAGGGCCTCACCACGATAACAGCTGTTCCAAAAATCAGGGAGCACTGGCAATCAGTTCTTCCTTGGCGCATCGGCGTGAGTGTAAGCACTGCGGTGCTCAGCCCTATGTAGCCGGCGCTCACCATCGTCGGGACTGTCCTCGCCGTGTTAAGAAACATGTTGAAAAAGATGCTTCAGGAATATACGGGTATTCAACGGAGTGCAAGCACTGTGGTGCGATGCCGTTTTCTCAAGGCCCTCACCACGAACTGGGCTGTAAGCGCAACTGGAGTTACACTGCGTACTCCACAAAGCTGGCGCACAAGTACGAGTGTAAGGAGTGTGGTGCGAAGCCGTTTGTAGCCGGTCCTCACCACGAACAAAGCTGTAACCGGCACTTCTATTGAAGTTGTGTGGTGGGATGACGTTGTTTTCCCTTTCCAGGACTGTGTTTTAAAAACAGTATTTCCGGTATGGTGATTATGGTTTCTACGAAGACAGCGCTGATCTCAAGTACGATTACATCTGGTTTGGTTACGGCGTCTTACGCTGGTGCGAAGTACTTTTTCGGAGGCGTTGAGTCTCTTGGGGCGGCTTCTGTTGCGCCGGCAGGGCTGACAGTGTTTGGGGCTACCTTCTTCCTGAGTTTTGCCGGGATGAAAGGCTGGCTGCCGTTCTAACCTACAAAGAAGAGAAAAAGAGGGATTTGATTTGTGGCACCTGATCTGGCTTACACACTGGCTTTATCAGCGGCTTCTGGCGTTCTCTGGGCGTACTTCTTGGATAACAGCGGTGTTGGTTTTCTGATAGGGGTTTCTCTGTTCCTCGTAGCTCAGTGGCGAGGCTGGATAGTGTAAATCTGGACTATTCAGATATTCTCCTTGACCCGGAACAGAACTCGAGAAGCGTGTCTTGCCTGTTCTCGGTAGTCCTGCATCTCTTCTTCGGTGATATTGGTCTCAATAGAGTGAGCCTCTGCGTTCGCGTTCTGCCGGAAAGCGTTCAATTCATCGATAAAGTCGCTGTCAAGGCTTCCGGACAGATGCTGAAAGTCATCAATATTTTTCTCGAAGTTGTCGATGAGATCGCTGAACTTTCTGAACCGCCGGTTCTCCGGAAGGTAGAACAGATTTATCTCCTGTTTCCCGTACTGTTCTCTAAGGATGTCGATAAGCAGATTCTCCAGAAGCTTCCGTGTCAAGACGAGGGTGGCGTCGTTGACCCCGATACTGTAGCACTGGTTGATGTTCTCGACAAGGTCAGGATAGAACGTTCCGGGTATGTTGTCGATGTCGATGAACTGTGCGGAGCGGAACGTAGAGTGCAGTACACCCGTACCAGGATTCTCGTTCTCCAAGATCTCCAAAGCCGGGTACTTTTCCAGTGTATCTGAGTTGGTGTCGGCCAAGGTGTAAATCCGGTTCATGACCCCGACTGCTTTCTCCTCGTCCTCCTCGGCTACCTCTCTGAGGAACTGGGTCGTATTGGCCTGCTTGTCGTTGTCGCTGTGGTCCCAGCTGGCGTGGAAACGATCGATATCTCTCAGGGTGTCGTTGACGCCGAACTCTGTAGCAGCCATCACCCAGTCATCTGTCTCCAAGTCTTTCTGAACGGCGAACCGGGAGAACTGGCCGATGAGAGCTTCCATAGGGTTTTGAGACATAAGCGGTTGTATAGTGGTTGGTAACCTGAAGGCATCGGACCAGCTGGGATTAGGTATAAAAAAGTCGTTCACACAGACAGTTATTATGTCAGAGGCGACAAAGGAATACGAAGTAAATCCGCAGCACTTCCTTGACTCAGTCACGAAGGAGATAACGGAAGTCTTACTGGAAAATCCGAAAATTGCGTACAACCGGTCCTCTCTTGCAGAAGCAGCAGGAGTCTCCAGAGACGCACTTTACCGGAGGTGGGACTCTTTCAAAGATACAGGCCTCATCGAAGAAGCAGAGGTAGAGTCGGAAACTGACCACTGGCGGCTCAACTCCGATTCTTCGATCGCGGATAATCTTGGGTCACTTCTCTACGACCTTCGAGTTGGAGAGAAAAGCAGGATGCAGGAACACCTTGTAGGCCTTGATGTTGAGGAAGTTCAGAACTATGTTGAGAGAACCCTTTCCGATGATCGCCTGGACGAGTTTGGCGGTGCAGAGGACTTCCTTGACGCCGTTGAAAGCGCCGAGAGAGACGGTGAGAACCGTGATGATGTCCTCGAGTTTGTAGAGGAGAAGCGACAGGGTGAGACCAGCAGTGAGTGAGGCAACGCTGGATCGAGACAGCCTCCTGTACAAAGAGGAGATCGTGGAGGCCAAGGAAGATCTGGATGAGGAAGGCCGAGAGATTCTTGAGAAGTACATCAGCAAACTTGCCAGCTACTCAGAGCAGGAGATGGCTGAAAAGCCTCGGCTTACCGGTCCGGAGTACTACAAGTTGAAGAAACAGATACTACCGAAGATGTTCTCTGAACGAGATGTAGACCTCAAGAAACTACGGACAGCCATCCGGGTTCACTTCTACAAGGGCCAAGTCCCTGACGAGGCCCTCTACAAGGACGCAGAGAGAGGTGAAATCCAGCAGTGAGTGAGGACGAGGAAGAGACGACATTTGAAGAAGTTGAGGTCGGGATCACGATCCCGGAGATCGACGCCGAGGATAGGCAAGATCTGGAAGGTAAAATCGAGAGAGCGCAGCTCGTGGTCGACGGAGAAGAGGTCTACCACTTGGAGCCACGGCTGGAGCACGCTGAACAAGGAGAATAGATGCTATGGAATTACCAGGAGCAGAAGACAAGACGTATGATGAAATCTTAGAGCTCATCGACGAGTGTCGAGAGGAAAATAAACTTCTCAAAATCAAGGTTGACGCCCCTAAACACAATGACTCCGAGTTTCAGGATGTCTACGCCACAAAGCTGTACGACCTTCCTGAGAAAGACGGGGAGATGTTCATGACCTACGCCACAGGGAAAATCTTCAATAAAGAGGGTTTCTGGTCGGAACAGGCGCTTCACGACACAATGAAGCACCAGTACGAAGCAGAGGTCATCGACGTCAGCGATATAGAAGACGACGATGTGAAGTCTAGGCTGAAAAAGTGGATGCTGAAGGAAAACCCTCTGCAGGAAGTTCACATCTTCGTGAAGCACAGGGACGACGGCAGGTACAAAGACGAGTGGGCATACAGGCGAGGCCCTGACGAGGAAACCATACGGGAAAACGAAGGCCTGCCAACGCCCGATTCAGGTGAAGACAAGGTCTTCTTCCATCTTGGCTCCTACCAAGAAGTCCTCGAAAACGCTGAAAAACTTGGAAAGGAGCACGATTTCGACTTCAGGAAGGACTGGAGCGGATCCATGCCTGTTGACTTCCGGGCCTTGACTGACACGGATAAGCGGGAAGAACTTAGGCAGACAATCGGAGGTGAAAGTTCTCAGTGAGTGAGGTAGAGGATATTTCTGAAAAGCTTCCTCCGAAGGACGAGTATGACCAAGAGGAGGCCTCCGATGGAGTAGTTACCTTGGCCTCGATGTATGACCTCCGTGAGACCGGTGTTCTGAAGAACGGTGAACCGGAGGATGGAGAACAAACCTGGTACCTGTCCGAAACTGGTCAGGCCTGGGTTGAAGGAGAGATCGAACTGAATCTCGAGGAATTAGCGAAGAGCGAGGACGTCTCGGAAGACGACCTGTACGGAACTTTCGACGGCCTGAAAGAGGCAGAACAAATCCTCCAAACGATGTCACACGATAGTGGTGAGGACGAAGGAGGTGAGAGCCAGCAATGAGTGAGGCCGACGAACGAGAGGAGTGCCGTTCATGTGGTGAAGAGATTCGGCCAGGAGACACACACGGAATCTCCTTTAGCAATGAAGACGACCGGATGCAGCAATTCGGAGACCTCTGTGAGGAGTGCGCCTTCCAGATCCAAGAAATCGCTAACAGTTTCATCAACGGCAGTGCTGGAGGAACCGAATATCTTCAGGAAGTGCTGGAATCCTTGGAAAAGGCTGAGAACCAGATCGAGACGGCCAGAGAAAACCTGGAGAAAGCGGAACGCCGGAGCCGCAGTCCGGCAGAACAAGGTGTATAGATGCTATGACTGACGACGAATCTGATTACGCAGTTGGCGATATCGTTGTAGATAAAGAAGACGAAAATCCTGATAAAGCGGTCGTGGTCCGGAAGACCGATATGCGGATCAAGGACTGGGAGGTTGAATCCGGCACGACAGTCTTCGACACTAATCCAGAATACGATGAGGACGAGGAGACAGTTCTCGTAGGCTTCAAAGACTATCTGGATGAACAGTGGCCTGAGTGGAAAGACGTCGACGACCCTGAAGATCTCTATCACGGTATGATGGATAAGAGTCTCAAGTGGTACTGCTTCCCTGAATCCAGGCTTGTCCTTGAAGAAGGTGATATGGAGTGAGTGATGGCAGAATCGAACTTGGCGAAGTCTCTTTCGATCCTACCGAAATACAGGACTTTAGACTCTCTGTGGAGGGAACGAGTGACACTGGAAAGACTAATTCGTTAGCCGTTATCCTTGAGGACTTGGCTGAGGTCAGTATCCCGACGTTGATTGTGGAGCGTGTCGGCGCTCTCTCTACGGTCAGGCACGAGGACGACGATATCGTTGTTGTCGGTGGGAAGGAAGAGGAAGCGGTCGATCTTGTTGTTCCTCTCCAAGAGCTTGACCAGATCGGGAACTGGGTTCTCGACAAGGGAATGAAGGTCCTTCTCGATGTCTCCACCTATTCGGACTACAGTCAGGAGGAAAGCAGGGTCCACCTGGCAGCTGGAAAAGCTGTCCGCTCCTTGAACGACCGTGCTCAGGAAAAATACAAGGCCGGGAGCAGGACCAAGTCACTTCTCGTCATCGACGAGGCGCATTATATGGCTCCCAAGGACAACGCTCCGGAGCCGGAGCTGGATGACAACGTGAAGATGTGCAGAGGCCAGATTATCAAGGCCTGCACCGAGGGAGGGAACAAAGGAATCAGCACCATTGTCTCCTACCAAAGGAGGGCCTTCCTCCACAACGGCGTCATCTCTCTATGTAAGGACTGGATTGTCCACGGCTTAGCGAATGAAGATGCAGCGAAGGTAGCGAAGAAGCTGAATATCGACAGAGATCTGATTGACGAGCTCGGTGTCGGAGAGATCTTGGCCCGTGGAGATAACCTGACCAGTGGCGAATTAGTTGGGCCTACGAAGGTCCGGAAGCGTAGCAGTCCTGATCCTCGTGAGGAGGAGTTTGAGATCCCTGAGACCAGTGCGGAGAAGCAAGAAGTTCTGAATGAAATTCAGGAATCGATCGAGGAACGGAAAGAGGAACGTGAAGAGGAGAAGAGCCGTGTTGAAGAACTTGAAGAAAAGGTCGAACAGCTCCAGGATGAGAAAGAGGAGATGCAGGATTCTTTGGAGAACCGTGAGGAGTTGCGAAAGGCATTGAAGGGCCTGAACGAGACAGATTCTTCCTCAAGTGAGGACGTTCAGGAGATCTCTGAGAGAGCTGAGGAGTTGGAGGAAGAAAATGAGGAACTCAGGAACCGGTTGGAAGTGAAGGAAAACAAGCTTCAGGAGCTCCGTGAGGAACGTGACCACCTTCAAGAAGAATACGAGGCCTTGGAAGAGAAATTCGAGTCCCGGCTTCAGGGTTTGAACTCTCTGCGTTCCGCGTTCCAGCAATTGGGCCTCGCCTCTGAAGGCGAAGTCACGGTAGACGGCGGAGTCTCCGAGGACGACGTCGAGAACATCGTCGAGGACAAGCTCAGTGATTTCGACGCTGGTTCGACCGGCGAATCTGTCTCAGATATAGAGGATCTTGTGCTTTCAGACTTCCAGGAAGATGCAGTCAATAGCCTGATGGAGGAAGTAGAGGACCTGTCCGAGCGACAGAGGAAGCTACTGTTGTTCATAGAAGCGAAGGGTAAGAATCTGCCCTCGAAGAAGGAGTGGGCCAACGGAGCTCTCGGATTCGTCAACGGAGACGTCTACAACGATATGAACGATTTACAAGAGCGAGGATTCGTCGAGAAGAATGCAGCCGGGAACGTCAAGCCTGCTACGGAGCGGAAGGTCAGAGACGAGTTGAGTCCTTATGATCCTGATGACGGCGACGTTGGGGATGTGAAGAAGCGGATTCTCCAGAAGGTCAAGGAGGCAGGTGATAGCGAGTGAGGCTGGTACATGATCCAGAGAACGGAACTGCCGCTCTTGACTTCGTAGAGGATGCTGAAATTGCGGAGACCGTGGATACGGATACAGGAGTCAACTTGGATTTCGACGAGGACGGAAACTTGGTGTCCGTCGAGATCTGGGCCACAGACAGAATACCGGAACAGTTCTTCCAAGCCGAGGAAGTCAGTGTTGAAGGCCTTGAATCGGCAGCGTATCTTGCCCTACTTCACGGCGTGCCTGAAGCTGTCTCTCTCGAATCGAAACAACTTGATTTAATCAACTACGAGTCTACCCGGGTCAGGGAAGTGGAGCTTGCCCGGAAGGACAAGATCCATCTCTGGCTTGCCGACCTGAAGAAAGAGATGGACTTCGATTCTTGGGAGGAGGCTGAGGGTGCTCGGAAGTTAGTGGAGCAGGCTGGCTTTGAACTTGGTACGCACGGCAGGCAACTGCTTCAGGATGAGCTCGAAGAAGACGGAGGTGAGGACACGGAGTGAATATTCAGGCATGGTTCGTCAAGTTGTCCAGATTGATTAAGAACGGAACCAGAAAATGTAGTGACTGCGAACAATCTTTCTTGACCTTTGAAGGCCTTCGTAGACACCGGGAAGTCAGACACGGCGAGGACTTTGTCGTGTTCAGGTGTACCGGGTGCGGGAAGATCTGCCAGAGTCTTCCGGCTCTTCATGGCCATGCAGAGAAGCATACAGGTTTCCTGTCCTTCGGCAACTTTGAGGGCTTGATGCAGTATACGGAGAAGCTGAAAGTCACTGAGTACGAGGAGCTTGATGCCTCGGAAGACCAGCCTCAAAGAGGTGAAGGTCTTTGAATAAGTTTCTCTTGGTGACGAACGCTGGTTCAAGCGGTTCTACCTGGCACATCTTTAGAGAAGGCGAGGAGGACTGCATCTGTAAGGGCCATTCAATCGTGCAGTTACCCCGTAACACGCCGAAGAAGAAAGTGAAACAGGAAAAGCTGGTTGACCTGCTTAGAAAAAATGAGTCTCCAGGCCTCGGCAGTTGGGCAGGAAAGTGCCGGAGAAAGGCCTTGGAGGACATTACTGGAGAAAAGCAGTTTTCTTGCCCCCTGTGCGGTAAAGGGATTTCCACTCGTTCAGGGCTGATATCGCATATCTCTGGGGTACATGAAAAACCGAGTAAAGCGGCTAAGGAAATGGCGGCGAAGGGTGGTGCCTGAATCGATATCTACGACGCTGACGTTGACTGGAAAGAGGATGTGGCGAACGATCCGCGTCTCCATCTCAGGGCTGATGATATCCCTACTATAGATGAGCTTGAGTACGAGGGTTCTGTGGAGGAAGGCCTGTGGTACGCTGAGAGTGACGACGGCTTTGCTTCTTACTTTGCCTGGGATGGAGGGCAGCAGGACGGCTACGGTGGCCGCCACTACGATATAACGACGGTCGACGGCGAGGAAATCACGTTGAAGGGGCCTTGGAGCAGCCGTGCAGGAGTAGTTAACAAACGCGGCTACGGTCCCGTGATGGATGTCCGGTTCAACAGCACCGGTACCGGAGCAGTCACCGTGGATCGTGCGGAGGAAGCTGTTGACGAGTACCTGGAAGACGTCGAGCTCGAACGAGTGGAGAAATTCGACAACAACGAGCCATATTGGATTCCCTGGCGAGGTGACGATCTGGAGTGAGTTTTGCTGAGGCATTCAGGGAGATGGAGCAGGATCTTTCTGAGATACAGGAGGAAACGCTCGTCGACGTAGACCGGTTGAGGGAATGTAATGAGTGCGGTGAACCGGTTGAAGAAGCGGTGTATCTGTATCCTGTTCAGAAGCAGTGCGTCACGATTCAGTGCGGAGGCTGCGGATCGGTCTACGACGTATGGAACAACGACCTACAGAGAGGTGAGAATCAAGGATAATTGTCGACGGTAGAGAAGTTGATGGATACTACATCGCTGAGGCTTACGACGGAACAGATCTGGAAGATCCGGACATCAAGTACGTCTCTGTCGGTGTACCGGACTACATCAACGAACACGAAGAAGCGATTGATGAGGCCTTAGAGCAGAACCCGGACAAGATGATTTTCCCGACCACATTGAAAGAGGAAGGTGAGGTACTTGAACCGGCTTATGATGGAGGTGACCTGGACTGATACAGGACTTGATAGCTCTTTACCTACTCCTTTTCCACCCTTTTGGAACTCCTGAATCTGTAGCTGTTCAAGGGGAGGAGCTTCGGCAAATACCAGTACACTATGAAACGGATTTGGAGCAGGGGTACTGCCTGTTCGGAGAGATAGAAGACGATACAGCTGTCGTGAAGGAAGTAGTTCACACCAAGTACCCTATTCCTTGGACGAACTCGGGCAGTAGAATCGATTTTACCTGTATACCGGAGATCACCGGAAGACTACCGGAACTGGCGGCCCATAACTACAGTTTCATCGGGGCAGTTCACACTCATCCAAGCAGCACTTCTGGCGGCACTACAGAAATGAGTGTTGCCGATGAGAACTGGTTCAAAGCTACCTCGATGTTCCAGAGGATCCACGGAATAGCCACAGAGGATCGTGTCTCATTCTACACCGTAAATGACACTGAGGACTCGGTCACGACCCTGAAATACAGATACCGAGGAAAGATCGTTGGATGAAGATTAAGGAGATCGGGTTATTCCCCGTTAAGTAAGGATGGAGCTGGAACGAATAGGTAAGACCGAAATCTCGCCGCCCACAGTCTTTCTCTGGGACACCGACTCGTCCAGCTTAGTCGAAGCAACTGTTCTCGGTGAAGATACGTACTTGGTCCGTGCGACGAAGGCCTACCGGTTATTGAAGCAGGATCCGGAAGGCCGGGAATCCTGGAGCAGGAACATCAACAAGCTGAACGAGTACTTGGAGTCCACGTTCTCCAATTTCCGTCTCTCAGTGGACTATGTAGACCGTGTTTCCGGTGAAACACTTCGAGTTAAGGATGAGGCACGGGAGGTTGCCGGTCAGGCGAAAGAGTTGTTGACCAAGGTTGAACGCCTCAACAAGGAAATCGATGATCTGCAGGAGTCTCTCGAGATCTCTCTGGAGTCGATGGAGACACAGGTGAAGAGGAAGTTAGAGGGGAAGAAACAGGAACGGCAACGGGTTCTCGACGAGCTTGATCACGTCACGCAGGACTTGGAGAGACGGAAAGATATACTTCAAGAGTGGGAGGAGAACGGTGTTCTATCTGCTATCCTGTTCCAGTTTTCTACAGAGGCTGAAGTCGCATCTGGTGATGCAGTTAACTCGGTTATAGAGGATCATTTGGAGCAGGCTTTCAACTATCATCGGCGAAAGGTATTGCAGACGCTCCGTGGTGAGAACTTCCGGTTTGTGGTCGAGGAGTTAGAGGAGCCATCTGTGTTGATGCGAGGGGAATACGGGATGCTGCTGAACCCTGCTGTTATCGAAGACCTCGAAAAAAGGTACGAAAACACCGGTGTCGATGACGACCTGGTAGAAGCACGTCAGCAGGCTGTGAAGCAGTTTGAGGAGTACGCGGTAGAAGACCTGGAACTCGAGGAGTCTGTTGTTGAAAGGTCGAACGCGACCCCAGCGAAAGCTGTAGACTCTATCCTGAAAAGGTTGGAGACCGAGCGTGTCGGAGAGGTTCAGGACGTTCCTCAAGATGGGCCGATGATCGGAACTGTCACCGGTACAGACGTAGTCGTCGGACTTGACCCTGGAGAGTACGAGCACTTCTACATAGTGGGGGAGACCGGTTCAGGAAAATCACATCTCAAACGCACATTCATTGAGAACACAGCCTCCTTGGACTACCATGTCCTGTCTATCAATCCTTCCGACCTGCAGAACGTAGGCCTGAACCTTTCCAACGAGGAAAACGGCAATGGTAGGAGTATAGGATTCGACCAGTACTGGAAAAGCAGTGACCAGCTTCTTGACGTTCCTGACGACCTCACCAAGTTGTTTACGGGGCGGAACGCTGTCTCTCTCAGAGGCCTCACTGATTCTGAGAAGCAGGACTTCATCAACGATCTCTTCGGAAAACTGGCTGATGTTGATTCGACCAACAAGCCGTTGTTCGTCTTCTTGGATGAGGCCCATAACTTCAACTCTGGCAAGGCTGCGAACGCTATCCAAGATATCGTCAGGGAGAGCAGGAAGTTCGGTGTCCATCTTGTCTTGATCAGCCAGTCACCGAAGGACTACGCCTACAATCAGAAGCATGTCCGGGAGAACACGTACAACGTGTTCATGGCTGGCGAGTATTTCGAGTACGCCTCCCGTTTTCTCGACGATGAGGAAGTTATCCGCTCCTTGGATACAGGTGAGGCTGTGTTCCCGGAGAGCCGTGAGCTTCCTCGTATGGATGTTGAGATCCGGGATGTTTTGACCCGGTTCTGGGAGGGTACGCCGAGTGATGAGGAAATTCAGGAGGTTGATGACATGTATTCAGGTCAACTTCCGGGCTTTGGCTCGGATGTTGTGGGAGCTGATCGTGGGACAGGAGAACAGGACCCCTCTGTTTCCAGTGCAACTAACGACAACACATCCCATAATTTATCGGAGGAGGAAGAGCAACTGGCTCAGCACATCCGCAGCTATACAGAAAGGGAGGATAAGAGGCCCTCTACCTCGAAATGTTGGCGCGAGGGTCCGTTTGGTTCAAGCAAGACCAACGATCTCCTTGACCAGTTGGAGGAGAAGGGAGTGGTTGAGTCAGATACTGAGGAACGGTACGGTAACGAGGCAACGGTCTATAGCCTTATTTTATAAATACTGTTTCCTCAATCCGTTCCCGTGGTGATCCAAGTATCGTAGTAGGAGAAAGACTTCAGTACGACGACGTCGACGAACTCCGCGAAATCGGAGAACAGTTCCCAGAAACGAGGGATGGGAAGGTCCTTGCACTCCTCGAAGATGAAAACGGTGATGAGTGGCAGCAGGCAGGGTACAAAAGATCGCTGTGGTTCAACGACGGCGACGAAGACACACTAACGGGAATCGTCTCCTCTAACGATAACAGGTTCGTTCTCCACGACTTCGGAGACATCACCGAGTACACAGCTGACGCTGTAGAAGCCCTAAAAGAGGGACATGATTTCAACTTCCAAGGCGAGATCAAGACCAGCCCGACATTACACCGTTATACTAACGAAGGAACGTTCGAAGGTCTCGAAATCAACCCTGGGGAATCAGATGACCCGATCAATATCGGTTTGAAAATTACGTCAGGGAACGACGGGAGGAAAGCTACTGAGGCCCAGTATTTCGAGGAAAGAGAAGTATGCAGTAACGGGTTGACGCTGCCGGTTGACGTGATGAGCGTCCGGCAGACCCATCACGATGAATTGGATCCTACGATGTTCCATCAGGCTGCTCGATCTGTTGCTGAAAACGCCGAAATGGTCGAGGACAGGTACACACAAATGAAGGAGATCGAACTTGACAGTGAGTGGATGGCCTTCGAGTTCCTTGAACACGAGCTGGATCTACCGTTCTATATCGAAGGCGACCACGCCGACATCGCCCAGACCTATGACGAGGTTGTCGAGGATCCGAGCAACCCGACCGTCTATGAAACTCTCCAGGTTGCCACAAACCAGTTGACCCACAACGCTCGTGATGATCTTCCGCAGCACGTAATCAACACTGCCCAAGAGAAAGCTGCTGACCTTGTTGATTTCCACGGGGAGCTTCCGGATTATGAGGAGATGGCCCGTGCCACGATAGAGGACAGGGCCTACGAACTGACGAACTACGATGACGCCGAAGAGTACTGGGAAGGCGAGGAAGAACAGCTGGGTGAACTGATGGAAACCTACGGAATCGAGGCTTGAAATGGGTGGTAACTGATTTCGGAAGACGGTTTTGAACAGGTCCTAGAAGCGAGGGAACGGTACAGTGAGGCAGAGGAATGGGCGCAGATGCATCCTTACGTCCTGAACTGGCGGAATCCTTGGAACGACGAGACAGGATTCTACAAGGAAGATCCTGCGAAGCACACGCTCGGTTTTTACGAGGATTTGGTTCAGGATGCTGCAGAGGATCTCGGCATGGAGGATAGCTCTCTAATCCCTGGAGGTAGTGCCGTTGATGACGAAGATCTGTTTCCTGACGGCGGCGTTGACTGGAAGCAAGTTAGCCATGAGTACTGGAAGAACTTGAAGGAGTTCGAACGCCGTCATCCTCCTCGCTACGTCGATCCTCATACACCCTCTGAGCAGGATACTGTGGATTATTTCCCTCACTTCGTGTTCCAGAGTGGTATCCGTGAGGCGGTTGACAGCGGTGAACAGTACGAGGAAGTAATGGACGCTGTACGGTTCCGCGAGTACGGCGTTGACACCGTCCTCGAATAAGGTGATACTGCTATCCAAGAAATCGATGAAAAGTATTCTCTGGAGGACGACTTCGGCAGGACACTGGAAGAGCAGCTGCAGGACAACATCGTCTGGGGTCACTGGCTTGACCGCGATCAGCACAGGATCCACGAAAACTACGTTTCTGACGATTACCTGCAGGACGGCGATGATGACCTCCCGTTCGGCATCCATGTAACGTACGAAGATGGCGGACCTCAGTTCCAGATCGAGGAACCGTACCGAGCGCCTTGGCACAAAGACAAGGCAGTAGAGCTTCTCGACGACAGCTACGAGGCCTTACTGGAATACTGGGAATAGCTGGCACTTGTTTTATAAGTAGTAAATTTCAATTCGTGGATAGGAGGCCTTGATTTTCGATGCTCGATAAACTGAACTGGAAAACGGCAGCAGGCGGTGCAGCACTTCTGTTCTTGGTGTCGGCAGTTTTCATCTCCGCAAATTCTCTAAATAATACTGACGATTTCATCCCCTACCCCGACAAAGCTTCCAGTCAAAACAATGATATCAACATGAGCCAAGGCGAAAAACAGGGCTTTCTCTCGTTTCTGGATTTCTCTATCCCTTACCTATCCAGTGTTTCAGGGCCTGAAAGTGTAGAACCGGGGGAGCAGATTGAGTTTAGATCTGATGTAGATGCCAAGGAGTCGTTCGATATGGATGGGACTGTGAACATCGTTGAGATCTACCGTTGTCAGGACTCAAGCTGTGAGAACGGAGAGTTTGTTGAGGCAGCTAAAGAGTTCAATTCTTGGGATTTCACGCTTCAACAGGGATCTGGTTTTACGTGGACAACAACTTATAGTGTTCCGTCGGAGACAGGTTGGTACGCTGCTACAAGCTACATAAGCGATGGTAGCGGTGGTGTATTGACTGATACGCCTCAATACAAGTTTACGGTTGGAGACGTTGATACTGGAGATGGTGACTCAGGTGGAGACGACGGCAGTGACGAAGAAGACGGAAGCGACGAAAGCAGTGGTGGATCGGACGAGGAGGAGACGAATCAGCCTCCGGAGATTGAGTCGATAGACGCTCCTCTCGTAGTCAACGCTTCTGAGCCGTTCACAGTCAGTGTCGAGGCTTCAGATCCGGACAGTACAGATCTAACCTACAGCTGGAGTAACGGAAAAGAAGGGAAGAGCATCATCCTGAACTACGGTGAGACCGGTGTAAAGGAATTAGACGTGGAGGTCTCTGACGGAGAGAATACCGTGACTTCAACCGTCCGTGTCAAAGTAGAAGACGAAACCGCTGTGACTGACCCTGAGCCAGCTAACCCATTGACCAGTTTCTGGAACTGGTTCACAGGCCTGTTCTCCTAACCATGACAAGCAGTGATGAGAGGATTGGAGGCAGTGGAAAGGAAGTAGCTGTGGCCTTAGGCCTTGTCTCGAAAAAGTTCGTCTGCGAGATCTGCGGTGATGAACATGATTCGGAGCAAGAAGCCGCGAAGTGTGTCTTGGATTGTGCCAACTGAAGACCTCAGCATTTTCTCTGCCCGTTATTTTATAAGAAGTGTTTGGTATTACAGTATCTATGACTTGCGGGAAGCATTACGCCGTAGCGACAAGCATCCTTCTACTCTTGTTCTCGATAACTTCAGCAGCCGGCCAACCAGTAGACCAAGCTCCTGAAGACACCATACCTGAGAACCCCAGTGAACAGGCACCGGAAAACATCTCCAACAAAACAGGCCAAGGCCCCCTGTCCAAGATTCCCGGTCTCAACAACGAGACTCTGCCAGTAACGATTAGCCCGCCTGAAATGCCTGATCTCCCGGTAAACGCCTCTAACGTTGCCAGGTCGGTTACCAGCACAATCGGGGAGGCCTTCGGTTCTGCAGTAGATGGAATTGGGTCTTTCCTCTCAGCGAACCTTCCCGTCATCAGCGGCCCTGAGCAACCCGGCGATAACATCAACTCGACAAACTCCACGCAGTAAAGGTGAGAATCAGCGATCAGTATAGAACGGGACTCTGCGGCTTACGCATTCGACAGGATTGAGCACTACCAGGACTTGTTCGGTGTTGATGACGAGCAGATGGGTGTAATGCTGGATCCATGGTATAGAGAGTTTGAAGATATCGCTGAAGACGAGCCGCTTTCTGAGGGGGATGAGCACTGGGAACTCTTGGTGTATGCAACGAACAGCGAGTGGCTGCGAGATCCTGACCTGGATGCTACGGCGAATATGACCTTGTCCATGGATTACCCTGAGATGAGTGATGAAGAGTTTCTTGGCGTGGTTTACCCTGCTGCTGTTGAGATGTTTGAGGAAAAGTACGGCGGTGAAGTGGATTTCCTTGGGTATCCTGAAGTCCCCGACGAGTACCTATAGAACCCCGGTCGAGAAGGTTGTCCTTAGACTTTACGTAGAAACCTAAATCATATTGGGGTATGAGGGCGAGGTTGGAGAGTTTGGAAGAAGACCAGGCGTCGGGGTACACGACGCCAAAAGGCCAATTCTTCAAAGAGACTCAGAGCTATATTCTTGAGGCATATCAACGAGAAAATCAGGGTAAAGTTGCTGTGAAATTGTTTGTCGATGGCGGCGACGATATTACAGAAGTGGTTCGTTGCCAGCCACAGATAAGAAACGGTTGTCTCTGTGTATCGTCTGAACAGCCGTCTTTACCTCGGACAGATGCTCAAGTGGAGGCCTACGCCCAGTATGTTCTCCAGCTGTGTGATGGACCACTCCGGTTCACGGGTTCTTAGAAGTCGTTCAGGTCTGTCCCAACCTATAAAAAAGATGTGTGGGAATGATTGTGTAAGGTGGATTGTATCGAAGGAAGATATTCAACAGAACCAAGCCATACCTCGCCAGAACTCGGTGAGGACGACCAAATATTCCTAAACGAAAAAAGCACAAAACTCCTGACAGAACTAACAGGAAACCCTTCCTACGGATTCAAACTCGCTCGCGAAATAGGAACAACGAGCAGTCACGCAACAGGGAAGCTAAACGAGTTTGAGGAACAGGGTCTTGTCATGTCAGAGAAGCAGGGCCGGAGAAAAGTCTATAGTCTTACTGAGAAAGGCCGAGCAAAAGCAGAGGCACTTGTCGATTTCCTTGAAGCAGAAGGGTGAAAACCAGCAGTGAGCGATATTGCAGTTGTCGACAAGGAAGAACTGAGAGACTATCGTGATTCCATTTTTCTCCTGGGAGAGTTAGTCGGCATAGTGATAGGTATGTTTATGCTGGCGATTTTCAACCTCTATACACCAGCGGCAGTGATAGGCGGAGTATCTTTCTTAGGTCTTGTAATAGCCTTGTACTTGATGAGAGATAGGTTCTCCAATATCAGGCAGGCCATAGAAGACACAGAAGGTGAGAATGAGTAATGGCAGCAGAAACAGCTACTTATGAAGCCGTCACACTACTTCTCCTTATTGGAGCATTTGCTCTATATCTGCTCTACCTGGTGTTTAAAGGACTGCATGAGCGACATCAGCTTTGGAAGTACATCTCTGAGGACGAGAATCTTGCTGACCCGATTAAACTACTGTATTGCTACAAAGCACGAGAGGTCGAGAACTCTGAATCTGGGGGTGAGAATCAGTAATGGAGGATGCGTCAGTTCACTACCTCGGTTGGCATCTGGAAGACGAAGGGCATGGTCCTGCTTCAGAGCTCTTCCACAAGTACCACGTCACTGATCAGCTTGAGGAAGACGAGCAACCGCCTCAGGCCTTCACACAAAGCGAGTTTAACGAACTGTACGACGAAGTAGCGGTACTGCAGGGAGATTTCTCAGAGGACGACTTGGAGGAGATCTACAAGGGATTCCAGGCCACTGGATTCACCGAGTGGGACGAGTTCCTGGAGGCCCGGTACTGCGAGCCTTGTGACAGCTACATCGAAGGCAGCGACGAAGCCGTAACCCACGCAGTCCAGAACCACGGATACGACCCTGAGGAAGAGTTTGGGGAGCCGGATTACGTCCACGGCATCCGCTCCATGAGTGTGGGTGATGTCGTCGAGCTTCCGGACAGTTATCATCAGGTCAGAAGCCTCGGCTTCGAAGAAATCACAGTCGGAGGTGACTCTCTGTAATGCCGCTCCGTTTTGAATGCGACAGAGATCCCTGTGAGAACGATATCAAGGGAACTGAAGGCATCCAAGTAACGGAAGGAGAAGTCGTCATTGACCACGGTAACGCTCACATTCAACAAGATGTCTTCCACGGCCTCTTCTGCAGCAAAGAATGCCTCCGAGAACACCTCAAAGACAGAGGTGACAGCGAGCAGTGAGTCTCGGGGACAGGTATGGAGAGGCCTGGGAACAGGCTTACACAGATATTATGACCGACCTCTACAGGGAGGCGGTTCCCGGCGTCGAACTGGACTCATTGGAAGATATGGTCGAAGAAGCAGATCAGCCGGAAGAAGGTCCGCCGATCTACCTCCAACACTTCCTCGACGAGGATACGCAGGAGGAATTGATCGAAGACGTGCTCGAGGAGTACGGGATTGAAGATGATTACGACGTTTTTGAGGCCAAGAAGGCGGTCTTCCTTGGTTCAGGACCGTCTACCAATCTAAGTACTGTGGACAATGCCCGAGAAGACTACGACCTAGAACCCGTTTCAGAAATGCTCGACGGAGAGGGTGATACAGAGTGACGACGCTGGAAGATATCAAGGAGAAGTCGGGTTGGGAGGTTCTTGAGGAGAGATACTATTCTCCGGTCTCTCCTTGGTCCAACGGACGTTTCCAATCCTTGTCGATGGAGCATGAGGAGTACGGGACAGAGGTAGCGCTGGACAGCGATATCAATCCCAAGGGACACCCAGAGTACTACTTAGAAGTCGATGGAGAAGTCCTGGAGGAAGATCTTGGCCAGGAGAAATACGACATAATGGATCTTGAAATGCAGAAACAGGAGAAAAGAGGACGATACAAATGACAGAACACGGACCACGGAATTTCTACGACAAACTTCAAAATCTCGGTAACAAGGCCGCAGGTGAGAACCGGTAGTGTTTACTGATACATCGAGTGCGGTTCTGCATTGGCGTACTAGCGTTGATCCAGACCATGTAGAGATTCTTCACAAGACAGTGACTCAGTTCCTTGGGAAGCCAGGCCTATACTTTCCTTACAAAACAAGTATGACCCACGGCAGGCATCAGACAGAGGCCGAGATGGCCTTGAAACAAGTTCAGAAATTGAAAAGGCACTACGAAGAGGTTCTGAACTCGGAGCATTCCAATCACTATGAGAGTGTTGCTGACAGCTACAAATGGCGTACCATAGAAAGGTACTATGACCGCTTGAAGAAAGCAGAAAACGTCCTCCAACTCGTAAAGAAAATCTCCGATGTCGAGAGGGCAGGTCAACTCAACCATCCCTATGGATTCAGCCACAGAGAGATGCAGAGGGAGATAGTGGCAGCTGCCCGAGCCTACGGAATAGGCCTATTTGTTAATGGAAAAGGCTACACTACGGATTTTGAAATAAACATGCCTTCTTTCCCTGACCGAGTTACTGAGGCCTTCCGTCACGTAGAAGAGGAATTATTCGAATACAGTGAGAAGGTTAATGCTCGGCAGGATCGGCTTGAGAAGCTGCCGAATACCGATGTAGCTCTGCCAAACCTCGATGAGAAGTATACAGAGGAAGGTGAGAATCGGTAGTGGAACTCGATTCTATCGAAGACCTCTACGAGAACGCCTTGATGATGGGCAACGGCGAGTCTCTGGAGTATAGAGGCCTCAGCGTAGAGAAAGTGGACTGGACGCACCCAGAGCACACTGAGTACGCCGTATTCAACGAGGACGATGAAAAGGTAGAGTCTCTCACGATCTCCGGTTACGACGACGTCGACGACCTCCAGGACTATCTGGACGAGATCGCAGACTACGGCCCGGAAAACCTGGAAGACTGGACCAGCAGAGAGGAGGATATCTGATTAGCTTCACAGCCTGTTACTCGCAGATGAGACGGCTTGACGACGAGGACAACCCAGTGAACAATGCTCCGAGAATCCTTGATATGGAGAAATGGGAGGAAGTCAAAGAGAAAGTCTCCATCGACTCAGAAACGCTTCAGGACAACGCTGTAATCCAAGAGGAGAAAGACTACGGCGATTATCCGGCGAAAGAGTACAAGGTTCTCAAGGGATTCAAGACTTGGAAACCCGAGAACCTGTTCACCGGGATCTGGGATGCTGATAACCCTGTACGGGAGCTAAAGAGACACTGTAGAAATCAGTGGATTGACCACGAAACAGGAGGTCTCGGCTTCAACTACAATATCGAACGGTTCGGTATCCCCTACGGAACAGGAAAAGAGATCGTGACCGGATTTTTCGCCACAATCAGCTTAGCAACGGACCCTTTTGTCGTCTGGCACAGTCCTATCCAACATAACTTCCCAGATCTCTCGATGATGGACAGGAACGACAAGGAGGAGGAAATAGTCTACCGGATTGAGTGTCGGAACGGTTCTGCAGAACTGTACGAAGTGACCTATAAGAAGCATTCTGAAGAAGTGATAGCTGAAGCTTCTTCCGAGGGTGATGCGGAATAGCATCTGGGCCAGGATACAAGGATGCTGCACAGCCTGTTGTCGACAAATTGGAGCAGATCCAGTTCGTTGGCGGGTACAACAGGCACCAGGTGTTCGACGATTTCCTTGATCTATCGCTGAATGCCTTGCAAAGAGACGACGAAAACTATCTTGACGTGATGGACACGTATGGTGAGGAAGAGGCTCAGCTGTACAGTGAGGCCTTAGGAGAACTGATGAAAGCCAGTGCTGAGGCTAATCACGATGTCCTCGGTGTCGTCTACGAGGAACTGGGCAACAGCAGCGATCACTTCGGCCAGCACTTCACACCGCACAACTTGTCGGATATGAAGGCCTCGATGGTGATCGACGAAGACCCAGATGAGGATAGGGATGAGCCGTACAGTGTGATGGATCCGGCGGCAGGAAGCGGACGCCTCTTGATCTCCGCAGCAAAACAGTTGCCCGCTGGAGAGGCCGAGTTCTACGCAGTCGACAAAGACTCAACATGCGCGAAGATGGCCGCGTTGAACCTGTGCTTCTTCAACATGGATGGATACGTGGTCCACGGAGATTCCCTGACTCAGGATTACCACACGGTGTGGGCTACGGAAGGCAGCGCTCTCGGAGGGTCAGTCTACGAACTGGACGACGACCAGTGGACGAATCCCTACAACGCGGTCGTGGAGGAGCCAGAGGACGAGGTCGAGGAAAGCGAAAACTCAGGAGAACAGGAGCAGGCGGAAACACCGGACGTCGATTTCGAGGAGCTGAGAGATACCACGCTATCCGAGTTCTCAGATGGAGGAGGTTGTTCCGAGTGAGCAATACAGATACCGACAAACGTTCAGACTGTATGATGGGTAGATGTGGCCTGGAAAAGCTTCCAGGCAGCGGATACTGCTTCAGACACTGGATTGATAATAGGATCTGGCCTACGTTGGTCCTGGCTTTTGCCTCCGGAGTGATTACAGGAAGTCCTGAGCTTCCGTTATGGGTCGCTCTCTTTCTCGCCGTTGTTGTGGGAGGTTTCTACTTCTCGACTCTGCGTAGTGTTGAAAAGCTTCAGAAGGACGTTTTCGAGAGACTCAGAGAACAAAAAGGTGGCCCGTCTCGGTGATGAAGTGGTTCGTTGAGTCGAAAACCCGGTACCTGGCCTACATCCTGTTCTGGAAGATAGCCGACATCACGGGCACGTTACTCATGGCCTCGAAGTATGGCTGGGAGGTAGAGATAGGGCCGATGATACAGTATCTCGCACCGTCCCTGGGGCATCCTGCTGCTACGATGGCCACAATACCTGTAGTTCTCGGCTTCTGCTACGTGGCCTATGATAGGACTCCAGTAGTTGCGGAGATAGCGATGCTCCTCTTCACAGCCTTCTCGATCGGAAACTTCACGCAGCTTTTCCTGCCGTATGTCGGCAGTGCGTTGAACATCGTTTCCTATCCGGCTGTTCTGCTGCTCTACTTCAGTAGAGGCCTGAAGCCGCTGTGGTTCGAGCGTTCTCCGACGAGAGATGAGATCCTGACTTATCCAGAAGCGTTCCGTCGCTTGAAGACCAGGATGCTCGGAGGTGACTCTGCCTGATGGAGTGCCGCAGCTGTGGATGCACCGACCAGTCTCCCTGTGGGGGCGGGTGTCTCTGGGTGTTCATCGATCTCTGCAGTAAGTGCCTTCCCGCTACCCTGACGTTCGCATGTCGGGACGAGGCCCACAGTTTCGATTTCAAGATCCGGGAGGATGGACTGTACGAGGTGGACGGAGAAACGTACAAATCACTTGACGAGGTCTCCTGCCCTGAATGTGGGTCCGACGATGTCCTCGAGAAACGGGACAAATGCAAGAGGAAGAAGTGCAGGAACCCGGTGCCGGATGGACGAGTAAGGTACTGCTCGGGCAATTGCTTGAAAAGGAATACGAAAAATCCTCATAGGAGAAGCTGATGTCCTCTCCGCCCTGAAGGACGGATTCGGGAACATCCCGAAAGAATTGAGGTTTAGGCTTTCACCTACCACAGTCTTTGATATACAGGGAGACTGCTTCCAACGGGAATCCTGTGATCGTCCCACCAGCAGGACGCCGGTACTAACAGCCGACGAGGGTATTCAATCCTCGCCTTATATGACTGCTTTCCCCATCTATGAAGGAAACTTCACGCAAAATTTATAAATATTACTAACAGTTATTTTTGTTATGGAGACTCAGACCCGGCAGTTCAAACTAAAGATTAGGGAACCCAATACAGGGAAGGAAAAGCAGTTGGAGAAGTCTATTCAGCGGTTCAAGGATTGTGTCAACGCATGGATTCAGAAGATCTACGAAATGGATGAGTACCCGAAGAGAGGGAACACCCACGAATACGGGTACCACGACATCAAAGACGAATTTCCGAAACTGTACTCGAATGTGATTCAGGAGGCGATGAACCGGGCTATCGAAATAATGCGCAACAGGAACGGCTCTCTCCCTGAATACGAGGCCTCTTCGATGAGCTTCAAAGCCGTCGATGTCCGATACGATGGTGAGAACATCGGCATACCAGTAGTCGGAAAAGAACGTGTATGGATACCGTTGATTGTGCCCAGCTACTTCGGAAAGTACCGTGAGCTGGATAAAGGCCGTCTCCAAGTAGTGAAAAAGGACGGTAAGTGGTATGCCTACGTTTCCGTTGAATACCCTGTCAAGGACGAGATTGAACCAAATGGAGTTCTGGGAGTAGACCTTGGAATACGGCAGATCGCCGTAGTCTCCGACCCGAATGGGAAGGTGAACGAGTTCTACGGCTCCGAACTTCTATCTCGAAGAAGGCAACTTGACCAGAGATGGAAGATTCTTCAAAAACAGAAATCAGGAAGCAACAACAAATACCAAGGCTTGAAGCAGGTTTCCGGGAAAGAAGAACGCTTCATGCACAACATCAACCACAAAGTCTCCAAAGACATTGTCGAAACCGCTAAGCACTATAATTATAGTATAGCAGTTGAAAATCTGACAGGCCTCCGTGAAGGCAAGCCGTCTCAGACCCTGCGGGAAATGCTGCACCGCTGGGCGTATCGGGATCTGATGGATAAGATAGAGTACAAAGCTGAGGCAGAGGGCATACCTGTAGAATATGTAGACCCACGAAGAACCTCTAAGACATGCTCAAAATGTGGAGGGGAAAGCGATGTTGGAGCAGCAAAACAATACAGGTGTGATGGGTGTGGTGTTGAGTTGAATCGAGATCTTAACGCTGCTCGTAACATTGCAAGCAGAGGTGCTTCCTTCTGCTCTGAAGGCCAGGCGGTGGTATCGAAGTGAACCGGGAGGAGATCTCGCCGGACTGCGACGGCTGCGGGAAAACTCTGTACGTTAACCCTGTCGAGAGGCCTAACACTGACTGGATCAAAGCGGTGTGCAGCAGCTGCGGAGAAATCAACGAGATCTCGATGATCCGCCTCGGCCAGAAAAAGAATCGTGCAGAGGGTGGTACCAGCTGAGTACAGAGAATGAGAATCCTTCAAACATGTTTTTATTCGGTATCTGGATGTTCTACTTCGTTCTCGGAACGATAACAGCTGTCACGATCAACTTAGCGGTGGGTCTGACTGTTATCGGTGGCGGATATCTTCTCTTCGCAATAGGATTGTATCACCAAGACTCTGATGAGGTGAGAGATGAGTATTGGCGAGACCGGAGTTAGAAGAGCAGTGGCGTAGCAACGCGGAAGAGAAGTGGAGTCAGCACGTCGGGGAGAAAGTCCCTGACTTCTTGAACCAGGCCTACTCTTTGACCTCGGAACACCCCGACGTCTTCCAGTTCAACCAGTACTTCTTCGAGCTCCTCGACAAGGAGCACGAAAAGCGGGAGGACTTCATCGCCCGGGAGATCGACCGGGAAAAATACGACGAGAAGGTCAGGGTAATCTACCGAGATCCCGTCAAGAAAACCGGGGACCTCGAAGACTTGGTGTGCGACTACTGCGACAACGTACAATTCTCTCTGGCAGGTATCGAGGACCTGACCGTGTGCCGTCCCTGCGCTGACGACCAAGGCCTCGACGAAAGTCCGCCGGACGTGAAATACCCGTTCTCTCAAACGTCGGGGATCGGGAAACAGCAGCAGTACCTGGACGAAGTAGTCGAACAAGAAGACGAACCCGTGATGCCCTACGAACTATGGGACACTGGACAGAGCACTCTCAGCAGTTTCTGACTGATGCTATGGTATACAGCCTGTTTTAAAGGCAGCACAACTACTTTATCTAGTCCCGTTCTACAGTTTATCAGCGATGTACAACGAGGAATGGGAGCCTGTAATGACAGCGGACTCGATGGAAGAGAAGGTGGAAGAGTTCGCTGCGCTCGCAAAGAAGAAAGCAGAAACGGAAGAGAAGTCCGTAGAGGATGTGGTTCACAGCCTCACCCATGAGTCCTATCTGATGAAGCATACCACCGGTGATATTCTCAAGGAGCTTCAGGAACTGGAAGAGGCCTACACTGATGAGTTCTACAACGGAGCGGCTAACGACCATGTCATGCAGTACCTCGACGAGGAGCAAAATTTCGAGTTCTGGTATGACTATACCGCGTTATCTCTTGCTGCTGGACTCGAATGGGCAGTTCTCGAGGAACTCAAAGAAGAGCCGGTTCAGAAATAACGGCTTCAGAAATCCAGTTCACTGAACGAGCGTGGACGGATACTCTCTATCTTCTCCTCGGGAATATCTGGATTCCAGATCAACCGTCCGTCTTCAGTTTTCGTTATGTAGTCTTTTTCCAAGAGATCGTTAATACTCGCCTCGATGGCGCTCTTCGATAGGTCGATCTGACGGACAAGCTGTGACTTTTCTAGGCCTGCATCAGAGTCGAGGATCAACTTGGCGACTTCATATTGTCCCATAGGTTAACCCTCTCACCAAGAGGCCTATTCTCTTGCCCCTGTTGGCCCGACTTCCTTCTCTCCTGCTTCTATGATTGCCTCAAAGTCTTCTTGGGACATCTGGTGTATGCTATGTTGAGGAACTCCTGTCAGGCCGGGCTTGTCCTTGAGGAAGGAAATTTCATTCTTTACCGCACTTTCGTTGACTCCTTTGAGTCTTATCGGCGGATCAAAAGACTGGTAGTTAGTGATGTGTGCGAAGTACTCCACTGCAATACCGGACTCGGAGTCAAGGTCTCGTTCTTCTCTTTCAATATGATCTATCTCTCCAGTTCCGAATATCACGTAATCGCCGGGACGGTAGTAGACGAAGTGGTCTCCCTCGGAAAGCTGGTTTGCTCCCGGCGTATTTCCTCTGTAATGGTAGACCTCTCCGACCTCGTCATGATAGTTGCTTCCGTCCGTGCCTTTCTGGTTCAGCCAGAAGTATGCCATGTTCAGTTACCCTCCATCCTTGTTGACTGGTAATAGTGGCAGGCTGAGCTAATAGGGCATGATTCACAATCTGGGTCATCTGGTGTACATACGAGAGCACCGAGATCGAGGATGGCTAAATTGAAACTGCGTGCAACATCTGGCTCATCCGGTGTGAGCGCCTCCAGAAGGGCATAGACATCTTTGCTTTTGTGAGGTTGCTGTGGCATCTCGTAGTCGAAAACTCTGCCGATGACTCTGGCAAAGTTCGCGTCAACCAAGGCCATAGATCTCCCTCTTGCGAATAGCTGAGTTGCCCGAGCTGAGTAATCGCCAACCCGCCACGGTTTCTTCAGTTCCTCAACAGAATCCGGCACTTCTCCATTGAATTGCTCGGTGAATATACTGCCGACCTCTTTCAGAGTTTTCTGTCTATGATTTACGAAGCCCAGAGAGTGAACCAACTCTTTGATCTCTTCTTCCGAGGCCTCATCAAGTGCTTCCGGGTTTGGAAATCGCTGGACTACGTCGGAGTACATCTTTTCGACGGCATCACCTCTTGTTCGTTGAAGCAGGATCTCGGCCAAGTAGACCTTCCACGGATCGTTTGTCGCTCTCCAAGGATATTTTCTCCCTTGTTGTTCAAGCCATTTCAACAGATCTGGGACAGAATCAACGAAATCTTCGACCTGTTGGACGGCATTTTCTACTTCTCCTTTTTCTGCCTGTATTGCGGCCTCTTCTTTATCGATCAGCTGTTCAAGTTCCTCAGAGGAGACCTCGGTCCTGCCAAACGGTAGTACTGATCTCTGAGTCACCTTTTCAGATCCTCAATTATCTCTTCCCCTTTCTCGGTCGCCTGCCATAGACGCCCCTTCTTCCGGTCTGGGGTTATGCACTCTGCGAGTCCATGGTCATCCAAGTCGGAGAGGACATTGCTGACGTGGCTGAGATAGTAATCGGTCATCTCTGAGAGCTCTTTCGGCGTTCGAGGCTTGTCCTCAAGAGATAGCAGAAGGTTCTCACGGTACTCGCTGGCTTTCACCCACGAATATTCCTCGACGTCCATTCAGTATAGAGGATTGACCGAGGCGAAGTATTTAAGTTGGTTACAATATACACACAAGATAGACACATGCCCCGAATAGGAACTTTAAACGACCGCCGCTACAATCGTCCGAACAGATGACTGAGGAACGTCTCACAGCTATCGACCTCTTCTGCGGGGCCGGCGGCCTATCTCAAGGCCTACACGACGCCGGGTTCGAAGTTCTCTGGGGCATTGACCACGAAGAAAATACGAAGCCCACCTACGATGCAAATCACGAATGCGAAATGACGGTGGGGGACATCCGCGAGGAAGAACCGCCGGACCTGGGCTTGGAAGAAGGCGAACTTGACGTCGTTGCAGGTGGACCACCCTGCCCAACTTTCTCCCTCGTCGGCCGCAGCAAGATCAATTCGATTGAAGGACGTGACAACCAGAGCGACGACCGTCACCTCCTTTACGAGGAGTTCCTTCGATTTGTCGACCACTACCAGCCCAAGGCCTTCCTGATGGAGAACGTCGAGGGGATGCTCTCGGCAGAAAACGAGGACGGCAAACCTGTTGTCGACACCATCAAGGAACAAATGCGTGGCGAAAGGGAAGTAGCGGATATGGATCTGGACCTGAACTACAATGTCAGGGTCCAGCTTCTGGACGCCGCAGACTACGGTGTACCCCAGCACCGGAAGCGATTATTCTTTATCGGCAACCGGATCGGCGCTGAAAACCCGGATATGGAACAGTGGGAGACACACCGCCCTCCCAAGAACGAGGAAGAGAAGAAAATCAAGTACAAGAGGGATCCATCCAAGAGATCTGAAGAGGACCAGCACACCCTCGATGGTTTCGTCGATGATCGGGAAGAAGAGGAGTTCCCTACCTTCCGTAAGAACAAGCGGAACAAACGGCCTTGGAATACTGTGGCTGATGCGATCCTCGAACTTCCTCCTGTCTCCCCTAAAGGTGAGACGCCGCCTACCAAGGCAGAAGAGTACGAATTAGGACCTGTTTCAGAGTATCAGTACTGGGTGCGCAATCTCGACGAGGATCAGGATTGGGAAGAACAGGACCTACTGAACCACGAATGCCGTGGTCACAATATGCGGGACCTGACCCTCTACAAGCTTCTGGGAGAGGGAACTTCGTATATCATCGGAGATATCCCGGAAGAGCACCAGCCATACCGGACTGATATCTTCCCTGACAAGCTCAAAAAGCAGAACCCGAAAGAGCCGTCCACCACAATCGTCGCCCATCTCTACAAGGACGGCCACATGTTCATCCATCCGAACGAGGCCCGTTCAATCACAGTCCGGGAAGCTGCCCGGCTTCAGTCCTTCAAAGATACGTTCGAGTTCCCTGTGTCCCGTACTCATGCCTTCAAGCAGGTGGGTAACGCTGTCCCCTGCCTGCTTGCCCAGGCCCTCGGGACGGCTATTCGGACGGAGATCTTCAATCAGTCTGTTCAGGAAGAAGAACCGCAGAAGGTCGAAGAGAATTAGATATGTCGTCCGAGAGCAATCGCGGTAGAGTACTTGTTGCCTGCGAATTTTCTGGAGTGGTTAGAGACGCTTTCAGAAACGAGGGCTTTGATGCTGTCAGTTGTGACCTGCGAGAAACAGAGAAGAATCCTGAACACCATATCAAGGGCGATGTCTTAGAACTGATAGAGGATCGAGGGGAAGAATTTGATTTGATGGTGGCACATCCTCCCTGTACATACCTAAGCAATTCAGGAGTCAGATGGCTCTATGAGAAAGAAGAGAGATGGCAAGACATGGTTGAAGGGGGAGTTTTCTTCAGAAAGCTACTGAAATGCGATAAAATACCCCACATCGCAGTAGAGAATCCTGTTATGCACAAATGGGGAAAGAAAGTAGCTGGAATCGAAGACTACCCTGAGGAAGACAAACAAACGATACAACCGTGGCAGTTCGGAGAACCTGAGAAAAAAGGGATATGTCTATGGTTGAAGAATCTTCCAAAACTCGAGGCTACAGACGTAATCGAGGATAAAGACAAAAGAGAAGCAAGGGTTCACAGAATGCCTCCCAGCGAAGAAAGAAGTAAAGAAAGAAGTAGGTTCTTCCCTGGTGTAGCAGAAGCGATGGCGAAACAGTGGGGCGAAACTATCTAAAGCTGCTCCACCGATTTTCGATGTGATCGAGCAGTCTTTCCATAGGATATGCTACCCCAGAAGTCCCTTCATCCACCGTAGGCGCATACCCGAAGTCGAACAGTTCTACAATGTCTTTGGATTCGACGTCGTCGTAGAAATCTACCGTGCCGAATCCCATGTAGATATCCCGTTCAAACTCTCCTGAGAAAGAATAGTTGTGGGTGGGGCAGTCAGGATCGGTACAGGAGTGGGTCGCAACCTCGAACATTAGTTTCCACATGCCGCTCTGAGCCATTCTTTCCCGGAAGCTTGTCTTACACGAGATTATGAAGATGGGTCCGCCATCCGGATCGTAGTAGACAATGTCAGAGTCTGGTGATAGAATAGTCTCGTCTTCTCCACCGATTATGGGAACTGCGTCCGCTAGTTCTGTCGACTCCAGCTTTTTGCTGTGAAGAAGTCTTAACCCGTTTTCCGCCGCCACATCGGCAGTAGCGTATGATACCAGTGCTTGGAAGTAATTCCCAGCGACGTTGGATCGGACCTGTGAGACGTCTTTTCCGTTCTCTCGTGCTCGTTCTGTAACCTCGTCGACCACATTTGTCATCAGGCCCTCTATATCTGTGAGGATTTCACGGTCACTTCTGCGGTTGACATCCTCCTCAAAGATATCCCAGTAGGTGTACCGTTCAATCCGGTTTTTCACGTCTTGGTTCATAGGTTCGCAGAAACACCCGTGAACTCGGTTACATCTGAAATGAACTGGTCGGCAGGACGTAGAGTATAGGACAGATCACTATCCTCATTGTATCGATTCCAGACGAAGGAATCGCGGGGTACGTAGATCCTGCTCCCGTCATTACTGATATCCTGAAGCTTCTCCTTGGAAACATCAGCCATCAGTAAGGAGACGAACCAAACTTCATCTACTCCGATCTCAGCCTCTCTGGAAAGACTCTGGCGGAAACGTTCCCGGAGGGTTCGTTTGCAGGAGAAGCCAATGCTGCCTTCTGGACCGTCCACCATGTTGTCGATCTCAAGATCACCGAAGTGTGCAGGGTCTCCAGTGGCAGGAATCTGGAACTGATTGAAGATGTGCTGAAGACCAGTTTCAAGCACGTTTCCGGCAGTTGACGCCCGGCTCTGCCCTGCACGGCGTTCGTACTCTTGAGCTATTCCTGAGATGATTCGGGCTACCTCTTTCTTCTCAATGTGAGGATCAGCACGTAGCTCGTTGATCTTTTCGTGGATGTAGTCGATAAGTGGTTCTCGTTGCGCTCCCAGCTGGTAGGCTTCTCCCTCAAAGTCTACGTTGAACAAGGCATCGTAGGCTTTGGTCGGGTCAAGAGATCCTGACTCAGTTTGAAGGGTTTCATTGACTATCTCTATGATCTCCGTTTTGTCGAAACTAGGTGCTGTATCCAGAATTTCGCTGGTCCGGACCACTGCATCAATGGCGATTCGGAACTCACGGACGTCATCTTCTTCTTCAATTCGCCGCAGGATCCTTTCGACAAGGTCCTCTGTCTGGCGGTAGCGTTTCGAGATGTCGCCACCATACGTTTTGTTGACAGAGCCGGTGATGGTGTCTCTTATCTGCTGTTTCTGTGTCTCAAGATCTGTCTCATTCAGGAGTCCTTCTCCTTCAAGTTCTCTTCCGAGTTGTGAGGAGAGTTGCTTGAGCGTTGCTGTCTCTTTGGTAGCATAGCTTCCGTAGCTGGAGGCAACAAGATCTCTGGCGAACCAGTACACCTTGAACTCGGAGGGGTCTCCGGAATAATCTGCCATCTATCTGGCAACGACTCAGCAAAATGCAATGAGAATCGGTTACATTTTGAACACATTTTAGATACAGTTGCTGGTTTTCTGTGTCTATTTTGTGTGCATAATGTAATCTGTCCTTTCGGGCCGAGAAATTCTTCTGTCAGTTATGACAGATAGGGCGGAGTACCTCGAATATCTCCATAGGTATTGGGCGCAGCAAAAGGCAGTAGGGATGATTGCTGAGGCTCGTTTTCTAAACCGTTTCGAAGCAACTGATATTGAGTCGGTGTCAGAGGTGATGCTGTTTCAGCCCAAGCCCGAGAACGACGAGTTTCAGCCTTGGGAAAACATCTACACTTTCATTTTGGACGCAGCAGAAGAAGAAACTCTGTCTCAGGGACAGATAGAGACAGCACGATTAATGGAAAGCGCTGGCACAACGGTTATTTTCCCTTCTGTAGAGGAAAGCGATCAATCAGGGCTAAACAGTTTCAGAGGTGGGTCTGGAGATACACCGCTTGAGCACCAGCTGGAGTGGGAATGGCGTTCTTACGACTTTGGCAGTTCTGAACTTGAAGAGGTGGATATCGAGGACGAAACCGGGGCCTGGAGAACAAGGGGAAGAAGCCCTGAAGATGACGGCGAATACCTTGATGAGTTCACCGATGCGGTTTCTGATTTCTCCGATGAGGTTCTGAAAGAGATGTTCTATAAGGAGCACTTTTTCTCACACCATCTGAAGGACACATATAGCTTCACAGGCACCTATTTCGACGTTGATGGCCTCTTGGTCAACGATTCTGAAATCACACCCTACGAGATCAAGGAGAAGACAGCATATCAGGACTCAACAGAACTGTTTGGACTGGACGTAAGCCGGTTGATCGTGATGTTGCGAGTGGCACTTACCAAGGGTCTAGATCCGATCTACATCGTCCGGGAAGTAGAGGAGGCAGAGGAGCTTCACGTATTTGACCGAGAGTTCGTGGACTGGCAGTCAATACGGCTGTCAGACGTGGTCCGCTCTTCAGCTTGGCAGATCCAAGGTGGCGGTCCAGGCATGACTGGTGGAAGAACTCAAACTCTAATGATCCCAAAGTCAGAGTTCGATACGGTTGACTTCGATGAGATTGATATATCTAGTTATTCGGACTTCGTAGGCAACTTCCAAGGCCAGATATAGGTTTTCTGTATACCTCAGTCCTCAGAAATCGCTTTATGGAGAACTTTGAGATCCTGTCGTGAGAGATCGAATGGATACTTCGAGTGAAGATCAGTACCCAGTTCTCTCATCATCACATTGTTCATTTCACGTTGGGATAGCTCTTCTCCGGATTCTCCGGTTACTGTCTTGTATATTTGCTCGATTTCTTCTCGTCGAAAGTCAGCCGGCCCATGCGCTTCTCTTTCCGGGTCGTAGGTATCGATGCCGACCATGTCCGCAACTTCTTCTGCAAGCTCGGCTTTGATCATGTATTTCTGACGCGGTTCTTGGCCCGGCATTGACATAGTAGCTAACGACCCTGTGCAATTATTGGTTTCTCTGTTGTCGGCACCTTCCCCGCCTCTACTTTCACTGTGGTTGGCTGACCTATTTGTGGGTTCCAGTCATCAGGCCTTGTTAGAGGGCGTTATCGGAGGCCCTCAATGTCACACGCTCCAACCCTCGAACCCCTGTTCACCCTCACATTTCAGGAGGTCACCAAGTATGGCTGCTCAGGAATCACCCCGTCTCGGTGTCTGCCCATCATGCGGTGAAGAGATACTTCCACGACATGTCCTAATCAGGTACGAAACCACATCAGGAGAAGAAGAGGCCTGGACAGAGTGTCCGGGCTGCGGCGAGGTGGTACACCCAACATGAGCCCATACCTGCTCAACGAGGTCAAACGTTTCCTGAAATCTGACGATTACGAGATCTACGAGTGCCGGCGCTGCGGATGCACTTTGGAAGAAAAAGCAGAGGAATGCCCAGACTGCGGCTGCGAAGATATCGCCAGCTACAGACTCAAGTAACTGTTTCAGATCTGCCAGCGGATCCCGGTCATCATAGCGATAATCAACAGCATCAACACAGTCTGAACCAGGCCCCACTTCATCGTGGTCCCGAACAGGTCTTCGATCCGTTCACCGTCAGGCTCTGGCATCGATAGCTCTACACTCATCTTAGCGGTGGTGAAGTGGATAGGTCCAAAACCGATCAACAGCATCAACGCACTGACTCCCAATGCGCCGTGAATCCAGATACTTGGCGAATTGAAATATCCCATCATCTCCGCCAATCCAATCCCGGAGCCGACCACACCGACACTCAACGGCTCCGCCACCAACGCCATCTTCGGCACCAAATATTGGTTCACGGTACCGGAGACCTCGTCCGCTACCTCGTCCAAGCTCGGACCCAGAACGAATTTGAAGAAGAAATCAAGGCCGAACCAGAACGCGCCCAACGCGACATGCACGTAAAACATTATCCTGGCATCGCCCGACAAGTACGCCGCGATCGGAGCACCGAGGAACAGTAAGGTACCTATCCCAGCGAAACGCGACCCTGCAGACTCAATCATCAAACTCAACTCTTCCCGATGACTGGAAGGTCTGTCAACCGTAGCCATACGTTATGAACCAGTCCAAGGCCTGACGTATACTATTTATGATTTTGCCTAAATATGCTACAGGCATATCTACCAGAGTACATTTATCAATTGTATATCATAATTTGTTGTACATGGTGAGTTCTCTATTACAGATGTAGAGTTTGAAGACGGTGCTTTTGATGTGGCTGTAGGTAGCGAAAAATCTGAATGCAGTCTCCCTGAGGAAGTCGTAGAGAAATGGATTCATCGAGGTAAAGGATTGCAGCTGTACGACACTGAAGATAAACGCTTCCTGTTCATCCATCAGAAGACGGTGGTGGTGACCGACTACAGCCCGAAGAGGGATACCTGGATTGTCGAGCAGGTGTACAGAAGCAGTGGGTTTCGGAGGAGGCAAGGTCTTGACAGGTACACTGTGGTTGAACCAGAGGATTTCAAAGAGTCGTGCAGAGAGAATCACTGAGGCCTCCGGACCTCGTGTTTTAAAAATAGTATCTGACAAACACGATATATGGCTTGGACCGACTATCTAGATAATCCTATCACCTACCGACTCCTGTTTGAGGCCGTTGTCACGTTCGCTGCTTTCGGAGGTTTCCTCGGTATATTCTGGATTCTTGGGGAGATGCCATGGCTACAGTTCAGTTTGGATGTATTCCTGAAAGAGTACGGACTGGTGTTCTTCCTCGGTGTCGTGATCTACCGTGCCGTACAGAACCTGCTACAAGTAGCGATGAAGGGGATGTAGAGAAAGCCTGTCTAACCCAGTGTCAGGGCTCGTAAGGATCCCATTCTAAGCTGCCATCGTCTTTCTGCGAATAATGTATCGAACCGATTCGCCATCCTACCCGGTTCCACAGCTGACACAATGGTTTACGCAAGGCCGACTCGACATCAGAGTCAAAATCCTCTATCTCTGCACGTTTCAACTGAAACACGTCGTCGTTGATCGGACGGGTAGTGTCCGGTCCATAGATGTCCTCAGGCTTTTCAATAGTGTAATCCCCTGCATCAACCAACGTGATATAAACATAGAACGGAGGGAAGAACCCTGAATCCTGGTACATCTCACAGACGCGGTCAACCAATTCCACGATCTCTTTATCGATGTACCACGCTATCCCTTCTCGGCCTTTACGTTCGATAACCAGTTTCGTTGTCACTGCCTCTACCCATCCATCTCCATCCAGACAGACGTATTCTGAAAACAGGCCTTCCGACAGATCAGTATAGGGGGCTGTAACTACAAAATCTCCGAATCCCTCTGCACCAGCTGACCTTGAACGGAACTCTGGAGGTTCAGGTAGCTCGGGAGCGATCATTTCTCGCGGATCCGAAACCGCCTCAAGTGGGATGATGTGGACAGCGACTATAGGCTGGTCCTCAACTAGCTCTCCGTGGCGTGGCCTGCGTTCCTGAAGCCTGCTGATTTGATCCTGGTGCAGTTCTTCAATGTCCTTTTCTGGGTCGTCAAGGGCGTTACTCGGGTCGACGTTTAGATGTTCCTGGGCGAGGTCGTGATTCTCGATATCCATCAGGTCCTTCCTCAACCGGGCGAAATCTTTGATATGGACGCGCCACCCGTACTCGCTGGCCAAGTCATCTTCCAACCGGTCACGAGTAACACCCGCCATCTGAGTAGTGGTGGCAAAAATAAAGAAGTCGAAGTCTTCGGCAAGGCCAGCTGCTGTCTCTGCGTCTGAACGGATCTTGTCTTCGATCCTGTTAGATTGAATACTGCAGTGCAAAACGCCTTGGTTCCCAGATCGTTCAAGAAGAGCATCTCGACCACTGTCCTGTCCCCGAACACCGGTCGGATCTACGTCATAGTCTTCTCGGCCTAACAGGTCAACAGCTAATTCTTCGAGTCTAGCGCCGTCTCCAATCCCGCGGAGATTCGCCTCAAGTTTGGTATTTGGCATTTATTATCCCTACTTCGGGTAGGTGGTCTTACAAAAGTAGCGACAACACTTCTCGGCCTCTTCCTAGAACTGGCGGGTTGCGAACCATTTTGAGGCGTGGAGAGCAAAATCAGGAGTAGTATGGACGAGCTGGAGTTTGCCTTAGAAAATATCCGAGGCCACGCTTTCGAGGACTTTGCCATGGCCTTTCTCCGAGAACAGGATTACGACAACGTCCACCAGAGCGGGGAATCCGGGCCAGACGGGGGATGGGACGCACAAATAAGACTTGGCGATCGAAACGGTATCGCCCACGCCAGCGTCCAAGAAACGTGGAGACGTAAGCTCCGCAGCGATGCAGAGAAAGTAGCTGATCTTGAGGAGGACCGGGGAGAGGACTACGACCTCCTTGTCTTTGTCACCAACCAGGATGTCGGCGGTGTTCAGGAAATGGATATGGAGGACGAGATCCGGGAGGAGTACGGCTGGACTCTGAATATCCACCACAGGAAAGATATCCTCGGTGAGCTCCGGCAGAACAGTCAGGGATTGGCTGAGGACTTTTTCGACGTCGACCTGCAGAAAGACCACGACCACATCGAGGAGATCGAGGATCTCTGTGAGAATCGGCTTGACCAGATCCGGGCACGAGAAGGCTACGCCAGCGAACTAATCGAAGGCCCTGCAGTCGTCCTCCATATCATCCCGAACGGAATACTGTCGAAGAGCAAGACCAGTCCCGGAAGCATCCCCGACCCCTCCGTTCTATTTGAGGATCTTACGACGTACGGCGAGACCAAGGGTAAGTACACGATTGCTTACGGAAATAACGGCACAGTCGATGAAAAGGGCTCCTACGCCGTACTAAGGAACGACGGATTATACGAATCTGCATCTGCCTCTGCTTTCATACAGAAGCGTGAGGAGACGTGGATTCAGGGTCATATCCAGTCATCCATCGGTATAGGTCTCGACGCTCATATCGTGTTAGCAGCAAGGAGTACGATGGAGAAACTTTCTGAGATGGGTTTCTCTGGTACGGCCTTTGCATGGGTTTCCTTCCTTGACGCCGAGGGTGTCCAGCTTAACGTGCCGAATAGCCGTCAACGGGCATTCGGCTATACTCCGGCGACATTTGAGACAGATCGGTATACGACGGAGTACGCTACACTTCAGATAGGAAGTGAGGAGGTCATCGCAGATCTTGAACCGATACTAGATGAAGTGTGGCGTGAGTTCGGTGAGGACGGTACGCCGAATATTGAGGACGGTGAGTGGGCACTTGGCTCATATTCTATGAACCGTGAGACCGTCTTGGAAGAAGGAGACCGGTAATGAGGGAGAAGCTAGACAGATTCAATAACTAATAAGTTGGATGCGTTAGCCAACTGTTTAATGCGGATGCAAAATTTAGGTAGACACATAAACTGTAGCATCTGGTGTCAAGAGGTGACAACGGATACATGACTGAGAAGTGGGATAGACGCAGAGTCCTTGGAGCTACTGCAGCAACCGCTTCGGTTGCGTTAGCTGGTTGCAGCGGCAGTAGCAACGAGGACACTCCAGAAAACAACAACGACAACGACGGCGACGACACCGATCAAGAAGACAGCACAGACACTGAAGAGAACGACGACGACAGCTCGACTGATTCCATGCCTTCGACAATCCTCAACGGCGACGTAGAACAGCAAGGCGAACTACAGCTTTCCAGCCCCGACTTCGAGGACGGCGAGCAGATGCCGGACTGGACTGGGAAAGCAAACGAAGACGAGAACCCGGAACTCGAGATCTCCGGAGTCCCAGACGGTGCAGAGTCCCTTGTACTGGTTGTGGATGATCCGGATGCACAGCCGGTCGCCGGCCACACCTGGGACCATTGGTACGCATGGGACATCGACCCCGAAATCGGAACCATCCCCCGTAACTGGAGTGGAGACGCGACTGAAGGCCACAACGACTTCCTCGAATACGGATATGGCGGGCCGTCCCCGCCAGAAGGAAGTCATGGCTACCGTTTCAAGCTGGTCGCTATTGACTCTGAATTGGGTGTCCCGGCAGAGACTCGGAAGACCCGTGTCGGTTCCGCTATTGCGATGAATGCCGAGGTCTTGGCGTCGACGCAGATCGTTGGGACGTACCACGCTGATCAGGGCACCACTTTCTGACTGCTAGGGTTCTCCTCGCTTTGATCGCTGACGTTGCTGGTCCTCCATCCTTTGCTGCCTCGGCTTCCGGTGAAAGCCTATTGTGGTTTTAAAAGTAGCTGTGAGAAATTCGATGGTAGAGAGGTGTGGAGCAGGGTAGATGGGCAAACTTTTGAAACTGGTCTTGTTGCTGGCGTTGCTTCCGGGGTATCTCTTCTTGATGACTTCAGGCCCTCAGTTCGGAGATTCCTGTTCAACAGACAATTCCCGTAACAATGTGGGCGGTGAAGGAATCTCTGAGTCAATTGAGATCTGTACCAACGTTAGTTCTGAGGTTGAGAAGAAGTTTTTCGGCATGATCTGGCTGCCGGTGTACAAGTGGGGCGTGAATGTGGCCCAGTTGCACTATGCTTTCCTGTTTACGTGGGGTGCGGGTGTCTTGTATGTCCTGTTCCGTTGACCTCAATGTTTTATAAATGGTAAAGCCGGTTTCATTTACAGAGCAAACGCAGTCCCTCCCCAGTTACAGGTGAAATCACTAATCGAACTACCTAAACAATACCTGGCAGTCTTCCTCGTTCTCTCAATAGCAGCAGTACCACAGATAGCAACAGGAGAACCACAGACACCGACTTCTGAGAAGCCATCTGTTGGACAGGCTGATACACTTAGCTGGCACGGAAATCTTACCGGTGAAATCTATAACGAGGAAGGTGACCTCATCCACAGATTCCACAAGGAAAACCTAGTGACAGAAGAGGGCCGTGACTATCTTGCCGACCGTTCACTTGGCCAAGCCTCAGACCAGACCATCAGCCACATCGGCCTCAGTAACGCCTCAAGCTTCTCAGCGTCCGCCACCCGGGGATACCTCAAAGGCGAAATCGAAGCCAGCTCTACTAATCTGACTCGTGGAGACGCCAGTTACGATAGACAGAGAACCGGTACAGGATGCCTCGAGATCGAAGCAACATGGATCGCAGACAGTTACGTGGACGGCATCAAAGGAACCGGCCTGTTCGTAGCTGACGAAACCGGAGACACACAGGTCGACGATAACGTAGTCGAAGTCGCAGAAGCCTCGCTCTCTCCGAGCAAAGTATTACAAGATTCGTATAGATATCGTCAGTCGTGGAGCGTCTGCTACAACTAAATTCCTCACACATCTTTCTCCAGAAGACATAATCAACTGCTGGTTTCCCTACTTCCTATTCTAGACGTTGTTCTTGTGTGTCATTAAGTCGGATATCAGGGATTAGAAGGTGGGTATACTGCCACCTTGAATTTAATAGGGGAGGCTACATCTTCTGCAGTAATGAGTCAACAAACCGCATCTAAATCTAGTCTTCCGATATCAGAGGACGATTGGAAGGAACTGATAGTCCCATTCGGGAAAATCAAAGACAAGTGGGACTCTATCTACGATTCAGAGCTGGAGGACGATTTTGAGAGAACTCCTGGCGTGAAGAAACTGACTCTACTCTGCTATTACGAATATCTGGATATAGATGAAAAGATCAGCAAGAAGGAAGATGCTTTAGAGAAGATTCTGGATGAGAATGAAAAACTGAAATATGACTTGTATGCTGTCGTCTACTTTAGCAAATACTGTATCACCAGTCCAAGCACGATAAAATCGTGTTTTGACCGGTGTGAAAGCCTAGTTGACGGCACTGATTATGAAGATCTGTACGACGATATTTCTGAAAGCCCTGACCAAGTTGCGAGAGCAGCTCTCCTCCACTTCATAGACCCCGAGCTATTGAAAGATATCATTGTCTTAGACCATTGCCACGGTCAGACTCCAAGTACGCAGGCCACTATCGGGAACACTGACAAGGCAGAAAAAATAGTGGATCAGGCAGACGAAATTACAGACCATATGGAAAAATTCGAAGATAGGGATATTGACATCTGGCACGACTTTGAGCACAAGGGAGAGCACTATGTGGCGATATCAAGGGAGATCGGTGATGATGTCGAGCAACAAGTAGATGAGAATCAGGAAGAAGCACCTGCGAAATTTGTCACTCTTCGGACTAGAGATGGCAGTCTGGAAGTTATGGCTGAATCCGGGAAAGTCGCTTCAAGAGCGCGGAGCGGACTGGGTAAGTCAGATGAAGATTTTGACATAGATATTGACCCTCCATCTACGGACAGTGGTAATGTAGATGATGCGGTTTCAAAGCTCGACAGTACTCAGGGAGATTCTCCTTCTGAGATGACTCTGAGAGGGCTGAAGAACAAGAGCTCGCCATTGCATGGAAGTCCGTCTGTTGAGATCCGGGGTGAGTCAGATATTTCGATGGCTATTGAACAGCTTCGTGAAGAAGGATACGACCTCACAGACTCGATAGGGAACATCGAGAGATTTGATGTCCGGTATGATGGTAAGACCTACAACTTGTATCCTGAGCCAGCTGGGAGCGGATCCGACAATGACGGTTGGATCGTCAAGTATGGTGCCCAAGGATTGAGCGACTCTGAAAGACGTGATTTTGAAGAGCAAGCGGAAGAACTCCTGGAGATCCCCGTTATCTATGAGAAGAGATGACGAATTTAGATAGCCTGCTGCTCTCTGGGAAGGAACTGAATCGTATAGAGCTACGGGAGATAAGAGATCTAATAGACGACGAATTGACCGATGGAGAAGTATCTTTAGAAGAGTCTGTCAGGTACCAGTGCGTTGATCCAGACGACGCGGATTATCAATTTGTCCACAATAAGGACTGTAACGCCAGCTTCGAGGTGGAAGAAGGAACCGGAGATACGAACTGCCCAGACTGCGATAGACACATCGATCTGTCACAGAAAACCGGAGAACCGGTACACCGAATAAGATTTGATGAAGGCAATATCCGGGACTACGTCCGTAAGTCGGTGAAGATATTGAATGAAGTTCCGAGAGGGAGGACAAAGTCTCGTCACTACATAAACACAGATCTTGACCTTGTTCTGAAGATGGAATACGAGGATGAGCATGTTCTGATGCCTCTGATTTTCGAGGATGTCTCTGTGAATGTCATTGACTGCATGTTTGTCTATAATGAGCCTGTGGTTATCTTCCTTACAGGCAACTCAATCCGTCACAAGAAGCGATTAGAGAAATATAACATTCCGTATATCACCTTCGGGGAGTTGGTGGGTTCAGAGAGCAAATCAGACGTGGTCAAGCCAGTCCTTGAAAACGCTCTTGAGAAGTTCCCTCAGAGGTCTATTGAGCAGAAAGCGGATGTCGGGGTTGATCTCTATGAACGTAAGAAAGAGGACCTGACTGATGATGACTATGAACGGATCGTACAGGCAGTGTTGAAGGACATACTGTTTACCTCTGTCTTGTACGAAGAGGATGTGAGCGGTGTAGAAGTTCCGGACGGTGCCTTGACCTTGAGCTGGAAGGATGGTGAGAATATCTATGTGTGGGATGCAAAATTCGTTGAGAACTGGGAGAAAGGCCAGACAAAGCTATCCGGGGAGCACCACAAAATAAAGAATCACTTGGATACTTTCCAGAGTGAATCTGATGCCGATGAATATGGCGGGTTAGCTGGGTTCGTAATCTTCTCACCACAGGTGAAGCTCTCGAATCTACCGACGCTGAAACAGAGATTAGAGGAGAGAGGGTTCAGATTCGACTCAGAGTTTGGGACGGTATGCCATTTCCCGATGAGATCTCTACTGTACTTACACGAGCTGATGGATCAGAACCATCAGGACGTGAAGAACAAGCAGAACTCGTTCCGAAAACATCTTCACCGAATGATCTCTCACTCCTCAAATCATGCCCACGAGCCCGAGGAACTCGAGGATCTGGATAGAGTAACTGACGTGAGCACAGAGGATATCGACAGGCTATTCGATTACTATCTGTCTCACGAAAAGAAGGAGTTTGAAGAGCCGAATAAAACGCGGTATCTCCGGAACTTGGAATCAGTCACCTTTGACTGATGCTGAAGGCTTTTTAATTACTTTTTGACAATTATGTGGTATGAGGCTAATCGGTGAGAGACTTTTTTCTGCAGCTGCAGCACTACTCTTCCTCGGCTTTCTCGTGCCTTCAGCTGCTTCTCAAAGCCTGGAGGTTGAAGGCCTTGAAATGGGAGACGTGGATACGTCTTTCAGAGATCAGGGTATCAGGTTTACAACTGAGTACATGGACCAGTCCTTGTCTTATGGCACGGTGCTGGTTCCTGATGAGCTACGGTCTTCTCTCACCGAGGTCAGGACACCTGGACAGCCTCGAAGCAGACAGGACGGTATCCTTGTTTTCCAGCCGCCGGGGCAGTCAGGTGAAAGTTTGAACTTGGCCTACCAGTACAGCGGCGATGTACCTGTCGAGGAGTTACAGGGCTGGATGTATGGCAGCGAGAAAGGGAACAGCGGGCAGCTGCGTGGGGAGCGTGTTGACTTGAACCCTGAGAACGGTTCGAGCAGTGTTCTCTCCACTTCTCTGGAAGACAACGGTGTTACCTGGGATATCGATATCAGAAGCCACTATGAGCATCTGATCATCGAATACAGGTTGGTAGAGAACGTTACCCAGAGTGTTAACGGGACTACGAATACTACTCAACAAGTTATCTGGGAGACAGAGGATGTGTACAGTGGGGAGGAGACTGATGTACTGCCGTTCAAGTACTGTGGTACACAGGTCAATGAAGAAGTTCAGAGTCTTTCTTGCAGCCCGGATAACCAGTACGAAGACAGTCACGAAGTAACAGTCTTAACTGCTTACCCGGATAACTACAGCTTCGACCAGTTCACATCCGGAGATCTGGACGCTATACCGGTTTCTGAGGCCTCCAAATGGTACAGTGAGGCTGAGCAGCAGGTCCTCGAGAGCAACCTGAGTGAAGATCTTCTGATCCCCAAAGATGAGATCTCCGGGTACAGATTCAAGGCCTACAACGTCACCCTGCCATCAGACTCAACCCCTGAACTGACCTCAGAAATAGTGACAGAGAGAGAAGGCAGCGTTGCTGGTTTGAAGATGTACGTCATCGGCTCCATCGGAGGCACCACAACATACGAAAGCAGCGGCGGAGGTTCAACTACAGAAGTAATATACAGTGAAGGATTCGAGGACGGCAGCCTAGATGGCTGGACGGTTAATGAGCTAAGTGTAGTAAGCGATAGATCCTTTCAAAGTACCTACTCTGTTTATTCAAATAATGGTCTTGGCAGTAGTACTCAGGCCTATGATATTATCTCGAATGGGGGAAAGCAATTAGATACATTTTCTTACTATTACCAAGAAACATCCAGTAGTGCCGGTGGAGGAGTTAGACTTGTTAACTCCGATGGTGATTTTGAGATAGGTGTTGCAACCGCTAACCCTCAGTTACAGATAGATGATAACAACGGCATTGAACAAGTGGCATATGGATCTTATGACACTTGGTACAGAGTTGAATACGATTTCGATTGGACAAATAACGACGTAGACATAACTTGGGAGAATATGGGATCAGGGAGCGTAGAGACATTCAATAATCGGCCTTTAAAACAGGGGGTTGATATCGAACAGGTTAACGTAGAGAATTACAACTTCTATGAATGGCGTACAGGAGGGTATGAAATGTGGCATGATGGTTTTGAAGCCGTAGCTGAAGTAGAAAATAACCCTCCTACTTTCGGGGAAATTAATTCCGATCCTGTAAACTGGACTGTGGGAGAGTCGTTTGATTGGAATGCTTCGGTCTCTGACCCGGATGGGAATTTGGCGAGTGTTAGAGCTCGGATGCTGCGGGAAGGAAATGTGGTGAAGGGCTGGACGCAGGCAAACAGTCTCTCAGGAGATTACTACGGCCTCAACAATTTCTACACTCCGGAGCAGGAGGCCAACTACACACTGGAGATCAAAGCAGAGGATTCTCAAGGTGCATACAACATTTCGTCGACGACTCAGGAGGTTGTGATACTGAATCAGCCGCCTCAAGTAGATAAGCCAGTGGTGAGGCCTTCTTCTCCAGTTCCGGCAGGGGCCGAGGTCAATGTCTCTGTGAACGCTTCCGACCCGGATAGCAACTTGGGGTCGGTGAACACCTCCTTGTTGAGTCCTGATGGCAGTGTCGAGGTGGATAATGCTTCGATGACGAATAGCACAGCAGAAGCCTCTGAGTACTACTACAGCTTCAAAATCCCCGGGGAGGCTTCTTCTCTCGGCACTTGGAATGCCACGGTCTACGCCGAGGACACAGCAGAGGCCTCTGATACGAACTCTACAAAGTTCAACGTCACTGACCAAGATCCACCGAACTGGTTCAATTTGAAGACGAACGCCTCCGGCGGTGAGATCTTCCACACAGAATCCTTGAACATCAGTGCAGAATGGAGAGACAACGAATCAGGACTCAATAAAGCAGTATTAGCGACTAACGAAACTGGGGAATGGAAGAACTGGACTGGCGGCACTAAGTCTTGGAATAGCGGTGAAAAGGAGATCTCCACCTATATTTGGAAGAATGAGTCTTTCAACGGTACTTTAGCTTACAGGATCTGGGCGAAAGATACAGCTGGGAACTGGAATGTCACGGACACTCAGACGGTAAAAGTTATGGGTATGTTGACTGAGAGTCTGTCCGACTCAGTCGCTCTTTCTGACGAAACCAGTAGCTACGGAGATTTCTTCGGGAACAGCAGTGCAGCAGTATCCCTATCTGAAGCACTTTCGTCCACAGCAACCGTCACAGACTACCTGGAAACCCAGTTTGACATAACCAGTACTGTCTCAGATACTGTCTCTGTGATCGAGGAACTATCCACGCCCTTCACGATCTCCCTTACCTTGGACTCGCAAGGGTACACCGAAGACAAGCAAAACGACACCGTCGCCGTCACCTCCTCCACACAGAGCCAAGCCAAGGTATCAGACACTGCTTCCACTGCCTTCGACATCACCACAGATATGGAGGTCCTCGGTGTCTCAGCCAGCGAGTTCCTCAACTCTACAGTCGGTGTTGGCACAGAGGCCCGTTCACAGACCTTTGTAGATCACGCCGTAGACTCCGCAGTCAACGTCGTCGACGACACCATAGCCACGGTCACAGAACACACCCGCCTATCCACCAACTACACACTGGCTGAGACCGTGCAGACACAGGCAAACACCTCAAACCAGCAGTCTGCCACAATACAGGTTACAGAAACCGTTTCCAGTTACGCAGAGAAATTCGCAGAAATACTCACCCCGATCAACATAGAAGCAAACACTGGTTCACAGGCCAACGCCTCCACACAGATATCCACCGACATCGGAGTATCCACCGGCCTCAACACAGCAGCCTTTATCACCGAAACAATTTCTACCACAGTCGACGTCGAAGAGATCTGCTGGGCCGGAAGCCCCTGCTACCAAGACATCACCGGCAACCAAACACAAAACCAGACCCAGCCAAGCACCGGGACCGGAATCATCGACGGAGACGGACCACTCACCATCATCAAACCCGTCCCCATCGAACGCAGCCTCCCGGAATGGTTGCAGATCTACTACCAGCAGAATAGGAATGCTATCCACGGGTTCGCCCTGTTCCTAATCGCCGCAACAGGATTCCTCACGATACGAAAGCTCCTCCGATTCCTCTAAGAGCAGTTCCCGCTAAACCAACCAATTACAGCGCCAATCAGGAAGCCAGAGGTATGTCCTCCGTTGATCCACCGAGGTTCAAAGAACGGCCCGGTGAATGGATCGATAAGCACTGAAAGCAGGGCGACGACACCGATGAAAACAGCGAACTTCTCCACCAAACTCAATTCATCATGTTTGCGAGGAAGATGCGTAAGAGAATACCCGGCCAGAGCGTAGATAATCCCGCTCGTCCCGTAGAAAGCCACCTGCTGGTCAGAAAACCATCCAAGGACTGCTGCACCAGCCAATATCGTTGCGTACCCTGTTAGTACGAGAAAGACTGTGTAGCGTTTCCAATTCCAGTGCGTCTCGATAGGAACACCTACGACCAGGAGGCCGACAAGGCTCGCAGCAAAGTGCAAGATACCTTTGTGGAGGACCGGGGAAAGAGGCCATGCGATCCACGGGTAGACACCGAAGACACCGGTAGCGAAGACCTGGATACTCCCAAGACCTCGGAAACCAGTAACCAAGATCTCAATTAGAAAGACTGCCGCCACCAAGCTCATCAACAGGTAGGTAATCGTCGAATCCGCCTCCCTGTACTGCTCATATCCATCCCTCAATGTGGAAAGACCGAGACCCCCACTTCCTTCGTCAGGAGAAAGGCCCAGCGTCGAACTGATACGTTGAATCATAGAAGGCCGGTCGTCTTCCTCCCGCAGCATCACCCGGTCGATATCTTCCTCCAAGAACAGCATAGAATCTCCACCAACGCATTCGTAGTCTTCTTCCTCCAAGCTGTATCTGTAGGGGTGGTCAACCCTCACTTCCTTCGGCTTACCAGCACGACTCCATTCGACAACATCCCCCGTATACAGCTCGTCATCGCTTGTCTTGATGCGGATTGACCGTGCGCCCTTCATGAAGTTCTCCCAAGGCTGACGAGGATTGTACTTGATATGCGCCGTTGACTGGATCCCGCGTCGAAGCCGCCCCGGAAGATCTGCCAAAATCCCCACAGCGTACACGATGCCCACGACGACCGAGAAAAACAGGATCAACAAGATCAGGTCAGCCCGGAAAGAAGGTGTGAAGAAGAGGGTGCGAAGTACATCAAATGACTCAATCGGGCCTTCAAGAACCTGATAGGCTTCGAGAAACAGAGAGTCAATGATGACGCTGGATACCAGGCTCCAAATCAGTAGAACCGGCTGAGAGATCTCGTCTTCAATAGCTGCCAGACTCACGGCAGTCATCACGGCCACGAACCCCGGAGCAATCAGAACGACGTAGAAGATGATGTCGCTGGGAAGCAAAGCCATGAATACCGTAGCCTACTCAGAGCTGTCAGAACCGGAATCGCTGTCAGAACTATTTGACCCGTCAGAACTGCTCGATTGACGGACACTGCGTGGAATGCTTTCTCCGTCTGCACTGGGTGCTGAGTCGCCAGAAGACTCCTTACTTCCGCTCTTCTTTACCTCCTGAGAACTACTGCTGTCCTTCTGTGCAGCGTTTGCTCGCGGATTTTTCTCGCCAGAAAGCTCTGCAGAGTCCTTCCCGCTGGAATCACTGCTAGAACTATTCTCTGAGCCCGAATCGTCTCCCATGCAACATAGTTACCAATTAAGTCGGTAAAATAGTTCGCAATAGACTGTTCTACAGTTCCAGTTCCGAGGCCTCAGCTACATCGAACCGGAGGATCTCAGGTTCACCAGCCAAGAGATCTCCCAATTCTTCCTCGAACTCCTGGAAGTGATCTGTCTGAGTGTGTGATTCGAAGGCCTCACCGTCCTCGTACTGCTCGAAGAAGCGAATCACGGTTTCGTCCTGGATATCCTGTGTTGCCCGATAGTCGATCATGCCCGGTTCTTGGTTCGACTCGTCGACGAGGTTGTCCGCCAACTCCAACGCCTCGTCCAGTTTCTCCCCTTGGATCGGGAAAGAAGCGTGCAGCACTATCATGTTTGTATCTGCTTCAGACAGTCAAACCCGGTGTCAGAAAAACTCTGCCAAAACCCACTCCAACTCTTTTTTGTGCCACTGCTCAACAAATACCGGGTAAATGACTTCAGATAGCAGCCAAGTCCCACGCAGATACTTGCTTCAAACAGGTGCAGCAGCTCTAGCAACAGGCCTTGCAGGATGTGCTGGAGGAAATGGCTCTGACGGTTCAGATGAGCCTGATGAGGAAAACAACTCTGATGTGGATACTACTCCAGAAGAGACTGCCGAGCCCGAACCTGACTACAGTCTACCCGAATCCGAACATGCCAATCCTGTCGATATGGCCACAGAATGGATGATATTCCCTGATGACCAGGGAGAATATCTGCAGGCTGTAGCCTATAGTCCATCAAAGGTTTCTGAAATTCACGATACTACTTTGGCGGATGATATAGGTGCTGATGAAAGATATGAAGTCTTCGATTTTTATCATACAGATATTCCTGAGACTTATATTCAGCATGCTGCTGATCCTTGGCTTTCAAGATTCAAAGTAGATCAGTTACCGAATAATGTTTCTGAGGAGGATATTGTACAGCAGTTAGAGGATTCAGGGTATACAATGCAGCATGAGAGAGGGGATTTTGAGGTATACGCTGGAGAAGATGGTTTTCATGCTGTTGGAGATGATAGGCACGTTGTAGTTCTAGGAGGAGATACGACTTCGACATCTCGGGAGAGAGATCTCATGTTCAGAGTACTTGAGGAAACCAATGATAATAGGTATGAACTTCCTGAGGTAACGCAAAGAGGTCTTGAAGAGTTAGATGTTCAGGACAGTTTGAGTATTATGAAAAGACCGGGGTATGCTTTGATGCCGTCAACAGGTACGAGCTCCTATCAACCAGAAATTGGGATGTCTTCAGTGGACTTTGAGGAAGGACTAAAGAATGGCGCATGGTCTTTCAATGAGGCACAGGCTGCTGATAATGCTCTTACATTTCTAGAAAATAATGACGTGAGACATGGGTACTCAAATCTGGAACTAAATAATAAGGTAGTAACTGCTCAAGGAGGAGACTATGATATTAGTGAATTGGGGACTACTTCGTGGCTAAGAGTTTCTGAATCTAGGATTTAATTAACACTTGCACAACTTGGAACTGTCTGTGGCCAATCACAAGACTCTGACTGTGCTTCGTCTTTTACGCTGGGAGCATCCTGTGGAGAATTAGAACATGTATTCTCGTACTCTGTCTTCAATAGGCTGCATTCTGCGTCGCCTTGAGTGTTGTTCAACCAGTTCTGGAAGTCTCCGTCTTGAGTGACATCCTCTCCACCGTGAACGGTGGAGCTTCCTTGCCGTTTTAGTGCTAAAACATAAAAACAAGTTCTGATAAATATACAATATAAAGTAAGGCTTGATAACCGATCGAATACGTCACTAAGAACGGCACAGACTACAGAATCACGGAGCATGTCAAGCTGCGCTGGACGATGCGTATCCAACCTTCTAAAGATCTGAACCAGGAACACATCGATAACAGTGTCCGTGTGAACCTCTCCGGCGGATACAACCGAGGCCTCTGGAACCAAGACATAGGAGCAGTTTTCCTCGTCTCCGAAGACAATACAGTCACCACAGTCATTCCAGATGAAGATATCCCGGAGAACCATGACAGGCTCGACGAGGAAGCAGATCACTGCGACAACTGTGACGCCCTGATCATGGAAGACTGCGAACTAGATAACTGCCGTTGGTGCGGAACCAAGGACTACGAGGAGCCAGTAACTTCACTGCCTGGTTGAAGACGGATCTCTCCCTTGTTGTAGTCTACATCCACTTGGAAGCCTTCGAAATGGAACCGGACGAGGCCTTCTCTACGTCCTGTTGCATCTCGATCCTCGAATATGGCTTCCAAGGATTCTGGGTCAACACTTTGATCCAGCTTTTCCAGCTCCAGTGGATCTACTTCTTTGACTGTGGCCACGGTTTCGATGACGGCCATGCTCACCTTCTCCTCTCCTTCTTGGTGAATGCTGGTGCGGTACTCCTCCTTCCTTGGATTGAACTCTACAGTTCTATCGAAATCATAGCTACCGGGCATCTAGATAGTTGAAATTGTGACTGGAAAACTAACTATTCTGCGTCTTCCGATCCGCGTGACCTGGTTTGGTGCATCGAACAGGGTCTCCGTCAAGAAAGGGGTAGGGTAAGTAAGGCAGAAATCCGGTCAGACCGTTTGCCTTATTTTCTCTTTCACTTCCTCCATATCGATACCTGCTGAATCCGAGAAAGAACTGGAGCTGGAAAAGGAAAAAGCAGAGTTGATCTTCTTCGCCACACCACCCATATCTTCTCTGTCGTAGAACTGTACTGCCGAAGTCACGTAATCCTCGAAGTCTTGGAAGTGCCGGTTAACTTTACTCGAATGCTTGAACATCGACCTCAAGGTTTCTGGGTCGGTAGGTGGGTAGGCACAGTTCTGCAGCTGGATCTGATTGGCAACATTGTGGATATACCCCGGTTCGATTCGTTCCTGGAACTCACTGGAGTCATTGAGATCCAAGTCTTGGGCCTTGGTCCAGATGATGTGTTTGAGAAGATCTCGGTCGTTCCTGGCCTGAGGCCTTTTTTCGAGGATGCCACGGACCAGTTTGTGAGTATTCCTGTAGCTGTGCTCGATACCCATGATCTTGATATCGTATTTCCCGCAGTCGCCAGCGTCGACGTATCTGAGGCCTTTCGCCTTTGGACTTGCCGGGTTCGGCCTGGAAACCGGAGTCAACGGGTCAAAACGGAGATAGTCCTCTTCAACCTCGATGATAGTAGATTCTGCTATGACTCGTTGACCAGTAGAATACAAGATCTTCTTACCAGGCTTCGTCCTCTCAGGTTTTCCGTCGAGACCTCTGAAGTAGCAGAACCGGCCGTCAAAATTCGGTGCCAACTTGCCCTTGATATCCTCGCGGCTTTCTTGGACCAGGACATCTTTCACTTCGATATCACCTCTTTAGTTGGCTGCCTCTGCACAGCTCGAACTCTCCCGGTTCTTCAGATGCTTCAGCGCACCATGCACCGCAGACCGAATGACAAACCTTGTCGCCGTAGAAGGCCTTTCTATGTGGCGGCACCAGGTTTCCGCAGTGAACGCACTCGCCCAGTACGAGTTGGCAGGCCTGCTCCACTTTCCGAAGAAGCTCTGTCTCTACCTCTGAGATAGAAGATCGCTGTTTTAGGAAGTATTTTGCGTCACTGACTGAGGTGTTACAGTGGATCGCCAAGGCTCCGGCCACTACGAGAAGAGCATCCTCCACGTCCTCAGCTACGACCAAGGCCTTTGTATCTGTTCCAAGTATGTCGAGTGCTTCCCTTACTCCAGTCCTCACGGATTCCAGTCTCTCTTGGTCCAGAGGTCTGTACGTGTAACGGGTTTCATGCAGTCGTTGTCCACTATACTCTTGCGACAGATCGAGGATACCCGAGACCTGAAACGTTCCTTGCGGCTTCTTCGCACTCTGTGATTCTCCTATGTAGAAGTCGTCGAGAACCTGTTCCAAAGTCAGAACGCACCTTTACCTTCTTCTGTACAGATTTTAGCGTTTCCCAGTCGATCTGGATGTTCTACGTGGAATGAAATTATGTGTTCACCTTCAGTATTGGTTGAGTGAGGCCTCTTTTTGTTCCTTTTCCTCGCTGCCATCTTGCCCAGCTGTCTTATCTGGTTCTGAATCGTCTCCGTACTCGTCGAGGTCGTAATCATCTTCATCCTTGCCTGGTGGGAAAACATAGTCCTCGCCGTCCTCACTGACCCAGAGACCATCCTCTTTCTCCGTGTACTCAGTGCCGTCTATCGATATCGAATCCTGTCCGCCGTCTTCCTCACCGGAGTCCTCCTCGTCGTCATGACTGGTGGATTCTTCTTCGTCGACGTCGTCTTCACCGCCGAAGATCACGTCACCAGTATCTAACTCCTGGTCCTCTTCCTCATCTTCCTCCTCTTCTACTTCATCGGAGCCTTCTAACTCCTCTTCAGGGACTATCACAGAATCATCAGACTCGTTCTCCTCATCATCCGAACCTAGCTCTTCAACCTCCTGTTCAGCGTTTTCTTCTAAGGGCTTCACAGAGTGCGCTTGAGGCATTTTATTTCCATCCATGTCATCGAATTTGTCTTCCGGGATATCGTCCACATCGCCATGCACAGCCTTTTTACAGTATTTTTGCTCCCTCTTCTCTTCGTACTCCACAAGATCTGGGCCTTTGTCTGAGCGAGGAAGTAGTTCGCTGTAACGAGGCTTCAGGTAGTTACCGCCGTTGTAGATCGCCGGGCCGTACTCTTTCTCTATACGAACATAGATATCCATTTCTTTCGCAGTAGGCCAGTATCCTTTCTCTCGGTAGAACTCGAGCATCTTCTTGTAGGCGAAGTCATAACGCTCCGAGATCTTCTCGTCCCTTTTCAGCTGGTTGTAGGCCTCGAGGCTTGTATCTCTGATTTCGATTACTGTTCCCCTCCGTTGGCGATGTAGTCTACAATCTTAGATAGGCTGTATGACGGAACCTTTCCTCGACCGGGAAGAGTGAACTCTTCGACGAAATCAATAGCCTTCGACGCTTCCTGAAGTGAAGCAAGCCTTTCCAATATCTCCTCTTCTTCGTCGGTCTTCCGCCCCTGGATGACTTCCTGCAGTTCCTCACACGGATCCGGGATCTCGTAGTGACATCTTTTTCGTGACACTATGTAGTCCGCCCGGTGGTGCAGGCGTTCTAACTCGTTCTCCGGATTCTTTCCCTCATACCAAGCCCCGTTGTGGCTGTCTATCAATCCAAGTACTTTGTCCGGCAGGTCAGTCTTCCGACCAAGATATCGGGCAGCAATCCTATCATGGTTCTCCCGAGTATGTTGTTCGTCACGCGGTTCGTGACCTTGCTTGAAGATGTCGTGGAGAAGGATTCCAGCACGGCCATAGTCCAATTCCTTCTCGTTGATCAGTCCCATCTCTACATCAGTACGGGCCAAATCCTCGAAAGCATGGAACGCTCGAACGCTGTGGAGCCAAAGTCCGTGTCTGCCTCGGGTATCCGGCGGATGATGTTTGCCGGAGGAAGAGGCCGGACACTGCCAGAAATACGACGGGCAATGTTCCAAAAATATATTGATGACCTGTTCTCTCAGTTTTTCGTCCTCGATTTTCTGTAGTTCTGGGAGCCGGCGAAGCAACTCCTCACGGTCCAAGTCGGGTAAGTCGTCAGTCAATTACGGTTTCACCTTCTGGAACGTCGTCGTAGAGTCCGTAGAGGTGCATCCAGTAGAACCAGCCAATGAACGAAGCTGTAACGCAGATTATACCTAAGAGATATCCCAATTTCCCCAGGGAAAACCCATGGACAAGCCGGGTCAGGCCTGCTGCCTCAATCCCGACCATCGCATATCCGACAAGAGCTGCGTTCGTGTTCGGCGGCATAGATTCTACGTCGTACACCTCATAGGGTATGCGGTGGGAGGGAATCCAACCCTCGTCGATCCTAGTGTTTCTCCAGAGTGTGGAACCGTTTCCGTCGCCGGACAGGGTTTTCCGCTCCTGTTTCTCACACCAGACGCTCTGAGCAGACTGAGCTACCTACCGCTGAAACAATATGGCACAGCCGGACTATAGGCCAGGTGACGGCTATGTCAGGCCTTGGACCATCGTTTCCTGAGGGTCTAAGACCAGTTATCCGGCTGATGAAACGCCGCCTCCGAGATTTGAACTCGGGACATGGAGGTGTCCGCCGTGTTCACCACAGAACTCGCGTCCTGTGCAACTACTTACGGCTTCGTCCGAATAGGCCTCCCGCTCTAACCAGGCTGAGCTAAGGTGGCTTGAATAGTAGGCCCCGCAGTCCTTCAGGGAGGTGTACTACGTGGTGTCTGCCCACACTTGATCCCGATTAGAGATCAACGTGTCATCACACGCCGGTTCTCGGCAGTACTAGGGCTTAACATGCCCGTGTGAGCTATTTTCCTGTGAACAACTGGGGGGCAAAGGAGGGACAGGCAGGATGTGATCCTGCTTACAGCCACGGATTTTCGCTACTTTAGGGCTCTGCCTCCCAAGCCTGTGTCTCAAGTCCTTGGAAAGGCCTCTGGGATCAAACAGAGGGATTAGGTGATTAGGAATGGAGTGGCCAGCTGCGGCACCTTCCAGGTTACCCTTGAAACTGCAGCTGTACAACTCCGGACCTGAGAGAGGCCAGAAAAGAATACCTTGCACAGAGCCTCTACCAGGCCTCATGCTGTGTAACTGAGATCCAAAGAGGGGGAGGGAATGGTTTTCCTCCACAGCTATAGACTGGGTAGAAAGACTCGACAAGGCCTTCCAGGACTATGCCTCCAGCGTCATCAGCAATCTGTTTGACAGAGTGCCTCGGGAGGTCTTGTGATCCTGTTACCAGTAAATTGGAATTATTTGTTTATATATGTTTCCACAACTGCGATCCTCAACAACCATCAAAAGAAAAAGAGAGAGGATAACCGATCGGGAGCAAGAAAACCTCAGTTCAGCCGTCATAAGGAGCACTAGGGCGGTTAGCAAGCGCCGTTAGAAGTTCATCCGTGGGTCTGTAGACCTTGAAATGATCTGTGCCGTATGGGTTGTGAACCATTTTCCACTTCTCAGGCTGCTTGTCATAGACGTTGAATCCAAGAAACCGAGCGAACCTCGCACCTGCAGTACCTCCAGCAGAAATTTTCCCCGCCTCACCTACAACCTTATTCTCATAATCGAGGAGATCCATGTTCTTTTTCTCTACTAAGTCAGGCCTGTATTCTCCGTAGAGATAGCTATGTATTTGAAGCATAAGCTGGGCATGGTTCCTACCACCTTTTAATTCCATCTGGAGATTGTCTGCCTTTCTATACCTCTGATACAGCTCAGCGTTATTTTCCAGAGACGTATAGAGATCTTCTTCAGAGTCATAGACATCGCTTTTTCCATGTTCTACTTTCGTTCTGTTTGGAAGGGCTTTCTCGCTCTTTTTTACCCAAGTCTCCTTGATTTCTATCTCTTCGATATCAAGCACCTCGTGATAGTCCAAACCCATAGCATGGATTATCCCCATCAAACCACCTCTTGGTAAGATCCTAAAGTAGAGAAGTTTGCTGAGTATTTTTCTCCGGTCACGCCCGGCAGGTAGTACCCAAGCTCTGAGTTAGATATCTCTAAATTCACTGTCTCAGGTTTCAGAACCTCTAATTCCCCCAGCTTTTCCTTATCTATCTTATCTTCAGTCAACTCATTATCGCCAGGGAAGAAGTCCTTAGGGACGTTGATGATTTTCCAGTCTAATAGATTCGAGAAGTGGTCTCTATCTTGGAGAAATGCAAAGACGATCTGCTTTCCTCTTTCTTCAAGGGAGTTTGCTGATACACCGCCTGCTTCAACGATTGCAGAACGGCTTCTGATAATAGCGTCAGGCCTCTTCCTCCCTCCCCCGATATTTTTCTCTATAGCTACCTTGCTTTCGTCATCGAGTTTCTCAAGACTGGACAGAACGCCTGTTACGACAAGCCAGCCGTGATAACGCCCTCCTTCCTGCTTCTCTAAGATGTGCTCAGTGATGTTGACTTCTCGGAAGGGGTAGTCCTGAGGAGACTCCACGCGCTCAAATATCGAAGACAACCAGCGAACCGTCTTTTCATCTATTTCCACTACATCCTTTTCCCAATCGATGCTCAGTTCTACATCAGCTTTCACTCTCTATCACCTCCATGAGGTCAATATCGTTCTGGTCACAGTACTGCTCGATGGACTGTGGAGGCCTTACGAACGTAGCTTCTTGGTAGTATTTTGTCGTGGATGGGTCTGAGTGACCTGCCCGATCCTGAACCACTTCCCAGTCCTTTTCTTCTCCTTTGATCAGGTCAGTGATCCGGGTATGCCTGAAAGAGTGAATTGTTCTGGGCTGCTGTAAACCGGTTTCCTTCATGGCGAGGCCGTACAGGGTTCCGTCCTTCTCTTTCCCCAATTGGTAGTTCTCACTACTGTTCTTCACTTCAGGGAAGCACACGTCCTCCCACTCGATGCTGTTCTGGTCCTCCCACGTACCGACGTATCCCTTACTGTCCTCAGTCTTCCCGAACACATCCTTCAATAGGCGAGGAGTCACAGGGTTCTCGAACTCGATTTGCCTCTTGGCCTTACTTTTCGTCTTCTCGGCAGGGATCTCCAGTTTTCCGTGTTCCCCGTAGTCGAAGTTGATCTGGCTGTATTCTAGTCGTTTCAGTTCTCCGTACCTGCAGCCGAGGAAGTAGAGTAGAGACCAGAACTTCGCTCTTTTCGGCTTGGCAGCTTGCAGGAGCTGTACGAGTTCTTTCTTGGGTATGAAGTGGTAGTTGATGTTGGGGCCTTTGTCGTCGCCTTTCTGTGACTGGTCGATCTCGATGTTGACCTTGATGTTGTTTTTCTTGGTTCTGAGAAGGCTTGAGCAGACATCGTATATATCCTCAGGTTCGACGTCATCTGTTTCTACAAGACTGTCTACTTCCTGTGCTTCTTTAGCTGACATCAGCTTGTGCTTCACTGTTTCTTCATCGAAGTGCTCCAGTAGGTACGGGATGGAGTAGTCTCCATTGCTGATTCTCTCCTTTTCGTTCTCGAAGAGGTACTCCAGGAATTGGCGGGCAGAACTTTGCTGGTGGGTATTATCGATGTTTTCGTTGATCCTGGACTGTATTAGGATCTGGGAGTCCTCTATCAGGTTGGAGTGCGGGAGGTCTTTGACTTGGTTCCAGTAGGTTTTTGCTGTGTCTATGGAGTTCCCGGTTTTTCTTGTGGTTATCCAGTTTATGAAGTTGTCTTTGAGGTCTTCAACGTCTTTGTTTTTCTTTCGTCCCATTGGGTCACGTAGTGTAGGGGTGATGTGGTCCTTTTATCTATTTTGTTTAACTCTATGTTATCTGTAAAACACTCCATTTTCTAACCTGCTTTTCTGTTTTTCTCTGTAGCTGTGTTTTGAGAGTTGAGAATCTTGGAATTATTTTTCCTACTTTCTATAGTGTTCTATTGAAACTAAAGACTTCTATGGAAAACATATATAAGAACAATTATACCTTCTAATACCATGTCAAACAACTCATTTCAGAGCCCTTCTGACCTCGGAGGCCATAGACAGGAACTCGCAGAGAAGGTAGTCAAGGCCTTGAAAGAGGAAGGATCTCTGACCACGGACTCTCTAAGAGATTATATCATAGAAGAACTCGGAAACCCCTACGCCTCACAGGGATCTCTGCATCGAACCCTTGGGGATGTACGTGAGACCTTGGTGGAAAAAGACTGGGTGGAGACAGAAACAGTACCCAGCCAAAGCTCACGTCCAGCATGGGAATGGAAACTTGGAGAAAACCCTCCACCGGTAGACCTCGAAAATACCGAGTGAAGAACCTCCTCCAACAAATTGCAGGGAACACGCAGAAAGGTGTAGATATTTTTGGCAGACGACGAAGACGATCATTCACGAGTTAAGCAGGCCGTCAACAACGAGGACACGGCTGAACAACCTTCTATCAAAATCAATGTACCACAAGCTCTTGAGGCCGATATCCAGGTCGAGGAGGAAGAGGACCTGGAGACAGTTATTGCGAACCTCGAGCTCTTGGCCCGCCGGCAGGATTTCGACACAGACGTACTTTCCCGATCGGTAGAGGACCAGGGGACGCAGGAGGTCTTACCTGAAGCAGACAAGGATTTACTCGGCTGGCTTAAACAATTGGATGAGAACCTCGGTACTGTAGAGGATCATCTGGAGGCCTTGGATAAGAGAGTTGACCGGGTCGAGGATGAACTCGGAGGAGGTGAGGATAGCCAGCTTGGAGAAGTCATGGATAGGATCTGGGAACTGGAAGAATCATTAGAGGAACTGCCGAAGGATGTTTCCCGGCACCTCGGAGAGATACGTGACCAAGTGCGGGAACTGGAAGAGTACGTTGACGACGTCGAAGATGAGGTCGAGAATTTGAACCAGCAGTTCACCGAATCACACGGTGAGACAAGAGAAGAAGAGGCCTCAGAAAAACAAGCAGAGCAAGAAGACGACGTCGACGAGAGTGAAGACGAAGAGGACACTACTGAAAGCGATACCATAGACCAGGAGGAAGACGAAGCAGCTGAAGGCCTGTTCCGTTCTGTCTCCGCTTTCAGAAACTTGAGCACGGAACAGAGGGCCGACGAAATAAAGCAGGTCATCAGAGAAAACCAGCCGATCGGTACCTCCGGGATCTGTGGGAAATTGTTCGGATACAAAGCGAAGTCAGGCACGGACGCCTACACAGCTGTCCAGAACGTGATGCAGGATTTCAGGGATGAACTAGAGAAAGAGAAAGACGGCCGCAGCAGAAAATACCGTTTCCCAGAATCAGAAGACCAGGACTCCTCGGAAAGCAGTGAAGCTGAATCAGAGACAGCCACGGAGGTCGAGGAAGATGAGACTCCTCAAACAAAAGTTTCAGAAAAGCCAGAAGCTCCACAGCCGGAACCCACCGAAGCAGGAGAGGTTCCCGAGTCAGAAGGCGATAGTACAGACAACGATAGACCGGATCTGAGTGACAACGACGGACGGTACAGCCTCGAAGAACTGAGAAAGGACGAGGATCTCAGCGTCGAGGCAGAGGTCCTCAAGGTGTTCCAGGAGTACCGGAAGGAGCATGGACCGATATCCGTCCCTGAAGCCACCAAGATACTATTCGGATCCAGAGCCTCGGCTGAGGATGAAGAGTACCAGGCAGTGTGGAACCAGCTCTCAAATCACAAGGCGAAGGACGGGAACCGATTAGAGAGAATCGAGAAAGAAGAGGAAGAAGACCGTTTCAAGGTATTCGGCCCGTTCAAGTTCTGCAACCTGTATTACGACAGGAAGCACAAAATAATCTGTACAGAGTGTCCAGCAGGTGGAGAATCTGTATACGAGAGTCAGGAAGCAGTCACGCATAAAATAGAGACGAGAAAGGACGACAGCCAAGAACAGCACAACGCCTTCGTCTCAGGTACAATTCCAAGCCACTGGTACAGGAACGGGAAAACCATCAAGAAGGTCATAGACAGGGAGTGTGGTAACGAGTGAAGCAACAGATCTACTCCTTACTCAAAGGCACTGCTCAGGCCTTCATAATCTCCAACCTTTTCATCTCTCTTCTCGCCTACACAGTCTATCCGGACTTTTTCTATCCTGGTCTTTTGCTCAGGGCTCAGTTCCTTGTGTTGACGGTTCCTCTTTCTGTAGCACTTCACCTCCAGGTCAAATACTTCAGGCGGTATCTGGAGGGTTCTCAAATCGAGATACGTGAAGAGTTCGAAGAGGTGAAGCCAGATCTTGGACGTTGAAACAGGCGACGACAGAGTAGAAGGATGGCCCGAAAAAATCCAAGATATCTGTTTGGGCCTTGACTTGAGTGAAGACATCCTGGAACAGGCGATAGAACTCCTGGAAGAGTACGGAGACCATTTCAAGCCGAATGACCAGCATCTTCCGCCGGCAGCCGTCCACGTAGCTTCAAGAATCGAGGGTCAGCCTCGGACTCAGAAGATGATCTTGGATTATCTGAGAAAGGAGGATCACTATTTCGATTCCAGCCCTGACAACATGAAGCGCAGGATACGGGAGAACGTGAAGAAACTGCGGAAGATGCCGGATGTCGACGTACCGGTAATCCGTAGCAAGGACTATCTACAGTACATCTCTTCGCAGCTGCATTTTGACCCAGGTGAACGAGTCTTGAAGGCGGCAGAGGCCTACTGCATAGTCGTTGAAAGCAGGCCCGGAATGTCTCGAAGCAAAGCAGCGGTCGCCGGAGCCTGTCTCAAAGCCGCAGTCGAAGACACTGGTAGAAAACAGACAGTCACCCATGATGAACTGGCACAGGTGACAGGGATGAATGAGAAAACATTCAAAGACAACCTCTCCGACATCCGAGAAAACATCATCAAACCGGTACAGGAGTAACCTCCCTCTCCTCCTTTCTTCTTTAGCCCAAGATATCCCTAACAGTGTACACTTTGTCAGCCACGTATAACACGGCGAACAAGGCCATCACCGCGTCCAAGATGATCACTAGGTAAGAGACGTAGATCAACGGCTCTGGAGCCTGCAGGATCGTAGTATACCAGTTGCCAAGGCCTCCAAAGTTCGAGATATTGATCCCTCTATGCACGCCGTAGAACAATCCAAATGTGACCGGAATGTACTGGGCTAACGGCAGCTCGGCACCGAGATCTGTTCCGAACAGGTATACTCCCATCACGAACATTACAGAGGCAGCGAAAACCCAGAACGATGGAGTTGTCTCACCGTGCAGAGACGCGAATAACACGGCAAATGGCGTAGTGCCCGCCACGATAGAGAGAAAGATGTTCTCCGTCTTCTGGTAGATAATCATGACGAGTGCAGCAGCGGACCCAAGCAACGCCAAGTTCTCACCGCCAGGTGCCCAGACACCGTTCACAATCCCCTTCACGCTGGGTTGCTGGCTGGACAACGCTGAAAACGCATAGCCCTGAGTCGGCGGAGCAAAAGCGTTCAAACGGATCCCAGCAACCAAGGTCTGGATATTGAAGGCGAGCATACCCACCCACATTGAAAACGATGCCTCGGCGATCGTAGAACTGCTTGTAAAGAATGATCCTGCGCCGAACTCGACGAACAGGACGCCGGCGACACCCATCAAGGCGAAGATGACCCCGAGAACCACGAGATCGATGTTGCCGCTTTGAGTACCGTATACGGCGAACATGATACTGGAGAAAATCAGGACTCCCAGGATTCCGAAAATATTGACGAAATCCAGTTCGCTGTTATTTCCCGGTACGAGTATGCTTGTAACTGCTCCCACTTGTTTAGATCACCCTTCCACGGTAGCTTCTGATACCTGCTGCGAATACGAAAGCTCCAAAGATCAAGGCCGAGGCCTCACCTGTAGGCCTTGGAATAGTGTACAGTTGGCCGCTGCACTGCCCTTCTTCCAAATACCTCTGCACCTGCTGCAGGCGGGAAGTATTTTCTCCTCCCTGTGGCAGGCAGATCTCCTGTTGAGTTACTAACTCAGTATCAGGCAGTTCCGGAAGCAGTTGCCGAACTCCTTTCACCCAACGCGGCGTGGTATCTACAGCGTTTACTGTCAAGTTAAGAGGCTGGGCCTCACCGATCCCTGCACCTGTATCGAACCGGCAAGTGAAGGTGTCACCAAGGCCTTGGTTTTGAAGCTCCGTCCTATTAGGAAGATTAACTTTAGCCATTAATATAACATCGGCACCGCCAGCTCCAAGATCTTGCCTGGTCCCAGGTATGTTGAGAGATGTGTTTTTGCTGAACTCATCTCCTACAAAATTACTCTGCAAGGAAAAGTAGCTGCAGGCCTGCGTATCCCGTGTCTCTATGGAAATTGTGTTCTCATCCTTCTCGTAGTTCCAGACCGTGAAGTAGATTCTTGAGCTTGATCCGGGGGCAACGGTGTAGTACTCCTGACTCGTGAACTGGACAGAATAATTCGTCTCATTTTCACCTGATGGACGACTACCGCCTAGGTAGCCCTCAGTACTGTCCTCTACGCCGTAACTGGTTTCAAAGTACCATGTTCCCTGATGAAGGCTGCTGTTGCCAAAATCGGTTTCCACGGTCCAGTTTCCTTGGGCAGGATCATATCTGACGTTGTCCTGTGTCCCGTTGATGTTCCAGGTAACGTTCTCTCGATTGTTGTAGTCCGTAAACTTGGAGGTATCCACCTGTCCCTTGATCGGAAGAGAACGTACGTTGTCGTTTTCGACCTCGACATAATGCCTGTACTTGTACTCTGTAGTATTGTCCTCATCCAGTCTTACACTGCACACCGACCCACTTTTATTCCAAGCACTTGGACAATCAGCACCAGTCCTGTGAACCGTCTCTTGTCGATACTGGACACTGCTGTTCTCATAGGTATCTCCCTGTTCTCCTGAAGCAGCTAAATCGATACTAGAGGTCTCTGAAGACTGGAGTTCCGAGTGTTCTGGGAGGAACATAGAATTGTTCACAGAGACATTAATGCTTCTATTCAACAGGTTCTCGGCCTTCACCGTCATCGAGTAATCAAGCGCTTCTCCTACACTGGGTGCTCCGGTAGAATCCGTTAACTCAATCCCTGTCCTTTCCCCTGTGACGAGGTTGCCGCTACAGGTAACAACGTCTTCCACCTGGTACGAATTTCCTGCAGTGTACGTTTTGTCTGGATTGATCTCCGAACAAGAATCCTCTAGTCCGGATCCTTCTGAACCCTCACCTCTGATTAGGTTTACTTCGTCATTTGTCAGACCTAGGTTTTGAGGGATCGAACCAAATGTGAGGATATTTGAGAGAACATATGAGTATCCCTTCCAGTCTAAATCGGTGAGAGTCTCACTGCCGTTGTAGGAGAAGTTCACTTCTTTGAGAGTGATCGAGACTGTGTCCCCTGCCACCGAATCTTGAGTAGCATACCACTCTCCAATACTTCTGTTAAACCTGTCTCTGTACGTTCTAACGTGAATTTCCGAGCTTTCTTCACCGCTTGAAAGATTGAATGTGTTATCCTCGCAGTCATAACAGTACTCCGCATTTTCAGGCGGGACAGGCTTCAAACTCTGCTCTAAAGAACCTGAAGGGACTACAAAATCCCTTTCCCCCGTGTTTTCAAACCTCAAGGCATATCTGTTCGCTAACCCGAATACCGAGTAGCTCTGGAACTCAAGCGTATTTGTAGTTTCTATCTCATCTATACCCCAGTCCCATTCAAGATCTACTGTACCCTTCTCGCCCTGCTGAGTAGACACATTATCCTCACCAAGGTAGGATGTGAAGTTACCAGACGGAGGTGTGGCTTTAACTGAATAATTGATACGGCTACCCCGAATATCGACTCTTGCTGTCGAACGAAGAACCTGAGTGCTTGTATTAGACCTGCTGTGGACAATGTGTTTAAGACCGGAATTAGACGGATCAAGTTCAGTACCAACACTGATGTTCCAGTCTTTATCTGTTTTCAGGCCTTTCTGATCCACTATATTTGGTTGCCATTCAAACGGCGTCGTAACATTCTCCACTACAAGAGTACTATTAGTGAACTCAGAAACATCACCAAAGTCCACCGCTGCATGGGATGCAATGTCTTTCTCGCCCCAGTCATCAAATTCTAAAACTAGTTTCTTCGAGTCATTTATCGTCCATTCTAAACGTGCATCTGTGATCGTATGGTTCCCCGGATATCCGGCTGTTTCATAGGTTGTTCCGAGATTTCCGCCCTCCACATCAAGTGTTCCAGAGGCCTCATATTGGCCATAACTTGTTGAGATACGTCCTCCTCCTCCCGTACCTTTACAACAGCCATATTCTGTATTTTTTTGGCCCCAGGTGGTTTTTCCGCCATAGTCGCCGGAAGCATTAATAACAGAGCCAGAGCGGAGGTTAACGTCGTATCCATGAATTTTAATACTTCCTCCGGAACCTCCACCTCCGCCTCCAGCATATACAGTCACCCCATATGAGGATTCGTTGTGTATCCTTCCTCTACGGCCTTTTTCGCCGTTAGCAGCTATTTGACCTGATACACTGAGATTGTAGCCATTTAGATAGACTGCTCCTCCTCCATCTCCTCCTGATCCTGAAACCGCAGTCCCGTAGAACTCTCCTGACTCTATGGCAACTCCTCCAGATCCTCCTCCAGATCCTAAGTATAGGTCATCAAGAGTTTTTGTACCGTAGGTTGAACCGGCTGGCCCTCCAGAACCGTCTCCATCAGCAGGGTCTCCTCCTTTAACCCCTTCTCCTCCAAAACCTGCGCCTCCACCGTTGGCAGCGTTTGGGTCTCCGTATTCAGCTCCGCCAGCTCCACCAGAGCCCTGACCTGACCCGGAGTTTCCTGGTTGATAATCCTTATAACTGGCATATCCTGATCTTGATATTGTATTATTCTCACCGCCTTGGTATCCTGCTCCTGTTGCGTTGATTGTGCCGTGTACTTTGATGGTGTTCTGTACAGTGAGATTGAGCTTTCCCCCCGAGCTACCGTCATATTCGCAGACTTCGACCGTACCATTGATCACCGCGTTCTCGTAGAGATCTCCGTTGGAGTCTGTAACATTGCCACAAAGAGTTGTAGTCTGGCCGTCTGAGACGGTAAGATCTTCAGCAGCTGCAGAAGATATTGACAGACAAAAAAGTACAGCCATCGCTATTAGGTAGGAGATCTTTCGGTGAGAACCCATACTTAAAAACGGGATAAAATAAGTTATAAAACACTGGGATTATAGAGGACTCTGCCACAGCAAGAAATTACATCTAGAGTCATACCTTGGGAAAATCCCGATCTTAGAGTGCTCCTCGCTGTAAGACAGGTTCTCAGAACTTAATTCTACATGCTGCATTTCGTGGAGACAGGTATAGTAAATACCAGTTCGAGTCCACTTAGTAGCTAAACGGACCTGATGCGAACCATTCTCAGGATAGGTAGCGCCGTAGGCCTTGAGAGCCTCTCCACCTTCACCGGTCAACCTGTAACCTTGTTCAAGATGAAAAGTCAGGTTCTCTTTCTCAATAACAGCATCACCACTAAAATCAGGCGAGGAGATCATCCACAGGCTCATTAAGAGAAAGACCGTGGTTGCCACAGCAACTGCTCTATAAATTCTCGGATCACCTACCCTATCCAAGGCAACGATTTGACTATATTTTCCTCAAACCAGTTTTGAGCGTCGAATACGAAGACTCGGAAGCTGGACAACGGATTATCCCGCGCAACAGTAACAGCGTCAGTCACGCAACGACCGCCCTGAATACTGCCGTTAACCCCGTCAGGACAAACCTGCTGTACAGAGGCCTGACTATAGCAGACACCATCGTCTCCCAGTGTGGAACCGATCGGACACTCCGGCTTTACAGGAGGCTCATAGACACAAGTCCCAGTATCAGACTGGAACTCTCCTCTATCACACTCAGCTTCCGTCTCTGGTGTATAGACACAGCTCTCTTGATCTGGATCATACTCCCCTCTATCACACGAGGCCTGATTAGGAGGGTTGAATACGCAGACACCGAGTTCCTTGTTATACCGGCCTTTCTCACAGATATTCTTCGTATCAGGGTTTACTACACAGCTGCCCTGTTCAGCACTCCACTGACCCTCGGAGCATTTGTGGACCACGCCCGGCTTCACGACACAATTACCGGTCGTCTTATTCAGAGACCCTTCCTCACAGACCCTGTTCACCTCTACCTCATTCGCATTGACTACCCAGAACAGGGTGTAGGTCTGACCCTGCGGAACAGTGAAGTCTTCACTATCGACAAGAGATTTGTAAGGTCCTAAGATCCTGTCACTCTGCACTCCGTCATTTGTTACGATGGCTGGATGCCTACTGCAAAAGTAAGAAGGGTCAGGTGCTACATCGCTTCTGTCGTAGGTTCCAGGACTGAAGGTCTCCGTAACAATCGTATAGTTCTCCGGCAGGAAGCAGGTATCACCCCGTAAATGAAGATCCTCGTCGAGAACACACTCCCCATCTCTATAGGTAGCAGCTTCACCGCAGAACTGGTAATCCACATTGAAGGAAACCGGTTCTGTCTCGATATCCTCCAAGTTGAAATCAGGTGACTTACTTCCTTTATCACCGTAGATTCTTTTCTCTCCGTCCGGTATAGACGGATCCTCGATAACGACTTTAGTCTGTTTCTCCATCGATTCCTCAACAATGTATTTGGAACTGTTGTAGTCACTGATGGAATCTGTAACTGTGAACTCGGTAGTCCCGCTCGGCAACAACGCATCCTCCATCAAAACGATCTCCTCGCCGGCGACATCAGCATAGAGACGCCCAACATTCAACCGGTGCCAATCATTCTGGACCGAAACGTTGTACTCAACACTTCTCTGTCCAGGACCTGTATCACTGACCTGCACCTCACTCATCTCGATAGAAAACCGGTCATCAGGAACATCGATACCCAAGCTGTAGCTGATGGCCAAGTAACATTCACAACTACCAGACATCCATTGTCCGGTGCCACGAACATTTGATATCTTAATACCGTCCTCTATATAGTTCTCTCCCGCATCTAACATTATGCTCTCTCCATCAAAATTCAACTTTGCTACATTGGCTGTGTTTCCACCGTAGTTCCCCATATTCTCCATAGAAATAGAATATCCATAGATCTCAGCACTTTCATAGAAACTACTGTATCCCGTCCAGTCACTATTCGAGGTCAGATCTACAGTACTTTGACCAGAAACAGTGGAGAGAGAAAACTGAGAGAACGAAATCAGGCCTAAACCCAGTAGTGCGAACAATGCTACAGCTACATATTTTAAGTCAGGAAGACTCACTGCTACAAGGAGAAATTATTCAGAACTAGTTATAAAACATCAGGTATTAGACAAATCGGAGATAGATATGAACACAAGTGAACTCATATAGTAATTAAAAAGAAAAGGGAAAAGGGGGGAAGTGAGGCCTTTTACTTGGGCCAATAAACCTACAGCTCATCCAGAGTTACCCCTGGAAAGAGACTGCAGATCCATCTCCGACTGCGTTGTCGAAGATGTCGTAAGCGTTCAGGCTGATGATCGACTCACCAGGCCCGATCTGGCCGTCGCCGTCGACATTCTCGTCAGTGTCGAACTCTCCAGTAACTTCGACCTGGATCTCCACAGTATCACTTGCCATCTGTGGATCCATGCTTAGATCTGCGTCACTGTTCGTGAGAGCGTTTCTGACTGAGGTCTCATCTGATAGAGGTCCTGTGGAACCGTCCTTCAGACTGTCACTGTAGACTTCTTTTCCATCGACCATCACTGAGATATCGACTTCGGAAATTCCTTCACCATCGTTGAAGCCCGTGACTTCGACGTCTCCGAGGTAGGCAACTCCCTGTGTTACTTCGACAGATCTCTCCAGTGTCACTGTCTTAGAACCGTTGCTCTCAATGGTTAGATCGCTTCCAGCGCTGAAGTACTTACTGTCAGAAAGTTTGTAACCAGCAGAGTCTGTTCCATACGTTGCCCACTGATCAAAGTTGGCGTTGTCGTCCAGGTTGATCGTCTTTCCAGCTTCGGCAAATGCCGTTCCTACTTCCTCAGGCATTGATTCCTGCCAGAAACTGTAGTGGTACTCTCTTGGATCGCTGTTGTCCACTAGGACGAACTGGTACGGCTGATCATTGTGCTGTACCTCGCTTAAAGTCGCTGTGTCTCCGTTGCTGATCTCCACGACTTCATAGTCAACTCCGGCCTGAAGACCGCTTGTTGCATCACTGATCGAGAAGTCGTCGTAATCACCAACATCCGGGACATCTACACCAGGTTCGAACTTGTACACTTCTGCTGACGATACATCAAGTGGAAGGGTTACTTCACCATCTACACCCCAGTCGTTGACTGAGACTGTGTCGCCAGAGGGAGCTGGTTGAGTATCATCTCCACCGTTGTCACCACCGGTTACGTTCAGCATTCCGAAGCCGTTGGTACCGGCTCCTACAGCCACGATCACTGCTACTGCGAGACTAAGTGCTACTCCTGTTTTTGCATCCATATTTAATTTGTCACCTCCATGAGATTGGGTCAAGCAAGGGACTGAACCTGCTGAAGCATAGGACTTCGACCCAAAGAATTTAGAAATGCTATCGGAGTCGCCGCTGCCAGGCGTATATTATTCACACCTGTTCTCAACTGGCCGGCTCCAAGCCATCGAACACCAAGTGTGTTCTTTCTACCATTCCTGGGCAGATCCGAATAGCGAAGGTCAAAACCCTCTCCAAGCAAGGCCCTGTATTGGTCCCCGCCTGCCTTTAACCGGTTTTGGAAAAAAGGATACATTTCTATAAACGGTATAACAACTACTACTTTTAAAACAAGGGCAAAGAAACCGGAGTTCCTGCTACAAGGTGATATCCGGAGTACTCCCATTGATGTACAGATAACCGATCCCAATCAGGCCTAACACGGTGAGCAGGAAGCCAAGAGGATCCGTCACAAACTGGTACACGGTCACGAACACTAGTCCGCCGATTATCAGGCCTAACCCAAGTCTTACAGCCGAATCACCGACTGGGATAAACTCGGTTGTAAGCCCGTCAACGTACTTACCGATGAACACCCCTCCAAGAGCAAATCCTCCGAGAAACCCTATGAAGGACAGCAGGAGCTGTGCATACGTCAATGCACCAGCGTTCCCGCTCCAAATAGATTGTAGGCCTCCGAACGGATTATCTACCTGCCATCCAAGGCCTGGAACAGTCCAGCCACCGCCGCCGGTTCCTGGAGGAGAATCCTTATCACGACATTCCCACTGAACATCGTCGTCAATGTACCGTGCTTCCTCATCTACATCACAGACCTCGTCTTGTTCAAGCTTCAGGCCGTTAGTACAGCTGTAGATGGTATCCACCATTTCACCGTTGACTTCTTCCTCACGCTTCGTCTCATCTCCCTGTGTACACTCGTCCTCCTGAGTCGCCGTGACAGAGACACTGGCCGATACCTCTTCACCACTACCAGTATCCTCCACAACTACCCTGCATTGGTCAGAGAACTCGCTCTGAGTCAAGCTCGTCGAAGTAAACGAAACCCGGAAATCAAACGACGCAGTCTCACCCGGAGAGACCTCCTTAGTATTCTGTAAACTGTTCCCGCTGAAATAGTCACCACAGGAATCGATACGGGCCGAGAAACTGCCTTCATCCTGTCCAGCATTCTTAACCTGGACGGAGAATGTCCCCTGACCGAGTTCACCGAACTCAGCACCAGAAGTACCGACAATCTCAGGTTTCCCAACAGGCCTGTACACGGAGGCATAGGCCTGCTGACCAGCATCTATCTCTATATCAAATTCCGGGTACTGATTGGTACGGGCCATATCCACTTTGAATACACCGTCTTGGAAGCTCGAGTCCAGGACCTCTGAATCAGATAACGGTGACTCAGTGAACTCCGAAGCAGCCTGCTCAGCCTTATTATTCATTTCGTTCTCTATATTGTCTTCAGTGAAATCTTGCACATCACTTGAGGCCCATGTCTCAAGTTTCTCATAGGCCTTTAATTGAACCCAGTCTGTATATTCATCATATCTATCCTCACTTATCACTCTCCAACCATTTTCGTAGTTATTGCTATGGAGAGCTAGTTCATCATCGACCGGAGGAGGATTCTCACCGGTTTTCAGGCTTCCATCCCAGCGGATTGTTGCGTGTCTACCAAGGTTAGAAGTTCTTCCTGCACCGCCAACACCGTTCGTGATCACAGCCGTCTGCGGATTCTTGTCTCCGGACTGCAGCCTCCACTCTGTCCGGAAGATCTCATCAGGAGAACCGATATCAGCCACATTCCCATAGTAGTCGTTTCTCTGCCAGCAGTACAGATCATAACTGTAGCTGTAAGAATAGTAATTGAACCACTTGTTTGCTACAGCATCAGCACCAGTCGTACCATACCCGTCAATCGTGGTCTCTCCGGCATCATCCACATCAGCACAGTTCGTCGTAACCCAATCCCAGACTTCCTGTTTCGAACCTACAGTAGTCTTTACTGCGTCCCAACCAGTGATCGATTCAAGACCTGTATCCTGAGTCGGGTACTTTGCGTAGGTCTCCTGATTAGAGACACTGAATGAGATCGGGTCCTCTGCTACGGCACCTGTTTCAGACTCGATATCGTCCTCACCAAGGTACACGTTGATCTTATCAGTTGTAAAACTGGAAGTATAGCCGATATGCAGTTTCTGACTGCCCTCTTCAAAAGTAATAGTATCAACAGAGTCCACAGAAGCAGCACTCGAAGCAACCAAAGATAAGAAGAATACTGCTACAATCGAGGCCTTCAGCTTCTTACCCACTGCTACCACCTATCCTGTTGCACTCCTGGTACAGAGTGTCATTGATGGTTTTGAACGAGATATTCCCGGGAATGTCGATATCGTTCTGTGAAGCGTAATCTCTCAACTCATTTTCTGAGCTGAAAGTATTGTTATCAAGCGGTGGAGCTGGACGCCAGCAACCATCATCCGTATCTACGACGTTCAACTGGCCGGGATCTACGAAATTAGAAACAGCAAAAGCTCCTGCAACAAGTACTGCTACTACCCCTAAGATTTGAAGTCCTGAGTATCCTTTTCGTGTCGTCCTAATCTTGTATCACCCTCTTTTAATCTTCACCGCTTCTCTGACACCGAGTACTGCAATACCGAAAAATACTGCATCCCCGATCTGCCGAAGCAGCCGTTCTACCGGTGTGCTTGGGTCCGGAACTGCGAAAAAGTAAAACAGCGAAGCACCCAGAAACATCGCTCCTGTAACGTACAGACCTGGCAGGAAAGGTACAGTCGCCGGAATACGCTTCCAGCTTAAACCTATTGCTGCCAGATACGCTGCGATCACAACGATATTCGCATTCCAGAACGCCCACTCTACCAAGGCATCAAGCACGTTACGTATTCACCGGCCAACTATCGATACTGTAGGTTTTCGTACTGCCGCATTCAGGACACTCGTTAGGCGTTGAACGATCACTCTTCGCCTGGGTCTTCCAGATATTACCGCATTCCTCACACCCAGCTTTTACTCTGTATTTCTGTGCCATGGAAAAACGAGCCTCCTATCCACGAATTGAAAGTTACTACTTAAAAAACAAGAGGCCTCATCCAGTGTGGCTCCAAAGAGGACTTAGAAACTCCACTACAGGGCAGTCCTCCACGCTGTCGTGCTTGTTCGGGTTCACATATAGGAACTGGTGGGTATCCATCGACGAGATCTTGTCCTTCCATTTCTGCTGGTGCGACGGATTGTAAAAGTTGAAGGCATTCAATGCCTCGCTCCACTCCTCTGCGTTCAGATTTTCGGAGATGAAGATATGATCCAAATCTCCGATAAAGTCGAACCGCGACTTCTTTCCAGGCATTGGAACCTGCGAAGGCCTCTGCGTAGAAATCAAAGTCGCAATATCGTTCTGTCTTCCGGAGACATCGAGGATCCTCTGGAACTTATCCTTAACCGGTGACTCTTCATCACGAGGAACCACCTCATGGTACTCATCACAGAAAACCACGTAAGGTCCTTGAATCCGGTCCTGGCGCAAGGCCTGTATGAAGTTATCCATCATCGAGGCAACATAGAACTGGAATTTCTCCTTCTCATCAGGCGTATACCTATCGTAATTCTCCAACCCTAGGGAAAGAACAGCCCGTCTCTCCTCTAAATTGTGTCCTTCATGGCCGCCCTTCTTGTCCGGGAAAACATACTCATCACAGGTATGGCACCTCCAAGAACTAACATACCGGAACGGATCTTTCCTGAGCCTGGAGCTGAGGATGTTATCATTCTGAAGTGATTCAATGCTCCGTTTTAGAGCACCTTTCAATGCGTCACCTCCAGAATACTCAATCTCCAAGTGATCCAGTTCCGACTTGATAGTGGAGAACGTCTCGTCCTCCAAATCAAGGCCTGAAATCAAGTTATTCAATGTCTGTTTCTGAGCTTCAGATGTAGGATCGACGAGAGACTTGAAATCAGATTCCTCGATATCCTCAAACCCGAGTGTGAACTGCTCTACGTAACTGGGCTTGCCTTTTGGATATTCGTCGGCCAAAAACCACGGCTGGAAGATCTTCCGTGGAACACTGTGAGGTTCTTCTCCAGGAACAAGACCTGCTGTCTTCCTGATCAACTCCTTACTGACGCCTCCCTTATAGGAGATATCTTGGAAATCGTGCTTCACATCCGAGAAGTGCATCACGTTCCAGCCGTGGTCGTAGATCCGGGAGAGGATCGCTTTCGCACCTACCGTTTTCCCAGAACCTGAAGCACCGAAGGCAGCTATTCTCGTAGTATCGTTGAACTTGATGCGGATGAGCTCTCCCGTCTCAACGTTCCGAGCAACCGGGATCCCGTTGCTGTAGTCGACTTCAGTTTCTTCTTCAACCTCTTTCAAACGGTTACGATGGTAGTCATCCCCGATATCCCATAACGGACCGAGAACACTCACTGCTGACTCTCACCTCCAGACCCGTTTCTAGGCCTTGATGATTTATCGGAGTCACGTTGGTCCAAGATGATCTGGTTCCTTCCGCCGCTTGCAGAATCCCGTTTGGCGTTAACTCCTCGCTTTGTGAGCCATGTGTAGCCGTAGAACGGGTCAAGCCGTCCCTCGACACTCGGGATATCGCCATCGTACTTGTAAATCCGGTCGTCGGTCAGATTGTAGATGTACCGCATCTTCTCGCTGTATTTAGAGTCTCGAGGCCTTGCGATAACACCCCAGAATAGTTTCTCTTTGCCGTTGATCGTGACTTCGCGGGCTACATCGCTGTATTCACTGCTGTCCCTATTGGTCCGGTCAATCGTGATTTCCTTCCGTGCAGGATGATCTCTGACCTTCTGATTCAATTTTCGTGGTGCTTCTTCGGGTTCCACCTGCACCTCCAACTCAGAGTCTCCCGAAGCCGATCCCACATTGTCCAGCGTGAAATCCCATCCAGAACCGCCCATCTTGTAGTAAACGAATGTTCCGACGAGCAACGCCATGAGGCCTGCAAAGTGCGGAACCCAAGGAATAATCTCTAAAAACGAGTTACCGATGATTAGAAGAATCACTACTACTCCATAGTTTCTGACATCGGTCCATCTCACTGTGTTAAATCACCTGAGGTAAGAATATCAGGACGATCCAGAAGGTTGACGCACCGATCAACGTACCCACGATGAAACCCATGATGACGCCTCCAAACTTTCTACCGTTCACTACGGTCAGGGCCTGGATGACGATCATTGCTGCAAGTGCGATCAGCAAGTGATGTTCAGCGAACTCTATCATGATACCACCTCTACAAAACCCTTGAACAGGGTTTCCTGCTCAGGATTGCCGCCGAATTTGTAGACATAGAACTGGCCCTCACCATACTCCTGGACCAGCTGGTGAACCAGTTCCTCCTTATTAACCACTATTTCACCATCTTCCCTTCCGAAAGCATCGACAGGAGCTTCCTCAAAAGACCCTGAGTACCTCGTGGAAAAGCCCTTGTACCGGCCCTGAACAGGTTTCGACCCCGGAGGATATCCGTACACCTTGTAACGATGCCTACGGTAACTCCCGTCGGTATAGGCGATCTCCTCTATACTGTTGAAACTACTCTTCGAGACATCCTCGACGGTAACATCCTCATTTTTCTTATTATCCCGGAATTTTCTTATCTCTAGTGAAATCTGATTCTTCACCTCCAATAGTTTATTCGAGACTGAAGTCCTCGTAACCCTCTACCTTCTGGATTTTGGACTTCCACATCTTCAGCAGCCGCGGCTCTTGATCCATTTGATCTGCGTACCATTCCACATCCTCGTCCGGATTGTCCTGAACCAGATTGTAGAGCTCGGTCTGAATCTCGGTGAGATCAGGATGATCCTCTTCTTCGCTGCTGCTACCTGTACCATTCTTACTGGACTCGGTTTCGGAACTATCCGAAGAAGATTGAGTGCTGTCCTGATCCCCGGTGTTTTCCTCTGACTGTCCTTGATGAACTACTTCTACCGGAGTTTCACGAGCTTCTTTCAACTCCTGTGCAGTCTCCTGCATCTGCTCCATCAACTCCTTCTGCTGCTCGGAGGCCTCCATCTTATCATCAATCATTCTCTCAAGCCTCTGACTGAGCTCATCACTCATCTCATTAGCCATGCTTTTGAACTGCTCCTGCTGGGCCTCGGTCATGTTCTTCAACATATCCATGACCTCAGACTCGTTCGCCCGCTGCTGCTGAATATCAATTCCGCCACGAAGCAGCTGACGGTCATCACGGTAGATCTTCAGGACAAGAGTAAGCCGGGCCACCAACTGCTCGTACTCCTCGATGATATCTAAGGCCTCTTCCATATCATCACTATCGACAGCATCCCGCCGCATATTCCGCTCAAAATCATCTTCCTCAGTTCGGTCCTGGAGATCCTCAGAATTGCCTTTGACGTTATTCGCCTTTGCGAGGGCACTGCTTAATGCAGAATCAATCGTTCTCTCCCTACTATCCAGTTCTCTTTCCAGGTTGTACTGACCGATGGTTTTGTCCTGGTCGATCTCGCCCTCAATATCATCTTTCAGGCTTTCAACAGCACGGCTCAGCTCCTGGTTCTGCACCATCTCCTGCTCCAACTTGTCAAAAGCATCGTCGTTGATCAAGTTAGCCACTGAACATCACCCCTTGACCTCATCGAGAGTTACATCATCGCAGCTTGGGCAGTATCCGTTGTTGTCCTCCCAAGCGCTTTGAGGATTTGTCTCGTCGCAGTTCGAACAGGTCACGCCGCTTGAACCGGAGCTCTTCGAGGCCTGCTCACGCTCTTCCCTTCTTTTCTTTTCCTTGAGAAGCCGGTCCTTCTCTTTCCTAACGGACTCTAACTCTTTCTCCTTATCCTCGTACTTCTCACGCCATTTCTCAGCTTCCTCTTTCTCTGAATCATTTTCCTGGTAACCGATCGTACTCTCGTATTCTTCTTTGGTGAGATCCGGGATGTCGCCGGTCGGCTCCAAGATGATAATCGGGAAATCACCCTTCCCTTCGATCCTCCGGATGTTTTTCTCTGGATCCAAGGCGTACGGAAACTCCTTCTTTTTCGACCTCTTCAACAGATCTGTGGGATGTGTGTTTAGCAGTTTTACTACGGGGTTTACACGACTCGGATAATCCTCCGAGTCTTTGAATTTGACGAGACCTCCGAAGTACTCGCCATGGAATTTATCGACTACAAAGCCTTCTTTCGCCATAGTATAGATTATACCTCAAATCATAGTACGCCGCCTTCCTTATCGTCATCATCGGAAAGCCGCATTTTTTCTCTAAACGATTTTGTATCCTTGAGATGAACGTGGTGCCAAGAGTCAGCTTCTCTCTTCTCCCAAACCAAAGCCAGTACTGTCAGGGCCAGTAGGCCCTTAGCAACATCGCCCCAGAAATCTTCAGATGAGGCGTTCTGCCGGGCTTCTTCGAGCTGCTCTTGCTTATCATCGAGTCTCTGCTTCCAAGTCTGATCGATATCTTCCTCTACTTCTCTGGGGAAGTAGAGGCCCATGCTATCCCCGATCTCGTCCATACTGTCCACGTTCTCCATCAAGATCTGGTACGAGACATTCAACGCAGCATCGCCGCAGTTATCGCTATTCGTCGGAGTAAACTTGATCGTCTTGTTAAACACACCTACTGTCTTCTCCTCCGGGACAGGACAGTCAAGGTAGCTGCCACTGAACGTCTTGTTCTCCACCGGGACATGCTCACCTTCAGGATCGAAGCTCAGCTCACCGTTGAATCTCTCCGCCACGTTACTGTACACGAATAAGTCAAGATCTGTCGGCCCGTTCACCGTGACCGTAGATCCTTCCTCCCGGAGGAACTGCTTCCCGGAATCAGTGAGTACAGCCAGAGTCCATGTCTCGTTAGGACTCTGCAGTGGCTGGCTGAACGACTCAAGTTCAACGTTCATTCTTGTGGAGCGATTGATCTCACCGAACTTTTCGGAAATCTCTGTCTCCACACGATAATTATTCAACTCGATAGAACCAGAGTCCATATTGACGGCGTCCAGAGGCCTTACCGTGTATTCAGACGAGAAATTGGCTGTGTTTCCAGCTTCGTCGACGACCGTGCCGTCGACGTAGTACGTCCCGTTTTCTTCACCCGGCGGTGTTGCCGTCCAACGATCAGTGTTATTCTGATGGGCGAAGTCCAGTTGTTCTACAGACCGGTTTTCCTCAGTCCCGTTGTCCACTACTGTCTCCAGAATTTGAGCGTTAACTGCCTCTACACCGATGTTGTCTGAGGCCTGTACAGTAAACTCGTTGGGGAATCCAGCGTCGAAACTCGGAGCGTCCACCGACTCTATCTCAGGGGTGATGTTGTCCTTGAACTGGAAGTTGAGAGGGACTTCCTCGTGGTTCCCGTATTCATCGGTCAGGTTCAGTACTCCTGTGTAGTTCCCGTATTCAGTAGTTCGAGGTACTTGGTAGGAGAGAACGATCCTGCTGTCTACACCAGGGAAGACCGTGGTCTCCTCAGTGACGTCGAGGTACTGTGAGACGTTTCCGGAGATCTCCGTTGAGATGTCCGTATCTGTATTTCCTCGAAGTGTTATAGACTGGTCTGTGAACCTGCCTGAAGTCCCTACATTGACGGTCTCATTTATCTCGTCCTTGTTGAGGCTCCAGTCCACGGATCTCTGAAGGTCTACCGTGTAGCTGTGACTGTAGTTGTTCTCGAGGACGACTTCACCAGTGTAGTTCTGTGGCGGGAAGTCAAGGGAAACGTTGGAAGTAAGAGTATCACTCTCTGTTTCTAATCCGAATGGGAACGAGTTTTGTGAGATATTGGAATCGTTGATCGAGGAGTTAGTGTCGAGAACTGTCTTGTTGAGAGGTTCTATCTCGGTAGCTCCATTGTGAGTTGCTGCTGTCGATGCTACAAAGAGAATGAGTGAAAGTACTGCCAGCAGAGTCTTCTTTGACTTCATATATCGAGTACCTCGCGTAGTTCGTTGAACAGGGATGAGCGGATGACTACGGCTTCTTCTCCCGCTTCGATATCGCAGCCGGCGGAGACGGTTACTACTTTCTGGCCGTTGGTTTTCTCTCGGACGTCTTTCTCGGAGAACTGTTCTTCGTCCAGTTCTTCTATGCCGAGATCTGTCTCACCGGTGCTTCCCACTACCGGTAAATATATTGATAACTACTTATAAAGGAACAGGTATTTTTTCACTTAACAGTCGAATTGACCGCGTCAACACCGGTCGAGTTCGTCACATTCGTCGCATTCCCCGGATCACTCAAAGGATTCACCCTGCCCAGATCAAACAACTCTGGAACATTCGACAAGGCCTCCAACGTCCCAGTGTCCGGGATCCAACCCGTCACCGCAAACACGAGAAGGAAATAAACCAAGCCCGCGATCCCCAGCAAATAGAACGGAGGAACGTTGTCACCAGTAAGCCAAGCACTGACATGATAAAACGCCTTAAACTACCATAGAACAGAAGCCGCCGAACTAACACCATCCCACAGCAAACCCGCGTACTCCATACCCGATGACTGCGGAACCTGCCGCAAAGCACCGATGAACGTGTCGATACTGTTCCCAAGACTGGTACCGTAAGAGACCACGATAGGCCTCACCGACCCGGTTTCCACCGCAGTCTCGATAGCAGTTTGATGATCAAAAAACAGTATTGAGGCCAGCACAAGCCAACCCAGCAACCCCAGGTTCGAAGAGAACAGTGTTCTGATCCTGGCAAGGCCTTTGAAAACAGCGAGTCTACCGGTCTTCAGAAACGCTTTCAATAGTGTATAGAGGATCTTGCTCAACTGATCTCACGGTTTGAGCTCTTTACAGACCGAGCACAGCACACGCTGATTGCAGGAAAGCAGATCTCCAATCGAGAGGTATACATCTTCATCGCAGCGTTGGCAGGGCCTGTATAGTATAGGATTTTGACGGAGTATCACGAGGACTTGCCTCGGTTATAGATAACCCACTCAGTACTTTAAAAAGGACAGCACGTTTAGCCAAGTTTCTTAATTCCTATCTCCACATACAGTTTCAATGTCCTCTTCTCCCATCGATTACGTGATTCAGGAACCTGCAGACTACACACTCTACGACAACGCCTCTTGGAACGACGTCGACGGATTCCTAGAACAAAGCCTCCTCAACGAGGAAGAACGTCTCGAACAACAATTACAGCAGATCTACCACCAACTCGATGAAAGAGAACAAATCCACGAAGAGAAAGTGGAGTCCATCGAAGACGAGATCTTCCGACAGAAAAACCGGTTAGAATCAGTACAGAGAGGAGCAGGAGGCAACGAAACACAAGTACGGCATAGACTGGAATCACTGTACCAGGAGAAATGGAGAGCAAAGCAATCCGTCTGGCAAGACAAGCAGGATCTTCTCGAAGAAAAGCGTAGTCTGGAAAGAGAACTCCGAGAACTCGAAGAAAGCAGAGACCTCGAAAAGATACTATGAAAATGTCGAAGCCCTACGAGGACTACAGCAGACCTCTGGATGTGACTTGGCTCTAAGGCGATTGTCGCCGAAATCTCCACAGTAACTGAAATTGCACCCCTATTTCTCACCTTTCTTTGACGACAAAATCGGCTTTCAAATGTCCAGTTCCCCACGTAGCTTCCGTTAAATTCTAGTAGACGGGTGCAAATCTCCTATGTAGGAGAAGAGGCCTCGGCACTCATAGGGCTCGTCACTGTCGGCTGCCTACACCAACTCGGCCCGCTGGCTCGTCATCGGCCACTCACGGATAAAACGTCGAACGGCAAGTGCGTTCCGTCGTTACTCCTCGTCGGCCGGGGGGATGAAGCCGAACTGCTCGCCGACGCCGAAAACGTCGAACTGCCGGAGGAGTTCGGCGAACTCCTCGTCGGATGGGTCTACGAGCAGGAGGTCGTCGTCGAAGTCCATCGACAGCGTGTCCTCGCCGAAGTCGACGAGGAAGTTCCCGTCGGTGAACTCTCCGGCGATTTCGTCGCTGGATTCGACGGCGTCCTGCAGCAGTTCGCCGACGGACTGGCCGGTGTTTGCGGCCTCCTCCAGCAGTTCGACGGCGATGTCGGGTGCCGAGGAGGGGTCCTCGACGGCCTGCTGGAGCAGGTCACCGAGTGTCTGTCCAGTGTCTTCCAGTTGTGCCTGCAGTTCCTCGAACAACTCTTGTGCGTCGCTCATGTGAATCTGCCGACGATTTGGGGCGGCAAAGGCGTGGCGGTTCTCTCGAAATCCGCCTCGCTTCCAGCGGCGAGGGTTTCGATGGTGGCACGCACGAATCGATGCCGTTCCCCGTATCGTTTTGGGCCGATGCGCTCGCCCCGACGACGTGACAGCCTGCTGGAATATCTGTTAAGTAGGCTCCGACGCGAATGAGTACCATGTCCCTCGGTACCGTACAACGCTGTCTGGAGTGTGGCTTCGAGGCACCCCCGGGGTCCGACGCGTGGAGTCGCGTCGAACATCCACCGCTCGGGACGCTCACCCAGTGTCCGGAGTGTGGGAGTACGAACACACACACCCTTTGAGAGGGCGGTTCGGCGCCGGGAGAAGCGACCGGTCAAGAACCGAACGCGACTTCGATGCCGAACATCGCGACGCCGATGCCGACGGCGATAATCGACCCCGCGAGCAACTGTGCACCGAGGCCGAAAAGGAGCGCACCGAGCACCGCACAGAAGCCGACTATCGTGCCGAGACCGAACACCGCGTCCCCGGCCCCAAGCGGCTCTTCGTCGGGATAGGCGGCCGCGGCAGTCGCGAGGAACACGTGAAGCCCGAGTGGAACGACGGAGACGACTGCGTACCCCGCATCCGTCCACCGGGGAGCGATTGCGGTCAGTTCGGTGAACTCCCGGAGCGTCGAAACCGTATCGAGATAGAACAGTCCGACGAACTGAACCAGGCTGTCGGACACGGTCGTCGGGTCACCGGATGTCGATGCGACGACGATTGACGCGCCGACGAATCCCCACGCGAACAGCCAGACGAACACCTGATACGCCCCCATGGCAGGCGTCTCTTCGCCGTCGGGCAAAAATCCGACGGATGTTTCGGCTACTCGCTTCGGTCGAGCGCCCCCGCGACCACGAGCGGGAGCGTGATGGTGGCGTCGGCGTACACCGAGACGTTCCGTGCGTCTTCCTTCAGTTTCCCCCACGACCGCGCCTCGTCTAGTGTCGCCCCAGAGAGACCGCCGGTTTGCGGCGGGTCCATCGTCAACTGGACCGCGTAATCGTAGGCCTCCGGCGTCACGAGCATCGTCTGGAGGACGTAGTTCTTCGGGACGCCACCGCCGACGACGATGGCCGCGGTCGACTCCGCCTCGTAGGCGAGGTCGTTCAGCGGCGACATGTCCTTCAGAGCGTCCAGCGAGAAGCCCGACACCTGCGAGCGGAGCCACGCCTGCAACCCGAGGACGGAGTCCTGAATCGCCGGGACGTAGACGGGCACGTCGTTCTCGTATGCCGCGGCGGCGATGCCGGCGTCCTCGTCTATGCCCTCGCGGTCGTTGACCTCGCTGTTGGCCCGGCCGAGTTGCCGAGTGAACTCGGCGATGGAGACGACCTCCTCGCCGACGGCCTCGAACACCTCCTCTCGAAGGTGGTTCTCGAACAGCGCGAAGTGCTCCTGTGGGAGATACACGTTGTAGATGCGGTCGACTTCCTCGTGGCGCAACTGCTCGTCGAAGTCCCGCTCTTCGAGGTCGGGGTGTTCCTCCCGACCGTGGTGGTGTTTGCCGCCGATGGCCTCGATGGAATCGTGGGTGAGGTTCGCACCAGTCGTCACGAGAGCGTCGATGTGGCCCTCTCGAATGAGGTCGGCGACGATGGCTCGCATCCCGGCGGGAACCATCGCCCCCGCGAGGCCGAAGAAGGTGGTCGTCTCCTCGCTTGCGAATATCTCGCCGGTCACGTCGATGGCTTCTCCGAGGTTCGCGGCACCGATGCCCGCCTTGCCGTATTCGTCGGCCAGGTCGGCGACGGACATCCCCGCGGTGACGCATGCGTGCTCGACGGGGTCGTGGTCGAACTCCTCGCGCTCCGGCGGTTCGTACGCCTCGCTGTCGTCGCTCATTGTGTGGCAGTCGTCCGGCGAGCGTTTCAAGGGCGCGATTTCCGGACGGAACGCGAGCCGTCTCAGGTGCGCAACGCGGCAGCGATGGTTCGGGCCTGCGCGAGACCGTTGGCGGCCAGCGCCTTCGGGAATCGACGACGGGCGTTTTCGAGGGCATCCGCCAGGGCGTCGTCGGCATCCTCGAAGACGCCGGGACCGTGGCCCGAGAGCACCCGATTCGGTTGGAGGCTGGAGAACGCTTCACGGGGTGGCGTCAGCCGACGGAGCAACATGACGCCGAGGCGCTCGTCGCCGACGCGCATGTAGTCGGCGGCGCCGACGGATTCCGACGCCACGAGCGTCTCGCCGTCGTAGAGGGCGTACTCCTGCCATGCGCTGCCGCTCCGGGCGACTTCAATGAGTTCGTACTCGCCGAGCGTCCCGCCCACGTCGAGCCGGTCAGTGGGCGCGTCGAGGACACCGGCTACGTCGGTCATCGGTGCCGGCAGCGTCACCGGGACGCCGTGGCGCTCGGCGACCGCGTCGGCATCGCGGGTGTGGTGACTCGAGAGGACGAGGACACCGGCGACGTCGCCGAACTCCTCGATGAGACTGTCGATTCCCGGGGCGTCGATGGGGTCGACCAGCCACACGCCGTCGTCCGTCAACAGGGCGTGGCTGGCTCGCTGCATCGTCTCCTCGGGATGGGCAATCCATCCGACGCCGCCCATCCAGCGGTCGATTTCCTCGTATTCGATGGGGGAGTCCGTCGCTTTCGCTGGCATAACCACTACGACCACCGACTGGCGTTAAAATGTTACCGTGGCGACAGACTATGCGAACGGCCCGCCGAGCAGTCAGTTGTACTCCCGCCAGCGGTACCCGCAGTCCTGACATTTGAAAAACCGCGTCGGCGGTTCGTCGGCGGCGCCGGTCTGTTTGATGGTGTACCACGCCTTTCCGTGACCGCACTTCTCGCAGGTCACGTCGTCGGCGGTCGGTTTTCCTTCGAAGTTCGCTCCCTCCTCCGTCTCGATGAGTTCGGTCTCGGATTGGGTCTCCGTGGTGACGAACTCCGCGGCGCGCTCTTCGTCTTTCGACTGTTTCGCCCCACAGGACGAACACACCATCTCGCCGTCCTCTGAGTGCATCATCGACCCGCACTCGTCGCAGAACTGCATGGCCGTCGCTAGCGGTCGGAGCGGCAAAACCGTGTGGATTCACTCGTCATCGGTCAGTATCTGGTCGGTCGGCCCGCGCCGCTGGGCGACAATCGGACAGTTCCGAACCCGGAAGGACTCCATGTCGACGTGTTCGACGATTTCGGTGCCGTCGTGAGAGCAGGACACCTCCGGCGGCGCCGAGAAGTATTCACACGACTGGCAGTATCGGCTCTTGGGAACGACGGCCGTCTCGCCCTCGCGCTCGACGGCGTCGTCGGTTGCCGCGACCGAATCCGCCTGAGCGACGGCGCCGGACGCTTCACCGTCTTCGAGGGCATCCCAGAGGGCCTCCTCGTCGACGTCGCCGACGTCCATCTCGTCGAACAGTTCATCGGAGTCCATGTCGACAGAGTCGCCGTCGAAATCGCCGTCCAGTTCCGCGAAGGGGTCGTCGTCGCGTTCCTCGTCGCGGACCCCATCGCGGCCGTCGTCGTCACCCATCGGTGTCCTCCCCGCTTTCGATTGCTGGCGGATCCTCAGCGGTCAGTTTCGAACTTCCGAAGATGGAGGTCGACGGCGTCAGGTTGCCAAACTCGATACCACAGTTCGGGCAGGCGGGTTCGGTCAGCAGCGCGATGTCGACGGAACTCGAACAGCCGGCACACTTCGCCGACCGGATTTCCTCCCGACCGGCCCGCCGTTTGAGGTCCTCGAGGTGCTGCTCCCGTTTGGTGTCGACATCGTCGCTTTGCTTTCGGAGCGCCACGATGATGCGTGCCAGTCGGTTGAGTTTCGCCGTCACGTCTGCGAGTTGCTCGTCGACTGCCTCGACGCTATCCGAGAGGTTCGCCACGTCGGTGCCGAGTCCGTCGATGTCATCGGCGAGACCGTTCACCCGTTGGTTCAGTTGGTCGATTTCGGTGTGGTCGTGGTCTTCCTCCGCGCGGTCCTGTAACCCATCGCGGAGTTGGAGCACCCGGTTTCTGATGTCGTCGACGTGCTCGTCGAGTTCGGACTCCAGCGAGCCGACGCGGCGCTCCAGTCGCTCGAGTTCCGCCTCATCGACCGTCTCGATTCGGCGTTCGATGTCTTCGAGGAACTCGGCGTCGAGTTCGGGCGACTCGATGGCGGGGGCCTCCTCGCCGTCAAGGTCGGCTGTCGTCCGGTAGGCGCTGAGCAACTGGACGACGAGTTCCTCCCGGTCGACATCGAGGGTGTCGGCTCGGTCTTCGAGCCACCGTTCGAGCGGTGGCGGCAACGTCACCGAGATTTCGGGCTCGTCAGCCGACTCCGTAGCCATTGCTACCTCTTACCGACGACACGCAGTTAAGGGTTCGGCCGTATCGCGAGGCAGTGTTCAGATAAGGATGAAGAGTGAGGCGGTGCGTTTTTTGAGTGTCTATGTCCAAAAACGCCCGCCTCAACGGCTGTTTAGACGAGATTGAGTTAGGTTTTGTGGAACGAGAAGCGACACGAAATTACTGATGAAGCTCGGTATTCAACTCCATTTGGCTTTCCTATCACTTTCGAATACCGTTTCAATTCTTGAGATATTCGGTGTCGAACGGGCTCGATCCACCGTTCACAACTGGGTTCACAAAGCTAATCTACAGCCTGAATCTGATCAGAATCCGGATCACGTTGCGGTCGACGAAACCGTATCCAACTCAATGATGAACGCTACTGGCTGTACGCCGCTGTCGATCCCGAAACAAACGAATTACTCCACACAAAGATTGAACCGACTAGAACAAACGTTCTCGCCCACGCGTTCTTTGCCGAACTCCGCGAGAAACACGACGTTGAAACCGCTGTGTTTCTCGTCGATGGCGCTGCACCGCTGAAAGACGCCTGTCAACGACATAGCCTCGGTTTCAGATACGAAAAACATGGAAATCGAAATAGTGTCGAACGTGTCTTTTGTGAGGTAAAACGGCGAACTACCAGCTTCTCAAACTGTTTCAGCAACGCCGAAGCAGACACCACCGACAATTGGCTTCAAACCTTCGCCTTCGCATGCAATCAGCTTATCTGAACACTACCGCGCGGTGGCGCCAAACCATTACGGGGGTTCGGTTCGAGCGGACAGTACCGATGATTCAAGACGAGCCGGAACTACTGGCGCTCGTCTTGCGGCTCCAGCAAGCAGAACAAGCTAAAACGGACTTCTTCGCGGACCATTCGCTTCCGGAGTATACGGTCGTCGACGAGTTGGATCTCACGGCCACTGAGGCCGCCCGGTTTCTGACGCTGTCGCTCGTCCCGTTTCACGCCCATCCATCCGGGCGGCCAAAACCGCAGATCGGGCGCGTTGGATTCTGGCGCGTCTGTAAGACCCTCTGGCAACAGCATCAGTGGGTGTACGACCCCCACCGGTTGGTTACGACCGAGGGTAAACAGGAACTCGAGGCGTTCTTCGATCGGCTCGATATTATGGACGCCTACGACGCTCACTGGTGGTTCACGTCTGCTGGCACGCTGTACGAACGCTTCGATGGGGATCCCCAGGAGTTACTGCGCCACGCTGCCCACGTCGCACCCCATGCAGCGCGAGTGGTTCGGCAGGCTGATTTGCCAGGTATCGCGGATGCCGTCAGTACGCCGCTCTGGGTGCGACTGATGCACGACCGCGTTGCGTCGCTTGCGGGGATGGGGTGGGTCCCGCTGCCGGTCGACCATACGCTGTTCGCCGTGACGGAAGCCCTCGGCGACCTCGATGTCGACATCGGGAACCGCGAGGACCGCGCGATGGTTCAAACGTTTTGGGAGGTGTTCTGTGAGAAGCACGGACTCGTCCCATATCGTGTCGAGAAATCGCTCCGGGTGGTCGGCCTGTACTGGCACCGTGGCGGCCGGGACTACGTGACGTCGGTGCTTGAGGACTACGCCTCCTCCGGTGGCCGGAGATACTCCAACCCCCAATCACGCATTTCGTAAATAACCGGTTTCAGGGACTGGCCGAACTCCGTCAGGGAGTACTCGACGCGAAACGGCTTCTCGCTGACGATTTCACGGTTGATGAGGTCGTTTCCTTCGAGGTCGTCGAGCGTATCGGACAACACCTTACTCGAGATTCCGTCGACCTCCTCTTTCAGGGCATTGAATCCGAGTGGCCCGTTTTCGAGAAGACGATGGATAATGACTGGATGCCACTTCTTGCCGATCAACGACGACGTCGTTGTAATCGGACACCACTCCTCGCCGGCGCACCAGACCTCTTTACGTTGGTCGTTCATGGGGTGACGTTCGTATCGGACATGCTTATAGTTACGTTACAATACTTAGTTTCTTTAGGTTATCTATCTGTGAGGGCTGTCGACGACACGTGGACTCCGCGCTGATGCTCAAATACACGTCTCATGGCCGAAGTACACGTCCGACTGTATCCAGGCGTCCTCGCCGTTTCGGTCGTATATCAATAGCTCGGGACCGCCGGTATCGATTGCGGCGAAGCGGTCAAGTGACACGGCATCGACGCCGACGGTCGGACAGTCGCCCGACGAACAGTCGGTTTCCGTTTCCATTTTGAGTCACCACTCGTGTGTGAGTTACGTATAGTAACCAATAAGCGCTCGCCTACGTTCCGGTAACCCGGTTACCGTACTGTAACACCGACCGTCGCGGATGGGCGCGAGCTGCGGGTGGCGTCAGCGACTGCCGTATCGTGTGTCTCTCGTAACGCCGTCACCGTGTGGTTATATAACACATATCACGAAATGAGCCGATACTCTACTGGAGGCACGACGATGGACAGATTCGCAGTACTGCTCAACACGAGCACCGACGAAGTCGGACAGACCGCAAACGCCCTCGAGTACGCCTTGGACCTCGACGAGGGCGGCAAGGAGGTCGAAGTGTTCTTCGATGGCTCCGCCACCGAATGGCCGGGCGAATTGGCGGCGAACCCGGAGCATCCGGTCACCGAGGCGTTCGAGGAAGCGCAGGAGCGAGGGTTGCTCGCAGGCGCCTGTAGCGCCTGTGCAGGGGCCTTCGAGACGACGGCGTTCGGCCCACTCGACCGACGCGTGACCGGGGTGGCGGCCGCAGTCGGAGCCTGTGGCATCGCCGTCGTGGCGGGCCTCGCCTACTCCGCCCCCACCATCGCGGCGGTCGCCGCCGGGTTCGCCGGCCCGTTCGGTGTCGTCGCCCTCAGATCGGCGTGGCAGTGGGCGCTTCCGGCCGCCTGAGCCGACGCCGTGTGAGTGCTCGGCTGGTATCGGCAGTTCCGTGAGATCGTTATGAGCGCTACCGCGCAACACCTATACGTACCCAGTACTCTGTAGCATGCATGGACAACGATACCACGGATCTCATCCTCACCCTCTATAGCGAGGAGGAAATCAGCGAATACGCTGCGCGGACGCTGCTCGACGACGAAACCATCGATCGCTATAACGACACGCTGGAAGCGGCTGGTCGAATAGCCGGGCATCAAGATGGCGGTGATGGGATGGCTGAGTGGCCCGACGACATCCCGATGCCGTACGGCCATCTCTCTGAAGAGGAGTATTACGTCGAAGGGAATTCACGCCGGTAGCTGACTTGACCTCCCTCGGCGCCTGAAGACGCGGGACTTCCACCACGTTCAGGCCGGGCGTGGCTCTACGGTTTCAAGATGCATACGTTCCAAGCGTCTCTTGCTGGGTAGCATCGGCTTGGCTGTCTTGTGGGGCTCGCCCCCATCCCCAGCCGAGTCATCGTCGTTCTCGTGTTCTCTGGAACGACTCTCTCCGCTGAGGTAGCGGTCTGCGATGTTCACGCCGCCAACTACTGTCGACAGAAACGTCCGACGGTTCATATTAGACAGGGGGATTTCATACTATATCGAAATACTGGAGACCAGCAACCACCAGGATTGAGACCAGAAGTACGAGTTTCAGTACCCACGGTGGCACATCTTTTCGGAGTCTGAATGCCCAGTCCATACGACTCATTCAACCCCACTGTTGTTATATCGCCCTGCCGGGTTTCAAACTCTGAAACATAAGGTGGTCTTCTAAAACAGACGCGTCCGGTTTGTGGGAGACAATCGAAAGACGGCTTCCGAGCCATCTCAGCGGAGATTGCATGCATCAGTACCTGGGCTGAGACCCTGCGGTAGTGGCAAGCCCGAGAGACGCAATTCCTCGTTTTCGGTTGGCGTGACTAGTCCTTCGAGTGTGGCTGCTAGCGGCCAATCGTCCCTTGGCGGGTTATCGGTGCCTCGGGGTTGATACAGAACGCGACGAGAAGCGAGTCCTCGCTGGCAGTCATGGAGGTGTCGTCATCGCCGTTGCCCTGTATCAGCGCACTCTCAGTGTATCCGAGTTGGGCGTCTTCGACATCGACCGCCCCCTCAAAGACGTAGAGGTAGGTGTCCCAATCGGGGTGGGTGGGTACCGACACAGTCGCCCCGGCGGCAAGCCGGCAGTCATAGAAGTCGACGTCGTTGCGAACGAACAACGGAGCGTCCCCTCCTTCTGGGCCGAAGAGGTGACGCCACGCATCGGGCGTCGACTCGGGAATCGGCTCGTGTTGAATTTTCGGCTGTAAATCGAGCGTCTGTGGTCGAACGAATATCTGGAGCATCCGGAGTGGTGGGTCCTCCGCATACGTCTCTTCGGCGTGCCAGAAGCCGCTGCCGGCGTTCATCACCATCAGATGCTCGGAGTCTGTGACCAGTTCATTCCCCTGTCGGTCGTCGTGTCGCATGACGCCCTCAGGGACCCACGAGATGATTTCCTCATTCCGGTGTTGGTGCATTCGAATCAGTGTTCCGGGGTCCATGAACGACTCAACGACAGTCGCCAGCGGGCCGTAACCGTGATCGTCGTGGTCCGGAACGGCGCGGCCGGGGAAGTTGAAGTGAATCCTGAATTTGCCCTGGTTCTGTGAGACATCCGTTCGGGGCGCCGTGTGAATGTGTGGAGCGGATTGGGTCGTCGGTGGGGTCGTCATTCGTTGAACGAACGGCACTGAGAGATAAATGGCTTCGGAGGGCAGCAAGGTGGTGTTCAGAGACGCGATTGCAGAGGCAGCCGAGGCACGGAGGGTCCTCGGTGCGCTCGACTCCCGCGGCTCGCTGTGCGCTTCGGCCGCGAGCGGCCTGTAGTGCTTATTTTCTCTCACTCACGCTCGATTGGGGAGAACAGCACAACCTGTATTGGTCGGAGGGAGTCGAGCGATGTCGGATTTAGTCATTTTCGGACGGCAGATCGCCGAGGGCAGTAATCCCGGACTGCTTGTTGCTCATCGCGAACACAACGCCGTCGGCAATGACTGGTGGCGCACCGATCGCCGGATCGAAACCCTCGTCGATCGCGTAATACCACTGAGTCGCTCCGTCGCTCCGATCGAAGGCCGCGATGCACGGCCAGGGCGTGTCGAGATCGAAGGTATCTCCGGTGAGTGGAGCGACGACACTGTTTCGACCGACTGCGAGTCCGTCTGCATGTGGGTCGCCTTCGACAAACCAGCGTTCCGAACTGTCCGAAACCGACAGTGCGACTAGCCCGTCGTCGGAGAGGACGAACGCCGTTCCGTCGTCGACGGCGATTCCTTGGATTTCGCGGCCCTCGATCTCCATCGACGCCAGACGCTCACCTCCCGCAGGGTCGTAGATGGCGAGACTCCCGCCATCGCCAACGAGAATCCTGTCTTCTGTGGCTACTGGCCGGGTCATTATGTCGTCCAGCTCTCGTTCCCACAGGAATTCGCCACGTTCGGCCTCCAAACAGCGGATAACCGGCGTCTCATCGCGTGCGTATCCCGCAGCAAAGACCCGGCCGTCGGATATCGCTGGTGGCGTGGTCAAAACGGACGCCAGTAGTGGCGCCGTCCACTCGGTCTCACCCGACGAAACGGCAAATGCCACGAGTTCCATGACGGCTTCGCCCGTCTTCGGTCGTTCGAAGGGGACGATTCCGATTTCGTTGTCCGGGTCGACGGTTATCGGCCCGATTGGAGCGCAGTCAATCGATTCTGCCCATCGTTCACTGCCATCTTCGACATCGAACGAGCGTAACTGACCCTCTGAGGCAAACAGGACGTGCTCGCCAGCGATGGCCGGCTGGGTGGACGATACCCTCGAGGATTCGCTATCGAGCTCGGTTTGCCACTCCTGGTCGCCGGTCTTCGCATCCAACGCGGTCAACGCATCGCCGACCGCATACACTGTCTCACCAGCGATTAGCGGTGGGATTGTTGTGGCACCACCACCGTTCCAAGCCGGTGTCCCGCGGTCGGGGACGGTGACATCGGATGCGGACGTGTTTCGGGCATCGTGACCCGCTTGCTGCCACGTTCCGGTGGGGGATTCGGAGAGGGCGCGATCGTCGTCTGCGAAGAGGTTCAGACACCCCGACAGTGCGGCGACACTGCCGGTCGCAGCGAGGAGGCGGCGGCGGCTCCAACTCATACGAATCGTTCGTCGGAGAACCGTCTTAGTCCCTGTTGTGTAAACTGACGAGACAGTCGTCTGTGACTCTGGTTTTTGAATTTTCCCGAGAGCTAACCCCATCGGCGCCCGCTCAAAACTCGCTCGCCATCAGTTCAATCTAGTGAGCGCATCACCTCTCGGAGGTCAGTATCGTGCTGTGCGAGTTGCCAGACACGGAGTCGAAAGACCAGATAACCGACCGCGATGTAGGCGGCGATGACGCCGACCATCAACGGCAGCCGGAGGCTCGTCACGCCAATCAGAACGAGTGAGCTCACAGCCCCGCCGATCGCAACGATCCGGATACTAAGCGGTGAAAGCGTCACGCTAGCGTTCGTGTAGCGATCTGGAAACACCTGCGGGAGTCGCCAGAGTGCAACAGCGTTGAGGCAGTTGACCGTGAGGATGGCGATTGCGAGAAATATCGAGAGGATTACTGGCGATGGCTGGAGTGGCGCGAGGAGGAGTGGCGGCACGCCTAGTGCCAACAGCGCGATGTGCGGTGTACTGAAGCGGTCGTGGACTGCCGCGAACACAGTCGGGAAGATGCCATCATTTGCCGCCCGCATCAACGCTCTCGAAAACCCCGTATACGTCGTGCTAATCGAGGTGAAGCCCCCCGCGACCGCCCCGACGGCGAGGAGGCCAGCCAGCGGTCCGGGTAGGAACCGCTCGGCAGCCATCACCAGCGCGCCGTCGCCGACGCCGAGTTCCGTATAATGGACGACGCCGACCAGAACAGCGACCAGCGCGATAAACAGCGATAACGCGATGAGTGCCGAGAGTAGCAACACCCGAGGAATCGCCTGAGAGGGGTTCTCGAGTTCGTCGCCGATGTTGGCGACCATCGAGAACCCCCGCAGCGGGAAGTACAGCGAGACGACAGCGAGCGCAAACGGCCCAACGCCATTCGGTAACAATGGCGTGTAGTTACTGGGTTCGATATGGAAGGCGCCGGGAACGATAAAGAGGAGCATGCTCCCAATTAGCACACCAACGAACAGTAACTGAACGCGTGCAACGGGATGGATGCCAAGGATGTTCAAGATGAGGAACGTCGTGAGCAGGAGATAGATCAACACGAGGTCTGGCGTGGCCACGAAGAGGCCGACGTACTCCGCGAACCCGACACCGATGAAAAGCAATCCTGCCCAGACGCCAGGGAGAATCAGCCACGGCAAGAGGAATCCCGCAAACGGGTGGACGAGGCGCGAGGCATAGATGTAGTTCCCACCTGTCGTTGGAATCGCAGAGCCGAGTTGATAGGTGATGCCGATACCGAAGACCAGCGGAATCGCCGCGAGCAGGATGCCGAAGATGACGACGGGGCCGGCGTCGGCAGCCAGCGGCCCCGGGAGGGTGAAAATGCTGATACCGATAACGTTCCCCACGACGAGCCCCGTGGCTCCAATCACTGACACCGCGCCGCGATCCAAACCGAACGCATCGAAGGTATCCGTCATCGGAACGGCCTCCCTTCAGCCGCGTACTCGGCGGCAGCCGCGTAGATGTTCTGTGCCATCAGGTTGGAGGTCGCTGCCGCACGCTGTCCGTATACCTTCTCGACGACTGTCTGGACGTCTGCATCAGCCGGTGCAGCCTCGAGAGCGACATCAGCGAGGTGGCAGGCGAGCCGGTAATCATCACTCGCAAGGCGCTCCTCGATGCGGTCCAGTAGTGGCTCAATACCGCCGATAAGCGTGACGAATTCGGCGGCCCGATCGTCCCTTGCTGCGGGCTGGAGCTCACTTGGTCGTCCGGACCACCAGCCTCCATAGTAGCGGAGAACGTTCCGAACGATGAACTCACCATCATCGTAGACCTCGGCGAGCCACGGCTCGTCCGAGTCGGGCTCGGGGAGTTCGACCTCGTGGATGATGTCGACGTGTGGTGGCGACCCATCGTTGAGTACCTCAAGCGTTCGGTCGACGATCGTCTCGAGGTACGTTGCTCCTGAGAGCAGTCGTTCACGGATTGCTGCGGCGTCATCGACAACCGGTGGGCCGTGACCTGGACACATCGTTGCTGCCCCCACGCCAGCCATCGTGCGGAGGACATCCGCCCACTCCCACGGATAACGCTGGACTTTCTGTGGATTGCCAGCGTTTGGCGCCACGTTGACGAAGAAGTCCCCGGTACAGAGGACATCCCGCTCGGGACAGTACACCCAAGTGTGATCGTCGGTCTCGCCGCGGCCGTGGTGGAGTTCAAACGTGATGTCGCCAACGTTGATGCTGAGTTCGTCACGATACAGGGTGGTTGGCGGATGGTCAGGCCACCCGAAGCGGCTCTCCTCGGCATCCGCCTCCGAAGGTGAGGCGGTCCCGCCGAATTGCCGACTGTTGATGGCTTCGTTGTGTCCCGCAGTCCGTTGATACCGATCGAATCGCTCGGGCATCGCCGCATGGGCGATCACCCGCGGGGGTTCCTGGTCGTCGCGAAGGTACGCATCGAGGCCGAAGGCGTGATCGAGATGGCCGTGCGTATAGATCGCGGTGTGGACAGGTGCATTCGTCCGTTCGCGAAGTTGGGTAGCGATCGCATCGGATTCACTCTTGAGTCCGGTATCAACGAGTACGAGGCCCTCGCTCGTCTCAAAGGCCGTGACGCTACTAAACCCGGCACAGTGATACGTTCGTTCGGCAACAGTACTCGTCTCACGGTTACTGCTGAACATCTCGATATCGTATGGACTGCGGTTGGCGGCTGGCATACCGGGAGTGTGGGTGTGTGTGACTAACGCTAATCCCTTTCTATAGACAGGTATTCAAGTAGGGGTAACTGGTCCACTGGATTTTCTCGTGACGGACTGGGTCGAAAACGGGACGTAGAAGCGAGATGTCAGGGGGAGCGGCGGTATCAGAGCGGCGAGTCTGGGCTGGCGACGGACGCAGTGATTGTCAGTCTCCGGGGATTGGATTCGTCTCGTTGTGGCTGGCAAGCAGCTCTCCGACGATTTGGTTCTCGATTCGACGAAGAATGTCGCCCGCGTTCGTCGGCGAGCAGTCCAACTCTGCGGCAATGTCATCGTAGGTCGCCTCTCGCGGCTGCCGGTAGTAGCCGAGAGCGTAGGCCGTCTTGAGGACCTCGCGCTGGCGATGACTCAGGTTCAACAACAGCTGGTTAGGGTTGGGCGTATGATCGCCCACACGCGTGATAGTCGCTGAGAGTTCGTCGGGCGTCGATCGGAGCGCCTCTCGGAGGTCTTCCTCTTCACCGACCAGCGTGACCTCGACTTGGCCGTTGTCCTGTACGATAATCGGGTCGTCGATGACGAGCCCGTACCGTTCGGGTGCGCCGAGGAGACGCTTGATGATTGGCGACGGCTCGAAGTGGATGTATGCGAACGCCGATGTACCGCTCTGGACGACTTCGTAGCTCGTTGCGATGTCTGTCGCTTCGAGGACGTCCCGTACTGTCTCGGCTTCACCCTCCAGTTCGTACAGGTAGATCGCCTGGCCGTCGGCGACTAACTGCTGGGAGTGGACCGCGACGCGCGTGATGTCGTCCGCTCGAGCGAAGGCTCCACCCAGTGACTGGAACCAGCCGTCTGGATGGCGGAAGACTATCGTGACGAACCGCATATCCTCTGATTAGCCCCCGACTGTATTAACGCTCGGGCGACTTATTGATCGGTGCTCGGGTACCAGTACCCACTTGGGTGAGTGCGGATGTCCTGCTTCGCGGGTCACTGTGACACTCCGTACTGTTCGTAGGCCTCATCAGGCGCGGCCAACTCGTCAAGTGCCTTCCTCAATAAGGTCCCTAGCTCCGACCGTTTTTCCGGCGCTTTATCGATGAGGTCCCGTGACTGGGCGGGGTCGGCATCGGTGTCGTACAGTCGGGGCTCACTAAGGAGCGAGGCGGAGGGATATCGCTGTCGCCACACCGGAACGTCTGTGTACGGGAGGAACGCTCCTGCTTCGGGATTATCGTACCCGCTCGTCGGCGTGAACGGACTCTGGGCACTCATCTGCGTTGTCGAGTAGTTGTACAGCGGGACGTCCTCCTGGATGGGCACCATGTACGTATGCGTCCCGTCAGTGACATTGATATCCGAGTGCCACCAGCCGTATAGCGCCTTCTCGCGGTGCTGTGTCGTCTCTCCCTCGATAAGTGGCAAGAGACTCCGGCTGTGCGGTGCATCGCCGGCATCTTCGGTCAGCATCTCAAGGACTGTCGCGTGCAAGTCGACGGCCGAGGTCAATGCCTCGACAGTCTCGCCGAGCCGCGGACTGTCCGGATGCCAGACGAAGAGCGGCGTCCGCGCAACGAGATCGAAGTCGGGGCTCATCTTCCCGACCCAGCCGTGTTCGCCTAACAGGAATCCGTGGTCTGCGGTGACGACGACGGCCGTCTCCTCCCAGAGGTCGTTGCGGTCGAGCGCGTCGAAAAGCTCACCGAGCCATGTGTCGACCATCGTGACCTTCCCGGCGAACTGCGAGCGGACGAACGCAAGCTCACGGTCGGTCAGTTTCGCTTGGCCGCGGTCGACGCGGCCATAATACGGCCACACCGGAAGGTCGGGGTCGCGCGGGTCCTCGTCGGTGTACATCGAGGCATACGGCTCCGGACAGTGGAAGGGTTCGTGGACGTCGAATTCGTCGACACGGAGCAGCCACTGTGGCCACTCGGTGTTGGCGTCGAGCCACTCGGCCGCTCGCGAGAACACTTTCGCCGCGAAGAAGTCCGTCTCATCGTCGTCGTCGAATCCCGCGACGTTTCGGACGTACTTCCAGCGTGGCCGATAGTGCTGGAGGTCGTACGGGTCAAGGACGTGATTGGGGTTGGCAGCAGCGTCTGTCACCTCGGCGGTGGTTTCGTCGCGCTCACCGTCAAGGTCGTAGCCGACCTGTCGCAGCAAGTCGGGGTCGGGGTCGTACGGAGCGGTCTTCCAGAGGTCGTCCTCGTGGCCGCGAACGAACTCGAAGCCGTGGTAATCCTCGTAGTAGCCGCTGGAGCCGTGCTGGAAGAGGTGGAAGTGGTCTGTGAGCAACTTCGTGAGTACCCCTGCGTTTCGAGCCTTCTCGGCAAGCGTTGTGTCGTAGGCCTCAAGTGGTCCCCACCCGCGCCACAGGAACTCCTGAATGCCGGTGTCCCATTCTCGACGCGCCGGCATACACGGGAGGCTTCCCGCGTAGTGGGTCTCGAAGGTAATCGCACGGTCGGCGAAGCGATCGAGATTCGGCGTTGCGACGTCGAAATCTGCAACCCAGTCGAAGGGCGTGTCGTAGGCGCCTAACATATCCCGCCGCAAACTGTCGATCGAGACGAAGAGGACGTTCAAATCACTCATTGGCGACATCCTCCTCTAGGCAGTCGAGGAGCTCTCGATGGCCGGCGCCTTGGATTACGTCACCGTCGACGACGAGAAAGGGCGTGGCATAGCAGATTCCACATCGCTGAAGGCAGTACTGCATTTCGACATCAGTATCGCTGGCGGCGAGTTCCAGGTGCTCGTCGACGCTCACGTTGTCGAGGCAGCATTCGATGGTCTTCCTCGTCCGATTCCGGTGATTCGTGGTGTTACAGCCGTGGGGGTTGCCCTCGGATTGAGGCATGCAGGGAGGCAGTCGGGAACGGACTAACGACGATTCCTTCGTATAGACAGGTGTTTATGAGTTATTGGTATGATTTCTATCACGGATCGTGAGCATCAATCCCGTGGCCGACCTCTTAATCGAGGGTAACGCACCGAATAGGACTCAATGGCTCTGTTGAAATCCTCAGCAGGTGTCATAGCGGTCACAGCGCGGAAACCCACCCCTTCGGGGATGGGAGGAAGCGCGTCCGCTCTGTGCAGCAATTCACCGACGACGACAGGGCCGACTCCCTGGCATTTTTGAACAATCAAGTTTCCATTTGATGTATGGAGAAGCGTCGAACTGTCCCCGTGAAACTTGATGTGGACAGTGCCGACGCAGATCTCCTCGAAGACACCGTAGACGAGTTCCTGTGGGCCGCCAACTCCGTGACACGCCACGCGTTCGAGGGCGAATACGTCACGACGAGCAAGACCACGCTCCACGACGACACCTACGCGGACGTGCGCGACGAGACGGCACTACACAGCAACCACGTCCAAGCCGCCCGAAACAAGGCCGCTGACGCCTGCAAGAGCGTGGTCGAGAAGTGGCAGCAGGGCAAGAAGGCGTCGATGCCACATTTCACGAGTCCACACGTCGTCTACGACCACCGCACCGCCACCTTCCACGACGAGTCTGTGAGTCTCGCCACCACGGACGGTCGCATTGAAGCCGACTACGTGCTTCCTGCCGATGAGCGGGACACGCCCCATGCGGAATACTATTTCTCGGACGAGTACGAGACAACTGGGGCGGAACTGCACTACTCAGATGGCAACTGGATGCTCCACATCCACTGCAAGCAGGAAGTGAAGTCTGAGACGCCGGAACAGGCATCCACTGAGAACGGAACGGTTCTCGGGGTTGATCTCGGCGTGACTAATCTGGCCGTTACCAGTACGGGCACGTTCTGGACTGGCGACGAGTTCGACCACTGGCGCAAGGAGTACGAGAAACGCCGTGGCGACTTGCAGCAATGCGGTACGCGGTGGGCACACGAGAATATGCAGGCGGTCGGGCGGAAAGAAGACGGTCGGTTCAAGCAGACACTTCACCGCATATCGAACGAGTTGGTGGCTGAAGCCCGCGAGTACCGGTGTTCCGTGATTGCGTTTGAGGACTTGACCGATATTCGTGAACGAACCGGTGCGTCGTGGGGCCACACGTGGGCGTTCAACCGTCTTTACGAGTACGTCGAATACAAGGCCACAGAGTACGGCATCGACGTAGATCAGGTTGCCCCGGAGAATACCTCACGGCGTTGCTCTGAGTGTGGGTTCACGCACCCGAGCAACCGTGAGAGTGAATCGTTTGAATGCTTGAAATGCGGCTACGAGAACCACGCTGACTACAATGCCGCAAAGAACATTGGATTGCGGTATCTCCGCCGGAACCAAACTGGAGACGGTGGAGGCGCACCCGTAGGCGTGCGCTTGAACAGCGGGATGTTGAACGCGAACGGAGCGTATACACCTCCTGCCGAAGATTCGGCCAGAGCGGGAGTCCACGCTGAAAGCCCACGGCTTTAGCCGTGGGGTAGCTTACACTTGCAGGCTTGTTTGAGATCGGCTGGGCAATCGGACTTGAATACTCAGACGGGCTCTCGAAACCAGTGCCAACAGTCGGAACCGTCGTCGCCCTTATTATTAGCATGGTACTGCTAGCTCAAGCCGTCAAAGACCTTCCCATCGGTACAGCATACGCTGTCTGGACAGGTATCGGGGCTGTTGGGACAGCCACGCTTGGCATTATTCTCTTTGATGAACCAGCTACCCTCGCCCGAATCTCATTTATCGGCGTAATTGTCGTCGGTATTGTCGGTCTACACGCTGTCTCGGGCGGTCACTAAACCGTCAGTTGTCTCTCAACTAATTTGACCCCCGAACGAAAGTCCGTACATACGCACGTCTATTGGCCGGATACTTCAGCCGAACGCTGGTGAAACAAACTCGGTTGTTGTGACGCATACGGGAAACCCAAGTACCGATTTCACCATACGAAACGCACTTTTTGATATCAGTTGCATCTGTTCGTAGATGGAATACGTCGAAACTGCTGGTGTGCGAATTCCGAAAATCGGCCTCGGGACATGGCAGAACACCGGGACAGAGTGTTCAAAAACGGTAGAAGCAGCCATAGATGCTGGATACCGACATATCGACACGGCACAGGCCTACGACAACGAACAAGCGGTCGGTGACGGCATCGCTCAAGCCGACATCGACCGCGAGAACATCTTCCTGACGACCAAAGTGTGGCGGTCGAATCTTCGATATGAGGACGTGCTCGAATCAGTTCACGAGAGCCTCGACAACCTCCATGTCGACTACGTCGATTTAGTTCTCATCCATTGGCCACACCCTCGTATTCCCCTTGAGGAGACACTCGAAGCCCTATCCGAACTCCACGACGAGGGTGTCGTCAAGAGTATTGGCGTCAGCAACTTTACGCGGTCACAACTCGAAGATGCACGACGAATTTCGGAACTCCCAATCGTAGCGAATCAAGTCCTCTATCATCCCTATACGGATCAATCTGAACTCCAGCAGTACTGCGCAGCTGACGGGCTTGCACTTACTGCGTACAGCCCCTTGGCTCGAGGGGATGTGCTGTCAGAGGAAACCTTAGAACGTATCGGGCGACGATACGACAAAAGCACTGCACAGGTCGCGCTCCGCTGGTTGATTCAACAAGAAGGGGTTGTTGCAATCCCGAAAGCCAGCAGTAAAAACCATCTCGAACAGAATCTCGATGTCTTCGATTTCAGCCTTACTGACACAGAGATGACGCAAATCGACGACTGCCGTGGCCCACTAACTGTTAGGCTTCGAAACCACTTACCGTCAGTCGTACGCCACCTTCCAATCTGACCAATCCCGCTGAACAACATCGTGTGCGAGATATCCATCGACATGAGCGACAGGTTCTCCATGTTCTGCTGTATTCGATTCCAGTCGCCTACTGAAGATTTCACCAGCGCCTCGTTTTCGACCAAAAATTTCCATAGCTACTACATAGACTGCGGGAAAACGTCCGCTCCCCTCCAATGGTACACGAATTAGGTCCCCTTGCTCGAGAACTGTCCGCACCGTACTACGAAGATGCCCTGCCAGCGCATGATCGCTTCCACGCGAAGCGGGTTCACGATGTCGCGATTCGCTTAGCAGGCGAGTGTGAGGAGACTGTTGACCGGGATGTACTGTCGGCAGCAGCTTGGTTACATGACATTGGCCGGCCACGCGAGCGGACAGGAGCAATCGAGCATCACGGCGAGTGGGCCGCAGACGAAGCAGCCGAACTCCTTGCTGCTGAGTCAGTGCCGACCGATCAACTCAACGCAATCGAGCACTGTCTGCGGGCACACAGTATCCGAGCCTCTTCGCCGGAACCAGAAACGCTCGAAGCGAAGCTACTCTTCGACGCGGACAAGCTGGACGCTGTCGGAGCACGTGGACTGGTTCGACTCGCCTGCATCGTTGGTGAACGGTCAGGCCGTACTGGCCAAGGGTTCGCTGTGATAGACGATACGTCAGTTACCGAAATAGAGTCTTCAGACAGGCCGGATATCTCGGTCCTGAAAGAGTGGGCCAAAGCGCGACTCAATGCCTTGTACACGGACCCGGGTGAGGAGCTTGGCGCGTCTCGGTGGGATTTCATGCAGACGTTCTTTGAGCAATTCGATGCTGAAATTGGGATTGAAGGGCGAAGATAGTGTCTCTCTACCGTAACTTGAGATCAACGAGCATCAGCAGGCTTTGGAATAATATATTCAGACCGGTCTCGATCAATATGCACGTCAACGTAACACGGGTCTCGCTACGGGAAGCGTCTTCCTAACCGCTTTTCGACGGCCTCGGCTACTGGAATTCTTCGACGAGTGCAGCGACCGCTTCCTCGACGAGCGTCCCATCGAGACGGCCCTGCCAGAAGTCGATGTCCTCGCGAGCAATCGACTGGACAGCCCACGGAACGATTCGGCTGTCGTCTGGTGTGCCACCACGAATCCAGCCCGTCTCTGGAATCTCGATGAGCCCGTCTAGCCAGAATTTCGACGTTAGCGTCAGTGCAATGTACTGCTCGCCGTGGAATGGGCGCCCCTCGTGGTTCGAGAGAATGAGCCACGGCCGAGCGTCGCCCTCGCTTTTGAACGGGTCAGCACCGTAGACGACATCACCACGCTCGAAGATTGGCGGCCCCTCGGTCACTGTTCGTCCTCAACGCTCGAGTGTGGCTTCTCAGGGGCGTGCTCGCGCCACGCTTCCTCGTCTTCGGTCCCGAGCCGCTCGTTGAACAGGGCGGTCGCCCGCTCGTAGCCGCTGTATTCCTCAAGCCGCTCGGCGTCGTCGGTCACCGCCCAGTACGTCGCCTTATGTTCGACAAGGTCGCGATTCTTCAACCGCGAGAGCGCGGTGCTGACCGGCCCCTCGTCGACGCCGATCTGGGAGGCGATTTCGCGTGCCTTGAATGCCTGATCGTCATTTGCGGCGAGAAACCCCAGAACCTGGTCGGGGACAGACAGCTCCGCGAGGTCTTCCTCGCTCGTGTTCTCGAAGGTATCTCGGTCGATCGACATCGTTGTGTGAAGGTACGGCAGCCACTGTAAAGAGTGTTCGGCGTGAAAGCTATGAAAATGGTGAAGGAATTATTCACTCGTGGCCACGAGATGACCAGCCGTAGCAGTGACATTCTCTCCAGCGTGAGGCCGGGAGTCTCTCGCGGAACGAAGTCGACCGATACCCTCACTGGGCGTATTGGCGGTTGAGGTTTCGGTCGCGTTCGACAGCCCGGACATCGGACAGCGATGTCGACGACGAGATAGAACGAGCGAAGCGAGAAGTCGAAGCCGAGAGCGTCGCCTATGTCGTCGGTCGCTACCTCGGGCTGGACATGAGCGGGTCCACGTTCTATCTGGCCGCCTGGGAGTCGGACGATCCATCGGTCGTCCGGAAACGGCTCGGACGAATCAGCCGGACGGCAGAGCTGCTTATCGACGTGTTGGAGGACTAACGCCGGCCGATCCACTGAATCGTGGCGACGAACAAATATCGAGCCGTTGCCAATCCGCAAGGTGAAGTGACAACGGCGTTCGCAGACCGGATGATCGATGAGTGTACGGCGTACCTCGCTTCCTGACCATCTCTCAGGACATCTCTCCGTTCGTCCGGTGTTCCTGTCCGTCCGAAATCTCGGCTCCCTTGAAATCGTCTTCCTTAGACACAGTAGACGGCTCTCCTACCGTGGCCCGAGAATAACTTCGGGGACGAAGACAGTGAGACAGAGTAGACCAGTCAACCACAGAATCGCGGTGACACGCAAACCACCTGCTATCCGTCGACGCTCCGTTGGGAGGGCCTCAGCAACCCCAGACAGAGCGAATCCAACCGCCATGATAAGCGAACTGATGGAGGACCCATCGCGTAGGACACCATAGTAGATGTAGATACTCAACATAGCGAGCGAGCTGGCAAACATTACGGCCGCTTGGCGTCTTCCAGATGGTTCACTGAAAACAACGTCTTTGATTCTGGAGGGCATCGGATAATCTACTCCTCGGATAATGTAAATAGCTGTAGCAAAATAAACACCGTCAAGCCACGGCCAGTCTCCAGTACCCAACGATAGATACAGAGCCTGTATTGAGGGAATCAGGAGGGGGATTGTTACACAGCGACGAGACTGGACCTCCCGTGAGAACGAGCGTGCGTACCGAGCGGTCTGATCCATTCGAATTCTCGATTCTCACTGCGAGGTTGAACGGAGCCGTCCAGTCATATATCCGGTTGTGTACCCGAGAACTGCGCCGAACGTAGCAATACCTGCTATTAGGAGGCCAGAAACGGTATAGGCCATTACATACGATGATATGGAAGGTTGGCCTCCCCATCCGATCAGATACCCGCTTGCGATGAATCCGCTAGGAACCATACTGGGGGCCACACCGATTGCGATGTATCTCGACAGGCCATGGAAATATTGACGAACACCCGTTTGACCTGCAGGGTTACTTCGCGTAGCGTACCCGACGACTATACTGGGGAGTACCGGCAATAAGAACGTCATGAACAGCAAGAATAGCTCCGGACTATTCATCGGTGGATTGAATTCGGAGAGATACCGATTGATTTGAGGAATACGCACGTACGGCAACACGAGAACTCCTAACCCACCGAGGGCTACCAGATCTGGCTTCTGAACGTCCTCCAACGAAATCACCCCGCTCACCTGAGGACGCAGAGGACCCATACATCCGGTGTTCAGAGCCAAATATATAAAACTCCTATCACAATCACATAGCGAGTGTACCACAGAACTTGGAGATTCATCACTTAGTAACGACCCTGTACCGAGCGATTTGTCGAAGAAGTCGATTACGGAAGATTCCAGTCGAACTTCGCCGGAAGAGTCGGTCAGTCGACCTGCGAATCTAACAACTACACGAAAAATGTTACTTCTATTCTTTGAATAATTGATGCTTTGCAACGAGATAGAATCGACCAATAGCGAGAGCCGCGAGGAGGAGGCCGACAACTATAGCGAAGACGGTTGGCATTTCCAACTGAAGAGTGAAATAGAGCACCCCCGCGACTGCGGCTGCAAGCACTATCAGACCAGCGATGAAAATCCCTTGTTGACTGCGTGGTGCATCGGTGAATGTAGTTTTGCTCATAGGTGATTACTCAACCCCCACGGAAATAACAGTCCCGGCGAGTATCAACGCTGGAGCGATGTGCATTTACTGTATTGACCGACTCTTAGGGTATGTTTTATCTGAATACTCTGTGACCGACTTGTCCCACAAATCGCTCAGTACAGACCATAAATTTCGCACTGGAGCTTCGTGTATCCGATACGGGTCCTGGAATCGACCCGCGCCATACCGGTCGAATAGTGGCCAGCGCAATGAAGTCACGCGTCCAAGTCCCAGCAGGTCCTTAGGGAGTGCTACAGATCCACGGATTCGTTGACTCGGATGTCGCCGGCCTCATTGACCGTCATCACCGTCCCGAACAACTCCATAATCGTCCTCACCTCCTGCTCCTCGAATCCCGTCGTCGAAAGTAGACATAGGTGCCGTACCAACGACAACCCCGGATAATAAAGAGACGCATGGGCGAAGCATCACCATGCGACGGTCCATTCGGTATGCCCTCTCGGCTGCTGTCGGAATTGGAATGATGGCACTGACGGTTGTCGTCGACGACAGCCTCCCTAGTCTCGTGGTGATGATTCCACTCATATACGGGACGACGACGGCATTTGCACTCGACAACGTACAGACGATTCGAACGATGTCGGGCGAAGGCGCGTCACGGAAGGTCGGGATGCTCGGCGGCGGTATCGGTGCGGGAAGTATGGTCGGCCTCTTCCAGCAGTCGTTCGCAGCGGGAATCGCTGGCTACGGGCTCTTCCTTTTCGGAATGGCACTGACCACCGCAGAGCTCAGCAGTGACGAATAACGCCTCTCGATAACGCCCGGAATCGAGTGTCAGAATTGTCACTAGGGTTGGGTGTGAGACGTACGGCGTGGAAGATACAGAGGGTGTAGTCAGCAGTCAACCATATTAATCTCACATCGGGTCCGGTGAGTAAGCTAGTCGATGACTCTGCGGAACGAACAAGTTGTAGCGGTCTCAAATTCAGTTGTGCCCCGCTCGGACTCACGTATTGTCACCGGAATGATGCTGGGCGCTTTTTTGGCCTTTGGAGTTGACACGATAATAATCGTCGGGGTACTGTGGTACGTCGGCCGGATTTCGGGAGAGACTGCAGCTGTCGTCTCGGCTGCTGTGTTGATTGTTTTCGCGCTATGGATCTTTATACGGTGGGTTCGTTTCCGTTGGACGGGTCGTCTCGATAGTGAGAGTGCCGAAAGTACCGAGAGCCGTGACCAGCGTGATCCGCTGGAGCAACTTAAACAGCGGTACGCAGAGGGTGAGATCTCCGATTCGGAATTCGAAAAGCAACTGGATACGCTATTAGACGCGGATCGTCAAGCCGAATCGAGTGAGAATCGATCTACCCTCGTTCCCAACGATAGAGGACGAGAATAAATGCGATGCCTATATTGAGCAATTCTTCTGATGGTTCACATCGGTGCATTCCGTGACCAATATGCGCCCTATATGCAACACGGTCCCGAGAATATATCACCGCTTGATGAGTTCAACAGAGTCGATATTCCGATCAGCGCGGGACCGTAATTCAGTCCCGCCCCAGTCCCAGCGGTCAGGGTACGGCATTATTATGCGTTGGCGAGCGGCGGACGGGCCGACTAGTTGTTGAACCATTCCAATCTGAAAAACGATTACTGGAATGGATTAAGAAGCCGGCTTAGCCGTGTAATGACGCCCTCAGAAGATTCTTCTACCGGCTCCGAAGAGGACTCTATCGTATGGGAGATCTCCAATTGATTTTCCCCTTGTGTGATGGTCATTTCGATGCTGTTGGTTCGAGTGTGCCAGCTGTCTCCCTCTTGTGTGACGATTTCGTGGTTTTCGAGTGCCTCAAGTCGGTCTCTGACATCCCGCATATCCATATTAATCCCTCGGGCAACGTCACCGGTGGTCGCGGGTTCATTCGTATAGAGGTACTCAAGGATTCGGAGGCTCGGCCATGCAGCAACTGTTTCGAGGAACTGCACCTCTTTAGCTCGGTCCTCGCCAAAGAAGCGTTCGAGTTCGGCTCGTGATGGAATCTGCATATTAACTCTGCGTAATATTCGAGAGCTCGCGTCTCGTCTGATCGGTTAGTTTGTATTCGATACCACGGTTCCCATCGGTCGCCCGGATGAGTCCCTCTTTTTCGAGTTCGGTCAGCGATTCCTGAACGTTGTATGCGCTGACCTCGAAGGACTCACTGACAGCGTTGGCGGTCAAAGCACCGGATTCGTTCAGGAGCTCGACGATCTCAAGGGCCAACTCGGACAACTCATCAAGTTTCTGTGCGGCGTCAGCGGAGAGAACTTCGCGGACGAACTCGAAGCCGACAGTCTCGAGATCTTCGCGGGCAGCTTCCTCTATGACCTTGTTACACTGCCGACGGAGGTGGCGGGGATACGGGGTCACGTCCTGATGGAGGAGGTCGACCGCCTCCTGAGTAAATGGTTCGATGGAAGCTGTGTCATGACTACACCCCGAGCCGTCGCTCCATTCACTCGCTTTACAGTAATATCGAAGTCGCTTGTTTACCAGATCAGCAGCACCGTCGGGATCAAGTCCCGAAAGCGTAATCTCGTCACCGATGCGATCCGACAGGGGCTCAATTTTCGAGTGAATCTGATCAAGCATATGCGCCGTCCCGTTGAACACGAGAACGGGCTCCCAATTGTCGATATCTCTCTGGAGGTGTAAAATCTGTCTGAGCGTGCCGTCACTCCCGTTTATGACCTCGTCATAGAAGATGACCGTCCGGACATCGTTTTCATAGCGCTGCTCTAGAGCATCCATAATATCCTCATAGAGGTCGGCCTGCCCCGCTGTCGAGTCAACCGGTTCCTCGAGTTCATCCAGGATGCGCTTTGCCATCGTCTTGCTATAACGGCCCTTCTGGACAGGAACGAAGACCGGTTGGTAGCCCTCAATATCTTGGAGGATTTCGTACATCGTCCTCGTCAGAATAGTCTTGCCGGTCCCGAACGGTCCCGTGATGAAGGTGTTAATGTTCCGCTGAATGTTCTCACGGAGGCGTCGGAGTTCGTCTTCGTAGCCGGCAAAGAGGCGTGGGTCGGGCCACTGCTCGGCGAAGGGATTGGTTTCGAACCGGTGGCCGTCCGGAGCATACGGCCAGTTCCCTCCTGACTCGAACTCCCGTTTCATTTCCGAGATCAGATCGTCGGTCATCGTGTGTTCGTTTTCGTTGCTCCGATATTTAATGTGGCGGCCCTATTCACTTGACGGACGATATTAACGCAATCGACTCAATCGACTTTGACAACGATATCTAGATTACTAGCGATAACAACTATAACGGTCCCATCCGAGAGTCGGCATGTGGTGTCAACGATGGGTGAACGAATCCGTGTTGAAGGAACTGAAGTTCCAGTCGAATCGGGAACGACAGTCCAGCAACTCAAGGAACGATTAGGTCGAGATGACGAGGAACTGGCAACGTACGAGGAAAACGGCGAGGTCAAAGTTCTCGGTGACAGGGACGTCATCAGTGACGCAATTCCCGAAGGAACGAACATCAGTTTCCAACCGGGGGAGGGCAACGTCTTCGGATGAAACGTGGCCGAGCATACGAGGAAGCCGCCAAACTCGGCGACAGATATCCGATTCGCTACAGTGAGGCTAACCGCCGTGTGATAATCGAGCGCTTCGACTATCCAGAGGGATGGAATCCGCGGTTTGCTCCGATGCGCTATGACCTTCCGGAGACCTACCCCCGGGATGTCCCGACTGTATACGTATCGGGCACCGTCTCCTACGAGCGTGGAAAACCCGAGCACTTGCTCAATCGGATTCACCCGGCAGATGATGACGACGGTGAGTGGGCAAAGTGGTGTATCAGAGATCACTTCGTCAACTGGGATCCAGAGCGGGACTCGCTTGTCAAACTGACCAGTATGATGCGCGCGTCGCTGGCGAACCCAAACAGCGATAATCCGTTTAACGAGGCCTAAATGCGAACACTCAAGATATCAGCGTCGACCGTTCGTCGTCTCCGGGAGACACTCCTCAAGGATGACGAACAAGAACGCTTCGCCTTCGTGTACGCCGGCGATGAGGGGGACCTATTAGCGAATCGCGTAGTCCCAGTCGATGATGAGTCGATGGCTCGGCAATCCAAGACGGCCTGTCGGCCTGCCCCTGTGGTCGAACGAGAACGGGTGAGTGAGTGTTACAATAAACAGCTCGCGCCGGTGTTGGCCCACAGTCACCCGTTCTCGGAGACGCCCCGGTTCAGTAGTATCGACGTTGATTCGATGGGGCGATTCCGTGAGTGGCTGTCAGGATTATTCCCAGACCAGTCCTTTGGTTTTGCCGTCGTTGGAACCAGCGGCATCGAGGCTGTCGCGGACGCTGGAACGCGTCTTGAGGCCGTCGAGATCGAAGTCATTGGTGAGTGGAAACTCGATACGCCGGTAGCAGGAACACGCTCACGATTCCACGGTGAATCCGGAGATGATGACCGGCCGAGTCTCGAGCAACGCTATGACCGAAACGTACGCGCCTTCGGGGTCGACGGCCAGCGGCGACTCGAATCGGTCACTATCGGAGTTGTCGGCGTCGGGGGATTGGGATCGATAGTTGCCGAACAACTCGCGCGACTCGGCGTCGGCGAACTCGTGCTCGTCGATCCCGACAGCGTCGAGGCAAGCAACCTCTCGCGCCTCGTTGGCGCCTATGACTATCACGTAGGACAGCCAAAAGTCACAGCGGTTCGTGAACATCTCTTGAAGTCATCCGGTGGGGAGCTGACAGTCGATGCCGTTCCGAAACGGGTTCAGGACTGTACAGCCGTGCTTGAGAACTGCGACGTCATTGTCGGCTGTGTCGATTCGGTCACGGCCCGCTCGTACTGCAATGAGTACGCAGTCAAGCACCTCCAGTACTACATCGACGCCGGAGTACGGATCGATACACCAGACGGAACACCAGCTGGGATAGACTCGGATGACGCGGTAACCAAACAGAGGTCTGACGAGCCTCGTGAGGGAACGCCGACGAATCCAGTGCAGACGGATGATCAGTCAGTCGAACTGACCGGGTACGTCCACCTGGTGGCACCCGGAAGCAACGCTTGTTTCGACTGTCTGGGACGTCATGACCAGGCTGCTGCACGGATCGAACAGCTGTCACCCACGGAGCAGGATGCAGAGCAGGAACGTGGGTATATCGATGACGATGAACTGGCACCCGAACCTGCCGTCATCCACCTCAACGGCCAGTGTGCCTCAAAAACGGTGTCTGTGCTCGTCGATCTGGTGACCGGTGTTCACACGCCACCGGACTTCATCCGATACGAGGAGCACGACCACGAGATGACCGAACTGACGACTGCGCCCTCCGAGAACTGCCCGACCTGCGGTAGAGACGGCGTTCTCGGCGTGGGGCAGCGTTCATTCGGCGACGCACACTTCGAGCCTGATGAGGAATCGGCGGTTTCGGACTGAAACACGCTCCGGCGCCGGGAGGCGCCGATATTCCCCTTTTGAACACACCAACGATGAGTCAAGCGACGCAAAACACCGAATACATCACGAGGGGGGCGACCGGATGAACAACACAAAATCTCGACAATCGAGGCTTTCGAGCAGATGTCGGATTATCTCAATGCTCGGGAATCCTCGCCCTTCAGGGCGCGGGAAAGGTGTCAATGCGCAATTCAGCGACCATACAACTCCCTGTTCAAGTCGCAATAAACTCTTTTTGTAGACTCAAACTCCGATTGTTCGATACGCAGGCACAACCATCCGACTGTTTCAGTCTCATCGTGCTGGAATCATTCTACTCCCGATTTGGGTAATACAGAAGCTACACCTTCCACCAAGTCCCGGAGATGATGGCCCGACCGCTGGTTGGCGGGCGTAGGTCTCACTTCTCCTCGACAGTCGAAACATCCTGCCACGACGACTCACCGAAGAACGCCCGTAGCGCCCCGAGGACCCCTAAGTATGTTCCGAAGACGACGATGACGAGCGGGACGACGAGTGCCAGCACCAAACTACCGAGTGAGTTGATTCCGAACATCTGGAGGGGCATCATGTTTTTCGATACCCCTCAGTCTTGTATAATATTGTCGAAGCAGAAGCACAACCAATGAGCGGCGTGACCGAAAGCGACGCCTCAGCAGACATGGGAACGATTTGGATCGAGCCACCCGGGCACATGAGGACAACTTTCTATCCCTGCTTCTCAATGAGGATATGACTGTCATCGACTTACATCGACCACAGCCATCGGCTCGTCGAAGTAATGAGGGTTCTGAAGTGGGTTAGCGCGGGCGTGCTACCGCGAGAGATCGCCGATTGTGTAGTTGACCCGCACCTTCCCTTCGTTGCCACGGTCCGAGCTAATCGTCACTTCCTGACTGACAGTCTTGGGTTCGCCACACTGTAGGACGATGTCCGTTGTCGCGTCGCCATAGTCGTCGTTCCCGACGAACCAGTCCGACGCTACCTCCCGCTCGGTCACTTTCGTCGTGAGTTGCTTCGTGAGGGACCGACCCTGGGGCACTTGGAACGACTCGATTGATGCCCCGAGGTTCTTCGAGCTCCCCGTGGGAAGCCGGACCGAATTGGTTTCAGACTGCTCCCCGTGAATATCGCTCTCGATGGTCAACTCGAGAGCTCCCTCGCCCGGTCCCTGCCCGCTCACGAAGTCGACACTCTCAGCACGGACCGTCACTTGGCACTCCTCCGCATCAGGATCCCGGCTCCCCGAAATTTCCCCCACGTGTAGCTGGACGTGATCCGGGTTCGCGACGTCGACCGACTTGATACCGCCCCAGACTCGGTAGCCGTCAGCGCCGGCCCAGACGGTCCCTTCTTGTGTACTCCCTTGTGCCGGCGCATCAGCGTCCCGACTGACGTTGACGCCACCCAGCATCCCGTCAACCATCTCGATTTCCCCAGTTGCCTGTATAGTGTAGTCGGATCGTCCGTTCGATTCCAATCCTTCCAATACGACGTAATGTTGCGGATCAGCCATGGTTCGTTACACCCGTTTATTTTATCACCATTCACTAATATAAGAATTTTCGCTAGCTATTGAAAATAAATGATGGAGTGAATCTCAGAGCCTCCAACGTGGTGAACCAATCCTCAAAACAATCGTGCCAACTGAAGTAATCACCTTTGAGCGGGGTGAAGTCAGAGGGTGTTACGCACCTCCACATACCGAACGTGTCGAGAGGGCCGTCCCTGCCGGGGAATCCAATCCACTTGGACTTCTATATTTATGCAGTATGCGTTCCACAACGCCAAACGCATATGAAAATAAGCGTTTAACGTTACAATGAACTGGTTTCTGTGAGGGTCAGGGGCAAGTGAACTCCAGTGCGATGCCTTGTCCGTAGCCGATACACATCGTGGAGAGCCCTCGTTTTGCCTCTCTCCGCCGCATTTCGTGAATAAGAGTCACGGGGAGTCGCGCGCCTGAGGCGCCCAGCGGATGTCCAAGGGCTATTGCACCGCCGTTGACATTGAATCGGGCATCGTCAATATCGAGTTCGTGCTGACAGTAGAGCGTTTGGCTGGCGAAGGCCTCGTTCAGTTCAACGAGATTGTAGTCTGTGATATTCGTTCCCGCTCGGTCCATCAAATCGTTCACGGCCGGTGGCTTTGAACTTCTTTCCTGAGGGGACATGTAATCAGGTAAAGTATAACAAAGTTAGTTTTGTTATGTCCTGTGAACATCCTTATCAAAAAACTATTATGGAGATTTTATCAATTAGTTTAAAACATGGTAGTAATATTGATAGCTCGAATCAGCGGCTTCCAGACCTTGTAGAAGGGAAGTCGGCGGGGCGTTCGCCAATGCCTTGTGATATCTACGCATATTATGCGCGTCTGAGGCCGTATCAATTGCTTAGTAAGCGAACGCCAGCTGACGGGGTGCTAAGATGGTCCGTTGTATCTGCACCCAAGCATCACAACTGAATCTCAGAGGTATTGACCGCTTCCGTATTACGGTTCTAATGAAGTGCCACGATGGTGTAGATCTATTTACCAAGCGGTTTTCAGCACCGGCAGGATTTCAGCTGGTTGGTTTGCCCCCGCGATCGCGCCCACAAATAACAAGGTTATATTTGTTATTCTATTCTTCTAATCAAGGACTGAATGCATCCCGAACAGTTCGTGGGCCGCTGGTTGACTCAAGTGTGATGTGTTTTCTAATACCAAACAGACCCTATATCACGAATCGATGGGAGGGTACTCCCAGAGAATGTAATTGTGACTTCCTTCCCTGACGATGTGGGTAATCGGCCTTGCAGACAGTGTAACGGGGCAGTGCAATAGCGTAGGTTTAGCACACGTCAATCATTGAGAGGCATACATAATTTTCCGAGTGTTCTGTATAAGGAAACGGGGTATAGCTAGGAATGCGAATGCTTGAGAGAAAGTTCGACCTCGTTGGCCGTCTCAAGGAGAACCTGGGCAATTTCTTCGGCGCGTTGCTCACGATTGATTCGATTAGCAGGTCCAGCAACACTCATCGATCCCAGAATCTCGTTATCACTGTTTCGGATAGGCACGCCAATGGCGTAGAGGCCTTCCAGATGCTCTTCTTTGTCGATAGCGTAACCCCGATCACGGATGGTTTCGAGCTCGGCTTCCAGGTCCTTAACCGAGGTGATGGTATGTTCGGTCTTTCCCGGGAGGCCACGCTTGTCGATGATTTCAGAGACTCGCTTATCAGGTAAGTAGGCGAGGACGGTTTTCCCGGCAGTCACATGGTTTAGATAAACCCGATCACCGATTCGTGAACTAGTTTCTACTGCTCGAGGGCCGACCTCTCGTAGAATAAATCTACCAAATCCGTGTTCTTCGACTAGGTACTGACACAGTTCCCCGGTTTCCTCAGCCACTTCCTTTACCTTCGCGCGAATTAGGTTGTAGCCGACCTGGCGCCCCCGGGCGTACTCGCCGTGGTCCAAGAAGCCAAGTCCCACGTAGTAGTCGTCATCCTTCTTGACGACGTATCCAAATTCTTCGAGTGATTTCAGATGGTTATAGACTGTACTCTTCGAGACATCGAGTTTCCGGGACAATTCGGATACGCCGGCCCCATCTAGCTCTTGGAGTGTGCGTACCAAATCCACCATCTTCGCGATGGACTTTACCGGGACGTCTTTTTGTGTTGGCATGCTCTCTGATTTGCCCCGGTCCTACTTTATTGTTTTGCGAAGCCGAACAGTGGTAGAACTGGTGTATCCCATTGATGTGGATAATTTGGGTCTAGAAGCTCCTGTTATTGTTGTCGAATAGCGTTTCGCATTACTCAACAACGTTTTCAGGGCTGCTGTGCCGTCCATGAGCGTTAAATAGTAGTACCCCCTCCACGAGAACAGGACTATGATAGAGGTTGACTCGGTACGGAAAGTGTACAACGAAGAAGTCGTTGCGGTCGGAGACGTATCCCTATCTATTGACGAAGGAGATTTTGTGACTGTTCTTGGCCCGTCAGGCTGTGGAAAAAGTACCCTGCTATTCATGCTGGGTGGTTTTATCGAGCCAACAGAAGGCTCGATTACGGTTGACGGAGCGTCGGTTACTGGTCCAGATCCGTCCCGTGGGATGGTGTTCCAAGAGAGCGTATTATTCCCTTGGATGTCGATTAAGAAGAATATCACGTGGGGGATGAAGGTTCTCGGTATCGACGAGGAAGAGCGAGAACAGAAAGCCGAAGAGTACATCGAGATGATTGGACTCGACGGATTCGAGGACGCATATCCGAATTCCCTCTCTGGAGGTATGAAACAGCGAGCTGCGATGGCACGTGTCCTTGCTGTCAATCCCTCCGTTCTCCTCATGGACGAACCATTCGGTGCACTCGACGCCCAGACCCGAGAGATGATGCAGCACGAACTCCTCGACATCTGGAATCAAACCGGCCAAACCTGTATGTTCGTCACGCATAGTATCGATGAGGCTCTTTATCTGTCGGACTATACTGTGGTGTTAGGGTCGCGACCGAGTAGCGTCGAAGCAGTCGTCGACGTTACTGAGCGGTTTGGTCGGCCTCGAAGTCCTGAAATTAGAGACACTGAGGAGTTTACTGATCTCCGGCAGAAGATTTGGGATATGATTCAGGAGGAAGTATCTATCTGAACGTCGCGCACCCGTAGAAAGTCAGAGTTGAAACGCAGGCTGAAACGATTCATGTCGCTCGAACAGTTCTTGAGTCCAGTTATTCCTGTTTCAGCTCCTCGGAATCGTGCCAAACGTTCCACGTATCGGGTTCTTGGGGCCACTTTCGGGCAGGACGACCGCCTTCCTCGGGAGCGTCCTCCATGTTCGCAGTCAACTCGATCGGGTATCCGTCTGGATCGGGGAAATAGAGGAAGAAGTTATCCCCAGGGCCATGGCGACCGGGGCCGCGATAAATCGGGTGATCGAGCTCACGTAGCCCTTCTTCGGCGGCTTTGAGCGCCTGGAAATCGGGTACTTCGAATGCGATATGGTATATTGGCCCCGTCGTCGGCAGCATCGGTGGACCATTCTCCGGTAACTCTTCTTCGAAGTCATGGAGGTCGAGATCGAGTTCGCCGCGCTCTTCAAGCACGTCGAGTTCTTCCTCAGACATCTGGGTGATGTTCATCTCATGATGCTGAGATGCCGCTGCGACATTCGGCGTGCGGAGAAACGCCACACGATCCCCGATACGGTCGGAAACCTCCATGTTGAGGATGTTCCGGTAGAACGTAACGGTCTGTTCGATATCTCGTACTTTGATGGCTATATGGTCTAAGCCCATGTTATCTACAACCATACGATTTCGAAAATTCTCCCCAACCACATATATCTTTCTGTCAGAAGAGTATCCTTTATAATGCTGCTAGAGTGGTTCGAAATCGATACGACAGTTCGGCCAAGCAGCGATATGGCGCCGGACCTTTTTGCGGTCTCTTCGCTGTGTGAGCCGATGCCAAGATGAAACTAGGTTGAAAAATATTTCTGACATATTGCGGAACAGTTTTTACTCTGCTAACAGTACAATTGAGTGCATATGGAGAAAGCAGGACTGTTAGTGCCTCTGTTCCGGAGGCAAATGGAACACTGCCAAGTGAACGAGAGTGAAACCGTTGCGCTGGTCACGGACGCCAAAAGCCCACGAGAATACGTCGGTGCCAGTTTTGCAGCTGCAGAGGACCTCGGAGCGGACATATTCGAGGTCCAAGTCCCCGAGTACGGGCGGAACTCCGTGGGTCCGGACGTTTCCCAAGGCCAAGGAGGGACACTGCGTCTGCCGGAAGGCCCCGTAGAAGCGTGTAAGAACGCGGATATGGTGTTCGACTTCACGCTTGAGGGATTCATCCACGTTCCCGAACGTGACGAGATTCGTGACGCTGGCACACGCATCCTCCGCGTCGGTGCACGCGAACCGTTCTACCTCCGGCGTCTCATGCCGTGGACTGAGGAAGAAGCACAGGAGGTCAAAGAGCGAGTGCAAAAGCACAGCCAGTTGTTAGCCGACTCCGACGAGATGCGGATTACCTCGGAACACGGCACAGACCTCACCATGGAAGTTGAGTCCGATACAGCGTTCGACTCCTACGGCTTCGTCGATACGCCGGGGAAATGGGACGTTTGGGGACAGAACATGGTTTCGAACTATCCGACGAACGTCGAAGGGACAATAGTGATCGCACCGGGCGATTACAACGTCGTGCCGTTCGCGGACTACGTAAACAGTGCAATCGAATGTGTCGTCGAGGACAACTACATCGTTGAGATAAACGGCGAAGGCGGAGACGCCGAGTTGATGCGTGGACACATGGAGAGCTATGATGATCCGGATGTCTTCGCAACGAGCCACTTCGGCTGGGGACTGAATCCCAACGGTGAGTTCTACAACATGGCGATCCACGACCGGAAGCCCGATGAAACGGGTGTCAGCGCGAGTGAGGGGCGTGTCTGGTCGGGCAATATGCTTTGGAGCACTGGCCCGAACACACACGTTGACCGATACGCGCCGTGTCACTACGACATCGCACAGAAAGGCTGCAGTGTCTACCTCGATGGTACAGCAGTCGTTGAAAACGGCGATGTCGTAGAGGACGTTGTCTAAACCTGTTTAGCCCAGGCCAACAGCCGAGACACCCTATTTGGGCAGCGATTGCGGACCTCTTTTGGCCGTAAAACGATTCGTATCGGCGTACACGCCACCCTGCTGTCTCAGTTACGGATGTGCTATGAGTCCCTAAAACAAGGTATCAGAATATCGCACGAGGAGAGATGATTTCGCCATACAGAACGATAAAAATTCGAGCAGAGTAAGCGTAGCGCTCCTACATATCGATGCTGACGTCACCTGCCCAGAATAGCAGATGTTCCCGAAGTCGTGCAAGGGCTTGGTCGAAGAAAATCCCGATTAGTGAAATGAGTACGACTCCAGCGAACACCGTCTCGTAATCGAAGGACCCCTGCGCTTGGATAATAATATAACCAATGCCCTGACTCGACGAAACGAGCTCTGTTACGACAGTCACGATGAGTGCAATCGGCATCGCCATCCGGACACCTGAAAAGATGTACGGGAGGCTTGCTGGGAAGACGATATCCCGGAAAATCTCGAGTTTCGATGCGCCAAAGTTCTCCCCGGACCAGATGTGTAGCTCACTCACGCCTTGGACTCCATAGTAGGAACCCAAAAGAATCGGAATGAGTGATTCTAAAAAGATAATCACCAGTTTTGGTGCATGACCGAGGCCCAGAATGGTGAGTAAAAGCGGATAAAACGCTATGCGGGGGATTGGATAGAACGTACTGATGATCGGATCGAGAACGAACTCAACGCGCTTACTTGAGCCCATTAAAAGCCCTACCGGGATACCGACCACAAGTGCCGCAGTAAAGCCAACGAATACTCGAAATAGCGTCGCGGCAATGTGGGAGTACGCAGTCCCCTCAGCGATAAGCATAGTATAGAGTTCCATCGCGACAACCTCGAGGCGTGGGATGAGTGGAGGCCCGTATGATGATGAAACCAGCAAGGCTCCTATCTGCCAAACAACGAGGAGCCCGATGATTGAAACGTAACCAATCGGGTACGATGTCTGCTCAGCCCAATCGTTCAGCCGACTGAACCAGTCATTTATTCGCGCTACTTCGCTCATTAGTGTTCATCCCCCTGCCAGTAGAGCAATCGACGACGCGTGAGCAGTAGTAGTCGGTCATGGATAACACCGAACAGTGCGATCATAGAGATTGCACTGAACATGAGCTCGTAGTTGTTGAACTGTCGTGCTTGGAGTGCTAGTTGTCCAAGTCCGAGATCAGACTGGATAAGCTCGGCTGAGAAGACGACAATGAATGAGAGAGCAAGGCCAACCCGAAGGCCGGAGAGAATCTGCGGGAGACTATCCGGGATAACGACCTCCGTGAGAATCTGCAGTCGTGATGCGTCGAAGTTCTGAGCAGACCAAATATGGAGCTCAGGAACCCCTCTAACACCATCGAAAGTGTGGATGTATACGGGGTAAAAGGCTGCGAGGAACACGACAACAGCTTTCGAAAGGAATCCAATACCGAACCAGATAACGAAGATGGGGAATAACGCGATTTTTGGGATGGGGTATGTCACTGAGACAAGTGGGTCAAACAGTTTCCCGAAGATAGCAATTCGGCCAGTGATGACGCCGACGATGATGCCAAGCGCTGATCCACCGGTGAACCCAAAGTAAACGAGTTGGAGTGTGGCCCACGAATTCTCGATCAGAATTCCCTCGGTCCGCATCACGCCAAGGTAAGCAATGATGGTCGTCGGTGCAGGAACATATACCGGAAGTGCTCCAAGAGTACCTATTGCTTGCCACAGGAGGAGCAAAACAATGACTGGCGAGGCCCGGAAGAGCATTCTAGAAGTTGCTTTCGCGGACTCTCGGACCCTACCGAAGCCGCTGCTGTCGGCAGATTCAGATTCCATTATATCCCCCTGTCAACATTACGTCGGTCCATACTGGTTCGGTTCTACTCATCATGCGTGTTACCAGTACTGACGACGATTGCAAAAAATGTACCTGTTGATTTCAACGATCTATGAGGAGATCAATTGAAACTGAGATAACAGAAACAGGGGTAACTTTATTTTTGTACCTGTTCGATAAGCAGGTGATGACTGAAGCAGGCCATTCCGTAGCGCGTGTGCTCGCGGAAAATGACGTTTCAGAGGTCTACACATTGCTCGGGAACCAAACGGTAGACATCGCCGATGGGCTGTACGAGCGTGATGTGGATGTGGTCACTGCCCGCCATGAGTACAATGCGGCTGTCATGGCAGACGTCCGAGGACGACTAACGGGTGATCCGGGCGTCGCGATTACCGTTGCCGGGCCAGGTGGAACTAACGCGTTGACAGGTGTAGCACAGGCATACACAGCAGCCTCACCGATGGTACTCGTTAGTGCAGTATTGCCAACTGACGCCCCAACCGAGTCTCTTCATGGTGTTGACGATCAGCACTTCCTCGAGAAGGCTTTCGAGCCAGCGACCAAATGGAGCACCCAAGTTCACGAACCCAAGCGGGTGCCGGAAGCGTTGAACCGTGCGTTCGACATCGCGACTACTGGGCGGCCTGGCCCAGTGTTCGTTGGTATCGATGAAGAAATCCTCATGGAGTCGGTTGATATCCCTGAGTCTGCCTTTAATTGGACTCACATCTCTGAGACGCCGCCATCAGCCGAAGCAGTGGTTGACGCACTTGCCCCCATCGAAGAGGCCGAAAAGCGCGTATTATACCCTGGGAAGGGTGTTCTCCGGGCCTTTGCGACTAGCGAACTCATTGACGTGGCCGAGGCCCTCGACTGCCCAGTGGTCTGTCCACGACACTATCCGGATTCGTTCCCGAACGATCACGAAGCGTTTGCTGGTACAGTTGGCATGTCAGACCATCCGGCTGCAGTCAAGGCGCTGGCCGACGCCGACGCCGTACTCTCTGTTGGGGTCCGGCCAAGTTCACACGAGGCAGCAGTGCTCGGCGACCGAACTTCTGATGATGTTGATATCGTCTACTTCGACTCTGGGGAGGCCGAGTTCCCACAATCAAGCGCGGCGGCGATCGTCACCGGAGACATCGAAACGACCCTCTCGGCAGCTGCGGACGTGTTGACCGAGACTGCAGGCACCACTGACCCCGAGTATCAGGACGCTGTTCGTGCCGAGTCAAAGCGGGTTCGTGAAGAAATCGAAGCTTACCTTGATGAAGTACGGGACCAGACACCGATTCATCCGCTCGTCATAATGGATGAACTCCGTTCTGTCGCTGACGACGATGTCATCGTCACCGGCGATGCAGGGGCTGCTGGAGGTGCTTGGCCAAACGATGCATTCGAATATCGGGCCACCAACTCTTTCCAGCACTCGCGGCTATACGACTCGATGGGATTCCCGGTTCCAGCTGGAAATGCGGCAAAACTAGTCGACCCTGACCGTCAAGTTGTAAATCTTATCGGTGATGGTGGCTTTCTGATGTGCAATATGGAACTCGCGACAGCTGTGGAAACCGACACTAATGCGGTCACCATCGTCATGAACGATTCCAAATACGGGATGATTTGGAACTACCAGCGGTCCGATGGTCACGCGGAAATCGGAACTGATATCCCACCGACAGATATCGCGGCGATGTCGGAGTCGTTCGGCGCTCGGGGCATTACAGTTAAGGACCCGGACCGGATTCGTCCTGCGCTAGAAACGGCATTTGAGGCCGACGAACACGTTGTTCTTGATATCTATATCGATCCGACCGCCGAATACGTTTCTAGGAAGATTTGGTGATTCTGGAACCACGGTGTGCACAAGAATAATTATTCTCCCCCGTAATCGGTGTATATGCCATGCCAGTAATGGAGCCTACACCATCGGACATCGACCTTCGCACGATTAACTACGAGGCCGACGACGGCCGCCAGCTAGATGGCTTCGAGATAACAAGCGACGCCGAAACGTTCGAGGGTGAACACACCTGCGTCATCTTCCTGCACGGCCTGCGTGGGTTCGCGCTCGGCGCGGGTATCTCTCCGATTGCCTACCCGCTCGCCCGTGAGGGTATCCAGTGTGTGTCCATCAACAAGCGGAACAGCGGAAAGGAGTACGAGCGTTCCGATTTCGCGGAGATCGACCGCGACATCGCGGGCGCAGTCGAGTGGGCGACGGCACAGGGTGCCACCGAAGTCGTCGTTTGGGGCCGGAGTCTCGGTGCCACTGAAGCAGCCTATTATCAGGGGAAGCGGAACGACCCGGACGTCGATGCGGTCGTCCTTGCCGCCCCCTTCGCCGACATCCGCGAGCGGTCGACCCGTGGCTACTTCGAGGCCGTTTCCGACGACCCTGACGAAGCCTACGAGAACTTTGTCGACGAAGCCCGAGACTTGGTCGACGCTGGTCGGGGCAACGAAATAGTTGCGTTGCCACGCCCGGTTGACGGCGATATCGAGTATATCCCGATGACAGCCGAATCGTTCCTATCGTACCGGTCGCCGGAAAGCAAGTGTGCGACCATCGATTGGACGCCCGACATCGAGGTACCACTTCTGCTCATTCCGCATTCATCGGACCGGAACGTCACACCTGCGGAAGCCGAGGAGATCGCTGAGACGGCAACAGCTAGTTCCCTCGTCGAGGTCGAACCCATCGCGGCGGACCACTTTTTCACGGGTAGCGAAGGTCGGGTCGCAGAGCTCACCGCGTCGTTCGTCAAGCGCGCACGCGACCATCAATAAAACAGCCGTTGATTTCAGTGGTGGAACAGCGGGTCCTCGTCGTGTTCGTCGACCGGCCCGAGTGGAGTGTGGAGTAGGTCCGAAAATAGCGACATTTCTTGTCGGCTCAGTGCTGCGAGCTCGGCGACGCTCAGGAGGGACGCGTAACCGAGCTTTGGTGAGTCGATTTCCAGTCGCGTTCCGTTGTCCGTGTCGAATACGGTTAGCTGGACGACGGTGTACTCGTTTCCAATCTGGAGCGTCTCGTCGGTTTGGACCGCATTCTCGTTTGGCACATGGTTGGTGCCAGTGAGTCCCCTGAAGAATTCACTGTCTTGCCATGTGAGGCTCTCTAGTGCGAGCGCGTCGAGTCGTGTCGAGTCATCGTCTGACTCGATGCGAAGTCGCTCGCCGGTCGGCGTCGTCTCACGGGCAAGCGAGACCTTTTCGTCGCCGTCGCGGAGAGTGATTGTCGGGTCGTCAGTGGCGTCGGGCGTCATAGGATGATTGAAAGGGTGTTTGTCGGGATGATTGTGTGATCGAGCAGGACGAGTCGCTCGGCGAGTTTAAAGCCCTCGTCGGTCCGTCGAAGCGTGTCGTGTCTCTCCATCGAGAGGATATCCGGGTCGGTCTCGTCGCCCTGCTGGCGAAAGATGAGGAGGTTGTTTTTGAGCTGGACCTCTTCGCCGTCGTCCTCGACGATGCGGACGTTGCTGACTTGGCGGCGGGTGCGCGACGGTGGGTCCTCGGACCACGCAAAATCGCTTTGCATCCGCTCGGTCCGTACTTTCAGCGTCCCCCAGTCCTCCTTCATGTGAAACGAGTTGTCGCTGAACTCCGTACTGTTCGACCGCTCACGGGTCGTCCGGATGGGGACGCGATAATCGATATCCTCGGTTACCAAATCGTGCCACTCCGAGAGTTTGCGGTCGTCTAGCAGTTCCGCCGTGTGGTAGAGGAACTCCTCGCACTCAGCGCGGAGTGTCGGGCTCGGAACTGATTCGCTCATTGACTACCTCCCTCGGAGGTCATGGCCTCGTGCCAAGTCCGGTAGAAGTCGAGTTGGTTCTCGTCGGTCATGCCGCCCTCTAGGTACGCGGTGCCGGGCCCGACCCAGTCCTCGTAGACAGTTGCCGCCGGGTCCTCGCCTCGCCCCATCGTGAACAGCGTATTCACGTCTTCGTTCTGGCGGGCGAAGACGCTGCCGGCGGCCTCGTCGATACCGTACCAGATGCCGACATCGTCGACCTCGAAGTTCCCAGACGGGCTGAAGTTCGACATGCCGACCTCATAGACGCGCTCTTTGTACTCCTCGGGGGCGTCCTTCGGGGCGAGGACCCAGTTGACGACCTCCATCTTCCCCGCGCCACGGGGTTCCCACTTCCGGAGCAGGAACGTCCCAACCGACTCCTTCTCCGGGTCGTCGCGGCCACCTAGGAAAATAAAGGAGAGATTGGGGAAGATGGTTCCCAGCGTCACGCCCGATTTCCGGGCGACCTCGTGTTGGTCGTCGGGGAGGGCGTCGTGATTGAACGTTTCGACGATCTCCGGCGGGTGACCCCAGTAGCTGTCCTCGTCGGACTCGATTTGGTAGAAGCTGAATCCGTGGCCGTCACAGTCTGCAATGCCGATGAGGTTGCTTTCCTTCTCGCCGGTCGCTGTGTCGCTTCCCACGCCGGCGTCGATGGCCGACTTGTGTCCCATCGGTATGTGGTAGTTGTCGCCGTAGAAGTTCTCAGTCGGTGTTTTCCAGTCGTTCTCGACCTCCCAACGGTGGGGGTCGCCGATGACCTCCATGTCGATGAGGTCGAAATACATATCAAGGAACCATGTCGCACCACCCAAGAACTCCTCGAGGGGTTCTACCTCCGGAGCGACGCAGGCGAACACGAGGCCGTTGTACGACTCAACGTGAGGCGCCTCGTGGAGTCCCTTCTCCTCGGCATCGAGGTGGTCGAAGCCGCCCGACTTCTGCGGTACACCGACGAGGTCGCCCGTGTTCTTGTACGTCCAGCCGTGGTAGGGACACCGGAAGTGCGAGGTGTTGCCCTTCTCCGCTCGGCAGATGTTCGCCCCCCGGTGGCGGCAGCTGTTGAACAGGACGCGGAACTCGCCGTCCTCGCCGCGGACGAAAATAAATGGGTCTTCACCAATGGTCCGTTGACGGTAGTCTCCTGGCTCGGGAACTTCGGACTCATGGCCGACATACACCCACGTCTGCCCGAAAATCCGTTCGAGTTCCAGTTGGTGGACAGCATCATCGTTCAGAATCTGCATCGGTACCTCGCCGTCTTCGAGTGTCTCGTCCATCCGGTCAAGGAGTTGCTCTACCCGACCGAAATCGGTCTGGGGAGTCGACGCTGATTGGTCAACTTCGTGTGACATCGTGTGTCAACAAGCGATACGTGCCAACATAAATTTTTGCCTCACACTTTCCGCGTCGTGCGCTCGCGATGCTGCCACATCCCCAAACGGTTATGTTGGTGAGTCGGGTTGCCCTAGACGGAGTCATGATTGATGGTGCCACACACTACGGGCTGAACGTCTCGGACATGGACGACGCGCTGGCGTTCTATCGCGACTTGCTCGGACTCGACGTAGACCGGCAGTTTCCAATTAGCGACGTACAGAGCGATATTGTTGGGGTCGATGATGTCGAAGGGGACATCACGTTCCTCGACGCAGGTGGGTTCTTTATCGAACTTATCGCGTACGACGCACCGCCGAACGACAACATCCATGACACGGCGTCGGGCCATGATGTAGGGGTGGCCCACCTCTGTCTCGAAGTCGAGGACGTCTGGAAACTCTACGAAGAACTGAACGAGGAAGCTGAGTTCGTCGAGGAACCGAAGCGGGTCGGTAATGGGGCACAGATAACCTATATGCGTGACCCAGATGGCAACTACGTCGAACTGATGGAGTCGCCGGATGAGTAACTAATATTATTTATAGAGAAGTACATTCACCGGTGGATTTATACGTTAATGTCGTATGATATCCACTCATGGCTGAGAGAGTCACTCATGCAAACAGGCGGAACGTACTGAAAGCAACTGGTAGCGCGATTGCTGTCGGTAGTCTAGCAGGCTGTTTAGGCAATGGCGGTGGTGGTGATGACTCGTCTACAGTATCCTTCACGCTAGGGCATGGAATCGCGTCCGAAGAGCCGCTTTGGCTTATGGACGCCAAATCCGATATCCTCGAACATTGGGGTGACGCATACGAGGTTGATTTCAAAGGCTTCCCGGCTAACAACCAGCGTTTGCAGGCGTTCCAAGCAGGCGAACTGCAAGCCGGTACGTCGGCAGCGATTACGGCAATCTTCTCAACCGACAGCGGCCTTCCGCTCACTGTTGTCGCGAACATCGCCCAAGAACGGGAAGATACGTTCCACGAGAAGTTCCTCGTTCGGCCTGATTCGGACATGGATGGACTCAACAAAGAATCGCTTGAAGGTAAGAAAATCGGCATCTGTGCGTTTAAATCGTGGTGTGATCTCTGGGCACAGTCGGCGGTGCGAAGCGTTGGACTCGAACCTGGCGAGGACGTCGAACTCGTGAAGACGCCGTTCCCCTCGATGCCAGATGCAGTAAGTGAGGGACAAGTCGATACTGCGATGTTTCCACCAGTGTTCGAAAGGATGGGAATGCAGAAGCACGACTTAGAGCCGATATTCAACGTTATCGATACGACGGGATGGGAACACGACCTGATGGAACTTTGGTTCTCAACCCAGTTCCTTGAACGGAATGGCGATGTCGTCGAGAAGTTCCTCCAGGACTATTCGACAGCTGTTGACTACTACAACAACAATATCGAAGAATCCAAGAATGCCATCCACGACGCCGGGTTCGTCCAGACGCCGAAGGAGACGTACGTCGACCTGCCAAACTACACCCATCAGGTCCAGCCACTCACGGAGAGCCTGAAGAAAGTCAACAACCTTGCCGCCGATATCGGATGGATTGAAGAACCCGTCGACATCGACAACCTCTACAATCTCGATTATCTTCCCTGAATCTCTCCGGACAACTCAGTTGTAAACCATCCTCCTAGCGTTCCGCGGCGCTCCCAACTCCGGATACACTTATGTATCAGCCGACTAATTTCGCGATACGATGACGTGGCTCGACAATCAGGTAGCACTGGTCACAGGGGGCGGCTCCGGGCTCGGGCGTGCGGTTGTCGAACGGTTCCTCGCGGAGGGCGCACAGGTCGCCGTCCTTGATGTGGACCGGGAGCGACTCGATGACCTCGACGACGAGTACGACGACATCACGACTATACACGGTGACGTGACATCGCTCGCGGACAACGAACGAGCGGTCTCGACGGCCGTCGATTCCTTCGGTCGTCTTGACGTATTCGTCGGCAACGCCGGGGTATTCGACGACAACGTCTCGCTGCCAGAGTTGGACGCCGACGACATCGGGGCAAACTTCGCCGAACTGTTCGAGGTCAACGTGCTGGGGTACATTCTCGGTGCCCGCGCTGCGCTCCCCGAACTCGTCGAGACGGAGGGTCGTATGGTGTTCACCGCCTCGCAGGCAAGTTTCAACTCCGACGGTGGTGGCATCCTCTATGTCCCTTCGAAACACGCCATCGCGGGCATCGTCCGCCAGTTGGCGTTCGAACTGGCGCCGACAGTCAGGGTCAACGCCGTCGCGCCTGGTTACGTACCGACGGACCTGAGTGCCACCGACTCGCTGGGCGGTGAGCGCAGCATTGTCTCACCGGACGACTTCGACGCCTCGAACCATCCGCTCGAAATCGTGCCGACTCCCGAGGATTACACCGGGGCGTACGTACTTTTGGCTTCGCCGGAGAACTCTAAACCGATGACTGGGACCATCATCCGTGCGGACCTCGGTCGGTCCGTCCGTGGCATCACATCGGTCGCGGGGCGAGCCACTGAGTTCGTTACCGACGGCCTCTGATACCTTCGAATGATTTTTCTTGGCTCGTTCGTACTGTCACTGTATGTCTGTTAGCGTAGGACTCGTCGGCTGTGGGACCATCGGTCGTGAAATCGCTCAGCGGTTCGCTGATGGAACTATTACTGCCGACCTCACTGCCGTTTACGATCGAAACCAAGAGAAATGCCAGACCGTCGCTGACACGTTTGCTGAGACCGACCGTCCGATTACAGCTGATGCGTTCTCTGACCTGTTCAAAACTGCCGATTTAGTCGTTGAGGCAGCCGGCCAATCGGCGGTCTCCGACGTTGCTGTTCCCGGTCTCGAAGCCGGCTGCGACGTGCTCCTGTTGAGCGTCGGGGCGCTGGCTGACGCCGACCTGCGCGATCGCATCTTCCGAACTGCCACCCACGAGCAACAGCGGATTCATGTTCCCTCGGGTGCGATTGCCGGTCTCGACGCGGTGAAAGCTGCCGCCCTGACTGGCGACCTCGAGACGGTATCACTCACGACAAGGAAAAATCCGGCCGGGCTTGCGGGCGCGAACTATCTCGTGGAGAACGACATTGACGTACACGCGTTCGACGAGGCGAGGACTGTGTTTGAAGGGCCGGCCACCGAAGCTGCGATAGCGTTCCCATCAAATATCAACGTCGCGATGGCTCTAAGTCTGGCTGGAATCGGTCCGGACGAGACAAACGTTCGCATCGTTGCCGATCCGGATGAGGACAACAATGTACACCAAATTGAGGCAACTGGGGGGATGGGTACTATCGAAACCACTGTTCGGAACGTTCCTTCTCCAACGAACCCTAAAACGAGCTACCTCGCTGCAATCTCGGCTATCGAAAAGCTCCGAGGCATGAGTACTACTGTAAGCGTCGGTACCTGACACACGTATGGAAACAACATTTCTGCCGGTTCTATTCGCACTCGCAACGGCTTTCGCATTTGCCGTCTCAACTGTGTTAGTTCGTGTGGGTGTCCAAGAATCAAGCCCGCTTGTCGCCCTCGTGGTTACAATGGCTGTGAACGTCGTCGTTCTGTGGACTTTGAGTGTGGTCCAATATGATGTCCACATTAATCTCTGGGCGTGGCGATGGTTCATCCTTGCTGGAGTATTCGCGCCAGCACTCGGGCGGTTAGCTAACTACGTTGGTATCCAACGAGTCGGTGTGAATCTCGTCTCACCGATTACCAATATGAACCCACTTGTCTCTGTTTTCCTTGCAATCGCTCTGCTCGGTGAACGACTGACACTCTCTGGCTATGGCGGTGTTTTACTCGCTGTCGGAGGGGGCGTCGTCCTCTCTACTGTTCGAGGCGATGGAGAAATTCAAGTCCGGAAGACTGACCTCTTGTATCCTGTGTTTGGGGCCGTCACTTACGGGAGTGTGCAAATATTTCGGAAGTTGGGGACCAGGTTGGTGGCAGAACCTACGATCGGTGCTGCAGTGAACCTCACGACATCCTTCGTACTTGTCACCCTTGGCCTCGCGGTGACAGGTCGGTTAGAGACGTTCTCGACATCGAACAGGGACCTACTCACGTTCGGAGCCGCCGGAATCGTTTCTAGTCTGGGTCTCGCATCATTATATACGGCACTCAGCCTCGGTAACGTAACTATTGTCACTCCAATATTCAACGCGTCGCCGTTGTTCGTTTTCTTATTGACTGGGTTGTTTTTCCGCGAAGACGAACTGTTCAGTCGACGGGTAATCGTGGGGACTGTCGGCATCGTCGCTGGGGTCGTTGTATTGACTATGTCGACCTAACCCTGAGACGATGGTCAAATGTGTGGTTCTTACTGGCCATCTGTCTAAAGAATAGCTCAGCCGAACACTTATTTGAGATGTCTCCCTAATGATTGCCATGACTGTGCTGGCAGCCGTAAACGGCAAAGAAACACCAGATCGTGTTCTCAGCGTCGCGAATGACATAGCGATGAACCACGATGAAGAATTACGCGTTCTCCACGTTATTTCAGAAGAGATGTACGAGGATCGGTCTGAATCGACTGATGATTACTTTCGGGACGATGCGGTTCACGACGCCAAACAAGTGGTTCGTCGAGTCGCCAGAGAGACGCTCGGAGGTGATGAACACATAACGCCCATCGGTCGTGTTGGTTCCCCTGCAGAGGGAATCCTCGATGCAATTGACTCAGAAGACCCGTCCTACATCGTGCTTGGATCACGAAAACGTACACCCGTCGGCAAGGCCCTTCTAGGGAGTACGACCCAATCGGTACTACTGCACACGTCGGTTCCAGTTATCGCCGTTCCGGATGAATCGTAGCGAACGATAGTCGGTTACGCGGTTGCTGTTAATTCTCGCTAAACACGGCTTGGAGTATGATTCCGGTACTGATAGCAACACCACCGACGATTTTGGGGACTGTCAGTGGTTCTCCAAGGATGACAACCGAAAGTAGTGTCGAAACAAGAGGAATGACTAGCAGTCGGAGGGCCGCGACTGGCGCGGATGTCTGTTCAAGTCCGGCATTGAGTAACAACAGTCCACAACCAGTGACGACGATAGCTAGGTAACCCAGCATAAGCACTGATGGGGCCGTAGCCGTTGTCGGTGCGATTTCACCACTAAAAATAAAGAACACTGCAAGCGGCGGAATCGAAAGGAGATGCGCAAAAAAGGTCAACGAGAGGTAATCAATATTGAGCCGTTCGTTCCAGTGGCGTGTCAACAGTAGATAGGTCATAAATGAGAGCGAACCGCCGAACGCGAGGAGGTCACCGATGATAGTTGGCGAATCAAAAAGGTTGATAATACGGCCATCACCGACGATAATATACACACCGATAACAGCAACAGATAGACCGACGGCATCAGTCAGTTTAACGCGTGTAGACAGTAAAAGCGGTGCGGCGACGGAGACGAACATCGGATACGTTGAAATGATAAATGAGACGTTCACCGGTGTTGAATATTGAACTGCGACAGTCTGTAGCAGATAAAACAGTGCGACACTCGTCCAGCCAAGAGCGGTAAGTGGCAGTAGTTGTGACCGAGAAATAGCAAACGATTCCCGACCGTAAGTTACTGCAAGCACGCCCCCGAGAAAGACCGTTCCAAGGACGACTCGGAAGAGAACCACTTGTGTAGGCGTGAATGACTTGAGAACGATCTGTAGTGAAGGATATGCTGTTCCCCACAGTATGCCAGCGAATAATGGGTAGTACCGCTGTCTCACCATCGTGATGGCGACCTTTAGTCAGAATCGATTTAAATCTATGTCTGTGAATGACTCCCCGTACGAGGAAATTTTTTTATAATCGCATACACAATGTGGCTGTATGCCAGACGGAGAAGCCAACTTCCCAGAGTGTTGTGGTTATTGCCCACACCAGCAGCGATTCTCCGCAGGTTGTGACCACGAGCTCCGCCAATCACTTATCACCGAGTTAGCGACGTCTTCCGAGCCATCCTGTCCGGTATACGACAACTGGCGAAGCCAAGAGATGGCTCAATTGGAAGATAACTTATCCGAACTTATTCGCTAAACAGGCGCACTACCACGGCCTTCGGGCAGTGGATACGCGCCGTCAGTTCGTACTGCGTTCTACCGACGTCGACAGCCTCGGAGATTCCACCGTTCTCAGGCCGTAGATACATGCCGTTGCACAGTGCTGCGTTCTACCGACACCGACAGGTCCGTATATACGACTTTTCACAACCGTTAACGCATAGATACGCAAGTATAAATGATTGTGTATCCTTTGGGAGAGGCAATTTTGTACGTCGAACATCACATTGGGGATCAGATATCGACATGAGAGTGTAGTATCCAATGTGGTCTTTGGTCGATAGCTAACCAATGTGGAGTCAATGACTTCCCGAGGGGCAAAGCGGTGCCTGTCCGGTCTTCCGCGAAGTGAGAACACAGGAAATGGACGATCTTTCCGAACAGCTGGAACGATAGAACAGACCCTATCGTTGGACCACTGACGTGGCCGTCTCAACGGGTCTCGGCTGACTCCAGATACGATTCGATTCGGTCGAACCCAAGTTCAAGGCGGTCGAGACTGTTCGCGAAACTAATGCGGATGTAATCATCGAGGTGGTCCCCAAAGCCAACGCCTGGTACGACCACTACACCGTGTTCTTCGAGTAACTGTTTAGCGATGGTCGTGCTGTCGGCCTCAAGTTCCGAACAATCGAGAAACGCATAGAACGCACCATCGGGTTCGGGACAGGAGATATTCGGGAGGTCGTCGACGCGGTCGACGACGTAGTCCCGCCGTTCGCTGAAGGCGGAGAGCATCGATTGAACCGGCGATTGGTCACCGGTTAACGCTTCGACGGCGGCTTTCTGAGAGGGGGCTGGAGCACACGTTACGATGCTTTCGTGGAATTCAAGCGCTGCGTCGACGACCGTTTCATCGGCTGCAAACCAGCCAACACGCCATCCAGTCATCGAATACGTCTTCGAGCAGGAACCGACCGTGATGACGTGTTCCGGGTGTGCAGTGCTGCCGGCGACCGATTGGAATTCCTGGTCATAGACAATGTCTTTGTACACCTCATCAGCGATGACGTAGGCATCGTGTTCAGCGGCCGCTTCGACGACCTCCGCCGTCGAAGAAGTATCGAATATCTGTCCCGTCGGGTTCGATGGTGACGTGAGGAGAACTGCGGCAGTCTCATCGGACATTTGGTCGATCAAAAGATCGGTGTCCAACGCGAACCCTTCGGCTTCATCCAACGGGACGTCAACCACTTCAGCCCCGGTCATAATCGACTGTATCTGGTAGTTCGGCCAAGCAGGTGACGGTATGATAATTTCGTCATCTGGATCAACTACAGTTATACACGCCAGCGCCAGGGCTTCTACGGCCCCTGCTGTGACAATGATCTCTGACTCGGGGTCGTAGACGTACTCCGAACCGAGGTCATCCGAAATGGCGTTCCGTAGTTCCGAGGTGCCAGTACTTGACGTGTAGTGGGTCGCACCGTCCCGAAGCGCTTCCGATGCCGCATCGATGATGTGTTCCGGCGTGTCGAAGTCCGGCTCACCGATCTCCAGATGGACGAGGTCTCTGTCTCGGTACTCGTGAGCGAGATCGAACATCTCCCGAATTGGTGAGCGACTGACTCGCTCAGTCCGATCGGCTAGCGGTAAGCTATCTTGACTCATGCACCAACCCTCGCAGAGAACCGACATATACCTTGCGCTCTTCTGAGTTAGAGCGCCAATACAAGCTCTTTCTGGTGTCGAAGACAGTTCGGTTTTGGCATTAGGTGAAACACCCGGCATGCCTCTCTCGGCGTCGGTAGACCGGCCGGAACCGATGTGGATACGCCCTTGCCGATTTCAAGAACTCCGGGGGTTGCTCTGTTCGCGATTCACCCATCGTAGATGTGGGCGGCGTTGTGGCTGCGGCCGTGTTTATTGACGAGATCACCAAACTTCGCTGGCGGTAAAACGCGGGGACTGAATCCAGGCCGTTGACGAAACCGCCAGTGGTAGTGGTGCGTTTACAATCATGATTTCTCGCCGACGTGTGATAACTTCGTTTCCTGTTCTAACTTTCGGAGATATGGCATGTAATTCGTTCCACCAGTTCCCTCTGTTTCCCCGGTCACTTCGCGAATGTATTGGATTACCTGTTTGAAATGGGTCCGCCGGAACTGTTCGAGTTCAGCTATACAGTTGTTATACGTCGACCGGAGACTGTCCGATCCTTGCTCGGTTACGTACTCCGAAATCGAAGGGCCGTTGTCCAGTTGCTCGATGGTAGTGCGATGTAGCGGCGGCATATAGCTCCGCATATCCCCGAGCTTTTCGGTCATCTCGGTCGCTTCGTGTTCTACTCCGAGCGTCGCGTCAAGGGAAGGGAGGAGAGAACTCTGTGCACCTGACCCACCACGGAACGACTGTGGCTGTCCCTCTAGCTCATCAACGCCTTCGTAGACGATGTCGTCAAAGCCATCGTAGTACGGTCGAAACTCGTTTGCGAAGACTTCCGTATCATTGCCCTCGGTCATTCGCTGCATGATTTTGGTCTGCTCGCTAAGTGACTCGGCGATGGTCTCTAAAGCGTCCTGTAGTTGTTGCGGGTCGTCGTCACGAATGGCCTGTTGTGCGACCGGACACGCACTTATTGCCGGGGCGGCGGCTGCCTCAATGGCAACGTGGACGATGACGAACCACCGCTCGTCGTCGTAGTGTGTAAAGCGTTGAACCACATCGAGATTATCGAGTGTGATTTCACCATCGGGATCCTTCAGTTGGAAGTTATGGAGACAGAGAAGGTCGTAGGACAGAATCGGTTGCCTACCGATCTCCATGGAGGTTTCGTAAAGTGGAACGGCTATCCCGGCCGGGAGGGTGGAAATAGACTGCCCATCCGGCAGGTCGTGGTTAACGTATGCGCTCGCAAAAAAGCCGGATAGTTGGCAGAGTCGGTGGATTTCATGGTCGTTGAGTTCGCTGACTAAACCGGCCGGTGGCGTTTCAATCGAACGAAGGGGCTGCCTGACGTTATCCGACTCGACAAGGTCGGGAAGTTCCGTCCCGAGTTGGTCCAAGTGACGTAGGTACCTGGCGACGGCGGGCCGATGATGGTCGGTATCGAATTCGGTCAACGGATTACGCGCCGGAAGGAATCCGCGCTCTTTATCGACTTCTTCCAGAAGTTCTGCTTCGGACATTTGACCATAGTTACTAACACAGGATGGTTTATTATTTTCTGCGCAAAAAACCGCTCATATGAGTGGTTATAGGAGTAAGTGTACGATACTGCAACGTAGTGTACGGCATTGAATTAGCCACCGTGAATGGGTTGGAACACGACGGCGAAATGCTGTTGCCGACAACTCCCTCTTCGACTTAGTCGGATAGTTGGGGGAGTTTCAGAGCCGGCAGTACCGATTGTCAGTTGATACTGTCGGTTACCGCTCGTAATCTAAAATTGTTTATTCGGGGGCACAGAAACGGGTGATGATGTCACTCGTAGCTTTCGACTTCGATGGGACACTTTCCGACTCGGAAATGACCGTGTTGTTGGGCGATCGGTGTGGCGTGGCCGACGATATGGCTGAAATAACCGAACGCTCGATGAACGACGAGATCGAGTACGCCGAGAGCCTTCGGAAGCGCGCGGCACTACTCGACGGGCTTTCGGGCTCCGATGCCGACGCCGCCTTTGACGAAGTGGAACTCCGCGAGGGGGCTGCTGATCTCATCGGGGAGTTGAATGACGCAGGTGTGACAACGGCGATTCTCACTGGGGGCTTCGAGCGCGGTGTCGCGACCGCACTCGAACGCGAAGGGGTGACCGTTGATCGAATCGTTTCAAACCGATTGCCGATGAACGACGAACCCGAATTGACAGGAGAAGTCGAAGGACCGCTCATTGAGGGCACCAAAGACGATGCCCTTGAGACCCTCGCTAGCGAGGTTGGGATCGACCTCGCAGACACTGTTGCGGTCGGTGACGGCGCGAATGATTTACCAATGCTGAACGTAGCTGGGCTCTCGATCGGGTTCGATCCCAAGCCAGCTGTCGAACCCCACTGTGAGATCGTCGTGAACTCGATGGCAGACGTCCGAGAGACACTTCTCGACCGCGACGTTCTTGAAAACGCCTGAGTTCAGAGACGATTCGTTCACGTCTCACCAGACGTTACTGAGAACCCCTTCGTCGCACACAGACGTGGCTCAAAGAGAACGTGCTCCGTTTAGAGACCGCGTTTCTACCAGCCGGTATGATATGATTTTACACACCAAAAGTACCATACTGTTTCGCTACTCAGTGGATACTGCCTGGGTGAAATGCATGACTCAGAAACGTGAATACACCGGCGATTATCCCGACAAGACGTTGTACATTCCTGGTCCAACCGAGGTTCGTGAGGACGTTATCGAGGCAATGAGCCAGCCGATGTTCGGCCATCGGATGGACCGGATGACGGACCTCTATACGACCATCGTCGAGGACACCAAGGAGTTCCTCGACACCGACAACGAGGTCATCGTTCTCACAGGGTCCGGAACCGAATTCATGGACAGTTCGATTCTCAATCTCGTCGATGACAACGTTCTGTGTACGACCTGCGGCAGCTTCAGCGAGCGGCAGGCGAACGTCGCCGAACGTCTCGGAAAGAACGTCGACCGCGTCGAGTACGAGTGGGGGAAGGCAGTCAAACCCGATGACGTCCGGACGGCTCTCGAGGAACGCAACAGGGATTACGATGTCGTCACCTGTGTGATGAACGAATCCTCTACAGGTGTCCGTAACCCAGTCGAAGAGATCGGCGATGTCGTCGCAGAGTATCCAAACACCTACTTCGTCGTGGATGCCGTCTCTGCGCTAGGAGGCGACTACGTCGATATCGACGCCCACGGAATCGACGTAATCTTTACTTCGATTCAGAAAGCCTTCGCAATGCCGCCGGGGTTAGCGGTTTGTGTCGTCAGTGACGAGGCTTACGAGCGGGAACGCCAGAAGGAGTCGGCGTCGTGGTACGGTGGCTTCCAGCGGACGCTGGATTACTACGACCGAAAGGGACAGACTCACTCGACGCCAGCCATCCCAATCATGTTGGCTTATCGCGAGCAGATGAAACACATGCTCGAAGAGAGTCACGAAACCCGGGACCGGCGTCACCGCGAGATGGCTGAATACACCCGCGAATGGGCCCGCGAACACTTCGATGTCTTCCCAGAAACGGGATACGAATCCCAGACGGTCAGTTGTATCGAGAATACTCGCGGCATCGACGTTGCCGAGACCATCGACGCAGTATCCGAGGAATATGACTTCGTCTTTTCCAACGGCTATGGGTCGGTATTGGGCGAGGAAACGTTCCGCATTGGCCATATGGGCGAACACGACCGCGACTCGATTGAGGCGCTAACCGACGCCATCGAGGATGTTGCTGGCCTCTAACCGGGGTGTAAGTGTCATTCCTTCTCACTAAGGTGAAATGTACGTGCGGCCCGTGTACTGTGTGACTGACCGGTGGTTTGAATTACTTGCAATAGAGAATGGTTCACAAGATGAGCCAGCAAATGGACTCACAGATGGCGGCCGTAATCGAAGAGATGGATGGAAACGGGATTCCAGACTGGAGCACAATGTCCGTTCAGTGTGCCCGGAGAGTCGAAGACGAACTTTTCTCCCGTGGCGGGGGGACCGACGTTGCGTTGGTTCGAGATCTCGAAATCGAGGGTGAAGAATCCGACATCCCGATTCGGGTGTATCATCCCCAAACAGAGAATCCGCCGGTCTTGGTCTTTTATCACGGCGGCGGGTGGACACTCGGAACCCTCGATTCCGCTGATAACATCTGTCGGGAACTCGCGAGTCGAAGCCAGTGTCTGGTTATTTCGGTGGATTACCGCCTGGCGCCGGAACACCCGTTCCCCGCGGCGCTCAACGACACGTTTTCTGCGCTCAAGTGGGCGGCCGAACATGCAGACGAACTGGGTGCCGATTCAGACACTCTCGGCGTCGCAGGGACAAGTGCGGGGGGCAACCTTGCAGCTGCAACGGCACTCCGTGCGATGGAGACTGACCTAACCGTAGATGGACAGTTCCTGCTGTATCCGATTACAGGCGTCGTTCGGGAGACGGAGTCATACGTTCAGCACAGCGACCAGCCGCTCCTGACCCGCCGAGATATGCAGTGGTTCTGGGACCAATATCTCGAGTATCCCATCCAAAAGCACAACCCTCTCGCCGCGGTTCGGCGGGTATCAGACCCCTCCGGCGTCGCCCCCGCTGTCGTCGTAACCGCTGGTATGGACGTACTCCGAGATGATGGTATCGAGTACGCAGAAAAACTCGAAGCAAGTGGCGTCCCGACCACTCACGACCACTATCCGGCCCTTGCACACGGGTTTTTGAGCCTGACTGACGAAGTCGATACGGCCGACGAAGCGATGGACCGATTGACGAATCACATTCGGTCACGGCTAGCGAACTCGAATCGTGAGGAGTGAGCCAGCCGATACGGAGGCATCACGATAGCGACGTCCTGTGTGTATGGATTTTCTCCGCGCTCGGTCCAGTAAGTACAGTCTCTCATTTCACCGCGGCCGTATCACGGATGGTGGCGCCTGTCGAGACTAGACTTCCGTGGCTCGAGTTGCGGTGTTCAATGTGGTAACGTCGATGGAACGACCCAGTTGAAATGACACTCAACGTGGCCGCTGGAATCAGCGGTACGTCGATAGTTGGTGGTTGTGGTGGCTGCTCCGAGATTCGCCCCGACGCTCACTCAACGACGACCTCACCCTCCTCGACGACGGGGTCGCCGTCGAGATAGACACTGCAGTTCTTCTGTGCGATGTCGTAGTGACACGGTGCATAGCGGTCCTCATGAGTGTTCGGACCGGTACTCCAGAGCATGTTACCTTCCCAGACCCGCCCTTCACTGGCGCTTACGCCCGCTTCGTCGGGCTTTCGGTCGTGAAGTGCCATGTTGTAGAACGTTCCATTGGGGTTGAGCCCCCATCCGAAGTGGCTCGTCGCCCAGACATCCGGGTCGTCGTAGCTTTCGAGGTGGCCGCGCATCAACTCGGCGTCTCCGCCTTCGCCGTTTATTTCAACGATATAGTTGTCCTCGACGACACATTCGATGGCCGAGTCAACATACTCCGCGAAGGGGACAACGTTGTAATCGCTCGGTGCGATTACAATCGTCCCGTCAACGTTCGACGGATAATTCGAGACCATGTTTTGCCCCCAGACGTCCCATTTACCGGGTTCATCGACGAACCCGTAGGAGTCGAATGCCGTGCTCGGTTCGACTTCCATCGTTACGTCCGTTCCGTATTCGGAGGTAATACGCATCTCGTCGGTTTCGGCCAGTAGGTCGCGGTGCCGTTGGACACGCTCTTTGACGCGCTGGGCCTCCTCGGGCTCCCAGGGCATCAGCCGACGGAGATAGTGCGGTTCACGGGCTCCGACGCGAAGGATTCGGGTTCCAGCATCACGTATCTCACCGCGCTCGGGGACGTGGATGAACCCTTCGAGGGTGAAGTCAAACACCATGTCGGCGTGTTTACAGGCGGCGACTGGGCCATTGGAGAGGCGCAGTGTGCCGCCCTGACCCTCGGATATCTCGGGGGATACGGAATTGCGACCGTACTCAGGAATCTGTACCTCGAACACGTCTGCATCAAGGTCCTCAGCGGCGGCGAAGCAAGCCCCAACGAACTCACGTGGACTTTTTGTGTCCGTTACTAGCGCAACGGTCTCTTCAGACGTTACCTGACAGTGTTCCATTTGCCGACGGAATAGTGGCACTAGCAACCCTGTTTTTTCCATGGTTCATGTGAGGTGTTTTCCCCCTCGAATATATGTTTTGTGCGGCGCAGCTATCGTTGGCTTGTATACTGCCCGGCCGGCGTCTCTTCGTGAAACAGTAACTTCAGACGACTGAGTTCGGCGTAGCAATCCTTTTGGTTGCGTCAATATTTTACCTCTGCCTAACTGACAGTGGCCCATGATTCGTTCAGTCAGTATTGTCGGCTGTGGAACGATTGGGAAGGAAATCGCGACCCACATCGCTGATGGAACGGCTCCAGTCAACCTCTCTGTTGTGTATGACCATCATCCAGATCGCGTTACCACCGTTTGCGACCAGTTCAAGCATGGAGAACATCCTAGAAAAGCCGACACGGTCGCTGAGGTTTTTGAGACAGACCTCGTTATCGAGGCTGCCGACAAAGACGTGGTCGATGACGTCGCTGTTGGAGCACTTGAATCAGGAAGCTCTTGCATGCTGATGAGCGTCGGAGCGCTTGCCGATACGGAATTGCGGTCTAATATCTTCAGGGCAGCGGAGCGGAGTACTGGCAATCTCTACTTACCTTCTGGTTCGATTGCAGGTCTCGACTCGATAAAAACCGCTGCGCTAACTGGGGAACTAGAAAACGTGTCGCTGCAGACCACGAAACCACTTGGTGTTCTCAAAGGAGCGCCGTATATCGAAGAAAGCGGAATTGATCTTAACGCCATCACAGAACCTACCGTCGTCTTTGAAGGAACAGCGGACGAGGCCGCACCGCTGTTTCCGTCAAATATCAACGTCGCGATGACGCTGAGTCTCGCGGGTGTCGGCCCTGAAGAAACGACTGTCAGGATTGTCGCAGATCCAACCGGGAAGAACAACGTCCACGAGATTACGGCTGAGGGTGGGATGGGTCGAATCGAGACATCGGTTCGAAACGTTCCGTCACCAAACGACCAAAAGACGAGCTATCTCGCAGCGATTTCTGCAATAGAGAAGTTACGAGGGCTTAACGCGACTATCGATGTCGGTACATAACCGGCTACTCGGTGGTGATCCGGTACAGGACTTCCTAACAAACCCGACCGACCTATGGAGAACGCTGTTTGGGTGATGAGTCATACGTGAGTGGCATCTTGACCTAAGTCTTTCTTACACTCGCGAAGGCAGGGACGTCAACGCGGGAATCTGATTTTGCGTACGGTACCGAACGAGACGAAATCGTTTGTGAAGGGCCATCTTTGTTTAGAACAAATACGGTCAGAAATCAATTCATAGCCATCTGCATATTGATTTCAATGAGATTTGCTTTGTCGCGAACGATTTCCGGGATTTCCTTCCGGAACCGATCGTCACGCATGCGATTCGTTGGCCCACAAACGCCGATTGCAGCTACGGCATCGCCATTTGGTTCGTGAATCGCTGTCGATACACACCGAAGTCCACGGGTGCGTTCGCCCTGACTGAAGGCAACCCCCCGTTCACGAATCTCCGCTAACTCCTCGAACAGCGCCTCAGGATCCGTAATGGTATTCTCTGTCTGTTTGGGCAATCCATGTTTATCGATGATTTTCCGAACTTCTGATTCTGGGAGGTGAGCTAAGATAGCCTTCCCCTGAGACGTGTAGTGGAGGTACTCACGCTGTCCAGGTAGAATCGTGGTTTCGATCGCTTTTTTGCCCTCAGATTTGTCCAAGTACACACCGTATCCCTGCTCTCGTAGGACAAGACGGGCCAACTCACCGGTCTCCGAAGCCAGCTCATCGAGTGGCCCCTGTGCGAACTGACACACCTGGTTTTTGTGTTTGATCTCTTCCCCGAGTTCGAGCAAAAAGAACCCAAGACGGTACTGACCACCAGTTTTGCACACGATATCGTTCTGCTTCAGGGTATTCAGATAGGTATGCACAGAACCTTTTGGCATATCCATCCGATCGGCTATCTCCGTTACACCTGCACCGTCTAACTCTCGCAGCATCCTAATTATACGGCAGGCCTTATCAACAGACTGAATCGTGCGTTGTTTTTGTTCCTGTCTATCGTTCATACCCGACGGGTTGACAGCCTCTGACTTATACGTTTGGTCTAGACAAACACAATCATGGTTGTCTATTTCACTAGTCCGTCGGCGGTACACCATCAATATACATGAACCGACAGAAGGTGGAAATACCACCAAGAGAACGAACATCGATGGTATGGAAGAGGTTCGAATATACGTCTGTAACAACCGACATGCGTTTGTTAACTACAAACGGAAACAGATATCGGTTACCATGAAATCAACAGCACGATATTCTCGGGTTTGGTGAGTTCTACTAGGGGATTTCGCGCTGACGGTTGGTTCTGGATCCCGACTTCTAAACACAATCAATAACAAAGTTATGTCTGTTATGATTTGTCCTTACTTCACTCAACTTACCCAGGTCTCGCCTGTAGCTGTAGTACGCTTCGTCAACGGAGCCTCAGCAGATCAGTTCGGATCTCCTACCGTTCAGCTAGCACCTCCAGAGCGCCCTCAGGCGACGGTCCGCTATCGACTCCGTTTATTTGGCACTGAAACGTCCCGAAGTGATCCACGGCGAAGTAGAGATAACAACAGTACTATTGATATTCATTAGTGTACAACTACGACACTTCGATGTATAAGAATAGATGGAAAGCGTAGTCCGATAGAACGGGTGTGAACGTGTTTCAATATAACACAGCAGCGTTTGTGGATAGTGAACATGGGTGTGCGTATTTGAGACGACTTTATGTGTAGAACGGGGCCCTCGAACTGCGCAGATACGATGGAAATCATAGTTATAATTGCCCCCAATATTCTGAATAATACCATCGGTGGGGAAGTTACCAGTTGCCGTGAAGATAGTTCGCTAATGTCAAATTATGTTTTCAGGAGTGACGGCTCACCCCTCGTTGTATCGCATCTAGGGAGACATTCGTCCATGACAATCAAACCATCCTCCGATAGGCCCTAGAAGTTCGTACTCCTGTTTCGGTACCGCAGAACCGACACATTGTCGACCGCATTGTGCTGTTGAGTCAGGCCACACGAGCTCTTTCTGTCAGGCCGCAACTGGACAGTTCCGCAGTGTTAGTTCGTCCCGATATCATCCGACCACCTGTGTCAAAAGCCGTAAAACTCTTTATTCAGTTATACCATCGTCATGTACAGATGCCAGTACTCTGGTTGGATGAGGTTAGTGCTGACGACATCGAGGTAGTCGGGGGAAAAGGTGCATCTCTTGGCGAGCTTATGCAGGCTCAATTGCCCGTTCCACCGGGATTTGTTGTAACGGCAGGCACCTACCGGACGTTTATTGAAAACGCAGGAATCGATGAGGAACTGTTCGATGCCGTCGATGTCGATGTTGAGGACTCAAGTGCCTTGATGACCGCTTCGGACCGTGCACAGGAACTCATTCTCGAGACACCGTTCCCCGAGGAACTCCGAGACGAGATCCTCGGCTCCTACCACGAAATCGGGGAGGATGACGCTTTTGTCGCGGTCCGCTCGTCGGCAACCGCAGAGGACTTGCCGGACGCCTCTTTCGCTGGCCAACAAGACACCTTCCTGAACGTCACAGGTGATGACCTCCTCGACCGAGTTCGAGAATGCTGGGCCTCGCTGTTCACGCAGCGGGCGATTTACTACCGACAAGAGCAGGGATTCGATCACTCGGTGGTTAACATCGCTGTCGTCGTCCAGCAGATGGTTGATGCTGAGAAGTCGGGGGTGATGTTTACTAGCCACCCGTCAACGGGTGATTCAACAATGGTTATCGAAGCCGCTTGGGGGCTCGGTGAAGCAGTAGTGTCCGGAGCGGTGTCCCCGGACAACTACGTGGTCCAACGAACCAACCGGGAAATCGACGTAACTGTTGCCGAAAAGAAGGTGATGCACCTGAAGGACGAGGAAACCGGTGAGACGGTCGAACGGGACGTCCCCGAGGAAAAACGCACCAGACGAGTGCTTTCCGATGAGGATATCTCCCGACTCGTAGACCTTGGCGAACGTGTCGAAGAGTACTACGGCACACCACAGGATGTCGAATGGGCAATGACCGATGCGGGGGATTACATGCTTCAATCGCGCCCGATTACAACCATCGACGAAGACGACGCCGACAGCAACGTCGAGACATCCGCCACCGACACCGGTGTTAACGATGGGTCCGCTTCGGGGAATGGCGAGGTACTCGTCGACGGCCTGGGTTCGAGCCCTGGTACCGCCGACGGCCCGGTCCGTATCGTCCGCAAACTCGACGATGTCGACAAGGTCAGCGAGGGCGATATCATCGTCACCGAGATGACGATGCCGGATATGGTGCCGGCGATGAAGCGCGCAAGCGGCATCGTCACCGACGAGGGCGGCATGACCAGCCACGCCGCCATCGTCTCCCGGGAACTGGGCGTTCCTGCAGTCGTCGGAACGACTGACGCTACGGCGGTACTCGAAGACGGACAAACCATCACCCTCGATGGCGACAAGGGCGCGGTCCTGAACGGGACGAGCGTCGATTCCGAAGAGGAGACGGATGCCCTCGACGATGTCAGACCTCAGAACCCAGTCAAGCCGATGACGGCGACGGAAGTGAAGGTCAACGTCTCGATTCCGGAAGCCGCCGAACGCGCGGCCGCGACCGGCGCCGACGGCGTCGGCCTGCTCCGCATGGAGCACATGATTCTCTCGACGAACAAGACGCCCGAACGCTACATCGACGACCACGGCGTCGACGCCTACGTCGAGGAAATCGTCGAGGGCGTCCGCGGCGTCGCCGACGAGTTCTACCCCCGACCCGTCCGCGTTCGGACGCTGGATGCGCCGACCGACGAGTTCCGCCAACTCGAAGGCGGCGACGACGAACCCCACGAACACAACCCGATGTTGGGCTATCGGGGCATCCGCCGGAGTCTCGACCGCCCCGACGTCTTCGCCCACGAACTCGAAGCGTTCCGCCGACTCTTCGACATGGGCTACGACAACGTCGAAATCATGTTCCCGCTCGTCAACGACGCCGAGGACGTCATTCGGGCCCGGAACCTCATGGGAGAGGCCGGCATCGACCCCGAAAAGCGAAACTGGGGCGTGATGATAGAGACGCCGGCCTCGGCGCTGGGCGTCGAAGCGATGGCCGAGGCGGGCATCGACTTCGCCTCCTTCGGGACGAACGACCTCACCCAGTACACGCTTGCTGTGGACCGCAACAACGAACACGTCGCCGACCGCTTCGACGAACTCCATCCCGCCGTGTTGAAACTCATCGGCACCACCATCGAGACCTGCCGCGAACACGACGTCAACACGTCCATCTGCGGACAGGCCGGGTCGAAACCCGAGATGGCGCGGTTCCTCGTCAACGAAGGCGTCTCCTCGATTTCGGCGAACATCGACGCCGTCCGCGATGTCCAACACGAAGTCAAACGCGTCGAACAGAAACTGCTGTTGGACTCCGTGCGATAACGTCTCCTACCGGATTTTCTCCGACACTGTAAGTGAGAACCATCGCCGTCTCCCTATCTCTGCGATGGTCCCATACCGGAACGGCCATCAACATAACGTGGCGATGCCGTCTCGAAAAACGCTGCAAATCGAGGCCACCACTCGAGAAGAAACGGTTACAGCGGGTTATCTGAGGTATTCTTCGGCAATCTTTTCGACGTCCTTGTCGCCTCGTCCGCTCACGTTTACGAGTAGAACGTCGTCCTCGTCCATATCGGCGGCCAGTTTCTTCGCGAGTGCGACAGCGTGGCTCGACTCAAGGGCCGGAACGATCCCTTCGTACTCACAGAGATCTTGGAAGGCTTCGAGCGCTTCGTCGTCAGTGACGCCGTGATACGAGGCCCGGTTCAGCGCTTGATAGTTCGCATGCTCTGGTCCGACGCCGGGGTAATCGAGCCCGGCAGCAATGGAGTGTACGTCGACATCATCATCGATTACTCGCGTTCGCATGCCCTGGTACACCTCATCATCGCCCTCCGAAAGCGGTGCCGCGTGTTTGTCAGTATCAAGCCCCTTTCCGGCAGCCTCTGCGCCGTAGAAATCGACTTCCTTATCCTCGAAGAACGGATGGAACAGCCCCATTGCGTTCGATCCACCGCCAACACAAGCGATAGCAGCATCCGGCAACTGTCCCTCCTGATCGAGAATTTGCTCACGTGCTTCTTCGCCGATTACTGACTGGAAATCGCGGACCATTCGCGGCCAGGGGTCGGGGCCGACAACTGATCCGACCATATAGTGGGTGTCTTCGGAGTTTTTAATTAGGTCTTCCATTGCCGCATCTACCGCATCGGCGAGGCCGGCACCACCACGCGTGACCTCGTTGACGCTGGCGCCCATCTGTTCCATCCGGAAGACGTTCATCTGCTGTCGCTCGACGTCCTTTTTTCCTTGATAAATCTCCGTCTCGAGGCCGGTGAGTGCGCCAACTATGGAGGTAGCCGTCCCGTGCTGGCCGGCTCCCGTCTCCGCGATAAGTCGGTCTTTGCCCGCGTGTTTGGCCAGCAGTGCCTGACCGAGAGCGTTGTTCAGCTTGTGAGCGCCACCGTGAACGAGGTCCTCACGCTTGAGATAGATGGTCGCTCCGTACTTCTCGGAAAGTGCTGGCGCGTGGTAAAGCGGCGTCGGACGACCTGCAAAATTACGCATCAGGTCATCGAGTTCCTGCTGGAACTCCGGATCGTCTTTTAGGCGATCGTATTCGTTGGCCAGGTCCTCAAGTACCGCTTCTAGTTCTTCCGGGACATGACGTCCGCCGAACTGTCCAAAGGTTGCACCTTGCGCTGAGTCATCAAGACCCATAGCAGCAGTATCGATGTAATCATATATAAATTTTCCTTCCAGACATAATCATCTGGAACGCCCAGATGGCAACTATATCGCTGAAACGGTGCATGTCGACAGCATCCCGAACGGCCCGTGCGATAACCGCCAACATCGGCTTCCATGCCACCTAGAGCAATCCCGGGGTCTGGCATAGCGAGACCGAACGTAAACGTATACTGTGTAGTGGCTGGATCTCCTTGGTCACCTAAGCCCGTACTCACACACCGTGTTCCTGCAGTTGCTCCTCTTGAGAGAGGTCGACATTGGCTTTCCCCTTCATGCCTTTGCCGATTCCGCTGGCAATCTCCGCGAGAGTTTCGGCATCGTCCCAATTGTTGACCGCGTTAACGATGGCATTGGCCATCGAATTAGGGTCTTCAGCTCCGAAGATTCCACTACCAACGAAAATGCCGTCGCACCCGTGGTGCATCATCAAAGCGGCATCTGCCGGTGTAGCGATGCCACCTGCAGCGAAGTTCACTACCGGGAGACGACCCATCTCTGCGGTTTCGTGTACCAGTTCGGCCGGGGCTTCGTTTTCTCGGGCCCAAGACTCACGCTCCTCAAAGGCCATCCCTTCTAAGCTGCGAATGGCCCCTTTGATATTCCGTTGGTGGTGGACAGCTTGGTTAACATCGCCCGTTCCGGCCTCTCCTTTCGTGCGAATCATAGCGGCACCTTCGTCGATTCGTCGAAGCGCCTCACCGAGGTTTCGGGCCCCGCAAACGAAGGGGGCGGTGAAGTCGCGCTTGTCGATATGATAGCGGTTGTCGGCAGGGGTCAGCACCTCGCTCTCGTCGACCATATCCACGTCAACCGCTTCCAAAATCTCGGCTTCTTTTGTATGGCCGATTCGCGATTTACCCATGACTGGGATCGAGACTTCGTCGATAATCTCGCGAATGATTGCTGGGTCGGCCATTCGAGAGACTCCTCCCCGTTTACGGATGTCTGCTGGGACCGCCTCAAGAGCCATTACTGCAACCGCACCAGCGTCTTCAGCAATTCGAGCCTGTTCACGATTAACGACATCCATGATGACCCCGCCTTTCTGCATCTTCGCGAAGCCGCGTTTGATGAGTTCCGTACCCTGCCGGAGGTCGTTCAAATCGGAAGGTTCTGTCATACCTGCCCACATTTTTCACCCGTCATTATATATCTATTGCCGCTCGGTAGTTCCAACGGTTCATTCGAAACCCCAGTGCTTTCGCCCGCTCTCGTTGATTTTCTCCGGGTGTTGTACCCACTCAGTGATTGCTTTCGCACACCCGAAATCTCAACTCCCCTAGGCTGAACACCTCGGATGAACGAATTCCAATCGGGTGCTCCCCACACCACCAGTCAGCCGCAAGTTTCCGATGTCACTGTACCAGACTATGCGTCTCCGTCCGATGGACGACCGTACTAGCTCTGGTGTTGATTGCTACTCATCAGTGACTTCCTCGTAGCTGACTGTGCGCGTATCAGTCTGAGTGATTTCGAAGATTCCAGCGATATCGGGGTCCGGCCCGGCTACCCTCACGTTTGAGGACATCCAGTCGTCGGAATCTGCCTCTCGCTGTTTCGCGGGAAGGAGAGGAAGAAGCGACGATAACGCATACATCGAGAACGGTTGTCCATCAGGGAACACGAGTTCTTCCCCGTGGACTTCGAAGTAGTCGCCCACTTCGTAACTGGCCGCCGCTTCGCCATTTATTTCGACACACTCCACGCGAAGGTCGTGTAGAGTGTACTCGGTTTCTGTGACATTCTGTGTCATCGCGGTGGAACAATGACAGGGCCGTCAAATAAATATTTCCTGTACCGCCATCGAGTCACTGTTCGGAAAAAGAGAGATACGACACGCATGAATCTTGCCGTCGCGTTACCTTGCCCTACAAGACACGTCGGGGATAGCGGATGGCGAGTGCTCCTCACTTTGAGCGGAAGAATTTTTACCTTCCACGTAAGAGGGTTGTTCACACATGAGGGTGTTAGTTACAGATCCCATTACAGACGTGGGTCTAGATGTACTCAGAGACGCGGGTCACGAGGTCGAAACAGGCTATGAACTTGAGGGCGACGACTTGCTTGAGGCAGTTTCGGACGCCAACGCAATGATTGTTCGCTCTGGAACCGAAGTCACCGAGGAGGTTCTCACGGCCGCCGAAGATTTAGTCATCGTCGGACGAGCAGGCATCGGCGTCGATAACATTGACATCGAAGCCGCCACCGACCAGGGCGTTATCGTTGCCAACGCCCCCGAGGGCAACGTTCGTGCTGCTGCTGAACACACTGTCGCAATGACGTTTGCGACCGCCCGCTCGATTCCAGAGGCGCATATCCGCCTGAAGAACGGCGAGTGGGCCAAAAGCGACTACCTCGGTACCGAACTCAACGGGAAGACGATGGGTGTCGTTGGCCTCGGCCGCGTCGGACAGGAGGTCGCCAAGAAACTCGATGCACTAGGTATGGAAGTCGCCGCCTACGACCCCTACATTAGTGAGGAACGCGCTGAACGAATCGGCGCCGAGCTCGTTGGTCTCGAGGAGAGTCTCGAACGGGCGGACTTCTTGACTGTCCACACGCCGCTAACTCCGGAGACAGAGGGGCTAATCGGTGAGGAGGAACTCGACACCCTTGGAGACGGCTATCTCATCAACTGCGCTCGTGGCGGCGTAGTCGACGAGGAGGCTCTCGCGACGAAGGTGGGTGATGGCACCCTAGCTGGTGCTGCGCTGGACGTCTTCGCTGAGGAGCCCCTCTCCCCCGATTCCTCGCTACTTGAGTACGACGAGGTTATCGTCACACCCCATCTGGGAGCATCAACGGAGGCTGCCCAGGAGAACGTTGCTACCTCCACAGCCGACCAGGTCAACGCCGCCCTGGCTGGCGAGCCGGTTGCCAATGCCCTGAACGCGCCGTCGATTGATGAGAGCGCGTTCCCGCGCCTTGAGCCCTACATCGAAATCGCCGAAACCGCCGGTAAAGTGGCCGCCCAACTACTCGATGGCCGTATCGAGAACATCGAAGTCGTCTACGAGGGCGAAATCGCCGATGAGAGCATCGAGTTCGTCACTGCCTCTGCACTCAAAGGGATTTTCGAACCGCTCAAATGGCAAGTCAATGCAGTTAACGCGCCACAAATCGCCGATGAACGGGGCGTCGACGTTACCGAATCAAAGACCAGACAGTCCGAGGACTTCCAGAGCCTGCTTTCGGTAACCGTCAGCGACGACAACGGCAACGAAATCTCGGTCGATGGAACGCTGTTCGCTGACAACGACCCACGTATCGTCCGCGTAGATGGCTACCGTGTCGATGCCATCCCACACGGGAACATGGTCGTAACGCGCAACGCCGACGAGCCGGGGGTTATCGGTTTTATCGGGCGGGTAATGGGCGAATACGACGTCAACATCGCAGGGATGTTCAACGCGCGCGAGACGATCGGCGGCACGGCACTAACAGTCTACAACGTCGACAGTCCGATGCCGGATGAAGCAAAAGAGGATCTCGAGGCTGACGAACGCATTATCGAAATCAATGATATCACGCTAAACGGTCAATGATGAACCCCCGACTGTGCCGTGAGAGAAACCGAATGTAGAAGAGTTCCTAAGGCCATAGTACTGATTCGCATCAGCTCATTTTGTTAGCGAGTTGTATCCGTCGCGGCCGGTACTGACGGGCTATGTATCCAGGGATGAACAGCTGTTTTACGAAAGGCCGGGTGCAATAACACCCGTGTCGAGAATTCGGTTGGTGATTTGTGACTTAGTTCCGACAGGTGTGAATCAAAACAACACTGTCGCCTCAATCAGCTCCTTGCTTTGGAGTAAAACCACAATTGGAGCATTTTGAGGGGAACTTTCCCATTTCAGCTGTCTCTCCACAGTCTGGGCACACGTACTCCATGTCATATGGTGTTATCGACAATTACTAAAACCTTTCTACGACAATCGACGTACTTCGTCTATCGATTTCATAATTATTCAGTTAAGATGCTCACCATCCACCTCTTTTAGTGCATCAGCGGCAATATCGCCTAGTTCTCCAGCTTCGATGTGAGAGTACCGTTCGCGGACCATCTCCTCTGAATTGTCAAGATATCGCGCTGCGACGGTGTAGCCGAACGCTCGAACGAGAACCTCGCCCATGCCACGTCGACCGCCGTGAGGGGCGAGATAGTCGTGTTTCGGATGGTCGATATCGATTTCTGCGGCCTCTGAGAGTCGCTTGAGAATCGACCGTGCGCCATCTGTCGTAATCGATGGCGGCCGAACGTCCTCATCGAGCGCCAACAGAAGGTCACGAGCGTACCTTTCACGGTTCTTAGCGATTGTATCCGGTACGTTTCCTCGGTCGGCTAGCTCCTTTCGGACGAGCCCCGCAAGGGTCCGTTGATCGAACGTCGGAAATACTGGCCACCGCTCCGCCGGTGGATCCATTAGCTTCCGGTAGCTCCGAAGCGGAGCGATCACCGGATCGGGGAGACTCGCGGCGTCCCATTGCTGTTTCTTTCGGTAGACATCCATACTCCCGTCGTTGAGAGAGAGGTCTTCCCAACGGACACCGCGTCGACGCGGGTCATTCGGATCCCGAAGGAGTTCGCCAACCCGGACAGCTGTGTACGCGAGGAGGAACACAAGGGCACGGTCACGAGCCGCCTTCAGCGCCGCGTAGCGCGCCCGCTGTTTGTCTAGAGAACCAGTATCCTCCGGGACAGTCGTGTAGGCCTTGACCGCGGCGCGGGCTTGGTCGTCGACGTGTTGGGTAAGCGTGTGTCGCTGTTCGGAGGTCCAAGCCTGCTGGTCACCGGGCTTACGACCGTCATCTTCTGGTAGTGGGGCTATCGCACTCGCCCGCTGGGCGTAGTGCGCCTCGAGGTAGCCTTCGTTGACGCACCATCCACACCACGCAGAGATATAGCGGTAATAGGTTTGTACAGTGTTCTGCTTGAGTCCACGATCTCCGGCGAGGTGACGGGCGTACTCTCGGAAGACTCGTTCGTCGAGGTGCTCGAAGGTCGGCTGTGAGTCGGCGTTATCGGGAACGATTCCGGTCCAGTCGTCGTTACCGCGGGCGCCGGCGGCCCATTCGGTGAACCGCTTGAGTTCGCGCGCTGCGTTTCGGCGGTAGTTCCCGCCATCGCCACCGCGGCCCTTCCCTTTGTCCTGTAGGTACCGCTCGAAGCTGTCGTCAAGCGGCGTCGAAAGCGCTCGGTCAGACATCAGTCCACCCTCCGTGGTCCTGCGTCCCGACTTTTGGCGGCTCTACCCCGGGGGAAGCGGCGGCGTGAGGCGGTTGCAGCATTCGTGCTTCACCGACGGCGGCAGGGTACTTCAAAGTGATCGTGATTATCAGAGTAATCATGACCAATGTAGCGCAGAATCTTATTCGAGATTTTCGACACCTACAGGCACTGTATCCGCTTGATTGGGCCGAATACCCATCTTGTAAACTGTATAGTGCTATATGAAATCTCTTGCTTTGGAAGTTGAGACTACAGCGGGCTTAGCGGGGCTATGATGCGTGAATTTGAGCGGTTTGGTCAGCGGAAACTACCTCAGATCGATCTCCAAGCGACCATTCTTGTCATACTCCTTAACGTATGGGCGAATTTCCGAGACTTCCAACAGTGTGGCCACTCAGACGGCGCGCTAACCTTGACTGAGAGCTTTACTACCCGATTCCAGTCTCCTTCTTCAGCAGCGTGAGCGTATTGTCGGCTGTCACGATCGGTGAGTGTTCGTACTCCCCGGTCAATTCAACTTGGACGAGCAGATCGACTGCCCGCCAAATCGAGTACAGCAGACACGCAAACGCGAAGTAGAAGAACCGTAACCCGAAGTCCTTCGACGTCGTCGCAGCCATGAACCGTTTGATCGACCTGTAGCCGCTTTCGATCTCCCACCGATACCCGTACTCTGTGAGGTGCCCACTCCCGCAATTCGTCATGAACACCGAGTACTGTCGGTGGTCGTCGTACTCGGAGTCTTCTTTCCGGCGGTAAATCAGCGTCGTTTCGTGCCATTCGTTCTTCCCGAGGTGGAGCTTTCGGTCGGTCTCGTATCGGTCTTGGTCACGCCGGAGCAATCGCTTCGCCTGAGCCTTCTCGCTGGTCTGCATCCGCTTGGGAACGACATACGACAGGCCACGCTGGCTGAGCATCTCCAGGACGTGCTGACTGTCGAACTCCCGATCCATCAGCACGTTATCAACGTGTACCATCTCTTCAGCAGAATCCAAGAGGTCCTTGACAATTTCCAAGCGGGACTCCCCCTTCCGAACTGGCCGTGCGTCCAGTACAATCGGAACGGCATTCCCGACTAACTGGACGGTGGCCCACTGGTAGGCGTACTCCTCCGTGTTCTCCTTGGTGCCGATGATTTCGTCTTCGTGGCCCGTTCTATCGCCGGTGAACGGGTCAGCCTCGGTGATATCGATTGCGACGATCCCGGCTCGGAAGAACTCCCCTGTCTCCGCGACTTCGCTCAGGAGCCTATTGACCGCCTGTCGGTACATCTCGCGGATCTCCGCGATGGAGAGGTCACGAATGTGGTCGCGGTGGGCATGTCCGAGTGGTGTCCGCTCACGAGTCGACTCGTAGGTGAAACTACGAGCGCCCTCGTTCGCAGCCAGTCTCTCACGGAGTCCGAGATAGGTCTGCAAGCCCCAGTAGGCGTTCTCGTGAATTTCACAGCCGTCCCCACGGTCCAATGAAAACGCCGGGAACACGATGCGGCTGACGTGGTCAGTGATCTTCTCTGCCTGCTCCAACGTAGTTTGCTCATCCGAGTCTGACTCACCAGACTCGTTCTCGTGGTATCGGAGCTTTCGTGCCGGCTCACGCGGAACCGCGACACCTGCATTCTGTGCTTTGATGAGGATCGTTCGAGCCGCTGTCTCGACAGTCTCTCGGAGGTCAGCGGAGAACCGCTCGTGCCAGCTTCGCCACAGTGTTGACTGCTCTGGGATCGTCTCGAACCCCAGTTGCTCACAGAGTACAGGACGGTTCTCTAGGTAGTCGACGAGAGCTGTTTCGTACTCCCATCCGTGGAGTTCTTTCAGTACGAACACCCGAAAGAGCGTAGACATCTCGTATCGTGTGGGCCCGGTGTAGCGATCCTCGGCGTCAAAGATGACATAGGCCAACGGGAGCGAGCAGACGAATTGCTCGACGGAGGTATGATCATCGTGTCTGAACCACGTTGCAGAGACGATACGAACGTCCGATTCCAGACCAGCAAGCGACGTCCGATCGTACAAGGGTGTCGAATCGTACGCCGGCCAATCAGTATGCGAACGTCTTGCGATCCGTCGGAAGACCACCCGACGAGACTCCGGGGTTGCCGTCATATTCACTACCTCAGTATCTCATATCGATGAGTTTCTCTGGAGCTATAGAGATAGAGATGTGTTGGCGGACCAGTCAGGCATACGTTTGATACGCGATAAAGAGCGCAATAGCGAGACATAAGACACCGAGTCCACGAATGAGCCACGTCCACTGGTCGGAGAGCGAGTCGTGCTTGTCTGTGCCGTAGTCACTACGACGTCGACGGTTCGGGCCAACGAATACGGACAGTCGGAGTGCTGTTTGTGGGGCGACAATCAACACAATGCCGAGTAGGACGCCGAGAACGACTGCGAGGAGTTCGCGGACCCCGGGCATCTACGAGCGGAGCCGCTGGATACGCTTCTCCATGGGCGGGTGCGTGGAGACGATTTGTTGGAGGAAGCCACGGTCAGAGCTGGAGATACAGAGTGCGCTCACCTGCTGATCAACGTTCGCGTCGCGGGAGCGCTGACTCCCTCGCCCGCGGCCACGCCGATTAGCCGACCCACGGCCGCGCTGGGCACGTCCAGCCGACTGTTGGGCCTGCTGGTTGCCCTGATGAATTTTCTCAAGCGCGCGAGCGAGTGGTTCGCCCTGCCCGATGACATCCCTGGCGTCGGCGTCGGCGACGTATTCACGGTACCGGGAAATCGCGAGCACGAAGATCATCACGACGAACTGGACGATGTTCCCGACGACGACCGCGAGGAAGAAATCTGCGAGGTCGTTCTCGCCAGTGAACAACACGATGTACTGCGCAACGATAGCGACAATGGATGCGATGCCTTGACCGAGTTGCATCGTGATGACGTCGCGATTGTCAATGTGGGCGAGTTCGTGGGCGATGACGCCTTCGAGCTCGCTTCGGTCAAGCAGTTGAATGAGTTCCTGAGAGATGACCACGGTTCCGTTTCCGCGGCGACCGACCGCGAACGCATTCGGAACGCCCATACTGGCGATTTTCAACGACGGTTTCTTCATCTCCTTCTCTCGACAGACGCGCTCAACGAACTGATGAATCTCTGCGTATTGGGTCTCAGGCAGGTCTTCGGCCCCGACGCTCCGTAACGCGGCCCACTTGCCGACTTTATACTGGATTCCGATCAAGAGGATGCTGCCGACGATGGCAATCGGGAGGATGCCCTCGCCGAACGCGACCATCGCTGCGGCGACGGCCACGAGGTAGAACCCCGCGAGAAGTGCACCGACGACGGCCATCCGTATTTTGAGTCCAAAATGTCGCATGTGAGTTATGTTGTAGAGGTGGTCTCGGGAGTATACTCAGTTTCGGGGCTGGCTGGTCCATCAACCCGATTCAGTCTCCGGGTGACGATTGTTCGATCGAGTCCGGCCGTCAATCCTGTATCGGGTCTGCTGTTCGCGGTGAGTCTATGCATGTATGTATGTGATTAGTCAATCGCGTTACGTTCACGGTCAGCGAGGCTGACCGAGAGTTGCCCGTCGCTGTGGACCGAGACGACACACTCGGAGAGAACGAACTTGACCACTCCAGTCGATGGCGTCGACGGTCCGTCAGCTCCGCCGAACAGCTGACTGAGCGCGAACGCATGCGCCCGATCATAGCGGGAGGCGACTGCTGAACGGGCATCGCCGGTAACGGTCGATACGGCGTCGGTGACGGCCTCGTAGAGGGGTGTCTCATTGCCCCAGCGAGCCAGGTAGCGGCCGTGCCACGATGCTGTCAATTCGTCAGCGGGCCGAGATTCATCGGTCATTGTGTATTCGGGCGCTTCGGGTCGCGCCACGGCCCTAACTGAACGTTCGGTAAGTATCAATCTTTCCCCTCATCTCACGTTAGAGTAGACCGCCTCGAACCAGGCAATATCCTCAGCCATAATTTGCCTATCTGCCGAATATACGGCTCAAAACTAGTACACTCAGATATGTAGTGTGTATCTTATCATGCCTCTGGCAATGGCCTTCTCAGGTTAGACGAAGGGTTTAACACCTACCGAACGTTTAGTCAGTAGTATGGGACGAGTCTCACTCAGAAACAATCCACTACTCGCTGCGCTTCTGGGGATAGTGGTCACCGGACTTGGCCACTTCTACCTCCGGCGCTGGCTGAGAGCGCTTGGATGGCTAGGACTCATCGTTGCTGCTTCAGTTCTGTTCGTCCCCGAGTCAACGATATCCGCGCTTAGTTCGGGTACGCTAACCGATCCATTCTCGACTCTCCCGATAGTTCTGATCAGTGCCGCCAGCGCCGTTGACGCGTATCTCATCGCGAAGGTTAGAAGACGAACCGATAGATTCCAGGCAAACAATACTGTCGGGCCAACAGGGGCTGATGAATCTCCAGCCTGTCCTGCCTGCGGAAAGCCGGTCGACCCCGATCTCGGATTCTGCCACTGGTGTACGACCGAATTCAACGTCGTCGACGTCACCAAACTGGAACCACTCGACGAGAACCAATCAAACTGACAATGGCTTCTGATTCACCCGAAAAGCACTGGAGCACCGCCGAAGAAGAGATTATGGAAGCCACCTATCGAGCACTACTTAACCACGGTTACGCCGACCTGTCGATCTCCCGAATCGCCGACGAACTCGACAAATCGAAGGCTGCTATCTACTACCACTACGACACGAAAGACGACCTTCTGGTCGCGTTTCTTGAGTTCGCCGTCGATAGATTCGAAGAGACGATCGATACAGAGACAGGTAATGAGCCGGCAGCGGATCTCGAGCACGTCATTGAGAAGCTCCTCCCGCTTCAGCCCGACGAGGAACAACGGCAGCTCCAAGCGGTACTAGTTGGCCTCCGGTCACAGGCCGTGACGAACGGGGTATTTCGCGAGCAGTTCACACAGATCGACGAACGGCTGGCAGCCACCATTCGGGGCATTGTTGACCACGGTATTGAGGAAGACACGTTCCGTGATGTCGACCCGTCGCGGGTTGCGGAGCATATCCTAGCGACGGTCAACGGCGCGATGTACGGTCGCGCGACGACAGACCGCAAAAGCGCCGCCGCGGCAGCACGCGTCTCGCTGGCCTCGTATATTGACTCGGAACTGAGGCGTACTGCGTGAGCACGCGCGATGTCAACGTCACCGACGGTGAGCTGCTGAAGCCGCTGGTGATACTCTCGCTTCCGATCGTCCTCTCCCAGATGCTTCAGGTCGGCTACAACCTCGCCGACACGTTCTGGGTCGGCCGACTGGGGCAGGAGGCCGTCTCGGCACTCTCGTACTCGTGGCCGCTCGTCTTTTTGATGATCTCCGTAGCCGGTGGGTTCACTGTCGCCGGAACGGTCCTCGTCGCCCAGAACAAGGGCGCAGGGAACGACGACCGTGTCGACTATGCTGCTGGCCAGACCATCGCGTTCGTCGCCGTCGTCGCGGCCGTCTTCTCCGTCCTCGGGTACGTGCTTACCCCATCACTCGTTTCCCTCGTCGGGGCGACGCCCGGGACGGTTGAGTACGCGCTCTCCGTCGAGTACACCCGCACAATCTTCCTCGGCGTCGTCTTCATGTTCGGATTCTTCATCTTTCAGGCACTGCTTCGAGGGTGGGGCGACACCCGAACCCCGCTGTACCTGATGGCCCTCGGCGTCGCGCTCAACGTCATCCTCGACCCGTTCCTAATCCTCGGGTTCGACCAGAACGTTCTCCTGAGTGGACTCGGGCTCGACGGACTCCAGTCGTGGCTGTACGCGACGACGGGGTTCGAGGGGTTCGGCGTGCAGGGTGCGGCCATCGCGACCGTGTTTTCACGAGGGGTCGGTGCGATTCTCGGGATGTATTGGCTCGTTTCTGGAAAAGTGGGTATCCACCTCTCGCTGTCGGATTTCAAGCTCGACCCGACGATGGTGAAGCGGATCGTCTCGCTGGGTGCGCCCTCAAGCGTCGAGCAGTCGACGCGGGCGCTAGGGATTACGGTCCTCACCGCACTCGTCGCCTTCGCTGGCGACGACGCCGTCGCCGCACTCGGTATCGGCAACCGTCTCAACTCGCTGGTGTTCCTCCCGGCGCTGGGACTGGCCCGGGGCACGGAGACAGTCGTCGGGCAAAACCTCGGGACAGACCAGGCCGAGCGGGCGAAGCGTGCAGTCGGGTACAGCAGCGGTATCGTCGCCGTCGTCCTCGCGCTGGCCGGAGCGGTCGCGTATCTGTTCGCCGAACCCATCACGGCCGTCTTCATTCCGGGAGCGCCCGACGTCATCGCCATCGGGGGCGACTACCTCCGGATCATCGGGCCGACGTTCCTGTTCATCGGCGTCTTCCAGGTCGTTCAAGGGGCGTTCCGCGGCAGTGGATCAACCCGGACGGCGATGGTGTTCGCGATCCTGTCGTTGTGGGTGTTCCGGCTCCCGCCAGCGTACGTCTTCATGGAATGGCTCGGCATGGGCGCGACCGGCGTCTGGTACGCCATCGCGCTCTCGAACGTGCTGGCGATGCTCGCAACCGTACTGTGGTTCCTTCGTGGAACATGGGCTGAAAGCGTTATCGGCGAGGCGCGTGAGTCCGTGCCGACAGGTGATGACTGAGTGGGTCCACCGAATCATGACCACACACCCTATCAAGCAAATAATTTCATGAACACGGGAGACGATACAGACCTCGAGGATGTGCTTGGCGGATACGCCGAGCGGATTTCCGGCGCATTGGATACTTGCTCGATTGGGTCACCAGCGTACCTGTACGAAGCCGCACAGCATCCGATCCGTGCGGGCGGGAAGCGACTTCGGCCGACGATGCTCCTCCTCGTTGCAGAGGCTTTGGGTGCTGACGAGGAAGCACGAGACGGAATACTACCAGCGGCGCTTGCCGTCGAATTGGTTCATACACTGTCGCTCATCCACGACGATGTCATCGACGAGGACGTGTTACGCCGGGGCGAACCGGCCATTCATGCGAAGTGGGACACGTCAACCGCCATCCTCGCGGGAGATGTCCTCTTCCCGAGAGCGTTCGAGACACTTCTCAAGACAGACGTCTCCGCCGATGAAATCCTGGTCTGTCACCGGACGCTTCTACGGGCGTGTAGACAGCTGTGTGAGGGACAGGCACTTGACCTCTCGTTCGAGCACTGTGACTCGGTGACCGAGACCGAGTACCTCGAGATGGCCCGACTGAAGACGGGGGCACTCTTTGCAGCTTCGGCTCGTATGGGCGCGGTGCTCGCTGGGCACGATGATCGCACTGCCGACCGTGCGGCCGCATATGGTCGAAATCTGGGCGTCGCGTACCAGCTCTATGACGACGTACTCGACCTCACTGGCGAGACCGAGACACTCGGAAAGACACGTGGCAGTGACGTGCGCCAAGGGAAAGCAACACTCATCACGATTCACGCGCGACGGCACGGCGTCGACGTGTCCGTTCTAGCGAATGCTTCTGATACGTCCGACGAACAACTCATCTCGGAGCTCGAATCCAGCGGGAGCATCGCGTACGGCCAGAAGCGAGCCACCGAATACGCACGAACAGCCAAAGAGTTTCTCGCTCCGTTCCCGAAAACGACGGCCACGAATCACCTCCGAGGGCTCGCTGAGTTGGTTGTCAATAGAATCCAATAGATGCGGTTGCAATACCCTGCCAGCTGTCGGCTACCGGTTTCCCCAGGCTGTTATCGAGTGTTCATCATAGGCGAGCTGGGACGATCAAAACATTCTAGCGTGTCAGACGGCCCGGACACGATTCGGTGTTGACGAGTTTGTCGTGCAGGTGAACGATCCGGAGAACCGAGACGCCTTCGAGGACTTCGGGGTTCGGACGGTTTTACCGATTTTGGCGACAGCATCCACGATGGACAACATACTGTTACGCCCCGGGCTGTTCTCATGGCTGTCCGAGTTCGGTGACGGAGGGGACGTGAGCGACGTGACCGTGGACGCTCCGGTGGTCGTTGAAACCACTATCGCGGCGCTCGATTTGCCCGAGGGCTGTATCATTGGACTCGTCGAGCAGGACGGCGAGCGGTTCGTTCCGACGCCGGATACCGTTCTCGAGCGTGGAGATATGGTGACACTCCTCGGTCGTGCGGACACGATTGCCGAGGCACGAACTCGACTCGAAGGGAATCGGTAATCGAGGGAGGGACGCTGCTCCCGCTCACTCGGATCGATCTGGCGATGATGTCGGCGGGTATGAATCCGCCTCAGGTTGGCCGCTCAGCTCGTCGTCAACGACTCGAAAGCCACCGGTTTCTGTTCGCCCCGTGAGTTCACGTTGCGGGAACGGGATCTTGATTCCCTCCCGTCGGAACGCGGCCTTGACATTGTGGATGACTACTTGCGTGGCTCGCCATTTCCGTTGTGGAGTCGGTTTGTCGACCCAGAATCGCAGTTCGAGTATCACGGCCGAATTGTCGAATCGAACCGGGAGTACCTGCGGGGCGGGCTGACTCATGATCTCATCGAGTTCCGTGATTGCCTCCAGAGCGACAGCTTCGGCATGGTCGGGATCAACGTCGTAATCGATCCCGACTTCGACCCGGAGCCGAAGTTTTCCTTCGATACTGCGATTGATGATCGTTCGATTGTTCACGGCTTCGTTCGGGAGCACAACGTGTTCGCCGTCGAGATTACGGAGTCGGACGTTGTTGATGGTGATTTCGGTGATGAATCCCTCGTGATCGCCGATTCGGACCCAGTCCCCGATGGCGAACGGGCGCGAGAGCATGAGAATAAACCCTGCGAGAATCGATCCGAGCGTCTCCTGGGCCGCAAACCCCAGCACGATACCCAGGACGCCGGCTCCTAGCAGAAGATCGCTTAGCTGGACACCCCACAGTGAGAACGTTCCGAATACGGCGAAAACGTAGATCACGACTTGAGTGACGTAGTAGCTGACCCGACGCTGGTGGTCGGACGTGACGCGGTGGTTCGAGCTGCCACTGCCGAGGAGGAACCGCTTCAGGATACGGGTGACGGTGTACGCGGCGACGAACAGGAGTATCGTAAGTAGGAGGCGGACACCAGCCTCAATACCGAATTCAAGCACACCAACGACCGAGAGTGCGGTCCGAGCCGCATTCCATCGGAGCACCAAGACGACGGCGGCGACGCTTGCCACAACCAGGAGGAGTCCCGCCCGGACGACTTCGGCGTTCTCCGTTCGAAGTCGGGTTCTCAGGCGTTTTCCCAGGAACCAGATCACAGCACCGACGATGACTGCTGCAGCGACTACTGCCACCGTTTCGGTGAATTCCGTGCTAGATTGGAGAGGGACAAGGAAGGACGAGAGCATAGACACAAGCGTTGGCACGTCTCCTATGATAATATACGGGGTGTAACATCCTCTCCCCGCCTGAAAGCGGAGGAATCCTCAGGCTGTGTGAATAGCTACCAAGATTTTTTATATGCCAATCACGAAGCTTTATTCAGAAGGTGGTATGTATGAGCAAACCGTCCTCGGTCAGTCAGGAGGCAAGACCAGCTAGCAATCAGCTATCCACCCCTTCACGGATTGAGCACTTTGTATGTGCACTCGCCGGATTGGGATCTGTTGTAGTCCTGATCCTCATTTTCACACCCCTCCTATTCAGAACGGTAGAACCGTTCGGGGTGCTCTCAACTACAGTTCTTGTGGTGGGCCTGACCGCCCTCTGGATATTGGTTTGGATATCAGTTGAGTCACTGTGGGAGTGGCGTGCTGGTCGTCTTTTCAGATAGCCCCCGTGGTTACATTTTCCTCTTTGATTGTCGGTGGTGATCGCTCTTTTTGTAAACATTAGACAACCTCCGTGACGGTGTCTCGCTGGGTTCAAGCAGATCTAGCCGACAATTCAGATGTCGTCTTGGTTTCTCATGGCGATTGCGTCATGATGTTTTTCGTATTGTCTTCTGGGCGATAAATGAGCCAACCACGATTGTAGGTTAACGAGCGAAAGTCAGCACTCCAATATCAACATACCTTTTCCATACCGTTGTAATCATTAGCTGAATGAATTACGACGCAAGACTACGGCGACGAATTCTCTTCGGAATAGGAGGGGTAGGATTGCTAATTGCTGTCGTTTTTGTCTTAATTCAGTTTCAGGCGACGCTCGTGTTCACGGTTTTTCTCTACTATGCAAGCCGCCCAATTTATCGAAAGCTCGATAACTTTTCGCTTCCATCGCGACTCCAAGGCCGTTACCTTCCCTATCGCCGTCAGGTGCTTGCAGTGACTACGATTGCTGTTTTCCTACTGCCGTTTCTCTTCTTGCTCACCTATACCCTTGTGCTAGTGGTACCCGAGATCCAGCGCTTCGTCGGCGGGAACGGTCCTGGTGCAGCATATCTCTCTGCACTGCAGTCGGCACAAGGGAGTGGACTTCCGGCACCACTTGTAGGGTTAGAGATCAGTGACATACTAGCAATGAGTCCTGAGGAGGTTGCAGCGATTCTCAACAATCCCGCAGTTCAAACATGGGCAGAACGAATGGTGACTACGCTGATTGATTCAGTAGGCCTCATCGCAAACGCAGCACTCCATGGATTCATTCTTCTGGCCGGAACGTATTATTTACTCACCGATGGTTCGCAGCTCGTAGGCTGGTTCCTCGACAATTTTGATGAGTCAGGTGTTGTCAAATCATACGCAGTAGCTGTTGACGATGAACTGTCTTCTATTCTCTTCGGTAATATCCTGAACGCATTTGTGACGGGAATTATCGGGATTCTTGTCTTTTCTGGATATAATCTTGTTGCACCCGAAGCAGTAAAAGTTCCATTTGCGCCCCTAGTCGGTGCACTCACAGGAGCAGGAAGTTTAATTCCAGTTGTCGGGATGAAAATCGTGTATCTCCCCGTCGGAGCGATTCTCGCGGTTGCAGCCGTCGCCAGTGGTCAGCCAAGCGCGTTTGGCTTCGTGATTCTGTTTCTCCTTTTAGCGTTCGTAGTCGTCGATACGATTCCTGACTTTCTAATCCGCCCGTATGTGAGCGGCAACCGGACACATGTGGGCCTACTGATGTTTGCCTATATTCTCGGACCGATCGCGTTCGGGTTCTACGGGATTTTTCTTGGCCCAATACTGCTTGTCCTCCTCGCAGAGTTCTTTAGAACTATTGCATCGTACGTGCTCACCGGCAGACAGCCACATGAACAATCAAGTCTCTCGGACTACTGAATAGCCCGCTAATAGCAATGTTTGTCTCCATATCTGTGAACAGAAGCCGAGACGCATCTTACCGACCAACACCTAGAGACATCGAATACTACCTAGACAAAGCGGTCATTTGGATACAGACGGAAACACATAGTTAGCTACGAACCAACCTTCTGAGCATCCATGTACACAATCGCTGACCTGCCCATCGAAAACACCCTCCAGACCGTCGAATATGACCTCGGGCTCGAATCGGCGCTCCGTCGGATGTTCGAGAACAGCTACACCCAGATCGGTGTCGAACGTGACAGCGAGCTCGTCGGGATTGTCACCTACAGGTCCGTGGTCCGGACCCTCCTTGCATTCCAGCGGCTGGATGTCGGGCACAAAACGCTCGATAAGATCTCGGTCGGAGCGGCCGTCGAAGATGCACACACCATCAGTGAAGACGAGAACCTTCTCGCCGTATTCGATTCACTCGCAGAGTACACGTACATTGTGGTCGATCGAGACGACGAGTGGCAGATTCTGACCGACTACGACCTCCTGACGCGACTGAAACAGATGCTCGAGCCGTTTCTGTTGATCGAGTCTATCGAAATGCAGTTGCGCGAGATTTTCACGCGAGTGTTCGGAGATTCACTGTCGGAGCAGTTGGCCGAAACCTTCGACGAGGAACACCCACTGCCGACGCCAACGTCAATCGAGCACTGCAGTTACGCACACTATGCCCAATTCATCTCGATCCACTGGGCAGAATTTGAATCACTCTTCGATGATCAACAGGACGTAATTCGCGAGCTAGTCCTTGAAATCGGGGATATGCGAAATCAGCTCTTCCACTTTCGAGTCGACGACCCAGAAGCATTTGACCGAGACCTGCTTCGCTTCGGTCAGTCGTACTTCTCCTCAGTGTAACTGCTGAATTCGTGCGCGGGGGGCCTGAGTATCATACGGTTTGACGGCAAATCGAACAACTAGCCTGGGCTTTATGCATTGAGAGAGCCAGTCTCAACTATTGTCTTGCTTTGGTAGTCCCCAGAGTTTCGGAGGCTGGCCTAGTTTTCGCTAATATCTCCGCCAGCTTGTGCTTCTACTCGGTGTTTCACCAGTAGATTGGACTCTTTTGGCCGCAACTATCGAAAGAGTATGATAGTAGCTAGTTTCTGGCGGTGCTGACCAGTGTTGCCACTCCAAGAGAGTGGACCCAGCGGGGTTCAGTCCATTAGTCAGGGGGAATCAGCACCGAGACGACGATCTCAATGCATTCACCAGCAGTCAACACAGGTGCATAGTCCATCCGCCCATCCACGTCAGCTTTCAGCAGGAAGTCGGTGAGTCGCCAGATGTTGTACAGCAGTACAGCGAACACGAAGTAGAACAGCCGAACCCTGTAATCCTTCGAGGAGGTCTTCGCGAGGAAATCGTGCTTGATGCTTTTGTACTCGTTCTCGATCTGCCAGCGGCGACTGTATCGGCGACAGACCGTCTCTGCTTCATCTGGGCCCACCCTGAGGTTCGTCGCGAAGGCAGCTGTGCCATCGCCTTTCGTCGAGGGTACGTACAGGAACCGCATCTGGTGGTTTCCAGCTTCGACGTGGACGGAAGCAGTCTCAACAGCGACCGCTTCGCCATCTGTTTCCATCGTTTGGATGATGTCCCGCTCGGTGCTGTTGATCCGTTTCGGGATGAGGTAGTTCACGCCGAGGTTTGAGAGCGTCTGATAGACCTGTTGAGAGTCGAACTCGCGGGCACAAAGTACAGTCTCGATGGGGACGTGTTCCTGGGCTCGCTTCACCAGGCTTCGGACGACACGATGGATCTTATTCGGCGGATTCCTATCCCATTCCGAGCTCTCCCGAATCGGCTCCACACCCAGGACCAATGGGATGTTCTGCCCGATGATCGACAACGTCGCGAATTTGAACGCCCTGACGTCAGTGTTTTTCGTGCCGCTGATTATCGACATGCCCTCGACGTCGCCGTAGTACGGGATAGTCGTGATATCAATCGCGGCCGTCACAGGCCGGCGGAACGACGCTTCAGACTCAATGACCGAGAGCAGCCGGTCGGTCGCCGCATCGAACCCCTGTATCAGCGCTTCCGGCTCGAACTGTTTGACCGCTCTGAGATGCGTATCACCGTGTGGTCCACTGTCCGGGCGGTGTCGGTACTGGAAGCGGTTGGCGCCTTAGGGCGTGCCACAGCCAACCATACCCATGAACGTTTGTAGCTCGAAGAACTGTGAGTCTGCGTAGGAAGCGTTCTCTGCTCGCCCAGAGTCAAAATCGTCGAAGCCGTGGTCACGGGCTAATCGCGTCGTCCGATAGATTTGCTCGTCAGAGAACGACTTGCTCGCCTCGCTATCAGTGACATCATCGGAGTCCCGTCGCTGATCAACTACCTCCGCTTTTGGTCGGGCTTCCGGGACACCCAGGTCGAGGTCATGGATCTCCTTGATGACGTAGTGCGCCCCCGTCGTGATGAACTCACGGACTCTGGCATCGAAGCGCTGGCGCCACGCTTTGGAGAGGACCGACTCGTCCGGGATCCGCGTCAGTCCGAACGAATCCGCCAACTCTGGGTATTCTGCCAGCTTACGGTAGCTGTGGCCTGTGATCTCCCGATAGTAGAAGAGCTTGAGGATGCCCTCGAACGAGTACGGTGGTCGGGATAGTAATCCTGAAGAGTTTCGAATGGAACATCAACCCTCCGTATTGCCTCACTGAGAGTGATTCCACCATCAAGGTCGTTGCGTAGACCAATGCCGACCATATACGCATGAGTCCTTCGGCTATTGCTTTCCATCAATGAGGGTATCAATCAGAGTCGTAGAACTAGATGCCTTTCGTCAAACAAGCGTAGCTTTTGCACTCGCTATCGCCAAGAGAGACCCCGAGAAACCGTTGGCGGCGCAAGCGGACTCGCCGGGAGATCACCGCTCGGATCAGGGTCGTTGTATGCCTTCGGAGCTACGTCGTTCGGTGCGTTGGGATAGAATAACGAAGCAACCGCGTGGATGTGCTCGCGTCCGACACCGAGCTCGAACTGTCCTCCTCCAAACATATGGATGTCATGCTCTCGGCAGTAATCGATTGTGTCGAAGAGCGACTGAACCGAACCAAACCGGGACGGCTTGATGTTGAGCCATTCCGGCTGCCAAGGGAGCTCTTCGACCGTCTCGACTCCGCGAATAGGGTAATCCCACGTCACACGAGCTTCCTCACCTTCGAACAGTGGTCGCGTCTCCTCGTTCAATTCTGGATCTTCGATGAGCGCCTCGGGAAAGCCTTCAATGATTCGTTCGTACAGTTCCGGGTCGGCCGGCTGATCGACCGTCGTCCCGTGGTACTGTCCTTTGAGGTCGAGTGTTTGGACGGCGTCGGTCGCCGCGAGTCGCTCGACGACCTCTGTAGTCCACTCCGATGTCGGGTCGAGTTTGAACTCCAGCTCTGGATTGCGGTCGAGCCAATCGAGCACGACATCGCCGGTCGGTGGCTCATCCAGACGTGTACTTACGACGAATCGAACGGGGTCGTACGTGTGGCCGAGGCGGTCGGCGAGGTTCGTATCGACCTGTTTCAATGCGAGGTCAAGCGCGGCGCTCTCGAACGCCCACTGTCGGTAGTTACGAAAAATCGACTGGTTTGGTTCAGTGCCATGAAAGAGGTCGATCTCGGAGACGTGCCTCGAGAATTCGTCGAGGGTGTACTCCCCCGTTATCGGAAAGTCCCCTGCGGAACCGTCGAGGGCTTCGTGTGCGTCGTTGTCGTACGTGACGTCCTCGCCACGCCCGGTTTCGCCGTCGCCGTGTAACGAGACGATGGTCGTCGCGCGGGTGAAACCACTGGTCGTGTCCCGCTCGCGCCATTCGAGCTCGTAGTCCTCCACTTCAAGTTCCAGGTCGGAGACGTGATCGTACAACATCGTGAGCCCTCCTTCAGTCCCAGGCCATTAATAGGTGAGAGAGACAATCGCAGCACCTGGTAACACTCCTGTCATCGACTCCGAGGTGCAGGGCTACCGAAGAGTGACTTCTTGAACTCAAGGGGAATTCGGTCGACCAACCACCAGCGGACGCGTCGATTCCATCCGGTGAGACTTGGGGCGCTGGCATCTGTCCTGGCCGCCAGCATGGGATGGTTGTCGGAGAGTTGGCATCGTTGTCACCTGGTGGTGTTCCTGTCCGCAAGCACTTATTCCGGTTCGTGAACGGATTTAGATTGCGTCCCATGGAAAACATAACTGCTACTCCGAGTGATCAGTTGCTCACGCCCCAGAACTGTGCGATTACGCTCATCGACCACCAGCCCGAGATGGTACTCGGCGTCAACACCATCGGGACCGGAGAACTCCGGAACAACGTCGCTGGGTTGGCAAAGACCATCGACGCGTACGACGTGCCGGCCGTTCTCACGAGCATAGGCAGGGAGTACAACGGTCCGCTCTTCGAGGAGATTACGGAGACGTTGCCGGACGAGGAGGTGATCGACCGAACGACAATGAACTCGTGGGAGGACGAGGCGTTCGTCGAAGCCATCGAAGCCACCGGCCGTGACCGATTGGTCATCGCTGGTCTCTGGACTGAAGTCTGTGTCTGTTTCGCTGCACTCTCGGCGCTGGACGCGGGATACGACGTCTACGTCGTTGCCGATGCATCTGGCGGACAAACGACCGCGGATCACGAGCGTGCGATGGAGCGCATGATCGAAGCCGGTGTGACTCCAGTAACGTGGTCGCAGGTCCTCTACGAACTGCAACGAGACTGGGCGACTGAGGGTGCCGAACGAGCGCACCAGATCGCGAAAGATCACGGTGGTGATTTCGGGATGGCCGTCGAGTTCGCGGACTTCCTCTCCGAGTAGGACTACTTGGGCAGGTTCAGGGGACCTTGATGTAGTGGTATCCGTCTTCCTGACGCCGCGTGAGTTCTCCGACAGACGTGGGGGCCGTCTCGACGACGTCGAGGATGTCATCTCGCGTCAGTCCAGCGGCCTGCATCGATTTCTTGCAGGCGACGAACTGGACAGCCCCCTCGGATAGTTCGGCGATTTCCTCGGCGTAGTCGGAATCAAATCGAACGAGTTCGATACCAGATGCGTTGGCGACGACGGCGACGGCGTCCATCTCGACGGATTCGTCCTCAAAGATACCCCTTGCGTATCGGATTGCCGCGTCTTGAACGTCCTCAGCCCCATCGGCCACGTGAAAGACGGTCTTCATACCGATTCCATCGGACGGCGGTCGGTAAGTGTTTTCGCGTCGTCGATTCAGCTCCCTCGAACCGATTGGCGAAATTCAGACCGGGCCGTCTCGAAGCCGGAGAGACCGACAAACAGAACCATCAGCGAAAACAGCGACGTGAGCGCGGAGACACGCATCGAGAGCGGAATTGTCAGACAGGCACCGGCTGCAACGACGAATCGAGGAACGCTGATCGTTCCGGTATCGCGGAGTCGAAAGAGGTTGTGTCCGATCAAGTACAGTGCCCCGCCGCCACCGAGCGCCACGGCTGGAATGGTCCCGAGCGGTTCTCCGACGTGTGCGAGCGTCTGCTCTATCCCGAGCGCGGTAAAGATTATCCCAGCGACCATCGGGAGGTGGAGATAACTGTAGGAGTCCCGTGCCAGGACCGCTCGCTCCGAATCGGTCGCCGAAACGAGTCGCCGCTCGGCAGCGAGCACGACGTAGTCGAAGTAGAGCCACCAGAGAGCGAATACGAGCAGGATACCGGAGAGAGCGGCGACGATAACGTTCGGAGTGAGCGCGAGACCACCGGCGTTGACGCCGACGCCGATTGCTACGATGGACTCGCCGAGTGCGATGATGAGAATCAGGCGGTAGCGTTCGACGAAGTGGCTCGCCTGGATGGAGAAACCGGACACACCTCGGACCAACGGGACGCCGTAGTCGACTGCGAGCGCGAGGACCCACAGCAATGCTTGCATGGATCCATCGAGAAACCCTGCCGGGACGAGGAGTATCGGTCCAAGTAAAAATCCTGGAGCGAGCCGCAAAATCGCATCCCGTGTCTCTGGGTCGGTCGCAAGCGCGTACAGGAGGACGTGTAACATCCGGACGACGAAGTACGCGAGGCCGAAGAGCACTCCATCGTCACCGAAAGCGTCGGGAACGGCGAGTGCGACGATAAGCATGGCCGCCATCGCCGCGAGAAGCACGATTCGTGCCGGGAGTGCCTCCTCTGCGGGAATGGCGTTTGTCAACCAGGAGTAAGTGACCCACGCCCACCACAATACGGCGAGCAAGCCGACACCACGAACGACGCCGATCCACGTGAGATGGTTGGCGAGAAAACTACTCACCTGCGTCATCGCGAAGACGAAGACGAGATCGAAGAACAACTCAAGCGGCGTAACCTCCTCCTCCTCCTCGTCTCCACCGATGTCTTCGAGGCTCGCCAACCGCGAGGGAGCTGACTTCATCTACAGTGTCGTTTCCGACAGTAGTGCTTCAAAACTCGGGAATCGATGCGCTCTTGGGAACCTAACCGGCTGGACGATGTTTATGTGGGGTCAGACCCGGACGCTGATTCGTCGGTCCACTCTTTGGTCCACTCCTCTATTTCGTTGAATACGGGGCAGAGGGATTCGCCTTTCGTGGTGAGACTATAGAATGCGGCCACGGGAGTGTCCTCTTCCAGACGGCGATTAACGTACCCCATCTCTCGAAGGTCGTCGAGGACTCGAGAGAGGGTTCGGCCCGACGCATCGGTCGAGCGTTTAAGCTCGTTGAATCGTTTCTCACCCTTATGGAGGTCGTAGAGTACGACCAGTCTCCACTCAGAGCCGAGTTCACTTAGCGAATCGATTACGTTACGTTCGTCTTCAGCGAGATTGCCCTCTGAATCTGACCGAGGTGCTGGCATGGTTGTCACCTAGTAGTGTCGTTGTCCGCGGCAGTTTATATTGATTCGGTTGGGATCCAGTAGTACAACGAAACGATGGCGAAGGTGCTGCCAACAGAAAGTAAAGACGGGAGTGATGCAGCGGATTCCGTTAGTCCTGTCGAACTGTTTTTCGACCTCGTGTTCGTATTTGCGTTCGTACAGGTTACAACATTTCTAGCGGCGGACATCACTTGGATGCGCGTGGGCCGCGCTATAGCCCTCCTTGCAGTACTGTGGTGGGGATGGGTCACCTACACGTGGCTGACGGATGCGCTATCGACTGAAGAGAGCGTCGCTGAACGGATAGTGATCTTTGCCGCAACTGCTGGGATGTTTATTGTCGCCCTTGCAGTTCCGACCGCCTTCCAGGAGGGTGCGCTGCTCTTTGCAGTCGCATATTTCGTCGTTCGAGTGTTGCACGTCGCACTGTATGCGACTGCGACGACACCCGAAACGCGAGATGCTATCCTCCGACTCGCCCCGGGCTTTTTGGGTGGACCATTGTTACTTGTGGTGGCCAGCTTTCTTGCTGGCCCGCTACAAGCTGCGGTCTGGGTCGTCGCGCTCGCGATCGATTATGGAGTCGCGTACGTCCGTGGTGTTGCTGGGTTCCAGATCCGCCCCGAGCATTTCGTCGATCGACATCGAGATATCGTCATTATCGCACTCGGCGAGTCAGTGTTGGCAATGGGCCTCGGGCTTGGGAACGACGTCCTCGAACTTCCCCCAGAATCGATTGTTGCTGCGTTCCTCGGAATCATACTTGCCGCCGGGCTCGCGTGGCTGTACTTCGATTACGTCACACTAGGGATGGAAGAGAATCTCGTCACAGCAGATCGTCACGAGCGTGCCAGAATGGCCCGGGATACCTACAGCTATTTGCACTTCCCGATCGTGACGGGTGTCATATTTGTCGCGTTCGGCCTCAAAAAGACAGTTGCCCATCCACAGGTCCCACTCGAAACGATTCCTGCAGTCGCATTATGTGGTGGCGGTGCACTCTATCTATTCGGTGACGTGGCCGCTCGGTTGCGCGATGTTGGCAGCATCAGCAGACCACGTCTGGTCGTTGCAATCTTCGCCTGTGCAATCATCCCTGTGGTACTGGAAGTGTCTTCACTTACTGCCTTGGCCGGAGTCATGGTTCTGTTCGTTGCACTCGCCGCTTATGAGACGCTGTACTCCGAGTATCGACACTCAGTACGTGGAACGTGAACGCCCACATCTTCTGAATCCGGTCGGTACTGGCATCGTTGTCACCAGGTGTTGTTTCTGTCCGAGAGCACTTACAGTGGTTCGAAAACAAATCTAATCACACAACGAACCATGGCTAACTCTCAATCGCCACCCACCGACCCGCCCGTGACCGATACTCCACCGGAGAGTGCATTCCACGTAACCGGGATGGATCACGTCTCGATCATAGGGAGCAACGTCGAGGACACCGTTGCGTTCTACCGGGACGTGCTCGGAATGTCCCTCGTCCTCAAACAGCCCAATCTCGACGCGCCGAACGTTACTCACCTGTTCTTCGATACGGGTGACGGACGCATTCTCACGTTCTTCGTCGAAGAGAGGCGGAAGACGAACACGGACCGTCTGCGAACACCGATTGGCGGTGTCCACCATATCGCGTTCAGGTACGAGCCCGAAAGACTGGAAGAGATCCGTGCCGGACTCGAAGAACACGGTCATCACTACAACGAGTTCGACCGTGGGATCTTCCACTCGCTGTATACGAGCGATCACAACGGCCTCGTCATCGAACTTGCGACCGACAAATTCGAGATTCCCGACGATCGGCGCGGCGAAGTGCTGGCCCTCGCACAGGAAAAACGACTCCAAGACGGTGCCGAGTACGCCAAAGCGGAACATCTCGAAGCCGCACTCATCGTACTCGACCTACCCATCGAACGGAAGAAACTCCCCAACGCGCAGTCTGGTGCTGGCGGATTCGACTAAGCCCGACCGACACCAGAAACACGGAGCGTAGCTTCACGACATCTCTTCGACATCCCATTCACATGCTCACCGATACACCCGGAATCCACCACATCACAGGCATCGTTCGCGACGCCCAGGAGAACGTCGACTTCTACAGCGACGTGCTCGGTCTTCGACTCGTCAAGCAAACGGTGAACTTCAACGAGAAGTTCACACGCCACCTCTTCTACGGTGACGAAACTGGCTCACCGGGCACCGCCCTGACGTTCTTTCCGTATCCCGCCGAAGAGGCTGGTCGCCCCGGGAAGCCACAAATCAGCACCGCTACGCTGACCATCCCGTCGAACTCGGTGTCATACTGGCAGGACCGACTAGCCGACCACGACGTCACGGTCGAGGGACCACGCGACCGGTTTGACGAGACGATCCTTCGGTTTTCCGACCCGGACGGCACGCAACTCGAACTCGTCACCGGCGAGTCGGACGTAGAGCCGTGGGTTGACGGTTCGGTTCCGACTCAGCACGCGATTCGCGGCATCCACGGCGTAACGCTACTGTCGACGAGCGTCTTCGTCACTGCGAGCGTCCTGGAGACACTGGGATTCGAACTCCGCGATCAAGCCGGCGACCGGGTTCGGTATCAGGCACAGGGAGACCGTGCGACCGTCGTCGATCTCCTCGACCGGGACGCCGAGTTTGGACGGGAGGGTGCTGGATCCATCCATCACGTTGCCGTGCGGATCCCTGAGAAAGACCAACTCTACGAGTGGCACGACCTCTTCCGCGAGCGTGGGTACGATGTGTCACGAGTGAAGGATCGTCACTTCTTCCACTCGCTGTACGTGCGCGAACCCGGCGGGATCCTGTTCGAACTCGCTACGGAAGAGCCGGGACTCGCAGGTGAGGGCCACCTCGACTCATTCGGACAATCGCTATTTCTCCCGCCGTGGCTCGAAGAAGACCGCGAGATGATCGAGGGGCAACTGCGGCCGCTCGATCCCTCTTCTGGGGCAGGGACAAACTAATGGGACGGAACGCTAATTCTGCCGGATCAAGAGAGGACCCACACCGTGGACAGCCCATCGAGACAGCGGGAGCACCGCCGAAGGTAGCGGAGAACGCCGTCGTGATGCTGCACGGACGCGGTTCGACTGCCCAGAGCATTCTCGCGCTCATCGACGAGTTTCTACAGCACGGCGTGATGTATCTCGCCCCGCAAGCGGCTCACAATTCTTGGTATCCCCGCTCCGGGTATGCACCACTCGAAGACAATGAACCGTGGTTCTCCTCGGCACTCGATCACGTGGCGAGAGCAATCGACGTTGCTGCTGATACCGGAATCTCACCCGAACAGACGCTTCTTCTCGGGTTTTCACAAGGCGGGTGTCTCGCGAGTGAGTTCGTCGCCCGAAATCCCCGTCAGTACGGGGGTCTCGTAGTGTTGTCGGGAAGTCTACTCGGGGAAGAAACGAGAGAGGAGTACGAGGGGTCCATCAACGGAACCCCAGTATTTCTCGGCTGCAGTTCTGACGATCCATACGTCGCCGCTGAGCAGGTTAACGACTCTGCAGAGTTGTTCGAACGACTCGGTGGCGACGTGACCAGCAAACTCTACGATGGGCTGGGACACGCGATTAACGACGACGAGATTCAGACGATAAACACCTTCATCGAACGACTCTCTTGAACTGACGTACTCGAAGGCTGTCAGATTTCTCCGTACACGGGCACCGCAGCTCCGCTTGTAGCGCTCGAAGCGTCACTACAGAGGAACGCAATCTCCCGGGCAATCTCCTCGGGTGTCGGCCAGCTATCGTGATCAGCATCCGGGAGCATGTCTCGATTCGCCGGCGTATCAATGATGCTCGGCATGACTGCGTTCGCGCGAACACTACCAAGATTCTCCTCTGCAATCGTTTCGGTTAACAGCCGGACACCAGCTTTCGCGGCTCGATACGGCCCATCTCCTTTACCACCCTCCAAGGAGGACCTGGCACTGACACTCACCAGATCCCCATTCGATTCGCGTAGGTGGGGCACAGCGTGCTTCGCGGCCAAGAACATCGTCTTGAGGTTGACGCTCATTAGGAAGTCGAACTCGTCGACAGCAGTCTGGTCAAGTCGCGTTCCACCTCTCCAAGCGCCGATTACCGTACAGACTGCATCAAGTCGACCGTGGTCGTCGATAATCGAGTTGTAGGCTTCTTTGACAGCTGCTTCGTCAGTGAAGTCGGCACCGTAGAAGTGAACCATATCGTTCTCAAGCAGTTCAGCAGCGTTCCCGTCCTCAGGGGGGTGACGGGCACTCATACAGACAGTTGCGCCCGCATTCTGGAACTGTTCGACAACCGTGGTTCCGAGGTCGCCACTAGCCCCCGCAACGAGAACCACCTGACCGGTGAAGTCAAACTGTATCGACATCCGGCCGAATGTTGAGAGGGGGTGCGATAAAGTGGACTGGTTTCCAGCGGAATACTGATGTTTGAGATCAATCTATACAGTGTGTGCCAATCGAAAGCTCCGATAAACTACGTCAAGTTCTGGAACTCGACAGGGTTGCAGTCGTGGGGGCATCAACTTCGTACGAGAAAGCCGCACACATCGTACCGGCGTATCTCCAGAGGCACGGGTACGAACTCCACCCGGTCAATCCGACTGCAGACGAGATCTTTGGCACTCAGGCGTCTGATTCACTTGCCACCGTTCCCGAGACTGTTGATATCGTCGAGATCTTCCGGCCGAGTGAGGAAGTTCCGGGGATTGTGGAGGAAGCACTCTCTCGTGACGACGTGAAAGCGATATGGATGCAACCGGGGATCCAGAACGACAAGGCAGCACACGAAGCGGAAGCAGCCGGGTTAGATGTCGTTCAAGATCGCTGTATGAAGGTAGAACACGGCCAACTGATTCGTCATCCGATGGACTGATGTGGACTTGATTAGTCGTGCAATCGGTCTGGATTGAAGCCGAATCTCGGGCTAGATTGTATATGAAGAACATCATGTCCAGCATCAGAGAACCAGAGTGATTTTCAGAACCCCCCGTTTAGTTGATGTCGGCTTCCTCATCCCTAGTAGCTGCGGAACATTTTCAGAAATCACAAATCCCTGAAATAATTCTTGAACTAAAGGCACACATCAAAATCCATCCTCCGAGGTTGTGGGAAGTTGAGACTACAACGGGTTTAGCGGGGCTGTGGTGCGTGGCTTCGACCGATTCGGTCAGCGAAAACTGCTCCAGATGACTCTCCAAGCGGCTGTTCGTGTCACAACCCAATCATATAGGCAAATTAACGAGACCTCCAGCACCGTACCACTCAGACGGCACGCTAACCCGGACAGAGTGCCTCACTACCCGATTCCTGCCACCTTCTTCAACAGCGTCAGCGTGTTGTCGGCTGTAATCACGCTGAGTTCTCATACTCACCAGTCAATTCGACCTGCACGAGCGGATCGACTGCTCACCAGATCGAGTACAGCAGACACGCGAACGCAAAATGATTGTCAAGGATATCCGATACGCTCTTACATTGATGTTTCGATAAATATCGGTATGAAGCCCTCCAAAATCAGTGGAACCGTGTTCGGTGATTCATCACAAAAGGGTAAGGACTCACAAATCAAGGATGATATAAAGCGGAGAACGTTTCTGACGGCGAGTATTGTTGGTGTTAGTGTTGGTCTCAGCGGCTGTCTGGGCAGCCGTGATCGTTCTCTCCCGTCGACCCCCTCAGGGTCGTGGCGTCAGTATATGCGGGACAAAGGGAACACAGGGGCAACGGAGGCAACCGTCCCGCCGCGCGGGAATCTCGCTTGGACGTCGGACGCATTCACGCGCTGGCTACCGGTCGTGGCCGACGGGGAGGTTTACATCGGCAACGTCGACCCAAACCCTGGCCCGAAAATCGTCGGACTCGACGCGACGGACGGTTCTGAACGCTGGAGTGTCAGTATCGAGGAGGCAAACCACTATACATCCACCGTCATCGGAGAGTTGCTGGTTGCCGCGTACGGAGACCAAGTAATCGCGCTCGACCGCAAGTCGGGTGACCAGGAGTGGACTGCTACATTATCCGGTACCGTTTCCCGCACCGAGATGACCGCTGTTTCTGCGGAGACGCTCGTGCTGGTTCCTGAAGTTTCTAGGCAAGATGCTGCTCTCACAGCCTTCGACGCTACGACGGGAGAACAACAGTGGTCTACACCGCTTGCGGGGCGCATTGTCGACGCTCCTGCAGTCCAAGGAGACGGCGCTTTCGTCGCCTCGGAATCGGAGCTGTATCGCCTCGATATCACGGACGGCAGTAAGGTATGGAGTCAAAGCGTCGAGAATGTTGTGCTCGGACCGAGACCGACTGCTGATGGAATCGTCGTTGCTGCCAACGGCGCGCTCACCGTCCACGACGCCGACACCGGAGAGCGTCTCCGAACGCTCGACAGCTACAACCGCGAAGCCTACGGCATAGCACTCGCGGACGGAACTGCCTATTGGCTGACTTTCGAAAGCCTCGCAGCGATCTCTATCGAAGATGGTACCGAAGAGTGGCGTCTCGAGGCCCAGGGATGTCAAGAGGGGCTCTGCGTTGGCGAGGACACCATCGTCGCTCCGGTCCAGTACGAGGAGTTCGAACTGGAAACGACATGGCCCACGATCGCCGCGTTCGACCGCGAGACCGGCGACGTACGCTGGTACTATCACATCGACGGGTTCGACGTGGTGTTTACCACTCCCCCGGTGCTTGTCGACGGAGCGGTCTACTTCACTGCTAACACCATCGATAGTGTCGGCGTGCTCGGGGACGTCCCACCGGAAGGGGATTCGGGGCTGTTCTGAGACCTGAGATACGCTTTCTGAAGGGGAGTCCTGCTTTGGACATATAAAACGAGGATGAACACTCTCGGTGAATAGGTTTGAGGGTCGTATGCAGTAGGGCGGCTAGTCTCAACGCCTGGACTCCTCTCGATATAGCGGCCAAGGGTTTATGCTAGAAATATTCACCGGAGAGGTAACTACTAGCTCATATCCATGGCCACTTTGTGAAAGGGAATTGTAAGAGCGGTAATGACGCAGATTTCAGATTCCCTTCGGCTGTTAATCGAGTCGCGGGTCGAAGCTGATGGCGATCGGTACGTTGTAAGCTTCCCGAAAGAGGTCGTCGAGAACAGTTCGCTTTCAGCTGACGAAATCTATCGAGTTGCGCTTCTTCCCTCCGCCGTAGATACCTCCCAGTCAGAACCTGGCCATGGTTCCTCTCGCAACGACCCGAGCGACGAACAGCCAACGGCTCCATCAGAAACCCAATCACCTGAGCCCCCAGTTGAGGAAGGCGAGGTTCGCTCAGTCACGATCGATACGCTTGGAGACCAAGGCGACGGCATTGCGAAGGTCGAACGTGGCTTCATCGTTATCGTTCCAGGGACGCAACCCGGCGAACAGGTCGAGGTCGAAATTACGACCGTGAATCAGACGGTCGCATTTGGCGAGCCAATTTCTGGAAGCCGTACTAACTGATTTTCACACAGCTGCAGATGGCTGAATACCACCTCCGTATGTGCATTCACTAATCGTGTTCATTGCAAATCTTCATTGGTTATGTTCATTGCATACATTCATTAATCACATTCATGAGTTGTATCCATTACTCTTATTCTTGAATACCGTTATCACACACTACTAAATACATTAATGAATGTCATGTTTGGTTTGTTGTGTTACACGTGTCTGACGAACATTCAAGATAAATACCAGCAATGAACATCATATGTTAGCGTACTCGACTTACAGTGAGGCAGGTGGCGTTGGAAAAACGACCACTGCTGCAAATCTCGCCGTTGCTCACGCACGAGCCGGTCTCAAACCGCTTGTCGTCCCACTTGACCCACAGGATGGCGACCTCTCTCGCCTTTTCGGTGTCGATACTGACCGTACGGAGCCGGTCGACAACCTCGTCCGGCACATGATTCGTCGCCCGAAGGGTAATTTCGACGATCTCATCCGAACGGTCGAAGGCGTCGACATTATCCCAGAGCACAACATGCTCTCGGACCTCGCGGAGTACCTCCAACGAGAGAAAGAGCAGGCAGAAGCGATGGGCGAGGCTTTCGGTATGCACGCCCAGCTGCTCCGTGTCCTCCGTGAAGCCGGCGTACCCGACGAATACGATGTCCTCATCTGTGATCCGCCCGCGACCGAAGGCCCTCATCTCTACAACGCCATCCACGCGACTCGGTCGTTGGTCATCCCCGTCGAACCGAGTGCGAAAGGTCGCGCTGCCGTCGAAGGATTAGAGTCCCTCGTCGCCGGACTCGAAGACCAATTGGACGTAGAGGTCGGTGTTCTTGCCGCTGTGCCGATCGGGTTCAAGAACACCCGTGACCAGCGAACGATTCTCGATGAGATCGACTACCCCATCCCAGAGATTATCGGCGAGCGAGCTTCGATGATGGAAGGTGCATGGATGCAGCAGTGTTCGGCGTTCAAATACGTGCGGGACCACCGTGACCGTCGCCGGGACTACGAACTCGAGACGCTCGCACAGTTCGACCGCATTGCGCGACACCTCGGAGCGGAAGTCGGTATCGAAGCGCCAAATCCACCGGAACCCGGTGACCTTGACCACGAGGTGCTATCGGCATGACGGGCATGAAGGAAGGCGCCGGCGAGGATCCGTTTGCCGAAGAGACGACGGCGGATGATTCAGACCCAGTGGAGGCAGACGCCGACGGGCAGGCGACCGCTGACGAGCCAAGTGAGCAGTCGAGTACCGAGACGACGGAGAGTCAACAGCAGTCGATGACCATCCCGTACAAATTCCGTCGGGATGGGGTCCAGGACGGTCGGGACCGCGTGCCGCTGTTTTTGCTGCCGGAGACGAAGCGGGCGGAGCGGGATGCATTGCGGGAGCTAGAGGAACGCTTCGATGCGGATGTCTCGCTCACCGATCTTCGGGAAGCGTTGGTTCGGGCCGGGCTTGAGCATCTCGACGACGTCGAAGGTGAGCTTGAGGAGTGGGGTTACGGGATGACATTCGACGAGCCCTGAGACAGTTTTTGTTGACATCCTCCCCGCCCTGAAGGGCGAAGTTTTATTGTAACTTCGATAAGCAACTCCCGATTTACCTGCTTGCCTGTCGTGAACTGTACGACGAGTCAGTCAATCGTGCGGGCTATGCGTACGTTGGTAATATCGGACCGAAAGTCGAGTCACGCATGTTTAGCAATGACGAACTTGAAACCATCAGAGACGAGGTGGCGTCGTCGATGAACCGATTACTGAGTTCTCGTTCGGGCGGTACAGTGCTGTTGAACACTGCCAATGGTGTCAACACAACCAGCTTCCATGCGCACCAGAGTCGTTTACTGTTGCGTCTGAATCTGAGGAATAAATTGAATTACCGTTTGGTTAGGGACCAACTCGGGCCGATTCGGAGGTTCAGATGCACTGTTATCCGACTAGAGACCTCCGTTGAAGCGACCTCGATCATCTCCCTCGACGCCAGTTTGTTGACTCCTCAAATTAGCTGCCGTATTGTGGATCAGGAATCGTCGGCGTCGTCAAGTACCGTCCGAAAATCGTCGTGAATACCCTTCCTCACTAGCGTTGCTGGGGTGAATCTGCTTTCGGAAGTGTCACCGTGAACATCGCTCCCTCCGGTTCGTTGTCTTCGACCGTGACATCGCCCCCGTACTGGTCAATCAGTGTTCCGACTAAGTAGAGACCGATGCCGGTGCCACTGCTCTCAAGACTCCTCTCACCCTTTCCGAATATCGTCTCGTGCTGCATTTCAGGGATTCCTGGCCCGTTATCTGCGACCGTCACGCGCACGTCGTCCTCTCGCTCTTCAGCAGCGACCGTGACGACCGGCGTGTCTTTGTCGTTGTGCTGGACGGCATTGTTCAGCAGGTTCCGAAACACCGAGGAAAGCATCTCATTCGCCTGAACGTCGACATCCGGGATGGAGCCGTCACCGGTGATCTCCGCACCAGGGTATGCCTCTTGACGAATGGTTATCTCGTTCGTTAGCACCTGTCGTAACGCCGTTGGTTTGATCTCAACCTCCTCGCCGCTCGTCAGCGTCTCAACGTAGTCACGAGCGATTTCTGTGAGTTCAACGATATGCTCACCACTCGTGAGTATCTTCTCGAGGTTATCCTGCCCGTCGTCGTCGTCGACGGAGTCTTCAAGTAAGTCTGCCCATCCGAGGATGACTGCCATGTCATTACGGATATCGTGGCGAACAACCCGATTCAATATCTCCAGCTGCTCGTTGACTTGTTCCAACTCGTTTTCATACCGTTGGCGCTCGGTCACGTCTCGGAAGGAGGCAAGACCAGCCGGCGCTCCCTCGTACTGGATGTTGGCGGCACTGACCTCAACGACTCGCTTGCGTCCATCCTTTGTCTCGAAGGTCAGGGTATACCGAGATGGAGGCGAGTCGGCGTCCGAATCGAGTCGTCGTTCATACCGGTCCTGTACGAGTAGTTGGTCCTCCGGGGTAATCACCTCAGTGAATGGCATCCCTAGGAGTTCGTCCTCGTCGTAACCAGTGATCTCCGTCATACGGGTGTTGACGAAAACGAACTCTTCGTTCTGGACGATCGCGATACTGTCGTGGCTCTGTTCGACCAGTGTCGTGTACTTCTCACACTCTTCGACGAGTTCCTGCTCGTGCTCCTTGCGTTCAGTAATGTCTTGGAACACTCCCCGAACGAGCTCAGTTTCCCCGCGTTCATCCGTGCTGACTTCCCCCCGTGTACGAATGTCTCGGATGTCTCCGTCGGGCCGGACGATACGTAGTTTGAGGTCGTACTCTTCTCCATTTTCGATTGCGCTGGTGACCGCTCTGGTAATCTCGTCACGATCTTCGGGGTGATAGAAGTCAAATGCCTCCTCTAAGGTCGGTTCGTAGTCATCGTCGACCCCGTGGATACGACGGATACCGTCGGTCCAGGTAATCTCGTCCGCCTGTGGATCGTACTCCCAGGCGCCGACATCAGCGATCTCTTGTACCCGGCTAAACAGGAACTCCTGCCGTTCGAGTTCTCGCTCACGCTCTTTGCGCTCTGTGATGTCGCGGAACACCCACAAACGACCGTAGTTAGTGCCGTCGTCGCCGACGACCGGGGCCGAATAGCGGTCGAACACCCGGCCGTCCGTAAGTCTGACTTCGTCGCGGCTCGTCTCCCCTGGATTGGTATAAAGGGCTTCGACCAACTCCAAGAACTCCTCTGGATCCGCGAGTTTGTGCTCGACGACCCAGTCCAATAACGCTTGGTCCGATTCCGTCGCGACCAACTCGTCGGGAATTCCCCACATCTCGACGAACCGGTCGTTGTAGGAGACGACAGTTCGGTCTTCATCGATGACGAGCAGCCCGTCGATCGTGGTCTCCATCTGTGCTTCCAGCAGCGACGACTGGTACTCGAGTCGTTCTTGGGCCCTCTGTCGCTCCGTTATATTCGAGATGAAGCCTTCGAGCGCAACAACCTCCCCGCCGTCGAATACGCCCTGACCTTGCTCCCAAACCCACTTCTCCATCCCGTCAGCACTCCGTATACGGTATTCGACGCGGAACGGCTCCCGAGACTCCAAGGCGTCTTGGATGGATCCCCAGACTCGGTCGCGGTCGTCCGGGTGCATGACATCTCGGCCGTAACTGACGTCGCCGTCGACGAATTCCGACTGGTCGTATCCAGTCAATTCGGCACAGTCATCGCTGACGAAGAGCATCGGCCAGCCACGCTCATTTCGACAGCGATAGGCCATCCCCGGTACGTTGCTGAGCAGCGTCCGGAACCGTCGCTGGCTCTCTTCGAGGCGGTGTTCCGCTCGAGTCTGGTGGACCGCGTTTTCGATACGGTTGGCCAGAATGTTGAACTGCTCAGAGCCGGGGGTTTTCTGAAGGTAATCGGTGACTCCGGCCGAGATGGCGTCGCTTGCGACCTCCTCGCTGCCCTTGCCGGTGAACAGAATGAACGGCAGGTCGGGACGCTTCTCGCGTACCGCTTCTAGAAATTCCAGCCCGTCCATGCCGGGCATCTGGTAATCACTGACCACGCAATCAATCGATTTTTCGGAGAGTCGTTCGAGTCCCTCACTGGCACTTGTTGCGGTTTCGACAGTGAACCGATCGCGTTCACCCTCGAGAAACCGGGCGGCCATCTCGATGAAGTCGATTTGATCATCAACGTGGAGAATAGAAATTGCCTCCTCGTTGCTTGGCGGGCCTACAGAAATGTTATTGGTTTGAGGAGACACCATACTCGTGTATTACTAACGGTGTGAATTTAAGCGTAAGGGCCAGCATCGAACACCCGTTTTGATTGCTGATCAAACGGTTTTCAGTCGATATAGGGTGTCTCGCGTGGTTTCTCAGAAAGAGCAACCGCCGAAAGACTGTCGGCCGCCGTCCTATCTTTCTTCGAGGAGAGAAACCCCATCGTTCACGGCGGGCGTGAATCCGACAACGCCGACACAAGCCACGTTCTGACGCTCCCACGGATATTTATGCAGATACGTTTTGTAGCATGACGTACACCGAGGCGGTTTCACCGCCAGCGTAAATGTACAATATCGGATTCCGAGACCCAGACTGTTCGAGACACCCTCTTGAACCGCTGTGGTGTCTCGGTCAAGATAACTCCGAATCCCATGCCGGGATAGGAGTAACGGCGGTGTGGCCCCACCATCGACTCGTCATGCCGACGAATCGTCAACCAGCAAGTATCTCAACCCAGCGGTGCGGTGCCGTGGGAGGCCTCGCCGGTTACGGCGAGGAGGAGGTCACTCAGTCGGTCCAGATCCTCATTCTCGTATGCCGCTCGCCACATCGCATGGACAGCACGCGTCACAAGTGAGACTTCGGTCACGTCGATACAGGACGGTTCGGCGGCCGTCATGGCTGCATCGGGTGGGGGGTTGAAATGAATCTCAGGAGAGTGTGTATTCGGGTGACAATCGAAGCGCCAACTAACGCTTTCGCTATCGACGTAATGGAACGAATACATCCCCAGTTCGCTCCATTGGATATCGAGCCGAGCGCTCTCGGCGTCGCCGAGCCCGTCACTGATCTGCAGTTCCGTGGGGGCGACGACATCGCCGTACGCAGTGTGTCGACGAGCGGTTCAAGATCAAGCCAGAGGTCACGAATCCGCTGGGGTGCCGGGAGATAGATGGGTCCGAACTTACCGACACGGTCGACATGCCGTCGAGTCTACCATTGGACAAAGGGAAGTTCGGGGGCGTCCAGTGCGACGAACTCGGAGACGAACTCCGTCGCCGGCGACTCGTACACTTCCCGAGGCGTCCCAACCTGTTCGAGACGTCCATCGTTCATAACCGCGATACGATCACACATCAGCATCGCCTCCTCCTGATTGTGGGTGACGTAGAGACCAGTGACGTCGAGTTCCGAGAGGAGTTCGCCAACTTCGTCGCGGAGCCGGGCTTTCAGTTTCGCATCCAGCCCCGTCATCGGCTCGTCCAGCAGAAGGACACTCGGTTCGATAGCGAGTGCACGGGCGAGGCCGACACGCTGCTGTTGGCCGCCCGAGAGCGTCGTCGGGGGCCGCCCTGCCATCTCACCGATATCGAGCATGTCGAGGAGGTCTGCGGCGCGTTCCCGGCGCTCGGACGTTCCGACACCGCGCATCTTCAGTCCGAACGCGACGTTCTCGCGAACGGTCATATTGTCAAATAGGGCGTACTCCTGGAACACAAGCCCGACGTTGCGGTTCTCCGGCGGGACGTGTGTCACGTCCCGGTCGTCGAACGACACTGTTCCATTGTTCGGCGTCTCGAAGCCCGCCACGGTTCGCAGGGTGGTCGTTTTCCCACAGCCCGAGGGGCCGAGGACGCCGAGAATCTCGCCATCGTCGACGGTGAACGAGACGCCGTCGACAGCGGTCGTTTCTCCGTATCGTTTCTGAACCGAATCGAGTGTGAGACGTGCCATTGGTTAGCCTCTGGTGTCGAAGCCGCGCGAACCGACCTGCTGGAGCAGGACTGTGATGGCGACGATGATACAGAAGAACATCGACACCGCGGCGGCGGCCTTAGTGAACGAACTATTCGAGATATGGCGCTGGAGGAACAGCGCGAGGGGCTGAGTGCCTTTCGCCCAGACGATGTAAGAGAAATTGAACTCTGCTGCTGCGAGCGTCCAGCAGATAATCGCCCCGGAGACGATTCCTGAACGGGCATTCGGGACGATGACGGTAAGGAACGTCCGAGGCCAAGACGCACCGAGCGAGCGCGCCGACTCCTCTAGCCGTCGAAGCGGCATCGACTCGAACTCGCTCCGGACGGCCATCACCATGAACGGGGCCTTCAGCAGCGAGTAGCCGACGATGAGCCCGAAACTCGTCCCCGAGAGGACGGGGTAAGCCCGGAGAAACGCCACTCCAAGGATAACCCCCGGGACCAAAGGAAGGACCGAGACCGCGTTCAGCCACTCATCACCCCGGAAGTCATAGCGCGCAACGGCGTAGGCAATCGGTACGCCGACGATGAGGTTGATGAACACTCCGCCCAAGGCCAGCCCCACGCTGAAGAACAGTTCCGATGGAACGGCGAACGTGTAGCCACCGACTGAAAAGAGCGCGTCCCAGCCCATGCTGCGCTGAGAACCGATTGTCTCCGCCAGTCCGAGAACCTCTCGCCAGTTCTGCAGCGTGACGAACTCAGAGGGAAAGACACCACTCCACTCGCCAGCGAACGAGCCGACGAACGTGAGAAGAACGGGGACCATCAGGAAGCCGACGACCAATAGCAGTGTCGCCGTCACCAACCCGCGGCCGAATCGTCGCGATGGTGCAGCGTTCACAGCCCCACCTCCGCGTCTGTGTACCGGAGCCCAAGCGCCGTGAACGCGAAGGTGAACAGGAAGTACACAGTCGCCATCGCGCCGGCAATCTGAATGTTGTAACCGGGCCCTAGTTCCCGAGAGATCTGGAGCGTCCAGACCACGACCGCCTGGATGACGATTAACGTCCCGAAGATGGCGAGCCCCGTCCGGAAGGTGAGGATGAGCGCACCAGTGATTCCGGGTCTAATCTGAGGGAGGGTGACGTGTCGAAACGTTTGCCATGGAGTTGCACCAAGCGACTTCGCCGCCTCCTCGGCGGCGTGATCAACCTCAGCGTAGGTCCCACGAAGGATGAGCGTTGCCCGTGGAATCATTGAGTAACAGAACGCGACGAACAGCCCCGGCGCGCTGACCGCGATGGCCATATCAATCGCGCTCCCGCCGGTGAGCATTGCGACGACGTTCGTCACCAGTCCGTTGTTTCCGAGCAGCACGAGAATCATGAACGCCGCGACGATGCCCGGCAGACTGATTGGGAATGAGACTAGCGTGACGAGGAGATCCTCACCGGGCAGCTCGTACTTCTCGAGGGCGTGGGCGATAGGGACCGCCAGACCGACCGACGCGAGCGTGGTCCCGCCAGCCAGCCACAGCGAATTGAACGCGACACCCCGATAGTAGGGGTCAGACACGAGCGTCTCGTATGCCTGAAGCGAGAATCCGACGGACTGGTATGGCTCTGTGGAGACGCTGATACGGACGACCTCCACTAACGGATACACGCCTGCGATGGTGAGCAACGCGGCGAAGGGCGCACACAGTACGGCAATCCGCCGACGCTCCCGGTCACGCTCCGTCGTCGGGTCGACAACCGACTTGATTAGGGCAGCAACCCCGTCCATCGTGGCCCGGAACTGCGATTCGGTATCGGTCGGATGATCGCCAGGTGTCGCCATCAGATGCTCGCACCGCGGGTAATCTCCTGGATGATGGAATCCTGCTCCTCGACTAGTTGATTGTAATCGACTTGGAACTCCGTTCGCTCGTACTCGGAGCTGTCGATGAATTCGTCGGGAAGATCCATCTCCGAGGACCGAATCGGGCGGACATAGGCGTCGAGGAAGTGCTGTTGGCCCTCAAGGGAGAGGACGTAGTCCATGAACAGTTTGCCCGCCTCCGGGTTGGGGGCGTCTTCCAGCAGGGCGTAGCCGTAGGGCATATTCAATGCCCCCTGATTCCCGTTTTCGCCGCCCAGCAGCGCAACACCCACGTTCTCCTCGGCGATCTCGTCGTTGTTGTACTTGAGATCGAGTCCCGAGTAGTCATACCGGATAAACGTCGAGTATTCACCGCTGGAGAACTGCGCGAGGAAGTTGTCTGTGAACTCCGCGCCGCCTTCCTGTATCTCCTTGTAGTAGTCGATGACTGGCTGCAGATCGTCCATTGAGCCGCCACGCGCGTTGTTGACCGAGAGTGCCGCGGCAAGACCCACCGCAGCTTGCGGGGTCTGGAGCGCGAGGTCTTGCATGATCTCGGGCTGGAGGAGGTCCTCCCACGTTTCGGGTGCGTCGAGACCACGCTCCTCGTAGATGTCCTGCCGATAGGTGACAGCTGTTGTGACCCGTCGGGTGGCAGTGACGTGGCCGTCGTCGGTTTTGAGCGAGTCGGGGACTTTGTCCCACCCCTTGGGTTTGTAGGCCTGTGTGAAGCCGTCGTTCTTGGCGACGATCCCGTAGGTGTACCCGCCGTTGTAGCCGGAGTGGGTCATGTTTTCCGAGTGCGAGCGCATATGCTGGAGCGCTTCACCGGAGGATCGGTCGTCGTCGTGGACTGCTGGGCCGTACGCCGACTCGAAGTTCTCCATGACTGTCGGCCAGTTCATCCATCCAGACTGTACACAGTAAAAATAGAGCATGTCGGGGAACGCAGAGGCACTAATCTCCGTCTCGAAGTCACCGTACCCAACTGTGTAGGTCTCGGAGTCACCCGAGCCGTTCGATCCGTCATCGCTGTTTGATATGCAGCCAGCGAGGCCACCGAAGAGGGCTGCGGCCGATGCGCCGATGTAGGACCTTCGACTGGTTCCCATACATTTGGCGGCTCTGAATGGAATTCAAAAGTGGTTGCTATGAGGTCTACCTTGGACACCAGAAGGTTATTTCACCGTTAGTGTGTGTATTGTTGCCAAAATTACTACGCTCGGCTTCCTCCCCAGCACGAAGCACAGTAGATTGACGAATCAATCCACGTTGAGAGCCAATAATCCGCAGTTTCCTCGCTAATCCGCCCAGCATCAATGGCGGTCAGGAGGACGCCGACCGAACCGACAACGGTCACGCCCTGTTCTTTCGCGAATGCCCTTGCGTCGCCGTCGTCTGTCAGTAACCGACCGTCGTGTGCATCGGCAAGCGCAAATGCCTGTGCTTCTCCGGGATCAAGATGGTCACTGACGACTGCTTCACGGTTTGCAACAGTGTCCGAAACTGTCGCGACTGGAATCTCCGCATCGAGTACGTCCAGCGCTGACTGGAGGTAGAGATGATCCTCAACACCAGTGTGGAGTTCTTCGCGAACGACCGGCACCGTACAGATTCCCGAGAGTCCGGCCACTACCCACAACTGGTCAATGTATGCAAAGTTCGAGAGAACGGTCGTATTGAGAACGCTTGGCTCCACTGGAATATCGGTAGTCGTCATTGCGAGTCCGATGTCTCGTTATCAGCAGACTCATCATCGAATTCGAGTTCCGTCGCCGCCTCCGCTTCGTAGGCCGCATCCTCCTCATCCACGAGCCCGAGCCGGAGTTCTACACCGTGCTCACGGAGAATATCCCGCATCGTCCAGCGATCGACATCAGCGAGTCTCGCAGCATCACCGAGATACATTCTGCCTCTGTGCAGGCTCGAGGCCTGCCACCTCTACTGCCGATGTCCATGATCCGGATCAAACGGTACCTGCAGGCGGGAATCGACCCCGACCGTGTCGTTCCGCCGACCGGGCCTGAGACACCGACGCTGGATTCGAATGGCGGTTGCCGATGAGACAGCGTTCTATCGGATTCACTACGCCGACCCGGAACGGGATTCAATTGTGGGTGGCACCGAGACGACGACTACTCAGAGCTTGGCCCACTGCATTTCCAATACGAAATTCCACAGCGCGAAGACGACGGCCACGAGCGGGCGCGGTTCAGCAAGACGGTTCCAACGGAAATCCTCTGGACGGCACTCGAAAGACTATTCGAGGATCAAATACCGGCACTCACCGCCGATTGATGATAGATGAACGCGACTATGGCAGGTTCAGGCAGGCCAGAATCCCCACGCAAGTAATTATAGAGGGGAATTTCGGGAATCGTGCTGAATATGGGGCGTAGGTAAGTCACAGAACCGATTATCCTCGAAGCAAGCCTTGATCGTGAATCTCCAATTTCTGGATAGGACCTGCCATATCCGGGTGTGTACTCACCATCAAATCGAGGGGTCTTCGGGTAATGGCAACCCAAACTGGTCCCTCGGTCTCGACTGCCAGTTTCACCGACCAGCGGAGCGCAATCGGGTGTCTCATCGGGGCTTGGCTGCTTTCGGTGGTCACTCAGGGATACATCATCGTCCCAGCGAGCGTGCTGCCGATTATCACGTCGGAGTTCAGCGTCTCCTCCTCAACTGCAGTCTGGATTGTTAGTGCGACGCCTGGAGCATGGGCGGTGACGAACTTCCTTCTGGGCGCCGGTATCGACAGGTACGGCGACGTGAGGGCGACGGTTGCCGCCACCCTCACCGTCGCTGGCGCATCGATACTCAGCTGGTGGGCCGGAGCGAACGGTCTGTTTTGGCTGCTCCTCGTGGCACGCGTCATCGCCGGTGCCGGTATCGGAGTCATCTGGACCGCATCGGCAAACGTCGTCGGGCAGGTGTTTACCCACGACACTCGGGGAACGGCGCTCGGACTGTTCACGACGAGTGCGCCCGCCGGGTTCGCTCTCGCCCAAGTCGTGACACCGATCGTCGCTCGGTCGCACGCTTGGGCGGCCACCTTCCTCATCGTAGCGCTGTGTGCCGTGGCTGCACTGGTAGTGTTCGGGGTATCGCTCCGGTTCGTTCAGCGACAGCCCCGGGAAACCTCCGAAACCGCGATTCAGAACTTCTCACAGGTGCTCCAATCACGACCCGTGCGATTCGGCTGTGTTCTGGCCTTCGCGGCCTACTCCCTGTACCTGTTTATGAACAGCTGGATGCCGACGTACTTGTCGCAGAACTTCAGCATCTCGCTGGGCCTCAGCGGCCTGCTAGCCTCGCTGTTTCCAGCAGTGGGCGTCGTTTCGCGTGCGGGCGGTGGCTACCTCTCAGACCGGGTGCTCGGGCGGCGCCGGCTACCAGTCATCAAGGTTTCGTTCTTGGTGGCCCTCCCCGTTGTACTCCTCATCGCTCGCACGTCGAGCGTTCGGCTGATTGCGCTCTTACTGGTCGTCTCCGGGTTCGTCATCCAACTCACCTTCGGGGTCGTGTACACCTACGTACAGGAGTCGGTGGACCTGAACGTGTCGGGGACCGCCCTCTCGTTGCTCGGAACCGCAGGTATCTCCGGAGCATTCACCGCGCCGCTGGTCGCGGGCGTATTAATCGACGCGACGGATACGTACACCAGCGCGTTCGCCTATGCGGCCGGAATCGCCGTGATAGGCCTCGTCCTTGCCTGGTTCGCCCCCGAATCGTAGCCATGTCTCGTCGGTGACCGTTATCGCGTTTCGCTTGCCGGCGGTGAGCGGTCACCGTTCGTCGTTCTGTCCGAGCAGTATCGCCTCTGCCTTGTGCAGGTGTTCGTGGAGTGTCGAGGTCGAAATTTCGAGTTCCTCAGCGATTTCCCTCGCCGAAGCGTCCTTCGGATAGTTGTAGTACCCCTCGTCCCGAGCGAGGCGAAACACCTCGAGTTGCCGCTGGGTCAGCCGCTCGGTCGGCAGTGCGTTGGCTCCCGACTGCCAGGTTGAGTTCGTGATTTTGCGGACGTTGATTTCCGCATCCCGCTCGTCACGCACTTCATCGAGTTTCGACTGGACTGTTTCGCGGTCGTGGTTCGTGGCAAGCGACCAAAATTCTCGGCCGTCCCTGATGTCGATTGGCCCGGCGCAGACGAACCCTCGTGACATCAACGCGTTGGTAATCTGCTTCCGACCGTCGTGGTCGACGAGCAGGTCCCGCATGGCATTGCCCGGTACAGGGGTGGTCGCGTGTCGGTATGTCGGGTTCATCTCTGAGACGGCGTGGACGTACGGATACTCCGCGATGTAGTCGATAGCCGAGTCGATAGCCGCCTGCGTGTCGGCATGCAGCGTGAACAGCGTGCTGACTCGCTCCCCCGTCGTGTAGATGCCGTACCCGAGCATACCCACGTCGAACCGCTCCGTCGTTTCGATTTCCCAACAGTCCGGATACCACAAATCCAGAGAGATGTGGACGGCGCCGTCCGTGCCAGCTGGGTCGGTCATTATCGTGAGCCGTTTTCGCTACAGAATAATCGAGTTGTCGGTCAGCAAACGGTCGCCGGTCCGGCCCAACCGGAGAGGACAGCAACGAACCCCCGCTTCGGTAAGACGGTCGCTGTCGAACCAGATATAGCGAACTACACCAGGGGTATGGTAGTATACCTGAAATATATCCATGGACAGAGAGACGTTAGAGTTGCAATGGATTCGCACCGAGCGAACGGCGCAGGGTTTAGCCGGTCGATTGTGTCAGCGAACGTTCAGCGCTCGCCGACGGACAGCATTCCGTGGGGACTGGCTGAGCCGAGAGGGCTGCTGGACGACGGAACTGGAGGCTTGGTGCCGATGACCGAATTCTCTGATAGAGTCGACCCATCACTGCTACTCTGAATTACTGCTCAACAATGACGGAGTACGGTAACAAGACCGGACGAGAGGACGATGACCACTCATCGCCAGAGCTGACCTTCTCGCTTACGGGGCTGTATCAGGGCTACCTACAGTGTGTCCCCATAGCGCTCGGGGTCGCAGGCTATGGAATCTTATTCGGCGTGTTGGCCCGGCAAGCGGGACTCACACCGTTCGAAGCGACCCTGATGAGTGCGACCGTACTCGCCGGTGCGGCACAGCTAATCGCCGTCGAACTGTGGAGTTCACCGGTGCCCGCGGTGGCGATACTCCTGACGACGTTCATCGTGAACCTCCGGTACGTCCTGATGGGTGCGGCGTTGCGGCCGTGGTTCAGCAAACTCACGCCGCTGCAGGCCTACGGGAGTATCTTCTTCACGGCCGACGAGAACTGGGCACTCACGATTAAGGAGCTGCGTGATGGCAATCAGCAGGGTGCCTTCCTCCTCGGAAGCGGCCTCGCTATCTGGTCGTTCTGGGTCGTGGCGACGATTGTGGGGTCGACGGCTGGAGGGGTCATCGACGACCCATCAGTGTACGGCCTGGATTTCGTTCTGACGGCCGTGTTTCTGACGCTCGTGGTCGGGTTTTGGGAAGGAACCGAAACCGCTCTTTCGTGGAGCTTCGCGGCGGGAACGGCGATACTGGGGTTCATGTGGCTCCCCGGACGGTGGTACATTTTGATTGGCGGACTCACAGCGAGTCTCATCAAGGTGATGCGGTATGATTGAAGCCTCGGTTGTTCCCGTCTCGATTATCCTCGGGATGGCCGTCCTCACCTACGTGACGAAGGCAGGGGGACTCTGGGTCTTGGAGCAGGTAGAGCTATCCGACCGCGCGAAATCCGGGCTGGAAGCGTTACCCGGAGGTATCATCATCGCGATTCTCGCCCCGGAACTCCTCCAAGGAGGTCCACCAGAATGGGCTGCTGCAGCGGTTGTTCTCGTCGTCGTTCGCCGCACGGACAGTATCCTGTTGTCCATCGGCACCGGTATCTTCACCGTCCTCGTGCTCCGCAGGGCCGTCGTGGTACTCTGAGCTGTTTTTCGAGCTCGAAGATCGCCGAACAGTCGGAACACGCAGGGGAGGAAAACAGGGAGGCTGTCGGTGCGGGCGTCAACCGCGAGCCGAACTATCGGTCGTCAATCGGTTTCCACCGTCGATCCGACCGGCCCGTGTAGCGACTCCGAGGCCGAACGAGTTTGTTGTCGTCCAACTGTTCGAGCGCGTGGGCCATCCATCCCCCGACCCGCGCCACGGCGAACGTCGTCGTGAAAAGCTCCTTCGGGACGCCGACACCGGCAAGGAGCACGGCAGTATAGAACTCGACGTTCGTCTCCAGTCGCCGTTGCGGCTTGTGTTCGGCCAACAGGTCAGTAGCCACGTCCTCGAAGGTCTTCGTCGCAGCGAAGAACTCGGCGTCACCACCCGCGTCGTAGAACTGCTCGGCGGCTGTCGAAAGCACCTCGGCACGTGGGTCCCGAACCCGATACACTCGGTGTCCGAACCCCATCAATCGCTCTCCGGCGTCGAGTTTCGCCCGCACGTACGCTTCGGGACCGCCCGTTTCGAACACTTCTTCGAGCATCTCCAAGACCGGGCCGGGAGCACCGCCGTGGAGCGGTCCCTTCAGCGTCCCGACGGCCGCAGTCGCCGCTGACACCACGTCGGATTCCGCCGAAACCACCACTCGGGCGGTGAACGTCGAGGCGTTCAGTCCGTGGTCGACAACCGTGTTGAGATACGTTTCGAGCCCACGAACCGCCGCCTGGGTTGGCTCGTCCCCGGTCATCATGTACAGATAGTTCTCAGCGTGTCGAAGGTCGCTTCGGGGCGCAATCGGGTCGTTATCCTCCCGGTATCGCCAGTACGTCGAAACGATGGTCGGGACGACGGCGATGACTCTCCGGACTGCGGTTTGGGTAGTTTCGTCCTCAACGCCGAGCGAGGCCGTCGAGAGACCCATCCTGAGGGCGTCCATCGGCGGCTTCTCTTCGTTGGCCGCTCGTCGAAGGACTGCTCGTGTCTCCTCGCCGATGGCACGATGACTCGCCAACGCCGACCGGAACGCCTTCAGTTCCTCGACAGTCGGCAGCCGGTCGTTCAACAGTAGGAAGACGGTTTCCTCGTAGGTCGCATTAGCTGCCAGTTCCTCGACCGGAACGCCGCCGATGAGGAGTTCGCCTGCCTCGCCGTCGATGGAACTGAGCCGTGTTTCGGCGACCGAGATGTCTTCGAGCCCGGGGTGGAGGCCATCCATCAGCTATCACCTCCAGTGGTCGAATGCCAAAACAGGCCGTTTCCACGGGACTCACAGCGCACGACGCCGTCGTCAGCGAGGGCCCGTAGCGTCTGCCGTGTCTTACCGTCTCCGAGTTCGTACACTTCGGCGACCTCCCGAGTCGCAACGGGACCGTAGTCAGCGACGAATCGCTCTACTGTCGGGGGAGAGTGTTGCTCCAGTGATGGAGCGACGGCCGTCAACGCAGCCGCCAACTCCTCGAAGGACTGGAAGCCGCCGGCCAGCCGTGTTCCCTCGGGCCCGTCTATCTCGTAGGTCGGAAACGCCCGAACCCCGGTTGCTCGGGTCCGAGAGAGGTCCGCCTCGAATTCCGCCCGAGCGGTTCCGTCGTCTAGGGCCGCAGTGAACTCGTCCACATCGAGTCCAACCGACGCCGCAATCTCGACCTGTTCCTCACGGCGGTTGACGTTCCGGACCTGAGTGGCGTAGGCCTCACGAAGCCGTCGCAGGTATCGGCTCGCCAGTGTTTCGTCCTGCTGGCGTGCGGCGACGTAGGCCACACTGGCGGGATACGTCGACTGGGCGGGGTCTTCATCGAAGATAGCCGTATCGACCGGCATTCCGTGTGCTTCCGAGGCCTCAAGCCAGTGTGGGCCGACTTCGCTCGGTTCGGAGATGTCGTTGGCTGCATCGTAGAAATCGTCGAAGTCCTCGATGAGCCCACCCATCACGTACTCGATTCGTATCTGGTTCCCGTAGGCAACCCGAAGGTGCCTGATGACCGGTTCGGACCCCCAACACCACGTACACATCGGGTCCGTAAACTGCGTTATCGTCGGCCGTTCGTCTGATTCTGCCGTCATACACTCGTAACTACCCGTCCGTCACCGATATATCTCAGGCAACTTACACTAAATCAGGTATACCGCGATGGACCCGATGCCGTAGTTGATTTCGGCCCTACGGGGGCTAGGGTACTGGAGTCACACCCCGGTTTCGTTCGTCATACCTGGTTCCGTTGACCGTGTCTGAATGCTTAGTCGGAGTAGCTGAAACAGTCGGTTGAGGATGTTCGAAGAAGCCTTCCAACCGGGTCGGAGAACCGACAGCAACTGTATCGTACTTTTCGGAGGGATGTGAGAATGGGCCGACTCGTCGACGGGGAGTGGGTGACGGAAACCGAACGAGAGCGTGACGGCCAAGGGTTCGATGCGTGGATTCAGTCGTCTGGAGCCCACGCTCCCGCCTTCCCTGCCGAACCGAATCGGTATCACCTATACATCTCTCGGGCCTGTCCGTGGGCGCACCGAACCGCGCTAGTGCGCCGCCTCAGGGGACTCGAAGGCGTGGTTTCTCTCGACATCGTTGACCCCGTTCGCCGGGACGAAGGATGGGAGTTCACCCCCTCGAAACGCGCGTGTACGCCCGACTCGATACACGGCGCCGAGTATCTCCGAGAGGTGTACACCCGGACGGACCCATCCTACACGGGTCGAGTCACGGTTCCCGTCCTCTACGATACCGAGACGGAAACAATCGTCAACAACGAGTCGGCGGACATCGCTCGGATGCTCGACGAAGCATTCGAAACCCACGCCACTCGAGAACGGAAACTCTACCCCGAGAGTAAACGCGACGAAATCGATAGCATCATCGACTCGATTCACCGTGACATCAATCTCGGAGTGTACAGAGCCGGATTCGCCGACACACAACCCGAATACGAGGCGGCCGTCCGGGACCTGTTCGAAGCACTCGAACAGTGGGACGACACTCTCGGTCAGCGTCGCTACCTCTTGGGGGAGGAACTGACACTTGCCGACGTGTTCTTCTTTCCGACCCTCTATCGGTTCGATTCGGTGTACCACACGCATTTCAAGTGTAACGTCCGGCGGCTCCGTGACTTCGAGCATCTCTTCGACTACGCTCGGGATATCTATCAGACGCCGGACGTCGCAGAGACGTGCAATACGGAACACGTCAAGGCTCACTACTACCGCAGCCACGATGACATCAACCCGACTGGGTTCGTCCCTGTCGGTCCCGAAATCGGCTGGGAGAAGCCACACGACCGAGGGAACATCGGTTAATCATCAAATCTTCTAATCTGTACAGAGGACGACCAGTTCTGTTAACCAGGGCTTCTACAGCCTATTAGTCGGTAAATCACCGCAATTCGAATTCAGGTATACCGGAATAAACCAAGTATAGTGTAACTTGCCTGAAATATTTTTACTTGACCTCCTTTTCTCCAAGTGCGATGAAGTCACCGAACGACATCCGATACGTAATCGTCGGAACGACGCTATCGAACAGAAGCCAACTCATTCGCGGGTTCCAGCGAGGTGAGAACTGATGGCGCTTCCAGCAGCCGTCTCAGATGTCGCCTTCCTGCTCGGTCGAGCGCTATTCGCGCTCGTAGTCGGATACCTCGCTGTCGGAAACCTGCTCGACCTCGAATCATCGGTCGGCTACGCCAAGAGCAAGGGGGCACCGCTGGCGTCGGTTACCGTGCCGTTGGGGAGTCTCGGGTTAGTCGTTGGGGCGCTTTCGGTGCTCTTCGGCGTCTACCCGACCCTCGGTGTCCTCGCAATCGTGGGCTTTCTCGTCCCGATTACGGTCATCATGCACGACTTCTGGACGATGGACGGCCAGGACCGACAGAACGAACAGATTCACTTCCTCAAGAACGCCGGCCTAATCGGTGCCGCTCTCCTGTTCCTGTCGGTTTCCGTCGGGACGTGGCCGCTGGCAGTCGGCATCGGGCTCTGATACCCCATGCCGGCGACTGAAAACTCGAGTGCCTCGGAGAGTGCAGTCGGCGTTCCGTGGCGGTCGCCGGCGTTACTCGCGATTCTTGCAGCCACGCTGATGACGCCGATGGACGTCCCGATGATTAGTCCAGTTCTTCCCGAGGTCCAATCCGTATTCGGCGTCTCGGAGTCCCGTGCTGGCCTGCTCATCACGCTGTATGCGCTCCCTGGTATCGTACTGGCGCCGGTTATCGGAGCGCTTGCCGACCGCGTCGGCCGGCGATACGTCCTCTCCGGCTGTCTCGTGGTGTTCGGCCTCGCCGGGTTCGCTGTCTGGTTCACCGACGACTTCTCGGTGGCGCTCGGTCTGCGTGTCGTCCAGGGATTCGCCGCCGGGAGCGTTCTCTCCGCTCTTGCGATGACCGTCGTCGGTGACCGATACACCGGCCGCCAACACGACGCCGTTATGGGCGTGACATCCGCGATGCTCTCGCTCGGGACTGCCGCCTACCCCGTCATTGGCGGATACCTCGCGACCCGCGTGTGGAACGCGCCGTTCCTCATGTACGCGCTTACACTCCCAGTCGCGGGTCTTGTCCTGTGGACACTGGACGAACGGAGGACCGAATCGGGTTCAAGCGACAGGGGATACCTCAGGGAAGCGTTGCAGACGATTCCGGCGCAGCGTGCTTTCGCGCTGTATGGAGTGATGTTCCTGTCGTTTAGCCTCCTGTTTGGAGGACTGTACACGGCGCTTCCGTTCTATCTCACCGGGAGGTTCGGGGTTACCGCGACGACGGTGGGACTGGTCACGAGCGCCGTCCTGTTGGTGACGGCGGTCGTTTCGACGCAGAACTGGCGGGTGACCACCCGGCTGTCGACGGCGAAACACCTCGCTGTCGGGTTCCTGTTGTATGCAGTCGGGTTTCTCATCGTCGGCCTCACCGACAGTCAAACGGCCCTCGTCGGAGGACTTCTCGTCTTCGGCGTCGGCAGTGGACTCGTCACACCGACGTTGTTCGGCGGAATCAGTTCCCTCGCCCCGACTCACGTCCGCGGGGGCGTGATGAGTCTCCAGACGACGACAATCGGCATCAGCCAAGCCGTGGGACCCATCGCGTTCACCCTACTGAGCGGTAAAATCGGCTACCAGCGTACACTCCTCGGTGCGGGACTCGGTGCCGCAGTCGTAGCAGGAGTCCTCTTTGTCGCTAGATAAATGGAACCAATTTTTAAGCGGAATCGGACGCGTTGGTAGCTATGGCCAACGAATCCGCCGAAACGAGCGGTGGGGTCGCCGACGCCGAGTCGGCGTTCATGACGCTGAGCCACGACCTCCGGCTGGAGATTCTGCTCGCGCTGTGGGACGCGCCCGGGTTCTCACTGTCGTTCTCCGAGCTTCGCTCGGCAGTCGGCGAACGTGACTCCGGGAAATTCACGTATCACCTTTCGGAGCTTCAGGGCCACTTCGTCGCCCAGACGGACGACGGCTACGAACTCCAGTATCCCGGACACCGCGTTCTCGACGCGATTCAAAGCGGCGTCTTCCACGAACAGGCCGCCGTCAACCCCGTCGAACTCGACGCCGACTGCCGTGACTGTACTGCCTCGTTGACCTTCGAATACGGCACCGACTTCATCGGCCGTGTCCACTGTCCGGACTGCGGGAACCGCGCTCTGGAGTGGCCGTTCGACCCCGGTGGAACGGCTGACAGAGACCCCGAGGAGATCGTGAACGCCTTCGACCGACGGACGCGACTTATCTGGTCGTGTGCGCTCGATGGGGTCTGTCCGTTCTGTGCCGGTCGAATCGACCGCGAGTTCGCCAGCAACGTCGACGACCACGGAATCTGTATCGGCGTCCTCGAAGAACTGGACCGCTACGACGAGTACTTCGCTCGCGACCACCCAGCGGTCGTCTCGGTCGACTGCGAACGGTGCAGTTTCTACAGTTTCATCCCGGTCGGGGTCGTGCTCCTGTCGCGCCCCTCGATTACGGGACGACTCCACGAGGCGGGAATCGACATTCGACGGACACCCCTGTGGGACCTCGGCTTCGTCGTCGACGCCGATGCGATCGGTCTTCGAATGGCAGACTCGATGGCCATCGAGGTCACGATACAGGACGGGGACGAGCAGCTGGTTTGTGTCGTCGACGAGTCGTTCAACGTTTCTGTCGAGCGCGAATTAAACACATAAGAATATTTACTGTAATTCATCTCACCGAGCTTTTACTTACTATCCTAACGTGGGTTTTGACCACACATGGAAGTAACCGATTCCAAACATGTAGTCGCAGTATGTGGAAGTCAGCGGGACGGGAGTTACACCCATCGCGCGCTACAGCGAGCACTGACGGCTGCCGAAGTTCGCGGTGCCGAGACGGACTTCGTCGACCTCTCGAACCTCGACCTTCCCCTCTTTGACCCGGACCGAACGGATGCCGGCGATGCCGACTCGCTTCGTCGCCGCATCCGGCGTGCCGACGCGGTGTTGCTGGGGACGCCGATGTACCACGGGTCGTACTCCTCGCCGCTGAAAACCGCGTTGGACTACTGTGGGTTCGACGAATTCGAAGAAACGACGGTCGGGCTGTTGGCCGTCTCCGGCGGTGGGTTCCCGACACCTGCCCTGGAGCATCTTCGGTCGGTCGCCCGCGAACTGGACGCCTGGGTGCTCCCCACGCAAGTCGCGATTCCGGACTCCCACAGCGCCTTCGAGGACGGCGAGTTGACCGACGAGGGTTTACTCGAACGTATCGACGCGCTCGGAGGCCAGCTCGTCGACTACGCGAACGTCGAATCGTACCCGGACGCCCCCTCGGCCTGTGCCGTTCCTACGGCTGATTAATCATGTCTGCCGAAACTGAAACACGACAACACGAAATCGAAGCGCACAACTCCTCTGCGTGTCCCGTTATCCAAGCCATCGACAAGGTCGGAACGCCGTGGCGCCTGAACGTCATCTACGCACTCGCCGACGGCGAACAGCGGTTCAACGAACTCAAGGAAGCGACGAACGCCCGCTCGAAGACCCTCTCGGACGCCCTCGACGAACTGGTCGAGAACGACGTCGTCACCCGCCGAATGGAAGAAGCGGCGCCGGTCGCCGTCTACTATCGACTCACTTCGAAAGGCGAGGGACTCCTCGACGCGCTAGGCGAACTGGCCGAATGGGAAGCGGACTGGGGGGAAGAACCCCCGGAGGGCGATGTTCCGAGACGTGATTGAGTCGGGAGACGATGGCCGGGTCGGCGAGCCGAGGGATTCATTCACGGGCCGAGACTGCTTGCCCTCATGAGCGACGACACCGGAACTGACCTCGCGACTGATGCGGTCCACAGTGGTGAGAACACCGACGAACTCAGTTCTGTCTCCGGCGATGTCGTCTCGCCCATTCACCTGGCCACCCACCACGAGATGGATGCGCCGGGAGAGTCAGCGCACGGCTACAAGTACTCGCGGTTCGGAAATCCGACTCGGGAGGCGCTCGAAACGCGGTTGGCCGACCTGACGGGAGCGAGTGAGGCGATAGCCTTCAGTTCGGGTACTGCTGCCATCGCGACGGCGGGCCTTGCGCTCTGTGACCCCGGTGACCACATCGTCGCCTTCGATGGCGTCTACGGCGGGACGCGGCTCCTCTTCAAGGAGTTCCTCCGGGGAAAACTCGGCGTGGACATCGAATACGTGGATGCGACGGATACGACGAACGTCGAGACCGCGATACGTCCCGAGACGACGCTACTGTGGATGGAGACGCCGACGAACCCGCTGTTGAAACTCTGTGACCTAGACGCAGTAGCGTCGATAGCCGACGACCACGGGATTCCACTCGGCGTCGATAACACCTTTGCGACGCCGTATTTCCAGCGGCCGTTGGAGCAGGGCGCCGACCTCGTCGTTCACAGCACTACGAAGTACCTGAACGGTCACAGCGACTCCACCGGCGGTGCGGTGGCGACGAGCGACCCCGCACTCGCCAATCGCATCTCGGAACTACAGGCGTACACGCTCGGGAACCTTCTGGCCCCGTTCGACTCCTATCTGGTGCTTCGCGGGACGAAGACGTTCCCGCTTCGAATGGGCAAACACGAAACGAACGCCCGAGCGATTGCCGAGCATCTCCTCGAACACCCCTCGGTCTCTCGAGTCAACTATCCCGGACTCGAATCACATCCCCAACACGAACTGGCGAGACGGCAGATGGACGGGTTCGGTGGCATCGTCTCCTTCGAGTTGGACGCGACCGAAGCGGAGACGAGGGCCGTTCTCGAAGAACTGGACGTGTTTACGATTGCCGTCAGCCTCGGTGGTGTCGAGTCGCTCGTCGACCATCCGTGGACGATGTCGGCGTCGTTCATTTCACCGGAGGAACGACGAGAAGCCGGGATTTCGGAGTCGCTGGTTCGGATGTCGGTTGGCATCGAAGACACCTCCGACCTCATCGAGGACATAGATCGGGATCTGGAGAACGTATAGACACACAGCGTATCGAAGACTCACGGAAACAAAGTCGGCTTCTACTATCGGGCATCCGTCTCGGCGAACAGCATCGATAGGATACGGGATTCGGCTTTCCGGAGGTGCTCGGAAGCCGTCGCCGTCGCACAATCCAGCGCTTGGGCGACGTCCTGTGACGACGCCTCCCGAGGGATGTCGTAGTATCCGACTCGGAGTGCGGCTTGGACGGCTTCGCGCTGCTTCGGCGAGAGGTTGTCCGCGACGGCGTTCTGTGCGACAGGCCCGGCGCCGACCGCGTCAATCGTAACATCCACTCCATCAGGAACGCCGTCGACCGCGTTCTGTATCGCCGCTTCCGTCCCGATGAGCGTGAACGTACTGCTCCCATCGTTGTGACATTGAATCGGTGGGACCGTCAGATGTCCTCACGGGTATCGGAGTTGACGGCGTTCGCGAATACCAAGCAATATTAACCAACACAAGGGTCGTTTGGAGAAGTATTGTTGGTTAATGACGGTTCTCATGAAGGCGCGTACTGAAGATTGCACGTATACCACTCCGTCCTTGATTAGAACAACAGAATAGGAAACAGTCAGTTCGTATACTGGCTATAAAAACACCTATACCAACAGAGATAGATTGTGTTACTACCGAGATGTCCCCGAAAGAGCTTCCCGATCGCGCGCCAGGGACATACGTCTCCTACCACCCAAATCCATACTATTCGCCTGAAACGCTCCCTGTAGAGCCAAAGCTTGAAATCACCGATCAGACACACGCTCTCGTAGCTGATGCCGCACATCAGATCGGTCGTGTCGACGGTATCAGTTCAACTGTTGACTTCTCAACAGTACTCTATACCTCACTTATTCGGATTGAGGCTGTCGAATCCGCACGTATCGAAGGGGCAGATGTTGTATACCAAGACGTTGAGGCGTATCACACCCAGAATCCCACGGGTGAAACAGACCCGACAGTCGAAAAAGACCTGAAAGAGGCACTCAATTACGAGAACGCGCTTACCCACGGGCTCGAGAAAGTCAAGAGTGGAGATGAAATAACGCTCTCGCTCATCAAACGCCTTCACTCGATGCTGCTTGAAGACGTCCGAAACGACGGAGACGTTGTCGGGGACTTCCGGGACCACATGGTTCATCTAACAAGTCCCCAGTCAGGAGAACGCCCGTTCGTTCCCCCACCGCCGGAAGCGCTCGACGCACTGATGCAGTCTCTTGAGGGATACGTCCAGATGGGCGGACAGTATCATCCACTCGTGGATGCTGCAATTATCCACTACTTTTTCGAGACAGTCCATCCGTTCTCGGACGGGAACGGTCGACTTGGCCGCCTCCTCATTATTCTCTATTTGACGAGCCAAGGGTATCTCGAGAGTCCGTACATCTACCCGAGCGCATACTTCAACCGGCACAAAGTCGAATACGTTGAACGAATGCGGGCGGTCAGTGACGAGGGTGCGTGGAACGAATGGTTCCAATTTTTCCTCGAAGGGCTCCGAAGTCAAGCGGAAACATCGTACGACCGAACCCACCAGCTCCGTGAACTCCAGGAGCGCTACGAGAAGGAGTATCCGGGCAACACGAAAACGGATCAGTTTGCACGCCAGTTACTCCAGTATCCGTATTTTACCGCACCGAATCTCGTGGGGTATCTCGATGTCTCTCGTCGGACTGCCTACAAGGTCGTCGACGATCTCGAATCGGATGGCCTCATCGAGGAAGTAACCGGGAAAGAACGCGGAAAAGAGTACAAAGCCGTTGATGTGTTCAATATTCTCGAGTAAACTACCTCGGTGGCAGTCCTGAGACGTTCTGCCTGCTCTGTCGGAGAATGAGAGTTGAGATTAGATTGAATTATGATTCCTTTGTTGGTGCTGTTTAACCAACATAACAGACGCAGTGAGCAATTTTGTTGGTTAATGAATGTGGCGTTCGTTCGAATTGTCTGGCGGGGTGAATAGTGATCGAATCGTATCGTATTAGTGAGTATTTCCACGAAGAAGAGCAGACACGGGTATGGCGAGAAATCATTGTCGTACCCGAAGCCCCTACGAAAGGACACCGGGTTTCCGGTGTATCGAGTCAAGAGGCCCGCTGGGTCAAGATGATAGCTCGGGATATCCTAAGAATCGACTCCGACACACACCACGTTTCCGGTGAAATGCCTATCAAAAGGCGCTGTACCTACAGTATACCGCTGTGGTAGTGGTTGTATAACTATTCTTTCCTAGATGTATGTCGTGGTGTTCAGATAAGGATGAAGAGTGAGGCGGTGTGTTTTCTGAGTGGTTCATGCCCGAAAACACATGCCTCAGTGGTAGTATCGACCAGATTGAGTTAGGTTTTGTGGAACGAGAGGCAACACCGAAACTCCTGATGAAGCTTGGTATTCAACTCCATTTGGCTGGTCTATCACTTTCGAATACCGTTTCTATTCTTGAGATGTTTGGTGTCAGTTGAGCTCGATCCACCGTTCACAACTGGGTTCACAAAGCAGATTTACAGCCCGAATCTGGTCGGCATCCGAATCACGTCGCAGTTGACGAGACCGTGATTCAGCTCAATGACGAACGCTACTGGCTGTACGCCGCTGTCGATCCTAATACAAACGAATTGCTTCATACAAAGCTTGAACCAGCCAGAACAAACGTTCTCGCCCACGCATCCTTCACCGAACTCCGCGAGAAACATGATGTCGATGACCCCGTCTTCCTCATCGATAGCGCCGCACCGCTGAAAGACGCCTGCCATCGACACGGCCTCGATTTCAGATACGAAAAACATGGAAATCGGAATAGTGTCGAACGTGTCTTTCGTGAGGTAAAACAGCGAGCTACCAGCTTCTCAAACTGTTTCAGCAACGCCGAAGCAGACACCGCCGACAATTGGCTTCAAACCTTCGCCTTCGCATGGAATCAGCTTATCTGAACACTACCGGTCTCGCGACGTGAACAGGACGGAATCCCCGGCTTATCGGATTTTCCGAACGTCGCTGATGTCGAAGCCTGCGTCGCCGATTTCCGTCTCGAATCGGACGATGTTCTCGTCTTCGATGCGCGAGAGTACCCCACGGAACTGCTTTACGACCATCGTTCGTGCGCGGGCGCTCCCGCCGCTTTCCCACTCGAACAGAAGCGTCCCGTCGGCGGCGTCGACGAGTTGGCCGTGTTTCTCAGCCCCGAGCGTCTCCTGGTTGATGTGGACGAGGATGAGACCGCCCCACTCGTAGGCCGCCCGCGAGAGCCCCTTCAAAAGGACTGGCACGTCGCTCCACGGCAGGCTGTCGGTTCGGGAGCCGATGAGGTCGGCGATTGAGTCGATGACGACGACGTTGCCGGCAGCGTGACTCGTGAGTCGGTCCCCGAGGGCCTCCGTGACGGTTTTTCTGTCCTGTGTGTGCCCCAAATCGGAGATGCTCGCCGTCTTCTCGGCGTACCACTCCCGGGGGACGGGGCTGAGACGGAAATACTCCGGCGAGAGGTCGTGAAACGACATGTTGTCGATGCCCGCCTCGACGACTTCGTCATCCATCGCGAGCGTCATCTCGCGGTTTACCTGCCGTTTCTCGGAGGTAAAGGAGATGTAGTGGACTTCCTCCGGTGCGGAGGCGCGGTCGTCGATGCCGCCGTAGTAGAGGTCGAACAGCTCGGGGTCGCCCTTCGCGAGGCCGTTCATGATGGCCGCGGTGTACATGAACTCCCGGGCGCCGGCGCCGGCTTCCCCCGACAGCAGCACGACGCTGCCGGGCGGCGCACCACCCCCGATGGTCGTGTCCAAGCGTCGAATCCCGAACGGGATGCGGTCCATGCACAGCCGTTCGGTCCCCTGGGCTTAAAGCGTTTAGTCAGTTACGACGCGCGCACCGGCGTTTCGCGGTTCGACAACGCGCACGTTGCCGTCGACGCCCGTCTCCGTGAGTGCGGTTTCGGCGGCCCGTCGTGCCGTCACCGCCGAGTCGGCGTCGGTTACGCCGTACACCGCTGGCCCCCACGAGGACTGCCCGACGCCGCGGAGCGCGGGCGTCTCGGCCAACTCGTCGATGAGGCGGCCTGCCGGCGGCCGGTAGACGCCCCCCTGTTCGTCGGCGTACCACGCGCCGTTGAGTCGGCCGAAAGCACCGACCGCGTCGCCGAAGGCCGCCAGTCGGCCCTCCACCGCCGCCGGCAGGAGTCGGCGAACGAGCAGCGAGGCGAGTTCGTCGGCAACCGCCGGGTCGGCGTTCTCGACTACGGCGCGCATGCTCTCGTCTTCGGTGTCGCCGCTGCGTCCGGGGTCTGCGTCGGGCAACACGAGGACGAATCGCCAGTCGTCGGGGAGGCCGTGGCGTGCGACGATCGCCGGAACCTCCCACTCGCCGGGGGCCGGCGGGGCGGTCGTAAACCGCTCGGTCGGATGACCGGCATCGACGATGAACCCGCCGGCTTCGAAGGCCGCGACCCCGACGCCGCTTCGGCCACCGCGTTCGAGCGCCGGCGCACGCGTTCGGATTTTCGGGTCGCGGTCATAGGCAGTCGCGACCGCCGCAAGCGTCGCCAAGGTGAGTTGCGTTCCGCTACCCAATCCGACGTGTCGCGGGAGCGTTTCCTCGACCGTCAATTCGGCGCCCGGCACGTCGAGCACGTCACAGACCGCCTCGGCGTACTCCGTAACGACCGCATCGTCACAGACGACCGCCGGGGCCCGTTCGGCTTCGATGACCACCCGTGGCTCCTCGAGGGCGACGCCGACGCCGCCGTAGAGCCGTTCGTGGGCCAGCGAGAGGTTCCCGAAACCGATGTGGAGTCGGGCACCGGCCTCGACACGGGCGCGCATTGACGGCTCTTCGCCGGTCGGTGAGTTGTGGGTTTCGACAGCGGCAGCGCTGTCTCAGAGGTCCCGCGACCGGGTGAGGTTCCGCAATTCGCCACCACAGGACGAACAGGAAGGCGTTTCGGCGGTCTCGGTTCGGCGGCCACAGTCGAAACACTCGTACAGTTCCGTGCCTCCACCGAATATATTCGGTCGCATACGACCATGTTCGTTGGCGCATTGGTTAACTCCCACCCTAATATTGCTAGTAAAGTCCAGATACTCCTACACCAACATGGTCATCTGTACTACTTTGACACCATAGAAGATTACAAACGTTTTCCGAAGATATCCAGCAAGAAGTGAGTCGATTGCTGGTCGTTAAGTCGGTCGACGGCAAGGGACTACACATGAGCCAACAGGAACCGCCGGAGCGGGAGGCCGGCGACGAGGAGAAACCGGAGCATCTCCGCAGCCGTGAGGTCACCGAGGGCCCCGAACGCGCCCCACACCGTGCGATGTTCCGCGCGATGGGGTACGACGACGAAGACCTCGCCTCGCCGATGGTCGGCGTCGCCAACCCCGCCGCCGACATCACGCCGTGTAACGTCCACCTCGATGACGTGGCCCAGTCGGCCATCGACGGCGTCGACGGAGCCGACGGCATGCCCATCGAGTTCGGCACCATCACCATCTCCGACGCCATCTCGATGGGGACCGAGGGGATGAAAGCCAGCCTCATCTCACGGGAGGTCATCGCCGACTCCGTCGAGTTGGTCGCCTTCGGCGAGCGCATGGACGCCCTCGTCACTGTCGCGGGCTGTGACAAGAACCTCCCCGGAATGATGATGGCCTCCATTCGAACGGACCTCCCCTCCGTGTTCCTCTACGGCGGGTCCATCATGCCCGGTGAACACGACGGGCGAGAAATCACGATTCAGAACGTCTTCGAGGGCGTCGGCGCCGTCGCCTCCGGCGACATGAGCGAAGAGGAACTCGAAGAGATGGAACACCACGCCTGTCCCGGCGCCGGGTCCTGTGGCGGGATGTTCACCGCCAACACGATGGCTTCCATCAGCGAGGCGCTCGGGATGGCGCCGCTCGGGTCGGCCTCCCCGCCAGCCGAGAGCGACGAGCGCTACGAGGTCGCCGAACGCGCCGGCGAACTCGTCCTCGAGTGCGTCCAAGAGGACCGCAAGCCCTCCGACATCCTCACGAAGGAGTCCTTCGAGAACGCCATCGCCGTCCAAGTCGCACTGGGTGGGTCGACCAACGGCGTCCTCCATGTCCTCGCGTTGGCCGCCGAGGCCGGCATCGACCTCGACATCACGGAGTTCAACGAGATATCCAAGCGCACGCCGAAAATCGCCAACCTCCAGCCCGGCGGGACGCGTGTGATGAACGACCTCCACGAAATCGGCGGCGTGCCGGTCGTCATCCGGCGGCTGCTTGAGGGCGGCTACATCCACGGCGACGCGATGACCGTCACCGGCCGCACCATCGAGGAGGAACTCGAATTGCTCGAAGAGACCGGCCACCTTCCCGACGACGAGGACATCGAGGCCGACTTCCTCTACACCGTCGACGACCCCATCCACGAGGAGGGGGCCATCAAGATTCTCACCGGCAACCTCGCACCCGACGGCGCGGTGCTGAAGGTGACCGGCGACGACGCCTTCTTCCACGAGGGGCCGGCACGCGTCTTCGAAGACGAGGAGGCGGCGATGAAGTACGTCCAGGAGGACCGCATCGAATCTGGCGACGTCATCATCATCCGCAACGAGGGCCCGCAGGGTGGCCCCGGGATGCGGGAGATGCTCGGCGTGACCGCCGCTGTCGTCGGCGCCGGCCACGAGGACGACGTGGCGATGCTCACCGACGGCCGCTTCTCGGGGGCGACCCGCGGACCGATGATAGGCCACGCGGCCCCCGAGGCGTTCGTCGGCGGTCCCATCGGGGCCCTCGAGGACGGCGACCACGTCACCATCGACATTCCCGAACGGAGCATCGAGGTCGACCTCACCGACGAGGAACTCGAAGCGCGCCTCGAGGACTGGGAACAGCCCGACCCCTCGTATCCGACGGGCGTGTTGGCGAAGTACGGTATGGCCTTCGGCTCTGCCGCCAACGGCGCGGTGACGAACCCCGGCGTGAAGCGCGACGACTAAGCGCTGAGGCTCTTTTAGATAGCATCCGCGCGAGCGAAGCGAGCGCGGTTCTCCGGCGGCACAGCCGCCGGTAGCGGCGAGTGACCGTAGGGAACGAGCCACTATTTTTCATCGAAGTTTTTGCCGGCGCGCACAGCGCGCCGTGCAAAAAGTTCGTGTCTCTAAAAACGTCCCTCCTCGTCGCCGATACCTAGCCGCTCGCCGAGGTCCTCGATTTCGTCGTTGATGTCGGTCCCGGACGATTCACCCGGGAGAATATCTCCCAGTGCGGCCCCGAGGGAGGCGACCGTCCAGACGACGGACACGCGGGCGAGGGCAACCGAAGGATTGGTCCAGTCGATACGGCCCCACAGCGTCATCGTGAACGCTGCGGTGAGGAACGCGACGACGAGGACACTGGCGAGTCGCCGTGGAACGAGACCGAAGATGGGTCGGTTGACGATTACCTCACGGAAGTCCGCGAAGTACAGCAGAGAGATTGCCATCAGGACGACGAACGCGGCGTTCACCAAGAACAACGCCGGCGTCGAAAGGAGATACGCAGCGATGTCGAAGACGCCGTCTTCGACCAACATCGGAATCGAGATGATAATCGCGCCGACGGTGGCTTCCGCGATGTCGCGTCGCGTGAACTTCCGAATCCCCTCCGAGACGGACGGCTCCGGCAGGCGGTCTAGGAGAGAAATCACGCCACGGACCTCGCGGCGCTCGGCGTCGTCGTCGACGGTGGCTTCCAACTCCGCGAGTTGCGAGCGGATTTCCTCGACTGCGACTTCCTCGAGGTCCGAGTCGTCCGACCCCTCGTTGCTCACGGCCGTACGTCGGCCGGCCGTTCGAAAAAGGTTGCGTGCGGCCGAGTCGAGACACTACCGTTCAGTCGTCGGGTTCGACGACCGTCGGGTCGTCACCGTCGTCGCCGCGAACCGTCACGCTGTGTCGCGTGTGGCGTGCGTGGGTCTCCGCCCAGCGCCGTGCGGGCCGCTCCGAGAGGAACTCGTCGCCGTCGGGACACTGTCGGCAGGCCACGACCCACGGCGTTACCTCGTCGGGAAAGTGTCCGGTGTGGCGTTTGTGGTCCAACGCGAACCGTTCGAGCGCCTGATTGCCGACGCGCAGGTCGTCGAGTTCGTATTCGAGGTCCCACTCCCGGCCACACTGGGAACACGACACGGTGGGCGTGTCGTCGATTTCGTCCGGACAGCCGACCTCGTCGGTGTCTCCATCGAATCCGTCGGGCACATCTGGCGTTACACATCCCCGTATATATGCACACAGATTCGTCGCCACGGACCGCCGGGCAGTCCGGACGAAACCACGCCGAGACTCAATCCGGGAGATAGAAGTCGGATTTCGTGTGTCGGTGAGGGGAGGCGTTCTTCAGTTTCGCGATTTTCGCCGGACTCCGATTGCGGACGATGACCACGTCGTAGGCTTCGTCGGTGGCGACGTTGCCGCCGACGCTCGAGACGCTTGTCACCAGGTGGCCGGCGTTGTCGCTGCCGATGAACACCATCGACACGTCCTCCCGTTTGGCGACTTTTCGGATGCGAGTCGAGATGGACCCGGACGGTGCGTATTTGTCGACCGTCTTGTGTATAAAATCCGCACTCGATGCCAGTCCCACGACTTGCTCGTGTAACTTCGAGACGATTGGCTGCATGGCGAAGGGCTCCTCGTCGCCGAGCCAGTCGCGTTTTCTCGCGTAGCGGGCGTTGCCTTTCGGGATGACCGTCACAGCCAACACGTCTTCGTCGAACACCGCCGCGAACTCCGTCGCTCGGACGAGCGCCGCCTCGGCGAGTTCGGACCCATCGAACGGGACGAGGAGAGTCATACGCGAGTTCGACGACGGGAGAGTTTAAATGTCCGGTCATGTGGATTCCTGACGACAGCGGCCGCCGAGTCCCGTCGGAACGCCTGCTGACCGTCACTGCAGCGCGATGGACATTGTTATTCAGCGTGTGCCGAGCCGCAGGGGTGGTCGTTGTGATTCTGTGGGGCCTGGGCTGGTCGCGTGGAATCTCCATACATCCTGTTGTTATCGAGTTAGATGGCGAAAATCCGTATGTAGAGGCGGTGTGTCCGGATGTCATTTACTATGAGTTTGGTTGTATATAGATTTTTTACCTTTCAGCGAATACCCCATGTGAGTGGGGACCAATGGGCATCATCACCGGGGACCGGGGACAGTCAGAGGTAGTTGGCGCAATATTACTGTTCGGGATTTTCATTCTCGCACTGGGACTCCTCCAGACGTATTTCGTCCCACAGGAGATCGCGGCGACCGAGCAGAATCACGTCGAAGAAGTCTCTGATGACTTCACCGAAATGTATGCCTCGATCGGGGATGCAGCCGGGAGTAACCGCGAACGAAGCGCTAGTCTCTCTCTGGGAACTCGATACGGCGTGTCGACGGTGTTTCTCACGCCACCACCAGCACGAGGCACGGTAGAAAGTGAGTCTGTTGGGTCATTATCAAGTGAGAACGGCGATGCCTTCTCGGATTTGGATGATAGAGAGCTAGTTAACGAGGTTTGTGGGCTCTCAGGCGTCGAGACAAAGGCGCTTACCTATGAACCACGGTATAATGAATACCAGAACGCGGCCTCACACACGTATGAGGCCGGAGTTCACTATCGGATAGTCGACGGGGCTGGCTTGAAAAACAGTCAACGATTAGTTGACGATGAATCCGGTGTCACAACGATTCACCTCACTCCGATCACCCATGGTTCGATTCGTGAATCGGGAACTTCAAGAGAACCGATCACGTTCAAGCCAGGGGTGACTGGCGACACAGGGACGTTCAGTGTGGGTGAGGATGATACCCCTGCCACGATTGAAATCCCGATTCAGAACCAAGACGGTTGGAAAGCGTCGTTTGATGGTGACTTCGTTATGCCATCCGAAGACGAGGCAGTCCTGTCACTCGATAGTGAGAGTGGGAGTGAACAGTATCGCATTCGCTGTACGCCAATCGGCATCAATACGGACCCAGAGAATGAGCCTGCGGCAGTATTCACTGGAGATGATAGTGGTGAGGATGAAGACACAGGCGGGATTAATCCAATCGGTGCAGATGCTCTTGTCCTGAAAGGACCCTCCTCATCGGCCGACAAACTAGTTCTTAAGAACAAGGCGGATACAGCAAAAGTCGTAACCGGCGTTCGCGTACCATGGGCCTCCAATCCTGGCAATGGGAATGGCATATCTTCGGTAGACCTCACATTCGCAAAAACATCTGAAACGGCGTCTTCTGTAAATGTGGGGGGGACGAAGTTTAGGGAGGTTAATGAGTGGACCTGGAGTGGTGAGGAAACCCATAATATTAATATAAAAGGAATATCTGGAAAACCAAACGCCGCTATCGCAGTCGTGCTGGAATTCGAAGATGGAACTACAAGCACCTATTTCTCCTCTGGCAAAGGTAATAATAGCTGATTCTCCATCTCAGGAAAGCGAATCCAAATTTAAGAATTATCAACGGTTCAGAGACCCCGATTCCGCCGTCGGTCGCGAACACCATTGAGACCGCCGCCGAGTATCGCGACGACCCCGACGACTATCCCATCGTCACCTCACAGTCCTCGACAAAAGGCCTCAGCACCCGGACGCTCCTCCACTGAATCAAGGCCACGGACAAGCAGTTGGCCGAAGAGGGCGACCCGCGGTGGGCGGAACTCACGTTCCACGGCCTCCGGCGGATATGGGCAACGCAACTGAAAAGCCAGGATGTCGACTCACTCCTCGTCTGTGACTGGGGCGGCTGGGACGACCTCGAAACGTTCCTCGATACACTACCGGGGGACGTACGCGCCCGACGTACAGAAGGCGGAACGTCGTAAAGTGGAGTGGCTTAACTGACAACTGTACCAGGCAAGTTCTAAGATCGGGGTTGTCACGTTGCGGGCCCTATCGACGCGCTCTTTATTTATTAGCAATCACCCAGCCCCTCGACTCCGTATCTATACACTGCGAAGAGATACGCCCTACAGGAGGTTATTGTCCGTAACGTACTGTTCAGTAAGCACGCGCGAATTAGTTAATAGCGACAGGAGGTTTTGATCCGTTCCATCACTATGTCTGCCACCGATGAGGAAATTTTTGTTCTGAACCGCGTACATGAAGTTGAAAAATTCGCCCTCCTCCTCGATGAGCGAGGCGACTTCGGTCGCGTCTGCCTCTGACGCAAAGCGATAAATCCCGACTTGATAGCCAGTTTCGCCATCGGGTGTGTACGACCCTAATTTCGCAGTTTCAATTCCATCGTCTGGTCCAAACCCACCCCCAACGTCCCGTATATTGGTTCGGTCCCATCCTTCCAATGGTTCCGGGAGCAGTTCTTCGGGAGACGCATCCCCGTCCGGCGTGGCGGGTGACGTGTCTGAATCGTTCGAATCGCCGCCTGTACACCCAGCAATGAGGGCTACAGTTCCGGATAAACTCGTCGCGAGGAAATCTCGCCTAATCACACCACGGTAACGTGGCCAATCGGTCAAATAACTTTCCTCAGTATTGCGATTCCGATATCATCGATTGGGGCGTGACGGGTTAGTCGGTTGTCACCCATCCCTGACCGGTATCCTCAACGAGTCCCAGTTCGCTGAGTATCTTCGCGGCTCGCTTGACAGGGACCTCCAAATCTTCATCGAGCAACAACCGAATATCTCGAAGCTCGTCGTTGGTTTGTGGATTCGCCCTGGCGTCGAGTATCTCGTACACCCAAATCAGCGACTCAAGGTTCGCGAACAACTCGGGTGCGTCCATCTCGTCCCTTCGAATAGCCGCCTTAGCTGCGTCTTCCGAGACCATGAGTTCGAGTGGTACTTCGTCGCCCATAGGGCGCCTGTCGCCCGACACCGAATAAGAAGTTTGCCAACCGGGGTGGAACTGAAGCGGTGACTCAGTACGGCCAACCCACCGGATTGTTCGGTCGCGTGCTCGTCGCCACAGACATGGCAGACGCCGGTGGTGGTTGTTGAATAGTTCGCATCCCCCTATCGAGATGTCCACATCGCTAAGGGATGCTGTGTCGGTTTGGAAAGTGGGACCGCCGTGTATCGGAGTACCCACATCTTCCGTTTCGCGTCGATTCTGCGGGTCGTGTTGGTCGGTGGTTTCGGACATGGTCATGCGTACTTCAGTTTCGGGAGAACGGTTCCGCGACGGTGCTGCATTCGCTCCTCGGGAGAGCGCATATCGTAGTGTAACTCGATGACCTCCCGAGAGGCGTCACAGCGGGCCTCAACGAGTTCCATGGGCACGCCGTTACCGAGGTGCCAGGAAATCGAGCCCTTCCGAATCGGGTGTGTCGACTTCGAGGACGGGCACTTCGAGTAGTATCCGTGCTCACGGAAGTCGCACTCCGCGGGGTCGTACCCGTGCGGACAGTCGCCGTAGCGGCACGGCTGGGTCATGTGATACGACCAGCCGCGAATCGTGTTCTTGTGCGGCCGTCCCTGCTGGCTGGTAAACAACGGGTGACGACCGTGGTCGTCACGGACGGCGTAGCGTTTATCTGAGATGTAGCCCCGGAGCGCCTCGACGACGCGGTCGGGGATACTGACGACTCGCTCGCTGGCGTAGTTCTTCTTGAGCGAGGTGCCTTGCCCCGGCCGATGCCGAAACCAGACGTAGCCCTCTTCGGGGTAGAAGTCCCGCATATCGAGCGCTTGGAGCCCGGAGACGCGGGCGGCGGTCGACCACGCGAGTTCGAGGAAAGCGTGGTTTCGAGTACCGGGTGTCCGGTGCCGATAGTACCGAAGCAGCGGCATCGCGCTCTCTTCGTCGAGTGTTTCTTGGGAGACTTCCTCGTGCTTCTTCGGGTTGACGACGGGCACCTTATCGGCGAGCCCGTCGGCGACCGCTTCGATGCGTTCCCAGTACCGGACTGCCATCCGGAAGTCCTTCATGTCGCCCTTCAGCGTCGTCTTCTTGATGCCCTGCTGGCGGCGATGACGCTCGTACTCGTCGAGCTTCCGGCCGGTGAGGTCGTTTAGATTGTCGAGGCCGACCTCGTCGGTCCAACGATTGAATTTCCGAAGGCGGTAGTCGTAGGTCTGGAGCGTCTCTTCGGAGACCTCGATTTTCCGATGGGCGAGGTACTTCTCGATGCCCTCCTCCGGCGTCGTCGGCTGGAGGTTCTCAGACATCGGCCTCACCTCGGGGAATTGGGTCGCCCTCGTAGTGCTGCTTACAGGTGTTGCAGTAGTAGCCGCCTTTCTGCGGTCGCGGCATCGTCCGGACGTGTCCCTCTGGACAGCCGGTTTTCCACGTCTCGGGGCCGCCTTGGGCGGGCGGGACTCGGGTGGTCCCGACAGCGTGTTCGGTCACAGTCGGACCTCCTCTCCGTTCGAGGTCTCGATAGCGCACTCGATACACCGCTTCTCGCCGGGCCATGCGTCACATTCGGCGAGACTCGTCTCGACTGCACCACAGCGGGCGCACTCGTCGGCTCCGACGGGTCTGGATTCACGTTCCTCGATGTCACGCTTCGTGTCTTCCGCCCACGCACGGCGCTTCGTCTGTGTAATCTCGGAATGTTCACCGTGGCCTCGGAGCGAAAGTTCGGATTCGATGTTCGCCGACGGCATCTCCAGTTCGTGATGCACGTCGGCGCCGATGAGGTCGCCCGATCGAAGGATGTCCTCGGCGGTACGTCCGTTTTCGAAGAGCCACGCGACGGCACACAACCGGTGGACGGAGACGTACACATCCTCCTTCTGCCGACCGGGCGTCTCCGGTCGAAGTTCGTAGGAGCGCCAGCGCGGGTAGCCACCGCCGGTTCGGTCGGGGTCGGCCTGCTTGAACTCGAAGGTGGCGTGCGACCGCTGGTTCGGATGCGGCTCGCCGATGACGTGGGATGAGCCGGTGGACATGGCGAGGCTCATTGCGACACAATCCGCGGTGCGATTACCTGCTTGACGTGGCCGTAATCGTCGGCGAAGGTCCACTCCATCATCACGGGGAACTCGTCGCCGAATCGGACCTCGACAGTCGATGATTTCGGAATAACACCGACCGCGTCTTCGAGGTAGTCGAGTGAGAGGAAGGACGACGCATCCTCCGTCACCTCGGCAAACCCAAGTTCGTCGTCGAGAGTCGCCGTGTTGGTATCCGTGTCCCCTTCGGCGACAATCCGGATGCACTCAGCGTCGGGGTCGCCCTCGATGTCGACATGGTCAGAGACGAGTTGCGAGACCTCGACGACTTCCTTCAGGGTCTCCCCGTCGATGTTGAAGACGTTGGGGAGGTCCATGTCTGGGATGTCGGGTTCCTGCCGGATGCTGTCGGGATCGATGAGCGCGTAGTCGCGCTCGTAGGGCTGGAACTCGACGGCCAGTCGTCTCGTCTCGGCGTCGAAGGCCAGCGAGACGAGTTCCTCACTGTCGGCCTTGCCGATGAAGTCGAGCAGTCCTTCGTGTTTCTGACCGGCGGGGAAGACGCCGTCGCCGACGGCCTCGAAGCCGCTCGAATCGAGGTGGATGTTCGCCATGTAGACGTTCGCCGGGTCGACCAGGCGGATTTTGAGCCCGTGTCGGCCGAACCGGAGCACGGACTCGTCGGCGACAGAGTTAGCGACCTCGATGGTCTTGGCCAACGTGTCCGCGTTGATGAGCGTCTCCAGCGCGTCGACGGTCGGGGAAGACGGTCGTTCATCGGCTTCGTCGACGGGTTCTTCGTCGCCATCGGCTTCGACGGCGTCGGCGCTCATGGTTCACCTCCGTCGGTTGCCACCCGAGCGTCGTCGGTTGCGTCCTCGCCGAGCGCGGGCTCCTCGCAGGCGGGTTCGACCCGCAGGATTTCGCCGGTCGGACTGCGAACGTTACCGTGCGAGAAGACGATGCCAGCCGAGAGGTCGACCTCCAGTTCGATGCCGTTCTCGGCCCGGGCAAGAAAGCCCCGGTAGGGCACGTCGAGGTAGCTGGTGAGCATCTCCTCGACGACGGCGTCCCGTTCGACCTCGTCGCTACGGGGGTCTTTGCTGTGGTAGACGAGCGTCACCTCTTCGCCGACGAGGTTGGTGATCCGCGGCTGGAGTGTCGCAGTCTCGGCCTCGTCGTCGGCCTGCTCCTCGTCGCCGATGAACGAGATGGGCGTCACACCCGTCTGCGCGCAGTGAAGCGCGTGGCTGTCGGCGCGGTCATGGGCATCCCCGCGGTCGTCGCGGATGCAGACACGGCCGCAGTCCGAGCAACGGACGACGAACTGCGACGGCGTGTTGTGGTCAGGGGCGTACCCGCCCGGAATGTGGCGGGTCATCGGTCGGCCTCCGTGTCGTCGACGTAGATGTCTTCGAGGTCGCTGCCCTCCATGCCGTTCTCGTCGTCGACGAGCGGCTCGGTGAACGTCGAGACCTCGCTGCGGAACAGCGAGAGGACTTCGCGGATACTCGACTCGGTGCTGACCGAGGTGTGTTGCTTCGTGATGGTGTTGACCATCGAGTCGAAGATTTCGTCTTCGGATTCGAGCACCTCGATGCCGTCGGCGAGCTTCGAGTACGCCAACATCTTCTGAAATCCCTTCGAATTCAGGACTCTCTCTATCTGCTCGTCGGTGAGGTCCTCCGTCGAGATACGGTCGCTCATGCTGCACCTCCGTTGATGGCGTCGGCGACGCCAGCGACGCGCTGGGCGTGCTGTCGGATGGATTCTCGCCCTGCGGTCGTGAGTGCGTACTCGTTGCGTCGGTTGTCGTTCTCGGTGCGAACGCGCTTCTCGATGAGGCCGTGGTCGTGGAGTTCGTCGAGATTCTTGTAGAGTCGGCCCTTCGTGACGTTCTCGGCACGGAGACACGAGAGGTCATCCACGAGCCCGGAGCCGTGGGTCGGCTCCGAGCGCGCCAGCGTCATCAGGAGGTCGCGCTTGAAGTCCGACAGTTCGGGCATCCGGGTCATCGGTCGGCCTCCGTGTCGTCGGCGAGGGCAGCCAGCGCTTCGGCGAGTTGCATCGCGGCGGTCTCGACGGCTTGGATGGCCTGATGCTCGCCGACGGCGGCTTCGGCCTCGACGATAGCCGGCGAGGCGGCCCTCATCGAGCACGGCACGTCGATGTCGCGGAATGCGGCCGTCGAGCCGGTGACGGTGAACTCGACGTGGGCGGTGTTTTCGGTACAGCCGTCGTAGAAGTGCACCGTGACGGTGAGTCGGTCGACCGTGTCGGGGGCGGAGCCGACCGCTTCGATCCGGGTCACGTCCGGCGTGGGTTTCGAGGGCGCGTCGGGTCGTGGCTCCGGGCCAGTCTGGACCGTGCCGCCGTCGGCGAGCAGGGCTTCGCCGTGGTCGTCGGCGATGTCTTCGAGAATCGCGGTGTTGGTGTCGTCGAGGTGGCCGTGGCGGTCCAGTGTCGCGCGAGCACCGTGGTACCACAGCGTCTTCTCGATCTCCGTGCCGATGTCGGCGATTCTCGACACGTCGGTTTCCTCGTGGAAGTGCCGCAGCGAGTTGAGAATCGGTGTTCCACCGCGTTCGGCGGCCGCTTCGGCATACCGGACCACGTCGGGATGACACTCTGAGGATTCGAGCGAGGCTTTCAGGTCCGCTGAGACGAGGTCGATACCACCGTCGGTGGCGACCTCGGGCTCGTCGGCCTTCCTCTCGACGAGTTCGCGGAAGGTCGCTTCGAGGTCCTCGCCGTAGGCCTCACGGACGGCTATCGAGACGGCGGCCGTCAGTCGGTCGTTCTCAGCGGCCGCGTTGGCGAGTTCGTCGAGGAACGCGGTTCGGAGCCACGTCTGGATGTCGCCGTCGTACTCGGTGGCGTTCTCGACGGGGTAGCGGAGCAGTCGGCTCTCGGGGTAGGCGTAGGTTTTCGTCGGCGGCGTCACCTTCTCGCCGTCCGGCAGGAACACGCAGTCGAAGACGGTCTCGGCGGAGTGCGCGCCGAACATCTCGGCGGTGTCGTTCGAGCGCGTCTGCGGGTGTTCGCTGACGGTCTGGACGGATTTGCCGACGACCTGGAGTGCTTTCCCGCTGGCGAGGTCGACGACGATGTCGCCCGTCGAGATGGCCGCGTCGTCGTAGACGAAGCGAGGAAGATCGCGGCCGCCGTCGGTGAGGATGACGGCGTCCTCGTCGGGAACGCGAGTTTCGCCACGCCCAAGGACGTGAGCGTCGGGCTTTTTGTCGTGTGGTGCGTCTCGGTCGGTGCGGGCGTTCTCGCCCGCGGAGTTGGTTTCGGACATCTTAGGTCCACGAAACCACCTTTTCCGGGGCTGTGGTGGTGCACAGCCCCGAGATGCCAACCGCAGAGAGGCATCAACGAGTTTGGCAGTTTCGTGAAACACACAATTGAACCGTCTGTTCAAAAATGTACCGGCTGGTTTAGGATGACCATACTGGTCTATCAAGTACTATTAGATTCTTATTAATCTATGCGATTCTATTAAAGAAGCTTGTTGAGTATTGAGAATAATGAGAAAGTCGGCGAAGTGGATGGGGTTGTGGGATGACCGCATCCTCGAATGGATTCGTGAGCACGATGGGATGGGGTCGGCATCTCAAATGAAGAAAAGTGACCTCATCTTGGTGTCGCGACCAACGATCTCCCGCCGGCTGAACAAGATGGCGGACCACAATCTACTGAAAGAAGTTGGCAATGGTATGTACGTAATAACAGAAGAAGGGGAGGCGTATCTGGACGAGGAGTACAACGTTGAGGCAGGTAGTTACGTCAACCGAGATGTCGCCAACGGCGAATCGGGCGCGGAATCGGAGTCCCAGACGGAGAACGGGGTGTAACATGAGGAGGTCGGGGTCGTGGCAGGGGGACGTAGACGACCGCATTCTCGAACTACTGAAGAGCGAGTCGTGGTCGACGCCGTCGGTGATGGAACTGGAGCCGCACATCCATGCGACGGAGCGACAAATACGGGCTCGGTGTTTGCAACTGGCCGATGCCGAACTCGTCGGTCTCTCGATTACAGAGGGCTGGAAGGTCGAGATTACGACGAAAGGATTGCAGTATCTCGAAGGTGAGGTGGATGTCCGACTCTACGAACATCCGCGTTCGGAAGAGGAACTGATGGAGGTCGTCGAACGGCTGACTTCGTAAGAATGTATTCAAATTCATCCCCGTCACCGACTGAGTGGATGCGCAAAGGCTGGTTCTACTCGCTGAAATCATCGAGACTCCCCAAATCCCCACGTTGTATAGATGACTGACGACAAACAGACGACGTTGTCGGAAGAGCAACCACCCGAACCAGCGTCCGATGAGACGTATCACGCCAAAATCGTCCGGTTATGCCACTCTGAGGGGCTTCCAAAACTGGCGCTTGGTTACTCGCTGAAGGTGCTCGTAGAGGGTGGAATCGTAGCTGGGACGCTGGCAATCGTCTTCCTCCCAGGGATAGCAGCCGCGTGGTATGGCGTTGAACAGGTGACGTACTTTCGAGTGCTAATCGCTTGGGGGAGTATTTCAGCGACGATTTACGCAGCGTCGTTTTGCCTACTCGAAAATGTTGGGGAGCCGGGAGAGATGTTCCCGAATTCGGGAGATGGCGACTAAGCCTGGGGGCGTTTGCCTTTGCCAATAACGGGGAGTGACCCGACAAGCGTATTCGGGACGTTCATCGTAGCGACTATCGCCCATGCGCCGGCTGCTGTTATGATGGCTCCGGGAGTCCAGTAACCGTTTCTGAGCAGAACGAGGTCGATAACCGGATAATACGCGGCGATCGCGACGGCCGCGCCGAGTGGGGCACCCATCCAGACCGCGCCAGCGGCGACGAGGGTACCCAAAACGAGGAGGCCGGAGTCGGAGATACCGAGGACTATCAGGACTGCAAGGAACTGCGACCCGGAGGCGAATTCGGTTTGGGATGGTTCGTAGTCACCGCCCCAAACGTCGCGGACGTAAAGTGCCGAGACATGAAGCGAGACGCTGGCAAAGGCGACACCGTAGAACAGAAACACCTCTGGATAGACGAAATTGATGATTAGAGCCCCCAGAGCCCCCGTAATTGCGAGGACAACACCCAACGGTATCAGCGCCCGAAAGTAACTGGCGGCATAATTCCGTGCCGCAGTTGGGAGTCCGACGTATTGGGGACTCATTGGTTCTTGTAATACTGTTCAACGGCCGCGTACTAAATCTTGTGCGATTCGAAGGGATTTGACGATACCGTGAAATGAATAAAGATATCATTACTTTTGAGATGTGGCTGAGCGACTCACGTCGTAGCGCCGTGAGTCAGATTTAGCTGGGTATTTGTTAAACGGCTAACCAACGCGGAGTATGCCCTGTGTTGAGTGCGGCCACGAGTTCACCTACGGACTGGAGAATGGGGTGACGCGGCTCGATGAGGTGCTGACGCACTACGTCGACGAGCACGATCTCGGCGAGTAGCCTCAGTCGCCGAGATCGGGAGAGCCGGCCAACTGCGAGCGCGCGGGCTCGTAAATGCGAACCGGCCACGAATCTCCGCAGACTGCGTCAGGGATGTCTTCGGTCGGATAGTTGCTCAATACCAGTCCTTCGACGCGAAAAACAGGCACGACAACCGCACTCACGCAGGTGACTGGGCTTTGCTTATTCTGTGTAGGCTGGCTCACCTGCGACCATACGCTTTGTTGCGATGTATGAGACATCCGAGGTGGCGTACGTCATTCTCGTGGTCGTCGCGTAGATGTTCGGTGTCGCTGTTGGTGATCCCACACCACGTTCGACGTAGTGGTCGCTCGTGGCTGGGTCAATGACTACATCCACCCGCAACGAATAGGTGCCAGCGATTTCGTCGGGGTTGTGATACTCGATATCAATCGATTCCTCAAGTCCCTCCGCAAACACGAGTGTCGAACACGGTACCCCACCAACCGTCTCAGCAACCAAATCAATCTCGACCTCGGCGGCGTCAGCCTCACAGGCAGCCTTTTCGGTTCCATCCACGACCGACTGTACCGCCACATCGCCGGCAGTTGTTTCATAGATATGTAGCTCCCAGGTATCTCCATCATCGTCAGTGAGAAACACGGTGGAGGAGTTCGACAGTAGACCGCTGCCGCCACTGTCGGTATATAGGCTGTCCCGGTTGACCACCATCGTATAGTCGCTGATACCACCAACACTCTCAGCAGCCTGCCAATCACTTGGTTGGCCGCTCGCGTTGGTGAATGCCCGTGACTGGTTCGATTGTCGAAGATGCGTTCCATTTGTCTGATTGAGCGCCGTCATCTCGAATACGGCTCCTCGTTTCGCATATGTATTCGATTGTGCCTGTTGGAAGTCGCTAGTCAGGTGGGTGTAGTTCTGCGTTAACTCATCGTATGAGGTATTGTACCGTGTATTAACTCGCTCCAGATGGGTAGCAATGGTCCCGAATGTCGTTGATGTGGCAGACAGGGCATCTTCACTGTTGCTGTCCGACCGTGTTGAGAGGTTTTCCGTGTAAATAGCCGAATTAACCACGAGCGCGAGACCAACAAATATCACTGCGATAACTAATGCAGTAATGACCAGCAACTGGCCTCGGTGAACAGTTTTTCCGTGTATTCTCATTTATTATATAATCCCATTCAATTTAATAAGCATTGGTATAGCAGAACTTTCCAATCGAGTGGCTGAGTTCCAGAATATGTTCACAGCCGAGTACTTGAGTAACACGAGTGGTGATACGACTCTGGCGTCTCATGAATTATTAAGCACACTTACCAGACCGAATATTCGTCAGCGTGAGCGTCCAGACAGCTCCGCAATTCGAACACTCCACTTGGATATTCTTTGTCTGCTTACCTCGCGTAAACTCAGAAATATCGTGGCCGCAGTTGCACGAAAACATGACCTCCATATGGGAGAAACGGTGGGGAACGAGCAAAGCATTTCCCCTAACATATTAGGTATAGATATATAATCGAAACCTGATCAACACCACTCGCCCTTCCGATTGGGTAATAGCTCAAGTCATCGCAGCGCCGATACGTGATTCGGTCGGCTCGGCGAGATACGGCTCGATAGCGGAGTAATCCGACCACCCACCGATGGACATCATTGTCCGCACATCCACCTGCCGTTCGACGAGGTGGTACGTCGCCCACGAGCGTCGGAGGTCGTGACTCGACACTTCCAGCCAGCGTTCGTCGTCGATCTCCGCGGCGACCGTCTCGGCGGCCTCCTTGACCCACCGCCGAACCGACGGCGTCGAGGCGTCGACCCACGCCTCACTCGCCTCAAGCCCGCGCTCGCGACTGAACTTGTGGATGTCGTCGGCGACGGCTTCAGGCATCCACGCATCGCGGACCTTCGGGTCGCCGCCACTGGTGTTCTTCCCGCGGACCTCGACGAGCCAACAGTCGCCGTCGTCGGACCACCGGAGATGTTCGTCGGCGGGATAGGTGACCTCACTCGCTCGGAAGCCGCACCGTCCCATCAGTTGGACGGCGACTTCGCGCCCCCAGCCGTTCCGACCGGCCACACCTTCGAGCCGGTCGAGTTCGTCGGGGGAGAGCCAGCACTTCGTCACGTCGCCAGAGTCATCGAGTCGTACCATAATCGGATACGACAGACAACCCGATTGTAAGAGTAGGGGTAAGTGGGGTGGAGCGTCTCGATATAGGGGCGAATCGGCGAAATTTAATCGGGTTGGTGGGGAAGTCGATTATGGACGTTTCCAGACAAACCACAGTGGAAGAGTCGGTCAATAGAGCGACTGCGGAGTTTTGTCAGAACTTGGGCCGAACAACCGCCTCCGGCGGACTGTCGGCGGTCTCGATAACGCCGTCTTCAATCTCGAAGGAATCCGCCGTGAGTTGTCTGACGAGGTCAGGCGTTCCTTCGACCTCAATCCAAGCAAATGAGCCGTCTTCGTCTTCCCCGATGTGATGAATCGTGATTCGCGAGTCAGAAAGGCGCGCTCGAATAGACTCTTCGTCGGCCATGTCTATGTATGCCCGAGTACCTGTATAAATACTACTACCAAAATTTGAATGAAATAATCGGAGCCATATCACCCCTGCACAGGTGGCTTCGAAGGTCTGCTCACGTCACTGCCGCAAGAACCGAAGTTCGACGACTGCCCCTGTCGGTTCATTATCCTCGATTCGCATTGAACCCCCACTGTTCGTTGCCATCCACCGCACGAACCAAAGTCCGAGTCCGTTGGAGTGCTGAAGTGGTGACTCCTGCCCAGCGGTGACCGACCGTCGTTCGAGGTCAGGAATCCCAGGCCCGTCGTCAGCGACGCGAAAAACCACAGCATCCGACTCGTCGTCTATCGTGACCGAAAGGTGAACCGATGGTTGCTCCCCACTGTGTTTCACCGCGTTGTCGATCAGTTCGTTCACGGCCAGTTCGAACGCCGGGTGGACCTTTGCCTCAGCGACGGACGGTGTCTCGACCGAAAGAGAGGCGCTCGGATAACTCAACTTCGATTCCGACACAATCTCCTCAACGTGTCTGGCCACATCAACCGTCTCGACGAGGTCGGATGCACCGGGGTCCGAGACAGTCTCGAAATCCCTGACAAGCTTGGAGAGCTTGAGCAGTTCGTCGCTTGATTCCTGAATCTTGGCGGCAGCGTCCGCTGTTTCCTCGCTTGTCGGGTCATCAATGAGAAGCTCCGACCACCCCTGGATGACGTTCATTTTGTTCCGGAGGTTGTGCCGGAGCACCCGGTCGAACACAGATAGTCGACGTTCGCGTTCCTTCCTGTCGGTGATATCCTCAAGGAGGCCCACCACGCCGATGACCTCACCGTCGCTGTCTCGCATCGGAGCCGTCGTGAGAGTTACGTCGACAAGCGAACCGTCCTTCCGCTGACGAACCGTCTCGTAGCCAATGACCGGCTGTTTATCCTCTATCACCTCCGTTCGCAACTCGTCGAACTCCGCTTGCTTCTCCTCTTGAACGTTCGGTAACGGTTCACCGACGGCTTCCTTTTCGGACCAGCCAAAGATTCGCTCACACCCCATACTCCAGAGCTGTGTGATGCCATCTTCGTCCACTGCAAGTATCCCGATAGGTGAGGCGTCAAACACGGACTGGAGCAGATCTTTCGTCTCTTTGAGTTCCTGTCCGCGCTCCCTGCGCTCGGTGATGTCTTGAATGGTACCTCGGTAGACAGAGGGCTCGGACTGGTGCGGTTGACCTCGGACGTGTATCCATCTGGTCTCGCCGGACACAGTTTGAATCCGACAATCGAGCTCCTGAGGCTTACCGGTCGCCACCACCCGTCCGAACACGTCACGGGCCTCTGCTTCATCCGCCGGGTGGAAGAACCCGAACGCCTCATCGAGGTCGAACTCGGTTCGCGGCCAGACACCGAGCAGCTGGGCGAGCCCCTTGGTGAACTCGGCTTCACCTTCGTCGGTATCGATTTCCCAGCCGCCGATATCGGCGATATCCTGCATCTGGTTGAGGAGGTCAACCAGACGTTCCAATTCGCGCTCTTGCGCTCGCTGTTCAGTGATATCCTCGACGGTCGTGATAACGCCGATTCGCTCGCCCGACTCGTCAGTCAGGGGTTCGGCGTTAACAGAGAGCCAGCGCGTCTCGCCACCCTCAGTGATACCGTGTTCGTAACCTCGGACGGACTTGCCAGTTGCCATCACGTGACTAAACGGAAGATCCTCAATGTCGACCGGTTCACCCTTCTCTCCGACAATGCCCCAGTTCGGTTCGTCGAACGTCCGGCCGACCGCATCCGAACGCTCCAGCCCGAGAACCTCCTCCGCCATCGCATTCGCGCGGACAATCTGGCCGTCGGCATCAAGCACTGTGATGCCGATTGGACTCGTCTCCAACAGCCGTTCGAGCGTTTCGGTCTCCTCACGCAATCGCTCTTCGACTTCGTGGCGAGCCGTCACATCGGTCTGAAAGCCGATGTAGTGTGTGAGTTCCCCTGCATCGTTGCGAACAGGGGCAATTTCGAGGCGGTTCCAGAACTCTGTACCGTCTTTCCTGTAGTTTCGGAGTTCGACGCTTACGGCTTCGCCCGCTTCGATAGCCTTGTGGAGTTGTTGAACCGGCTCTGGTTCGGTCTCTTCGCCCTGCAGGAATCGACAATTCCGACCAAGCACCTCCTCGCGATCGTACCCGGTCATCTCCACGAACGCGTCGTTGACATAGGTCAGCGGCTGGTCGTAGTCAGCATCTGCGATGGCGATACCCGCCGTCGAATCGTCCATCGCCCGCCGGTACAATGCGAGTTGCAGTGACTGCCGACGGGTCCGGAGCAGAGATTCGACACGCGACCTAACGACCGCTTCTGTTGCGGGTATATGAAGCGTATCGTCGGCCACTCCATGTAGACGCTGAGAGGTCTCGTGCCCACCACGTTCTCCTACCAGCAAGAGTACCGGTAGGTACCGTTCGCCTGTGTTCTTTTTTCGGCCCTCAAGAGTGTCAGCGACCGCACGGTAGCTTGCTTCGCCGACGATACAGAGGTCGAACTTCGGAAGCGGTTCGTCCGAATCTGGGGCCGCCACGGCCACCTCGTAGTCATTGAGCAGTTCTGCGAGGAGGTCTCGGTTGCGCTGGCCTTGGAGGAGGAGTAAAATTGTCTCACTGCCGGTCGATGTTCCCGGTTCCGTTCCCTCGGCGAACAGTAGCTCTTCGTCACTCATAATTACGTTTCACCATCCCACGTTGGTGTCCCAGTCAGAACCCCACGAAGGTCATCAAGGGGATCCCCGATATGAATCCCGTCACTGTCTATGCGGAACGAACGCAAGGTAGACTCGAATGGTCCGAAGCGCTTCTTCAGGACACCGACAGCCTTCTGTACGTCACCACGAACCTCGATATATCGGAAGAACAAGATGTTATCGGCGAGATAGCTGACATGGCTATCCGAGGCTCGGAACCCGCCCGTGACATCCTGTATCTCATCGGTTATCACCACCGTCACGCCGAGATTTCGGAGATAGCGTGCCAATGCATGGAGTTGCTTGCGGAGGTCGTCTCCTTCGGCGTGGAGGCTCAGTTCGTAGCCGGCAGTCCCGTCAATAAGCACGAACTTCGTATCGTTCTCTTCGACTTCGGTTCGGACCCGGTCGGCGAACTCGTCGGCAGATAGCGTTAGTGGTTCGATGGCCTCAACAACCATGTCTCCTGACTCAATGTATTCATTCACCGGGTGCCCAACGGCTGACGAGCGGTGTTTGAAACTCTCCTCACTCTCTTCGAACAGGTAGAGCGCTGCTCGCTCGTTGCGGGCGGTAAAGGCCCTAGCCAGCGTTGTAGCGGTTGTCGACTTGCCGACGCCGCTCGGCCCCGAGACGAGCGTGATGCTTCCTCGTTCAAGGCCACCTCCGAGTAATGAATCGAGTGACCCAACATTCGTTGGCACCGTCTCAAAGGCCGATTCGTGGTGTTGATTCTCCGGACGGAGCTTGGGGAAGAGATGGATGCCTTTCCCGTCGTCGATACGGAATGCGTGGGTGCCGCTCTGGAAGTCTGACCCTCGGAGTTTTTCGATTTTGAGGAACCGACCTTCATCAGTCCGTGAGATGGTTATCGACCCGTTACAGAGATACTGGAGCCCTTCATCGGCCTGTTCTGTGTCTGGTTGGCTCGTGAAGAGCGTCGTCGCCCCCGTGTCCTTGAGATACCGCATGAGGGAAGCGGCCGTCTTGTTGAACTGGTACTCGTCCGGAGAAAGATGGCGTAACTGTGAGAGAGGGTCGATTACAACACGGTTCGGTTGGTGCTCTTCAACGGCTTCGGTAATGGCCGACTTCGTCGACTCTCCCTCAACCTCGCTCGGCATTAGCACAGAGTACGACTCCTCGTCGGTGAACTCACCGCCCGTTGGGCTCAGGTCGAGTATGGGCATCTCCGAGAAGTCGAATCCAAGGGTTTCTGCATTCTCTATCAGCTCGACCGACGGTTCCTCGAAGGTGATGTATAGGACGTTTTCTCTGTTGGATAGTCCCTCATCGAGAAAGTGATATCCGACGATGGTCTTTCCCGTTCCGGACCGACCACGAACCATGTATGTACGGTTTGAGGGAAATCCCCCGTTCAGCAACGTATCGAGACCATCGATTCCCGAGGAGACCCGAGACCCACCTTTCATTATGAGTGGACCTACGGCTGTACACCAATAATCATTTGCCCACCTCTCCCGGAGAGAAATGGCCGATACCGGCAAAATAATCAGTTCAGCTATTAGCTGTCCGGGTCATCGTGGAACTCATGTCTAATCAGAAGGTCAAGTTACTGAGTACAACTCTTTGTATCTTGTGCGGCGTAGTTGGTGGGTATCAAGTAAAGCAGCCGGTCGATTGATACGTGGGACCCTCTATTGAACGGTTTCTGTAATAGATCTGTACATTATATCGATGAAGAAACATATTAATACAGGATTTTGAGCGGCGAAAGTTGTCGAGGGACTGATGAAGCAAGGCCACTTCAACAATAATATGCTTGAGGAGGGTGCGGAAAGACTCGCTGCATATTGCAAAAAGCGCACGGGGGACAAACTTCGGAGTGTCACTGTCTACCGTCCTGAAGGAACAACTCGAGTGTATTCAGACGATATGCTCCGTGAGCGCTACACAGAAGAGCAGATCTCCGCTCTGGTGCAGAGCGCCATCGAGCTTAACACGACGCTTCATCATTCAAATGTGTCCGATGCCCCGCTTGGAAGACCAATTGCGGGTGTGTATTCCTTTGAGGAGGCCTTCGTAATTCAATTGCCGTGGGACGAAACGTCGGGGATTGTTGCCACTTTTGACGTAGATATTGGTACCTCCCTAGCTGGGTTCATCAATGAGTGCCATGAGATTGTCCAAGGCGAGTCGCCAAGCAAGGATGAATAATATAACTAATTGTTGGGGGTTCCATTGCACCAAGCCCCTTGTTATGTTCTCCTAGGAGGTTGCACTAGAATGTTCGCCTAAGAAGTTGAAGTGTGTAATCCGGGTCCATATAGCGGGGTTGAGTGCCGACTTCTTTCACAAGTCGGAAGTCAATCTAATTGGGTTCTCATTCAAGCCAATTCCAGAAGGTTCCATACAGACCATATCGTAAGAATCGATCAATAGAATTGCAAACACCTCATTAGGAACCTCAACCGGAACTAACCCCAAGAGAACCTTTATCCATCAGGCAACCACAAGGAAAGATAATAGCCGACCATGACATATCACAAGAGAGAGACACGAATATGGAAATAGAGCAGGGTAGTTTCACGCTTGAGCAACTCTGCCAGGAGGTCATAGACCACACTGAGAGCGCGTTTGAGCAGTACCACGTCAAGCATCTCAAGTTCTACTTCTACATCGCAGACGAGGACTGGAATTCGAACTTCCCAGACAGGTACGAAACACAGAATTACGGGGAGATGACGAAGGTTTCTGCCGAGTATACGAATCGGTTCGGAGCGGAAGATCGCGCGGACTTCTTCATCGGCCCCTACGGCGACGAGAGCGAGATTATCACAATCTTGACTGCAGAGACGCAGGAGGCTATCGATCAAGCTCTCCTCCCCATGCTAGGCCGGAGGGACGACATCTCCCTCATGCCAATCATGCTGGAAGACTTCCAGCGCATGAACGAACTCGTTCTGGAGCACAACGATGTCCGAATTACCGAATTCAAGTCCGAGCGAGTCCCCGACCTGGCAGAGGCCGAGATTCGACCCAGCGTACAGCGCTCTATTGAGTACAAAGGCCGGGACGGGAAGGAAGCAATTGAGGAACTCCGAAGCGGGTACGGTGTCGTACCTGTCCGAATCCAGTACGAGCATCAGAACCTCTCCCTGAAGATCGACTCCCGCGGGAAGTTCACGCTGAAGAAGATAAACTCGAAGAACTTCGATCTCCTCTTCGAGCTTGTCGAGGAAGTCATCGAGAACGTTCTGGAGCTGAAAGACATCACTCAAGAGATCCGATTTACCGAGGAGGAGGTGGAATCGGGAAATTTGTCGATTACGGTGCCCAAAGTTGAAGCGGGTGAAGTCACCTTCGACCGTGAATTCACTCGCGTACTAGCGGAGGATTTTGTCGAGGGCACCAGAAACCGCGACCGGGTCGACTTCAGTTTCACAGATGTGACGATGCAGGCCGGTTCACTCGACTTCTCCGCTCAGGTAGTCGACGAGAATCGGAACTCGTTCTTCAACATCAGCGCCACTGCGGACGAGATGCGAATCGTCCCCGAGACAAACTGCTCGTTTCCTTCCTTAATCGAGTTCTACTTTTGTGTGTTGCAGCTCGTTGACGGGAGCGCCGAGCTGGACCTGCACAATTCTCAGACTGCCACATAGATGGTCAATATCGAGCCTCCCTCCGACCTACCAGACCATCATACGAGCGATTTCAGAAGTGCATATCAAGAGTGCATAATACCCAAGAACAGGGATTTTGACCGTGAAGGGTACAAGGAAGACCTTGAGAACTTCATCGACCAGGAGCGAGAGCACCGGAGACTAATCAATTTCTGTGTCTTCCCGTTCGTGCAGTCTGCACCAGAGGGATACCAGTTCGTCCGTGCGGATCCGCTAGAAGAGTGTGGAGTCAAGAATTTCGACTTCCTCCTCCACGACCTAGAGGGGAAGGTCATATTTGGAGAAGCAAAGGCCAGCCTCCCAACGAACGTTGGCAGCGAGATTAACGACCTCCTTGAGCAGCGAGAGGCGGTCGAGGAGTGGCAGGACTATATCGAGGAGAACTACCTTGGGCGAGAGATGGTGTTCGCAGAGTATGTGCTAGCGACGTACGATAACTACGCGACTACCGCATCTCGGAAAGTACTGGCGAGAGGCGAGGATGTGAAGGTCTGGGGCGTGAACAGAACGGAGAAAGAACTCAATATTAAGAAGAGTCTGCCGGACGAAACCCCTGATAATCTCCCAGGTGACGACCCCATCGCAGAACTATCTAAACTAGCCAAACACTCCATTGGTTCGCTTAACTCTGCACTAGAGAATTGTGAGACCGCGACAGGAGCAGTTAACGTTCTACCCGAATCTGCAGACATTGACCAGCTCCGGGTAATCACTCGCGCCTATTCCTCAAGAGGGCGAGACACCTTCATAGGTCGCTTAGACATCAGGCGTGAGATCAAGGCGGGTGCGCGGAACTACGGATCTGAGCGGATTGATGAGATCACCGACGAATTGATCGAACTTGGACAAGAGATTGGCCTACTCAGGGACTGGGAAGACGGTCCTTCGGATTACCGGGTTGTCTCTCAGTACACTTCCAGAAAGGGAATCGAGAAGACGCTGAAGAAGAAGTGGAAAGAACACAAAGTCAAAGAGAGGTACAGCAAGATGCAGGAGGCATGCCGAGAGTACGCTCGCAAAAAGGTGGGTGAGCAGACGCAGCTGAGTGAGTTCTGAGAATCTATAATACGTCCTCGTACACAGGCCTATTCGCCGACGGCTCGAATCTTCCACTCGGCCTCGTCGGTCTGCTCGATTCGGACGTAGCACCCACCGTCGACACGCCCATGTTCGTCGAGCAGCCCGGCCTCACGTAGCTGTTCTTTCGGCAGTGTCACCCCACCACTCTCGGAATCCAGTTGCCGAAGCTTTCGAAACTCCATATCCTCGCTCATCTCTCGGGTGTAATAAGCGTGGGTGCAAGTGGGTTCGAGCGAACCCGATGGTCCCGCAAGGACCCGAATGAAACTCCGCGATTCTCCACAGTTTGACCACTTTATAGACCTGTATCATGGAAGCTACTGATACGATTCTGTCGGATGGTACAGAACAGACCCACAGCGGAGAGTCACAATGAATATCGAACGCACCGCGCGGTCGATGCTCGGTATCGTGATGGGACTGGCCGTCCTGTCGGCGGCTGGCATCTTCACCGGCACCTTCGACTTCGGCTCGGAGATGACCTACGCGCTGGCTGACTTTGCTGTGTTGGCCGGTTTCATCTCGCTGGCCGCCGGCTTCCTGATGGGAAGCCGCTCACTCGACGACATCGAGGCGTGGGAGTTCGGCGTCGTCGCGGCGGCCGTCGTCTTCCTCGCTGGTGTCCACTTCGATATCACGTTCATCACGGGTCTCATCAGCGACTACCACCCCTTCACGGGCGCGGCCGCCGCGCTGGTGAGTTACGTCGGCTACCACCGACTCCAGTGGGGATAGCCCGATGGCGAAACTCCAACTCGATAAGGAGACCTGGGTGGCGATTCCGCTGTTCACTCTCGGCGCCGCCATCACGCTCGGCTTCGTCTCCGGCGACCTCTTCGGCATCGATCTCGGCCAAGCGCTCATCGAGCGTGGCGGGGTCGAAATCACCATCTCTCGCGTGATGAGCCTCATCGCCCTCGGGATGGTGACGATCAACCGAGATATCGATTGGGGCGAACTCGGCGGGCTTGATTTGTGGGTCGTCTACGTGACGGCCGGCCTCATCATCGCACCGCCGTTCTTCCCTATCGTCGAGAACACCATCGCAGCGACGCCCTACTCGCTCGTCACCTTCCTCATCCAGACGATGGGCATCACCCTGGCGAGTTACATCAACTGAAAACCATGTTCGGAAACACCAACACCACGGACGGTACGCATCGATTCAAAAGCATCCTGCTGGCGGCCCTCGTGGCCGTCACGGTCCTCTCGTCGTTCGCCGTCGCACCCGCAGCGGCGGCCGGTGACGTGACCATCACCGTCGAAGACGACACCGGCTCGGCCATCGAGGGCGCGACCGTCACCCTCTACGACAGCGCCGACGACACAGAGGCGGGTAGCGCGACGACCGACGCGAACGGTGAAGTGACGTTCTCGTCGGTCACTGATGCGACGTACTACGCGGAAGTCTCCGCCGACGGCTACGCGGACGCTTCGGCGTCCTCGATCACGGTCTCGGGCTCGGCAGTCTCCCAGACCGTGACGATGTCCGAAGAACCCGACGAACTCGTCAACGAGACGGTCGCCCTCGACTCGAACACGCTGACGGTCTGGGGCGAGGCGACAGCCGAAGCGCTCGGTTCGGGCAACTCGACCGACGTGACGGTCACCTTCGTCGGTGTCAACCAATCCGAGGGCACCGAGACACAATTAAAGAACGAGACGATGACCCTCTCCGGCGAGGGAGTCGGCTACTCCGACGTGACGATTTCCGACAGCCATCGAGCGAACTACAGTGATGTTCGCATCGTCATCGAAGGCCACTCCGAGGACATCAACGCCACCGACTACGGAACGACTGTCTCGGTCGCAGGCGGCGGTGGCTCCTCCGGTGGCGGGCTTCCGCTCGGCTCCATCTGGGGCATCCCCGTCCTGGCCATCGTCGGGCTCATGCTCGTGGGTGGCTACTGGTACATGGAGAACAACTGACCATGTCTGCCAGTGAACTTCACGACACGGTCCCCTCCCCGTCTCGACGGCGCTTCATGCGCGGGGTTGCCGCCGCGGGCGGGGCCGCCGCGGTTGGGGTCTCTCTCGACCCTGTCGAGCGGAGTGAGGCCATCACGCCGTCGGCGTTCGGGCCGCTCGGAGACCTCGCCGCTCACGGCGCGGGTGTCGCGCTCGGCTGGGCGCTCCGAGAATACACTGTCCTCGGCGCTGATGGGCCCGCCGATGGACTGTCTGCTGACGCCCTGCTCGACCAAGTGTATCAGACCTTGTTGACTCGTCAGTCTACCAACGCCAGTACAATCGTCGACAACCAAAATATCGTCAACCTCGGTCTTTCCAACACCCTCTACGTCGAAGGCAAGCTTGCGGCTATTGAGGCTCTGAATGCTGGGGAGACTCAGTCTAATGTGGAAACTGCCGCTATCTCTGCGCTCGAAGGCTACGCAACAACCATTGAGTCTAACCTGCTCAAGACGTGGCACGAGTCCATAAACGAGTTCGAGCTGACCCTTCAGTCTATCGAGGACCACCCTGATACGGTCATCAATGATTTCCTTGATGACGACTGGCACACTGGCGGTGGTAGCTCTCATGGGTTTAACGACTTCGCCTTCCCTGAGACGACTATTACGCTGACCGATGGGTCCACACTCACGATAAAGCGGCTGAAACACGACACTCACGGCGGCAACGACGTTATGCGGTGGGACCCCACCGCTGAGAGCAGCAGTAACTACGATACTGTTGACCACCGCCGTATGTCCGTAGAGGTCGAACCGCACGATGTGTTCCATTACTTGGATTTCTACAAATGGAACGACATTTGGACGAATATTCAGAACACAATCACGTCGGTCAATGACGGGCTAATCCTCTGGATTGACAGCATATATGGTCAGGTGCAGTCTGGTGAGATTGCTGTTGAGGATCTCATCACGCCCCGCGAACGGGCGGCAATGATGACTGATGACGGCAAGTACCCGCAGGCTGTCGCTGACCTCCTCGCGCTGAACGTTCCGGTCAATTTCGAGCGAGAGGCAACGGTCTCGCTCGACTACCTCAGTCAGGACGTATCTCTGAAAGGGACCCTCGGTATCACCTCACCGCCCGATTCTCTCACCCCCGGCACCTACTCGCCGTCAGGTGATAATCTCGGTTCGGTCTATCTCACCTACGACGTGGGGTCGGGCGTCGGGTACTGGACGCAGTACGACGACGCGAAAGGCGTCGACGGTGGAATCGTCGAGTTCGAGGCCGAACCGCTCGATGGCGTCACCTATGCGATAACGACGAACTACGACGAGACCGCCGAGGTCACGGTGTCAGACTTCACGAAGGGGACCGACGGCTCCTCGAATACGGTGTGGACCGTCGACGTGAGCGGGCAACTCGACAACTCGATAGCCGAGATCTCAGAGATTCAATTCTACACCCCGACCGACGAAACTCGATATGAGACGATTCAACTCGAAGGGCAGTTTACTATCGAGAAATTCACGAACCGGGAAACGGGCGAGGAGGTCGACTCCGCAGGCTTCGAGAATTCTGAGCCGCAGGATGATACGAACTACGTCACCCAAGAGGAATGGGACAACCTCCAGGCGCAAAACGAGCGTCTCATTGACCTCTACGAGGAGTCCCAGGATGACGGCGGAACAGGCGGCGGTGGCGGTAACGGAGACGACGAGCCATCAATCCTCGACCAGTCGTACTACGGCATTCCAGCGCTGGGCTGGGTCGGCGGCGGGCTCGTCACGCTGGCCGCGATTGCCTCGCGGGGGAACTAACCCGCGATGCTGTTCGTCTGGCTTTTACTGCGGCCGATTGTGAAGCCCCTACTCGTCATTGTTGGGGCGTTGGCCATCGGTCAGGCGATAGGCATCCCAGTCGCATCGACGTTGCTGTGGGGCTTGTATGACCTCGTAACGTGGGCCTTCTGGTCGTTCTGGGAGTTCGTCATCGACCTCATCACTCAGGAAGTCATCGACCGGGCGAATCCCTTCAGCATCGCAACCACCCTCGCAGGGTAATCGCACTACCCCTACCCACTTCATGACCGATAGACGAATCCTCGCTGCTGTAGCGCTCGTGCTCATCGCCGCCGGAGCGACCGGCGCCGTCGGCGCTCAAGAATCACCGACAGCCACGCCGCCACCGAACATGACCGACACACCACAAGCAACCCCGAACGCCACTGCGACCCCAACAGCGACGCCAACAGCCACCCCGACGCCCGAACCGACACCAACGCCGACGACAACTCCGGAACCGACGGCGACACCAACGGAGGAACCGTCGACCGATGAGAACACGACGTACCTCATCGAGATCAACGAGCACACCCGCATCGTCAGCGCCGACTGGAACGATGGCGAGGTGACGATGACCATCGAATCCGACCGCTCGCAGTTCGTCGTCATCACGGACGCGAGCGTAGACATCACGGGCGCGGTCAACATCCCGCGCGATCAGGTGCGCGTGCCGCCCGGATACACCGAGGTGACCTTCGAGACGACGAACCCGAGCGAGGCGGCAGTCACCGTTGCCGCCGGGGAATCCCTCGTAGGCCTCGGCTCCGACGAGCGGGCGACGTTCTTCCCGGCGACACCGATGTGGCAGGACGTGTGGTTCGCCGGCATCGGCGGTGGGGCAGCCGGCCTTGGCGCCGTCCTTGTGCTGGGCTGGATTCGTGTGAGCACCCGAGACGACGAACACGAGCGGGTGGTCTGAATGTCGCTACCATTCGACCCCGAGGAGACCGGACCGTGGGACATCTACCGCAGCGGGAAGGGCTGGATCACCGACCACAGCAGGTGGCTCATCGGCGGCGGCGTCCTCATCTCCGTCGCGCTCATCGTCTTCCAACCCGATGTCTCCATGCCGGAAATCCCGACGTGGGCGCGGGTGTTCGTGGCCACGGGCGTGATTATCGCGGGCGTAGCGTACTCGCCCGCAAAGAAGTTCGTCCGATACCTCCACGAGCGCCAGCAGGTGACGCTACTCGAACTCTCGCCGATGGAGGGCGACCTCGCTGTCCATCGCCTCTCGCCGGACAGATTCGCTGAGTTGGTCGTCGTCGATGGCAATGACGACCGACAGGGGACGAACTACCTCTCAAAACTGACGACGAAAGCCGGCACCGCCTTCGAGTGCAAGCGATACGATGCCGAGAACAACGTCGCCAAAGCCTCGTGGCTCGCCGGCAAGAGCTACAAGTCGATTCGGGAGAAGGAGAAGCAACTCGAACACATCGAGACCGAACAGGCCAGAGAGGCCGACAAGTTCCTCGATCTCCGTGTCAACCACGGGAGCATCATTCGACGCGCCTACCGAGAGGTCATCAACCGACAGATCAAGCAAACCGAGAAGATGACCGTTCCCGATGGCAAGGTCATCTCCGAGACCATCGAGGACGTGATCGGCGACCTCGATGCCACGCGGGAAGGCTCGCCGGACGAGGAACCTGAAGACTTCGACGACTGGAGCTACGAAGACGACGTGCCGTCGAAAGGCCCCAACGGGCAGCAGGCGGCGACCGACGGAGGTGGGGACTCCGATGCCTGAGAAACCGCTCGTCGAGTGCGACCACCGAAACTGCCGATACGCGACGAATCGAGCCGAGAAGATGCGGACCCACGTCGAGGCCGAACATGAGTAAGAAACAGAACGACAACAGCGCCTACGCTGCCGCACTGCTGAACAAGCATATCACCGAAGGCGACGACGAGGTACTCCTCCCGCACGCTGGGCTGGTCCAAAACGCCGACTCGCGAGAAGCGCTGAACTTCGCCTCGGCACTCTACGACCCCGACGACTCCGATATGCCGGCGGACTTCGAGGACACGCGCTATTACAAGATGGCGGTCTCCTCGGCAGCGACCGACACGGCCACCGAGGCGGTTTCGGAGGGCAACGTCTCCCAGATGCAGTTCGCCGTCGGCATGGTCGACCACTCCGAAGGCCGGCAGGTCGGCCTCTCGCGGCTGATGGAGGAGATGAGCTACGAAGCCTACATCGGACTCATCAAAGGCTCACCGGGAACTGGGAAGACGGCGCTGGCAATCAATATCGCCCATACGCACGCCGTCTTCAACGGCGCCGAAATCGCCACGAACATCGAGGAGTGGGCCGGTGCCGATCACTACGTCACCACCTACGGCGAGTTGGTCGACGTGCTCGAATCGACGAGCGGCCGGGTCATCATGGTGCTCGACGAAGCCGACAACCATCTCACCGGCCGCGGCGGCGACGCACAGAAAGCGGCTGACCTCGCGAAGAAAATCAAGCTCATCCGAAAACAACAGGGAGACATCCTCTTCGTCGGCCAGACGAACAAGGGACTCCACCCCGAACTCCGCGAACTCCTCTCGCTGGTCATCGAGAAGCCCTCTCGCCGTGACAAGGGTCGAGCGGTCGTCTACCAGCGGATGTCGAACAACGGCCCGCGAGACAAACTGTTTGAAATGAAGGGCCTCACCGACGCGAAATTCGAGTACGACACCTACGAGGAGTCGGGCTGGTCGTGGGAAGGACTCGACGACGATGACGACGGCGACGACGAAGATGTCGAGGCAGTTGAGAAACGCAAGGACATCGAGACGGTCCTCCGCGCGAAGATGCGCGGGGATACGCACCCGCAGGCGGCCGAATTAGTCGAGCACGGGCGCGGCTGGGTTGGCTCACGCTGGCGCGAGTGGCTGCGCGGCGAGCATCGAGATGTTGTGGCGATGCCGGATGACCCACCAGAGGCCGTTGCGAAAGGATTAGAGAAAATCGACTGACGGCGCTGGAATCCCTTCGCCACAACCCCAACAGGCCCCCCAACCTGCGCATATATCTATATCTAACGGGCGCATATGTGGCCGATTTCTTGTGGTCCGACCCCGACCGACCCCGGTAGGTGCGGAAGAAACAGGAAAAATCGAGAGAAGCGCGGAGTTTGAAGGCTGAAGCTGGGCTATTCGTGCCAGACGACGGTACAGACGATTTCTGAACTGTCGACGGGCTCGTCACGGTAGTCGTTGGCGTCGCCTTTCGTGACGACGCGGTCACCCTCGATCTCGACGACGCGGTGCCGCACATCGTGACTGCTGCCTGTGGCCTCGCCGTCGATGACGACGATGTCGCCTTCCTGGTAGTCAGCCCAACTGAGACAGAGCGCTCGGTCGCCTGGTGACAACGTCGGTTCCATCGAGCCGCCGATGCCGGTCGAGAGGTAGACGCCCGCGGCGCTGGTGTCGAGGCCATCCTCAACGGGCGGGTTGTCGTGGAGCCCGACGGCGGCGCCGACCATCGCCCAACTCCAGATGAGCGCGATGGTGAACACACCGAGCCCGACCGAGTAGACGACATCGTGAAGCGTGAGCGTCATTGGTCGATGCCTCGCTGGTAGGGGTGTTGGTTCTTCGCCCCACGACGCTCTTCGAGAATGCGTTCGAGCGCATCTGCTCGCTTTCTCCGAATGTGGAACTCAGACTGACGCTTGATGTCCTCGATGGTAGTCTCCCGCTGTCGGCTTCGAAACATCCCCTGTAGTTCATCGAATGGAAGCAGCCGGTGGGATGGCTGGTTCGGCGACTCGAATGGTTCGAGCGGCCGAATCTGGCGTCCACACCACTGGCAGTACCGGGCTGCTCGCGACGAGTAGCTGGAGCAGAAATCGCACTGACGACCGAGCGTCATAGAGTCAGCCCGCGAAAGTAGTCCCGTAGGAAGGTCATCGTCACAGCGAGGCCGATGAGGCCGATTCCGACGACGTACCCCTTGTCGAACCACGGAAGTGCGAGGAACCACGAGGTGATGATCGCGATAGCGGTGTAGACGCCGTGTTGGCCCAGAAATGAGAAGAACACGATGGCAACCCCGGAAAGCGCGAGGAGGCCGACACCCGTGTGGAACGAGTCAGTCATCGGAGACCTCCGTGTCGACACGGCGGTACTCGACGACATGGCCCAATCCAGTCACCATGTCGTGTTTCCACGGCCAGTCGCGTCCAGCGTAACAGTAGAGGCGCGCTGTTTCACCACACGAGCACTCAACATCGAAGGTTCGGTCTTCATCGACTTCCTGTTCGTAGGGCATCGTTCCCAGAGTTGACTGTTCTCTCTCGCGTGTGGATGTCTCATTCATGCCGAACCACCTGCCTGCGAGGGCTTCGGTATCGAGGCCTCTGAAAACAGGGAAACACGGAGGTTATCCGCCTGAAGACCGTATTTAGAGCCACGTTGCCCTCTACCCACTCTCTCGGAAACTCTCCGGTTCCAAAGAAGACACTTTACTGTCCTAATTGCGGTCATGCAAGCCTCATCGACGGCAACTGGACGGTTCGAGAACACGGCGACACCGCCGACATCGATTGTCCTGAGTGCGGATGGACGATTACCACTCGTCCTAACTCTGACCAGATGACCGACGACAGTGAGGGGCCCCGCGAGAAGCATCTCGCCCCCTGACTCCGCTGTGCTGTCCGTAGATGTATCGCTCATCGCTGGCCTCCGTCGGTAGCGACGCGGTCAGTGTCGTCCCACACGACCTGCGAGGTAGCCCACGCGGCGGCGCCGAACGGGACGTTCATCCGACCCAACTGATACTTCCGAATCGTCTTCTGCTCCTCGGGAATGTCGTACTGTGAGGGGATGGGGCCGTCGTATCCCTGTTCCTCGATCTCCCGCTCGGTCTGCTGACGGGCTGCTTCGACCTCGTCGACAGTCTGTCGGTGGACGGTAATCTTCCCGTTGCGGATGGTGATGAAGCTCTCTTGGTTGAGCGGACTGAGAAGCCGCTCGACAACTTGGGACTTCCCACACTGCTGCGTGTGGAGTTTGTCGCGGGCTTCCTCGACACCGACGCGACGGACACCTCTCGGGTGGTTACTGGCGTCGAGCAGTTTCTCGAAGGCGGCCAGCAGTTCGGGATGCTCAGGCTTGTGGAGTTCGGCGTTTCGCTCTTCACCAACGTCGTGGGCGTCGACAACCTCCTTCAGCGTCTGTCGGATGAGTTCGGCCCGACTGAGGTCTCGCTCTTCGGCGATGTCGTCGAGCTTGTCCATGTCGACGGCGCCGGGGTCGAACGATACTCGGGAGGGGTTCGACTCGATTTGTTTGCTCATCGCTGGCCCCCCATGAGACCGACTGGCATGATTACGTCCGTGATTACGTGGTGATTACGGGGACGGCGGCGGGTTGACCAATACGTAGTCGTGCCCCCCCTATGCGGTGAGAACGGCGGCCTCACGCGGGCGGGTGCGTGCGCGATATTGGCGTCGCGTCGGCGTCGGCATCGGGCGACTCGGGTCATCGTCGGCCCTCCTCGGCGTGATGACCACCGTCGGCCATCGCTCGCTCGACGTGGTGGTCGTGACGGGCGTCATCGTCTTCGAGGCGCTGTTGGGCGACGTGCGACCGTGCGGCCCACAGATGGGCGCAGGGACCGTCGTGGAACGCCCAGCCGCGACAGCGGCCGATGCGGTCGCCCTCGTCGTCGAGTTGCCAGCAGTCGGCCTCCCAGCCATCTGTGGAGCGTGAGAGGACGACCTCGTGGTCGTGCTCGGAGTCATCGTAGATGACGAGATAGGTGTGGGCGTCGTCGAGGGGCGCGACGAGCGGGTTGTCGGTGCGACTCCGTTTGAGTGAGCCGTCCTCGCAGTCGAGATCGAAGCGGACGACCTCGTGCCCGGCGGGCTCGTGCTCGTCGATGGTGGGGTAGCTGGTGATGCGGCGCTGTGGGGAGTCAGACATCCGAATCACCTCCACCGATACCGCCGGTATACAGTATAGACGAAGCGGCAGTTATTTTGTCTGAGTAATAAAAATATTTTTTATAGTATCTACTGTAGAAACTGATGGACGGTAGGCGAGAGGTGCATCCCCCACCACCATTTCGCATTCTTCTCCCTACTGCTCCTTTTCGAGTAAACTGGACAGCCCCGTCTATAGACTGGAAGATCATCGTTCACCCCCGTCCGAGCAGTTGGGACAGTAGTCGTTCGGGATGCCTGAGCCGGTGGTAGTACCCCGCTTCAGACGGGTGCCACAATGGGGGCAGAAACGGGTCATTGCTGGACCCCCCTCGGGGGTGAGGCGGTTATCGGTTGAGAAATGCCGAGAGCATCGCTAAGGGATGCTGTGTCGGTTTGGAAAGTGGGACCGCCGTGATTCGAACACGGGTCCAACGGACCCCATCCGCAGAGGATACCACTACCCCACGGTCCCTTGCATTTCGACGGAGGGCGCACCGGCCTTTAACCTCTTCGTTTCGATGCGGGCTACACGAGGACGCGTTCCAGTTCGACCACCTCGCCGCTGTCGGCGTCGGGATCGCCGACGAGGTGGCCGAGACACACCGCCGCGCCATCGGGCGTGTAGCAGACGACTAGCGAACCCGTTTCGGTTCCATCAAGCTCGCTGGCGATGATACCGGGTGCGAACACCGGCGCGCCGTTTGCGATTTCGCGTGCCGCGGAGGGGGCGACGGTCAGCGATGGGATTCCGTCCAGCGCCCGCTCGGCCGGGTGGACGACCTCCCGTAGCAGTTCGGCGTCGTCGTTCTCGCGCCAGAAGGCGAGGCCGTCGGCGAAATCCTGCAGCGTTGCGAGCATCCGGTCGTTGAAGATGCCCGTCTTCGTCCGTCTGAGGTCCCCCATGTGGGCGCCGGTGCCCAATGCGAGGCCGAGGTCGTGACACAGTTTTCGGATGTAGGTCCCGCTTTCGCACTCCACGTCGAGTAAGACGCGTCGGTCGTCGACTTCGAGGGCCTCAAGACGGTGGATTGTCCGGACTCGAAGCCGCCGCGCGACGGCGGACTTCCGCGGTGGCTTCTGGTACAGCGGCTCCTCGAACTCATCGAGGGTCGATTCGAGGTCGTTCGGTGCCGCCGCGTGCAGTTCCAGCACCGAGACGTACCCCTTCCGACTGTCGTCGAACACCTGTGCGGCACGCGTGGCCGTTCCGGTCAGGATGGGGAGACAACCGGTGACTTTGGGGTCGAGCGTCCCCGCGTGGGCCGCCTGTCCAACGTCGGCCATATCCCGAACCCAGGCGGCGACCTGATGGGCCGACGGTCCCGGTGGCTTGTCGAGGTTGATGACGCCGAACTCGAGCAGCGTCGCCGGGTCACGGTCGTCGGGCGGCCCACGTTCCTCCATGTTCAGAACTCGTAGCGGACGTTATCGACGGGTGCTTTCCCCTCGTCGCTCTCGACGTCGTAGGACTCCAGCGTCGTGAGGACGACGTTGAGGACGCCCTCTGGCGAGAGGCGAGCGGTGTTGAGCGCGAGGTCGTAGATGCCGAGTTCGTCGATGTCGATGTTGTAGTACTCCCGATAGCGGAGCGCTTCGCTGTCACCGCGTTCCTTCGTCTCCTTGCGTGCGAGTTCGACGGATTTGTCCTCGCGGTCGGCGATGCGTTCGGCGCGAATCGACAGCGGCGCGTCGAGCCACACCCGGAAGTCTGCGTGTTCGCCGGCCATCCAGCCAGCCAGTCGGGATTCGAGGACCACGTCGTCTCGCTCTTCGGCGATTTCCCGCTGTCGACGGTCGAGGTCGCGGTCTATCTGGTCGTCTTCCTCGGCGAGTTTGTTCAACTCCAGCGGCGTGAGGCCACGCTCGGCGGCCAACTCCCGGAAGATGTCACCACCGCTTACGTGTTCGTATCCGAGTGCCTCGGCCAAGGAGGCAGCGGCCGTACTCTTCCCGCTGCCTGCGGGGCCGGAGATGGTCACCAACATATCAGTACTCCGCCGCTGTGACTGAAAGAGGTTACTCTTCGGGGCCGGGCTCGAATCACGCCGATAGGTCAGTTGGACCCGTTCGCTGCGTCACCTCGATCGCACTCAGTGGTAACCAAAAACACATCACGTGGGTGGGAATCAGCCGTCATCCAGTAAATTTGCCGCGGCCCCGAACGGTTTTTTACAATCTGGTCAAGCCACCGAACGTCGTATGTTCGACGAAATCAGTCGACGAGCGATGCTCCGTCTGGGCGCGGGGGTTGCCGCAGCCAGCATTGCGGGGTGTACGGATCAGGGGAACGATTCTACAAACGATGATTCCGGAACGCCGACGCCCGACGGCGAGTACATGAATGGAGTCGGAGACGATGCCGCTATCTCCTTCGACGTTCCGTCGGACGGCACGACGATACACAGTCCGTCCCTCCAGTGGACGGCGTCGGCCGACGGCGTCACCATCGAGGAGGCTGGACAGGTCAACGAGGGTGCCGGCCACTACCACATCATGATCGACACCGAGCCGGTCACGCCCGGTGAGACGATTCCGAGTGACGACCAACACATTCACTACGGAACGGGGCAATCCGACGGCGTCCTCGAACTCGGCCCCGGCGAACACACCCTCCATCTACAGGTCGCCGACGGAGAACACACGGCGATGGGACTGACCGACAGTGTTGACGTGACCGTCGAGGATACTGCCACGCTCGATGTCTCTACGTCCGTCGACGGCAGCGTCGTCGACTGGGAGGCCACCGCCGAGGACTACACCATCGAGCCGTCGAGCAACGGCGTCAACTCCAACTCCGGCCACCTCCACGCTATCATCGATACCGACCCCGTGGCGGTCGGCGAGGTGATTCCCAGCGACGCCCGACACGTCCACTACGGCGACGGGTCGACCAGCGGTACTCTCGACCTCGAAGAACAGTTAGGCGAGGAGTACGAACCCGGCGAGTACACGATACACTTCCAGGTTGGGAGCGGTACCCACCGAGGAACACTAGTTCGCACGGAGACGACCGTCACGACATCGTAGGGAGCGAACCGCTCATTTCTTTTCGACCGTGAACGGAGAAGAAAACGTGGCGGTCGAAGACCGCAGCGCTGCCACCGGATTACGTCGGCGTCGTCTGGATGTTCAGCGCCTTGCGGATGACCTGCGTGAAGCACATCGAGCAGACGAAGTACCAGACGATCCACGCCTGAATCGGCCCGACGAAGCCTTGGGTCCACTCCACCTGCCCGACGATTGGCATCACCATCGTCGCGAGTTCGTAGTGTTCCGGCCCACCGCGGAAGCCGATAGCCCAGTACATCCACAGGAACACGGGGATGGTAAGCAGCATAATCCACACCATCGGTCGGAACTGCTCTTTGAACATGCCCATGTTGTCGGCCATCGCCTCCATCTGCTCGTCTTGGATACGTTCGAGTTCCTCGTCGTCGCCGCGTTCTTTCGCCGCCTTGCGCTTGTCCTGGATGTCCTTCATCCGCTGTTGGTACTCGCCCATCAGTTCCATGTCCATGAGGTTCGCCTGCAACAGCGTCGAGTATAGCCCCGTAAACAGCGACAGAATCATCACGACCGCGAAGAACGGGAGGATATCGAGCAGCGGCCCCAGGAGGATATCGAGCGTACTCGCAAGCGGGTCTCGGACGGACTGGAAGGTGTAGCCGGCGAACATTGACACCGAGCCGACGGCGGCGAGTTTGTCCCACTTCGTCCACGAAGAGCCCTCGTCGGGGGCATCCGGTATCTCGAGGTCGTCATCTTCTAACGCCTCCCGCACCGCGTCGGGATTTTCGAGGTCGAACCCTTCGCCGTCGGAATCGACGAGGACGCCCTTCTCGATGAGCCGTCCCCACTGTCCGCTCGTGAGTTCGTCTGAGACATCCCCCCACGAGACCGTCCCCTCGTTGGCGCGTTCGAGGACGTACTCGATGGCGGACTCCATCTCGGGGTCCTCCCGGACGAGTTCCTGTACTTTCGATGCCGTGCGTGCCATTACCCTCCCTAGTCAAGGGCGGGTAATCAACCTTTTACCTTGGCGACGCACTCGACTCGGCGAGCGGACGGACCGCGAAAAGATGTTTTCCGCCGTTCAGACCGCGTCTTCGATGGCTGCCTGCAGGTCAGCCCACACTTCGTCGGGCGTGCCCTCGCCGTCGATGCGGACGAGTTCGCCCTCGTCGTCGTAGTAGTCGATAACTGGCTGGGTGTTCTCCTCGAAGACGTTGAGGCGCTCCTTGACCGTCTCTTCGTTGTCGTCGTCGCGTTGGATGAGTTCGCCGCCGCACTCGTCGCAGACGCCCTCCTCTTCGGGCGGGCTGAATTCGACGTGGTAGTTCGCGCCACACTCCGAACAGACGCGTCGACCGGTGAGTCGGTCGACGAGTTCCTCGCGGTCGACATCCAGTAGAGCGACCAAATCGAGGTCGGTGATGTCGTCGAGGTACTCCGCCTGCGAGAGGTTTCGCGGGTAGCCGTCGAGGACGAATCCGTCAGCGTCATCCAGCGCCGCTTGGACGATTTCGTTGACCACGGGGTCCGGAACGAGTTCGCCCGCCTCCATGAACGACCGCGGCGTCCCGTGTTCGGTCTCCATGTCCTTGTTGGCGCGGAGCGCATCGCCGGTGGTGACGTGGTCGACGTCGTAAGTCTCGGCGATGTTTTTCGACTGCGTTCCCTTACCGGCCCCCGGCGCCCCGAGCAGCAGAATCTTCGGCTGGCTCATACCGGCAGTTTTACCCCTCCAGTAAAAGGCTTGTCTGAATCGTCTCGGCGCCGGCTCCGCTCAGGTCTCTGCAGTGAGACCGAACTGGACGCGCATCGTTCCGGACTCGTCGGAGTCCTGCTGGGGAATCGACGGAAAGGCCCGCTGGAAGTCGTCGCCTTCACGCCACGAGAAGTTGTCTAGTGCGATCCAGTAGTCGCCGCGTGAGAGGTCGGTCGTGAGGTCGTTGAGGTTCAACACGTAGAAGGCGCTGCCCGAATCGACGTAGCGGGCGCGGTCGTTTCGGAGATACGCCCGGTACTCCCGCTCGTCGTCGAAGAGGATGACGTCGATGGGCGGCCCGGAGCGAACGATGAGGTCGATACTGACGGTGACCGGCGAGTCGAAGGAGAGGCTCCACGTCTTGCGCTCGCCGGCCGGCAGGACGAATTTCTCGTAGATACGTTCGGCGCGTTCGACGGACTGGGCGCGCGTTTCGGCCGCGTCGGTCGAGCGACTCGCCGCCTCCGTCGGCGTCGCCGAATCGGTCGGTTCGGGCGTCGCAGTCGCCCTCGATCCCGTCGGCGTCGAGTCCGTACGTCGCGGCGAGTCGGCATCGTTCCCGAACCGTCCCGTCTGACACCCCGCAAGCAATCCCGACCCCAGCGCTCCGACCGCGGCCAACACGGAGCGACGACTTCTAGTCATTTTCGTGTCATTCATTCGCGGACTATAAGAAACATGTGGTAGGGACGACCACCGAACCGGCCGTATCCACCGGTTTACCACCGGAGGCGAACCAAATATTTAAGCGACTATCATAACAACACGCCGTAAGGTTCGACGGAGGGGGGGCCGCCGCCGACTCCGGACGTGGCTCGACACAATGGGACGGAGAAACAAACTGGCATTGCTCGTAGTGGCACTCGTGGGGGGTATCGTGTTGTTCGCCGTCGGTGCGCCGGGGTCGGTTCCCGGACTCGGTGAGTCACCGACGATGGGTGACCCCGGCGAGTCGACGCCGAGAGACGGAAACGTCGGTACCGCTGACGGGACGCCGACCAACCCGACGCCCACAACGACGGCGACGCCGACCGCCACGCCGACCGAGGCGCCGACGGAGACACCCACTGCCACACCGACCGCCACGCCACAGCCGCCCCGCGATGTCGACACCGCCGCAGTGGTCCGGGCGATACAACGGGAGTTGGCACTGTATCGGAACTACTACGCGAACGCGGGGCCGACGCCACAGAGCTACTACGACGCGTCGCTGTCGACGACCGGCACGATTCCGTCGAAACTCGAGCAGGCGGCGTCGGTCCACAGCGAGCGGATGGCCGCCGAGCGGACGGTGAGCCACGAGGCGGGCGGAATCGGCACCCGCGCGCGACTCGAAGCGGTCGGTCTCGACTCCTGTAGGGTCGAAAACAGCGGAACGCTCCTCTCGGGGCGGCAGCTCGAAGGGTTGTACAGCGTCGACATCGGAGAGGACTCCGAGCCGGAGGTGGGGCGGCGAATCGCCGACGGCCTGATGAGCGACGACCACGCCCGACGGTCCCTGTACGCCGATGGTGCGGATTACCTCGGCGTCGGCGTGGCCACCGCCGACGGTCGGGCGTACGCGACCGTCCTCGTCTGCTGACGGAGCAGCGTCCTCAGGCCAGTTCCGTGAGAAAGCGGTCGACCGTGGCCGCGTCATCGAAATCATACTCGATTTCGTCGAGACCGGCATCGAACCGGAGTCGAGTGCCGTCACCGGTCGCTCGGGCGTCGTGAATCCGTTCTCGTCTGTACCCTTCGAGCGACCAATCGAGGCCGACGTGCCGTATCTCCAGGACCCGGTCGGTCGTCACGACGACGCGAGTACACCACCGCGAGAGCAATCCGTCTGTCGCCCGCGCTCCGACGACGAACGCCTCCCCGGACATCAGTACGTCGTCGAGACGCGAGCGAGTGCGGTCGTCGAGGTCCGCAGGGCGTTCGTACAGCGACACACCCCACCCACGAAGCACGGGTAGAAAACGGTGACGAACGCGCCGAGCGTCGCCTTCATACCTCGGCACGCCAACGGTCCTGTATGTCACCCCAAGCGACGACGCCCGTCGACAGGCGCCGACTGGTCGTCGAGGCCATCGTCGCCCATCGACGGGAAGGAGGCGACCCCGTCGTGTTCGAGGCTGTCGACCGCCGCCTCGAGTACGACGACCGGCGGCTCCGGTTGGAACTCGACGCCGACGAGCGCGACCGCCTCGAAGCGCTGCTGTCGGCGTACCACGTGTTCAAAGTCAAACAGCCCGACACCCGAAAGGCCGACGACGAGGTCGTCTATCTCTCGGCGGTCACCGACCCGAAACACGCCGCCGACTTCGTCGAATCGCTGTTTCGAGACCTCTACGGCGCCGACGAGGGGTACGAACTCGAAATCCGGCGGCCGTAACGGTACCTTTTCGTGAGTACCCAGCGAACCCGACGACGAATGTACGTCGTCATCGTCGGGGCAGGTGATATCGGAATCCCACTCATCGAAATCGCGACATCGGGTGGAAACGAAGTCGTCGTCATCGAGAACGACGACGAGCGTGCCGAGCGTGCCGCCAGCCAGTTCGACTGCCTCGTTCTCAACGCCGATGCGACAGTCAAGGAGACGCTCGCCGACGCCGGACTCGACAGAGCGGATGCAGTCATTTCGACGACCGACCAGGACGCGACGAACATCATGGTGTGTCTCCTCTCCCAGGAGTTCGACGTACCGCAAATCGTCTCCGTGGTCCACAACCCCAAACACATGAACATCTTCCGACAAATCGGCGTGAACACGATGCAGAACCCCCAGCGGCTCATCGCCGAGTACCTCTATCGAGCCGTTCGCCGGCCCTCCGTCGTCGACTACATGCACATCGGCGAGGAGGCCGAAGTGTTCGAAGTCGCTGTCGAAGAAGGCGCCCCAATAGTCGGGCTGACGATTTCGGAGGCGGCCGAGGAAGGATTACTGGGGGATGAAATGCTCATCGTCGCCATCGAACGGGACGATAACGAACGGCCGATTACACCCCGAGGAAACACCCGAATCGAGAGGGGAGATATGGTGACGGCGTACTCCGGGACGGGGATTACCGAATCTGTCCTCGACGTATTCGTCTCATAATGGAGCGGACACGAACGCAGGACCTCGCGACGATTGCGCGTGACATCGGGTCGCTGCTGCTGATAGAGGCCCTCGTGATGACGGTCAGCCTCGGTGTCGCTATCGCCTTCCGAGAGTGGTACGCCGCGCTGGCGTTTCTCGTCTCCGGTGGTTTGACAGCCGGCATCGGCGGGCTCGCACGGTGGCGGTTCCTCGACGCGCCAGCCCCCCTGATGAAACACGGGATGGTAATCGCGGCTGCCGGTTGGTTCTGTACGGCGGTTCTCGGCGCGTTGCCGTTCCTGTTGACCGCACACTTCACCCCACCGGCCGTCGCAGCGGCGACCGCAAACGCAGCCGGGTTCGAGGCGTCGAGTCTTCGGCACTTCCGGCATCCGCTACACGCCCTCTTCGAATCGATGAGTGGGTGGACGGGGAGCGGCCTCACGATGGCCGTCCACGAACCGACCCTTCCCCGTGCGATTCAATGGTGGCGCACCGTCATCCAGTGGGTCGGCGGTGTCGGGGTCATCGTTCTCACGGTCGCCATCCTCGCGCGTCCGGGAAGCGGGAGTTACACGCTGTATCAGAGCGAAACCCGAGAGCGGAAGATTCACCCGAGCGTCGTCTCGACGGTCCGAACCGTCTGGAAGATCTTCTTCGCGTACACCATCGTTTCCATCATCGTCCTCTTCGTTGCGCTTCGAATGAGCGACTACGGGCGTTCCCTGCCGCTGTTCGAGGTGGGTTGGCAGGCCCTAAATCATGCGATGACAGGACTCGCGACGGGAGGGTTCAGCGTCACCGACAACTCCATCGGGACGTACAACTCACCGCTCGTCGAAGCCGTTCTCCTCCCGGTGATGACCCTCGGTGCCATCGCGTTCCCGATTCATTTTGCCGTTCTCTCAAACCGTGACCTCGGAGGATTGGTTTCAGACATCCAGACCCGATGGCTGTTCGTCCTGCTGGGCGTCGGTGTGGTCGCACTGTCGTTTCAGAACCTCTTGTTCGTCGGTGAGACGGGCGTACTCGGGAACGCGGTGCCAGTCCCCGAGATACTCGCCCAGCACGTAACGACGGCGGAGGCCGACGCCGTTCGGGACGGAACGTTCCAGTTCGTCAGCGCGCTGACCTGTACCGGGTTCCAGTCCTCGCCAATCGCCAACTGGAGCGACGGCGGAAAACTCATCGTTTCGGGAGCGATGGTCGTCGGCGGAGCGGCGGGGTCGACCGTCGGCGGCATCAAGATTATTCGCGCGTACGTCATCGCGAAGGGCATCAAATGGCAGTTCTCTCGGGTGTTTCTCCCCTCGACTGCGGTTGCGACGGCGAACGTGGGAGACCGAACGCTCACGCGCCAGCAGATGGACCGAGAGTTCAGCGAAGCCGCCATCGTCGGTGTCCTCTGGATATCGCTCCTGGCGGCGTCGAGTATCGTTCTCGTCAACCTCGCGGGCCCCGATTTCAGTTACGCCGATGCGCTCTTCGAGGTAGCAAGCGCACAGGGGAACGTCGGGTTGTCGACGGGTATCGTCGGCCCGTCGATGCACCCGCTTGCAGAAGCGATGTTCGTTCTCAACATGTGGATTGGCCGCCTCGAAATCATCCCGGTGTTGGTGTTCGGACGAGCACTCATCTACGGCCTGCGCCCCTGAATCGCTCACTCGCGTGTGATGCCGATGAACAGCGCCAACACGGGGACGATTTCGAGACGTCCGACCCACATCAGAACCACCATCAGAAGCCTCGACGACCGCGGAAATTTGATATAACTGCCGAACGGGCCGAGTGAGCCGAACCCCGGACCGATGTTTCCGAGCGTCGCGATGGACGCACTGAGCGCCTCCAGTGTCGTGATGTCGTATCCGATTCTGTGTGCGTCCAACGAGATGACCACTGTCGCGACTCCGAACAGGAGGAGATACAGGAGTGTAAACGACATCACGCCTCGAACGGCGTCTTCGTCGACGACGTTGCCTCCGAGACGAATCGGCTCAACGATGCTCGGCCGGGCCGTTTTGTACAGTTCTCGCCGAATCGATTTGACGACGATGAGCCACCGAACGACTTTGACGCCACCACCAGTCGAGCCAGCAGACCCACCGATGAACATAGCGAACAGGAGCACCATCTGTGCGTTGCTATCCCACTGAGCGAAGTCGCTCGTCGCGTATCCGGTCGAGTTCAGCAACGAGACGACCTGGAACGTCGCTTGCCGGAGCGAGTTCTCGGCGACACCCTCCGTCGCCCCACCGAGGTCCAGAACCGGTGCAGTTCCGGAGAACAACAGTGCCGTCAATACGGCCGTCACCGCGGCGATACTTCCGGCATACCACCTGAACTCGGGATTTCCGGTCAGTTCGTCGATTTCACCTTTGAGAACGTGCCAGAACAGCGCGAAGTTGACACCCGCGACGAACATGAAGGGGATAACGACCCACTGAACTGCCGCGGAAAACGCCGCGATGCTGTCGGCCTCCGGTGAGAACCCACCCGTCGGAAGCGTCGTAAAGCCGTGTGCGACGGCGTTGTAAAACGTCATATTCGGGGCCAGATTGGCCAGATGCAACCCGTAGAGCAACAGCACGTAGACGACGGTGAATCCGAGATACACCAACCAGAGTGCGCGCGCGGTTTCCGCGATTCGGGGCGTTAGTTTCTGTAGCTCCGGACCGGGCGCCTCCGATTGCATCAGTTGCGCTCCGTTGACAGCCAACTCCGGAAGGATGGCAATCATCAGAACGATGATACCCATCCCACCCAGCCACTGCGTGAGTTGTCGCCACATCAGCAACGCGTGGGAATGTTGCTCGAAGCTTATCTCACCCATGACCGTCGCCCCTGTCGTCGTGAATCCGGACATCGATTCGAACAGCGCGTTCACCGGCATAGCCAGCGTGGATGAGGTGCCGTAGCCGGCGAGTAAGTACGGAACTGCGCCGATAGCCGCGACGGCCAGCCAAGAAAACGTAACGAGGGCGAGTGCCTCGGGGGCGTCCACCTCGGGGTCCCTGTCGAGTCGTTCGAGCGCGAGACCGACGGACACCGTAATGGCAATCGAGGCGGCGAAGACCCAGATATCGTCACCGTAAATTACAGCTACGGCGAGCGGAATGAGCATCGCCACTGCGAGATACTTGACGACGGTCCCAACAAGGCTAAAACTCGTCCGCCAACGAACTCGAAACCTCACTGGACGACGACCTCCATTACGCGTCCCGTCTCACCGCCGATGTAATAAAGAGGCGGATTCGTTTCTCAGGAGGTCCAAAACGCTTTCGTGAACAGCACCAAGACGGGGATGATTTCGATGCGGCCAATCCACATCAAGGCAATCATCACCGCCCGCGTCGACCGCGGAAACGTCGCGTAAGTGCCGTATGGCCCGGCGTCGCCGAACGCCGGGCCGATGTTGAGGAACGTCGATGCCGCCGCGCCGAGGGCCTCGAACTCCGTGACTTCGACCGGTGCCCGCGTGCCGTCGACGACGATGAACACCGTAAGGAGGGTGAAGATGACGAGGCTCAAGAGCAGGTACGCGTAGATGTCCCGAATCGTCTCCTCCTCGACGGGGTTGCCCGAGACCCGAACCGGACGAACCGCCTCGGGGTGGATGCTGGTGAAGAGGTTGCGCTTGAACGCCTTCAGCGCGACGAGCCACCGAAGCGATTTGATGGAGCACGTCGTCGAGCCGACCATCCCACCGACGAACATACACAGAAAGAGGACGTGTTTGGCGGCCGGTGACCACAACTCGAAGTCCGCACTCGCATAGCCCGTCGTCGTCACGATGGAGGCGACGTTGAACACTGCATGACGGACCGTCGCCTCAGTTCCGAAGGTCACCGTCGGGTCGGTGGCCAGCGCCGCAGCGACGAGGACGCTTCCGGTCGCGACGACGCCGAGATAGAAATGAAACTCCTCGTTTTTGAGCAAGCGCATCGGGTCGCCGTTGATGGCGAAGTACAGTAGCACGAAACTCGTCGAGCCGACGAGCATGAACGGGATGACGGCCCACTGTACGACCGGCGAGAACGCGCCGATGCTGTCGGGTTCCGGCGAGAACCCCGCCGTCGACACAGAGGTGAGCGCGTGGGCGACCGCGTTGTAGAAACCCATATTCGGCGCGAGGTTCAGCAGGTGGAGGCCGTAGTAGACGGCGACGGCCAGAAGCGTCAGGCCGATGTACAGCCCCCAGATGAGCTGTGCCGTCGCGGCGATGCGCGGCGTGAGTTTGCTGACGTTCCGGGTCTGGGTTTCGGTCTCCATCAGTTGGGCACCACCGACGCCGAGTTCCGACAGTATCGCCGTCGCGAGGACGAGAATGCCGAGGCCGCCGAGCCACTGCAGCACCTGTCGCCACATGAGTATCGACCGCGAGTGAATCGAGAAATCACGCAGGACCGTCGCCCCCGTGGTCGTCAGCCCGCTCATCGACTCGAACATGGCGTCGACCGGATGGGCGATGATGCCGACGCCGGCGACGAAAAACGGGACGGCCCCGACCGCCGCGACGAGAAACCAAATCAGTGCGACGGCGAGAAACGCCTCCCGCGGGCCGAGTTCACCGGGTTCCCCCGGCAGCCCCCGCAACGAACCGCCGAGGACGACGGTTACGGCGATGGCCGACAGGAACGGCACCGTCGACTCACCGTAGTAGATGGCGACGAGAAGCGGGAAACACAGCGGCCCGGCGAGATACAGCAGTATCCGGCCAGTCAAATCGAGACTAGCCCGCCAATCGACTCGGATGACGCCCATTTCACACCATCGACGTGAGTTCGCCGATGAACGACGATTCGACGAAGACGATGATGTGGTCGCCGGACTCCAGCACCGTATCGCCCCGGGGCGTGACGAGTTCGCGGTTGCGCGTCACCGCACCGATGACCAAGTCGGCGTCGATGTCCGCGACGATATCCTGTATCGGCCGGCCGACGAGGTCGCTGCTGTCGGTTAGCTCCAACTCCAGAACCTCCGCTTGGTCGTTTTCCAGTACCGCGACGTTTTCGGCGACGCCCTCGTGGGTGAAGCGGGTTATCTCCTCGGCAGTGACCTGCCGGGGATTGATGGCGATATCGATGCCGATTTCCTCGAACAGCATGACGTACTCCCCGTTGTCGACGACGGCGACGACACGGTCGGTACCGATTCGTTTCGCCAACACGGAGACGAGCAGGTTCTTCTCGTCGCTATCGAGGGCGGCGACGACGATGTCGGCCTCGTCGACGTGTTCGCGGGCGAGGAACTCCGTGTCGGTGGCGTCGTGTTCCATCACGAGCGTGTTCGGCAACTCCTCGGCGAGTTGGCGTGCACGCTCGGGGTCCTGTTCGATGAGTCGTGGTTTCAGCCCACGGCTTTCGAGCAGTCGGGCGGTGTGATAGCCGATTTCCGACCCACCGATGATGACGATTTCGTCGGCCGCCCCCGGCGTCGTCTCCGGGGCGATGTCCGTCGCAAAGGCCTGGACGCTCTCGGGACTCCCGATGACGACCGTCCGGTCGCCGGCCTCGATGAGCGTATCCCCACGCGGGAGTATCAGATCTCCGTCCCGGAACACGCCCGCGAACGTCAGCGACTCGAAGCGGTCGGCCTCGGCGACGGTCTGTCCCGCGACGGGACTGTCCTCCATCACCTCGAACTCCGCCATCTGGACGCAGCCACCGGCGAAGGGGTCGACGTCGATTGCGGCCGGAAGCCCGACGATACGGACGATGTTCTCGGCGCTCAAGAGGTCCGAACACACCATGAAGTCGACGCCGAATGCCTTCTCGGTGATTTCCCAGGTCCGGAGGTACTCGACGCTCTTGACTCGGGCGATGGTGAACGGACTCGCGAGCGTCTTCGCCGTCTCACAGGCGACGAGGTTCGTCCTGTCGTCGTCGGTGCTGGCGATGAGCATGTCCGCCTCCTCGATACCGGCCTGTTCGAGCGTCGACGAGGCGGTGCCGTCACCCGCAAGCGTCATCACGTCGAGTTCGTACTTGAGTTGGTCGGCCCGTTCGGAGTCGATGTCGATAACGACGACGTCGTGGGATTGGGCGAGACTCCCTGCGATGGAGGTGCCGACTTCCCCAGCACCGATGATGACGACGTGCATACCGCCGTCCACACGGGCCGACGGTAAGTCGGTTACTATCCCGTGAAGTCCCCCCGGGCGCGTCGGCGGACCGCAAGAAATGTGAGGATCCCCGGATAGGCGACGACGAACGCGGCGACGCTCCCGAGGAACGGCGACAGCGATAGCCCTTCGACAGCGATGAGATAGCTGCCAACGAACACGACGACGGCCAGCAGCGACGCAACGACGACCCACGCGACCGCCTTCCACGTCCGGTCGTAGGGCTCCCAGAACCCGTCGTAAGCGGTCGGAACGCCGACCCCGACGGTGAACAACAACAGGAAGTCCCCGGCATCGGCCCCGAAGCGGTCATGAAAGAGGTACGCCGCCGGTAACGCCAAGAGGACCGCAACGGCGATGGTGACGTTCCGCTGGGTGAACACTCGCTCTCGCAGTATCGACTCGGAGGGCATACAACACATCTGACGGGAACCGTCCAAAAAGTCGGTGGGAAGAGTCGACCGCCACGGGAAGTGGTTCCGTGGCTACTCGACCAGCGCACTACTCACGCCGAAGCACCCTGAAGCCGCGGCTAGTCGCTCAAAAAGATAGGAAGTGGTGTTTCGGGATGTCTCGACGCGTTAGCCGAACATCTCCCGCATCATCGGATGCATCTCCATCATCTGCTCTTCGGCTATCTCCTCGTACAGTTTGTACGTGATAGACACCGTAAGCAGCAGACCCGTACCGGAGACCTGTCCGATGGTGCCGAGCATATTCGCCATGACCGCGAGCAGTCCCACGAGGGCACCGCCGATGACGGTGACCTGGGGGATGTATCGCTCGAGGACCTTCTCGGTGACGCCGGGCGACTGTCGGAACCCGGGAATCTGCATCCCGGAGTTCTGAATCTGCTTGGCCGTCGCGTTGGGGCCCATGCCCGTCGTTTCGACCCAGAAGATGGCGAAGATGGCGCCACCGAAAATCATGAACGTGAGGTCGATACCGACACGGAGCATGATTTGCCACGGCGCGGCGGTGGTCTCACCAAGCCACCACATCCAGTCTTCCGGCGTGTAAATCGGCGCGACGTAGTAGAACAGCCCGCCGATTGGTTCGGCGAACCCACCGGCCTGTGGCTGGGTGTAGTCACCGAGCCACGCCGGCATCCCAGTCCACTGGGCGTTGAGGATGCGGCCGAGGAACTGGACGTTCGCCTGCAGAGCGCGGACGAGAATCATCGGCAGGACGCTCGCGTAGATGAGCTTCACGGGGAAGCGACCACGAGCACCCTTCACGCGGGAGTGGCTCAGTGGAATCTCGACGCGGACGGATTCGGCGTAGACGACCACGCCGAAGATGAACAGCGTCGTGATGAGTCCGAGCAACTCACCGGGACCGAGGAACAAGTCGAACAGCCCCGACTGGGTCAGCGGTGAACCGACCTCGATGTCGCCGGTGAGGATGCCGACCCACCGCGGGAAGAACCCGACGTAGCCGGCACCCAGGCCGCTCCAGGCGATGAAGCCACCGATGAGTCGCTGGCTCACCCCGGCGATGATGAACAGGCCGATACCGGAGCCGACCCCCCATTTCGAGATAATCTCGTCCATATAGAGGATGAGGAGGCCGCCGACGAAGATTTGGGCGAACATCAGCCACGCCAGTCCCGTCGTCCCGAACGGCAATCCGGCTGCGACTTGCGGACTCGGCTGCAGGAAGCCGGCGAACACCATCGGCAACGCCGTCAGCGCCGTCATCACGACGACGAGCAGCTTCTGGAGCCCCTGATAGATGGCCTGGTCGCGGGGGTTCTCCTCGGTGTCCAGTCCGAGGAGGTCGGCGCCACCGAGCAACTGCAGCACGATGGACGCGGTGACGATGGGACCGATACCGACCTGCAGTAGCGACCCCTGTGCGCCCGCGAGGATGGTTCGGAACTGCCCGAAGATGTCCGAGCTCTGCCCGAGGCCGTAGATGGCCACGTTCGTCAGGAAGAAGTACAACACGAGCACGCCCGCGGTCCAGCCGAGCTTCCGACGGAACGGGACGTGTCCCGTCGGTCGCTTCACTGCGGGCAGGCGCGTGAGTACCGGTTCGGCGACCTCCTTCCAGCTCATTACGCTTCCTCGTTGTCCTCGTCGGTTGTATCTTTGTCGGCCTCCTCGGCGGCTTCACCGCGCTCCGAGAGGACCGCTTCGCCGCCGGCCTCCGAGAGCGCTTCCTCGGCGCTGTCGGAGAAGTCGTCGGCGGTGACCTCCAAAGTGTTGTGGACGCGACCGGCGCCCAGCACCTTCACCGAGTCGGCCTCGTGGCCGTCCTCGACGAGGTCCCGGGCGTCGATAGCGTAGCCGTCGCCGGACTCCTCGGCGACGCCGTCCTCGACGAGAATCGCGATGTCCTCGTCGAGTTCACGGAGGTTGACGGTCTCGACCGTCCGGTCGGTCTTCTGGGGTCGCTTGAAGCCGGATTTGCCGAGCGGTTCGTAGTTGTGGAACTCGTGTTTGTCACGGCCCGCACGACCGCGCCCGCCTCGGTGGCCGGCGCCGCGGCGGTTCTTGTGGGTACCGCCGCCGTGGGTGCGAGAGCCGCGCTGTCGTCGTTTCTTGGATGTCATTATCGCATCGCCTCCAGCAGTGCGTCGATGTCTTCCGTCGAGTGGGGGCCGAGTTGGCCGCCCTCGGTCGTCGGGTGCTTGACGCCGTCGTGGCCGCCACGCGGCGGATGCAGACGAAGCGTCGGCGAGAGCCCCTGTTCTTGGAGCGTCGTCTCCTCGTCGACCAGCGCCGACGCGAGGGCGTCGACGTCGTCGTAGTCGGTGTTCTCGGCGACCCACTCGTCGTCGATGTCGGCCGCGCCCTCGGCGGGCTCGGCACGGTTACTGACGAGCAGTGCGACGATGTCCTCGGTGGGTTCGCCGTGGGCGACCCAGTCGTTGACCTTCGTCACCATGCCGCGGTAGGCGTCCGTCTCGGGGACGAACGTGGCGTGGTTGACGCGGTGGAGGTTAAGCATGCCGAGGGTGTCCCGGACGCTCTCGCTTTGGTTGACCTCACCGCGCAGCTGGACGATGGCCCTCATTCGACCACCTCACGCTTTTCGAGGGTTCGCTCGGGAACGCGGGCCTCCGCGGTCGCACGAAGGGCGTTGAACGTCGCCTTCGCGAAGTTGACCGTCGTTCGGGTGTTCCCGCTGGAGCGCGTCCAGATGTCCTCGATGCCCGCGAGTTCGAGGACGTGCCGGACGGTCTCTCCGCCCGCCAGTCCCAGCCCACGCGGGGCGGGCTGTAGTTCGACCTCGACGGAGCCGGCCTTGCCGGTCGTCCGCAGCGCGACGGTGTGGGGGCGGCCGCAGCCACACTCCCAGGACCCACAGCCACGCGAAACGTCGATGATGTTCAGTTTGGCCACGTTGATGGCCTTCTGAATCGCACCACCGACCTGGTCGTCTCGACCCTGCGCGTAGCCGACGAAGCCGTCGCGGTTGCCCACGACGACGACACAGCGGAACTTCACGCGTCGACCGGAGTCGGTCATCCGCTGGACCATGTTGATGTCCAGGACCTCGTCGTCCAGTCCGGGGAGGAGCTGGTCGACGATTTCCGGTTCCTTCAGCGGAAGCCCCGACTGCAGGGCGTCACGCATCGAGGTAATCTCGTCCTCTGCTACCTTGCGTCCGAGCCGCGTCCGCGGCTCCCATCCGTTACTCATAGTTCATCCTCCAGGCGCTCTCGCACCTCGTCGAAGTGGTCCGGAAGCTCCGTCGCATCGAAGTCGCCGCTGTAGAGGCCGTCCTCTTGTTCAGCGTACTCGGCGATGTGGGTTCCGCGGGTGCGCTGCCAGTCAGCGAACACCTCGTCGTTGTGCGGAATCTCCAGACCTGCGTCGATTGCACCTTCCTGTACTGCGAACGCCTTGTTGCCGGGGGTCGCCGTGTTGAGCCCAATGTCGAGAACTGCCTCTTCGAGGCCGGCCTCGACGGCGCGCTTGCCGGCCAGCAGGCCGGTCAGATACGCCGCGGGCAGGTTGCCCGTCGGCGCTTCCCAGCCGAACTCTTCGAGGTCGGCCGAGGAAGCGCTCGCAAGCGTTTCGTCACCGTTCGTGCCGGTCACGATCAGCTGCGCCCTGGTTTGGTTGTTGCTCTTGCGAGCAACGAGGCGTGGCTTGCCGGATTTCAGCAGGCGCAACCTCTGGTGGTAGTTCGTTCGGGCCTCGCGGCGACGCCGCATCGGCACCTTGTATCGTGGTCCCGTTGCCATCAGATTTCACCGTAGTTGTCGTCGATGTACCGTCGCAGGTCCGCGACGCTGTCGAACTCGCCACCGCTGGCTTGGTCGTACAGCTCGCGGTACTGCGAGCGGTCGATTTCGCCGTCATCGCGCAGTTCGCGGAGTTCGCGACGCTGTGCGCGGATGCGGCTCGTCCAATCCTCCTTCTCGTTCTGTCGTGCTCCGGCCTTCCCCTTCCGGGAGCCGTGTCCCTTCTGGTGGCCGTAGGAGCGCTTCTTCGCCCGTTCGCGAGCCTTGCCGCGGGAGTTGCCCTTGGCCTCGGTCGCGGAGATGACGCCGCTGTCGACGAGCTCTCGGATGTCGTCGCGCGTGATGGCGTCGGCGATTTCGCCCTGTGCGTCGGGGTCGAACTTGACGCGGTTCTTCCCGACGCCGAGCACGTCCGCTGCCAGTCGCTTCTGTGCTTTCAGGTCAGTCATTCCTCTACCTCCACTTCGACGTAGGTCGGGTTGAGCACGCGGATGCCTTCCTCCTCGGCGACCTCTTCGATGCGCTCGCGCTTGCGAGCGCCGACGGTCGAGCCGATTCGGGCGGCCTCCGTGTCCCCGTCGATACCGTCGAGGTCGTCGACGTTCTCGACGCGAACCTCCTCGAAGCCGCTGGGGTGCTTGCCGCGCACCGCCTTCGGCGTTCGGTAGCCGGCCTCGACTTTCGGGCCCTTGCCCTTGATGCCGCGGCGCTGCTTCGAGAGCCCACCGCGGGGCTTGCGCCAGGAGGTCGGGGTTCGCTTTTTCTTGTGGTAGTCCTGCCGATTGAACTGCGGTTTGCCGACGCGCTGGCGCTGTTTGAGAAGCCGCTCCTCGTTGTCGCTCAACTCGGGGGTCTTCTCGGCCAGCCCGCGGGGCTGCAGTTCCGTCTCGACGTCCTCGTCGGGCGTCTCCTCGGCTTCCTCCGGTTCGTCCTCTTCGACTTCAGCCTCGGTGTCCTCGGAGACTTCGAGGCCGCCGACGTCGGCTTTGATACGTGCCGCGAGGGCGTTCCCGATGCCGTCGACCTCCGCGAGGTCCTCCTGGGACTGCTCACGGACGTCGTCGACGGTCTCGATGCCGACCTCTTGCAGTGCCTCGGCCTTCGAGGGACCGACGCCGCTGATGTCGGTCAGTTCTTCGTATTCTTCGTCGTCAGCCATCAGACCTCACCTCGTTCGGGCGTCTGTGTGATGTAGACGCCGTCCTGGAAGACGCGGGTGTCCTTGTCGGGAACCCGGGTCAGCTGTTCGATGTCGGCCGCCGTCTGGCCGACGTCTTCGATACTCGGGCCCGTGATGGTCAGTTCCTCGCCGTCGACCGAGACCTCGGTGTCGCCGCGGACGGGCGTCCGCCGCGGCGCCTTCTCGCCGAGGAAGTTCTCGATGACGACCTCTCCGTCCTGGACGGAGACCTGCATGGGGAAGTGAGAGTAGAACACTTCCATGTTGTACTCCCAGCCCTCGGTCACGCCGTGAATCATGTTGGTGACGTGGCTCTGGAAGGTGCCGACCGTGGCACGGGCTTTCGCGTTCTCGTCGTCGGTCTCGACGACGACCGAACCGTCCTCGACGGACACCGTCACGTCGGGGTACCAGAGGCGTCGCGTGACGCTTCCGTTGTCCCCTTCGACGGTGATGTCGAAGTGGTCCATCGTCGCCGTGACCTCATCCGGAATGTCGATTTCCTTTCGCATGGTCAGTAGACGTATGCGATCACTTGGCCACCGATGCCCTGTTCGCGGGCCTCGTAGTGGCTCATCACGCCGTGGCTGGTCGTGACGACGAGCGTCCCGTAGTCACGGGCGGGGAGGAATCGCTTCTCCCACTTCTCGAAGTCATCTGCACCCGCCGAATAGCGGGGCTTGACCGCGCCACACTCGTTGATCGCTCCTTTCAGTTCGACCTCGAATCGACCGGCTTTCCCGTCGTCGACGAACTGGAATCCGTCGACGTACCCGCGGTCGTAGAAGACCTCGAGTACGGAGCCGATTTCGTTCGAGGCGGGCTGTATCGTCTGCTCTAAGTGGCCGACGCTCTCGGCGTTGTCGAGGCCCGACAGCGCGCTGGCCAGTGGGTCGTTGTCCGCCATTGTTAGCTGTACTTCTTGAAGCCCATGCCACGGGCGACTTCGCGGAAGCACTGTCGGCACAGCCAGATGTCGTACTTGCCGACGAGTCCTTGCTCGCGCCCGCAGCGCTGGCATGCTTCGAGCTGGCCCGTTCGCTTTGCGGCCTGCTCGCCTGTCTCTTGTTCGGATTCGCTCATTCGGTCACCTCCACGTCGTAGTTCGCTTCGAGGAACGCGATGGCGTCCTCGGCGGTCAGTCGGTGGTTCGACGGAATCGGCTGGGACACCTTGTCGCGCTTCGTCACGCGGTAGCCCGGCCGGACGAGGTTGACCGTCACGTCGAGACCAAAAATCCCGATGGTCGGGTCGTACTCCTGGCTCGGGAACTCGGTGTGCTCCTCGATGCCGAAACTGAAGTTGCCGGTCTCGTCGAACTGCTTCGCCGAGATGTCGGCAATCTCCAAGGCCGTCTCGAGGAACGCCTCCGCGGCCTCGCCGCGGAGCGTGACCTTCGCACCGATGGGGTCGCCCTCGCGGACGTTGAAGTCCTGAATGGTGCGTTTGGCCGTCGTTCGAACCGGCTGCTGTTCGGTAATCTCGCCGAGAATGCTCTCGGCGGTCGCAAGCGGCTCACCGCCTTCGCCGACGCCCATGTGGGCGACGACCTTCTCGACGGTCGGCTCGCGCATCTCGTGGAACTCCGAGTCGGCAGATTCCGAACTCATTCGCCGTCACCTCCGTCCGTGAAGTTCTCGTCGATGACGACGACGTACTCTTCGACCGTCTCGAAGCGGTCGTCGTCGCCCTCGATGAGGACGTTGTTCGCCGAGGAACCGGGCGTGACCTGAATCTCGTCGATGGTCCCGATTTGACCGGCGTGTGCGCCACGGACGGCCGTCACGAGGGCGCCCTCCTCGTAGGTGAAGTGGGCGACGACCTCGCCGTCGTCGTTGGAGACGACGATGGAATCGTTCGCATCGTACTCGGAAGCGTCGTCGACGAGCAGCGTCTGGCCGTCGTGCAGCGTCAACTGCGTGTCGCCGCCAGTAACCTGCGTCTTGCCGATGATTTTGCCGAGTTTCGAACCCGCGGACTCCTCGTCGATGGGCGTCAGCGAGAGCCGACCTCCCTCGTCGGGGAACACGCGGTAGTACTCCTCACGTTCGACGAACGCGAGGATGTCGAACATCCCGACCGGACGGCGCTCGTCGGAGACGGCTTTCCCGTTGATGAGAACGCTGTCCTGTTCGAGCGCGTAGCGCGCTTCCTTCTTCGAGTCGACGTAGCCGAGCACGTCGCGCAGGACGATGAGGAGCGGAACCCCCTCTTCGCCGTGCGGACCCGCGGCGGCCTTCGTCGTGTAGGTCTCCTCTTTCCGCTCAACCGGCCACGACTTCGGAACCGAGAGTCGTTTCTGGTGTTTCGTCATTCGTTATCCTCCTCCAGTCGCGCCTCGCGCACGTCGTCGGAGAGGTCCAGCTCGGTCACCTGAACGTTGCTGGCTTCGAGCGGACGGGGAACCTCCTCGCCGTCCGCCGTCTCCTGGGTCACGTCCTCGACGTGGATGACGGCCGCACGGAGGTCAACGTCGGCGACTTCGCCGGAATCGCCGGCGAAGTCACCGCGTTGAACCTCAACGGTGTCGCCCACGTTGACGCGGACGCTACGCTGGCCGTACTCCTCGCGGAGTTCCGGCGAGAGCGGTGCACGAACCTGCTTTTGCTTCTCGTGCAGCGGGGCGCGCTCCTGTCGATTGCGCTGTTTGGTTGGTTGTCGTGTCATACTATCATCGTCGCCGTGCTGGCGATGCTCCCGAACCGCTCTGCGACTTCACGAGCGATGGGACCCTTGAGTTCGGTCCCGCGGGGCTCTTCGTTCTCGTCGATGATGACGGCCGCGTTGTCCTCGAACTTGAGGCGCGTGCCGTCCGGACGGCGGACCGGCTTGCGCTGGCGGATGATGACCGCTTCCAGCACCTGCCGCCGCATCTCCGGCGTCCCTTTCGTGACCGAGACGGTCACCTTGTCACCGAGACCCGCCTTCGGGTGTCGGTTCTTCGTCCCCGAGTAGCCGGCGACGGAGATGACCTTCAGCTCTCGGGCGCCCGTGTTGTCGGCACAGGTGATGAGCGAGCCTTTCTCGAGACCCTGGGTGACGTCGGCGTTCAGCGCCTCCATCACTCCTCACCTCCCGTGACTTCGACAACGACGTGGCTCTTCGTCTTCGAGAGCGGTCGCGTCTCTGCAATCTTTACTTCATCGCCGACCGAGAGCGGCTCCAGTACCTCCGGCACGTGGGCCGGAATGCGCGACCGCCGCTTCATGTAGCGGTCGTACTTGGGTACCTTCACGTCGTACTCTCGCTCGACGACGACGGTACGTTCCATGTCTGTCGAGACGACCGTCCCCTCGATGACCTGCCCTCGGACGGGCAACTCACCGAAGAACGGACACGTCTCGTAGTCGTACTCCTCCGGATTTTCCGGCTCCGGAGGCTGAGTTACGTCGAGTCCTATTGCCATAGTGAACCTCCAATCTGCTCGGTGCGTCGGGCAGGGCGAGCGACGAGTCGGTCACCCTCGACCACCACGTCGGTGGAATCGACGGTGAACCGGAACGTCGCCGCGGCCTTCGGCACCTGTTTGACCCCATCGCTCGTCGCCACGAGCAGCGTGTTCGTCGTCTCGTCGACGACGCGCCCGGCTATCCCGACGAGGTCGGGATTGGGCGAATCGGTGACCTCGACATCGAGGCCGGCGAGTTCGTGGCGAACGAGCGACTTCGGGGTCATTCTTCGAAGTCGCCCTCCTCGCGCTGAACCGTCTTCAGGCGCGCGATGGTTCGTTTGAGTTCGCCGATGCGACCCGGGTTCTCCGGGGCACCACCGGCGGCGAGGACGGCCTTCTCGTTGAGCAGCTCGGTTTCGAGCTGTTCGAGCTCCGTCTCGCGCTCGGCGGGCGTCATGTCGCGGATTTCGTCGACGTGTAGGATGGCCATTATTCCTCAGCCTCCTCGTTTTCGTCTTCGTCCGCTTCCATCTCCTCGACGAGGTCGGCCGCCTCGGCCTCAATGTCCTCGTCGAGTTCTTCCGGTTCCTCCTCTTCCGCGGAGTCCGGTGGCGACGTCGGCGCTGCGCCTTCCTCGCTGTCGACCTCCTCGTCGATGATTTCCTCTTCGATGTCGTCGGGGACCTCCGCTTCCGCCGCGTCCTCGGCGACTTCCTCGGGGTCGGCGCCGACGGATTCGCCCTCGGCATCCTCGGGCTCTTCGAGGAGGTCCTCGATTTCGCCTTCCGGCTCTTCGACGAAGTCCTCGACTTCGACGTCCTCGTAGACCTCGAAGTCGTCGGGGAGTTCCGCGTTCGGCGGGATGATTTTCACACGCACGCCGATGGTGCCGAGTTTCATGACCGCGACGCCGACGCCGCTGTCGACGATGGTCTCGGCGGGTTCGCCGTTGTGCTTGATGTAGCCACGGTTGAACTTCTCTACGCGTGAGCGTGCGCCCGTGACCTTTCCGCTCAGGACGATTTCGGCGCCGAGTGCGCCGGAGTCCATGATGCGGTCGATGGTCGTGTGGCCGGCCTTCCGGAAGTACCAACCCCGTTCGAGGGCGTTGGCGAGTCGGTCGGCGACGATTTGGGCGTTGAGGTCCGGTTCGTCGACCTCCTGAACGTCGATTTGGGGGTCTTCGAGGTTGAACCGCTCCTCCAGTTCAGTGGTGATTTTTCGGATGTTCTTCCCGCCTTTGCCGATGACCATACCGGGCTTTTCGGCCTTGAGCACGATCTGGGTGCCCATCGGCGTCTTCGCGACGTCCATACCGCCGTAGCCGGCACGGGAGAGTTCTTCCGAGAAGAACTCGTCGATCTGGGTTCGCTGAAGCCCGTTCTCGATGAATTGGTGTTCGTCTGCCATTATTCGTTCTCCTCCTCGCTTTCGAGGATAAGTTCGACGTCGACCTGCGGAGTGTTCCACTCCGAGGCGCGACCGAACGCGCGGGGTTTCTGTCCCGGCGACTCGCCGACCTTGTGGGCGGCGATGTGGGCGATGGTCATCGCCTCACCGTCGAATCCCTGATGGTCGGCGTTGTTGATGGCGTTCTCCAGGAGGTCGAGGAAGGCCTTCGAGGCCTTGTTGGGGTACCGTCCCGCGTCCCAGCCCTCGATGTCGTTTCGGTGACCGACACCGGAGTTGTGGGACTTGAACGGAACGGACTTCTCCTCATTGACGACCGCTTCGAGGTATTCGACCGCATCCGAAGCGGTCTTGCCCTTGATTTCGCGGGCGATCTCCTTGCTGTGCTTGTGGCTCATGTGACGCTCCCGAAGCATGGCTTTCGCCGTCTTCTCGGGGTCGGCGTCGACTGAGTAGCTGATTCCCATGATTATTTGAGCGGGACGAACTTCGAGGAGCGGGTAGCCCCGATGCCCGCCTGTCCGTGTTCGACGGACGAACGCGTGAGCTGGAACTCGCCGAGATAGTGCCCGATCATCTCGGGTTCTATCTCGACGCGTTCGAAGCTCTGGCCGGTGTAGACGGCGAACGTCAATCCGACGAACTCCGGCAGGATCGGCATATCCCGCAGGTGGGTTCGAATCGGGTCGTTCGCGGTTTCCTCGGCGCCACGCGAGCGTGCCTTCTCGAGCAGTTTCTGCTTTTCAGTCGAGAGGCCCCGCTTGATGGTTCGCCGCTGTCGGGCGGGAAGCAGTTCCACAACCTCGTCGAGTTCCATCTCCTGCAACTCGTCGAGCGTGTGACCACGGTAGGTGAAGTCACCCTCGTGGCCGATTTGGTATTCCGAACTCATTCTCTACCTCCTTTGCCGCCCCGACCGGTCCGCTTGGAGGCGATATCGCCCACCTTGCGGCCCGGCGGCGCGTCCCGGGAGATGCTCTTGGGTTTGCCGGGGTGCTGTCGGCCGCCGCCACCGAAGGGGTGGTCGACGGCGTTCATCGCGACACCGCGGACGCGCGGGTACTTCGTACCCCGCGATTTCATCTTGTGATGCTTGTTGCCGGCCTTGACGAACGGCTTCTCCGTTCGTCCGCCGCCGGCGACCACGCCAATGGTGGCGCGGCAATCCGGCGACAGGCGGCGCATCTCGCCGCTGGGCAACTGGACGACCGCTGCGTTGCGGTCGTGAGTGAGAAGCGTCGCGTTCACGCCGGAAGCGCGTGCGAACTTCCCACCGTCGCCGGCCTGTCGTTCGACGTTACACACCGGAACGCCCTCGGGAATCTCCGCGAGTGGGAGCGTGTTTCCGGGGGCGATTTCGGCGGAGACGCCGACCTGAATCGTGTCGCCGACGGTGATGCCCTCGGGAGCGAGGACGAGTCGGCGGTCGTCGTCGTCGAACTGCACGTCGGCGAGCGGCGCACTCCGTGCGGGGTCGTGTTCGATATCGACGACCTCACCGGAGATGACGTCCGCGTCTTCGACGTTACGGTGCGAGAGGTCCGCCTTGTAGCGGTGCGACGGCGCCCGGAACGTGGACGTACCGCGACCGCGTCGTTGGCCTTGGATTCGTCGTCCCATGTTCAGAACACCCCGATTCGCGATGCGACTTCCTGTGCGTCGTCGTCCTCGGAGAGACGCACGGTCGCTTTCTTCTCGCCGTTCATCGTATTCTGCGTGTTTATCGACGCGACGGCCACGTCGAACTGCGCCTCGATGGCGTCGGCGATTTCGCCTTTGGTGGCTCCGGAGTCACAGATGAACTGCAGCTTGTTCTCGAAGTCCATGGCGTTCATCGCCTTCTCGGTGACGAGCGGGTGTTTCAGCGTCATCGCTCGGCCACCTCCTCGAGGGCGCTCTCGGTCCACAGCGTGAGTCGCCCAGCGTGGGTGCCGGGTGCGAGGTCCTCGGTGTTGACCTCGGAAGCGGTCGTCACGTCGGCGCCCGCGAGGTTGCGGGCGGCCAGCGAGGGTTCCTCGCTCGTGACGACGAGAATCGACTTCGGCTGGGTGTACTTCCGGCCACGGGTCGTCCCGCGGCCGGCGCGGACGGACTTGCCGTCCTCGGCGCGCTCGATGTCCGAATAGACACCGAGTGCCTCGAGCGTCTCGACGGCCTCCTTCGTCTTCTGGAGGTCCTCGAACTCGTCGGAGACGACGAGCGGAATCTCGAGGTCCCCATCGAAGTCGTGACCGCGCTCGGAAACGAGGTCGCCGTCCGCGGTCGCCGCGATGGCGCTGCGGGTGGCGAGTTTGCGCTCTTTCGTGTTGATGTCGAGTCCGCGGTCCTTCTCGACCTTCGGGGGGTGTGCCGGTCGGCCGGAGACGGCCTGGGGCACCTCCCGGGCACGCCCGTTCTGTCGGGGGACGTGCGCCATCCCGCGGCCGCTACCGTGGGATTCCGCCGGGGTTCGAAGACCCGCGTACTCGTCTGTACCGGAGTCCTGCTGTCGGTTGGCCTGTGCGGCGAGGACGGCGCGCTTGATGAGGTCGGGCCGGAACTGCGTCTCGAAGACGTCCGGCAGGTCGACCTCGCCCGCGTCGTCGCCGTTCAGGTCACGTACTGTTGCCTTCATGTGTTATCCCTGATTGGAGACGGTGGAGACGTAGCGCACCTCGGGGTCGAGGCGCGGTTGGTCGGCAGGTCGCACCGCCGGTCGGAAGCGCACGAGGCGCTTGTTCGGACCCGGAACGGAGCCTTTCACCAGCGCGTAGGCGCCGTCGACCTCGCCGTAGTTGACGAAGCCACCGTCGGGGGTGACTTCCTCGTCGCCGAGGGCGAGCAGGCGCTTGTTCAGTTCGGTGCGCTGGTGGTAGCCGGTCTGTCCCTGCTGGGGGACCGTCGACCGGACGCGCGAGGGGTTCCACGGGCCGAGGTTGCCGATACGTCGGCGCCAGCCCTGTCGGGCGTGTTTGCCCTTCCGCTTCTGGACGCCCCATCGCTTGACGGGACCCTGCGTCCCCTTGCCCTTCGTGATACCCGCGACGTCGGCGTACTCGCCGGCACGGAACACGTCCGTGGCCGCGTGCTCCCCGCCGTCGTCGACGAGGTCGAGACCGAACTCGAATCGGTCCGCGAGCGAACCGCCGCCGACGCGTGTCTCCATCACGTCGGGACGTTTCTTCGGAACGCTCGAAAGGCCGCTCGGGACGGTGTGGGTGATGACCCGCACGTCGGCGAGGTCACCCGCGTCGAGTGCCTCCCGAATCTGGCCTTCGGCGTCTCCGGTCTGTTCTTCTGGGACGGACAGTGCCCGTTCGAGGTCCTCGTGGACCTCGTCGGTCCACACCTCTGTCAGGGGGCGCTGTCCGTACGGCGTGTCTTCGTAAGCTCGGACGGCGACAGCCCGCATCGGTGGCGTCTCGACGACGGTCACCGGGACGGTCTCCTCCTGGCCCTCTCGGGGGGAGTTGGGCTCGTCGTTGATAGCAACGACGTGACTCATGCCGGCCTTGTATCCGGCGAAGCCTTGGAGCCCGGGCTGTCCCTCGTCGTCCGGCCAGGAGTTGAAGCGCGGGACCTCACTGGCCGCACGGCTGCGGGGGCTGAAGCCCATCGAGCCTTTGCGTGGTCTGCTTGGTTGTGGCATTGTGTCTCACTCTAGTGTGAGGGGCGCGAGCGTTGCGAACACCGCTTCTTCGGTGCGCACGACCTCGCTACCCTGGTTCGGAACCGTATTGAGCCAAAGGTCGAACCGCGCTTTGGGTTCGTCATCGCTGATGACCTCCTCGCCTGGCTGACAGTCGAGTATCTCCGGCAGTCCCCGCTCGGGGGCGCCGAAGGTGACTGTCAGGCCGTCGGTGGCCGTCCGCTCGACCAGTTGGTCGAGACGGTCGACCGTCAACTCCTCACCGTACCGGGAGGCGGCGATGCGCACGCCGGCGTCCGGTCGTGTGAGGGCGTCGTCGATGGTCGCGCGTTCCACCGAGAACCCCGGAAGGGGTTCATCGACGAGTTTCGCGCGAACCGGCCGTCGCGAAGAGACCCTGATGGTGACGCGCTCCCCCTCCTCGACCGCCATCGATGGCGGAACGGGGAGAGAGATCGGGTGTTGCAGTCCGCAATTGACCCGAACGCGCCCGTCAGATCCGACCTCGGTCACGATTCCCTGTCTTAACGACCCCGAACCGTCCGATCCGGAGCCGGTCTGTGAGCGGATGCGGAGCGGCGGCAGGATGCCGGCGTACTCCAGTTCGTCCCGCTGGGCCCATACCTCCTTTCGGAGGTACGGTGCCGTTGCGGCGTACGACAGTACCGTGTCGACGAACCCGTCGCCGAACCGCCCGTCGTCGCCCCCTCGGTCGGGGTAGACGATGAGTCGGTCCACCCGGAAGATGACCGCCGCGCGTGCGACGTAACCGAGTTTGCGAGTCGCCTCGCGTTTGTCCTCGGCCTCCCGGGTCAAAGACGACGGCACGAGTACGCTGCGTGTCATGCCGTGTCGCTTCCGTTTCCGTTCACCAGACTGTGCTATCCCTTCAAAATCCTAGCTTAAAAGTATCGCGGTATGCACGCGCCGTGTCGGCCGTTGACAGGCGTTTCGGAGTGTGGATCGTTGCCAAGCGACGGACGGCCACGCAGTCGGCGGTTTCGCAAGCCTTTTATTCATCTCCCCGGTACGAGTTGATGCGAAGGGCGCGCTGGTAGTGTAGTGGTATCACGTGACCTTGCCATGGTCACAACCGGGGTTCAAATCCCCGCCAGCGCATTTTTGTGGCGACTACCCGACGAGTAGTGCCGAGCGTAAGCGAGGCCTGCTCGTCAGACAGGAGCCACGAACTCGAAACCGTGATTTGAACCCTGCCAGTCGCGCGCAGCGAACGGAGTGAGCGAGCACGTCTGGCTCCGGTTCAACATCCCCCCACGGGTTTCGGTGACGATCACTCGACGAGATAGTCGACGATTTCCTCGGTCACCACGTCCGGCCGTTCCTGATGCATGAAGTGGCCTGCTTCGCGCACGCGCACGACGCGACAGTCTGCGATGATCTCGCCGGCGTGGTCGAACAGCGCCGGGCCGATACAGCCGTCGTTCTCCCCAGCGATGGCGAGCGTCGGCGTCTCAACGGGCGGCGTGTCCTCAAGTGAGGGGAGGTCCCCTCGGGCCATCGACGACAGTTGCGGGCCGACCGTATCCCGGTAGTATTCGACGGCGTGTTCGACCGTTTCGCCGGTTCTGAACGTCTCTTTGACCGATTCGATGCGCTCGTCGGGGTAGTCCCAATCGGGGCTCCACAGTCCCCAGAGGAACTCCACGAGAGCGAACTCCCGCCATCGGAGGGCGCGCTCCGGCGCGTCCGGGATCTGGAAGAACCACATGTACCAACTGCGGAGCAGCTGTCGCGGGTGTTCCAACAGCAACCCTTCGAACCCGGGCGGGACGGCCAGCGTGACCATCTTCGAGAACGCCGTCGAGTCGACCCGGTCTGCAGCGTAGGCGGCGACGGCACCCCAGTCGTGGCCGACGAGGACAGCGTCGTCCGTTTCGAAGCGCTCGCCCAGCGCCTCGGATAGAGCGACCGCGTCGGCACCGAGGGCAGTCGCCGAGTAGTCGCCGTCCGGTGCGGGGTCGGTCGGGCCGTAGCCGCGCATGTACGGCGCGACGGCGGTGAAGCCGGCGTCGGCCAGCGTCTCGAGGATGGGCGCCATCGACCCCGCGTCGTCGGGGAAGCCGTGCAGGCAGACGGCGAGGCGGTCGCCGTCGCCCGCGCGGAGACATTCGAAGGTGAGACCGTTGGCGTCGACCGACAGTCGGTCGAAGTCGGTGTCGCTCATGGAGACGGCGTCGGCGGGCGGCTATTTATCCCTTGATGCCCTCCTCCCGGTATGAGCGTCGTCGCACTCCTCAGCGTCGCACCGGTCGTCGAGGACAGCATGGCCAGCGAGGTCGCAGAGGCCGTCGCCGCCCTCGACGAGTTCGACGTGTCCTACGAGACCAACCCGATGGGAACCGTCATCGAAGCCGACGACATCGACACGCTGCTCGCAGCGGTCGGCGCCGCACACAAGGCCGTCGACGCCGACCGCGTGAGCACGTTCCTGAAAATCGACGACAAACGAACCCGCGACCAGCGCGCCCACGAGAAGGTCGATGCCGTCGAGCGAGAACTCGGTCGTGAAGCCAGACGGGAGCGTTAAATCCCGACGCACCGACCACGCCCCGCGAACCGACACGCATCCGGCGCGACAAGGAAAAGGCATATCCCCCGTCCACCGTACCTTCGAGCATGAGCACACCCCCCGGCGAGTACTACACTGAAGAGCGGTGGAACAACTGGCTCGACCGACTCCGGGACGAGGACATCGACCCCGAGGACGAGGATTCCGCACGCCTGCTGTTGAACCTCCAGGACGACGCCGCCATCGCCGTCGTGAAAATCGTCGCCGAGTACGAGGACGGCGAAATCGACGACGATGCCGCCCTCGAGGAGTTGGCCCGCGTCCGCGACATCGTCCTCTCGGAAGTCGACTTCGAGGACGAGGAAAAGCGCATGCTCATCGACGGCGTCCAGACCTCGCTGGTCTGTGTCTTCTACGCCGCCGAGGAGTACGTCGCCGGCGGCCCACCGGAGGAGGGCTCGGTCACCGAGTACATCCGCGCGGCCGCCGACGCCGAAGCCGAAGAGGACGTCGACGCCGCCCTCGCCTACTGCGCCCAAGCCGGGACACTGTTGTTCGACGGCGAGTCCCTAGACATGGACGTGGCCGAGGACATCGAGTACGGCCTCGTCGCCGAGTGGGTGAACGGACTGGATTCGCTGGGAACCGCCCTCGCCGACCCCGAAGTCATCGACGAAGACGAGTAACGCCGCCGAGTTCGGCGTGGTGTTTTTATTCTCGACGTGCGAATGGTCGCTATGACATTCGCCGATGACGAACGTGGCCAACCAGTCGTCATCGGGGCGTTGCTTATTTTCACGATACTGATTTTGGCTTTTGCGGGCTATCAGGCGTTCGCCGTTCCGAATCAGAACGCCGAGGTGGAGTTCAACCACTTCCAAGACGTGCAGAGTGACTTCGCAGAGCTGGAGAGCAACCTCGTCAACGCGGTCGAAAGCGGCGACACGCGGTCGGCGAGCATCGACCTCGGCCCGCAGTACCCCTCTCGAATGCTTGCGTTGAATCCGCCGCCTGCTGCGGGAAGTCTTAGGACGACAGAGGCAGGAGAAGTATCGATTATCGAGTCGGGGAGTTCAGTAAGCGTCTGTCGGGACGGCGGGACAGCTACCTCTCGTTCGCTCGTATACCGACCCGGATATGCCGAATTCGACAACGCGAATTCTATCGTCTACGAGAACCGATTCACCACGCGGCAGTTCCGTGAAGGGAACATCTTCGGTGACCAGCGCCTCGTCGAGTCCGCAAGCGGAAACGACCGTATCAATCTCCTATTGCTCACCGGGGAGGTATCCGAGAACGCCGTCGGTGTTTCAAACATCGAAATAAACGCAACGAGTCGATACCGTACGACAGTCAGCAATCCGACGATTACGCTCCCGTCTCGGTTCTCCGCCGGTGAGTGGGAAGACGACATCTTGTCGGACCGAACCGACGTGACGGCGAGTGATGTCGGAACGAATCAGGTTGAGTTGGATTTCGACGGCGGCGATTATCGTGTATCATGTGCGGTTGCGGGATTGAATGGTGAGCCTGCGTTCTCGCCACCGGGGCCCTCTAACCCAGCAACAGGTGGCAACGCGACATACAATGTTCAGTGGGACACTACCAAGATTATCAACGAGAACAGTCAAGTCAGAGACAGTGCTACTGAGGATATCGAAGTTGATTCAGGGTCTACAGTAAATAGCCCAGGATTCTTCGTTGATGTCACCAATCGGAATTCAGGTGCGCCGGTTAATGACGTCGTAATTGACGCAGGCCACAGTGGAGGAATCGTATCAAATATCGATGACTCCGATGCGCTCACTGGTTCGGATGGCACTGACGGAGAAACACCGGGATTCAAAATAGTCTTTGAGTCAGTTGATGATACTGGTGTATTATACGCCAGTGGAGGAGACGACATTGACACAATCACTGTTGACGTAGTCGCGGCTTCTTTTGAGAGTTTGGTCGGAGACTCGTCCGCAAGCGGGAAATCGGGTAACCCAAATGAAGCCACATTTGATTTTACACTCACAACTCAAGCACAAGTTACATTCGAAATTATTGGAGGTCAATCCAAAACAAGAAATGTTCAGAGCGGTACAATCGATATTAAGCCACAGGGGGAAAAATATCCGCTAGAATTACGCGCAAGTATATCAGGGGGTGAATGTCTGCGTACTACTCTTTCCAGCGCCAGTGAAACAGCAAGACTCTCTGATGGCGATTGGGTAGAGTGTACGAATTAAAATTCGACAATCGACGAACTCCACGTCGACAAAAACTTATACTAAACCGCCAACCCCACTTACATGACCAGCGTAGGCATCGACGCCATCGCCATCCACGCCGGCAAACTGAAACTCGACCTCGCGGAGACGTTCGCGCCCGCGATGGGCGACGAACCCGAGAAGTACACGAAGGGACTGGGACTGCACGCCAGTTCCTTCCCGGACACCTACGAGGACATCGTGACGATGGGGGCCAACGCCGCCCACAAACTGATGGAGCGGAAGGGGTTGGAACCCGAGGACATCGGCCGCATCGACGTGGCCACTGAATCGGCGTTCGACCACTCCAAGCCCGTCTCGACGTACATCGCGGGCTGTCTGGAGCAGGTCTTCGAGGGTGACTTCCACCACGCCAACAAGGGCGAGCGGAAGTTCGCCTGCGTGGCGGGGACCCAGAGCATCGACGACGCGTACAACTGGATTCAGGCCGGGCGCAATCGCGGTCGGTCGGCGCTCGTCATCGCCACCGACACGGCGCTGTATGCGCGGGACGACCCCGGCGAGTCGACACAGGGCGCCGGCGCCGTGGCGATGCTCATCAGCGAGGACCCTTCGCTCGTCGAACTGTCGACCGAGCAGGGATATGGGTCGGCCGACGAGACGGACTTCCTGAAGCCCCAACAGCAGTTCCCGAGCGTCGACGGCAAGCGCTCGGTGCAGGTGTATCTCGCGCGGATGCGAGAGGCATTGGTGGACTACCAGAGCGTCGCCGGCGAGGTCCACCCCTACGACATTCGACTCGTGCCGTTCCACACGCCGTTCCCGGGAATGGTCCGGAAGGCCGCCGTGTTGGGGTACCGACACATGATTCGCAACACCGAAATCGAGGACGCCCTCGCGGAGGAAATCGGGCCACAGCCCCGCGAGGAAGCCTTCGACGGCGAGGACGAGTACCTCGATGCCGTCCGGGAGTACACCGACGCCCTCCAGGACACCGACCGATACCGGGAGTGGTACGAGCGGGTCGTCGACCCGACGTTGACCATCTCCCGACACGTCGGCAACTGGTACACCGGGTCCGTCCACGTCGCCCGCGCCTCTGGACTGAAGGAACTCGCCGAGGCCGGCGAGGACGCGACGGGTGCGACGATGCTCGTCGGCTCCTACGGTTCGGGCGCACAGGCCGAAATCCACGCCGAGACGGTTCAGCCGGGCTGGAAGGACGAAATCGAGGCGCTGGACATCGACGAACAGCTCGAATCGCGCTACGACCTCACCTTCTCGGAGTACGAGACGGTTCACGACGCCCACAACCACGACGAAGAGCGGAGCTTCGAGGAGTTCACCGCCCCCGACGGCGAGTTCGTCTTCGACGGCTGGGGCCGCATGGGCGAACGGAAGTACGACTACGTGGAGTAGCTTCGGCGTCCGATACGCCACGATAGTTTATCAACCGACATCGCGACCCTATCCCCATGGCGGGGGCAGAAGAAGGGTTTCTCGAGTTCCTCACGACACCGGCCGGAATCGCGTTGCTGGCGGTTATTTCCCTTCTGTGTACGCTGGTGGTTCTGTATCTCTCCGGGAGAGCCCTCTACGCCGTGCTTCGTCGGGTGCTTCCGGGTATGCGATGGGTCTGCTCGAAGGCGATTCCCGAAGGACCTGCCGGCGTCCTCGCCGTCTGCTTCGTCTTCGCGTCGCTCGTGGTGTTCGGTTTTGCCGCACCGATTCCCAGCGACGTTGGTACTCTCGGCGGCGATGGTGGGAACGGAGCGAGCGGAACTGCCAGTGGCTTCCTCGAAGAAGCGTTTCAGGACGGTGAAATACGCCGTACTGCCGACGGAACCGTCGCCCTGAATTCGGCGACCTACGACCGGCCATCGCCGGATACTGCGGGCGACCGACTGCGCGACGAGTGGCTCCGTGCCGGAGAGACGCCGGAGGGCGCCCCACTGGAGAACGGCTCCGTCGAACGGCTCGACCTCTACGTGTACGTCGTCCACGGCTCGAACGTCGACCCGCTGACTCAGCGGGAGAAACGGCAACTCCGGAGGGTGTGGGCGGAGATGCCCGTCGATAATCCCGATGGGTCGACGGGAATCGACGTTCACGTTGGATCGGGCGGTAGCATCGGTAAGCCGGTCCGGTTCGGTGCCGGTGATAGCGCCGACCACACCCGCTATTACACCCCCGAACGGATGGGTCCACGACTCTGTCGGCATCATCTCGTCGTCCTTGGCGAGCCGACGACTCGATACAGCGGCTGGGGCTCCTCTCCGGGCTACAGCAGTTTCGTCACCGGGGTTCAGAACCCGGATTACGATGGAAACGTCACGAATCGGGTCCGGGTCATGACTCACGAGCTGCTGCACAACGTCGTCGGACACATCGACAAACCCGGATTACCGGACCAAGGTGCCCACACCGACGAAGGATGGCTCGGCGGCGACGAGTTCCTCGCAAACGCGACCGCCGACCAACTGGAGGAAACCCGTTTCAGAGGCTCCGGATTCTACCAAAACAAAATCTGCGGAGGTCAGTCCGCCAGTTGAATCGACCCCGTACCCCTCGTCGGTTCAATCCACGCATCGTCACGAACTGTGACACCAACGGAAGCAGCGTCATTGCGTCGGCATACCACGCCCGAAAAGGTGGTTGTCAGTAGTCCGCTTAGAGTCGACGGTTCCCCGTCGAGAATCCTCGGTTACTGCTTGGTGGCGACAGGTGCGTTCTCGGTCAGCGCGAGCACGTCGTCGAAGAAGTCGAGCGTGTCGTTGGGGCCGGGGTTCGCTTCGGGATGGTACTGACGCGTGATGATGTCGAGTTCGTCGCTTTCGAGGCCTTCGGGGGTGTCGTCGTTGACGTTAATCTGTGTGACTTCGAGCTGTCCGGGTTCGGAGACGGTGTAGCCGTGGTTCTGGGTCGTCATCACGACCTTCTCGGAGCGGAGGTCCTGAACGGGCTGGTTGACGCCGCGGTGGCCGAACTCCATCTTCTCGGTTTCGCCGCCGAGGGCTTCTGCGATGACCTGCTGGCCGAGACAGATGCCCGCCAGCGGCAACTCACCGACGTACTCGTCGACGAGGGCGGCGGCGGCCTCGAAGTTCTTGGGGTCGCCGGGGCCGTTGGAGATGAACAGTACGTCGGGGTCGACCGACTCCACGTCGGCGACCGTCGCGTCGTACGGGAGGATTTCGACCGTCGCATTGCGGTCGACGAGCGATTCGGTGATAGAGCCCTTCGCGCCGCAGTCGATGAGTGCGACGGTGGGGCCGTCGCCGTCGGCGTTGTGTGTGAGTCGCTTGTCGGTGGATACCTGCGAGCCGATGTCGGTGTGCTCGCTCATACCCTTGCAGTCGGCGAGTTCTTCCTTGGCAGTCTCGGGGGTCGCGTCGGGGCCGGCAGCGATGCCGCACTTCATCGCACCGCCCTCCCGGATGCCCGTCACGAGGTCGCGCGTGTCGAGGTGGTCGACTGCGGGGACGCCCTCACTTTCGAGCCACTCGGCGATGTCTTCGGTGAGTTCGCGGGCGACGACTGCCCGGGGGTGGACGCGGTCGGACTCGAAGCGCTCCTCTCGGACGCCGTAGTTGCCGATGAGCGGATACGAGAACGTCAACACCTGTTCCTCGTAGCTCGGGTCAGTGAGCGACTCCTCGTAGCCGGTGTAGGCTGTCGTAAACACCAGTTCACCACGACTGCGGCCGGGAGCGCGAGCGCGTGCCTCCACGACACGCCCGCTTTCCAGCGCCACGTAGGCATCCGTCATTACGAGATGCGTATGAAGCACCCCCAAATAACGCTTGTGTTCGAAGATTCGTTACGAAATTCGTAATCGGTAAGTGGGGGCAGTCTGAATCGTCACATCTCAATGGACGACCTCGACCGCGAGATACTCGCCATCCTCCGGCGGGACTCCCGAACCCCCTACACGGAGATTGCCGACCGCGTCGGGACCAGCGAGGGGACCGTCCGAAACCGCGTCGAGCGACTGCTCGAAGACGGCGTCATCGAACGGTTCACCATCGCCACCCGAACCGGCAACGTCAAGGCGATGATAGAGGTCGGCGTCGCCGTCGACGTCGACACCGGCGGCATCTCCGAGGACATCGCCGACTGGACCGAGGTCGACTTCGTCTGGCAGGTTTCCGGCGAGGAGGACATCGTCGTCGTCGTCGACACCGCCGACACGGGGACGTTGAACGACCTCATCACCCGAGCGCGGGAACTCGACGAAGTCGTCTCCACGAAGACGCGACTCATCCTCGACGAGAAGTTGGGATAGCGATTGGATCCCGCGGACTACCGATTGTCGAGGTATTGTAACACACCGGCCACGTCCCGCTGGACCGTCGGACTCAGCCAGCGGTCAGCGAGCGATTCGACGATAGCACCGATGTCGTCGTCGTGTTCTTGGCGACGCTCTGCGAGGAGGTCGACCCACTCCGGTAACATCTCCTCGTAGCGGTCGAGTTCGCCGACGGCGTCGTCGCCTCCCGGACCGACGTGGCCGTAGAAGTTCTTCTCGGGGTCGAACTCCCGGAGTCGAGCGACGGTGTCGAGGTTGGCTTCGAGGTCGAACCCCGGTGGTGGCGTCGTGGGCCGCATCTCGCCGGCGAGGTGCATTCCCGCCGAATCGATGGAGAATAGGCCCTCGGTTGCGGGGTCGTAGGCGGCGAAGTGATGCGGTGCGTGGCCGGGCGCATCGACGAGTTCGAGTTCGCGGTCGCCGAGGTCGATTACCTCGCCGCCACCGACGGAGCGACAACGCTCCTCCGGGAGCAGTTTCGGCTCTCCGTAGGCGTTCTCGGTGCCCATCGCCCGGTCGACGCTGCGTTTCAGCCGGTTCAGTTGTTCGGAGTCGGTGACGTAGGGCAACCCTTTCTCGTGGACGTGGAAGGTCGCGTTCGGCAGGTCGTCGGCGAGATGACCCGCTCCGCCCGCGTGGTCGAGGTGGACGTGCGTGACGAGGACGTGTTCGACCGCTTCGGGCGCGATGCCGACTTCGCTCAGTGCGTCGTGAATCCGGTCGACCGAATCCGCCGCGCCGGTGTCGACGATGGTCGGTTTCGGCGCGTCGATGAGATACAACGTGAGCGCACCGGGCGTCTCCATCAGATGTGGGTCGACAGTGTAGATGTCGTCAAGTGCGTGTGTAACCGTCACGTACCGCCGTACGGAAGGGGGTGGCTTGATACCTGCGGCGTTCCGAACGCCGGTATGGTACCGCCGCTGGCCGCCGACATCGACGGAACGCTCACCCGGCCGGACAAGTCCATCGACCCCCGCGTCTTCGATGCGCTTCGCGCGTGGGAGGCCCCCGTCGTCATCGCCACCGGGAAGTCCTTCCCGTACCCCGTCGGCCTCTGTGAGTTCCTCGGGATTCCGCTGAACGTCATCGCCGAGAACGGCGGCGCGGTGTACATCGAGGAGGCGGGCGAAGTGGTGTACAACGGCGACCCCGAGGGAGCGGACGCGGTCGCCGCCGACTACCTCGAAGCGGGCTACGACCTCGGGTGGGGCCCTGTCGACATGGTGAACCGCTGGCGTGAGACCGAACTCGCCGTCTCCCGGGAGCGACCGCTGGAACCGCTGGAGCGCATCGCCGCCGACCACGGGATGGACGTGGTCGACACCGGCTACGCTTACCACGTCAAATCGCCCGAGGTCGACAAAGGCGAGGGGCTGAAGACCGCCGCGCGCCTGCTCGACTGTTACCCGGAGGAGTTCGTCGCCGTCGGCGATTCCGAGAACGACGCCGAGGTGTTCGGAGTTGCCGGGAAGGCCTACGCCGTCGCCAACGCCGACGACTACGCGCTTTCGGCCGCCGACGTGGTCACCGACGGCGCCTTCGCGGACGGATTCTTGGAGGCGCTGGAGGCGATTCGAACCGGATGGTGACCACACTCGAACCCGTTCGTACCGCTCCGGAGACGTACAGTCGAAAAACACCACATACAGCCGCATCAAACGGTTGTTTCTGCCTATTCCCGGGGAAAGCTTTTGCCCGTGTGGTTGTTACCGTCGCTCACATGAGCGCCGACCGGGCCGCACTCCAGCGCGCCCTCGAACGGGGCGAACAGGAGGGCGGCAGCGTCGAGTTCAAGGAACGGCTCACTCGCTCGGTCCACCTCGCAGACGGGCGGTTGGAATCACTCGCCGCGCAACTGCGTCATCGCGTGCTGTCGGGCGACGGCGAGGCCACCTACGTCGTCGGCGTCACCGACGACGGCGGTATCGCCGGCATCTCGCCGGAGGCCTTCTCCGAGTCGATGGACGTACTGTCGATGCTCGCCGAGGAGGCAGGCGCCCACATCGACGACGTACAGACGTGGGGCATCGAGGAGGGTATCGTCGGTGTCGCCACCCTACAGGAGGGCGCCGTCCTCGACGTTGATGACGACCACATCGTCGTCGGAACCGCCGGCCACGTCGACCACGGCAAGTCGACGCTCGTTGGTTCGCTCGTCACCGGCGACCCCGACGACGGACAGGGCGGCACCCGCGGCTTCCTCGACGTCCAGCCCCACGAAGTCGACCGGGGGCTGTCGGCCGACCTCTCCTATGGCGTCTACGGCTTCGACGAGGAAGGACCGGTCCGGATGGACAACCCCCACCGGAAGTCCGACCGCGCTCGCGTCGTCGAGGAGGCCGACCGGCTGGTCTCCTTCGTCGACACCGTCGGCCACGAACCGTGGCTTCGGACGACGATTCGCGGCCTCGTCGGTCAGAAACTCGACTACGGCCTGCTCGTCGTCGCCGCCGACGACGGTCCGACGAAGACGACCCGGGAACACCTCGGTATCCTGCTGGCGACCGAACTCCCCACCGTCGTCGCCATCACGAAGGCGGATATGGTGTCCAAAGAACGCGTCAAGGAGGTCGAACGCGAGGTCGAACGCCTGCTTCGGAACGCCGACAAGACGCCGCTGTCGGTCGACCGCCACGGCGTCGAGGCCGCAATCGAAGAGATAAACGAACAGGTCGTCCCCGTCCTCTCGACGTCTGCGGTGACGATGGAGGGACTCCCCGTTCTCGATGAACTGTTCGAACACCTCCCGAAGACGAGCGCCACCGAGGGCGACTTCTCGATGTACATCGACCGCACCTACAACGTCACGGGCGTCGGTGCGGTGGCCTCCGGAACCGTCCGTTCGGGCAGCGTCGAAGCCGGCGACGAGTTGCTCGTCGGCCCGCTGGCCGACGGCGCCTTCCGCGAGGTCGAGGTCCGCTCCATCGAGATGCATTACCACCGCGTCGACGAGGCCTCGGCGGGTCGCATCGTCGGTATCGCGCTGAAGGGCATCAGCGAGGCCGACATCGAACGCGGGATGGTGCTACTTCCCCGAGACGACGACCCCGACCCAGTCCGGGAGTTCGAGGCCGATGTGATGGTCCTCAATCATCCGACCCGCATCGACGACGGCTACGAACCCGTCGTCCACCTCGAAACCGTCTCCGAGACCGTCTCGATTCACCCCGAGGGCGGGCAGTTGCTCCCCGGCGACACCGGCCGCGCTCGCGTCCGATTCAAGTTCCGACCCTACATGGTCGAGGAAGGCCAGCGGTTCGTGTTCCGGGAAGGCCGTTCGAAGGGCGTCGGGACGGTCACCGACGTATCGATCGACGGCGACCGGACGGAAGGCTCCTAACGCGGCAGCACGTTTCACCCGGCAATGGGACGGCTCCGTCTGCGGTTCCTGATGGCGCTCACCGGTGCGACGCTTCTCGCCGGCTATCTGCTGGCCGCCCTCGCTGGCTATCAGTTGCTCACGGTGGTGTGGCAACTCCGTCCCGACCCCGCACGCGCCGTCGCCTACTTCGTCGTCGCCACGCTCGTCGTCGGCTATCTGAGCTACCGACTCGGCACCGCAGCGCTGCTGTCGGAACTCGACACCAGAGAACTCACCGAGGCCGAGGCGCCGTGGCTCTACGCCCGCGTCGACACCCTCCGGCGAAATATCGGCGTCGACGACGTGACGGTGTACACCGCCCGTATGGACGCCCCGAACGCCCTCGCACTCGGCACCGCCCGCGGTGGTGCGCTCGTCCTCGATTACGGCCTGTTCAGGATACTGACTGCCGAGGAACTGGAGGCCGTCGTCGCCCACGAACTCGCCCACCTGGAGAGCCGCGATGGGCTGATTCAGACGCTCGGCTACACGCAGGTCAGAACCGTCGGAGGCGTCCTGTATCTCGCGTTGCTGCCGGTCGGCCTCCTCGTCGGCGGCGTCTTTCGGGCGCTCTCGTGGCTCCGTGGCGAAACGCCCCGACCGTTCTCGGAGCACCTCGCCATCGTCCAGTTTCGCGTCGCGCAGTTCGTGGTGCTGTTGCTGTTCGTGCTGACGCTGGCGCTGCGTGCCCATTCCCGCCGCCGGGAGTACGCCGCCGACGACCGCGCCGTCGAAGCGACGGGGAATCCAATCGCGCTCGCGCGGGCACTCGTGAAAATCGAGCGCGCCGCCACGCCGGGGTGGGGAACCCTCTCGCCGCTGTACATCCACGGCGACGAGGGCGGACTGTTGACGCGACTACTGGCGACACATCCGCGGATGGAAGAGCGCATCGAGCGACTCGTTCGAATGGCGACCGCGAACGCCGACGACGGGCGTCGAACGCCCCGGTAGGCTCTACTCGACGCCGAGAAGCGACGGGAGGTCCGACAGCGACGAGACGGTGTAATCCGGCTCTGGGTTGGCCGGTTCGTCGGTGTCCGGTACCCACACCGAACCCACCCCGGCCGCACGGGCGCCCGCAACGTCCGACCCCAGCGAGTTGCCGACGTGAACCGTCCGCTCCGGTCGCACGTCGAGCGTCGACAGCGCCGCCTCGAACGGTTCGGGACTGGGTTTCGCCGGAGCGTCGTAGCCGGCGTGGACGACTACATCGAAGGATTCCGCCAGTCCGAGCGCCTCGAGCTTTCGCCGTTGCATCGACGGCGCGCCGTTCGTGACGACGCCGAGCGGCCACTCCGACAGCGCCGACAGCGCGCGGTCGACGCCCGGCAGCGGTTCGACATTGCCGTGGTCGCGCTCGTCGGCGTAGATTTGCGCGATTTCCCGGCCGGTGGCCGGGTCGTACCCCTTCTCGTCGGCGATAGCCGCGAAACACCGCTCGCGGAGGTCGACCATCGAATCGCTCGAATCGACGAACTCCGGGTAGCGGTCGTGATACTCCTCGACGGTGATGAACGGCTCTACGCCCGTCCGCTCGAAGGACGCCGCCAGCAGTTCCGCGCCCGAACGGCGATACCGACACAGCGTGTCGTCGACGTCGAAGAGGACGGCCTCGACCTCCTGTTGCACGAATCGGTGTTCGAAGCCGACGGACAAAAATCGCTCGCGAACTCAGCGATGGCGGTCGAGAAACGCCGCCACCCGACCCAAGCCCTCTTCGAGTTCCGCCGTCGGGAGCCCGTAGCCGATGCGGAACCGGTCGGGGTAGCCGAAGGCCTCACCCGGCGCGAGGACGACTGATTCCTCCTCGACCAGCCCCCGACAGAACGACTCCCCGCCGGCGAACCCCTCGGGAACCTCGACGAAGGCGTTGACGCCGCAGTCGGGGTCCGACCACGCGAGGCCGCGCTCGTCGAGGAACTCGGCGACGAGGGCACGGTGGTCGGCCGCGAGGTCGCGGTTCTCTTCGAGTAGTTCCTCCCGGCGTTCGAAGGCCTGTTCGGCGACGTGTTGGCCGAAGACCGGCGGCGCGATGGTCGTGTAATCCTTCCAGTTCGTGGCGGCGGCGACGACCTCGGGCGCGGCACACAGCCACCCGAACCGCAATCCTTCCAGACCGAAGGACTTCGAGACGCCCGCCGTCGAGACGCCGTATCGGCCGAAACTCGCGACAGGTGGGATGGGTTCGTCGGCCAGCAGTCGGTACACCTCGTCACACAGTAGGTACGTCCCGTTGTCCGCACACGCCTCGTAGATGGCCCGGATCGTCGCCTCGTCGTGGTACCGCCCCGTCGGATTGTTCGGGTTGTTGATGACCACGCAGTCGGTATCGGGCCGGAGCGCCTCCGTGACAGCATCGGCGTCCAGTGTCCACCCATCCTCCTCGACCGGGACCTCCGTCACCGTCGCTCCCAGCGACGCCGGTAGCGACGTCAGCGACCCGTAGGTCGGCGTGACGACGACGGTGTGGTTTTCGACCACGGCGAGAAAAGCCAACAAGTTTGCCTCCTGTGTGCCACAGGTGAACAGCGTCTCCTCGGCGCTTCGACCGTGATGGTCGCCGATGGCAGCGCGAAACTCGGGGGCGCCGGCCGTCGGGACGACGTAGCCGAGTCGCCCGGGGTCGGTGTCGAAACGGCTCGCATCCAGCGGCCGGATGCCGCTTTCGGCGAGCATGATGTCGGCGTCGTATTCGACCTCCTCGAACCAGCGTTCGAGGGCGAACGGTGGGATTTGCATGTAGACGATGGAACGTCAGGAGACAAAAATCTCAGGAAGAGACTTCGACGGTAGCGTGGCCGTCTGCATGGTCAACGTAGAACGCATCAATATTTTCGTTCATAAATTCATCAAAGCTGGTGATGCCGTATTCGTAATCAGTACACGTGAGTCCGAAGAGACCGGTATCACTGCACCTTCGTTCCCATTCGGTCGATTGATAAGAGCTCTCGTCAAGGAGGTCTATTTCACCCTGTTTCGTGACGAAGAGGTGGTTAGCCGTACCGGGTTCGAGCTTCCCAACAAAAATGGGTTCGTCATCAACGAGCGAATCGTCACTGTCGAACATCACAGCCGCATAATCATCACCATCGTATCCGCTTCCGGTGAAGATATGACCGTCTTGGTCTTCATCAACAAGAGTAAATCCAACCTCATAGGTGGTCGACTCACCATGGAGCGTCGCCGTGAACTGAGAAACATCACTCGTACTCTCGATACACGTAAGTCCACTAAGTAATCCGAGCAGACCCTCGTCAATATCGCCGAGAAGGCATCCAGCGCTCGATGACTCAGTAGCATAAATATCCGAAACATACATTGATTCGATTTCACCGAGGTCAGTGTACAGTTGTCCGTCGTTATACACTTCAAACACTTTTCCACTTGGTCCAGGAACGCCGCTTCCCAGAGAGAAGTCAAGCCGCTGGTAGGGTTCGTTGCCGTTGTTGATTCTCGCCTTGAAATTCGCCGACGCGCCGGAGCCGGGTTCGTATTTGAACGTTGTCATATCGCCACCGGTTCGGACAGACCCATCGGGTCGGAACGTTCCGTCACCGCCACCGACCAACTCGACTTCGGCGTCGGTTGGGTTGCCGTACTTGTCACGAGCAGTCACTTCGATTTCGTGTGTTTGATTCATTGACAACCCGCTCTGAACGTTCGAGGTGGTCGTAATATACTCCGGTGAGGTCGTCGATGGCTCTTCGAGGCTCACTTTCGTCACTCGGAAATCGTAACTCTCGACGCTGTCGTTGAGTTCGATTTCGACGGTGTTCACCCGGGCATCACACGGCGGGTCGCTCCCGTCGCCACACGTCACCTCGGTGTCGTTGACGTTCGGGTTATCGGCGGCAATTTCGGTCCACGCGGACTCGCTCCGAACGGTCGGGAGTTCGATGCTCGCGTCGTCTTCGGGCGTCACGGAGTGATACTCGGAGTTCGTGCTGACCGGTTCCAGCGACACGTCGTGGACGCTGGCCTGTTGGTCCACGTCGCCGTCGAACAGAACGATGTCGATTTGGTCGCAGTCGACGACTTCGCCGCCGACCGAACTGGCGTACGAACCGTTGCCGGATTCGTGGACGCCGACACCGTTCGCCAGGTAGTACGTCTCCTCGGTCCGGATGTAGTTGTAGGAGGGCTCGAACGCGAGCAGGCGCGTCTCGAAGGTCCGTTCGGTTCCGTCCCAGTACTGTTTATGCGCGGATTCCAACCCCGCTATCGAGACATCGTGTTCGGCCGTCGTCGACAGTCGACTCTTCGGCGGCGGAGCGTTGATTCCCAACGCTCTGTCGGGGTAGTCGGGAGCCCCTTGAATCGTCTCGGAAGCGGAGGCGCCGTTGGCCGCCACATCCATCGTGGTCGACCGCAGTTCCGAAACCTCGCCGTCCAGCGACTGACTGTAACTCGATTCGACTTCGGCGTTCTGGTGGGGGACCACGTCGGATTGATAGATTGCAAACGTCGTCATGACGAGGGCGAACATCAGGACGAACCCCAAAACCGCAGAGACGCCGCGTTGGTCGTCGACAAACGACCCATTTCCCCTCATTGGGCACACGGTTGGAAGGTAACCCCGAAGTTTCTTGTTTCGATTTCCGGTTATAACCCACCATTTATATACACCTTCTGCAACGACGCGGGCTTACTTCTCGTCGCGCTGCTCCCGGAGGCTCTGGCGAGTGAACTGTGGGGTGGCTCGAATCCCCTTTCGGCTTCGGAACGACCGCCACAGAAGCGCCGCGACGGGAATCGAGACAGCGGCAGCGACGAGCGACGCCTCCAGCGTCGAGAATGCATACAGCACTGCCGAAGCCATCACGGTCGCCGACAGCAGACCGCCCAAAATCAACCGCTTTGCGAGCGTATCGAGGGCTCGTTCGTCGTCGGATATTTCCAGTTGGACGGTCACGTCGCCGCGTTCGACGCGGTCGAGAGTGGACTCCAGTTTCGGCGGGACGCGGACCATCGATTCGCCGAAATCGCGCGCTTCAGTCACTCGATCCTCGATGAACCCGCGGGCGCTTTCCTCCAAGAACCCCTGTTCGCGGAGGTAATCGGTCGCCACCTCGATGAAGTCGAAGTCCTCATCGAGGGTGACACAGACGCCCTCGACGACTGTCGCCACCCGCAACACCAACGCGAGGTTCGGCGGCAACCGAAGCGGAAACTCGTAGATGGTGTCCTCGACCTGCTGGATGATCTGCTGGACGCGGTACTGCTCGATGTCCTCCCCCCGGGCGTCGGCGATGGCCAACTCCATGACGTTCGCCATCACCTCGCGGTCGGCCTGTGGGCTGAGCGTTCCCATCTCGACGAGGGTGTCGAGGATGTCGTCAATGTCCTGTCGGGCGATAGCCATGTAGAAGTCGATTATCTTCTCTTGGATGAACGGGTCGACGCGCCCGGACATCCCGAAGTCATAGAAGACGATGGTGCCGTCGTCTTGAACCGCGAGATTTCCAGGGTGTGGGTCGGCGTGGAAGACGCCGTCCTGGACGATCATCTGGAGGTAGACGCGCTGGAGCGTCTCCGCGAGCGTGGTTCGGTCGAGTCCGAGGCTGTCGAGGTTGTCGATTTGGGAGATTTTCGTCCCACCGACGTACTCCATGGTGAGTACGCGCTTGCTCGACAACTCCGGGAGTGCGACGGGAACCCGAACCTTGGGGTTGTCGGCGAGGTTCCCGCCGATTTCTTCGAGCATTCGGCGCTCCCGCTCGTAGTTCATCTCCTCGCGGATGGTTCGTTCGAACTCGTCGGCGAGCGTCTCCAAGGAGAACGACCGCGTGTCGTCGACGAACTGCATCAGTATCGGCAGCGACCACCGGATGACCCGGAGGTCGGCTTCGACGAGGTCCTCGATGCCGGGCCGGCGAATCTTCACCGCCACCTGCTGGTCGTCGAGGGAGGCGATGTACACCTGTCCGAGACTCGCGCCGCTTATCGCCTCGGTGTCGAACTCGTCGAACGTCGTCTCGACGGGGCCGATGTCCTCCTCGAAGATCACCTTCGCATCCCGCCAGTCGGCTGGCGGTACGTCGTCCTGTAGGCTCTCGAACTCCTCGACGTACTCCGGAGGGAGGATATCGGGCCGCGTCGACAGCAACTGCCCGAGTTTGATGAACGTCGGGCCGAGGGTGAGGAGGGAGTTCAACAGCGCCTGGGCGCGTTTCCGTCGGGTTTCCGCCGTGACTCGGCGGCCGGAGCCGAACAGGAAGAATCGCTTTCGGTCCCGTGCGTACGCCAAGAGCAGCGGCAGGAACTGATAGGCGACGACGACGAACCGCCGATAGACGCGAAAGTTCACCGGGGAGACACCTCACCGAACCGGCCGCTCGACGACCGTAAGGGTCGCAGACGTACGGGGGACGCCGTAGTGATAAGAGTGGAGTACACGCGTCAGGAGATGGGAATCCGCTGGCCGCTCTCTTCGGTGGATTTGGGGAGCCGCAGCGTGAGGACGCCACGCTCCATCTCACCGGATGCGTCGGCGCCCGAAACGTCGGGCGGCAACGGCAGTTCGGCGTCGAGGAACAGCGAGCGCTCCTCGGTCACGTAGCGAAAGGAGGTCGGCAGCGACTTCTCGCGTCGCGCCTCGATGCGGAGTCGGCCGTCGTCGAGTGTCACGTCGAGGGTGTCGGCCGTCGCACCGGGGAGGTCGACGACGAGTAGATAGGCATCGTCGCTCTCCAGTAAGTCGGCGAACACCGTCTCCGGGAGCTCGCCGAGTGCCTCACGCAGTTGCATACGGCGGGGTACGCCCGCCGGCGCGTTAAAGCCCTCGGTGGCGGTGATTCGGCTATCGACGCCCACTGTTCGTCGGCCGTGACCGACGGGTGCCGGTCTCGCCGTTGTGCGGGGCGCGACCCTTTTTGACCTTGCCGGCCTCAGAGTTCGGTATGAGCGACGTACGCGAGACCGGGTTCAAACAGCGCACCCGCGTGGCCGACGCCCGCGAGCGCTTACTCGACGTGGACGCCCTAGACAGAACCGAGCGCGTCCCCCTTTCGGTGGCGGACGGACGGACGCTCGCCGAACCCATCGACGCCGCCCGAAACGTTCCCCACTACCCACGGGCCGCGATGGATGGATGGGCGGTACGCGCCGAGGACACCTTCGGCGCCTCCGACCGCTCGCCGGCGGTGCTCCGGCCGGCGGAATCGGTCGGCCCGAACGCCGCCGTCCGCGTCCACACTGGAAGCGAACTCCCCGACGGAGCCGATTCGGTCGTGATGGTCGAACAAACGGACGAGATAGCCGGCGAACTCGAAGTGTTCGATGCCGTCGCCGAGGGCGAGAACGTCGCCCCCGTCGGCGAGGACGTCGAGAACGACCAGCGACTCTACGACCCCGGTCACCAGCTCCGGCCCTCGGACCTCGGACTGTTGAAAGCCACCGGCATCGACACCGTCGAGGCCGTTTCCCACCCGGAGGTGGCGGTCGTCCCGACCGGCGAGGAACTCGTCCAGGCCGACCCCGAACCGGGCGAGGTCATCGAGACGAACCGATTTACCGTCTCGCGACTCGCCGAGCGCTGGGGCGCAAACGTGAAACGGCGAAACATCGTCACCGACGACCACGAGGCGCTCCGCGTCGCCGTCGAACGCGACCTCACCCGAGACGTGGTGGTCACGACCGGCGGCTCCTCCGTCGGCGAACGGGACCTCATCCCGGAAGTCGTCGAGGAACTCGGCGAGGTGTTCGTCCACGGGGTCGCCCTGAAACCGGGCCATCCGGTCGCACTCGGCCGTGTAGAGGACACGACGGTCGTGATGTTGCCCGGCTACCCCGTCGCCGCCATCGTCAATGCCGTTCAGTTCCTCCGACCGCTCATCAAACACCTCGGTCGGATGCCGAGGAACCCGATTCCGACACGTGAGGCTGAACTGACGCGGAAAATACGGAGCGAACCCGGCGTTCGGACGTTCGTCCGAGTGAAGCTCGAAGGGTCCGATGACGAACTCGACGCGACGCCGACCCGGGCCAGCGGGTCGGGCGTCCTCTCTAGTGTCGCCCTCGCCGACGGGTGGGTCGTCGTCGAGGAGAGCCGCGAAGGGATTCCGAAGGGCGAAACCGTGACCGTCGAGGACTGGGAGTACAATGCGTAGAAAGGAGTTCCGCGATTTGGCCGACCCCGACGAGGCACACGAGGCTATCGCCTCGCTGGACCTCCGAGCGGACGACGAGACCGTCCCACTCCGGGAGGCCCGTGGCCGCGTGCTGTCCGAGCGAATCGACGCCGCCCTCGACGTGCCGGGGTTCGACCGCGCGAGCGTCGACGGCTATGCGGTGAAAGCCGCCGACACCTTCGGCGCCGACGAGGCTGACCCCGTCGAGTTGGAGTTGGTCGGCGAGGTCCACGCCGGCGCCGAACCCGACTTGGAGGTGGGAGACGGCGAGTGTGCCGAAATCTCGACCGGTGCCGTCCTCCCGCCGGGCGCCGACGCGGTGGTGATGGTCGAGCGCACTGACACCGATGGCGAAACCGTCCTCGTCCGAACCTCGCTGGCACCGGGCGACCGCGTGATGTTCGCGGGCGCCGACGTGGCCGCCGGCGAGCGAGCGCTCGGCCCTGGAACCGTGTTGACGCCGCGGGAAATCGGCCTGCTGTCGGCCCTCGGTGTCGACGAAGTGCCAGTCCGCGGAAAACCGACCGTCGGCATCATCTCGACCGGCGACGAACTCGTCCGTCCCGGCGAGCCGCTGAACAGCGATTCGGGCGAAATCTACGACGTGAACAGCTACACGACGGCGACGGCAATCGAGGAGGCCGGCGGCGAGGCACGGCTGTACCCCCACGCCGGCGACGACTACGAGGCGATGGAGTCGGTCCTCCGGGAGGCTGCAAGCGAGTGTGACCTCGTTCTCTCCTCGGGGTCGACCTCGGCGTCGGCCGTCGACGTCATCTACCGCGTCATCGAGGAGACGGGCGAACTCCTGCTGCACGGTGTCGCGGTCAAGCCCGGCAAGCCGATGCTCGTCGGGCGGTTGGACGGGAGCGCGTACATCGGCCTGCCTGGCTACCCGGTTTCGGCGCTGACAATCTTCCGGACCTTCGTCGCGCCCGCAGTGCGGCGCGCCGCGGGACTGCCGGAGCCGCGAACCGCCACCATCTCCGGCGAGATGGCCGTCCGGGAGCGATACAGCGAGGGGCGACTGCGATACATGCCGGCCGGAGTAATCGAAGACGGCGACGGAAACACGCTCGTCTACCCGGTCGACAAGGGCAGCGGCGCGACAACGAGTCTCGTCGAGGCCGACGGCGTCGTCGCCGTCGACCCAGACATGGAGTACCTCGACTCGGGCGAAAAAGTCGAGGTACAGTTGTTCTCCGCCGACGTTCGCCCGCCCAGTCTGTTTGGCGCCGGCGAGGACGACCCCGCGCTGTCGCGACTGTTGGACCGAATCGAGCGACCGAGGTATCTCGGCGTCGGCAGCCGACAGGGAATCAGACGACTCCGCGACGGCGTCACCGACGTGGCCGTCGTCTCGGGCGACGCCGAACCCGACGACGCGACCGAACTCGGCGGCTGGACCCGCGAGTGGGGGCTGGTCGTCCCCGCCGGCAATCCCGACGACATCGATGGCCTCACCGACCTCGTCGACCGGGAACTCTGGTTCGTCAACCGGACGACCGACTCCGGGCTTCGGAGCACCCTCGGCGACGCCATTGCCGACCTCGCAGACGAACGCGGCGTCGACCGTCACAACCTCGTGAGTGCAATCGACGGCTTCGAGTTCTCTGTCCGCGCCCACGAATCGCCCGCCAGGAAGGTCCTCGCCGGGAAGGCCGACGTCGGCCTCGGATTGGCCGCGACCGCCGACGCACTCGGGATGGGGTTCGTCCCCTGCGGAACCGAGACGGTTCGGGTGTACGGAAGCGACGACCGCCTCGAAAAGCCGGAGGTCGAGCGTCTGGCGGCAGTCATCGATGACGGTGCCTCGGTCATCGAGTCGCTGTCAGGTTACGACTCGCAGTAGGTTTTTGTCGGCACGGACCGCATGATTCGGTATGTCTTGTGACCACGAACTCGATGCCGAGTACCTGTATCCGGGCGATACCGACGTGTTGGAACTCTACGAGGGGGACGGGGGCATTCACGTGACGCTGGCGCTCCCCTGTCCGGAGTGCGGCGAGGCACTCGAAATTGATGCGGCCGTCGAGAGTGTCGAAGAGGGCGACTTCGAGTTGCCGCTCGACGACGAACTGTACGACTAAACGAGTTCGTCGACGCGGTCGACGCGGTGGTCGCCGACGACACACAGGCCACGTCGGTCGTGGCCGTGGCGTTCGACGTGTGCGCCGGCGAGGCCGGCGTTCCACGCTGCGCCGACATCGTGGGGCCCGTCGCCGACGAGGACGCCGTCGCCGTCGGCGCCGACCGACGACAGCGCCATGTGGACGGGTTCCGGGTCCGGTTTCCAGCCGGTCTCCTCGGTACAGCAGACGACCGCATCGAACCAGTCGCCGATGTCGAGCGCCTCCAACACCGGGTCGGTGAGGTACTCCTGACAGTGCGTGACGAGCACCGTCGGCGAATCGAGGTCCCCGACCACCTCGGCGTCGTCGTAGAGGTAGGTTGCGTCGGCGCGGGCCTCGGGGTCTTCCTCCTCGTGGTACACCTCCCAGAACGTCTCGACGTCGACGCCCCACTCGGAAAGTTGGTCGTTGCGAACGCCGCCCAGACCGTGCCACACCGCCTCGGCCTCCCGTTCGGAGAAATCGTAGCCGACTCGGTCGCCGACTCGGTCGAACACGTCGTGGACGTATCCCGGTTCTACGTCGACGAGGGTGCCGTCGAGGTCGAACACCCAGTGGTCGTAGGACGGGACGCTCATGGGTTCCAGCGTAAGTGGGTACCGAATAAGTGCTTTCTGGAGGCGTGTGACCACCCGATGGCACGTATCGTCGACATATCTCTACCGAACGACCCAACTCGTCGACGAACGCGGGTCCCTCGGTTTCGAAATGTCTTGCAGTGGTGGGCCGGATACCAACTGCATCAAAAACTCGGGGCGAGGCGCACTTTCGCCCCTGGTATTAAACAACGGAGATAGCCGGCAGCGTGACTATTGTTATCCCGTGGCATTATGGCGGATGGGGGACGGTGGGTCACTCTCGGACGACAGCGAAAACGGGGCGGCAAGGTGGGTGGGGATAGGGGTGGGGGATTCTTCACCGAATCGCCAGGGAATATGCTGCCCACCTGTAGTCCCATCCCAGTTTCCAATAAATGTTCTGGCACAACGGGCATTCGATACCCCCCACACTCCGCTTGGAGAGATTTCGCCATCCCTGTCAGAATCCCGGAAGATGTGGGCGCTATTCGCCCCGAAGTACCTTGATGGAACTCCCCATGTACTTCGTTAGAACCTCCGGCACGTCGTCGGCGTTGAACAGCGCGAGGTCCTCCGCGATGGCGTCCTGTAGTTCCTCGTAGTACGCTTCGTCGGTACGTAACTCCCGGAAATCGACCGATTCGACATCGGTCCCGAGCATCTCCTCGGCCAGTTCGCACATGTGTCCGTGGTCGTTCACCTCACCGCGCCAGAGGTTGTCCCGGAAGAACAGCCAGCCGTCCTCGCCGGGCGGCGCTGCTCGCTTGAAAAGCGTCGTCTCGACGGTAGCGGGGTCAAGTCTGACTGTCGGGTCCGACGGCGAGAGTCGAAGCCGAACGGCGAAGACGTACTCCGCGTCGCCCACGTCCTGTGGGTCGTCCATCGTCTCAATCCGCGAGTTCGTTGAACCGAGCGGCGAGGTCGGTGTCGTTTTCGGTGATGCCGCCCGCGTCGTGGGTCGTCAGTCGGACCTCCACCTCACGCCACTCGACGGTCATCTTGGGGTGGTGAAACGCCTCCTCGGCGAGGCCGCCCGCCCCGGCGGCGAAGCCAACGCCTTCGAGATACGAGTCGAACTCGAAGGTGCGGACGATTTCGTCGCCGTCACGTTCCCAGCCCTCCGGTAGTCGACGCTCGATTTCCTCGTCGGATAGCAGGTCACTCATGGGTAAGTGGTCGGCCTGTGGCCCGATAAAACTACGCGAGCGACGGGGGGTCGGTCAGTCGCCCATCGGTGCGGCGGCCCTCGAGCGCTCGCCGAGGGCGCGGGTGCGTCGAATCGCCACGAGCGTCAGTCCGAAGGCGGCAAGCGAAATAGCGAGAATCAACAGTTGGCCGTCGTTGCCGAACGCGCGGCGGGCGATGACGAGCTGGGACACCACGAGTGCAGCGCCGACTCCGCCCGCGTAGGCGACGGCCCGGGCGCCGAGTTCCCGACTCCACAGCGCGACGAGACACAGCGCGGCGAACATCGCGAAGCCGAGGCCGTAGTAGACGAACTGTGCGATTTCGCCGAAGGCAACGAACAGCCGCGGGGTGAGGCCGACCATCACGGGAAAGCCCAAGAGGGCGGCGACGGCGGCGGTCTGAATCTTCTGGAAGGTCACCTCGGATACGTCGGCGTAGGCCCACACCGTCGCGCCGACGAGGAACGCGAGGATGAGCGACGCGAACGTGAAGTGCAACGTCAACACGACGATGGAGTAGCCGAACACCAACTCGTTTACGAGGACGGTAAACGCCCCGAAGACGATTTGCACCGGCGTCAACAGCAACGCGGCGAGCGTAGCGAAGCGAATCCGCCGCGAGTGGCCGCCGCGCCACGCCGCAATCGTAGAACCGATGATGAGGAAGCCGGTTATCATCGCCACCAGCCGATGGGACCACTCGATGAACGACATGAAGTTCGCCGGGAACAGCCCGAAGACGGCCCCATCGCACAGCGGCCACCGGGCCTCACAGGTCAGTCCCGCCCCGGATGTGGCCGTGATGACCCCGACGAGTGCCGTGAGCGCCGTCGTGACGGTCGTGACGAGCAACAGCCGACGGAAGTCCATAATCGACGTTCGGTACTACGGGAGTATATACCCCCCGAAACCGGACGCTGGCGGGAGCCGACGACCGGTTGAGGCAACTTCTGCCGCCTCCTCGGGTTGGGTAGCTTTTTGAGGCCAGTCGACGGGATACCTCTATGGGACTGGACGAGGATTCACTCGAGTATCACCGGCGAGAGCCGCCGGGGAAAATCGAGATATCGACGACGAAACCGACGAACACCCAGCGGGACCTCTCGCTTGCGTACTCGCCCGGCGTCGCTGCGCCGTGTAACGAAATCGCAGAGGATTCGGAGCGAGCGTTTACCTACACGACGAAGGGGAACATGGTGGGCGTCATCTCCAACGGGACGGCCGTTCTCGGGTTGGGCGACATCGGTGCGCAGGCGTCGAAGCCGGTGATGGAGGGCAAGGGCGTGCTGTTCAAGCGCTTCGCCGACATCGACGTCTTCGACATCGAGTTGGACCAACACGACCCCAAGGAGATAATCACGTCGGTGAAGGCGATGGAGCCGACGTTCGGCGGCATCAACCTCGAGGACATCAAGGCGCCGGAGTGTTTCGAAATCGAAGAGACGCTTCGAAAGGAGATGGACATCCCAGTCTTCCACGACGACCAACACGGGACGGCCATCATCTCCGGGGCTGCACTGCTGAACGCCGCCGATATCGCCGACAAGGACCTCTCGGAGGTCGAAATCGTCTTCTCCGGAGCCGGCGCCTCGGCGCTCGCCACCGCCCGCTTCTACGTCTCGCTGGGCGCCGACCGCGACAACATCACGATGTGTGACTCCTCGGGCATTATCACCGAGGAACGCGCCGAAGCCGGCGACGTAAACGAGTTCAAACGGGAGTTCGCACAGGACCGCCCCGAAGGCGACCTCGCGGATGCGATGGATGGCGCCGACGTGTTCGTCGGCCTCTCGGTCGGTGGATTGGTCTCCGAGGAGATGGTCAAGTCGATGGCGGAAGACCCCATCATTTTCGCGATGGCGAACCCGGACCCCGAAATCGGCTACGAGGCGGCGAAGAACGCTCGCGAGGACTCGGTCATCATGGCGACCGGTCGCTCGGATTACCCCAATCAGGTCAACAACGTCCTCGGGTTCCCCTTCATCTTCCGCGGGGCCTTGGACGTTCGCGCCACCGAAATCAACGAGGCGATGAAAGTCGCCGCCGCCGAGGCACTCGCCGAGTTGGCCCGACAGGACGTTCCCGACGCCGTCGTCAAAGCCTACGGCGACCAACCGCTGCAGTTCGGCCCCAACTACATCATCCCTAAACCGCTGGACCCACGGGTCCTCTTCGAGGTCGCCCCGGCGGTGGCGAAGGCGGCGATGGACAGCGGATGTGCCCGGAAGGAACTCGACCTCCAGAAGTACGCCGAGCGGTTGGAGGCACGGCTCGGGAAGTCCCGCGAGATGATGCGTGTGGTGTTGAACAAGGCCAAAAGCGACCCGAAGCGACTCGTCCTCGCCGAGGGTGACGACGAGAAGATGGTGCGTGCGGCCCACCAACTCGTCGACCAAGGCATCGCCGAACCGATTCTCATCGGCGACCGAGAGGAAATCTGGGAGCACGCCGAACGGCTCGGGCTGGATTTCGACCCCGAAATCGTCGACCCCGAGGAGGGCAACCTCGCACCGTACGCCGAGCGACTGTACGAACTCCGCCAGCGGAAGGGCATCACCCGCCGGGAGGCCAACGAACTCATCGAGGACGGGAACTACCTCGGCAGCGTGATGGTGGAGATGGGCGACGCCGATGCAATGTTGACGGGGCTTATGCACCACTACCCATCGGCGCTTCGGCCGCCGTTGCAGGTCATCGGTACCGACCCCGACGCCGACTACGCGGCGGGGGTGTACATGCTGACGTTCAAGAATCGCGTCGTCTTCGTCGCCGACGCCACCGTCAACCAATCGCCCGACGAGGACGTCCTCGCCGAAATTACGAAACAGACCGCGAAACTCGCCCGCCGGTTCAACGTCGAACCGCGGGCGGCGCTGCTGTCGTACTCCGATTTCGGCAGCGTCAGAAACGAGGGAACCAGCAAGCCCCGCGACGCCGCGAAGATGCTCCACGACGACCCCGAGGCCGACTTCCCGGTCGACGGTGAGATGCAGGCGGACACGGCGGTCGTCGAGGAGATGCTGACGGGCGATTACTCCTTCTCGGAGTTGGAGGAACCGGCGAACGTCTTGGTCTTTCCGAACCTCGAAGCCGGCAACATCGCCTACAAACTCCTCCAGCGACTCGGCGGCGCCGAAGCCATCGGACCCATGCTCGTCGGCATGGACAAACCCGTCCACGTCCTCCAGCGCGGCGATGAGGTCAAAGACATCGTGAATCTGGCCGGCGTTGCGGTCGTCGACGCACAGTCCAACGGACAGTAACCGACCGCGTCTGGACGACTGTTCGCTTTCTCCGCGAAGCGTGTTAACAGCCACAGCAGGCCTCCGTCGAAACGTTGAAACCGGATTCCCCCGACAATCGAGGTATGGCACGCAAGTTCAGTATGGACCGTCGCGCGTATCTGAAGACGGTCGGAGCGGCAGGGACGACCGCAGCGGTTGCGGGTTGTCTCGGCAACGGTGGGAACGGCAACGGAAACGGCAATGGAAACGGCAACGGAAACGGCAACGGTGACGGCAACGACGTAATCGTTCCGGGGACGGCATCCGGGTTCCCGCCGTTCGAGTACACCCAAGACGGGGAGTTGGTCGGCTTCGACGTCGACCTCGCCGAGGAGGCGATTACCCGCGCCGGCTACGAGGTCGGCGACTGGGTCGACATCGAGTTCGATTCGCTCATCCCGTCGTTGACCGGCGGCGACATCGACCTCGTCGCGGCCGCGATGACGATTACCGACGAGCGCGCCGAACAAATCGCGTTCTCGAACCCTTACTACGAGGCCAACCAGTCCGTGCTGGTCTCCTCCGACCGCGATTTCGCACCCGAAGGCGAGTCCGACCTCGAAGGCCGCGTCGTCGGCGCTCAGTCGGGGACGACCGGCGCTTCGGAGGCAGAACGGCTCATCGAGGAGGGCATCGTCGACGGCGACGACTACCGCCAGTACGACAACTACACGCTGGCGGTCGAGGACCTCGAGAACGGCAACGTCGACGCCATCATCATCGACGTGCCGGTCGCGAACAACTTCGCCGACAGCCGGTCGGTCGAGGTCGCCTTCGTCATCGAAACCGGCGAGGAGTACGGGCTCGGAATGCGACAGGACGACGACCGCATCGGCGACATCAACGACGCACTAGCCGAGATTCGCGAGGACGGCACCTACGAGGACCTCGTCGCCGAGTACTTCGAGTGAGATAGATGGAATCGGTGTTCCTGCAGGCCGGCGACTGGGCGTTCATCGCCTCGAACGGGTCGTACCTGCTGGTCGGGACTATCGTCACCGTGCTGTTGACGGTGACGAGCCTCGGCCTCGGCTTCCTCGCCGGCTTTCCGGCCGGCGCCATCGAGGTGTACGGCTCCGGGCGGCTGGAGGACATCGTCAGCACCGTCGGCGTCGTCCTTCGCGGGACGCCAATCGTCGTGCTCATCTTCCTGTTCCACTTCGGGCTCCCGATTCCCGACCTCGGAGACATCCAGTGGCTGGACATCCAACTGAGTACGTTCGTCGCGGCGACGCTCGCGCTCGGACTCCGGAGCGCTGCCTACCAGGGACAGGTGTTCCGCGGTGCCATCCAATCCATCGATGACGGGCAGATGGAGGCCGCACGCTCCGTCGGGATGACGAAACTACAGGCCATCCGCCGCGTCGTCTTCCCGCAGGCCCTTCGACGCTCCGTGCCCGGCTTTCAAAACGAGTTCACCATCGTTCTCAAGGACACGAGCGTCGCCTTCGCTATCGGGTTGGCCGAACTCCTGACTCGCGCCGAGAACCTGTATCTCCAACCGGGGCGTGGGACGGCGGCAATGGAGGTCATCATCACCATCAGCGCCATCTACTTCGTACTCACGTTCACGACGAACCGTTCGCTCGACCGTCTCGAAGACGTCTATGCGACACCCGGAGGCAACGAATGAGTCTACTACGCGTCGAGAACGTCGACAAATCTTACGGCGACGAGGAGGTACTGCACGACGTGAGTTTCGAGATGGACCGCCAGGACGTCGAGGTCATCGTCGGCCCCAGCGGGTCGGGGAAGTCGACGATGCTCCGGTGTGTCAACAGACTCACCGAAATCGACGACGGTGCCATCTACCTCGACGACGAGGAGATTCACGGCATCGGCGAAAACGACCTTCGACGCCGCGTCGGCATGGTGTTTCAGGACTTCAACCTCTTTGCACACCGCACCGCCCGAGGCAACGTCACGCTGGGGTTGACCGAGGTGCTGGGACTGTCGAAGGAGGAGGCCCAAGCGAAAGCCGACGACTACCTCGGCCGCGTCGGCCTCGCCGAACAGGCCGACTCCTACCCGGCGGAGCTCTCCGGCGGCCAGAAACAGCGCGTCGGCATCGCCCGCGCGCTGGCGATGGACCCCGAACTCATCCTCTTCGACGAACCGACGAGCGCACTCGACCCCGAACTCATCGGGGAGGTGCTGGAAGTGATGCGTGACCTCGCCGAGGGCGGGATGACGATGCTGTGTGTCACCCACGAAATGGGCTTTGCTCGCTCAGCAGCGTCGACGCTGACGTTCCTCGATGAGGGCCGCATCGTCGAGCGCGGCCCGCCCGAACAGCTGTTCGACACCCCCGAACACGACCGCACGAGACAGTTCCTCGGTGAACTGACCGACCTCCACTGATGAGCGAAACCGAAGTCAGAGGGTCGACCGTCGGCGAGATTCCGGGGCGGAAGCGGCTGGTCGTCATCGGTGTGGGTGCCGTCTTCTGGACGTGGCTGCTCGCCCGGTGGGCCTACCACAACACGCTGTTGGACCGCCTGTTCACCGCGTTGGGCTTTCCGGACCTCATCCGCTCGGAGTTGGGCTACCGCCAACAGGAGTCGTGGATTCCCGCGGCACCGTTCGAAGCCGTCGCCGAAGCAATCCTGAGCGCCGAAAGCGCCGTCGGACCGCTCGACTTCCTCATCGAGTGGGCGGCGTGGCCGTTCGAACTCGCGGCGTTCGCGACGACGACCGAACCCGCACTCGCCTCCGGGGCGTTCATCACGGTGTATCTCACCATCCTCTCGATGCTGTTCGGACTCGTCATCGCCGTGCCGCTGTCCGTTGCTCGGGTGTACGGTGGGCCGGTCCTCTCGGGTATCTCGCTCGTCTACACCGAACTCATCCGCGGGACGCCGCTGCTCGCACAGCTGTTTTTCCTCTACTTCGGACTACCGCTTGCGAGTTTCTTCAACGGCTTCGCGTTCGTCGGCGAGGGAGTGGTTCCGCGTGCGTCGATTCTCGTCGCGATAATCGGCTTCACAATCAACTCCTCGGCGTACCAATCGGAGTACATCCGCTCGGCTCTGCAGTCGGTCGACGCCGGCCAACTGACCGCCGCACGTTCCGTCGGACTCTCGAAACTCGACGGCATCAGACACGTCGTCCTCCCACAGGGACTTCGCTTTGCCATCCCCGGGTGGACAAACGAGTTCGTCTACCTCATCAAGTACTCCTCGCTGGCGTCGTTTATCACCGTCCCCGAACTGTTCCGACAGGCCCGAAACATCGGCTCCGATACCTTCGCCTTCACCGACATCTACGTCATCGCCGCGCTGTTTTATCTCGCCTTGGTGTTGACGACGGCGCTGGCGATGTCGAAACTCGAATCCGCCGTGGCGATTCCGGGACTCGGGTCCTCCGCCCGACGCGACTGACTACATGAAATCCGAGAGGCCGGCCTGTCCATCGTCGTCTTCGGCGGCCTCCGCGCGCGCTTCGGTCGTCCGCTCGGCATCGTCATCGTCACTATCGGTACCGTCGTCTGCGGACTCAGAACTGCCGAAGTCCGCGAGTGTGCCGCTTTCCCCGTCTTCGGAGTCCGTCTCGTCGGCGTCGACCGCCGACTCCAGTTGGGCGAAGGCGCCCCCGGAGTGGTCGACGGCCTCCTGTTCGAGCAGTTCCTCGGCGTCCTCAACGATTCCCTGCACCTTGTTGGTCGTCTTCCCCGACCCGGTGATGAACGAGACGTGTTCGGCATCGAGGTCGTAGCGAGCGACCATCCTGACCGTGAGGTCGCGGTTCCGGCAGTGATGCGTCATCGCCGCGAGGTAGGGCATGATTTCCCGGCGAGCGGTCGCCGTCGAGACGCCGGCGGTTTCGGCGATTTCCCGGGCGATGTAGTCCCGCGTCGAGTCACGCGAGGACCGATACGGTGCGCCGCCGTAGCGGGTCCAGCCGCCGCGGTCGGACCGTCTGACCGCCGCGACGCCCGCGGCGACGTTGTCGGTGGCGTAGCGCCAGTAACTGTAGTTCTGGGTCGCACGAACCCGACCGAGCCATACGTCGGCGTCGGCGAGGTGTTCGTAGGCGTCGGCGAGTTCGGCCCCCTCGTACACTTTGGGTACCTTGTCCTCTATCCACTGCAGCAAGTCGTCGGGCGTCTCGTCGACCGAATAGGCCGTCTGGAGGGCGTCTTCGGCGGACTCCTCTTTCAGCACGGCATCGAGAAACGAGAAGATGTCGACCGTCTTGTCGCGGTCGCTTTCCTCGCCCTCGGGGCGTATCTCGCCGTCGCGTTCCCGTGACTGGAGGTCCTTGATGGCACCTCGGAGGTCCCCGCGGTTCTGTTCGGCGATGCCCTTCAGTACGTCCTCGTCGAAGGCGATGTCCTCCTGTCGGCAGATGTCCCGGAGGACGGGAACGATAGAGCGCGAGGAGATGTCGCGGAACTCGATGTCCCGGCAGGCGCTCCGGAGTCCCGAGGACATCTCGTAGTAGTCGTTGGCGATGAGGACGATGGGTTGGGTAGCGTTTTTCACCAGTCGCGTCATCGCCGCCGCGCCGCCGCGGTCCTTGTGCTGATGGAGGTTGTCGGCCTCGTCTAAGATGATGAGTTGCCGGGAGCCGCCGAGCGTCGTATTCGAGGCCGCCCGCCCCGCAACGCGGTCGATTTCGTCCTTCGTCCGGGAGTTCGAGGCGTTTAGCTCCATCACCGGCCACCCCATGTCGTTGGCCAAGGCGTGGGCCGCCGAGGTCTTCCCGACGCCCGGCGAGCCGTGGAGGACGACCGCCTCGCCGTGGTCGTCCCACGTTTCGGCCCACTCCTTCAGCGCGTCGCGGGCCTTGTCGTTCCCGCGGACCTCCGACAGCGTCGATGGGCGGTACTTTTCCGTCCAATCACTCATTACCGGAGGGAGGTACGTGGCGGGTAAAGTGGTTGCGGAGCGACCGACATCACCCTACGCCTCTCGAAGGTCGTCGACGGCCTTCGAGCGAATCCCCGCGGCCGCCACCTCGTCGGCGCGGCGGACGATTTCGGCCTCCAGTGTCGCCGGTTCGACCGTCGTCCGCGAGGAGTGCGACAGAACGATATGAGCGATTTCGACGGGGAGGTTGGCACGGGAGACGACCGCCACGCCGTAGTGGGGATGTCCCAACAGGTCGCCGACCTCGGTCGTCTCCATCCCGTCGAACTCGTAGGGTTTCGAGACGTCGTGGACGAGCGCGCCCGCGATGACGACATCGAGGTCGATGTCGAGGTCCGAATCACGGGCGAGCAGCGATTCGGCGAGTCCGACCGCACACGAGGTCACATCCCGGACGTGTCCGACGAGGGAAGCCTCCTCCGCCTCGATTTCCAACTCGCGTTGGGCCGGCGGAAACCACGGCACCTCGGGGAGGTCCTCGACGTCGAGTCCGTTGATGCCGGCCGCGGTCGTCCACGCCGAGGCGACGCCGGTTCGCAAGGTGTCGTCGTCGATACTCTCGATTTCGGGGAACACGTCCTCGATGTCCATACCACTACGACGACGGGCAGGCGGCTAAACGCTGTGGAACCCGTCCGACACCAGTCGTGGGCAGGACTTATGCGGTGCGTGCCGAATTACCCTGTATGGTCGACGACATCGAAGGGACGACACTCTCCCAGCGAATCATCCTCTGTTGTTTGGCCGACCTCTCGTCCGACGATGAGACGCCGGCGAACTCCGCGGAGATACGGGAGTTGGCAACGGAACGACTCGAGAAAACGGACGCGGATGCGACCGGCCGCCTCGCCGAAGCCGACGTGATGCGCGCGCTGAACGCGTTGGTCGAATCCGACTTCGTCGAGGAGTCCTCACCCGACGACCGCTCGCCCGTGGGCAAGGGCCGACTCGAATATTCGCTGACGAGCGACCCCGAGGCGGTGCGGTCGGCGCTCCGAACCGACGAGCGAATCGAACCGCTGTTGCAGTAGCCACAGAAGTCACCGATTTCGATACCGACGAGCGGCGTGTCGCTGCGTCGGAATCGCGTGGAAGCGCAACCCAACGGAGAAGACGAACGCGGAGTTCAGTTACTGTGTCGGAACCGAGGCGTCACTCGCCCCAGTTGCGGCGCTCTGTCGGCCGTTCCGACAGCGCCATCACGTCCAGCGGTTCGTCTTGCGTCTCGATGGCCTCGAGCGCCGCGCGGGCGCTCGGCACCGTCGAGAAGTAAGTGACCGTCTCCTCGACGGCGACCTCCAGAACGTCGCGGTCCCGCGAGAAGATGACGTCGATTTCGCCGTCGCGGATGGCCTGTTCGAGGTCCTCGAAGTCGGCTTTCTCGTGGACCTCGAAGTTGCGCTCGGCACCCTCACGCACGTCGGAGATGTCCTCGTTCTTCTGGGACATCCCGCGTAGGGTTTCGAGGTCGACGATGGCGGTCCCCTCAGTCGGGATGGGTTTGCCTGTCGATGACTGGGCCTTCAGGTACGCCTTGCCGAAGGAGCGTGCCGTCCCCATGACCTCGCCGGTGGATTTCATCTCGGGGCCGAGACGGGGGTCGCTTCCCGGCAGGCGGTCGAACGGCAGGACGACCTCCTTCACGGAGACGTGTTCGGGAATCTGCTCGTGGGCTTGGAGTTCGTCCAGCGACTGGCCGGCCATCACCTTCGCCGCGAGTTTGGCGATGGGGACGCCCGTGGCCTTCGAGACGAACGGAACGGTACGGGACGAGCGTGGGTTGGCCTCCAAGACGTACACCTCGCCGTCGCGGACGGCGAGTTGGACGTTCAGCAGGCCGACGGTATCGAGCGCGCGGGCGATGTCCAGTGCCACCTCGCGGACGCGTTCGAGCGTCTCCTGGGACAGCGACCGCGGCGGAATCATACAGGCGGAGTCACCGGAGTGGACGCCGGCGGCCTCGACGTGTTCCATGATGCCGCCGATGAGTACGTCGTCGCCGTCCGCAACCGCGTCGACGTCCAGTTCGACGGCGTCGGCGAGGAACTCGTCGACGAGGATGGGCTTGTCGGGGGCGACGCGAACCGCCTCCTCGATGTACTCCTTCAGTTCCTCGTCGGAGTACACCACGTCCATCGCGCGGCCGCCCAGCACGTAGGAGGGGCGGACGAGGACAGGATAGCCGATATCGTGGGCCAATTCGAGTGCCTCTTGTTCGCTGGTCGCCGTACCGCCCTTCGGCTGGCTGATTCCGAGTTCGTCCATCAGGACGTTGAACCGGTCGCGGTCCTCCGCGAGGTCCATCGCCTCGACGGACGTGCCCATGATTTCACAGTCGAGGTCGCGGCGTTCGAGTTCCTTCTCGAGTGGGTCACCCACGTTGACGGAGGTCTGGCCGCCGAACTGGACCATCACGCCGTCAGCGTTGGTCTCCTCGACGATGTCGGCGACTTCCTCGGCCGTGATTGGCTCGAAGAACAGCCCGTCTGAGGTGTCGTAGTCCGTCGACACCGTCTCGGGGTTGTTGTTGACGACGTGGGCGTCGATGCCCTCCTCCCGAAGTGCACGCACGGCGTGGACCGCACAGTAGTCGAACTCCACGCCCTGTCCGATGCGGATTGGGCCGCCGCCGACGACCACGACCGACTCGACGTCGCGGTCGACCTGTACCTCGCTTGCGCCCTGTCCCGTGGGTGGTTCACGCGCGGAGTAGTAGTACGGCGTCGACGCACGGAACTCGCCGGCACAGGTGTCGACCTGCTTGTAGGTGCGACTGGAGGTTTCGCTTTCCACGTCGTCGACCGTGACTCCGGCGCCGTCGGTTTCGACCGGCCGGCCGTCGCCGTCGTCCTCCGTGTCCTGTACGTCGGAGGGAATCCAGGAAGCGTGAGTGTCGTTGAACTCGCCGCCGGCGATGGCGGTGACCTCCTGATTCGTGAAGCCGGCGTCGGCGGCAATCTGGAAGTCGCCGTCCTGTGCGGCGGCGGCGGCGTCGGCGATGCGCTTGAACCGCTCGACGTACCACTCGTAGATGCCCGTGAACTCGACGATGTCGTCGACGGTGTAGCCACGCTCGAAGGCCTCGAAGATGGCGTAGGGGCGGTCCGGCGTCGGCCTGACGAGGTACTGTTCTTCGAGTTCCTCGTCGCCTACGTCGGCCCAGTCGACTGCGGGGTCGTACTCGGAGGAGCGGAGCGCCTTCAGCAGCGACTCCTCGAACGTTCGGCCGATGGACATCGCCTCGCCCGTCGATTTCATCGCCGGGCCGAGTTCGAACTCCACGTCGGAGAACTTGTCCTTCGGCCATCGGGGGACCTTCGTGACGACGTAGTCGATTGCGGGTTCGAACGCCGCCGTCGTCTCGCCGGTGATTTCGTTGTCGATTTCGTGGAGGCGCTTGCCCATCGCGACCTTCGCCGTGACCCGGGCGATGGGGTAGCCGGTCGCCTTCGAGGCCAGCGCCGAGGACCGCGAGACGCGGGGGTTGACCTCGACGACGCGGTACTCCCCGGAGGGCGTGCCGTCGTCGCGCCAGGCGTGTTGGATGTTACAGCCGCCCTCGATACCGAGTTCACGGATGACTTTCAGCGCCGAGTCGCGCATCTCCTGGTGGGCCTCGTCGGGGATGACCTGACTGGGCGTGACGACCGTCGACTCGCCGGTGTGGATGCCCATCGGGTCGATGTTCTCCATGTTGCAGATGATGATACAGGAGTCGTCGGCGTCCCGCATCACCTCGTATTCGAGTTCGACCCAGCCGGCGATGGACTCGGTAATCTGGACTTCGTGGTTCCGGGAGAGCTGGAATCCTTTGCGGGCTATTTCTCGCAGTTCGTCCATGTCGTCGACGACGCCCGAGCCCGACCCGCCGAGGGTGTAGGCCGTACGGGCGATGACCGGCAGGCCGCCGACTTCCTCGACGGCGTCTTCGATTTCGTCCATCGACTCGATGGTCGCTGAGCTACACACGGGTTCGCCGATTTTGCGCATCCGTTCGCGGAACAGTTGGCGGTCTTCCGTCGCGTAGATGGTGTCCAGCGGCGTCCCCATGATTTCGACGTCGTGTTCCTCGAGGACGCCCTCTTCGGCGAGTTCGGCGGTGACGTTGAGGCCGGTCTGGCCGCCGAGGCCGGCGATGACGCCGTCGGGTTTCTCCTCGCGGATGACCTCGGCGATGGCCTCGGTGGTGATGGGTTCGACGTACACCTTGTCGGCCATCTCCGGGTCCGTCATAATGGTCGCCGGATTGGAGTTGACGAGGACGACCCGGGCGCCTTCCTCCTGGAGCGCCCGACACGCCTGTGCGCCGGAGTAGTCGAACTCGGCCGCCTGTCCGATTTGAATGGGTCCGCTGCCGATGAGCAGGATAGTGCGGTCCTCGTCTGGCATTACTCGACTCCAATCCGTACATCGTAATAAGCCCGGCGAAAGAATGCGGATATCGTAACGCGAGTACGAATTTCGAATCGAAAGAGGTTTGCCGCAGGCGACGCCAGCGCTGCCGCTCGGGACGAAACAGCAACAACGGGAAAACGTCAGTTCACTTCGCCGAGTCGGTAGCGATAGGGTTGGCCGTCGATGACCTCGACTTCACCGACCTGTGCTTCCCGGCCGAGAACGGTCGCGACCTGGTGAGCGCTGTCGAACTCCTCGCCGTGCTCCTCTAGGAGGTCGAGTATCTCTCGGGCCGTCAGCGGCTCCTCGGGGTCGGCCTTCGACAGCACGGTTCGGATGCGCTCGAACTCACCCCGGCGTATGCGCATGTTCTTACGTATGTGCCCACATACCATAACACCCCGTCAGACAAACGTCGGACAGGCAGACGACGAAAACCGAAGGACGGAGCGGGGATGGAATCGCCGACGGTCGTCAGACACCGAATGCCGAGCTCGTGTGACGAAGTGTCACACCGGCGTGTCGACTTCCGACTCGAAGTCCCGCTGTTCGCGGTACTGTTCGACGAACGCCTCGACATCGAACTCCAGCATCTGTTCTTCGAACGCCGAAGCGGTGTCGCTGTCGCCGTGGCTGGCGGCGTGTTCCATCAACTCCACGAGTAACTCGACGACGGTCTCGTGGAGCCGTCGGGAGTCGAAGTCGGTGACCCACAGGAGGGCGTAGCCGACGGAGCCGTCTTCGCTCACGTCGGCGACGGCAACCTCGTCGGGAAACTCCTCTAAGACGATGCCCATCACGTGGGCGATGCCGAACTCGGGGAACTCGTCGGCGGTCTCGATGGTCTCGCGCAACACGTCGGCGATGGATTCGGGGACGAACCGGGAGACGGGGTGGACGTCGACGACGACGGCGTGTTCGTCGCCGCAGTCACAGCGAACGTCGCGCATCCCCATGTCGATGTCCCGAGCGTGAACCGTCTCACCACACGGCAACTCGAGTGTGCCCGGGTCGTCGCCCGGAACGCGCGGTTCTGCCATTGGTCTCTCTGGGTCGCCTGCGGGGTTAAAAACAGCGTTCCGCGACGGTCGGACTCACGGCTCGCCGTCGTCGGTGTCCTCGGCCGCCCCGTCCTCGTCGCTCTCATCGACTGCGTGCCGCTCGACTTCGACCTCGACTTCGATGTTCGGGTCGCTCATGGGGCGGAATACGACCCACAGCGAAAAATAATCCAGTTGCCGTTACTCGGGGATGTCGTCGGGACCGAGCGCTGCGTTGTAGGGGTCGTCATCCTCGCTGTCAGCCACGGTCTCGTCCGCTTCGAGTTGGACGTACCCGCGCGTGACGACCGCGGCGCCGAAAGCCAAGATGACCCCGCCGACGGCGGCGGTGACGACCGCACTCGCGATGGGCGAAACGAGGCTCAGAACCGACCCGACGAGTTCGTCGACCAGCGAGACGACGACGACGAGCAATCCGAGAGCGAACACCTCAATGCGGTGGCCCTTCGTCAGCCGCCACGATTCGGCCATCGCCTCGACGAAGTTCTCGTTCTCGATGGCGATTCGCTGGCGCATGAAGAGGAACACCACCGCGAAGAATATCCCCGGCAACAGGAGGAACACCGACCCGACGATGATGAGTCCCCAGACGACGATACTCCCGACGAAACCGTTGAGCGTCGCGATCAGGATGTTGTCGGTGAGACTGTCGCTGGTCACTGCCTCGGAGTCGGCGGCTGCGAACGTTCGCACGGCGACGATGGAGACCGCTTCCGAGACCAGCGAGAGCGCGATGAGGGCGCCTGCCGCGACGCCCGCGGGGAGCCCCAACGCGAGCGGTGAGGACTCCCGAGCCATCTCGAGTTGCGTCCGGAGGTCCGAAATCAGCGTCTCGTATTCCTGCTGGCTGACGTTGAGTTCCTCCGGCGACAGCCCCTGAAACGATTCGAGCATCGCTTCGAGCAAGCCGACCGAAAGCGTCTGTGCGAAAACGCCGAAGAGGAGGGTGACTACCGCGAAGGCCGCCGCCAAAAGCAGCCCGTTCTTGGCGAACGTTCTGGAGGTACCGTCGCTGAACGCCTCGCCGATGTCGAGACTCATAGACGATTGCGCGCCCGCGGGCCTCTTAAGCGTGGCCGAAACCGTCAGGGCCAGTCGTCGCGTTCCTCACCGTCGTCGTCGCCGGATTCGGCCTCGGGGTCGCCGAGGTCCCACTCGGCGGCCTCGGCGGCCTGTTCGACCGGGAGGAACTCCCAGTCGACCGATTCGGCGAGGGCGACATCGTCGTCGTCGACGCCGATAAAGACGTGTCGATCGGTGTCGAACTGTTTCTTGACGTTTTCGAGGCTCTCCTCGCGGCCCCGCGGTCCGGAGAAGAAGTCCTGTCTGATGCGGTTCTTCCGCGTGAAGTTCGTCACGACGTACGTCGGCTTATCGGAGACGACACCGACGTACTCACTCCACGTGCGAGCGTCGGAGAACACCTCTTCGGGCCGTGCAAGCCGCTTGAGCGCCTCCAACTCGAACGCGAGTGTCATGTCCGTAGAGCCGCCGCCATCCATACGCGAGTGGGGGAGGCCACCGGAGAAAACACTTTGGATACGGGGAGACGGCCCCACGTTCGACCCGGAGAGTTATCGGCGGCCACGTCGACGGAGCGGACATGGGTTCCGTCGTTCCGGGTCCGCTCGCGGAGTGGAACCGAGTTCCCGCACTCGCCGTCGTCTTCGGCATCGCCTCGGTGCCGTGGACATACGGCTTCGTCGCAGGGCTCGAAATACCGCTGTGGCCGTCGTTCATCGCGTCGGCAACGTTCTTCGCAGCGGGGAGCGGCATCGACGCGCTCGTCCGCGGGTACGCCAGCAATCTCGCCGGCATTCTCTACGCAGCCGCCACACTCGCTATCGTCGACGGCCTCTTCGGGGGCGGCGTCCTCGCGTTCAGCCTCGTCGTCGGCGGGTTCATGTTTCTGGCTAGTCTCCACGAAACCATCCCGCTGTTGTCGTTTACTCCGGGTGCGTTCTTCGGGTACGCGACGATGTTCAGCGTCGAGGCCGCCGAAGCGACGGCCTTCGGCGTCGCCGGCCTCCCCGGTGAGACGCTGGCCGCCGTGGTGTCGATGCTGTTTGGCGCCGTTATCGGCCTCGGTGCGGACGAGTTGTCCTCGCGGCTCGCACCTGACCAGAACCTTTAGGCGGCGGTCCGGTGAATCCGAGAGCGTGTTTCCCCTCGTCGCCGGCACCGGGCTGACGACGGAGATGCTCGTCGTCTTCGCAGTCATCCTCGTCGCGTTGGTCCTCTTCGTCGCCGAACCTGTTCCAATCGACATCACGGCCATCGGCGTCCTCGTCTCGCTTGTCGTACTGGAGCCGTGGACCGGCGTCACGCCCGCAGACGGCGTCTCCGGGTTCGCTTCCTCGGCGACGGTGACGGTACTCGCGATGTTCGTTCTCTCGGAGGGTATCCGACGAACCGGCGTCGTCAACATCATCGGTCGGGAAATCGCCGAGCGGTTCGGCGAGAGCCCCTTCGGGCAACTGGCGGCGGTGTTGGGTCTCGCCGGCGGCAGCGCCGGCTTCATCAACAACACGCCGGTCGTCGCGGTGATGATTCCGATGGTGACCGAACTGTCGGACCGAACCGGCATCTCGCCGTCGAAGTTGCTCATCCCAGTCTCCTTCGCGTCGATGATGGGCGGTATGCTGACGCTCATCGGTACGTCGACGAACATCCTCGCCTCCGACGTCTACGACCGCATCGGCGGCGCCGCAACAGAGCCGTTCTCGATGTTCGAGTTCACGGCGCTGGGGCTTTTGGTCCTCGTCTCGGGGACGCTGTATCTGCTGGCGTTCGGGCCGCGACTCCTCCCCGAGCGCATCAAGGCCCGGACCGAACTCACCGACGAGTTCGAGATGAAGCAGTATCTCACCGAAGTCGTCGTCCGAGAGGACTCGCCGATGGTCGGCCGGTCGGTCGACGACTCGCTGTCGGACATCGACGTCGACGCCGACATCGTCCAACTCATCCGCGACCGGAAGTCGTTCAACGAACCGCTCTCCCGGAAGGTGGTCCAAGAGGGTGACATCCTCGTGTTGCGCGTCGACCGCGAGAGTCTCGTCGGCCTGATGGACGCCGAGGGGCTGGATTTCGCCCCCGACGTGGACGCGACCGACGAACTCCTCGAAGGGGAGGACAGCGACGTTCGCGAGGAGGGCGAACAGCGCCTCGTCGAAATCGTTCTCACCCCCGATACGAACCTCCTCGGGGAAACCCTGGAGACGCTGAACTTCCGACAGCGCTACGACGCGAGCGTCCTCGCGATTCGCCGCGGCGGCGAAATCATCCACCAGCGGATGGACAAACGCCGCCTCCGTGCCGGTGACACGCTGTTGATACAGGCCACCGAGGACACGGTCAACCGGTTCGGCCGCGACCGGAACTTCGTCGTCGCCCAGGAACTCACCCGGCCGTACTTCCGGTCGGAGCGGATTCCTGTCGCCGTCGGTATCGTCGCCGCAGTTGTCGCCCTCGCAGCCTTCAACGTCGTTCCTATCATGATATCGGCACTGGGCGGCATCCTCGGAATGGTCGTCACCGGTTGTGTCAAGCCCAACGAAGTGTACGACGCCGTCGACTGGAACGTCATCTTCCTGTTGGCGGGCCTCATCCCGCTCGGCGTGGCGATGGAGGAATCTGGCGCGGCCGCATGGCTCGCAGACCTCGTCGTCGGCAGCAGCGCCGGGTTGGGAATGGTCGCCTTACTCGCCGTGTTCTATCTGTTCACCGCACTCGTCACGAACGTCATCAGCAACAACGCCAGCGTCGTGTTGATGGTGCCGGTCGCCTACGACGCCGCCATCCAGTTGGGTGCCGACCCCTTCGCGTTCGTGCTGGCGGTCACCTTCGCCGCCTCGACGGCGATGCTGACGCCCATCGGCTACCAGACGAATCTGATGGTGTACGGCCCCGGCGGCTACAAGTTCACCGACTTCGCGCGCGTCGGCGCGCCGCTGCAGTTGCTTCTCACCGCTGTGACAACGCTAGGAATCGTCTGGCTGTACGGCGTTTGAACGCCGCTCTCACGCCGATTCGAGGTCGGATTTTACTCGGAGCCTTCGTCGGGAGTTACTCGGCCGCGGCGGGTTCCTCGAAGGCCTCGACGTCGATTTGCTCTTCGAGCAGGAGGTCTTCTTTGCCGGAGACATCGACCTGTTCGCGCGCCAGTCGCTTCAGGCCGGACTGCGGTGCGAGGTCGCCGATGAGGACGCCGCCGATGACGCGGCCGTCTTTGAGCGCGACGCGGCGCCACGTTCCCTCGTCGTACTTCTTTTCGACGGAATCGTCGCCGAGCGTCGGGTGGCCGAAGGAGAGGAAGGGGAAATCGAAGTGCGTGATGGAGTACGAGGACACCCACTCGAAGGTCTCTTCGGGACCGTCGGCGGCCATGTTGGCGCCGGCGATAGAGCCTTGCTCTTTGGCCGACCCCCACGCGCCGTTCTGTGCTTGGTCGCCCAGAATCACGTCGTGGAACTGGGTGATGTCGCCGGCGGCGTAGACGTCTTCGACGTTGGTCTGCATGTGTTCGTCGACGACGATGCCGTTGTCCGTCTCGATGCCGCTGCCGCGGAGGAACTCTGTGTTGAAATTCAAGCCGATGGCGACGCCGGCGAACTCCGCCTCGAAGCGGTCGCCGTTGGGGTCGACCGCAGCGGTGACGTGGCCCTCCTCGTCGGTCTCGAAGTGGTCGACGCCGGAATCGAAGACGGGCGTGACGCCGACATCGCGAAGCGCCTCGTGGATGATTTCGGCGCCCTCCTCGCTCAGCGCGTAGCGCCACCACGCGTTACCGCGCATCAGGTAGTGTGCGTCGATGCCCTGTGCGCCGCAGATGGCCGCGAGGTCGATGCCGAGGAGTCCGGCGCCGACGACGACGCCCTTCTCGGAGCGCTCGGCGTTCTCCTTGATTGCACGGGCGTCCTCGAACGTCCAGAAGTGGTGGACGCCCTCGGCGTCGCTGTTGTCGACGGGGAGCTGTGTCGGCGTCCCGCCGGTAGCGACGAGCAGTTTGTCGTACTCGTAGATGTCTCCCTCATGGGTGTGTACCTCCTTGCCGTCGGTGTCGACGGTCGTGACGACGGTGTTCAACTCGAGGTCGATGTCCCGCTCTTCGTACCAATCGGGGTCGTGAATGGAGACGGGCGCGGCGGGCAGTTTGCCCTTCGCGAACTCCTTTATCAGAATCCGATTGTAGAGAGCTTCCCCTTCCTCCGTGATGACGGTGACATCGGCATCCGGGTCGGCCTCGCGAATCGTCTCCGCGGCGGACGAGCCGGCAATGCCGTCACCGATAATGACGTGCGACGCACACATACCACCGGGTAGAGGGCCGGGCTTAATGTGAATTGCTATGTAGCGGTCCTTCACGTCTCGCCGGGGAAACGTCGGTCGCTTGGGTTTGGTCCGGAACGCTGTAAACGGAACGAGAACCCGGGGTTATCGCTGTACGCGAGCGAACGGGAATCGTTACCGCTCGAAGCCGACGGCTGCCGCGGTCGGGGGGTTGAAGAACGACGAACACCAATCGAGGGGTATGAAACTGTATCAGAACCCGCGACACTGGGCGTCGATGAAGGCGCTGACGACGCCGGGGGTTCGCAACGTCGCCAACTACGCGCTCGTGAAGATGCACACGAAAATCTTCCTCGGAAAGGCCGACGAAGAGCGCCGCGAAGAGCGCCGCGACCACCTCGATGATTTCTTCGATGCGACGATGGACGCCTACGTCGCCGCGCTACAGGAGGGCTACAGCGAGGCCGAAGCCCGCGAAATCACGCACATTCAGGCGAACTTCGACTTCTTCAACCACGGCTGGACGGAGATGATGGAGATTCCCGGTGACGAACTGCAGACACACTACCGTCGCTACGAGGCGTTCTTCGTCGCCCACGACATCACCATCGACGACCCCCTCGGGGAGTTCGCGCCCGTCGATGGCGTCGCCGAGGCGCCGACGACGCTCGAAAACCTCGAAGAGCCGGAGTACGAGAACGCGGTCGCCGGGTTCGACGACGACGTGTACGTCGAGACCGCCGACGGCGAGACCGTGGTCGGCGGCGACACGGAAAAGCCGGACGTGAGCGTCACCGACGCTCCCGGCGTCTCCGACGAGGACGCGAAGGCCGACTGAATCGACGCCGACTACGTTTCAACTATCGCGTCAGCCGCGGCATACCCCGCTTCTATCGCGCCGTCGAGGCTTCGTTCGGGGTACTGTGCCCGCGAGGCCATCCCCGCGTAGTAGACGCCCGGCACGGAGTCACCGAGGTCGTAGGGGACGACCATATCGAGATACCCTCGTTCGTAGATGGGTGCCGTTCGGGGGTTGCGCGCCGTTTGTATCCAGTTGACCGACTCGCGGTCGAAGTCGGGAAACAGCGATTCGATGCCGTCGAGCCACGCTTCTTCGACGCCCGCATCGTCCATCTGCCACAGTTCTTCCTCGGGACTCTGGATGTAGCTGACCGCGTACAGCAGGTGTTCGCCGCCGTAGCGTTCCGGCGGCACGAAGTTCGTGTGCTCGATGAGCGCACCGAAGGGGACCTCCTCGGCGATGTTCAGCCAGTAGGTGTCGGTCAGCGATTCCTCGACGCTGATGACCGAACACACCGTCCCCTGGAAGTCGATGTCGCAGGCGTAGCCGGTGAGGTCCTCCAAGACGTTCGGCATCGCCGCGACGACGGCGTCGTCGACTGTGTGTGTCGTCTCGTCGTCGGCCGTCTCGACGGTCATCGTGGAAACGTCGTCCGCAACTTCGAGGTCGGTCACGCGTGCGCCCGTCGTGATGTTCCCGTGGCCGACCGCCTCGATGAGCGCGTCGAGCAACACGCCGAACCCGCCGTCGAAATAGCCCAGTACCTCCCCTTTCAGGATGTCGCGTTCGCCGCGGAACTTGATGCGGCCGAGCAGCCACGCGGCGCTGACCTCTTCCCAGCGGTCGCCGAACTTCGCTCGAAGCAACGGCAGGAAGAAGTGCTCGAAACAGCCCCGAGAGGTGTGTTCGAGGATGAACTGCTTCACCGGCACGTCCTCGAAGTCCTCGAGTCGTTCGTAGCTGTCGAAGGAGGGGACGCCGCCGCGGACGTCGATGTCCAACACGAGCATACCGAGGCGGAACTTGTCGTACAGCGAGAGATGCGGGTAGGCGAGGATTTCCCACGGCTTGTTCATCGGGTGGACGACGCCGTCGACGTAGTAGGCGTCGGAGCCGTAGCGCCATTCCAGTCGGTCGTCGACACCCAACTCCGCGGCGAGTTCGACGATGGTCTCCTCGGATTTCGAGAGGTGGTGATAGAACGCCTCGATGCGGTCGCCGCTCGTTTCGTAGGTGGCGGCGAGTCCGCCGACGGCGTCGGCGGCTTCGAACACCTGCACCTCCCGGCCCGCCTGCTGGAGGCGATAGGCGGCAGCGAGGCCCGCGAGCCCGCCGCCGACGATACCAATCATGTTCGGGCCTGCGCCCTCGGCGGTGTTGGCTCTTTTGACTGGGCGGGCAGTTCGGGTACATTTATCCGAGGCCGACCGGTACTGCGGGCATGGTCACGGTGCGGGCCCCGGCGACGAGTGCGAATCTGGGCAGTGGCTTCGACGTCTTCGGTGCCGCCTTAGAGCGGCCCGCCGACGTGGTTCGCGTCGAGAAGGCCGACCGCACCACTATCGATGTAACCGGCGTCGGCAGCCAGTACATCCCCGAAGACCCCGAGAAGAACACCGTCGGGGCGGTCGCAGAGGCGCTGGACGCCCCGGCCCACATCAGCATCGACAAGGGCGTCCGACCGGCCTCGGGGCTTGGCTCATCGGCCGCCTCCGCGGCCGCCGCCGCCGTCGGCCTCAACGAACTGTACGACCGCGGCCTCACTCGCGAGGAGTTGGTTCCCATCGCCGCGGAAGGCGAGGCGGTCGTCTCCGGGGCCGCCCACGCCGACAACGTCGCCCCCTCGATTATGGGCGGGTTCACCATCGCCCGCGAGGACGGCGTCACGCAACTCGACGCCTCGATTCCACTGGTCACCTGTCTGCCGGAAATCGTCGTCTCGACGCGGGACGCTCGCGAGGTCGTCCCCGACGGCGCACGCATGGAGCAGGTCGTCGAGTTGGTCGGCAACGCCGCGACGCTATCGGTCGGGATGGCCCGAAACGACCCCGACCTCGTCGGCCGCGGCATGAACGACAGCATCGTCACGCCCGCGCGTGCGAAACTCATCACTGGATACAGCGAAGTCCGGGAGGCGGCCTTCGAGGCCGGCGCGACCGGCGTCACCATCTCGGGGGCAGGTCCGGCGGTCATCGCCGCCTGCCACGAACGGGACCGTCGCGACATCGCTGGAACGATGATAGATACCTTCGAGGACGCGGGCGTCGAGGCACGGGCCTACCAGACGGAAATCGGGAAAGGCGCGACGATCTATTGAGCCGGCGGACCGAGCAGCACGCGTTTTTCCGTCCTGCTTGGACACGGAACACCGCCTTGGTAACCACTGGTGTTACTCGGTCGCTTTCGGCAACCGTACAACGAAGACGGTCCCCGTCGGCGCGTTGTCCTCGGCCCACACATCACCGCCGTACTGGTCGACCAGCGTCTGGACGAGATAGAGGCCAATCCCGGTCCCGGGGCTGCCAAGGCTTTTTTCGCCTTTCCCGAAGACCACATCCTTTTGTTCATCGGGGATTCCGGGGCCGTTGTCGGCGATTCGGACCTCTACGTCCTCGTCTCGCACCGCACAGGAAACTTCGACTACTGGGTTCTCCGCATCGTTGTGCTGGATGGCGTTGTTCAGCAGGTTCCGAAACACCGAGCTAAGCATACTGTTGGCAGCCACCTCGACGTCGGGGAGCGAATCGGGAACGACGAACTCCGCATCCGGGAAGGATTCCTCACGAAGCGAGAGTTCGGTTTCGAGGATAGAGCAAATCGAAGTTGGCTCAATGGTGAGTTCTTCGTCAGAGACGACCGTCTCGGCGTAGTTGCGAGCAATTTCGGTCAACTCGACGACGTGCTCGCCACTGTTGAGGATTTTTTCGAGATACGTTCGGCCTTCCTCATCGACGTGCTCGTCGAGCATCTCCGCCCACCCGAGCATGACCGCCAAATCGTTTCGAATGTCGTGACGAACAACCCGATTTAGCATTTCGAGTTCCTGTTCCCGGCGCTTTTGCTCCGTGATATCGGTGGAGATGCCGACGACTTCAGTCACCTCTCCTTGGTTATTCCGGATGATGACTTGCCGAGTCAGTACCCACCGAATCGACCCGTCGGGTTGGACAACCCGACCCTCGTACGATTCGTTGTGGAGCCCTCGGTCGGACCCCTCGATGTTAGCCCGAACCCGGTCGCGGTCTTCTGGGTGTATCGTCTCAAGCAGCCTGTTGATGTCATCCTGAACTTCCTCGGGCGGGATGCCCCATATCCCTTCGAAGCCATCGCTAATGTAGTCGAACGTGTCGGGTTCTGTGGCGGTCCAGAGTGCGACTCCGTCCAATTGGTCGAACAGTGACTGAAAATCGCGCCGTTGACCAAGTGACGAATTACTCACGCCGTATTGTACGCCTCGAACAATATAAATATCGACTGTACACCTATTTTCGAGAATCGTGGGGTCACAGAGCGCGGGGTTCAGGAGCCCATTCCCGTTTTGGACCTCGTTATTGTATGAGCATCCGCGAGCGCCCGAAGTGAGCTGTCGGGGGGTCCCCCAAGTTTTGCGGGAGGGGGTTCCTCGCTCCCTTCGGTCGCTGCGGGAACCCCCTTGCGTAAAGAGTGAGCGTCTAAAACTCCTTAATCACGCCGTAACCGACGCCCATCACCAGTCCGTAGAGGACGAACGCCAGCAGGAACCACGGCTGGAGCGTGGGGACGAACAGGCCGAATGGGGTGACGGTGTTGACCGCGAGAGGAACTGCGATGGCACCGACGGCGATGGCGGCGACGATGCCGTAGACGAAGCCGGCGACGGCGGCCGCGGTGGTGACCGGCGCGCGGTCGAGGAAGTCACCGAAGACGGCGTCGAGGTCGGCGTCGTTCTCGACGAACTCGTCCATCGAGCGGGCGTACTGACTGAGTCGCGGGCCGACAGCGACGGCGAACGTCAATCCGAGAATCAGCGAGATAGCGAGCCAGACGACCCAGCCGATGGTGACGCTGCCCCCGTAGCCGACGATGGCACCGAGGAACCGCATGGCACCGCCGCCGACCATATGGTGGACGATGAGGCCGCCGACGGAACCGCCGAACAGCGACCCGAAGACGATGGCGCGTTGGCCGCTCGTCCCGATGGCCGTCGAAGTGGGGAGTTCCTCGCGGACGATGGTTCGCTTCCGGAGTTGCGTGTAGACGAGGGAGAAGACGACACCGAAGACGAAGTAGCCGGCGACCGGCGGGGCGGTGTGCGGTAGGTCGATGGCGGTGGCCGCCGGAACGCCCACGACGCCGATGGCGGCGGTGAGTATAGCGCCGTAGACCAATCCGACACCGAGTCCCCGGACGAAGCCGAGACGGCGTTCGAGCGTCCCGGCCGCAAGCGGCACGAACAGCAGACCGGCGAGGAGCGATAGGACGAACCAGACGGCGATGCCGGCGGTGAGCGAGGGCATCCCGACGATGTTCCCGAGGACGTAGAGATAGGGGTTCGGCGGGAGGGCGCCGTAGATGAGGCCGATGCCGGCGGTGCCACCGACGATAGCGCCGCCGAGGACGGGCACGCCGCGGCCGTGGAGGAACGCGGGGGAGAGACCGGCACCGCGAGTGCCCTCGTAGACGGCACCCAAGGCGATGCCGAAGAGGAGGTACGCTGCGAGGACCGTGCCGGCGATGTGCGGCGTCGGAAGGGCGAACGGCGTCGCCGAGGTGATGACCGACGGCATGGCGAGCATCCCGACGAAGACGAGTAAGACGCCGTAGACCGTACCGACCTTCAGGCCGGACTGGGCGGGCACGTCGGTCCGTTCGACACGACGGGCGCCCAACGCGGCGAAGACCATCGCGAACAGGAACGTGAGGCCCAGCCACATGCCGAACCCGATGCCTGCAGAGCCGCCGTAACCGACGATGGCGCCGAGCAGTCGGAGATAGACCGGGGAACTGGCGTACAGCAGTCCGCCGGAGGCGGCGCCAGCGAGCAGCGCCGAGAACACCACGGCACGGCTTCGGCCGACGAGGAACGCGGGCCGGAGCGGCCGTTGGTTGACGACCTTCCCGAACGTCGACCCGAGGACGACGCCGTAAGCGACGAACGCGCCGAGTGTGCTCACTGCGACGTTGCCGAAGCCGAGGTCGAACGGCGTCGCCGCGGAGGCGACCGCCGGCACCGCGAGGAGACCGACGAAGACCGCCAAGACGATGCCGTAGACGAAGCCGTAGCCGGTGGTGCCGTTCCCGCGGGCGGCGTGGCCGCCGGCGACGAGCGCGAACAGCAGTCCCAACACGGCGGTGAGTCCGACCCAGATACCGAGTCCGGTGGTCGGGACGCCGTCGCCGGCTATCGCCCCGAGATAGCGGAGATACAGCGGCTGTTGGGAGTAGACGATAGCGCCCGAGAGTGTGCTGGCGAGAACCGGCGCGAGGACGGTCGCCCGGACCCGGGAACTGATGAACGAAAAGGAGGGTAGCGGAATGGTACCCTCAAGCGTGAGGCCGTAACCGAGGCCGAAGACGAACCCGAAGACAGCGTAGCCGACGACGATGTTCGTGTTCGTCAGCGGGACCTCGGCCGCCGGAATGAACGAGGGGACGACGACCAACCCGACGACGACGCCAGCGAGGGCGCCGTAGATGAGGCCGACGCCGGCGGCGGTCGTTCCCAGCGGCGAGCGCATGACGAGCGGTTGGACGAGTTTGCGGAACAGTGCGATTCGTGCGGTCAACCACGTGGTCGCGGCGGTGTAGGCGGTGATGGCCGGCGCCGCGAACGCGGCGAACACCAGCCCGAGAACGAGGGCCAAGCCGAGCCACGCACCGTAACTCGCGGTGCCGCCGACACCGACGACGCTGCCGATGAAGGCGAGATGAATCGGCGCGAGGCTGTTGAAGGCCGCAAGACCGGCGAGGCCGCCGAGTATCGACCCCACTAGGGCCGCCCCCAAAACCCCGTCGTCCAGCGAGGCCGCCTCCTCGGACGCCTCGGGTTGACTCTGTGCGTTGCGGGTAGTCACGAGTATCTACACAGGTGTGTTTTTCCTATGTAATAAAGCGTTGCGGGGGGTGTACACGGTCATTTAAGCCGGGTCGTAACCGGGAGTAGCAACCGTGGTCACCCTGCCGAACCTTTTATTTCCGACACGACCGATGGTGGGTTGTCGACACACACCACAGGTATTCACACATGTCCATCCCGTTTCCATCCGAAGAGTGGATTGTAGAGTGGCGCGAGCAACTGAACGACAACGACGAGTACGCCGAGAAGGGACAGGGGTGGGGCGTCGGCTTCAACGGGGACTTCGTGTTCCACATCCGTGCCGACGACCGCCTCCCCGAGGACCGATACTTCTTCATCGCCCTCGACGACGGCACCTGCACCGAAGCACGGGAAATCGATTCTCCCGACGAGGTCGACGCCGGCTTCGTCTATCGGGGCGACTACGGCGACTGGGTGGCGCTCAATCAAGGCGACATCGGCCCGATAGACGGGATGATGTCCGGCGTCTTCGACATCGAGGGCGACATGCAGAAAGTCCTGCAGTACAGCGAGGCCGCCGTCGCGATGAGCGAGACAGGCCAGCGCATCGACACGGAGTACACCTACTGACCGGCACGGTCTCGTTTCGTTTTAAACGGCCAGCATTGAGAGGCATCACGCCCAACTCGAATCCCGAGAACTGTCGTGGTGCACCATGGCAGACAGAGACGCAGTTCGAGAGCAGTTCGAGAACGCCTTCGGCGGCGCCGACTACCCCGTGAACAGCCCGATGGACCTCGTGCCCGCCCTCCCGCAGGGCCCCGGTACGACGTTTGACATCGGCGACGAGACCATCACGGCGATGGAACTGAATCAGGAAGCGTCGGGACAGGCCGACTACCCCTACGACAGCGTCGACGAACTCGTCGACGCCCTGATGGACGGCCTCGAAGACGAAGGCTACGTCTGAACGCGACTCGCTGACGGAGGGTCGTCGACCCTTCTCCGCGACGAGAGCACCTCCTCATGCCCCGGTATCCGCTTCGATAGCCGCCTCGATAGCGTCGGCGAAGCGCTCGACGGCACCCGGAGAGCGCTCAAGCCCCAAGAACGGTTCGATGAGTTCCAACTCCGACAGCAGGAACTCGCCCTCTCGAACGATGCCGTCGACGCGGGCGTACGGCAGTTCCTCGGGGTTGAGGTCGAAGCGGTCCCGTGCCGCACCGAGGACCGATTCAGCGGTCGCTATCGTCGCTTCCCGTGGTTCGTACGGTTCGACGGCGTCGTTTGCAGCGAAGTCGTCGTCGGCTGGCATCCGGAGTGAGGCGTGGCTGTACTCGCCACCGAAGAAGACGAGCGAGCGCTCGCCGTCGAAGATTTCGGGGAGATACCTCTGGACGAGGAGGTCACCGTCGGCACGAGCCTCGACGAACCGCTCTCGGGCGTCGTCGAGACCCTCACCCGAGACGCGCCAGACGCCCGCAGAACTGGTTCCGATGGCAGGTTTGACCACGGCTTCCGCCCAGTCGCGACGGGCCAGTATCGACGTCAGGTCTCGGTCGCTCGCTGCCGGAATCGTCGCTGTAGGGACGATATCGACGCCAGCATCGGCGAGGTCACGGAGGTAGAACTTGTGCATGTTCCAGCGGACGACCGACGTGGGGTTGACGGCGGGAACGCCGGCCGAATCGAGGTGCTCCAGCCAGCGTCGGAACGCCTCCGGCTGGCGGTAGTAGTGCCAGCAGGACCGAAACAACACCGCATCGAAGACGGTAGGGTCGGCCTCGTCGTCGCTCCAGACGACTGGCTCCGCCTCCATGCCCCGTGTCGACAACTCGGCGGCGAGTGCCTCGCCGTCGTCGGTGAGGGAAGGTGCTTTCTCGCCGGTGACGATACCGATATCGAGCGGTGCCATGACTCGGGAGTCGAGTCGGCGTGACCGTAAGAATATCGTCCGGAAGTCGAATGCAGTAGTCGGGTTACCGTGCGTTCAGACGCCGCGACCCTGCAGTTTCTCCTCTTCGGGCATCGTCTCGTTGGCTTGGCCCTTCATGCCCTTGCCGATGCCCTTAGCGATGTCCCGCAGTTTCTCGGGGTCGTCGTAGTTGTTGACGGCCTCGACGATGGCGGTGCCCATCGCGGTGGGGTCCTCGGCGCCGAAGATGCCCGAACCGACGAAGATGCCGTCACAGCCCAACTGCATCATGAGCGCGGCGTCGGCGGGCGTGGCGATGCCGCCGGCGGCGAAGTTGACGACGGGCAACCGGCCCATCTCGGCGGTCTCGTGGACCAATTCACGCGGAGCCTCGTGGTTGCGCGCCCACTCGTCGCGCTCCTCGTAGTTCATTCCGGAGAGTTTCCGAATCGACCGCTGGATGTTGCGCTGGTGGGTGACCGCCTGGTTCACGTCGCCGGTGCCGGCCTCGCCTTTGGTTCGAATCATGGCGGCGCCCTCGTCGATGCGGCGCAGCGCCTCGCCGAGGTTGCGGGCGCCACAGACGAACGGCGCGGTGAAATCACGTTTGTCGATGTGGTATCGCTCGTCGGCGGTCGTCAGGACCTCGCTCTCGTCGAGCATGTCGGCGCCCGTGGCTTCGAGAATCTGTGCCTCGGCGGTGTGGCCGATGCGGCACTTGCCCATCACGGGGATGGACACTTCGTCGATAATCTCTTCGAGGGCCGCGGGGTCGGCCATTCGGGCGACGCCGCCGCGCTTGCGGATGTCGGCGGGGACTGCCTCCAGCGACATGACGGCGACTGCGCCGGTGTCCTCGGCGATTCGGGCCTGTTCGCGGGTGACGACGTCCATGATGACGCCGCCTTTCTGCATCTTCGCGAAGCCGCGCTTGACGAGGTCCGTCCCGCGACGGAGCTCTTCGAGGTCCGTTTCGGTCATACGCCCGTGTTGGAGTCGGACCCACTTAACGCGTGTCTTTCGAGGGGTGGTGGCCGGTGCCGAGGTGTTTTTGTGCCATCGCTCGGTGGAGGCCACATGGACATCCGAGGGTTGTTCGAATCCGACGTGCCCCGCGCGGACCTCCCGCGGTACGTCGCGCCGCTGCCGGAGGCCATCGAGAACCTCGGCCTCAACCTCGCGTGGCTGGTCGTCCTCGTCAACCTCGCCGGCACCGCCTTCGGCTTCTACTACTACCGCTTCCAGTTCCAGATTACGCCCGTCGAGATGTGGCCGTTCGTCCCCGACAGTCCGGCGGCGACGCTGCTCATCGCCCTCGCGTTGGCGGCGTGGAAACTCGACCGACCCCAGGCGTGGCTGACGGCGCTTGCCTTCTTCGGCAACATCATCTTGGGCGGGTGGACGGTGTACGTCCACCTCGCCTACTGGGACGCCTTCAGCTATCTCCACCCGGCGATGCGACAGTTCCTCATCTGGAGTCACGCCGCGATGGTGGTCCAGGCGTTCCTGTTGCACCGAATCGGTGACTTCGACCCGCGAGCGGTCGGCGTCGCGACGCTGTGGTACACCGTCGACACCGTCGTCGACTACTTCGTTCCCGTTCGCGGGGACCTCCATCACACGCTGATTCCGCTGGAACGTGACGCACCCGTCTTTTTGGGTGCCGACGCCCTCGGCGTCGCGGCCGCCGGTGCGGTCGTCTTGCTCATCATCGCGGTGTATCTGTCGCTGACGACGCGAATCGAAAAACAGCGTGCGGGCGCGGTCTGATTACTCCAAGAGGTTCTCGCCGGTCATCGCTTCGGGCTTGTCGACATCGATGAGCGAAAGCAGCGTCGGTGCGATGTCCGCGAGCGTCCCACCGTCTCTGACCTGCCGCCCGCCGTCGGTTCCGTCGGGGGCGACGTAGACGAACGGGACCGGATTCGTCGTGTGTGCGGTGTGGGGGTCCTCGGGCGTGCCCATGTCGTCGGCGTTGCCGTGGTCGGCGGTGACGAGGACGTGTCCGCCTGCGTTCCGAACCGCTTCGACGAGTCGGTTCAGTTGTGCGTCGACGGCTTCGACGGCGGCGACGGCAGCCTCGAAGTCGCCCGTGTGGCCGACCATGTCGGGGTTGGCGTAGTTCAACACCAGCACGTCGGGGTCCTCGCGGTCGATGTAGTCGACGGCGGTGTCGGTCACCTCGCGGGCGCTCATCTCGGGTTGCTCGTCGTAGGTCGGCACATCCGGACTCGGGATGATTTCGCGGTGTTCCCCCCCGAACTCCACCTCGCGGCCGCCGTTGAGGAAGTAGGTGACGTGGGCGTACTTCTCGGATTCAGCCATCCTGAGTTGCGTGAGGCCGGCCTTCGAAACCGTCTCGCCGAGCGTCTCCTCGGGTTCCAGCGGCGGGTAGGCGACCGGCAACTCGAACGTCTCGTCGTACTCGGTCATCGTGACGAGGTGGGTGTCGGGTGGGTCGGTCTGGAAGTCCCACTCGGGGCGGATGTCGGCGAGCATCCGGACGAGTTGGCGGGCGCGGTCCGACCGGAAGTTGAAGAAGACGACCGAATCGCCGTCGGCGAGTGCGGGGCCGCCGGAAACGAGCGTCGGTTCGACGTACTCGTCGGTGTCGCCGCGCGCGTACGACTGCTCGACGGCATCGACCACCGAATCAGCCGTGTAGGGCGCCTCCCGGTTTACGATGGCGTCGTAGGCGCGTTTCGTCCGCTCCCAGTTCTCGTCGCGGTCCATCGCGTAGTAGCGGCCGCAGACACTCGCCACGTCGCCGGTACCGGCCTCCTCGGCGACGGCTTCGAGGTCCGCGAGAAAGCCCGCGCCGCTCTTCGGGGCCGTGTCGCGGCCATCGGTGAAGGCGTGGGTGACGGCGTCGACGCCGCGTTCGCCCGCGAGTTCGACCAGTGCGTGGAGATGTGCTTGGTGGGAGTGGACGCCGCCGTCGCTGACCAGTCCCATGAAGTGGACGCGGCCGTCGTTGTCACGTGCGTGCGTGAAGGCGTCGGTGATGGTCTCGTTGTCGGCGAAGACGTCGGCGTCGATGTCGTCGGTGATGCGCGTCGAGTCCTGTTTGACCACGCGGCCGGCACCGATGTTGAGGTGGCCGACTTCGCTGTTTCCCATCTGTCCCTCCGGAAGGCCGACGCGTCGGCCGTGTGTCTCCAGCGTTCCGAAGGCGCCCGTCTCGCGGAGGCGGTCGAACGTCGGCGTGTCGGCGGCGGCGACAGCGTCGGATTCGTCACCGTCGCCGAGTCCCCAGCCGTCGAGGATGACCAGCGCTGCTCTCATTACCCGGTGGAAGCCGTCGGCGGCGTAAGGCCGTGTCGGTGTTCGTCGGCTCGCCTCTCGGAAGGGTTTTCCCGCACCCAACCGGACACCGTGGTATGGACTTGCGGGTCATCGGCGTCCTGCTGCTCGTCCCCCTGCTCGACATCATGCTGCTCGTCGTCTTGGCGACGCAGTTGGGCGGGGTCGTGACGGTCGCACTCGTCGTGTTGACGGCGCTCATCGGTCTGTTGCTCGCCCGCGCAGAGGGGCGTCACACACTCCAGCGCCTCCAGCGAAAACTGGCGCAAGGCGAACCGCCGACGGACGAACTGCTCGACGCGGCTCTCCTGTTGGTCGCCGGCGTCTTGATGCTCACGCCCGGTCTCGTGACCGACCTCCTCGGGCTGCTGTTGGTGTTGCCGCCGACGCGGTACCCCATCAGGGTCTTCACCAAGCGGTACGTCGTCAAGCCGTACGTCGACGCCCAGACCGGCGGCTTCGCCTCCGGAAACGTCTACATCGGCGGGTTCCCGAACGCCGACGAAGGCGGCGACCCCGGCGAGGAGTTCTTCCGTCAGGGCATGGACGAAGGCCGGCCCGGCTCGGAACCGGTCGATATCGACGAGGAGGCCTACGAGTTCACCGACCCGGACGGTCAAACTGACGACGACGGCGACGACGACGGCTCGACCGACCGCCGGGCATGACATCACCCACCGAAGGGCCGCCGAAAAGAAACGTTTAAACAACCAACCGCGCTACGATGAAATGCGCCTACCTAGGGCCAATAGCTCAGCTAGGTATGAGCGCTCGGCTGATAACCGGGAGGTCCTCGGTTCAAATCCGAGTTGGCCCACTCGGTTTCCAACCGGCCTTTGGCCGACGGAAATCGGTGGCCAAACTCCCGTAGGCGCCCAATTTCCGACGATACCACTTCTCGAAGAGCGGCAGTTCTCGTATGAGTTCGTTCGCTCACCTCGGGCGGTTTGCATAGCCGAAACCGGAGGTGCCGCACGACTCGTCACACTGTGGCCACCGTCGGTATATCCGGGAGTCGGTGACGATTCCATCCATCGACGACCCGATAGCGGCTCTCTGTCGAACTTGCGAGCGAACAGCCGTCGAGTGAGTCTAGACGTATTGACGGAGGGGGTATCATAATGGCCACGTCGCTGAAGCGTGGTTCGACCGTAGAGGCAAGTGGACGGAACCCGAGAGGCACAACCGCACATCCCCCACCCCACCGACGGTAATTCGTCGGCTCCTGTGTCTCTTCCGTCCCAACTGTTACTCAGCACTCCCGAAACGAGCGAGGATACCGGTCAGCCCTTCGAAGCGCGTTCGGGGAGTCGGAGGGTGAGAACAATGACCACGACCAGTATCGCGGCCAACAACAGGTACCCTTCGTCGAAGTATCCACGGTCGGCGATGCTGCCGAAAAGCACCGGGCCGGCAGCACCGAGCGTCGCCGACGCCGTTCGAATCGCACCGAGGCCGGTCCCCTGAATCTCGTCGGGAATCGCATCGGAGAGGAACGACTGGGTAATCGCCCCAGAGCCGAGCATCGTACTCACGAGGGCGGTGACGGCGACGAGCGGCCACCGCCCCTCGATGAAGGGCAGAGAGGCCAACCCGACGACGGGGCCGACGAGAACGGCGACGAGGGCGCGACGCATGCCGATTCGGTCGTAGGCCGCGCCGGCCAGCGGCTTGACGACGACGCCGAAGGCGAAGAACACGCTGAACAGCACCCCGGCTACCGACGACGGCAGCCCCTTCACTTCGACCAGATACGTCGGATAGAACCCGGTGAACGACTGCCAGATGAGGATGTACAGAAAGAGGATGAACGCCACGAAAAGCAAGTTCGACCGGCGTAATTCGGCGATAACGTAGCGTGCGCTGTCGGCCGAGAGCGAATCGACCGCACTGGACGTCGGCGTTTGTGCCGGCAGGACTACCCAGAGAACGGCCCCGACTGCCAAGAGCAGTGGAATGATGAATCCCAGGCCGAGTTGCCACGCGACGGCGGCGGCGAGCGCACCGGCAATCGGCGGCAGCACCGTCTGGCCGAGGTCGCCGGTGGCCATCGTCACCCCGAGTGCGCTCCCGATTCGGCCGGGATAGATGTCGGAGAGTATCGTGATGCGCGCGATGGGGTACAGCGACTGGCCGAGACCCACGAGCGCCGTCGCGGCGAATAAGACGAGGGGCGTCTGTGCCGTCACGACGGCTACAAGTGCCAGGGCGACGACGACCGTCCCCGCTGTCATGACCGCCCGTTCGCTGTATCGGTCGGCGAGGACGCCGCCTGGGAGCTGGCCGAGCGCCGACCCGAGCCACAGAACGGTCACGAGCAGGCCCGCGACCGTGAGGCTGAGGTCGAACGACTCCCGGAGGTACGGCAACAGCACGGGATACACCATTCGAGTGCCGAGCAGTACCCCCCAACCACCCGCAATCGTGACGAGGAGCGGCCCCTTGCCGTCGCCCCACAGCTCCCCCGCCTCGTCGCCGATAGATTCGAGAAACCCCATTTCGAGCGTCAGTACTGAATCGTTCGACAGCGGACGAATAACTGTTTATAACTCAGGGAACAGCGCGGGGACGACGTGGCGTCAGTGAGATTCCGGAAGCCGGCCGGAACTCAAATGTCGGACGCTTCGACAGTGATGTCGGCGACCGAACCGAGCGGTTCTCCCTCGGCGTCACCCGCGAAGCCGCCGACATGTAGTTTCGGCCGGGGGAATTTCCGGGAAGGGGACGCAGACGTCCGGAGTTCGAGCCGGTCCGGGGACGTGCGGTCCTTGAGGCGAATCCGGACGCGAACGACGCCGGTTTCGCTCTCTCCCGGAGCGTCGTACTCCGACCGGGTGACGACACCACGGTACTGCTCGGCTTCGGTTTCGACGGTGACGGTATCGCCTTCCTCAATGTCGTGTATGGCGTCGATAAGTTCTGTGACGGACCGCATTTGAAGTGGAGATGCTTCGGTGTGAGCCCATATATCGTCTTTGGCGTCGATGGACGACGAACCGACACCTCTTTAGGCCAGCCTAAAACATAGCCAGTAAGCGAAAGATGAATCAAGACATCTGCGTCGTCGTTCCGACGATTCGGGAGTACGAATGCATGCGGGCGTACTTCGACAACGCTCGCCGCCACGACTTCGACCTCTCGCGGTTGCACGTCGTCCTCGTCACCGAAGACTTCTGTGACACCGACGAGATGGAAGCGATGCTCGAAGACGAAGGCGTCTGCGGGGAGGTGTTCGACGGGTCGCGCCGACAGGAGTGGTACGAGGCAAACGACATCGCGGAGTACAGCCACGTCGTTCCGGCGGCCAGCCACGCCGAGACGAGTTTCGGCCTGCTGTACATGTGGGCCAACGAGCGCTTCGAGTACGGCTTCTTCATCGACGACGACACTCTGCCCCACGAGGAAGACGACTTCTTCGGACGACACATGGAGAACCTCGCGTTCGAGGGCGAAATCGAGTCGGTGTCCTCCGACGAACAGTGGGTCAACGTGCTGTACCAAAACGCCGACGAACACGGCCTGTATCCGCGGGGCTACCCCTACGCGGCGATGGACGAGACCGTCGAGACGGATACGGAGTCCGTCGACGACGTGGTCGCCTCACAGGGACTGTGGACGAACGTGCCGGACCTCGACGCCGTCCGCATTCTGATGGACGGCGACCTGCAGGGACAGGCCCAAACCCGAACGACTCGGGGCGACTTCGAGGGCGATTTCGTCGCCAGCGAGGGCGATTACCTCACCGTCTGTTCGATGAACCTCGCGTTCAAGCGAGAGGTCATCCCCGCGTTCTATCAACTGCCGATGGACGAAAACGAGTGGGACGTGGGCCGGTTCGACGACATCTGGAGCGGCGTGTTCCTCAAACGCGCCTGCGACGTGTTGGGCAAGCAGATTTACAACGGCTACCCGCTGTGTGAACACAACAAGGCGCCGCGGTCGACGTTCGACGACCTCACCAACGAGGTCGCCGGCCTGGAGTTGAACGAACACCTCTGGGAAATCATCGACGACGCCGGCAGCGAGGCGGACAGCTACGCGGGCGTGTTCGAGGCGATGGCCGAGGAACTCCACGACGGGGACTACTCGGAGTACAACAACGGTGCGTTCTTCAACCACGTCGGCGAGTACATGTACGATTGGCTCGACTGTCTGGACAGCCTCGAATCGCTGCAGCGCGTCCCGGCGGCCGCGGACGACTGAACCGACGACTATAAGTTAATTTAGGCAAGCCTAAAACACATGGATTCACCGAAATCGTTTTTCGACGGAACCGACCGACGGACGTTCCTCGCGGGGGCGGCGGCTGCGGGAACCGTCGGATTGGCGGGTTGTTCGGACATCCTCGGCAACGGCGAGGGGAACGGCAACGGCAACGGCGACAGCCCCATCGGACAGATCGGCTCCGGCCGTGAAGGGCGCGGCACCCCCGGCGGCACCCCGATGGCGGAGATGCCCGACCTCGAAGGCGAGTTGACGCTGTACTCCGGTCGCGGGGAGTTCCTCGTCGGCGACCTCATCAGCTACATCGAGGACATCTACGACGATTTCTCGCTGACGGTACGCTACGCCGGTTCGACGGACCTCGTCAACCAGATAATCAACGAGGGCCAGGGGACCCCGGCAGACGTGTTCTACTCTGTCAACGCCGGCTCTCTCGGCGCGCTCACCGACGCGGACCGCACGCAGGCGCTTCCGGACGAAGTGCTGAACATGGTCCGCGAGGAGTTCCGGACCGACCAGTGGGTCGGCACCTCCGGCCGCGCACGGAGCATCCCCTACAACACCGAGGCGTACTCGGCCTCCGAGTTACCGAACGACATCATGGCCTATCCCGACTTCGAGGGTGACCTCGGGTGGGCGCCGTCCTACGGTTCGTGTCAGGCGTTCGTGACGGCCATGCGCATCATCGAGGGCGAGGACGCGACCCGGCAGTGGCTCGAAGGCGTCGTCGAATCGGGCATCACCTCCTACCCCGACGAGTTCGTCACGTGTCAGGCCATCGCCGACGGCGAAATCGACGCCGCGTTCACGAACCACTACTACATCCAGCGCGTCCTCGACGGGACCCCCGACGCACCCATCGCGACGGCGTTCACGGAGGGCGATGCCGGCGCCGTCTTCAACGTCGCGGGCGCTACTGTCACCGACGCGGCAAGCGACGCGACGCTCGCCTCGAACTTCGTCCGGCACCTGCTGTCGGCGGAGGCACAGGACTACTTCGCCCGTTCGACCTTCGAGTACCCCCTCGTCAGCGACGTCGAACCCATCGGCGAGTTGCCGACCATCGACGAACTCGACGTACCGGACATCGACCTGACGCAGTTGTCCGACCTCGAACCGACCATCGACCTCATGCGTGAGGTCGGCATCGACGTCTGACCACACGACGTATCCCCACTGATTTGTACGATTCGACGTGATTCGGCCGCTCCATGCCCTCCGCCGTCGGTTCCGTGAGACGCCCACGGAGACGCTTCTGGCGGCCGGCCTCGCCGTCCTCGTCGGCATCGTGGTGTTCGCGACCGCGGAGACGCTGTTTCCCTACCACTCCAGCAACCACGACGAGGGCGTCTATCTCCAGCAGGCGTCGTTGCTGCTCGCCGGGCAACTGGAGTTGTACGCCGGCGGCCTCGCCGACGCGTTTCACCCGTGGTTCTTCATCGAGGACGGACGCCGACTTTACCCCAAGTACACGCCGGTTCCTGCCGCGATGTACGCGGTTTCGATGGCACTGTTCGGCGAGCCGCGCGTGACGCTTGCGGTCGTCGCCGCCGCCAACGTGGCGTTGGTGTATCGTCTCGGGTCGCTGGCTTTCGACCGCCGCGTGGGTCTCGTCGCCGGCGTCGTCTACGCCGTCTCGCCGATGGCGCTTCTGACCACCTCGGTGTTCCTGCCGTACGCGCCGACGACGATGCTAAACCTCGCTTTCGCGGTGCTGTATCTCCGGGCGGTCCGGGAGCGCTCCCTCCGGAGCGCCGGTCTCGCTGGTGCCGTCGTCGGCATCGCCTTCTTCGCCCGCCCGTACACAGCGGTCCTCTTTGCGGCGCCGTTCATCGTCCACGCGGCGTGGGCGGTGCTTCGGAGCGTCCGCGCGGATGGCGTGTGGCCCCTCTCCGACGCCGCACGCCGAAACACCCTGACCGCAGTCTTCGGCCTCCTCGGCGTCGGCCTCGCGTTGGCGTACAACGCCCGGATGACCGGGTCGCCGCTGGTCTTCCCCTACGAGGCGTTCGCGCCGATGGACGGCCCGGGATTCGGCGAGCGCCGCATCCTCGGCCACGAAGTCGACTACACGCTGGACCTCGCGCTGGAAGCCAACGGCTACGTGCTCTGGTATCTCGCGACTCGGTGGTTCACGGCGGGACTGCTCGGGACGGCCGCCGCCGCCGTCGGCATCGCGGTCGCCGCCCGGCGCTGGGTTGGCGGTCTCGACGGCGAGCGCCGCCGCGTCGGCGGGTTGCTCGCGGCCCTGTTCGTCACCGTCCCGTTGGGCAACCTCGCCTTCTGGGGCAACTACAACGTGTTGGCGACGATGGATGACCCGACCAACGGCCTGCTCTCGCAGTTCGGGCCGTTCTATCACTTCGATTTGCTTGTTCCGCTGTCGGTGTTTTCGGCGTTCGCGCTCGTCGTCGGCTGGCGACATGCTCGAAACAGCGTCACCGCCGAACGACTCTCGGCTGCCGCCTCGCCGCGGGCCGTCCGCGCCGTGGGCGTCGTCGCACTCGCGACGGTGCTCCTCGTCGGCGGCGTCGCCAACGCCGCCGTCCTCACGCCGCCCGTCGAGCGCAACGCGGGCCACACCGAGAAATTCGACACCGCTTACGAGCCAATCGATTCGGCCGACTTCGAAGACGCCGTCGTGTTCATCCCGGCGCCGTACGGCGACTGGCAGAATCATCCCTTCCAGTACCTCCGGAACAACCCCGGCTTCGACGGCCCCGTCGTCTACGCCTTAGACCGCGACCCCGCCGGCGACTTCGCCGTGATGGACGCCTACCCGAACCGGACGCAGTACCGCTACACCTACCGCGGGGCGTGGACGGCCGACCCCGACCGCCACGTCACGCCGAAACTCGACGAACTCGACGTTCGGGAGGGCCAGCGCCTCACCGGTGAGACGACAGTGGGCATCCCCGCCCGCGTCGACCGGGCGACCGTCAGGCTGTTCAGCGTCTCCGGTGACCACGTCGAATACGACGCCGGCAACGTCGGTGGCGTCGGGAACGACTACACCGCCGAATGGCGCCTCGACGGCGACGAAGCGAGCCTCGCCGGCGCCAACGGCACCGTCTCCGTCGCCGACACGGACGAACTCATCCTGCTCGTTCGGCTCGTCCAGCCGGACGGCGGCACGCTGACCTACCGACAGGAGATGACGGTACGGACGACCGGTGACACCGTCGAGGTCGTCTGGCCCCCCGAGCGAACCGTCTGTCGGCTGGTCGACTACTGTGACCGGGAGGGTACGTACCTCCCCGACCATCCGGAAGAACACTTCGCCGGCGTGTCCTTCGAAACTGACGTAGAAGCGTCGTCGTGAGTTACCGGAACCGCTCTTCGAGACACACCTTCACGATGGATTTCGCGATGGCGGCCCCGCCCTCGATGGGGTCGAGTTTCGTCTCACCGGCACGTTCGGCGTACTCGATGGGCTGCTCCTGTATGTCGTAGCCGCGCATCAACGGGCGGATGAGCAACTCAGCCGATAGACCGGTGTTTTCGGTCCACTCGATGTCTTCGATCACATCGCGACGGTAGGCGCGCATCCCGGTCGTGGTGTCGTGGACGCGTTCGTTCATCAGGACGCTGGCGACGGCGGCGAAGGCGTGGTTACCGAAGCGGTTGAACGCCGGCATCGCGTCGGCGCCGTGATACAGGCGGTCCCCCGAGACCACGTCGTAGCCCTCGTTGATGGCTTCGAGGAACTCCGGCAGTTGCTCCATCGGGTAGGTGTCGTCGCAGTCGGTCGTGACGACGATGGGACGGTCGGGGGCGAGAATCGCCTCTCGGACGGCGACGCCGTACCCCTGTGGCTCCTGTTCGATGACGCGAGCGCCGTGTTCGCGAGCGATTTCGGGCGTGCGGTCGTCGGAGCCGTCGACGCAGACGACCTCCGCCTGCCCGTCGGTGACGCGCTCGATATCCTCGAGAACGGTCGCGATGGCGGCTTCCTCGTTGTAGGTACCCATCACGACGCTGAGGTCCTCGAAAGTGTAGTCGTCCGCCGTGTCGTCGTCCGTTGTCTCCGCATCGCCGGCGGATTCGGAGCCGTTAGAGTGCTGTAACTGACTCATTGTCCTGTCGTCTCTCTCCCATCGACTTAGGCTTTTAGGTTTGCCTAAAACAAAGTTAGAATGACGAGTCGATGGCTTCAGCAGCCCGAATCGCGAGTGCAGCGATGGTGAGCGTGGGGTTCATCGCACCGCCGGTGGGGAAGACGCTGCTGCCGACCAGCCAGCAGTTCTCGAGGTCGTGGGTGCGGAGTTGGGGCGTCACGACGCTGTCGTCGGGGTCGGTCCCCATCCGGGTCGTCCCCATGTGGTGATACGCCGGGCCGGTGTTTTCGGGGCCGACCTGCCACGTAATCTCCGCGCCCAACTCCTCCAGAATCGCCCGCTGTTTCTCGTTTGCTCGCTCGATAGTTCGGCGCGTGCGGTCGTCGAGCGACCAGTGTATCTCGGGGACGGGGTTGCCGTGGTCGTCGGTACGGCTCTCGTCGATCGTGACGTAGTTGTCCTCGCTGGGTAGCTGTTCGACGAGTGCGCCTATCCCGACGTGGTCGCCGTAGTTCGCCCGGAGGCGGTCGAGTAATTCGTCGCCCCAGTCGTCGCCGGTCAGCGCCATCTCCACCGGCGAAGGGCCGGCGTAGTTGAAGAACTCCAGTTTGAACGGGCCGACCGTCTCGTCGGCGTCGTCGTAGAACTGGTGGCTCTCGCTGGTGAGAAAGCCGACGTGGTTCTGTCGAGTCGGTTCGCCGAGTCGGCCGCCCATCCCGGCGAAGAGGTGGTCCATGAAGCACTTGCCGACGAGGCCGCTGGAGTTGGCGAGGCCGACAGGGTAGTGTTCTGACTCGGACAGCAACAGCAGCCGGGGCGTCTCGACGCCGCCACAGGCGACGACGAAGGCGTCGGCCTCCTGTCTGTGTGCCTCGCCATCCGGCGTCGCGTAGACGGCCGCCTCGACCGAGTCGGGGCCGTGTTCGAGCCGCTGGACGGGCGCGCGGTCGATGACCGTCGCTCCCCGTCGCTTGGCGGCTTCGGCGTGAACCGTCGCGTCGTACTTCGCACCGGAGGGACACACCGGCTGGCAGGTGCCGTAGCCGACACACGCGCTGCGGCCGTTCCGGGACTCGGAGTTGCGTGCGTTCGGCACCGAGTGCATCGCGATTTCGAGTTCCTCACAGGCCTCGGCGAACAGGCTGTCGCTGTAGGAGGGTGGGAACGCCGCCATCGGATGTGGCTCCTCCCGCGGCGGCGCGAAGGGGTTGTCCGAGGCCCCCGAGACGCCCAACTCCCGTTCGGCCTCGTCGTACTGCGGTCGGAGGTCTGCGTAGTCGATTGGCCAGTCGACGCCCACGCCGCGCTCGCTACGGGAGTTGAAATCGTCCTCGTGGAGCCGCATCACCATTCCCTGCCAGTGCAGCGTCGACCCGCCGACGCCCTTCACGCGGGCGTGATTCAGCGGATACCCCTTTTCGCCACTGGAGGTGTAGGCGTCCCGTTCGGCGTCGCCGTCCCACACGTCCGGCCGGGAGAAGGCAGGTCGTATCGCCCGCTCCTGTCTTCGAATGCGGTCGTCGGGGTCGAACCGCGGGCCGGCGTCGAGGACGACCACCTCGTGGCCCGACGCGGCGAGGCGGTCGGCGACGATGGTGCCGGCCGGTCCGGCGCCGACGACACACACGTCTGCTCCCGCGACGGGGCGTCGAGTCACGACGGCGGCCCCCGCTGGTAGGTGTCGGTGCCACCCGGATGTCCCTGGGGGTTCTCGATGCCGACCAACTCCCCACCGGTCGGGGAGGTGTACAGCGCCATGAGGAGTTCGTTGACGACGAAGTACCGGACCCGTTCGGCGGTCGTTCCGTCGGGCACCTCGTCGGCGACATCGGCACCGGCCTCCCGGAGCAGTTCCTCGCGGTCCGACGGAGATAGTTCGGCGATAGCGGTGTCGTGCCAAGCGACGGCCAACTCGTTTAGGTCGGTCACCGTCGCTCGCAGCGCTTCGCCGTGGCCCTCGCGTTCGAGTCGGTCGGTCACGAACGTCTCGACGAACGGCTCGACACCGGAGACGGCCGAGGGATAGAGAACCTCGGCAAGCCCGACCATCGCCGAGACGACCGCATCGTCGTCGAGTCGGTCGGGACCCCGCTCTCCCTCGTCGGCCTCTCGGGTGGCCCTGAGACCGACTGCGGCAGCGCCGCCCGAGCCGAGGGCTGCCAACGCGATGGTGGCGTCGCGCCGCGTCAGTTCCATGGGTTTGAATTAGGCTGACCTAAAATATATCCGTTGGAATGGGTTCGCTCAAGTACGTCGGGACACGAACGGTCGGACAATGAGGGATATCGCGGGACTTCGGGAACGCTACGCCGGGGAGTTCCCGCTCGGGTTGGCGCTTCTCTGTGGGTTTATCGCCGTGGTGCTCGTGTTCCCGATGTCGTGGCTGTTCATCGAGGCGGTGACCGTCGACACCCAACGCGCCACCGATCTCCTGTTCCGGTGGGGGACCGCCGAAATCATTCTCAACAGTTTGCTTCTGATGGCCGGCGTCACCGGACTGTCCGTGCTCATCGGCGTTCCACTGGCGTATCTCACCGTCCGCACCGACCTGCCGTTCCGGCGCTTCTGGACCATCGTCGTCGCCCTGCCGCTGGTCGTGCCGAGTTACGTCGGCGCCTTCACCTTCGTTTCGGCGTTCGGCCCCCGCGGGGAGTTCAGCGACCTGCTGGCGCCGCTCGGCATCGAACAGATTCCCGAAGTGTACGGCCTCGGCGGGACGATACTTGTCATCACGCTGTACACCTACCCGTACGTGTATCTGACGACGCGGGCGTCGCTTCTGTCGCTCGATACGACGCTCATCGACGCCGCCCGAACGCTCAACCAGGACCGCCTGACTGCGTTCCGTCGGGTCACGATACCGCACATCCGACCGGCCGTCGTCGCGGGGAGCCTCCTGACGGCGCTGTATGCGGTTTCGGACTTCGGGACGCCCGGCATCATGCGACTGCCGGTGTTCACCCGCCAGATATACGTCGAGTACAACGCCTTCGGCCAGGACTTCGCGGCACTGTTGTCGTTGCAGTTGCTCGCCATCGTCCTCGTCGTCCTCGTCTTGGAGCGATGGGTGCGCCCGCAAACCTCCGTCGAGGGCGGGTCGGATTCCAGCGGCGATTCGACGGTCAACCTCGGCATCTGGCGCTGGCCCGCGACGCTTCTGCCCGTCGCCGTCACCACCATCGCCCTGGCCGTTCCCATCTGGATTCTCGGTCTGTTGCTCGTCAACTCGGAGGCCGGCCGTCGGCCGTCGCTGGCCTTCGAGTGGATTTACGCGTTCAATTCCGTTGGCATCTCGCTCGTGGCGGCCATCGTCGCCGCCCTCGCCGCCCTCCCCATCGCGTACTTCGCGGCGCAACACGACTCCCGTCTCGCGGCCCTGTTCGAGCGCGTGACGTACCTCGGATTCGCCGTCCCCGGCATCGTTCTCGCGCTCGCGTTGGTGTACTTCGGCGCAGGTTACGACGCCCTCGACATCCCCTACTCCCCCGGACTGTATCAGACGATTCCCCTCCTCGTGTTCGCCTACGTCATCCGGTTCATGCCGCAGGCCGTCGGTTCGATTCGCACGACGACCCTGCAGGTCGACTCGACGCTCGTCGAGGCCGCCCGCACCCTCGGTGAATCACCGTTCGGTGCGTTCCGACGAACCACCCTCCCGCTCATCGCGCCCGGCGTGGTCGCGGGGGCCGCACTCGTCTTCCTCACGACGATGAAGGAGTTGCCCGTGACGCTCATCCTCCGACCGACCGGCTTCGAGACCATCGTCACCCAGATTTGGCGCGCCCAAGAGGCCGCCTACTACCAGTACGCCGTCGTCCCCGCATTCCTTCTGCTCGCCGTTTCGGGGCTGTCGATGGTCGTGTTGCTGTTACAGGAGGAGCGACTGTGACGACACTCGACCTCCGTGTCGTCGCCGTCGACGACGCCGACGCCATCGCGTCGATTTATCGCCACTACGTCGAGGAAACCGCCATCACCTTCGAGGAGGTGCCTCCCGACGCCGAGGAAATCGAGCGCCGCATCGCCGACACCGTCGAGACGTATCCGTGGTTCGTCGCCGAAGCCGACGGGTCGGTCGTCGGCTATGCCTACGCGGGGGGCCTGCGGAAGCGCTCGGCCTACCGGTGGGTGACCGAACTCTCGGTGTACGTCCAGCGGTCGGCCCGCAGTGTGGGAGTCGGGTCAGCGCTGTACGAGGCACTGTTGGAGACGCTCAGCGAACAGGGGTTTGCCAGCGCCTACGGTGTCGTCACGCTGCCGAACCCCGAAAGCGTCGGCTTCCACGAAGCCTTCGGCTTCGAGCGTGCCGCGTTGCTGCCCGAAGCCGGATACAAACACGGCGAGTGGCACGACGTGGCGTGGTTCGAGCGCGGCCTCGCCGACCGAAGCGACGACCCGGCCGACCCGACGCCGTTTTCGGAGTGTCGAGACGCCGCGTGGCTCGAAGCCATCCTCGACGCCGCGGCCGCCGGGAAGCGATAGCCGAACGGTAGCGTTTTGCCGATGGGGTTGGTACTCCCGAGCAATGATACAACGGCTGGCGAGACAGCTAGGAAAGGAGGAGCGCGACCTCCGGGTGTTGGAGGCCGTCATCGAACACCAGCCGATCGGTATCACCCGCGTCGCCACGGAGACGGGCATCGACGAGCACAAAGCGCGGTACTCCCTCCGGATGCTGGAGGAGGACGGCCTCGTCGAGCCGACGCCGGATGGCGCGGTTACCGCCGAGGGGTTCGAAACGTACGCCACCGAGATAAACGAGGGGTTGGACGGCCTCATCGAACGGATGCAGTCGCTGAAAGAAATCGACCTGTAGTCACGAACCGGAACACTCGAATCCGTTGGAACCCAACCTCGCGCATGAACAACCCGCTCGAAGGCAAAGACGTTCCGGGGTGGGCCCTCGGCATCTTCCTGTTGGCGTCGACCGTCGCCGTCGCCGGGGTCACCGACTACGTGTTGACCAACTCCGGCTACCGGAACCTCGGAATCTTCGTCTGGGCGGTGTGTTACACGGGCGTGTTGATCATCGTCTGGGTGCTGTGGCTCAGCGACATCGAGTTGACCGGTCCCGCCGAGGGGTAACGGAACCATTAAGAACGAAACACCGCGATATTCACCAAAGATGTTCGAGATGCCGCTGCAACTGGTCGACGACTTCCTGCGGCAGTACCACGTCGGGCACGCACTCCTCGTCGGGTTCGTCCTCGCGGTCGTCGGCGGGTTCGCCATCAATCGGTCGGTGAAAGTCCTCGGAATTCAACTGTCGCTGTTCGGACTCCTGTTCATCATCACCCCAACGTCGACGATGACGACGCCGTTCCTCTTCCTCGGCATCGGGTTGGCCGTCATCGGCCCGGTCGTCGCCATCTCGGCGAACGACTGACGCGACCGCCCCTACAGTTCCTTCTCGATGACGTACCCCCACCGCTCGTAGCCGCGGCGCTGGTAGTAGTCGTGGGTGTCGGTCTTCGATTCGGGCGAGGCCAACGCGAGGAACGCACAGTCCTCCGCGTCCGCCCACGACTCGACGAAGCGGAGCAACTCGGTGCCGTAGCCCTCGCCGCGGTGTGGTTCGTCGACGACGAGGTCGTAGAGCCACGCGTGACGGGCGTGATGGAGAACGCCCGCAACGAGGACACCCGCGACGGCGACTAACTCACCGTCGACGAACCCGCCGAAACAGCGGTAGTCGTCCTCGCCGGTCCATGCGAGTACGTCCGCGGGCGACTCGTCGGTCCACAACTGTCGGAGAATCGGAATCGCTTCGCGGCGTTCCGTCTCGTCGGTTAACTCCCGAACGTCCATATCCGGGCGTCGTGAGTCGGCGTCAAGAAATTGATTGTGCCGTGGTGCCGAGGCTCACGACTCGGTGACGATGTCGTCGTAGCGCGCGCCGGTCTGTTTCAGCGTCTCGGTGGAGTACAGGCGCTCGTGTTCGACGGGGAGGTACTCGTCGGCGAGTTCGTCGATTTTCGCATCGACGGCCTCGGGGTCGCGGCCGTGAATCATCGTAAAGAGGTTGTAGGGCCACCCCTGCTCGGGCCGGCGGGGGCGGTGATAACACAGCGTCACGTAGGGCAACTCGCCGACGGTCTCGCCGCGGGCATCGAGTTCCTCGTCGGGGACGTTCCAGACGACCATGCAGTTGGCGTCGAAGCCGGTGACGACGTGGTTGACGACACAGCCGATGCGCTTGATGCAGCCGTCCGCGCGAAGCGCTTCGATGGCGTCGAGAACGTCTTCGACTGGCGCGTCGACGGCGTCGGCCACGTCTTCGTAGGGCGTCATCGACAGCGGGAAGCCGTCCTGAATCTCCAGCAGTAACGCCTTATCGAGGTCCGAGAGGTCCGCCGCGGCCGTCTCCGAGATTCGCGTCGCCGTCACCTCGGTCCGTTCGACCGACTCCCGGGCGAACCGGTCCGAATTGACGACCGGGAACTCCAGGTCGATGTAGAAATCCGTCAACATCGGGAGGTTCAGTACCTCACAGCCAGTGCGTTCCTCGATGTCTTCGAGGATTTCGTCGCGACGGTCGAGGGACCCCGCCGTGACGACGAACCACATGTTCCACTCGTGGTCGCGGCGGTAGTTGTGGTTGACCTGCCGGTAGCCGTTGATGATGTCGGCGATGTCGTCGAAGCGCTCCTCTGGTGCGCGAACCGCCGCCAGCGTCGACGCGCCGATAACGGGCGGGTTCAACACCGCTCCGAAGCGCCGGAAGACGCCTGCTTCGCGGAGTCGCCGCACGCGTTCGAGCGCTTCATCCTCTTCGATGCCGAGTTCCGCCCCGACGCGACGGAACGGTCGCCGCTCAACGGGGAAGTCCGACTGATAGCCGTCGATGAGGGCTTCGTCGACCGCATCGAGGTCCGAACGCCAGTCCGCGTCGTCGGCCGCCGACGTGCTCATTGCCGGTGGTACGGCAGGCGGGGATTAGGGTCCGTCGGTTCCGGCGGGCCGTTCCGTGACAGGCGACAACCGTGGACGTTTTTGTGCCCCTGCCCCAATCTTCGGTATGGCCCAAGCGACCGAGAAATACGGCGAGTGGCCCCTCAAGCGTCTGATGACCGAAGTCGTCGGCTCCGGACACAAGTCCGCCGACGACATGACGCGCGAGCAGGCCGCCGAGGCGTTCCGTCGCATCCTCGATTTCGAACCGGACGACACGACACTGGGTGCCTTCTGGCTGGCGAACCGCTGGAAGCGCAACACGCCCGAGGAGCTGGCCGCCTACATCGACGTGATGGCGGAGGGAACCGAGACGTACGCGCCGCAGTGTGACCCCGTCGACTGCGGAGCGAACTACGACGGCAAGGGCCGGAGCGCCATCTTCGGCGTCGCCGCCGGCCTCGTCGCCGCGGCCGCGGGCACGCCCGTCGTCGTCCACTCCGGGGACCGCGTCCCGACGCAGAAACAGGACGCCTACAAGCACGTCCTCGACGAGTTGGGCGTCCGCACCGACCTCACGCCCGAGGAGTCGGCCGAGATGACCGACGAGGTCGGCTTCGGCTTCTACTACCAGCCGAACTTCGCACCCGAGATTACCGCCCTCGAAGAGCGTCGCGACATGATGGGCGTCCGCACCTTCGTCAACACCATCGAGACGCTGGCGAATCCCGCCGAGGCGTCGACGCACCTCGGGTCGTTCTATCACCTGCCCTACGCCAAGCGCATCATCGACACCTTCCAGGAAAGCGAAACCGTACCCGTCGACCGCGTCGTCATGTTCCAGGGGATGGAGGGCTACGACGACGTGCGACCGGGGTCGACGAAAGTCGCTGTCTGGAACGAGGGCGAAGAGATGGACGACTTCGACATCGAGACGCCGGAGTACGGCATGGACTTCGAGGAGGAGGACCTCGGCGTCGACGACGTGGCCGCCGACTCCGCAACGATTACCGAAGAAGTGCTGTCGGGGGACCGCGAGGACAACTTTGCCGACGCAATCGCCGTCAACGCCGCCCTGCGCATCTACGCGGGCGGCGACGCCGACGACATCCGCGGTGGCCTTGAGGCGGCCCGCGACGCACTCGAATCGGGCGCGGCGGCAGAGAAACTCGAAGCGCTTCGGTCGTTCTGAGACGACCGACTACTGCTCGACCGTCGGGGCGTCGGGTGCCCGCCGGAGTTCGAAGCCGTCGTAGTCGTCTTCGGCAACCCGTTCACAGATGCCGCGATACATTTCGAGACCACCCGGGAATGGCGTGAAGATGCCCGGCTTGCCGGGGACGTTCTCGCCGCGATACCACGACTTGGCCTCCGAGAACAGCATGTTGTCGGCCAGCATGTTGGTCTGTGAGACCCACTGCTGTTCGGATTCGGCGGTCGCTTCGATGCGGTCGTAGCCCTCGCGGTCCATGTAGGCGATGCAGTCGGTTATCCACTCGACGTGCTGTTCGATGGACATCGGCATGTTCGTCAGCACGGAGGGACTCTGTGGGCCGGTGATGGTGAAGCAGTTCGGGAAGTCATGGATGCCGAGTCCGAGATACGTGGTGGGACCGTCGGCCCACTTCTCTTCCAGTGAGCGACCGTCCCGTCCGTAGATATCCATCGCCAAGATGGCGCCGGTCATCGCGTCGAATCCCGTCGCGAAGACCAACACGTCGATGTCGTACTCGTCGGCCGTCGTCCGGACGCCGTCTGGCGTGAGTTCGGTTATCGGATTGGCGTCCACGTCGACCAGCGAGACATTATCACGGTTGTACGTCCCGTAGTAGTCGTTGTAATCCATCGGCGGCCGCTTGGAGGCGTAGGGGTGGTCCGTCGGGACGAGCTTCTCAGCGGTTTCGGGGTCGTCGACCCGTTCGCGAATCTTCTCGCGGATGAACTCCGAGATGATTTCGTTTGTTTCGGCGTTCGACAACACGTGGCCGGGTTCGAAGGCGTGCAAAAAGCGGAAACCGCCCTGTTGCCAGCGGTCCTCTAAGATGTCCCGTATCTCGTCTTCGGAGAGGCCGCGTGCGGAGTTTTCGTCGGGTTCGAACGGCATCCCCAACCGCGAGTTGCGCGCCCGCTCCCAGATGGCGTCGTAGTTGTCGCGTATCTCCTCGTACTCGTCGGCTTCCAGTGGTCGGTTCCGCGCGGGGACGGCGTAGTTCGGCGTCCGCTGGAACACCGTCAGGTGACTCGCCCGCGAGGCATTCTCGGAGATGAACTGGATGCCCGTCGACCCCGTACCGACGACGCCGACGTGCTTGCCGTCGAGGTCGACGCCGTCGTGGGGCCACCGGGCGGTGTGGTACCACTCACCGTCGAAGGTATCGAGGCCGTCGAAGTCGGGTTTGAACAGTTCGGAGAGACAGCCGACGGCGCTGATGAAAAAGCGCGTCTCGACGCTATCGCCGTCGGCCGTCTCGACGGTCCACGTCGCCGCCTCGTCGTCGTAGCTGGCCGAGGTGACCTCCGTCTCGAAGGCGATGTCCCGGCGGAGGTCGAGTTCGTCGGCGGCGAAGTTGAGATACTCGAGGATTTCGGGCTGTTCGGGGTAGCGTTCCGACCACTCCCACACCTCGTAGAGGTCCTCGTCGAAGGAGTAACAGTAGATGTGGCTCTCGCTGTCACAGCGGGCGCCGGGATAGCGGTTCCAGTACCACGTCCCGCCGACGCCGTCGCCCTTCTCGTAGACTCGCACCGACAGCCCCAACTCTCGGAGTCGGTGTAACATGTACAGTCCCGAAAAGCCCGCCCCGACGACGACGGCGTCGAAGTCGGTCGTTTCGCTGTCGCGTTCGGTCGCGGCTTCGCGTACGTCCCCGTCAGACACTGGTAATCACTGACAGACCGTCCGGGCCAAGCGGTGTTAAATTTACTACCAGTCAAACGAGGTCGAACGACACCGTGGCTCCGAATCCGCTCAGCCTTCGTAGCCGGCGTAGTCCATCAACTGGGCGAAGAGGTCGGTGTCCATCGCCTCCTCGTAGACGATAGCGCCGACCATCCCACCTGGGTAGCTGTCACCGTTCATCGCGTGGCTGACCTTGTGGCAGTGGATGAGGTAGATGCCGGGGTCTGCGTCGGCCTCGAACTCGATTGTCTTCCGTTCTGCGGGAGCGACGTTGACGATGTCCTGTTCGTACTGGGCGGCTTCGGGCACGTCGGAGCCGTCCTTCTGGACGAGCCGGAACCGGTGGTTGTGCGTGTGAATCGGGTGGCTCATGTAGCCGTTGTTGGCGAGGTGCAGTCGGACGGTGTCACCCTGCGAGACGATGACCGGCGAGCCATCCTCGGGGTGCAGCGTCCGTGGCGCCGACCGGCCGTTGATGGTGAACACGTCCGGGGAGCGGTCACGCGGGCTATAGGAGACGTCCTCGCCGGCTATCTGGCGGTTGAGCCGGGAGTCCCAGTCCTTCAGCGTCATGAACAGCTCCTGATCGGCCCGCTCGTAGCCCTCTGGGTCGACACGGAAGACGCCGTACATCCCCATGTCGATGTGCCGGTGGGTCTGGTAGTGGCAGTGATACAGGTGCGTTCCGGGCACGTTCGCGGGAATCTCATAGGTGTGTTTCTCGCCGGGCGCGACGGTGATGCCCGTCGTCGTCGGAACGCCGTCGTTCTCCCAGGTCTTCCGGACGCCGTGGAAGTGGAGGGTGTGGGGGTGTATCGCGTCGGTGTTGTCCAGTGTCACCTCGATGTCCTCGCCCTCGACCGTCCGGATGACGGGACCGGGGACGCTCGGCATTCGGTCGTCGGCCTGCCACGCCCAGACGGCGGGCAATTCGACGGGGCCGCCCATCGAATCGCCGGGGTGGGCGGCGAGACGCGAGGTGACAGAGCGGAGCGTCACCTGATTGTTCTGTTCGTGCACGTCGACGACCTGCGGCGCACCGGCGAGCGGCAGTTGCTCACCGTCTTGGGTTCCTGCCGACTGCTGCGCCGGGCCCTGATAGCCAGTCGAACAGCCCGCGAGACCCGCCACGCCGATAGTTCCAGTCGCTTTCACGAAATCTCGGCGCGAGAAATCCGTTCCGGGTGCGCCAATGTTGTCAGTCATTACAGTTCGACGTAGTAAGGCTATACGTAAAGCACGGTAGATTGATTCCCGGGGATTGAGAATCGGTTCTCCGAGGTGGGAATCCGGCGTGAGAATTGAGAATCCCCCGGAGATTCACTGCACGCGCAACGAGTAGGCAATGATGCTCAGGCCGGTGAGGATGAACAGGCCCTCAATGAGCACGCCGATGCCGATGTCCGTCCCGAGTATTTCGAACGTAAACCCCGCGATGAGGACGCCGACGCCGACGAAGGCGAATCCGACCGAGAGGAACTTCAGCGACCGGTCGCCGGTCCGGCGGTAGGCACTCCAGGCGAGATACGTCACGACGCCGCCGACGACGAGGATGAGGGTCTTTACGACTGCGATGGCGAGTTGAATTCCGGCCGTAGATTGCGTGTGAACCATTATCGAACCTCCTTGCCGACTTCCGACCACAGTTCGGCCAGCCGTTCGTCGGCGCGTCTGGCCGGCCGCTCGATTTCGATGTCGAACTCCCGGGCGTCGTCGCACTCGACGATAACCTCGGTGAAGTCGACCTCGTAGCGACCGGCGTGGCTGCCGTCCTGCCGTATTTCGGTTCCCTCCCGCAGCAGCGTCGACTCCGTCAGCCGGTCGAGTTTCCGATACAGGGTCGACCGCGGAATGTCACACCGCTCGACGAGCTCACTCGCCGTCCGAGGCTCGTCGAGTTGTCGGACGATGTTTCGACAGTCCTCGTCGTCGAGCGTCCCGACGACCATTTCGAGGTCTGGGTCGTCGGTGTCCGACAGCGGGTCCCGAACCATACTGGTGGTATTAAGCCACGACTATAAACGGTTGCGAAGACGGGGAAACACGGTTCCGGGGCGGTTATGCTCCTCGGAATCGGAGGAGTCCCATGTCAACTACTCGTCGAGCGGTTCTCGGGACGGCGACTGCGCTGCTGAGCGGCGCCCTCGCGGGCTGTGTCGGCGACGACAGCAGTCGGCAGCCTTTTGCGACGCCCGCGCCTGAATCGGGTATGAGCGACAACCCGACTGTCACCCTGGGAACCAACCACGGCGACATCACCATCGAACTGTTCGAAGAGCGCGCACCCCGAACCGTCGAGAACTTCCTCAACCTCGCGGAACACGACCCCGCGGCCGACGACGAGCCGGCCCCCGAGACGACCACGTGGGAAGACCCCGAGACCGGCGAAATTCGCGGAGACTCCCTGTATGAAGGGACCGTCTTCCACCGCATCATCGCGGACTTCATGATTCAGGGCGGCGACCCCACGGGCACCGGCCGCGGCGGCCCCGGCTACGAGTTCGACGACGAGTTCCACCCCGAACTCCGCCACGACGGCGCCGGTATCCTCTCGATGGCCAACTCCGGTCCCAACACCAACGGCAGTCAGTTCTTCATCACGCTGGACGCCCAGCCGCATCTCGACGACAAACACGCCGTCTTCGGCGAAGTCGTCGACGGAATGGACGTGGTCAAAGAAATCGGCAACGTCCCGACGGGCCGCAACGACAAGCCCCACGACGACGTCGAAATCGAGTCGGTCGACATCGAACGGTAGTCGCGGCGTCCGCTATCCGAGTGTTTTAGGACGGCGATACGGTCCAGCAATGGACCCGCCACCGAATACGACCACTATCTGTCTGCGAAATCGATACCGGTGATTTCGAATCGTGCCCCACCGTCGGCGCCGTCGGTCACCTCAATGGCCCAGTCGTGGGCTTCGACGATTCCTTCGACGATACTCAACCCGAAGCCGGTTCCCTCCTCTCTCGTCGAGTAGCCGGTTTCGAAGACGTCGTCGTGGTCGTCGGCCGGGATGCCAGACCCGTCGTCCTCGACGTAAATACCGTCGTCCAGTTCGCCGAACGTCACCGTCACATCCTCGCCGCCGTGTTCCACGGCGTTGTGGATGAGGTTCTCGAACACCTGCTTGAGGCGACTCTCGTCGGCCAGCACCGTCCGGTCGGCTTCCGTGCGTAGGGTAGCGTCTGCGGTTTCGACGTTCGACCAACACCGCTCGACCAGCGACGATACCTCGACAGGTTCCCGGTCCGTCACGGCCGCGCCCTCCCGGGCCAGCGTGAGGAGGTCTTCGATTAACGCTTCCATTCGGTCGTGTGCCTTCCGGACGTGTTCGAGGTCTTCGCTATCACACTCCTCTGCAGCGAGTTCTAACCGCCCCTTGGCGACGCTGAGTGGGTTCCGGAGGTCGTGGGACAGGACGCTGGCGAACTCCTCCAGTCGGTCGTTCTGTCGTCGGAGCTCCCGCACCTGTTGTTCGTCCGTGATATCGAGATACAGCGCGTGCGTTCCGATAATTTCGCCGTCCCGGTCTCGCCGGGGTGTCGCTCGGAGAACGGTGAGTATTTCTCGTCCCTCACGAGTCACCAACGTCCGTTGTTCGCGGAGGAACTCGCCGGTCAACGCGCGCTCGTAGCCGTCGCGCTCGAGCAGTTCTCCCGTCGACGTTTCGGTGTAGTGGTCGGACAGCGGCGTCCCGCGGAGTTCCTCACGGGAGTATCCGAGCCGTTCTGCGAACGCCCGGTTGCAGTCCTCGATAATCGGCTCTCCATCGACGGCTCTCGTGAACACCACCATCACCGGGGCCTCCTCGAAGAGCGTCCGATACTGGTCGGTGTACTCCTGCTGGAGTTCGATTCGATGGAGGGCGTGGGCTATCGTTCCGCCGACGCTCGAGAGCAACTGCCGTTCGCGTTCGTCGAACGCGAACGTGCGGTCTGCATAGACGTTCAAAACTCCGTACATCGTTCCCTCGTGGACGAGCGGGACGGCGGCACTGGACCGGTATCCACGTTCGAGGGCTGCCTCCCGCCACGGCTCGTATGCGGGGTCGCCGGGGATGTTCTGCATCACCGCAATCTCGCCGGTTTGGACCGCCTGTCCGGTGGGGCCACGCCCCGTTGGACTCCGGTCGGTAGTTATCTCGACCGCTTCGAGATAATCGGCCTCGATGCCGGCGGAACTCCGTGGCACGACGGTTCGGGATTCGGGGTCGTACTCGCCTATCCAGGCGAACTGATACGGCTCCGCATCGCTGAGAATCTCACAGACGTTGTCGTCGACCTCGCTTCGGGTCGTCGCACGGACGAGAACGCCGTCGATGTTCCGAACGACCGTATTGACTCGTTGTACTGCCTCTGCTTGCTGGTTTGCCCGGTAGCTTTCGACCGCGTTTCGGACTCGATTCGACAGCAACGTGTACTGGTCGGTGCCGGTGTCCTTCTGGAGGTAATCGGTCACCCCGGCGCGAATCGCCTCGCTTGCGACCTCCTCGGAGCCTTTCCCCGTGTACAGAACGAACGGGAGGTTCGAGTACTCCTCGCGAACCGTCCTGAGGAAGTCGATACCGTTCTGTCCGGGCATGTCGTAGTCCGAGATGATACAATCGAACTCCCCGTCCTCGAGCCGTTCCAATCCCTCCGCCGCGTTGGCTGCCGTTTGGACATCGAATCGGTCGTCTTCCTTCTGGAGAAATCGTGAAACGAGTTCCGTGAGACGGGTATCGTCATCGACGTGCAGGATGTGAATCGTATCACCCGTCTTGTGCATACGTAGTCTACTCGTTGCCAGTATTTCAATGTCAGCCGATACTTCGCCCTCGAAACGGGCGACAGCGGCCCTCTTCAGAGCCCACCGACCCGCCGGTCGAGGAAGTCCACGAGCAGTCCGAACATCCGCTCTTTCGGGCCGATACCGGGTGACACGTGGCCCGCATCGACGGGTTCGTGGTGCGCGAAGTCGTCGCCTTCATCCTCGGCGTCGGCGAAGCCCTCCGGTGAGAAGGGACCGTGGTCGGCATCGATGACGGTGTTCTCGGCCGTGCCGAAGCCGGCGACACCCTCCAGAACATCGAGTTCCCGGGCCGCACCGTTTTCTCGGTCCGCTTACCTCCGTAGTCCGCCGACATCCGCGATAGCGCTTGCGATGGCTTCGGGTTCTCGCTCCTCGATGAAGTGCCCGCGGTCGGGATACGCGTCGACGTTCCCTTCGAGTTGCGGTAAGGCGTCGACCCACTGGTCGACGACCGCCGGTTTCGCGGTCGGGTCCCAGCGACCGATGACCATTCGGGCATCGACCTCCTCTCCCCAGGCCTCACCGATGCGCTCGTGGATGAACTCGTAGAACGGTCGCGTGTTGCGCGTCCCCAACTCGGGGTCCTCGAACGTGTTGCCGTGTCCCCAGTGGCGGGTCTGACGGACGAGACGCTTCGAGGAGCGGACGTTTCCCCGATGTTCGAACTGTTCGAAGAAGACGCGGCGGGCCTCCGCCGGTTCGGGGAAGTCCCCCAGTTGGGTCCGCGCGGTGTGAAGGAGTTGGCCACCGAGCAGTCGGGGCGGGCCCGTCGGCGTCCGGAAAATCGCATAGGAAGCCAGCGAGCCCCACAGCGAGTCTGGAACCAAAAGGGGTTGCCGGTACCAGTTGAGATACGGCATCGGATAGTCGTCGAACGTTCGACCGACGAACGGCAACGGGAACACCGTCGAGTTGGTCACGACGAGGTTCGAAACCCGATCCGGTTCTCGGAGGAATGCGCCGATGCCGATGGGACCGCCCCAGTCGTGGACGACGAGCGTCACGTCATCGAGGTCGAGGAATTCGATGAGCTCCCCCAAGTTGTCGGCGTGGTCTTGACACACCATTTCGTAGTCCGCTGTATCGGACAGCCCGAAGCCGACGTGGTCGGGGGCGACGAGTCGGTACGGCACGTCCGCCGTTCGGTCGAGTTCGGCAATCGTTCGCCGCCACGTATAGGAGTTCTCGGGGTTGCCGTGAACGAAAACGACCGTGTGTTCGGGACTCTCACCGCCGTGAACCTCGTCGCGGAAGAAGAGTCGCTTGCCCGCATCGCGTCCCGTTTCGAGGCGGAGCCAGCGTTTCTCGCGAGCGTAGTCGTCGGGAACGGTTTCGACCGGCGTATCACCCGGTGTCGTCGAAACACGGTCGGTCATACGTCCTAACCCGGCGGCCGGACGGAAGGCGTTTGGCCCGTGGTGACGAGGCGGTATTTTGCGAATCGGAACCGTCGAATTTGATGGCCGGGCGTTGGGCGGAAGCGGACACCGGAACCGCTGAGGCCTTGTTAAACCCACCTCGTCTTGACCGGCACAAGGTATAGGTTGCAGTCGCAGGTGTAGTGGGTATGACGACGGTATTCCTCACTGGCTTCCCCGGGTTCCTCGGGAGCGCACTCGTCGAACGACTGCTTGACCGGCACGACGCCGAGACGACCGTCACCTGTCTCATTCAGTCGAAGTACCGCTCGCAGGCCGAAACGAAAGCCGAAGAAATCGAGGCCGAACACGACGCCGAGGGGCGCATCGAGTTGGTCGAGGGCGACATCACGGACGCCGACCTCGGGTTGGGCGAGGCCTACGACGACCTCCAGGCCGACAGCGTCGAGGTGTATCACCTCGCGGCCATCTACGACTTAACGATGGACCGCGAACCCGGCCGGCTGGTCAACATCGAGGGGACGCGGCACGTCCTCGATTTCGCCGAAGGTGGGAACGTCGACCGCCTGCACTACGTCAGTTCCGTCGTCGTCTCGGGCACCTACGAAGGGCGGTTCACCGAGGACATGCTACAAGAGGGCCAGCAGTTCTGTAACTACTACGAGACGACAAAACACATGGCCGAGGTGCTCGTCCAACAGCGGATGGACGAGGTTCCGACGACCATCTATCGGCCGGCGGTCGCCGTCGGCGACAGCGAAACCGGCGAGACACAGAAGTACGACGGCCCCTACGCCTTCGTCGAGATGCTGCTCGACCAAGGCGACAACGCCGTGATTCCGGCGCCCCGCGGGGCCGGCAACGCCGAATTCAACATCGTTCCCCGCGACTACATCGTCGATGCCATCGGCTACCTCAGCGGCATCGAGGAATCCGAGGGGAAGGTGTATCATCTCGCGGACCCCGACCCGCCGACGACGACCGAACTCATCAAGACCTTCGGCGACGCCGCCGGCAAGAGTCGAACCATCGTCGTCCCGTATCCGAAGGGCATCGTCAAGGGACTCCTCGCGTCGTTATCGCCCGACAGCGACCTACTCAAAAGTGGCGGGCTGGAGTATCAGACGTGGGGAGCGAGCTTCGATTGTACCAACGCCGTCGAGGACCTCGAAGGGTCGGGTATCGAGTGCCCCTCGTTCGAATCCTACGCCGAGAACCTCGTCGAGTTCGTCCGCGAGAACCCAGATATCGACGAGGGGGCGATGAACTAGTCGACCCGAACCGCGTACTGCAACACCGCAAGCGCCGACCGCCCGTCTCTGAGGTCGCCGGTGACGGCCCGCTCTTGCAGTTCCGGGAAGGTCGTAGTCGTCACACGAATCGACTCGTTGTCGTCGAGGTCCTGTTCGGCGGTCGGGGTACACCCGCGGGCGACGACGTAGTGAAACACCGAATCGAACAGGCCGTTGGCCGGTTCGTACGTCGCCAGCCGCTCGATGGCGTCGGCCTCGTAGCCAGTCTCCTCCTGCAGTTCGCGGTGGGCCGCCGCCAGGAGGTCGGTGTCGTCGTCTTCAAGGCCGCCTGCTGGCAGGCCGTAGTTGCTGCGTTTGACGGCCTGTCGCCACTCCTCGATGACGACCACGTCGCCGTCGTCGGTGAACGGCAACACGACGACCGACGGCGGTTCCGAGACGTAGTGAAACTCGGTGTCGGTGCCGTCCGGGAGCCGGACTTCGTCGCGCACCACGTCGAAGCCGGGGCAGGTGTAGTCGGTTTCGGAATCCAGCGTCTCCCACGCGAGGTCGTCTTCGTCTGCCATACCCCCGATTGCGTCGCCGGTGACAAAACTACCGCCGGTCGGGCGTCTCCTCGACGCCCTCGAAGTAGAGGTGGTAGTGGTCGGCGCAGGCCGGGTTGAACCGCGTGCCACACTCCGGACAGGAGTCGACGCCCATGTACTCTTGGGCGGCGAGTTCGGCGCCGCAGGCGCCACACAGCACGGACGGTTCGTCACGGCGTTCGAGCGGCCACGGCTCGGCGTCATGGTCGGTCGTCTCGGCGTGACAGCGGAAACAGGGGTAGTACGTCTCACAGCAGCCGAATTTCATCGCCACGACGTCGCGCTCGGTGCCGTAGTGGGCACACCGCGTCTCGCTGTCGACGCCGACGCCGCGGACCTCGTGGCCGTGAACCTTCACGGTCGCCGGTTGGGCCGCAGCGACAAAAACTGTCGGTCGCTCAGAGATTACCCCAGCGAATCCACACCATCACGACGATGACGGCGAGTTGGAACAGCCCCTGAATCCCGCTGAGTTTCGCGTTGCGCATCCCGATGTTGCTGATGACGTCGGTGTCGGGGTTTTCCGAGACCATCTCCCGATACATCCGCACCTCACCGGGCATGAGGACACCGAAGCCGAGGACGCTGAGGACGGTGACGATGCCGAGTGCGACGGCGATTGAGGGTTCGGTCATCGCAAACGCCGGCAGCGTCGCGGCGAGATACCCGCCGGAGCCGACGAGGACGACGGCGAAGACGGCCAGCCACCGCCAGTCCCGGAAGGCGTCGAACTGCCAGCCGATGAGAATAATCGCGGGCAAAAGCGAGGCGGCGGTGAACAGCGCGAGCCACGGCTGGGCGTTCGAGAACACCTCCAACCGCAGTGCGAGCGTGATGCCGCCGGCGATGGTGACGAGCGCCAGCGTCGGCATCAGGAACGTCATCTTGGGCGTGAATCGCTGGAAGACGTTCGCCCGCTCTTCGACGGCCAGCCCACCCAACACCGGCCCCAAGACCATCGCCATGAACAGGTCGATGCCGGTCCACAGTACGCCAGCCATGACGTGGACGTAGATGTGCTGTGGTCGATTCCCCCACTGGAGGACGTACACCAAGGCGAGAACGGGTATCGCGACAGCGCCGACCGCAAACGCCGGATTCGCTCGGTTCGCCATCCCCCGTACCGTCCCGCGAACAGTCGCAGTCATCGGGTTTGGCCACTCGAAGACGACGCATAAACGCTGTGTCATCGGCAGAAACTACTGGGCGGCTGTGCGAAGGCGATACCCCATCGCGGCGGATTCAGGAGTCACAAACGACATCTCCAAGCATGGCCGACATCGAGCTGTACGATTTGAACGGGTGTCCCTACTGTGCGAAGGTACGCCGAGCCCTAGATGACCTGAATTTGTCGTACGAGACCCACTCCGTCGCCGGGCGACGGCGGAATCGCGACGAGGTGTACGAAGTCAGCGGCCAGTACGGCGTGCCCGTGTTGGTCGACAACTCGAACGGTATCGAGGGGATGGCCGAAAGCGACGACATCGTCGCGTACCTCTATCGCGAGTACGGCGACGCCAACCAGCAGCCACCCGAGGGCGGACTGGTGTCGCGGCTGCTGTCGCGGCTCACCTGAGTCAGTCGCCAGCAGCCGCGACCTCCGATTCGGCCCCGGAGGCTCGGTGACGAACGCCGGGTGTTTTTAGGCTGGTCGGCGATCCATGGGTCGAAGAACATGGGTGACGCATCCGACCCAGCGCCGAGCGACGACGTAGTCGACCGGCTGGAACGCGGCGATGTAGAAGCGGCCACCGCGTCGCTCGATGAACTGCGGGCGGCCGACGCCGAGGCGCGAATGGAGGCGATACGGTCGCTACAGCGGTTCGCCGAGGAGGCCCCGGAGGCGTTCGAGCCGATTGCTTCGGCGCTGGTCCCGTTTCTGACCGACGAACAGCGCTCGATTCGGCTCTCGACGGTCAAACTGTTCGTGGCGGTGGCCCGAACGGCGCCGGAGGCGGCACTCGGGGGCGCCGACGCACTCGCCGCACGACTCGCCGACGACGAGGAGTTCTACTACGTCCGTGCGCGCTCGGCGGAGGCACTCGGCTATCTCGCGCTCGAAGTGCCCGAAGAAGTCGTCTCGCCCGGGGTACTCGCGGACCTCCGAGTCGGACTGGAGTTCGACGAACCCGAGGTACGCGAAAAACTGGCGAAGGCGTTGGCCCACGTGGCGGTGGCGAGTCCCAGTCGACTCCGACACCACGTTCCGACGCTCGCGACCCACCTCGGTGACGACAGCGAGGAAATCCGCTATCACCTCGCGACGGCACTACTCGCGGTCGGCTGTACGGCGCCCGAGGCTGTCGCCGACGCAGTCGAGGAACTCTCCGCGCGGTTGGACGACGACTCCCCGTACGTCCGCGGGCGGGCGGCCGAAGCGTTGGGACTCGTGGCTCGGGCCGACACGTCGGCAGCGATACCCGAATCGAAACTGGTTGCCATGGTCGAGGCCGATGGCGATGGCGACGACGAGGCGTTCGCGACCGAGCGTGTGCGGTTCGCACTCGCCGGTGTCGAGGAGGCGGGGTCGGAGGATTTCGACGAGGACATCGGTTCGCTGACAGCGGTTCGTGAACGCACGGACGACGTACTCGGAGCGATGCGAAGAAGCGACGAGTCGGCGTGTCCGCAGTGTGGCCTCGAACTTCCCGAGGGCGGCCCGCCGATGTGTCCCGACTGCGGTGCGCCACGCTGACCCGCGTCGTTTTAGGCCCACCTAAGATTCGAAACTGCTTTAGTTCTTTAGGGAAGCCTAAACCACATGGCGAACGATTCGTGGCGCGACGCGGCACCGACACGGAGAGACACCATCAAGTACGGCGGGGCGGCACTCGGCGGTGGACTTCTCGCGGGGTGTACCGACAACGTCGGCTACTCCGGTGCGGACACCGAGGGGAAGTACTCGGTGACGATGGCGCCGGTGGGGTCCGTCGAATTCGAGGAAGCCCCGGAGCGTGTCGTCCACTACTTCCCCGACTACGGCGACATGGCCGTCGCGTTGGGCCACGGCGACTCGATTCTCTCGATGGGGCTGCCTTCGCGGTACCACACCACCCACTACGAGGAACTCAACGGTGTCAGCGTCGACGCGGAGTCGCTGACGCGACTGAGCGACAACGGCATCGACAGAGAACTCTTCTACGAACTGGACGGGGACCTCCATCTCATCGACCCCGAGTGGCTCATCAACAACAGCGCGTTCAAACTCGAAGAAAGCGACATCGAGGAGGTCGGCAACACCGTCGCGCCGTTCATCGGGAACACGATTTTCCGCCGGACCGACGAGTGGCACGACTACCGGTATTACACGCTGTACGAGGCCTTCGAAAAGGTCGCCAAGATTTACCAAGAGCAGGAGCGGTTTACCCAACTCAAGCAGTTCCACGACGACGTTCTCGCCGACGTTCAGGCCGACCTCCCGTCGGCCGACGACCGGCCGAACGCACTGTTGACCTTCGCCGCCGCAAACGAGCCCGAGGCCTTCTACCCCTACCGCGTGAGCGACCAAGGGACGAACAAAAAGCAGTTCCGCGACCTCGGCATCACCGACGCACTCGCCGACACGGGAATCGAGGGGCTTTCGACGACCGAGCGGGGCCAAATCGACTACGAGACGATGCTCGAGGTCGACCCCGACTCCATCCTGATTCGCGGCCACGAGAACAAGAGCCGCGCGGAGTTCGAAGACACCGTCCTCGCGTTCATGAAAGACCACGAGACGGCCTCGGAGTTGACGGCCGTCCAAAACGACATGGTGTTCCGCGGCGGGCCGATTTACTCCGGGCCGCTGCATCACCTGTTCCTCCTCGAACGCTACGCGACGGGGTACTTCCCCGAGGCGTACTCCGGGGAGTTGTTCGACCGTGGGGAACTCGCGGCCATCGTCACCGGTGAGGAGTAGATGACCGACTCGAATCGACCGTCTCACCGACACACCCGAGGGAGGTGTCGGCGGTGAGTTCGACCGTCGACTACGATGTGGCCGTCGTCGGCGGTGGCCCCGCTGGGTGTTCGGCCGCCGTCTTCCTCGCCCGTGAGGAACTCGACACCGTCGTCTTCGACCGGGGCCGGTCGTCCATCCGGAAGTGTGCCTACCTAGAGAACTACCTCGGCTTCCCCGACGGCATCGATGTCGAGACGTTCTACGAGTTGATGCACGACCACATCCGAGCGGCGGGGTGTGACCTCCGCTCGGACCTCGTCGAGTCGGTCGAACCCGATGGCGAGGGCTTGGTCGTCGTCCCACAGGAGAGTGGGTCCGTAACCGCGAGACGGGTCGTCGCGGCGACCAGATACGACGGCGAGTACCTGCGTGGCCTCGGCGACGACGAAGCGATGTTCGAAACTATTGACCACGGCGAGGAGACGACCGAGCGCTTCGACCGCGAGTACGCCGACGCAGACGGAACGACGCCAATCGAGGGGCTGTACGTCGCCTCCCCCGCGACGGTCGCCGACAAACAGGCCATCATGGCCGCCGGTCGGGGCGCGCGGGTCGCCCATCGCGTCGTCGCCGACAGCAGACTCGACGACGGTTGGTGGCCCGAGGCCGCAGACCACAAAGACTGGATGCGGCGGGCGACCAGTCTCGACGGCGAGTGGACCGACCGAGAGCAGTGGGTCGAGTGGTTCGAGGAATATTACGGCGACGACGCGCCAGTCGACCCCGGCGAAGACCGCTTCGAGCGCGTCAGGGACGCCTACATCGACGCCCAGCGGGAAACGTATCTGACCGACGCGGAAATCGACGCGCGTGGGACATCGGGTCATGAGGCGCTCGCGTCGGCACTCGACACCGACGCCGTCGTGGACGGAATCGGTGAAAAGGCGCTCTTGGAAGCAATCGACGACGAGACAATTCGTGCCTACCACAGCGACCAGCCAGAGGGGGTCCGTAATGAGCAGTGAATCCGTCAAATCTGGACGACCGAGCGAGCGCCGCCGGAGCAGTCGGTTCGCGTGGCTGTTCGACCCGAAACTGCTGACTACCGCGGCCGGAAGCCTCGTTGTCGTTGTCCTCGGCGGTCTCGTACAGGTGAGTTTCGGCGCCTACTCGATGACGTTCGCACAGGCATGGGGAGCGGTCTTCGACCCACAAGTACTGTTCAACGCACAGGCGTGGAACGCCTTCCTGCTCGGTGGCGAACTGCCGGAGATGAGCACCGAGAGCCTCATCGTCTGGAACATCAGGCTACCGCGCGTGCTCGTCGGCATCATCGTCGGGATGAACCTCGCCGTCTCGGGCGCCATCTTTCAGGCCGTCACGCGCAACGAACTGGCGAGTCCGTTCATCCTCGGCGTCTCCTCCGGGGCTGGACTGATGATTCTGTTGACGCTCGTGGTGTTCGGTGGGCTGTCGGCGTTCCTGCCGCTCATCGCCGCAGCCGGCGGCGCGACGGCGTTTCTCATCGTCTACGCAATCGCCTGGAAGAACGGCACCTCGCCGGTCAGACTCGTCTTGGCTGGCGTCATCGTCGGCACCGTCTTCAACAGTCTCCAGACGGCGCTGTTCTTCTTCGCCGACGACATCGGCATCGTCCAGTCGGCCATCGCGTGGACGACCGGGTCGCTCACCGGCACCGACTGGGCGCAGGTTCGACTGGTGTTGCCGTGGTCGGTCGTCGCCATCCTGTTGGCCGTCGTCGGCGCCCGGCAGTGTAACGTGATGTTGCTGGGCGAGCGGACCGCCAAGTCGCTGGGGATGTCCATCGAGAAGGTCCGCTTCGCGCTCTCGGGCGTGGCCGTGTTGGCCGCCGCCGCCAGTATCGCGGTGGCGGGCATCGTCGGCTTCGTCGGCCTCATCGTCCCCCACGTTGTGCGGAATCTGGTCGGCAGCGACTACAAGAAAGTCATCGTCGGCTGTCTGTTCGTCGGCCCGGCGTTGATGGTCGGCGCCGACGTGGGCGCCCGTCTCGCGTTGAACCCCGTCCAGATACCGGTCGGCATCGTCACCGGGCTGGTCGGAGGGCCGTACTTCCTGTATCTGATGCGGAAGAAGCAGAACATGGGTGAAATCTGAAATGGTGTTCAACGTCGGTTCGCTACGACACTCGGACGGAAGCGAAGACGCTGTCGACGACACCCCGACATCGAACGCCCCCGAAGGCGGAGCGAGCGACCTCGCCGGCGAGGGGTTGGTGCTGGGGTACCCCACGATGGAGGACCCGGTCGTCGACGGCGAGAGTATCGTCGCCGAACCGGGAGCGGTGACGGCGCTGGTCGGCCCCAACGGGTCCGGGAAGAGCACGCTCCTGAAGGGGTTGGCGAAGCAACTCGACCCCGACGACGGCTCGGTGTTGGTCGACGGCCGCGATGTCCACTCGATGGGGACGAAGGAACTCGCCCGAAAGCTCGGTTTGCTCTCCCAAGAGAGCACCTCACCCGACTCCATCACCGTCGAGGACCTCGTGTATCACGGCCGGTATCCCCACCGCGGCTTCTTCGAACACGTCACCGAGGAAGACCAACAAGCGGTCGACCGGGCCATCGAGTTGGCCGGCTGTGAACACCTCCGAAACCGGGAGGTCGGCAGCCTCAGCGGCGGCCAGAAGCAGCTGGCGTGGATTGCGATGGTGCTCGCCCAGGACACCGATGTGTTGTTGCTCGACGAGCCGACGACGTTCCTCGACCTCCATCACCAACTGGAAGTGATGGAGATAATCGAGACGCTGCGGGCGGACAGCGACATCACGGTCGTCGTCGTGCTCCACGACATCGAGCAGGCGGCGCGACTCGCCGACCGCGTAGTCGCCCTCAAGGACGGCGAAATTCAGGCCCGCGGACCGCCCGAAGCCGTCGTCACCGAGGAGCTGCTCGCGGAGGTGTTCCGCGTCGACGCCGAGGTGGTGCCGACCGACCGCGGACCGCGAATCACACCGCTTCGCGCCCGACACGAGGACGAAGACGACGCGGACGCGGTTGAGGCGAAGGAGTCGACCGAAGGGGAGGCACGGTGGTGACCGAGGAGACGTTCGAGCCGACAAGTCGACGACCGACGAAGATACCCCTCCAACACGCTGTTCAAACATTTTAGGCCAACCTAAAAATCGAAGCAGTTATAATATTTTAGGCTAGCCTAAAACCATGTCCAGAGACGACGCGATACGCGGGGGACCGACGCGCAGAGACACCATCAAATACGGCAGTGCCGTCGCAGTCGGCGGCTTGCTCGCCGGCTGTATTGGTGAGACCGAACCCGCCGAGGAATCGGAGGGGGACGACGACACCGACGCCTACACCGTCGAGATGGCGCCGATGGGCGAGGTAAGCTTCGAATCGGTCCCCGAACAGTGGGCGGCCTACGACGGCGGCTACGCCGACATGGCCGTCGCGTTGGGGCAGGCCGACGGCCTGACCGGCGTCGGTGGCGCCGACCGTTACTACACGTACGTCTACGACGAACTGCCAGGCGTCTCGGTCGACCGCGAGACCATCGAGGCCAATCCCGAGGTCCGAACGAAAGAGGAGTTCTACGAACTCGACAGCGACCTCCACCTCTACGACCCCGGGATGTTGCGCAACTGGTTCGATTGGAGCGACGCCGACGTCGAGGAAATCCGGACGAACGTCGCCCCGTTCCTCGGGAACCTCATCTTCCGGCGCTCCGACGAGTGGCACGACTACCGGTACTACACGCTGTACGAGGCCTTCGAGAAAGTCGCGAGGGCCTTCGACGAGACGGAGCGATACGAGGCGTTTGCGGCCTTCCACGACGAGTTCATCGCGTCGATTCAGAGCCGCCTGCCGCCGGCCGACGAGCGGCCGAACGTCTTCCTCACTTTCGAGGGGACGAACGAACCCGCGACGTTCTCGCCGTACCGCCTCAATGACAAGGGCACGAGCAAGAAGCAGTGGAACGACCTCGGCGTCACCGACGCCCTCGCCGGCACCGACATCGACAACCTCAGCACGACCGACCGCGGCGAACTCGACTACGAGAACCTCCTCGAAATCGACCCCGAGGTCATCCTCGTCCGCGGCCACGAGCGGAAGTCCGCCACGGAGTTCCGCGACACCGTTCTCGCGTACATGAAGGACCACGACGTGGCGAGTGAACTGCAGGCCGTCCAAGGGGGCCGCGTCTACCGCGGCGGCTACCTCCATCAAGGGCCGATTCACAACCTCTTCCTCACCGAACGCGCCGCTCAGCAACTGTACCCCGGGGAGTTCGGCGAGGTAACGAGCGACGAACAGCTGTTCGACCGCCAGCGCGTGGCGGACATCATCAACGGGGAGTTCTGACAATGACGAACGACACCACGGTCAAGGCATCGACACGACGCGATATCGTGAAGTACGGCGGCGCAGTCGTCGGCGGGGGACTGTTGGCTGGCTGTACCGGTAACGGCGACCCGGACACGCCTGAAGGGACCGACAGCCCCGACGAAACCTCGTACTCGGTGGAGATGTCACCGGTCGGTGACGTGACGCTCGAGGAGCCACCGACCGACGTGTTCACCCACTTCCCGTGGTTCGCCGACATGGCGACGGCACTCGGGCAGGGTGACAGCATCAACAACGTCTGGTGGGACGGAACCGCCTCGACGCTGGAGTACTTCACTTCCGACCTCGAGGGCGTCGACATCCCGTGGCGGGACGAAACTGAGTCCTACGGCTTCACGAAAGAGCAGGTGTACGAACTCGACAGCGACCTCCATCTCGTCGACCCGGCATGGGTGACGACACAGGACAACTGGACACGGGCGGATATCGACGAGGTCACGAACAACGTCGGGTCGTGGCTCGGGAACTACTACAGCAACTTCCACGCGACGCCGCCTGACGACTGGGCGGACGGCTACGAGTACTACGAGCTGTGGGAGCTGTTCGAGCGAGTCGCGACGCTTTACGGGGAGCAATCGCGATACGAGGCCCTTGCGTCCGTTCGGGAGAACATGCTCGAAACGATAGAACGTGAGCGGCCGCCGGAATCGGACCGACCGACCGTGGCGTATCTCTCGATTTCGACGGACCTCTCGGCCATCTACCTGCTTCGGTTGAACGCCCCCGGCTACTTCAACGCCCACAGCCGACCGCTCGGTGCTGTCGACGCCTTCGGTGACGAACAGTGGGACGGAGCGTTCAAACAGATCGATATGGAGGCGCTGCTGGAGGCCGACCCCGACGCGATACTCGCGCTGTGGACGGTCACCGACGCCGTCGGCTTCGAGGCGATGGTACAAAACCTCCGAGACGACCCCGCCGGCAGCGAACTGCGTGCCGTCAACAACGACCGGGTGTACGTCCAGGGAACGCGGTGGCAGGGGCCGTTGATGAACCTCTTCCAGATGGAGATGACCGCCAAGCAACTGTATCCCGAGCAGTTCGGCGCGTGGCCACGCTACGAGAACGGTGATACCTATCCCGTGTTCGACGAAAGCGAGCGGCTGTTCGACCACCAGCGACTTGCGGACATCATCAACGGAGACATCTGAACATGAGTGATGACACCACCGGACCGACCCGCAGAGACGCCATCAAGTACGGTAGTGCCGTCGCCGCCGGCGGCCTGTTGGCGGGCTGTACGGCCGGCGACAGCTCAGATGACAGTCCCGAATCGACGCCGGCCAAAGAATCGGACGGCTACTCGGTGACGATGGAACCGGTCGGGACCGTCGAGTTTGACGGAGTTCCGGAGACCGTCGCGCCGTTCACCCCGGATTACATCGATATGATGGTCGCGTTGGGGCAGGCCGACGCGGCCGAAACGGTCTGGTATCAGAACCGGTACAAGACGAGACACTACGAGGAACTCCCCGATGTCGGCATCGACACGGACCGACTCACGCCGCTGTGGAACGACGGCATCTCGAAGGAGCTGTTGTACGAAATCGATGCCGACCTCCACCTCATCGACCCTCACTCGCTGACCAACTGGCTCGACGATTGGCCGGCCGAGGACATCGAGGAGATAGAGACGAACGTCGCGCCGTTCCTCGGGAACCTCATCTTCCGGCGAACCGACGAGTGGCACGACTACCGGTACTACACGCTGTACGAAGCCTTCGAGAAGGTCGCCGCGGTGTTTCAGGAGCGCGAGCGGTTCGAGGCGATTCAGTCGCTGCACAGCGAGGTGGTCGCCGAAATCGAGGCCGAACTCCCACCGGCCGAGGAGCGACCAGATGGTGCGCTGCTGTTCGCCGGCGACGAACCGGACAGTTTCGCGCCGTATCGGGTCTCGGGAATGGGAGCCAACAAGGAGCACTTCCACACACTGGGTATCGACGACGCCTTCGAAGGCACGAAGGTCGAGGGTTATTCGGGGTCGCAGTCGGTTGACTACGAGACGCTGTTGGAAATCGACCCCGATTCGCTGTTGCTCCGGTATCACGGCAACAAGACGCGCGAGGAGTTCGAGGAGACGACGCTGGCGTACATGCGCGAGCACGACGTTGGGAGTCAGTTGACGGCCGTCCAAGAGGGGCGGGTGTTCCGCGGCAGCCCGATTTACTGCGGGCCGCTGCACAACCTCTTCATGCTAGAGCGGTACGCGACGGCGTACTTCCCCTCGCGGTTCGATGGCGAACTGTTCGACCGCCAGCGAGTGGCAGACATCATCAACGGAGAGAGCTAACGATGAGCGACGACGAGACGATTCGACAGACAGCACCGACGCGCAGAGACGCCATCAAGTACGGCACCTCCCTCGTCGGGAGCGGATTGGTCGCCGGCTGTGTCGGCGACGGTTCAACGGGGACGGCTGACGAGGAGCCGCCGAACACTGACGACGGCCATTCGGTGACGATGGAGCCGGTCGGCACCGTCGAGTTCGACGCCGTGCCCGAACAGTGGCTGGCCTACACCGGCGATTACGCCGACATGGGCGTCGCTTTGGGACAGGCCGATGGCCTCGAAGCTATCGGGGTTCGCGCCCGCTTCGGCACCCACTACTACGAGGAACTGCCGGGCGTTGCCGTCGACGACAAGGCGCTCACCCAACTGTGGAACGACGGCACCGACAAGGAGGTGTTCTACGAACTCGACCCCGATGTCAACGTCGTCGACCCGAACTTCATGGTCAACCGCCTCGGGGTGAGCGAGGCCGACGTCGAGGAGATACGCGACAACGTCGCCCCGTTGGTCGGCAACACCGGCTTCACGCGGGTGTACGACTGGCACGACGACTATCGGTATTACTCGATGTACGAGGCCTTCGAGAAGATGGCCGAGCTTTTCGACGAGCGGGGCCGCTACGAGGCCTTCGACGAACTTCACGACGAGGTTCTTGGAGATGTACAGGACCGTCTTCCGTCGGAGTCCCCGGACATCGCGGTGTTGTACCCCGCCGAGATGCCGCCGGAGTCGTTCTACCCGTATCTCGTCGGCGAGGGCTTTCAATCGAAGCAGTTCCGCGACCTCGAAGTCGGCGACGCGCTGGCGACCAACGGCGTCACGGACGCCCAAGTCGACGGCGGCACCATCGACTTCGAGACGCTGCTGGACATCGACCCCGACGCCATCGCCGTTCGCATCCAGGGCGAAATCACCGACGCGTACTTCGACCGCGAGATTCGCTCGCATCTCGAGGACCACGACGTAGCCAGCGAACTGACGGCAGTCCAGGAGGGCAGGGTGTTCTACAGCGGGCTGACGTATCAGGGGCCGATACTCCACCTGTTCCAACTCGAACGGGCCGCCCGCGGGATATATCCCGAGACGTTCGGCGCCGACGAAGAGCTGTTCGACCGCCAGCGCGTCGCGGATATCGTCACCGGTGATGTCTGAATGCGTGCGCGGACGTGGGCCATCGCGGGCTGTTACCGCGAGCCAGAGGATTACGGTATTCCGGCGCTGCCGGATTGGGAGGTCTGCCGACTGGAATGTGGCAGCCTCGCCTTCGCCGAGGAGGGCGGCGAGCCGTTCATCACCGCCGAGAACCCGACGAAAGTGCGTCGCTGACCCGACAGGAGAGCCCACCTGAACAACCCACTGGGAGAGACCAACCATGATAGGAACGACACTGGGCGACATTCGCGACCACATCGAATCGCTCGCCAGCGAGGACGGCCGCTACTACGTCGCCTGCGCGCGGACGGGGTGTCGGCCGGTCCCGGCCGACGAGTTGGCCTTCGACAGTCGAGCGAGCGCCCGCGCGGCCGCACAGGCGACCGAACAGTACCGGGCGACGCTTCGACGATACGACCCGCAAGTCTCGTATCGCGACATCATCGTTCGCGAGGAGTTGCCGGGCTGGGAAGCGTCGGACGGGACGCCACTGGCCGACCGAACGCGTGAGTTGCCGCCGACGCCGCCCGAACGCGGAGGAACGGACGCTATCGAGTTCTGTCACACCGTCGCCAGCGTCGTCTTCGAGGCCATCGCCGGGTCGGCCCACGGCGACTTACAGGACGCTATCATGGACACGTATCTCGACGCCGCCGAGGCGGTCGCATCACCCGACGAACTCTGTCTGCGACTGCTCGAAAGCATCGCGACGGAACTCGACGAGCGGTTGGCGCCCGAGGAACAAGCGGCGGTCCTACGAGAGGCGGCGGCGAACTTGCCACGCGACGACGGTGGCGTCTTGGCGCCCGAACCGCTCGCGGAGACGCTGGATTCACTGGAGGCGGTCGGACTCGTCGACGACTATCGCATCGAGCGGTGTTCGGCAGCCTCGGGTGGCGAATCGCGGTCGTGGACGGTGTGCATCGAGGGGTACAGTCTCGACGGGACGCCGGGTCGGGTCGTGACGCTGCCGTTGGTGGTGCAGCTGTTCGACCGGTTGGCGACGCGGTCGGTGACGATTTCGGGCGCAGAGCGTGTCGAAGGGTCGGGGTCGTGGCGGCTGTCCATCGAGACGAACACGACGGGGCGTGTCGGCGGCCTCGCTTGCGTGTCAACGGAGGGGTGTCCGTGAGCGGAATCATCGACCCGATTCGGGCGGCCATCGACCGCGTCGACGAGGAGGTGGCACACGTCGAAGCCACGTCGAGGGCTTTCGAGCGCTTCGACGCCGAGGTCCGAGCCCTCGACCCGGCGTCGCTTCCGAACGGCGGTGGCGGCGTACCAGCCACTGGCGAGGTGACGCCAGCGGCGCCAACAGTACAGCAAGGGCCGGCGACTGCAGAGGCCGAGGAGGTTCGGTCGCTGTTCGAAGAGACCGTCCGCCCCTACAGCGTGGCCGACCTCGAGGAGTCGGAGCCGCTCACGGCAACGATGAGCGAGGAGTTGGGCGAGGGCATCGCGGCCGTGTTGGACCCCTCGACACCCGGACAGTTCACGGCCGAGGTCCAGCAGTCGATTCACAGTGCTGTCGAGCAACGACAGGCCGAGCTGCGGGCGATGGAGCGCGCTCTCGACATCGAGCGGGAGTCACTGGGCGAGTCGTTGGAACGACTGGAAGGGACGTGTGAGTGGCTCGATGCGGCCGACGAACGGCCACTGTCGGTACTCGGTTTCGAGGCGCTTCGGGAGCGCCACGAGCGGCTCGAAACCCACCGAAATCGGTGTGAAACGGTCGCTACAGACCGACAGGCGGTACTCGACCGAACGACGAGCGAGGGAGCGAAAACGGGCCTCACACATCGGTCGCTCGTTGCGTACTTGTCACAGGAGCGTTCGACCACGTTTCCGGAGTTGTCGGCGGCCGCTCGCCTCGACGCGATATGTACTGAGTGTCAACGAACCGTTCGCGACCATCTCACCAGACGCGCATGACCGACTCGGGACCTCGCAAACAGCGCGGTCGGACGAAAGCGTGGCTGTATCTGGCGCTGTTCGGGTCGGATTCGGAGGGTGGCGTGGCTGACGAGGAGTCTGATGCCTCTGGCGAATCCACGGAGGGTGGTCGTTGAGATGGCGAGCGCCGTGCGGTATCTCCTCGTTATCTACATGGAGGGTGGTGACGACCACCCGGTGTCGCCGGGGCGACTCGCCGAGAGACTGGAGAAGTCGCCGGCGGCGACGACCGAGATGCTCCAGCGCCTCGAAGCCGACGGGCTGGTGGTCCACGAACCCTACGAAGGAGCGACGCTGACTGACGAGGGACAGGAGACCGCCGAGGAGTTGCACGACACCTACCGGACGCTCTCGCAGTTCTTTCGGGAGGTACTCGGGTTGGAGGACTCGGAAGCCGAGGCGATGCGGATGGCCGGGAGTGTCAGTCCGGCCGTCGCCGAGCGACTGGCCGTGACGCTGTTGGGTGATACTGCGAATTCGGAGCCGGTCGCGACGGCAAGCGAGGCGGGCGAGCGTTGACCGGGACCGAAAACGCTTTTACTTTAGGTGTACCTAAATCAGGTAATGACGGCGCGTGCCCGGCGGCGTTCGGAACGGCGCGTTGATTCCGACGCCGACTCCAGACCCGATGTGTGCCAGTGTGAGAGTTGTCCCGGCAAGTCCGTGTTCATCGAAACGGACAACAACGACGGCTGGATTGCGAGTGACTTGACGGTCGACGTTCGACGGTGAGTACTCGTGGACGATTCTGACTCAGCTACCGAGGACGAGCGGACGACGATTCGGGCGGGTCGGGCGTTCGAAACCGAATACCGCCTTGACTCGAAGGAAGCCGGCGAGTTTCTGATAGCGCTGGGAGAACAACTCAGAGACGGCGACGAACTCACGCTCGTCGACGAGGAGTGGGAACTCCCGTTTGCCTTCGGTGAGCCGGTCGACGTCGAAATCGACTTCGACGGCGTCGGTGACCAAGAGTTAGAAATCGAGGTAGAGATTCCGGGACGAAGCGACGAGTCGGCACCCGACGTTCGATAGTCAGTCGGCGTTACTTCGTCGCGGATTCGAGGACGAGCGAGTCGTCTTCGAGGTAGTGTTCGATGTGGTGGGTGTGTTCTTCGAGCGTTTCGAGCTGTTCGCGGAGCATCTCGCTGGTCGCGTAGTCGCCGAGGCCGTCGGCCAACTCGATGTGTTGCCGGTAGCTCTCGATCATGTCGCCCATCATCTCGAGGTCGTTCTCCAGCGACGTTCGGATGTCGTAGACGTCCTCGTCTTCGGCTTCGACGGTGGCGTTCTCGGCCAGCGTCGTCATGCTGGCGTGCGGAACGCCGCCCAGCGCCTGCAGGCGCTCGGCGAGTTCGTCGGCGGCGTCTTCGACGTCCTCGTACACCTCTTGGAGGAACACGTGGATGTCGAGGAACTCTGCGCCCTCGACGTTCCAGTGGTGCTTGTGGAGTTGGTGATAGAGGACGTACGCGTCCGCGAGGTCGGTGTTCAGCGCGTCGATAATTTGTTCGGCTTTCTCGGTGTCGAGTCGAAGCGCGTTCTCCTCGACGGTGTCGGCCTGCTGACGAGTGGTCTTCTGGGTGCTCATTACACCGGTAGTTGGGTCGCCAGCGACTTATAATTTATCAATATGCAAATATTTTTTTCGCCTCGCCTAAAATCCGATTATCCGTCGGTACCGTACTGCTGACAGCAATCAGTCGTCGGCATCCAGCAACTCGACGTCGACTGCGGTGTCGTCGTTCGCGAATTCGGGTGGTTCCGCCGATTCAGCAGGGTCGTCCTCGTCATCGTCTTCGGTCTGTTCGTGACGCCACGCCTCTGGTTCCGTGCCGAGTGTGTGGTGACACATATGTTGACTCTCCACATGATGTTTTGACTCCAGCCGCAAAACCCTCACGGCTAGTCGGATCAGGTCTCGAAGGTGATGGTTTCGAGGTCCAACTCCAACTCGGCGACGTGGTCGTTGTAAGCGTCGACGAACCCCCCGAATCGGGGTGCGTACTCCCGTACGTCGGCCGCAGAGGGTGGGCCGTACTGGGAGAGGACGTACACGCCGCCCGAGCCGCCGGCCCGGAGATACGACGCACCGTCTTCGTCCCACTTCAACTCCCAGCGGGTGCCATCGATTCTGGCGGCGAAGGTGCCGTATTCGGTGCCCTCGTAGCGCCGCAACTCGCCGGCCATCCGATCACAGCAGGCCTCGATTGTCTCGACAATACGGTCGCGTTCGGTGACGACGCTCTCGGTTGATTCCACCGTTGGGAAGGACGCGTCGACTGCATCAAGCAGGCCGGCCAGTGAGTCGACGTAATCGTTGTACGCCGCCACAAAGGCGGGGTAGTCTTCGAGGGCCTCCGCCAGCGCCTTCGGTTCGGCCGGTTGTTGTGTCGAGATGACGTACGTCTCGCCGCCGCCACGCGGCTCGAAGCGGAGGTATTCGAGGTCGCCTGCCTCGTATTTCACCGTCCACTCGCCGTCGTCGGTCGAAAACGACCGCTGGCCGTAGTCGCCGCCGTCGACGCGGGCAATGTGGTAAGCGATGCGACCCGCGTGGTCACGGACTGCAGCGAGGAGTTCCTCACGCCGCTCTGCGACCGCCTCCACGTCGGCGAGGTCCAAATCCGCAAACGAAGTCATACCCACTCTGGGTCGCCATCGCTGATAACCCTCGTGGCTGCTGGTCGGACTGGGAGCTGAGGTCGGTTTTCCGGTCGTGATGGTCTGGCGGAAAGCGAGTGGTTTTTACTGACTGATAGCCTCACTCGTGGTATGGCTACACGTGGCCCGCAACCGACCGATGGGACCGCCGCTGGACTCCCCCGTGTTGTACCCTTCGACGTACCGCAGGTTACCCGGCTGAGTTGGGAACTCGGCTCCCGTGTCGTTGAGGACGGCGTCGAACTCGGTACGTGGGAGCGAGTCGGCGGCGCGTGGACGCTCTCGATATTCCGTGCCACGAGCGAAACGGTCGTACTCCGGTTCCAGACACCCGCCGGTCGAGAGCGATTTTACGGCGCCGCCGAGATGGATATTGACTCGGTTCGGCCGGAGTTGGTTTCGGCACCAGAGTGGGAGCAATCGGAGTGAGGGTGACAGACTCGAACCGACGTCGAGGATGATTGCGTGAGAATAGCGGCATCCTTCACTCGTTCAGATTCGGAGTCGATGGGGTAGCGTCCCAGCCAACTCAGTTTGTGGAGTTAGCCTTACGTCGCCAGCGTCGAATATCGGCGTGGTCTGCGTTAACCCGTTCTACTGTGACGGAGTTGCCGTTCCGTCCGCACTCTCTTCGGAGTTCGAGTCATGGCTACTGCCAGCGTCGCTTGCACCCGCGCTTTCGGAGGCCCAGCCCATACTTCCACTATGGAGTATCACACCGTCTTCAGTGGTTATCTCCACAGAGGTCGGACTGGTAACGGGCGAAACAGCGCTCGAATCAGGCCGGTCAGCCGTCACCTGGAGGTCCTGCGACGACGTATCGAAGTACAGGTAGCGCCTGTCACCAGCAGATAATGAACTGTTCAGGCCCACCGTGTCAGTCGTCCCATTGGACTTCACTTGCACCGTCGTTCCTCTTGGGACGACGTCACCTTCGGAATGTTCGAGCACAAGATACGAGTTGTTTTCCACAGTAACGGAGAGCTGGGTCTGCAGCGTTGCGCCTGGCGGAACGTCGTTCACCCAGGCTGGTTTTTGAACGCTTTCGACACCGACTTGCTGCAGCTCGTAGCTATAGGACACCTGGTCGCCGTCCTGCGTCAGCGTCACCGTGACGTCCTGAATTTGGCCGGACTCGTTGACAACCAAACGCCCCTCGAACTGCTCGAGATTCGCCATCGACGTATCTGCTGGTGACGCACTGTCAGCAGTCAATACGACCATTCCGTCGTCGGTGGTCTCGTTGGCAACCTCGAAATTACCTGCTGCTAGAAATGTCTCCATCGAGGAGAGCATCGTGAGTCGGTCGTCATGTCCCTCGAGGACGCGATAGTTCGTCTGCTCGCCCGACGAGGTGCGAACGAACTGCGTGGTTTCGTTGCTCCATTTGTCGATTGACGTTTCCTCATCCGGACTCGCTACCCCCGACCCTGAGAGGCGGTACGTCGAGAGATTCGCCCCGATAACGAGCCGAGCGTCGATATTCATCTCTCTCGAGGACTGATTAATCTGGACAGTCGCTCCATTTGTTGTTACCGCCTTCCGGTTTGCCTGGATGAGCGCCGAGTCATTCGCGAGCGTCCCGTTCGTGACACCCGGGACCTCTTCAGGTGAGCTAGCTGTCGAGTCGGAGGGTTGTGTCTCCGCACCCAAACCGCCAATACAACCCGCCAGCAAGAGTATTGGGACGAGTGCGAGGACTACTTTAAGTCGTGTCACACGCAATCATCTCCCGATGGATGCATAGGGGTTGAGTAAGCTCAAACGGCTCTTTGTGTGTGGCCTTCACACGTCTTGGGTCGGGTGGGCCCACGAATGCGAGGTGGGTGTAAAAAGGAGTGTCTTATTTCTAACCGCTGCATATCGTCACCGGGGGACCGAACTTCGTCGAATATTTGCCAGTCAATGGCTCTGTTGAAACCCGCAGTGGCTGATAGTTTAGGAAGGTTATGCTGCATAGAGGGCGCGTATCAGCCTCTGAGATCTCGGGTGTTGGAGAGTGGGTGAATCGGTAGAGACAGGGAAAGTCCCTCTCGTTCAGGACAAGCTACCTACTGAGAAAATGCGGCGGCGTGCGCCGCTGCGTATCCCGGAGTGCAGCATACGATAAGCGGGTATCGGATGTAACGCGAACACGAGTCGATTGGCGTCGTCTACGCCAGTGCAATCCCGGCACCGACGGCGAGACTCGTCAGTGCGAGGCCAACGAGCGCGACTGTTGTCCGGTCGTGATGTCCGTCGAGATCGTCGTCGGAGTCGAACCCACGACCGGTCAGAACGCCGAGGCCGACAGCGACCGCGGAGAGACCACCGGCGAGTGCCAGCGTCGTCCAGAGTTCGAGTCCATTCTGTGCGACTTCTCGTGCAGCCGTCCCGGCGAGAAGGACGCCAGTAGTTATCGGGGCCGCGGCTGTCGCTTTGTTGGAGGGCATGGTTGGATTTCCAACGCGAGTTTGAAAATGATGGCGATGCCGTTCTGTAGACGGTAATCAGTACAGAGAGGGTGGTTCATATCAGGTTTCGTTATTCGGGTCAAAGGCGTAGTAGACCACAGTCATCGTGACACCCATTGCTACTGGCCCAAAACTTCCATCGCCCGGAAGCAGGAGTCGAACAGCAAACACACCCACAGCAGAGACGAAACCAACGAGGAGAGCGTAGGAAACACGGGATAGTTGACGCACTCGATCATCCAGATGTCGGTACATCTCTCGGAGAGTATCCATACGCGTTATTCTCATAGGCGGAGATATGTCTCTTTCCGTCAAATAGACCGAATATTAGTCAGCGTGAGCGTCCATACCGCCTGACCGTTCGGACACTCCAACTGCACGTTCTTCGTCGCACTCCCCCGTGTAAACTCAGAGATATCGTGTCCGCAATCGCACGCAAATTCAACTTCCATAGGGACAAACCGAATGAAATGCGCTCAACATTGTGTTCTAATATATTAGGCCGGAGTAGCGGGTGGCGTTATCGGGGGAAACCGCGAGTGAATCATGTGCGGCCTCCGGGACCACCACGCTAGCAACAAGCACTATCAACACCAGTTCGGAATGCCATCCCCATCGTCATCGGATGACGAACTCGGCGGGAGGTTCGGGTCAGACGGTGCAGTCCATTTGTTGACGACGAGTTCGTCCCCATCGTCGGTCTCCCAGATAATCCAGTAACTATCCCCTTTCTCACAGATGGGCTGGAGGGCTGAATCACTTTGGAAGCCGTCGATATGAACGTACTCGCCGGCTCTAACCTCAGGGCCACCCGTCCAGACATCGTTCCACCTGATCGTGTTCCCGGCATCGTCTTTGATGATGATGTTGTCGGCGTCAGCGGTCTTCCCGAAGTTGTGCGTAATAGTCACATACGGTCTATCATCCGTGTTATCTGTCCCGGATGCCACGTACTCCTGATCGAACGCGCCGCTCGGTGCCGGCTCTTGGAGTTCGTCCTCGAATCCGAGCGCCATTGTTGAGAGGACTGCAGCAAGCAAGATGACGATTGCAACCATCAACACGGCACCCACAACGGGAGAAACGCCACGCTCCCCAAGACGAACCGCCTCTGGAGTGGAGGGCGTCATAGATATATTTAGGATGGCATCCGCGTTGGATAAACCCAATCACCCGTTTTCAGGCGTTGATAACACTCCGGTGTCCGAACGTGTCCTCCCTCCCTAAACCGGGTTCGGCAGTGAGTCGGCTCACTTGGCGAAAGGCGGTGGCGCTGGCTTACGGCCCCTCTTTGCCGGATCGGAGACTCGTCAGCGTGAGCGTCCACACCACACCACAGTTCGCACACTCCAACGGTACGTTCATCGTCGCCTCCCCCGGGTAAACGCAGAGACATCATGCCCGTAATCGAACGCAAATTCGACGTCTATGCGATGACACACCAACGTGATTTAGCAAACCAGTTTCTCCGAAGAGAGTAGAGACAGCTATCCAACAAAATACCTGTCAGCGTCACTCAGTCGATCTCAGGATACCCAGCCAGCTGAGATTTCTCTGCCTTGCACTCGAAAGATATCGGTCCTGGTCCGGTCTTAGGCATCGTATGTTGAAAGCGTCGACGATGAGCCACCGCCGTCAGCCGTCCAAACGAAGCGGTATGTCCCACCGGCGTCTCCGGTGGGGATATTGGCGCAGGTGTCGCCCGCAGTAATTTCAGCATTCGAGTCGCTCCAGTCGTTGTTTACGTCACAGTCGTTCGTCGAGTCGATGTTATCGCCGCCAGTCACGATCACCCGGTCCACAGCGACGGTGTCGCCGCCCTGATGCGTCAGTTCAAGTTTGGTGTCGGTCGGTTGGTCCCACGTCCACTGTGCGTTCGGACTCGTCTGTTGGACTTGGTCACCCAAGCCGAGAACGAACGTTCCGATGACAGCCGCGAGAATCACAGTGGTCGCGACCATCAATATCACTCCGATGACCGGGGAGACGGCTCGTTCGTCGTTCTGTGCAGTAATAGTCTGTGTGAGTTGCATGGTGAATCAAGTGCAACTACCGACGCGTCCGGCTTCGTGGACAGTAGAAGCACGGATCAGCTAATGAAGCTACGAGATAGCTCAAACACTGAGCTACCGTTGAGTACAATCGGGTGTCAGTAATCGACATCGGGATAGCCGGCTAATTGTTATTTTGTATGTCTTGCTTCGCAATTGCTACCCGTCGTCGCGCGGGTCGACACCCAACGCCACCATCCCGTCCAGCGAGACCTCGACGCCCCGACTATACGGTGCCGCGGATTCGCCAGTCACGTCCTCGACAAGTGCCGCGAACTCACGCCTGAAGTGCTGCGGTCGATCTACCAACACCCGCGTCGGCTCATAGGATTCGTAGTGGCTGTCGAGCCCCCGCTGGCGTACGAACAACTCACAAAACCGCGCTCGGGACTGAATATCGATTTCGTTGAGGATTGACGGCAATCGGTTACGCCGCACGTCTTCACGCCCTGCCGGGACACCGAGTACGTAGAGCATCCGTCCCAACACCGAGCCATTCGTTGTGGGGTGGACCTGTGGTGGTCGCTCCGGGTCGTCGGTTGTGACCGTCTCCGAGTCGACACCAACTGCAGCAAACGCCTCGTGCAGCTCGTCGAGCGTCACGCGCCAGCCAGCCGAGGCCCGCGGCCCGTATTTCTCGCCTTTCAGCGACCCTTTCCCGAGGACGTATCCAATTAGCGCTACCAACGAGCGCGTCGCTTCGTCGCCGGGTGAAAGGTCCAGCCACCCATGCGAGAGCGCCGTCTGCAGGCCTTGATACGGTAAGGAATCGCGTCGTCGTCGACCCAACGCCGAATCCATGACCGCGGGTAGCCGGCCTTCTGTGCCACGAACGACGAGCCCCGCTCTGGATACTTCCCACGAACTGCCTGGACCTCTTCGAAGGCCTCGATGATATCCCAGGTGTCTTCGAACCCGCGGCTGCTGTAGGTACGGACGAACGCCCGCTTTGCAGCCGCTGTGTCGGTGGGTGTTTCAAGCAAAATACTGGAAAATCGGTGTCGGCGTTAGTTCACTTCGTACGTCGAAAGCGTCGAGGAGGACCCGCCACCTTCGGCCGTCCAGAGTAGACGGTAAGTGCCCGAAGCGGATCCGCCCTGAACGACATCACAGGTACTACCGGCGGTAATTGTCGAACCGCCACTCCATTCTCCAGCGACTCCACAGTTGTCGGTCGGGTCAACGTCGCCAGAGGTACTAGTGACCTCAAGTCGTGCTGGGGTGACGCTGTCGCCCCCTTCGTGCGTCAATTGGAGTTTTGGGTTGGTACTCTGTTGATCCCAATTCCACTGTGCGTTCGGACTCGTCTGCTGGACTTGATCGCCCAAGCCTAGGACGAACGTCCCAATGACAGCGGCAAGGATGACCGTGATTGCCACCATCAGGATAACCCCGATTACTGGTGAGACTGCCCTTTCCGATTCGTCGGCCGTAAATAGTTCTGTAAGCTTCATTGTTGGAAATTCGAATTTGATGACATTACGGCGAGTAGTCGTAGGTCGTTAGTGTGGATGAAGAACCACCGCCCTCGGCGGTCCAGACAAGTCGGAGCTCGCCGCTTGACAGGTCTTCGTTCGCGATGCTCAGGGTACTCCCTGCTTTGATTGGGTCATCACTAAAGCCAGTGGATTCCGCATCACCGGAACCTTGGAAGCTTCCCCCATCGGTTAGGTCGTCGCCGTTTGGACCGCTCCCGAGTGCGTCGCCGCTGAGGCTCAGGGTATTAACTGCTATCGAGTCTCCTCCTTCATGCGTAAGGTTCACGTCATCACTGGCATCCACATCTCAGTTCCACTGTGCGTTCGGACTCGTTTGTTGGACTTGGTCGCCAAGTCCTAGAACGAACGTCCCGATGACGGCGGCGAGGATGACGGTTATTGCCACCATCAGGATAACCCCGATGACGGGTGATACGGCACGGTTGTCGTCGTCTGCTGTGAACAGGTGTTTCAGTTCCATGATTTGGTGCAGCGCACACCCACTGCGGGTAGAGTACGCTTATCCTATCCAATCAGAGGCATTTGTAATAAAGGTGTAAGCCGACTCAAGCCGTGAGTCGGGGTGCCGAAACTCACAGACGGAAGTCTCCTGAGTGGCATTTTGAAAAGTCACGAAAACGACCCCAGCGGCCGGGGGTCGTAGGTGTGACGCTGACCGCACCCGGTAGTGGGCGCACACCGACGTAGGGCATGGAATCTCCCTGCGGTGCATTCACGTCTTTCGTGGCAACGCGCATAAAACACCCGGCCCGTCTTCAGGTTGTGACGACACACCAAGTGGTAGGGATAGCCGACAGAATGAGTTCACACCCTATCGACTCACTTCTCCGTTAGAGTGGCGAACGAGACGGCCAAGAGTGGCGAAAACGCGAACCCTGAGAACTGTCGCTGTGGGAACGTAGGTATCAAAAGCGGAAGCGGGCAATGGGCCGGCACGAATTTGAATCGTGGTTACGGCCACCCGAAGGCCGAAGGATACCAAGCTACCCCACCGGCCCGCACTCGGTAGGAAGCCGGCATCGACTTTAAGGGTTATGATGCGGCTCGATTCAGAGCGCCTCGGGTTCGGAGGTCGGCTCGACAGTACCGCCGCCGCTGCCGGGTTTCTCGCCGCTGACCTGTAGGTAGGCGTCGGCGAGGATGCCGTAGCCGACGATGGAGAACACCGACGTGAGCGCGAGGCTCAGGATTTGTCCGGCGACGGGGCTGACGAAGGAAGCCACCGAACCGATGCTACTTCCGACGCCAGTGACGACGCCGACGATGAGACCGAGCGCGAACAGGCCCCAACGATTGCCGCTTGCGAGTTCCCAACTGCGACTCAGGGCGTCGATAGCGCGTTCATCCTCAACACCGACGGCGAAGATGACGAAGATGAAGCTAATCGCGAGGAAGATGCCGGGAACGAACAGCAGGATGAACCCGATGGTGACCGCGATGGTGACGACGATGTTGGCACCCACGGCCGAAACGAGCGCCCGACCCATCCGACGGGTGAACAGCTCTCCGGAAAGGGAGTCGAGTTCGGACTGCTCGCGGGTCAACGCCCGCGTCGCAGCGATGTAGAGAACGATACCGAACACCAATCCGAGGAGGGCGATGACGCCAGCGACGGCGGCCGGAACCGGCAGCGCGAAGCCGAGCTGGCCGGATTGTTGGGCCTCCGGCGGGAGGATGTCGACGAAAATCGCGTTGATCGACCCGAGGAACAGCAGTTGATACACGAAGGTCAGTGCCATCAGGACGCCACCACTGTACGTGAGCGACCGGCGAATACCGTCGCCGAGCGCATCACCGATTTGGAGGGACATACGCGACGGAATTCGCCACCAGTTCACTTAAAACCCCGTCAGAAGCCGGAGATGTCGGTCAATATATACCGAACCCGTCGGTGTCGAGGTAGTTGTGTGCGACCGTGATGGCGTGGTCAGCGTGGAGGGGTTCCGGGCCGAGTGAGACGCGTTCGTCGGCCACGTCGGCGAGGAGCGCGGCTTCGGCGTCGGTGAAGTCGTGGTGGTCCGAAAGGACGAACACTGGGTCACTTGGCGGGTCAAGGTCAACGACCGGCCGGCCGTCCTCGTGCAGTTCGACGAGCGTGCTCTCCTCGGCGACGGAGCGGACGGTCGACTCGAAGTCACCCTTGCCGATGTAGACGCCGGGAGAGGGGTTGGCCTCCATCGCACCGATGGCGCCCTCACGAGCCTCCAACGCGCCGCGAATCAAGGCAGCCGTCGACCGCTCGTCGGGGTTGAGACGCCGCAGTTCCGCGCCCTCGAAGCGGACGACGTACTCGTCGGCCAAGACGAGATGAGCACGGACGTTCTCGCGGAGTGTGTGTGAGAGGAAGAACGCACTGTTGACACACCGACACAACACGTCGAGGCGGCCGGCACCGGGCAAATCCTCAAGCGAGAAGTCGGGGGTCGTTGGCGCGTCGTGGCCGACGACGACGAACTGGCGCATACGATGGGGTGGGACGGCCGGGATATAGGTCCCGCGTTCGAGCGAGGACGGTGAGTTTATAGCCTCGGGGTTGTCAGACGAGGGTATCTATGGACGCCCGCGAGGTGCGTGAGTTACTGGACGACCGGCCGGACCTCGAACCTGCCCTCGAGGACGTTCGGGCGGTTGACCGCGACACCGAAACATGGGCGTTCGACGACGTGCCCGTCGACTCCGGTGTCTTCGGCGAGTTGGTCGGTGCTGGCGTGGTCGAATCGGCCGGCGACGAGTACCGACTCGCCGACCCTAGGGCTGTCGAGGCGGCGATATTCGGGGAAGTCGAGGAAAGCGAGACGACCGACATCGAGTTCTCGCTGCCCGACATCGACCGGACGGCCGTGGCGAGTCTACTCGGATTGCTCGGTCTCACCGTCGCTTTCCGCATGACTACGTACGGATCGGTGTTCCGCGACCGCGTGGTCTACCCGGCCAACGACCCCTACTACTACGTCTATCACGTCGAACAAGGACTGCAAAATGGCTGGGGACCCTCGAACCTTCCCGGGGGGTTGGAGACACAGGAGCCACTGACCGTACTAATCATGCTCAGTAGTGCCGACCTCGCCGGTGGGCTCGGACACCACAGCACAGTTCTCGCTGTCCTGCCGGTGATTGCGGCCGTCATGACGGGCCTGCTGTTGTACCTGTTTGCGTGTGAGGTGACCGGCGACCGCCGCATCGCGCTTGCGAGCGTCCTCGTCCTCGCCGTGTTGCCGTTACATGTTGCCCGTTCAAGTGCGGGGTTCGTCGACCACCACGCCTTCGACGCCCCGTGGCTCGTCATGGCGGCGTGGGGACTGACCGTGACGCTCGGCATCGACACGCTGGAGGTGGAGTGGCCGACCATCCGAGCAATCTCGCTGTTAGGTCTCGGCGTCGCCGGAAGCGTGCTCGCCTGGTGGGCCGCAGCGTTGTTGTTGCTCCCGGTTGCCCTCTCCGTCGTGGTCGGCGGGACCCTTGCAGTTCGAGATGACGAGCCGCTTTTCGCTCCGGGCGTGGCGACGACGCTCGGGGTTGGTTTGGGAGCGACGCTCGTCGGCCTTACACATCTCGTGTGGGGCTGGCACGACACTGTCGTCGTTGCGGTACCGGTTCTCTTGGCCGTTGGCGTTGCCGGCGTCGTCAGCGCGGTGGCCGCGTGGCGTCACCTCGAACTCCCACCGTGGACGTTCCCAGTGACCGGCGTCGGTGGTGCCGCCGCCGTCACTGCCGCTGTTGCACTGCTCGCTCCGACAACGTGGGGACGCATCACCGGACAGCTATCACGGCTGTTCGAAGGGCAAAACATCGCCGAAGTCAACTCGCTGTTCAGCGGGTCGACGATGGGGTGGCTGGTCCTCTTCGGGTTACTGTTGGTCGTCTCGATACCGGCGATGGGCTGGGGCGTCTACCGCGTCTACGACGGCGAGCGCCACTGGCTCGCACCGACCAGCTACGGTGTCGTGTTGCTCGGTCTCGGCGCCGTCCAGTTGCGATACGGTGGGGAACTCGCCCCGTTCGTCGCGCTGTTCGCCGGTGTCGTCATCGTCGCGCTCGCCCGATGGGTTGACGCCGCCCGCTCGCCAGTTCCATTTGAAAACGAGAGCCTGGAGCTGTCGATTCCCGACCGGGACGTGGCGGTCCGCATCGGTTTCGTCGTCGTCTTGGTGTGCGGGCTTTCGGCGATTCAGGCCCCCATCGTCACGAGCGACCTCGCCATCCCACAAGAGCAATACGAAACGGCGTCGTTCATCGATGGCCACGCCAAAGAAAACGGCTACGATTACCCCCAGTCGTACGTCTTCAGCCCGTGGTCGTGGAACCGAATGTACAACTACTACGTCAATGGTGAAGCCCAAAGCTACGGCTACGCACAGAGCAACTATCGCCCGTTCACGTTTTCCGAGACCCCCGACGAATCCTACCAGCAGTACGTCAGAAGCGACAGCTACCTCGTGACCGAACCGGTTCCAGGGTCGCCGAACATCACCGACGCGATGATGCAATCGCGGCTGCACGACCACTACGGGAGTCGCAGCGAGGGCGTCGCCGGGCTCGCCCACTACCGGGCGCTGTACGCCAGTCCGATCGGCGATTACAAGGCGTTCCGCATCGTCCCCGGCGCGACAATCGAAGGGGCCGCCGAACCGGACGCAACCGTGACGCTAACGACCGAGGTCGACATTGAAGGTGACGAATTCACCTACGAGCGTCAAACGACAGCGAACGCGAACGGGACCTACAGTGTGACGGTTCCCTATCCCGGCGAGTACGACCTTGAGGGTGCGGCGACAGAGCCAGTGTCCGTCAGCGAAGCAGCGGTGAACAGCGGTGAGACGGTACGGGCGTGATTACCACGTCAGTCCTTCATAGGTAAGTCCGTCCCGACGACTGATGATACGGCGGCCATCAATGACGACGGGGTTGGCCATCGCATCGAACTCCTTGTTGAGGTCGGTGAATTCGGGCCAGTCAGTAACGACAGCGACGCCGTGGGCGCCGTCGAGCGCCTCGGCCGCGGAGTCGACGTATTCGATATCGGGGTACTGTTCGGCCATCGCCTCCTTGGCGAGAGGGTCGTAGGCGACGATATCGGCACCTCGGTCCTGCAGCCCTTCGATGACCGGCTTGGCACGGGAGCCACGGATGTCGTCGGTACCGGCCTTGAATGCGAGGCCGAGGACGGCGATGCGTTTGTCCACCACGTCAACGTGGGAATCAAGCAGTTCAAGCAGGCGCTCGGGTTGACCGTCGTTGACCTCGATTGCAGCCTCTATCATCGCCGGTGTGTAATCGTTGTCCCGAGCGGCAGCGGCGAGTCCAGCGGTGTCCTTCGGGAAGCAGTTGTGAACGACGAGCGCGTCAGTCGTCACGAAGGTGTGCGTATCCGCAACCTCGAGAGAGTACACCTCAACCTCATTTTCGGTCACGCTGATATCCTTGACAGCAACGGTGGTATGGGCCCCACCATCGGTGTGCCCGGTTGGTCTGATATCAGCGACATCGTTAAGCCGCCGCTCGATTCGTTCCTGCTCTGAAGGGAGGAACATTTCTTTGAGGGCCCCAATCTGGTCTTTCGCACTCACGCGGAGGAAGTGGGCAGGCCGAGTTGATTTAGCGGACTGAGACGTCTTGTAACTTGGGACGATACCGAGACTATGAAGCAGGAACTGCATTCCTCGAATCAGCTCTTCGCTCACTGACCCATAATCGTAGACGACAGCGTTCGAATGGCTCGTGTATTCGATGTATCCGTCACCACGGAAGAGTCCTGACAAGAGCGCCTTCCGGTTTCGTTCTGTCTCTTGGAAGGCTGTATCCGGGATTGCCGCTGTATATGAACCAGTGCCACAGCCAAGCCATTCGAGGAAGTGGGAAAGTACCCGGCTCGATGTCTCTATTTGCGTGGCCGTTTCCTGAGTACTTGTCCGGTAGTGGATTCCGTGTCGCTCGAGATACGATTCGACCTCGGCGACGTATGCCTGCTCGTCGGTGGGATGGAAACTCAGCATGACGCGCTTCCGAGTCGTTGTGCCGTGTCCGGAGTCGTCTTCATTGATGTGGCCCTCACTGAGGTAGTAGCCGATGAATCGCCAAAATTCCTCATCCGCTGGAATGATTGCCGGTACGTACGTTTGCCCCCCACCGACAGTCGTATAGAGGCTCAAGTCGTCGCGGCCAATCGACAACTGGTCTTCGAACTCAAGGAAGGCATCAAGGATAAGATAATCTCGACGGATGAACTCATGGACTTTGTCGTAACTAAACTGTTTGTTGTACTCCCGAAGGACGTCACGGAGTTCGTCTTTGACCTCGTCCATATCGAAAGATGGCTTCAGATAGACGGCCTCGTTGTCGAAGGCCGGCGAATCGGCCACCAATTCGATGATGTCGAACTTACCGATCGGATCAGCAGGGAGGCTGGTCTGAACGGGGAGTTCGTCTCCGTCTTCGAGATGCTGGGCTTCTCGAACCGTCGGCTCACCACCCTCCACGACGAGCATCGGGTGGTCGTGGGTGACCGTGACTTCCTTGTTCATTCGAGTCCGAATCGTGAAGAGATCCCCATCGTAGGTACGTTTGCTCGCAGCCTGAACCGGCTTGAACGTAGCTTCCCCTTCATCGTAACTGAGGACCGACATGTCCTCAACGGTCTCATCAGCCACGTACTGCTCGAAGAACTCGGCCATGGTGAGTAGCCGCGTTCCCTGTTTGTTTTTAATCAGGATGAGCTCGTCACCGAGAAGACAGGAGCCTCCCCAACCCACCCCCGAGTTGAGGAACCGCTCGCCGATGCGGTCATCCATCCCCATCGCGTCGGCGACTGCGTAGGTGTCGACGCCGAACTCCTTGCAGATGTTGCCGAGATCGTTGATGAGGCTGACTTTTGCCGCGAGGAAGGCGTTGCTGGCGTACTTTATCATCGCCGCCTCCCGGCGACCCGTCTCGACGGTGGGCACGTCCCAGTCGGTGATGAGCGGTTCGTACAACTCAGCGAGTAAATCGAGGGCGCGGCCGTCGCCGTCGGTGCCGACGACGATTCTATCGGGGTCCATGAAGTCGTCGACGGCACTACCCTCACGCAGGAACTCGGGGTTGACCGCGACGCCGAACGCCTCGCCGTCGGTCTTTCCCGACGCGCGTTCGATTGCCGGGACGAGTTCCGTCTCGATGACGTCGGGGAGGACCGTCGACTTCACGACGACGAGGTGATAGCCCGCTTTGTCGGCGATGGCGTCGCCGACATCCTCGGCGGCGGCCAAAAGCGCCGAGGGATCGATGGAACCGTCCTCGCGGGCGGGCGTCCCGACGACCAGAAAGGTGATGTCGGTGTCGGCGGCCGCGGCGTGGTCCGTCGTCGCGTTCAGTCGGTCGCCGGCATAGGCGGAGACCAACGGGTCGAGACCGGGTTCGTGAATGGTTGTTTCGCCAGCGTTGAGTCGCTCGACCGTCTCCTCGTCGACGTCGATGGCGGTCACGTCGTGACCGAGGTCGGCGAGACACGCCGAAAGCGTGGTGCCGACGTAGCCGCTCCCGACGACGCTTACGTTCATGACTCCGGGTAGCAGGCGGGAGGGTTTGAGGCTTCGGCTTACCGCCGACAGTCCGGCGACCCTCACACTTACTCTGCTGGCCGTGGTCAACAGACTATGTCGACCTCCGAGTCCTCCGAAAACGTACTCGCCGAGTACACGCTGTCGCGGTCGTTGGCACTACAGTGGACGGCTGTCTCGACGATGGGATTCGTCTCTGGACTGTTCGGTTTCGTCGGCGTGTACTACCTCGCGACGGGCGACAGCGCCGCCTTGGCGTTCGGCATCGGAAGCGACACCGGCTGGTGAAGTACGGGGCTATCGGTGCTCGCGTTCCTCGCGTTAGTGTTCGGCATCATTATCCCGCACGAACTGGTTCACGGGCTGGCGGTGCGACTGTACGGCTGACGGCCGCGATACGGCGTCGGCCTCGCGTACTTCGTGTTTCCGTACGCCTACGCGACAGTCGAAGACCACTTCACCCGAAACCAGTTTCTCGCCATCACGCTTGTCCCGCTGATGGTGTTGACGTTGCTCGGCACGCCGCTGATGGTCGCGTTGGAACTGCCGTGTCTGGCCGTTGCGCTGGCGGAGAACGCCGGTGGCGCGGTCGGCAACGTGTGGATGGCACTGACGATGCTCGGCTATCCCTCGACGGTGACGGTTCTCGACACCCGGACGGGGCTGTCGGTGTACGGCCGGCCCGAAGAGGCGCCATCGATAGATAATCCATCGCCAGTTCGAGTCATCTGGGACGTATCCTTGGGCACCGGGGCGGCCACACTTGCCCTATTGATTCTCTTCGCCGTCGTGCCGTTGGTGATGGGAGTGACCGGGGTCGCGTCGATACGTGTCGGCGTTCCGAACTCGCCGCTGTTCCTCTTTGCCTACGAGACGGGCGCCGACGGCTTCGCATACAGCGTCGGGCCGTTGGGCCTCGTCGTTGCGCCCATCGTTGGCGTCTCCTATGCATTCGTTCAAGTACGATGGTGATCGCCCACCTGATTAGCTAACTAGCTCAGCTTTGCACGTTAAGGTAGGAACGTGATGTAGACGGTAACAAAGGCGGATGATGCCGATTACAGACTTCTTATCATGTACGCGCGTGTTATACGGGCTTGACCCGCTGTCACTAGCACAACGCCGTCACGCAAAAACCTATGCAACCGGTATTTTTGCGGCCAGCAACAAGATCGTGGCGGGTATCGCGCGTGAAGTCCCTCCTGCCAACGGAAACCGCACTCTCGACAAATTTCTCACCGAGTACGACCGGGGAACAACAGTTCAACCACGAACGCTTCGGAGAGCGGTTCGGGGCAACGATGGTCGCGGCGTCGGTGACCTCATAGAAGAGATCAGGCACCTCTTCATTCACTCAACAGCCGACGCTAACGTGCAAAGCTGAATCACTAACTAACTGCTCAGTAAGATCGGCGGCGGCCGATTGAACATGTTGGTAGCGACTCACAAGAGTAAACTAAGAAGACGGACACCGTGCGGTGGTTTTGGCAGTCCCGATCTCATGGCTGGTAGAGCTTAGGATAATTTCTGTGGATTCCTCATCGACCGTTGAATCATAGCGTTTTGTGGCGAATTTAGCTATAGCCCCACGGAACACGGTTTCCGTCAGTCACCACAAGAACAATAGCTGTGGGAACACCGCGATGCTCGGATCATGAGGGAGACCACGCCCGATTGCAGGCAACTTCATTCATGACGGGGACGAGCTTGTGTGTCCGAAATTTGAGACAGATATTCACGCTGACTCTAACTCCTCAAAAACATTGGATTACAGTATCTCAATCGCGATCACATGGTGACAACGGGGCGCACCTGTGGTCGTACGCTTGATGAATGGGACGCTAAAGGTGAACGGAGGCTCTTCTCTAGTCTCCACTGAGGCCAGAACGGGAGTCCACCGACAATCTTCGAGCGTGGCCCGAGGCTGTGGACACTGAGGATTGTGTCTAATAGAGTGCGGAATATCATTCTCTCAGTGTCGTCAACCCGGTGTAATGTTTCAGCTGATGGCTGATGTCGTACGACGAGCGACAACTAAGAGATGTCACCGGCAGCCGCTATGCGTTCGAGCGCATCCGAAAAATGAAAAGTCACAAACCGGTATGAAACCGGGGATTCAGCCGTTAGTCGCGACGGCGAGCTGCCAGAAGCGCGGCACCGAGCAGCGCAACGAGAGCAATCAGGGCCGTGAAGCCAGGCTGGTCTTCGCTAGGCGTATCGGTTCCGGGCGCTTCGGTTTCCGCGGGCGCTTCGGTTTCCGTGGGCGCTTCGGTTTCCGTGGGCGCTTCGGTTTCCGTGGGCGCTTCGGTTTCCATGGGTGTTTCAGTCACTTCCGTCAGGTCTTCCTCGGTGACCTGGAAGGTAGCGATGTCAGTACTGTCACCGTCATCAGATTCGACGGTGTAGTTGCCGGGCTCGAGGTCGTCAGCGTTGAGCGTGACGTTCCACTGCCCGTCAGTACCCCATTCGTCAGTCGACTCGATGCCCATACTAGCTGCGGCAGGGCCGTCGACTCCCTCAACCGTAATATCGGTATCGTCAGGCTGGCGGTTGGTGACACCTTCAATGGTCACGCCGTCAGGTGAGACATCGACATTGTCGATCGAGGTCTGAGCATCCGTGTAGCGGAACTGGTAGGTAACGGCGATGTCGTCGCTACCAGTATCTTCCGTCGTCTCGGAAGCAACGCGGTCGAGGACCTGCTGCTGCGTCAGCGAGTCTTCATTGATTTGCTCAATGAAGTCCTGTTGTGCCTCCTCAGTAGCAGTTTCTCCATTAATTTGACCGTTACCGACCACGCCGTCACGACCTTGCGAGTAGACGGACATCACGACCTCACCCTGCGAGATGTCGTAGTTCCCGCCGATGGCAATACTGTCGTCCTCGAACTCACTGTTCGAGTCGACCGAGACGGAGTGCACGTCGTAGCCACCACGCGGGCCGTAGAAGCTGACCGAGACGTCACTCTGACCCGGTGCAACACCGCGAACTTCCAGGTTGTCAACGTCAGCGACCTGACCGTTAATGATACTCACGTAATCAACGGACAGGTTCGTGTCTACCACTCGCAGGCTGTACTGGGTATTAACTGCGGAGCTGATGTCAGAGGTGCCTGCTGTCTCCAACAGGTTACCATCATCGTCAGTGATTTCGGGATCGTCAGCATCGACAATAGCGATACGGTAAGTCCCCGGCAGACTCAACGTGTCGTCTTCGATGAGGTCCTCGGTATCGTCCGAAATGACGATATCCTCTTCCTCGAAGGATTCGTCATCAACATTAATCGTCTTAGTGAGCTGCTTGTAGTCACCTTCGTCACGGACGTAGAGTGCAACGTCCTCGACACCCTCCGTCGCGGTGCCGTTGATGTCCGTTTCCGTACCGATCACGTACGAGCCACTCGGACTGGTCAACTCAACTGCACCTTCGGTGACCTCAAGCGTTTGTTCGTCTGCTTCATCCTCACTATCGAGGTATTCCGCACCGGCAGTTTCGGGGTCGGCGTCACCGATGTCACTGTACAGCGTGACATCGATGCTCGACTCATCGAGGACACCAGTTTCGATCTGGCCCACACCGGCACCACCGTCAATTTCAACGAATGCTACAGCGTCATCATCGACATTCCGAACGGTGACAGTGTCACCAACGTTTCGGAATGCAGTTTCGACGTCGTCTGCAGTGATATCAGAGTTCTCGATGACGACAGGGTGGATGTCACCCTCGTCGGCACCCGTAATCTCGTAGCCGACATCTTCGCCACGCGTGGCCTCATCTTGATCGAGGGTCAGCGTCGCGGTATCGTCCGACGAGACGTTGAGCGTCGCGCTGCGAGTGGCTTCGCCGAAGTCGAGATCGTCGTTGCCCTCAACTATTACAGTGTATTCTTCGCCACTGTCGAGTGCATCAACGTCGAGAACGAATTCGGTGTTGGTGTCACTTGCAGCGGTGTCATCGCCATCAACGACTGCGTTGGTCACGTCGAGACCGCTTTCGTCCTCTACAGTGATGCTAAGCGATTCCGCGTTCTCGAAGTTCCAGTCAACGTTGACATCTGCCTCTTCGTTGTTGGTCGAAATCGTTCCATCAGCAACGTCTGCACCTCCTTGGTTCAGAATCTCGAGGTCAGTTATTCGGGGAGTCTGAACAGTAGTGGTGAAGTAATCCGCATCCTCAGTACCCAGCCCGTTGTCGTAGGAACCAGTCGGCTGGTTCGTCGGGATTGGGTCTTCGAGCGGAAGGCCTTCGTCGCTACCAGCAGTCCGTTCAAGCTCTTCAGGCTGAACACCGTCGTAGACGAGGTCAGATTCACCCTGGAAGATACTGTCACCGGACTGGATGAGTCGCTTACCGTCAACGACCGTGATGTCGAAGGTGGCTGAAGCAGAGGCACCATCAACGGTTGCGGTGTAAGAGGCGTCAGTAACCTCACCTGCGCCCGTCGTGTCGTGAGTTAGCGTGACTTCGACAGTATAGTCATGGTTGCTCCCATCGGCGTTGGAGTCATCAACGGTAATGTCGATGTTGTCACCGTTGTCAGTGACATCGTCGACACTGAGATCACCGCCCTGGTTACTATCAGTAATCTCGACATCACTGTCAGTTACTGCTTCAGACTTCAATGACGAAGCCGCAGACACGTCAAGGTTGATGATATTAGATGCGTCCGAGTCATCACCATCCGCATCATTTACGTCGATCGTTACTGTTTGCGTAGCGCTACTCTGTCCGGTTTGAACGTCCTCAGCCGAGAGGCCGAGATCGCTGACGTTCGCCGCAGCCGTCCCCGTAATCGCGACGGTCCCAGCGAAGATGCCGAAGACCATCAGCGCAGCCAGGAACAGACTGCGGACCTTATAGTTTGATTCTGTCATGGTTGTATCGTATTTCGTATCGGACGGCGACAGTGACTTTCCGCGATGATAGCCGCGAACGGCTATCGCCATACTCGTCCCATCACCAGTTGGCAGGGGTACACCCAAGACAAAAATCGGGGCTGGTAAATACTTTGTGTGTAAGTATGGTATAGCGTAACTAGCCAGATACGGCGTCGAATCGCGGTTAGAGCCAGACTCTCGATTCTCGATAAAAAATGTATTTGTTATTTCACGCACGCGACAGTTCCAGAGCGGTATCTTCATCCGACCCGAGCAAGTATCTGTTACGAAACGCATGAAGCGTCGAACTCTCGGTACGATCGCGGTCTGTCTCCTCTTACTGACAGCCGGATGCAGCAGCTTCGTGGGCCAGCCGACGGCAGACCAGAACGACACCCAGCTCGGCGACGGCCAGTATCCACGGGGAGCGTCGGCGGATGGGTTCACGAATGCAACGACCGTGCTGGAAACCCACCAAACGGCGGTTGCCGAGGATAGCTATCGGCTCAGCTATAACTTCACGATGGTGCAAGGGACCACGATAACGAACACGTCGACGGTCGTCACGAGCAACGCGAGCCAGCAACGACAACGGAGTCGGAGTGACCTCCCCCGGCGAACGATCGACGAGTACTATACCGCGGACGGCTACCACATCCAGCAGAACATAAGCGGCACGACGGTTTCAAACACGAGCACCGTCCAGCAGTCCTTTGGAGAGACCCACACGACGGGCGCCCGCCCGGGCCCCCTCCTCAGTACAATCGTCCGTGCGGGCAACTATACCGCCACGGGAACTGAACAGCACAACGGCCGGACCGTCCTGGTGTACAATACAACGAACATCACCGCTGATCCGGAAAACCAGCTCCCGGAGACGATCGAATCGGCAAGCGGACAGGTAAAAATCGACCGATCGGGACGTATCTGGACTGCGAGGCTAACCGTCGGCGGGAGGTCGGGCGGCACCCGGCAGATCGTCCACCACGAATTCAGCCTCGCAGGAACCCAAAACGTCTCCGTTCGGGAACCGGCGTGGCTCGAAGCCCGATAAGGGTAGAGACAAAACGCTTGTTCATTGGCAACACAAAAACAACAGAAGGTAAACACGGCAGCCGGATTGGCACTGTCTGAGGGTGTCATAGAAGTCTTGTCACACCGTGATGATCGGGCTTCCCGGATTGTCTCCGCGTTCGTAGTTGGTGATTGCGACGACGAGACGAAGGCACAGAGCGAGGAACACCTGCGCTCGTGCGTGGACGCGGCCTCGGGCGTGCGTTCGCCCGAGGCCGCAGTCTTTCACTGATTCGTTGGTTCGTTCGACTCCAGTACGGCGGTTGTACGTCTCATCCAACGTGGACTGCTTTAGCTGAACATCCTCGCTGTGTTGTTCGATGCGGTCTTCGACCCTGTACTCGATGTCTTTCGGGTCGTCAGTGTTTCGCGCGTTGTAGGGAGCGACTGGCACGACCACCTGCTGGCCGCAGGGGTCGTGCCAGTCGAGCGTGTCGTAGGCGCTGTCACCGACCATCCAGATCGGCTTGGCGACGGCGAGCGCGTCACACGTGACGCGCATCGCCGTCTCCTCTGGCGCTTGCTTACTCTCGGTGAACTCGGCTGCAATCGCGATCTTTTGCCCGGTCGAGACGACCGTGCAACCGTAGCCGTAGTAGTACTCGTCGTCGGTTGGATCGTAGCACTTCGACGCGTCTTAATCGGCGGGCATCGCCCTCACGTCGGTTGAATCGATGCAGTAGGTCAAGTCGAGCAGGCCGCGGCGGGCGGCCTGCTCGACGAGTCGGTCGAAGACTTCGTCAACGACGTGTTCGAGGTCGGTAAAAAAGCGATCGACCGCGTGTCTCTCGACGGCGGTCGATCGAAGCCACAGCTCAGCCAAACAACCGTGTTCCGAAGCTCTCGCTCAACGGGACGAATGCCGTAGATGTCGTGGTAGTAGCAGTGGAAGAAGCCACGCATCAGCTCTGGTGGTTCGTGCTCTCGTGTTCGCCCCGTCTGTGCCGGGGCGAACACGTCGAACTCTTCGAGAAACTCGAAGGAGAGATGCTCAAACAACGCTAGCGTCTCGGTCTCCGCGACATTGAACAACGACTCTACCGAAGGGTCATCTTGCAGGGTCGCTGAGGCCATACCATCTCAGCGTTCACCCTGCTCTTTGGTGTGCTACTCGTTCTATGACACCCTCAGCCGCAATCTAGACACTCGAAGTCTTCGCCGTGTCGGTTGTCGTCGTGGGTAAACCCACACGTCGAACACCGCTTCGAGGTGTTCCGTGGGTCCACTTGGACGGCTTTGACACCCTGCTCTCTGGCTTTGTAAGCGACGTACTCGTAGAGGCGACGGAATGCCCACAGATAGTGCCACGACGCCGCTGGCACGTTCTCACGAATGTCGGTTAGGTCCTCGAACACGATGTGCGAACAGCCGTGGTCGACGGCTTCGGCTATGATTTCGTTGGCGACACGATGCAGGAAGATCTCGAAGCGACCGTCTTCTTTGCGCTCGACACCAACTATCGCGTCATGGGCGGCCCGAGTCCCGCACTCTTGGAGGTCGCCATGCCGTTTTTAGTACTCTCGTTTCCAGTGGTCGAACTCGTCTGCCGACCAGAACCGTCCGGTCGAAGCGACCGCGAGTTGATTCACACCGAGGACTGTTCTGTGCCCGGTGGTGGTGTCGGTGTCGTCGTCCTCTTCTTTGAGCATCGACGCATGGAGATACCAGTCACCGTCACGTCGATGCAGAGTAGCCCGCCGAAACTCGTACTTCTCGTTGGAACGTACTTTGTCGGCGGTGTGTCGGCGTCGTCGGGAAGAATGTACCTGCACTCGATACGTCCGTCGACTGTTGACAATGAGACGTGGTCACAGTGGAAAGTGGCGCTTCGCTTGTCGTAGACAGCGGTATCCGCCGTGAACGTCGGGCGGGACATATCTTGGTCGTTCTTGAGTCGTTCGACGCCGCTTTTGACGGCTTCGACGGCTTGACGAATCCCTTTCTGGACGAGGTTCGCGGTCAACTCCGTATCTTCGCGTAGCTGGTCGTATAGACCGCGTTCAGCCTTCGCTTTCGATGTGACGTGGTAGCCGTCGTCGCCGTGCCAGCACCACTCGCTCGCGGTGTTGGCACAGTATCTGAATTGCTCAACAGTCTCCCGCAGGTGTGCATCCGCGCCTTCGGGGTGTCGAGCTTGATAACAGCTGTACGACGGTACTCCACTGTATTTTCACATATATAGTTAGGGTTACGTAATATCTGGGAGTTAGTAGGCAACTGTCTGGCAGCAGGTCACTGCTGGGTCGGCTTCCTCCCCACCCTACTCGCTTGTGCTTCTGCCAGAACCGGAAGCCCCGCGCTCCTTGAGGGTGGGCCCTTCGCCTCGAATTGGGTGAGTCGGCCCGCTCCGAAGCGATCGAAAGGTTCGGGACAACGATAATCGCGACGTCGATCTGAGTCACTAGTTCTTTGACGAGCCATTCCGCAAAGTCGTCGACCAATCACCGCATATATCCGAGGGCTTCTAACCGGTCTTCGACCTCATCAGCAGTTTCCTTCGTTCCCATATGAACGTCCGCATCGTGGAATGAGTTGAAAGCGGATGTTACCTCATCCGGATATTCACGAGACGTGACACACCGTTCCTGTGCGGAACGAATGGTGATAGTTGCGCCGTCGCTACCGTGTGTCGCCCGCTTAATCACACCGGAAGAGTCGTTCTCGTAAACCGCTCGCCACGGTCCGACATAATGCTCCGGGTCAACCACCTCTGGAAGCATATCCCCAGGCGCTGGGACTCGATACGTCGAGGCGATTACTGACCCGGATTCAGGGACAAACGAACCTTGTCCATCACCAATCGCCTCGCGAACAACATCAGGAAATGCCGAAAGGGTAGCAACCTGGCTAATCTGTTCGGATTCTACTTGATTCGGATGTTTCACCACGAGTGGGACATGGGTTTGCACCTCGTGAATCCCCCAACTATGGTCACAGAGCCGAATTGACGGTGAAACTTGACTATACTCCCCAAAGGCTTCGCCATGGTCACTCGTTACGATGATTAGTGTATCATCGTACTGACCACGGTCGTGAAGGCCGTCTAAAAGCTGTTGTACGCCATGATCTGCCTGTCGGATGCACTCATCGTATAAGTCTTCGAGCGCAGTAAGCGCCCACCAACTCCCATCTGAGAGGACCTGCTGTGAAACAGCGCCTTCGAAGAAATCCGCCAATGCCCGGAGTTGATCGTCATCATGCAGTCGGAATTCCGGTTGGGCGACATACGGATAGTGAGCATCCATTAGATTGAGACATGCTGCCCATGGCTTGGAATCTTGGTCCACCCAATCGAAAAATTCCGAAACATAGATAGCTGCTCGTTCTGTCTCAGGGTCGTTATCCGCGTTTTCGCGGAGTTGACAGCCGACCCCATTAATAAGAGAGTGGAGCGGTCTGTCGTGTCGGAGGGCTTCTCGCAGGAATCTAGTTATCGGGACTTCGCCTTCGAGGTCAGCAGGGTCCAAACCGGTTTCCAGAGGTGTCCATCGTCGCGGACCCTCAGTATGTTGGAAATGCTCTGCAAGGTTCGATGCTTGCGCTACGACGGCGTTCGATGTAAAGAGCCCCGTCCGGTACCCCGACTCGGCCAACTCTGGCCAGATACTTGCCGCCGGGTCAAGTTTTGTCTCGTGTTCGAATATCTGATGTTCTTCAACTTCATACCCGCAAAAGATGCTCGCATGGCTCGCGATACTGTGAATACCCGGCGACCGAGCCTGTTCGTAGTGAGTCGCTTCGTTTGCAAGCGAATCCAGAGTGGGTGTCGTCTCAATAGGATAGTCGTGTAAGCTCGTATTCTGTGCCCTCACACTGTCTAAGATGACAAGTAGAACATTCGGGCAACTCATGCTCTTGGAGTAACTGATCCAGACATAGATATGAAGCTATTGATGTGGAATGTTGCCCGGGGGACATGTGCGTGTCAGAATAAAGGGTGGGCCCGTGGAGATCTGCGTGGAATTTTGAGGTGCTAATGGGAACGAAAATCATTAAATCCGTTACAATCCCGTAAATAGCCATGGCGAGTGAGCCCCCACCGAGTATTTTGTTTGTCACCGTCGATTCTCTCAGGGCGGACCACGTTGGATGGCACGGCTACAACCGTGATACGACGCCAGTACTTGATGAGAGAGTCAACGAAGCACAAACGTACTCAAACGCCTTTTCTCACGCTTGTCAAACGCCCTATTCATTCCCCGCAATCCTCACTTCGACGTATTCCACGATGTACGGCGGAGGCAAGCGCCTCTCGGATAACCGAACGCTCATTTCTGAGGTTCTCAATGAAGCCGGCTACGCGACAGCAGGGTTCCATTCAAACCCGTATCTCTCCGAAGAGTTCAATTACAACCGCGGGTTCGACGAATACTTCGACTCAATTGAGGATAAATCACTTCCGGCGAAAGCCCGCCAGTTTGTCAAAGATAATCTCGATAATGACGGCATTCTGTATCAACTGTTGTTTAAGGCATTTAAAGCGAGCGAACGTACGATGGGTGTTGAGGTGGGGTCGCCGTTCGTTGATGCCGAAACGCTGACTGACTTGGCTATCGAGTGGATTGAAAGTAATCCCTCGGAGCCGGCGTGCCTATGGGTCCATTATATGGACGTTCATCATCCCTATCTCCCACCGGAGGAACACCAACGTGCCATACGTGGTGAGGTAATCAGTGACCGTGAATCCGTTAAACTCCGCCGTCGGATGTTGGATGAGCTCGGCGACCTCGGTGCCGAAGACCGTCAGAAAATCATCGACCTCTACGATGCCGAAATCCGGCATATGGATTCGGAGGTCGGCCGCCTGATAACGGCCGCAGAATCGGCGTGGGGCGATGTTGTTACCGCGTTTACCTCTGATCACGGCGAAGAACTCGGCGATCATGGTGGATACAGTCACCATATGCCGAAATTCCTTGACGAGTACATCCACGTGCCACTATTCATCGATGCTGACGATGAGGGAGATAGCTACGACGAAGTCGTCGGGCTCGTGGATGTTGCCCCAACTCTCGCGGAGTACGCCGGAGTGACTCAACCGGAGACCTTTGTTGGAACGAGCCTTCGACGCATAGCAGCCGGCGAAGAGTGGGAACGCGACCACGTCATTGCAGAGTGGCAAGACAACGAAACAGGCGATCGAAACTTCGCGTATCGAGACCTAGGATGGACATACGTGTATCGCGAAAACGGCACTTGTTACGAAGCCCAAACAAATGCTGCCGAGGAAGAGTTGCACACGGTGGGGAACGACGATGGCACCAATGTTGTCGATGACCATCCGCAAGTAAGAGACGAGTTACGCAGCGTTGTTGATACCCACATTGAATTTGTTGACAGCACCGAACCGGACGCAACTGCTGTCGAGATGGGAGACGAGGTTCAACAGCGACTTCAGGATTTGGGCTATAAGGAATAACTGGCTATAATGAAGCCCGATTTCACCCAGTTATGAGGATTGGTCAAACCTCCTTTGTTGTCTTCGTCTCGAAACTCAGTGGGTCAGCAATCGGGTTCCTTGCAACGATCTATTTTGCTCGCGTCCTCGGGGCAGACATTTTGGGATATTTCGCATTAGTACTCGCATTGGTCACTTGGCTAACGGTCCCGAGTGGAGCGGGCGTCGTGGGTGTTGGTGCAGCGATGAAGAAACGAATGAGCGAGGGAAGAGACACAGGCGAATACCTGACTGCGAGTCTGCTCATTGTTGGGGCTGTTGCGGTAGCTATTATCAGTTCGGTCATCATGCTCGGTGATTACGTTGATGCGTACGTTGGTCGTCCGGTCGCAAGTTTCGTGGCCGGCCTCCTTGCCCTACAATTAATCTCGGAATTTACGAGAGACATTCTGAGCGGCGAACAGAAGGTACACATCAGTGGGCTGCTGACACCGGTGAAGATTAGCGGGCAGAGTCTCCTAAAGCTCGGCTTGGTCGTCCTCGGATTCGAATTGACGGGGCTTCTTATCGGCCATGCGGCTGGCGGCTTGCTTGTCGGTATCGTTGGATTGTACTTCATTTCGACAGAGATGGCACGCCCCCGACGGGAGCACTTCGAGAGTCTCTTCGAGTACGCCCGCTTTTCGTGGCTCAGCGGCCTCAAGAACAAGTCTTTCGACGATGTGGACGTATTGGTTCTGGGTGTCTTCGTCCCATCGGCATTGGTCGGGATTTACTCGGTTGCTTGGAGTATTGCAACATTCCTGACGCTGTTTGATACGGCAGTTAGCAGCGCCGTGTTCCCGGAACTCAGTAAGGCCGATGCTGAAGATAGCCGTGATATCGTCTCGAAACTCGTCAATGACTCCCTGACGTATGGTGGTCTCATCGTCATCCCCGGGTTGTTCGGGAGTCTGATACTCGGGGAACGGTTGCTTCGCGTTTACGGCCCAGAATTTACACAGGGTGCAACCGTGTTGTGGATACTCGTTCTAGCAAGCCTGCTGTACGGCTATCAGAAGCAGTTGATGAACGCTTTGAACGCGATTGACCGTCCAGATCTTGCGTTTCGAATCAACCTATCATTCATCGTTGCGAACGTTGTATTGAACGTCGTGCTCGTCTCTGCCGTAGGCTATGTCGGCGCAGCCATTGCGACCGCAGTCTCCGCCGGGTTCGGGATGGTGGTGTCGTTTTTTGTCTTACGGGCGCTCCTATCGTTTTCGATTCCACATGGCGAAATCGCGCGGCAATTCCTCGCTGCTGGTCTGATGGCCGGCATCGTTATGGCTGGACTGCGGGCGTTCGAAGCGATTGAATTCGGGTATAACGTCATCGTGTTGCTTACACTCGTCAGCGTTGGAGCGAGCGTGTATTTCGTCGCCCTCTATGGGTTGTCGACTGAATTCCGTTCAACTGTCGTCGCCAATAGTCCGGTGCGGATACCCCAGAGATTGCGCTGACAAACTCACTACCCTTCGACCAAACATCGGATTTTATCACTGTACGCTTCGGCAATAGCGTCCCAAGAGTGGTTTTCGACCACATAGCGCCGACCGTTCTCGCTGAATTCCTGGCGTTTTGTAGCGTTTTCCCGCAACTCTTTGACTGCTTCGAGAATCGCACCTGCATCGCCGGGTGTCGTAGCTATGCCAGCGTCCGCCCGCGACAGTATCTCGACGGCATCACCACTGGCCCCAAGGACGATAGGTAATCTGGCACCGAGCGCTTCATAGAGTTTCATCGGAATCATCGTCTCGAATGCCTCCTCGGACTCGGTGTGAATAAATGCAGCATCGGAGTGGTGTAGGTAGTTCGGAACCTCAGACATCGGACGGCGTCCCAAGAAGGCTATGTTGTCAAGATTCCGTGCCTCGGCGCGCTGTGTGAGGTCATCGTATCGACTTCCAAAGCCGATGAAGGCGAACAGGATATCGTCGTACTCGTCTGTGGCTTGCAACTGCTCGGCGACATCCAGAACGACATCGAGTCCCTGTGCTTTCCCAACCGTACCAATGTACGAGAGAACAAAGTTATCCTCAAACAGCTCCGTCTCGTCAATACCACCTGCATTCTCTCTGGCGAAAAAGGTATGATCGATACCATTGGTGTGCAGCCAAACGTCGTCTGGGTCGGCCCCGGCTTCAACGACCGTTTCTTTCATACCGGGAGCAACGACACTAACTCGGTCTGCATGGGTATAGAGGAAATTGGAAATTGTCTCTAACAGAGAGATTACTGCTGTGTTGTCCACTTCTCCCATGGCAACCAAGCTTTCGGGCCACAGATCACGAATCTCAAAGACGAATGGAACACGACGAAGACGCGCAATCGTGAAACCTGCAAGACCGGCAAACGGTTGGGGAGACGTTGCAAGGACGATGTCACGTCTGTCTAGCCAGAAGGTGCCGACGAGTACTGCAATTGCGGTAAACCAAACGTATTTGATAGCTCTTCGTAGAATATGGTCTGAAGGTGACGCAGGAAGGGACTTCGTCGTAACGACATCAACACCATCGTGTTGCTCTCTTCGCAGCCACTCGTTGTGATACCCATCGTAGACTTCGCCATCCGGATAGTCGGGCGTGGTCGTGAGAACGGTCACATCGTGTCCAAGACTGGCCCATCGAGTTGTCAAGTCCTCTAATCGGGTTGCCGCTGCGCCGGTTTCTGGCGGATATCGAAACGAAACCAGCAATATCGATGGGAGATTATCGTCGGCCATCGTCTCGATAGTATTCGAGGGTATTCTCTAGTCCCTTTTTGAACCCGATGTGTGGCTCGTAGCCGACTAGTTCTATGGCCTTAGAGATATCCGCATGAGAATGCCGTACGTCCCCGGGACGTGGGCCATCGTGAACAGGGTCGATATCCGTCCCGAGTAGATCGTTCAGGATCTCGACGAGTTCGTTGACGGTGACGCGACCGCCCGTACCGACGTTGAACGCCTCACCGGTTACGTCGGATTCGGCGGCTAAGATGTTGGCCTGGATCGCGTTGTCGATGTAGGTGAAATCCCGTGACTGCTCGCCATCGCCGTAGATGACGGGCTGTTCGCCGCTGAGCATCAAATCGATGAATTTCGGGATGACTGCGGCGTACTCGCCGTTGGGGTCCTGTCGGGGACCAAAAATATTGAAGTAGCGAAGCGCGGCTGTGTCGATGTCGTAGAGGTCGCTACACTGGAGAGCGAGTTTCTCGGTGAAGTACTTTGAGAGAGCATACGGAGACTCGGGATTGGACTCCATCGTTTCGACTTTCGGCAGTTCCTCGCTGGAGCCGTACACCGACGACGAGGAGGCGACGACGACGGAATCCACGTCGTTCTTTCGAGCGGCGTCCAGAACCGTCGCCGTACCGGTGCAGTTGGCGTCGGTCGTCGTCACGGGGTCGTCGACGCTCCGCGGTACCGAGGGGACCGCGGCTTGATGGAACACGTAATCGACACTGTCAGTGAGGTCAGCCACGGCGTCGGCGTCGCGAATGTCGGCTTCAGTGAAGGTAAATTCCTCACGACCCTCCAGCGGTTTGAGGGCGACTTCGCGGCCGGTTTCGAAGTTGTCCATACCGTAGACGGTGTAGCCGCGGTCCAGTAGGGCGTCGGCGAGGCTCGATCCAATAAAGCCCGCCACACCGGTGACGAGTGCAGTCGGCATATCGGTGCTCCTCGTGGCGTGCGGTTGAACGTGTCGACTCCAACTGAGAAATTAGAGTCGGACGACATTGTCGGCGTCGATGTCCGCGGTCGCGTTGCGGGCGTCGAACACCATCGAGGAGCGTTCGACGATGCGTTCGATGTCGAGGGCGGAGTGGTCGGTGACGATAATAGTGCAATCGGCCGAGTCAAGTCGGTCGTCGGTTAGCGGCACGGATTCGTAGGTTTCGTCGTCGACGGCCAGCGTCGGCACGTGCGGGTCGTGGTAGTCGACATCCGCACTCCACTCTTCAAGTTTGAGCACGATATCGACGGCTGGCGATTCTCGCGTGTCCGAAACGTCGGGCTTGTAGGCCGCGCCGACGACGAGGATGTCGGCCCTGGAGAGCGCCACGCCACGGTCGTTGAGCTGCTCGACGACTCGCTGGACAACGTGATCAGGCATCTCGCGGTTAACCGTATCCGCGAGGTGGATGAATCGCGTGTCGATGCCCTGTTCATTTGCCTTCCAAGACAGATAGAACGGGTCGATAGGAATGCAATGACCACCCAATCCGGGCCCAGGATAGAATGGCATGAATCCGAACGGCTTCGTCTTGGCAGCATCGATAGCATTCCAGATGTCCACATCCAGTTCGTGGGCCACCTGTGCAAGTTCGTTGATGAGTCCGATGTTGACCGCACGGAAAGTATTTTCAAGTAGTTTGACGAGTTCGGCTTCCGTGGCCGACTCGACGCGGACGACCTCATCGAAGACGGGGCTGTACAACGCCTTGGCGTGGTCCCCGCAGGCCGGTGTGACGCCGCCGAGGACTTTCGGGATGTCCGTGGGACCGTACTCCTTGTTGCCGGGGTCAATACGCTCCGGTGAGAAAGCGAGATACACGTCCTCGCCGACAGTCGCGCCGTTTTCTGTGAGGGCGTCGCCGACGACCTCTTCGGTGGCACCGGGATAGACGGTGCTTTCGAGAATGATCGTACAGCCGTCCGGAACCACGCCCGCCAAGCGCTCTGCCGCATCGATGACAAAGGAAAGATCTGGAGTATCGGTCTTCCGGAGCGGCGTCGGGACACAGATGGAAACGCCATCGACATCGCTCAGCGCCGCGTAGTCGGTAGTGAACGTAATGCCTTCGGCGACGGCATCTGTGACTTCGGCGTCGCTCACGTCGCTGACAGTCGAATCACCGTTTCGGAGGTATTTGACGGTATCGAGGTTAACGTCGACACCGACCACCTCGTGGCCGGCCCGATGCATCGCAAGCGCCAGCGGGAGGCCAACATAGCCCAACCCGACGACGCCGACCCGCGTCTGAGTACTCATTGGCCTAGTTCAGGAGCGTGGGGGCTTTCAGGGCATCGCTTGGGATGCGAATACTCTACCACTTCAACAGACCGTAGAGGTAGCCAACGCCGACCGTCGCCGTCAGCAGGAACAGTGTCACCAGCTGTTTGGCCTTTGGGACGCTCGGGTCCGTGAGAAGCCCTTTCAGCCGTGAGGGAATGAACTCAACGAGGAGTTGTTTGAGGAAATCCGACTCTTCTTCGCTGGATTCCTCGGAGACGAGTGTCTCCATCGCCCGCTTGGAGTATCCCTGCCAAAACGACCGCTCCAGCAACCACTGCTTGTCGGTGCGCCACTCGAAGACCTTGTGGCCGACTTTCGCGTCGGGATTGTAGACGACCCCGCGGCCGTACTCCTCGCGCATCCGAGCGCAGAACTCCGTCTCGTGGGCCTGGAGGTTCTTTTCGCCCTGTCGGCCAACCTGTGACTCAAACCCGCCTAACTCCTTCATGACCTCCGTCTTAAACGAGATGTTCGACCCGAAGGTGTTCCGGACCTCCTCGCCGGGTTCAGCGAATCCCCGATGAGTGACGCCGACGAGCCAGTAGAACTCCTCAGGAAGAAACTCGGGTTTGCTGGCGACCCACAGTGGTGTCATCTTTCCACCAGCTGCGATGGCATCAGTTGACTCATAGACGAAGACGAGTTCCTCCACCCAGCGTTCGTCGGCGACGGCGTCGTCGTCAATGAGTGCAACCACGTCCCCGGAAACGAGTTCGAGGGCGTTGTTGCGGCTGGCCGAGAGCCCGACATTCTCCTCGTTGCAGTAGAGTACCAGTCCTTCGCCGCCGCCGTAGTCGCCCTGAATACGCTCGTACAGCGCCTCGTTGCCGTCGACGACCACGACAATCTCGATGTCATCGTACGTCTGTTCGCGGACGCTCTCGAGGGCGTCCTCGAAGTGTTCGTACATCTCTTCGGTGTACGTACAGATGACGACCGAGACCTTCATGAGGCGAGGCTACCCACGAATGCAGAATAAGCGTTGTGTCTCGATCGTTCGACGAGAACTGAGCTGCTGTGTCGCCACTGGAACGGTGGCGTCGAAAAATGAAAACCGCGAAAACCGAATCGCATTGTCCGATTCAGTTAGTTAGAATGCGTTCCGCCGGGCAGCCAGCAGTGCTGCGCCAAGGAGCGCGATGAGCACGATGACAGCACCGAATCCAGGCTGGTCCTCGGATGTGGTTTCCGTTGGCTCGTCCGTGCCAGCGGCCCCGGGGGCTGTCGACGTGGACTCCGCCGTCGCCGTCAGTGTGGACTCCGCTGTCGCTGTCGGCTCCGGCGTCGCGGTCGGCGTCTCCGTGGTCACCGATTCAGCCACTTCGACCCTCTGCATGGCGGACGCCTCGTCGCCTTCAACCGACAACGTGTACATCCCTGTCTCAACCTCCGACAGGTCAAGCGTCAGATTCCACGTGCCGTTTGCGTTCACTTCGCTTTCACCGCTGGCCACGATGTTACCATTGTCGTCGGCCATCTCAATGAAATACACCGTATCGGGCTGACGGTTCGACGTCCCCGAGATGGTGACTTCTTCCTGGCCGAGTCGGTCAGCAGCTTCCAGCGTCACCCGGGCGCTCTCTGCGGTCAGGTTCGTCTGGACCCATACGTCATCAACGCCAGCCCCACTGTGGCGGTCTTTGATAACTTCAATAGCCTGCTCCTGCGTCGCCGATGAACCAACTTGGCTCACAACCGTGCTCGGCGGGGTCTCGTAGCCGCCATCGCGACCCGTGCCGACAACCACAATCTCGTGGACACCACGCCGGTCAAAGCCGCCAATGTCACGGCTGAATTCCTGCTCATCAACCGATAAATTGCTCGTCATCACATCGCCACGTGGACCAACTACGTAATAGACAACGTCTGTCTGCCCAACCGCAAGGCCGGACAACGTCACTTCGTCGTTGGAAGCCACTGCAATGCGGTTCCGCGAAATCTGAGCACTCAGGTTCCCTTCAACCGACCGAATCAAGGTCGAAGTTGTTGTCTCAAGATTGGTCCACTCGTCGTTCGTAAGTTGGGCATCTGCGTTACCGCTTGATGGCCAAGCAGCAACACCAACCCGGTAGGATCCCGGAATGTTCAGCTCGTCGCTCGCGGTCAGTTCAAGCTCGTAATCATCACTGTCAAGGCTGGTATCAGGGTTGGTACTTCCCGGAATCAGATACCAGGTATCGTCAATCTTGACGTAGGCAGCGACTTCACTTGCCTCCGGTGCCGTGCCGTTCATCGTGAAATCACTCCCAGCAGCAACCGTCTTCCGCGCGTCGTCAATCGAAATGCTCTGTTCGAAAACCTCAAGATCAACATCGTCTTCAGCGTCGGCGTCGGGGAATGTTGCAACCTCAAAGGTGGCCGTGCTGCCAGCCTCAAGCGCACCCGTCTTGATGCGGGTCTGCGCCACACCATCGTCACCTAACGAAAGTTCCGCGTAGGTGATATCAGCGATATTATTATGAACGCGGATGACGACATCACCAGTGTTGGCGTAGAGATCCGCCGCACTAACCACGGAGCCGTTGGGCATTGTGTCTGCGAGTGCGTCGTTATCAACTCGGACAATGACGTTTTCGCCGGGCGTGCCCGTCGCGGTCGCGACAACGCTCTCGCCCTTGACGACGCTATTGTGTTCAAGCTCGATCGTGGTTTCGCTATTGGTAATCTCGAAGTCAGCGTCATTACTGGCCGATGAGAGTTCATCACCAGCAACTTCAACGGTGTAGTTACCGGTGTCGTAATCACTTATGTCAACCCAGAATTCCCCGTCAGTGGGCCCCGTGTAGTAGTAGTCACCATCCTCCTCAACGACGTTCGGCGAGCCGCTAACGGTATCCCCACTGATGTCAAGGTCGTCGCCGTCGGTGACTATAATCTCGAGTCGGTCAGCCGACTGGAAGTTGAACTGAGGGCTGATCGTAACCGTATCGGTATCGGTGGTGACCAGTCCGTCCGTGACATCGGCACCAAGCTTACCAGCACCCATATACAGGCTCACATTGTTAACCTGCGGCGTTCGAACGCTGTAGTCGACTTCGTCTGATGGGTCGCCAGTGCTGTACCCACCAGTCGAGAAGCCGTTGTTGCTGGTGAAATCAACGTTGTTTGCGTCATCAGCAATAATAACGTCTCCGTCAGCAGCGCCTGCGATACCGGAGAACGTCACCGAGCCGCCAGTTCCTTCCGCAGGCCCAACGTTGACGCCCTCTTCACCGAGGAACACCGTTGCAGGCGCACTGTAGACCGCAGTTTGATCACGGGTAGCGGTTCCGGTAATCGAGAGGGTTGCACTCGCATCTGCAGTGAACGGATAGGCGAGGTCGACTTCGCCGTTCTCTGAATCCGAGCCATCCTCTCCCTCAACGAGGATATCCGCTGAGGTAGCTTGGAATCCTGCGCTGTTCGCTGACACCTGAATCGCTACCTCACCATCGGAGTTATCCATGTCTGCACTACCGCCATCAGTGATAACAGCGAAAACCTCACCATCGTCAATATCGCCGTTATTGTTGTAGTCTGTGGCATAGATAACGTCCTTGCCAGTGGCGGAAATACTCACATTCACCCAGACTTGCTCTGAACTGCTCGATACCGAACTTGAGCTCAGGTCGATACTATCTGCATTATCACCTTGTGCTGCAGCTGCAGCTCCTGTAAATGCAATGGACCCTCCAACTATGGAGAGAACCATCAACGTGGCCAGCACAAGACTGCGTGCTTTACCGTTTGTTTCTGTCATCTTCTGATCTGTTGTTGGTGTCAGCTTTCCTTACCGTACGATGGGGGACTCGCTGACTAGCGAGGAGTAGGGCTATATATACTGATATGCCAAAGGTGGTATATGCTTTGTGTTTGAGAAACATGACTGGCCATATCTTTCGGTGATAGATTGGTTCCGAAACTACCGTTGTAGACCCAGAAAAGGGGATTGAAGCACCCTCTCGCTTCACAGTTTAGTTGACAGCATACTCGATGAGCAGAGAATCCGTTGCGTTGGCCACCTGGTGAATTTCGTCCACGAAGGGTGCTTGAGACGTAGAAATCATTGCAACCGGTGTGGTGGGGTGAGTTACAGGTCGTTACTTGGAAGAAACACGACGTGAAACCCCGGCCAGTACCATCTCAAACACACCGGTATAGTACTATCGACCCGTGGGGAATATCCTGAACAGGCACCTACGCCAAGCTACTCAGTGGCTGACATTGAGCACTCGCTGCGGCCGACCCGTAGCGATGCGGAATCAGTGCCTGCTAGCGAGGTTAATGATGGCAACAAACGTTTCGAAATCTGACCGGGCGATATAGTAGCGCAGCGGCAACCCGAGAGCAATCCCGGTCTCATCTGCGGCCTCAACCATCCGAAATATTCAAGGTATTTTTGAATTAGAGTAGACATATCTTCGGAATCATTCTTCAAACACAACATCGTTGACTTCGTCACCATCAGCGTCCTCGAAGTTCGCTTCGAAGTTCTTGACGATAATTTCGACGTACTTGTCGGTACCGCACTACTGTTCGAGCTCAGTGAAGTCTAAGCGACACCGTTGCCTTCGTGATAATAACCACTTAGTTCCGTTAGTGTGAATGTTTGCCGTAATGACGTAGTCTTGCTCAAGTTAATCGGTGGGGATCACTGTCTGGTCGTTAGTGAATGAGAATTCACTAACGAGGCTACCGAGGCGGTCCTTAGACGCTGTTCGGTCCCAGACCTGCCAATTGGAGTGGTCCGAAAGGTCGCCTTAGGCAAAGTAGAGACTCTGGCCCTAGCAGCGTCTTTTATCGAGTATAGCCGAAAGCATTTATTTCGCGGTGTCCCACGCAGGAGTATGCAAGCTGTCGTACTCGCGGCTGGTGAGGGGACCCGACTGCGGCCGCTCACCGAAGACAAGCCGAAGGCACTCGTCGAAGTCGACGGCCGCCCGATTCTGGGTCACTGTTTTGATCGCGTCGTTGAGCTAGGTGCCGACGAACTCCTCGTGGTCGTCGGTTACAAGAAAGAGAAAATCATCGACTTCTATGGCGACGAATACGAGGGCACCCCTATCACCTACACCCACCAACGCGAACCGAAGGGGCTCGCTCACGCAGTTCTCACCGTCGAAGACCACGTCGATGACGACTTCATGCTCATTCTGGGCGACAACATCTTCGAGGCGAACCTCGATGACGTCGTCCGGCGCCAGCGCGAGGACCGCGCCGATGCTGCCTTCCTTGTCGAAGAGGTGCCTTACGAGGAGGCCTCTCGCTACGGCGTTTGTGATACGAACGACTACGGCGAGATTACGAAAGTCGTCGAGAAACCCGACGACCCGCCGACGAATCTAGTGATGACTGGGTTCTACACATTCACCCCAGCCATCTTCCACGCGTGCCATCTCGTCCAACCCTCCAACCGCGGCGAGTACGAGATCACCGACGCGATTAACCTCCTCCTGCAGAGTGGCCGGACCATCGACGCCATTCGGCTTGACGGCTGGCGGATGGACATCGGCTATCCCGAGGACCGCAAGGAGGCCGAAAGACGGCTGCAGGACGGCTACGACGCCAAAGCTGAAAGCAAAGAAGCCAGCGCGGCATCAGAGTAAAGGAGCGCGCTCTCCAGCGCATTGACGACGAAAACGCGTGCCTCGTGTCGTTCTCGCCGGACAGCGACCGTGATTACAACGACCTCAACACCTACACCAGGGAGGTCGACTGCGGCCACTGGTCGAACTTCGAGACGGAGTCGTTCACGGACGTTGCGGCAGTCATCGAAGAGGAAGCCATTAGTGAGCCCGAACGGCAGACGGCTCGATACTCATCTCTGGACTTTGAGGTAATAGAAAAATCCCTCAGCAACACGACGGTCTACACAGACGAGACGTTCACGGCCGAAGTCGTTGTCAAGAACGAAGGGTCGGCCGGCGGCACGTACCACGCGCTGATTACCGATATGGACCCGAGCCTCTACAGCGAGCGGGTCGATATCGAACCCGGGGAAACCCACACGTTCAGCGCACCGATTTCGTACGCGGAGGTCGATCGGCACTCGATTCGGATCAACCACCGCTTCCTCGACCACGTGACGGTCGAAGAGCGACAGTCGGCCGATGAGAACGTCGCCGTCAGCGAGGGGCAGTCAAACGGTCGGTCGTCATGCCCGACGAGAGCTACGAGGTGTCGGCGACCGTCGAGAACACCGGCAACCACTCGGACTATGCTACCGTGTTATTCACTGCCGGCGAGACTACGAACAACACGACCCATGTCGCCAACGAGACAGTCTATCTCTCGTCGGGCGAGACGGCAACGGTAACCCACGAGGCAACCGCGGACGCGAACGCCACGGGAACCAACCGAACGTGGACTGTCGAGGATAGATTCGCCCCGGTTCATCAGCTGTCGTTCCCATGTATTGGGGCATTATACGTGTATATCTAAGCCTTTTCTCACATCACTGTGTAGAAACCCATAACGAATCGGCATGGGTCGATCCCCTGGCAGCCACAGTGTCTCTCCACTCGTCAATCCACCAGGGCGGCCACCGCAGGAGATATATATCTAAACGAAAACATCCCATACCAGCTAGTGGTGGCGACGTATCGAAGCGAACTCTCCGAATACATCCGACCGCCCAACAGCGGGGGGTTCACTCCTCGCCAAGCGCGAACTCGAGGAGGTCGGCCACCGAGAAGTCGTCGTGACCGCTGTTCGGCGCCGGCAGCGAGGGCGTCCAGCCGGGCTGGACGGTCAGGAACGAACTCGGGTCGGATTCGATGAGTCCGACGAGCGTCTCGGCGACGATGCGGCTTCCCACGGGCCCGAGGTGGTCGCCGCCGCTGGCCACGCGTGCCTCCGCCAACACGTAGTACCACAGCGGCGCTTCCGTGTCGGGGTGTTGGTCGTGGGCATCGAGAATCTCGTCGAACCCAAGTTCAGCGTTCGACAGCGGGTCCAGCCCCATCGCGCGGGCGATCGCTTGCCCACTTGGCAGGCCGAGGCGATAGCCGCGGACGAGATTGCGAGAGGCAAGCGAGGCACGCCAGTCGCCGCTGTCGATGAAGGGGAGGTCCAGCAGGTCCGGCGACATGAGTGAGTCGGTGGCTCTGGCTCGCTGGGGGGTGACCGCAGGGTCTTTGAGGTCGAACAGATACCGCCAGTCGACGGCGTCCTCCGCCGATGGGGCTTCGAACCCCATCCCGAAGGCGTCGTCACCGTGGCCGAAGAGCGCCTTCTCCGTGTTCTCGTTGACCTGGTACTGTTCGCGTATCTGGCTGTGACCGTACCGGTAGGCGGCACCGGCAAACTCGATCGGCAGGTACGGTTCCGTGCTCTGACCGATGGTGTAGTGGTGGCGCTCCTCGCGGACATCGTCGACGACGTCCGGGTCACAGACCGTCGGGAGGAACTCCTCGAGGACGATCCAGTGGTAGTGCCACCGCGCCAGTTGGTTGGCGTGCTCGAAGGCGTCCTTGCAGTCCTCGCCGATCCACTCGATGATGGCGTTGTGGAACTCCAGCATCGCATACTGGAACTGCGAGATGAGGTGGTTCTCGTCGTTGCGGTGGTCGCCGATGAGGGCGACGGCTTCGCTGTTGCGTGGCACGTCCGGCCGGCCATCCGTAGCGACCAGCAGGCGTTCGTGGTTGCCGCCCTGCAATGGTGACTCATAGAGATACGGCGATGTCTCGGGGCCGGACCCGTAGACGGAATCGAGATCGAGATGTGGCGTCCGGAAGTTCCGAAGCGCGTCAGGGTCGTTTCGCTGGGCGAGACTCGATAGCGGGTCCAGCGTGATGTCGTGGTCGATGAACTGCCCGAGGATGGCGAACCCAGCCGGCACGGACGACTCACCGACCGAGCGGTCGTGCGTTGTTTCATCAAGTGGCCTACCCGGCTTCCCGAGCTCTTGGAGGAACGTCACGTCGTGGTCGGCCGCTTCCAGATACGGGAACATCCGTCCGAACCGGCCGTGGCCGGGGTGGAACGGGTCACGCGGGGTGTTGTTCATCCCGCGTTGGTCGGACATTCCGTGGTGCATGTTGCACATGGCGTCCACCATATCGTCCATCGATGGCTCGGTGGGCCGGTCGACCGTGATTTCTACGGTCGCCGTCGGATTGGCGTCGACTTCCTGGTGGTGGAGTAGCGACCCGTCGCGGAACAGGTACAGATGCGTCTCGGGTGTGCCCTCCTGTGGCTCGCCGAGGTCCGCTTGACTCGCCGAGAGTTCGAAGGAGCCATCCGGCCGAACCGCCATCGCACCCAGTGGGTCGTCCGGACTGCTGTCGGCATCGACCGCCATCGCCGTCAACCCAACCGCAGCGACGCCATCCCCGTAGGTTACACGACCGCTAACTGTGAATTCATCCCCCATGACGAACGATATCACAAATCACGACTACATAAAATTTTGTTGTGATTAAACGTAATTTTCAGTCTCGCGTCACGAGTAGCACTGCGAACGTCCCCGCGAGCGTCGAGAAGGCGGCCAAGGCGAGAAACACCGTCGACATCGACCCGTAGGTGCGCACCGTGCCGATAATCGCCGCACCGAGGGCGCCGACGCCGAAGATGGCGAGATACGTATGACATCCTCCCCGGCGTTTACACCGGGTTTTCCTCCGTGGGAGTTTCAGCCGGTCTACGACTCGCCGGAGGCAACATTCCCGTTACGGTGGACGGTACTCGGGTCTGTGCGCTGTTCTTTGGGACTTTCGTGAGGGTGTGGTGTCCCCGACCAGGTGTGGTCGTCCCACTCGAACCGCACGGGCCGTGCCATCGGCCTGACTGCCTTCTCTGTGTGCCGCTTCAAGAACGTCTCTGACGCTCTGAGGTCGGCGTGACCCTCGAAGCCACACGGACACGTTAGTGTGTCCTGATGTCGTTTCGTTCGGTCTGTTGAACCGCACTGCGGGCACTCCTGGCTTGTCCACACTTCCGACCGGACTTCCACCGAGATACCGTATTCCTCAGCAGTATATGCCAGCCGCTCAGTAAACTGCTTGAACGCCCAGAAGTTGTGGGTCTTGGCGTTGGTTTCGACCGACCAATGCGTGTCCAGCACGTCGGTCAGTCCACCGATATACACCGTGTCTACGCCGTCCTCGTACAGCCGTTCGATTAGGTCACGACACAACGCTTCCTGAGCGTGGTCGCGGCGGCGAGTCCGTTTCCGGTACAGCCGCCGGATACGCTCGCTACTGTATTGGCCTTCCTGTAGCTTGGACTGTAACCGGGCGATTTCTCGTGTTGTCTCACGGAAGCGGTTAAACAGGTCCCGACCTTTGTACAGGTATTGGTCGCCGGTCGTGGTGGTACAGGCGACGAGATTGTTCGCACCAATATCCAGAGCGGCCGTCTCGTCGGCCAGTGGAGTTGCCCGTGCATCAGTAAGAGTCACGGGTTGCGAAGCTCGGAAAGTGCAATCAGTCTCATCGTACCACAGGTCTAACCGACCCTGTTTCTCGTAATCGGGCCAACTTGGCTCGCCAGCGATTTCCATCCGGAGACGCCCGGTATGGCCGTATCTGTCTTTCAACTCGCTCCCGACCAGTATCTCAAGTCGGGACCGCTCGCCCCACTCAACAGTGTATGCGTCGTTGCGAATGATGCCCTTGAGTGTTCGCCCTTCTTTTTTGTTACCACGGAATCCCGGCGGTTCGGGGTGTTCCATGACCGACGTGTTCGACTCATCGTGATACTGCTCTTTCAGTCGGAAGAACGCCCGCCACGCTTCGCTGTTCTTCCGTATCATCTGTTGAGCATTGGACGCACCGAGAACGCCTTTGTACTGGCCTTCGAGTCGGCCAGTATCGGCGTCCCAGACGTCGCCGTCGAAACCGTCCTCGCCGTTATACCGCAGGAGGCGTTCGTAGTTGACTTCGTTCCAAAGAGCGGCAGAAGCGTCCAACAGGTCTCGTAGCAGTTGCTCTCCATCCTCGGAGAGCGGTCGCACGGCGAACGTGTTGGATCGCTTCATCTGCCATTTGCGCAGACGCGTCGATGGAAAATCAAGGTCATCCATCCACAGTGAAAGTGGAAGTGGTCCAGACTGTTGGAGACTCAATATCAGCAGTACATTGGCAGTCCATTACCCGGGCGGACGCGATTTACGCCCGCCTTGAACGGCGGGACTCTCGCGCTGTCAAAGGTAGAGCCCGTAGTCGTAGTTGTTCACCGTCGTCGTTGACATCAGTGATTGATTCCTGAGTCCAGTCGAATCGGAATTGAATACTGGTCGCGAACTCAAGGGTTAAGTCAATGGATATCGATTTAGGCTGATTAATAAGCCCATATCCACCTCACTAATCATCTGAAATGGTATTCGTCAGATTTAGGAGTGTGGCAACAATCGCTTAGTCAAATGAATCCTGCTGATTTTGAAGACGGGCCAGGATGGATCGAACCATACGAGGGGATTCCATGCTATCAGCCTGCTGGACTTCCACCGGAACTGTCATACACTGACGATATCCTCCGTGCCTACGGGGATGCACGTTACGCGCTCGGACAACTCTCGACACTCCACGACGACATTGAGAACGAAAACCTTCTCATCGCTCCGTTTGTTGTCCGTGAGGCGGCGATGAGCTCGCAAATCGAAGGGACTGATGTAACAGTTTCCGATATTGTTCTTCACAATCTCGACGACGATCCAGAGCGCTCAGCGGCGAATCTTCGGGATATCCGGGAAGCGTATAATTACGTCGAGGCGATTCGGACGGGGTTCAATGCTCTGGATGCGGGCAGACAAATCGATCAGGAACTCCTCTGTGACCTCCACGAATCATTGCTAATCGACGTCCGTGGCGAGAACAAGCGTCCGGGACACATTCGAGACGATATCCCGGTCATGATCGGGCCTGATAACAACATCAAGAACGCTCGATTCGTCCCGGCAAATCCAAACAGTGTCGCACTCCTCCTCGATCAGTTGCTCTCGTACATCAGAAACGGGAGTTACCCGCCGCTAATTGATATCGCGATCACACACTATCAGTTCGAGACAATTCATCCATTCCGAGATGGCAATGGTCGGCTTGGACGCCTTCTCATTATGTTGCAACTGTATCAGGCGAACCTCCTCTCTGAGCCGTATCTGTACCTCTCAGCGTATTTCAACCACTACCGGACAGAGTACTTTGACCGCCTTCTCGCGGTGAGCCAACACGGCGAGTGGGAATCGTGGATTACGTTTGTCCTGAACGCGATAGCCGAACAGGCGATCGATGCCTATCAGTGTGGCATCGAACTCGTGTCACTCCGATCGGACTACCGAAGTCGTTTCCCGAACAGTCCAGCAGTCCGGGATGTCATCGACCATCTCTTCGAAGAGTCGTATCTCAAAGCTCCACGAGCAATCGACGCAACCGGCCGCTCACGACAGGCGGTCTACGACGCGATTGAGAAACTCACCGGCGAAGGAATCATCGTAGAACTAACTGACAAAGAGCGGAACAAAGTGTACAAAGCCCCAGACATCCTTTCTCTGGTCGAGTCGCCATGAGTGGCGACGAGACAACGAATTGTATCACTGGCTGTCGGAATCATCCACTCTGATGGGCTGTGCTTTCTCCTCCCACTTCGGTAACTGCTCGCCCTGATTACTTGTTCTCCAGTGCGTCAAGGATACACGCCGCAGCGATGACGGCTTCCTTCGGCACGTCGCTGGCGTCGTCGATAGTCACGGTGTAGGCGTCCCGCATGGAGAACTTGCCCTCGATGTCGCCGACGTGGCCGCCGTCGGCGTCGAAGATTTCGTATTTGGTCGGGACGAGGTTCGCAGCCGAAAAGAGGTGCCGAAGCGCCGACTGTTCGACCACGTAGTCATTGTCATTGAGGTCGGATGTGGAGATGTCGTACGGAAAGAAGGCCGCTGCGATGGGCGAATGGCGGAACTCTCCTAAGAATGCCTTCTACCCGACTGGATGGTTTTCGTTCGCAATTACCGCGGACGATAGCGAGCGAGAATCGGTTAGTATGACTCAACGGAGACGCCATCGAGCAACTCGAAGTCGTCTCTGTTCCGCGTGACGACCGTCGCCCCGGTTGCTTTTGCAACGGCGGCAATCAGGACATCACCAGCGAGGGAATTGATTTTATCCAGATTGATTTGCTCGTCACGGTGTAGGGCAGCTTCTAATTCACCTGCGAGAATCGCATGCTCCAGTTGGAACGAGATAGTTCGTACCCACGCGAACTGTGATTTGATTTCGAAAGGGTCCAACCTGCCTTGTAATTCTCGGCCGACAGCAATCTCCTTGATGTTCAATGTCGTCGTCACAAAGTCACACTCTTCGTGCCGTTCCAAGTAGTCTGCAACTGCGTCTCGACCGGCCCAATGGTGGATGAGAAACGTCGTATCAAGCAGTTTCATCGTCGTCCCCTGCCAGAGCCTCGAGCGCCTCCTGTTGTCGGTCGGCCATGCCCGTGCTCATCTGCTCACGGGAGCGGTCGGCGAGTGCTTCGAGTTCGTCGGCCTCGGCCTCCGAGAGCGTCCCGAAGCTATCGCGCCAATCCACGGCGGCCTCTTCTAAGAGTCGAGTTACTAAATCGCTAAAACTCTCATCTTCCCGTTTTCGGGCTTTCAACTGCGCATACACCTCGTCTCGAAGCCCAATCGTTTTCGTCCCCATATATTGTGTTTGTGTGCACAAACACAAATATCTTACTCGGTACCCCCAACGAGTGGTATCAGAAGGGTGTCCTTCCGGTGCACCCTGCCTTGGCGAGGCATATTATGTCAGTATCAGTAGTTTCCAGCCTCCACCTCGAATACGCCGAATCAGCTAGTATTTGCTTGATCTGCTCACTTGTTCTCCAGGGCGTCGAGGATGCAGGCGGCCACATAACGGCCTGCCATCGAGTCGGCCGAAAGTCGACATCAGGGGGAGCGAACAAGCGGATTGGTCACCTGAGGGAGCGACCAATCAAGCTGTCGTCGAGGTACCTGGAGTAGACCAGAGACCGCGATACCGCTCCCAGAGCAACACCGCTGGCGGGAGGGCGACGACGGTGAACACGAACGAGTAGAGGACGCTCAATGCCATCAAGAGGCCGAAGTCGCCGAGAACTGGCGTGATGGCGAGGGCCAACGCACCAGTCCCGAGCGACGTGGTAAGCATGCTCCCGAGGAGTGCACCACCTGTACCGGTCAGCGTCGAAAGCATCGCGTCGTAGGCGTCCGAACTCTCGTTGAATTCGTCAATAAACCGGTGGGTCGCGTGGACCGAGTATGCGATTCCCAGCCCGATGGAGATCGAGAGGATCGTCGCGGTCAAGGCGTTGAGTGACATCCCAAGGAACCGCATCGTCCCGATAAGGAACGCGATTGCTATCAGTATCGGGAAGACGTTGACGATTCCCAACATCGGTTTGCGTTCCAACACCGCGTAGGCGATGACGAGAAACAGGGCCGTCAGTCCGACGGCAAGGAGCATCCCCTGAATCGCCGATTGGAAGATGACATCCGTCACCGCATCGAAAACGAGGAGTTGGCCGGTTGCCGTCGCGTCGAACCGAAAGTCGTCGGCGAACGACCGTGCGTCGACAGCGGCTTCAGCCTGAGTGGCGTCGGACTTGATGGCGTAGGAAACCTGTGCACTCCCGCGGTCGGGGGTGAGATACTGTGCGGCCCGGTCACCAGCAGGTGAAGCGAACAGCTCGTCGTATATGCGATCGAGGTTGTGCTCGGGAATCCCGTCGCCGTTGCGGTCATTGCGGGCGACGAGGGCCCCAAACCGCGGATTTTGGTCGGCGTACGATTGGATGACGGTCACGATGCTCTGGGGCCGTGCCGCCCCACCGTCGCCGACTGCGAGCGAATCGGGCGGATTCGAATTCGGTTCCGCCAGTGCTGTTAAGGCGTGGTCCTCTTCGAAGTTACCCTCGACGTATAACTTCACCGACTGGTCTTGACTCGTGGCGAAGCGGTCTTCGAGTAGGTTAATCGTTGCCGCGGTGGTGTACTCCCCGGGTGCAAAGGGCTCCGGCAGTGCCGTCACGTAGTCGGGTTGTTCCTCTGGTGGAAGGAAGTCCTCCGTCTCGAAGGAGGTGTCCACGCTGCTGCCGTATGCGGCTGCGACACCGCCAGACAGCAACAGTACGATGACGAAGACGACTGGCGCGTACTGACTGGCTCGTGCCGGGAACGAGAGGAGTTTGCCCAGCGCCGAATCCTCCGAGGAAATCGGCTTCGAATTGAACTCCGGAAGACCGTATCGGTCGCGGAAGCTGTCGACTTCGAGTTTCGCCGCCGGGAGGAAAATCCCGAAGATGAGGAACGTAAAGATGATTCCAACCGATGAAGCGAGGCCTAAGTTTCGAATCGGCGCGAGATCGGAGATGATGTTCGCACCGAACCCGAAGACAGTGGTGACCGTGACGATGACGAACGCGATGATGAGTTGGTTGTTCGCGGTCCGCATCGCCTCGATGGGGCTGTACCCCTTGACGGTCTCCTCGCGGTAGCGGTTGATGATATGAATCCCGAAGTCAACCCCGACAGCGAGCAGGAGAACGGGGACCGAAATCATCTGCTGGTTGAACGGAATCCCCGAGTACCCGAGGAACCCGAACGTCCAGATAACGGTCATCAGCAGAGACAACAGTCCGAGTGAGAGGTCTATCGGATCGCGATAGGCAACGATCAAGAACAGCAACAACAGAACGACGACGACCGGCATGACGATCGTCAGTGAGTCACCGATGACTTGCGCTGTCTCGGCGCTTGTTATTCCGGATCCGAACGCTCGGATGTCACCCGGTTGTTCCTCGGCAATCGTTCGGATCTCGGTTTGGATTGCGGTGAGGTCATTCGAGGTAAACCCGGCCGGGACATCGTGAGAGACGACCGTAATCGAGGCCGACGCGGAGGCGCTCGTCGGGTTAAAGTCAGTCGAGAGGCTCCGGCTGAATCGTTGGTTGTCCTGGAGTTCGCGGACGGTCGCTCTGATTTCGGTGTTCGTCGCTGATTCAACGACGCGTCGCTGGTCGCTAATCGACGTTGCCGAGGGGTCAAGCGTCTGTGCGACGACCGTGGCCGGCCCGTTTGCCGTCTCCAGCCGGAGGTCGGACCGAGACTCGATGCGTTCGAGTACGCGGAGGTCCCGGACCAACGCCTCTTTCGTGAGGACGTTCCCACCCGTGTGAATGAGCTGTGTCGATTCACTGTCGGCTGCGAAGGGGTCTTCGAACTCCGCGTTGACCGCGTCGAGTGCCTCCTGTTCTTCGAGGCCCTCTGTGAACGAATCGGTCGCCTCCGTGTCGGTGGTGACGAGTCCGATGCCCGCAGTGAACACGACAGTCATGACGAGGAACACGGCGATGACCTGACGTGGATGGTCGACGATGACGCCGTTGAGCCGTCGCATCGCCGCTTCGATTCGCTCGCCGAGGCTCATCAGCTACTGCCTCCGGTACCAGACAACGCCGCCGACGGCGGCGAGAGCGATCAGAAGCAATCCGCCGATGAACGGCAGGGAGAACCCGTCGTCGGTACTCTCGGTGACGTCGACCGGAGCGCGAATCGTGTTGGATAGCTGGCTGTCGCCGTCGGAGTCGTCAAATCGGAAATCGAAGGAGATGGGGTAGGTGCTACCGGGTGTGGCCGATCCACTCGCAGCCAGGTCGAACTGCATCGTGACCGTCTCACCGGGGTCGATAGACTGGACGTAGCCAGTGTCGGTGTTCCCCGTACTCATCGGGTCATCGGCGAACATCCGCGCCTCGACATCGCTCACCGTCTCGTTGAGGTTGTTCGTTACGTCGACCGAAAGCGTCCGCGTGCCGCCAGTCTCGATTGTGCGGTTTGTGACCGCGACATCGAAGCGGTCGCGTTTAGGGTCGACATCGAACAGGAGTTCGAGTTCTCGATACGTCTTGGCGTCGAAGTCCTCGTCACGGTACTGAACGACGATATTTGCCGAACGGGTAATCGCTTCCGCCTCGCTACTCACCTCGATAGGCAGTCGGAACTCGCCGGATTCACCGGCTTCAAGCGTCCCGACAGCCACCGAATCCTCTAGTGGGACGATATTCGGCGATTCCCCTGCGTATTTGACAACGACGTTGCGAGCGTTCAACGGGCCCTCGTTGGTCACGGTGCCGTGTATGTTACCGGCCTCGCCGACGTAGAGGTCGGACTCGATATCACCAATCGAGAATCGCTGTTCTGCGACCGGACTGACACTTGTCGTCGGCCCGTCGTCGACGCGTTGGTACCCGTCCGGCGTCTCGAAGCTCACGGTCCCGTCAAGGACGTACTCGCGAATGGGCGTGTTGGGAGCAAAGCCAACGTCATAGGTGACCGTGCCAGTTTCGCCGGGGTCAAGTTCGCCGAGACGAGACGAGTCACTCGCGATGCCGCTGCCAAAGCTGAGGCCGGTGCTCAAAGATTCGAGGCCGACGTTGATGTCACGGGCGGTTTCCGAGCCCGTGTTCTTGATTGTAGCTTCGAGTGTGCCCGTGTCGCCGACTTGGGCGTCCGTCGTTGCCTCAACGATCTCGAAGCGGGCGTCCTCGGACACCTCCAACTCGACCGAGAGATCACGGAACCGATTACGATCTTGAGTGTGCGTATCGGTCTGTTGGATGGTATACGAGTATTCGATGTCGAGATCGAGGTCGTATTCACCGGGCTCGATTTCCTCCGGGACGCTAATAGCAAGCGTCACCTCGCTGGGACGGGACTCGGTGACACTCCCGATCGCGACCTCACCAGATTCGACCGTGAGAGGGCTGTCGGCTTCCCCTTCGATGTGAACATTACGTGCAGTTGTCACGACGCTACGAAGGCTGGGTGGACCGTAGGAAACATCTCCTTCATTGGAGATCTGTACGGTAACTTGGTTGACTTCGCCTGGGGTCAGTGTTGGACTCGGAACGTTCGCATCGAGATCCGGCGACCCCCGAATCTGAGCGCTTTGCTGTTGTGTAAACGTCGTGTCTGCGGTGGTTGCGCTGGCGGTTGCCGCATCGGCTCCACCAACTGGGCCCCCAACGACTGCGACGGTGCCGGATGTCACGACGGCGACGACGAGTACCGTCAACAGGATGCGGTCCTTCACGCGTCAGCCCTCACGGGAACATGAGCAGCCAGAGGGGTAACGCTGCAGAACCTATCAACAGACCGCTGAGAGGCGTTTCGGACCGATTTCGGTCGTACTGCCGGAAAATAATTGGAACTGGATCGGGGTCGCTTCACACTAGATTGAGGAATTCAAAAACAGATAATGTTTTCGTTCTTGGGTTCATAGGGCCACTATGAAGATTCATGACTGTTATTCCGAATCGACGCATCGCCACAGACGATGAGCCGGTTCAGTGAGGATGACCGCCGCCGGATTCAAGCGGAGCTGATCGAGGCCGGGACTGAGCTATTCACCAAATTCGGTCTTGAGCGCACGCGTATCAAGGACATCACCGAGGAGGTCGGCATCGGCACGAGCACGTTCTACCAGTACTACGACTCAAAAGAGATGCTGTACGTCGAAGTGTTGGCAAACAAGCGCGAACAACTCGTCGAACGGGTCGACGCGGCCGTTGCCGACGCGGCGACGCCACGCGAGGAAGCCCGGATGATGCTACAGACCATGTTCAGCGAGGTCCAAGACGACCCCTTGATTTCTCGGTTGGTCGTCGGGAACGAACTACAGACACTAACTGACCAACTCTCTGCAGACGAGCGCGAGCAATTGACGGCTGAAACGGCTGACGACGGGTTAGGATACGTCGAAGAATGGGTCCAATTGGACACGTTCAGGTTCAACGACCCCGCGCTCGTCCGAGATATGTTTACATCGCTTATCTTCACCACCCGATCGAAAGAGGTCGTGGCTGACACCAGTGAGTCAATCGACCCGACGATTGCCGACGCGGCGTTAATCGAGACTGTCGTCGATGGACTGTTCAGCTCCGGAGGGAATGGCGACAGGCGGGGCGCTGACCCGGAGTAGCCGGCTTTTGGCTTTCCGGCCGATTGTCGAACAGGCGAAAATCAACACCCTTCTCGTGGAAGTGTTGGCCTTGGTGGTGCTCAAAATTGTGAGCTAATTCGGAGTTACTGGCCAGTTACGGCCACCCTCACTTGTTCTCCAGTGCGTCAAGGATACACGCAGCGGCGATGACCGCTTCCTTCGGTACGTCGCTGGCGTCGTCGATAGTCACGGTGTAGGCGTCCCGCATCGAGAACTTGCCCTCAATGTCGCCGACGTGGCCGCCGTTGGCGTCGAAGATCTCGTACTTGTTCGGGACGAGGTTTGCAGCCGAAAAGAGGTGCCGAAGCGCCGATAGCAGTTTGTTCTTCGATTTGATAGTCGCCAACGCCTCCCCCGTATCGGGGTCCCGAATCGTCCAGTTCTCGACGAACAGCGAGTAGTCCTCATCGAGGACGACGACATCCTCACCAGTTCCGGAGTCCGTGATGGTGTAGTTACCCGCGATATCCATGATACCGCCGGCCTTTACGCTGAAAGCGTCTTCGTCGTCGCCGGTGACGAAGGGGAACTCCTCTTTCAGTTTGAACATCTTCTGCTTGCCGCGGAGGACGACGTTGTCAGTGCTGTCGCGGACGACGTACTTGTTCCGAATCATCGACTGTTTGACCTCGTAGCGGTCGTCGTCGAGGTCGACCGTCGAGATGTCGTACTTGGAGGACGAGTCGGACGGGGAGGCCTTACTCATGGGCAATTGGTGCGTCACGGTCTGGAAAAAGCCTTCTGTTCGGTTCGGAACACTTGACTCGTCAATCGGTCCCTCCCACAGGAGAATCACCGCCGACCCGATGACGAGGAGTACCTCACCGACGGCCGGAGCGAACAGCGATACACGGCGTCGGAGACACCCCTGCCGAGTTCGAACGGGACGGCGGCCCGTCCGCTCACCAACGTGATCGCGCTCGGGATGGTCGCTCGACCGACCGTTTCGATGTGGTCGTAGGCGGATCGAACACGGCACTCCTACCGTGGCCCGAGGATGATCTCAGGGGCGAAGATAGTGAGGCCGAGTAGAACGACCAACAACAGAATCGCGGTGACACGCAAACCACCTGCTATCCGTCGACGCTCCGTTGGAAGGGCTTCAGCGGATCCGGACAGAGCGAATCCAACCGCCATGATAAGCGAACTGATGGAGGACCCATCGCGGAGAACACCATAGTAGACGTAGATACTCAGTATGGCGAGTGCGCCAGCGAACATCACGAACGCTTGGCGCCTTCCGAATGGTTCGCTGAAAACAACGTCTTTGATTCTGGAGGGCATCGGATAGTCCAATCCTTCGACAATTTAAATAGTTGTAGCAAGACGAACATCGTCACGCCGCGACCTTTCCACAGTACCGAACTACAGAGATGGATCGTATACTGGCCGTTCAACCCCATACTAGCAGTCCAAGGAGTCAACGGAGCCAACACTTGGAGCGAAGCGGTGAGGGTGTACTCACGACGTGTCAGTTCTCGTCTGACGACCGTCCGACACCATCGTGTTTAGTTAAGTGAATTCCACCAGACGGCGAAGGCTTGCAGCCATGTTTCTGCCGTCGTCGGCTGCAC